>NZ_JBFOKQ010000001.1:0-2067736 GCF_047246625.1 Microbacterium californiense | reverse complement strand
GTGTTGTGGTTAATCTCCCCGGACCGGCACGGGGCCCCGCCGCGAATTATCGGGGTGTAATCCCGGGCCCCGCGCCCGCCCCCCCCCCCCCCCCGCCCGCGGGGGGGGGGGGGGGGGGCGCGGGCGGGCGCGCCCCACGCCTCCCTCCCCCTCGTCCCCCCACTCGCAGTCTGCACTTCCCAAGGAGGAGCCCATGTCCCCCTCTCCCGCCCTCGACCGCTTCCTCACCACGATGGAGTACCCGGCCACGAAGGACGACCTCCTGCGCGAGGCACGGCGCGACGGACTCGGCGCCGACGACCGCGCTCTGCTCGCCGACCTCCCCGAGCAGAGCTACAGCGCCGCCTGGCACATCCGCTACCGCCTCGCCCGACGCTCTCTCGCCGACGCCTTCGCCCCGGCATCCGCCTCGCCGGTCGCCGCCTGACCGCCCCCCCGGGCCGCACGACCCGGGACGCGCACCCCGGACGGGCGAGCGGGAATGCCCCGCTCGCCCGCGCGGTTGCAGACGAGGATGAACGACGTCGCACTCTCCGTCCTCGACCTGGTGCCGGTGCGCACCGGGCAGACCAGCTCCCAGGCCATCGCCGCCTCGCTCTCGCTCGCCGAGACCGCCGATCGGCTGGGCTACCGCCGCTACTGGTTCGCGGAGCACCACAACATGCCCGCGGTGGCCTCGACCACGCCGCCGGTGCTGATCGCCGCCGCCGCGACGAGGACCTCGCGCGTGCGGCTGGGCTCGGGCGGCGTCATGCTGCCGAACCACGCGCCCCTCATCGTCGCCGAGCAGTTCGCCGCCCTCGAGGCCATCGCCCCGGGGCGCATCGACCTCGGTCTCGGACGCGCGCCCGGCAGCGACCCGGTCATCACCCAGCTGCTGCGCGGGTCGGGCACGACGAGCGACGTCGAGCAGTTCCCCCGCCATGTGCAGGACATCTCCGCCCTCGTCTCCGGCGACGGCGCGACCGTGCGCTTCACCTCCGGCGGCGAGTACACCGTGCGCGCCACCCCGGCGGCGACGGGTGCCCCCGAGATCTGGCTGCTCGGCTCCAGCGACTACTCGGCTCAGCTCGCGGCATCCCAGGGCCTGCCCTACGTCTTCGCGAACCACTTCTCGGGCCAGGGCCTCGAGCGTGCCCTCGACCTCTACCGCACCGGCTACCGCCCCAGCGAGGAGCACCCCGAGCCCCGCACGTTCCTGACCGTCAACGCCGTCGCCTCCCCCACGGTCGAGGAGGCCGAGGCCCGCGCCCTGCCCCAGCTGCGGATGATGGCGCGCCTGCGCCTGAACAAGCCCCTCGAAGCGCTCGAGACGGTCGAGGAGGCCCTCGGCGCCGAGTCGGATGCCGCGACCGATCAGGTCGTCGAGGCCGCCCGCGCGCGGTGGTTCGTCGGAACGGGCGAGTCCGTCGCCGCGGAGGTCCGCGACTTCGCCGCCCGCTGGGGCGTCGACGAGGTCATGCTGTCGCCCGTGGCCGGCTCGTACGCCGCGGAGCCCGCCGACTCGGCCCTCGGTCGCGCCCAGACCCTCGACCTCGTCGCCGCCGCCCTCTGACGCGCCCGGGCCCTCCGCCCCCTCCCGTCCGTCCCCTTCCGGGGCGGGGGTAGCAGGGGCGGGGAGGCGGGAGTAGCCTCGGCGATGGAGAGGAGTTCGACGATGAGCACCACCACCACACTCGCGCTGTGGGTCGCGTACGGGAAGAACGGCGTGGTCGGCAGCATCCGCCACGACGAGCAGGGGTATCAGGTGACGATGGCGGGAGCGGATGCCGCAGCCGGCACGTACCCGACCCTCACCGTGGCCAAGAGCGCGCTGTATTCGCGGATGGCGCCGGGCAGCGACTGGCCGATGTTCCGCGAGCACTGAGCCGCCGCAGGCATCAGCCGGGGGTCACGCCTCGGGTTCGCCGGAGAGGATGCCGCGCAGCCAGTCGCGCGCTTCGACGAAGACCTCGTCGGCGTAGCGCTCGGGGTAGTGCACGATCTGCCGGTCGGCGCGCGGGTAGGAGCCGAGGAAGACGACGCGCGGGCTGAAGCGGCGGATGCCGAGGAGCGCATCGGCCATGCGCTCGTGCTCGATGTGGCCGTCTGCGTCGATCACGAAGCGGTAGCGGCCGAGCTCGTCGCCGATGGGCCGCGACTCGATGAGCGAGAGGTTGATGCCGCGGGTGGAGAACTGCTCCAGCATCTCGAGGAGCGACCCGGGGTGGTCGTGGGGGAGCTCGACGATGAGCGAGGTCTTGTCGGCGCCGGTCGGCTCGGGCGGGGTGGTCGTGCGCGTGACGAGCACGAACCGGGTGACCGCCTGCGCGTTGTCGCCGATGCCGGAGGCCAGGACGTCGACGTCGTAGTGCTTCACGATGCCGGGGGCGGCGATGGCGGCCTGGGCGGGCAGTGTGCCGTCGAGCACGCCGATCGCGGAGGCCACGTTGCTGGACGCCGGCACGTGCGAGTGCGCCGGGATGTGCGCTCCGAGCCACCCGTGGCACTGCGCGTACGCCACCGGGTGGGCGGCGATGACGGTGACGTCGTCGAGGGTCGTGCCGCGCGGAGCGACGAGCACGAAGTTCACGCGCACGAGGTACTCGCCGATGATGCGGAGTCCGGGAAGGGTGGCCAGGGCATCCTGCGTGGTCGAGACGCCGCCCTCGATGGAGTTCTCGATCGCGATCATCGCCGCGAAACTGCGCCCCTCGAGCACGTCGGCGAGCGCCTCGCCGACGTTGTGCACCGGACGCCATTCCTGGCCCCGCGCCTCGGCCACCTGGTCGAGTGCCGCTTCCGTGAAGGTCCCCGCGGGTCCGAGATAGCTGTAGGTGCGGCGTTCGGTCACGCGTTTCACCCTATCCCTCCGCGATCGTTCCACGTCGCCGCGTCTCGTCCCCTCGAATCCCTCCGCGTCAATCCCCCGACGCGAAGTTTCGTCGCGGCGCCGATCGGTGCAGACTGAGGGGATGACGAGCCGTGCCGGCCTCCCCGCGGAGGAAACAGACCTCATCGACGTCGACGAGCTGATCGCCGCCTACTACGACCGCGCCCCCCGCCCCGACGTGCCCGGCGAGCGCGTGGCCTTCGGCACGAGCGGTCACCGCGGCTCCTCGCTGAGCGGGAGCTTCAACGAGAACCACATCCTCGCCACCACTCAGGCGATCGTCGACTACCGCACCCGGCAGGGCATCGCCGGTCCGCTGTTCCTGGGCCGCGACACGCACGCCCTGTCGCTGCCCGCCGAGCGCAGCGCGATCGAGGTGCTGGTCGCGAACGGTGTGGACGTGCGCGTCGACTCCCGCGACTCCTGGGTGCCGACGCCGGCCCTGAGCCACGCGATCCTCACGTACAACCGCGCGCCGGGGTCCGGCGAGGCCGACGCCGGCCGCGCCGACGGCATCGTCGTCACGCCGTCGCACAACCCGCCCCGCGACGGCGGCTTCAAGTACAACCCGCCCCACGGCGGCCCCGCCGACACCGACGCCACGGGGTGGATCGCCGACCGGGCGAACCAGCTCATCGAGAACGGCCTCGACGGCGTGAAGCGGGTGCGCTTCGCCGACCTGGACGCCGACACGATCGGCACCTACGACTTCCGCGACGCGTACGTGCGCGACCTCGCGTCGATCATCGACGTCGACGCGATCCGGCGCGCGGGCGTGCGCATCGGCGCCGACCCGCTGGGCGGGGCCTCCGTGGAGTACTGGGCCCTCATCAAGGAGGTCTACGACCTCGAGCTCACGGTCGTGAATCCCGAGGTCGACCCGACGTGGCGCTTCATGACGCTCGACTGGGACGAGAAGATCCGCATGGATCCGTCGTCGCCCTCGGCCATGGCGTCGCTCGTGGCCAAGAAGGGCGATTTCGACGTCCTCACCGGCAACGACGCGGATGCCGACCGGCACGGCATCGTCACGCCGGACGGCGGCCTGATGAACCCCAACCACTACCTGGCCGTCGCCATCGACTACCTCTTCTCGCACCGGGCGGAGTGGCCGCGCGACGCCGCGATCGGCAAGACCCTCGTGTCGTCGATGATCATCGACCGGGTGGCCGAGTCGTTGGGCCGGCGCCTCCTGGAGGTCCCGGTCGGGTTCAAGTGGTTCGTGCCCGGCCTGCTCGACGGCTCGGTCGCGTTCGGCGGCGAGGAGTCGGCGGGCGCCTCGTTCCTCCGCAAGGACGGCTCGGTCTGGTCGACCGACAAGGACGGCATCCTGCTGTGCCTGCTGGCCGCCGAGATCATCGCGGTGACCGGCAAGAGCCCGTCCGAGCGCTACGCCGAGCTCGAGCAGGCGTTCGGGTCGTCCGCGTATCAGCGGGTCGACGCCCCGGCGACGCCCGAGCAGAAGGCCGCGCTCGGCAGGCTGGCTCCGGATGCCGTGACCGCCACGACCGTCGCGGGCGAGGAGATCACCGCCAAGCTGTCGCACGCGCCCGGCAACGGGGCGGCGATCGGGGGCCTGAAGGTGCAGACCGAGCACGCGTGGTTCGCCGCCCGCCCCTCGGGCACGGAGGACGTCTACAAGCTGTACGCCGAGAGCCTGCGTGGTCCGGAGCACCTCGCCGAGGTGCAGGCGGAGGCGCGCGCCGTGGTGTCGGCGGCCCTCGGCGCGTAGGGCGGCGAGCACCCGGGGAGCGCGCGATGACGACCGAGAGCCTCGGCGGCGGCGTCACCAAGCGCCGGACCCTGCTCGCCGACGGACGCGAGCTGTTCTACTACGACGACCCCGGCACGACGCTGGGCTCCGAGCGCTCCGTCGACGCGCGCACCCTCGACCCGCGGCCGGCGACCGCCACCATGCGGCAGGACGTGCTGACCGGAGACTGGATCACGGTCGCGGCCAACCGCCAGAACCGCGTCATGATGCCGGCGGCCCACGCCGACCCGCTCGCTCCGCAGACACCGGAGAATCCGTCCGAGGTGCCGTCGCGCTACGACGTGGCCGTGTTCGAGAACCGCTCCCCGGCCTTCGGTCCCGCCCTTGCGGAAGCCGTCGGCGCGGCGCCCCGCGCGGAGGACGCCCCACGGGGCCTCGACGACCTGGACGCCCTCGACCTCGGTCGCACCCGCACGTCGGTCGGCCGCTGCGAGGTCGTGTGCTTCAGCCCCGAGCACACCGGCTCGTTCGGCACGCAGACCGTGACGCGCGCGCGCACCGTGATCGAGGCGTGGGCGGATCGCACCGCCGCGCTCTCGGCCCTCCCCGGAGTCGAGCAGGTCTTCCCGTTCGAGAACCGCGGCGAGGCGATCGGCGTGACGCTCCCGCATCCGCACGGGCAGATCTACGCGTATCCGTATGTGACCCCGCGCACCGCGCGCCTGCTCGACTCGCTCGACCGTGCGGGCGCCGACCTCTTCGACCGCATCCTCGCCTTCGAGCAGGCATCCGAGCGCGTGGTCCTGCGCGGCGAGCACTGGACCGCCTTCGTGCCGTTCGCCGCCCGCTGGCCGGTCGAGGTGCACCTCCTGCCGCATCGCCAGGTGCCCGACCTGTCCGCGACGACCGAGGCCGAGCGCGACGAGCTGGCTCCCTTGTACCTGCGCCTGCTGCGGGGAGTCGACGCGCTCTACGACGCGCCCACACCGTACATCGCCGCGTGGCATCAGGCGCCCGTGCATACCGGTCGCGACGCCGTGCGGCTGCATCTGCAGCTCACGAGTCCCCGTCGCGCCGCCGACAAGCTGAAGTTCCTGGCGGGATCCGAGGCGGCCATGTGGGCCTGGGCCGCCGAGGTCACCCCCGAGCAGGGCGCCGAGCGCTTGCGCACCGCGCTGGCCGCCGTCCCGGAGGTCACGGCGTGAACACGGCCCAGGATGCCGCGCGCGACCTGTTCCGGTCGGTGACCGGGCGCGAACCCGAGGGCGTGTGGTCCGCGCCGGGACGGGTCAACCTCATCGGCGAGCACACCGACTACAACGACGGCTTCGTGCTGCCGTTCGCGATCCCGCAGCGGACGGTGGCGGTGGCCGGTCTGCGCGCCGAGGACCGGATCCGGGTCGTCTCGACCTTCGCGGACGGGGCGGTCGAGGTCGCGCTCGCCGATCTCGACGCGCTCTTCCCTGCGGATGCCGGCTCCGCCGCCCGCGTGCCGGACTGGGCCGCATATCCGCTCGGGGTCGCGTGGGCGCTGCGTGAGGCGGCGCCGGATGCCGCCGCGCAGGGCATCGACATCGCGATCGCCTCGGACGTCCCCGTCGGCGCGGGCCTGTCGTCGTCCGCCGCGATCGAGGGCGCGACGGCATCCGCCCTGAACGACCTGTGGACCGCCAGGCTCGATCGCACCGCCCTCGCCCGTGTCGGCCGCCGTGCCGAGAACGAGGCGGTCGGCGCCCCCACCGGCATCATGGACCAGATGGCGTCGATGCTCGGGGCCCCCGACGCCGCGATCTTCCTCGACTGCCGCACGCTCGACGCGGTGCGCGTGCCGGTCGGCGTCGCCGAGGCCGGCCTCGTGATCCTGGTGATCGACACCCGCGTCTCCCATACCCATGCGACCGGCGGGTACCGCGAGCGCCGCGAGGCGTGCGAGCGCGGCGCGGCCCTGCTCGGCGTGCCGAGCCTGCGGGACGTGTCGGTGGCCGACCTCGACAGCGCCCGGCGACTGCTGGACGACGTGACCTTCCGTCGTGTGCGGCACGTGGTGACCGAGAACCAGCGCGTGCTCGACACCGTGCGGACCTTGCGCGAACAGGGCGCCCGGGCGATCGGCGACCTGCTGCTCGCCTCGCACGCGTCGATGCGCGACGACTTCGAGATCTCGGTGCCCGAGCTCGACACCGCCGTCGAGGCAGCGAGGGGCGCCGGTGCTCTCGGCGCCCGGATGACCGGCGGCGGCTTCGGCGGGGCGGCGATCGCCCTGGTCGAGCAGGATGCCGTGGATGCCGTGTCGGATGCCGTCCGCGATGCGTTCTCGCACGGCGGCTTCGCCGCCCCGACCGTGTTCCCGGTCACCCCGGCTGCGGGGGCGCGGCGCGACGCCTGACAGAATCGACCTCGGAGCCGGCGAGCGCGCGGCCCGGAGAGGAACGCAATGTCCTGGATCGTCACCGGCGGTGCCGGCTACATCGGCGCGCACGTGGTGCGCGCCCTCGCCTCCGCCGGACTCGAGCCGGTCGTGCTCGACGACCTCTCCAGCGGCGTCGCCTCGTTCGTGCCCGAGGGGGTGCCCTTCGTGCGGGGCAGCATCCTCGATCGCCCGCTGGTCGAGCAGGCGCTGCGCGAGCACGCCGCCGAGGGCGTCATCCACGTGGCCGGCTACAAGTACGCCGGCGTCTCGGTGCAGCGCCCGCTGCACACCTACGCGCAGAACGTGGAGGGCACCCGCGTGCTCCTCGAGGCCATGCAGGCGACGGGTGTCGCGAACATCGTGTTCTCCTCCTCGGCGGCGGTCTACGGCACCCCCGAGGTGGCGCTGGTCGTCGAGGACACCGCGAAGAAGCCGGCCAGCCCGTACGGCGAGTCCAAGCTCATCGGCGAATGGCTGCTCCGCGATCAGGCGATCGCGACCGCCGAGTCCGATGCTCCGCTCCGTCACACGTCGCTGCGCTACTTCAACGTCGTCGGATCGGCCGACCCGACCGTGTACGACGTGAGCCCCCACAACCTCTTCCCGATCGTGTTCGAGGCGCTGCTCGCCGGCAGGACGCCGCGGATCAACGGCGACGACTACGCGACCGAGGACGGCACGAACGTGCGCGACTACGTGCACGTCGGCGACATCGCGGCCGCCCATGTCGCCGCGGCCCAGCGGCTCGCCGCCGGCGATCCCCTCGAACCGGCCTACAACCTCGGCTCGGGCGACGGACTCAGCGTGAAGCAGATCATGGACGCGATGGTCCGCGTCACGGGCATCGCCTTCACCCCCGAGATCGGCCCGCGGCGCCCCGGCGACCCCGACCGCATCGTGGCCGACGGCACGCTCGCCGCCCGCGACCTGGACTGGCGCATGCGCTACTCGGTCGACGAGATGGTGCGCACCGGCTGGGAGGCCCGGCGCGCGGCGTCCTAGAGGTCTCGCGTGCGGATCGGGTAGAAGAAGAAGCACACCCACCCGAGGGCGGTGAAGCCCAGGGGCACCACGGCCAGCATCAGGCGGATGCCGCCGTCGACGCTGTCGGGCTGCGCATCGCCCAGGGTCGCGTCGAAGCCCGAGGCCGTGAGCACCCAGGCCGCCACGATCGCCTGCAGGACCACGGAACCGCGAACGACGAAGCCGTTCACCCCGAAGTACGCGCCCTCCCTCCGGTGACCCGTGCGCACGGCATCCTCGTCGATGATCTGCGCCAGCACCACCTCGAGCAGCTGCAGCAGCCCGCCCACGCCGACGCCCGCCGCGACCCCCACGAGAGCCGCCCCGAGCACGCTGGTGGGGATCAGGTAGCCGAGCACCGCGACGCCGAACACGCCGACGCTCCACAGCAGCGCGGTGCGGGGGCTCGTGCGCCGCACGATCGCGCTCCAGAGCACGATCGAAGGGATGGCGGTCACGAAGATCGCCCCGAGCAGGATGCTGCCCTCGCCCTCGGGTGCGCCGAGCGAGTACCGCACGTAGAACGGCAGCGCCGCGAGGATCACCGCGATCGAGGTCTGCACGCACAGGGAGCCGAGCACGTAGGGCACGAAGGCGCGATTCGCGAAGGTGTAGCGCAGCTGCATGCGCCAGGGCATCGGCGCGGCCGCCCCCGCCTCGGGCACCCGCCGCTCGATCATGCCCCCGGTGAACGACCAGACGAGCAGCACCAGGCAGACCGCGCCGAGCACGATCGCCATGCCGGGCCAGCCGATCGATCCGTACAGCAGCGGTGCGCCCGCGGTGCCGAGCACCATGCCGAGGATCGCGAAGATCTGCCTCGGGACGTTGCCCCGCGCCCGCTCGTCGGTCGTGCGGAAGATCTCGGGGAACAGCGCCGAGATGTTCAGGACCACCACCACGAAGGCGACGTCGTACACCGCGACGACGACGAGGAACCAGACGATCAGCCCGCCCACGGGCAGGGCCGGCGGCATCCACACCAGGGCGAACGCGACCACCAGCGGGACGATGCCGAGCCCGATCCAGGGGATCCGCCGACCCCACGGCGTGCGCAGGCGGTCGGAGATCGCCCCGACCACCGGGTTGAGGACGGCGTTGAGGATGCCGTGGGCGATCATCGCCGCCGCCACCCACCCGGCCGGCACCGCGAGGTGCGAGACGTAGAAGTACACCACGAAGGCGGAGAACGTCTGCGTCATCAGCTGCGTCGGGAATCCGGACGCGCCGAACGCGATGGTCTGCGCCCGCGTCGGCGCGGCGTCGAGTCGTCGGTCGCGCAGGCGCTCGGTGAATGTGGTCATCGTGTGGTTCCTCTCTGCAGGTCGCGCAGCGCCCGCCATCCGATGCGCACGAGCCCCTCCTCCTCGATGGCTGCGAGCACGGCGGAGTCGCTGAGCAGCCGCCGCTCGTACTCGCGCTTCTCGGAGCCGTAGTCGACGGCCGCCCGCAGCTCCTCGCCGCCGGTCATCGGGTGCAGGTAGATTTCGGTCACCCCGGCCGGGGCCGCGCGCAGCAGCGCGATGAAGCCGTCGCGCACCTGCTCGTAGCTCTCCTCGTGGTCCGTGCCCTCGCCCGAGAGCTCGAACGGGTGGGTCCAGAGGCGGTCGACGATCTCGATGCCGTGCTCCGCGGCGACGGTCGCGGCGAGGGCGAGCTTGCTCTGCAGCGCGGCATCCGATTCCGTGCCGTCCATGATCCGAGGGAGCCGGAAGGGCAGGCGGTGGCGGGCCGCGAGGGCGAACACGTGCTGCAGGAAGTCGCGGCCCGTCTCGAGCCCGTAGACCGAGCCCATGTGGTTGTCGAGGTGCGTCACGTCGACGCCGGCATCCAGGGCGCTCTGGAGCTGGGCGGCCAGCTCGGCGACGACCTCGTCCTCGTCCGCCTGCTGCTCCACCGTGACGACCTGCGGCGGGAAGAAGCCGTCCGCGTCGACGAGAGACCGTCCGTCCGTCAGCGGGCGCCACCGGTACCGGGTCCACTCGCTCGTCAGCACGAGATGCACGCCCACGTCGAGATCGGTGCGGGCCGCGGCGAAGGCGAGCGCCTCGGGCGACCACGAGCACGGCACCATCACGGTCGCCGAGTCGATGCGCCCGTCGGCGAGCAGCGCGGAGATTGCGGTGTTCGCCGCGTGGCACATGCCGAAGTCGTCGGCGTTGAGGATGACCGCGCGGGCGTCCGGGCCGAGGCCCAGGCGGGAAGTGAGGTCGGAGGGGGCGGTCATCGTCGCGTCGGTCCTGTCGGGTGGTGCGGGTGGTGGAGTGGGTGCCGGTGTGGGGTGGTGGTGCGGTCGGGATTCGGGGGTCAGCGGGGCGTCGCACCGGGCGGGGCGAGGATGCGGTCGAACAGCGTCTCGCGCAGAGCGGATGCCGCTTCGCCGACCGCCCCGACGAGCGCGCCCTCGGGCCCGAAGGTCGACTCGACGAAGCGCAGCGGCAGGCGGGGTGCATACTCCTCCCCGACACGGCGCACGGCGTCGGCGAGGAGCGGGTGCGCCGCCTGACCGCTGAGGATGAACGCCTCGGGGTCGAGGACGAGGCCGATGGTGCCGGCGACGATGGCGAGGCGCCGGCCGATCTCGGCGACCATGTGCAGAGACGCCTCGTCGCCCTGCGCGGCAGCTTCGAGGTGCACGTCGAGGGGCGCCGTCGGGTCGAGGCCGCCCGCGAGCGCGAGATCGGCGACCACCTGGTCGTTGATCACCGGGGCACCGATGGGCAGCGGGGACTGCGGGAGGTACGTGACCTCGCCCGCCACCCCGGATGCGCCGCGGTGCACCGCACCGTCGATCACGGTGCCCGCGCCCAGCCCGCCGTCGAGGAGGAGGAGGGAGAAGCTGGCCAGATCGCCGCCGTTGCCGGAGGTGAACTCGGCGAGAGCGGCGAGGTTGACGTCGTTCTCGATGCGGACGGGACACCCGAGCCGATGCGCGAGCGCAGACCGGAAGGCGCCGCCGTCGGGTCCTTGCTCGTCGCGGATGCTGCCGTCGGTCGTGACGATGCCCGGCACGCCGACGACCGCCAGGTGCAGAGGACCCCGCGCGTCGGCTCGGCAGGCGTCGACGAGCTCCGCGATGTGCGCGCCGCGGTCTGCGCGAGGGGGGAACGGGGCGTGCTTCTCGGCGCGCACGGCTCCCGTCGCATCGACCAGGACCACGTGCGCCGCCCGATGGTCGACGTGGATCGCCGCCGCGAAGCCCAGCTCCGGATGCAGCCCGACCCGCGTCGCGGCTGGCCCTCTGCTGCCGCGGTCGATGCCGGCGGGGGCGACGGCTCCGGCGGTCTCGAGCATGCGCAGTACCTGGGTGACCGCGGTGCGCGACAGGCCGGTCGCGTGCATGAGGTCAGTGCGGGTCTGCGCTCCCTCGTTCGCGAGGGATTCGAGGATTGCCCGGCCGTTGAGGACGCGCAGAAGAGTCTGCGGTCCTGCGAGCGGTCTGGACATGCGAGCGATCCCCCCGGGTCAGGTCATTCGAGCATTGCACACCGGTATGCAGTTAATAGACACTTCGCGTCGTATTCGGCCGGTGGGCGAAGAATCCTTTCGTACCGGGGCCCGGGTGACCCCTCGACGATTGCCGACGGAGCCTCCTGCGCAGCAGCGCGCCACCCCGACGATGATGAGCGGGATCGTCGGCCGCTGACCTGCGGTGATCACAGCGGGATGGGGTGTCGGTCAGGCGCGCAGCGGAGTGTGCGTCCGGCGCCGCGTCGCGGACGCCGCCACCGTCGCCGTCGTGTGGCTCGGTGTCGGGCGGTGTGGGGTGCGCCAGGTGCGGTGGGGGTCCCACCAGGCGGGTCCGCGGAGGTGGGGGATGCCGTTCTGCATGCGGATGTCCCACCCGGAGGTGTCGAGGGTGCGGTGGTGGTGCCAGCACAGGGCGACGCCGTTGTCGGTGCTCGTGGGTCCGCCGCGGGCGTGTTCGGTGACGTGGTGGATTTCGCACCATGCTGCGGGAACGTGACAGCCGGGGATGAGGCATTCGCCGTCGCGGAGGGCGATGGCGCGGCGTTGGGCGGTGGTGAAGATCCGGTCGGTGGAGCTGATGCCGGTGATCCGGCCCTCGGGGTCGAACAGCACCCGTTGCACGGTGCCCCCGCAGGCGGTGTGCCGGGCGGCCGCGACGCTGACGGGGGTGTCGATGCCGTCGATGTGCGCCCATCCGCGTCCGGTCGTGTAGTCGCCCGCATCGACGGAGACGACCAGCGTCGGCGCCGCCCCGCCGAGGGTGGGCATGTCCCGGTGCCGGGCGGCGATGCCGAGGGCTGCGGTGAGGGCGTCGTGCTGCTTCTGCGCCCGAGTGCGGGTGTCGATCATCCCGCCGGGATCGCTGCGAGGCAGGATCGACTCGTCGCCCGGTCGACTGTCGGACGTGAGTGAATCCGCGTTCGTCGTCCCTGATGCACGCGAGCCGGACGCGATCGATCCGGACGCGTCGTGCCCCGCCAGGGCATCCGCTGCGTCACTGTCCACGAACCGCACCCCGGGCAGGGGCGGCCCGTCGACTTTCGGGTTCAGGTATGCGTCCCAGATGCGCTGCAGCTGTCCCGCGGTCTCGGGCAGCAACGACCCGCGGATCGGGATGACGCCATGCCGCGCCCGGCCGAGGATGATCCCCCGCTCGCGCATCGCGATCTCCTCCGCCGGGACCGCCCCATCCGGGTCCAGGTACGTCACGATCGCCTGCGCCAGAACCCTCAGATCCTCCGGCGTCCCCGGGGGATTCCTGACCGCGCTCGCCGCGTCGCCCGCCGTGCTCTCGCCGACACCCTCACTGCCGTCCTCAACGGCGTCCCAACCCCGCGCGAACGCGGCCAACTCCGCGTCCGCCTGCAACCGCTCCGCCGCACCGATCCTCCCCGCGGCCTGCTCCACCGGTCCCGTGGCCGCGAGAACCCCCGCGACTCCGACCGCGCCGGACAACAGCGCCTCCCGCAGGGCGGGCCACCGCGCCGGCAGCAGTGCCCCGGTGGTGAACTCGACCTCCCGGTGCACCACCCGCGCCGCTTTCACGACCCGCCCCGCGCCCGCCACGTCCGTGCGGAGCACCCGCTGCAACAGCTCCCCGAGCGTGCGGCATCCGACCCCGCGCAGAACGTCGCCTCACCCGACCCCGCCGGACGCCCGTCGACCGACGCGACCGTCTCCACGACCACCGCATCGACCAGCCGGGACACCTCCCCGGCGGCACGCAGCACCTGCATCTTCGCCGCATCCGACAACCCCACCACCCCGTCTGCAGACAGCACGCGTCGGAGGTCGGTCGCGACCTGATCGAGCATCTCGGCGGGGTTGTTCATACCGCTCAGTCAACACACGGCCACCGACATTCGCCCGCGATATACCCAGTTCACCGCGCAAAACGACTCGGATTGGGGATAACCCCGTCCCACCGCTCAGCAGTGCAGGGAATCTCCCCACCACACCCCGCCACGAGAGAACACGCAGCTCACCCCCACGCGCTCATCACGTGCTTGATGCGCGTGTAGTCGTCGAAGCCGTACTGCGAGAGGTCTTTGCCGTAGCCGGAATGCTTGAAGCCGCCGTGCGGCATATCGGAGACGAAGGGGATGTGCGTGTTGATCCACACGCAGCCGAAGTCCAGGTCGCGCGAGAAGCGCATCGCTCGGGCGTGATCGGTCGTCCAGACCGACGCGGCGAGCGCATACGGCACGTCGTTGGCCATCGCCAGCGCCTCCTCGTCGGAGGCGAACGACTGCACCGTCAGCACCGGGCCGAAAATCTCCCCCTGCACGGCCTCATCGTCCTGCCGCATGCCCGAGACGATCGTCGCCTCCCAGAAGTACCCGCGGTCGCCCTGGCGACGCCCACCGGTCTCGATGCGGGCGTGCGCGGGGAGGCGCGAGACGAACCCCGACACCTGCTCCAGCTGCGCGGCGCTGTTGAGCGGACCGTACAGCACCCCGCCCTCCTGCGGCCCGCCGGTCCGGGCATGGCTTCGCGCCCGCGCGACGAGCGCGGCCACCACCTCGTCGTGTACCGAGGCGTGCACCAGCACCCGGGTCGCCGCCGTGCAGTCCTGCCCGGCGTTGAAGAACCCGCCCGTGACGATGCCCTCGACGGCCTTGTCGAGGTCGGCATCCGGAAACACGATGGCCGGCGCCTTGCCGCCGAGCTCGAGGTGCACGCGCTTGACGTCGCTCGCGGCGGACCGTGCGACCGCCATGCCGGCGCGTACCGAACCGGTGATCGCGACCATCTGCGGGGTCGGGTGCTCCACCAGCGCCACCCCGGTCTCCCGGTCACCCAGCACGACGTTCAGCACGCCTGCAGGCGTGTGGCTGGCGACGATCTCGGCGAGCAGAAGCGTCGACAGCGGCGTCGTCTCGGCGGGTTTGAGCACCACCGTGTTGCCGGCCGCGAGCGCGGGCGCGATCTTCCACACCGCCATGTTGAGCGGGTAGTTCCAGGGCGTGACCTGCCCGATCACGCCGATCGGCTCGCGGCGCACGAACGAGGTGTGCCCGGCGAGGTACTCCCCGGCGGCCCGGCCATCGAGGCTGCGCGCGGCACCGGCGAAGAAGCGCAGCTGGTCCACGGACTGCACGATCTCGTCGGCGACCAGGCTGGCCCGGGGCTTGCCGGTGTCCTGCGACTCGAGATCGGCGAACTCCTCGGCCCGCGCCTCCATCTCGTCGGCGATGCGGAACAGCGCGAGCTGCCGGTCGGCGGGCGTGGTGTCGCGCCAGATCGGGAAGGCGGCGGATGCTGCGGCATAGGCGGCATCGACGTCACTGTGGTCCGACACAGGCAGCCGTCCGTACTCCTCCTCCGTCGCCGGGTCGATCAGCGGCACCGAGCCCGCTCCGGCCACGGGGACGTACCGGCCGCCGACGAAGTTCTGCAACGTCTCTGTGCGCATGGCGTCACAGTAGCGCCCAGCACACGGAATCGGAAGGGAGTGATCGTCGCGTACGACGGAATCGGTTGCCAGCACAGCATCCGACTGTCAATATCGACATATCAGCTCCGCGAGGGAGAGATCATGGGAACCACCGTCTTCGAACGCCGCCTTCCGCCCGCCTCGGTGATCGACGAGTCCCTGCGCGACACGTCGTTCGCCGTCTTCTGGCTCGACGACGTCACCCGCACGCCCTACCCGGCGCTGACCGGTCGCATCGAGGCCGATCTCGTCGTCGTCGGCGGCGGCTACGCCGGTCTCTGGACCGCGGTCCGGGCGAAGGAGCGCGACCCCGACCGCCGTGTCGTCGTGCTGGAGGCCTCGCGGGTCGCGTGGGCGGCCTCCGGGCGCAACGGCGGCTTCTGCGAGGCGAGCATCACGCACGGCCAGGAGAACGGGATGAACCGCTGGCCCGACGAGATGGGCGAGCTCGACCGGCTGGGCCTCGCGAACCTCGACGGCATCGAGGACACCGTGAAGCGATACGGGATGGATGCCGAGTTCGAGCGCACCGGGCAGCTCGCCGTCGCCGTCGAACCGCATCAGGTGGAGTGGCTGCGCGAGGAGGAGGGCTTCCTCGACCGCGACGCCGTGCAGGCGGAGGTGCACTCCCCCACGTTCCTCGCCGGGGCCTGGGAACGCGACACCACGGCGCTCGTTCACCCCGCGAAGCTCGGCCTGGAGCTCGCCCGGGTCGCGACCGACCTCGGCGTCGAGATCTTCGAGCGCACCGTGGTGACCGGGATCGACGGCGACGGGTCGGGACCGATCGCCGCCGTCACGCGTCACGGTCGGGTCACGGCGGAGGCCGTCGCCCTCGCCACCAACGTCTTCCCCTCGCTCCTGCGCCGCAACCGCCTGATGACGGTTCCGGTGTACGACTACGTGCTGATGACCGAGCCGCTCAGCTCGGAGCAGCTCGCCTCGATCGGCTGGAAGAACCGTCAGGGCCTCGCCGACAGCGCCAATCAGTTCCACTACTACCGGCTCACCGCCGACGACCGCATCCTGTTCGGCGGCTACGACGCGGTCTACCACTACGGCGGCAAGGTGCGCCCCGCGTACGAGGACCGGATGGAGAGCCACCGCCGCCTCGCCTCGCACTTCTTCACCACGTTCCCGCAGCTCGAAGGGCTGCGCTTCAGCCACCGGTGGGCCGGGGCGATCGACTCGTCGAGCCGCTTCTGCGCCTTCTTCGGCACCGCCCGCAAGGGACGCGTCACGTACGCCTCCGGGTTCACCGGCCTCGGGGTCGGAGCGGCGCGCTTCGCCGCCGACGTCATGCTCGACAAGCTGAGCGGCCTCGAGACCGAGCGCACGGCGTTGGCGATGGTGCGTGAGCGACCGGTGCCGTTCCCGCCCGAGCCCGCCGCGTCGATCGGCATCAACCTCGTACGGGCGTCGATGGACCGCGCCGACCACAACGAGGGCCGGCGCAACCTCTTCCTCAAGACGCTCGACGCTCTCGGCATGGGGTTCGACTCGTGAGCGGACTGGAGCCGGGCGTGGGCGAGGGGCTGCTGCCCGAGCCGGCGGCGGGCCTGCGGCCGGGCACCTCGGCGGATGCCGCGACCCTCGCCCTCGTGCACACGCCGCTGCCCGCGGCCGACGTCGTCGCCGGCACCCCGACCACCGCCGTGCATCCGCTCGCCCTGCGCGGCGCGACCGAGATCGGGATCTGGGAGATGACGCCGGGCACGGCCTCCGACGTCGAGACCGACGAGGTGTTCGTCGTGCTGTCGGGCCGCGCCCGCATCGCCTTCGACGACCCGGAGCTGGCCGATCTCGAGGTGGGTCCGGGGTCTGTTGTGCGCCTCGCCGAGGGACAGCACACGGTCTGGACGGTCACCGAGACGCTGCGGAAGATCTACATCGCCTGAGTCGGAGCTCGTCCGGCGGTGGTGACGCTCAGTCCCCCGGGTTCACCCACATCGCGAAGTCATCCGCGGTCATTTCCGAGACCTCGCTGAGAGTGCCGTCATCGAGAACCTTCAGCCTCCAATCCCCGCCCGTCCAAACCGTCGTGATCGGAATCCCCACATAGCCGGTCCTGCTTTGCGGTAACGAGAAGACCAACTGGAGCGATGCACGGTCGGGGGTGTACTCGTCCACCCTGAAGCCGACCGGTGTCATCCCCGTTTCGCGCATATCAGCCACGAAATCAGGCGTGTCCGTCGATCTCGCATCCTCGAGGGCGGCAGTCTTGCCGGGCGAATCGATCATATAGAACTCGGTGACGTCGACTCCGGAGTGCTCGGCTGCAGCGAACAGCATCGACGTCGCCGCCAGCGCCGCTCCGACGGGAGACCGCGAGAAGCACACGGCCCATCCGTCCTGGTTCGCGGTCGGGCCCAGCGAATCGGACACGGGCCAGCTGACTCCGTCGACCGCTTCCCAACGCAGGTCATCGGGTGCGCGCTCGAACTCGCCGACGGGGGCGTCGCAGGAGTCGGCTCCGTCGGTGGGTTGCGGTACCGACGCCGATGAGGATTCCGTCACCCGGGGTTGGTCGGTGATCGATGAACATGCCGCAGCTCCGACAAGGCTGGTGATGATCACCGCGATCATGGATAGGCGAACCGCCAGCGGTCTGGCTCTCGGCAGATGTGGCGGACTGTCCGTTCCCATCTTGACGCTTCCTCTCCTCGCGACCCTCCGGTCGAGGGGCGCACAAAAAGCACCCTCGTCGAGGTGACGTGTTCGATGCCGGAATCAATCGTTGGCCTGACAGCGATCGGCAGCGTCAGACGCGGGTGACCACGGCGTGCGGCATCCGCTCCCGCATGATGCGGATCGCCTCGGGGTTGTCGTCCACGAGCACGCTCTCGCGACCCAGCGCCGACGCGACGGCTCCGGTGGTGCCGCTGCCCGCGAAGAGGTCGAGCACGCGGTCGCCCGGGCGGCTCGAGGCGCGGATGATGCGGCGCAGGATGCCCTCGGGCTTCTGCGTCGGATACCCGGTCTTCTCGCGCCCCGTGGTGGGCACGATCGTGTGCCACCATACGTCGGTCGGCAGCTTGCCGCGCGCCGCCTTCTCGGCCGTGACGAGCCCCGGCGCCATGTACGGCTCGCGGTCGACCTCGTCGGCGTTGAACACGTACTCCCGCGGGTTCTTCACATACACGAGGATCGTGTCGTGCTTGGTGGGCCAGCGGCTGCGCGACTTCGCACCGTAGTCGTACGCCCAGATCAGCTCGTTGAGGAACGAGTCACGTCCGAACACCGCGTCGAGCATGACCTTGGCGTAGTGGGCCTCACGGTAGTCGAGGTGCAGATACAGGGTGCCGTTCTCGGAGAGCAGCCGCCACGCCTCTTCGAGCCGGGGCATGAGGAAGTCGCCGTAGTCGTCGAAGCGGTCGTCGTACGTGCGCAGGATGCCGCGCACCCGCTCGTACCGGTGCCCGTGGAAGCCGTGGCGGAACTCCCGCGCGGTGTCGGCGGGTGCGGGCTCTGGGGGTTCCGGTTCGGCGGTCTCCGGTTCTGCGACGGCGTCTGCGGGTTCCTGCTTCCCGGCGGCATCCCGCGGTTCCGCGGACTCGGTCCCCTCGGAATCGGATCCCTGCGGAGACGCCGACGTGCGGCGAGCCGTGACGACCTGCCGCTCGCGCGTGCGCCCGGTGTTGAAGGGCGGGTCGAGGTACACGAGCGTGAACGATCCCGACGGCAGTTCGCGGGCGGCGGCGAGGTTGTCGCCCTCGATGATCGAGACGGCGCCGACCGCCGGAGCCTGCTCCGACGCGAGGGCATCCGTCCCGCTCACGGCACGCGGTGCAGCCACGCGTCCGTGGCGAACTTCGACTCCACGAGCGCCTCGGCGTCGGCGAGCTCGTCCGGAGTGACGGTCCCGTCCTCGGCATCCGTGAGCGAGCGGAACGTCGCGATGAATCGGTCGATGATCTCGGCGCGGGTGAGACCCGTCTGGCTGCGGAGGGGGTCGACGCGCTTCGCCGCCGACGTCGTGCCCTTGTCGCTGAGCTTCTCGCGCCCGATGCGCAGCACCTCGGTCATCGTCTGGCCGTCGATGTCGTACGAGAGGGTCGCATGGTGCAGCACTCCGCCGTTGGCGAGGCGCTTCTGCGCGGCCCCGCCGATCTTGCCCGTCGGGCTCGCGATGTCGTTGAGCGGCTGGTAGACCGCGTCGATGCCGAGGGAGCGCAGCGCCTGCAGCACCCAGTCGTCGAGGAACGCGTACGAGTCGGCGAACGTCATGCCCTGCACGAGCGATGCCGGAACGTAGAGCGAATACGTGACGATCTGCCCGGCGGCCATCATCATCGCGCCCCCGCCCGAGATGCGGCGGACCACGTCGAAGCCGTGCCGCGCGGCCCCCTCGGGGTCGACCTCGTTGCGGTACGACTGGAACGACCCGATCACGACCGCCGACTCGTCCCACTCCCAGATCCGGAGCGTGGGACGCCGGCGCCCCTCGCCGACCCGCGACGTGAGGACCTCGTCGAGCGCGAGGTTCATGCGGGGCGAGACGGCCTCGTCGTGGATGATCTCCCAGTCGAAGTCGCGCCACCCCGGTGCCGTGACGAGCGCCCGGCGCACGGCCGTGCCGACCGCCTCGGGCGTGAATCCGAGCAGCTGCGCGCCCGCGGGGAGCGCACCGCGCACCGCGGCGGCGATGGCCGAGGCATCTGACTCCACCGGGAGCCCGGTCACGGCGGCGTTGATGTCGTCGAGCGCGGAGTCCGGCTCGAGGAAGAAGTCGCCTGCCAGGCGGAACCGCGCGATCGCGCCGTTCTCGATCTCGAGGTCGACGACGACGAGCTTCCCTCCGGGGACCTTGTATTCACCGTGCACGCTTCCAGCCTAGAGCCGGCGGCGTCCCTCCCGGGTGGCTCTCGCACCGGGGGAGGGAAGGCGGGGGTCAGCAGCGGGGGATGCGCGCGGCGAGCCAGGCGAGCGTGTCGGCGCGCACCTCGGCCTGCTGCAGCTCGGCGAACACCTCGTGCCGCGCCTCGGGGTACACCAGCGTGGTCACGTCGGTCAGCCCGGAGCGCGACCGGTACTGGTCGGCCAGGCGGTGCACGCTGCGGGGCCCGCCGACGGGGTCGTCGCGGCCGACGAGCAGCAGCATCGGGATGTCACGCCCGAGGTCCTTGCGGGGCCGCCCGTACAGCCGCGCGGCCTCGATCGGACCGAAGAGCCGCAGAAGGGGCACCCCGGTCGTGAGCGGGTCGTCGTCGAAGGCGGCCCAGATCGCGGGGTCGCGGCTCAGCCACTCGTACCCGGTCGCGTCAGCACCGGCCCAGCGCTTGTTGAGCGGCGCGGCGTTCAGCGATCCCGGCATCCGCAGGGCGGAGCCCGACAGGATCACGGCGTCGTACGCCTCCGGATGCTCGTCCACGAGCATCTGCGCGAGGAACGACCCCCACGAGTGCCCGAGGAGCACGAGGGGCAGGCCGGGGTTCTCGTCGCGGATGAGGCGGGTCAGCTGCCACACGGCATCCTTCGCGGCGCGCAGCCCGCCCTTGCCCAGGCGTCCGAGCCGGGCAGGATCGCCGTGCTGGCGGATGCCGGTGCGCCCGTGCCCGCGATGGTCGTCGGCGTACACGGTGAAGCCGTCGGCGGTGAGCGCCGAGATCAGCGCGCCGTAGCGACCGGCGTGCTCGCCCACGCCGTGCAGCAGCTGCACCGCACCGCGCGGGGTGGTGGTCGCGGGATGGACGTCGTAGACGATGGCGATGCCGTGGGCATCCGTGAACTCGCGGGTCTCCGTCACCCCGGAAGCCTACCGGGGGCGCCGATCACGACCCGAGCGCGTCGCGCACCGCGAAGGCGATGTCGCGGTCCGTCACCTCGTATCCGCCCACGCCGTCGGCCGCGGAGCCCATGCGCACCCCGCCGTCGGAGACGACGCTGCGCTTGGCCGAGAAGTGCAGGGCGTCGACGCCGGTCCCGGCGAGGACGGCGGCGTTCGACGGGTCCACACCGCTGCCGGCCATGATTTCGATACGGCCCTCCGCCGCCGCGACCAGCGTGCGGAGGGTTTCGATGCCGTCGATCGCGGCGGAGGCTCCGCCCGAGGTGAGCACGCGGCGCAGGCCGAGCGCCCGGGCGGCGTCGAGAGTGGCGAGCGGGTCCGGCGTGACGTCGATCGCGCGGTGCAGCGTGACGGATGCCCCCTCCGCCGCGTCCCGGAGGCGCGTCATGACGTCGACGTCGAGCCGTCCGTCCGCGTCGAGCGCGCCGATGACCACGCCGTCGGCGCCGGCCTCGAGCACCCGCCGGATGTCGCGCTCGGTGACCGCGATCTCGTCGGCGGTGTAGTGGAAGTCGCCGCCCCGGGGCCGCACGAGCACGTGCACCTCGACGCCGGCCGCACGCGCGGCCTCGACCGAGAGCTCCAGCGTCGCGGGCGAGGGCGTGAGTCCGCCGAGCGCGAGCGCGGTCGCCAGCTCGACGCGTGCGGCGCCGACCTCCCCGGCGATGCGCACTCCGGCGGGATCTTGCACGGCGATTTCGAGAGCGGGGATTCGGGTCACCGTACCATTGTGCCCGCCAGGACGACCCCAGCCCTCGATTCATTAGATAGACTAACTAAGCAATGGCTGCCTCCGACGACTCCCTCCACGACACCGCGACCGACCTGCGCATGGCGACGTTCCGCCTCGCGCGCCGCCTGCGCTCCGCCCGCGCCGCCGACTCCATGAGCGACGCCCAGCTCGGCGTGCTCGCCGACCTCCGCATGAACGGGCGCCGCACGATCTCGGCGCTCGCCGAACGAGAGCGCGTCACGGCCCCCTCGATGACCAGCACGATCAACGGGCTGGAGGAGCAGGGGTACGTCGTGCGCACGCCCGACGAGGACGATCGGCGCCGCGTGCAGGTCGACATCACGGATGCCGGGGCCGATCTCGTGGTCGAGACCATCCGCCGCCGCGACGTGCTGCTCGCCGACATGCTCGCCGAGCTCGACTTCACCGAGGAGGAGCTCGCGACGCTCCGGGCGGCGAGCGCGCTGATGAGACGGGTGACCGACCGATGAGCGCGATGTTCCGGTCGTTCGCGAACGTCAACTACCGCATCTGGTTCGCCGGGGCGCTCGTCTCCAACGTCGGCGGATGGATGCAGGCGACCGCCCAGGACTGGGTCGTGCTCACGGAGCTCACCGACAACGACGCCACCGCGATGGGCGTCACGATGGCGCTGCAGTTCGGTCCGCCGCTCGTGCTCGTGAGCATGACCGGCTGGGTGGCCGACCGCTTCGATCGGCGCCGCATCCTGCTGGTGACCCAGGGCCTCCTGCTGATGCTGGCGATCGCGGTCGGCGTGCTGCTGCTCAGCGGGGTCATGACGCTCCCGATGATGCTGGGCTTCGCGCTGGGCTTCGGCATCGTGAACGCCTTCGACGCCCCCGCGCGTCAGGCCTTCGTGTCCGACATGGTCTCGGCATCCGACACGTCCAACGCCGTCGCGCTCAACTCGGCCTCGTTCAACCTCGCCCGCATGATCGGACCGGCCGTCGGCGGACTGCTCATCGTGGCGATCGGCTCGGGGTGGGTGTTCATCGTGAACGCCGCGACGTTCCTCGCGATGCTGCTGGCGCTGATGCTGCTGCGGGTCGGTCTGCTCGCGAAGCGACCCAAGAGCCGCGGGCGCGGAGGGCTCGCGGCCGGATTCCGCTACGTGTGGGGACGGAGCGACCTGCGCGTGGTGTTCGTGACCGTGTTCCTCATCGGCGCCTTCGGCATGAACTTCCCGATCTTCGCCTCGACCATGGCGCTCGAATTCGGCGCCGGCGCCGACGGCTACGGCGTGCTCTCGTCGATCCTGGCGATCGGGTCGCTCGCCGGTGCGCTGCTGGCCGCGCGACGCGACCGCGCCCGGGTGCGCGTGGTGATCCTCGCGGCCGGCGGGTTCGGCGTCGCCGCGTTCCTCTCGGCCGCAATGCCCACCTACCTCACGTATGGCGCGATGCTGGTGTTCGTCGGGTTCATGACGGTGACCCTCCTGACGACGGCCAACGGATACGTGCAGATCACGACCGATCCGGCGCTGCGCGGACGGGTGCTCGCGCTCTACATGGCGGTCATCATGGGCTCCACGCCGATCGGCGCACCGATCGCGGGGTGGGTGGCCGACACGTTCGGTCCGCGCGCGGCGATCATGCTCGGCGGCACGGCGGGACTCGTGGCCTGCGTGATCGGTGCGGTCTGGGTTTTCACGTCCGGGCGCCTGCACCGCGACCAGAACCGGCGGTTCCTGCTCACGCTCGACGAGACGCGTCCGCTCAGCGTGATCGACCCGGTGGATCCGGTCGAGTTCAGCGACGAGGCCGCGGTGACGACGCCCATCCGGTCCCCGCGCACGCCGCCCACTCCGTGACGTCCGCGCGCGGGCGTCCGTTCATCCGTGCGAAACGCCGGCCACCGAGAGCCCATGGCCACCGTTTCCCACCGATCAGCGACGGCGCGAGCGCCCGAGTAGGCTTTCCGCCGAGTTGTCAATGGGTTCTCCGACAGCGGGACGCGGGCGTAGCGTCGCCGACATGACTGATGACAACAGCACCCCGCACCCGCAGGAGCCCGCCGAGGGCGGCGAAGACCAGGGCGTGCCCGACGAGGGCGGCCAGGGCGGCGCGATCCAGGGCGACAGCTCGCACGGGGACTCCCCGCGCGGACCGATCCAGGGCGAGGCCGACGACGAGGACCCGGGCGACCAGCACGGAAACCAGGGCGCCGCGCAGGGCGGGGCGATCCAGGGCGACAGCTCGCACGGCGATTCGCCGCGCGGCGCCATCCAGGGCGACGCCGGACCCGAGCGGGATGCCGCGCTCGGCGGCGACGAGACCACCGAGCGTCAGCTCGACGCAGACACCGCGACCGAAGAGGACACCCTCAAGACCCTCGACCCGTCAGACCCGCCGGCGTAACCCCCAGTCGCGTCGGCGTGCGCCTCCCCAGGGCGCCGCAACCACCCCCGCGCGTGCGGACCCCCTTCCGCATGAACGAACGGGGGTGGTTCGCGTGTACGGGCCTCAGCCCAGCGGCGGCCACTCGTCGAAGCGGTAGGTGCGCGACCTGTCCTCCTCGGTGGGCTCCAGCCCGAGCTCCTCGCGGATGCCGTACTTCTCGCCCCACCAGATCGGGCTGGTCATCTCGACCCGGACCGTCTCGGCTCCCAGCCCCTCGAGGCGCAGGGTGAAGCCGTCGTCGTCGGTCGCCTCGAGCCGTCCCGTCGCGGGCAGGTCCCACCCGGCCGCGCGCAGCTCCTCGACGATCGACGCCGCATCGAGGCTCCGCGCGTCCGCTCCCTCCAGCACGAACCGGATGTCGAACCCGTAGCACTCGGCATCCGCCTGCTCGCACTCCCGGTCCCTCGACCCGAACGTGCTCTGTCCGAGGTACCGGCCGTCCTCCGAGCGGATGCGCCAGCCGTCCTCCGCGACGATCCCCCGCACCGACGACAGCCGCTCCTGCGTGAGGGCGTAGCGCTCCTGCGCGAGCGCGGCCTGGGCGGCGATCGGCAGGGCTTCGGCCTCGACCACCGTGACGCCGGCGGCATCGCGCTGCTGCGCCGTGACGACGACGCCCGCCTGCACCGCGGCGACCAGCAGCGCGGGCACCACGAACGCGGCGATCCAGGTCACGGCGGTCCACGACGCGGGCAGCGCCGGCGGGGAGGCCGGTCGGAGCAGGCACGCCAGCACCAGCACCGTCGTCCAGGCGACGAGCGCCACCACGATCGAGCCGACGTACAGGCCCTCCTCGTAGCGCTGCGACAGCGGAGCCGTGACCGCGGCGCGCAGCAGGGAGTCGATCGAGCCGGAGTCGCCGGCGCCGGGCATCGTGATCGCGGCGGTGAACCAGGCCCACCAGTTCAGGAACAGCAGTCCCGCGATCGGTCCGGGTGTGGTCGCATGGCCGCGGCGACGCAGGATGAAGCGGGGCAGGGCTCCGAGCAGGCCGGACGCGGGTACCACGATCGGCGAGGCGAAGGCGAGCATGAGCGTCTCCCACCCGCCGCTGCCGAGGAAGCCGTGGAAGACGACGAACACCGGGACGATCCAGTTCATCCACGGCCACAGGACCCAGACGAACCCGAGGATGCCGCCGGGCGCCGGTCGCTGCGGTGCGGGCATCGGCCACGCGGGCGCACCCGCGGCCACCGCCTCCGGAGACTGATAAGCCATCGTTCCCCCTCCGCCGCCAGCCTAGCGAGCGGACGGAGGGGACGACGGATGCCGTGGCGCTACGCGCCCAGCACGACCTTCAGCTGCTCGACGGCCCAGTCGAGCTCGGTCGCGCGGACCACGATCGGCGGGGCGATGCGGATGGTCTGCCCGTGGGTGTCCTTCACCAGCACGCCGCGCTCGAGCAGCTTCTCGGCGATGTCGCGGCCCGTGCCCCGCGCCGGGTCGATGTCGACGCCCGCCCAGAGCCCGGCGATGCGCACGGCGGTGACCCCGTGCCCGACGAGCGGCTGCAGCTTCTCGGCGAGGTGGTCGCCGAGCGCGCGGGCGCGCTCCTGGAACTCGCCCGACTCGAGCATCTCGACCACGCGCAGGCCCACGGCCGCCGCGAGCGGGTTGCCGCCGAACGTGGAGCCGTGCTCGCCCGGCCGGATCACGCCCAGCACATCGGCGTTCCCGACGACGGCCGAGACGGGAAGGATGCCGCCACCGAGGGCCTTGCCCAGCAGGTACAGGTCGGGCACGACGCCTTCGCGGTCGCAGGCGAACGTCTCGCCGACGCGGCCGAGTCCGGATTGGATCTCGTCGGCGACGAACAGGACGTTCTTCTCGTCGCAGATCTCGCGGATCCGGCGCAGGTAGCCCTCCGGCGGGATGACGACGCCGGCCTCGCCCTGGATGGGCTCGACCAGCACGGCGGCCGTGTCGTCGGTGATGGCGGCGGCCACGGCATCCGCGTCTCCGAAGGGCACCACGTCGAAGCCGGGCGTGTACGGGCCGAAGCCGTCGCGCGCCTGCTCGTCGTCGCTGAAGCTCACGATCGTCGTGGTGCGGCCGTGGAAGTTTCCGGCCGCGACGATGATGCGCGCCCGCCCCTCCGGGATGCCCTTGACGCGGTAGCCCCAGGCGCGCGCGACCTTGATGCCGGTCTCGACGGCCTCGGCGCCGGTGTTCATCGGCAGCACGACGTCTTTGCCCGCGAGCCCCGCGAGGGCGGCGGCGAACGGCTCGAGCCGGTCGCTCATGAACGCGCGGCTGACGAGCGTGACGCGACCGAGCTGGTCGGTGAGCGCGGCGACGAGGGCCGGATGCCGGTGGCCGAAGTTCACGGCCGAGTACCCGGCGAGCAGGTCGAGGTAGCGCCTGCCCTCGACGTCGGTGACCCAGGCACCCTCACCGCGTGCGATCGTGACGGGCAGCGGGTGGTAGTTGTGCGCGACATGCGGCTCGGCCGAGGCCTGCACCGGGTCCGCGGCGTCGACCACGGCATCCACCGACGTCACTTCGCACCCCGCAGTTCGAGGGTGCAGCACTTGATGCCGCCGCCGCCGAGCAGCAGCTCGGAGAGGTCGACCGTGATCGGGTTGTAGCCGCGCTCGCGCAGCTGCTTCTCGAAGCCCTTCGCCCGCGGTGAGATGATGACGTTGTAGCCATCGCTGGCGGAGTTCAGGCCGAAGACCGCTCCGTCCTCGTCCGACACGAGGATCGCGTCGGGGAAGCGGTCCTCCAGGATCGCGCGGCTCTCGGCGTCGAACGCGCCGGGGAGGTACGCGATGTTGGCGCGCTCGGGCCCGCCGTTCTCGACGCCCTGCACCGGGTCGAGCACGGCGATCGCCGTGTCGAGGTGGTAGAAGCGCGGGTCGGTCAGGTTCAGGGTGACGACCTCGCGGCCGAACACCTCGCCGACCTCGCGGTGGCTGTGACCGGTCGAGCGGAAGCCCGTGCCGGCGAGGATCACGTCGCCGACGAGCAGGAAGTCGCCCTCGCCCTCGTTGACCTCCTTGGGCAGCACCGTGTCGTAGCCGTGGGCGCGGAACCACTCGGCGAAGGCGGGGGCCTCGCCCTGGCGCTCGACGAAGCGGAACTCGGGGACGTAGGCGCGACCGTCGATCACGAATCCGCCGTTGGCCGTGTAGACCATGTCGGGGTAGCCGGCGAGAGGCTCGATGAGCTCGACCTCGTGACCCAGCTCGAGGTACAGGTCGTACAGCTTCTGCCACTGCTCGACCGCGCGCGCGGTGTCGGTCGGCTTGCTCGGCTCCATCCACGGGTTGATGGAGTAGTTGACCGTGAAGTGCTCAGGGCGGCACATCAGGTAGCGGCGGTGGTGGGCAGTGCGCGCGGGCGCGGTCTGCACGGCGGTCTCAGGCGTCGACATGGATGCTCCTCGGAGAACGGGTGCGGCGGACGCTGTCCAGGGGCCCGGCGGTCCTTCGACCCGCGGCTCTCGTGAGGGGAGGCGGGGAAGATGCGACTCGGGCACGCCGCGTACATTCTGTCACCCGGAGGCTGTGGGGCACCAGAGCGGGGTCGGTCCGGGGCACGAGGGGCCCCGATCACGCGAGGCGCCTCGATCACGTGAAGGCCAGGACCACGCGATCGGCCTCGATCACGTGAGGGTCGGGATCACGCGAGGGGCCAGGAAACGCCCCGTCCGCGGCATCCAATGCGGCGTGTCTTGACCCCTCGGCGGACGGGTCACGTCGGGAGGCGCGCACCCCGGTTCCTGAGCGAGGCGCGGAGCACCCCACCCCGGTTCCTGAGCGAGGAGCGGAGCGACGAGACGAAGGACGAGCCCCTCAGATGACGTCGGCGAACACGGGGTCGGGGTTGCCGAAGCGGTGCGCGGTGATCGAGATCGCCTGCTCGTGCACGAACGGCAGCAGCTCGATGCGCCCGGCCGAGGTCACCTCGCCGTCGTAGATCGCGAGGTCGGGATCGCCGTCCACGGCGGTCGCGAGAGCGGCATGTGCGGCCGCGACCTCCGCGCGCGACCCGACCAGACGCACACGCCCCGCACGGGGCACCGCGACCTCCGCCTCGCCCTGCACCTCGTCCTCCCGGCGCACGATGCGGGCGAGCCACTCCCCCTCGGTCTCCAGGAACACCGGAGCGTCGAGGTCACCCAGCGCATGCCGCACCGCGGCGGGCAGTCCCGCCGAGACCGAGAGCACGAAGGGCGCTCCCGCTCGCACCGCGGCGATCACCGTCCGCAGCACCTCCTGCAGCGCGGCATCCGCCGTCGCCCGCAGCTCGACGGGCACGGGCCGGTACCGGAAGAGGTTGCGCTCGACGCCCAGCTGCGAGACGTCGCGCACCTGCCCGAACTCTCGATCCCAGGCGAGCGCGTCCGACAGTGCCGCACGCCGCAGCCACTCGAACTCCTCGAAGGCGAGCGACGGCTGAGCCGACTCGATGAGCGCCGTGATGCGGGAGTCCAGCCCTCGGAGGTGCAGCGTGCTCGACGCGGCCGCCGAGGTCCGCGAACGCCACGAGCCGAGGCCGATCAGGTAGTTCGGACCCCCGGCCTTGGCGCCCGGTCCGACCGACGACCTCTTCCAGCCGCCGAACGGCTGCCGCTGCACGATCGCCCCGGTCACCCCCCGGTTGACGTAGAGGTTGCCGGCCTGCACACGGTCGAGCCAGAGGGCGAGATCGCCGGGGTCCTGCGTGTACAGGCCGGCCGTGAGCCCGTAGGCCACGGCGTTCTGCATCTCGATCGCGCGCGCCAGCGTCGGCGCGTACATCACGCCGAGCACGGGACCGAAGAACTCCTCGAGGTGGAACCGCGACCCCGGCTGGACTCCGACGCGCACGCCCGGGCTCCAGAGCCTGCCGCTGCCGCCGTCGGCCGCGGAGAGCGTGGGGGCGATCAGCCACCTCTCGTCGCCCTCGAGCTCGGTCAGCGCCCAGGCCAGCTTGCCCTGGGGCTTCTCGATCACCGGGCCGACCTCGGCGAGCGGGTCGGTGGGCCACCCGACGTGCAGGGAGCGCACGGCATCCGCCAGCTGCCGCGCGAAGCGCTGCGAGCGCCCGACCGGTCCGACGAGGATCGCGAGGGATGCCGCGGAGCACTTCTGCCCCGCGTGGCCGAAGGCGCTCTTCACGAGGTCGGCGACGGCGAGGTCGAGGTCGGCCGAGGGGGTGATGATCATGGCGTTCTTGCCGCTGGTCTCGGCGAGCAGCGGCAGGTCGGGGCGCCACGAGCGGAACAGCGCCGCCGTGTCCCACGAGCCCGTGAGGATGACACGATCGACGGCGTCGTGCGTGATCAGCTGCTGACCGAGCGACCCTTCCTCGATGTCGACGAGTGTGAGCAGCTCGCGCGGCACGCCCGCGTCCCACAGCGCCTCGGCGACGACCGCTGCGCACCGTCGCGCCTGGGGAGCGGGCTTGAACACGACCCCGGATCCGGCGGCGAGAGCCGCGAGCACCCCGCCCGCCGGGATCGCGAGCGGGAAGTTCCACGGCGGCGTGACGACGGTGACGGATGCCGGGACGAAGGCCGCGCCGGCGACCGCGTCGAGCTCCCGGGCCTTCGCGGCGTAGTAGCGCGCGAAGTCGACGGCCTCGCTCACCTCGACGTCGGCCTCGGCGAAGACCTTCCCGGTCTCGGACGCGGCGACCTCGATGAGCTCCCCGCGGCGGGCCTCGAGCGCGGCGGCCGCCCGGAGCAGCACCTCGGCCCGGTCCGCGGCGGCACGCGATCCCCAAGCCGGCGCGGCATCCTGCACTCCCCGCACGATGCGTTCGAGGGCGGCGTCCTCGTCGACCCGCGCCGCGGCGAGGGTCTCGGCACCCGCGGTCGAGCCCGCGATACGCGCGCGCACGCCGGCGGCCCACTCGCGGTTGGCGGGGAGGGCCGGGTCGCTGTCGGGGGTGTTCGCGAAGCCCGGCGCGCCGCCGGTGCCGTCGTTCCCCTCGCGCGCCGAGTAGACCGCGGTCTCGAGGAACTGCTCGGCCTCGAATCCGCCGTCCCGCTCCGATCCGCGGGAGATGCCGAGGACGGCCTTCGTCAGCCCCTCCTCGGGTTGCGGAGCGGCGGGCAGCGGCCGGGTGGACTCCTGCACCGGGGCGAGGCGGTCCTGCGTGCGGCGCGGACCGATCGGCAGCGTCGGGTCGGCCGAGCGCTCGAGGGCGTCGAGGAACCTGTCCTGCTCGCGCACGAAGAGCGTCTCGTCATCGTTCAGCCGGAACGCGGCGGAGAGGAAGTTGTCGGCCGAGGCGTTCTCCTCCAGCCGTCGCACGAGGTAGCTGATGGCGACGTCGAACTCGGCCGGAGCGACCAACGGCACGTAGAGCAGCACGGGTCCGACCTCGCGCGAGACCGCCTGCACCTGGCCCTGCGCCATGCCGAGCAGCATCTCGAACTCGACATGCTCGCGCACCCCGCGCTCCCCCGCGAGGAGCCAGGCGTAGGCGATGCCGAAGAGGTTGTGGCCGGCGACGCCCAGGCGCACGGCGGAGGTGCGCTCGGGCTGCATCGCCCACTCGAGGCAGCGGAGATAGTTGGCGTCGGTGTCGAGCTTCGTGTCGTAGGTCGCCGGGGTCCAGCCGTGCAGCGTCGCCTCGACGTGCTCCATCGCGAGGTTGGCGCCCTTCACGAGGCGCACCTTGATGGGCGCGCCGCCGCGTGCGACCCGGTCGCCCGCCCAGGCGGTGAGCTCCTGCAGGGCGGGGAGCGCGTCGGGCAGGTAGGACTGCAGCACGATCCCGGCGTGGAGGTCTGCGAGGCGCGGGTCTTCGAGGATGCGAGTGAACACCGCGATCGTCAAGTCGAGATCCCGATATTCCTCCATGTCGAGGTTGAGGAACGTGCCATCGGATGCCGCGGTCAGATACAGCGGCAGCAGTCGCTCCACCACCCGATCGACGACCTCGTCGAACGCCCACATCGAGATGCGGCTGATGATCGCCGAGACCTTGACCGAGACGTAGTCCACGTCCGGTCGACGGATCAGCTCGTGGATGCCGTCGAGCCGACGCTGCGCCTCGGCCTCGCCCAGCACCGCCTCGCCCAGCAGGTTGAGGTTCAGGCGGGCTCCCGATTCGGCGATCTTCGCGATCGCCGGTCCCAGCTTCGCCGGACGGGCGTCGACCACGAGGTGCCCGACCATCTCACGCAGCACGCGGCGCGCGATCGGCACGGTCGGCGCCGGCAGGATCGGCGCGACCCCGCCCCCGTGCTTGACGGCGCCGCGCAGGTACCAGGGCAGGAACTCCGGCACGATCGGCGCGATCCGGTGCAGGCGGGAGGCCGCAGCACCCAGGCTCTCGGGCCGCATCACGCCGTCGACGAAACCGAGCGTGAACGGCAGTCCGTTCTCGTCCTGCAGCACCCCGGCCAGCCTCGCAGCCGCCGGGTCGACGTCGGCCGCCGCGGCCTCGATCACCCACCGGCGCGCGAGCGCGACGGCCCGATCGGCCAGAGGGGCGGATGCCGCGGCATCCGATGCGGGAGACGACTCTGCCATGCCTCTCACACTATGGCGCGCACACGCCGGTCCGCCGCTGCCTCGCCCGTGATCCCGCGGGTTCGAGGCCGGAGCGGGGTGCGGCGCGACACGACTCCGCGCAGGATCAGGGAGAAAAAGAAGAGTCAGCTCCAGTCGCTCGGAGCCGATGCGCGCACGGGCGGGAGCGCGGATGCCGCGGCCCAGTCGTGCACCCAGGCGTCGATCTCGGGCACACCCTCGGGCTTGCCGACCGCGGCGAACAGCTCCTCGTTCGACACCGTGCCGCCGGTGCGGCGCAGCATCCGCGCCCGGACGATCGCCCGCGCATGGATCTCTCCCCGCACGACCGCGCGGTGCTCGAGGAACAGCGCCTTCTCGTCGTGCCCGATGAACCGCGACTGCACCTCGAACCGCTGCCACGGCACGAGCGACTTGCGGAACGTGATGGTCTCGCTCGACACGACCGCGTACCAGCCGCGGTCCTTCATGGCGTCGAACAGGCCGGTGCGGATCAGCAGATCCCAGCGCCCGAGATCGAACAACGACAGGTACCGGCCGTTGTTCATGTGCCGCAGGATGTCGATGTCGGTCGGCATCGTGGTGAGGCGGATGCTGCCCACCGCCGTCGGATCGAGACCCTTGCCGCGACGCACGCGGGAGCGGGCACGGAAGATCACGAGGAGGGTGCGCCAGATCACATTCACGAGGATCGATCGTATTCATCGGCGCATGAACGGCGAAGATCGTTGTCGGTTTCCTCCAGCAGCGCGGAACGCCCTCGGCGCAGCATCCGCTCGATTTCCGGATCGCGGATGCCGCGCGTAGAGTCACGACCATGAGCGCCGATGCCCAGCCTGAAGTCATTGTCCGTCCGGTCCGTGATGTGGATGCGGAAGCCCTCGGTCGCGTGCACGCCCAGTGCTGGCACGAGACCTACGACCACCTGATCAGCAAGGCCGCACTGGAGAAGGTGTCCCCGCGCCGCATGGCCGAGCTCTGGACGCACTGGGCCGCGCAGGGCCCGGACTTCCGTATGAGCGCCGCGCTCGTCGACGGCGAGATCGTGGGCTTCTCCGGCTCCGGCCCCGCCCGCGACCGCGACGCCCCCGCGCTGCGCGAGCTGTACTTCATCTACCTCCTCGACGCGTACCACTCCACCGGCATCGGCCAGAAGCTCTTCGACGCCTCGGTCGACAAGGACGAGCCGCTGTACCTCTGGGTCGCCGAGGACAACCCCCGCGCCCACCGCTTCTACACGCGCAACGGCTTCACGCTCGACGGCGCGAGCCACACGGAGCCCTTCCTCGGTGAGACGCTGACCGAGGTCCGCTTCGTCCGCTGAGCCCCGCGGCTTGTGTCGCTCGCGCCGAGCCACCCCTTTTCCCCCGAGACACCCCCTTGCATGACGTCTGCAAGGGGGTGTCTCGCGCATATAGGGGTGGTTCGACCCGGGGGGGTCAGCGGCCGGAGACGTTGCCGAACACCTTCGCGATCGGGGCGATCACGAGCGGGCGCGCGGCGACCCAGCCCAGGGCGATAACGACCAGCGAGGCGATGAACACCCAGAAGCCCGTCCAGGTGACGGCATCCTGCGAGGCGTACATGTGATTGAGGTTGCGGAGGAATCCGGTCAGCATGACCAGCGCCACGTGGGCGATGATGAACGCCACGAAGTACAGCATCACCGGGAAGTGCAGCGCCCGCGCCCACTCCACGGGGTACGCCTTCGACAGGCGCTCCGCCTTCTTGGGCCACAGGCCCGACATGCGGTACCCGGTGATCGCGGCCAGCGGTGCGGCGAGGAACACCGTCACGAAGTACGCGAGCTGCTGCAGGGAGTTGTAGTTGTTCCAGCCGTTCTCGTGCGGCCAGTCGAACGAGACGTACTGCAGCGCCGCCGACAGGGCGTTCGGGAGAACCTCCCAGCTCGTCGGAACGATGCGCACCCAGTGCCCGGTGGTGAACAGCAGCACCACGAAGATCACGCCGTTGACCAGCCACAGGATGTCGAGCGCCTGGTGGAACCAGATCGTCAGGCTGGTCTTGCCCTTCGGGTTGTTCCGGGGCGTCCAGAAGACGGTCGGGCGCTTCTCGGTGCGGATCTGCAGGCCGGTGCGGATGATGAGCACCATCAGGAACGCATTGAAGAAGTGCTGCCACCCGACCCACGGCGCGAACCCGGGCTCGACGGCGATCGGCGACACGTACTCGCCCGGGAACGCGGCCAGGAAGTCCTGCATGAACGGGAGGCTGAGGAGAGCGCGGACCAGCGCCACCGCCGCCCCGGCAAGAACGCCCAACGCGGCGGCCCCGAACAGCACGGCGATCGCCTGGGTCCAGGTCGGGCGACGGCGAGCGGATGCCGCAGCCGGCGCTCCGGGGAGGTGACGCGGCGCGCGACCGTTCCAGACGGTGCGGGGCTGCGTCAGGGGCCTTTCGTCTCGCTGCGCGGGTGACGACGGGCGCTCCGGAACCGGGATGGGAGCGTGCTCCGTCACGGGGGCGGGCTCCGCGACGGGGACGGGTTCGGCGACGGGGACAAGTTCGGCCGTGGAGACGGGTTCGGCGGTGGAGACGTTCGCCGCGGGGCGCGCGGAGGAGAGCGGCACGGTCCCGGCGGGGGGCCACGGCTCGGCGCCCGGCGTGCGCGGCAGCCCCCGGCGGATGCGTGGCGCGCCGGTGTCGTCCTGCGGGGTCGGCCCTTGGTCTCGCTGCGCGGTTCCCGAGCGAGGCCCTTCGTCTCGCTGCGGTCGCTCAGGAACCGGGGTGGCAGCCTGCGGGCTCGGCTCTTCGCCTGCCTGCGCGGGGGGCGAAGGGAGCTCGACGGCGACGGCGGGCGGCCACGGCTCGCCGCCCGGCACGCGCGGCAGGCCGCGGCGGATGCTCGGTACGGCGGCACCGTTTTGCGAGACCGGCCCTTCGTCTCGCTGCGCTCGCTCAGGAACCGCGGAGCGACGAGACGAAGGGCGCTCAGGAACCGCGCGGCCGGGGACCGGGAGGACGGAGGGCCAGGGGTCGCCGCCGGGGACGCGCGGGAGGCCGCGCCGCAGCATCCGCTGCTCCCCCGTCTGACCGGACACGCTAGCTCTTCCGTGCGTCGAGCGCGGCGATGATCTGCGGGACGACGGTGAACACGTCGCCCACGATGCCGAAGTCGGCCACCTCGAAGATGGGCGCCTCGGGATCCTTGTTGATCGCGACGATCGTCTTCGAGGTCTGCATGCCGGCGCGGTGCTGGATCGCGCCCGAGATGCCGAGCGCCACGTACAGCTGCGGAGACACCGAGACACCGGTCTGCCCGACCTGGTGGGACTGCGGGATGTAGCCGGCGTCGACGGCCGCGCGCGAGGCGCCGACCGCCGCGCCGAGGGCGTCCGCCAGCTCCTCCACGAGCACGAACTTCTCCTTCGAGGCGAGCCCGCGCCCGCCCGACACCACCCGGGTCGCCCCGCGCAGCTCGGGCCGCGACGACACGGCCTCGATCGTCTCGACCGGTCCGACCGACGCCGCGACGGCCCCGGATGCCGGCACCTCCAGCGCCTCGACGACCGGCGCGTCGACGGCTTCGGCCCGCGCCTCGACCGCACCCTGGCGCACCGTGATGACGGCCGCGCCGTAGGTGGGCGCCGCATCGACGAGGTAGGCGCCGCCGTAGACGGAGTGGTGGGCCACGACACCCTCGTCGTCGCGCGAGACGCCGACCGCATCGACGCAGAGCGCGGTGCGGGTGCGGACGGCGAAGCGCCCCGCCACGTCGCGGCCGCTGATCGAGTTCGAGAGGAGCACGGCATCCGGCTGCACTCGCTCGTACGCCGCCTGCAGGGCGTCGACGATCGGGACGGCAAGAGCCGAGGCGTCGCCCGCCGCGGTCAGGACGACGGATGCTCCGGCCGCGGCGACCGCGGTCACGGCGTCGTCGGCGGCGCCGACCAGCACCGCCACGGGGGAGCCGATGGTCGCGGCGGCTCCGAGAAGCGCAGCGGTGCTGCTCGCGGGGGCACCGGAGGGGTCGACGTCGATCAGCACGAGGATCGGGTTCTCGGGGTAGCCCATCGTCACACCAGCCTGTTCTGCACGAGGTAGTCGACGAGCTGCGCGGCCGCGTCGCCCTCGTCGGTGATCTTCACGCCCGCGGCGCGCGGGGGCTTCTCGGCCACGGACGTCATGATCGTCCGTGGAGCGGCGCCCGGGTCGGCCGAGACGCCGAGATCGGCGAGGGTCAGCACCTCGAGGGGCTTCTTCTTCGCGGCCATGATGCCCTTGAAGTTGGGAAACCGGGCGTCCGGCAGCGCCTCGGTGATCGAGACGACCGCGGGAAGAGGGGCGGTGACCGACTGCGCCCCGGCATCGGCGGCGCGGGTGCCGGTCACGGCATCCGCATCGATCTCGACCGTCGTGAGCGCGGTGGCCTGCGCCCATCCGAGGTGCTCGGCGAGCATGGCCGGGATCACGCCGCCCGCGCCGTCGGTCGAGAGGTTGCCGGTGATGACGACGTCGGGGGCGCCGCGGCGGATCGCGGCGGCGAGAACCTCGGCCGTGAGGCTCAGGTCGGCCCCGGCGAGCTGCTCGTCGGCGATGTGGATCGCGGAGGCCGCGCCGATGGCGAGGGCCCGGCGGACGGATGCCGTGGAGGTGGCGGGAGCCATCGAGACGGCGACGACCTCGGTGCCCTCGTGCGCGTCGGCGTGCGTCAGCGCCACCTCGAGCGCGCGTTCGGTGATCTCGTCGAGCACGAGGTCTCCGGCCGCGCGGTCGGCGAGCCCCGTCTCCAGGTTCAGCTTGCGGTCGCCGTAGGTGTCGGGCACCTCTTTGACCAGGACGAAGATCTTCATCGAATACTCCTCACGACTGTCTCGATTCTAGTCCTGCGGGACTCCGTGTCACCCGGCCTGAAACTGGAAACCATCGGCGACGGCATCCGTCGTGCGGAACCCACTCCCGGTACCGTAGAGGCGTGGCCCGCCCCCGCCCTCTGCCCGTGGACCCGCTCGCCGAGGCGAAGCGGCAGTGGCTCGCGCACGGGTGGACGGATGCCGCCGACGGCATGGCCGTGGTGACCTCGGTCATGCGCGCCCAGCAGCTCCTGCTCGCCCGCGTCGACCAGGCGCTCAAGCCCTTCGGTCTCAGCTTCGCCCGCTACGAGGTGCTGCGGCTGCTGGCGTTCAGCCGCGAGGGCCGCCTGCCGCTGTCGAGCGTCGTCGCCCGCCTGCAGGTGCATGCCACGACCGTCACCAGCACCGCCGACCGCCTCGTGCGCGGCGGCCTGATCGTGCGCGAACCGCATCCGCACGACGGCCGTGCGGCGATGCTGGCTTTGACCGGCATCGGGCGCGACCTCGTCGAGAGGGCGACCGTGGCGTTGAATGCCGAGGTGTTCGCCCACCCCGGACTCGGCTCTGACGATGCTGCCGAGCTGGTCGCGATCGTCGCCCGTCTCCGCAGGGACGCCGGCGACTTCACCGACCCGCGTCCGCACCCGGATCCGCTCTGACATGGCGCAGTTCGTGCTCGAGACCGTGATCGCGGCGCCCGTCGAGGCGGTGTTCGCGGCATCCCTCGATCCCGAGCTGCACGTGCGGTCGATGGCGGCGCACGGCGAGACGATGGTCGAGGCACCCGCGGGCGGCGCCTTCGCCGAGGGATCGACGGTGACCTGGCGCGCCCGGCACTTCGGCATCCCGTTCCGACTCCGGTCGCAGGTGTTCGATATCGATCCGCCGCGCGGGTTCCGCGACCGGCAGATAGCCGGGCCCTTCGGAGCCTTCCTGCACGTGCACTCGTTCAGAGAGCATCCGCGGGGCACCCTCATGCGCGACGTCATCACGTTCCGCTCGCCGTTCGGGCCGCTCGGGCGGGCGGTCGACGCCCTGTTCCTGCGCGAGTACATGCGCCGGGTCATCGCCGCACGCAACCGCACCCTCGTGGCGGAGCTGGAGAGCGCCCCCTCCGGCGACGCACCCCTCCCGCCGCGAGACACCGCCTGACGCGTGCTGTCTCGCGGCGAACCCGGTGTTCCGCACCACACGCGGCGTACCCTGTGCGCATGAGCGAACTGCGCGTGCACACCGTCCTCGAAGCCGGCGGCCCCGCGACCGCGATCGTCCTCACCGACGAGCAGGTCGCGTCGTTCGGCGCGGGCAGAGCGTTCCCGGTCGCGGTGACGATCGGTGATCGCACGGCCCGACTGCGCCTGAGCCGCATGGGCGGTCGCAAACCTGATCGGCCTGAGCAAGGCCTCGCGCACCGAGCTGGGTGTCGAGATCGGCGACGAGGTCGACGCGGTGATCCGTCTGGATGCCGGCGAGCGCACCGTCGACGAGCCCGCCGCGCTGACGGCGGCGCTCGACGCCGACCCCGCGCTGCGCACCGCCTTCGACGCGCTCACCTACTCGGTCCGCAAGGAGCACGCGCGCTCCGTCGCCGAGGCGAAGCAGGACGCCACGCGCGACCGCCGCATCGCGAAGATCATCGACGCACTGCGCAGCTGACGCGGACACGGCGTCAGCGATGCCGGAAGTCGGGCTGCCGCTTCTCGCGGAACGCGGCCATGCCCTCCTTCTGGTCCTCGGTGTCGAAGAGCAGGGCGAACGCCTGCTTCTCGTGGGCGAGACCGTCGGCCAGGGTCGTCTCCAGCGCGGTGTCGAGCGCCGCCTTGGCGGCGTAGACCGACGGCAGCGACTTCGAGGCGATCGTCTCGGCCAGCGTGGTCACCTCGGCAACCAGGTCGGATGCCGGGACCACCCGCGACGCGAGACCGATCCGCTCCGCCTCGGCGGCGTCGATGATGCGGCCCGAGAGGATGAGCTCGGCGGCCTTGTAGTACCCCACCGCGCGGATCAGCCGCTGCGTGCCGCCCATGCCGGGGATCACGCCGAGGTTGATCTCCGGCTGCCCGAACTTCGCGGTGTCGGCGGCCAGGATGATGTCGCACATCATCGCGAGCTCGCACCCGCCGCCCAGCGCGAAGCCCGCGACCGCCGCGATGACGGGGGTGCGCACGGCGGCGAAGTCGTTCCAGCGGCCGAAGTGATCCGTGGCGAGCATCTCGGCCGACGTCATGTCGGCCATCTCCTTGATGTCGGCCCCGGCCGCGAAGGCCTTCTCCGAGCCGGTGACGACGATCGCGCCGACCCCCTCGTCGGCGTCGAAGGCCAGGGCGGCGGCGGTCAGCTCCTCGGCCACCTGCCGATTCAGCGCGTTCAGCGCCTGCGGGCGGTTCAGGGTGATCCACCCGACCCGTCCGCGCTGCTCGACCAGGATCGTCTCGTACTCGGTCATCGGATGCTCCGTCCTCTCCGTCGTCGGTGTTCAGTATCTCGCTCTGCGTCCTTCGTCTCGCTCCGCTCGCTCAGGAACCGGATGCCCGGCTCGCTCTCTCAGGAACCGGATGCCCGGCCCGCTCGCGGGACCGGGTGTTCGGCTCGCTCGCAGGACCGGGTGTTCGGCCCGCTCGCAGGACCGGGTGTTCGGCTCGCGCAGGACCGGGTGTTCGGCCCCCTCGCAGGACCGGATGCCCGGCCCGCTCGCAGGGCCGGGTGCGCCGGATGCCCGGCGGCCCGGTCCCTGAGCGAGGAGCGCAGCGACGAGACGAAGGGCCGTCACACGAGGTCCGCGCGGATGTCGGTGATGATGCCCGAGAAGTCGCGGCCCGCACCGTCGCCGGCGGCGTAGGCGGCGTAGATCTGCTGGGCGAGCCGGCCCATGCGGGCATCCGTCGAGGTCTGCTCGATCGCCTGGAGCGCGAGCCCGAGGTCCTTGGCCATCAGCGCTCCGGCGAATCCCGGCCGATAGTCGCGGTTGGCCGGGCTCGTCGGCACCGGGCCGGGCACCGGGCAGTTCGTCGTGATCGACCAGCACTGCCCCGACGCCTGCGACACCACGTCGAACAGCGCCTGATGCGCGAGACCCAGACGCTCCCCCAGCACGAACGCCTCGGCGACGGCGATCTGCGACACCGCGAGCACCATGTTGTTGCACACCTTCGCCGCCTGGCCGAGTCCGGGGCCACCGCAGTGCACGATGCGTGCGCCCATCGCCTCGAGCAGGGGCAGCGCGGCGGCGTAGTCCTCATCGCTCCCGCCGACCATGAACGCGAGCGTGCCGTTCTCGGCGCCGACCACGCCGCCCGACACGGGGGCGTCGATGTTGCGGTGCCCCGCGGCGAGCGCGAGCGCGTGCGCCGCGCGGGCCTCGTCGACGGCGATCGTCGACGACTCGATGAACAGCGTGCCGGGGCGCGCGGCCGCGAGGAGGCCGGTGCGGTACGCCTCGATGACGTGCTTCCCGGCGGGGAACATCGTGATCACGGCATCCGCGTCGGCGACGGCATCCGCTCCGCTGTCGGCGACCGGGATGCCGGCCGCGCGAGCCGCCTCGACTGCGGCGGGCATCACGTCGAAGCCGCGCACCTCGTGCCCGGCCTTCACGAGGTTGACCGCCATCGGCAGCCCCATGTGCCCGAGGCCGAGGAAGGCGACGCAGGTCACGATCCGCTCCGCATCGACGCCGACCCCGCGGGGCGCAGCATCTCGCGGCCGACGATGAGGCGCATGATCTCGTTCGTTCCCTCGAGGATCTGGTGCACCCGGAGGTCGCGCACGATCTTCTCGATGCCGTAGTCCTGCAGGTAGCCGTAGCCGCCGTGCAGCTGCAGCGCCCGGTTGGCGACGTCGAAGCCGGCATCCGTCGCGAAGCGCTTGGCCATCGCGCAGCGCATGGTGGCGTCGGGCGCGCGGGTGTCGACGGCCTCCGCGCCGTCGCGCACCATGAGGCGCGCGGCCTGCAGCTCGGTGCGCATGTCGGCGATCTGGAACAGGATCGACTGCTTCTCGGCCAGCGGCTCGCCGAACGCCACCCGCTCGTGCACGTACTGCACGGCCCGGTCGAGCGCTCCCTGCGCCCCTCCGAGCGAGCACGCGGCGATGTTGAGGCGACCGCCGTTGAGGGCCGACATCGCGATCACGAAGCCGCGCCCCTCGTCGCCGAGCAGGGCGGATGCCGGCACCCGCACGCCGTCGAGGATCACCTGCCGCGTGGGCTGCGCGTGCCACCCCATCTTCTTCTCCGGAGCGCCGAAGCTCAGCCCCTCGGCGTCGCCGGGGACGAGGAACGCGGAGATGCCCGAGGCGCCGGGGCCCCCGGTGCGCGCCATGACGACGTACACCGCCGCCTCGCCCGCGCCGGAGATGAACTGCTTCACGCCGGTGAGCAGGTAGTCGTCGCCGTCGCGCACCGCGCTCGTGGCGATGTTCGCGGCATCCGATCCCGCGCCGGGCTCGGTGAGGCAGTACCCGCCGAACTCGGCCATCAGGGTGAGGTCGGGCAGCCAGCGGGCGATCTGCGCGTCGGTGCCGTAGGTGTCGATCATCCACACCACCATGTTGTGGATGGAGATGTACGCGGCGACCGCCGGGTCGGCCTTGGCCAGCTCCTCGAAGATCGCCACCGTGTCGACGCGGCTGAGCCCGGTACCGCCCGACTCCTCGCGCACGTAGATGCCGCCGAGACCGAGCTCCCCGCCGCGACCGAGCGACTCCCGGGGGAACAGGTGCTTCTCGTCGCGCTCGAGCGCGTGCGGGGCGAGCTCGGTCTCGGCGTACTCGCGCACCGCCTCGAGGATCGCCTCGCGCTCCTCGGCGGTGGTGGTGGTGACGTCTGTCATGGTCATCGCGACTCCTCGTCGGCGGATCAGTGCAGGGTGGGGATGACGAAGCTGGCGCCGTCACGGATGCCTGCGGCGGGCCAGCGGCTCGTCACGGTCTTGGTCTTGGTGTAGAAGCGGAAGGCGTCGGCGCCGTGCTGGTTGAGGTCGCCGAAGCCGCTGCGTTTCCAGCCGCCGAACGTGTAGTACGCGATCGGCACCGGGATGGGCACGTTCACGCCGACCATCCCCACCTCGACGCGGGCGGCGAAGTCGCGGGCCGCATCGCCGTCCCGCGTGAAGATCGCCACGCCGTTGCCGTACTCGTGCTCCGACGCCATGCGCAGCGCCTCCTCGTAGTCGGCCGCGCGGGCGATCACGAGCACCGGGCCGAAGATCTCCTCCCGGTAGATCGCCATGTCGGTCGTGACGTGGTCGAACAGCGTCGGACCCAGGTAGAAGCCGTTCTCGTGGCCCTCGACCGTATGGCCGCGGCCGTCGGCCAGCAGCGTCGCGCCCTCGTCCACCCCCTGCTGGATGTAGCCCTCGACGCGCTCGACCGCCGCGCGGGTGACCAGGGGGCCGTAATCGACGTCGGCGGCGAGCGACGGACCGACCCGCAGCTGCCCGACACGTTCGCGCAGCTTCGCGGCGAGAGCATCCGCCGTCTCCTGCCCGACCGGCACGGCCACCGAGATGGCCATGCATCGCTCCCCCGCCGACCCGTACCCCGAGCCGATGAGCGCGTCGACGGCCTGATCCAGGTCGGCGTCGGGCATCACGATCATGTGGTTCTTGGCCCCGCCGAAGCACTGCGCGCGCTTGCCGTGGGCGGCGGCCGTGGCGTAGATGTACTCGGCGATGGGCGTCGACCCCACGAAGCCCACGGCGCGGACGCGATCGTCGGTGAGGAGCGTGTCGACGGCCTCCTTGTCGCCGTGCACGACATTGAGCACGCCCGCCGGGAGCCCGGCCTCGAGGAACAGCTCCGCGAGGCGCACCGGCACCGAGGGGTCGCGCTCGCTCGGCTTCAGCACGACCGCGTTCCCGGCGGCGAGCGCGGGCCCGGCCTTCCACAGCGGGATCATGGCGGGGAAGTTGAACGGGGTGATCGCGGCGACCACGCCGAGCGGCTGCCGCATCGAGTAGACGTCGATCCCCGCCCCCGCGCCGGTCGAGTACTCGCCCTTGAGGAGGTGCGGGGCTCCGGCGGAGAACTCGATGACCTCGAGGCCGCGCTGGATGTCGCCCTTCGCGTCGTCGACGGTCTTGCCGTGCTCGCTCGCGAGGAGCTCGGCGAGGGACTGCATCTCGCGCTGCGCCAGCTCGAGGAAGCGCAGCAGCACCCGGGCGCGCTTCTGCGGGTTGGTCGCGGCCCACGCGACCTGGGCCTCTTCGGTGTTCGCGATGGCCGCGCGCACCTCGTCGGCGGAGGCGAGCGGCACCCGGGCCTGCACCGCGCCGGTGCTCGGGTCGAACACGTCCGCGAAGCGGCCTTCGCTCGGAGTCAGAGGCGATCCGCCTACGAAGTGCGGAATGGTGCGAGTCATTTTGCGACGTCCCTTCGTGCCGTCGTTGGCACATCGCCAGTTTACGTGGACGCCCGCATATTTACTAGGCCTTCCATGTATCTCGCGGGCTGGTGGCGTTCGGGCGGCGTTCACCGGCGCGTCATCTCGCCGGGTTACAACTGCAGGAGCGCGGACGGACTCAGACCGGATCGGGTAGTCACAGGCTTCCGCGCCACGGTGAGCGCATCTCGCTCCCGGACCCCCGCCGAAATCGGGTCGGCGGGGGTCTCTCCGTTTCGGCACGGCGGATCGGATGCCGGGAGCTCAGGCCGCGGGCGGGAGGACGACGACCTTGCCCCGCAGTGCGCCCGCGCTCGCCGCCTCGTGGAGGGAGGGCAGCTCGGCGAGCGGCACGTGCCGCGTCTCCGCGACCTGCAGCCGCCCCTCGTCGACAAGCGCCACCAGCCGGGCGAGCTGCTCCCGGTCGCTGCGCACGAACACTGTCTCTGCGCGCACGCCCCGGCGCTCGTCTCCGGGCGTCGTCATCCACGCCGTGGTACTCACAACCACGCCGTTCTGCCGCACGCGCCCGACGAGGGACGCGAACTCCTCCGGATCGATCGGCGCGAGGTTCAGCAGCACGTCGACCGGCTCGACGACGGCTTCGAGGACCGATGCGGACGTGTGGTCGACGACCTCGTCGGCGCCGGCGGCCTGCACGGCCGCGCGGCTGCGCGGGCTCGCGGTGGCGATGACGTGCGCTCCCGCCCGGTGCGCGAGCTGCACGGCGTACCCGCCGACCGTGCCCCCGGCTCCGACGATCAGGACGCGCTGCCCCTCCTGGATCCGGGCCAGCTCGAACAGCGCCTGCCACGCCGTGAGCGCCACGGACGGCAGCGCGGCGGCCTCGACCAGCGGAGTGCGGGCGGGGGCCGCCACCAGGGCGGCGGCGGGGGCGACGACGTACTCGGCGGCCGCGCCGTCTCCGGTCATGGGCAGGAACCCGATGACCGCGTCGCCGGTCGCGAGGCCGTCGACCTCGGCGCCCACCGCATCCACAATGCCGGCGACGTCGTACCCCGGGGTGTGCGGCAGCGTCACCGGAATCGGGAGCGTGCCGGCGCGGATGCCGCTGTCCGCGGCGTTGAAGCCCGAGGCGGCGACCCGCAGACGCACCTCCCCCGCTCCGGGTTCGGGGATCTCGACGTCCTCGTAGCGGAGCACCTCGGGACCGCCCTGTTCGTGGAAACGCACTGCCTTCATCATGATCGTTCTTCTTTCGCTCAAATGCTTCGAAGTTGAAGCACATAGCGACCGTAGCACTGCTTCGAGATCGAAGCAACTAATTCGAGATCGAAGCACGTAGGATGGAGTCATGCCCGATGCCGACGCCCCGCTCCACCCCGCCGAACTCGACGCGTACTTCGCGCTCATCGAGGTCAGCAGCCTGCTCCGGCACGCGGTCGAACAGCAGCTCCGCGAAGCCGGCGGCCTCAGCTACGTCCAGTTCCAGCTGCTCGCGCGCCTGGGCGACTCGCCCGAGGGCAGCGAGCGCATGACCGCTCTCGCCGACGGCGTGGTCTACAGCCGCAGCGGCCTCACGCACCAGGCTGGCCTGCTGGAGAAGATGGGGCTCGTGACCCGTGCACCCTCCGCCGACGACGAGCGGGGGGTGACGCTCACCATCACGGAGCGCGGGCGCGCCGTGCTCGCCGACGTGTTCCCCGGCCACATCGACCTGCTCCGCAAGCTCCTGCTCGCCCCCCTCGACCGCGCGCACGTGGCGTCGCTGGCCGAGACGCTCGGCCTGGTCCGCGAGCACATGCGGGCCATCCCGCCCCGGTCGGCCGCGCCCCGCCGACGCCGGAGCACGGCCTGACGGCGGACCGATCGGAGCGCGACGATCTAGAAGCGCTCGACGATCAGGGCGTTGGCCATGCCCCCGCCCTCGCACATCGTCTGCAGGCCGAGGCGTCCGCCGGTCGCGTGCAGGTGGTCGACGAGCGTGCCGAGGAGGCGTGTTCCCGACGATCCGAGCGCATGCCCCAGGGCGATCGCCCCGCCCCGCGGATTGAGCTTCGCGGGATCGGCTCCGACCTCGGCGGCCCACGCCAGCGGCACCGACGCGAACGCCTCGTTCACCTCGTACGCGTCGAGGTCGTCGATCGTGAGACCCGACCGCTCGAGGATGCGGCGGGTCGCGGGGATCGGGCCGGTGAGCATCATCAGCGGATCGTCGCCCACGACGGCGAAGGAGCGGATGCCGGCGCGCGGAACGAGCCCCAGCGACGCGGCGCGCTCCGCGCTCATGAGCAACGCGGCGGAGGCGCCGTCGGTCAGCGGCGAGGAGTTTCCCGGCGTGATGCGCCAGTCCAGGTCGGGGAAGCGGTCGGCGAGGGCGTCCGTCCGGAACACCGGAGACAGCGCCGCCAGGCCCTCGGCGGAGGTGCCCGGTCGCACCGTCTCGTCGGTCACGGCATCCGGAGCCTCCTCGACCCCGATCACGGTGCGATCGAAGAAGCCCGACGCCCAGGCGTCCGCCGCCCGACGATGCGATTCCGCGGCGTAGGCGTCGAGCACCTCCCGTCCGAGGTTCCAGCGGTGCGCGATCAGCTCGGCGGAGACCCCCTGGTTCACGAGCCCCTCGGGGTAGCGGGCGCGCAGCCGAGGCGACATCGGCGATCCGCCGGCGGCCGACGAGCCGAGTGGCACCCGGCTCATCGACTCGACGCCGCCGGCGATGACGATGTCGTAGGCGCCCGCCATGATGCCCTGCGCCCCCAGGTGCACGGCCTGCTGGCTGGACCCGCACTGCCGGTCGATCGTGGCGCCGGGGACGCTCTCGTCGAACCCGGCCGCGAGCACCGCCTGCCGCGCGATGTTCGAGGACTGGTCGCCCACCTGGCTCACGCATCCGAGGAGCACGTCGTCGAGCTGCTGCGACTCGAGTCCGGAGCGGTCGAGCAGCGCCGTCAGCACGCCGGCGGCGAGGTCGACCGGGTGCACGCCCGACAGCGCACCGCCCGGCTTGCCGCGTCCGACCGGCGTGCGGACGAGGTCGATCAGAACCGCTTCGCTGCGTGCGCTCATGTCCCCATTCTGCGCCCGCCGCCGTAACCTGCCCGACATCCGCCGCGAATAGAATCGACGACGCGCCCGAACCCCGGCGCGTCCGTCTCGCCCGGCGGGCCCGCGACCCGGGCCGCCCGCTCTCCGAGGACCGACCATGTCCAGCGATCCCATCACCGTGTCCATCCGCCGCGAGGTCGACCCCGCGCGCATCGCCGAGGCGACCGCCTGGGTGCAGACCGGGGTGAACCTCGCGAACAAGTACCCCGGCTTCCTCGGATCGGGCTGGGTCCGCTCCGGCGATGAGACGAACGTGTGGCACATGCTGTACCGCTTCACGGACGAGTCGACCCTGACCGCATGGGAGCAGTCGGGCGAACGCGGCTGGTGGCTGTCGATGGGCGAGGGCTTCGTGCGCAGCGAGCGTTCCCGCCGCCGCACCGGCATCGAGGGCTGGTTCGACGAACCCACCACCGGCACCGTCACGCTCCCCACCTCCACGGGCACGGCCGAGGTCACGGTGGTGAAGTCCCCTCCGCGCTGGAAGCAGGCGGTGTCGATCTGGCTCGGCTTCTTCCCGGTGAACCTGGTCTTCAGCTACGCGGTCTCGCCCGTTCCCGGATGGGATGCCGTGCCGATCTGGCTGCGCGTGCTCGTGACCACCCTGGTGCTGACCCCGATCATGACGTACACGGTGCTCCCGTGGGTGACGCGGATGCTGCGCCCCTGGCTCTCGCGCTGACCGACCGAGCCGGCGCCCCGACCGTCTCGCTCCGGGTCGAGGTCCCACGGCCGGATCGCGCCTTCACGCCGGAGGGCCCGGCGTCCGAGACGGACACCGGGCCCTTCGGTCGCAAGCCGCTCATTCCCAGACGACCGTGGGCTCCTCGGCAGCGAAGTCGACCTTCGGCGTGAGGAGACCCGCCCCGAACAGCACCGTGAAGTTCGCCTGATCACCGGCGGCGTTCTGCGCGACCAGGACGATCTCGGTGTGGATGGCGTCGAAGCTGCTGACGACCGCCCGCTCGCTGATGTCGCCCTTCAGCGCCGCCAGAGTGGACTCGCCCTCCGCCGTCAGCGCCCGCGTGATGCTGCCGTCGACCGGGGTGAACCCGTCCTGCTCATGCTGCGACACGTCCATGCCGCAGGGCGTGCTGAGCGTCTTCATGGCCAGGCACTCCCGCAACGACGCCGAGACGAGCTCGCGGTAGGTCGCCGCCCCCTCCTCGCTCAACACCGGTCGCGCGTCGTACAGGGCGTCGGCGTCGTCGTCGGTGGCGATGACGAAGGTCGGCCCCTTGTCGATCGTGAACCCCTCGACGTCGAGAGCCAGCTCATACGTTCCGGGGAAGACGGCGAGGCTCTCGTCACTGACCTCGACGCCGTTCATCGTCAGCCCCAGTCCTTCGAAGCCATACGTGCCGATGGTGACGAGCCCGTCGTACATGCTCATCTCCCCGTCGTAGCTGCTCTGATAGACCTTGAACTCCGTGGACACCTCCTCGCCGCCCACCGTGAAGGTCACCGGAACCGTGACCGGGTCGTACTCGTCCTTCGGCTCGGAGGGCTCACCGGTCTCGATATCGTCGATCGCCCCGAGTTCGCGCGAGGCCTTCAGGACCTCGTCGGTCAGCAGCACGTCGCTGTAGCTCGACGAATCGACATACTCCAGCGCTGCCTCGGCATCGCCGTCTGCGACGGCCTGCAGATACCCCTCGACGTACTCGGCCGGTGTCGACGCACCCTGGGGCGGGGAACCGCCGTCCCCGGCGCCCGCGCCGTCCGACCCCGCGCTCCCCCGAGCCAGCAGGGGCACCACGATGATCGCCGCGACCACGAGGAGCACGATCAGCGCGCCGGCGATGATCCCGATCCACGCACCCTTGCTGAGCTTCTGATTCGGGCCGAAGTCCTCGGGAGCGCCGGGGCTTCCCGGCACCGCGATGTGGGGAGCCTCCCCCTGCGCCGCGTAGCCGCCGGCAGGAACGTGGGGTCCGGATGCATGCGGCTCGCCCAGGACGGCTTCGCCCGGCGCCATCAACGGGATGCCGGGTGTCGGTGGTGTCGACTCGGACGCGGGACCCGGTGGTGTCGACTCGGACGCGGGAGCCGCCGTCGACTGGGGCGCGGGCTCGGGAGCCGGTGGCGTCGACTCGGACGCGGAACCTGGTGGTGTCGACTCGGACGCGGAACCCGGTGGTGTCGATTCGGACTCGGGAGCCGGCGTCGACTCGGACTGGGGAGCCGGCGGGGTCGACTCGTACTGGGGAGCCGGCGGGGTCGGCTCGGACTGGGGAGCCGGCGGAGCAGGCTCCGCGGGCTCGATGGGCTGCGGGTTCTCCGGGCTCTCGCTGGCGTTCACGCAGAACATCATACTGTAGTCATTCGTGGGCATATCGATATACCGATAGCCCGTATCTGAGGCATCCACCCCGGCCTGCGGTCACTCGAACCGGGCGACCTGCACCAGGGTCGGCGCGCCGCCGCGGCGCACGAGCCGGGCGCGTCCGGGGATCAGCGGCTCGGCGTAGAGACGCGGCGCCAACGCGCCCTCGGACCGGTCCCCGCTCATGAGGAGCAGGGACCCGCCGGTGTCGCGCACCGCCTGGAGCGAGGCGTCGAACAGCGCCCGGGACGCGCCGAGCACCGGGCGGGTGGCGATCACGTTGAGCCGCAGGTCGCGCGCGGACGCGAGATAGGGCAGCAGCGGTCGCAGCGGCTCGATCCCTCCGGCCGCCAGCACGTCGAAGTCGTCGACGACGACCAGGATACGCGGTCCGCCGCCCCGAGCCGCCTGACGCTTCTCCAGCTCGACGGCGATCGACGCGGCGAGCTGCCGGGCGAGCGGAGCCGAGGCCGCGTGCCCGCCCAGATACTCCTCGGGGATGTCGTCGGCCAAGCCGCCGCGCACGTCCATCAGTGCGATCACGAGCTCTTCGGGGGTGTGACGGGCGACGGCGCCGCGGATGATCCCGCGGAGGGTCGTCGTCTTGCCGCATCCTGTGTCACCGAGCAGCAGGAGATGAGGGTCGGCGTGGGCGAGGTCGAGCGCCGCGGTCTTCATCGTGTCCTGCCGGAGCCCGAGCGGGATCACCGCCGGGCCGCCTCCGGGATCCGCGAGAGAGGCGGGATCGAGGTCCTCGGGAAGGAGGCGGATGGGCGCAGCCTCGGGCCCGGCCCACGCCTCGGCCGAGCTCTGCGCGAGCGCTTCGAGCGCCTCCCCCACGGCCGACGCCTCGCTCTCCTCGCGCACGGGCAGCGCCACCTGGGCGAACAGGAGGCCGTCGGTCAGTGCCCGTCCGGGCTCGTCGACACGCAGCGAGGAGGAGAGCTTGCGTGCGAGCTGCGACTCGCCCGCGTCGTTCAGACGCAGCTCCAGGCGGGTACCGATGAGGCTCTGATGGTTGCCGCGCACGTCGTTCCATCGGGTGATCGTGGCCACCACGTGCATGCCGTAGCTCCCGCCGCGTTCGAGCAGTCCCGCCACCGGCTGCTCGAACTCCTCGAACTCACCGCGCAGCGCGCCGAAGCCGTCCACGAGCAGCACGACGTCGGCGGAGGGGAGCTGCGGAAGGCGTCCCGCCGCATGCCGACGGCGCATGTCCTCCACGGAGTCGAGCCCCTCCGTCCGGAACACCTCCTCGCGGACGCGCAGCATCACCGTCAGCTCTTCCAGCATCCGTCCGATGCGCTCCCGATGCCCCCGCGTCGCGACCCCGCCGACGTGCGGGAACCCCTCGATGCGGCCGAGGCCGCCGCCCGTCAGGTCGAGGCCGTACACGCTGACCTCCCTGGGCGTGCGGGTCAGCGCGAGCGACGCCGCCAGGGTGCGGAGGAACGTCGACCGGCCCGACAGCGGCGCGCCCATGACCGTCACGTGCCCTCCGGACCGCGCGAGGTCCAGCATCCAGGCGCCCTGGCGTTGCTGGGCGGGTTCGTCGAGCAGCCCGATCGGCAGACGCAGCCCGGGCATCGCCGGCGCGGGGAGGACCGCCGCGGAGGCGAGGACGGCCGTCGGAGGCGACTCCGATCCCGCCTCCGCCGCCACCGCCCCCAGTGCGAGGACGGTCGGCAACGGCGGCAGCCAGACGGGAGCGGTGCGAGGGGCGGCGGCGGCGAGCTGCTCCACGACCGCCTCCATGAGCGTGCGCCCCGAGCGCGTCGCGGCGACCGGGACCACCGGCTCGCCCTCGGCGACGGTCGGAGGCTGCACCGCGTCGTACGGCGGGATCACCCGCACCCGCGGTTCGTCGTCGGCATCCGTCTCGGGCAGGTCGCTCTCGGGAGCCGGCCCCGAGACGTACCCCGCGCGCAGGCGGGTGTAGACCGAGGTGTCGACCTTCAGATAGGCGTAGCCCGGAATGGCCGGAAGGTGGAAGGCGTCCGCCGTGTCGAGCACCATAGCGCTCTCGGCCGTCGAGAACGTGCGCAGACCGAGGCGGTACGACAGGTAGGTGTCCAGTCCGCGCAGCCGGCCCGCGTCGATGCGCTGACTCGACAGCAGCAGGTGCACGCCGATCGAGCGTCCGATGCGCCCGATGGTCAGCAGCAGGTCGACGAAGTCGGGCTCCGCCGTCAACAGCTCCCCGAACTCGTCGATCACGAGGAAGAGGTGCGGCAGCACCGGCAGGTCGGGACGCTCCTCCCGGCGCTGGCGGTACTCGGTGATGGATGCCGCATCGCCGGCGCTCTTGAGGAGCTGCTGCCGCCGCACGACCTCGCCGTTGATACTCGCCCGGGCGCGTTCGATCAGCTGCGGATCATCGGCCAGGTTGTCGATGAGTCCCGCGATGTGGGGCAGGCGCGCGAACGGCGCGAACGCCGCTCCGCCCTTGTAGTCGACGAGGATCATGCTGAGGTCGTCGGGCCCGTGCGTGGTCGCGAGACCGAGGACGAGCGTGCGCAGCAGCTCGCTCTTGCCCGACCCCGTCGCGCCGATGCAGATGCCGTGCGGTCCCATGCCCAGCTGGGCGGACTCCTTGAGGTCGAGCAGCACGGGATCGCCCCGGTCGTCGACGCCGAGCGGCACCCGGAGGAAGTCCGCCCCGGTGCGCGGGGCCCAGGAGCGCCGCGTGTCGAGCTCGAGGAGATCGCCGACGCCGAGCATCCCTCCGAGATCCGGGATCGCGGTCTCGGAGGCCTCGGACGCGGACGCCCGGGTGAGCCGCAGCGGGGCGAGCGGACGGGCGATGGTGTCGAGCAGGGCGGCTTCGACGGCATCCCCGACGACTCCGTCCACGGGCTCGCGTCCCGCGCCGGCGATCGTCATGCGACCGGCGTCGTCGATCACGATCCGCGCCGAGACCTCGCCCGGCTCCTTGAGCCGGTCGTCCAGGAGGTGGATGACCGTGATGCCCAGGTCGGCGAGCCGGAGAATCGGGTCCCACCGGGGGATCGGCGTCGCGACTCCGTCCCCCTCGTCCAGGAAGAGCACCAGCCGCACCGGTCGGGACGTCCGCCCCGCGCGTCGTGCAGCGGTCGCCGCGGCCACACGATCCCGGATCTCGCCGCCGATCGTCGACATCAGGTCGTCCAACGTCGGCGCCACCCGTCGCGAGAGCACCCGGTTGGGGTCGGCCTGCGGAGCCTGGGCGTGGGGCAGCAGATCGAAGCCGCGCCACTCCGGGAGGGCGGACGCCGGGATCACCGCGGCGAGATGCACCTCCTCCGGGGAGTGGAACGTCGCGATCTGCGCCGCCAGGGCGCGCGCCGTGCCGAGCACCTCCGCCCGTCCGCCGATGATCGCGACCTGTCCGCCCACCGCGAGATCGATCGTCGCCGGCATCCGCTGCACGATGCGGCCCGCGTCGACGAGGCGGCTCGCCGCCGCCCGCATGATCGGATCGGAGGGCGCCACCGGGTTCGTCTCCTCGGGCAGGGACAGCGGCAGCAGAGGGAGATCGGCCACTCCCACCCGGACGTCGAGGAAATCGGCGTCGCCGGGCCGGCGCTCCCACCGTCGCGCCGGGTCGTGTCCGGCGTCGATCAACGCCCCGGGCGCGGGATGCCGTCGGAGCGCCTCCGCGCGGACATCCCCCGCTCGCTCGCGGAGGTCGGAGCGCACGCGCTCGAGATGGTCGAGGTAGCGCTCGCGCTGGAGCCGCCGTTGCCGCACCGCCGTACCCCGCGCGGTGAACGCCAGGCCGATGCCGCCGACCAGGGCGACCACCAGGATCACGGCGCCGATGACGACGAACATCGGGTTCCCTCGCAGCAGCACCATCATGGTGATCGACGACAGGCTGCCCACGATGGGCAGCACCGCCTGCAGCGGGAACCCGGCCGCGCTGTCGTCGGCGGCGGGCGGGGGCGCCAGCACCAGGGGCTGGGGATCGGCCGGCGGCGCGGTCGATCGTGCCGGACGGTGCACCACCTCGCGCGTCATGCCGCGTCCTCCTCGGTCGACGGCGCCGCGATCAGCAGTGCCGCGAGCTGCAGCATCGCCTGACGTGCCGCCAGGCTCCGTGCGACGCCTCCGTGCGCCAGCCCGGCATCCCGGGGCACCTGCACCAGGGGGAGCCCGGTGTGCGCGCGGATGGTGCGCGGCACTCCTCGAGCGGTCCCCTCGCGATCCACGAGAGCGAGCACCGTCGAGGGATGCTCGGGCATCGCCGCCACTGCCTCGGCGACGACCCGGGCGGCCTCGGCCGCTCGCCGCTCCGCCGGGGCGACGACGCACACGCCGTCGCACAGCGCCGCGGCCGCCTCGAGATCGCGTTCCGGATCGCGCCGGCCGAGATCCACCATCGCGATCTCGTGGAACCGCATCACGGGCGCGATGTGACGGCTCCAGGCGTCCGCGACCCCTCCCCCGGGATGGGGCCGTGCGCCCCACACCCTCGGCCCGATGCGCTGCAGCGCCGCTTCCGCTTCGGCACTCGTCCGGATCAGCCGCCTCCCGCGCACCTCGGTGGTCCCGACAACGCCCAGCCGTCCCGCGAGCCGTCCGGTCTCGGAGAGGTCCACCGCCAGCACGGGTCCCTGCCGTCGGCGTACCGCAGCGCGCACCAGCTCGTGCGTCAGCATGGTGGCTCCCGCCTCGCCGACGAGGTGGACGACCCCGATGCGCCGGACGGACGCGACCGGCGTGCGGATCGCCCGGTCCCAGTCGAGGTGCCGGCGGAAGGCCGCCGTGCCGCCCAGGAGCGCGCGCGGGATCCCCGGGAGGTCGAGCACCCTCACGCCCCTGCCCCGAACATGCCGAGCAGATCGGGGTAGACGCCGAAGACGCCGACGGCGAGGGGCAGCAGCGACACCACGACCGCGGTCTCGACGGCGTCTCCGACGGCCCGCAGACGCGCCCGTCGATGCGGACGAGGGCGGACCAGAGCCCCCACGCTCGCGGAGGCCGCCAGGACGAGGCAGCCCAGGACCAGCGCCCCGCTCGGCACGGTGCCCAGTGCGGATGCCGCGGCGATGCCGGCCACGGAGAGGCCCGCCGCCCACAGCAGCAGGCCCTGGGACCGCACGGGGAACGCGCGTGATCGCATCACGGCGGCACCGGCGAGGGCGACCGCGAGGAGACGGCTCCACGTCTCTCCCGTTCCCCACAGCATCCCCCCGCAGACGGCGAGCGCAACCGCCAGCGCGGCGACGGTCCAGGTGAGCGCCGAGTACGCGTGACCGATCGACGTCACCGTCTCGAGGCGGCCGACCTCCGCGCCCTCTGCGGCGCGGTGGTCCAGATCGGTCAGCCCGGAGACCGAGAGAGCCGCCCAGGGCACCGCACCCGCGAACGCGGCGGCCAGCACTCCGACGACCGCGGCCGCCTGTCCGGCCGGCGCGCCCGCGAGGAGCCCCAGGAGGAGCGCGCCGAACAGCACCACCCCGACCGCGCCTCCGAGCACGGCCCCGCGGCATCGGGAACCGAGACCTCGGCCGACGAGCAGCACCACGGACGCGGCGAGCGCGGCCCCGGTCACCGGTACCGCTCCCCGCGTCGGCTCCAGGGAGATCTCGGCGAGGTGCAGCGCCAGAGCGGGCACCGTTCCGAGAGCGCCGGCGCAGAGGAGCGTCGCGAGTCCCCGGGCGCCGGCGAGACCGCAACCCAGGGCGCCGGCCACGAGAAGCGCGAGCAGGGCGAGCGTCACCGGTACGTCGAGGGGCGGCGGCGAGGGCAGAGCCGACGCTGCCACGGCCGTCGACATCGCGACCAGCACCGCACCGACCGCCCGCCGCGCACGGTCGTCCCATCGGTCGCGGCGCTCGGCGAGTTCCTCGGCGACGACGTCGACCACGTCGATCACGAGCGGCGGCGGGGGCGCGGCATCGAAGGGGAGGAGCTGGAGGAGCGTGCCGTCACGGAGCTCCTGGTCCCGAGGGGAACGGTCCGGATCGAGCGGGCGTCCCAGGGCGTCGACCAGCACGAGCGGGCGCCCGCCGGTGCCGGTCGGCTCGGAGAGCAGGTCGATGAGCTGCGGCAGCACGGCGCCGAGCGGCTCGGCGCTCGCGAGGGCGACCTCCGTCCGCCGCGCGGAGCCGCTGACCGTGATCCGCGTGTATCCGCTCATGGTCGGGCCCCCGAGCCGTCGTCGCCGCCGTCCGCCTCGGCATCCGTCCCGGTCGTTGCGACCATGCCGCTCGCCGCCTTCTCGGCCGCCTGCGTCGCGAGCAGATCCGACACGAACGAGATTCCCACGCACACGGCGCACGCGAGCGCGGCCACCACCAGCGAGCCGACGAGCCGACGGAGATTGTCGTTCACCGAGCGGCGTTCGTCGACGCGACCGTACAGCAGCGCAGACCCCAGTCTCATGCGCTGCGTCCGGGCCTCCTCGATCAACGTCCGGTCGCGGAGGTCAGGCATCGGCTGCTCCCGTCGCCGCCACTCGGGCTGCCCTCCGCGTCCCGGCGATGGTCAGACTGCGCTCGCCCAGCCACAGCACCGCGTCCGTCGGCATCCGCACGGCGAGGAACGGCTCGAGCCGGGTGCGCTCCGCACCCGTCTGGAGGATCGAGCCGTTCACGGACCCGAGATCCGACACCCAGACGTGCTCTCCGTCCCACTCGAGACGGGCGTGGGTGCGAGCGAGCGTGCGCGAGAGGTCGGGCCAGGAGAAGCGCTGATCGCTGCGGGTGCCCGGGGTCGGATGCCGCCCGATCACGAGGCCGCGGGCGAAGGGCACCCGCTGCCCGGAATCGAGTAGGGCGATCGCGTTCGTGACCGCACGCGCGCTCGGGGTGGGCTCAGAGGTGCGTTCGGGGAACCGGAACCCGGCGACCGCCGGGGCGAGAGGATCGCGCCCACGCCGCAGGTCGCAGGCGACCATCGCTCGCGCACGGACATCGGGGAGCAGCCGCCGCCCGGACGGGGTCGCGCTCGAGCGCTCGACGACGCGGATGCGCGTGAGGAGGCACCCGGCGGAGCGTCCTGCCCGGGCCAGGACCACGCCCGTCCCCGTCGCGATGCCCGCGCCGACCAGCATCCACAGCAGGGCGCTCGCAGGATCGCCCGTGACGGCGCAGACGGTCGCGGCGACGAAGGGCGTCAGCGCGATCACAGCGTCGAGAGCGAGGGCGAGCATCCGGCTCCGGGCGGAGGCGCGGATGCTGAACACGAAGGGGTCCACACCCGTCGATGCCCGGGCTGAAGCGTCCATGGAACCCCCTCTGCGCGGCTGCCGCGCGGTCACGATCGGGGAGTCTATACACGTCCTCGGACATGCGGTCCGCGCATATCGATATTCCGTTTGCATGCGAGGACACTCGTGCGACACCTCCCGGACGGAGTCGTTCCGCCAGCCGTCCTTCACCTGTCGGCGGGACCGTCACCGGCCGAGCGGCCGAGCGATGAGCGTCGCGGGATGTCCGCGTCCGTCGACGATCAGCAGTCGAACCGAGTACATCGGTGTACTTGCGGAGCATGTGGAGAACGCACCCGAGAACCGTTCGGGACTGTTACGCTTCCGTCTCAGTCCGGGGGGGACGACACCGCCGCACACGCGGCGGAGCGTGAACGAAGAAAGGGACGACCTGTATGAAGTTCGATATGGGATCGGAGACGCTCAGCGTCCTGACCACGCAGACGACGGGTTCGAGCGACGCGCTCGGCGCGCTCGTGAAGCAGCTCGTGGTGGCGGCCGATCCGCTCATGAAGGTCCACGCGGGCGCGGCGAAGGCCGCCTTCGACGGGTTCAAGGGGCGGGTCGACGAGGTGGCGGCCGAGCTCGACGGCTCGCTCGCCGCCGTCCTCGGGGGCATCTCCGGGATGGATCGGGCGTTCCGCGAGGGCGAGTCCGAGATGACCGAGCAGACCCGCGGGGCCGAGGGCGGCGTCGCCTTCGATGCCGCCCGATTCAGCGGATCGCGCTGAGAGACGAGGAGACGGACATGGCATACGACGATCGCCGCGCCTACAGCGTGGCCGCCTCGCAGGAGGTCCAGGGGGAGTTCGACCGCGTGGCGAGCCAGCTCGAATCCCTCATCGCCGACCGGGACCGGGCGGTGAAGTCCGCCCTGACCGACTACTCCGCCGACGGCGTCTCGGAGGAGTATCAGGCGAAGGAGGCCCGGTGGACGCGAGCCGCGGATGAGGTCCGCAGCATCATCACCGTGCTGCGGCGCACCATGGAGTCCAACGACGGGACGGCCGCTCAGACCGGTGCCCGGGCGCGCGCCGCCGTGGAGAACATCGGCTGACGGCATCCGCCGCTCGAGACGGCAGGAGGCCCGGCATCCGTGGGGATGGCGGACCTCCTGCCGCTCGCGGATCAGGCCTGCACGTGCCGCTCGTCCGGTCCGATGTACTCGGACAGCGGGCGGATGAGGGCGTTCGCCCCCGCCTGCTCGATCACATGGGCGGTCCATCCCGTCACCCGGGCGGCGACGAACAGCGGCGTGAACGTGAGGGTGTCGAAGCCGATGAGGTTGTAGGCCGGCCCCGAGGGGTAGTCGAGGTTCGGGTAGATGCCCTTGCGCGCGACGAATTCCGACTCGAGCGTCTCGTACAGGGCGGCCACATCCGCCCGGCCGTAGTGCTCGACGAGCGTGTCGAGGGCCGCCTTCATGGTGGGCACCCGCGAGTCGCCCTTCTTGTACACCCGGTGGCCGAAGCCCATGATCTTGCGCTTCTCGGCGAGCGCCGTGTCGAGCCACGCCGACACGTTCTCGGCCGTGCCGATCTCGTCGAAGATGTGCAGCACCGCCTCGTTGGCGCCGCCGTGCAGCGGCCCCTTGAGCGCGCCGATCGCGCCGACGACCGCCGAGTACAGGTCGCTCAGCGTCGAGGTGATCACCCGGGCCGTGAACGTCGAGGCGTTGAACGAGTGCTCCGCGTAGAGGATCATCGAACGGTTGAACGCGTCGACCACGACCGGGTCGGGCATCTCGCCGAAGGTCATCCAGAGGAAGTTGGCGGAGTAGTCGAGGTCGTCCCGCGGCGGGATGAGCTCCTGCCCGCGGCGGCGACGCTGACCGTAGGCGACGATCGCGGGGAGGGCCGCGAACAGGCGGATGCTGCGCTCGAGGTTCTGCTCGGGCGTCCCGCCCGCGTGGAGCACCGAACCGCCGGCGTCGGGGTCGGTCGCCCCCAGGAGGCTGACGGCCGTGCGGACCTCGTCCATGGGGTGCGCCGCAGTCGGCACCAGATCGATCGCCGCCCGCACGTCGTCGCGGAGCGCGCGGTGGCCGCGCTCGGTCGCACGGAACTCGGCCAGCTGCGCGGCATCCGGGAGCTCGCCGTGCCACAGCAGGTAGGCGACCGCCTCGAACGGCTGGGTGGCTGCGAGCTCCTGCACCGGGTAGCCGCGGTAGAGGAGGCTGTTCGTCTCGGGGTTGACCTTCGAGATCGCGGTGGTGTCGACCACCACGCCGGCCAGGCCCTTCTTGATGTCGGACTCGGTCATGCTCACTCCTTCGTGTGCTTCGTCTCGTCGAGGGTGAAGTTGTAGACGCCCGAGTCGAAGCGGTTGTAGGACTCGTAGTCGATCAGCTCGTAGAGGTCGGCGCGGTGCTGCATCTCGCCGAGGGCGGAGGTCAGATGCCCCTCCTCGTTCAGGGTATCGAGCGCACGGCCCGCCGCGCCCATCGCGGTGCGAAGAAGCGAGACCGGCCAGATGACGATGCTCACCCCGGCGCTCTGCAGCTGCGTGGTCGTGAAGAGCTCGCTCTTGCCGAACTCGGTCATGTTGGCGAGGATCGGCACGTCGAGCGCCGCGGCCATCGCCTCGAACTCGGCGAGGGTGCGCATCGCCTCGGGGAAGACGGCATCCGCCCCGGCATCCACCAGCGCCTTCGCTCGGTCGATCGCGGCATCCAGTCCCTCGATCGCGCGGATGTCGGTGCGCGCCATGATGAGGAAGTTCTCATCGCGGCGCGCGTCGGCGGCGGCCCGGATGCGCTGGACGGCGGTGCCCTCGTCGACGACGCTCTTGCCGTCGAGGTGGCCGCAGCGCTTGGGGTTCACCTGATCCTCGATGTGGGTGCCCGCGAGACCGGCGTCCTCGAGCTCCTGGATCGTGCGGGCGACGTTCATCGGCTCGCCGAAGCCCGTGTCGGCGTCGACGATCGCGGGCAGGTCGGTCATGCGGGCGATCTGCTTCGCGCGTCCGGCGACCTCGGTGAGGGTGGTCAGGCCGATGTCGGGGAGACCGAGGTCGGCCGAGAGCACCGCGCCCGAGATGTAGACCCCGTCGAACCCCTTCTCGGCGATCAGCCGGGCGCTCAGCGGATTGAACGCGCCGGGGAAGCGCAGCAGCTCTCCGCGCGCGAGCCGCTCCCGGAAGAGCCGCCGCTTCTCGGCCGGAGTGACGGTCGAGTACAGCATCAGAAGAGGCCCTTCGGCGCGGCGGACTCGTCGATCGCACCGGGCTTCGCCACGATCGACAGCGCGGCGACCTCGGCGGCGGTGAGCTCGGGCAGGCGCTGCACGAGCGCGAGGAACCGCTCGATCTCGGCGGCCTCGAGCACGGGCTCGGCCAGCAGCCGGAGCTTCGCGATGTAGTCCGCGCGGGCGAACGGGCGGGCGCCGAGCGGATGCGCGTCGGCGACGGCGATCTCGTCGACGACCGCGGTGCCGTCGGTGAGGCGGATCTCGACGCGACCGCCGAACGCCTTCTCGTCGGGGTCCTCGGAGTGGTAGCGGCGCGTCCACTCGGCATCCTCCGCCGTGGTGATCTTGTGCCACAGCGCGACGGTGTCGGCGCGGGAGGCGCGCTCGGGCGTGTAGGAGTCGACGTGGTGCCAGCCGCCGTCCTGCAGGGCCACCGCGAAGATGTACGGGATGGAGTGGTCGAGCGTCTCGCGGGATGCCGTCGGGTCGTACTTCTGCGGATCGTTCGCCCCCGAGCCGATCACGTAGTGCGTGTGGTGGCTCGTGTGCAGGATGATCGCCTGGATGTTGTCCGGGTCGCGGAGCGCCGGGTTCGCGGTGCCGAGCTTGCGGGCCAGGTCGATCCACGCCTGGGCCTGGTACTCGGCCGAGTGCTCCTTCGTGTACGAGTCGAGGATCGCGCGCTTCGGCTCCCCCGCGGCGGGCAGCGGCACCTCGTACGCGGCATCCTTGCCGTCGAGCATCCAGGCGATCACGCCGTCCTCGCCCTCGTAGATCGGGGCGGGGCTGGTCTGCCCGCGCATCGCCCGGTCGACCGCCTCGACGGCCATCTTGCCCGCGAAGGCGGGGGCGTGCGCCTTCCACGTCGAGATCTCGCCCTTTCGGCTCTGGCGCGTGGCGGTCGTCGTGTGCAGGCCCTGGCCGACCGCCTGGTAGATCGTCTCGACGTCGAGGTCGAGGAGGGTGCCGATGCCCGCCGCGGCCGACGGGCCGAGGTGCGCGACGTGATCGATCTTGTGCTTGTGCAGGCAGATCGCGCGCACCAGGTCCATCTGGATCTCGTAGCCGGTCGCGATGCCCCGCACGAGGGCCCGGCCGTCGGCGCCGGTGTGCTGGGCGACCGCAAGGATCGGCGGGATGTTGTCGCCCGGGTGGGAGTACTCCGCCGCGAGGAACGTGTCGTGGTAGTCGAGCTCGCGCACCGCGACGCCGTTCGCCCACGCGGCCCACTCGGGGCTCGTGCGGCGGTCGAGCGCGGTGCCGAAGAGGTTCGCGCCCGCGCCTCCGGTCGAGACCGGGTGGCTGAACGCCTGCGCGCGGGCGGCGACGATCGGGGCACGGGTGAGGGATGCTGCGGCGACCGAGGCGTTGTCGATGAGGCGGTTGATGATCATGTCGACGACGGCGGGCTCGACCTCGACCGGGTCGGCGGCGACCTCGGCGATCTTCCAGGCGAGCTGGTCCTCGCGGGCGAGGTTCTCGTCGCTGCGGTGCACGCGGACGTGATGGGTGACGGTCATGAGGGTCCTTCGCTGTCGGGGAGGGAGTCGAGGATGCCGGCCAGCGCGTTGTGCAGGTGCACATGGGTCGCGTGGGCGGCGAGGTCGCCGTCGCGGGCGGCGAGCGCCTCGGCGATCGTGCGGTGCTCGGCGGCGGATGCGGCGAGCCGGGCGGGCTTGTCGCGGGCCATCCGCCGGACCCGCACGAGGTGGGTGCGCACGGTACGCAGCGCCGAGGCGATGTAGTCGTTCGCGACGGCCGCGTCGAGGGCGGCGTCGAACCGGGCGATCAGCGCGTAGTAGGCGTCGCGTCCCTCGGATGCCGTGAGGTCGACGTGCGCGAACTCCGCAGCGAGCGCGGCGAACACGCCGGAGTCCCCCCGAGCGGCGGCGAGGCGGGCGGACGTCTCCTCCAGGGCGCGGCGGATCTCGAACAACTCGCGGATGTCGCCCGCGTCGAGGTCGGCCACGACCGTCACCCGGGGCGACTGCTGCACCACGAGTCCGTCGGAGGCGAGGCGGCGCAGGGCTTCGCGCAGGGGCGTGCGGCTGACGCCGAGGCGGGCGGCCTGCTCGACCTCGCCGAGCACCGACCCGGCGGCGAGCGCGCCGGACTGGATCTCCTCGAGCAGCGCCGCGTACGCACGGTCACCGGCCGTGGTGCGCTCGACGGAGAGAGTCATGCATCGAGTGTATACATACGGTGGGGTTTTCGGCCCGCGTTCTCGTCGGCCCGCCCGTTTCGTATGCACACGGGAACCGTGAAGCGAGACGAAGGGCCCTCAGCCGGTCCCTGAGCGAGCGGAGCGAGACGAAGGGTCTTTTTCGGAAGAGACCTCGGGCGACGGCTCGATGAACTCCCGCGGAGCGGGCTCGCCGAGCTTCACGACCACGACGCCGGCGAGCACGAGGGCGGCGCCGAGAGCCTGCAGCAGGTCGGGCAGCTGGCCCAGCAGCAACCACCCGAAGAGCAGGGCGGCGACGACCTCGGCGAGCGCGACGAAGGAGGCGAGCCGCGATCCCAGCATCCGCGTCGAGGCGATGCCGAGCAGGTAGGCGACGGCCGTCGCCAGCACGCCCATCGCGAGCACGGGCACGAACCAGGGCAGGGTGCCGAAGCGGTAGGCGATGTCGCCCGTCGTCCAGGCGATCGGCAGCACCCCGACCGCTCCCGCGATCGTCAGGCCGACGGCACCGAGCAGGAGTCCGCCGCCGGCGAGGGCGAGCGGCGGGAGTCCGGTGTCGGCCTTCGCGGACAGCACGAAGTAGGTCGCGGCGCCCACCATCGCCCCGAGCGCCCAGAGGATGCCGGGTACGTTGACGGCTGCGCCCGAGAGGATGTCGAGCATCAGCACGAGTCCGACGAACGCGATGGCAGCCCCCACGATGCTGCGGCGGCTGGGTCGCTCACCGCGGCGGACCCAGAGCCAGAGGATGACGGCGACCGGAGCCGTGTACTCGATCAGCAGGGCGAGGCCGACGTCCATGACGGCGACGGCCTGGAAGTAGAACAACTGCGTCGCGGTGACCGCGAGCAGGCCGTAGGCCGCGATCATCCCCGCGTTGCGGCGGAGCAGGCCCCAGCGCCCGCGGAGCGACAGCACGGCCGGCACCAGCAGCACGAGGGCCGCCACCCAGACGCGCGCGGTGACCGCCGCCCCGGGCGTCCACCCGGCGTCGATCAGTCCGCGGGCCCATGCTCCCGACATGCCGAACGACACGGCGGCGGCGAGCGCCAGCGGAAGGCCGAGGCGGATGCCGCGCACCCTCGCGCTGTCATTGGTCATGGTGCTCATGGGATGTGACGCTACTCGGCTCGCATGTAAGATGTCAACATGATCTTCACCGATGACACAGCGGACGCCCTCCGCGCGGCCGTGTGGCTCGTGAACTCCGCGGAGGATCCGCAGACGCTCGAGACGCTCGCCGACGAGGACGCCTTCCTCGAGGAGTTCCCGTACACCGGCCGCCTGGACCGCGACGACCGGGAGCTGCAGGAGCTGCGCGCCCTCCGGCCCCGCCTGCGCGCGATGCTCCTCGCCCCCCGCGACGAGACGGTCGCGCACGTGAACGATGCGCTCGCCGAGACCCACCTCGCCCCGCGCCTGGTGAGGCACGGCGGCACCGACTGGCACCTGCACGCCGTGGGCGATGAGCGCCCCCTCGCCGAGCGCGTGCTGATCGAGACCGCCATGGCGATGATCGACGTGATCCGAGCAGACGAGGGGTCCCGCCTGATGATCTGCGACGACGACACCTGCCTCGCGATCGCCCTCGACCTGAGCCGCAACCGCTCCAAGCGCTACTGCTCCGCGACCTGCGCCAACCGCAACGCCGTCGCCGCGTATCGCGCCCGCCGGGCGGAGGCGTAGCTCCGGCATCCTCCCCGGCGCGGGTCGCGGCCGCTCACGCGCGCGCACCCCGACCCACGGATGAGCGCCCTGCTGTAGACGCCAACCTGTAGTAACAGGTATGCTCACCTGTAATGACAGGTTGCGGTCGACGCAGCCGCGCAACGACGCACGCACGCCGCACCGAGGAGCACCGATGCCCGAGTACCACACGCCGCCGATCGCCCCGATGGCCATCGCCTTCGACGCCGAGAAGCTGACGCTCTCCCCCGAGGGGCCCACACTCACCCGGCGGATGTCGGACCTCGAGGGGCTCTTCCTCGACCACGACGCCTGGAAGACCGCGGCCGAGGGCGAGAACCCGGTCGTCTACACCGTCGTCAGTTCGCCAGTGCCCGAGGTCGAGCGCGAACTCCCCCAGTCGATCACCACGATCATGCCCGGCGACACGTCCGGCGAGCTGTGGATGACCAAGGGTCACCAGCACCCCGACCACCAGGGCGAGATCTACCTCGCGCTGAAGGGCCGCGGCGGGCTGCTCATGTTCGACGGCGAGCGGACGGAGTGGCTCGACATGCTGCCCGGCACCATCGGCTACATCCCGCCGGGCTGGGCTCACCGCTCGGTCAACACCGGTGACGAGCCCTACTCCTTCCTCGCGGTCTACCCCGGCGGAGCCGGCCACGACTACGGCTGGGTGCTCGAGCACGGCATGGGGTCGCGCGCCTACCGCGACGCCGAGGGCTCCGTCGACCTCCGCCCCTACTCCGCCTGAGCCGAGGTCGCCATGATCATCGCCCACGACCTCGGGACCACGGGGAACAAGGCCTCTCTCCACCACGACGACGGCCGGCTGGTCTCCTCGGTGACGGTGCCGTACCCGGCGCACTTCGCCGCCGGGGGCGTCGCCGAGCAGGATCCGAATCACTGGTGGGATGCCGTCGTCCGGGCGACCCGCGGACTGATCGAGAAGACGGGCACCGCGGCGTCCGACGTCGCCGGTCTCGTCGTGGGCGGCCAGATGATGGGCGCCGTGCTGCTCGACGCCGACGGCGAGCCCGCCCGCCCGGCGATCATCTGGGCCGACACCCGCGCGGGGGCGCAGCAGCGCGAGCTCGAGGAGGCACTGGGCGCCGAGCATGCCTACGGCATCCTGGGCCACCGCCTCAACCCGACGTACTCGGTCGAGAAGATCATGTGGGTGCGCGACAACGAGCCCGACGTGTGGGCGCGCGTGCGCCGCTTCTGCATCGCGAAGGACTTCATCGTGCTGCGGCTGACCGGGCGCCTCGCGACCGACCGCTCCGACGCCTCGGGCACCAACGCCTACGACCAGCGGACGGGCACGTGGTCCGACGAGGTGCTGCGAGCCGCACGCCTCGACCCGTCGCTGTTCCCCGAGATCCTCGACTCGACCGCCGTCGCCGGGCCCCTGACGGATGCCGCGGCCGAGGCCCTCGGCCTGCACGCGGGTGTGCAGGTGGTCATGGGCGGCGGAGACGGCCCCCTCGCGGCGGTCGGCTCCGGCGTCGTGGCGCCGGAGGACGGCGCCTACGTCTGCCTGGGCACGTCGTCGTGGATCTCGTTCGCCGCGGACGCCCCGCTGCACGACCCCGCGATGCGCACCTTCACGTTCGACAACGTCGTGCCCGGATCGTTCGTGCCGACCGCGACGATGCAGGCGGGGGGCGCGTCGGTCCAGTGGATCTCGGAGGCGCTCTCGGCCGACCCCGCGCATCCCGAGACCGGCCGGCTCACCGCCGAGGCCTCGGCCGACGTCGACACAGACGACCTCTACTTCCTCCCCTACCTGCTCGGAGAGCGCTCGCCGCTGTGGGACCCGGACGCCCGCGGCGCGTTCGTCGGCCTGGCGCGCCACCACACCCGCGCACACCTCGTGCGCGCGGTGCTCGAGGGCACGGCATTCAACCTGCTCACGTGCATCCAGGCCTTCCGCGACTCGGGAGCGACCATCGACCGGATCGACGCGGTCGGCGGCGGCGCGCAGAGCGACGTGTACCTCTCGGTGCTCGCCGACGTCTGGGGCGTGCCGGTGCGACGGCGCACGATCGTCGAGGAGGCGAACAGCCTCGGCGCGGCCGTCACGGGCGCGGTCGGACTGGGCCTGGCCGAGTTCTCGGCCGCCCGCGCCCTGAGCGAGGTCACCGCCGAGTTCATCCCCGACGCCGCCCGCCACGCGGTCTACGCCGAGCGGCACGCGCGCTTCACCGACGCGTACAGCGCGCTCGCCCCCTGGTTCGCGGGGAGACCGCGCTGATGGCCGTGATCCTCGTCACCAGCCGCTCGTTCTCCGACGGCGACCTCGACCTCGTCGAGCGCGCCGCCATCGCGGGCCACCGCATCCTCCGCGGTCCCGCCCACCACGATCTCGACGAGCTGCGCGTGCTGCTGCACGGTGCCGACGCGTGGATCGCCGGCACCGGACCGATCACCGCGGAGCACCTCGACGCCGGACCGCGGCTCAAGATCATCGCCCGCTACGGCGTCGGCACCGAGTCGGTCGACCTCGACGCGGCCCGACGCCGCGGCATCCCCGTCTCGAACACCCCCGGTGCGAACGCGGACGCCGTCGCCGACCACGCCGTCGGCCTGATGCTCGCCGCCCTGCGCTTCGTCCCCGACGGCGACCGCCGGGTGCGCGACGGCGACTGGGGCGTGCGCCGCGGGCGGGAGCTCGGCGCCGCGACGGTCGGCATCGTCGGCTTCGGCCGCATCGGACAGGGCGTCGCGAAGCGGCTGAGCGGATTCGGATGCCGGATCCTCGCCGCCGACCCGTTCCTCCCCGCCGACCTCGTGCGGCAGAACGGCGCCGAGCCGGTCGAGCTCGACGAGCTGTTCCGCCGCGCCGACCTCGTGTCGCTGCACGCCCCGGGCGGGCAGCTGCTCGTCGACCGCGCCCGGCTCGCGGGCATGCCCCGCGGAAGCATCATCGTCAACACGGCGCGCGGCGACCTGATCGACGAGCGCGCCGTCGCCGACGCTCTGCACGACGGCATCCTCGCCGGCTACGCCGCCGACACCCTCGACGGCGACACCGCCGCGAAGGACAGCCCCCTGCTGTCGCCCGCCCTCGCCGACCGGGTGATCGTCACCCCGCACCTCGGGGCGCAGACCACCCAGGCCGTCGACAACATGGGATCGCTCTCGCTCGACGACGTGATCGCCGTGCTGAGGGGCGACGAGCCCCGCCACCCCGTGAAAGCCCCGTAGGAGACATCCATGACCGCCACCCCTTCCGCCGGATACATGGGCTTCGTCGGCGTGAGCACCGGATCGTCGTCGATCATGCAGGTGTTCCCCCGCTGGGCCGACGTGCTCGGGCTGCCGACCCGCGAGCTCGTCGGGCACGACCTCCCGATGGACGCGACGCCGGAGCAGTACGTCGCGATGGTCGAGCAGATCCGCGACGATCCGAACCACCGCGGCGCCCTCGTGACCACGCACAAGATGAACGTGTTCGCCGCGGCATCCGACCTCTTCGACGAGCTCGATCCGTTCGCCGTCTCGTGCAGCGAGATCTCCAGCATCTCGAAGCGCGGCGACCGCCTGATCGGCCGGGCGAAGGATCCGCTCACGGTCGACCTCGCGCTGAACGACTTCCTCCCCGCCGACCACTTCGCCCGCACGGGCGCCGAGGTCGTGATCCTCGGGGCCGGCGGCTCGGGGACGTCCCTCAGCTGGGCGCTCGCGGAGCGGGCGGACGCCCCGGCCCGCGTCACCGTCACCGCCCGTGACGACGCGTCGCTCGAGCACCTCGAGGCCGTGCACCGCGAGCACGGCACGGCCGAGGGGCTGCTCCGGTACGTGCGCACGGACACGCCGGCCGAAGCGGCCGCGCTGGTCGCCGCCGCCCCGGCGGGCTCCGTCATCGTCAACGCCACCGGGCTCGGCAAGGACCGGCCCGGGTCGCCGCTGCCCGACGACGTGGTCTTCCCCGAAGACGCGTACGTCTGGGAGTTCAACTACCGGGGCACGCTGGAGTTCCTGCACCAGGCCCGGGCCCGGGAGCAGGCGCGCTCGCTGCACGTGGTCGACGGCTGGCGCTACTTCATCCACGGGTGGTCGCAGGTGGTCGCCGACGTGTTCGAGCTCGACCTGACCCCCGACATGGTCGAGCGGCTCGCCGACGCCGCGGAGTTCGCGCGGCGATGATCCGCACGGTCCTCGGCGACATCGCCCCGGCGCTGCTCGGGGCGACGGACTGCCACGAGCACCTGTTCCAGGTGTCGCCGTTGCTGCCGGGCGACGAGCTCGACGACGAGGCGCTGTCGACCGAGGAGGCCGGACTGCTGCGCGACAGCGGCTTCGCCGCCATGATCGACGCGACCCCGTTCGGCATCGGCCGGGACCCCGAGGCGGTGGCGCGCATCAGTGCCGCGACCGGCCTGCGCGTGGTCGCCACGACCGGACGCCACCGCGAGGCGCACTACGACGCCGACCACCCGATCCGGTCCTGGGACGCGGAGCGACTGACCGCGCTGTTCGTGCGCGACATCGAGGTCGGGATGCCGGTCGCGGATGCCGCGGTGCCGGCCCCCGCCCCGGCGCCGCTCGCCGCCGCGCCCGACGGCGCCCCGGTGCGCGCCGGCATCCTCAAGGGCGGCACCGACTACTGGCGCATCAGCGCCTTCGAACGCACCACCCTCGACGCCCTCGCGGCCGCCCATCGCGAGACGGGCGCCGCGATCATGGTGCACCTCGAGTTCTGCACGGCCGCCCACGAGGTGCTCGATCTGCTCGCGGAGCAGGGCGTGGCATCCGATCGGGTGGTCCTGGCCCACGCCGACCGTGACCCCGACCCCGGCCTGCACCTCTCGCTCGCCGAGCGCGGCGCCTACCTCGGCTACGACGGCATGGCCCGTGCGCGCACCCGCTCCGACGCCGAGCTCCTCGCCCTGACCGCCGCGGTGGTCGAGGGCGGCGCCGGCGACCGCGTGCTCCTCGGAGGCGACGTCGCGCGCCGCACGCGGTACATCGCCTACGGCGGGATGCCGGGGCTCGCGTATCTCGGCGACCGCTACGTGCCGCGGCTGCGCACCCTGCTCGGCGGAGCCGCCGTTGACCGCCTGCTGCACGACAACCCCGCGCGCCTGCTCGACCTGGCGCGCTGACCCCGAGGAGGGCCCGATGGCCGAACCCACCATCCTGCACGCCACGTTCACCGCCCGGCCCGGTCAGGGCGACCGGGTCGCCGAGCTGCTGCGCGGCTTCGCCGAGGGTGTGCGCGCCGAGGAGGGAAACGTCGTCTTCGACGCCACCCGGCTCGTCGACGACCCCGACCGCTTCTTCGTGTACGAGGTCTATCGCGACGAGGCGGCGTTCCAGGCGCACCTCTCGGCGCCCGCGGGCGTGCCCTTCAACGCCGCGCTCCAGGAGCTGATCGTGGAGCCCTCGTCGCAGCTCACGTTCCTCCGCCGCATCTGACGCTCTCTCCCCCTACGCCGAACCACCCCTTTTCGTGCGAACCACCCCTCTGCGCACCGCCCGAAACGGGGTGGCTCGCACGTAGAGGGGTGGCTCGACCCGGCGGGAGGGGGCATGAAGAAGCCCCCCGCCGTGAGGCGGGGGGCTTCTTCGGGACGGATCAGATCACTGGTAGAGAACCGCAGCGATGTCCTCGTCCTCGAGGTTGTTCTTGTCGTACCAGTACGAACCGGTGTCGTAGAACTCGTCGACCGAGTCGCCGTTGGCGGCGTCGTACGCGGCCTGCACGACCTGCGCGCCGATGCCGATCGGGTCCTGCGTGATGGCACCGGCCATCGTGCCGTCCTTGATCGCGTTGATCTGGGCCGCGCCGGAGTCGAAGCCGATGATGGTCAGCTCGCCCTTCTCGAGGCCGAGCTCGTTGACCGCGTTCACGACGCCGATCGCCGAGCCCTCGTTGGTGCCGTAGATGCCCTTGAGGTCGGGGTGCGCCGCGATCATGGCCTTGGCGATGTCAGCCGACTTCAGGTGGTCGCCGTCACCGTACTGGATGTCGACGATCTCGATGTCGGGGTAGTCCGACTCGATCTTCTCGACGAAGCCGTCGCGACGCTCGACACCGGTCGAGTTGATCTGCGAGTGGCCGACGATCGCGACCTCGCCCTCGCCGCCGATGAGCTCCGCCATGTGCTCGGCCGCCAGCGCGCCGGCGACCTTGCTGTCGGTGGCCGCGAGGCTCAGGCCCACGTCGCCGTCGCACGGTGCGTCGAAGTAGACGACCGGGATCTCGGCCGACTTGGCCTTGTCGAGGTACGGGACGCAGGCCTCGGGGTCGAGGGCGGCGTACGCGATGGCAGCCGGCTTCTTGTCGATGGCCGTCTGCAGCATCTGCAGCTGCGCGTCGACCTCGGTCTCGGCGGCCGGGCCTTCGAAGGTGATGCGGACGCCGAGCTCGGCGGCCTTCTCCTCCGCGCCCTTCTTGACGGCCTGCCAGAACTGGTGCTGGAAGCCCTTCGAGACGAGGGCGATGTACATCTCGTCGCCGCTGCCAGCATCTCCGCTGCCCGCGTCGCCGCCGTTGCTCGAGCACCCGGCGACGGCGATCGCCGCCGTGGCGATCAGTGCCGCGAATGCGGTCTTCTTGCCGAACTTCATGGAAACTCCGTTGTTTGTGGTGGGCGTCGACCCGGGAGCCGACGGTGAGGGACTTTCTTGGTGCGTGTGCCGGTGCGGATCGCTCCGCGGGTGCATCGGCCGGGTTCGCCGATCGGAGGCGGCGGGCACGGTGCCGCCCCCGGGGTCAGGTGCGTGCGCGGTTGCGCAGCGAGTCGAAGAAGACCGCGATCAGGATCACGATTCCGACGACGATGTTCTGCCACTCGGACTGGATCGACATGATCCGGAGGCCGTTGACCAGGAGGCTCATGATGAGCGCGCCGATCACGGTTCCGAGGATCGAGCCGCGCCCGCCGAGGAGCGAGGTGCCGCCGATGATGACCGCGGCGATCGCCTGCAGCTCGTAGCCGGTGCCGATCTGCGGCTGGGCCGAGTCGAGGCGCGAGGCGATGATGACGCCCGCGATGCCGGTGAAGGCGCCCGCGAACATGTAGACGAAGATCGTCCAGCGACGGGTGTTGACGCCCGAGAGGCGCGTGGCCTCCTCGTTCGAGCCGATCGCGAACGTGTAGCGGCCGAGCAGCGTCTTCGACAGCACGAGGTACGCGACGACGGCGAGCACGATCGTGATGAGCACGGCGTTCGGAAGGCCCGGGATGAGGGTGCCGAGGGCGATCTGCTTGAAGTCGGGAGCGGAGCCCGAGAAGTAGATCGGGGCGACGCCCGAGATGACCAGGGCGAGACCGCCGGCGATCATCATCATCGCGAGGGTGGCGATGAACGGGGGCAGACGCAGGAACGCGATGTTCACGCCGTTCACGAGGCCCATCAGGATGCCGGTGACGATGCCTCCGAGCACACCCACGACGATGGGCAGTCCCATGTTCGTGATGAACACGCCGGTCATGACCGCGCAGAGCGCCATGCCGGTACCGAGCGAGAGGTCGATGCCGCCCGTGATGATCACGAAGGTCGTCCCGAGTGCCAGGATGCCGATGACGGCCGTCGAGAGCAGGACGCCGGAGATGTTGCTCCACGTCAGGAAGTTCGGGCTCGCGAGCGAGAAGAAGATGAAGAGCACGACCAGCGTGCCGAACGCGAGGGACTGCTGGACCTGGCGCTTGAGGAAGCCGCTGACATCGCGCTTCCTCGTGTCTTCGTTCACCGCGGTCTGGATGATCGTCGTCGTCGACGATCCGGGCTGCTGTGGGGTGCTCATCAGTCTTCCTCCCCGTGGGCTGCAAGTTGCATGATCTTCTCCTGGCTGGCTTCCTCGTTGCGCAGCGTCCCGGTGATCCGGCCGTTCGCGAAGACCGCGATGCGGTTCGCGACACGGAGGATCTCGGGGAGCTCCGACGAGATGACGATGATGGACTTGCCCTGTTCAGCGAGCTGCTGCATGAGGCGGTAGATCTCTTCCTTCGCTCCGACGTCGATGCCTCGGGTCGGCTCGTCGAAGATGAGGATGTCGCAGTCGCGCATCAGCCACCGGGCGATGACGACCTTCTGCTGGTTGCCGCCCGAGAGCAGCTTCACGACCTGGTTGACCGAGGGCGTCTTGACCCGCAGCTGCTGAACGTACTCCTTGGTGCGGTTCTTGGCCTTGCCGTCGCCCATCCAGCCGAGGGCGTTGGCGTACGAGCCGAGCGACGCGAGCACCGTGTTGAAGGTCACGTCCTGCTCGAGCATCAGCCCGAGGAGCTTGCGGTCCTCGGAGAGGTATCCGACGCCGTGCTTGACGGCATCCGCGGGCTGGCTGATCTTGGTCGAGCGGCCTCCGATCGTGATCGTGCCGCCGTCGCTGGGGTCCGCGCCGATGATCGCCCGCGCGGTCTCGGTGCGTCCCGCGCCCATGAGGCCGGCGAAGCCGAGGATCTCGCCCTTGTGCAGCTGGAACGAGACGTCCTTGAGCAGGCTCTTGGTCGACAGGTCCTGCACCTCGAGCACGACCGGGTCGTTGAGGTGCTCGCGAGCGGAGGGGCGCGTGCCCTCGTCGATCGGGCGTCCGACCATCATCTCGATGATCTTGGGGATGCTGATCTCAGACTTCTCGAGTGATCCGATGTATGCCCCATCGCGGAGCACGGTCACGCGGTCGGCGAGGCGGCGCAGCTCGTCCATGCGGTGCGAGATGTAGACGATGCCGGTGCCCCGGGCCTTGAGCTGCTCGATGAGCACGAAGAGCGTCTCGACCTCGGAGTCGGTCAGCGCCGAGGTGGGCTCGTCCATGATGAGCACCTTGGCGTTGAACGACAGTGCCTTGGCGATCTCGACCATCTGCTGCTCGGCGACCGTGAGGTCACCGACGCGCTGGCGCGGGTTGAGCTGAATGTCGAGGCGCTGGAGCAGCTCCGCGGTCTGCGCGTTGAGCTTGCGCTCCGACAGGAACGGGCCGATCTTCGGCTCGCGGCCGACGAAGATGTTCTGCGCGACGGTCAGATCGGGCATCAGGTTGAGCTCCTGATGGATGATCGTGATGCCGAGCTCCTGCGCCTGGAGCGGACCGGTGAGCTCGACCTCCTGGCCCTCGAACGAGATCGTGCCCTCGTCCTTGGTGTAGATGCCCGAGAGGATCTTCATCAGCGTCGACTTGCCGGCGCCGTTCTCCCCCACCAGCACGAGCACCTCGCCGGAGCGCACCTCGAGGTGGACGTCCTTGAGGGCCTGGACACCGGGGAATCCCTTGCTGATGCCCTCCACTTTGAGGATGGGATCACTCACGTGCCTCACCTGCTTCCTTGAAGGTCCTGATCACTGCTGTCGACCCGATCGGTCGAAACATCGGATCAATTGTGTCTTTTCGCGGTCGCCCGCGCAAGTTGTATCTAAATGTATCTAAGGACGGCGCGGAGGGGAAGACCTGTAATAACATCTTGGTCACAGCTTCCCCTCCGCACTCCGTCAGTGCAGGCGGATGCTGTCGACCGCAACGAGCTTGTCGCGGATGTAGGCGTTCGCGTGCGCGCCGAGCTCGACGTTGTCGGTCCACAGGTTGCGCCAGATCCCCAGCATCCGGCTCAGGTCGGGCGCGACGACCGCCGAGGAGAACGACTCGAACACGATGGGGCCGTCGTAGCCGATCCGCCCGAGCGCCTTGAAGAACGTATCGAAGTCGACCGAGCCGGTGCCGAGGTAGCCGCGGTGGCTCTCGCCGATGTGCACGTACTCCAGGTGCGGCGCCGCATCCAGGACCGGCGCGAACATGTCCGACTCCTCGATGTTCATGTGGTACGTGTCGAGGTGCACGCCGAGGTTGGGGCGGTCGATCTCGCCGATGTACGCGAGCGCCTGCCGCGCGGTGTTCAGCACGTTCGTCTCGTACCGGTTCACGACCTCCAGTGCCACCGAGACGCCGCGTTCCGCCGCGTGGTCGGCGACCTTCGCGATCGTACGGCGGCTGGACTCGAGACCCTCGGGCGTGACCGGCTCCATGTACTTCTTCATGGCGCTGTAGATCACACCGCAGAAGTGGGTGCCGCCGAGCTCGGCCAGCACGTCGACGGCGCGGAGCAGCAGCGCCTCGCCCGCGGCGACGATCTCGGGGTCCGCGCTCGTGACGTCGGTGGCCTCGGAGAGTCCGAGAGAGGCGCTCACGGCCAGCCCGTGCTCGTCGAGCGCCTCCTTGGCGACCGCGACGTCGAACGCGAACGGGTCCATGAGGGGGAACTCGATCAGGTCGAAGCCGGCCTCCTTGGTCTTCTCCACGGAGAGGCGGATGCCGTCGGCATCGAAGTTCCCCGTCCAGACGAGCCCGTGACAGCCGATGTTCATGTCGCCCCTCGCGAGGCGGGTGTGCGGCACCGTCGCCTCGATCAAATTGGCACGTGCCAACTGATATGTTGGCCACGCTATGCCGACGGTCTACGGCCTGTCAAGACGATTCTTGTAACGTGCCAATGACCTCGGCTACGCTGTTTCCACCTCCCGGCCTCCCGCGCCGGGCACGACACGGAGGATCCATGCCCGCGAGCGTCAAAGACGTCGCCGCCCTGGCCGGAGTCTCGTCGTCGACGGTGTCGAACTACCTGAACCACCCGCACGTGCTGCGCGAAGCCAGCCGGGAACGCGTGCGCGCGGCCATCGAGCAGCTCGGCTACGTGCCCAACGAGTCGGCCCGCCAGCTGCGCGCCGGGTCGAGCAAGACGCTCGCGCTCATCCTGCTCGACGCCTGGCTGCCGTACTTCCACGAGCTGTCCCGCGGCGTCGAAGACGTGGCGCGCGAGGGCGGCTGGTCGCTCTTCTTCAGCAACAGCAACCGCGACGACGCGCAGGAGCGCCGCAACCTCGACATGTTCGAGGCGCACCGCGTGCAGGGCCTCATCATCTACCCGCTCGGCGACGTCGTGCCGCGTCTCGAGCAGCTGGCCGACCGCGGCATCCGCTCGGTCGTCGTCGGCCCGATCCGGGACTCGCACAAGGTCGCCTCCGTCCTCTTCGACGACGTCGGGGGCGGCCGGCTCGCCGGCGAGCACCTCCTGTCGCTCGGGCGCCGTCGGGTGCTGTTCCTGGGCAGCGACACGGTCAGTCAGTCGAACGACCGGCTCGCGGGTCTGCGTCAGGCGGCGGACGGGACGGATGCCGTCGTCGACGTCGTCACCGTCGCCGCCCTGACGACCGAGGAGGGCCTGACCGCCGGGGCAGACATCGTCGCCCTGCCCCCAAACGAGCGCCCGGATGCGATCTTCGCGGCCAACGACATGGTGGCGCTCGGGGTGCTCACGCAGCTGCTGCGGCACGGCATCCGCGTGCCCGACGACATCGCGCTCGTGGGCTTCGACGACGTCGCCCAGGCCCACCAGAGCGTCGTGCCCCTCACCAGCATCCGCCAGCCCGGCTATGAGATCGGCCGCGCCGCGGGCGCCGTCCTGCTGCAGCAGCTCGCCGACCCCGGCGCACCGCCGCCCGCCATGACGCCGTTCGCCGCCGAGCTCGTCGTGCGCGAATCGACCGCCGGACGCTGACCCCGCCTGACCGGATGGGCAGTTCTCCCCCTTCGGCGATGCCGCGCCCCGCGCTATCTTCGAGCGAGTGAACGGGCGACAGAACGCCCGTACCGACACACGCACCACAGGGGGTTGCCGCATGACTGACGTACTCATCGACGACGTGGGGATGGGATTCGGGAAGTACCTGAAGACCCGCCCCGACCTGTTCCGGCCGGAGCGTTCGCCGATCCGCACGGGGATCTGGATCGTCGTGATCCTGATCGGCATCGGCATCGGCATCCTCGCGATCGTCAATCCGGAGGCCTTCATCCGCGGCGGCCGCGAGAGCGTCGGCGTGCGGGGCGGGCTCGGCATGATCGTCGCTCCCATCCTCATCACCGCCCTGGGCGTCATCGGGCTCATCTGGTGGTCGCGTCGTTGGCGCACACCGGGCGGCGGCAAGATGAGCACGGCGGTGTCGAGCCCGTTCTCGCACGTCGACCCCGCCGAGGCCTGGGCGGCCCTTGAGCGCACGACGTCGGCCGACGACCCCGCGCTCATCGACCTGCTCACCCGCATCCACCGCGAGCCGCCGACCGGCGGGGCGTGGTCGTTCGACGTCGTGCACTCCCCCCAGGACCGCATCATGGTCGGGATGGTGACCCGGCTGGTGCCCAAGAAGCCGAACGATCCGCAGAGCGGCGTGCGCAACCAGCTCGAGCGGGAGCCCGTCGTGCGCGTCGGCGACGCGTACATCGACCTCAAGGCCGCGTCCGTCGCCGCCACCAAGCGGGTCTGAGCGCGAGTCGGGCCTACGCCGGGGTGATCCCGACGCAGGCCCGACGCGTGTCCTCAGGCCGAGGCGTGCCCCACGACGCCCTTGCGGAGCAGCGCGTTGCCGTACTTGCGCGTCTCGCCCGTGCGCACCATCAGGTACGCGGACTTGGCGACCTCGTAATAGGCGAAGCGCTCGACGAAGCGCGTCGTCTCGACCGTGGTGCCGGCTGCCGCCATGAGCGCGTGCTGCACGTCGAGCACCTCGCCGTCGGCGGAGGTCATGAGGTCGATCCCGGGAGCGTCGTCCAGGGGCAGCACCGTGCGGATCGCCGCGACGATCTCGGGGGTCGTCGTGCCGGGGAGATCGATCACGCGGTCTCCCAGCGCCCAGGCTGGGAAGTGCGCATCGGCGACGACGACCGCGTCGGAGTGCCCCATCCGGTCGAGGTGCAGCAGGAGCTCGCCGGTGAGCAGGGGGTGGATGCCTTCGAGCACGGATGCTCCCTTCGATCGGTTCGGCGTGGTGCGGGGCCGCGTGACTCGGGTCCACACGGCCCCGGGTTCACGCGGCGGGGATGAGCCCCTCCGCCGCCAGGTTCTCCCAGAGGGCCGCAGGGATGCCGAGCGCGGCGTACTCCGCATTCTGCCGCAGCTGCGCGGGACGACTGCCGCCCACGACCACCGACCGCACCTCCGCCGCCTGCAGCGGGAACTGGATCGCGGCGGCGGGCAGGGGCACATCGTGGTCGGCGCACACCGCGGCGATGCGCACGAGGCGGTCCCACAGCTCGTCGGGGAGCTGGCCGTACTCGTAGCGGCCGTCGCGCCGCGGCTCGCTCGCGGCGAGCAGACCGGAGTTGAAGACGGATGCCGCGACGATCCCGGTGCCGTGCTCGCGGCACGCCGGGAGGACCTCGGCCGCGGCGGGCTGCTCGAGCAGCGTGTACCGCCCGGCGACCATCACGAGATCGAGGTCGGCCGACCGCACGGCCGCGGCGAGAGCATCCGACACCATCGAGCCGATGCCGATCGCGGTCACCTCGCCGTCAGCGCGCAGCTGCTCCATCGCCGGCAGCGCCTCGGCGAGCGCGAGGTCGAGGTCGTGCCGCTCCGGGTCGTGCAGGTACAGCAGGTCGATGCGCTCGATGCCGAGCCGCTCGCGCGACTCGTCGAGGCTGGTGCGGATGCCGTCGGCCGAGAAGTCCCACTCGCGTCGCAGGTCGTCGGGCACGTGGAAGTCGTTCGCGGTGTCGAGACCGCCGGCGTGCTCGGGGTTCGGGCGGAGCAGTCGCCCGGCCTTGGTCGAGAGCACGAACTCGTCGCGCGGCTTCGTCTGCAGGAAGGCGCCGAGGCGGCGCTCCGACAGGCCGAGGCCGTAGTGCGGGGCGGTGTCGTAGTAGCGGATGCCGCTCTCCCACGCGGCATCCAGCACGGCCCAGGCGTCGTCGTCGCTCAGCTCGCGGAACAGGTTGCCGACGTTCGCGGCTCCGTATCCGAGGGAGGGGATGCCGGGGAGCGCGTGCGTGGGCTCAGGCGACGACATGCTCGCCCGTCCACGTGTAGGTGCGGATGCTGTCGGCCTTCATCTCCATGCCGGAGCCCGGCGCGGTCGGGGCCATGTACGACCCGCCCTGGATGTCGGTCGGCACGATGAAGTGCTCGTGCAGGTGGTCGACGAACTCGATCATGCGGCCCTCGCGGGTGCCGGTGACGGCGACGAAGTCGAACATCGACAGGTGCTGCACGGCCTCGCACAGGCCGACGCCGCCCGCGTGCGGGCAGACCGGCACGCCGAACTTCGCGGCGAGCAGCAGGTTCGCGATGTTCTCGTTGACCCCGGCGACGCGCACAGCATCGATCTGCATCACGGAGATCGCGTCGGCCTGCAGCAGCTGCTTGAAGATCATGCGGTTCTGCGCGTGCTCGCCGGTGGCCACGCGGATGGGGGCGACGCCCCGGGCGATCTCGGCATGGCCGAGGATGTCATCGGGGCTGGTGGGCTCCTCGATCCAGGCGGGGTCGAACTCGGCGAGCGCGTTCACCCACTCGATCGCCTCGGAGACCTCCCAGCGCTGGTTCGCGTCGATCGCGATGGGGAAGTCCGGGCCGCACACCTCGCGCGCCTTGCGGAAGCGGCGGATGTCGTCGTCGAGGTCGGCACCCACCTTGAGCTTGATCTGCGTGAAGCCGTCGGCCATGGCCTCCCGGGCGAGCCGCTCCAGCTTCTCGTCGGAGTAGCCGAGCCAGCCGGGGCTGGTGGTGTATCCGGGGTACCCGGTCGCGAGCAGTTCGCGCTCGCGCTCGAGGCGTCCGGGCTCGGCCGCGCGGAGGATCTCGAGCGCCTCCTCGCGCGTGAGGGCGTTCGTGAGGTAGCGGAAGTCGACGAGGTCGACCAGCTCTTCCGGAGTCATGCGGGCGAGCAGCTGCCACAGCGGCAGGCCCGCGCGCTTCGCCTTGATGTCCCACAGCGCGTTGACGACCGCGCCGATCGCCATGTGCATGACGCCCTTCTCGGGGCCGAGCCAGCGCAGCTGGGAGTCGCCGATGATCTCGCGGAACGTGCCGCCCATGTCGTCGAGCAGCGGTTCGATCTCGCGGCCGACGAGGTGCCCGGCGAGGGCGTCGATCGCCGCGACCTGCACGTCGTTCCCACGGCCGATCGTGAACACGAAGGCGTGCCCCTCGATCTCGTCCTCGGCATCCGTCCGCACGATGACGTAGGCCGCCGAGTAGTCGGGGTCGGGGTTCATCGCGTCCGAGCCGTCGAGGCTCAACGAGGTGGGGAATCGGATGTCGGTGGTGTCGAGGGCGACGATACGGCTCACGGTTCGGTTCCTTCCGGGGCACGGGCGAAGAACCCGTACAGATCTCTTGGAGTGTAAACATCCGATGTCTATACTGTCAACGACAGCGGTCGCCTCGCAGCGGCCATTCGACGGATCAGGAGAATCATGAAGTTCGCGCGGCTCGGCACCCCAGGGGCAGAGATCCCCGTCCTCGTGGAAGGCGACCGTCACCTCGACCTCCGCCCCCTGACATCCGATGTGGATGGTGACTTCCTCTCCAGCGATTTCGTCGCGCGGGTCGCTGCCGCGCGGGATGCCGGTGAGCTGCCCGAACTCGAGGGTGCGGAGTCGCTGCGCATCGGCGCCCCCGTCGCGCGACCCAGCGCCGTCATCTGCATCGGCATGAACTACGCGGCGCACGCGGCGGAGTCCGGCTCCGAGCCGCCGACGATCCCGATCCTCTTCCTCAAGACCCCGAACACGGTCGTGGGTCCGAACGACACGGTCACCATCCCCCGCGGCAGCGTCAAGACCGACTGGGAGGTCGAGCTCGGCATCGTGATCGGCACTCGCGCCGCCTACCTCGACTCCCCCGAGGAGTCGATGGCGCACGTCGCCGGCTTCGTGCTCGCGAACGACGTCTCGGAACGCGACTTCCAGATGGCCGTCTCGGGCGGGCAGTGGTCGAAGGGCAAGATCGCCTTCGGCTTCAACCCGACCGGGCCGTGGCTCGTCACCCCTGACGAGGTCGACCACCACGCCCTGGGCCTGCGGAGCTTCGTCAACGGCGAGCCGCGTCAGGACTCGAACACGAGCGACATGATCTTCTCGGTCGAGCACATCGTGCACCACCTCTCGCAGTACGTGACGCTCGAGCCGGGCGACCTCATCCTCACCGGCACCCCGCAGGGCGTCGCGCTCTCGGGCAAGTACCCCTACATCGCCCCCGGCGACGTCGTCGAGGTCGAGATCGACGGACTCGGACGCCAGCGACAGGAGTTCGTGGCATGGGAGGCCCAGAAGTGACCGACAACGCAACCCCGGTTCCTGAGCGAGCGCAGCGAGACGAGGGGCCCCTCCACGGGCTCGTCGCGATCGTCACCGGTGGCGCCTCGGGCATCGGCGCGGCGATCGCCGACCGGCTGCACACGGACGGCGCGCAGATCGCGGTGCTCGACCGCGACACGTCAGGGGCGGATGCCCGCTTCGCGGCGTTCACGGCGGATGTCTCCGACCGGGCGAGCGTCGACGCGGCGGTCGCGGCGGTGGGCGAGCGCTTCGGCCGCATCGACATCGTCATCAACAACGCCGGTATCGGCGCCCAGGGCGACATCAGCGCGAACGACGACGACGAGTGGGCTCGTGTCCTCTCGATCAATGTCACCGGCATCGCCCGCGTGAGCTCGGCGGCACTCCCTTGGCTGCGGAAGTCGCCGTCGGCGGCGATCTGCAACACGGCATCCATCGCCTCGACCACCGGTCTCCCGCAGCGCGCCCTGTACAGCGCGTCGAAGGGCGCTGTCTCGGCGCTGACCCGGGCGATGGCCGCGGATCACCTGCGTGAAGGCATCCGCGTCAACGCCGTCAACCCGGGCACCGCCGACACCCCGTGGGTCGGGCGACTGCTCGACTCGGCATCCGACCCCGCCGCCGAGCGCGCCGCGCTGGCTGCCCGCCAGCCTCACGGCCGCCTCGTGAGCCCCGCCGAGGTGGCGGGCGCGGTGGCCTACCTCGTGTCGCCCGCCTCCGGTTCGACCACCGGGACGTTCATCGAGGTCGACGGCGGGATGGCGCAGCTGCGGCTGCGCGCCGAGTAGGCGCGCGCTCGCGGCGCACCCGGCGCTTCCGGCACTCGAAACGAAGGAGATCTCGCGTTTCGAAGGAGCATCCGAGTCATCGGCTCCTTCAGATCGCGAGATCTCCTTCGTTCGGGGGGGGCGGTTCCGGACTTGCGCCGCACTCAGCCGTCCTCATCCGGCCACTCCTCGAGGGGGAAGCAATCGCTGCCGACATGTAAATACAGCGGCCCGCCCTCGATCGGATACGCGAAATCCAATCCGAATCCATCACCAGTCTGGGACGCAACGGTCGGCGTCGTGGAGTCAGGACCGAGGATGCGAGTCGAGAATCCCACGTCCTCCAGGGCTTCCCGAACCGCCGTGTACGCCGCATCCCTATCAACCGTCGCCGTGCCCTCCCACGACGCTGCCAACTGCTCCAGCCCGGGCGAACAGCCGATCGGCCCACCCTCGGTCACCGGCACCCAATCCGCACCCGTCGCCGACTGCACCGCCTCCACCGCCACCTCCAGCTGCTCCCGCGCCTTGTGCGAGTCCATCGCTGCCCCCTCGTCGTGACCGCACCCGGAAATTCCGAGCACTAGAGCCAGAGCCGCGATTGCCGCCGGCCACCACACAGCGCGTACGAGGAGCGGAACGCGCTTCATTCCTTCGGTCGAACTCACCGCATCACTTCCCACCGTCATTCTTCTTAGAGGAGGCAACCGCTGTTGGCTCTGAATCCTCACCCGTCGAAGGTCCCGCCCTTGTCGGCCAGGCGCCTGTGAATGCGACAGCCGGAGGCCTTCCCGCTGCTTGCGGACGCTCAGTTCGGTTCCTCGCGGAAGCAGTCGCTGTTGACGCTGAACCTGATCGGACCGCCCTCGACCGGGATGGAGAACGCCAATCCGAATCCGTCACCGGTTCGAGCGAGAACTGCTGGGCTCTGCGAACGCGGGGCATGGATCTGCGTCGTGAATCCCGCCTCATCCAGCAAGTCCTGCACAAGTCGATACGAGGCGTCACGATCCGCAGTCGCCGTCGCGTCTCATGCCGTATGCCACTGACCATGCGTAGCGGAGCAACCAATCACTCCTGGTTCGACGTCGACCTCCCAGTTCTTCCCGGTAGTGGTCTGCACGGCCTCCACGACTTCATCTAGCTGCTCGCGCGCTTCGTCGGCGCGCAGGCCGTCGGTTGCCTGAGGGCGACACCCCGCGAAGCCGAGCAATGCAACGATCGCCATGACGATCATCATCGAGCGGACAAGCGGCCTGGAGGTCACGGATCGACTCACTCGACCTCATCCGCTCCGCTATGAGGCGCTACCCCCGGACTCGCGCTCCGTTCAGCCCTCATCCGGCCACTCCTCAAGGGGGAAGCAATCGCTGGCGACATGCAGATACAACGGCCCGCCCTCGATCGGATACGCGAATGTGAGGCCGAATCCGTCTCCGGTCCGTGCCCCCACGTACGGAGTGCTCGAATGCTCTGCAAGCATCTACGTCGAGAATCCCACCTCTTCCAAGGCTTCACGCACCGCCGTGTACACCACGTCCCGATCGACCGTCGCCGTACCCTCCCACGACGCTGCCAACTGCTCGAGACTCGGCGAACAATCCATCGGCCCGCCCTCGGTCACCGGCTCCCAATCCGTGCCGGTCGCCGAATGCACCGCCTCCAGCGCAACCTCCAGCTGCTCGCGCGCCTTGTTCGAGTCCATCCCGTTTCCGCGCTCGGCGCTGCATCCCGTCATCACGAGAGAGAACCCGAGGACCAGCAGCCCGAGCACACGACGCCGCCGCCCTTGACATCGCATCTCCGTCGTCACCTCTCCCCCTCGGGAAAGCATTCACTGCCCACGTTCAAACCGATCGGACCACCCTCCACCGGCTGCGAGAACGCCAAATCAAACCCGTCGCCCGTGTGCGCAAGAAGCACAGGGCTAGTGGTCTTTGGACCATTGACCGAAGTGACGAAGCCTTCTGCACGCAGAGCGGCTTCCACGTCTCGGAAAGCCACATCACGACTTGCGGTCGGCGTCCCCTCCCACGTCGTCGCCCATCGACCATGAGTCTTGGAACACCCGAGCACACCGGGATCAACGACCGTTTCCCAGTCTTCGCCCGTCGCCGACCGGACTGCCTCCACCGCCTTCTCCAGCTGCTCGCGCGCCTCGTCGGTATTCACCCCCTCCCCTCTCCACAACCCGCAACTGGTGAGAGCGAGAGCCGCACCCACGAGCGCGGCCCCAAGAAGCCCGGTCTTCTTACCTGATCTCATCCCACCCTCTCAGCGCACCCGCTGCGTCCTCGCACCGTCATTCCTCTTCACGGAAGCAATCACTGCTCGCGTTGAACCCCACCGGTCCACCCTCGACGGGCTGAGAGAAATCCACACCGAATCCGCCAGTTGTCTGGGCGGACAGCACCGGTGTCGTCGTGTCCTCACCGTTCACGTACGTCGTGAATCCGGCCCGCTCAAGCGCTTCGCGAACAGACTCGTACGCGGCATCCCGATCCGCTGTCGGCGCTCCGCTCCAGCTCGTGGTCCACTGGCCGTGGGTCCGGGAGCATCCGAGGATGCCCGCTTCGACGGTGACAACCCACTCCTCTCCGGTCGCACCTTGAACCGCTTCCACCGCCGTCATCAACTGTTCACGCGCCTCTTCGCTGTTCAGCTCGTTTTCCTCCGCGATCCCGCAACTCGCCGATCCGAGCAGGGCACCAAGCACCACTGCCGCACCCACAGCCCGACGGATTCTCCCGGTCGGATTCACCTGACCTCATTCCCTCGTCCGGCCGTGATTCGCGCACCGTCCTTTATCGAGTCCGAACCTCGACTCCAGTACCCGTCGGAACCCTTGGTCCTATCTGCCGAGTGACCCAGGACGCCGTCCGACTCGAACACATTCGGCTCGCGGCCGGCCCAGAACGAAGCGTCGTTCGGGTCCACGTTGTCCTCACCCCTGACGTCTGACCATTGCTCCCCTACCTCCGCCAACCCGGCCTGTCCTTCGTCCCCTGTGCTCGACATATCGTCGACATATCCGGGAACCCCGGACACGTCGTCAAGAGGAATTTCCAATTGGTCACCGACCGATTTCGTGGAGTACACCTCATCGGGCGGCACTCCGACGAGATCGTCCACCGTCCGCACCGACTCCGCGATGCCGGGTGACCCGTACATGACCAGATGATCGACCTCGGCACCGCCGAACTGGCTGGACCCCAGCGCGTACGTCGCGAGTCGAGTCGTATAGGAATGCGCATGCACCGTCGTCTCCGCTGCCGGATTCGCGACGTCCACGCCGTTCAAGAAGCGCACCAGCAACGGCGCCCCCTTCTTGGCGAGGTGCTCCTCCGCGAAGAACTCCTGCGAGAGGGGGTCCGCTCCTGGCGATTCGAAGCCCATCCAGACCACCGTCGCCGTCGCCTCCGCATTGCCGATGCGAACATGCGCGTCCTGCATGTTGACCGCATTGCCGACGAGACCATCCATCGACACGGCGACACTGCTATCCATCCCGGGGATCATCACGCCCACGTGCCGAGCAGTATCGAGGTCACCCACCGAGATCGCGGCGCGCATGTCGCGCTCACCGCCGTCGTCCGGTAGCTCGAGCGCGACGAGCTGCACGACCGTCCCGTCAGGCGAGCTCTCTTGGGCTCGCTCCAAACCCTTCTGGGTCTGCTCCGCGGCCGTGCGCTGTTCCTCCGTGCTGGTCGAATCTGCGAGCACACGCCGCAGTGTCTCGCGGTTGAATTCGTCGCGCGCCGTCGCGGGTGCTCCGTTCAGGGTGCCGATCGCGAAGGGCGCCACGGCGAAGAGCTGCGCCAGAGGGCCGGTCCCCCAGGCCTCCTCCTCACCGTCGACCACCGCCCGCGTGGACTCTGCCGCCATCCCCGCATACATCTTCGTCGCCGTCTGAGGATCGATCAGTCCGATCATGGTGGCGAACTCCGGGTGCGCATCGACCCAGTCCTGCGCGGCACTTCGATCGATCACACTCAGCCTGTTGACACGCGAGGCTATTGCTTCGGACAGTTCTTGCTCGAGGTCTCCCGCGAGAAAGGTGCTGGTTCGCGGACCGCCCGGATACGCCTGTTCCGCGAACCCCCAGAACGTCTGACCGACACGAACCTCGGTGCCCCAGGCGCCGCGGACCACATCGCCGCCGCTGATGCGGTTCAGGCTCATCGCGATCACATCCTCGGCTTCCTCTACGTCGCGGCGGAAAGCTGCGAGATCCGCAGCCAGCAGCACTTCGGCGTCAGTCGCGAGTTCCTGAGCCTGGTCCGCCTCTGCTTTCCTCTGTGAGCCGCCGTCGACGAGACCGACTCGGGATCCCTCTCGTAAGCGGCCCAGTAGGACGCCTGCGCCCGGTGAACGGCGTCAGCCGCATCGAGAACCTGTCGATCGACCTCCACGACCCGCGCGATCAGTTCCGTGCGGCGCCTCTCCAGCTCCGGAAGGGAGTTCATGGATGCTTCTGAGAGGGTCGTCCGCGCGGCAGCCAACGCTTCACCCCACTCGCCCGCTGCCCGAATCGACGCGTCCAGCATGTACTGAGCGCCCTCGGCGCCGTAGACCTGGAACACCTCCGGCACCCTCAGCCAATGCTGTTCCGCCGTGGACATCGCCGAACTCAGCGTGGACTGCGCACTGGAGAGCATCGTTTCGAGCGCATCGACGGTCTCCGCCGTGACGACCTGCGCAACGGATTCCTCGGAGAACGTCATCAGTAGCTCCATCCCGAGGGGTCGTACGCCGCGGACGACGGAATGCCCCATCCCTCGGCGGTGCGCTGCGCAGATTCCACGTCGGCCGTCATCTCGGCGTCTCCCGCGGTGACCGCTGCGGTGGCTTCGTTCAGCGCTCCTGCGGCTGACGCCACCGCATGCATGATCTTGCCCGGCACCAGCGACCGCTCCTGCAGGAAGGAATCCCAGGCTGCGGACAACGCCTTGCGCCCGTCGACCGATAAGCCCGAACCAGATTCCGCGGCGGTGGTCACCGCCTGGTGCGCTGTCTCGAAGTCGGGGCCGACCATATCGATCCCTGTGACGAGCCTGCGCACACCTTCGACGTCCACACTCCAGTTCACGGCCCCTCCTCCGGGTCACCACACGGCCCGGGGAGTATGGCATCCGCGGCAACACCGCCGCTCGCCGCTGATGTCCGCCTGTGGATAACTCCGGAAGGCGCCAGCGCCAGCATCCGCTCCCGTCGCACGAACGGCTGCTCTCAGCCTTCAGAACAGCCGTTCACGCGACGGGAACCGCCAACCGCCGTCGTTCGCGCGACCGGAACCGCCCACCCGCCATCAGAACAGCCGTCCGCACGACCGCGCCCGCGACCCCGCCTCAGCCCCGGAACAGCCTCCGGAACACCCCGCGTCGCCGCGGCGCCTCCTCCGAAGCCACCACTCGCGGCTCGTCGAGTCGATAGAAGGCGCGGGCGTTGCCCCACATGATCGCGTCGACGTCGTGGCCGCGGTCGGCGGCCCAGGTGGCGACGGCATCCGCCCATCGGGTCCGCGCCGTCGGCTGGTAGGTGTCCGACCCGTCGGCGGGGGCGTGCGGGTCGCCCTCCTCGGCCGGGCCGATCACCGACACCGGCCAGTCGCTCCCCCACATCAGCCGCTCCTCGCCGAAGGCATCCGCCGCGGCGTCCAGGAACGGCACGAGCTGCTCCGCGCTCCAGCGACCGCGCGCCTCGCCGGGCAGTCCCGAGAGCTTGCCGTAGGTGTTCGGATGCCGGGCGAACTCGCCGAGATCGCGCAGCCATTCGGCGGACGGCGTGAGCGGCGCATCCGCCGTCCCCACCTCGGGCTTGGCGAGGTGGTCGAGCACGATCTGCAGCTCGGGGATCGCGCCGGCCAGGCGGGCGACGTCGGTGAGCTGCGACGCCCGGACGCACGCGTCGAACGCCCAGCCTCGTTGCGCCACCTCGCGCGCGCCCATCACGAACGCCGTCGACACGGCCGTGCCGTCGGGCTCGCCCTGGAGGTTGTGGCGCACGCCGACGACGAGCGGGTGCGCGGCGAGCTCTTCCAGGTGGGTCGTCGTGTCGACGCCGCGGTCGAGGCGCGCGCCGGCGACGATCCCGACCACCCCGAGACGATCGGCCATGCCCTCGACCCACTGCACCTCACCGAGGAAGTCGTCGTCCACGGTCTCGGCCTGCACGAACACGCACTCCTCGACGGATGCGTCCGGGATGCGGGCGTGCTCCAGCTCGGTGTCGGCGAAACGGTACGCCAGCGGCCCCTCCAGCCAGGTGTAGGTCAGGACCGCGTCGTCCCACAGGTGCAGATGAGAATCGAGGACTCGCATGACCCCCATCCTGCCTCAGACATCGGATCACTGGCTAGGATGACGGCCATGGCTGTGACCGATGAGGCGATCGAGAAGATCAAGGCGATGATCGTGTCGGGGGAGCTGTCTCCCGGCGACCGGCTGCCTCCCGAGAAGGAGCTGTCCGAGCGGCTCGGCCTCTCGCGCAACTCGATGCGCGAAGCCGTCAAGGCGCTCGAGGTGATCCGCGTGCTCGATGTGCGCCGCGGCGACGGCACCTACGTCACGAGCCTGGAGCCGCACCTGCTTCTCGAGGCGATCTCCTTCGTCGTCGACATGCACGACGACGACTCGATGCTCGAGATCTTCGCGGTGCGGCGGATGCTGGAGTCGCAGGCGACCGGCCTGGCGGCGACCCTCGGGGCGGATGCCGAGATCGCGGCACTCGTGGAGGAGGTCGAGCGGGTGGACGCCTCGGTCACGATCGAGGAGCTCGTCGACCACGACATCCGGTTCCACCGCGAGATCGTCGGCATGGCCGGCAACGCCTACCTCGCCAGCCTGATCGAGCACCTGAGCAGCCAGACGGTGCGCGCCCGCGTGTGGCGCGGTCTCACCGAGGCGAACGCGGTCGAGCGCACGCTGTCGGAGCACCGGGCGATCGCCGACGCCATCGCCCAGCACGATCCCGCCCTGGCGACCTCGCTCGCGACGGCGCACATCGCGGGCGTGGAGCGCTGGCTCCGCCAGGCGGCCTCGGCCTGACGGCATCCTCTCCCCCGCTCGCGCTCTCACCGCCGGGGGGTCAGAAACCGCCGCCTCATCGGCCGCGATACGGCGTGTCTCGACCCTCACGCACGGACGACCGAGAGCTCAGGCGCCGAGGCGTCCCATCGCGGCGTCGAACTCCGCCGCGGAGCTGTCGCTGACCTCGTGGAACAGCGTCTGCTCGATCACGTCGGGCGCGGCCGTGAAGTAGGGGATCCCGGCGAGGCGCAGGCCGACGATGTCGTCCGCCGAGCGCAGCGATGCCGCGAGCACGTTCGTGCCGCTGCCGTCGCAGACCTGCTGCATGCGGGCGATGACCGCGTCGCCGTCGATGCCGGCATCCCGCATGCGGCCGAGGTAGGGAGCGATGTACTGGGCGCCGATGCTGGCGCACGCGAGCGCCTGCGCCACGGAGTACACGGCGGTGACCAGCACCGTGGCGCCGTCGCGCACGAGGGCGGATGCCGCGGCGAAGCCGTCGGCCGTGGCGGGGACCTTCACGGCCACCTTGTCCCCCAGCGCGCGGATCATCTCGGCGTTGCGCAGGAAGGCCGAGACGTCGCCGCCCCAGGTCTGGAAGAAGATCTCTCCGGCTCCCTCGGACTCCCAGCGGGCGTAGAGGTCGGCGATCTCGGCGGCGGTGCGTCCTCCGCGCTCGAGGATCGTGGGATTGGTCGTCACGCCGTGCACGACGCCGGCGGCGAGGAGCCGCGAGACCCGGTCGACGTCCGCACTGTCGACGTAGAGGCGGGGGGCGATCGCGGTCATCGGGACTCCTTGGGGATAACCTGTCGTTACAGGTCGAGTTTCGGCTAATGTAATGACAGCTGCCGAGGAATGTCAAAGACGCCCGGCACCCGATCATCGCCGTCGAAGACGACCAGGAGCGACATGGCCCCCGCACACCCCGCAGACCGTTCCGGCGTGGTCATCGTCGGCAGCGTGACCGCCGACGTGACCACCTTCTCCCAGCGGCTCCCCGCCCGCGGCGAGACGATCCTCGGCGACCAGTTCACGCTCATGCTCGGCGGGAAGGGCGCCAACCAGGCCGTGGCCGCCGGCCGCTCGGGAGCCCGCACGAGCTTCGTCGGATGCGTCGGCGACGACCTCTTCCACGATCTCGTGGTCGACGGCCTCAGCGAGGCGGGCGTCGACCTCGCGCACCTCCGCACCGTCCCCGGCCCCACGGGCATCGCCCACATCCGCGTCGACGCCTCGGCGCAGAACGACATCGTCATGGTGCCGCTCGCCAACACCGCGCTCAGCACGGCCCAGATCGACCAGGCGCTCGCGGCTCTCGCGCCCACCACCTCGGTGCTCCTCACCCAGCTCGAGACGCCGTCCGCACTCACCGCGCACATCACCGCCCGCGGCCGCGAGCACGGCATGACCGTGATCCTCGACCCGGCGCCCGCGGCCGTGCTCCCCACCGAGGTGTGGAGCAGCATCGACATCGTCACGCCGAACGAGACCGAGGCGACGCTCATCAGCGGCATCGAGGTGACGGATGCCGCATCCGCCGAGCTCGCCGGACGCTGGTTCCTCGCGCAGGGCGTGGGCGCAGCCGTCATCACCCTGGCGGGTCAGGGCTCGTGCGTGGTCACGGCGGACGGAGCATCCGTCATCCCGCCGTTCCCCGTCGAGGCCGTCGACACGACCGCCGCCGGCGACGCCTACGCGGGCTACCTCGGGGCGGCACTCGCGAACGGCCTCGCGCTGGCCGACGCGGTGCGCCTGGCCACCGCGGCCGGCGCCCTGACGGTCACCAAGCAGGGCGCGTCGCCGAGCCTGCCCCACCGCGCCGAGGTCGACGCCTTCCTCGCCCAGCGCGAGTCCGCCCCCGTGAGCTGAGAGACCGGAGACTCCATGCGCAAGACATCCACCACCATCAATCCCGCGCTGTCCCGGGTGATCAGCGAGACCGGGCACACCGATCTGCTCGTCGTGACGGATGCCGGCCTGCCGATCCCCCCGGGCTCGGAGCGCATCGATCTCGCCTACCGCCCTGGAGCCCCGGCCTTCCTCGACGTGCTCGACACCGTGCTCGCCGAGCTGGTCGTCGAGGGCGCGACCGTGTCGGCCGAGGTCGCCGAGAAGAGTCCCGAGGTGCTCGAGGCCCTTCGCGAGCGGTTCGCCGGGATGGGCTTCGAGATCGAGCTCGTGCCGCACGTCGAGTTCAAGGAGCGCACGCATGGGGCACGGGCCTTCGTCCGCTCGGGCGAGTTCACCCCGTACGCGAACGTGATCCTGCACGCCGGGGTGGCGTACTGACATGACCGACATCATCGCCGACGCCATCGACCGCCGCTCCGCGGCACCGATGTACGACCAGCTGCGGCGGCTGATCATCGACGGCATCGCCCGCGACGGTCTGCTGCCCGGCGACCCGCTGCCCGGCGAGCACGGACTCTGCGAGCGCTACGGCGTCTCGCGCACGGTGGTCCGGCAGGCGCTCGCCCAGCTGGAGCACGAAGGGCTCGTCGAGCGCGTCAAGGGCAAGGGCACCTTCGTCTCGCGCCCCCGCACGAGCGAGAGCCTGGTGCACAAGCTCATCGGCCTGTACGACGACGTCGAGAGCCGCGGCGGGCACGTGCACAGCGACGTCCTGCGCCACGAGCACACCTTCGCCGACGAGGAGATCGCCGCTGCGCTCGAGATCCCGGTGGGCTCCCGCGTCGTGGTGCTCGAGCGTCTGCGGCACGTCGACGACGAGCCCTGGTCGCTCTCCACGACCTGGATGCCGGATGCCGTCGGCCAGGTCACGCTCGGCGTCGATCTGTCGGAGGCCTCCCTGTACCGGCTGCTCGCCGAGCACGACATCGTCGCGACGCACGGCGTGCGCTCGGCGGAGGCGACGGTCGCGACGCACGAGCAGGCGCTGCACCTCGGCGTCAGCGCGGGGTCGGCGCTGCTCCGGCTGCGCAGCGTCAGCCGCACCGACGACGGCACCCCGATCGAGTACTTCATCGCGTACCACCGCGGTGACCGCTCGCGCTTCGAGTTCCAGCTGCAGCAGGAGCAGTCGCAGGCCTCACTGCTGCACGTCGACGGCCGGGGAGGCATGACGCTCGCCGGCAGCACCCGGGTGTCGTCGTGACGTCCGGCGCCGACGGCGGAGCGGATGCCGGGGAGCCGCCGGCCTGCGCGGACGGTCCGGACCTCGACGACCAGGCGGTGACCCCGCCGCCGCCCGTGGCTCCCGAGCCTCCGGTCCGGCCGGCCACCGCGCACGGGGCGCCGCACGGGTACCCCATCCCCCGGGAATGACGGCTCCGTCCGGCACGACCCTGCCGGGGTCGCCGCGACGACCGACCCCGGTACGCTCGATCTGTGGATTCCTGGACCAGCAACGCGATCGCCCTGCTGGAGGCCGACGCCAACCGCAGCGCCGACACCCACCTGCACGTCTTCCCGCTCCCGGCGGAGTGGGGCATCGACCTCTACCTGAAGGACGAGTCGGTGCACCCGACCGGATCCCTCAAGCACCGTCTCGCGCGGTCGCTGATCCTCTACGGCCTGGTCAACGGCCACATCCGCGAGGACACCACGCTCGTCGAGTCGTCGAGCGGGTCGACGGCGGTGTCCGAGGCGTACTTCGCCCGCATGCTGGGCCTGCCCTTCGTCACCGTCGTGCCCCGCTCGACGGTGCAGGAGAAGATCGACCTCATCGAGTTCTACGGCGGCACGTGCCACTTCGTCGATCGCGCCGAGGACATGTCGCCCGAGGCGCGGCGCCTCGCGGCCGGGTGCCACGGCCACTACCTCGACCAGTTCACCTTCGCCGAGCGCGCGACCGACTGGCGCGGCAACAACAACATCGCCGAGAGCGTGTTCAGCCAGCTCGCGCAGGAACGGCATCCCATCCCCCGCTGGATCGTCGTGGGAGCGGGCACCGGCGGCACCAGCGCCACCTTCGGCCGCTACGTGCGATACCGCCGTCATGACACCCGCATCGCGGTTGTCGACCCCGAGGGCTCGGCGTTCTACGACGGCTGGGCGGGCACGACGGATGCCCCGACCGGGCGCCCGAGCCGCATCGAGGGGATCGGCCGACCCCGCGTCGAGCCGTCGTTCGTGCCCAGCGTGATCGACGAGATGATCCGGGTGCCCGACGCCGGATCGATCGCCGCGATCCGCCTGCTGCGCGACCGGACCCTGCACTGGGCCGGCGGCTCGACGGGCACGAACCTCTACGGCGCGTTCGAGCTGATCGCGCGCATGCGGGAGGCGGGCGAGACCGGAAGCGTCGTGACGCTCATCTGCGACAGCGGCGTGCGCTACGCGGGCACCTACTACTCCGACGAGTGGGTCGCCCAGCAGGGCTGGGACCTCGCGCCGCACCGGGCCCGCCTCGACGCCTTCCTCGAGACCGGCGTCTGGGCCCCCGGTTCCTGAGCACCCACGGCTACGCTGGCGGCATGACTACTCTGATCCTCACCGTCGCGGGCGCGGACCGTCCGGGCCTGGTCGCCGCCGTCGCCGATGCCGTCGACGCCCACGGCGGGAACTGGGAGAACAGCCGCCTGGCAGAGCTGGCGGGAACCTTCGCCGGGGTCATCGAGGTGTCGGTCGCCCCCGACCGGGTCGACGAGCTGCAGTCCGCGCTGCGCGCCCTGACCGGGTTCCTCACCGTCACGATCCACACCGGATCGGATGCCGCGCCCCGCGCCGTCACCGACGCCCTCTCGCTCTCGGTGCTGGGCAACGACCGCGCGGGCATCGTGCACGAGATCTCCGCGATCCTGAACGCCCACGAGCTCAGCATCACCAGCATGACCACCGAGACGCGCGACGCGGCCATGGCCGGTGGCCGCCTGTTCGAGTCGACGGTCACGGCGACGCTCCCGGCATCCGCTGATCTCGATGCCCTGCGTCACGATCTCGAGAAGCTCGCGACCGAGATCCAGGTCGACATCACCCTCACCTGACCCCCGCCTCCCCCTCCCCCGGGCAGGCGGGGGCGGAGCGTCAGACCAGACGGGACTTCGGCGAGACCGAGTAGGTGGCCTCCGCGTCACGGTTGACCGTGTCGCCGAGCGCCTCGTCGATCGCGCTCAGGGTGTCGGCGTCGAGGGTCACGCCGGACGCCTTGACGGTGTCGGCGAGCTGCTCGGGGCGGGATGCTCCGACGAGGGCGGCGGCGACGTTCGGGTTCTGCAGCACCCACGCGATCGCGAGCTGCGGCATCGAGAGTCCGGCCTGCTCGGCGATCGGCTTCAGACGCTGCACCGCGGTGAGGATGTCGTCCTGCAGGAAGCTCTTGATGAACGTCGCACCGCTGCGCTGATCGGTCGCCCGGGAGCCCTCGGGGATCGGCTGACCGGGGAGGTACTTGCCGCTGAGCACGCCCTGCGCCATCGGCGACCACACGATCTGCGAGATGCCGAGCTCCTCGGACGCCGGAACGACCTTTCCCTCGATCACCCGCCACAGCATGGAGTACTGCGGCTGGTTCGAGATGAGCTGGACGCCGAGCTGCTTCGCGAGCGCGTGGCCCTCCTGCAGCTGCTCGGCCGTCCACTCCGAGACGCCGATGTAGAGCGCCTTGCCCTGGCGGACGACGTCGGCGAACGCCTGGAACGTCTCCTCGAGCGGCGTCTCGTAGTCGAAGCGGTGCGCCTGGTAGAGGTCGACGTAGTCGGTGCCGAGACGCTTCAGCGATCCGTTGATCGACTCAAGGATGTGCTTGCGGCTGAGCCCGGTGTCGTTCGGACCCTTGGGACCCGTCGGGAAGTACACCTTCGTGAAGATCTCGAGACCCTCGCGGCGCTGCCCCTCCAGAGCCTTGCCGAGCACGACCTCCGCCGCCGTGTTGGCGTAGGTGTCGGCCGTGTCGAACGTGGTGATGCCGGCGTCGAGCGCGGCGTGCACCGTCTTGACCGCGGCGTCGTCCTCGACCTGCGAGGCGTGGGTGACCCAGTTGCCGTACGTGATCTCCGAGACCTTGAGACCGCTGTTGCCGAGATAGCGATAGTTGACCATGGCTCCACGCTAGACCCGCTCCGCGCCCCCTCGGGCCGGATCCCCGATCCGCGGGGCGCGAGGGGTCAAGACACGCCGTGACGGATGCCGTGCTCACGGCGTGTCGTGACCCCTCGCGCAACCGGCAGCCCGGTCAGGTCGCCTGCGACACCGTGTGCGTCACGGCGGCGGACTCCGTCTGCACGATCCGGGCGCGGTCGCGGAAGCCCTCGGCGGTGACCTTGTCGAGCGCGACCTGCTTGCGGATCGCCGCGGCCTTCTCGTACAGGCTCGGCTCGCCGTAGCTCGTGAGCACCTTCACCAGCACGGGCAGCAGCTCGATCATGAAGAACAGCGCCGCGATGAGGATGTGCGCCCACAGGATGGTGGGCTCCTTCTCGCTCAGCCGGTTGAGGCCGCTGATCTGGCTGAGCAGGCCGACCGCTCCCGCGTTGCCCTGCGCCACGGCATCCGCCCGCTCGTTGTACGCGGCGAGCGCCTGGTCGTACGTGTCTCGGGCGGCGGGGAGCTGGTCCTGCGCCTGCTGGCGGTTCTGCGCCTCGGACGACGAGGTGTTCTCCTTGGCGGCCGTGCCGGCGGAGGCGAGCTCCTCGTTCGCGACGCGCAGCTGCTCGGCGAGGCCGTCGTACGTCTGCTGGGCCTGGGCGAGCTGGGCCTGGGCGGCGTCGGAGCTGGCGCCCTCGCCGTTGACCCCGGTGCAGCCGGGGACGGTGCCCGCGCCCTCGCCGGTGAGCTCGCACTGGTACAGCACGCGCGCCTGGTCGATCACGGCCTGCTGCTCGGCGAGCTTGGCGGTCAGGTCGTCGACCGTGGCCTGCGCGGCGGACTCGGATGCCGACGACGACTCGGTGCCCGCCACGATGCCGGTGGCCGCCTGGTTCTCGAGCTCGGCGACGCGCTCGGTCGCGGCGTCGAGCGCGATCTTCTCGGGTCCGGATTCCAGGGCCTCCTGGTCGGACTGCGACTGGGTGATGTTCGTGGAGGCGACCTCACGGGCGATGTCGTTGTGGAAGATCTGCAGCACGAGCGGCTCCGCGACCACGAATCCGATGATCGCGGCCATGATCACCCGAGGGATCGCGAGGCCGATGAGGCGCCACACGTTCTTCGTCGAGGTCATGGTCGAGGTGAGGAACCGGTCGAGGTTGAAGATGATGAGCGCCCAGACGATCGCGAGCGGCACGGCCAGCCAGATCGCCGCCTGCACGCCGGTGGTCAGCGCGAAGAGCATCGAGATCGCCGAGACAAGGGCGGTGCCGGCGAGCACGAAGAACATCTGCACGAACCGGGGCGTCTCGCCGGGCACGCGGTCGAGGATCTCGCCCTCGGCGCCGCCGAGGATGGCGAGGGTGCGCAGGCGCGAGCCCGGGGTGCGCACCCTCCGCGCACGGGGCGCGCGCTTCGGCCTCGCCGGGGCGGACGCAGCGGATGCCGCGACGGGCGCCTCGTCGGACGCATCCGCCCGCTCGGTGCGCTGCGGGGTCGTCGGGGCGTCGTCGGAGGTCGTCAGGAACGGCTCGTCGTCGGATCCCGCGGGCTCGTACTCGCGCAGGAAGTCGAGGTCGTCCGTCTCGGCGTTCGGGTCGCCGTCGAGGATGATCCGACCCTGCGAGTCGAAGCGACCCGGGCGGTGGGCGGAATAGGGCATCCCGACAATCTACGAAAGGTCGCCTGTGCATCCCGTGAACGAGTGCTCGGAACACCTCCCAGGTTCCGGCCCGCAGGACCTCAGGTGCGGGCGGCGGCCCGGGTCGCGGCGGTCGCCCACACGGCGCGGACGTCCTCCACATGACGCTCGGGCCGGAAGCGCCGCGACGCCTCGACCGTCTGCACCGATCGCTGGACCACGGTCTCGGGGTGCCGGGCGAGGTCGAGCAGCGTCGCCGCCATCCCCTCGACATCCGGGGAGGCGGTGAGGATGCCGGCCTCCGCCAGCCCCTCCTGCAGGCGCGGGTCGACGTAGACGACGCTGCGGGCGGCATGGAAGGCCTCGACGACCACGACCGGCTGATTGTCGAACCCGAAGGACGTCAGCGCGACGAGGTGCGAACGGCTCATGAGGCGGGCGACCTCGTCGCGGTCGACGCGTCCGGTGAAGCGGATGGTGCTGCCCCCGTGCAGGCTCGCCGCGCTCGCGACCCTCCGGGCCTCGGCCAGCAGGGGCCCCTCGCCGACGATCGTGACGTCGAGCGAGCGGGGTTCCAGCTCTGCGCCGGCGCGCACGACCGCGTCGAGGAACTCGAGGAGCCGCTTCTCGGGGGCCAGCCGTCCGACCCAGACGATCCGCAGCGGCCCGTCGATCGCTCGCAGGGGCTCGCCGGGCTCGGCGTGGGCCCGCATCGGGTTCGGGACGACCTCGACCTCGCCCAGCCCCTCGTCGCGCAGCGCCTCCGCCTGGTGTGCGGACGGCGAGATGACGGCATCCGCCTCCATGGCCGCGGCCAGCGTGATGCCGCGCAGTGCGGCGTCGAGCGCCCTCGGGGTGCGGACGGGCGCGCTGGAGGGGGTGCTCCGCAGGCGCCGCGCGAGCCCGCGGATGACCGCCGCCATCGGACGATCGAGCGGCCCGAGGTGCGGACCCTGCCAATAGAAGGTGTGGACGGTGTGCACCACGGGGATCCGCAGCTCGCGGGCGACCATGCCCGCCGCCGCCGTCAGGCCGAACTCCGAGTGCACGTGCACGACGTCGATCCCGCGGTCCTCGAACACGCGACGCAGTCGTCGGCGCAGCGCCCGGGTGTTGGGGATCACGGGCAGCCCCGCCCCCGGCACAGAGCCCGTGCCGTGCACCAGCAGGTCGTCGTCGCGGAGGCCCTCGGGGCGCGCGCGCGAGGATCCGGGGGCGACGACGAGCACGTCTTCACCGGCCGAGCGGAAGAGCTCGACCTCGTCGAGGAACACGGACTGGGCGCCCCCCATGTACTCGAGGGAGTAGTCGCACACCAGAGCGATACCCACCGCGCATCACCTCGATCGCCTGACCAACACAAACCCCCGGACAGTAACACACAGGGGTCGGCGGGCACGAGCGGGGACCGCCCCCGGCGCCGGCCTCAGACCCCCAGGTGCCGCGCCAGCTCCCTGTCGAAGACCTCGGGCTCGTCGAGGTGCGGGGCGTGGCCGGCATCCGGCAGGGAGACCTCGCGATACACCCCGCCTGCCGCGGCGTAGCGGTCGAGCACGGCACGGGTCTGGGTGACCATGGGCTGCGGCGGGGCGATGTCGGCGCCGGGCCATCCGGGCACGACGCCGAGGGCCCCGAGCTGATTGAGGTCGAAGAAGGACGCGTCGGAGACGATCGCGTCCTTCTCGCCGCGCACCCACAGGACTGGGGGCTTCACGGCGAGGTCGACGATGCCCGACAGGTCGAGGTGCTGCGGCGCCATCGTGTTGAGCACGCCGCGCGTTCCGGCCGCGAAGCCCGGCCAGTTCTCGGACGGGACGGAGTCGCCGGGGTAGTTGTCGGCGCCGGTGCGGGTCGTGAGCATCGAGGCGACCCAGGCGTCCTCGTGAGCCTGCTGCCGCTCGGGACGGGCGACGTAGGCGGTGCGGTAGACGGTCCGCGGCGAGGTCGGCGCCTCGTCGCCCGTATCCCCCGCCTGCAGGCGCGCGACGAAATCGGGGTTCGCCCCGCCCCCGCCCGTCCCCGCGCCGTCGGCGTCGTTGCGCGTGCCCTCCGGGCCGTGCGTCCCGCCGAAGCCGTACGGCGACACGGGCGACTCCAGCGTGAGGGACAGCACGCGCTCGGGCGCGTCGAGGGCGATCTGCAGCACGACGCCCGAGCCCATGCTCCACCCGACGAGATGCACGGCATCGAGCCCGAGCACGTCGAGCACCGATCTCACGTCGTCAGCGAAGTCGCGGAGCCCGCGCGTCGCGTCGACGGGCTTGGTCTCGCTGTCGCCGAAGCCGCGCAGGTCGACCGCCAGCGCCCGCACTCCGGCGGGCAGCGCGCACATGGTGGGCTGATAGAAGTGCGACGACGACACGTTGCCGTGCACGAAGACCACCGTCGTGATCGGAGAGGCCTCGTCGGCGGCGGGGCGTTCGAGCACGTTCGCGGCGTAGCGCGGCGTCTCCACGCGGAAGGCGCGGATGCCGTCGAGAACGGTGGTGGTCATGTCGACTCCTTCGTCGGGTTCGGGGTTCGGGCTGCCGCCTGGGCCACGCGGGACGCGCCGCGTGGGGCGAACAGGATCGTGTAGTGGTTCACGTCGGGGACCTCGACGATCTCCAGCTGCGGCACGAGGTCGCGGAAGCCGTCGAGGACTCCGGCCGGGTACAGCGGCTCCTCGTCGGTGAGACCCCGCGGGGCGCGCAGCACCGTCACCGGCATCCGCAGTCCGCGCAGCGCGTCGAGGTACCAGCCGGGGCCGTAGAGCTCGGCGCCGTCGGCCAGCATCGCCGCGGCGATCGTGGACGCCCGTCGCCGCGGCGCCTCCCCGTCGAGGTCGTAGAGCGCATAGGCGGCGACGGCGGGCGACCAGTCGCGCGCGAAGGCGGGATGCGCACGCCAGAAGTCCAGATACGCCTCGTCGTCGGCGAAGACCATCGAGAGCCGTTGCGCGGCGGGACCGAGGAGGGACGCAATGTCGACATCGTCGGCGCTCTCGGCCTCCGCGGGAAGGGCGAGCGGCAGACCGCCGTCGACGAGCACCAGACGATCGACGAGGTCCGGGCGGGCGGCGGCGAGCGCGACGACCGCGAAGGCGCCCAGGGAATGACCCAGCACGGTGCGCGCACCCCCGCCGTCGGCGTCGAGGAGTGCGGCGAGATCGTCGGCGTGGCGACGGAGGCCGTAGGGTCCACCGAGGTGGTTGCTGCGCGCGCGCCCGCGCAGGTCCGGCGCGAGGACGCGGCGCTCGGGGAGGAGGGACGCCACCGTGTCCCACGCCCTGCCGTTCGCGGTGATGCCGTGCACCGCCAGGATCGCGCGAGGATCGTCGGCGGGTCCGTGGGAGGTGACGGCGAGGTGCTCGGCGGTCATCGGGCGCTCCACCCGCCATCCATCGCGTAGGACGCTCCGGTGACGGATGCCGCGGACTCGCCGCACAGCCACAGCGCGAGGTCGGCGACCTCGGCCGGCTCGAGCAGTCTCTTGATCGCCGACTCCACGAGCATGACCTTCTCGATCACCTCGGATTCCGGCACGGCGTGCACGCGCGCCTGATCGGCGATCTGCTTCTCCACGAGCGGCGTGCGCACGTATCCCGGATTGATGCAGTTGCTCGTGACGCCGTGCGCCGCGCCCTCCAGCGCCGTGACCTTCGAGAGCCCCTCCAGCCCGTGCTTGGCCGTGACGTAGGCCGACTTGAAGGCGCTGGCGCGGATGCCGTGCACCGAGCTGATGTTCACCACCCGCCCCCATCCGCGCTCGTACATGCCGGGCAGCACGGCGCGGACGAGCAGGAACGGGGCGGTGACCATGACGTCGATCATGCGGCGGAAGGCGGCGGGGTCGAAGTCGACGATCGGGGCGACCGTCTGGATGCCGGCGTTGTTCACGAGGACGTCGGCGTCGAACGACCGTGCGGCGAGCGCGTCGAGGTCGGCCAGGTCGATCGCGAGCGCCTCGCCGTGGATGCCGGCGGCGATGCGCTCCGCTCCGGCGGCGTCGCGGTCGGCGACCAGCACGTGCGCCCCCGCGGCGGCGAGCGCGGTGGCGCAGGCGGCGCCGATGCCGCTGGCCGCGCCGGTGACGAGTGCGGTGCGTCCGGTCAGGTCGGTGCTGCGGATGCCGTCTCGCGTCGTCGCCATGCCTGCACAGTAGTGGCGTTCGCAGCACAGGTACCAGCGCGTAGGATATGCGAAACTGCAGATGTGATGGCGCATTTCCCCGCACCCCCGCTCAGCGCCGACGACCTGATGGTCCTCCTCGCCGTCGCCCGCAGCGGCCGCTACACGACCGCCGGCCAGCAGCTCGGCCTCAACCACACCACGATCGCGCGGCGCATCGGCGCGCTGGAGGCGCAGCTCGGCGGCCGCGTGCTCTCGCGCTCCGACGGAGGGTGGGAGCTCACCCCCCTCGGCTCCCGCGCCCTCGCCGCGGCCGAGCACATCGAGCACGCCCTCTCGACCCTCGACACGGGAGACGGCGCGCACCTGGGCGGCCTCATCCGGCTCGCGGCGACCGACGGATTCAGCGGCTTCGTCGCGGCGCCGGCGATGGCGTCGCTGCAGGCGCAGCATCCCGACGTCCGGCTGGAGATCGTGACGGGCACCCGACAGCCCTCGCAGCAGCGCACGGGCGCCGACCTCGAGGTCGTGGTGGGTCGACCGCAGGTGCGCCGCGCCCGCGCCATCCACCTCGCCGACTACGCGCTGGGCCTGTACGCCAGCCGCGACTACCTGCGCAGCCACCCCGAGCCGCGGACGGTGGAGGACCTCGCCGGAGCACCGCTCGTGTACTTCATCGAGTCGCTGCTGCACGTGGACTCGTTGGACGACGCGCGCCGTGCCGTGCCCGGGATGACGGATGCCGTCGCCAGCACGAACGTGTACGTCCACGTCGACGCGACGCGCGGCGGCGCCGGGTTCGGGCTGCTCCCCGCCTTCCTCGCCGATCCGCACGACGACCTGGTGCGCGTGCTCCCCCACCGCATCGACGAGCGCCTCCCCTACTGGCTGATCGCGCGGCCGGACGCCCTGAACCAGCCGGTGGTGGCGGCCTTCCTCGACGCGCTGCACACCCGCCTCGGGGAGGTGCGTCCCCGGCTGCTGGGCCGGCGCTGAACTCAGGCCAGGGCGGCCGCAGCCACCTCGTCCTCCGTGGTGGCGACGAGCTGACCGCAGGCGCCATCGATCTCCTTGCCGCGGGTGTCGCGGAGGGTCGTCGGGATGCCGGCGTCATTGAGGCGACGGACGAACTCGTCGGTCACGTCCTTCTCCGACGAGGTCCAGATCGAGCCCGGCGTCGGGTTCAGCGGGATCGGGTTGACGTGCACCCATCCGCGACCGCGGGCGTTGAGCTTCTCGGCGAGGAGGTCGGCGCGCCAGGCGTGGTCGTTCATGTCCTTGATCAGCGCGTACTCGATCGAGACGCGGCGACCGGTCTTCTCGTAGTACTCGCGGGCGGCGTCGAGGGCCTCGTCGACCTTCCAGCGCGAGTTCACGGGGATGAGCTCGTCGCGCAGGTGATCGTCGGGAGCGTGCAGGGAGAGGGCGAAGGTGACGGGGATGTTCTCGTCGGCGAGCTTCTTGATCGCCGGCACGAGTCCCACGGTCGAGACCGTGATGCCGCGGGCGCTCATGCCCAGGCCCTCGGGCTGCGGCGCGACCATGATGCGCACGGCATCCATGACTCGCTTGTAGTTCGCGAGCGGCTCCCCCATGCCCATGAAGACGATGTTCGAGACGCGCTCCATGCTGTGGTCGTCGCGGCGCTTGCCACCCAGCTCGCCGTTCGCGATCGCGCGATTGGCGCGCACGATCTGCTCGACGATCTCGGCCGTCGACATGTTGCGGGTGAGTCCGGCCTGGCCGGTGGCGCAGAACGGGCAGTTCATGCCGCAGCCGGCCTGGCTCGACACGCACAGCGTGATGCGGCCGGGGTAGCGCATGAGCACCGACTCGACGAGCGCGCCGTCGTGCAGACGCCACAGGAACTTGATCGTGTCGCCCCGGTCGGTCTCGAGCCGACGCACCTCGGTCATGAGCGGCGGCAGCATGCCGGCGACCAGCTCGTCACGGATGCCGGCGGGCAGGTCGGTCATCGTCGAAGGGTCGGACGAGTAGTGCGTGAAGTAGTGGGTCGCGAGCTGCTTCGCACGGAAGCCGGGGAGCCCGAGCTCCTTCACCTTCTCGATGCGCTCGGCGGGCGTCAGGTCGGCCAGATGCACGGGCGGCTTGCCGCGCTTGGGGCTCGCGAACTGCAGGAGCGGGCGACCCTCGGCATCCTTCTGCTGGGTCCAGCCCTCGGTCGCCGGGCGGACCTGCGTGGTGCCCGTCGTGCGGACCTTGCCCGGGGCGGGCGCACCCAGCGGGGCGGACGCGGATGCTGCGGGGCGCGTCTCGCGCGTGCGGGGAGTCTCGGTCATACCTTCCAGGGTACCGGGGGCCGGATGGGAGACCGCTGGGCCGGTCGCCATGGGCGCTGTTGTAATTACAAGTTGACGTCAGCGACAATGGAACCACCCCCACCGCTAGGAGCATGATGTCCGACCGTCTCACCCGCGCCCGTGCCACCGGAGTCCTCGCCGTGCTCCGCGCCTCCTCGCCCGAGCTCGCGCTCGAGGCCTCCGAGGCCATCATCCGCGGCGGCGTGACCGGCATCGAGGTCACGTTCTCCACCCCCGACGCCCCCGCCGTGATCCGCGAGCTCATCTCCCGGCACGGCGACGCCGCCTACGTCGGCGCGGGCACCGTGACCACCGCCGAGCAGGCGGACCTCGCCGCCGACGCGGGCGCCGAGTTCCTCGTGAGCCCCGGCACGCTTCCCCACCTCACCCGCTCGATGCTCGACACCGGACGCGTCGTGATGACCGGTGCGATGACCCCCACCGAGGTCATGGGCGCCCTCGAACTGGGCGTCGACGTCGTCAAGATCTTCCCTGCGTCCCTCGGCGGCCCCTCGTACCTCGGCGCCCTGCGCGGTCCGTTCCCCGACGCCCCCCTCATGCCCACCGGCGGCGTGAACCCCGACAACGTCGCGGCGTGGTTCGCCGCCGGTGCGGTCGCGGTGGGTGCGGGCGGCGACCTCGCGAACGGCGCCTCGCTGAAGGCGCAGGACTGGGCCGACATCGAGCAGCGCTCCGCGCGCTTCGCGGCGGCCCTCGCCGCGGTCCGCGCCTGACGCCCCGGTGATCGCCCTCGACCCCTGGGCCTGGGCGGCCCTGGGGGTCGCCGCGGTCGTGATCGGCATCTCCAAGACCGCCCTCCCCGGGGCGAACATCCTGGCGATCGCGCTGTTCGCGACCGTGCTGCCTGCACGCCTGTCGACCGCCGCGATGCTGCTCCTGCTCATCGTGGGTGACGTGTTCGCCCTGATCGCCTATCGGCGGCATGCGCACTGGCCGACGATCCTCCGCCTCGCGCCGGCCGTGATCGCCGGGCTTCTCCTCGGCTTCGCGTTCCTCGCGCTGACGGGCGATGGGGCGGTGCGCCGAGCCATCGGCGTGATCCTCCTCGTGATGATCGCGGTCACCCTGTGGCGCCGCTGGCGTCAGTCCCGAGCGGATGCCGTGGCGCGCGAGCCCGGCCGCGGCATCCTGCTCGCCGGGGTCTACGGCAGCCTCGGCGGCTTCTCGACGATGGTGGCGAACGCCGGCGGACCGGTGATGTCGATGTACTTCCTCGCGACCCGCACGTCCGTGCAGGTGTTCCTCGGCACCGCGGCGTGGTTCTTCGCGATCATCAACCTGGTGAAGGTGCCGTTCCTGGCCGGGCTCGGGCTGTTCGAGCCGCCGATCCTGCTGCTCGACGCCGTGCTCGCGCCCCTGGTGGTGGTCGGGGCGCTCGGCGGCCTCGCCGTCGCCCGCCGGCTGGATCAGCGCCTCTTCGACCGGATCGTCATCGCGCTCACCGTCGTCGGCGCCGTGTATCTGCTGTTCTGACCCGCGGCACCTGCCGAATCTGGCAGATCTGCCGAATCTCGCAGACTCTGATGCCGTTCTGTGCGAGATGCTGCGTTTCTGCGAGGCGCAGCGAGATCAGTCCAAGAAGATGTCGGGGAACAGGGCGCTGTCCGGGGTCCCGGGGACCGCGGCATAGCGCGAGAAGTCGGTCACTCCCGCGGCCTCCAGGACCTCTTCCACGATGAGCGTCTGTCCGGTGCGCTCGCCCGCGGGGGTGGTGAGCACCTCGTAGGCGGCGTCCGCGTAGATGTCGGCCGTGCGGCTGGCAGCCATGACCTGATCGCCTCCGAGCAGGTTCTGCACCGCCGCGGTCGCGATGGTGGTGCGCGGCCACAGGGTGTTGGCCGCGATGCCGTCGCGGGCGAACTCGGCGGCGAGGCCGAGCGTGACCATCGTCATGCCGAACTTCGCGAGCGTGTAGCCGGTGTGCGCGCCGAGCCACCGGGGCGTGGGGTTGAGGGGCGGGGAGAGCGAGAGGATGTGCGGGTTCTCGGCATCCCGGAGGATGGGCACGGCCGCCCGCGAGAGCATGAAGGTGCCACGCACATTGACGTCCTGCATCAGGTCGTACTTCTTGACACCCAGGTCGAGCGAGCGCGAGAGGTCGATGACGCTCGCGTTGTTGAGCACGATGTCGATGCCCCCGAACTCGCCCTGCGTCTTCAGCACGGCCTCGGTGATGTCGTCGTCGTCGCGCACGTCGCCGACGATGGGCAGCGCCTGACCGCCCGCCGCGCGGATCTGCTCCGCGGCCGTGTGCACCGTTCCCTCGAGCTTCGGGTGCGGGGTGTCGGTCTTCGCGAGCATCGCGATGTTGGCCCCGTCGGCGGCGGCGCGCAGCGCGATCGCGAGCCCGATGCCGCGGCTGCCTCCGGACATGAGGATGGTCTTGCCGGCGAGAGTGCTCACGGGTCTCCTTCTCTGCTGATGCTCGGACGAGCGGGTCACTTCGGGGCCATGCGGATCGCGCCGTCGAGGCGGATGGTCTCGCCGTTGAGGTAGCCGTTCTCGACGATGTGCTGCACGAGGGCGGAGTACTCGTCGGGCCGACCGAGGCGCGAGGGGTGCGGCACCTGCTGGCCGAGCGAGTCCTGGGCGGCCTGCGGCAGGCCCATGAGCATGGGCGTCTCCATGATCCCCGGCGCGATGGTGCAGACGCGGATGCCGTGACGGGCGAGCTCGCGGGCGACCGGCAGGGTCATGGCGTGCACGCCGCCCTTCGAGGCGGAGTAGGCGGGTTGGCCGATCTGCCCGTCGAAGGCGGCGACGCTGGCGGTGTTGACGATGACGCCGCGGTCGTCGGAGCCGCCGACGGGCTCGTTCCGGGCGATGACGGCGGATGCCTGGGACAGCACGTTGAACGTGCCGATGAGATTGATCCGCACGATGCGCTCGAAGTCGGCGAGCACGGCGGGGTTGCCCTCGCGGTCGAGGACCTTGGCGGGGGGAGCGATGCCGGCGCAGTTCACCACGATGCGCAGAGGCGCGGCGGCCTGTGCCTGCGCGACGGCATCCCGGATCTCGTCGACGCTGGTGACGTCGGCGGCGACGAAGAGGCCGCCGAGCTCCGCCGCGATCTCGGCGCCGGCCGAGGAGGGCAGGTCGACGATCGTGACGTGGGCTCCTCCGGCGTGCAGACGCCGGGCGGTGGCGAGGCCGAGACCCGAAGCACCACCGGTGATGAGCGCGCCCTGTCCGCTGATCTGCATCGTGTTCTCCTTCGAACGTCGTGTGCGACTGAGTACCACCCTACGCGGTTCTGAGTTCCCCACCGACGGAGAGCGGCTTGCCCTGCGACACCGGCTCCGTGTTGGCTGGGGGCATGGAACTGCGTCGCAAGCGAGCCTACGACACCCCCGATGCGTCCGACGGGTTCCGCGTGCTCGTCGACCGCCTGTGGCCGCGCGGGCTCTCGAAGGAGCGCGCCGCCATCGACCTGTGGGCGAAGGAGACCGCGCCAACCCCCGAGCTCCGGCGCGACTGGCACGCCGCTCCCGCCAGCGAATGGGAGGAGTACGCCGACCGCTATCGCGCGCAGCTCGCCCGCGAGTCGTCGGATGCGCTGCGCGCGCTGGCCGACGTGCTCCGACTGCATCCGGTCGTGACCCTCGTCTTCGCGGCGCACGACGCCGACCACAACCACGCGGTCGTGCTCGAGCAGGCCCTGCGCGAGCTGCCCTGACCCGCCCGCGACAGCGAGGGAGGGCTACGAGCTCGGTCCGAGGATGAAGTTCCACGCTCCGGTCACGACGGCCGCGGCGATCGCGAGCGCCGAGATGCCGGCGCCGATCGCGAGCAGCATCCACTCCGCCCGGCCGAACCGCGACTTCCGCGCCCACGTGCGCCGCCCCGGTGCTCCGAAGCCGCGCGCCTCCATCGCCGTCGCCAGTTTCGCCCCGCGCCGGATCGACAGCACGAGCAGCGCGAACGCCATGCCCAGGAAGCGCCGGATGCGACCGCGGTCGGCGACGCCCCGCGCGCGACGGGCGAGCTCGAGGGCGCGCCAGTCGTCGAGGAACAGCCCGATCATGCGCAGCCCGGCGAGCGCGCCCAGCACGAAGCGGGCGGGAACGCGGAGCACCTGCGCGAGCCCGTCGGCGAGGTCCGTCGGGTCGACGGTGAGGAAGAGCACCACCGACGGCAGGGCGATCGCGAGCACGCGGAGGAACGTGGCGAGGGCGAGGGCGAGCGAGCCCTCGCTGATCCGCAGCACGAACCACTCGACGTACACCGTGCCGCTGGTCTCGCCGTAGAGCGCGATGGTCAGCGCGGTGAGGGGCGCGGCGAGCCACACCGGCCAGGTGCGCACCCAGAACTCCCGCCAGCCGATCCCGGCGAAGAAGAACAGCACGCATTCGAGCGCGAGGGCGACGGATGCCGACACCGGGTCGAGTGTGAGGATCAGCGGGATCGCGATCACCGCGCTCACCCCGAGCTTCGCGACCGGGTTGATCCGTGCCACCCGGCCCGTGCGTGCGGACGAGTCGAGGACGGTCACGTGATCCCGCCCATCTCGTACCGCTCCGCATGCAGCGCGCGCACGACGTCGAGGTCGTGCGTGATGGTGACGATCGCGGTGCCTTCATCGCGGAGGGCGGCGAGCATCGCGACGAGCTCGGCCCAGGTGCGGGCATCCTGGCCGAAGGTCGGCTCGTCCAGCACGAGCACCCGCGGCGCCGTGGCGAGAGCCGCGGCGACCGTGAGCCGGCGCTTCTCGCCGCCCGACAGCGTGTACGGGTTGGCCCGGGCCAGACGGTCGAGGCGCAGGCGACCCAGCAGCTCCTCGCTGCGGGCGGCGATCTCGTCTTCGGGCACGCCCAGGGCGCGGGGCCCCACGGCGAGCTCGTCCTGCACGGTGCGGCCGAGCAGCTGGTGCTCGGGCTCCTGGAACACCATGCCCATCCGCGTGAGCAGGTCACGCGAGGCCCAGCGGATCGGCGACGGCCCGAGTCCCGCCGCGAGAGCCGGGGATGCCGCGAGCTCCCCGCCCGCCGGGGGCAGCAGCCCGGCGAGGGTGAGCCCGAGCGTGGACTTGCCGGCCCCGTTCGCCCCGGTGAGGGCGAGGGCCTGCCCGGCGCGCACGTCGAGATGGATGCCGGTGGCGACCGGAACCCCCTTCACGCGGGACACCGCGAGATCCCTGGCCGAGAGGAGCACCTCCCCGGGGGTCGACGTCGGCGCCGGCGGAGCGTCGGGCGCGAAGCCCGGCACCCACACTCCGTCGCGCGCCAGCCGCTCCCCTTCGACCCCGAGCACCTGCGCGGGAGGCCCGTCGGCGACGACGCCGCCCGCGCCGACGACGATCACGCGGGTGATCAGCGGGAGCCACACCTCCAGCCGGTGCTCCACGACGATGAGCGTGGCCGGGTGCGCCCGCAGCATCCGCTCCACCGCATCGCGCACCTCGATCACCCCGGCCGGGTCGAGGTTGGCGGTCGGCTCGTCGAGCAGCACCAGGCCCGGCCGCATCGCGAGGATGCCGGCGAGCGCCAGCCGCTGCTTCTGACCGCCCGACAGCGCCTTGGTGGGGCGGTCGAGGGGCACGTCGAGCCCGACCGCGTCGAGCGCCGCCTCGACGCGGGGCCAGATCTGATCCCGCGGGACGCCGAGGTTCTCGCATCCGAACGCGACGTCGTCGCCGACGCGGGCCAGGATGACCTGGGAATCCGGGTCCTGGAGCAGCAGCCCCGCCCGCTCCCGCGTCCCGGTCGCCGGGACGCCGTCGATGAGCAGATCACCCGACGACTCCCCCTCTTCGGCACCCCCGAGCACGCCCGCGAGACCCTGCAGCAGCGTCGACTTGCCCGCCCCCGACGCCCCCAGGACGAGCACGCGCTCCCCCGGATCGACGGAGAACGAGACGTCCTGCAGCGCCCAGGCCAGCCGGCTGGCGTGACGCCACCCCCATCCGACCGCCTCGACGGCGGCGGGGGTGGCGCGGCCGGTCGGACCCGATGTCATCAGACGCGGACGCGCGCCTCGCGGCCCGACCCGAAGCGGTCGAGGGCTCCGGTCGCCGCGAGACCGCGCGCCAGGACCCACGACAGGATGCCGGCGATCACCGCCCCCGAGACGACGGTGCTCACGAGGTAGATGACGGTGAACTCCGGGCCGGATCCGGCGTACCAGAGGATCAGGTTGTTGATGCCGCCCGCGAGCGCGGCACCGGCACCGGCGAGCGCCGCCACCGGGAGCGACCAGCGGCGGTAGAAGAAGAGCAGGAAGATCAGCTCGGCCCCGAGGCCCTGCACCAGGCCGGCCTCGATCGTGAGGAAGCCGCCCCAGGTGTTGCCGACGAGGGCCGACACGACCGCCGCCAGTGTCTCGACGTAGATCGCGGCGCCGGCCTTGCGGATGATCAGGCCGCCGAGCACGCCGGCGAAGAGCCAGGGCCCGTCGAGGAGACCCTGCAGACCCGGGAGCAGCGGCTCGAGCAGCGTCTTCGGGCCGAGGTAGCCGATGTTCCAGGCCAGGAAGATCAGGCCGGCCGCGACGCCGATCACGCTGGCGACGACGATGTCGACGACGCGCCAGCGCCAGATGTCGGGGCGACCGCCCGTCTTCTGCGCGGACTTCGCGGCCGTGGATGCGGACGTGGACGTACTCATGTGAACTCCTCCCTGCGCTGGCATGACCCAGATCAGGTTCGACGGTCGAAGCGCGATTCGCTCCCTCTCAGCCCGGCTCGCCGGACTCCCGTGGTTGTGCTGCCAGCATACTCGGACGCCGACACCCGAAGACGCTTGCGTCGCGGCGATACGGTTCTCGCCGCCGATTCGGTACCGTAAACGAGTGACCGCTCCCGACGCCGCCGAGGCCACCGCTTCCGACGAGCCCGTGGCCGCCGCGCGTGACCCCCGCTTCTCGGCGGAGTCCGAGACGCCCGAGACGGATGCCGAGCCCGCCGCCGCACCCGCCGAAGGGGCGCTCCGGAGGGAGGCGATCGCCCGCGCCGCCGCCTCGGACGCGAGGGCCGATGCCGAGCCCGAAGGGCTGGACGCTCTGGCTGCCGAGGTCGAGGCGTCGGCGCAGTGGGCGGACGAGACCCGGCCCGCCACCGCCCTGACGTGGGTGGATCCGACGACCGTGGCCGCGGGCTCCGCCGACCGGGGCTTCGATCAGCCCCTCGTCGACGCGTCCGGCGCAGCCCTGCTGCGCGGCGCCCGGCTGCGCCCCGCGATCAGCCGCCCGAGCGTGTGGGGTCCGTTCGCGCTGCTGATCCTCCTCGCCGGCTCGTATACCGGCACAACCCTGCTGTGGCCGCTCCACGAGGTCGCACCGACGGTCGAGCCGGTCGAGTTCTCGGCGGCCGCCGCGCCCGCCGCCGCGCCGGTCTGGCCGGGACAGGGAAGCGCCGCCATCGGCGTGGGCGGCATGAGCACGGCCGCATCGAGCCCCGACGCCGCCAGCATCGCGAGCATCACCAAGGTCGTGAGCGCCCTGATGGTGTTGGACCGGATGCCGTTGGCGCCGGGCGAGCAGGGGCCGTCGTTCTCGTTCACCCGCGCCGACAGCCAGTCCTACTGGTCGTATCGTCGGGCGGATCAGTCCGCACTCGACGTTCCCGTGGGCGGAACGCTGACCGAGTACCAGCTGCTGCAGGGCACACTCCTCGGCTCGGCGAACAACTACATCGACCGGCTGGCGACCGAGATCTGGGGTTCGCGGGCCGCGTTCGCCGACGCCGCCGCGGTGTGGCTGCGGGAGCGGGGCCTTCAGGACATCACGATCGTCACGCCATCCGGATTCGACGAAGCCAACACCGCCTCGCCCGAGGCGCTGGTGCGTCTGGGCGAGCTGGCGATGAAGAACCCCGTCTTCGCGGAGATCGTCGGCACCCCCTCGGTGGAGCTCCCCGGTGCGGGCGTCGTGACGAACACGAACGGGATGCTCGCGGACCCGGGTGTCGTCGGCATCAAGACCGGCACGCTCGTCGGCTGGAACCTGCTCACCGCGAAGGACGTCACGATCGACGACACCACGGTGCGGCTGTACGCGGCCGTGCTCAACCAGGACGACGACGATCAGCGCCTCGCGGCGACCCGCTCGCTGTTCGCCGAGGTCGAGGCGGCCCTGGCTGCGCAGGACGCGGCGGTGCCGGAGGGCACGGTCGTCGGCCAGGTGCAGACCGAGTGGGGCGAGGAGGTCGACATCGTGACGGATGCCGACGCCGACGTCGTGCTCTGGAACGGCGCCGTGGCGACGACTTCGGTGGACTTCTCCCTCGGCGACGAGCGGCAGAAGGGCGACGCGGTCGGGTCGCTCAGCACGGCCGGTCCGCTGAATTCCGCGGCGACGCAGCTCTCGCTGGCCTCGGACGTCGAGGGCCCCAGCCCCTGGTGGCGACTGACGCACCCCTTCGAGCTGTTCGGCATCGACGAGGACTGACCCCTTCCCTCCGCCTCCCCGGCCGAGCTCCACTGCGGGATCGATCTGTCGTGCCCCGGCCCCTCTGGAGGCGACATATCGATCCCTCACCGATCCGGTACGCGGGGACGCGGGGGACGCGGGGGGGCCGGTGCCCGGGGACCCAAAAACGCCCCTCCCGGAGGAGGGGCGTTCTTGTGGTGTCAGTCGCGGGTGTCGGTGTCGGGATGCTCGACGGCCGCCTGCGCTGCAGCCGCTTCGGCCGTGGGCACCTGCGCGCCGACCGCAGCTCCGGCTGTGACGGTCGCAGCCACCTTCTCGGCCGCCGTGTCGTCGGCGTCGCCGGTGATGACGGTCGTCGATCCGGTGAGGGCGTCTTCGGCATCCAGGTCGGTCGCCGCCTGCTCGAACTGCGACTGGTACAGCCGCCAGTACGCCCCCTGCGCGGCGATGAGCTCGTCGTGTGTGCCCTTTTCGACGATCGAGCCGTGCTCCATCACGAGGATCAGGTCGGCATCGCGGATCGTCGAGAGCCGGTGGGCGATGACGAACGAGGTCCGACCCTGCCGCAGGGCGGCCATGGCGTGCTGCAGCAGCAGCTCGGTGCGGGTGTCGACCGCGGAGGTGGCCTCGTCGAGGATGAGGATCGACGGCTGGGCGACGAACGCACGAGCGATCGTGATCAGCTGACGCTCCCCGGCCGAGACGTTCGAGGCGTCCTCGTCGAGCACGGTGTCGTAGCCCTCGGGGAGGGCGTGCACGAAGCGGTCGACGTACGTCGCCTTCGCGGCCTCGATCACCTCGTCGTCGCTCGCGGTCGAGCGGCCGTAGCGGATGTTCTCTCGGATGCTCCCCGCGAACAGCCACGGATCCTGCAGCACCATGCCGGTGCGCGAGCGCAGGTCGTCGCGGGTGATCTCCGCGATGTTCTGCCCGTCGAGCGTGATGCGTCCGCCGCTGAGCTCGTAGAACCGCATGATGAGGTTGACCAAAGTGGTCTTGCCCGCACCGGTCGGCCCGACGATCGCGACGGTCTGCCCGGGCTCGACCCGGAACGAGAGGTCGGTGATCAGCGGACGGTCCGGCGAGTAGGAGAACGCGACGTTCTCGAACTCGATGACGCCCTTGCCGTCGGCCAGCTCGGGTGCATCGGCGTCGTCGGCCTCCTGCTCGTCGGCGTCCAGGAAGTCGAATACGCGTTCGGCCGAGGCCGTGCCCGACTGCACCACGGCCGCCATGCCACCCAGCTCGGACAGCGGCTGCGTGAACTGCTGCGAGTACTGGATGAAGGCCTGCACGTCGCCGATGCGCAACTGCCCGCTTGCCACCATGAGACCGCCGAGCACCGCGATGCCGACGTAGGTGAGGCTGCCGACGAAGGTCATCGCGGGCATGATGATGCCCGAGAGGAACTGCGCCTTGAAGCTGGCCTCGAAGAGCTCCTCGTTCTCGACCTGGAACTTGTCGAGCGCGTCCTTCTCGCGCCCGAAGACCTTCACGAGCGCGTGCCCCGAGAAGGCCTCCTCGACGCGGGCGTTGAGTCGACCGACCTTGCGCCACTGCGTGCCGAACGCCTTCTGCGACCTCGGGCCGATGATGCCGAAGATCACGCCCATGAGCGGCAGGGCGACGAGGGCCACGAGGGCCAGCTGCCAGGAGATCGAGAACATCATCACGAGCACGCCGACGACCGTCAGCACGGCGGTGAGCGCGCCGGACAGCGACTGCTGCATCGTCTGGGTGATGTTGTCGATGTCGTTCGTGACGCGCGAGATCAGCTCGCCGCGCTGCACCTTGTCGAAGTACGACAGCGGCAGACGGTTGATCTTCGCCTCGACCTGCTCGCGCAGACGCCACATGGCACGCACCATGACGACGTTGATCACGTAGCCCTGGATCCAGCTCAGGAAGGCGGCGGCGATGTAGATCGCGAGCACGGCCGCCACGATCCAGCGGAGGGCGTCGAAGTTCACGCCGTCGCCCACCTGGAAGTCGGCGAGCGCCGAGATCTGGTTGGCGAAGTCGGTCTGGCCGAACGCGCGCAGCTGCTCGACGACCTCGGCCTTCGGCGTTCCGGCCGGGAACCCGGGGAAGTCGCCCTGGGCCTGCCCGAGCTGGCGAGAGAGGAACCCGGTGTAGATGAGGTTCGTCGCCTCGGCGAGGACCTTCGGCGCGGCCACGGTCAGCACCACTCCGAGCGCGCCGAGGATCGACACGATCACGAGGGCGACCGCCGAGGGCTTCAGCAGCCCGAGCATGCGGGCGAAGCTCTTGCCGAAGTTGTCGGCCTTACCGGGCGCGACGCTGTCCCAGCCACCCCCGTCGAGACGCGCCTTCTCGGCGAGCTCGGCCTCGTACTTCTCCTCGTCGGTCATCTCGGCCTCGACCACCTCGGTGGCGGCGGACGGAGCGGCGGCACCCCGGCCGCGACGGTTCTTGGGCGTGCTCTGCTCGCTCATGCGTCGACCCCCAGCTGCGACTCGACGATCTCCCGGTAGGTGTCGTTCGTCTCGAGGAGCTCCTCGTGCGTGCCGACGCCGACCATCGTGCCGCCCTCGAGCACCACGATGCGATCCGCATCGGTGATCGTCGAGACGCGCTGCGCGACCACGATCTTGGTCACGTGCGGGAGCTCTCGCCAGAGCGCCTGCCTCAGTCGGGCATCGGTCGTGAGGTCGAGCGCCGAGAACGAGTCGTCGAAGACGAGGATCTGCGGCTGGTGCACGATCGCGCGGGCGATCGCGAGACGCTGCCGCTGGCCGCCCGACACGTTGGTGCCGCCCTGCGCGATCCGCGACTCGAGCTTCTGCGGCATCTCCTCGACGAAGTCGCGGCCCTGCGCGATCTCCAGCGCGTGCCAGAGCTCCTCGTCGGTGGCGTCCTCGCGACCGTACCTCAGGTTCGACGCGACGGTGCCGGTGAAGAGGAACGGGCGCTGGGGCACGAGGCCGATCGTCTTCCAGAGCGCCTCGACGTCGGCATCCCTCACATCCGTGCCGCCGACGAACACGGCCCCCGACGACACGTCGAAGAGTCGCGGGATCAGGGAGACCAGCGTGGTCTTGCCCGCTCCCGTCGATCCGACGATGGCCACGGTCTCGCCGGGCTGTGCGGCGAAGCTGATGCCGGAGACGACCGGGGCGTCGGCGCCCGGGTAGGTGAACGAGACGTCGTCGAAGGCGACGGCGCCCGGAGCGGGGAACGCGGTGACGCCGTTCTCGGGGCGGACCATCGTGGACGTCGTTCCGAGCACCTCGCCGATGCGCTCGGCCGAGACGGCGGCGCGGGGGATCATGATCGCCATGAAGCTCGACATGATGACGCCGCCCATGATCTGGCCGACGTACTGCATGAAGGCGAAGAGCGTGCCGACCTGGACGGTGCCCGCGTCGACCTCGATGCCGCCGAACCAGATCACACCGACGACCGTCACGTTGAGGATCAGCATGAACAGGGGGAACAGCAGCACGAAGAGCGACCCGACGTTGCGGCCGACGACCATGATGTCGGTGTTGGCGCCGCGGAAGCGCTCCTCCTCGATGCGCTCGCGCACGAACGCGCGCACGACGCGGACGCCCGTGAGCTGCTCGCGCATGACGCGGTTCACGGCGTCGAGCTTGCTCTGGTAGCTGCGGAAGAGCGGCACCATGCGGCCGACGACGATCCCGGCGACGATGAGGAGCAGCGGCACGGAGACCGCGATGATCCAGCTCAGGCCCACATTGGTCTGCACCGCGAAGATGATGCCGCCGATCGCGAGCAGGGGCGCCGTGACGAGCATGGTCGCGCCCATCATCGCGAGCATCTGCACCTGCTGCACGTCGTTGGTGTTGCGGGTGATGAGCGAGCCGGCCCCGAAGCGGGAGACCTCGCGCTCGGAGAAGCCGCTCACCTTCGCGAACACGTCGGCGCGGATGTCGCGCCCGGCGCCCATCGCGGCGCGCGCGGCGAAGTAGGTGGCGATGATCGCGGCGATGATCTGCCCCAGCGACACCGCGAGCATGAAGAGGCCCGTGCTCCAGATGTAGCCGGTGTCGGAGAGGGCGACGCCCTTGTTGATGATGTCTTCGTTGAGACGGGGCAGGAACAGCGTCGCCATCGCGCTCGCGAACTGGAACACCAGCACCGCGAGGAGGAGCCATCGATATCGAGACAGATAGCGGAGGAGGATTTTACCCAGCACGAGCGAACTTTCTGAGAGAGGAGACTGCGGACTCTTGTGTGGGGGAGATGCCGAACGAAATCGGCCACACCACAGGGTGGCACGAAGCACGGACATTCGTACCTGCGAGTTCGCGACCTTCGCTGACAGCGAACCACTTCCCCCTCCCGCTCCGAGAACGGAATGGGCCCGCCTCAGAAGAGCGGCGTCGCCGGCACGTAGGCCCGGGCGGGCGCCCCGGCGTCATCCGACAGCTCCGCGATCGTCGCCGGCTGCCATCGCGGCGTGCGGTCCTTGTCGATCAGCTGCGCCCGGATGCCCTCCACGAGGTCGGGGTGCTCGTTCACGAACCAGAGCACCCGGCGGTACTCCCCCTCGAGGGCGGCGCGGAGATCGGGCGCCCGCCGGGCTTCGCGAACCGCGTCGAGCGTGACGGCCAGCCCCGTGGGCGCGAGCCCCTCGAGCAGATCCGCCGCCGCGGCGGCATCCGGCTCCTCCCGGCCGCGCAGCCGACCCACGATCGCACTCACCGTCTCGGCGCTGAAGGCGTCGTCGACCCAGGCTCGGCGCAGCGGGAGCTCGGAGGGATCGGGCGTCTCGTCGAACAGCAGCACGATCTCGCTCGGCCCGGTCGGGTCGGCGCGGTGGGCGAGGGCGTCGCGCAGCGCGTCGAGCCGGTCGGAGGGCACGAAGTGGTCGGCGAAGCCGAGGTGCACGGCATCCGCGCCGTCCATCGTGGCGCCCGTGAGGCCGAAGTACTCGCCGAAGCGCCCCGGCGCGCGCCCCAGGAGCCACGTGCCGCCGACGTCCGGCGTGAAGCCGATGCGGGTCTCGGGCATGGCCAGCTTCGACCGCTCCGTCACGATGCGGATGGCCGCGTGCCCCGCGAGCCCGATGCCGCCGCCCATCGTGATGCCGTCTGCGAGGGCGACGACGGGCTTGGGGTACTCCGCGATCATCGCGTTCAGGCGGTACTCCGCCCGGAAGAACTCGGCGGTCCGCGCCGCCTCGCCGCTCACGATCTGTGCGTGCAGCGCCCGCACGTCTCCCCCGGCGCAGAACCCGCGGTCGCCGGCGCCGTCGAGCAGCACGATCTGCACGTCCGTGTCGGTCCGCCAGGCGTCGAGCGCGGCGGTGATGCCCTGGATCATGCCGAGGTCGAGCGCGTTGATGGCCTCGGGACGGTTCAGCGTGATGCGGCCGAGGGCTCCTTCCGTGCGGACGAGGACACGGTCTGCGGGAGAGGAATCGGCCACGCAAGCCAGGCTACTCCGCCGTCCGGCAGGCCCGTCATCCACAGGAAATACGCGATCCGACGGCTTTTCCGGCAGGATAGGGAGGTATTGACCAAGCAAGGAGAGGTCGCGGATGACCGACGGACAGGTTCTCGAGTTCACGAGCGTGACGAAGCGCTTCAATGAGGTGACCGCCGTCTCCGACTTCTCCGCACGCATCGAACCGGGCGCCGTCACCGCCTTCCTGGGCCCGAACGGCGCGGGCAAGACCACGTCGCTGCGGATGCTGCTGGGCCAGGTCCGCCCGACCTCGGGTACGGCCACGATCGGCGGGGCGGCCTACGCCGACCTGCGTCAGCCGCTGCGCGTCATCGGATCGGTGCTCGAGGAGACGGTGTACCGTCCCCGCCGCACCGCGAACCGTCAGCTCACGATCGCCGCCAAGGCCAATGACATCCCGCTGTCCCGCGTGGCCGAGGTGCTCTCGCTCGTCGGTCTCGAGGACGAAGGCGACTCCCGCATCGGCGGCTTCTCGCTGGGCATGCGCCAGCGGCTCAGCGTCGCCCACGCCCTCCTCGGCGACCCGGGCGCTCTCGTGTTCGACGAGCCGGCCAACGGCCTCGACCCCGAGGGCATCCGCTGGATGCGCCTCCTCATGCGCCGCCTCGCCGACGAGGGCCGCACGGTCCTCGTCTCCTCGCACGTGCTCAGCGAGGTCGAGCAGGTCGCCGACAACGTGCTCGTGCTCTCGAAGGGCCGCCTGGTGCTGTCGAGCGGCATCGAGACCCTCGCCGATCCGTCGTCTGCCGCGGTGACGGTGGATGCCGTCGACCGCGCCGCCCTCACCGCGGCTCTCGCGGCGTCGGGCTTCGACATCGAGGTCCTCCGCTCGGGCCTCACGGTCCGCGGCACGGACGCCGGACACGTCGGAGCGGTCGCGGCCGAGGCCGGGATCGCCCTCACCACGCTCGTGCAGCGCGGCCCGACGCTCGAGGACATCTTCATCCAGCTCACTCGCGGGGGTCGGCTCGAACCGCGCGCCGCCTCGGAGCGGGTGCCGGCGCCTGCCGAGGACACCGCCTCGACGGAGGCGGACGCCACGGCATCCGCCATCGCCGCCGACGTCTCGGCCGCGGTCCCGGGTGGACCCGTCGCCGCCGCGGTCGTCGCGGCGGGTGCGGGCGTCGCGAGCGCCCCGACCGACGCCTCGGCGCAGCCCTCCGACGCTCCGACGAGCGACCTGCCGGACGACACGGATGCCGGGGCCGACGATTCCCCCGGCGACGACTCCCCCGATTCCGCACCGGTCGACTCGACGGACACGGATGCCGCCGCCGAGACGTCGACCGGCGCCGAGGTCACCGCGGAGCCGGAGGTCACGGCAGAGTCCGAAGCGCCGGCAGAGTCCGTCGTCGCCCCGGAGCCGGTCGTCGCGCCGGAGCCGGCGGACGAGCAGCCCGAAGCCGCGAAGGCCCCGTCGTTCGACGACATCCTGTTCGGCACGGGCCCGGTCGACGGATCGGACGCGTCGCAGAGCGCCGGCGCCGGATCGGCCGCGGCCGACGAGCAGCCGCGCGGCATCGAGGTCTTCGACGACCTCGGCCCCGCCGACGCCGAGGCGGCGGACGACGACGCGGAGGACCCGCGGGCCGCCGCCGTCAGCTCGATGCTCGCCGCCGCAGCGCGGGCCTATTACGAGGACGAGCCCCGCGACTACCCGCTCGGCGACGCCGCGCCCGACGCCGGGACGTCCGCCGACGAGACGCCGTCGGACGACGACCGGGACGACGACCGCACCCGCGTGATCGAGGTCATCGCCCCCACGCCGGACGCGGACGGGAGCGAGCACCACGAGGGCGAGCATCACGAGCACCACGAGGGCGAGCATCACGAGCACCACGAGGGCGAGCACCACGAGCACCACGACGGCGAGCACCACGAGCACCACGACGGCGAGCACCACGAACACGACCGGTCCTGAACGCCGTCGCACGAACGCCCTCCCGACCGTCCGGTCGCGGAGGGCGTTCTGCTGTGCGGAGCGGCATGCTCGGCACGGGCGGCGAACCGCCGGAGGTCAGGCCGGTCGCGGCCGGATCACCGGGCGGCGGCGTCCGTGGGCGATCGGGACCGAGCCGGTCGCGACGATCTCCTCGACGTCCGCCGGCTCCTCCGACACGTCGAGACGCAGAGCCTGCGTGAGCGCGAGCCCATGGCGCGTGCTGAGGATCAGGCGCCGGTACTGCTCGTCGCCGGTCAGATCGATCACGACACCGGGGCGACGGCGGCGGATCAGCACGAAGTCGGTGCTGCCCGCGGCCTTCCAGGTGCCGGCGGCGAGGACGCCGGGGATGTGCGTGCCGGGATTGGGGACGCCGCGGAGCCAGGTCCACGCGTCATCGGTGAGCTGCACCTTGGTGATCGTCTCGCGCACGAGGCGGACGTTGTCGCGGTGGAAGCTCGCGGCACGTTCCAGCGGCGAGAGCACGACCTCGAGTTGCGTCTGGTCCAAGAGCAACGTCACCATGCCCCCAGTCTGCCAGCGGCAGGCTCCGCGTTGTCTGGATCTTGCTCACAGGAAAGCAACGATCCGTTGTGGGGACCCGCGCTTCCGGTCGCCCGGAGCCGTCAGGGACGAGCGGATGCCGCGGCTGCGGCCGCCAGGGGCAGCGCGGCCTCGATGCGGGAGAGCTCCTCCTCGCCGTGCGCGGCCGTGAGGAACCAGGCCTCGAACACGCTCGGAGGCAGTGCGACGCCCTGCTCGCGCATCGCGTGGAAGAACGGCGCGTACCGGAACGACTCCTGCGCCTGCGCCTCGACGTAGTCGCGCGGAGCGGAGTCCCGGAACGACGGGTTGAACAGGTTGCCGGCGATCGCGACCGAGTGCGTGACACCCGCCTCGGCGAGGGCGGCGTGCAGCGCCGCGGTGAGCCGGTCGGCCGCGGCGTCGATGCGGGCGTACACGTCGGGGGTGGCCAGCCGGAGCGTCGCGAGCCCGGCGGCGACGGAGAGCGGGTTCCCCGACAGCGTGCCGGCCTGGTACACCGGGCCGATCGGGGCGAGGAGGTCCATGATCTCGGCGCGTCCGCCGAGCGCGGCCAACGGCATCCCTCCGCCGACGACCTTGCCGAACGTGAGGATGTCGGGCAGGTAGTCCTCGCCCGCCGTGGCCTGCAGCCCCCAGTATCCCGCCGGGTGCACCCGGAAGCCGGTCAGCACCTCGTCGAGGATCATGAGGGCGCCGTGCGCATGCGCGGTCTCGGCGATGAGGCGGTTGAATCCGGGGAGCGGGGCGACGACGCCCATGTTCGCGGCGGACGCCTCGACGATGACCGCCGCGATCCGGGGGCCGTGCTCGGCGAACACCGTCGCGAGGGCCTCGGGGTCGTTGTACCGGATGACGAGCGTCTGGGCGGCGATCGCCGCAGGGACGCCGGCGGAGCCCGGCAGTGCGAGCGTCGCGATGCCCGACCCGGCCTCCGCGAGCAGCCCGTCGGAGTGGCCGTGGTAATGCCCCGAGAACTTCACCAGCAGGTCGCGCCCGGTCGCTCCGCGCGCGAGCCGGATCGCCGTCATGGTCGCCTCGGTGCCGGTCGACACCAGCCGCACACGCTCGACCGGGCGCGCGTCGCCGACGCGGACGCGGTCGGAGATCAGCGCGGCCAGCTCCACCTCCCCCTCCGTCGGAGCGCCGAACGACAGACCGCGGGTCGCGGCCTCCTGCACGGCCGCCACGATCTCGGGATGCGCGTGCCCCAGCAGGGCGGGGCCCCACGACGCGACGAGGTCGACGTACTGCGTGCCTGCGGCATCCGTCACCGTGGCGCCGGAGGCGGATGCCAGGAAGCGCGGGGTCCCGCCCACCGACCCGTAGGCGCGCACCGGGGAGTTGACTCCGCCGGGGATCACCTCTCGGGCGGCGGTGAACAGGTCGTCATTGCGGTCGTTCATGCGACTCCTCAGTCGTCGAGCCACCGGGCGACCTCGGGCGCCCAGTAGGTGAGCACGGCGTCGGCGCCGGCGCGGCGGATCGACAGCAGCGACTCGAGCACGGCGGCGCGACGGTCGATCCAGCCGTTCGCGGCGGCGGCCTCGATCATCGCGTACTCGCCCGACACCTGGTACGCCCAGACCGGCACGTGCACGGTGTCGCGCACCTCGCGCAGCACGTCGAGGAAGGCCATCGCGGGCTTCACCATCACGATGTCGGCCCCCTCGGCCTCGTCCACGACCGCCTCGCGCACGCCCTCGCGGCGGTTGCCGGGGTCGAGCTGATAGGTGCGGCGGTCGCCCTTCAGCTGCGAGTCGACCGCCTCGCGGAACGGTCCGTAGAACGCGCTCGCGTACTTGGCGGCGTAGGCGAGCAGGAGCGTGTCGGTGAAGCCCTCGGCGTCGAGCGCCTGGCGAATGACGGCGACCTGGCCGTCCATCATGCCGGAGAGCCCCAGTAGGTGTGATCCGGCCCGCGCCTGCGCGAGAGCCATCGACGTGTAGCGCTCCAGCGTCGCGTCGTTGTCGACCGAGCCGTCCGGGGCCAGCACACCGCAGTGGCCGTGATCGGTGAACTCGTCGAGGCAGAGGTCGGTCTGCACCACGAGCGCGTCGCCGACCTCGGCGACCAGGGCCTCGGTCGCGAGGTTCAGGATGCCGTGGGGCGCGTCGGCCGCCGAGCCACGCGCGTCGCGCTCGGCCGGGATGCCGAACAGCATGACGCCGCCGACACCGGCCTCGGCGGCCTCGACCGCCGCGGCACGCAGCGAATCCATCGAGTGCTGCGCGACTCCGGGCATGGAGCCGATCGGCGAGGCCTCGGTGAGGCCCTCGCGCACGAACATCGGCAGCACGAGCTGCTCCGGACGGAGGGTCGTCTCGCGCACGAGCTGGCGGACGGCGGGCGTCTGGCGCAGCCGGCGCAGGCGGGTCTGCGGGAAGCGGCTCATGGTGCGAACTCGTCTGCCGCGTGCGGGAGGGTGAAGTGCGAGACGGCGTCGATCAGCGCGTCGACCGTCTGGCGGTCGGCGACCACCGAGATCGGCAGGCCGGCCTGACGTGCGTCCCGTGCGGTGCGCGGACCGATCGCGGCGAGGAGCGTGTCGTCGGGGATCTCCGGGAACTGCTCGCGCACCTGCTCGGCCACCGAGCCGCTGGTGATGAGGATCGCATTGATGCGGCCGTTCTCGACGTCGCGCTTGATCCGCTCCGTCACGGGCACACCGACCGTGCGGTAGGCCACGACGCTATCGACGTCGTGCCCGGCCTCGGTCAGCAGCACGCTCAGCACCGGCTTCGCGATCTCGCTGCGCAGCGCGAGGATGCGGCGCGGCTCGGTCTCGAGGCCGATGAGCTGCTCGGCCATGCCCTCGGCGGAGTTGTCCTTCTCGGGCACCAGGGCCACGTCGTAGCCCACGGCCTGCAGCGCCGCCGCCGTGGTCTCCCCGACCGCGGCGATCCGGGTGCGGGAGGGCACGACCGCGCGGTGCGCGAACAGCACGTCGACCGTGGTCGCGCTCGTGACGGTGAGCCAGTCGTAGGCGCCGTCGGCCAGCTGCGCGAGCGCCTCGTCGAGGGTCGCCTGGTCGGTGGTGGGCGCGAAGTTGATCAGCGGTGCGACGACGGGCACGGCGCCCTGCAGCCGCAGGCTCGCGGCGACGCCGTCGCCCCAGGGCCCGCCGCGGGGCACCAGGATGCGCCAGCCGTCGAGGGGCTTTTCGTGCTTCGATTCGGGTGTGGGGGTCATGAGGAATGCTCTCGGGGGACGAGGTCGGCCGCCCCTTGATCGAGCAGCCGACGGGCGACGGCCAACCCCAGCGAATGGATCGCCGGGATCGGGAGTGCACCATCGGCAGCATCCGCTCCATTGCCACTGCCGTTCCGTTGAATATACCCCTCGTTCAGGGGTTCGGTGACGTCGAGGGCGATCCGGCGGTCGCCCTCCGGGGCGTACACCGCCGTCCTGACGCGGATCGCGGACCCCTCGACCACGGCATGCGCGGCCATCGGCGCCTGACATCCGGCGTCGAGTCCCTCGAGGATCGCACGCTCCAGCGTGATCGCCAGCCGCGTGGGTGCATCGTCGAGGGCGGCGAGTGCGGCCCGCAGCTCCTCCGGCGCATCCGTCCGGGCCTCGATCGCGAGCGCACCCTGTCCCGGGGCGGTCGGCCACTCGGCCAGCCCCAGCTCCTCGCGACGCAGCGGCGAGTCGGTGCCGAGGCGCGAGAGCCCCGCGGCCGCGAGGATCACGGCATCCAGCTCTCCCGAGGCGACGCGCGCGAGGCGCGAGTCGACGTTGCCGCGCAGGTCGACCACCGCGGCATGCGGAGCGCGCCGGCGCACCTGGGCGATGCGGCGCGGAGACCCGGTGCCGACCGTGCTCCCCGAGCGCAGCTCGTGCAGCGGGGTGCCGCCGCGGGTGATGACGACGTCGCGGGCGTCTTCGCGCACTGGCGTCGCCGCGATCGTGAGGCCCTCGGGGACGGCGGTCGGGAGGTCCTTCAGCGAGTGCACGAGGAAATCGCACTCCCCGGCGAGCAGCGCCTCGCGCAGGCGCGTCGCGAAGATCCCCAGACCGCCGATCTCGGACAGCGACGCGCGGTTGGTGTCGCCCTCGGACGTGATCGGCACGAGGACGACCGGCCGCCCGGTGACCTTCTCGAGGGCGGCGGCGACATGACCCGACTGCGCCTGCGCGAGTGCGCTGCGCCGGGTGCCCAGACGGATGGGAGTGCTCATCGGATCTACTGCAGCACGTCCGCGATCTCGTCGAAGCGGAGTCGACGCCCCGTGTAGAAGGGCACCTCCTCCTTCACGTACAGACGAGCATCGGTGTAGCGGAGGTCGCGCATCATGTCGACCAGGTCGGTGAGCTTGTCGGCCTCCATCGGCAGGATCCACTCGTAGTCGCCGAGCGCGAAGGCGGCGACCGTGTTCGCGATCACCCCGGTGAACGCGGCGCCCTTGCGGCCGTGGTCGGCCAGCATCGCGCGACGCTCCCCCTCGGGTGCGAGGTACCACTCGGGCGTGCGCACGAACGGGTACAGGCACAGCCACTGCTTCGGCTCCACCCCGCGGAGGAATCCGGGGACGTGCGCGCGGTTGAACTCGGCGTCGCGGTGCACGCCCATGACGTTCCAGACCGGGAGGAGCGAGCGCAGCAGCTCGGTGCGGCGCAGGCGGCGCAGCGCCCGCTGCAGGTCTTCGGCGGTGTCGCCGTGCAGCCAGACCATGAGGTCGGCGTCGGCCTTCAGGCCCGAGACGTCGTAGAACCCGCGGACCGCGATGCCGGAGTCCTCGATGTAGCCGACGATCGTCTCCAGCTCCGTGGAGTCGGTCTCCGTGACCGCGACGTCGGGGTTGCGTCGCCACACGGCCCAGAGGGTGAAGCCGGACGGGTTCTCTGCGCTCACTTCGGACATGGTCCCAGTCTGCCCCTTTTATCGGACGGCGGCGAACGCGCCCCGGGGCCCCGGACCGGTCGCCGAACGGGACGGCCCGCGGTGCGCGGTCCGTCCCGAGATCCGCTGGGTCAGCGCGAGAGTCCGCGCGCGATGACCCAGACCGCGCTGCCGACGACGGCCGCGGCCGAGACCGCGACGGCGATCGCCCCGACCGGGTTCCGGTCGGCCATGGCACGCAGCCGCACGGCCGCACGCTTCGAGGCCTTGTCGAGACGGCGGGGCACGTTGCCCTTGATCTCGATCGCCGCGAGCGCCGCCTTCAGCTCGGCGCGGGCCGAGGCCACGGGGTCGACGATGCCTGCGGGCACCGCGGTGCGCGGCAGCGGCGAGCTCAGCTCAGCGTTCGTCATCGCCGGCCTCCTTCACGATGCGGATGTCGGTCGCGACGGCCTGCGCGGGGTTCTCCCGGCGCAGCACCTTGCGGAACTTGAGGATGCCCAGCAGCGCGAAGAACAGCACCGCGAAGATCAGGATGCCGAACACGGCGAGCGCGGACAGCCACACGGGCCACCACGACGAGATGCCGGCGATGGCGAAGACGAGCAGCACCGGGATCGCCCAGAACAGGAAGAACAGGGCGACCAGGAACCACACGGAACCGATCCCCGCGTCCTTGGCGGTGCGCGAGATCCACGCCTTGGCGGCGTTGATCTCGGCCTTCACCAGGTTCGAGACGAGTTCGGGGAGGTCCCCGACAAGCGACAGGAAGCTGTCGTCGGCTCGGTCACGGTATCCGCGGGGCATCTCAGTCACCGGACTTCGGCGCGGTGCTTCCCGCTGCAGGCTTCTTCGCCGTCGAGGGGGCGGAGGTCTTGTTCGAGACCTTGTCCTTCACCTCGTCCACGGCGTCCTCGACGTCATCCGCCACGTCCTTGCCGGCGTCGATGACGGAGTCGAGCTTCTGCCCGGGGGTGCCGTTGCCGCCGACGGTCTTGACGATCTTGACCGAGGCGTTCCAGAGCGCGCCGGGAACCGCGGCGGCCTTGTCGCCGACGAACTCCTTGACCTGCTCGACCTTCTCCTGCACGGGCTGCTGGTTCCAGACCTTGAGCCACTGCGTCTTGATCTGCTCGTAGCGCTCCTGTCCGGCGCGCGTTCCGAGCACGTAGCCCACTCCGAGTCCGACGACGAGTCCGATCTTCCCCTTCATGGGGTCTCCTCACGTTGTTCCGGTTGAGCCGCAGGCGTACGATCCCCGTCGGCCAGGTAACCCAGAGTAGCCCCATATGCCGAGATCGGCATCTACTGCGGAGGGGGTTGACAGGCGGCGCCCGATCACTCCCAGAGCAGCGTCCGGCGCAGGCGGTCGGTCTCCTCGGTCGCGTCCGGAATGACCTGCGCGAGCCCGGTGCCGGCCAGCCACGCGCCGACCGCCGCGAGACCGGGCGCCGCGTGCACCGCGGCCCGCGCCGCCGCGCGCCGGTCACCGGAGCCGATGATCGATGCGGGCTGCGACTGCACGTGCCGCGCACGGTGCGCCGCCACCAGATCGTGGGAGAACAAGGGCACGCCCAGCAGAGCGGACGCCTCGCGCAGAGCCAGTGCGAACGCCTCGTCGTCGTCCATCCCCGCGGTGGCCGCTGCCTCCCCCTGCGCGCCGAACGACACCCGGACGATGTGGCGCTCCCCCGCGGCGGCGCGCAGCCAGGTCCACTTCGCGGTCGAGTGCGTCAGCGCCTTGGCCACGAACGCTCCCGGCACCGTCAGCACGCCCGTGCCCCGCGGCGCCGCGTCGAGCGCGGGGGCGTCGAGCATCAGCGTGACGATCTCGATCTCCGGCGCGGCGACATCGGCCGACGCGGCGAGCTCCGGCGCCACGGGGGCGAGGAGGGCGCGGGCGGCGCGTTCGTCGACGGCGACGACGACGGCATCCGCCTGCCACTCCTGCGCGACGTCCGCCGGCTCCGACGACTCGCCCTCGGGGGCGTCGCCCGGCAGGGCAGCGGCCGCGACGTGCCAGCGGCCCCCGGTGCGGCGGACCGCCTCGACCGGCGTGCCGGTGCGCACCTCGACGTCGAAGGTCGCGAGGTCGGCAAGGAGCGCGTCGACCAGCACGCTCATGCCGCCGTCGAGGCCCTCGACGGCGGAGCCGGGGGCCGTGGCCGCCGCGCGGGCGGCCTGCGCACGGGCCGCGCTCTCGTCGCGCAGTGCCTGGACCGCTCCCGCCAGCGACCCCACGCGCGTGAGCGCCGAGTTGAGCCCGGGAGCCGCGACGTCCACGTCGACGTCGGCGGGGGATGCCGAGTAGACGCCGGTCGTCACCGGGGCGACCAGCCGGTCGCGCACCTTGGCGCCCATGCGGGAGGCGACCAGCTTGCCGAGGCTGTGCTCGTGGCCGATCGTGAGCGGCGGGCGGACCCGGTCGAGATAGGCGCGCCAGGCGCCCGACCAGCCGATGATGCGGCGCACGTCGGGCTGGAACGGGTTCGCCGGGATGCCGAGGATGCCGCCGACCGGCAGCGGTGCCGCCCCGATGCCGGGGATGCCCGCGAGCCAGGCGCCTCCCGGCGCGGGCGCGACGATGCGGTCCGCGAGGCCGAGCTCGGTCAGGAGTGCCCGCACGTGGCCGCCGCGCGTGGCGAAGCTCTCGGCACCGGCGTCGACGGCGACCCCGTCGAGCTCGGCCCGACGGATGGCTCCGCCGACGGCATCCGAAGCCTCCAGCACCGTCACGCGCATGCCGACCTTCGCGCACTCCCGAGCGGCGATGAGTCCGCCTACTCCGCCCCCGACCACGACGATGTGCGTGTCGGCGGCGCGGGCGGCGAGTTCGGCGGGATCCATCATGCCCCCATCCTCCCACCCGCCCTGCCCTCACCCTCGGGCCCGTTCGCTGCGGGATCGATATGTCGCCTCCGGAGGGCCGGGAACACGACATATCGATCCCGCACGCAAGGATGGGGGGTGGGGGGTCAGCGCTGCGAGTGGACCAGTTCCACGATGCGGGTCAGCTGGTCGGGATCGGTCTCGGGCGGCACGCCGTGGCCGAGGTTGACGATGTGGGCCCGGGCCGCGCGGCCGCGATCGAGCACATCGAGCACGTGGGCCTCGAGCACGGGCCACGGAGCCGAGAGCAGCGCCGGGTCGATGTTGCCCTGCACGGTGACGTCGGGGCCGAGGATCGCGGCGGCCTCGTCGAGCGGCTGGCGCCAGTCCACGCCCACTCCGTCGGCGGCTCCGTCGAGGCGCATGTCGGCCAGGAACGGTCCGGTCCCGACGCCGAAGTGGATGGTCGGGATGCCGATCCCCTGCAGTGCCGCGAGCGAGTGCGGCTGCACGAAGGCGCGGTAGTCGGCGGGGCTCAGACCCCCCGCCCACGAGTCGAACAGCTGGACCACGGATGCTCCGGCATCCCGCTGCGCCGAGAGGAAGACGCGCGAGATCTGCGCCAGCCAGCCCGCCAGACGGTGCCACGAGTCGGGGTCGGCGTGCATCATGGCCCGCGCGCGCAGGTGCTCCTTGGAGGGTCCGCCCTCGACGAGATACGCCGCCAGGGTGAAGGGAGCGCCCGCGAAGCCGACGAGCGGGGTGTCGCCGAGCTCGGCCACGGTCACCCGCACCGCCTCCGCGATCGCCGTGGCATCGAGGGATGCCGGATCGATCGCCGTGATGCGCTTGACGTCCGCCGCCGTGCGCACCGGGTTCGCGAACACCGGGCCCCGCCCGGGCTCGATCTCGACGTCGACCCCCGCCAGGCGCAGCGGGATGACGATGTCGCTGAAGAACACCGCCGCATCGACGCCGTGACGGCGCACCGGCTGCAGCGTGATCTTGGCGGCGAGGTCGGGGGTCAGGCAGGCGTCCAGCATCCGCGTGCCGACCCGCAGCTCGCGGTACTCGGGCAGCGAGCGCCCGGCCTGGCGCATGAACCACACGGGGGTGCGATCGGGGCGTTCGCCGGCGAGGGCGCGCAGGAGCGGGGCGTCGGAGAGGGGCATGCCTCCATCCTCGCATCCGCCGCGTGTGGGGATGCTGCGCCCGCACGACCGCCGTGCGGAAACGCTCCGGTACAATCGAAGGGTGCTGCTGTGCGTTACGGCGAGTCACAAGACCGCCTCCTTCGATCTGCTCGAGCGCCTGAGCCGCACCCCCGACGACGTCGCCCCCACTCTCGTGGAGATGGCTCCGTGCGTCCAGGGTGCGGTCGTTCTCGCGACGTGCAATCGGTTCGAGGCGTACCTCGAGATGGACGAGCCCGTCACCGCCGCCGGAGCGATCGGCGTCGAAGCGGTGCTCGAGGCGGTCGAGTCCGCCACCGGCGTCTCCGCCTCCGACCTCGACGGCGCCTACGACGTGCACGCGGGCCGCCACGTGGCCGAGCACCTCTTCTCGGTCGCCTCCGGCCTCGAGTCCGTCGTCTCGGGCGAGGGCGAGATCGCCGGGCAGGTGCGCCGCGCCCTGAAGTCGGCACGCAAGGTCGGCACCACATCGCCCGAGCTGGAGCGTCTGTTCCAGCGCGCGAGCCAGGCCCAGCGCAAGGTCAAGAACGTCACGGCCCTCGGCCGCGCGGGGCGCTCGCTCGTGCGCCTCGCCCTCGAGCTCGCCGACAGCCGCATCGCGGACTGGTCCGCCGAGCGCGTGCTGCTGGTCGGCACGGGCGCCTACGCCGCCGTCACCCTCGCCACGCTCCGCGAGCGCGGAGCCGTCGACATCTCCGTCTACTCGCCTTCGGGCCGCGCCGAGATCTTCGCCGCGAAGCACGGCATCCGTCCCGTCGCCGAGGCAGACTACGCCCGCACCGCGGCGCACTCGAGCCTGCTGATCACCTGCACGTCGGCCACCGAGCCCGTGCTCGGACCGCAGCACCTGCAGGCGCCCGCCGGCCTCGCTCCCGCCGGGTGCCCGGTGGGTCACGGCAACCAGCTGGTCGTCGACCTCGGCATGCCCCGCAACGTCGACCCGGCCGTCGCGACCCTCGAGGGTGTCGCGCTGCTCGACCTCGAGACCATCCGCCTGCACGCCCCGCTCGAAGAGCTGCAGGCGACGGATGCCGCACGCAGCGTTGTCCGCGAGGCCGCGGAGACCTTCCACGTCGTGGGCTCCCGCCAGAGCGTCACGCCGTCGGTGGTGGCCCTGCGGTCGCACATCTTCTCGCTGCTGGAGACCGAGATCGACCGGGCCCGCTCCCGGGGCGACGAGGACGGCAGGGTCGAGCAGGCTCTGCGCCACCTCGCGGGAGTGCTGCTGCACACCCCGACGACCCGTGCGCACGAGCTGGCCGCCGAAGGCCGTGCCGACGAGTTCGCGCAGGCTCTCGCCACGCTGTACGGCCTCGCCCCCGAGGCTCCCGCGGTGCAGGCCCTCGACGACGCCGCCAGCGCCTGAGGTGCCGACAGCCGTGCGGTGAGACACTGGACGCATGGCCCTTCACATCACCGGAGACACCGCCGCCGACGCGCTCCTGACCGACAATCCCCTCGCACTCCTGATCGGGATGCTGCTCGATCAGCAGGTGCCCATGGAGACCGCGTTCGCCGGGCCGCTCAAGATCGCCGAGCGGACCGGGGCGACGGATGCCGGCGCCATCGCGGGCATGGACCCCGACGCGTTCCTCGAGGCGTTCCGCCAGTCCCCCGCGGTGCACCGCTTCCCGGGCTCGATGGCGACGCGCGTGCAGACGCTGTGCCAGACCATCGTCGACGAATGGGGCGGCGACGCCTCCGCGATCTGGACGCAGGGCGACCCCTCAGGTGGCGAGGTGCTGGCGCGGCTGAAGGAGCTGCCGGGCTTCGGCGAGCAGAAGGCGCGGATCTTCCTCGCGCTGCTGGGCAAGCAGTACGGATTCACGGGTGAGGGATGGCGCGAGGCCGCCGGCGCGTACGGCGAAGACGGCTCGTTCCGCAGCGTCGCCGATATCGTCTCGCCCGAGTCGTTGACGAAGGTCCGCGAGCACAAGAAGGCGATGAAGGCCGCCGCGAAGGCGGAGAAGGGCTGATTATGGAACCCACCGGAACCGATGTCGCAGGTCTGATCGCGCGCTCCGAGCCGGCGAAGCGCCGACGGGATGCCGAGACGCTGACCGCCCTCATGCAGGAGATCTCGGGGCGGGAGCCGGTGACGTGGGGCACGATCATCGGGTTCGGCGCCTGCCACTACCGCTACCCCACGGGGACGGAGGGCGACACCGGGCTGCTGGGCTTCGCCCCGCGCAAGGCCGCGACGACGGTGTACCTGCTCGACGGCACCGACGCCCACGCCGAGGCGCTCGCGTCGCTCGGGCCGCACACGACCGGCGCCTCCTGCCTCTACATCAAGGATCTGGAGGAGATCGACCTCGACGTGCTCCGCGGCATCCTCGAGCGGTCCCTCGCCTGGGCCGAGGCGGGCGGCTCACCCGGGATGGAGCTCACCGTCACGGGCTGACCCGGCGACGGCATCCGCCTGTCCGGTCAGCGCAGCACCTCCACGAGCGCGACCCACGAGATCACGATCGCCGCGACGATCGCGAGCAGGCACCCGGCAGCGGTGAGGTAGAGGCCGGACGGGTGCCCCGCCCACACGAGCACGCCCGCCACGAGGTATGCGGAGAGCGGCAGGAACCCGAGCAGGTACCTCAGCGGACGCGCGCGGTCGGCCCTGTCGGGATCGCGGGCGAGGAGGCGGGCGACGTTGACCTGGAACAGGCCGAGCAGCACCGTCGCGACGACGATGAGCGCCCCGTACCAGGTCGGGTCGAGGTCGGGCATGAGCCCCAGGCCCGAGACGATGAGCGCCAGCACGAGCGTCGAGATCCCGGCGAGCAGCCGTGCGGTGAGCGTCTCGGACTTCACGACCTCGCCGATGTTCACGCTCGCGGCGACGATCACGAGACCGGCCAGCGCCGCCGTCGCGCCCGCCATCGCGACGTTGAAGTCAGTCCACTGCTCGATCATGCGGTCAGCCTAGACCCGGCGCTACAGGTGCCCGTCGAGCCACCCCCTTCACAGCGAACCACCCCCCTGCGCGCGAAGCACAGAGGGGTGGGTCGGCCGAGAAGGGGTGGCGCGGCCTTCGCGGATGCCGCGGCTCAGGCGCCGTTCAGGCGCTCCGCCAGGTACTCGGGCAGACGGTCGATCGCGACGCGCTCCTGCGCCATCGTGTCGCGGTCGCGGACGGTGACGGCGTGGTCGTCGAGCGAGTCGAAGTCGACCGTGACGCAGAACGGCGTGCCGATCTCGTCCTGGCGGCGGTAGCGGCGGCCGATGGCGCCCGCGTCGTCGAAGTCGACGGCCCACGAGCCGCGGAGCGTGTCGGCGACCTCGCGGGCGAGGGGCGACAGGCGCTCGTTGCGCGACAGCGGGAGCACCGCGGCCTTGACCGGCGCGAGGCGCGGGTCGAGCTTCAGCACCGTGCGCACGTCGGTACCGCCCTTGGCGTTGGGCACCTCCTCCTCGCGGTACGCGTCGACCAGGAACGCCATCATCGAGCGCGTGAGGCCGAACGAGGGCTCGATCACGTACGGCGTGTAGCGCTCGCCCGTGGCCTGGTCGAAGTAGGTCAGGCTCTGGCCCGACGCCTCGCTGTGGCTGGAGAGGTCGTAGTCGGTGCGGTTGGCGACGCCCATCAGCTCCCCCCACTCCTTGCCCGGGAAGCCGAAGCGGTACTCGACGTCGATCGTGCCGGCCGAGTAGTGCGCGCGGTCGTCTTCGGGCACGTCGAACCGGCGCATGTTCCCCGGGTCGATGCCCAGGTCGACGAACCAGTTCCAGCACGCCTCGACCCAGTGCTCGAACCACTCCTGCGCGTCGGCGGGCGGCGTGAAGAACTCGATCTCCATCTGCTCGAACTCGCGCGTGCGGAAGATGAAGTTGCCGGGCGTGATCTCGTTGCGGAACGCCTTGCCGACCTGGCCGATGCCGAACGGCGGCTTCTTGCGGCTGGAGGTCAGCACGTTCGAGAAGTTCACGAAGATGCCCTGCGCGGTCTCGGGGCGCAGGTAGTGCAGGCCCGACTCGTCGTCGACCACGCCGAGGTAGGTCTTCACGAGGCCCGAGAACGACTTGGGCTCGGTGTACTGGCCCTTGGTGCCGCAGTTCGGGCACGGCACGTCGGCCAGGCCGTTCTCGGCCTTGCGGCCCTTGCGCGCCTCGAAGTCCTCGATGAGGTTGTCGGCGCGGAAGCGCTTGTGGCAGCTCAGGCACTCGACCAGCGGGTCGGTGAAGGTGGCGACGTGACCCGAGGCCTCCCACACGCGCTTCGGCAGGATGATGCTCGAGTCGAGGCCCACCATGTCGCCGCGACCGCGGACGAAGGTCTGCCACCACTGACGGCGGATGTTCTCCTTGAGCTCCGTGCCGAGGGGGCCGTAGTCCCAGGCCGACCGCGAGCCGCCGTAGATCTCACCCGCTTGGAACACGAACCCGCGGTGGCGGGCGAGGGCGATGACCTTGTCGAGGCGGGACTGTTCGGCCATGGTGGCTCCAATGGTCGGGAGATGGTGAGGATGCGGGCGCGCGGATGCCGCGGCACCCTCCAGTCTATCCGCGCGCTCCGCGTCAACCCCTCGTCGCGCCGACGCCGGAGGACTACCGTCGAGGGATGAGCACGACAGCGGGAACCACGCACGACCACGCCCACGACACCCGCTTCTTCGGGCAGCCCTGGGCGCTGGTGCACGTCTTCGGCGTGGAGATGTGGGAGCGGTTCAGCTTCTACGGCATGCAGGGCATCCTGCTCATCTACCTGTACTTCTCGGTGACCGAGGGCGGCCTCGGCATCCCGAAGACCGTCGCGGCCGGCATCGTGGGGGCCTACGGCGGATCCGTGTACCTCGCGACCGTGCTCGGCGCCTGGCTGGCCGACCGCCTGTTCGGGTCGGAGCGGGTGCTGTACGTCAGCGCGATGGTGATCGTCGCGGGCCACCTGGCGCTCGCACTGCTTCCCGGTCTCGTGGGGGTCGGCGTCGGCCTCATCCTCGTCGCCCTCGGTTCGGGCGGGCTCAAGGCGAACGCGACGGCGGTGGTCGGCACGCTCTACGGGCCCGACGACATCCGCCGCGACGCGGGCTTCTCGCTCTTCTACCTCGGCATCAACCTCGGTGCCTTCGCGGGACCGATCCTCACCGGCATCCTGCAGTCGACCGTCGGCTTCCACTGGGGCTTCGGGCTCGCCGCGCTGGGGATGACCCTCGGTCTCGTGCAGTACGCGTTCGGCCGGCGCGCACTCCCCGACGCCGCACGGCACGTGCCCAACCCCCTGCCGTCCGCCCGCTACCCGCTCGTCGTGGCCGTCGCCGTGGAGGCGGTGGTCGTCATCGCGGCGCTCGTGCTGCTCGGCGTCATCCGCGCCGACAACCTGTCGACCATCGTGATCCTCGGCACGGCCGTCGCCGCGATCGCCTACTTCGCGGTGATCCTCACGAGCCGGCGCATCGACAGCACCGAGCGGTCCCGCGTGTGGGGCTTCCTCCCGCTGTTCATCACGAGCGTCGCGTTCTGGTCGCTGTACCAGCAGCAGTTCACCGTGCTCACGATCTACTCCGACGAGCGCCTCGACCGGAACCTCTTCGGCTGGGAGATGCCGGTCTCGTGGGTCCAGTCGATCAACCCGGTGTTCATCATCATCCTGTCCGGAGTGTTCGCGGCGATCTGGACCCGCCTGGGCACGAGGCAGCCGTCGACCCCGGTCAAGTTCGGGCTGAGCGCGATCATCATGGGCGCCGCGTTCCTGCTCTTCCTGCCGTTCGCGGGCGGAGGGCCGAACTCCACGCCGCTGCTCGCGATCGTCGGCATCCTCTTCGTCTTCACCATCGCCGAGCTGCTGCTCTCGCCGGTCGGGCTCTCGGTCACCACGAAGCTCGCGCCGAAGGTGTTCCACACCCAGATGGTGGCGCTGTTCTTCCTGTCGGTGGCGCTCGGCACGGCGATCTCGGGGTGGCTGGCCCGGTTCTACAACCCGAACGACGAGGTGCCCTACTTCTCGATCCTCGGCGGCATCGCGATCGTCGTCGGCATCGCCCTGCTGCTGTCGGTGAAGCCGGTGCTCCGGATGATGAAGGACGTGCGCTGACCGCACCCCGGAAGCTTCCGGGTGTCGGGCCGGTCGTCAGATCGGGGGCCGACACGCCAGATGTCGGATCGATCGGCCGGAACGGTCCGACATCCGTCGGTACGGCCCCCGCTCGGCGGGAGGATGCGGGATGTCGGATGCCGGTGCGAGACTCGCGGGCATGGAACAACGTGTCAGCTTCCTCACGCTCGCCGTCGCCGACCTCGCCCGGAGCCGCGCGTTCTACGTCGACGGGCTCGGGTGGGAGCCGATCTTCGCCGGGGACGACGTGCTCATGTTCCCGATCGCCGACCGGATGATCCTGTCGCTGTGGTCGGTCGAGGGCTTCACGGCCGAGATCGGCGAGGCCCCGGCATCCGGCGTCGCCCCGGTGACCCTGGCGCACAACCTGGCCACCCCCGCCGAGGTCGACGACGTGCTCGCCGAAGCCGCGCTGCTCGGTGCGCCGGTGACTTCGGGGCGCCGGCGCGAGTGGGGCGGGTACTCGGGGTACTTCGCCGATCCGGACGGGTTCCGCTGGGAGATCGCGGTCAACCCGGGCGAGACCGGGGACTTCGTCCTCCCGCCGCGCTGACCCGCTCGCGCCCGGCCGAGGCGACCCCTGCCCTCCCAGACGCCGATAACCTGAGTCGGTGGGAGCGAACGACGACAAGGCCAGGAAACGACTCTCCCGAACCCCGCCGCGGTGGGCGATCGTCGCAGTCCTCGCCTTCGCCGGGCTCTGCTCGTCGTTCATGTTCACGCTCGTCGTGCCGCTCCAGGCGGAGCTTCCGGAGCTGCTGAACTCGTCCCGCGAAGACACGACCTGGGTCGTCACCATCACGCTGCTCGTCGCGGCCGTTGCGACGCCGATCTCCGGACGCCTGGGCGACATGTACGGCAAGCGCCGCGTCGCCGTGGTGCTGCTGGCGCTGCTCATCCTCGGCTCCGTCATCGCCGCCGTCTCGGGGTCGATCGTCGGCGTCATCATCGGCCGGGCGCTGCAGGGCGCGGTAACCGGCGTCGTGCCCCTCGGCATCGCGATCATGCGCGACGTGCTGCCTCCCGAGCGGCTGGGCACCGCCGTCGCACTGATGAGCGCGACCATGGGCGTGGGCGGGGCGATCGGGATGCCGATCGCCGCCCTGCTCGCGGTGAACGCCGACTGGCACACGCTGTTCTGGCTCGCGGCCGGCCTGGGCGTCGTGGGCCTGCTGCTGGTGCTCCTCATCGTGCCGGAGGACGTGCTGCGCTCCCCCGGGCGCCTGGACGTCGTCGGAGCCATCGGCCTGGCGATCGGCCTCACCGGCATCCTTCTCTTCGTGTCGCGCGGCGCGGAGTGGGGCTGGACGTCGCCCGCCAGCCTCGCGTGCATCCTCGGTGGAGTACTGGTGCTCCTGGTGTGGGGCCGCTATCAGCTGCGAACCACCGACCCGCTGCTCGACCTGCGCGTCGCCGCCCGCCCGGCGGTGCTGTTCACCAACATCGCGGCGATCGGCATGGGGTTCGCGCTCTTCGCCTCGAACGTCACCTTCCCGCAGATGCTCGAGATGCCGGCCGTCGGCGGTGCCGGCTTCGGGCTCGACATGATCTCGGCGGCACTGGTCGTGATGCCCGCGGGCCTGGTGATGATGGTCATCTCACCGCTGTCCGGCTGGCTCGAGCGCACCGTCGGGCCGAGGCCGCTCTTCACCGTCGGAGCCGTCGCGATCGTGCTCGCCTACGTCTTCGTGCTGCTGCTGTCGACCGAGGTCTGGCACATCCTCGTCGCGAACCTGCTCATCGGCGTGGGCATCGGATTCACCTTCGCCGCGATGCCGATGATCATCATGCGCTCGGTGCCCGCGAACGAGACCGGCGCCTCGAACGGACTCAACGCGCTCTTCCGCTCGGTCGGCACCTCGAGCGCCTCTGCGGTCATGGGCGGAGTGCTCGCCGCCATGAGCGTGCAGGTCGACGGGGTGGCCGTGCCCACGCGCGACGCGTTCCAGGTGTGCTTCTGGCTCGCGATCGCCGCCGGCATCATCGCCGTGGTGCTCTCGCTCTTCATCCCGAAGCACCGCGGCGCCGAGCAGCATCCGTCCTTCCCCGGCTGACTCTGCGTCGCCCCCGATCCCCGGAGCCGCAGGACCCCCGGATCCCCGGAGCCGCGGGATCATTATGTCGTGTTCCCACGGCTGCGGGGCCGACATATCGATCCCGCACGTGTCCGGGTCAGCCGGGGAACGTGTGGGAATCCGGGTCGCCGGCACGCGGCGGCCTCAGCCGCGCGGGGAGCGGCCAGGGCAGCACGAAGCGCTGTGTCGGCGGTCGCGTGACGTCGCCGAAGTCGTCGACCTTGACCACGATGCGGCCGGGCGCGCCCTGCTCATCGGGGCTCACCTCGACGATGCGGACCCGGAGGGGACGGTCACCCTCCCCCTCCAGCATCCAGGGGTCGGCGAGCCACGAGATGCCGTGCGCCTCGAGGGCCGCCTCGGCGTCGAGCCACTCGATCGGAGCGGATGCCGGGCGCCCCAGCACATCGATCGCGACCCAGGCGTCACCCTCCGGGAGGATCCAGCCGAGCAGCTCGCCGTCGTCGCGGCGGTGCGGGGTCCAGTCGGCTCGGGTCACCCCTCGACCCTAGTCGCGCCGTGAGCGCCAGCCCCTGCGCGCCGCCTCAGCGCCCGCCCCTGCGCGCCGCAGCAGGCGAACGCGCGAGATCGGGCGCTTCCCTCTACACATTGCCTGACGCGGAACGGACGCCTCAGTGGGTGTACTCCATGAGCTCCACGCCGAGCACCCGGAACGCGTCGTGCGCACGGAGGCGGTGCGTGATGGAGAGGTCGTCGAAGCAGACGATGAGCGAGTACCCGACTCCCGCGCGTGGTCCTGCCAGCACGCCGGCCTCGGCGCGCACGCCTCGGTCACGGCCGGTCTTGTTCACGAACAGGAGGCCGTGGGCGTCGTGGTCGTGGGCGAAGGGATCGAGTCCGGTGGATGCCGCGACGAGACTCAGGTCTTGATTCAGGCTGAGCCACTCGGACACCTGGGCGCTCACCGCCGCGTCGACGACGGCGGAGTTCACGAGCGCCGAGAAGAGCCCCGCGAACTCGCGCGATGAGCCGACGGCCACCTGCGGCGCGTCGTCGGGCCCGCGTTGATCGCGGAAGCGATCGAGCAGTGCGGTGCGGCGGAGTCCGAGCGCGTCGATGCGCGCGCGGACCTTCTCGTGGCCGACCTTCTGCAGCAGGGCGTTGACGGCGATGGGGTCGCCGGCGGTGGCGGCGAGCACGGCCAGGTCTTCGAGCGGCAGCGCAGGAGCGCGCATGTGCCGCCAGACTCCCGCGTTCGAGACGGCATCGACGCTCGAGCGATCGATGATCTCGAGCGGGTCGAGCGCGCCGCTCTCGAATCCGGCGGCGACCTCGATGAGCAGCGGGACCACGCCGAGTCCGGCCACCGGCATCGTCACATGATCGTCGCCCGCGAGGACGTGCTCATGGCTGTCGAGATCGACGACGTGCACCGACACCTGGGCGCCGGAGTTCGCGAGGTTCTCCAGCGCGCGCAACGTCGCGGTGAACGACCGACGCCCCGAGGCGGCTCGCCGCGGAGCGCGCCTGCTGGGCACCTGCGAGCGGCGCAAGAGGGCGTTCGAGCCGTCGAGAGGCTCGGGGTTCGAGGGTTGCGGGGAGCCCACGCGAAATCCTTTACCGGGGGATGAAGGGGCGGGATGCCGTGGGGCTCGTCCCCCGCGGCAGGGATATCGTAACCCCGCCGCGGGAGGAGGCCTCACAGACTGCGGCGATTGGTCACCAGATCGTCACGCGCTGGTCTTCGGGAAGCCACAGAGCGTCTTCCGCCGTGACGTCGAAGGCCTCGTAGAACGCGTCGATGTTGCGCACGATCTGGTTGCAGCGGAACTCGTTGGGCGAGTGCGGGTCGATCGTCAGCAGCCGCAGCGTCTCGGCGTCGCGGCTCTTCTGCTGCCACACCTGAGCCCACGACAGCAGAAGTCGCTGCACCCCGGTGAGCCCGTCGATGACCGGCGCCTCCGCCCCGCCCAGCGACAGCTCGTACGCCTGGAGCGCGATACCCAGGCCGCCCAGGTCGCCGATGTTCTCGCCGATGGTGAGCGCGCCGTTGACATGGTGCTCGGCGTCGAGCCCCTCGGGCACGAGCTCGTCGTACTGCGCGATGAGCGCCTTGGTGCGCTCCTCGAACGCCGTGCGGTCGGCATCCGTCCACCAGTCCTCGAGCTTGCCCGACCCGTCGTAACGGCTGCCCTGGTCGTCGAAGCCGTGCCCGATCTCGTGCCCGATCACCGCGCCGATGCCGCCGTAGTTCGCCGCCGCGTCACGGCCGGCGTCGAAGAACGGGTACTGCAGGATCGCCGCGGGGAAGACGATCTCGTTCATCGAGGGGTTGTAGTACGCGTTGACCATCTGCGGCGGCATGTGCCACTCGTCGCGGTCGATCGGCTTGCCGACCTTGTCGACGTGGCGATCGTGCTCGAACCTCGCCGCCCGGCGCACGTTGCCGAAGAGGTCGTCGCGGTCGATCTCGAGGGTCGAGTAGTCGCGCCAGACCTCGGGGTGGCCGATCTTGGGCGTGAACGCGTCGAGCTTGGCCAGGGCGCGCTCGCGCGTCTCGGCGGTCATCCAGTCCAGCTGCTCGATGCTGCGGCGGTACGCCTCGACGAGGTTCGCCACGAGCTCGTCCATCGCCGCCTTGGCCGTCGGCGGGTAGTGGCGCTCGACGTAGACCCTGCCGATCGCCTCGCCCAGCGCCCCCTCGGTGAGGGAGACGCCGCGCTTCCACCGCTCGCGGATCGTCGGGACGCCCGTGAGCTGCGTGCCGTAGAAGGAGAAGTTCTCCTGCACGATCTCGTCGGTGAGGTACGGCGCGGCGGCGTGGACGACCTGCGCGCGCAGCCAGGCCTTCCAGTCCTCGAGGCGCTCGGCCGTGAGCAGGGTTCCGAGTCCTTCGAGGAAGCTCGGCTGCGACACGACGACCTCGGCGAACGCGCCGGAGTTGGTCGGGGCGACCGCGTCACGCCAGGGGGTCAGGTCGACCCCGGCGAGCTGCTGGACCTCGTCCCACGTCTTGAGGTTGTAGGTCGCGACCGCGTCGCGGCTGCGCACGTTGTCCCAGTGATGGCCCGCCAGCTCGGTCTCGAGCGCGATCGCGCGCTCGGTGTTCTCCGCGGCATCCGCCACCCCGGCGAGGGCGAGCAGGCGCTCGAGGTGCGCGCGGTAGGCGGTGCGGGTCTCGTCGAAAGCCTCGAGGCGGAAGTAGCTCTCGTCGGGCAGCGAGAGACCCGACTGCAGCAGCACCGGCACGTACCGCTCGGGGTCGCCCGGGTCGCCGTCGACGTAGAAGCCGATCAGGTGCGCGCGCCCGTCTCGGTCGTACGCGCCGACCGTGCGCAGGAACGCGGGGATGCCGTCGATCGCGTCGATCTCGGCGAGCGTGTCGGCGAGCGGGGCGTTGCCGGCGGCGGCGATGCGCTCGGTGTCCATGAAGCTCGCGAAGAGGTCGCCGATCTTGCGCGCGAGGGTGCCGGCCTCGGCATCCTGCGACTCCTCGATGATCGCGCGCACGTCGGCCTCGGCCTGCTCGGCGAGCAGGTGGAAGGACCCCCACCGCGCCTTGTCGCCGGGGATCTCGGTGCGCGCGAGCCACGCCCCGTTGACGTGCCGGTACAGGTCGTCCTGCGGGCGGATGTCGGAGCTGAACTCATCAAGGGCGAGGCCCGCGGGAAGCACATCAGTCATGCGGTCCAGCCTAGGACGGACCCCCGACACCGTGTCCAGGGAGAGGTGCCGGGACGCCATGTCGGCGCCAGCCCATAGGCTCGGAGGATGACCGCGCGCACGTCCCTCAACCGAGAGATCCTGCGCCTCGCCGTCCCCGCGCTCGGCGCCCTGATCGCCGAGCCGGCGTTCCTCATCGTCGACGCCGCGCTCGTCGGGCACCTCGGCACCGAGCCGCTCGCCGGCCTGGGCATCGCCGGAGCCGTGCTGCAGACGATCGTGGGGCTGATGGTCTTCCTCGCGTACTCGACCACTCCCGCCGTCGCGCGCCGCTTCGGCGCGGGCAGACCCGGCGAGGCGGTGTCGGTGGGTGTGAACGGCATGTGGCTCGCCCTCGCCCTGGGCGCCGTGCTGGCCGTGGTGGGCGCGGTCTCCTCGCCCTGGCTCGTGTCCCTGTTCGGGGCGGGCGATGCGGTCGCGGCGCGGGCCGACGAGTACCTGATGATCTCGATGTGGGGCCTGCCCGCGATGCTCATCGTCTTCGCGGCGACCGGTCTGCTGCGCGGCATGCAGGACACCGTGACGCCGCTGTGGATCGCCGGCCTCGGATTCGGCGCCAACGCGCTGCTCAACGTGCTCTTCATCTACGGGTTCGGCTGGGGCATCGCCGGCTCGGCGGCCGGCACGGTCACGGCGCAGTGGGGCATGGTGGCCGCCTACGTGCTCGTGGTGCGCCGCCTGGCCACCCGCCACAGCGCCTCCCTGCGCGCACAGCGCGACGGCATGGGCTCGACCGCGCGGTCCGGCGGGTGGCTCTTCCTGCGCACGGTCAGCCTGCGCGTCGCCCTGCTCGCCACCGTCGGCGTGGCGACCGGGGTCGGCACCGACGAGCTCGCCGGCTGGCAGATCGTCTTCACGATCTTCTCGGCCGCCGCTTTCGCCCTCGACGCGCTGGCGATCGCCGCTCAGGCGCTCATCGGCAAGGAGCTGGGGGCGGGCGACGAACGGCAGGTGCACCGCGTGCTGGGGCGCACCGTGGCCTGGGGCGTGTGGTTCGGTGTGATCGTCGGAGCCGTCATCGGCGGGCTCTCCGGTGTGCTGGGCATCGTGTTCACCGGCGATCCGGCCGTGGCCGCGCTGGTGCAGCCGGCCCTGATCGTGCTCGCGGTCGCGCAGCCGGTCGCCGGTGTCGTCTTCGTGCTCGACGGGGTGCTCATGGGCGCGAACGACGCCCGCTACCTCGCGGTCGCCGGTGGCCTGAACCTCCTGCCGTTCCTGCCGACGCTGTGGGTCATCGCCGCGCTCGGGCTCGGTGGCAGCGCCGGCCTCATCTGGCTGTCGGTGGCGTTCTTCGGGGTGTACCTGCTCGCGCGCCTCGCCACGCTCGGCTGGCGCGTGCGCTCGGGGCGGTGGATGCGGGCGGACGCCTGATCCTCCACAGCTCGGTACAGTCCCACTTGTCCACAGCTTCCATCCCCGCGTCGATCGACCTCTCTTCCGCCCTGGCATTCTCATCAGCGAGTAACCACAATGGGGGAGTGCTGAGCATGAACGAACCGCAGGTCTGGGTCCTGATCGGAGTCTTCGCCGCCGGGACGATCGGAATGGTCACGGTGGTGTCGACGCTGTTCGTCCAGGTGCTGAAGAGTGAGATCCGTACCGTTCACGCCGGCATCGACCACCTCGGCGATCGCATCGATCACCTGGATCGCGACATCAGCGCGGTGTTCCGACACGTCTTCGGCATCGATCGTTCCTGAGAGCAATCCGCTCAGTGCGCGTGGCGGCGGCACCACTCGTACATGATCACGGCTGCCGCGGCGCTGGCGTTGATCGAGCGCGTCGATCCGTATTGCGTGATCTCTATGTGGGCGGATGCCGCGGCGAGCGCCTCGGGCGTCAGGCCGGGACCCTCCTGACCGAACAGCAGCACGCATCGCTCGGGGAGCTCCGCCCTGTCGACCGGCACCGATCCCTCGACGTTGTCGACGGCGACGATCGGGATCCGCTGCTCGTCGGCCCAGGTGGCGAAGGCCGCGATGTCGTCGTGATGGACCACGTGCTGATACCGGTCGGTGACCATCGCACCGCGCTTGTTCCAGCGGCGCCGGCCGATGATGTGCACGGTGTCGGCGAGGAAGGCGTTGGCGCTGCGCACGATCGATCCGATGTTCATGTCGTGCTGCCAGTTCTCGATGGCGACGTGGAACGGATGCCGGCGCGTGTCGAGGTCCGCGACGATCGCCTCCATGCGCCAGTAGCGGTAGCGGTCGCTCACGTTGCGGGTGTCGCCGTGGGCGAGCAGGTCGGGGTCGTACTGCGGATCCTCGGGCCACGCGTCGCGACCGCCGGACCACGGGCCGACACCGTGGGTCGTGCGCTCGGGGGTCTCCGCGAGCGGGTGATCCGGGGTCTGCTCATCCATCCCGTCAGGCTATCCGTCAACCCCCTGCACGAAGATTTCGGTGCACCTAAATCTTCGCTACGATTTCGGCATGCCGAAAGACGACCGGGTGATCGAAACGCCGCCGCGCACCACTCCCCCGCGCAGCCTGTGGCTGCTCGGCCCGGCACTCGTCGCGGGGGTCGCCTACCTCGATCCGGGAAACGTGGCGAGCAACATGACCGCGGGCGCCCAGTACGGCTACCTGTTGGTGTGGGTGGTGCTGGCCGGGAACGTCATGGCCTGGCTCATCCAGTACCTGTCGGCGAAGCTCGGCGTCGTGACGGGACAGAGCCTTCCCGAGGCGCTCGGGGCTCGACTGCGGCGTCCCTGGGCACGACGCGCGTACTGGCTGCAGGCCGAGCTCGTCGCGATGGCCACCGACCTGGCCGAGATCATCGGCGGCGCGGTCGCCCTCCACCTGCTCTTCGACATCCCCCTGCTCCTCGGCGGGCTGCTCACCGGCGCCGTGTCGATGGTGCTCCTCGCCGTGCAGAGCCGGCGCGGGGCGCGCCCCTTCGAATTCGTCATCATCGGCCTCATGGTGATCATCACGGTCGGCTTCGTCGCCGGGGTGTTCATCGCCCCTCCCGACCCGGCCGAGGTCGTCGGCGGCATCGTGCCGCGGTTCGAGGGCACGGGGTCGGTGCTGCTCGCGGCCTCCATCCTGGGCGCCACGATCATGCCCCACGCCATCTACGCCCACTCGGCGCTCAGCCGTGACCGCTTCGGCGCGAACCCCCGTCGAGAGCAGACGGACGCCGCGGTCGAGTCCGCCCGCACCGACGCCTCGCGCATCCGCCGCCTGCTGACCGCGACCCGGTGGGACGTCACGATCGCCATGGTCATCGCGGGCTCGGTCAACCTCGGCATCCTGCTGCTCGCCGCGGCGAACCTCGCCGGCGTCGAGGGCACCGATTCCCTGGAGGGAGCCCACGCGGCCCTGGCCGCGGGACTCGGTCCCGTGGTCGCGACCTTCTTCGCGGTCGGGCTGCTCGCCTCGGGTCTGGCGTCGACGTCGGTGGGCGCGTACGCCGGGGCGGAGATCATGCACGGGCTGCTGAACGTCCGCATCCCACTCCTCGCCCGTCGCGTGATCACGCTGATCCCGGCGCTCGCGATCCTCGGCCTGGGCGTCGATCCGACGCTCGCGCTCGTGCTCAGCCAGGTCGTGCTGTCGTTCGGCATCCCCTTCGCGCTCGTCCCCCTGGTCGCGCTGACGGCCCAGCGCCGCACCCTCGGCGCCTGGGCCAACCGGGCCTGGACGACCGCCGCGGGCGTGGTCGCCTCGGTGCTGCTGATCGCGCTGAACGGCGCCCTGCTGTGGCTCGTGCTGACCGGCTCCTGACGTCGGGTTAGGCTCGATCCATGTCTGCCGAGTCCGCCGATCACCGCGTCCGCCTGCTGAGCTGGTTCGGTCTCGCCACCGGGCTCCTCGGCGGCGTCCTCGTGGCGTTCCCCGGCGTGCTGCCGATCGGCGGGCCCTGGGTGCAGCTGGTGCTGGGCATCATGACGCTGATCCTGTCGTTCCGGGCCCGCCGGATCGGCATCGCCGAGGTCGCCGACTACGACGGACGACTGTCGCTCGGCGCCGCGATCCTCGGATTCATCGTCACGTTCTTCGCCGGGCAGGCCGCTTTCGGCGTGCTCGTGTCCCTCGCGAACTGACCACCCGCGGCGGTCGCGGCGCGCTCGCCTAGACTTGGGCGGGTGGCATCCCCGGCGGCAGACGACTACCTGAAGACGGTGTACGCGCACACCGAGTGGCAGGATGCGCCCATCACCCCGTCACAGCTGGCGGCGAAGCTGGGGATCGCGCCGTCGTCGGTGACCGAGATGGTCAAGAAGCTCGCGGCCGCGGGCTACGTCTCGCACGTCCCCTACGGCGCGGTGCGGCTGACGGATGCCGGAACGCGGCGCGCCCTCGCGATGGTGCGCCGTCACCGGCTGATCGAGACGTGGCTGGTGCAGGAGTTCGGGTACGGCTGGCACGAGGTGCACGACGAGGCCGAGGTGCTGGAGCACACCATCAGCGATCGACTGCTCGAGGGCATCGACGAGCGACTCGGGCGCCCGCGGTTCGACCCGCACGGCGACGCGATCCCGGACGCCGACGGCCGCGTCGAGCGTGACCCGTTCGTCTTGCTCGCCGACGCGCCGGTCGGACACCGCGGGCGCGTGCTGCGCGTCGACGACGGGGACCCCGAGCTGCTGCGCGCGCTCGAGGCGCTCGGCCTCGCCGTCTCATCGACCGTGCAGGTGACGGCATCCGGCGTGCACATCGACGATCAGGAGCTCGCGCTGCCGACGGGAGCCGCCGAGGTCGTCTGGGTGACCGCCTGACCGGTGGCGATCGATCCCCGACGCGTGTCGTCGGCGGCCTCTAGGCTGTGCACATGGCACATCGCGATGACATCGAATGCTGGCTGACCGATATGGACGGCGTGCTGGTGCACGAGAACACGGCCATCCCGGGGGCATCCGAACTGCTCGCGGGCTGGGAGCAGAACGGCATCCCCTACCTCGTGCTGACGAACAACTCGATCTTCACCGCGCGCGACCTCTCGGCGCGCCTGCGCACGAGCGGGCTGATCGTGCCCGAGGAGCGCATCTGGACATCCGCCCTCGCGACCGCCGACTTCCTCGCCCAGCAGCTCCCCGGCGGCTCCGCGTTCGTGATCGGCGAGGCCGGCATCCTCACCGCCCTGCACGAGGCGGGCTTCATCATGACCGAGACGGATCCCGACTTCGTCGTGGTCGGCGAGACGCGCAACTACTCCTTCGAGGCCATCACGAAGGCCATCCGTCACATCAACCGGGGATCGCGGTTCATCGTCACGAACCCCGACGCGACCGGTCCGAGCGTCGACGGCGTCCTCCCGGCGACCGGTGCGATCGCGGCCCTCATCACGAAGGCGACCGGCCGGGAGCCGTACGTCGTCGGCAAGCCGAACCCGATGATGTTCCGTTCGGCGCTCAACAAGATCGGCGCGCACTCGAAGAAGACCGGCATGATCGGCGACCGCATGGACACCGACATCGTCGCGGGCATCGAGGCGGGGCTCCACACGGTGCTGGTTCTCACGGGCATCAGCGACGACGCCGAGATCCGCAAGTACCCGTTCCGCCCCGACGAGGTCGTCGACTCGGTGGCCGATCTGCTGCCGACGGTCACCGAGTCCATCCCGAAGCTCGACGAAGACTGACATGGGCGTTCTCGACGAGGGCGAGCGGATCACGGCAGCGGATGCCGCGGCCTGGCGCGCCTGGCTCGAGCAGAACCACGGCCGATCCTCCGGGGTGTGGCTGCTGAGCGTGCGCGGCAACCGTGCGACCGGGGTCGGCTACGACGACGCCGTGCGCCAGGCGCTGTGCTTCGGGTGGATCGACGGCCCCGTGCGCACCTTCGACGACACGACCACCGGGCAGTGGTTCTCGCCCCGGCGCCCGGGCAGCGGATGGGCCGCGACCAACAAGGCACGCATCGCCGAGCTCGCGGCCGCGGGGCTGCTCGCGCCGGCCGGCATCCGGGTGCTGGATGCCGCGAAGGCGAACGGCTCCTGGACGATGCTCGACGGGCCCGAGGCCGGAATCGAACCGCCCGAGCTCACCGCGGCGCTCGATGCCGTCCCCGCAGCGCGCGTCACCTGGGACGCGTTCCCGAAGTCGGTGAAGAAGTTCGGCCTCACGCACATCGCGACGGCGAAGCGCGCCGAGACGAGGGCCGCCCGCATCGCGAAGATCGTGGCGGATGCCGCGGAAGGGAAGCGACCATGACGCAGAGCGATCTGCTGTTCCTCGTGCTCATCGTCATCGGGGTGAGCTCGCTCACCGTGTTCGTGGTGCAGTTCTTCCGGTCTCGGCGTCGTGGCGGCTCCGACCCGGACGACGGTCGCGCCGGGTGGTGGGAGGGCCCCTGGGACGAGGACCGCCGCTAGCGGGAGGACGTCAGCGTCAGATCCTTCAGCACGGCGACCGGCTCCGGCATCCGCAGCGGCCCCGCACCGGGCGTGATGGTGCCGAGGATGCGGGGAGCGTTCGCGCCGGTGCCCCCGGGGACGATCGCGGGCACGCCGTGCAGGGTGCACCATCCGATGAGGGCGAACAGGATGGCCTCTTTGCTGTCGACCGGCGCCCCCAGCTCGTCGGCGAGCACGATCTCGACATCGGGGAGCGCGGCGCGGAGCCCGTCCATGAGGAGCGGGTTGTGGCATCCTCCCCCGGACACGGCGAGGTAGCGGATGCCGGTCCGTTCGACGTCCTGCGCGACCGTGCGGACAGTGAGCTCGGTGAGGGTGCGGACGAGGTCGGCGTCGGACAGGTCCCGACTCGCCCGGTGCTGCCGCACGTAGTCGAGGTGGAAGCGCTCCTTGCCGGTGCTCTTCGGGGCGGGCAGGGCGTAGTACGGATCCGCCAGCAGCTCCTCGAGCAGGGCCTCGTCGACGCATCCGGCTCGCGCGATCGCCGCATCCTCGTCGTAGCCGAGCGCATTCAGGGACCGATCGACGACGACCGCGTCCACCAGCGCGTTGGCGGGACCGATGTCGTACGCGGAGAGGCGTCCTCCCGTGACGACGGTCATGTTCGCGATGCCACCGAGGTTGAGCGCGGCCGCGACCTCGGCCCGCCCGCGCAGCAGCAGCTCGTCGAGGAAGGACACGAGGGGCGCCCCGTGTCCCCCCGCGGTGATGTCGCGGATGCGCACGTCGGAGACGACCGGCGCACCCACCTTCTCGGCGATCCAGGCCGGCTGACCGATCTGCAGTGTGCCCCTCGCATGGTCGCCCTCGACCCAGTGGAAGACCGTCTGGCCGTGGCTGCAGACGGCGTCGACGCCTCCGACCGCCACCGCGGCCCCGGCTGCCGCGTCGGCGAAGGCCTGACCGATGAGGGTGTCGAGCTCGCAGACCTCGGCGAAGGTCGTCGCCGCGGGCGGCAGCGCGGCGACCAGACGGGCGCGCACATCCGGGGCGTACGGCACCGTGTCGTCGTGCAGCAGGGTGCCGCTCAGCGATCCGCCGGTCTCGGCGAAGTCGACCACGGCGACGTCGATCCCGTCGTGAGAGGTGCCGGATATGAGTCCGAGTACGCGCATGGGTCGTCCTTTCGTCGTGCTCCGAGCGTACGCGGCTTTTGTTAGGACTATGTACGGATGTCCTGACTCCTCCTCCACGACACGGCCGCACATCCCAAGTTTCCACAGTCCAGCGCCCTGCTCCTGCACGCCGACCGTCGACCGAAGACGCCCCCTATCGTGGCTGGCGCAGCGGCCGATCGAGCCGCAGAATAGGGACGTGTTCGTGTCCGTGGAGACCCTCGCGATCGTGATCAGCGCGATCGGCATCGTGCTGACGCTGGGCACTTCGATGCTGGCCGGCTTCGCCTGGTGCGTCCGACGCATCGACGCCGTCGACACGAAGCTCACCGACCGCATCGACGCCGTCGAGACCATGCTCACCGACCGCATCGACGCCGTCGAGACCAAGCTCACCGACCGCATCGACGCCGTCGAGACGCGGCTCGACGCCCGTATCGACGCTCTCGACACGAAGCTCACCGACCGCATCGACGCCGTCGAAGCAAGACTCAGCGATCGCATCGACGCACTCGACCTGAAGCTGAGCACCCGCATCGACGCGGTCGTCGAGGACACGACGGCGATCAAGATCTCGATCGCCCGCATCGAGGGTCCCGTGCGGCACCTTGTCGTCCCGGGGCGCTGACCGCCCCCGGATCGCCGCATCTCTAGCGCAGCACGAGCGCCGCCGCGCCGATCAGGGGACCCTCGTCACCGAGGCCCGACCGCACGACCCGCGCACGGCGGGAGTACTCGTGCACCGCACTGGCGGTGAGCGCCTGCTGCACGAGTTCGATGTAGTCGTCGGAGACCCGGGAGAATCCTCCGCCGATCGCGACCATGTCGAGGTCGACGAGCGTCGCGGCATCCGCCAGCGCCTCGCCGACCGCCGTGGCGGAGCGTTCGATCGCGGCCCGGGCGAGCGGATCGCCGGCCGCCGCATCCTTCGCCAGGTCTTCGCCGGTGGCGCCGTGCCAGCCCTGCGCCTGCGCCCAGGCGGCACTGGCCGGTCCCGACGCGATCTCCTCGAGGGTCAGTCCGCCCTCACGGCGGACCTGGCCGAGGTGGCCGGCGTTGCCGGACGCACCGGGGATGTACGCGCCGCCGACCACGAACCCCCCGCCCACGCCGGTCGAGACGACGATCGAGAGAGAGGCTCGGGCATCCTGCGTCGCGCCGCGCCACGACTCGGCAAGCGCGAGCGCTCCTCCGTCGTGTCCGAGAACGGTCGGGACATCGCGTCCGAGCACGGCGGACGCCTCGCGGCGGACCGCCTCGGCCAGGCCGTACCCGCGGGCGGACGGCATGTTCACGGGGACGATGGCTCCGGCCGCACGGTCGATGGGTCCGGCGCTGCCGGCACCGGCGCCGACGATCTCGCCGTCCGCAGGGAGCGCGGCGAGCGCATGACGGACGATGGCCGCGACGGCGGCATTCAGCGAGGCGAACGTCGCCTCGCGCCCGGTCGCCTGGCGGCTGCGGCTGCCGACGACGAGGGTGCCGTCCTCGGAGACGAGCGCCGCCTCCATCTTCGTGCCGCCGACGTCGACGGCGAGGGCGTACCTCGTCACTGGGGGTCGAGTCCGAGGTCGTCGAGGTCGAAGGCGGCGCGCCACTCGAGGCCCTCGGCTTCGATGGCGGCCTGCGCGCCGGTCTTGCGGTCGACGATCACGGCGACGGCGACGACCTCGGCGCCCTCGCGGCGGAGGGCCTCGACGGCCTTCAGCGCCGACTGCCCGGTGGTCGACGTGTCCTCGAGCACGACGACGCGCTTGCCCGCGACGTCGGCGCCCTCGATCTGGCGTCCCCGGCCGTGATCCTTCGGCTCCTTGCGCACGACGAAGGCGTCGAGCGGGCGGTCGGTCGCGACGGAGGCGTGCATAACCGCGTTGGCGATGGGGTCGGCGCCCAGCGTGAGGCCGCCGACGGCGACGATGGCGAGATCGGAGACGAGGTCGAGCATGATGCGGCCGATCGCCGGAGCGGCGCGGTGGTCGAGGGTCAGCTTGCGCATGTCGACGTAGTACGTCGCCTTCTTGCCGCTGGAGAGGGTGAAGTCGCCGTGGAACACGGCCTCGTCCCGGATGAGGTCGAGGAGGCGGGGGCGGTCTGCGTCGAGTGCGGTCACGGCGTCCAGTGTAGAGCGCACCGTCGATGACTGCGCTGTCAGGGCGCGCAGCGGGGTGTCGTCGCCGTCGGTCGGGCTCTGCGGGCCGGCGGTGCGGGAGGCTCGGCCGCCCGGCGTCGCGTGTCCGACCCCGCAACTAGGCTGGTCGCATGCGCTTGGCCACCTGGAACGTCAACTCCATCCGCACCCGCGTCGCCCGCACGGTCGAGTTCGCCGTGCGGGAAGACATCGACGTGCTGGCGATGCAGGAGATCAAGTGCAAGCCCGAGCAGTTCCCGTACGCGGCGTTCGAAGAGGCCGGCTATCAGGTCGAGGTCCACGGACTCAACCAGTGGAACGGCGTGGCGATCGCGAGCCGCCTGCCGATGAGCGATGTGCGCACGGCCTTCGACGGCATGCCCGGGTTCGCGAAGGGTCACGAGGGGCCCGACGCTCCGCTCGAGGCGCGCGCGCTCGGCGTGATGGTCGACGGCGTGCGGGTGTGGAGCCTGTACGTGCCGAACGGCCGCTCGCTCCACGATCCGCACTACCTCTACAAGCTGCACTGGCTCGAGGCGCTGAAGAACTCGACGGCGTCCGAGCTGTCGGCGAACCCCGACCTTCCGCTCGCGCTCGTGGGCGACTTCAACATCATCCCCTTCGACTCCGACAACGGCGACCCCGACATCGTCGAGGGCGTCTCGACCCACGTGTCACCTCCCGAGCGCGCCGCGTTCTTCGCGCTGGCCGACGCCGGGGTGACCGACGTCGTGCGACCGCTGCTCCCCGAGGGCTACACGTACTGGGACTACCAGCGGCTGAAGTTCCCGCGCAACGAGGGCATCCGCATCGATTTCATCCTCGGGTCGCGCGCGTTCTCCGACGCCGTGACCGGCGCGTCCATCCACCGCGAGGAGCGCAAGGGCGAGCAGCCCAGCGACCACGTGCCGGTCGTGGCCGAACTCGACCTGGGCGGAGGCGCCGACGACGACGACGACCTGCCCATGATCTTCTCCTGAGCAGCAGCGCGTGGCCCTGCGACTGATCGCGACCGATCTCGACGGCACGCTGCTCGACTCGTCGACCTCGGTCACGCCGCGCGCCCGCGCGGCTCTCGACGCCGCTCGGGCCCACGGCATCCACGTGGTGCCCGTCACCGCCCGCCAGCCCATCGGCCTCCGGGCGATCGCGGGCGACGCCGGGTTCCGGGGCTGGGCGCTGTGCAGCAACGGCGCCTACGCGACGCACCTCACGGACGGGCGGATGCTGTTCGCCGAAGAACTGCCCGCCGAAACCATCCGCACGCTGGCCGAGGCTCTGCGCGCGAGCATCCCGGGGCTCCTCTTCGCCAGCGTCCGCGACGGCGGGGAGGCGTTCGTGGCGCAGGAGGGGTACGCCGCGATCGCCGCGCACTCCGACCACAAGCGCGACCCCGACACGATGGGCGGCGTCCCCCTCGACCAGGTGCTCGCGGCGCCGAGCCTGAAGTTCGTGATCCGGCATCCGGAGCTCGCCCCCACGGTGCTCTTCGACACCCTGCGATCCCTCGGCCTCTCGGGCTTCGAGGCCACGCTCTCGGGGGCGCCGTTCGTCGAGGTCATGGCCGAAGGGGTGACCAAGGCGACCGGGCTCGCGCGCCTCAGTGAGCATCTCGGCATCCACCGGGAAGAAGTGGTCGCGTTCGGCGATGCTCTGAACGACGTCGAGATGCTGCGGTGGGCGGGGCACGGTGTGGCGATGGCCGGGGCATCCGACGTCGTGCGCGACGCGGCCGACGAGGTGGCGCGCTCGAACGACGACGACGGTGTCGCCCGCGTCATCGAGAGGGTGCTGCGCGAGGGGCTCCCGCCGCAGGGCTAGGCGAACGATCCGATCTCCGGCGTGCGGTCGGTCCTGCCGTACCGGAGCAGGATCACGCCCGCGTCGTCGGTGATCGGCGGTTCGAGCAGCCGCAGCACGGCCGGCATCGCGCCGTCGTCGAAGACCTTCTTGCCGGTGCCGAGCAGGAGCGGGTAGACCCAGAGATTCAGCTCGTCGAACAGTCCGGCGGCGAGCAGGGAGTGCGCGAGGTCGATGCTGCCGATCACGTGCACCTCACGGTGCGCCTCCCGAAGGCCGACGATCTCGGCGGCGAGGTCGTCGCCGACCCGCGTGCTGCCCTGCCAGTCGAGGGCGATGTCGGAGTCTCGCGACGCGACGTACTTCGGCACCCGGTCGAACAGTCGGCCGATCCACCCCTCGTCGCCGTCCGTGTGGTGCGGCCAGTACGAAGCGAAGATGTCGTAGGTGCGGCGTCCGAGCAGGAGGGCGTCGAGCCCGCGCATCCCCTTCTCGATCTCGGGTCCAACTCCGGGACTCGGGTAGCCGGCCTGCCAGCCGCTGTAGCGGAAGCCTCCCGAGGTGTCCTCCCCCGGGCCGCCCGGACCCTGGGCGACGCCGTCGAGCGTCAGGAAGAGGTCGATCAGGATGCGACCCGGGGAGGGGATGCTGCTGCTCATGTCGTGCTCCTTCGCGCGGTGACCGCGGGCGGGCGCACGGCGCGCTCGCCTCGATGCAGGGACCCTCGCAGAACACGTGCCTTGCGTCAATCCTTCGTCTCGTCGCTGCGTGGGAGATCTCCTTCGCTGCGTGAGGTGCTCTGGGGTGCGCGTTCCCCGCGAGAACCGTGGGTATCCGCCGCGCGGGGGATGCCCGGGCCCCGGTGTCGTCCTACGGTGGAACCATGCCCGCCGAGTTCACCCGCACCGCGACTCCGCGCGATCACCGCAGCGACCTCCTGCTGGCGGGCGTGCTCTTCGTCGGCGCGATCCTCAGCGCGGCCCTGTCGTCGATCTCGCAGATCTACGGCGACGAGCAGGCGGAGCTCTGGACGGCCCTGCTCTACGCGGTCGTCGTGACGGCGCCCCTCGCCGTGCGGCGACGCTGGCCCGCGACGGTCTCGATCGTCGTCTCGGTGGCGTACTTCGTGGCGGTCACCGTGCGGGTGCCCGAGATCTACGTCGGCAACATCGCTATGTTCATCGCCATCTACACGGTCGGCGCCTGGATGAACGACCGCCGTCGAGCCATGATCGTGCGGGTCGCGATCATCGTCGGGATGTTCGCCTGGCTGCTGATCACCATGTACCGCGAGGCCATCAGCGAAGCCGCCGCCGCCGACGTGGTGGCGGGGGCGATGTCGCCCTACGTCGCGTTCATGCTCATCCAGATCCTGCTGAACATGCTGTACTTCGGCGGCGCATACTACTTCGGCGAGCGGTCGTGGTCGGCGGCGGCGCAGCGCGCGGTGCTCGAGGAGCGCACGCGCGAGCTGGAGCGGGAGCGCGAGGTCACCGCGGCGCAGGCCGTGGCGCTCGACCGGGTGCGCATCGCGCGCGAGCTGCACGACGTGGTCGCCCATCATGTGTCGGTCATGGGCGTGCAGGCCGGTGCGGCGCGGCTGGTGGTCGATCAGGATGCCGCGAAGGCGAAGAGCATCCTCACCGGCATCGAGGCGTCCGCGCGCGACGCGATCGGCGAGCTGCGTCAGCTGCTGGAGACGCTGCGCGCCCCGGGCGGCGAGACGACGGAGACCGCGTCGACCCTCGGTCTGGCCGACATCCCGGAGCTCGTCGACGCTTCGGACGAAGCCGGGCTGCCGACCGACTACACCGTGATCGGGGAGCCGGTGCCGGTGCCCTCGGTCGTCGCGGTGAACCTGTACCGGATCGTGCAGGAGGCACTCACCAACGCCCGCCGGCACGCGGGTCCCGACGCCACGGCGGACGTCCGCGTGCGCTACGACGACGACGGCGTCGAGGTCGAGGTCGTCAACACCGGCCGCGTGGTGGGCCAGCTGCGGCCCGGGCTCGGCCAGCTCGGCATGCGCGAGCGCGCCATCGCCTCGGGCGGGACGATCGAGGTGTCCCCGCGTCCGCGCGGGGGGCTCCGGGTGCGGGCCCGGGTGCCTCTGCCCGGAGCGAGCGGGTCACCCCGACCGACATCGATCCCGTCGAAGGCGAGCACCGTCGAATGACCGACTCCCCCATCCGCGTCCTCCTCGTGGACGATCACGCCCTGCTGCGCGCGGGGTTCCGCACGATCCTCGACACGCAGCCCGACATCGAGGTCGTCGGCGAGGCGGCGACGGGCGCGGACGCCATCGCCCAGGCCGCGGCCCTGCAGCCCGACGTGATCTCGATGGACGTGCAGATGCCCGACATGGACGGCATCGAGGCCACCCGGCGGATCGTGGCGGATGCCCGCATCACCGCGGCGATCGCGATCGTCACGACCTTCGACCGCGACGACTACCTCTACCAGGCTCTCGACGCCGGGGCCAGCGGTTTCCTGCTCAAGAACGCGGGAGCGGAAGACCTCATCGCCGCCGTCCGCGCCCTGGCCGCCGGCGACGGGATGCTGGCGCCCCAGGTAACCCGTCGCGTGCTCGCACGATTCGCCGGAGCCGTCCCCGGGTCGCCGGACGCCAGGCCCTCGACGTCTGCCGCGCCCCACCCGGCCGCGCACGACGCCTCGCTCCCGCGCTCGGGACGCCCCGCGGCCGGGCCCGCGTCTGCGACGGCGGCCGGCCTGCCGCCCCTCGCCGAGCCGTTCACGGAGCGCGAGGCCGAGGTCCTCACCCTGCTCGCCGATGCCCGCAGCAACGCCGAGATCGCCGCCGCGCTCTTCATCGGCGAGGCGACGGTGAAGACGCACGTGTCGCGCATCCTGCAGAAGCTGGGCGCCCGCGACCGGGTACAGGCGGTGGTTCTCGCGCACCGTCGGGGGCTCGCCTGAGCCGCCGACGCCGCCGCACCGCGCGCGACGGTCGCGCCCGCTAGCCTCGGATCCATGTCCGCCTCCGCCGCTCCCACCCCCGCACCGCGGGCGCCGCTGTCGCGTCCGATCCTCGCGGGTGTCGTCACGGCGCTGGTCGGATTCACGAGCTCGTTCGCCGTCGTGCTCACGGGTCTCACCGCCGTCGGGGCTTCTGCGGCGCAGGCGTCCAGCGGACTCCTCGCCGCCAGCCTCACGATGGGCCTCGCGTGCGTGGTGCTCGCGTGGCGCTACCGCATGCCGATCACGTGCGCCTGGTCCACCCCCGGCGCGGCCCTCCTCGTCGCGACCGGCGCGGTCGAGGGCGGCTGGCCGGCGGCGGTGGGGGCGTTCCTCGTCACGGCGGCGCTCATCCTGCTGACGGCGCTCTGGCCCGCTCTCGGCGGTCTGATCGCCCGCATCCCGCCCTCGATCGCCCAGGCGATGCTCGCGGGCGTGCTCCTCCCCCTGTGTCTCGCGCCGCTGACCGGCATCGTCGCGAACCCCTGGGGTGTCGTCCCGGTCGTGCTGACCTGGCTGGTCATGATCCGCCTCGCGCCGCGCTGGGCGGTGCCGCTGGCCTTCGTCGCCGCGGCGATCGTCGTGGCGGTCGACCTGGTGCGAAAGGGGGCCGCGGTCGACCCCGGCATCCTGATCCCCCGCATCGAGATCACCGTCCCGACGTTCACCACGGGCGCGCTCGTGGGTCTGGCCCTGCCGCTGTTCATCGTCACGATGGCCTCGCAGAACGTGCCCGGCATCGCCATCATGCGCAGCTTCGGCTACGAGGTGCCGTGGCGACCCGCGATGCTCGTCACCGGGCTCGGCACCGCGCTGGGCGCCCCGGCGGGCGGGCACGCGATCAACCTCGCCGCCATCAGCGCCGCCCTCGCTGCCGCCCCCGACGCCGACCCCGATCCGAGGCGGCGGTGGGTCGCGGGGGTCTCGACCGGGGGCTCGTACCTGGTCCTCGGCGCGTTCTCGGCCGCGTTCGCCGCGCTCGTGGTGCTGGCTCCCGACGCGGTGATCCCGGCCGTCGCGGGGCTCGCGCTGTTCGCCGCCTTCGGCTCGGCCGTGCAGCAGGCGATCGACGACCCCGGCGAGCGCCTCCCGGCCGTCGTGACCTTCCTGGTCGCGGCCTCGGGCATCTCCGTTCTCGGCGTGAGCGCCGCCTTCTGGGCGCTGGTCGCGGGCCTCCTCGTCCGCACGGTGCTGCACATCGGCCGCCGGGTGCCGCCGCACGGCTGACCCCTCCGCCGCACGGCGGACGCGCCGCAATCCACCGCGCGGGGGATGCCGCGGCATCCGCTCCATCCCTAGCGTGGAGGCATGACAGGAAAGCTCGAACTCCACGGCATCACCAAGAGCTACGGCTCCCGCCGCGTGCTCGACGACGTCTCCTTCGAGGTGGCCCCCGGCCGCCTCACGGGCTTCGTCGGCGGCAACGGCGCCGGCAAGACCACGACCATGCGGATCATCCTCGGTCTGCTGAACTCCGACGCGGGGACCGTGCAGTTCGGGACGGCGCCCCTGACCGCGGAGGACCGCCGCGGCTTCGGCTACATGCCCGAGGAGCGCGGCCTCTATCCCAAGATGAAGGTGCTGGAGCAGATCGTCTACCTCGCCCGCCTGCACGGCTTCGGCAAGGCGGATGCCACGACGCGGGCGACCGCGATCCTCGAGGACCTCGGGCTCGGCGAGCGCCTGAACGACACGATCGAGTCGCTGTCGCTCGGCAACCAGCAGCGCGCCCAGATCGCCGCCGCGCTCGTCCACGACCCGAAGGTGCTCATCCTCGACGAGCCGTTCTCGGGTCTCGACCCGCTCGCGGTCGACGTCGTGGCGAGCACGCTCCAGGCGACCGCCGCGCGGGGCGCCAGCATCCTGTTCTCCTCACACCAGCTCGACGTCGTCGAGCGCCTCTGCGACGACCTGGTCATCCTCGCGGGCGGCACCATCCGGGCCGCGGGGTCGCGCGACGGCCTCCGCGCCGAGCACGCGGGCAGCCGGTACGAGCTCGTCTCCTCCGGCGACGCGGGGTGGCTGCGCACCGAGCCGGGGGTCACGGTCGTCGACTTCGAGGGCGGCTACGCGCTCTTCGACACCGACGGCGCCGAGACCGCCCAGCGAGTGCTCCGCACGGCGGTCGAGCGCGGCGACGTCGCGAGCTTCGCCCCCAAGCATCCCTCCCTCGCCCAGATCTTCAAGGAGGTCATCCAGTGAACGCTTCGACCGACTCCGGCCCCCAGGACCCCGGGTCGCGGCGCAGCTCCGCGGCTCCGACCGGCGGCACCACGGCGCTGCGCAGCTCGAGCGGCATCTGGCTGGTCGCCGAGCGCGAGATCGGCTCGCGCCTGCGCAGCAAGGCCTTCGTCATCTCGACCGTGATCCTCATGCTCATCGCGCTCGCCGGCATCCTGATCGGAGGCTTCGCGAGCAAGAACACCGAGGCCATGCCCGTGGCCGTCACCAGCGAGACGTCGGCCGCCGTGTCGGCCCTGCCCGGCGTCGAGGTGACCGAGGTCGCCGACCAGGCCGCGGCGGAAGAGCTCGTGCGCGATGACCAGGTCGACGCGGCGGTCGTCCCGTCGAGTGGTCCCACCGGCTTCACGGTGATCGCGTTGACGGACGCCCCGGGCTCGCTCGTATCGGGGCTCTCGCAGGCGCCCCAGATCGAGATCCTCGAACCGGTGACCACCAACCCGCTGCTGCGGTACTTCATCGCGCTGGCCTTCGGCATCGTGTTCCTCATGGCCGCGTCGACCTTCGGCGGCACGATCGCGCAGAGCGTGGTGGAGGAGAAGCAGACCCGCGTGGTCGAGCTGCTGCTGTCGGCGATCCCCGCACGGGTGCTGCTCGCCGGCAAGGTGATCGGCAACACCATCCTCGCGATGGCCCAGATCGTGCTGCTCGCCGCGATCGCGACGGTGGGGCTGATCGTGACCGGCCAGCGCGACGTGCTGACGATGCTCGGCGCCCCGATTATCTGGTTCGCGGTGTTCTTCCTCTTCGGGTTCGTGCTGCTGGCGTCGCTGTTCGCCGCCGCGGCATCGATGGTCTCGCGTCAGGAGGACATCGGCGCGACCACCACCCCGATCACGATGCTCATCATGGCCCCGTACATCCTGGTCATCATCTTCAACGACAACCAGCTGGTGCTGACGATCATGTCGTACGTGCCGTTCTCCGCCCCGGTGGGGATGCCGATGCGGCTGTTCGTCGGCGAGGCGCAGTGGTGGGAGCCGCTCGTGTCGCTGGTGATCCTGCTGGCCAGCTGCGTCGCCGCGATCGTGATCGGCGCGAAGATCTACGAGAACTCGCTGCTGCGCATGGGCTCGCGGGTCAAGCTGGGCGAGGCTCTCCGGGGCTAGTCGCCACGGCATCCACCGTCCGAGACCCACCGCTGCGCCGTCTGCAGCGGTGGGTCTCGCCGTCGGGTGCGACGGATGCCGTCCATCGGGGAATATCCATGCGTGCACATACGTTTCGGGAGGGGTACGCGGACGACGGAGTCCGATCGGCTCCCGTCTGAAAGGCACCACCATGAGCATCCCCACCGCTCTCGTCCGCACCGCTCCCACCGAGCACCCCGTCCTCGACGTCCTCGCCGAGCGCTGGAGCCCGCGCGCCTACGACCCCACCACGCCGATCGACGAGGGCAAGCTCGCCGCCGCGCTGGAGGCCGCCCGGTGGACCCCGTCGGCCAACAACACGCAGCCCTGGCGGTTCATCGTCGCCCGCCGCGGCACCGCCCTGCACGCGCAGGTCGTCGACTCGCTCATGGGCTTCAACCAGACCTGGGCCCCCGACGCCGCCGCCCTCGTGGTCGCCGTCGCCGAGACCGCCACCGCAGACGGCACCCCGATCACGCACGCCCTCTACGACCTCGGCCAGGCCGTCGCCCACTTCTCGGTGCAGGCCCACCACGACGGCCTGCACGTGCACCAGATGAGCGGGTTCGACCCCGAGGTCGTCCGCGAGTTCGCCGACCTCGAGCCCCGCTTCACCGCCGTGACCGTCATCGCCGTCGGCGAGTTCGGCGACGTGGAGTCGCTTCCCGAGGTGCTGCAGCAGCGCGAGACCGCTCCCCGGGTGCGCCGCCCGATCGCGGAGACCGTGATCCTCAGCGCCTGAGCCGCGCTCCGGACGCTCCCGCTCCCGTCGCACTTCCCGTCGTGATCCGACAGGGGTGCGACGGGAGCGTTTCGGTTTGTGAGGGGTGCGGCCGGACCCCCGCGATCTAAACTCGTCGGCATGGCCATTCAGCGCAGGGTGAAGTCCGTCGAGCAGTCGATGGCGGAGACGCACGACGAGAAGCGGTCGCTCAAACGCTCCCTCGGTGTCTGGGATCTCGCGGTCATGGGCGTCGCCGTCGCGGTCGGCGCCGGCATCTTCTCGGTCGGGGCCGAGGCATCCGCCCGCCATGCCGGGCCCGCCGTCATCATCTCGTTCCTCATCGCCGCCGTCGTGTGCGGTCTCGCGATCCTCTGCTACGCGGAGTTCGCCTCGTCGATCCCCGTCGCCGGGTCGGCCTACACCTTCACCTACTCGACGCTCGGCGAGTTCCTCGCCTGGATCATCGGGTGGGACCTCATCCTCGAGATGCTCATGGCCTCGGCCGTCATCGCGAAGTACTGGGGCGTCTACCTGGGCGACGCGGTGTCGCTGTTCGACCTCGAGATCCCGATGACGCTGCAGCTGGGGCCGCTCGCGTTCGACTGGGGCCCCGTCGTGATCGTCGCGATCTTCACGGTCCTGCTGGCCCTGGGCACGCGCCTGTCGAGCCGGGTGAACAGCGTGTTCACGGTCATCAAGGTCGCGATCGTGCTGTTCGTCATCGTGGTCGGCCTCTTCTTCGTCAACGGCGCCAACTACACGCCGTTCGTGCCGCCGGCGGAGCCGGGCGCCGCGTCGGAGAGCGCCTGGACCCAGTCGCTCTTCTCGTTCATGACCGGTGCCGACCCGTCGATCTACGGCGTCTTCGGCATCCTCAGCGGAGCCGCGCTCGTGTTCTTCGCCTTCATCGGCTTCGACGTCGTCGCCACGAGCGCCGAGGAGACGAAGGACCCGAAGCGCACCGTGCCCCGCGGCATCATGCTGGGCCTCGTCATCGTGACGGTGCTGTACGTGCTGGTCGCGATCGTCATCACCGGCATGGTCTCGTACACCGAGCTCGCCGAGCTGGAGGAGCCGTCGCTCTCGAGCGCCTTCGAGCTCGTCGGGGCGACGTGGGCGGCGCAGGTCATCGCGATCGGCAGCCTCGTCGGGCTCACGACGGTCGTCATGGTGCTGCTCATGGGCCTCGCGCGCGTCGTGTTCGCGATGAGCCGCGACGGGCTGCTCCCCCGCTCGCTGAGCGTCACGGACGCCAAGCGCGGCACGCCGATCCGCATCCAGCTCATCGTCGGCGTGGTGATCGCCCTGATCGCCGGCTTCACGAACGTGCAGGTGCTGGGCGACATGATCAACATCGGCACGCTGTCGGCGTTCGTGCTGGTCAGCATCGGCGTGCCCATCCTGCGCAAGACCCGTCCCGACCTGGAGCGGCCGTTCATGGTGCCGTTCTCGCCGTGGCTGCCGTGGATCTCGGCGCTCGCCTGCTTCTGGCTCATGCTGAACCTGAGCACCGAGACCTGGGTGCGGTTCGCGATCTGGCTCGCCGCCGGTCTCGTCATCTACTTCGCCTACTCGCGCCGGCACTCGCTCATCGGGCAGGGGCTCGAGAAGGATGCGCTCGGCGGGATCCGGGGAGAGCGGCTTCGGTAGGCCGGAGCACTGCGCGCCCTTCGTCTCGCTGTGCTCCTCGCTCAGGGACCGACGGGCGTCACCCCCCGGTCCCTGAGCACCGGATGCCGCGGACGACGTCAGTCGTCGAGCAGCTCGGCCTCGATCACGTCGTCCTCGTCGTCGGCATCCATCGCGCTCGGCCCGGTGGACGTGAGCGCGAGCCCGGAGCCGTCGGCCGCGACATCGACGCGCACCGTGTCGCCGTCGCGCACGCCGCCGGAGAGCAGCGCGGTCGCCAGCTTGTTCTGCACCTCGGTCTGGATGAGGCGCCGCAGCGGCCGCGCACCGAACACCGGGTCGTAGCCGCGCTCGGCGAGCCAGGCCCGCGCGTCCGGGGTGACGGCCAGCGTGAGCCGGCGGTCGCGGAGCCGGTCGTGCAGCTGGTCGACCGACAGCTCGACGATCTGCGCGAGGTCGTCCTGGCTGAGCGCCTGGAACATGACGATGTCGTCGAGCCGGTTCAGGAACTCCGGGCGGAACGCCTGGCGCACCAGGGTCATCACCTGCTCCCGCTTCTCGTCGGGCGAGAGCACGGGGTCGATGAGGATCGGCGAGCCGAGGTTCGACGTGAGGATCAGGATGACGTTCGAGAAGTCGACCGTCCGGCCCTGACCGTCGGTGAGGCGTCCGTCGTCGAGCACCTGCAGGAGGATGTCGAACACCTCGGGGTGGGCCTTCTCGACCTCGTCGAGCAGGATCACGCTGTACGGTCGCCGGCGCACGGCCTCGGTCAGCTGACCGCCCTGCTCGTACCCGACGTACCCGGGAGGGGCGCCGACGAGCCGCGACACCGAGTGCTTCTCGCCGTACTCCGACATGTCGATGCGCACCATGGCGTGCTCGTCGTCGAAGAGGAACTGCGCGAGCGCCTTCGCCAGCTCGGTCTTGCCGACACCGGTCGGACCGAGGAACAGGAACGATCCGGTCGGGCGACCGGGGTCGCTGATCCCCGCGCGCGAGCGGCGCACGGCATCCGACACGGCCTTCACCGCGTCCTTCTGGCCGATGAGCCGCTTGCCGAGCTCGGATTCGAGGTGCAGCAGCTTCTCGGTCTCGCCCTGCAGCAGACGGCCGACCGGGATGCCGGTCCAGGCCGCGATGACGGCGGCGATGTCCTCGTCGGTGACCTGCTCGTTGACCATGCGGCGCTGGTCGCCGGCACCCGAGCCGTCGGACTCCGAGCGCTCCGCCTCCATCAGCTGGCGCTCCAGCGCGGGGATCTCGGCGTAGAGCAGCCGAGACGCCTTCTCGAGGTTGCCCTCGCGCTGCGCGCGCTCGGCGTCGATGCGGGCCGCGTCGAGGCGGGTCTTCAGGTCGCCGACGCGGTTCAGCGAGGCGCGTTCGCGCTCCCACCGCTCCTGCAGCTCGCCGAGCTTCGCCTCCTCGGTCGCGAGGTCGGCGCGGAGCGCGGCGAGGCGCTCCTTCGACGCTGCGTCCTTCTCCTTCTTGAGGGCGAGCTCCTCGAGCTTCAGGCGGTCGACGTGCCGCCGCAGCTCGTCGATCTCGACCGGGGCCGAATCGATCTCCATGCGCAGCCGCGAGGCGGCCTCGTCGATCAGGTCGATGGCCTTGTCGGGCAGCTGCCGGGCGGGCAGATACCGGTTGGAGAGGGATGCCGCGGCGACGAGGGCGCCGTCGGAGATGGCGACCTTGTGGTGCGCCTCGTAGCGCTCCTTGAGGCCGCGGAGGATCGCGATGGTGTCTTCGACGGTGGGCTCGCCGACGTACACCTGCTGGAAGCGGCGTTCGAGCGCGGCATCCTTCTCGATGAACTCGCGGTACTCGTTGAGCGTGGTCGCACCGATCAGGTGCAGCTCGCCGCGGGCGAGCATCGGCTTGAGCATGTTGGAGGCCGCGACCGATCCCTCGCCGCCGCCCGCGCCCATGAGCACGTGCAGCTCGTCGATGAAGGTGATGATGCGCCCCTCGGACTCGGTGATCTCCGTGAGGACCTGCTTCAGACGTTCCTCGAACTGCCCGCGGTACATCGCCCCGGCGACGAGCGCGGAGATGTCGAGCGTGACCAGCTCCTTGTCCTTGAGCGACTCGGCGACGTCACCGGCGACGATGCGCTGCGCGAGGCCTTCGACGACGGCGGTCTTGCCGACGCCGGGCTCGCCGATCAGCACCGGGTTGTTCTTCGTGCGACGGGTGAGCACCTGGCTGACGCGGCGGATCTCGCTGTCGCGGCCGATCACGGGGTCGAGCTTGCCCTGACGGGCGCGGTCGGTCAGGTTGATGCCGAACTGCTCGAGGGCGGACTGCTGGTCTTCGTTCTGCGAACCGGTCTGTGGGGTCGTCATCTGTTCCTCCTGGGAGACTCCTTCTGGTCGGGGCCTGGTCGTGGTCACTCAAAGTTGAGCGGGCTTGACTCAAGTTTAGCAACAGCGTCGGGCTCTGACAACGCCTGCCCCCGTCAGCGGCTCGCGAGCACCGCATCCCACAGGGCGCGGGCGACCTGCCGCTTCGTGCCCGAGGCGGTGGCGATCACGGCCCCACCCCCGCCGATCACCTCGATCTCGTTGTCGGGCCGCTCGAAGCCGTGCTCGGCATCCGCCAGGTTCACCGCCAGCAGATCGACACCCTTGCGCTCGCGCTTGCCCCGCGCGCGCTCGCGCCGCTCCTCGGCATTCGTCAGCGTCTCGGCTGCGAACGCGACGATCGTCTGCCCGGCCGCCGCGCGCCCCTCCGCCCGCGCGGTCGCCAGCGCCGCCACGACGTCCTCGTTCTCGACGAGCTCGATCCGCCCGAGCCCGCCCTCCGCCTTGGTGAGCTTGTGGTCGGCCGCCTCGACCGGACGGTAGTCGGCGACCGCCGCCGCCATGATCACGACGTCGGCGTCGGCCGCGGCATCCTTCATCGCCGCCGAGAGCTCCCTGGCCGTGCCGACCGGCACCACGCGGACGGACGGTTGCTGCGCCGCAGCCAGCACCGCCGCATCGACGTGCGCGGCCACGAGCGTGACCGTGGCCCCGCGCGCGGCGGCCTCCGCGGCGAGCGCGACCCCCTGACGGCCGCTGGACCGATTGCCCAGGAAGCGGACCGGATCGATGGGCTCGCGCGTGCCGCCCGCCGAGATCGCCACCCGCAGACCATCGAGGTCGCCGGCCGAGAGCAGCGCCGTCGCGCGGACGAAGATCTCCTCGGGCTCGGCCATCCGCCCCGGTCCCGAATCGCCGCCCGCGAGCTCGCCCTCGGCGGGGCCGACCAGGTGCACGCCGCGACTCTGCAGCGTCGCGATGTTCGCCTGGGTCGCGGGATGCCGCCACATCTCGGTGTGCATCGCCGGCGCGATCAGCACCGGGGCCATCGTCGCGAGCAGCGTGGTGCCGAGCAGGTCGCCCGCCAGTCCCGCGGTCATGGCCGCGATGCTGTTCGCCGTCGCCGGGGCGACGATGACGAGGTCGGCGTTCTGGCCGAGGGCGACGTGCCGGACCTTTGCGACGTCCTCGTGCACGCTCGTCGTCACGGGGTGGCGGCTGATGGCCTCCCAGGTCGGCGTGCCGACGAAGCGCAGCGCATCCTCGGTGGGAACGACCGTCACCTCATGACCGGCCTTGGTGAGGAGGCGCACGAGGTGCACCGTCTTGTACGCGGCGATGCCGCCCGTGACTCCGACGACGATGTTCACGCCTCCGATTCTGCCCCAGCATCCCACCCGCCGGGGCGGTTCCCGCTCGGGCGTTCTGCCGGCGAGCCTGCCGACCCACGCGCCGAGGGGTCAAGACACGCCGCACGGCCCCCACCCCACCGGGCCTTTCATGACCCCTCGGCATCCTGGGCCGAGTCCAGGGCGCGCGGGCGGATCTAGACTCGGAAACGTGTGCACGGTCGTGATCGATGTCGAGGATGCCGGATCTGCGCGGCTCCTGGCCGTGCGCGACGAAGACCCCGATCGGGCCTGGGACGGCCTCGGTCCGTGGTGGCCGGAGCAGTATCCGGGAGTACTCGGCATCCGCGACCGCCGGGCGGGCGGCGCCTGGCTCGCGGTCGATCCGGAGAAGCGTCGCCTCGCGGTGCTGCTGAACCGGGCCGACCTGGGCGATCTGCCCGACTCGCGGGCGCAGACACGGGGCTCGCTCACCCTCGAGTCCGTGTCGGGCCGCTCCCCGGACGGACCGGTGCCGATGCACGGGTTCAACCTCCTCGAGGTCGGACCGGAGGGCGCGCGCGTGCTGTCGTGGGACGGCGACGCCCTGCGCGAGACGCCGATCCCCCGCGGCGTGCACATGATCGCGCACGACGATCTCGACGATCCGGCCACCCCGCGGATCGAGGCCTGGCTGGACCGCTTCCGCGCCCTCCGGGGAACGGATGCCGAGGGCGACTGGGCGTCGGAGTGGGTCGGGCTGCTGGGTGAGACCGCCGTGCTGCCCCCGGAGGACGACCGCGCGATCATCCGCGACAACCGCCCGCACGGCTACCCCACGCAGTCGCTGCTGTACGCCACGGCATCCGTCTCCCCGTCGGGCGTCGAGGTGCACGACCGCGCGCTTCCGTCGCCCGCGCGCTGGGGCGTCTGACCCCCGGAGCCGAACACCCTCAGGCGGCGGGAGCCGCGGACCCGGCCGGGGCGCACGAGAACCGGGAGCGGTACGCCGTGGGCGTCGTGCCGAGCACGCGAGCGAAGTTCTGCCGCAGCACGGCGGCAGAACCGAAGCCGCACTCGTCGGCGATGCGCTCGAGGGAGAGGTCGGTGCGCTCGAGGAGGCGCTGCGCGTGCAGGATGCGCTGTCGGGCGAGCCAGGCGGCGGGGGTCGCGCCGTACTCGGCCTTGAATCTGCGGGCGAAGGTGCGCGGCGACATGAGCGCGCGCGCCGCGAGCTGGTCGACGCCGAGGTCGTCGCGCAGGTGCTCGACGGCCCAGTCGGCGACCGCGGCGAGCGAGTCGCTGGGCACGACGGGGATCGGCCGGTCGATGAATTGCGCCTGGCCGCCGTCGCGCTGGGGCGGGACGACCATGCGTCGCGCGATGCGGTTCGTGAGCTCCGCGCCGATCTCCTGACGCAGCAGGTGCAGGCACGCGTCGATGCCGGCCGCGGTGCCGGCGCTGGTGATGATGCGCCCGTCCTGGACGAAGAGGACGTCGGGGTCGATGTCGACCTCGGGGTACATCGCCGCCATCTCGTCGGAGTACATCCAGTGGGTCGTCGCGCGGCGGCCGTCGAGCACCCCGGCGGCGCCGAGGATGAACGATCCGCTGCACACGCTCAGCACCCAGGCGCCCCGGGCCACGGCGTCGCGCGCCACGTCGATGAGAAGCGGGTCGATGCGGGACCAGTAGCCGCGCGGCACCGGGCAGAACACGACGAGGTCGGCCTCGTACGCGAACGCGAGGTCGTGATCGACGTTGAGGGAGAACCCCATCTTCGACATCACAACGCCGGGACGCGGCGCAACGACGCGGAAGTCGAAGTTCGGAACCCCGTCGTTCGACCGGTCGAGACCGAAGGCCTCGCAGGCCAGGCCGAACTCGAACGGAGCGAAGCCGTCCTGCACGATGCACGCGACCGTCTTCATGGGGACCTCCTCGGGTTGGCAGTAATCATACGATACAGGTCGAATCTGCCACTCGCGACCCGATCACTGCGAACGTAGCGTTTCTGCCATGATCATTCTCATCCTCCTCCTCGCCCTGGCCCTCTGGGGCCTCATCGCCACGATCGTCGAACTCCGCCGCGACGGGTACCGCCGCACTCCGACCGACTGGAGGCGCGTCGCCGAACGCGACCCCCTCACGGCCGCCGAGTCCGGCATCGCCTACCGCTGACGATCCGCGCCCGCGAGGCCACGCCCACGGCGTCCGGGACCACTACGCTCGGAGCCATGAGCGAGCCCCCGCAGCCTCCCGTTCCGCCGACCACCCCGCCCGAGCAGCCCGCGCCGCCGTCGCCGCACGCGGACCCGGCGCTGCCCGCCGCTCCGCAGCATCCGTCGAACGGCTCCTACCCGCCAGCCGCCGCCCCGTACCCCGCGAACGCCTCGTCTCCGCAGGCGGCACCGCAGGGCGCCTCGCATCCGGGCGCCGCCGCGTACGCCGCCCCCCAGCCGCCGTACGGGACGGCCCCGACCGCGTACGGCGCACCGGCCGACACCGCACCGTCGACCGCGAACCCCCTCGGGCGCCTGGCGTTCATCATCGCCCTCGCCAGCCTCGCCCTGCGCGTTCTGAGCACGGTGATCATGCCGTTCCTCGCGATCGGCAGCGGCTACACCCTCTATGGAGTCATGACGGCCGTGTTCAACCTGCTGGTGCTGGGCGCCGCCGCGGCCGCGCTGGTGCTGGGCTTCCTGGCGATCCGTCGTCGCGGTCCGCTCCTGCTCGCGGGCATCGCGATCGGCGTCGGCGGTTCGCAGGTCGTGCTGGTCGTCTTCGGCTGGCTCTCCTCGCTCTTCTTCTACCTCTGACCCGCGCCGACCGACAACCGGGCGGGGGTCAGCGGCGGACGAGCACGCGCTCGTAGACCTCGATCATGGCCGCGGTGCGCGAGGACTGGCGGAACGCCTCGGCGACCTCGGCCACCGGCGCGGGAGCGGTGCCGGCGAGGATGTCGGTTGCCGCGCGCCGCAGCGCCTCGGTGAGCGCCGCCACGCGACGCGGCTCGTCGGCGCCGGCATCCACCGCCCAGAGACCGCCCCGCAGCTCTGCCGCGATGTCGGGGTCGCTGATGACGGAGGGCGTGCCGAGCGTCGCGGCCTCGAAGGGGGTCATGCCCTGGGTCTCGAAGCCGATCGAGGTCTGCACGAGGGCATCGGCGGCGGCGATGCGCGCGAGCGTCTGCGGGTAGGTGAGGCGACCGGAGAAGCGGATGCCGTCGCGACCGGCGACCAGACGCTCGGCCGCGGCACGCTGCCCGCCCCCGCCGATGATCTCGAGCTCGGCGTCGATGTCGGCGGCGAGGAACGCCTCGAGGAACGGCAGCAGCCGCTTCTCGGGACTCATGCGCCCCAGCCACACGAACCGCGGGCGACCGGGTTCGCGCTCGGCGGGGGCCGCCGAGAGGGTCGCGTCGCGGACATCGTCGTCGATGCCGTTCCAGATGACGTCGACCGCGTCGAAGACCCCGTGCTGCTCGAGGCGGCGGGCGAAGTGGGTCGACGGCGCGGTGACGGCGGACGCCCCCGCGGCGAGACCGCGCAGGAAGGCCCAGCCGTCGCGCCCGGGCTCCGGGGTGCCGATCCCCCGCATCGCGAGCCGACGCCAGACGTTCAGTCCCGCGAGACCCAGGCGGTGCAGACGGGTGACGGCGGCGAGTCCGACGTCGACCCGGTTGTGCATCGTCTGGACGACGGGGATGCCGTGGCGCCGGGCGAAGCGATGCCCGATGAACGCCCCCCAGAAGTCGGCCTGCACGTGCACGAGGTCGACGGCGGGTCGACGCGTCATGGCGAGATCGAGGAAGCGGTCGGTGCGACGTCCCGGCCAGCTCATGGAGTACTCGCGGTCCACGGTGATCGGCGTGGACGGCAGGTCGACATGACCCGGATCGTGCGCTCGCTCGCGCCGTCCGTGCCGGCGAGGCGCAACGACCGTGACGGTGTGACCGGCCCGCTCGAGGAACTTCCGCTGCAGCCTCATCGAGACCTGCGCACCGCCGAGCGAGTCGAGGTGCTGATCGCCGAACAGGACGACGTGCATGGCCGTCACTCAGGCAGCGGTGCGTCGCGGTAGAGCGCCTCGAAGGTGTCGAGAGTGCGGTTGATGTCGTGGATCGCGACGCCGTCGAGCGAGGCCCGCTGCATCCGCTCGTACTCGGCCGGCTCCGCCGTCAGCACGTCGGCGAGGCGGGCGGCCAGGTCGTCGGCGTCGCCCGGTACGAACAGGTAGCCGTTCTCGCCGTGGTGCACGAGGTGCGGGAGGGCGACGGCATCCGCGGCGACGATCGGCAGCCCCGACGCCATGGCCTCCATCGTCGCGATCGACTGGAGTTCGGCGATCGACGCGATCACGAACAGGCTCGCCCGCGTGAGCAGCGCGCGCAGGTCTTCGTCGGCGATGCGGCCGTGGAACGTGACCCGGTCGGCGAGACCCAGCTGCGCGGCGAGGTTCTCGAGCTGCTTGCGCTGGTCGCCGCCGCCGACGATGTCGAAGGTGGTGTCGAGCGCCGGGTCGAGCTTGGTCATCGCGTGGAGGATGACGTCGACCTGCTTCTCGGCCGTGAGGCGGCCGACGAACACGATCCGGTTCTTCTCCCGCGGGCCGATCTCGGCCGTGTACTGGCTGCGGTCGATGCCGCAGCTCACGGGCACGACGCCGTGCACCGCGACGGTCCGCTCCAGGAAGTCGGCGGCACGACGGGTCGGCGTCGTGATCGCCCGGGTGAGGTCGAACGTGCGCTTCGCGTCGGCCCAGGCGAGCTTGAGCACGAGGTCGTCGATGAACTTCGGCATGGTGGTGTGGTCGAGGATGTTCTCGGCCATCACGTGGTTCGTCGCGATGACGGGGATGCCGCGCTGCTTCGCGATGCGCGCGAGACCGCGGCCGATCACGATGTGCGACTGGATGTGCACGACGTCGGGCTGCACCGCGTCGAGGACCTTGCGGGCGTAGTGCTTCGAACGCCAGGGCCACACGAACCGCAGCCAGTCGTGCGGCGCCCACCTCACCGAGGGCAGGCGGTGGAGCGTCATCGGCTCACCCTCGATGACCTCCGTGCGCGGGGCGGTGCGCCGGTAGGCCTGGTTGGGGGCGGAGACGTGCACGTCGTGACCCCGCTGCACGAGCCCGGCGGCGAGACGCTCGGCGAAGCGGGCGGCGCCGTTGATGTCGGGCGCGAACGTGTCGCAGCCGATCAGGATGCGCAGCGGTCGCTTCCCGGTGTCGGGTGCGCTCGTCGGGTCGGAGGAGGGAACAGACATGCTGCCTTACGGTTCGCGGCCAAAGGAGTGCCCCGGAGGGCGGAGGCAACTCTACCCGAGGGGCCTGCGCGCACGGCCGAGGCCCACCGCATCCTCTCGGCTCGACCCTCTACCGTGGAAGCATGCGACTGACAGCCGACGCCGACACCGCTCTCTGGATCCCGGTCACGGACTCCCTGGGCTGGAAGGGCCGACGCCACCGCAAGGCGGCGATCCGGATGCTGCTGGGCCAGGCGAACGCCGCGCTCGGCGCGACCGCGCGGCCGGGCTCGCGTCTGGGCGCGTGGGCGATGAGCCAGGCCGCGCCGATGCTCATGAAGCGCGCCGACGGCCGCGTGCTGGTGTGGACGTGGAAGGCGGAGCCCGAGCTCGTCGTCGCGATGGCCACCGTGCAGGAGCTCACGCGGGAGCTCCGCATCGCCCGCGCCTCGATGCCCATGGAGTACGACGACACGATGGCGTTCCCGACGCGGCTCGGCGCGGGCGAGAAGCTCGTCGTCGCGATGCCGTCGTCGCCGAGCGCACCGCCGTTCACGACCTACACGTGGGACACCGGCACGCACCTCATCACCCTCACGGCGATCGGCAACGACCGTGAGCGGTTCGGCACGCTGGAGGGAGCGCTGGACGATCTCGCGCGCAGCATCCGCATCGCCGACGACCTCACCGGCGGCGAATCCCCCGACGTGCTGCGGCTGCCGCCCGCCTGACGCCGGATCACGAGAGCCCGCGCGCGAACCGCCGCGAGGGGTCAAGACACGCCGCACGCCTCGCGCCTGGCACGGCGTGTCTTGACCCCTCGCGGGGTGGAGGTCGGCGAGGAGAACGCCGCGGCTAGGCTGGCGCGATGGACAACGACGCCCATGACTCCCCCGCTCCCCTGCGCTTCGGCGCGAACTACACCCCGCGCGCGCAGTGGATGCACGCGTGGCTGTCGCTCGACCTCGACGAGGTGCGCCGCGACATGGCCGCCCTCGCCGATCTCGGCCTCGACCACCTGCGCATCTTCCCGCTGTGGACGGTGCTGCAGCCGAACCGCACGCTGATCCGGCCGGAGGCGGTCGACGATGTCCGCGCGGTGGTGGACGTCGCGGCGGAGTTCGGTCTCGACGTGAGCGTCGACGTGATCCAGGGGCACCTGTCGAGCTTCGACTTCATCCCGTCGTGGCTGTTCACCTGGCACGACAAGAACATGTTCACGCACCCCGAGGCACTGAGCGGTCAGGCCGAGCTCGTCACCCGTCTGGGCGAGCGCCTGACGGATGCCGGCAACTTCCTCGGGTTCACGCTGGGCAACGAGACGAACCAGTTCTCGGCGCAGACGCATCCGTCTCCCTGGCCGGTGAGCGAGGCCGAGGCCGCGGGCTGGATCACCACGCTCCTCGACGCCGCGGCGGCCTCGGCCCCGGCGCAGCAGCACGTGCACAGCGAGTACGACGCCGCCTGGTACATGGACGGGCACGGTTTCACGCCGGCCCTCGCGGCGCGGCTCGGCGCCATGACGACCGTGCACTCGTGGATCTTCAACGGCACCGCCCAGCGCTACGGCGGGCGCTCCCCGGCATCCGATCGGCACGCCGAGTACATGATCGAGCTCGCCCGGGGATTCGCGACCGACCCGGACCGTGCGATCTGGCTGCAGGAGGTCGGCGCCCCGTCGAACTGCCTCGCCCCCGAGGAGACGCCGGACTTCCTCGAGGCGACGCTGCGATCGGTCGTCCGCACCGACCGCCTCTGGGGGGTGACCTGGTGGTGCTCGCACGACGTGAGCCGCGAGCTCGCCGACTTCCCCGAGCTGGAATACACGCTCGGCCTTGTCGATCAGTCCGGGACGCCCAAGCCCATCGGGCGCCGGTTCGCCGAGCTCATCCCGGAGCTGCGCGAGCGCCGACCGGCGCCGCCGCGCACGGTCGGCATCGTCGTGGAGGTCGACGAGGGCGATGTGCCGATCAGCCGCGGGGCGATGAGCCCGGGCGGCGCGATCTTCCAGGCCTGGGTGGACGCGTGCACCGCCGGAATCGACCCGGTGATCGTGACGTCGAAGGATGCCGACGACCCGGCTCTCCTCGCCCGACGCGGCATCACCGAGCTCGTGCGTCCCGCGGTGACACGCACCGACTACGCCTCGCAGAACACCGTCGTCTGAGCATCCCCTCCCGCGCCCCGCCCCGCGAACGGCCGCTCCCGTCGCACCGCCGGTCGGAAAGATCCGTCAGAGCGACCGGACGTGCGACGGGAGCGGGACGAGCCGGGGCGCTCCGGACGCCGCGGCCTGAACGCGACGCCCGGAGAACGACCCCGGCGGCCGCCCGGGAGGGGAGGCCGCCGGGGCGACGGGACTCAGCCGGCGGTGGCCTTCTCGTAGGCCCGCATGGCCGCCTGCTGCGCGTCGGCGAGCGCCTCTTCGGGGGTCTTGTCACCGAGCAGGGCGGCGGTGATGGCGTTGTTCAGCTCGTTCTGGATCTCCTGTCCGGCCGGCGAGGAGCCGAACGACTGGCCGTAGTCGACCACGTCGTAGTACGTCGCGATGACCTGGTCGAAGCCGGCGTTGCCGCTCTCGACCACGTACTCCTCGCGCAGACGCTGGTCGGCCTCGGGCGATCCGGTGAAGAGTCCGGTGTTGATGCCGCCGTCCTCCTTGCGGGTCTCGGCACGGGCGGCGCCCGCGGCATCCCAGGCCTCGTCCGAGGTGAGGTCGATCATCCAGGCGCAGGCGGCCGACGGGTTCTTCGCCCCGGCGGGGATCACGAAGGCGCTTCCCGAGGCGACCGAGAACGGCTCGCCGTCGGCGTCGCGGAAGGGCACCGCCTCGAGCTGCAGCTGGTCGACGTACGGCGAGAGCACGTTCGGATACCACTGGGCGTTCACCTGCGCGCCGACCTGCTTCGCGACGAACTGGTTGTTGTCGCCGAAGGTGTCGAACGCGTCGGAGAAGCTCTTGACCTGGGCGAACCCGCCCTGCGCGTCGGTGATCTGCTTCAGGAGCTCGACGCCCGCGATGTTGCTCGGGTCGTCGAGCGTCGGGGCACCGTCCTCGTCGTTGAGCTGCCCGCCCATGCCGAGGATCCACAGACCGCTCTGACCGGTCGCGACGGGGTCGAAGCCGAGGCGCGTGGGCACGCCGCCCGACTCCTGGTACATCTTCTCGATCGCGGCGAGCAGCACGTCGGGCTGCGACGTGTCGATCTCCTCGGCGGTCACGCCGGCCTCGTCGAGCACGGCCTTGTTCAGGATGATCGCCGGCGGCTGGTAGAACTGCGGAACGGCCCAGATCGCGTCCTCGTAGGTGATGTCGTCGACGACGGCCTCGTACCAGTGCTCGTCCGGGGTGACCTCGTGGGCGTCGAAGCACGCGTCGAGCGGCATGATGAGGTCCTGCGCGGCGTACGTGGTGACGTAGCGGCGGTCCATCTGCACCACGTCGGGCACGTCGCCCGACGCCAGACGCGTCGTGAACTTCTGCGCGTCGAAGGCGGTGGCGTCGAGGTCGATCTCGACCCCGTCGAGCTGCGCGGCGGCGTAGTCGAGGCGCGACGTGCCCACGTCGTCGGCGTTTTCGAAGCCCCACGCGGCGACGGTGCCCTCCGGCTCCGCCGTGAAGTCGGCGTCGGCGGCGGGCTCGTCGCCTCCCGACCCCATGCAGCCGGACAGGACGACGACGGATGCCGCGACCATCGCTGCGGCGGTGAGTGTTCTGCGCATGACTTGTGTTCCTCTCATCGACGGCGTCCCACGCCGTTCATCCCTTGCGACCCTGCGTCGCCACGCCCTCGATGAAGTACCGCTGCCCGAAGGCGAACAGGAGCAGCATCGGGAGGGTGACGAGAAGGGCCGCGACCATGACGTACTGGTAGTCGCCGTGCCCACCTGCGGTGGGGCTGTACTTGGTCATCGCGTACGCGATGCCGAGCGGCGCGGTGAAGTCCTCGGGGGATCCGGCGTTGAGGTAGATCAGCGCCGCCTGCAGGTTGTTCCAGCTCGCCTGGAACTCGAACAGGAACACGATCACGAACGACGGGATCGACAGCGGCATGGCGATGCGCCAGAACATCCCCCAGTAGCTCGCGCCGTCGAGGCGGGCGGCCTCGAAGAGGTCGCGCGGCAGCCCGAGGAAGAACTGCCGTTGCAGGAAGATGTAGAACGCCGACCCGAAGAGGTTCATGCCCCACAGCGGCACCCAGGTGCCCAGCATCCCCGTCTGCTTCCAGATCAGGTAGATCGGGATCATCGTGACCGCGCCGGGGAGCATCATGGTCGCGAGCACGAGCCCGAACAGGAGTCCGCGGCCGGGGAACCGGAAGTACGCGAAGCCGAAGGCGACCACCGAGCTCGAGATCGAGACCGCGGCGGCGGCGAGCAGCGCGATCGCGACGCTGTTCCACATCCAGCTCAGCAGCGGCAGCTCGTTCCACACCTCGACGTAGTTCTCGGGCGTGAAGGTGTGCGGGATCAGCGAGTTGTCGAAGACCTCGCCCCGGGGCTTGAGGCTCGCGGCGACCAGCCACACGAACGGGTACAGGAACAGGGCGGCGAAGGCGACCAGGAGGACCGTGCGCACGATGCGGCCGGGCAGGCTGCCGCGCATGGGCGAGCGCGGCGGGCGCTGACGGCGGCGGCCGGTCGGCGGGGCGACGATCGCGGCGGCGGTCTCGGACTCGCGCTCGGGCTCGGGCGCCTGCGGGAGGGCTCGGAAGGACGTCGACATCAGCGGTCCGCCTCGTAATACACGAACCGGTTGCCGAACTTCACCTGGATCGCGGTGATCGCCATGATGATGACGAAGAGCAGCCAGGCCATGGCCGCCGCGAATCCGAAGTCGAACTGCCGGAACGCCTGCTGGAAGAGATAGATGGCGTAGAACAGCGACGCCTCGGGCGAGGAGTTGCTCTGGTCGCGCCAGAAGAGCACGTACGCCTGGTCGAACACCTGGAACGCGGCGATCGACAGGACGATCACGTTGAAGAACATCGCGCCCGAGATCATCGGCAGCGTGATCGAGAAGAACCGGCGCAGGGGGCCTGCTCCGTCGAGCGAGGCCACCTCGTACAGCTCGGTGGGCACGTTCTTGAGCGCGGCGAGGAAGATCACCATGGTGCCCGCCACGGCCCACAGCGTCATCAGCACGATGCTGGGCTTGATCCAGACCGGGTCGACGAGCCACTGCGGACCCTGGATGCCGAAGAACCGGAGGAACTGGTTCACGGCGCCGTTGTTGCCGTTGAGCAGCAGGAAGAACATCGCCGCGGTGGCGACGGCGGGCGTCATCTTCGGCAGGTAGTACAGGGTGCGGAAGACGCCTGCGCCGCGGCGAACGCGGGCGAGGAGCATCGCGAGCACGAGGGCGACGATGATCTCCAGCGGCACCGCCATCACGGCGTAGAACAGCGTGTTGCCGAGCGAGGTGGCCACGCGGGGGTCCTCGAAGAGGTTCGCGTAGTTGGCGAGGCCGATCGGCTTCGCGCTGTTGGTGGCGAGGTTGTAGGAGCTGAACGAGATGATCAGGCTGTAGATCATGGCGCCCGCGGTGAAGATCGCGAATCCGACGATCCAGGGCGAGATGAACAGGTAGCCGGCGATGGCTTCGCGCCGGTTGTAGCTCACCTTGCCGCGCCGGGCGCGATCGAGCCGCTTCTCCGCATCCCGCTCGCGGCGGGATTCCCGCGCGCGCACAGAGTGACCCGTTGTCATGGGATGACTGTAGAAGCACTTCTCCCGCAGCGCCCAGGGGTTGCTTCTCCCGCGCACTTGTGATTCGGCTCCGAAGAATGTGAGTTCTGGCTCCGAACCAGGTGGGAACACCCTGGGTGCCCGGATGAGCGAGGCGCGGGCGCGAAGAAGGGGCGGATGCCGCAGCATCCGCCCCTTCTGTCCTGCCGTCAGATCGCGACGTCTCCGACGAGGTTCACCGCGATGCCCATGCCAGCGAGCATCGCGGCCTTGGCCACGAGCGCCCTGTCGGCGGTCTCGGCGTCGGGCGCGTAGACGAGCTGCGCGTGGTTGGCCTTGTGGCGCGCCATGAACTGGTCGCGCGAGATGCCGTGCAGCACGACGTGCGCGATCGGCCACTCCGGGTTCGTGGCGTCCTTGCGACGCTGGGTCTCCTCCTCCGGCAGCTCGATGACCGAGGCGCGGAAGACGTCGGCCTGCAGGATGCCGTCGGCGATGAAGACGCGCGAGAGCACGACCTCGCCGGGCTTCGAGACGCCGTTGATCGTGGCGCCGCCCGCGGGGAAGAACACGTGCCCCTGACGCCATCCCTCGGCGTTCTGCCATCCGCCCAGGTGCGAGGCCGGAACCGAGCCCGAGATCTCGTAGACCCACACGAACTGTCCGTCGTAGTCCTCGCCCCAGCGCACGTCATGAAGCGTGTTGTCGGGCACGAGGCCCATCGCGCGCCAGACGCGGTCGGTGACGAGCGCGTCGACCGCCACGCCCTCGTCGGCCTCGTTGAAGTGCGGGAACGCGCGGCCCTCGTGCAGCACGCGCGAGCCGTCGCGCGACGTGACCGGCGGGCGCTCGGTGGAGTTCAGGATGCCCTCGGCCAGGTCGGAGGCCGGCACCAGGTCCTTCAGACCCTGCTGGTACTGGATGCCGACCGCGTCGAGGCCGAAGTCGTCGGCGATGCGGAGCGCGGCGATGTACATCTTCAGCTGCCACTGCACCTGCTCGCGGGTGAGCTCGGTGGCGGCATCCTCGCCGTAGACGAAGGTCATGCCCGCGTCGGTCAGCCAGTCGTAGGCCGCGTTCGCCTCGTCCTCGGTGACGTTGAGCATCTCGGCGTACAGGGCCGATTGCGACAGGCGCTCCTTGTAGATGCCGGTCTGGTTCAGCAGCTCGTCGTCGAAGATGGCGTTGTACATGCCCATGCAGCCCTCGTCGAAGACGCCGATGATCGCCTTCTCGGCGAGCAGCTCGGCGGCGAGCGCCTCACCCAGCTGCTTCTCGGGGCTGTCGGGCAGCGGGGGCAGGGCGCGCACGTGCGAGGCGTCGTGCGTGATGGAGCCGGTCTCGGTCCACTCGCGGATGCCGTTGCGGAACCACTCGTCGGAGAAGTCGACCGACCAGATTGTCGCGTAGGGCTTGTTCATCTTCGTGAGGCCGGCGTTGAGGCCGAGCAGTCCGACGAGTCCGGGCCAGTCGCCCGCGAAGTTGGCGACCGTGAGGATCGGGCCCTCGTGCGTGCGCAGACCCGCGAGCACGTGGTGCGAGTACTGCCACACGGCCTCGGCCACGATGAGCGGCGCGTCGTTCGGGATGTTCTTGAAGACCTCGAGGCCCATGCGCTGGCTCGAGATGAAGCCGTGACCGGTCTCGGGGTCGACCTCGTTGGCGCGGACGACGGTCCAGCCGAGGTCGTTGAAGACGCCGGTGACGCCCGCTTCGAGCTCGACCTGGACGGGCCAGCCGGCGGTGTTCGCCGACTCGCGCAGGTCGCCCGAGGCGATCAGGTAGGCCGTCTGGGGCGCGGATGCCGGGCGGGACGCCGGGGTCGGCAGGGTGTAGCTCATGATTCCTCCGAAAGGGTGGTGGGGCGGGTGGCGCCGCGCTGGTCGGCGGCGAGTTCGTGGACGACGTCCGCCGTAGCCGAGTACAGGCGCACGTACCGGTCGAACAGCGTGTCGTACTGCGGGCGCAGGTCGGGGTTCGGGGTTATGGTCTGGGTCACCGGGTTCCAGTCGGTGATGAGCGGGGCCGCGCCCTCGCCGGCGATCGCGGTCGCGGCGAGGAACGCCGCGCCGTAGCTCGCGCCGATGGTCGTCGCCGGGACCTCCTGCACCAGGCCGGTCACATCCGACACGACCTGCAGCCACAGCTGCCCCTGGGTGCCGCCGCCGACCGCGACGATGCGGCGGATGTCGGCGCCCGCCTGACGCATCGTCGCGACGTTGTGCCGCACCCCGAGGGCCGTGGCTTCGAGGGCCGCGCGGTACAGGTCGCCCCGGGTGTGCTCCAGCGTGAGGCCGGCGATCACGCCGCGGGCATCGGGATCCTGGATCGGGGTGCGCTCCCCCGCGAAGTACGGCAGCACCAGCAGGCCGCGGGCGCCCGGGCCCGATGCCTCGGCCTCGGCGAGCAGCTGCGGGTAGTCGGCATCCGTGAGGTCCTTGAGCCAGGCCGTCAGCGCGCCCGACGTCGAGAGGCCGCCCGCGAGGTTGCGCGTGCCGGCGAAGGCGCCGGCCGTGGTCCACATCGACGGCGTGCGGAGCGTCTCCTCGCCGGTCGCGACGAGGAACATCGTGGTGCCGTACATCAGCATGAGGTCGCCGACCTCGTGCGCGCCGACGCTGACCGCCTCGGTCCACGCGTCGATCGTGCCGGTGATCACCGGAGTGCCCACGGGGATGCCGGTGAGCTCGGATGCCGCGGGGGTGACGTTCCCGGCGATGTCGCCCGCCCAGGCGAGGGCCGGCTGCTCGATCGGCGCGGCGTAGCGCTCCCAGAAGGGATCGTGCCAGCGCTCGCCCTCGATGTCGTACAGCGGCGAGACCTGGCTGGCCGACTGATGGTCGAGCACGTAGGCGCCGGTGAGCTTGCGGGCGAGCCAGGATGCGGGCATGAACAGGCGGCGGGCGCGCGCCCAGGCCCCGGGCTCCTCGTCGGCGACCCAGGCGATCTTCGGACCGCCCGCCTGCGAGGTGAGCACTGAGCCGCCGACCCGGGTGATCTCGTCGACGCCGAGCTCGGCCGTCAGCCGCTCGATCTGCGCCCCGGCGCGGGTGTCGACGCCGTAGAGGATCGCGGGGCGCACGGGCTGGTCGTCGTCGTCGGCGAGGAGCACGCACGGGCCCATGCCGCTCACGCCGACCGCGGCGACCTCGGCATCCGGCGTCGCGCCCAGCAGTTCGCGCGCGAGGGCGACGAACTCGTCCCACCAGATCGCGGCATCCATCTCCACCCAGCCCGTGCGTGGGCGCTGCACGTCGTGGGCGCGGGTGGCGGTGGCGAGGATCGTGCCGTCGTCCGAGACGAGCACGCCCTTGGTGCTCGACGTGCCGACGTCGACTCCGAGGGTGCAGCGCATGGTGTCCTCCTTGACGGTTCCGCCTTCGGAAAGGCTAACTGAAATCGATTTCAGACCGCAAGCGGCTGTGCGGGCCGCTGAGGTATCTCGCAGATCTGCACGATCTCGCATCCATTGCTCTGAGGCACTGCGAGATGGTGCAGATCTGCGAGGTCGCTGTGCTCCGCAGCGACGAGACGAAGGACGCCCTACCGACGGGCGCTCGCGTGCTGCACCTCGCCGCGCAGCACCACCGTGCGGGCGGGCTCGTCGGCGCCCGCGATGCGCTCGAGCAGCATGCGCGCGGCCGTGACCCCCATGTGCCGAGCAGGCAGACGCACCATCGTGACCGCGGTCGGCGAGAGCGTCGTGAACGGCAGCGAGCCGACCACCGAGACTCCGACCCGCGGCGGGGTGAGCCCGTGCTCCGTCAGCACCTGGATCGCGCCGACGCCGATGAGGTTGTTGCCCGCGACGACGGCATCCGGCGGTTCGGGCAGGGCCAGCAGCTCCTCCATCGCGGCGCGCGCCCCGTCGACCCGGAACGTCGCGAACCGCTGCAGCACGTCGACGTCCGTCTGGGTGCCGGCGTCTGCCAGGGCCGACCGCCAGCCCGCGGCCCGATCGGCGGCGGTGTCGATGTCCTCCGGGCCGCCGATGTACGCGATGCGCCGGTAGCCTGCGGCGATCAGCGACTCGGTCGCCGCGATTCCCGCCGCGCGGTTCGCCATCACGACCCCGTCGACGTCGTGACGCGTCGCCCGGTCGACCGCGACCACGGGACGCCCGGTCGACAGGATGCCGTCGAGGCTCGTCGCCTCGGACGCCGCAGCGATGATGACGCCCGCCATGTGCTCGGCGATGGCGATCTGCAGGTACGTCGCCTCTTTCGCGGTCTGCGAGTCGGAGTTGCACAGCACGACGGAGTAGCCCGCCTCGGACGCGACGTCCTCGACCCCGCGCGCCATCTCGGTGAAGTACGGGTTCTCGATGTCGGGGATCACGAGAGCGATGACCTCGGAGCTCTGCGTGCGCAGCGTGCGGGCGGTGCGGTTCGGGGTGAAGTTCAGCTCGGCGGCGGCCCGGCGCACGGCATCCGCCTTGGTCTGCGACACGCTGGTGCCGTTGAAGACCCGCGAGACGGTCGCCGGCGATACCCCCGCGCGCTGCGCCACATCGTAGATCGTCGTCATACCCGTCCCTGCTGCCCGACTGTCATCACTGTAGCCCGCGCCGCTCGCCGCTCCCGCGCTCCGCGCAACGCCGATCGGTGCGAAACGTCGGTCCCGCGGGGCGGATGACGAACGTTTCGCACCGATCGGCGCGGGCCTCAGACGACGGCGACAGCGGGTGGGATGGCGACTACCTTCGGGCGTATCTCCGCGCGATCGTCGACAGCGCCACGGCCAGCACCAGGATGCCGCCCTTGAAGATGTACTGCCAGAAGGTGGGCGTGCCCATCAGCGCCAGTCCGTTGAACCCGACGCTCACCACGAGCACGCCGATGAGCGTGCCGAGGATGTGGAACTCGCCGTCGCGGAGGGTCGCCGAGCCGAGGAAGACCGCGGCGAACGAGTCCATCAGGTATCCATCGGCCGCGCTGACGGTTCCGCTGCCCAGGATCGAGGCCAGCAGCACGCCGGTGAGGGCCGCGCAGACGCCGGCGATGACGAACGCGATGATCTTCGCCCTGTCGACACGGATGCCGGCGAGCCGCGCGGCCTTCGGGTTCGCCCCGACCGCCTGGATGCGCTGCCCGGTCGAGGTGCGGTTGAGCACCACCCAGAGCACGGCGACGACGATGAGCATGAACCAGATCGGATTCTGGATGCCGGCGAACCGCGCGAGCGTGATCCAGGTGAACTCCTCGGGGAGCTGGGTGATCGGCGACCCGGCGGTGTACCCGAATGCGAGGCCGGTGAGGATCGTCCCGACGCCGAGGGTCGCGACGACCGCGTTGACCCGCGCTTTCGTCACGAGCACCCCGTTGGCGGCGCCGATCCCTCCGCCGATCGCGACGGTCACGATGACCGCCAGGATGAGCGGCAGCCCCTGGTTCGCGATGAAGCCCGTGACCAGCACTCCGGCGAGGCTCGCCGCGTAGCCGACGCTGAGGTCGAACTCCCCCACCACGAGCACCATGGTGAGGCCGCACGCGATGATCGCGGTCAGCGCCGACTGGTTCACGATGCTCAGCAGGTTGTTCGGCGTGAAGAACGCGCCGTTGGGCACCGCGAACGCGAAGAACCCGATCATGAGGGCCATCGCGATGAGCGTGCCGTACTTCGACACGATGAGCAGCGCGGTGTTGCCCACCCGTCCGCGGGGCCGGATGGCATCCGAGCTCGCGGCGGCGATGCGTGCGCTCGGGTCCATGGTGGACGACGACTTCATTCCCGTTCCTCTCCGTCATGCCGCTCGAAGCTGAGCGACAGAATCCGGTCCTCGGTGATCTCCCGACCCCGGAGGGTTCCGGTGATGCGCCCCTCGGCCATCACGACCACGCGGTCGCACAGTGCGACCAGTTCTTCGTTGTCCGACGAGATCGCCAGCACGGCGGTTCCCGCCGCCGCGAGCTCGCGGATCACACGGTGCACTTCGGCCCGCGCGCCGACGTCGACGCCGCGCGAGGGCTCGTCGAGGATCAGCAGGCGCGGCGGCTCGACGAGCCAGCGGGCGATGGCCACCTTCTGCTGATTGCCGCCCGAGAGCGAGCCGACGGGGTCGCCGACATCGCGAGCCTTCACGGTGACCGCATCCGCCAGCGATCGCGCGCGCCGGCGTCCTTCGCGCAGGCGCAGCAGCGGCACCAGCCGCGAGCGCCGGAGCGTGTCGAGGGATGCCGCGTTGATGTTGAAGTCGATCGAGCGCTCGAGGAACAGCCCTTCGCTCCGACGCTCCTCCGGCACGAGTCCGACGCCGGCGCGCACGGCGTCGGCGGGTTCGCGGAACTCGACGGGTCGGCCGTCCAGCGAGATGACGCCCGCGGTGCGCTTGTGCGCGCCGTAGATGACGCCCGCCAGCTCCGTCCGCCCGGCTCCGACGAGGCCTCCGATGCCGAGGACTTCCCCGGCGTGCACGGTGAGCGAGACGCCGTGCACGCGCCTGCCGTCGCGGACGCCCTCCACCACGAGGACGGGGCCTCCGTGCGCAGCGGGCTCCCGTCCGCGAACAGCGATCTCCATCTCGCGTCCCACGATCGCCCGCACCAGCTCGGCCTTCTGCACCTTCTCGGCCACGCGCCGCTCGACGACCGCGCCGTCGCGGAAGACCGTGACGTCTTCGCACAGATCGCTCACCTCGTCGAGACGGTGGGAGACGAACACGACGGCCGTCCCCGATGCGGCGAGCTCGCGGATGATCGTGTGCAGGCGCCCTGCCTCCTCGGCGGAGAGCGACGCCGTCGGCTCGTCCATCGCGATCAGGCGGGCATCGCGCATCAGCGCACGTCCGATGAGCACCAGCCACTGGTCGGCGGGGCTGAGGTCGTCGACCGGCGTGTTGAGGCCGAAGTGCATGCCGAGCCGCTGTGCCACCGCCCGGGCACGGACCCGGGCGGGACGCCAGTCGATGATGCCGAGACGGGTCGGAGGCTTCTGACCGAGCATCATGTTCCGCAGCACGCTCCAGCCGGGGATCAGGCTCATCTCCTGGTGGATGAACGCCATGCCCAGGGCCGAGGCGTCGCTCGGCGTCTCGATGCGCTGCTCCTCGCCGTCGACGACGATCTCGCCGGTGTCGGGATGCTCGATACCCGCGAGGCACTTGATGAGCGTCGACTTGCCGGCGCCGTTGGCGCCGACGAGCCCGTGGACGACACCGCGGCGGATCTCGAACTCGACGTCGCGCAGGGCGTGCACGCCGCCGAAGGACTTGCTGATCCCGCGGACCTCGACCAGGACGCCCGAGACGTCGGGCGAGGCGCTCACCGCGTACTCCGAGGGGTGGCGGACCGCATCAGTCCAGCGCCTCGGGGTGCTCGGCGAGGAAGTCGTCGATCGTGTCGGCCGTCACGAGGATGCCGGGCACGTCGACCGTGCGGGAGGAGAAGTCGCCCGACTCGATGGCCGCGAGCGTCTCCTCGAACATCGTGCGTCCCTCGGCGCGGGCGTCCTCGAACACGGTCGCGGTCAGGTCGCCGTCCTGCACCGCCTTGATGGCCGTGCTGGATCCGTTGATGCCGTACGTGAGCACGTCGGTGCGGCCCTGCTGCTTGATCGACGAGATCGCGCCGAGAGTCGGATCCTCCCAGCATCCCCACACCGCCAGATTGCCGCTGCCCTCCGGGTTCGCGGCCAGCCAGGCGTTGGCATAGCGCGCACCGTCCTGCAGGAACCCGGGGATGTTCACCTCGTTCTTGGTGATCGTGACGTCCGGCGCCTGCTCGGCCATCATCTCGTCGAACAGCGCCTCCCGGTCGCGGCAGACCTGACCGGTGCGATAGGTCAGCGCGAGCACCTCGCCCTCCCCGTCGAGCGCGTCGATGAGCGCCTGTGTCGCGGGCTCGGCGAACGGGGCGCCGTCACCGGCCACCACGACGATCCCGTCGCCGGGGCCTCCGCCCCACGTCGCGACCGGAATCTCCGCCTGGGAGGCCGCGCTGAGCCCGGCTCCGAGGGACGTCGCCGGGAAGACGAGGTTGAACACCATGCCCGCGTCCTTGTTCACGAAGTTCTGGATGGCGGTGTTGGCCTGGTCAGCGTTGCCCGCGGCGTCGACGACCTCGACGGTCCAGCCGGCGGCCTCCGCCGCTTCGGTCGCGCCCTCGATCACGCGGGCGTTGTTGGCATCGGTGGCGCTGATGGTCACGATGCCCAGCAGCTTGCTGCCGCTGCCGCCGCCGCTGGACTGGGTGCTGCCCGCGTCGGGTGCCGCGCTCTCGGGAACGCTGCAGCCCGACAGTCCGACGACGGCGGCGCACACGACTGCTGCTGCGAGAACCACTCTGTTCTTCCACATGGGGTTGATCCTTCTTCTCGGGTGGTGATGGATGGTGCGGGGGTCAGCCGATGCGCGAGGCTTCGCCGGGAGCGAGGACGAGCTCGGCCACCGACAGCCGGTCGTCGTACAGCCGGGACGGATGCCGACGGAAGGTGTCGTACTCGTGCACGATGACGAGGCGGTCGGTGTCGCCGGCGGTACGAGCCATCTCGTCGATGATCTGCAGCCCGCGCCATCCGCTTCCTCCGCCGAAGCCGATATTCACGGGGACGCCGGAGCCGCCGATACCCTCGGCGTTCTCGTAGGAGTACAGCGCGTCCCCGGTGACGACCCAGTTGTCGTTGCCGTCCTCGACGACGACGTACTGCCCGCCCATGGTGTGGGTGTCGAGGGCGGTGCGGATGTGCAGGCCGGGGAAGAGGTTCTCGACCGGACCGTCGAGGAGCCGCAGTCGGCCCTCCTCCGCCATCTCCTCGAGCATGCTGACGTCTGCGGGATCCAGGGCGCCGATGATGGAGGCGTAGAGGTGCGCGTTGTCGAGAGCCCAGCGGGAGCTCTCCAGCTCGATGCGCTGCAGGTAGAACGTCGCGTTGGGGAAGTACCGCGCAGCGCCGGCGTGGTCGTAGTGCGCGTGGGTGAGGATGACCGTGTCGATCTCCTCCGGCGAGACGCCCACCTTCGCGAGCACGACCTCCGGCGGCTGGAAGTCCACGATGTCGTTCTCGTCGTTGTACGCGCGATTGGATCCGCGGTTGTCGTGTCCCACATCGATGAGGATCCGGTGCCCGTCGCCCTCGACGTACACGTACGAGTACGCGAACTTGCGCGTCGACCCGTCCCACGTCCCGTAGAAGATGCATCCGACCGGATGCTCCAGGCAGTGCGAGTACTCCAGCATCCACATGGAGTATGACGTCATCGTTCCCTCTCCTCTGCGGCCGACGATGGCCGCTGAGGCGACTGTAGGGACGCTGAGACACCAGGGTCAAAGCTGCGAACGCACGTTTGACGGGGTACCGAACGCAAGGGGGTCCGTAGGCTCGGAATGAGTCGCAGCCGATGCCACGCGGGGCTTTATTATCGTTTGTCCCCGGATCCAGGCCAGTAGTCTGAACGCATGACGGTGAGCGACGGAGCCTGGAAGGCGGTCTCCTACGAGGAGCGCCAGTGGCACCCCGCCGCCGACGTGCGGGACTCGTTCAGCCCCCATCTCGCGGCCCCCGGCCCCTACCGCGCATCGGTGCCGCCCCTCATCGCCGACCTGCCCGTCTCACTCGACCCGGAGACGCTGAGCCGCGCGCATGACGCGACGGCCGACCTCATCCGCCTCGACTCCGAACTCGGACGGGACGACAGCCCGCTCGGACCGCTGCTGCTGCGCGCCGAGTGCGCCGCGAGCTCCGCGATCGAACGCGTGACCGCCCCGGCGCTCGCGATCATGCTCGCCGATATCGAGGAGTCCCTCGAACCGCACGCGGTGCAGATCGTCGCCCATGTGAAGGCCGACGTGGCGGCTCTCGCCCGCGCCGGGTCGCTCGACGAGGATGCGATCGTGCACATCCAGCGCACCCTGATGGCGTCGAGCCGCCCCGACCGGCGCGGGCGATGGCGCAGCCAGCAGATCTGGATCGGCGGCGGCTCGCGCGGTCCGCAGCGCGCGTCTTTCGTGCCCCCGCACGAATCGCGGGTGCCGGCTCTCATGGCCGACCTGGTCGCGTTCATGAAACGCCGGGACCTGCCGCCCCTCCCCCAGATCGCCATCGCGCACGCGCAGTACGAGACCATCCACCCGTTCCTCGAGGTGAACGGACGCACGGGGCGCGCGGTGCTGCAGGCCATGCTGCGTCGCGCCGACATCACTCAGTCCGTGGTGCTGCCGATCTCCGCCGGCCTGCTGCAGGACACCGCCGGCTACTTCGACGCCCTGACGCGCTATCGCGCCGGCCACGTCACCGACATCGTCGAGATCATGTCACGGGCCGCGCACACCGCCGTCGCGACGTCGCGGGTGCTCATGGACGACATCCATGCGGTCCGCGACTCCTGGGCGCAGGAGGTCAGTGCCCGTCAGGGATCGGCGGCACGCCGGCTGCTCGAGCTCCTGTTGCGTCAGCCCGCGGTCACGTCTCGCCTCGCGGTCTCGTACCTGGGGGTCACCGCGCCCAACGCACTCCTCGCCATCGACCGGCTCGTGGACGACGGCATCCTGAGCCAGGTCGGCTCGGGGCGCCGCAACCGCACCTGGGCCGCGCACGATGTGCTGCACGCCCTCGATGCCCTCGCCGAGCGCGCACGACGCCAGCGGTAGCCGCCCCGAAGGCTGCTCGCGGACCTAGGCGGCACCCGGTCCGTCCCGACACGACGTCGGAGATCGGCCCCGACACGCCGACAGGAGCACGGATGCCGCGGCGTGCCGCCCCGCATCCCCGAAGTTATGCCGCCCCGCCCATCCGAAGTCCTGCCACTGCCCGGAGACGCCGGATGCCGCGGGGGCGCGCCCCGCGGCATCCGGCCCGTCGTGGTGACGGAGGGCGTCAGCGGTTCGCGGCCACCACCTGGGCCACGGCCTCGCGCTGCTCGGCGGTGGGCTCGGCGATCGCCATGCGGCAGTAGGCGTCGACCACGTTCAGCACCCGGTAGGCCTCCTTCATGCGGGCCATGTCGCCGCCGATGAGCGAGACGACGTCGTCGACCGCGGCCTGGGCGGCGGCGATCGCGTCGGCGTCGCCCGAGCGACCGGCGTCGGCCAGGGCACGGAAGGGCTTCGGCGTCACCGACGAGACGCCCGAGACCACGCCCTGCGCCCCGGCCTCGACCGCGGCGATGAGGTCGCGGTCGGCGCCCGTGTACAGATCGAAGTCGGCCGGCACGACGGCGCGGTAGGCGGAGATCTCGTCCAGCGACAGCTCGCTGAGCTTCGCGCCGACGATGTTCGGCAGCCCCGCGAGGCGCACGAGCAGCTCGGGCGACACCGTGTTGCCGCTGCGGGCCGGGTAGATGTAGACGTACAGGCGCCCGTCGCCGACGGCATCCGACACCGCCTGGTAATAGTCGAAGATCGCGTCTTCGGTCGACTTCAGGTAGTACGGGGTGAGGGCGGCGAACTCGGTGGCGCCGAGCTCCTTCGCGATGCCCACGAGGCGCACGGCCTCATAGGTGCTCGGCTGGCCCACGTGCACGATGACGCGCATCTTGTCGGCGAGCTCGTCGAGCGCCGCCGCCACCAGCTCGCGGAACTCGGCGACGTCGACCGCGGGGAACTCCCCCGTGGTGCCCAGGATGAACGCTCCCTCGTTGCCCGACGCACCCACGAACCGGAAGATCGCGCGCGATCCCTCCAGGTCGAGGCTGCCGTCACGGTGGAACGCAGTGGGGACGGCGGTCAGGATGTCGTAGCGGGTCACTTCTCGTTCTCCTTGCGGTTCTTGCGCGCCTTGCGGAGCGTACGGGGGGATGTGTCGACGTTGCGGACCGTCGACGTCAGCAGGTCGGGCGTCGCGGCGAGCTCGTCGTGCGCCTTCGCGATCTGCTCGCGGCTCTCGTCGTCGAGGATCGAGTCCTCCAGCGACGCCCTCTCGCCGCGCGGCTTGCGCGCCGCGCGGATCGCCGGCATCACGATCGACAGCACCGCGAGGGCGAGCAGGGCGATCGCGATGGGGCTGACGACCTCGAAGAACGGACGGGTCGGGAGGATCGCCAGCGTGCGGGCGAGGTTCTCCTCGGCGAGCGGACCCAGGAGGAGTCCGAGTACGACGGGACCGGCGGGCACCTGCATGCGCTTGAGCAGCACGCCGACCACACCGAAGACGAGCATCGTCACGACGGTCGACAGGCTGTTCGACGTCGCGTAGGTGCCGATGATGCAGAAGATGAGGATGCCGCTCCACAGGTACGGCTGCGGCACGTCGAGCAGCTTCACCATGCCCTTCATGCGGACGAGGCTGAGGACCAGCGACAGGATCGTGGCGATGAGCATGATGCCGACGATCGAGACGACGAGGTCGGGCCGGTTGGTGAAGAGCGTCGGGCCCGGCGTGATGCCCCAGATGATCATCGAGCCGATCATCACGGCCATGACGGAGTCGCCGGGGATGCCGAGGGCCATCGTCGTGGTGAGCGATCCGCCGAGCGTGGCGCTCGACGCCGTGTCGGAGGCCGCGACGCCCTCGATCGAGCCCTTGCCGAACATCTCGGGCTTCTTCGAGACCTTGCGCGCACGCTCCCAGCCGATGAGCCCGGCGATGTCGCCGCCCGCGGCCGGGATGAGACCGACGCCGAGGCCCACCGCCCCGCCGACGGCGGTCGCTCGACCCGACTGCTTCAGCTCCGCCCTGTTCGGCCACCAGCGGCCGAGGCTCGAGATCGGGCGCACATGCGACTTCCGGTGCGTGAGCAGCTGGTCGAACAGCTCGGCGATGCCGAAGAGGCCGATGATCACGGCGATGAAGTTCACGCCCTCGACGAGATCGAGCAGGCCGAAGGTGAAGCGCTGATCCGCGGTGGCGGCGTAGGTGCCGACACTGCCGAGCATGAGCCCGAAGAGTCCGGCGAGGATTCCCTTGAGCATCGACTTCGACGAGATGCCGATCATGATCGCGATGCCGAAGACGACGAGGGCGAACAGCTCGGGCGACTTGAAGTAGTCGCGGGCGAAGCTGGCGATCGGCACGGCGGCGACCGAGAACAGCACGAGCGAGGCCAGGATGCCGACGGCCGACACGATCGCCGAGATCGTGAGCGCGAGTCCGGCCCTGCCCTGCTTCGCCATCGGGTACCCGTCGAGGGTCGTGGCGATCGAGGCGGGTGTTCCCGGAGTGTTGATGAGGATGGACGGCACCCGGTCGCCGAAGTTCGCGGCGACGTAGATGGTGAGCAGCACCGCGAGGCCCTGCACGGGCTCGAGGGTCATCGTGAAACCGGCGGCGAGCGCGACGGCCATGGTCGCGGTGATGCCGGGGAAGGCTCCGACCATGAAGCCGAGCACGAGGCCGACGAGCATGTAGAGCAGGATCGAGACGTCGAGGAGCGAGTTCAGCCCCTCCATGAGCGCGTTCACAGGGGAATCCTCAGGAGCATCCCGAACACGACGTAGACGAACGCCGTGACGAGGGCGGAGTAGATGACGAGGCTCAGCCAGCGGCGGTGGCCGTAGAGCAGCATGAGGGCGGCCATCAGCAGGGCGCAGGCGACGGGGAAGACCTCGATGCGGTAGCCGAACAGGGTGACGGTGCCGAGCGACCAGACGGCGATGAAGACGCCGGTGATCGCGAGCGTGGCGATGACGCGGAGGTAGCCTCCGGGCTGGATGCGCTCGAGGTCTTCGCGGGTCGGGGCCGGCCGGGTGAGCGCGATGGCCAGGATCGCGATCGCGACGACGACGCCGGTGACGCCGATGACCATCGGCCAGAAGCGGGCGTCGATCTGCCCGGGGGCGGCTTCGCGCCGGAGCGGGATCTGCGTGGCGAGGAACAGGTAGCCGGCGGTGAACGCGAGGGCGACGACGCCGAACACGATCTCGAGGCGGCGCGAGGGGGCGGCGCCGTCGTAGGCGTCCTGCTCCGTGGTCTCGGGGGTGGACATGGTTCTCCTTCCCTGGCGGGAACGGCTGCGGGGCCGGGATGTCCCGGCCCCGCAGGTCCGATCAGCCCAGGAGGTCCTTGAAGAGGGCGAACTGGTCGTCGACGAAGGTGGTCCACTCGGCCGAGTCGCGGTACACGACCAGGTTCCCGGCATCCGCCTGGAACTTCTGGTAGCTGTCCGACTCGACGGCCTCCTTGACCGCGGCCTCGAGCGTCTCCTTGACGTCGTCCGGCAGGCCCTTCGGGGCGTAGATGCCGCCCCAGCCGCCGAACACGACGTCTTCGCCGATCGCCTCTTCGACCGTCTCGACGTCTTCGGCGTCGGGGTGGCGCTCGTCGTTCATGACGGCGAGGATGCGCACGGCCTCGCCCTGGGCGAGCGCTTCGCCGAGACCCGAGACGGCGGCGACGGTCTCACCGGATGCCGCAGCGGCGACGGCGGTCGCGCCGCCGTCGTAGGGCACGGGGGTGAACTCGGCGCCGGTCGCGTCGCCCAGTCCGACGGTCGCGGCCTCCCAGATGGAACCCGCGCCGGAGTTGGCGACCGTGACGGCGCCCGACTCGGCCTGGGTGACGAGGTCTTCGAGCGTCTCGATACCGCTGTTCGCACCGACCGTGATGACGCCCGGGGCGAGCATGATCTGGCCGAGGAGGTCGAAGTCCTCGGGGAGCACGTTCGCACCCTGGGTGGTGTTCAGCATCGCGATCTCCACGGGTGCGAAGCCGATGACGTAGCCGTCGGCGTCCTGCGAGCCGACGTACTCCATCGCGAGCGCACCGGCGGCGCCGGGCATGTTCTCGGGGATGACGCTGACGCCGAGGATCTTCTCGAGCTCGGTGGCGAGGGCACGCGACGACAGGTCGGATCCTCCGCCGGGGTTGGCCTGGATGATCAGGCGGATGTCCTTCTCGGGGAAGGCCGATGCGGCATCCTCGCCCTCCTCGACCTTGGTGCAGGCCGAGACGATGAGAGCGGTGGCTGTGAGGGCGGCGAGTGCGGCGGCCGCCCGGGTGATGCGCTTGCGGGGCATCTTTGCTCCTCTACGTGGGTCGACCGTGTTGTCGACATCGCGAGAATATCAGTGTTGACTGTTAACAGTCAACACTTCAGGGTCCGCATAGGCAGGCGATCGAGCCGCCGCAAGCCCCTGGCCGCATCCGCGCGCATGAGAGACGGTGGAGGCATGCTGATGCGATCGACCGTACCGAGCCCGTTGCACGATGACTCGATCGGCCTGCTCACCCGCGGGTACCGACTCGGCGAGCACCTCTGGCGCCGCACCGGGCCGGGCGCACGAGCCGTCGGAATGCGCCTCCTCGGTCGTCCCGCGCTTTTCGTCCGCGGGGCGGAGGGGGTCGCACTGTTCTACGACGGAGACCGCATCAAGCGGCACGGCGCCATGCCGGCGTTCGTGCAGGAGACCCTGTTCGGTCATGACTCCGTGCACAGCCTCGACGGCGGCCCGCACCGCCACCGCAAGGCCACCTTCATCGACGTGGCGTACGAGGACGAGCAGGTCGAGCGCCTGACGCCGCACCTCGAGCGGGAGTGGCAGGCCGAGCTCGACGCCTGGGTCTCGGGTGTCAGCACCCGCACCGCCTACGACGCCGCCGTGCTCGCCCTCGGACGCGCCGTCATGCGCTGGGCCGGCGTGCCCGGCACCGCGAAGGCGAAGAACCGGTGGTCCCGGCGGCTCGCGCAGATCGTCGACGGCTTCGGCGCCCCCTACTCCCCCGCGTTCCTCAGCGCGCAGGTGAACCGCTTCTGGTCCGACCGCCACGCTCAGGCCCTCATCGAGGCCGTGCGGCTCGGCGAGCTGCAGACCGTCGAGGGCACCGCGCTGCACGAGTGGGCCTGGCATCGCGACGAGGCCGGCGTGCTGCTGACCCCGCGCCTCGCCGGCGTCGAGCTGCAGAACGTGATGCGTCCGATGATCGCCGTGGCGCGGTTCGTGGCGTTCGCGGCGAAGCGGCTGCACGAGCATCCGGAGTGGCGGGCGCGCATCGCGACCGAGGCCGCCGAGCGGGGATCGCTCACGGGCGGACCGCTGGCGACGGCGTTCGCGCAGGAGATCCGCCGCACCTCGCCCTTCGTGCCGATGCTCCCCGCGTGGGCGACGCAGGACGTCGAGCTCGACGGCCAGCAGGTGAAGGCCGGCGACCGGGTGGTGCTCGACATCCTCGGAACCGACACGGACGCCGCATCGTGGGACCGCCCGGGCGACTTCCTGCCCGACCGGTTCGTCGGGGTCGACGACTACGAGGCGATCGAGGCGTTCGTGCCCCACGGGGGCGCCGATCCGCGCACGGGTCACCGCTGCCCGGGCGAGAAGCTCGCGATCGCCGGGCTCGCCGCGGCCGTCGCCGCCCTCAGCGATCGGCGCGTGACCGTGCTCGACGAGGGCCTCGACGTGAACCTCCGCCGGCTCCCGACGATGCCGACCTCCCGCGGCCGCGTGCGCGGCTGCCCCTTCCACCGCGCGCACTGACCCGCCCCGGCATCCGTTCCAGGGACGCGACCCCGTCGCGACCGGTCGGATGCCGCGGCTCAGGCGCGGCGGTCGGCTATCTCGCTCAGCATGCGGTCACGGGCGCCGTCGAGGTGCTCGTCGAGCACGGCCGCGGCGTCGGCGGGGTCGCCCTCGCGCATGACGCCCATCAGGCGCGCGTGGTCGGAGGCCGATTCGTGGAGGTCCTCGTCGTGATTGATCGTGACCTCGAGCAGCGCGGCGAAGGTGGGGAGGTACTGGCTCCACGCCCCCTCCAGCCGCGGGTGGTCGGCCAGCGCGTAGATCTGCGAGTGGAACTCGAGGTCGGCCGTGACGAAGGCCGCGTGGTCGCCGGCGTCGGCCGCGGCGTTCATGCGTTCGACGGCCGCAGCCATCGCCGCCCAGCGCGCGTCGTCGTCCACGCGCATGGCGCGCGAGAGGGCGAGCTGCTCGAGCGCGCCGCGCAGGCTGTAGAGCTGGTCGACGTCGTCGCGGGTGAGGCCGACGATGTAGACACCGCGCGGACGCTGCACCTCGATGAGGTTCTCGAAACTGAGCTGGGTGAGTGCATCGCGGATCGGTCCGCGGCTCACCTCGAACTCCTCGGCGAGAGCCTCCTCGGTGATGCGCGTGCCCGGCGCGAGGTCTCCGCGCACGATGCGCTGACGCAGCACGCGGGCCACCTGGGCTCCGAGGGATTCTCCGCGCTTGACGGTCTGTGTCACGGCGACCTCCTGTTAACAGTCAACAGGATACACACGCGGATGCTCTGCGCGTCGATGAGTGCGGGAGCGAATTGCGCGGGGCGGGTCAGGCGCGATCGTCGCGCGGGTTCCAGAGCACGAGCTCGGTCGACCGGCGGATGCGGCGACCCGAAGGAACCGGAATGACCCCGGCGGAGCCGGCGGCGAACACCCGGACGCCGGGGCGGCTCTCGCGTTCGGCTCGTAGCGCGTGCTCGAGCTCGGCGACGCGGCGCCGCAGCATCCGGTTCTCGTCCTCCAGGTCGAGGAGGCGGGCGATCGCCGGGAGGCTCATTCCCTCGGAGGAGAGCTGGGCGACCTCGCGCAGCTGCTCGATGTTGCGGTGCGAGTAGCGGCGCGAGCCGCCGCGCGTGCGTCCGGGCACCACGAGTCCGATGCGGTCGTACTGCCGCAGCGTCTGCGGGTGCATGCCGGCAAGTTCGGCGGCGACGGCGATCGCGAAGACCGGGGTGTCAGCATCCATGGCGCACCTCGCCGATTCCTGAGCGCCCTTCGTCTCGCTGCGCTCGCTCAGGAACCGGGATGAGACCGGCTCCTGAGCGCCCTTCGTCTCCCTGCGCTCGCTCAGGGAGCGGGGCGACGGTCATCGCCGGGCCTTCGCCATGAGGTCGGCGCGGGGGTTCTCGTTCGGCTCCAGCTCCTGGAACTTCTCGAGCGCCTCGCGCGCCGCGTCGTCGAGATGCGTGGGCACGGCCACCTGCAGCTCGGCGAGCAGATCGCCGGTGCCCTTCGCCGTGGCGACCCCGCGACCCTTGACCCGGAGCACCCGCCCGGAGGGGGTGCCCGGGGCGACGCGGAGCTTGACCACGTCGCCGCTCAGCGTCGGCACCTCGATCGTCGCGCCCAGCGTGGCCTCGGTGAAGGTCACGGGCACCACGACCCGCAGGTTCATGCCGTCGCGGGTGAAGACGGGGTGCGGGCGCACCGCGATCTGCACCACGATGTCGCCGCTCTCCCCGCCGTCCGGCGAGGGACGCCCCCGACCGCGCAGGCGGATCTTCTGCCCGTCGGCGACCCCGGCCGGGATCTTCACCTTGAACGGCTTGCCGTCGTCGCCCTGCAGGGTGATCGTCTCCCCCTGCACCGCGGTGGCGAAGTCGAGCGTCGTGCGGGCCGTGACGTCGGCGCCGCGCTGCGGTCCGCCGAAGCCCCGGAACCCGCCCGTCGACTGGCCGAAACGGCCGTTGCCGAAGCCGGCGCCCTGCCCCTGGTTGAACATCGCGAAGATGTCCTCGAAGTCCGCGGACTGCCCGCGGCCCCCCTGCCCGAAACGGCTGAAGACGTCTTCGAACCCGCCGGCGCCCGAGCCGCCCGCCGTGAAGCGGGCGCCCGAGCCCATGGCGCGGATCTCGTCGTACTCCTTGCGCTGCTCGGCGTCGGAGAGCACCGAGTAGGCCTCGCTGATCTCCTTGAAGCGCGCCTCTGCCGTGGCATCGCCGGCATTCGAGTCCGGGTGGTACTTCCGCGCGAGCTTGCGATACGCCTTCTTGAGGTCGGCGTCGCTGACGTCCTTCGCGACCCCGAGGGTCTTGTAGAAGTCCTTGTCGAACCAATCCTGGCTAGCCATCCATCACCTACTCTGCAGGGACGGCGACGACGACCTTCGCGGGACGCAGCTCGACCTCGCCGAGGCGGTAGCCCACCTCGACGACCTCGAGCACCGTGGTCTTGTCGACGCCGGGCGTCGGCTGCTGGAAGATCGCCTCGTGGCGCTGGGGGTCGAACTCCTCGCCCTTCTCGCCGTACGAGACGACGCCGAGCCGCTCCACGACCGCGCGCACCTTCTCGGCGATCACGGCGAACGGCGTGCCGTCGACGAGGTCGCCGTGCTGGCTGGCGCGGTCGAGGTCGTCGAGCACCGGGATGAGGCCCTTGACGGCTTCGCCCTTCGCCCGCTCGATCTCGACCTGGCGCTGCTCCTCGGTACGACGACGGTAGTTCGCGTACTCGGCCTGGAGGCGCTTGAGGTCGTTCAGCAGCGTCGACTCGAGGTCGGCGAGCACGGCGTCCTCCGCCGCGGCCTCACCGGTCTGGGCGGTGCCGAGGATGTCGTCCACCGTCAGCCCTTCGTCAGGCTCAGAGACCGAGTCGGCGGCGTCGACGGGCGACTCGTCCGATCCCTCGGCGGCGGCGGCCTCGCGGGAGTCCGGGTTCTGCGGCGCGGGGCCGGATGCCTGAGCATCCGACCCCTCACCGGCGACTCCGCCCGCTCCCTGAGTCTCGTCAGGCACGTTCTCGAAGTCCTTGTCAGCCATGATTACTTCTTGTCCTCCTCGTCATCGACGACCTCGGCGTCGATGACGTCCTCCTCGGACGAGCCGGCGTCACCCTGCGGGGCGTCGCCCTCGGGAGCGGCGCCGGATGCGGCATCCGCCTGCGACTGCGCGTAGATCGCCTCGCCCAGCTTCGTCTGCGACTCGTTGAGCTTGTCGAACGCGGTCTTGACCGCCTCGTCGTCCTCCCCGGCCAGAGCCGTCTTGAGGGCGTCGACGTCGGCCTGCACCGAGTCCTTGACGTCGGCGGGCAGCTTGTCCTCGTTGTCCTTGATCAGCTTGTCGATCGAGTAGGCGAGGGTCTCGGCCTGGTTGCGGACCTCGGCGGCCTCGCGGCGCTTCTTGTCCTCCGCCGCGTGCTCCTCCGCCTCGCGCACCATGCGCTCGATGTCGTCCTTCGACAGCGACGAGCCGCCGGTGATCGTCATCGACTGCTCCTTGCCCGTGCCCTTGTCCTTGGCGGACACGTGCACGATGCCGTTCGCGTCGATGTCGAACGTGACCTCGATCTGCGGGATGCCGCGGGGCGCCGGGGCGATGCCCGTGAGCTCGAACGTCCCCAGCGGCTTGTTGTCGCGGGTGAAGTCGCGCTCGCCCTGGAAGACCTGGATCGCGACGGACGGCTGGTTGTCGTCGGCCGTGGTGAAGGTCTCGCTGCGCTTGGTCGGGATGGCGGTGTTGCGCTCGATGAGCTTCGTCATCATGCCGCCCTTGGTCTCGATGCCGAGGCTCAGGGGGGTGACATCGATGAGAAGGACGTCCTTGCGCTCGCCCTTGAGGACACCGGCCTGCAGGGCGGCGCCGACGGCGACGACCTCGTCCGGGTTCACTCCCTTGTTGGCCTCCTTGCCGGTCTCGCGCTTGACGAGCTCGGCGACGGCGGGCATGCGGGTCGAGCCGCCGACCAGCACGATGTGGGCGATGTCGGCGACCTTGATGCCGGCTTCGCGGATGACGTCCTCGAAGGGCTTCTTGGTGCGGTCGAGCAGATCCTTCGTGAGGTCCTCGAACTTCGCGCGGGTGATGGTCTCGCTGAGCGAGACGGGGCCCGAGTCGGTGAGCGACAGGTACGGGAGGTTGATGGAGGTGCTGGTCGAGGACGACAGCTCCTTCTTCGCCTGCTCCGCGGCCTCCTTCAGACGCTGCAGGGCGATCTTGTCGCCCGAGACGTCGACGCCCGAGGTGTCCTTGAACTGCTTGATGAGGTAGTCGACGAGACGCTGGTCCCAGTCGTCGCCGCCGAGGCGGTTGTCACCGGCGGTCGCGCGCACCTGGATGGTCGAGAAGTCGTCGTCCTTGCCCACCTCGAGGAGGGAGACGTCGAAGGTTCCGCCACCGAGGTCGAAGACGAGGATGAGCTCGTCCTCCTTGCCCTTGTCGAGGCCGTAGGCCAGGGCCGCGGCCGTGGGCTCGTTGATGATGCGCAGGACGTTGAGGCCCGCGATCTCGCCGGCCTCCTTGGTGGCCTGGCGCTCGGCGTCGTTGAAGTACGCGGGCACGGTGATGACGGCATCCGTCACCGTGTCGCCGAGGTACGACTCGGCGTCGCGCTTGAGCTTCATGAGGATGCGCGCGGAGATCTCCTGCGGCGTCCACTTCTTGCCGTCGACGTCGAACGTCCAGTCGGTGCCGATGTGGCGCTTGACCGACGCGATGGTGCGGTCGACGTTGGTGACGGCCTGGCGCTTGGCGGTCTCGCCGACCAGCACCTCGCCGTCCTTGGTGAAGGCGACCACCGACGGGGTGGTGCGGAAGCCCTCGGCGTTGGCGATGACCTTCGGCTCGCCGCCCTCGAGGACGCTGACGACGGAGTTCGTCGTACCGAGGTCGATTCCTACAGCACGTGCCATGTTGTTCTCCCTTGTGTTGCGGACGTTGTTACGGTCTGAAAGCTGCGGCGCTCAGTAAACCTGAGTCGCGATGGCTCAAGTGTAACTCGCCCGCTTCCCGGAGTCAAACGAACTTGATATGAGTTGGCTCAACTTTGCACGAGGGATGCCGGTGGCTCGCCACGATCGTCCGGCCCGGCCGCCAACGTCGATGGATAGGCTGACCCGTATGCCCCTCGTCCGCGCCTCCCGCCTCGCCGCCGTCGCCCTTCTCACCGCGGCTCTGCTGCCGCTGAGCGGATGCCTGTACGCGCAGATCCCGGTCGAGACCCCCGCCGCCGACCGCCCGACCACCACCCCCGCGCCGAGCGACACCCCCGACGCCGTCGAGGAGCTGCCCGCCTCGCTCACCTTCGCCGACGGGCAGGACCTGCCCGTCACGGCCTACATCGAGTGGGGCGACGGACTGATCTCCGACGACGGCTGGGAGGTCGACGCTCCCGACGACGGCAACGGGAACTGGAGCTACATCACGCGCGACGGCACCTGCACCGCGCAGTTCTGGCAGGGAACGCTGGGCGACGTGGCCGTCGCGGGAGACGACAGCGCCACCTCCGACGCGATCATCGCGACCATCGTCGGCGCCACCCGCGAGGAGGTCGCGACGTACGGCACCGACGGGGAGCTCGGCTACCAGGCCGGCGGCGTCGGCGGAGTGGACGCCCGACAGGTATCGGGCGAGGACGGCGATCGCACGTGGATCATGACCGCCCGCGGCTTCAGCCGCCTCGGCGTCGGGCTCTACGTCATCGCCGACTGCACGGGTGCCGACGTCGAGGCGATCCTCGGCGAGATCACCGAGAAGAACGCGGTGGTCGTCACCCCCTAGGGCATCCGGGGTTGTGGAGGACGTCGGCCCTCACTTGCCTCCGGGCGGCCCCGCCAGCAGCAGGATGACGTAGAGGGCGACGATCGCCGCGACGAGCAGCACACCGAGCACCCACGGCCGCCGCAGGAACCAGCGCATCAGCCGGTCATACCCCCGGCGGTCCCGGGGATCGTCGGACGCCTCCAGCCGCCACTCGCCGCGGAGCCGGCCGGTGCGGTGCAGCCAGATCTCCGTCGGGATCGTCGCGTAGGGCACCACGGCGCTCGCCACCGCGAGCACGGCTACACCGGCATGCCAGCGCTGGTTGATCGCCACGAGCAGCGCGGTCGCGCCGTACGCCAGGAAGACGAACCCGTGGATGCCGCCGCCCACGGTCACGACCACGCCCGGGGCGCCGAGCGCACGGGCGACGATCGACCCGATCAGGAGCGTCCAGGTGATCGCCTCCGCGATCGCGAGGACTCGGAACAGGCGGTCGGGCACACGGAACACGGGACTCCTCGGGTGGGGTGTCCTTCCAGCGTATCCGCGCGCCCGCGCCGCTCGCGCCGGGGCGAGGGCCCACACATCGGGGGTCGACACGGCATGTGTCGGACGCTTCGGCCTGCGGCATCCGACAAGTGTCGACGCGTCCGCCGAACTCGACACCGGTCCCAGAGCGAGGAGCGCAGCGACGCCCTTCGTCTCGCTTCGCTCGCTCAGGAACCGCTGATGCGGGCGGCGAGCAGGGTCACGAGCTCGTACACGACGTGGCTCGCGGCGATGCCGGTCATCTGGGCGTGGTCGTAGGCGGGTGAGACCTCGACGACGTCGGCGCCGACGATGTCGCGGTCGCGCAGCGCGCGGAGGATGCGCAGGAGCTCCCGGCTGGTGAGCCCCCCGGCCTCCGGGGTGCCGGTGCCGGGGGCGTGCGCGGGGTCGAGCACGTCGATGTCGATCGAGACGTACAGCGGCCGGTCGCCGATGCGCTGCAGGATGCGCTCGATCGCGGCCTCCACGCCGTGCTCCTCGATGTACTCGCTCGAGACGATCGAGAAGCCGAGGCGGGCGTCGTCCTCCAGGTCCTGCTTCGAGTAGAGGGGGCCCCGGGTGCCGACGTGACAGCTCGCGGTGAGGTCGATCAGACCCTCCTCGCTCGCGCGGCGGAAGGGGGTGCCGTGCGTGATGGGGGCGCCGAAGTACGTGTCCCAGGTGTCGAGGTGGGCGTCGAAGTGCAGCACGGCGACGGGTCCGTGCTTGGCGGCGATCGCCCGCAGCAACGGAAGGGCGACCGTGTGGTCACCGCCGATCGTGACGATCTGCTGCACCTGCTCACCGAGCGCCGTGGCCGCGCGCTCGACCTCGGTCACGGCCGCGGTCAGGTCGAACGGGTTCACGGGGATGTCGCCGGCATCCACGACCTGCGCGGCGGCGAACGGCGAGACGTCCTGCGCGGGGTTGTACGGCCGCAGCAGGCGTGACGATTCGCGCACGTGCGAGGGGCCGAAGCGGGTGCCCGGCCGGTAGCTGACCCCGGAGTCGAACGGGATGCCGACGATCGCGATGTCCGCCCGGGGCACCTCGTCGATGCGCGGCAGGCGCGCGAAGGTCGCGATCCCGGAGTATCGGGGGTTCACGGAGGCGTCGACGGGTCCCACGTTGTCGGTCATGTGCGGTGTTCCTCTTCTTCTCGGTCCGAGCGGTGACACTCGGTCTGCGGGATGCGGCGGGTCAGGAGGGGATGTGCACGAGCTGCACTCCGCCCTCGGCGATCGCCTCGCGGATGCCGGACGCCACGGCATCCGCGCCGTCCACGCGCCGGGCGCCGGCGCCGAAGGCCCGTGCGAGCATCACCCAGTCGGGCTGCACGAGGTCGACCCCGATGGGCTGCATGCCCCGATCGACCTCGTTCTGGCGGATCTCGGCGTATCCGCCGTTGTCGACGCACACGATGGTGACGTCGAGGCGCTGCTCGATCGCCGTGGCGAGCTCGTTGACGCAGAACATGAGGGCTCCGTCGCCGATCACGGTGACGACGGGACGCTCGGTCTGCGCAACCCGGGCGCCGATGGCGGCGGGCAGTCCGTACCCGAGGGTCGCGTACGTCGGCGTGTACAGCAGGGAGTGCGGATGCCGCGCCCGCAGCACGTTCGCGAGCGCGAGGTACACGATCTGCGAGGAGTCCCCGGCGACGATCGCGTCGTCGGGCAGTCCCTCGGCGATCCGCTCGGCGAGCGCGACGGTCTCGGGGGCGGTGTCGCGGATCTCCTCCGCGACGGCCTCACGGACCGTGGTCAGATCGGGCGCCGGTCGCGCGTCGGCGGGCACCGCGCCGAGCAGCGCGTCCAGCGTCGCGGCCGCATCGCCCGCGAGCGCCACGTCGGCCGGGAGGTTCTTGTGCAGCTGCGCCGGCGAGATGTCGATCCGCACGACCGCTCCGCGGGCATCGAGGCGGGGCGCCCACAGTTCCGCCTCGCCGAGCTTGGAGCCGACGACGAGCAGCGCATCGGCGTCTTCGGCCACGGCCCTCGCCGCCGCCAGGCGCAGGTTCGAGCCGAGGGACAGCGGATGCCGCTCGTCGACGACGCCCTTGCCGTTCAGGGTCGTGAGCACCGGCGCGCCGAGGCGCTCGGCCAGCGCGGTGACCTCGGCCGCGGCATCCGTCGATCCGCCCCCGGCGACGATCACGGGGCGGCGCGCGGCGGTGAGCACGCGCGCCGCCTCGTCCACACCGGCCGGGTCTCCCGAGAGGGGGGCGAGCGCCGGCCGGGGACGCCGGTGCCCCTCGGGGACGCCGGCCGGAGCTTCGAGCACGTCGAGGGGGATCTCGATGTGAACGGGCCGCGGACGTCCGGTCCGGAAGAGGGCGAAGGCGTCGTGCACGGCGTCGACGGCCTCGGCGGCGCTGGAGACGCGGCGAGACCACTCGGCGATCGCGCCGACCATCGCGGTCGCGTCCTTCGTCTCGTGTAGGGTGCCGACGTCGGCGAACTCGGCGCCGCGGGGCACGCCGGGCGAGAGCACGAGCAGCGGCCGCGACTCGCAGAACGCCGTGCCGATCGCGCTCATGGCGTTCTGCAGCCCGGGTCCGGAGGTCGTGATGACGACGCCCGGCAGCCCGGTCTGCTGCGCCCAGCCGTCGGCGCCGTACCCCGAACCCTGCTCGTGACGGTTGGTCACGGCGCGGATGCCGAGGTCGGCGAGCGGCCGGTAGAGCTCGAGGTTGTGGGTGCCGGGGATGCCGAACACCGCGGTCACCCCGTAGGCGCGGATGGTCTCGAGCACCGCGCGCCCGGCGGTGTCGGCGTACTGCTCGTCGCTCATCGTCCGATCCTCACGCGGCCCGGTGGCGTCGTTCGCCGTCGACCCACGTCTCGCGCACGGCGATGGCCGAGATCTCCTCCGCCGGCACGGCGAGCGGATCGTCGGACAGCACCACGAAGTCGGCGTACTTGCCCTCCTCCAACGAGCCGAGGTCGGCCTCGCGCCCGAGCGAGACCGCGCCCTCGATGGTGTGCGCGCGGAGCGCGGCGAGCGCCGAGACGCGCAGGTCGTCGGGGCCGAGCCTGTGGCCGCGGCGGGTCACGCGGGTGACGGCGGTCTGGATCGCCTCGAGCGGGATCGGCTCGGCGACCGGGGCGTCCGATGAGATCGTGAACGGCACCCCGGCCCGTGCGAACTCGCCGAGCGGGTTGAAGCGCTCGCCCGGCGTGCCGATGGCCTCCTCCACGCCCTCGCCCCAGTTGAAGTAGTGCTGCGTCTGGTTCACGGGTCGGATGCCGGAGGCCGCCATCCGCGTGATCTGCTCGGGCGTGGGCAGGCCGCAGTGCTCGATGCGGTGCCGGGCGTCGGCATCCGGCCGGTCCGCGAGCGCGGCCTCGATCGCCGACACGACCATCTCGATCGCCGTCGGGGACTGCGCGTGCGTGGCCGTCTGCAGTCCGGCCGCGTGCGCCTTGCGGATCAGCTCGGCGTAGTCGGCGGGCTCGTGGTACAGCTGGCCCGTGCGACAGGGGTCGCCCACGTAGCCGTCGGGGAAGTACGCGGTCCAGCCGCCGAGCGTGCCGTCGGCGTAGAACTTGATGCCGGCGAAGCTCAGGTGCGCATTGCCGAACTGACCCACGAGTCCCATCTCGAGCGCCTCGTCGAGCAGGTGCGACAGCAGGTACATCGACACGCGCAGCTCGAGGCGTCCGGCCTCGGCCAGCCGCAGGTACATGTCGAACTCGCGGCGGGTGACCTGGCAGTCGCCGATCGAGGTGACGCCGCCGGCGAGGAACCGCCGGGTGGCAGCGTCCAGCTGCCGCAGGTGCTCCTCGGGCTCGTCGGCCAGGTGGAAGTTCGGTCCGTGGTGGCCGATCTTCACACCGTGCACGCCGGTGAGGATGTTGCAGGCGGCATCCGACAGCTCGCCCGTCAGCTCGCCGTCGGCATCGCGGAAGAACTCGCCGCCGTCGGGGTTCGGGGTGTCGCGGTCGACGCCGTTGATCCGCAGGGTGTGCGAGTTGACGACGCCGCCGTGGCCGGAGGCGTTCATCAGATACACCTCGCGGTCGTCGGCGACCTCGTCGAGCTCGAACCGGGTGGGGTGCCGCTTCTCGGCGAGGTTGCGCTGCTCGTACCCGTACCCGCGCACCGGCCGCCCCTCGGGGAGCCCGGCGGCGGCTTCGCGCAGCAGCGCGATGATCTCGGGGATGCTGCCCGCCTTCTCGGGACCGCAGTCGACCCAGGTCATCATCTGCCCGAACATCAGCGGGTGCGCGTGCGCGTCGACGAAGCCGGGCACGACGACCGCGTCGCCCAGGTCGACGGTCTCGGGCCGGAGGCCCACCCGCTCCGCCGCTGCCGCGCAGTCCTCGGCCGAGCCGAGGGCGACGATGCGGCCGCGATCGGTGAGCATCGCCGTGACGGTCGTGTCGTCGGCATCCGCGGTGTGGATGCGTCGGGCCATGACGAGGCGCGGGGCGGTCTGCGCGGAGCGGTCGAAGGGGGAGAGCTTTCTCATGGGAGCCTGTTCGCGGTGGTGTCGGTGCGGGCGGTGAAGGATGCAGTGACGGGCGCCTCGTCGGAGTGCTGCGGGGCGAGGCGGGTGCAGATGCCGGCGATGACGGCCATGCCGACGAACATCGCGATCACTGACCACACGCTGCCCGTCCAGGCGATGAGCTGGGTCGCGAACCAGGGCGAGAAGCCCGCCCAGATCGCGGCGCCGACACCGTACGAGAGGGCGATCGAGGTGTACCGCGCCTGCGGCCGGAACATCTGCGCGAGGATCGCGGCGATCGGGGCGTAGGTCGCGCTCATCGCGATGCGCACGAGCGAGGCGAAGAGGAAGATCAGCGGCTCGACGCGTCCGGGCATGAGCAGCAAGAACGGCGCGAACGTCAGCACGGAGGTGATGAGCCCGATGTACATGACGTTCTTGCGGCCCCACTTGTCGCCCAGCCAGGCGACGGGCAGCGTCACGAGGAACTCGATGAACGAGGCCAGCGTCATCGCGTCGAGGATCACCTGCTCGCTGATCGCGATCGGCTCGCCGGTCGCGTAGGCCGTGGCGAAGGTCGTCGCGAGGTAGTAGCCACCGGTGGAGATCGGGAGGATGCCGATGCCCAACAGGATCGGACGCCAGTTCACCCGCAGCGCGAAGGCGAGCGGCATGGACTGCTTGCGCCCCTCGATCTTCTTCTCGAAGACCGGCGACTCCTCGACGCGGTAGCGCACCCACAGGCCGACGGCGATCAGCACGATCGACAGCAGGAACGGGATGCGCCAGCCGCCGTCGATGATGAAGGTGTCACCGCCGCGCGACATGATCGCGAAGATGCCCGAGGCCAGCAGGGCGCCCGCCGGGTTGCCCAGCTGCGTGAACCCGCCGTAGAAGGTCTTGGACTTCTCGGGGGCGTGCTCGACGCTCATGAGCACGGCGCCGCCCCACTCGCCGCCGACCGCGAGGCCCTGGAGCGCGCGCAGGAGAATCAGGAGGATGGGGGCGACGATGCCGATGTTCTCGTAGGTGGGCAGGCAGCCCACCAGCACGGTGGCCACGCCCATGAGCAGCAGGGTGATCACGAGCGAGACGCGTCGTCCGAGCTTGTCGCCGATGTGCCCGAACAGGATGCCGCCGAGCGGACGCACGAGGAACGCGACCGCGAAGGTCGCGAAGGCGGACGCGGTCTCGGCCAGGGGGTCCTCGCTGGGGAAGAACAGCGGGCCGAACACGAGCGCCGCGGCGGTCGCGTAGACGTAGAAGTCGTACCACTCGATGGTGGTGCCGACGAAGGCGGCGATGCCGGCGCGCCGCGCTCTGCTGTGGGTGGAGGTCATGGCCCGCTCCTTTGCGGAAATGGTCGGATGCCGAGGATGCTACGACCGTTCAGAGGCGGGGATCAAGGCCAGAACTCCAGCCTGAACGCGCATTCACTGTCGATCTGCATTGTGTTGCGCGCAAAGCGCGCCTATCCCCGCGCCACAGTCGGCACTACGCTGGCGTTGTGTTCTCACCGCCGTGCGAACACCGGAAACTGACGGATCGGGGCGGATCGTGGACTTCGACGCCGAGCTCGTGCGTGCGCTGCAGGAGGACGGGCGTGCCAGCATCCGCTCGCTCGCGGCCCGGCTGGACCAGTCGCGCGCCGCGGTCGCCTCCCGGCTCAAGAGCTTGCTCGACGACCGCACCGTGCGCGTCGTGGCGGCCGTCGACCCGGTGTTCCTCGGGCAGCACGTGCTCGCGCACGTCTCGATCCGCACAGACGGCGCCGTCGAGGTCGTCGCCGAGCGTTTGCGCGACCTCGACGAGACCGTGCTCGTGTCGGCAGTCGGGGGCGCTCATGACCTCGTGACCGAGGTGCGGCTGGGGTCGATGGAGGAGCTGCATGCACTGCTCGCGCAGATCCGCGCGATCCGCGGCGTGCTCGACATCGACACGATCATCTACTCCACCGTGGTGAAGGGCTTCTTCGTCTCGGAGTACCACGGCGACGTCACCCTCGACGCGATCGACGAGGCGCTCATCGAGCAGCTGCAGGCCGACGGACGACAGAGCTTCCGCGCCCTCGGCGACGAGGTGCGCCTGTCGCCCTCGGCCGTGGCGACGCGGGTGCAGCGGCTGATCGACGGCGGCGTCATCAAGATCAGCGCGGTCGAGGCCCGCGGCCTCGCACACCGCCAGCTGTCGATGGGCGTCGGCATCAATCTGGGCGACGACGACGCCGCCGTCATCGAGGCGCTGCGCGTCGGCCGCGGAGTGGACTTCGCCGCGCGCACCCTCGGGCGCTTCGACGCGGTGGCCACGCTCGTCGAGCCGTCGGCCGGGGCGCTGTACGCCAGCCTCGAACGGCTGCGCGCCCTGCCCGGGGTGACCCGCATCGAATCGTGGCTGCACCTCGCGGTGCTCAAGGAGGACTACGCCCGCACCCTGCGCCCCCTGCGCACCGAGTGACCCCCTCCCCCGGTTCACCCCCACCCGGTTCCTGAGCGCCCTTCGTCTCGCTTCGCTCGCTCAGGAACCACGCAGCGGCGAGACGAAGGACGCCCCGACGAACGGCGCGCCGTCACCGACCGTTCACCGGCTGCGGCCAGACTTCGATCCATGAGCGAACCCGAACGTCGTCCTGCCGTGCCCGAGCCCGCAGCGACCGCGAACAGCGGCGCCGTCGCGGTCATCGGCCTGGATCTGCGGGGCGAGACGCCGGCGCCGAAGAAGCAGGTGTACTCGTGGGCGCTGTGGGACTGGGCGACCCAGCCGTTCAACACCGTCATCCTGACGTTCGTCTTCACGGCGCTGTACCTGGTGGGCGAGGGGTTCCTCCCCGCCGACGTCGCCGGCCTCCCCTCGACCGACCCGGCGCGCATCGCCGCCGACGCGGAACTCACCTCGGGGCTCGGCCTCGGATCGACGATCGCCGCCTTCGGCATCCTGCTGCTCGCGCCGGTGCTCGGCCAGCGGGCGGATGCCGCGGGACGCCAGAAGCTGTGGCTGGGGATCGGCACCGGCGCGCTCGTGCTCTGCATGCTCGGACTCTGGTTCCTCGAGCCGACGCCGAGCCTGTTCTGGCTGGGCGTGACGCTGATCTCGGCGGCGACGGTGTTCCAGGAGATCGCGGCCGTGAACTCGAACGCCATGCTGATCGGCATCGCGAACCCCAAGAACGTCGGCCGCATCTCGGGACTCGGCTGGGGCTTCGGCTACCTCGGCGGCATCATCGCGCTGGCGATCGTGGTCGCCCTCAACGCGGTCGAGTGGTTCGGGATGCCGACCGACAACGGCCTCGTCTACCGGCTGATCGCGGTCGGGTGCGCGGTGTGGGCGATCGTGTTCAGCATCCCCATCTTCCTCAACGTGCCGGAGCCGTCGCTGGGTCGCCCCGAGCGCAAGGTCGGGTTCTTCCGGTCGTACGTGCTGCTGGTGAAGGACGTCGTCGCCCTCTACCGCGACCCCGAGACCCGACCGACCTTCTGGTACCTGCTCTCCAGCGCCGTCTTCCGCGATGGGCTCGGCGGGGTCTTCGCCTTCGGCGCGATCATCGGCACCTCGGTGTTCGGCTTCGAGACGCAGGACATCATCGTCTTCGGCATCGCGGCCAACCTCATCGCGGGCGTCTCGACGATCGCCGCCGGACGCCTCGACGACCGCGTCGGTCCTAAGCGCATCATCCTCGCCTCGATCGGGTCGATGATCGTCGCCGGCATGGCTGTGTTCCTGCTGCGGGATGCCGGGGTCATGGTGTTCTGGATCGGAGGCCTGGTGCTCTGCGCCTTCGTCGGCCCGGCGCAGGCGGCGGCGCGGTCGTTCCTGGCGCGCGTGACGCCGGCCGGGCGCGAGGGCGAGATCTTCGGCCTCTACGCCACCACCGGTCGCGCGGCGAGCTGGATGGCCTCGGGCGCCTGGACCGTGCTGATCGCCCTGACGGCGCAGACCGCCTTCGGCATCCTGGGCATCATGATCGTGCTCCTCATCGGCTTCGTCCTGCTGCTGCCGGTGAAGTCCCCCCGCTGACCTCGCCCTTTCCCGGGCGCCCCAGAGAGGTGAGAAAACCCGGACCGACGGTCGTGCGGACGGCGTGTCACCCCGCGGCACTCCGTGGCGACGGCATCCGGTCTCCGTTTTCCGACAGCACCGACCGGCCGACGGGACGAGAGGCTTCCTCAGCGCTGCCAGTTGTCGGCGAGTTTGGTGAGCAGCCGGGCGAGCTCCGCCCGCTCCTCGTCGGTGAAGGCGGCGAGCGCGCCGCTGAGCAGCTGGCGCCGTTCGCCGCGGAACCCGCGGACGAGGGAGCGCCCCTCGTCGGTGAGCGCGATGCGCGTGCGCCGCGCGTCGTCGGGGTCGGCTTCGCGTCGCAGGTAGCCGTGGGCGACTCCCTGCTGCACGAGTCGTGAGGCGCGGGGCTGGTCGACCCCGATGGCGGCTCCGAGCTCGCTCACGCTGAGTGGGGCGGATGCCGCGGCGAGCGCTTCGAGCAGGCGCAGGCGCGCCGGTCCTCCGAGGCGTGCGGAGGGGTCCGCCATCCACGGCGGCATGCCGGGGTGTCCGTGCCGGTCGAACGGACCGCCGTGGGCGCCGTCGTGCCCGGCGCCGTGCGGACCGCCGTGCCAGCCGTGGGGGCCGCCGTGTCCGTGGCCGTGCGTCCCGCGCTCGCCGGAGCGCCGCCCGCGGAGCCGCGACAGCGCGAGAGCGATCATCTCGGCGGGGTCGTTCTGCTCAGCGCTCACATCCCCAGTTTACATGTGACTTGACATGTATCTGAGCGCATGTCAACATACATGTACATGCACTGTGACATACACGTGCTCCCTGACTACGAAGGAATACTCATGGACACCTCTGACAACACCACTTCCCGCCCCTTCGGCTACTGGCTGAAGGCCGTCGATCGCCTGATGGCCGCCGAGTTCGCCTCGGCGTTCGACGGCGACGTCAGCCGTCGCGACTGGCGTCTGCTCAACGTCGTCGACGGCACTGCGCCCGCCCGTCGCCCCCTCTCGCCGCACAAGCTCCACCGGCTCGTCGAGCGCGGGTGGGTCGCACCCGAGGGCGGCGGCTGGACGCTCACCGACGAGGGCCGCGCGGCGAAGGAGCGTCTCGGCGGCATCGCCGACGGCATCCGCACCCGCATCGCCGACGCCGTCTCCGACGACGACATGGCCACGACCCTCGCCTCCCTCGAGAAGATCGCCCGAACCTTGGGGTGGGACGAGGAGACGCCTCTCCCCCGCGGCCGACGCGGCTTCGGTCGGCACGGCCACGGCTTCGCCCGGCACGGTCACGGTTTCGCGCCGCACCACGATCACGACCGCCACGGCTTCGGTCCGCGGTTCCCGGGCCGTCCGGGATTCGGTCCGCACGCCGAGTGCCACCACCACGGGCACGGCGTCGACGGGCACGAGGAGCACGGCCACGGTCGTCACCACGGCGGCGGCCACGGGCCGCACCGCGTGGCCCGTATGGCACAGCACGCGTACGAGCGCGGCTTCGACGCCGGGTTCACGCGCGGCCGCGACGCCTGATCACACCGGCTTCATGAAGCGAAAGGACGGATGCTGCGGCATCCGTCCTTTCGTCGTCTCTCGGTGCTCCGACTCACGCCCCCGGATCGTCGAGCGTCGAGCCCCAGGGGGCGGCGCCGAAGATCGACCAGTCCAGCGTGGTGTTGGTCGCGAGGTAGATCCCCAGTGCGACCGCCCCCGCCAGCAGGATGAGGAGGAACGCGTAGATCGCGACGGTGAGGCCCCGGTACGAGCCCGACGAGGGCGTCTCGGGCGCCGCGAACGCGGGGTCCGGGTCGGGCGCGGGGCCGGTCTCGTCGGGTCCGGCCGTCGGCGCGGCGGACACTCCTGTCGACGCTGCACGTCGCGAGGTCGATCTCAGGGCGTCGGATGCCGGGGCGGCAGACCCCGTCACCGGTCCGTCGAACGAGGGAGGCGGGGGCACCACCGCATCACCCGTCGAGCCTTCGAACACGGGGGGCGGAGGGACGACGTCGTCGTCCTTCGGCGACGTCACGGGCGGGACGGATCCGGTCAGCGGGCCGTCGAAAGTCGGCGGCGGGGGCACGATGACGGCGGCCGGATCGTCGTCGAACGTCGGAGGCGGCGGGACCACGGCATCCGACGGCTGATCGTCGAGCGAGGGAGGCGGCGGGACGACGGCATCCTCCTCGCCGTCGCGGCTCTCCGGTGCGGACGGGGTGGTGCTGTCGTTGCTCATGTCAGCCTCCGAGGGCTCCGACATCGGTGACCCCGACGTCCGTACGGTGGAAGTTCTGGAACGAACGGGACGCCGTCGGCCCGCGCTGCCCCTGGTAGCGGTTGCCGTACGGGCCGGAGCCGTACGGGTTCTCGGCGGGCGAGGTCAGGCGGAAGAAGCAGAGCTGGCCGATCTTCATGCCCGGCCAGAGCTTGATCGGCAGCGTCGCGACGTTCGCGAGCTCGAGCGTCACGTGGCCCGTGAACCCCGGGTCGATGAAGCCCGCGGTGGAGTGCGTGATGAGGCCCAGGCGTCCGAGCGACGACTTGCCCTCGAGGCGGGCCGCGATGTCATCGGCCAGCGAGACCTGCTCGAACGTCGCACCGAGCGCGAACTCGCCCGGGTGCAGGATGAAGGGCTCGTCCGGCGCGACCTCGATGAGGCGCGTCAGCTCGGGCTGGTCGACCGACGGGTCGATGAACGGGTACTTGTGGTTGTCGAAGAGCCGGAAGTAGCGATCCAGGCGCACGTCGACGCTCGACGGCTGCACCATCGCCGGGTCATGCGGGGCGAGGCCGATACGGCCGGAAGCGAGTTCTACCTTGATGTCGCGATCGCTGAGAAGCACGGGAACAGCCTAGCCAGCCCGAAACGGGCGAAGGGAAATACCGGATGACCGCGACCGATTCGAGTATCTCCATCGTCTGGATAGACAGCGGGCTCAGCCCGAGCTCGCACCCCCCCGTTAATGATGACCGGAGAAGAAATGTCGATGATGACGATGAGCAACGAGAAGAAGACCAGGAAGAGCCGTGGAGCGGCGGTGCTGCTGGCGGGTCTGATGATCGCCGGCGGCGCGGTGGCCCTGCCGCAGGCGGCGAGCGCAGCCGAGACGTACAAGACCTGTGGCGGCGACGGGTACAGCTGTTCGACGACCGTCACGGCCAAGCAGACCACCATCAGCTTCAAGGTGGTCGACACGCGGCGGACGCCCAACGGGCAGAAGTACACGGTCAAGACCGGCAGCGGATCGACGATCTGCTCGGGCACCGTCACCGTCAACGGCGGCGGCAAGACGTGCTCGCTGTTCGGCTACAAGGGCAAGGTGACCGTCAGCGTGGCGAAGGGCTGGTCGACCGGCTCGCAGCTCAAGGTCTCGTACTGACCGCTCCCCCCGCGTCGGTCTGACGACCGAGGAACGCGCCTCCGGACCCCCTGCCGGAGGCGCGTTTCTCGTACGCGGGCGGTGTCGTCGAGTACCTGCAGGGCGGGGTTTCTCCGTATGCCGGAGGCCTCGAATGCCGGTGGCCGCGAGTGTGACGTCACAAAGCAGCCGCGCTCGACCGAATGGCTCCTCGGCGTCGTCTGACAGGCGGCGGACCGCACGGCCCGCCGTCTGACGAACGACAGGAGAAGAAATGACGCAATCCATGACGAGCGGAGCCGCTCGCGGCACGATGGCACGGCGGGGAGCCGCGCGGGGCCGATGGCAGGCGCTCGCGATCGCCGCGCTGATCGTCGCGGGCACCGTCGCCGTGCCCGCGGCGGCCGAGGCCTCCACCTCCCGCTCCTGCTGGAACAACAGCTGGCGCGGATCGTGCACCCTCTCGACGACCGTGAAGAACGAGGTCCGCTTCACGTACCGGGGGACGGGGCCGTGGGGCACCACCTTCCCCTACGCCGTGAAGACGACGAGCGGCCGCACCCTGTGCCAGGGGTACACGGCATCCGGCTCGACCCGGTACTGCTACGTCTCGTACTCGGGCCCCGTGACGATCTCGATCAGCATGGGCATGTTCAGCACGGGCTCGCTCACGAAGCACTGACCGACCGGCGCTCCGGCGGACTCGTCGCGCGGCCCGCGTGCCGCGCCTGTCCGTCGGAGCGCTTTGGCCATCCGAGGCGGGACGGGTAGGCTGGCGTCACCCTGTTCCGATCGGAGACGAGCGGATGCCGGGTGCGGGGCTGTAGTTCAATGGCAGAACTTCTGCTTCCCAAGCAGACAGCGCGGGTTCGATTCCCGTCAGCCCCTCCATACGGCGCTCGTCGTCACGGCGAGCGCCCCCTCACTCCCTCTTGCCCGGGTCTCCCTGCGCGCGGGCGGCCGCGACATCCGCCCCGGGCGTGACGCCCTTCTCCGCCTGCTCGACGAGCGACAGCGGATCGGCGATGTCCTCCAGCGACTTGCCCGCCGCGCTCACGCCGAACACCCCGCACACGACTCCGCCGAGGATCATGATCGCCGACCCGAGCACGTAGCCCCAGAAGAGCGGGCCGCGGTCGCCGGTCTCCGCGCTCTGCCCGATGAGCGAGCCGTAGAGCACAGGGGCGATCGCGCCGACGAGCTGACCGACCGAGAAGACGTACGAGATCACCTGGCTGCGCAGTTCGAGCGGGAAGATCTCGCTCACCGTCAGGTACGCCGCCGAGGCGCCGGCCGAGGCGAAGAAGAACGAGGCGCACCAGAACGCCGTGTGCGTGCCCGCGTTCAGCACGCCCGCGTTGAACAGGAAGGCGCTCACGAGCAGGATCGATCCCGCGAGCACGTAGGTGCCGAACAGCATCCGCCGCCGGCCCCACGTGTCGAAGAAGTGCCCGAGCACGAGCGCGCCGGCGAGGTTGCCGACCGCGAAGATGATGAAGTACTGCGACGCCGAGGCGGGCGGGGTGTCGTAGAAGTTCTCGAGCACCAGCGCGTAGGTGAAGAAGATCGCGTTGTAGAGGAACGACTGCGTCACCATCATCGTGATGCCCACCATCGTGCGGCGGGGGTAGGTGCGGAACAGCACCTTCGCGATGGTGAGGAAGGGCACGCGCCCGTACTCCTTGACCGTGATCGCCTTCGCCTCGTCGACCGGCGGGATGGTCTTCCCCTCCTGGCGGATGCGCTTCTCGATCCCGTCGACGTTGCGCTCGGCCTCGTCCTCGCGTCCGTGGGTCATCTGCCACCGCGGGCTCTCCGGGATGTGCCGGCGCAGCCAGATGATGAGGATGCCGAGCACCGGCCCGAGGAAGAAGCTCAGGCGCCAGCCGAGGTCCTCGGGGAGGATGTCGGTGTTCAGGAAGAACAGGTTCGCGACGGCGCCGAGGGCCGCGCCGCCCCAGTAGGTGCCGTTGATCGCGATGTCGACGCGGCCGCGGTACTTCGCGGGGATGATCTCGTCGATGGCGGAGTTGATGGCGGCGTACTCCCCGCCGATGCCGGCGCCGGCGACGAAGCGCCAGATATAGAAGAACCACGGCGCGAACGCGAGACCCGCCACGGCCGAGCCGATGAGGTAGACAGCGAGGGAGAGGATGAAGAGCTTCTTGCGGCCGAGGCGGTCGGTGAGACGGCCGAACACGAGGGCGCCGAACACCTGCCCGAGCAGGTAGCAGGTTCCGGCGAGGCCGACCTCGGCCGGACCCATCCCGAGGGTGGCGGCGTAGCCGTTCGCCGCGACGATCTGCACCTCGAGGCCGTCGAGGATCCAGGAGAACCCGAGCCCGACGACGATCATCCAGTGGAAACGCGACCACGGCAGCCGGTCCATCCGCGCGGGGACGAGGGACCGGACCTCTTTCACGGGGGTGTCGGATGCGGACACGAGGCCTCCTTCTCGCGGGCTCGTCATCGCCCGCCGCATCCGTCTTACTCCTGGGAATCGTTCGCCGCATCTGCTTGACCCGGGGATGGCGGCGGCCCTAGAGTCCGTCGTTCATGAGTGATCGGTTCCGGCGCTATTAAGGTATATTCATTGCATTCATTAGGCAGCGAAGGAGCACCGTGACCGAGCAGGAACCGCAGGGCGACACCGCCGATGCCGAGACCTTCACCTCACGACGTCACCGCATCACCGCGGGGGGCCGGACGTTCGACTACACCGCCGGAGCCGGCACGGTGATCGTCCGGGACGACGAGCACCAGCCGCTCGCGAGCGTGTTCTTCACCTCCTACGTCGCGGATCGCGAAGAGGGCTCCCCGCCGCGGCCGGTCACCTTCCTGTTCAACGGCGGACCGGGCTCCGCGAGTCTGTGGCTGAACATCGGCGGATTCGGCCCGCACCGCGCGCCGACGCGCACCCCGCGCGCGACCCCGCCGGCCCCGTACGAATCGGGCGACAACCCGCACACGCTCCTCACGGCATCCGACCTCGTCTTCATCGACGCCCCCGGCACCGGCTACTCCCGCCTGCTCGGCGACGCCACACCCGCGCAGCTCTGGGGCGTGGATCAGGACGTCGACGCCTTCGCGAAGGCGATCACGCGCTGGCTCACCCTCACCAACAGCTGGAACGCTCCTCGCTTCCTGTTCGGGGAGTCGTACGGCACGACACGCGCAGCCTCGCTCGTGCACCGGCTGCAGAACCAGGGTCTCGACTTCAACGGGGTCGTGCTGCTGTCGACGGTGCTCAACTGGGGCGAGAGCAACCTCGGCGGCCCGCGCGAGTACGTCAACCTGCTCCCCTCGTTCGCCGCCACCGCCTGGTACCACGGCCGGTCGCGCACCGGGCACGCCGAGCTCGAGCCGTTCCTCGCCGAGGCGCGGGAGTTCGCCCAGGGCCCCTTCGCCGAAGCGCTTCTGCGGGGCGACCTGCTCCCCGCCGCGACGGAGAACGTCGTCGCAGAGCGGATGAGCGCCCTCATCGGGCTCGATGCCGACTACCTGAAGAAGCACCACTTCCGGATCGGCATGGAGCAGTACCGCTACGCCCTGCTCGCCGACGAGGGCCGGGTGATCGGCCGGTTCGACACCCGCTTCACCGCCGAGCATCAGTACGTGGTCGGCAACGGCTCGCACGACCCCGCCACCGACGATGCGGCCACCGCCGGGGTGAACAGCGCGCATCTCTCCAGCTACCGCGCGCACCTGGTCGACGACATCGGGTACACGAGCGAGCTGCACTACCGCCACCTTCACAACATGCCCATCTCCCGAGCATGGGACTGGAAGCACAAAGCACCGGGGATCGACGCCCCGCAGCTCGTGCCGGACGTGTCGCTCGACCTGTCGGCCGCGGTGCGACGCAACCCGCACCTGAAGGTATTCGTGATGGGCGGCTATTACGACCTCGCGACGCCGTTCTTCGGCCCGGAGCTCGATGTGGCACAGCTGTACCTGGCGCCGTCGCTGCGGGAGAACATCCGCATGACCTTCTACGAGTCCGGCCACATGACGTTCGTGGACGAGGATGCCGTCGAGCGGATGAAGCGCGACCTCGACGACTTCTACCGCGACGCCACCGCACGTCGATGACGACTCGCGAGACCGTCGGCCGCATCGGCGGACTCGAGTACACGGCCCGTCTCGAGGAGCTTCCGCTCCGGCGCTCGGACGGCGCGGCTCAGGGCACGCTGTCGGCGTTCAGCTACACGGTCGACGCGCCGGACCGCCCCATCCTCTTCCTCACGAACGGCGGTCCGGGCGTCTCGTCGATCTATCTGCACCTCAGCGGAATCGGCCCCTGGCGCGCCCGCATCCCGCTCGATCCGGCCGGCCACGGCGCTCCGCCGTACGGCATCGAGGAGAGCCGATCGACTCTGCTCGACGTGGCCGACCTCGTCTTCCTCGACGCCCCGGGCACCGGCTTCGGTTCGGTCGTCGAGGATCGCGACCCGGGAGACTTCCGCTCGGTGGAGGCGGATGCCGATGCCATCGCCGCTGCGATCGGCGACTGGGTCGATCGTCACGGGCGTTGGGATGCGCGGAAGTTCTTCCTCGGCGAGAGCTACGGGACGATCCGCGCCGCCTTCCTCGCGACCTCGGCGCACCTCGCCGACACGGCGCCCCTCGACGGGCTCGTGCTGCTCGGGCAGGCCGTGAACATCCAGGAGACATTCGGCCGCCCGGGCAACATCGTGGGCGCTCTCGCGAACCTCCCCTACAAGGCGGCGACCGCCTGGTACCACGGCGCGGGCTCGCAGGAGCATCCGCGGGTCGAGGACGCGATCCGCGCCGCCCTCGACTTCGCGCGCGGCGACCTCGCTCTTGCGATGCTGCAGGGCGACGAGCTGGCGGAACCCGCACGCACCGCGGTGGCGCAGCGTCTGTCGAAAATGATCGGGCTGCCCGTCGAGAGCCTGGTCGCATCTCGGCTCTGGACCAGTCAGCAGGATTTCCGATCCGACCTGCTTCCCGGGCGTGTGCTGGGCGTCACCGACAGCCGGTACGCCGCACCCGCGGCCGACCGGCGGCTCGGCGAGCTGGAGTACGACCCCTCCGACGTGGCGCTCACGCCGCGGTACACCACCGCGCTCTCGCGGCTCCTCCAGGAGGTCTTCGCCGTCGCATCCGACCAGCCGTATCGTGTGACTGATCCGGATGCGGGCCGCGACTGGGAATGGGACGAGGCGGGCGTCGCGCTGTTCCCGACCTACGGTCAACCGTCCCCCTTCCGCACCTATCCCTACCCGGCGCGGCTCTCGCGATGGATGAAGCAGAATCCGCGCGGACGCCTGTTCATCGGCACCGGCGTGTACGACTCCCTCACGACCGTCGGCGCCGCCGACCACCTCCTGCGCCATTACGACCTGCCGCGCGAACGCACGGAGTCGCACTGGTACCGCGCCGGGCACATGATGTACAGCGACGCGGGTGTCGGGGAGACCCTCAACGACGACCTGCGCGCGTTCCTCGTGCGCTGACGTCCGCTTCGTCGCCGGGCGATGTTCAGCCCGCGAGCCTGCCCAGGGCGAAGCCGGCGAGCGCCGCCGCCTGGTCGGCGAGGACGGCGTCGTCGAAGACCACGGTCGGCGAGTGGTTGGGCGCCGCCGTGTCGAGGTCGACGTCCGTGGGCGTCGCGCGGAGGAACAGGAAGGCCCCCGGCACCTGCTCGAGCACGAAGGAGAAATCCTCCGAGCCCATCACGGGGTGCTCGGTCTCCCAGACGCGCTCCTCGCCGAACAGCTCGCGCAGGGTGCAGCGCACGTGCTCGACCGCGCCCGCGTCGTTCACCGTCGGCGCGCACAGCACCGTCACGTCGACCTCCGCCGTGCAGCCGTGGGCGACCGCGATCTCGCGAGCGATCGCCGGGATCTCGGTCTGCACCCGAGCACTCGTGTCGTGCGAGAGCACCCGCACCGAGGCCACGAGCGTCGCGGTGTCGGAGATGATGTTGCGGGCCGGTCCCCCCGCGTGCAGCTGTGTCACGCTGAGCACGACCGGATCGAAGACGTCGAAGCGCCGGGTCACGTAGGCCTGCAGCGCGGTGACGAGTTCCGCGGCGACCGGCACGGGGTCGCGGGTCAGATGCGGCGCCGAGGCGTGGCCGCCCGCTCCCCTGATCGTCACCTCGATCTCGATCGCCCCCGCCATGAGCGGGCCGGAACGCGTCGAGAACACACCGAACTCGCCGGGGACGACATGGATGCCGAACGCGGCCTCGGGCCGGGATCCGGTGACGTCGAGCAGCCCCTCCGCCAGCATCCTCGAGGCGCCGTCCCCCAGCTCCTCGCCCGGCTGGAACATGAGCAGCACGTCACCGTGCAGTTCCTGCCGGCGCGCGGAGAGCAGGTGCGCGGCGCCGACGAGGCCCGCGACGTGCAGGTCGTGACCGCACGCGTGCATCCGCTCCCCCGAGGCGGCGAAGTCGAGCCCCGTCTCCTCGCGGAGCGGGAGCGCATCCATGTCGGCGCGCAGCAGCACGGTCGGCCCGGGATGCTCCCCGCGCACGACGGCCGCGATCGAGCTCAGCCCCTCGCCGAGCACGGTCTCGAGGTTCAGAGGAGCCAGAGCGTCGAGGACCCTCTGCTGGGTGCGGGGAAGGTCGAGGCCGAGCTCCGGGTCGGCATGGATCTCGCGGCGTAGCGCGATGAGGTCCGGCAGGAGCGCCCGGGCGTCGTCGAGGAGGGTCATCGGGCTCCGATCGCCTGCAGCAGGTGGTCGGTGCCCGCATTCTGGATGCGCGGGATCGCCCCGACCAGGGCCTGCGTGTACGGATGCTGGGGGTTCGACACGACCTCGTCCGCCTCGCCCTGCTCGACGATGCGCCCCTTGCGCATCACGGCGGTGGTGTCGGCGAGGTAGCGCACCGCGGCGAGGTTGTGGGTGATGAACAGCACCGAGAGCTCGAGCTCCTGCTGCAGGTCGCGCACCAGGTTGAGCACCGCTCCCTGCACCGAGGCGTCGAGCGCCGAGGTGATCTCATCGGCGATGATGAGCCGCGGCTTCACCGCGAGGCAGCGGGCGATGGCGACCCGCTGGCGCATGCCGCCCGAGAGCTGCGAGGGGTACTGGTCGACCGTGCCGGGCTTGAGTCGCACGAGGTGCAGCAGCTCCTTGACGCCGTCCGCCCGCTGCCGCGCACCGCCCTCTCCGTGCAGGGCGAGCGCCTCGTCGAGGGTCGCGCCGATCGTCATGCGGGGGTTCAGCGACGAGTAGGGGTCCTGGAAGATCATCTGCACGTCGCGCGCCCGCGCCAGACGCTGTCGGCCCGTCGCGGGTCGCAGCTCCGTCCCGCCGAGGAGCAGGCGGCCGGAGGTCGCGGGCTGCAGGCCCGCGATCACCCGCGCGATCGTGGACTTGCCCGAGCCGGACTCCCCCACGAGCCCGACGATCCGCCCGTGCGGCACGGTGAGCGAGACGCCGTCGACGGCGTTGAAGGACGACTCCCCGTGCCCGAAGGTCACGACCAGGTCGTCGACGACGAGTTCGGCCATCAGCGCACCTCCTGCGCGGTCGGGGCACCGCTGAGCACGACCGGCTCCCCGAGGATCCCCTCGATGGGCACGCCGTCCTGCGGATGCCAGCAGGCGACGCGTCCGCCGTGACGGTGCTCCTCGGTGGGCGGGATCTCGGCGCGGCACCGCTCGGTCGCGAACGGGCATCGCGGCGCGAACGCGCAGCCGACGAGCGGGAGCGACAGGTCCGGGGGCTCGCCGGGGATCGTCGCCAAAGGCTGCGTGCGGTCGGTGTCGAGGTCGGGGAGGGACTCCGCCAGCGCCCGTGTGTACGGATGCGCGAGCTTCTCGGGTGTGGCGAGCAGCCGCACGTCGACGTCCTCCACGATGCGACCTGCGTACATCACGAGGATGCGCTGGCACAGCTCGGCGAGCACGGCGATGTCGTGCGAGACCACGATCGCCGCCGCCCCGGTCTCCTCGCACTCCTTCCGCAGGAGCGCGAGGACGCGCTGCTGGACCGTGACGTCGAGGGCTGTCGTGGGCTCGTCGGCGATGATGAGGCGCGGTCCGCCGATCTGCGACATCGCGATCAGCGCGCGCTGACGCATGCCCCCCGAGTACTCGTGCGGGAACTGGCGCGAGCGCCGCTCCGGCTCGTCTATCGCGACATCCCGCAGCGCATCCACGGCCTTGGCGTGCGCAGCCGCACGGCCGTCGCGCGCGTGGTACCGCGGGATCTCCGCGAGCTGCGTGCCGACCCGGAGCGCCGGGTTCAGCGCGGTCAGCGAGTCCTGGAAGACGACCCCGATCTTGGTGCCGAGCCGCTTCTTCACGACGGCAGGGGGCAGGTCGAGCATGTCGTCGCCGTCGAAGCGCAGCTGCTGCGCGGTGACGGCCGCTCCGGCCGCCGAGAGCTGCGCCACGGCCATGAGGGCGACGGACTTGCCGCTGCCGGACTCGCCGACCACGCCGATGATCTCGCCCGGTGCGACCGAGAAGCTGACGTCCTGCACGGGGCGCACCCAGCCGTTCGGGGAGGGGAACGACACCGAGAGCCCGTCCACGACCAGCAGCGCCCCGTCATCGGCCCGGCGCTCGCGGTCGTCGACCCGCGGCACGGGCCCGAGCCGGCGGCGCGACAGCACGCTGCCGCGGCCGTGGCTGCGCAGGTGGGCCGCCAGCGACTCGCCCAGCGTCCCGAACGCGACGCCCGCGAAGACGACGGCGACACCCGGTCCGACCACGGCGGTCGGGTTGGTGTAGACCTGGTCGAACGCCTCGCTCAGCATCCGTCCCCAGTCGTAGTCCGGCGGCTGCACGCCCACGCCCAGGAAGCTGAGGCTCGACAGGGCCAGCAGACCGCCGCCGATCGACAGGGTGACGTTGACGATGATCGGCTCGGCGATGTTCGGCAGCACGTAGCGCGTGAACTGGCGTCCTCGTGAGACGCCCATCATGCGCGCCGCCGCGAGGTACTCCGACCCGCCGACCCTCGAGGAGAGCGTCTGGGCGAGTCGCGCGAAGGACGGGACCATCGTGAGACCCAGCGCGATCACGGCGGAGTTCGAGCTCGGGCCGAGGAGGATCACCGTGAGCATCGCCACGAGCAGCACCGGGAAGGCGAGCCAGGTGCTGATGATCGAGCTGAACAGGCGCTGCACCCGCGGACCGAGCACCGACGGCAGCGCGCCGAGCAGCAGGCCGAAGACCAGGCCGATGAGCGTCGCCAGGAGGGCCATGCCGAGCGACAGACGGGCGGCGACGAGCGTGCGCAGCAGCAGATCGCGACCGAGCCCGTCGGTTCCGAGCGGGTGCGCGTCGGTCGGACCCTGCAGGAGCGCGGAGGTGTCGGTCTGCGCCGCCTGCGCGCCCCAGAGCTCGGGGCCGAGGAGCGCGAGGAGCACGAGCGCGAGCACCATCACGGCGCTGATGGCGCCCAGCGGGTTGCGCAGGAAGGCGAGGAACGAGCGCATCAGGTCGTCTCCAGGAGGGTCGTGCGCCGATCGAGGACCGACAGCACGATGTCGACCGCGAGGGTGATGACGAGGATGATCGCCGCGTACACCAGGGCGAGCCCCTGGACGATGCCGTAGTCCTTGGTGCCGATGGCCTCGACGAACGCGGAGCCGAGTCCCGGCCAGTTGAAGACCTTCTCCACGAGGACGCTCGACGCGACCATCGTCGAGAGCAGGGTGCCGCCGATCGTCAGCGTCGCGGTGAGCATGTTGGGCAGGGCGTGCCGGAAGTACACCCAGGAGGCCGGGATGCGCTTGGATCGCGCGGTGCGCACGTAGTCGTCCGACAGCGTGTTCAACGCCTCGACCCGGGCGATCCGCGACAGCGACGCCCAGGAGGCGACCGTCATGGCCAGCACCGGGAGGACGTAGGACGCGGGACCCGTGCGGCCGGCGACCGGGAACCAGTGCAGCGTCACGGCGAACACCACGACGAGCGCGACGCCGAGGAGGTACTCGGGAATCGCGGCGATGAGGCCGGTGATCCCCGTGAACGTCACCTCGACGCCGCGACGCCGATTGCCCTGCGTGAGGATCGCGATGCCGAGGCCGACCGGCACGGCCACGAGCAGCACGATGGCGAATGAGATCCCCGCGAGCTCCAGCGTCGCGGGCAGACGGTTCTGCACCAGCTCCGACACCGACCTCCCCGTGATCAGGGACGCGCCGAGATCTCCCTGGAACACACCGGTGAGGTAGTTCCAGAACTGCACGATCAGCGGATCGTTGAGCCCCAGCTGGTCCCGCCGCGCCTGGACCACGGCCTCGTCCGCCGTGGCGCCGAGGGCGGCCCGCACGGGGTCGCCGCCAGAGAGCCGGAGCACGAAGAACGCGACCGCGATGATCACGAACATCGCCACCAGCATGCGCACGGTGCGGCGGAGGAGGAATCTCAGCCAGGGGTTGCCGTGGCGGCGCTTCCGGAGGAAGACCGCCACGGTGTCCGTCCTGGCGGACGCGTGGTCCAGCATGCGGCTCCTAGCCTCGGAGGCTCGTCGGGATCAGCAGGCCGTTGGTGGTGACGTCGAACTCCACGCCCGCCCCGTACAGGGTGCTCGTGGACTCCGCGAACGGCATGACCTCGAGGTTACCGATGGCCGAGGCCTGCGCCGCCGTCCAGGCGTCGCAGCTCTCCTCGCCGGCCAGCTGCTGGGCCTGGGCGGTGAGGTCGAAGAACTCCTGGTTGGTGTTGTACGTCCAGTTGCCGCCGTCCGGGGGGAACGGGCCCGAGAGGATGCCGGCCCAGGTCGAGGGCAGCGTCGTCGAGATCGGGGCCCAGATGAGGTCCCAGTCCCCGCCCTGGAAGATCACGTCGGTGTAGGCCGACGAGGGGCTCGGCGTGACCTCGACGCCGATCTCGCCCAGCTGCTGCTGGATGAGCTCGATGCCGGCGACGACCGACTGCGCCTCGGTGGAGGGGTACACGAACGTGAGCGAGAGCTTCTCGCCGTCCTTCTCGCGGATGCCGTCGGCTCCGACCGTCCATCCGGCCTCGTCGAGCGACGCGCCCGCCTGGTCGGCGTCGAACGCGATGAGCGAGGTCGTCGCGTCCTCTCCCACGCACACCGCGGTGAAGGACGATACGAGCGTCGTCATCAGCTCGCCCCGACCGCCGGTCGATGCGGAGGCCACCTCGTCGCGATCGATGCCTCCCGCGATGCCCTCGCGGACGAGGAGGTCATGGGTCGGGCGCCCCTCGGCCTGGTTGAAGAACATCAGGCCGGGTCGCGCGGGGACGTCGATCGAGAACAGGTCGCCGCTCTCGAGGCGGTCGCGATCGGTGCCGCCGACCTCCGCCACGTTGACCTCCTGCGACAGGAGCATGTTCGCGCGCGTCGGCTCGGTGTCGACGACCTGCAGCTCGACGGTCTTCGGCAGACCCTCGGTCTCGCTCGTCACGTCACCGGGGCCCCAGGTGTAGTCGTCGCGCAGCGCGAGCGTGTAGCTCTGACCCGGCGAGGAGTCCTCGAGGGCGTAGAGCCCGGTGCCGACGGGTGCGGTGTCCAGGGATGCGGGGTCCTCGACTCCTGCGGCGCACACGACCGGCATCTGACCGATGTTGCTGAGCAGGAAGCTCTGCGGCTCGGCGCTCGTGAAGGTCACCGTGCGCGAGGCGTCGTCGGCCGCGACGGTGAGACCCTCGGCGGGGAAGTAGACGCCCGAATACGGCGACGCCGTCTCGGGGTCGGCGGCGTAGTCGAAGGAGGCCTTGACGTCGGACGCCGTCAGCTCGCTGTCGTCGGTACAGACGATGCCCTCCTTGAGCACGAACGACACCTCGGTCGTCGACTCGGTCCAGCTCTCGGCGAGCAGTCCCTCGGCGTCCTTGCCGTGGGCGAACGACATGAGCGTCTCGTACAGGTAGGCGGCGACCTCCTGTCCGGCCTGCGTGGCGTTGGTGATCGGATTGAGCGACCCGGGATCGGCGGCGATGGCGATCGTGGCGTCATCCACCGACTCTCCGGGGGACCCGTCCGCGCCGCCGGCGCAGCCGGTCAGAACGAGTGCCGTCACGCCGACGGCCGCGGCTACGATGCTGCGTCTCATGGGGGTGTCCTCTCTGACAGAACCCTCGGGCGGTTCCATCTAATTGAATGTTATGAATTGCTCTTTATGGGATCGTGTCGCCGGTGTTTCGAGATTGTTTCCGGTCACGAGAGGTCGTCGACGAGAGCGGCGGCGCCCATCACCGACTTGAGCTCGAGGAACTCCTCGAACCCGTGCACGCCGCACTCCCGGCCCACACCGGACTGCTTGTACCCGCCGAACGGCGCACCCACGTCGAGCCCGGCGCCGTTGATGCCGACCGTGCCCGTGCGCATGCGCAGCGCGATGCCGAGCGCGCGTCGAGGGTCGCTCGACCACACGCCGCCCGACAGCCCGTACACGCTGTCGTTCGCCAGGTCGACAGCCTCATCGACCGTGGCGTAGGGAGTGACCGTGAGCACCGGACCGAAGACCTCCTCGTGGAAGATCCGCATGTCGGGAGTCACGTCGGTGAAGATCGTGGGCTGCACATAGGCTCCGCCGACCGTCGGTTCGACGATATCGAGTCCTCCGGTCAGGACACGGGCGCCGTCCTCGATCGCGGCGGCGATGTGGGCGCGCACGCGGTCGCGCTGCAGGGCGGACGCCACCGGACCGGTCGCCGTGCCCTCGTCGCGCGGATCACCGGGCGCCCAGCCCGCGGCGACCTCGACGGCCGCACGCTGCCAGTCCTCCGCCATCGTTCGCGGCACGAGCACACGGGTCTGCGCGGCGCACGTCTGCCCGGCGTTGGCGAAGCACGACGCCAGCACGCCGCGCACCGACTCCTCGAGGGGCGCGTCGTCGAGCACGATCGCGGCGGACTTCCCGCCGAGTTCGAGGGCCACCTTCTTGATGGTGGCGGCCGCCGCCCGAGCGACCTGCTCGCCCACCTGGCGGGAGCCCGTGAACGTCACCATGTCGACGTCGGGATGCGCCACAAGCGGTGCCCCCACTCCGCCGCCGTCTCCGTGCACGATGTTCACCACGCCGCCGGGCAGGCCGACCTCGCGCAGGATGTCGCCGACGATCGCCGCGTTCAGGGGCGCGACCTCGCTGGGCTTGAGCACCACGGTGCATCCGGCCAGGATCGCCGCCCCGACTTTGAGCATGATCTGGTGCAGCGGGAAGTTCCAGGGCGTGATGGCCGCCACGACGCCGACGGGCTCCGCGACGACGAGGGAGTTCGACACCGCCTCGCGATCGACGTGCGCGCGCGCCGCGTCGACGAGACGGGCGAGGTCGGCGATCGCGACGCCGACCTGGGCGGCACGGGCGAAGGCGATCGGCGACCCCATCTCGGCGCTCAGCGTCTCCGCCAGCGTCTCGCGGTGACGCGCGAGACCCTCGGCGAGCGCCTCGACGTACGCGATCCGCTCGGCCATCGGCGTGGACGACCACGCCGGGAATGCGGCGACCGCGGCCGCGACGGCCCGATCGACGTCCACGGGGCCTCCGGCGGCGACCGCTCCGATCACCGACCCGTCGGCCGGGCTGACGACATCGATCGACGGCAGCCCCTCGGCATCCTCTCTGATGCCCGCGATGTCGTGCCCGGTGATCATGTCAGACCCCTGCCTGCCGCACGAGGTGCGCGTCGGGGGCGAGCGGCGCGGGTCGCGGGACGCCCTCGTGGATCAGATGCCAGGGCGACGGGAACTCGCCCACGGGCACGTCGATGAGGATCGGCTCGTTCGCCGGCACCGCATCGGCGAGGACGCCGGCGAGCTCCTGCGCATTCGACGCCCGGGCGGAGCGGATGCCGAAGGCGTCGGCGAGCTTTCCGTAGTCGGGGTTGGTCAGGTCGCTCGCGAAGTACCGTGCGCCGTAGCGGTTCTTCTGGATGCGTCGGACGTTGCCGTAGAAGCCGTCGTGGAAGACGATCGTGACGAGGCCGAGTCCGTAGCGCTTGGCGGTCGACAGCTCCTGAAGTGTCCAGGAGAATCCGCCGTCGCCGTTGACCGACACCACGGCGCGCGACGGGTCGGCCGCCTTGACGCCGAGGGCGGTGGCGAAGCCGTAGCCCAGCGTCCCCTGGTATCCGGGCCCGATGTACGTGCGGGGCTGATAAGCGGGATAGCACGCGCTCGCGGCGTAGCCCACCTGTGTGAACTCGCTGACGAAGACGCCGTCGTCGGGAAGCGCGCCGCGGATCGCGGACAGGTACTCGCGCTGCGGCGCGATGTCGGCGAACTGTTCGTCGAGCCAAGAGCGCACCCGGGCGAACTCGCTCTCGCGCGACTCGCGGCCCGGCGCACCCACCTCGGCGGCGAGCGCGGCGAGCGCGAGGCGCGCGTCGGCGTGGAGGGCCAGCGAGGCGGCGCGGGGACCTTCGAGGTCGGCCGCCTCGGCGTTGATCAGGATGACCTCGGCGCCGTTCGTGTCGACCTGCGTCCCGAAGGTGGAGACGAAGCGGGTGCCGACGGCGAGCACGAGGTCGGCGTCCTCGCGGAAGGCGCGCAGTGCGAGCGAGTCGAAGGCGAGACGGTGCCGGGCGTCGAGCGCACCGCGGCCGTTCTCGGTCATGAGCACCGGCGCCTCGAGCGCCTCGGCGAGTGCCTGCAGCGCGACCGACGCGTCGGAGGCGAGCACACCGCCTCCGACCACGATCATCGGGCGCCGTGCCCCGAGCAGGCGCGCGGCCGTCTCACGGATCTGCTGCTCGTCCGGCGCGAGCGGCGCGGCGGCGACCATCTCGGCTGCGGCGGCACGGGATGTGGCGGCGAGCACGTCCGGCGGAACCTCCAGGGCGACCGGCCGCGGGCGACCGCTGCGCAGCTGCGTGAAGGCCTCGCGCACGAGCCCCGGGATCTCGTCGGCGGAGCGCGCGGTGCCGGTCCACTTGGTCAGGCGCTGCAGGATGCCGGTCTGGTCGGGGATCTCGTGCAGGGCGCCGAGTCCGCGGCCGATGGCCCGCGAGTCGATCTGCCCGGCGATGAGGAGCATCGGGGAGTTCGCCGAGTACCCGGTGGCCACGCCGGAGAGGGCGTTGAGCACTCCGGGGCCGGGGACCACCATCGCGACGCCGACATCGCCCGTGCTGCGGGCATAGCCGTCGGCCATGTACGTCGTGGCCTGCTCGTTGCGGGCGCAGATGAAGTCGACCCTGTCGGAGCGGGCGTGGAGGGCGTCTGCGGCGGCATCGAGCTGCACGCCCGGAATGCCGAAGATCCGGGACACGCCCTGATTGAGCAGGGAGTCTGCGAGCAGATCGCCACCGGTGGGGTCGGTCATCTGTTTCCTCTCGTGAGCGACGTTGCTGATTGACTGTATTAGATACATTCAATTACTGCAAATAGGAGAATCGCCTTCGCGCTCCGTCCCGCCCGGAGCAGCGCTCCTTAGGATGTGAGACGTCTGCTTCCCGCTCCACCCGATCGAAGGACCTCCGTGGCCACCACACCCGATGAAGGGCGCACCTTCCACCGCGTCGCGCCTGCCCAGTCGGTCGCCGACCGCGTGGTCGCCGAGGTCGAGGCGATGATCAAGAACGAGGGCCTCACCGCGGGGCATCGCATCGGCACCCGGCAAGAGCTGTGCGAGCAGTTCGGGGTCGCCCCCGCCACCCTCGGCGAAGCGCTGCGGGTGCTCCGCGCCCGCGGCTCGGTGGACCTCCGGCCCGGACCCGGCGGCGGGATCTTCGTGGCCGACCAGTCCCCCCTCATCCGCCTCGCCCACAGCGTGCTGCGGCTGCGCCAGACCGGTGCCCCCGTGAACGATGTCATCAAGGTGCTCGACGCCCTCGACGAGGCTGTGATGCAGGACGCGGTGCGGCATCGCACCGACGCCGACGTCGCCGACCTCGAAACCGTGATGGCCGAGCTCGCCGACCACTGGCACGACCCCATCGAGGGACTCCACGGCAACTGGCGGCTGCACCGCCGCATCGCCGAGATCTCGCCCAACGCGGTGCTGCGGACCTTTTATCTGAACCTGGTCGACTACATCGAGGGCGAGACGGCCGGCGCCACGCACGAGGATGCGCTCGCCGTGCCCGGGTTCCGGCAGGACACCGACGAACGCCTCCACATCCACGAAGCCCTCATCGACGCCATCCGCTCGGGCGACGTCGAGCGGGGCCGCCGGGCGGTGCTGGACCACCGCACCCTCGGTCGCTGATCGCGCCCGGGGCTAGTCCTCGAGACCGACGTGCCGCAGCGCCAGGGCGGCGAGCGCCGCCGCCTGGTCGCCCAGCACCGCATCATCGAACTGCGCCCGCGGCGAGTGGTTCATGGGGATGTCGTCGGGGTCGACGTGCGGGGGCGTGGCGCACAGGAACAGGAACGTACCGGGCACCTCGCGCAGCACGAAGGAGAAGTCCTCGGAGGCCATCCAGGGCGCCTCGATCTCCTCGACGCGCCCGGCGCCGAAGAGATCGCGCAGGACCCGGGTGGCCGCCACGGTCTCGGCGGCCGAGTTCACGGTGACCGGGTACCCGATGATCACCTCGACGTCGGCGGTGCAGCCGTGGGCCGCGGCGATGCGCTCGATGAACAGCGGCAGCTCGGCCTGCGCCTGCGCGATCGATGCCTCCGACAGGGTGCGCAGCGTGGCCGAGAACCCCGCCTCGTCCGGGATGACGTTGACGATCTCGCCCGCGTACAGCTTCGTGACCGAGAGCACGATCGGATCGAACACGTCGACCCGGCGCGTGACCCACGCCTGCAGCGCGAGCACGAGCTCCGCCACCACGGGGACCGGATCGACGGCCTGCTGCGGCCGTGATCCGTGGCCGCCTTGCCCGCGCACCCGCACCCGCAGCACGTTGGCCCCTGCCATGATGCTGCCGGACTTCAGCTGGAAGGTGCCGCGCTCGCCCGGACCGACGTGGATGCCGTAAGCGGCCTCGACCCGGCGGCCGGCCGCGTCGAGCACCCCGTCGCGGATCATCAGGGGCGCACCTCCCCCGGCCTCCTCCCCCGGCTGGAACATGAACACGACGCTTCCGGCGATGCGCTCCCTGCGCGCCGAGAGCAGACGGGCGGCGCCGACGAGCGCGGCCACGTGCAGATCGTGCCCGCAGGCGTGCATGGCGCCGTTGGTCGACGCATACTCGAGGCCCGTCTCCTCCTCGATCGCGAGCGCGTCCATGTCCCCCCGCAGCAGGACCGAGGGCCCGTCGGCGGCGCCGCGCAGCACGGCGGTCACGGAACTCAGATCGGACCCGGTAGTGACCTCGAGTCCGAGACCCTCGAGCGCCTCCCGCACCGCGTCGCGCGTCTGCGGGAGGTCGAACCCCACCTCGGGGATGCGATGCAGCCGCCGTCGCAGTGCGACGAGGTCGGGCAGCAGCCGAACGGCCTCGTCGCGCAGCGTCATGCGGTCTCCTCGTGCCCGGCGCCGGTCGGGGCGGCGTAGACCGTCCGCCCCTCGATCAGGACCTCCCGCACGGTCGACGCGACGTCGAGCGGGTCCCCCGTCCACACAACCACATCCCCGTCGCGGCCGGGCTCGAGCGCGCCGACGCGGTCGTCGATGCCCGCGATCGACGCGGCAGCAGAGGTCATCGCGGCGATGGCGGTGTCCCGGGGCAGGCCGGCCCGCACGGCGACCGAGGCCTGCAGGGCGAGCAGCCCGATCGGGACGACCGGGTGATCGGTGGTCAGAGCGACGCGCACACCCGCCGCGGCCAGCCTCGCGAGGTTCGCCGGATCGGCCTCGCGCACCTCGACCTTCGACCGGCTCGAAAGGATCGGACCGTAGATGACCGGAACGTCGCGTTCGGCGAGCACGGCGGCCAGCTTGTGCGCCTCCGTGCCGTGGTTGAGGACGAGACGCAGATCGAACTCCTCCGCGATGCGCAGCGCGGTCGCGATGTCGTCGTGCCGGTGCGCGTGCTGCTCCCAGCTCAGGGTTCCGTCGAGCGCTGCCGCCAGCGCCTCCTTGCCGAGGTCGACCGCGAACGGCGCGCCCTCTTCACGGGCCCGGTCGCGCCGTTCTGCGTAGTCTCTCGCATCGAAGAGGGCCTGCCGGATGACGAGCGCGATGCCGAGGCGCGTGGACGGCAGCTGCTTGCGCTCCCCGTACGCCTGCTTCGGGTTCTCACCGAGAGCGGACTTCATGCCCAGCGACGGCACGATGACCTGCTCGTCGACCGAGCGTCCGCCCCCGGTCTTGATGGCCACGCTCTGCCCGCCGATCGGGTTGCCCGACCCCGGCTTGACGACGACCGACGTGATGCCGCCGGCGAGGGCATCGCGGAAGGCGAGGTCCTCGATGTTGATCGCGTCGATGGCCCGCACGCCCGCGGTGACGGGCGACGAGACCTCGCTGCCGTCGAAGCCCGCCGGGCCGTTGGCCTCCTCGTGGGCGCCGATGTGGCTGTGCGGGTCGATGAGACCCGGCAGCACCCAGCATCCGGCGGCGTCGATCACCCGCGCGCCCTCGGGGATGTCGACGTGCGCGCCGACAGCCTCGATCCGCCCCTCCGACACCAGCACGGCGCCCCCCTCGAACTCGTCGCCCAGGCCGGTCAGCACGCGGCCCCCCACGATCGCGACGGCATCGGTCATGCGTTCTCCTCTCCGGCGCGACGCTCCACGAGCTCGCGCATCCTCACCAACAGGTCCTCGACGTCGAGGCTCAGGATTCCCGCGGCGGGGTCGACGCGAACGACGATGCCGTCGTCGACCTCCGGTGGCTCGCCGCTCAGATCGACGAGCGGGTCGTCGACCCAGATCCACGGGAGGCCGTCGGCGTAGCGGCGGATGTGCGCGAGCTTGTCGAACTGCACCGGGAGGAACGGCCACGGCTCCTCGGGCAGGTCGAGCGGCTCGCGGAAGGCGGTGTGGGCATTGTGCCCCCACTCCGAGGCCCACACGATCTCGAAGTGCTGCGTCAGCTCATGCAGCCGTTGCGCCGCGGCATCCGGGATCGCCACGTCGCGCACCCAGCGCCCCCACGCCGACAGGTGATGCATGCTCACGGGCACCGCCGGCTCGCCCTCGATCACGACCACGTCGCTGATGCCGAGCACGAGCAGAGGGCGGTCGCCGCGCGGCGGGCGGGCGGTGTACGTGACCACGTCAGTCGTCCACCGCGTCGGCCAGCAGCGGCGCGTCGGGGGCTCCCTCGAAGTAGTTGCCGCCCTCGATCCGCACGAGCCGCTCCGCCTCGTCGAACGAGACGCCGACGGGGTCGCCGCCCGCGGCCACGGCGCGGTGCTGCTTGGCCATCATCCGGCGGATCATGGCCATGCCCTGGTCGGTGGTGGTGAGGTGGTCCTCGGAGTGCAGCGAGATGGGGCCCTGAGACTTCTGCGCCTCGTAGTCGCCGGGGAGCCGCTGGTGCTCGAGATCGGTGAGGTCCTTCCACGGCTTGCCCTCGTGGGTCGACCGCAGCTTGGCGAGGAACTCGGGGTCGCTGTCGCGGGCGACCGTGAAGATGCGGAAGCTCGTGTCGTCCATCGGCACGACCCAGCCGATCATGTTCGTCTGGCCGGAGGAGAGCTTGGGGCTGGCGACGACGCGCAGATTCGGGAAGATCACCTCGGTGACCCGGCGCAGCTGCCGGCCGTCCCCGAGCTCCCGCATCTGGATGCTGCGCACCCCCAGCGGGGTGTACTCGTAGCTGACCTCGGGGATGAGTGCCATCTCGGGAGTGAACTGGTTGCCGCTGAACCGCGCGTGGAGGATCGGCACGTGGAACGGGTCCATGACGTTCTCCCAGTGCTGCAGCCAGTTGAAGTCCAGCTCAACCGGTCCGCCTCCACCCACGCCCGCGTCGTTGACGATGAGCTGCTCGTTCTCGCCGAGCACCTCGAGCGTGTCGTAGCGCGGCAGGACCGGCTTCTTCTCCGGCGGTCCCATGTACGCCCAGAGGAGTCCGTACTGCTCCTCGACGGGGTACCAGGGCTGGCGCACCCGGTCGCGGTGCAGCCCGAGGTCGGGCTCGCACGGCTGCTCGAGGCAGTGCCCCTCCGTGTCGAACACCCAGCCGTGGTAGCAGCAGCGGATGCCGTCGTCTTCGACGCCGCCGTAGAAGAGGGACGCGCCGCGGTGGATGCAGCGGGGGTGCAGCAGTCCGGGCTTGCCCTTGCGGGTGCGGAAGAGCACGAGCTCCTCGCCGAGCACCCGCAGCGATATCGGGCGCGTCGTCGCGTCCTCGACCTTCGCGACGGGGTGCCAGTAGCGGCGCAGCACCTCGCCGTAGGGTGTGCCGGGGCCCACCTGCGCGAGCTCGTTCAGCGGCTGCCCGAGGCGCAGCCCGTACGCGGTTCCGGTGTCCATGTTCGCTCCGTTCGTACAGGTGTCAGATGTCGAGGACGAGCCGGTCGCCGAGGGAGCGGGAGACGCAGATCATCATGGTCTCGTTGCTCTCGCGCTCGTCGGGGGTGAGGATCGAGTCCCGATGCTCGGGGGCTCCGTCGATGACAGCGGTCTCGCAGGTGCCGCAGACGCCCTCCAGGCAGGAGCTGGGCACGCCGATGCCGGCGTTCTCGAGCATCTCGAGGATGCTGCAGCCGCGGTCGACCGTCACGACGAGGTCGGACCGTCGCGCGACGACCTCGAAGGTCTCGGCGCCCTGCGATTCGCCGAAGGTCCGCGCCTGGAACCGCTCCACGTGCAGGGCTCCGCGCGGCCAGTCGGCACTGAGATGCTCGAGCGCGTTCAGCATCCGCTCCGGACCGCAGGCGTAGACCGCGGTGCGCTCTCCGGGCGTGCCGACCCACCCCGCCAGATCGAGGCGATCGTCGACATCGCGGCGCACGAGCAGCGTCTCCCCTCCCGCCAGCTGCGGGGCGGAGGCGAACGCCATCCGCTCTCCGGCCGCGCCGAGGTAGGCGAGACGCCAGGGGATGCCGCGGCGGGTCGCGTCGGTCAGCATGGGCAGGATGGGCGTGATCCCGATGCCGCCGGCGAGGAACACGTACTCGTCGGCCGGCACGAGGCCGAAGTGGTTGACGGGTGGGGAGGCGGTGACGATCTCGCCGACGCGCAGGCTCTGGTGCACATAGCGGGAGCCGCCCCGGCTCGGGCTCTCGGCGAGCACCGCGATCCGGTAGGCGGACCGGTCCTCGGGGTCGGAGCAGAGGGAGTACTGGCGCTCCACGCCGTTCGAGAACCGGAGGTCGATATGGGCGCCGGGCTCCCACGCGGGCAGTTCGGCTCCGGTGGGGTCGTCGAGTTCGAGAGCCAGCACGCTCGCCGCCTCCCAGCGCATGGCGCGCACGCGCAGGGTGAGCCTCTGCTCGGGGGTTTCGACCGCCGTGTGGGGCACCGTCGCTCCGCTCCTTCCGTCGCCTCGATCTCAGGGATCCGAATTGACAACATTCGATATATTCATTTGCGATAGTATGAATCCCGCTCGCCGCTGTCAAACGGACCGCGTGCGGAGACGACGACGAGAGGCGAAGGATGACCGAGCTGCGACTGCGGAACGACCTGAGCGCGATCCCGGGCTACAAGCCGGGCAAAGCCGCACCACAGATCGAGACGGCGGCCCCCGTGCACAAGATCTCGTCGAACGAGAACCCGTATCCTCCGCTGCCGTCGGTGACAGCGTCCATCGCGGATCAGCTCACGCAGATCAACCGCTACCCGGAGACCGCCGCCACCGCCCTCACGGCGGTGCTGTGCGCCCGGTTCGGCGTGGCGCCGGTCAACGTCGTCCTCGGCAGCGGCTCGGTGGAGGTCGTGTCGCAGCTCATCCGCGCGACCGCCGGCGACGGCGACGAGGTGCTGTTCGCGTGGCGTTCCTTCGAGGCCTACCCGATGCTGACACGCGCCGCCGGGGCCGTTCCCGTTCCGGTGCCCCTGACGGAGGATCACCGCCACGACCTCGACGCGATGCTCGCCGCGATCACCGACCGCACGCGCCTGATCCTGGTCTGCAACCCGAACAACCCGACCGGCACCACGATCGGCGACGCCGAGCTCGACCGCTTCCTCTCGCGGGTGCCCGCGCATATCGTCGTGGTGATCGACGAGGCCTACGTGCAGTTCAACGACCGCGCGGACTCCCCGATCGGCATCGAGTACTTCCGCCGCTATCCGAACGTGGCCGTCGCACACACCTTCTCGAAGGCGTACGGCCTCGCAGGCATGCGCATCGGCTATGCGATCGCTCCGGAGCAGCTCGGTATCGCCCTGCGCAAGGTCGCCCTCCCGTTCGGGGTCACGAATCTCGCGCAGACCGCCGCCGTGGCCTCGCTGGCCGCCGAGGACGAACTCGCCGAACGCGTCGCCGCCCTCGTGGTCGAGCGCGAGCGCGTGGTGTCGGCCTTCCGCACCGCGGGCATCGAGCTTCCCGAGAGCAAGGGCAACTTCGTGTGGCTCCCCCTCGGAGAGAAGACGGTCGAGGTCGCGGAGCTGCTCGAGCGGAACGGCCTGCTCGTGCGCCCCTTCGCGGGAGAGGGCCTGCGCGCGACCGTCGCCGAGTCGGAGGCCAACGATCGCCTCATCGCCTCGGCTCCGGCGATCGCCGAGATCCTCGGCCGCGTCGACGCGGCTCTCCCCGTCGGCTGAGCGGGGCTGCTCCTGCTCGCCGGCGGCGGTCTGGCCGAGATGCGCCTGCGTCGCCGTGCCGAGGGCGAGGTCGAGGAGACGCGTCCGGAAGAGTTCGTCTGACGCCGAGCGACGGCCCCGCCACTCTTCACCGGGGTGGCGGGGGCCGAACCCTTGGCGCCCGTCGGCGACGGCGCTATGCTCGGTGAGCCGTGCAGCAGACCGAGGAGGTGGTACCCGTGAACGAATCGACGTGGGTGCTCCCCTCCGGAGCCACGGTCGGGCGCTAGGTCGTCCGGGAGCGCCGTCCGCGCTCCCGAAAGGCACGACCATGCGCACCATCTCCTCGCGCTCCCTCCTCTCCGGCGTCGTCGAGCGCCGCTTCACCGTCGACGGGGTGCCCGGCATCGCCTGGGCGCCGGCGACGGCATCCGATCTCCCGACCCCGCTCGTCCTCCTGGGCCATCCCGGCGGACTGGAGGGGATGTATCCGCGGCTCGTCGCTCGCGCCGAGTCCTGCGCCGCCCGTGGCTACGCGTCGGCGGCCATCGAGCTCCCCGGCGCCGGCGACCGGCCGCGCATCCCCGCCGTCGACCGGGCGCGCGACGATCTGCGGCGAGCGCTGTCCGAGGGCGTCCCGGTCACCGGCGACATCGTCGACCGGCTCGTCCTCCCCCTCGTCGAGCAGGCGGCCCCCGAGTGGCGCGCCACCCTCGACGCCCTCCTCCTCTCGGCATCCGATCCGGGCGCTCCCGTCGCATGGTCCGGGGGCGTGGCGGCGATCGCCATCCGGGTCGCGAGGACGGATCCGCGCATCCGCGCTCTCGGCCTCTTCGCCGGGAGCTATCTGCCTTCGCGCACCTTCGTCGAGGCGCGGGAGCTGACGATCCCGGCGCACATGCTGCTGCAGTGGGACGACGAGGGCAACGACCGTCAGGCGGCGCTGGACCTGTTCGACGCCCTCGGATCTCGCGAGAAACGCTGCAGGCCAACCTCGGCGGACACCGCGGCGTGCCCGTTCATGCGGGTGAGGACGCCGCGCGGTTCTTCGAGCGGCATCTGACGCGGTGAGGACCCTCCCCGCCCGGGGAGTCGGCGAAATCGCCGGAGGACCCGGCGCCGGGCGGAAGTCTCTCGCGACTTCGCCGCCCGACGCCGGGCCCTCCCCCGCACCCGCCCGGACGCGTGGACTCAGGCCACGCGTCCCGTCACGAGCAGGTACTCCCAGCCCATCGCACCGCCGTCGAGGTGCTTCTGTGCCAGCGCGATCATGGCCGCGTCGAGGGCGGCCCGCCGCTCCTCGTCATCGGCCACACCCCGGTAGGCGGCGGCGGTCGGGCCGTACAGGTCCCGGAAGAAGTCGCGGAACTCCTCGGGCGACGCGAACCGATCGACGGGCAGCGAGCGACGCTCCATCCGCAGGTCCGTCACGCGGTCGCCGAGCAGTTCGCGCACGTGCTCCTCCTCGCCCCACAGCGGCGGCGGCTGCACCCCCGGCGGCGGAGCGGGGACGAACCGCGTGAGGGTCGCGAACAACCGGCCGATGAAGCCCTCGGGCGTCCAGTTGATGAGCGCGATCCGTCCCCCGGGGCGCACGACCCGGGTCAGCTCCCGTGCCGCCGTGTCGTGATGCGGGGCGAACATGATGCCGACGCACGAGAGCGCGACGTCGAACGAGTCGTCCGGGTACGGCAGCGCCTCGGCATCCGCCTGCTCGAAGGCGAGCTCGACGCCCTGCGCCTCGGCCTCCTGCCGCCCGATCTCGAGCAGCTCCGGGGTGAGATCGCTGGCGACGACGAATGCTCCCGCCCTCGCCGCCGGGATCGCGGCGTTGCCCGTCCCTGCCGCCACGTCGAGCACGCGGTCGTCCGGCCCGACCTCGGCCGCCGCGACGAGTTCTCGTCCGAGCGCCGGGATCACCTCCCGAGCGATCGCCGAGTAGTCGCCGAGCGCCCAGACGGCCCGGTGTTTCGCCTTCAACGCGCGGTCGGCGTCGACCTCGGTGTCGGTAGCGATGGTGTCCATGAATGGCCTCCTTAGCCTTGTTGCCCCTCACGCTACGAAGGCCGCGCAGACCGCTCTAGTATCGGATCTGTACCGGGTCTATCGTGTGTCCCGTGGGCGCTCCGTACTACCAGTTCTGCCCCGTCGCCAAGGCGATGGAGCTGCTGGACGAGCGCTGGACGATGCTCCTCCTCCGGGAGATGCTCCTCGGCACCGAGCACTTCAACGACCTGCGTCGCGGGCTGCCCCGCATGTCGCCGTCGCTGCTGTCTCATCGGCTCGACCAGCTGCAGCGCGCGGGGCTCGTCGAGCGCCTCGTCGAGGGCGCCGACGTGCGGTACGTGCTCACCCCGGCGGGGGTCGAGCTGCGGCCCGTGGTCGAGCAGCTCTCGGCCTGGGGCGTCCGGTGGATCGGCGAGCTCGGCGACGCCGACCTCGACCCGAAGCTGCTGCTCTGGGACATGCACCGCAACATCGATCACTCGGTCGTGCCCGCGGGTCGCACGGTGATCGCACTGCAGTTCGCCGACGCCCGGCCCATGCAGCGACGCTGGTGGCTGGTCATCCGCGACGGCGACGCCGATGTGTGCGACGTCGACCCCGGGTACGACGTGTCGGTCGAGGTGCGGTGCTCCCTGCGCGCGATGACCCGCTTCTGGCGGGGTGACATCGAGTGGGCCGCCATGCTGCACGCGGGCGAGGCCACCACCATCGGGCCGAGCCACCTGCAGGTCGCCCTGCCGTCGTGGTTCACCCGGCCGGGATACTCCGGAGTGCCTCGGGCGTACGCAGTCGCGGCCGCGAGCTAGCGCGGCGGGGACGTGCGACCTTCCCACCACCGTCGCCGGCTCATGCCGATCTCGACCGTCTCCTCCCCCACCGCTTCATGGAGGACGAAGAGGGCTCGATCGGGCCCGCGTGTCAGACTGACATGCAGGAGAACCAGCGCCCCGACCGGGATCGCGACGATGACGCCGGCGAGCACGAACTGCACCTCGTCGGGGAACGGCAGCCAGGGGTACCCGCCTCCTCGGGCGATCAACCCGTAGGCGAACCCGAGCGCAGCGCCGACCGCGACGATCGCCGCCCATCCGATCACCGACTGGACGCGGGAAGAGAGGCGGTGGGGAGGGAGGTCGACGGCCGAACGGACCTCCGCGACGTGAGCGATGGGGTTGTCGAACGACAGCGAGGGGAAGGCGGACACCGCGAGCCGGAGATGGACGACCATCCCGCGTCTGAGCAGTCCGGGCGCGATCTGGATCGTCCCCTCGGGATGGATGCTCACGCTTTCGGGGCTGACCTTGATCCAGTGCCCACCCGGGAGCGTTCCGAGGATGCGGGTCCCCAGATGGATGACGAGCGGCCGCCCGCGGTCGAACTGATCCTCCGTGATGTCTCTTCTGCCCGCGTTCCAGAGGAACAGGTCCACCACCGGTGCGCCGCTGGGCTGATCGAGCCCGCGCTCGCGCATGTCCCCCCAGGGCAGGACATCGCACCACAGCTCGTAGTCGTCGTGTGTGTGGCGCATCCGGTCGACCAGCAACTGCGCCGCGACACCCAGCACCGCGCCGACAGCCGTCCACAGGATGCCGGTCCAATCCATGCCCGGAGTGTAGACCCGGGCGCACGCCGGCCGATAGGGCAGGCGCCCGAAGCCTCAGCCGCCGAGGTCCGCGAGCAGGTCGGCGAAGAGGTCGAGGTCGTCAGCGGACCAGCGGCTCAGCCGCTCGCCCAGGCGCGCCTCGTAGCGAGAGCGCGCGAGGGCGACCTTCTCCTGGGCGAGTTCGGTGGCGACGAGCACGCGCGCGCGGCGGTCGTCGGGGTCGCGGATGCTCTCGACCAGCCCGAGCTGCTCGAGCTGGCGCACCTGGCGACTGACGGCGGACTTGTCGGTCTGCAGCCGCTCGATGATCGCGCCGGCCGAGGTGGCCTTGCCGGTCGCGATGGAGGTGAGCACCTGGTAGCCGAGGGGCTGCAGATCGGGGTGCACGGTCATCGCCGCGTCGCGCCAGCTGATGCGGATCCGCGCGAACAGGCGTCCGAGCTCCTGCTCCACCCGCGTGATCGCCTGGTCGAGGTCGGGGTCGTCGACCCGGGAGAATGCCGCGGCGGGCGCACCGGAATCGGGGTCGTCGGGCGAGGCGGTCATGCCCGCCAGCATACGGCGAAGCCCCGCCGTCGCGCGGACGGCGGGGCTTCGTGAGGGGTGCTGGTCAGGCCTCCGACAGCAGGCGGAAGACCTTGGACGCCGCCTGGATCTCCTCCGCGGTCAGCTCCTCGATGACCGTCCGGAGCCGCGAGCCGTGCTGACGGCGCAGCTCGGCGAGAGCGGCACGTGCCTCGGGCGTCGCGCTCAGGGAGCGGAGCCGCCCGTCGCGCTCGTCGGGGTGCGACTCGAGCAGACCCGCGTCCTCCAGCATCCGCACCTGGCGGCTGATGACGGACTTGTCCATCTCGAACCGACCCGCCAGCTCGTGGGCGTTGACGGTGCCGGCCCGATCGATGAAGGTGAGCAGCTTGTAACCGGTGACCTGCAGCTCGGGGTGGATGCGCGCCGCCGATTCCTTCCACAGCGACCGCGTCCTCGCGAAGATGAGGTTCAGGTGGGCCTGGAGGTCGCCGAGGGCGTCTTCCATGTCCGCCGACAGAACCGCGTCGGGGGCGATCATCTCAGCGGCCCTGCTCCCGGTCCTCACGCTCGAGCACCGTCACGGAGCCGGTCGTCGGCGACGAGGTCTCGCCTCCGGCCACTCGGATGGTGCCGGTGGAGAGAGAGGCGCCGACCTCGGCCTCGGAGACCTCGATGACGGAGTCCTCGGCCTGCTCGCGCAGCTGCTCGGCGGCGTTCTTCGTCGACAGCGGCTTGTTCTTGATGAACGCGATGGCGATGATCGCGATCACGGCGAGCGGGATGGCGAGGATGAAGGCGTCGGCGATGCCGTGGCCGTACGCGCTCTCCACGATCGACCGGACGGTCTCGGGCAGCTCACCGACCTTCGGCACGTCGCCGGAGCCCAGGTGCTGCAGTGCGTCGACCTCTTCCGGGGTCGTCGGCGCGAAGCCCTTCAGGCCGTCCTTGACGTAGGTCGCGACGCTGCTCGACAGCAGCGAGCCCATGATGGTCACGCCGATGGTGCCGGCGATCGTGCGGAAGAAGTTGACGTTCGAGGATGCCGCACCGAGCTGCTTCGGGTCGGTGTCGTTCTGCACGATCAGGGTCAGGTTCTGCATGACCATGCCGAGGCCGGCGCCGAGGACGAACATGTAGACGGCGACCAGGGTGAAGGGCGTGTCGTAGCGGAGCGTGGCCATCAGGCTCACGCCGACGGTCGCGAGCGCGGAGCCCGTCAGCATCCAGCCCTTCCACTTGCCGAACCGGCTCACGAGCTGACCGATGATGATCGACGCGCCCATCTGCCCGATGATCATCGGGATCGTCATGAGGCCCGACTCGGTGGGCGTGGCGCCCCGGGCGAGCTGGAAGTACTGGGCCAGGAACACCGAGGTCGCGAACATCGAGACGCCGATCGCGATCGAGGCGATGACCGAGAGCGTGAAGGTGCGGTTGCGGAACAGCGACATCGGGACGATGGGTTCCTTGACGAAGAACTCGACCGCGATGAAGGCGGCGATGGCCACACCCGCGATCACGGCGAGGGCGATGCTCGTGCCGGAGTCCCAGTCGAACTGGTTGCCGCCCATCGAGACCCAGATCAGCAGCGTCGACACGCCGACCGCCAGCAGCACGATGCCGAAGTAGTCGATCGAGACCTTGGTGTCGCGCTGCGGCTTCGGCAGGTGCAGCGTGAACTGCAAGAGGACGAGGGCGACGAGGGCGAACGGGACGCCGACGAAGAAGTTCGACCGCCAGCCCCACACGTCGGTGAGGAGTCCGCCGAGCAGCGGGCCGCCGATGGTGCCGAGGGCCATGATGCCGCCGACGACGCCCATGTACTTGCCGCGCTCGCGGGGGGAGATGATGAGGGCCACGGCGATCATGACGAGCGACATGAGCCCGCCGACGCCGACGCCCTGGATCACGCGGACCGCGATGAGCATGTTGGTGTCGGTCGAGAAGCCGGCGATGACGGTGCCGGCCGTGAAGAGGATGAGCGAGATCTGCACGAGGATCTTGCGGTCGACGAGGTCGGCCAGCTTGCCCCAGATCGGGGTGGAGACGGCGGTGGCCAGCAGGCTCGCGGTGATGACCCAGGTGTACTGGGACTGCGTGCCGCCCAGGTCGGCGATGATGACCGGCATCGAGGTCGACACGACCGTGCCCGAAAGCACGGCGACGAACATGCCGACGACGAGGCCGGAGATCGCGGTGAAGACCTCGCGGGCCGAGCGCGTCGCCTCGGGTGCGGGGAGTGAAGTGTTGCTCACGGTGGAAGTGCTCCTGCGTTGAAAGTTGATGTAGATCAACCATACGTCATTAGTTGCGGAAGTGCAACTAATGACGAAAGTCAACAATTACACACGGTACGGCCACCGGTACCGTGGGCCTGTGCTCTTCGCCCTGCTGCTCACCGTGGCCCTCGCCGCCCTCGCCGTCTTCCAACTCGCCCTGGCCCTCGGGGCGCCGCTCGGCCGCTACGCCTGGGGTGGCGCTCATCGCACGCTGCCCGCACGCCTTCGCATCGGCAGCGCGATCTCGATCCTGCTCTACGCCGTGATCGCCCTGATCGCCTGGGACCGGGTCGGAGGCGTGGACCTCTTCGCCGAGACCTTCTCGGTCGTGGCGATGTGGGTGATCTTCGGATACTTCGCTCTCGGCATCCTGATGAATGCGATCTCGCGCAGCAAGCGCGAGCGATACACGATGGTGCCGGTGACGCTCGTGCTCGCGGCGCTCGCGCTACTGATCGCGCTGGGATACGGCGAGCTGGCCGTCGCCGCCTGACGCGCGGCGAACCGGATCAGTCCCTCGGCAGCTCGATCGTCTCGTTCTCGGCGTCGTACTGCTCGCCCGTGACCTTCGACTTCACGAAGCTGAACAGCGACGCCAGCCGGCCGCCCGGGCTGTCCCAGTACTCGGCGGACTCGGCCGAGAACTTCAGCAGCCCGACGTCGGGGTCGTCCGGTCCGTTCGGGAACCACGCCTCGACGGCCGGGTTCCACAGCTCCTCGACCTTCGCGCGGTCCTCGACCAGCTGCCCGCGCCCGGAGAGCGACACCCAGGAGTCGTTGGAGCTGAGCGACACTCCGGCGCGGTCGTCCGCGGCGAGGTCCGTGACGAAGGTCGCGCCCCGCGAGACGAGGAACCACAGGTCGCCGTCGAACTCGGCCTCCTGCACGGTGAGCGGATGCGAGACGATCCGTCCCTCCGCGTTCCGCGTCGTGAACATCGCGAAGCGGAAGTCCTTGATGAGTTCCGCCACCCGCTGGACGGGCGTCTTGTCTGCCATTGGTCTTCCCTTCCGGGCCACCCGCGCGAGCGGCATCCGAGTCCATCCTCGGTCGAGGATGCCGGCGCACCAAGGGCTTGCGGATGCCGTCGGCGCGGGTTACGCGCGCGGAGAAGAGAGGACGACCCCGCGCGGCAGCGGCCCTCACCCCCGGCGACCTCCGTTCCCCCGCCCGCGCACCCGGGGCGGTTGCTAGGTTTGCTGTCACGGCGCAGTCGACGCCGGCGATCCGAGGAGACACCTGATGGGACTGTTCCGTCGACCCGAGCTTCCGACCACCTTCGACCTGCGCCCGCCCGGACTCTGGTCCCGCGGGTTCGGCCTCGTCGCCACCCGCAGCGTGCAGACGCTTGCCGTGCTCGCCGTCGTGGCGGTCGGCGTGCTCGTCGTCACGCAGCTCTCGCTGGTGTTCATCCCCGTCACGATCGCGCTGGTGCTGGCCTGCGCCATCCACCCGGTCGTGAGCTTCCTGCGGCGTCGCGGCGTGCCGTCGATCCTCGCCACCTGGATCTCCCTCATCGCCATCATCGCCATCCTCGGCGCCGTCGTCTGGGTCATCGTGCTCACCGTGCGTTCGCAGTGGGACGACCTCGTCGAGTCTGCGACCGACGGCATCGTGCAGGTCACGGCCTGGCTCGACACCCTGCCGTTCGACCTCGACACCGTGAACCTCGACGACGTGTGGGCCAGCGTCAGCGGATTCCTGACCAGCGCGTCGTTCGGACGCGGTGCGCTCGCCGGCGTCTCGGCGACCGCGAGCTTCTTCACCGGACTCGTGCTGATGATCGTCGTGCTCTTCTTCTTCCTCAAGGACGGCCCGCGAATCTGGGAGTTCATGCTGCGCCCGTTCACGGGTGAGAGCTACGAGCGGGCCCGCCGCATCGGCGACAAGTCGGTCGAGGTGTTCGGCGGGTACATCCGCGGCACCGCGATCATCGCCGCGGCCGACGCCATCGGCATCGGCGTCGGGCTCGCGATCCTGCAGATCCCGCTCGCCATCCCGCTGGCGGTCATCGTGTTCCTCACCGCGTTCATCCCGCTCGTCGGAGCCACCGCGGCCGGCATCCTCGCCGCCCTCGTCGCACTGGTCACCCACGGACCCGTCGCCGCCCTGATCGTGGTCGGCATCGTGGTGCTGGTGAACCAGCTCGAGGGCAACTTCCTGCAGCCCGTGGTGATGGCACGGTCGCTCAAGCTGCACGCCCTCGTCATCCTGCTCGCCCTGACCGCCGGCACCATTCTCGGCGGCATCGTCGGAGCCGTGCTCGCCGTGCCGCTCGCGGCCGCCGCGTGGGGTGTCATCACGGTGTGGGACGGCCCGCACACCGCGGCCCGCCCGTTCCGCAAGAAGCGTCCGGAGACCGTCTGAACGCTCTCCCACACTCCTCTCGCCCGCGCAACCCCCGAGGACATCCCGCCACGATCTCGTATGACTGATGCAGTGCGAGAGGCACGAGGCTCTCGCCCGCGACGTCGAGGAGGAATCATGGCGAACAGCGACACCGGACGGAGCACGACGAAGGACGCTCCCTCCCCCGAGCGCAGCGACAAGCCCGACAGCCCGGCCGATCTGCAGAAGCGCTCCTGGAAGTACGTGCTCGTCAAGAGCATCCGCGAATTCTCGGCCGACCAGTGCCTCGACGGCGCCGCCGGCCTCACGTACTACGCGGTCCTGTCGATCTTCCCGGCCATGATCGCCGTGTTCTCGCTCCTCGGCGTGATCGGTCAGGGCGGAGCGGCGGCCGACGCCGTGCTCGGCATCATCGGCGACATCGCGCCCAAGGAGACGGCGGATGCCCTGCGCGGACCGATCGAGCAGATCTCCCAGGCCCCGGGCGCGGGATTCGCGCTCGTCTTCGGCATCCTGCTGGCGCTGTGGTCGGCCTCCGGCTACGTCGGCGCCTTCAGCCGCGTCATGAACCGCATCTATGAGATCGAGGAGGGGCGTCCGTTCTGGAAGCTCCGCCCCATGCAGCTGCTCGTGACGCTCATCACCGTCGTCTCGCTGACCATCGTGGCTCTCGTGCTTGTGCTCTCGGGCGACGTCGTGAAAGCCGTGGGCGGCGCGATCGGCGCGAGCGAGGGCGTGCAGATCGCCTGGAGCATCCTGAAGTGGCCGCTGCTGCTGTTCGTCGTGGTCTTCCTCCTCGCGATGCTGTACTACGCGACGCCCAATGCGAAGCAACCCAAGTTCCGCTGGATCAGCGTGGGCGCCATCGTGGCGATCGTGGTGCTGGCCATCGCCACGCTCGGCTTCGTCCTCTACGTCACGAACTTCTCGAACTACGAGCGGACCTACGGGTCGATGGCGGGCGTCATCGTGTTCCTCCTGTGGCTCTGGATCGCGAACCTCGCCCTGCTCTTCGGCGCCGAGTTCGACGCGGAGCTCGAGCGCGGACGCCAGCTGCAGGCCGGCATTCCCGCCGAGCGGGACATCCAGCTGCCCGCCCGCGACACCCGCCAGGCCGACAAGCGCGAGGAGAAGGAGCGCAAGGACATCGAAGAGGGTCGGCGCATCCGGATGGAGAACGACGACGACCGATGAACGGCGGATTCTTCGCTAGGGTCGGCGGGATGAGGAGTCGTCTGTCCATGGCCGCCCTGGTGGCGGTGCTCGCGCTGCTGCTGACCGGGTGCGGGGTGAGCGTGCCGGCCGACCCGCACGGCACGCTGGACCGCGCCGAGAACGGCACGCTGCGGGTGGGGGTGACCGAGAACGCGCCGTGGGTCGAGCTCGACGGCGGCCGCGCCGAGCCGACCGGCAGTGAGCCCGAGCTGATCTCGGCGTTCGCCGAGGAGCACGATGCGACGATCGACTGGACCGAGGGCAGCGAGGCCGTGCTGATGTCGGCCCTCGAGCGCGGCGAGCTCGACATCGTCATCGGCGGTTTCCTCGACGACACCCCGTGGATCGACAAGGCCGCCGCGACCCGGCCCTACACCGAGAGCGAAGGGCCGGACGGCCCCGAGAAGCACGTGGTGCTCGCACGGATGGGCGAGAACGCGCTCCTCGTCGCCCTCGAGGAGTTCCTCGACGAAGCGAGCCGGTCATGACGCCGCGGTTCGGGCGCACCGAGCTTCCCGAGCGGCAGGCGAACGCGCTGCGGCAGGCGAAGCGCATGGAGTGGTTCACCCTCGCCTTCCTCGCCGTCGCGATCACGCTCGTGTTCCTCGTCATGGGCAGCTCCCAGGCGATGAAGGCGGCGTGGATCGAGGACCTGCTGTCGCTCGCGCCGCCGATCGCCTTCCTGATCGCCGTGCGGGTGGTCAACCGCCCGCCGACCGCGAAGTACCCCTACGGCCACCACCGCTCCGTCGGCGTCGCGCACCTCGTCGCCGGCGTCGCCCTGTTCGCGATGGGCTCGTTCCTCATCATCGACTCCGGCAGCGGACTCCTCAGCGCCGAGCATCCGCCGATCGGCTCCATCGTGCTGTTCGGCCAGACCGTCTGGCTCGGCTGGCTCATGATGATCGTGATGGCGCTGACCATCCCGCTGCCGATCTACTTCGGCCGGGTGAAGATGCGGCTCGCGCGGGAGCTCCACGACAAGGTGCTGTACGCGGATGCCGACATGAACAAGGCCGACTGGATGACCGCGGTCGGGTCGATCGTCGGCGTCGCGGGCATCGGGCTCGGCCTCTGGTGGGCGGATGCCGCCGCCGCGCTGTTCATCGCCGCCAGCATCCTCTGGGACGGCGTCAAGAACATGCGCTCCGCGATCACCGACCTCATGGACACCCGCGCGACCACGTTCGACGACGACGAGCCGCACCCCGTGGCCAAGAAAGTCGACGCCCACCTGCGCTCCCTGCCCTGGGTCGCGGAGGCCGGCTCGCGCGTGCGCGACCAGGGCCACGTCTTCCACGTCGAGTCGTTCGTCGTGCCGAGGAAGGCGCGCGGACTCACCCTGGCCCAGCTCACCGAAGCCCGCGACGGATGCATCGACCTCGACTGGAAGATCCAGGACATCGTGATCGTGCCCATCGAGGAGCTCCCCGAGGAGGTCGGCGGCTCACCGCGCGAGCGTCAGTCCGAACGCAACCGCTGAGCCTGTGGGCCGGGCGACCGTCTCTGGCGTCCGTCGATCGGTGGGGAACGCTCGCCACGACGCCCGCATACGCGGCGTTTCGCACCGATCCCGGGGAGCTCCGTGACCGATGGACGGCGTCAGACGGCCACCGCGACGCCCATGCGACGCGGATCGCCGCAGGAGCGCATCTCGCCGGTCGTCGGATCGATCGTGATCCCGTCGAAGTTGCCGGTCATCGAGTTCCACGGGCCTATCTCCCGCGTCCAGAGCCGGTTCGCACCGGCCCATCTCCGCACGTCCCGCAGCACCGCTTCCGGGAAACCCGACTCGAGGGTCGTGCCGGGCACCCATCCCCGCGCCGGGTCATGAGGGCGTGCGCCGAATCGCGGCTCGGCCACGCTCTGCTCGATCGGCATGCCGAAGTCCATGAGGTTGACCAGGTTCTGCAGCACGCAGGCCACGAGCGACACCGACGGCGAACCCGAGGCGATCACTGGCGCTCCGTCCCGCAGCACCATGCTCGGTGCGAGGTAGATCGTCGCCCGCTCCCCCGGTTGCGGCATCACGCGTTGGAAGAACGAGCCGCCGCCCGCGAGCTGGAAGCCCTCCGCGAACAGACCGTTCACCCACGGCGAGGCCATGTGCGAGTGCGTCAACGTGGCGACGTTGTGATCGGCATCCACCACCGACAGGTGGATCGTGCCCGGCGTCGGCGGAGCGCCCGCGGAGGGAGCGGCGAGGGTGTCGAGCAGGTCGAAGCGCTGCTTCGCGTAGTCCTTCGAGAGCAGCACGTCCATGACACGGTGGTTCTCGCGGAAGCGTCGCTCCCGAGGCGGCGCGTAGTAGACGGCGTTGTGCACCGCGATCAGCGCCGACAGCGTCTCCGGTGAGGCGCTCGCCGGACCCAGCGAGGCGATGTCGAGGTTCTCCAGGATGTTGAACGCCTCGACCAGCTGCAGTCCGCCGTCGTCGGGCGGCGCCGAGCCGATGATCTCGAAGCCGCGGTACGTCCCGCGAACCGGATCCGCCCACTCAGGGGCGTAGGCGTCGAAGTCCTCGGGGGTGATGACGCCGCCGTCGGCGTCGCTCGCCGCGCAGAACGCGCGGGCGAAGTCCCCGCGGTAGTAGTGCATGCCCTCGTCGCGCAGCCGTTCGAGCGTCCGCGCCACCTGCTCCTGCACCAGCGCCTGGCCCGGTCCGATCAGGGAGCCGTCACGGAAGTACATCGCGCGCGACTGCGCATGGCGTCCCAGGTTCTGCCGGGCGTTGTACATCTCGCCGAAGAGATAGGGCGACACCGCGAACCCCTCGCGGGCGACATCGATGGCCGGAGCGAGGAGACGGCCGACCGACATCGTGCCGAACCGTTCCTGAGCCGCGACGAACGCCGGCCACCATCCCGGCACGGGCACTCCCCGCGCGCGGGTCAGGTCCGCGCCGCCGAAGTCGGGCAGCTCGGCCAGCGGAGCGTTCACGTTGCCCGACAGGTAGGCCGCCCGCCCGGTCGACGCCTCGCGGTAGACCAGCGAGATCCCCCCGGTCAGCGAGGTCATGTGCGGTTCGGTCACCAGCTGCGTCGCCGCCACCGCCAGGGCCGCGTCGAGAGCGTTGCCCCCGTCGCGCAGCACCGCAGCGCCCGCCTCCACGGCGATCGGCTCGGAGCTCACGACCATTCCGCGCGCGCCCGTGGCGACCTCCTTGGGTCCGTATCGGCCCGGCGTCGCGTACTCGCTCCTCACCCGGCGCTCCTCTCGTTCGACCGCGCTCCGCTCATCGGATGCTCTCCGCTTCCCGCCGCGAGCGCTGCAGCACCGGGTCCGGGACGGGGATGGCTCCCAGCAGCGTGCGCGTGTACTCGTTCTCCGGATCATGGATGACCTGATCCGTCGGGCCGTTCTCGACCACCTGACCGTCCTTCATCACCAGCACGCGATCCGAGATCGTCGACACGACGTAGAGATCGTGGCTGATGAAGATGCAGGCGAAGTCGTGCTCGCGCTGCAGGCGGGCGAGCAGCTCCAGCACGGTCACCTGCACCGTGACGTCGAGTGCAGAGGTCGGCTCGTCGGCGATCAGCACGTCCGGGCGGTGCGAGATCGCCCGCGCGATCGCGACGCGTTGCCGCTGTCCTCCCGAGAGCTCGTGTCGCCGGCGCTCGATCCACGCCGGGTCGAGGTCCACATCCGTCAGGAGCTCGCGCGCGCGGCGGCGGAGCTCTCGTGTGTCGCGTACTGCACCGCTCCGCCACAGCGGCTCGGTCACCACGCGCCAGAGCGGAAGGCTCGGGTCGAGCGACGAGGTCGGATCCTGGAAGACGACCCCGAGACGGGAGAGCGCACGGCGGCGCCGTCGTCCCTTCAGGCCGACGAGTTCGACGCCGGCGAGCTCCACGGAGCCACCGGTGACGGGGGCGAGTCCGAGGATCGCGCGTGCGATGGTCGACTTGCCCGAGCCGGACTCGCCCACGATGCCCAGCGTCTCGCCGCGTGCCACAGTGAGGTTCGCGGACTGGACCGCCGCCCGGCGGTTCTCCTCGGTCCGCGGCTTCCGGAGCCCGGAGCGCTTGTACTCGACCACGAGGTCGCGCACCCGGAGCGCGACCTCGTCCTCCGCCGCCTCACGTGAAGCCGCGGCCGCGTCCTCGGTTCCGGCATCCGCACCGCCGCCTTCGAGGAGAGCCGTCTCGGCCCCGTGCAGCGCACGCGCCGCTGCGAGCAGCGACCGCGTGTACTCGTGCTGAGGGTTGTCGAAGATCGAGTAGACGTCGCCGGTCTCGACGACCAAGCCGTTGCGCATGACGACAACGGAGTCGGCGATGTCGGCGACGACGCCCATGTCGTGCGTGACGAAGATCATCCCCATCCGCTCCCGGCGCACGAGGTCGCGGAACATCCCCAGCAGGTTGCGCTGCGTCGTGACGTCGAGGGCGGTGGTCGGCTCGTCGGCGATGAGGAGCTTGGGCTCCCAGGCGACGGCGCCGGCCGCCATGATGCGCTGACGCTGGCCGCCGGAGAGCTGGTGCGGGTACCGCTTGAGCAGATCGTCGTACCCTCCGAGGCCGACGAGTTCGAGCAGCTCCTGAGGCTCACGACGCCGGGCCGAACCCTTCGACTCGTGCGCGCCGATCGCCTCCTCGAGGAAGTCGCCCACCGTGTGCAGCGGATTGAGCGCCGTCATCGGCTCCTGGTAGACGCAGGCGATCTCGGCGCCGCGGAAGCGCCGCATGTCCGCCTCGGATGCCGTGACCAGCTCGGTCCCCTCGAAGAGGATCGAGCCCCGGCGCGACGCTCCGGGCGGCAGCAGGGAGGGGACGGCCATCGCCGTCATCGACTTGCCCGCTCCGGACTCGCCGACGATCGCCACCACCTCTCCGCGCGACACGGTGAAGGATGCACCGTGCACGATGGGCTTGTCGTCCACCGCGATCTCCAGGTCGGAGACGGTCAGAAGGACCTCGTCGCGTGCGTTCATGCGTTGACCCCCTGTCCGACGATGCTGGTGGGCCGCTGGGCGACGGATGCCCGCCCGGGACGGCGGCGGCGGGTGACGCCCCGCGGATCGAGCAGATCCCGCACCCAGTCCGCGACGTATCCGAGCGAGACGAGCAGCGCGACGAGCACGATGCTGGGGATCAGCAGCTGCCACGGACTCTGCATGAAGTACTGCTGACCGGTGGCGATCATAAGGCCGAGCGACGGACGCGGCGGCGTGATGCCCAGCCCGAGGAAGCTCAGTCCGGACTCGAGTCCGACGGCGAAAGCCAGCGTGAGGAAGCCCTGCGCGAGCACGAGGGGTCCGACGCCGCGGAGCAGGGGCCCGCGGATGATCTGCCACCGGGTACCGCCGAACAGCTCGGCCGACTCGACGTAGAGCGCCTGGCGGAGCGACAGCACCTCACCGTAGGTCAGGCGCGCGAAGCTCGGGAAGAAGGCGATGGCGCAGACGGCGACGACGGTCAGGTCGCCGGCGCCGTACAGCGACACGATGAGCATCGCGAACACGAGGTTCGGGAAGGCGAGGACGACGTCCACGACGCGCATGAGGAGGAGATCGGCGAGACCGCGGAAGTACGCGGCGAGGATGCCGATCAGAGTGCCGATCAGGGCGGCCAGGAGCGTACCCGAGGCGCACACGATGATCTCGGTGCGCAGGCCCACGACCAGGCGGGCGAACGTGTCGCGCCCGAGGTTGTCGGTGCCGAGCACGTGGCCGGGGGTGCCGACCGGCGCGAAGGCGTTCGCGACGTCCTGCGCGAGCGGGTTCACAGGGCTCAGGATCGGGTAGATGAAGATGAACAGGACGACGAGGATCATCACGCACGTCGTCACGAACAGGCCGGGAGTCGACCTGTTCCAGATGGTCCGGAACGCGTTCTTCATCGGGATCACGCCTCCACTCGGGGGTCGAGGAATCGGTAGAGGAGATCGACGAGCAGGTTCGTCAGGATGAACACCACGGCGAACACGATCACGATGCCCTGCACCAACGGGTAGTCGCGCCCGTTGATCGCGTTGAGGAGGGTTCCGCCGATCCCCGGCCAGTTGAAGACCTGCTCGATGAGCACGGTGGCGCCGAGAAGCCCGCCCAGCTGCAGGCCGGCGACCGTCACGACCGGGTTCATGGCGTTGCGGAAGACGTGGCGGCGGAAGACGCGTGCACCCGAGAGCCCCATGCCCCTCGCGGTGCGCACCCAGTCCTCGCGGCGGACCGACAGGATCGACGTGCGAGTCACGCGGCCCACGATCGCGAGGAAGCCGAACGACAGGGCGAGGCTGGGGAGGAACGCGTGGTAGAGGAACGGCCCGAATCCGTCTGCGGGATCCCGATAGCCGAGAGAGGGGAACCATCCGAGGCTCAGGCCGATCACCAGCGAGAGGAAGATGGCGATCACGAAGCCGGGGGTCGACACGGCGACGGAGATGAGGCCCGAGAGGACGCGATCGAGGATGCTGCCGGGGCGGTTGCCGGAGAGCACCCCGAAGGCGAGTCCGACGACGCCGCCGATCACGAGCGCCAGGAAGACGAGGATCACGGTGTTGCCGAGCGGCGAGGCGATGATCTCGGTCACGGGAGCGGAGTACTTGATGGAGTCTCCGAGGTCGCCGCGGACCAGGTCGCCGAGGTAGGTGACGTACTGCACGAGCAGCGGCCGGTCCAGGCCGAGCTCCTTCTCCAGAGCGGCGACGGCGGCGGGGTTGACGTCCCCGCCGCCGGCACCCCCCTGGAGGATGATCGAGGCCGGCCCGCCCGGGACGGCGTGCAGCGCCAGGAAGACGGCTGTCACGACGCCCCAGACGGTGACGACACCCAGTCCGAGTCGAAGCAGTATGTAGCGAATCATTGAGAACCCATTCGAGTCAGAGGGGCGCCGCCGCGGCGCGGCTCAGTCGGTGAGCCGCGCTCCGGCCAGGCTGTACATCGAGGAGTACACGATCGGTCCGCTGAGCATCTCGAACCCTTCGAGCTTGTCGGAGTACGCGTAGGCCGCGGCACCCTGACCCCAGGTCACGAAGGGGACGTCCTCGAGGTAGATCTCTCCGAGCTCGCGGTAGATCGCCTCGCGCTCCGGGCCGTCCGCCGTCTTCGCGCCTTCGTCGAGCAGGCCGGCGTACAGGTCCTGGTCGATGCCGAAGCTGCGGACGAACGTGGGACCCCCGATGAACGCGCCGGTCAGGGCGGACGGGTCGTTGATCGCCGCGGGAGGCCCGCCGATCATCAGGTCGTAGGAGCCGCTGTTGCCCTTGGCGATCTGGTTCGCGTAGTCACCGGTCTCGATCTCCACCGCGATGCCGATCTCCTCCAGGTCGCTCTTGATGACCTGCGCCCGTTCGCTGTACCCGAAGTACTGCGAGTTGGTGAGCAGCGTGAGGCTGAAGCCGCCGTCGGGGTAACCGCCCTCGGCGAGCAGCTCCTTGGCCTTGTCGACGTCCTGCGCGAAGTGCGAGGCCTGCTCCTCGTCGAAGTACTCGCTGTCCTCAGGGATCGGCAGACCGCCGTTGGAGGTGCCGTACCCGAGGGTGCCGACCTCGTTGATGGACTCGAGATCCAGCGCATAGGCGATGGCCTGGCGCACCTCGGGCACGGCCAGCGGCCCTTCGGTGAGGTTGAACTGCAGTGCCCCGTAGAGGCCGTGCGCGGTGTCGAGCGTGACCCCGCTCGCGTTCTCGAGCGTCGCGTAGTCGGCGGCGGGCACGTAGTCGATGAACTGCACCTGTCCGCTGACGAGGGCCTTCACACGCGTCTGCGCATCGGCCATGAAGGTCATCTCGATCTCGTCGAGCTCGACCTCGTCGGCGTCGTAGTAGGCCGGGTCGGCCTCGAGGGTGTAGGAGACGCCCTTCTTGTACTCGGTGACCATGAACGGGCCGGCGCCGATCGGCACACCGTCCGCGTCGACGGACTCCTCGGGGACGATCGCGTTCAGCGGGTTGGCGATGATCTTCGGCAGCGCGGTCTGCGGCTCGCCGAGGTTGAGCACGACGGTGGTCTGATCCGGGGTGTCGATGCTCGCGATGTTGGCGAACGACGTCTGGTCGGCCGCGCCGTTCTCCGGCACCGCGAGGTACTCGAACGTGCGCTTGACGTCCTCCGAGGTGAGCTCGTCACCGGTGGAGAAGGCCAGCCCCTCCCGCAGCGTGAAGGTGTAGGTGAGTCCGTCCTCGCTGACCTCGTAGTCCGAGGCGAGAGCGGGAACGACGTCTCCGTCGGGACCGTAGCTGAGCAGGCCGCGACGGACGAGGGTGATCAGCTGGCGGTTCGCCGAGCCCTGGTCAACGCCCGTCTTGAACCCGGGGGGCTCCGCGGAGAAGCCGATCGTGAGGGTCTGGTCCGCAGCGGCTCCGCCGCCGCCGCCGCCGCTGTTCGATCCGCTCGCGCATCCGGCGAGACCCAAGGTCACGGCCATGGTGGCCGCACCGGCGAGGGCGAGCATTCGGGCCCCGCGTCCGCGACCAGCGCGCGGGCTTCGGGTGTTGAGAGTTTCCATGCTGTGAATCCGTCTCTTGAGGGCCCCGCGGGGCGTGAGGAAGAGAGTGCGTGCTCGGCGGCGATGCCGACGTCCGGTCCGGGTTCGTGCGAGCAATCGGGCGCTCGCATCCATCGCCGGGTTCTGCGGTGAACCTCTCCTCTTGTCTTCATCGGTGGGGAGAAACTGCTGATCCAAGCCGCATTGGGAACGTTCCCTCTGGGCTTGCGTCCCACTCTTACGCAGGTTGGGAACGATGTCAATATGATGGGGGAAGATTTACCGCACGGTGATCTCCGGCGGTCGCGGGATGCAGTCGTCCGCTACGATGCCATCGACCTATGAGGGAGCACGCATGGCGCGAGCAGTGACGATCATCGACGTGGCCCGAGCGGCCGGTGTGTCGAAATCGGCAGCGGCCCGCGTTCTCGCTCAGAACGGCTCGGCCAGTGATGTGACGCGCAAGAAGGTGCTGGAGGCCGCCGACCGTCTCGGCTACCGCCCCAATCAGCTCGCGCGCGCGATGAAGTCCGGGGCGACCAACACGATCGGCATCGTGGTGCCGGACGTCGCGCTCCCGTTCTTCTCCGCGGTGCTGCGGGGGCTGACCGACACGGCGCGCGCCGCGGGATTCGAGGTGCTCGTCAGCAACACCGACAACGACGCCGACATCGAGGCGCGCTCCCTCGAGCTCCTCGCCGAGCAGCGGGTCGACGGCATCGTGATCGCCCCGGTGTTCCAGCCCGAGCCGACCGCGCTCCTCCGCCTCGCCGGCGAGGGCATGCCCATCGTGCTGCTCGACCGCCGCATGCCGGGGCTCGAAGACCTGCCCCTGGTCTCGGTCGATCATGTCGACGCCACGGAACGGGCGATCAACGCCCTCCTCGCGGACGGGCATCGGCGGATCGCCCTGGTGACCGAGGCGTCCCAGGTCGATTCGACGCTGCAGGGCTTCGCGCTGCGCCGCGGGGAGGATGCCGACGTCTCGATGCTCCGGCCGTCCGCGCAGCGTCTCGTCGGCTACCTGCGCGCGCTGACCCGTGCGGGCGTCGACATCGACGACGATCTGATCATCTCCACCGGCTACACCACGGGGGAATCGCAGAAGGCGGTCGAGGCCTTCCTCGCGGACGGTCCCGACGTCACGGCGATCCACGCGACCGACACCGTGCTCAGCTCCGGCACCTATCGGGGCATCCGCTCCCACGGTCTGTCGCTCCCCGACGACCTGTCCTTCATCGGATTCGACGACCAGGACTGGACGACCATGGTGCAGCCGGCCGTCAGCGTGATCGAGCAGCCGCGTCAGCGCCTGGGTGCCACCGCGACGACCACGCTGGTCGGAATCATCCGCGGCGGAACGACGGAACCGCGCCGCCAGATGCTCGCTGCCGAGCTCCTGGTGCGCGGTTCCGCCGCCCCCCTCTGACGCGACCGCTCAGTCCCGATACCGCCGGGCGGTCTCCTCCGACACCCGTCCGTCGCGGACGTCGGCCTCGAGGGCGTCGTCCGGACGGGCGGCAGGATCGCCGTAGCCTCCGGCGCCCGCCGTCTCGATCGACGCCCAATGCCCCGGCTGCAGGACGGTGTAGCCGTGGTCGATCGGCGTGGCGTCTTCGCTGAGCACGCACCGCGCCGATGCGCCCGGACCTCCGCCGAACACTCCCCACGGCTGCGACTTCTGACGGCTGGTGTCCAGCCAGAAGTGCACGTCCTCGGCCTCGGCGCGGATGCGGCGGCGGATCCCCATGCCGCCGCGGTGCTCCCCGGTCCCTCCCGAGTCCTCGATGAACTCGTACGCCTCGACCATCAGCGGGTACTCGGTCTCGAGGCTCTCGACGGGGAGGTTCGACGTGTTGGTCATGTGCACCTGCACGCCGTCGAGTCCGTCCTTGTTGTAGCGCGCCCCGCTGCCGCCGCCGATCGTCTCGAGGTACACGAAGTCGCCACCCCGCGCGGGGTCGTGCCCCGAGAAGTGCACACCGGTGTTGGCCCCGTTCGAGGCGCCCGTGATCCGCTCCGGCACGGCGGGAGCCAGGGCGCCCTGGATCAGATCGACGATGCGCTGGCAGGTCTCGCTGCGGCCGTTCACCGCTGCGGGGGCCGAGCAGTTGATGATCGACCCCTCCGGCGCCTCGATCGTGACCGGGCGGTACAGGCCCGCGTTGGGCGCGATGTCCGGGTCGATGAGCGTCTTGATCGTGTAGTAGACGGCCGCGTACAGACCGGTCCACACGACGTTGACGCTCGCGCGCACCTGCGGCGGGTTCCCGGCGAAGTCGAACAGCATCCGGTCGCCGGAGACGACGATGCGCACGCGCAGCGTCAGCTCGTCGTCCAGCTCCGGGCAGTCGAAGCGGTCCTCGAACGTGTACTCGCCGTCGGGGAACTCCGCGATCGCCGCGCGGGTGCGGCGCTCGGTGTAGTCCAGCAGCTCGGCGCCGATCGCACGGACGACGTCGGCCCCGTTGCGCTCGCAGAGCTCGCGGTACCGCGTGACGGCCACGCGGAGCGCGGCCTCCTGCGCGCGGAGGTCGGCGATCCGCTCCTCCGGGACTTGGCAGTTCAGCAGGATGAGCTGCAGCAGCTCCTCCTGCCGCACGCCCTCGCGCACCAGATGCACGGGAGGGATGCGGATCGCCTCCTGGAAGATGTGCGCGTGACCACGGTCGCCGAAGTCGGCGTGGTGCGCGAGCGTCGCCGCCCACGCTGCCAGCTCGTCATCGACGAAGATGGGCGTCGCGAGGACGATGTCCGGGAGGTGGGACCCTCCGCCCGTGTACGGATCGTTGCCGATGAACACGTCCCCCGGACGGATCTGGTCGAGCGGATACTGCGCGCGCAGCGCGGCGACGATGCCCATGAGCGAGCCCAGGTGCAGGGGCGATCCGCCCTCGTCCTGGGCGATCGCCCGGCCCTCCGCATCGAACAGGCTCGCCGTGCAGTCTCGGCGCTCCTTGATGTTCGGCGAGAACGCGGCCTTCACCAGCGTCTCGCTCATCTCCTCGACGATGGTCGAGAGGGCGGAGCCCACGACCTCGACGAGCACGGGATCCAACTCGATGGCGGTCACTTCTGCTCTCCGATCTCCACGATGAGGTTGCGGTAGGCGTCCACGCGGCACACGTCTCCCGGCAGCAGGACGGTCGTGGTGTCCATCTGCTCCACGATGGCCGGGCCGGCGACGACGTCACCGGGCGTGAGGCGGGCGCGGTCGAACACCGGGGTGTCGACGTAGCCCTCGGCGGGATCGAAGCACGTGCTCCGCGTCTCGACGATCGCGCCGGACGGATCGGACGAGCCGACCTCGTCACGGCGGAGGTCGACGTGGGCGGCCGAACCGGACGCCTCGAGACGGAAGGTCACCACCTCCACCGCTGCGTCCTCTGATCGGTAGCCGTACACGCGCTCATGGGCCTCGTGGAACAGCTCGATGACGGCATCCGCGCCGTCGTCGCCGAAGCGATGCCCCTCGGGAACATCGACGGCCAGCTCGAAGTTCTGACCGCGGTAGCGCAGGTCCATGCGGCGGCGGAGAGCACGGCCGTCCTCGTCGACCTCCTCCTCGACGAACCACTCGGTCGCCCGATCCTCGAGCTCGTCGAACACGGCATCCACCGCCGCTGCCGTGGTGTCGTCGACGCCCGTGATGAGCGTGCGCATGAAGTCGGTCTTCACATCGGTCATCAGCAGGCCGAGCGCCGACTGGGCGCCCGGGATCTCGGGCACCACCATGGTGCGCATGCCCAGCTCCCTGGCCAGGCGGGAGGCGTGCAGCGGACCGGCGCCGCCGAACGGGACCAGGGCGTACTCGCGGGGATCGTACCCGCGCTGCACGCTGACCACGCGGATCGCCCGCGCCATGTTGGCGGTGACGACGCGCAGGATGCCGAGGGCCGTCTCCTCCACGGAGAGACCGAGCGGCTCGGCGAGCCGCTGCACGGCAGCGACGGACGCCGAACGATCGATCTTCATCTGGCCGTTCAGCAGGTATTCCGGGTTGAGCATCCGCAGCACGACGTTCGCGTCGGTCACCGCTGCCTCGGTCCCGTTGCCGTAGCAGGCCGGCCCGGGGAAGGCGCCGGCGCTCTGCGGACCCACGCGCAGATGGCCCCCGCTGTCGATCCAGGCGATGGACCCGCCGCCGGCGCCGACCGTGTGGATGTCCAGCATGGGCGATCGCACCGGGCGGCCGTCCAGCTCCATGCCCGCGGTCACCTTGGGGCGGCCCTCCTGCACGAGGGAGATGTCGGACGACGTGCCGCCCATGTCGAAGGTGATGATGTCGTCGTAGCCCGCAGCGGAACAGATCTGCGCCGCACCGACCACGCCCGTGCTGGGCCCGGAGAGCACCAGCCGCACCGGCAGGGACTCGGCGGTCGAGAACGGGATCACGCCGCCGTTGCTCTGCGTGACGTGCGGGACCGCGGTCAGCCCCCGGTCGGCGAGCACCTGACGCAGCCGCGCGAGGTAGTTCGCCACGACCGGTCCGACGTAGGAGTTCGTGACGACGGTCGACAGGCGCTCGTACTCGCGGAACTCCGGCAGCACGTCGCAGGAGAGGGAGACGTACACCTCGGGCATCTCCTCGCGGATGATCTCGGCGATGCGCCGCTCGTGATCCGCGTTGAGGTAGCTGTAGAGGAGGCAGACCGCGATCGAGTCCACGCCTGCGGCCTTCAGCTCACGCACCGCCCGACGCACGTCGGCCTCGTCGAGCGGGGTCTCGACCGCGCCCGTGTGCCGCACGCGCTCGGTGACCTCCATGCGCAGATGCCGGGGCACCTGCGGGGTGGGCTTGTCCGCCTGCGGGTCGTACATGCTGGGGCGGCGACCGCGGCCGAGTTCGAGCAGGTCACGGAAGCCGCGCGTGGTGATCAGGCCGGTCCGTGCGCCGCGCCCGGTGAGGAGTGCGTTGGTTCCGACTGTCGTCCCGTGGGCGAAGTACCCCACCTCGTCGATCGAGCGTCCGCCGATCTGGTCGAGGATCTCCGTCACGCCCTGGACGATGGCCCGACCCGGGTCATCAGGGGTGCTCGAGACCTTGCGCACATGCACGCGCCCGGTCTCCTCGTCGAACGCGCAGACGTCGGTGAAGGTTCCACCCGTGTCCACTCCGATGCGCAGGGTCATGCCGTCACCGCTTCCTGGTCGTCGTTGCTCTCGTCGCTCGTCGCATGCTGGCGGCGCACCGCCTCGGCGTCGAACGGGATTCCATGCTCGAAGGCGCCGTTCACCTGGCAGACCTGAGCCGCCTGCGCGCTCGCCGCCACCAGCGTGGATCGGATGCTGCGACCGGTGCCGAGGCCCACGAGGACACCCGCGATGAACGCGTCTCCGGCGCCGAGCGTGTCGCGCACGTTCACCCGGTCGGCCTCCTGGTGGCGGATGCCCTCGGACGAGCCGAGCAGCGCCCCGGCGGCGCCCAGTGTCACGAGCGCGTGCTCGGCCCCGGCATCCAGCGCGCGGCCGACGAGGCCCCGGGCCTCCTGCTCGCTCAGGTGACCGCCCGAGAAGCTCGCCAGGTGCAGATGGCGCAGGTGCGGGAGAGCCGCCCCCTCGTCGAACCGGCTGCCGAAGTCGAACGACACCCGTGCGCGCTCCGCGATCTCCGGCACCCGGGCCAGCAGCGGCCCCGCGTAGCCGGTGTGCACCACGTCGTAGGCGGCCATGGCGTCGAGCTGCTCCGGCTCGAGGTCGAAGAGGGCCGTGGTGCGATCCGAACGGAGGAAGACGCGGTCGTTGCCGACGAGCTCGACATCTGCCGTGGCGTTCGGGCCGTGGACCACGCGGGTGAGCGAGGTGTCGACGTGCTCGGCCTCGAGCGCGCGGAGGACCTGGCGCCCCGCAGTGTCGTCTCCGAGGACGCCGAGGTAGCCCGCCCGGGCGCCGAGACGCGCAGCGAAGACCGCGACGTTCACGGCGTTGCCGCCGGGATACATCATGGCCTGATGCAGGTAACGGTCGACGACGTTGTCGCCGGCCCCGAGAACTCTCATCGGATGCTCTCCGCCCGCGCTCAGTAGGCGATCTTGTACATGTAGCGGCGCTGCGACGTGTCGTGTCCGCGGCGCGCGGCGACATGGTCGAGCACGCGGCGCTCCGCGCTCATCAGCGCGAGGACGCTCAGGTCCGCGCGCGACTCCGCCGGGACGCCCGGAAGGCTGAAGGTCGCGGTGTCGACGGCGGCGGAGTTGCGGGTCTGCTTCTCCGCGAACGCGATCACGCGCTCTCCCAGTCCACGGCTCGCGTCCTCGGCGACGAGGGTCACCACGGTCGTGTCCTCGAGCACCATCTCGAGCGGGCCGTGGAAGAAGTCGCCGGCGTTGATCGCGGCAGAGTTCATCCAGCTCATCTCCTGGAAGTAGCACCAGGCCATCATCTTCGCCATGCCGTAAGCCGGGCCCCCGCCGACGATGTAGCTCAGCGGCGCATCGGGTGCGGAGAGCAGGTCGGCGACGCGCTCGCCCGCCTCGGCGACCTCGTCCTTGACGGCGCGCAGCGCACCGGGGAGCGCGGGAAGCCCCGCCCGCAGTTGCGCGGCCTTCTCGGGTGCGCCGTAGGCATCGAGGAGAGCCGCGGCGATCTGCTCGTTGTGCACGAGCTTGGGTTCGGTGATCGAGATCGTGTCGGGGTAGTCGAGGTGCACATCGCCGATGCGAGAGAGTCCGTTCTCGCCCTGGCGGGAGATGCCCGCCACGAGCGCGCCCCGGCTCTTGGCGAACTCGGCCGCGGCGACGGTCTCGGGAGTGTTGCCCGAGTGCGAGGCGGCGACGACGAGCGCCTTCTCGTCCAGTCCGATCGGCGCACGCGAGGTGAGCTCCGCGCTCGTGATGCGCTGTGTCACGAGGCCGGGCGCGTAGCGGTCGAGCAGATCGAAGGCGGGGTAGGTGCCGAAGTGCGAGCCTCCGCAGCCGACCAGGTAGACCCTCTCGACGCCGCGCTCGACCGCCCGGTCGACCAGCGAACGAGCCTTGCCGTCCTGGTCGATGGCGTGCTGCACGCAGGCCTCGAAGTCGTCGGGAACCGGGATCAAGTCGCTCATCGCTACCGCTTTCTCATTCGTCGGATCGCCCTCGGGACGAAATGTGGAACGTTCCCACACAGGTACTCTTGCGCAGATTGGGAACGGTGTCAATAGACACGGAGCGGCCTTGTCCCGCGTCCGCGGGCGCGCTCGGCATCCCGGACGACGCAGAACGGCCCACCGGGCGCGAACGCCGGTGGGCCGTCTTGCGGAGCTGTGCCGCAGGTGGAGCCGTGTCACCTCACGGGGTCGGCGACCTCCGCCTCCTGCGCGACGTCGCCGTCGTCCTGGACAGCTGCCGGATCGACATCGGTGAATCGAGCGCGGGATCGCGTGGGGAGGGACCGATACGGGAGCATGAGCAGGCCGTAGACGAGACCGGCGGCCGCGATGCCCAGGAACCAGTTGAACGCGTAGAGGCCAGACAGCGCCGGAACGAACAGCCCGACGAGAGCGAGTCCTGCCCCCAACGCGAACGCGATGAGAGCGCGAGCGTTCCACCCGTTCCGGAAGGCGTAGACGCCGGACGGCGACTCGGTGAACAGCGAGGCAGTGTCGTAATCCCGTCGACGGACGAAGTAGTAGTCGACGAGCATGATCCCCGCGATCGGCCCCATGGTGGCGCCGATCGCGCCGAGGATCGTCTCGACGATGTCGAACTGTCCGTACCAGAGCCACGGGACGAAGGCGATCGCCGCCACGATCGCGATGATCCCGGACCGGGAGAACGTGAGCCATCGGGGAAAGAGGTTGGTGAGATCGAAGCCCACCGACACGCCGTTCGTGGCGACATTCACCGAGACTGTGGAGACCAGGATGCACAGGGCCGAGAAGATCCCGATCGCCGGGTTGTCGAACCGGGCCAGGATCTCGATCGGGTCCGAGATCACCTCTCCGTACGCCACCTTCGTGCCCACGGCGACCCAGAGCGCCATCAGCGAGAAGAAGAAGAACATCAACGGGAAGCCGATGCCCTGTCCGATCGACTGGTCGCGCTGCGACCGGGAGAACCGGGTCAGGTCGGAGATGTTGAGCACGAGCGTCGCCACCGTGCCGATCAGAGCGGTCATCGACAGGAAGAACGTTGGCCAGAAGTCCGGCCTGGCGATGGTGGTGGGCGAGTCGAACAGCGCCCCGAAGCTCCCCGCCGCGACAGCCGCCCAGATCACCAGCCCGATCGCGAGGACCATGATCGTCGGCCCCGCCCATGCCTCGAACCGCTTCACCGCGCCGATGCCGTGCGTGAGGACCCAGGCGTGCACCAGCCAGCAGATGACGAAGGCGATGAGGACGTCCACGCCCATTCCGAGGACGTTGGCCTGAGCGAGTTCGGCGTACCCGGGGATCGCGGACGACAGGATCAAGCCGATCGCCTTGCTTCCGATGTAGATGTGCACGGCGAACCAGAAGATCGCGACGAATGCGCGCAGGAAGACCGGGATCTGAGCGCCATGGCGACCGAACGCCGCGCGGATGAGAACCGGGAAGGAGAGGCCGTACTTCGCTCCGAGCACCGAGTTCGCGAGGATCGCGAGGAAGGCGAGCAGGTACGCGCTCACCACACACGCGAGTGCCTCCCAGAAGCTCATCCCGATGGCGATGAGGTTGGCTGCGACCTGCCAGGCGACGAGGTTGTGGACGATGCCCATCCAGATCGTCGAGTAGTTCCACCACGTCCAGGTGCGCTCGGAGCGGCGGAGGGGGCGGAGATCGGGGTTATCGAGCCCGAGGGCTTGGTGCGAGACGATGCCTGTCGACGTCGACATGGAGACTCCAATCGGGATAGAGCTTCATCAAATATGCGGAACGTGCGTCGGAATCAACGTACGGCGCGAAGGCGTCACCCCGCAACCCCGTGTCGTCAGATGCGCGGGGCGGGCTGGCTGCGCAGGAACAGTTCGATCGCGAGCGCAGTGCTGGCCGATGTCTCGGCGGACAGGTCTTCGCTCAGCCGGTCCAGGTGCTGAAGCATCGCCGCCTCCGCAGCATCCGGATCCCGTGCCTCAATGGCGTCGACGATCGCGTCGTGCTCATGAGGGCTCGCCTCGGTACGGCCGCGCCCTGCTGTCACGATGTCCAACACCTGCTCGAGCACGTCGAACCGGGGGTCGAACAGGACCATCGCCGACGCGCGGAGCATCCGGTTCGGGCAGGACCGGGCGAGCTGGCGGTGGAACTCCACGGCGGCGACCCGGCGGTCCCGTTCGGACTCGATCGAGTCCTCGTGCTGCACGAGGTACCGACGCAGCGCCATGACGTCGGACGGCTCGGCCGAGAGGGCCGCCGAACGCACGATCTCCCTCTCGAGGGCGCGGCGTGCGACCACCAGATCCCGGACGTCGTCCAACGTCTTGATCTCGAGCTGACTCAGATTGTCGTGCCAGCGCTGTTCCCTGGTCGCCTGGTCGGCAAGGGCGCGTCCCGCGGGCGAGAGCACCCGCCCGCGGCCTGCCTGCGAACGGGTCAGTCCCTGCTCGTCGAGCCGCCTGAGAAGGCGGTTCATCGTCGATTCCGAGACCCGCCCCCCGTCCGCGAGCCGACGGCTCAGCTCACGGGCACCGAGGGGCTCGGCTGCTGCTGCGATCAGCAGCAGCAGCTCGAGCTCGCGCGGTTCCAGCGACTGGCTGGCGGAGCGTGTCATCGGGACCCGCTCCTTTCTGACGACGACGCGGGACTCCTCGGTCTACGAGCAGCTATCCGGATACAGCAACTTGGCGATCTCCGGGTCGTCGACGTTGTCAGCCGTCACCAGAGCGTTGTCGACGATGTTATCGAACTGCTCGGGCTTCTCCTCCCCTCGGATCGACCGGACGAGCGCGATGAGGGCGTCGTATCCCTGGGTGTACGACCCCTGCGCGACGAGCGCGTCCAGCTGCCCGGCGCGCAGCGCATCCACGAGTGTCGGACCGGCGTCGTACGCGATCACGGAGACGTCTTCCGCGCCCGTTCCCTGCAGACCCGACACCGTGCCCGTCGCTCCGGCCTCCGATGTCGCGAAGATGCCAACGATGTCGGGGTTCGCCTCGAGGGAGCTCTGCACGATCGTCGCTGCCTTCGTCGGATCATCCTCGAAGTACTGCACCTCGAGGATCTCGAGTTCGGTGTCAGCGGCGCTGAGGGCGTCGATGAAGCCGTCCGCTCGTTCGTTCGTGATGGGCAGCCCAGGGCGGTTGTCCAGGACGAGCACCTTGCCCGCCCTGTCGCCCGCCACCTCGATCAGACGGTCGGCGGCCAGCTTCCCGCCCGCCTCGTTGTCCCCGTGGAACTGCGCCAGGGCGATCTCGGTGTCGAGCGTCGCATCGGTGGTCACGACCTGGATGCCGGCATTGACGGCGCTCTGCAGCGGTGCCTGCATGGCCACCGGATCGGCGGGGACGAAGATGATGCCGTCCGGTCCGCGATTGACCACTCCCTCGAGCACCGGGATCTGGTCGGCGGCGTTCATGCCTCGGGACGGGCCGTCGACACTGATCGTGATGTCGCCGCCCAGTTCGTCGGCGGCATCCTCGGCGCCGCACTGCATCGCCGTGTAGAACGGCAGCCCGTTGTACGTCGTGAGCAGCGAGACCGAGATCGGCCCGTCGACGGGCTCGGCCGCGTCGGGGGTGCCGCTCGAACATCCCGCGAGGACGAGCACGGCGACAGCCGTGGCGACGGACGTTGTGACGATTCGCTTCATGGTTCTCTCCTGTGGGTGTGGACTTCGGGTGGAAAGGATCTCGGTCATCGCGGCGCCTGCTTCGGACGACGGACGCGATCGATCCAGACGGCGAGGATGAGCACCACGCCGATGGCGATGCCCTGATAGAACGACGAGACGCCGATCATCACGAATCCCGCGAGCAGGAGGGTCGGGATGAAGGTGGCCACGGCGGCTCCGACCACGGAGGCGCGTCCGCCGAAGAGACTGGTTCCGCCGATGATGACAGCGGACAGCGCCTGGAGCATGGTCGTCTCGTGGCCCGAGAGCGCTGTCGTCCCGAACCTCGTGATGTCGAGGAAGCCCGCCAACCCGGCGAGCGCTCCGGAGAGGACGAAGACGACGATCGTCGTGCGTTCGACTCGGACGCCCGCTCGTCGCGCTCCCGGTTCCGAGGAGCCGATCGCGAGCGCGTGCCGGCCGACCGCGGTCTGCGACAGCACGACAGCAGCCACGATCGTGACGGCGACGGCGAGGAGGAGGGGAAGCGGTATGCCGAGCGCCGTCGCGATCCCGAAGTCGAGCTGCAGCGACTGCGGCAGACCTGCGACGTTCGAGCCGTTGGTGATCACCTGGGCGAGCCCGAGTCCCACCCCCATGGTGCCGAGAGTCACCACGAAGGAACTGATGCGCAGTCGTGTCACCAGGACGCCGTTGACCGCACCGACCACGGCACCGGCTGCGACTCCGAGGAGGGCGCCGACGACGGCCGCGATCGCGGGGTCGCCTCCACCCGCCGTGAGCGCCACGGTGGTCTTCGCCGACACGACGCTGGCGAGCACCAGCGTCGCCCCGACACTCAGATCGATGTGCCCGGCTCCGAGCACATATGCGAGACCGACGGCGAGGAGGATCAGCCCGGCGCTGTTCCGGCCGACGGATTGCAGGTTCGTGATGCTGAGGAAGTTGCCTCCCGTCGCGACGGCGAAGACGAGGACGAGCACGAGAACGGCTGCCGCGACGTAGGTCGTCGTGGAGCGGGCGACGCGGCCCAGGGCATCTCCGGGGCCGCCGGCGGTGTGCGGTCCGGTCATGGTCGGAGCGGTCATCGGTCGTCCTCTCGGCTGTCCGACGCGATCGTCGGAAGATCGGCGGTGTTCTGCTCGCCGAGCATGAGCGCGACGACGTTGCTCACGGTCAGTCCGCGCGGAGACACGTCGGCCACCACTTCCCCGAACCGAAGGACCACGATGCGGTCGGCGACCTCGATCACTCGGGGGAGGTCGTGGGAGATCAGGAGGACGCCGAGTCCTCGGCCGCTCGCGGCGGTGATCGTGTCCAGCACCATCTGCGACTGACGCGCCCCGAGAGCCGCGGTGGGTTCGTCGAGGATGACCAGCTTCCCGGCCCGGGCGATCGCGCGCGCGACGGCGACGACCTGGCGCTGCCCGCCCGAGAGCGACCCGACGGGAGCCCCTACATCTCCCAGCGTCGTGATCCCCAAGCCGTCGACCAGCGCACGCGCCTCGCTGCGCATGCGCCGGTGATCGATGAGTCCCAGCCTTCCGGCGAGCCCGGGGCGACGCAGCTCTGTGGAGAGGAAGATGTTCTCGGCGACCGACAGGTCCGGCGCCATCGCCAGATCCTGATAGACGGTCGCGATGCCGGCAGCCATCGAGGCGAGGATGCTCCCGAGCTCGAGGCTGCGTCCTTCGAGCAGCACCTCTCCCGCATCGGGCTCGACGGCGCCGGAGATGCAGGAGACGAAGGTGCTCTTGCCGGCGCCGTTGTCGCCCACGACGGCGACGACCTCCCCCCTGGCGACCGAGAGGCCGGCTCCGCGCACCGCCTTGACGTGCCCGAAGGACTTGCGGATGCCGCGCACCTCCAGGAGCGGCAGCACGGAGGTTGTCACGCGTCGGCCCTCGCGGGAAGGGCGCGGAGGGTGTCGAGCACATCCGCCACCGGTTCGACATCGCCGTAGCGCGCGTCGATGTCGAAGAGGTTCCCCTGATGCGCAGTCTGCGAACGATCTCCGACAGCCTCGGCCGGCACGATCACGTGGAAGCCGCGATTGAAGGCGCTCTCCGCCGTGGCACGGATGCAGCCGCTCGTGCTGCACCCGACGACGATCACCGTGTCGGCCTTGGCCGAGATCAGCATTCCGTCGACGTTGGTGCCGTAGAAGGCGGAAGCTCGGGGCTTGACGACGAGCGGTTCCTCAGGACGCCGGTCCATGCGGGGACGGAGCTCGACGTTGGTACTCCCGTGGAGCATGTGCACGCTGTGGGTCGTCTTGCGACGGATCACCTTGCCGATCTCCGAGAGACTCGGGTCCCAGGCCATGGTCGTGAAGATGATCGGCAGGCCAGCCCGGCGGGCGGCGCCGAGCAGCTCCACGATGTGGTCCTCGACTGCCGAGAGATCCGAGCCGAGCATCTCTTCGGGGGACGTCCAGGCCCCGGCCATGTCGATGACGAGGAGGGCGGGCCGCTCTCCCCAGCCGACTCGGCCGCGAAAGCCCGCCTTCTCGTAGAAATTCCGAAGCTCGGCGTTGTCGAGCGTGTGCGTGGTGTGGCTGATGGACACGTGGTCTCCTCGATCCGGGTACGTGCAGGAACACTGACACGAATGAGGATGGTGTGTCAATAGCGACAGACGCTCCTCAACACACCATTGATATGAGCGTTACACGGTCGAAACATCTGTCAGGCACGACAGTCCGCACGCATGAAGAACGCCCGCCCACACGGGGTGGGCGGGCGTTCGCAAGCCGATCACTTGACGGCGATCGCCTCGATCTCGACGAGCAGTCCCTCGCCGCCGAAGGCGACGCCGACCGTACTGCGGGCCGGGAACGGCTCCCCGAAGCGCGCGCGATAGACCGCGTCGAACTCGGGGAAGTCGGCCACGTCGGCGAGGAAGCACGTGGTCTTCACCACGTTCGACAGCGAGGTGCCGGCCGCGGCGAGCACCGCTTCCAGGTTGTCGACGGCGAGGTTCACCTGCTCGGCGAGCGTGCCGCCGAGTCTGCCGTCGGGCGTGGCGCCCACCTGACCGGCGGTGAACACCAGGTCTCCGAGGTCGATGGCCTGGGAGTAGGTGGCAGCGGGACTCGTCGCGTCCGGAGTGGAGATGGCGCTGATGCGGGTCATGATCTTCCTTTCTGAGTGGTCACTGGATGCGCTGGGGGACGAATCGCCCCGAGCCGCGCGGTGGAGTGGCGCCCGAGCCGCCGACGCGGCGGCCACGGCTGAGCGTGACGCGCGGGCGCCCCCGACCGCTGAGCCCGTCGTAGATGTCGTAATCGGTGCCGTTCGAGGTCGAGTCGGACGCGGCATCCCACGTCCATTCGCCGTCGGGATCCCACACGACGATGTCGGCGTCGGCGCCGATCGCGATCCGCCCCTTCGCGGTGAGGCCGAGCGCCGCGGCAGGGCGCGTGGAGTTGATGTCGACGAACTGTCGCAGGCTGAGCCTGCCCGACCGCACCCCGCGGTCCCAGAGCAGAGGCATGCGCGAGGCGATGCCCGGCGCACCCGGCTCCATGGCGGTGAAGTCCTCGAACCCTGCGGCCTTGTCCGCGACGGAGTACGCGCAGTGATCGGATGCCACGGCGTCCAGCCGCCCGTCGGCAACGGCGCGCCACATGCCCTCCCTGTCCGCCTCCGGCCGGATGGGAGGTGTGATCACGTACTTCCATCCGTCGGCGCCGGCATACACCGAGTCGTCGTACACGAGGTAGTGCGCACAGGTCTCGGCACGGACGTCCGTGCCGGCCGCTCGGGCCTCCTCGATCTGCCTCAGGGCATCGAGACCCGAGGCGTGATAGATGTACACCGGGCTTCCGAACTCCTCGGCGTAGCCCGTGATCTCGCGGATCGATGCGGCCTCCGTGTGCCCCGGTCGACTCGCCGGGAAGTCGCCGATACGGGTCCCGCGGAGCTTCCGAGTGGCGGCGAGCGCATCCTCGAGCAGCGCATGGTGCTCCGCGTGGAAGCCGGGCAGGCCGCCGGCCTCGCCCGCTACGCGGATGAAGCGCCGGATGTCGGCGCTCTCGAGACGGGAGCCGTAGGTCGTGTACACCTTGAACGACGCGAGACCGCGCTCGATCAGCGCGGGGATCTCTGCGATCGTGCTCTCGTTCAGCTCGGTCACCACGGGGTGGAGCGAGTAGTCGATGACCGCGCCCTCCGCCTGGCCGAGTCGGCGATCCGCGGCGGCGAGGAGTGATCCGGGGGCGCCAGGCACGAAGTCCACGAGCGTGGTGGTGCCCCAGGCGGCGGCGCGTCGGGTCGCGGACTCGAAGGTGTCCTGGGCCGTTCCCCCGTTGGCGAGGGGCCACTGGATGTGCGTGTGCGGGTCGATGCCGCCCGGGATCACGACGCATCCCGACGCGTCGATCACTTCGTCCGCGACGACGGAGCCCGGCTCGCCGATCGCCGCGATGACACCGTCTGCGATTCCGATGTCGAAGGCACCCTCGGTCGAGTCCGTGACGACCCGACCTCCTCGGATGACGACATCGACACCGTGGTTAGCTGTCCGCACCGCAACTCCTATTCGTCGAAAGCAAGAGACATGTGTCATTGATGATACATTCACGGCAGGACAAGCGGCCTCGGTGAGGTCGGGAGGAGGAGCTGATGTTCGAAAGCCTGCGCGATCGCGTCGTCATCGTCACGGGAGCCGGCAGCGGCCCCGGCATGGGCCGTGAGATCCCACTCGCCTTCGCACGAGCCGGATCCCACCTGATCCTCAACCACCTGATCGACTCCTCGCACGATATGCAGGGGTTCGCCGACGAGCTCCGCGCTCTCGGGGCCCAGGTCGACCTGGTGCACGGGGACATCGCCCGGGAGGAGACGTCCGCCGCGTTGGTCGACACGGCGCTGGCACGACACGGCCGAGTCGATGTGCTCGTCAACAATGCGGGCATCTCCACTCCCGCACCAGTGGTGGACATCTCTCTGGAGCAATGGCAGCGCATGCTCGACGTCAACCTCACCGGCGTGTTCCTGCCGACGCGCGCGGTGCTCCCGCACATGATCGCGGCAGGCGGAGGCCGCGTCATCTCGATCTCCTCACAGGTCGGACAGAAGGGGAGCGAGGAGCACGCGCACTATGCCGCAGCGAAGGCCGGAGTGATCGCGTTCTCCAAGTCGGTCGCACGCGAGGTCGGCCGGCACGGCATCACCGTGAACTGCGTCGCCCCCGGGCCGATCCAGACACGACTGATGGGCGAGGTCACGGACGACTGGCGTGCGGGCAAGCTCGCCGAACTCGTCATCCCCCGCTTCGGCACCCCGGAAGAGGTGGTGCCCTCGGTCCTGCTCCTCGCCAGCAGCCCGGGCGGAGATCTCTACACCGGGCAGACGCTGGGCCCGAACAGCGGCGATGTCATGCTGTGACAGACGACGCGGTGCGCGCGAGGCCCTCCGAGAGCGGCACCGCGAAGGCCATGCCCGTGTCGCGCAGCAGCGCCCTGCTGTCCAAGGGCTCGGTCCACCGCAACCGCGTCCCGAGCGTGTGCCGCGTCATGACGGTCTTCCCGAGGGCAGCAGCGACCGTTCGCGCGATCTCCTCATGCGGCACGAGCGCCTGGACGAAGGTGTACGTCTCGGAGAGCCGTTGGCGCGCCGCGGCCGTCACCAGACCGAGGATCAGGCGAGCGACGTCGTCGACGTGGACGAGCGGCTCGAGCACCTCCGGGTCGTATACCGCTTCACCGTCTCGCAGGATGGAACGAGCCAGTCGGTCGACGACGTGGTCGGTCGAGCGACCGGGCCCGTACACCGAGCCCAGACGTGCTGCGATCACGCGCACACCCCGAGCGCGGAACGCCCCTGCCGCGTCCTCCACGAATCGCTTGGTGGCCGCATAGACGGTGCGCGGCCCGGTCAGGGCCTGCTCGACTGCCGCGATGCTGGACGCCACGATCACGAGCGGCGGGCGATCGAGGGCAGCAGCCGCATCGAGGACCGTGATCGTCCCGACCGCGTTCACCGCCGTCACGCGGACCGGGTCGTCAGCGGCGACCATCGGCCCGGAGACACCGCCCAGGTGGATCACGACATCGGGACGAGCATCCTCGAGCAGACGACGCACAGCCGCTTCGTCTCGCAGGTCGAGCTCGGAGTCCACCGGTCGGATCTCGTGGCCACCGGCGCTCTCCAACTGACGGATGAGAGCCCGACCGACGAACCCTCGGGCGCCGGTGACCACGACCCGCATCAGTCGCGTTCCGCGAAGTGGGCGATCACGTCGTCGACGCCGACGACGTCTGCGTACCGCTGATCGATGTCGAACAGGTTCGCGACGTGTGCGGAGGCCGAGCGGTCGCCGACGGCCTCACGCGGAACCAGAGCGTGGAATCCCAGATCGACCGCGCTCTCGGCGGTCGAGCGAATGCAGCCGCTGGTCGAACAGCCGACGATGACGACGGTGTCGACTCCCTGGTCCACGAGCACGCTGACCAGATTGGTGTTGCGGAACGCACTCGCCCGCGGCTTCTCGATCAAGGCCTCGTCGGGGCGACGCTCCAGCTCCGGGATCACCTGTGCGCTGGCCTGCCCACGGATCATCTTCTCGGCGTGCGGGGTCTTCAATCGGCTGACCTTGGTGACGTCGGAGAAGCTCGGGTCGTAGGCCATGGTGGTGAAGATCACGGGCGCTTCGGCCGCGCGAGCCGCATCGAGCACTCGCTTGATCTCCGCGGTGACGCCACGGAGATCCGAGCCGATCATCGCCTCGGGTTCGGTCCACGTCCCGGCCATGTCGATCACGAGGACGGCCGCCTTGCGCCCCCAACCCACACGGCCTCCGAAGCCGGCAGCACGATAGAGCTCGATCAGCTCGTCGTTGTCCAGCGAGTGCACGACTTCTGTCTGGTCCGTCATCTTTCCTCCATCCATCATGTTCCTCATATCTGCGGAACGTATACCCAGTATGACGGATAATAGTATGGGCTCTCAACCGAAGGGCAGCGAGCAATCACCGATGAGCGCGATCGACACGGCCGGACTGTCCGAACTCCTCCCGGATGAGTTGACCTTGCTGATGTCGATCGGCGATCAAGAGCATCCGGTCGGCGCACGCATCGCGCTGCGGATGCTGGAGGAGAACGGCGTGCGCATCAGCGAGGCCAGCGTCTCTCGCATGCTCGCCAGACTCGACGCTCTCGGATTCACGCGCGCGGTCGGACGGAAGGGCCGCGTGCTCACGACCACCGGGCGCGAGGCTTTCGAGCTCCGTCGTCTTCAGGCTCGACGAGACGAGACCTTCGACCGCGCGCTCGAGCTCCGGTCGGTGTCGGAGCTGCTCGACTGGCTGAGGGCTCGTCGAGTGATCGAGGGAGAGGCGGCCTACCTGGCTGCTCTCCGCCGCGACGACGACCACATGTCCGCTCTCGCCAGCGAAGTCGTCGCGCACGAGGACGCTGCCCGGACCGGCGCCCTCGGGTACCGAACCGTCGGCATGCAGATGCACCTGCTCGTCGCACGGGCAGCCCAGAGTCCCATGTTCGAGGCGCTCATCGAGAGCATGACCGCGCCCGCGGTGGAGCGTGTCGAGGACGCCTTGGATCTCATCACGTCGAGCCGCGGGACCTTGGCCGATTCCGCCGCGGAGCATCGCCGCCTCTACGAAGCGATCCGCAACGGCGACGCCGACGCCGCTCGCGAGCGCATGCACGAGCACCTCGCCCGCCTGGAGCAGGAGGTCGAGCAGTACGCGCTGGCCTCCGATGGCGCAGGCCTGCTGACGGCCCTGTCGACGCTGCGCGTGCTGGGCCCCCGGTCCGCCGAACGCTGACCGTCTCTCGTCCACCCGGCATCCGCCGACCGGGACCCGGGCTCAGCGGCGGAGAAGCGCGCGCAGGCGACGGACCGTGCGGCCGGCGGCGTCGCGGAGACGACCGCCGGGCCACTCGCGGCGGAGCTCGACGACGCCGTCCTCCCCCGCGCGCAGCTCGATGCGCCGGCCGGCGAGGAAGGGCGAGCGCCCTGCCTCGGCGAGCACGGCCGCATCCGCCGTGAGCGGTGCGTCGAACGACCAGCCCGCGTGTCGCACGTGCACGCGCAGCTCCGCCCGTCGTGTCTCGTCGTCGGGGCCGAACGCCTTGAGGGGGTCGATCGACACCTTCACGGCGGCGAGGTCGCGTGCTCCTCGGCCGGCGAGGCGCCGCTCCTCGGCCGCGTCCCCGGCGCGGAGGTACAGCTCGACCCGGTCGTCGCGAAGATCGCGGCTCGCGTCGGTCAACGCCGGGGCGAGATCCTCCAACCAGGACGGCGGCCGCCAGGTGCGGATGCCGTCGGCATTCGCCGGAGTGAAGACGAGCGCCTCCTCGCCCTCGTGGACCAGGTGCACCCGCACGGTGAGCGCGAGGCCACCGCCGCGGGTCCATCGCGCCGACACGACGTCGGCACGGCACTCGACCTGCGTCTCGAACTGCGCCAGGCGGAGCAGGTCGTCTCGGCGGTCGGCGCGGAGCAGCGCGGAGCGCACGCGGTGCGGGAAGGCGAGCCCGGCGTCCACACCCGGGCCGAACCGGCGCTCGGCGAGCGGCTGCACGACGTCGAGGAACCGCTGGCGATACTCGTCCGGGTACCGGGACATCTGCTTCGCCGAGAGCCGCTTGAGGATCTTCCCGCGATACCAGTGGCGCAGAAGACGGTCGCGCAGTCGCCCCGGCTCGGTGTGCGCCTCGACGACGTCGAGCACCGTCTCGAGGTGCGGGAAGTAGGTCTCGGGGTCGATGCGCGACGAGCTCGCGCTGCCCGGGTGCTTGACCCACGCGTAGCAGGGCACGCTCGCGAGCACGGAGATCGTCTCGGCCGCGAAGTACGCCTGCATCACGAAGAGGTGGTCTTCCAGCCGCACGCGGCCGTCGGGGAAGCGGATGCCGTTCTCCCGCAGGAACGCCGTGCGGAACATCTTGTGCGGGGTGAGGAGCTCGAGGATCGGGTCCTTGCCGAGCGTGGCGCGGGGGAGGTCGCGGCGGAAGATCTGCTTCGGCAGGCTGCGGCCGACGCCGACCTCACGTCCGATGACGACATCCGAGGCGTGCGCGTCGGCGTAGTCGCACAGGCGCTCCAGCGCCTCGGGGAAGAGGTGGTCGTCCTGGTCGACGAACTGCAGGTAGGTGCCCGCGGCGTTGTCGATGCCGTGGTTGCGGGGCGTGCCGGGCCAGCCGGAGTGCGGCAGGTTCGCGACGCGCACGTAGGGGCGGTCGCGAGCGATGAGCGCGAGCTTCTCCTGCGTCTCGGCATCCGATCCGTCGTCGCACAGCAGCAGCTCGAACCTGTCCTGCGCGAGCGTCTGCCTGTCGAGAGACGCGATCAGCTCATCGATCGCCGTCCCCGGGTTGTACACCGGGACCACCACACTCACTCGCACTGACATCGACGACCTCCCTCCGTAGTGTGTGCGCCGGAGAGCGAGGCATCAACCCCCTTGCGGACGGACGATCGAACCTGCTCGCCACGCCGCTTCGGGCCGTTCCAGATGCGGAGCGGCCTCGCGTCAGAGTACACCGGCGGCTTGAAGCGCCAGGATCAGGCCCACCGCGATCCCGAAGACCACGACCGACATCCGGAACGCGCGCTCGGGGATCCGGCGTGACAACCACGCACCGAGCGGGGCCCCGGCGAGCGCTCCCGCGGCGACGCACAGCACGAATCCGGCGTGGAACGGCGAGGTGAGGAGGAAGAAGACCGCGGCGACGAGATTCACCACCGCCTGGAGCGCGTTCTTGAGCGCGTTCTGCACCACCAGCTCCCCGCCGAGGAGGACGCCGAGGATGCCGAGCAGCAGGATGCCCTGCGCGGCGCTGAAGTACCCGCCATAGATGCTCGCGGCGGCGACGGCGGCGACGAGGGCTGCCCATCGCGGCGACTCCGGCGAAGAGGCGCGGCGCCGGAGGAGCGGCTGCACGCCGACGAGCACCGCCGCTCCGATCACCAGCACCGGGACCGCGAACCGGAAGACGTCGGAGGGGAGGATGCGCAGCAGCGCCGCACCGATCACCCCGCCTGCGATCGCGACGGGCAGCAGCACGGCGAGGATCCGGCGGTGTGCGCGCAGCTCCTTCCGGAAGGCGACCGCACCCATGACGGAGCCGGGGGTCAGGCCGATGGTGTTCGTCACGTTCGCCACGACCGGCGGCAGCCCGGCGAGGAGCAGCGCCGGGTACGTGATGAGCGAGCCGGAGCCCACGGCGGTGTTCACGGCGCCGGCGCAGACTCCCGCGGCGACGACGAGGAGGATGTCGAGCACGGCGAGGTCAGCGGCCGTCGGGATGCTGGGAGGCGTAGACGCTCCCGGCGGCTTCGACGTGGGTGCGGGCGGCGCGGAACGCCGTCGCGCCGTCTCCGGCGATGATCGCATCGACGATCTCCCGGTGGTGGTCGTCGATCTCGCCGCGCCAGGCGCGATCCTCCCCGATGTTCTGCACGCTCGCGATCGAGATGAGGTCCCAGACCCGCGACAGCGCGTCGTTCACGAACTCGTTCCCGGACAGCTGGGCGATGTAGCGGTGCAGCTCCAGGTTCGCGGATGCCGTCATGGGGGCGTCGACTCCCTGCTCGACCCGCTCCCGCAGCGCCCGGAGACGGGAGACCTGTGCGGGGGACAGTTCGCCCTCCTGCATCCGCTTCGCCGCGAGCTCCGCCGCGAGCCCCTCGAGGGCCGCGCGGTAGCTGTAGAGGGCGATCATGTCCTGCCGGCTCGGGTTGCTGACCATCACGCCGCGCGACGTCATGGTGAGGAGCCCGTCGCTCTGCAGGCGGCGCAGCGCTTCGCGAAGCGGCGTGCGGCTCACTCCGAGCCGTGCACTGAGGTCGTTCTCGGGCAGACGAGCGCCGGGCTGGAAGTCGCCGGAGGTGAGCAGGTCTCGGAGGCGCGCGTAGCTCTCGTCCGCAGCACTGGCGGGGCGTGTGGTGCTGTCGAAGACGCTCATGGCGGCAACCTCTCGTCGCGGGGGCTTTCAGCGTAACGCGACTCCCGCCGATCTGCATACCTTGCATGCGTTGCATATTCTGTATACAGTGGCGGCAACCCGTCAGATGACAAAGGAGTTATCGCCCGTGAACGCCACCACCCCCGCCTCGACGCAGGAGCGGACGACCCGTCCGAACCACCGCACGTCGATGGCCATCGCGATGTTCGCGATCCTGCTGCTGTCGTACGTCATCAACGCGATGGACCGTCAGCTCTTCCCGCTCCTCGTCACCGACGTGCGCGAGGAGTACGGCTTCGGCCTCGCGGATGCCGGTCTCCTCTCGACCGTGTTCACCCTCGGCATGGGTCTGGCCGGCATCCCGACGGCGTTCCTCATGGCACGCCTCAGCCGCAAGCTCATCGTCATCATCGGCATCTTCGTCTTCTCGATCACGACGCTGATGACGGCCCTCTCCCACAGCTTCCTCGACATGTTCGTCTACCGCGCCCTGTCGGGCCTCGGCGAGGCGATGCAGCTCACCGCCCTGCTGGCCATCGCAGCGTCGTACTTCACCCGGCATCGAGCCGTCGCGATCGGGTCGGTCAACCTGTCGTTCGCCGTCGGCGCGGCGATCAGCCCCGTCGTCGGCGGCGCCCTCCTCGCCGCACACGACTGGCGCATGCCGCTCATCGTCTTCGGGCTGCTCGGCGCCGTCGCGATCGTCGCCGTCGCCATCTTCGTGCGCCGCTGGCTCACCGAGGCGTCCACCGAGGCCGCGGTCGAGGTCGACGCCCCCACCCCCACCACGACGACCACCGTCGCCGTCGGCGGTGCCGCCCTCCCCGCCACTCTCCGCAACCGCAACAGCGTGCTCCTGGTGCTCTCCACCATCGCCGGCGGACTGCTCATCTACGGCTACCTCGGCATGTACCCGACGTACCTCCAGGAAGGACTCGGCTTCGACGTGGGCGAGAAGGTCGGCGTCATGAGCATCTTCGGTCTCGGCGCCATCCTCTCCGTCGTCGGCGGCTACCTCGGCGACCGCTTCTCCGCCCGGCTCGTCCTGCCGGGGAGCTTCGTGATCGGCATCGCCCTCGCCGTGCTCCTGTTCACCGGTCCGGCATCCTTCGCGTTCCACGCCGTGTTCTCGTTCCTGTGGGGCGCAGTCATCAGCGGCACCACCTACGTGAACCTCGCCGGCTACCACGTCAAGGCCGTCGCCGCTCCGCTCGCCGGCAAGGCGTCGGGTCTGTTCATCGCGGCCCTGTACATCCCCGCCGCGTTCTCGGGCTACGTCATCGGCGCCGCCGCGACCCAGATGGGCTGGCAGCTCACGGGCATCATCGTCATCGGCGGCATCGCGGCCGTGGGCGCCGTCGCCTCCCTCCTCCTCGACCCGAAGCGGATGGCTCGCTGAGCCGGAAGGAACCATCATGACCACTCTCCCCCTGCCCCCTGCGCTCGCCCCCGAGACCCTCCCGGTCGTCGGCGAGGAGTCGCGGTTCCCCGTGCGCCGCATCTACTGCGTCGGTCGCAACTACGTGTCGCACATCCGCGAGATGGGCGAAGCCGACGAGCGCGACGATCCGTTCTTCTTCCAGAAGCCGCGCGATGCCGTGCGGGGACCGGGCAGCGAGATCCCCTACCCCGTCGCCACCGAGTCGTTCGAGTTCGAGGGCGAGCTGGTGCTCGCGATCGGCCGAGGCGGCTCAGACATCGCGGTCGCGGATGCCGCCCGGCACGTGTTCGGCATCGCCACCGGTCTCGACCTGACCCGCCGCGACCTCCAGTTCGAGGCCCGCGACCGCTCCTGGCCGTGGGAGATGGGTAAGGCCTTCGACGCCTCGGCCCCGGTGGGCGCCATCACCCGCGTCGACGACCTGTCGGTGACGGATGCCGGATCCCTCGAGGCCCGCGTGAACGGCGAGGTCCGCCAGACGAGCACCCTCGACCTGATGATCTGGTCGCCGGCCGAGATCGTCTCCCGCCTCTCCGCCCAGTACCGCCTCGAGCCGGGCGATCTGATCATGACCGGCACTCCCGCCGGGGTCGGAGAGCTGCACGTCGGCGACACCGTCACCGTCAGCGTGACCGGTGCCGCTGACCTCGAAGTCACCATCGTCGACTGACCGGAGAACACCATGGAGAAGATGCACCCGCACGAGCGGATCCCGTACACCCCCATCACGGAGCGCGCGCCGCTGCGTCTGCCCGGCGACGCACGCGTCGCGGTCTGGCTCATCGTGAACGTCGAGGAGTGGGCCGCCGACCAGCCCATGCCCCGCACCGTCCTCACCCCTCCGGCGGGAGGAGTGCCGACGCCGGATGTGCCGAACTGGGCCTGGCACGAGTACGGCAACCGGGTCGGATTCTGGCGCATCGCCGAGATAATCGACGACCTCGGCATCCCCGCCGTCCTCGCCATCAACGGCAAGGCGATCACGACCTACCCGCAGATCACCGACGCTGCCCTGGCGCGCGACTGGGAGTTCATCGGCCATGGGTTCACGCAGAAGAACATGCAGAAGGTCGATGACGAGCGCGAGGACATCCGGCTCACCACCGAGGCCATCGCGTCGACCACCGGCCGGCCCCCGCGCGGCTGGCTGGGCCCCGGCCTCACCGAGACGTGGGAGACGCCGGAGATCCTGCAGGACAACGGCTACGAGTACGTGTGCGACTGGGTGCTCGACGACCAGCCCGTATCGCTGAAGACGGCCGGCGGATCACTCACGAGCGTCCCGTACACGCAGGAGTGCAACGACGTGGCGATGATGCTCATCCAGCACCATGCCGCCGCGGAGTACCGCCAGCGCGCGATCGACCAGTTCGAGCAGATCCACCACGACGCCGAGGCGAGCGACTCGGCCCGCGTCATGGCGCTGGTCGTTCACCCGTACATCATGGGAGCGCCGCACCGCGCCCGCTACCTGCGCGAGGCGCTCGAGCACATCGATGCCCACCCCGGTGCCGTCTTCATGACCGGCAGCCAGATCCTCGACTGGTACAGCGAGCAGAGCTGAACCCGCACCCCGACACCCCCGGATCCGCCTCGCGCGGGCCCGGGGGTGTTCGGGGTCGGGGCGGTCGTCGTGGTGCTCGCCGCCGTCCTCACGCTGCGGATGCTGGTGAGCTGAGCCGCCCGGGACGCCCTTCGCAGACGGGCGAGCGGCGGGATCAGCGTGCGGGGAGCGACGGTACCGCGTCGATGAGCATCCGCGTGTACGCGTCGGAGGGGTCGCGGAGCACCCGAGACGTCGGACCCTGTTCGCGCACCACGCCGCCCTGCAGCACCACGACCTCGTCGCAGACCTTCTGGATCACCCCGAGGTCGTGCGAGATGAAGAGGTAGCCGACGCCGGTCTCGGCCTGCAGCCGCGCGATGAGTTCGAGGATCTGCTTCTGCACCGCCACGTCGAGCGCCGACACGGGCTCGTCGAGCACGACGACCGCCGGTTCCACGGCGAGCGCCCGGGCGATGCCGAGGCGCTGGCGCTGGCCACCCGAGAGCGACGCGGGGCGGCGGTCGACGAGGCCGGCGGCGAGGCCGACGCGTTCCAGCCAGCCGCGCACCCGGGCGGACCGCTCGCGGCGTGCGAGGGACGGATGCCGCAGCCCCACCGCCTCGTCGAGCAGCCGCCCGACCGTCCACCGCGGATCGAACGACACCCCCGGGTCCTGGTACACGAACTGCACGTCGCGGGGGTCGTCGCCCCCACGCCTGACCGTCCCGGCATCGGGCGTCTCGAAGCCCGCCAGGATGCGGGCGATCGTCGTCTTCCCCGACCCGGATTCGCCGACGACCCCGAGGGATCGGCCCCGGCGCACCGCGACCGAGACGCCCTTCAGCGCCTGGCGCTCCCCTCCCCCGGGAAGGCGGAACGTCTTGCTCACGTGCTCGGCGGCGAGCACGACGTCGGGGGCATCCCGGGTGACGCCCTTCGTCTCGTCGCTGCGCTCCTCGCTCAGGGGCCGGGAAACGTCCGCGTCGGCGTCCGGCGGGGCCTCGAAGCGGGGCGCGGCGTCGATGAGCGACCGGGTGTACGAATGCTCGGGCGACGACAGCACGTCGGCGGTGTCGCCCGACTCCACGACCGCACCGCCCTGGAGCACCACGACCCGGTCGGCGAGCTGCGACACCACGGCGAGATCGTGGCTGATGAGCAGCAGCGCGATGCCCTGCGCCTTCAGCTCGCCGAACAGCGCGAGGATCTGCTTCTGCACCGACACGTCCAGGGCGGTCGTGGGCTCGTCGGCGATGAGCACGGCCGGGTCCCCGGCGAGGGCGGTCGCGATCAGCGCGCGCTGGCGCTGTCCGCCGGAGAGCTGGGCGGGTCGCTCGTCGATGCGGGTCTCGGGGTCGGGCACATGGGTGCGGCGGAGCAGGTCGAGAGCCTGCTCGCGCGCGGCACGACCGCGCGGGCCGCCGGTCGCGCGGATCGCCTCGCGCACCTCGGCTCCGACGGTGCGGAGGGGGTCGAGCGACGACAGGGCGTCCTGAAGGATGTACCCGATGCGACGCCCGCGAACACGACGCCACCGCCGCTCGGAGAAGCGCCGGGCATCCTGTCCGTCGATCTCGAGCACCGCGGCATCCACCCGCGATCCGGCGCCGACGAGGCCGAGAAGGCTGCGAGCGCTCACCGACTTGCCCGAGCCCGACTCCCCCACGAGCGCGACGCACTCGCCCGGGCCGATCTCGAACCCCACGCCGTCGGCGGCGACGCGGCCGCCGAACGACACCCGGAGTCCCTCGACTCTGATCAGCGCGTTCATCCGCGTCCCTCCAGACGTGCCTGCAGCCGCCGGCCGAGAACGGTCGTGCTGATGACGAACAGGGTGATTGCGAGTCCGGGGAACACCGCGGCCCACCATCCGAGCGTGAGGAAGTTGCGCGCGTTCGAGAGCATCGACCCCCACTCCGGTATCGGCGGCGGACTCCCCAGGCCCAGGAACGACAGCGCCGCCCCGGCGAGCGTCGCGCCGCCGAGGCCGATCGTGGCGATGACGACGACCGGGCGCACGGCGTTCGGCAGCACGTGCCGCCCGAGCACCCGCGCGCGCGACAGTCCCATCCCGCGGGACGCCTCGATGTAGGCGGAGTTCCGCACGCGCAGGGTCTCGCCTCGCACCACCCGCACGTAGTACGGGATGCCGGCGATGCCGATCGCGATCGTGGCCGTCGCGAGTCCGCCGCCGAACAGGGCGAGGATGAGAATGGCGAGCACCAGCTCGGGGAACGCCGCTCCGATGTCGGTGAGCCGCAGGGTCACGGTCGAGACGACGCGGTTCGAGAGCCCGGCGACGAGTCCGAAGACGGTGCCGAACACGAGCGAGATCAGGACCGCGCCGAAGCCCAGCACGAGGGAGCTGCGTGCGCCGAACACGATGCGAGCGTAGACGTCGCGTCCGATCTCGTCGGTGCCGAGCGGATGCTGCGCCGACGGCGCCGCGAGGATCAACGACCGGTCGGCGGCGAGCGGGTCCTGCCCCGTGAGCAGCTGCGGCCAGACGGCGGCCAGCACGAACACGACGAGCACGAGGGCGCACAGCAGAGTGCCGAGATCGGCGGCCAGACGCACCCACCCGCGCCAGCGGACGTGCTGCCGGGCGGTCACGGCTTCGGCGACGACACCGGCGCTCATGCGGGGACCTCCTCGGTCTCGGACGCCGGGCGCGCAGGGTCGGCTCCAGGCGCGGTACCGGGCTCGGCGTCGACGACCGGCTCGGGCGCCGTGACGGCATCCGAGGTCGCGACGCCCGCGGCGAGCGGCTCGGTCGGCGCGCGGCCGGTCTCGCGCACCCGCGGATCGACCAGCGCGTACGAGAGGTCGACGATCGTGTTCACGAGGATGAAGACCGCCGTGGCGACGAGCACCACGCCGATCACCACCGGGATGTCCTGCGCCGCGACCGAGTCGACGAGCAGACGTCCGAGACCCGGGCGGCTGAAGAGCGTCTCGGTGATCGCGGCGCCGCCGAGCAGCGCGCCGAACGAGAAGCCGAGCATCGTCAAGTAGGGCACCGCCGCATGCCGGAGGGCGTGCCGCACCGTCACCGCGAGAGTGCTCAGGCCGCGCGCGCGAGCCGAGAGGATGAACGGCTGCTCGAGCGCGTCGTCGAGCGACTGTCGCAGCACCTGCAGCAGCAGCGCGGCCGTGGGCAGGGCGAGGGTCAGCGCGGGCAGCACGAGCGAGCGCAGGTCGCCGCTGTCGAGGATGGGCAGCGCCCGGAGCCACACCGCGAACACGAGCATGAGCACGAAGCCGAGCCAGAAGACCGGGGTCGACGCGAGCACGAGCTCCACCCCCGACGAGATCCAGCTCGGCAGACGGCGCCCGGCGGTGAGCACCCCGCCGACGAGCGAGATCACCACGGCGAGCAGGACCGCGGCGAGCGCGAGAGCCACGGTCGGACCCGCCTGGGCGAGCAGCAGCGGGGCGACGGGCTGCTCCTGCACGTACGACATGCCGAGGTCTCCGCGCACGAGTCGCCCGAGGTAGAGGAGGTACTGCACGATCAGCGGCTCGTCGAGGTGGTACTCCTGCCGCACGACCGCGAGCACCTCGGGGCTGATGTCGACCTGCTGCTGACCCGCTCCGAGGATCGCGAACGCCGGATCGACGGGCACGAGCCGCAGCGCGAAGAACGTCAGCGTCGCCGCACCGAGCAGCGTGATCAGGCTCACGCCCAGTCGGCGCAGCACTCTCCAGACGGCGCTCATGCTTCTCCTCCGGTGATGCGGGTTGGCCCTTCGTCTCGTCGCGACGCTCCTCGCTCAGGAACCGGGTGAGCTCCGGTTCCTGAGCGAGCGAACCGGATCTCCCGGTTCCTGAGCGAGCGGAGCGAGACGAAGGGCCGCCCCGAGAAAGGGTCAGTTCTTCCAGGCGTCGAACAGGTAGGGCTGCGGCCACGCGTAGTCCCACGCGACGCCGTGGACGTTCGGCTGCCAGGCCACCACGCGGGCCCGCGAGTACAGCGGGATCGACGGGGCGAGCGAGGGAAGCAGCTCCTGCGCCTGGCCGTAGAAGTCGGCGCGCGCCGCCGGATCGGCCGAGGCGCGGGCCTGGGCGAGGATGCCGTCGAGCTCGGGATCCGCGAGGAACGAGGCGTTCGAGCCGATGGTCGTGCCGTCCGAGACGTTGTCCCCGCCGTACAGGCGCCACAGCTGCATGCCGGTCGCCTCCGACTGGAACGACGGCATGATGCCGTACTCGCCGCTGTAGAGCCGCTGCGAGAAGTCCGCGGCCGGCACGGGCTGCAGCACGAGCTCGAAGCCGAGCTCCTTCGCGTCGATCTGCACCTGCTCCAGCGTGCGCTGGGCGAGCTGGTCGTTGTCGGCGTAGGGCACCGTGGTGCTCAGACGGGCACCGTCCTTCGTGCGGTAGCCGTCGGCATCCGTCCCGTTCCAGCCGGCCTCGTCGAGCAGGTCGGCGGCGGCACCCGCGTCGAACTCGATCGTGTTCTCGAGGTCCTTCTTGAAGTCGGGCGTCGTGGTGGCCAGGTACTCCTGCACCGGGTACGCGCCGAACGTCGCGCTCGCGACGATGGCCTCGCGGTCGATGCCGGTGAGCAGCGCCTGCCGCACCCGGACGTCGTCGAACGGCGTCGTGCGGGTGTTCAGGTGCAGCGAGAAGCCGACACCAGGCAGCAGGAACTCGTCGGACTCGTACCGGTCGTCGGCCTTCGCCTCTTCCGCGTACTCGGGGGCGATGTAGTCGACGATGTCGGCCTCGCCCGTGAGCAGCGCGTTGTACCGGGTCTGGTCCTCGGGGAGGAATCGGTACGTGATCGTGTCGAGGTACGCCGCGCCCTCGTGGGTCCCTTCGGGGCCCCAGTCGTAATCGTCGTTGCGCACGTAGCGGAGGCTCTGCCCCTTGACCCACTCGTCGAACACGAAGGGGCCGGTGCCCACGACGGTCGAGGCGAGCGATTCGGGGTCGTCCTGCAGCTGCGTCGGCGAGACGATGCCGAAGTAGGGCGCCGCGATCAGCGTGAGGAAGGTGGACTCCGGCTGCTCGAGCGTGATGCGCACCGTGTACTCGTCGAGCACCTCGGCGACCGGTCCGAGCTTCGCGACCGATCCGGTGGACTTGCTGGCGGGGTCGGCGACGTAGTCGAAGTTCGCCTTCACCGCCTCGGCGTCGAAGGGCGTGCCGTCGTGGAAGGTCACGTCGTCGCGGAGCGTGAACGTGTACACGCGGGCGTCGTCGGACACCTCCCACTCGGTCGCCAACCAGGTGCCGTAGGTGCCGTCGCCGTTGTCCCACACCAGCGAGTCGACGACCGGGCTCAGCACGTGCGCGCCGCCCGTCTGATCGACCAGCGGGTTGAGCTGGGGCGGTTCCGAGCGAGCCGCGACGACCAGGTCGCCGCCGGTGACGGGCTCGCCGTCGCCGTTCGTCTCGGCCGGAGTCGCCGTGGCGCACGCGGTCAGGGTCAGTGCGGTGACGACGGCGGCTGCGATGGCAGCGCCGAGGCGGCGGGGGTGTCTTGCGGATGCCACGGTCGGTCCTCTCGGTTGCTCGGGAGTTCCGAAAGTATCCAGGGCCGCGGATGCCGGGAAGGGCGGGCTACACGGGGCGACACCCGGCGTCAGATGGCGTCACACGGTCGTCTTCCGGCATCCCTTCCGCTACGCTCCCCCCACCCGCCGCACCCGGCTCGGACGCGGAGGGGATGTGCACGGGGCGGCCGGCAGACTACCGTGACTCGAGAACGGGCTGCCCTGGTCCGTAGGACGGATGCCGCCATGCACACGCTCATCGCCGTGGAGTTCGTCTCGCTCGACGGGATCATGCAGTCCCCCGGACGCCCCGACGAGGACACGTCCGGCGGCTTCACCAGGGGCGGCTGGGCTTCGACGCACATGGCCACCGACCCCGAGGCCGGCGCGGCGGCCATGGCCGGGGGCAACGCCACGGTCGGCATGGTCTTCGGCCACCACACGTACACGGACCTCGTCGAGCACTGGCTCACGACGCCCGATCCGAACCCCTTCACCGAGGTGCTCCGCAAGACGCCGAAGTTCGTCGCGAGCCGCCGGGCCGACACCGAGCTGCCCCATCCGAACTCGACGCTCCTGCACGGCGAGGCGGTCGAGGCCGTGGGCCGCCTGAAGCAGCAGGGCGAGGGAGAGCTGATCCTCCTGGGCAGCGCCGCGCTCCTGCACGCCCTCCAGCAGGCAGACCTGGTCGACGGCTACATCCTGACGATCCTCCCCGTCACGGTCGGCGGCGGGAAGCGGCTCTTCGCCGACGGCACCGCGCCCTCGGCCCTGACCCTGACCCGCTCGGTCGTGACGTCGCGCGGGGCCATCGTCGCGGAGTACCGCCGCGCCTGAGCATCCGCGCCGGATCTCGTGCGCGGCGCTCGTTCTCAGCCCGCTCCCAGTCGCGCCGCCTAACGTCGCCGACTCGCTGTCCATCCTGGGGAGGGTCGACGAGCGAAAGGCACGAAATGACATTCGCCCCGATCCTCTTCGCGGTGGCAACGGTGGCATGGGCACTGTTCCTGGGCATGCTCGTGGCCTCCTACCGGAGTGACAGGCCCGCGCGTCGACGCTGGGCCCTCGCGATCCTCGGACCGATCTGGCTGGTCTATGCGGCGGTGCAGCTGTGGCGGGAGCCCGTGATCGAGCCGCTGTGGCTGCAGTACTCGTTGCTCATCCTGCTTCCCGCACTGGTGGGCTTCGGTTTCGCGGTGGTCGCGGAGCACGTGCGCCGATCGGGGTCGGACCCGACGACGGACTCCGACGAGTGAGGGGCGACATGATCCTCATGGTCGGAATCGTCCGCATGCTCTCGACGCCCTCCCCCGAGGGAGACTCGATGACCGCCTCGGTCTTCGTCCTCGTCGCATCTGCGGTGATCGTCGCGACCGCCGCCCTGTGCCTCGGCATCACCACCCGCATCGCACGTCACCGCCGGATGCGCGGGGCGACCTTCACGCTGATCGCCTACCCCCTCGTCCTCGCCGTCTTCGGGCTTCGGAGCGCCGAGCATCCGCTGTTCGGGCCCCTCTGGCTGCAGTTCCTCGTCCTGATCGCCCTGCCCTTCGCCGTCGGCTACGGCGCCCACGCGATCACGACCAGACATCGAACCGGCGACACCGCGAAGGAGAGCGTCCGATGACCGAGCAGACCGCCACCCACATCAGCATCGCCGTCGCGATCGCCCTCGTGATCGTGTCCCTGGCCTACGGGCTGCAGCTCGGCCGCCTTCGCCGTCCCCCGCGCGAGAAGCAGCGTCGCAGTCGATCCCGCGGCCTCGGCACGATCGTGTTCTTCTCTGCCGCGATGCCCGGGGGGATCGTGTTCCTGTGGAACCGCCCACTCTTCGAGCCCCTCCTGCAGGTCCTGCTGCTCTGCATCGTCCCGGCTCTGATCGGCTTCGGCATCCACACTCTCCTCGCACCCCGTCGACCTCACGGATGACGGCGGAGCGACGCCCAGGCGCCTCCCAGTCCCGCCGCCTGACCCCCTCGTCACCGGTCACGGATCGGTGCGAAAGGTCGGCTGTCGGGAGTCCCTGACCGACGTTCACACGGATCAGGGACCGTCGAGCCCTCCCGAGCGGAGCACCGCACCCCAGGCACCCGCCCAGGCGCCGAGTCTCGCGGGGAGGATCGGCGGCACCGCGTGGAACGTGGCGCCCGCGGCGACCTTCGCCACGGTCGGTGCCACGATCCGCTCGTGCGCCTGGGCGACGCCGCCGCCGAGCACGATGACGCCCGGGTCGACGGTCGCGACGAGCCCGAGCAGCCCCTGAGCCAGCATGCCGGTGGCCTCGTCGAGCATCGCGGCGGCGCGACCGTCTCCGGCATCCGCCGCCTCGACGACCTCGCGCGCGCCGGAGGGTCCGCCGGTGCCGACGACCGCGTCCCACCGCATCCCGAGGTTGCGTCCGCCGATGAAGGTCTCGAGGCATCCGACGCCGCCGCAGCTGCAGCGCAGCACGCCGCCGGTCGCGACGTGTCCGATCTCGCCCGCCGCGCCGTGGGCACCCGCCCGGATGCCGCCGTCGATCAGGTGGGCTCCCGCGACCCCGGTGCCGAGGGTGACCACGAAGACGTCGCGATGCCCGTGGCCGGCGCCGAGGGTCGCCTCGGCGAGCGCGGCGGCCGAGCCGTCCTGCACGGCGACGCCGGGCCCGAGCGTCGGGAATGCCGCACGCACGTCGTCGGCGGGACGCGTCGCATCGAGCCAGGGCAGGTTCGTGCTGCGCACGACTGTGCCGGTCGCCTCGTCCAGCACGCCGGGCACCGTGATGCCGAAGGCCGCCACCGGGTCGGCGCCCACGAAGGAGCGCACCTCATCGACGATCGCGACCACGGATCCGGATGCCGTCGCGACGCTGTCCTGTCGGACGACCTCCCACTCCTCTCCGGCACGCCGGGCGAGCAGCAGCTTGGTGCGCGTCCCGCCGTAGTCGATGCCGAGCACCGCGGTCATCGGCGTCTCCTCGCCCGTGTGCGCGGACAGGCCCCAGGGCGCCCCGCGACCGCGGTGCCGGCATCCGACATCGCGTCGTCCATCCCCGCCATCAGAGCACTCGCGCGGTGAGGTCGGGGCGTTCGGGGAACGCGTCGAAGGGGAACATGGGGCGCGCGATCCGCTCGTGCCCGAGCCGCAGCAGGTCTTGATCGACCGGTCCGGGGGTGAGCGCGAGGGTCCAGCCCTGCGCGACGTCGTAGAGCGTCGGCTCGAGGTAGCCGATCTTCGTGACGACGATGTCGGCGAGCAGCGGGTCGAGGCCGATCGCGGTGAAGTCGGCGGTCGCGTGGTACGCCTTGCGGAACTCCGTGACGATCACGCGCAGCCCGCCGACCCGCACGACGGCGATGCGGCCGGCGTCCGGGTCGCCCTCGTGCAGGCTGTGCAGGATGCCGCGGATGCGCACGGGTCCGCTCACGCGCGAGTCCACCCGCGCACCGGCGGTCACGTCGACCGCGTCACCGAGAGACAGCGCGAACAGCTCGGCGATCGCCGTGGCGTCGAAGATCGAGGCCACGTAGGTCAGGGGCCCGTCGTCCGCCGTGAGCGTCGGCATCTCGAGCAGGCGGGCCAGCGTCCAGGTCACGTCACCCGTGCCCCCGGCGCCCGGGTTGTCGCCCGAATCGCTGATCAGGTACGGCTTCCCGCCCCCGGCATTCCGATGCGCCAGCGCGCGGTCGATCCCCTCGTCCAACGACCCGGGGGGCCCGACGAAATCGAACTCCTCCCGGGCGTCCCAGAGATCCGCGGCCAGGGTCTCCGCCGCACGCACGATCACGCCCTCGTCGTCGCCGCTGACCAGCACGGTCGCGTGGCAGCGGGGCTCGTCGGCCCACGCGTACCCGATCCAGATCGACGCGTCCGTCACCCCGGGCAGCGCCTCGTGCTCCGGGATCGCGCCGTACAGGCGACGGGCGGGCTCGACGCGGGTCGAGGTCTTCTCCCCGGGCAGCAGGATCGGCACCCGCACCCAGGCGCGACGCGGCCTGTCGTCACGGCCGACCCAGTCGACGAGGTTCCTGGCCGCGCGCTCGCGGGTGTCCCAGGCGTCCTCGTGCGGCGCCATGCGGTAGCACGTGAGCAGCTCCACGCCGAGCGCGAGCGTCTCCGACACGTTTCCGTGCAGGTCCATCGGTGAGGCGATGACGGGGTCCGGCCCGACGACCGAGCGGATGCCGGTGAGGAGGTCGCCCTCCGCGTCGTCCATGCCGACCACGCTCATCGCACCGTGGATGTCGAGGTAGATCCCGTCGAGCGGGCCGTCCGTCACGAGGTCGCGCAGACCCGACAGCATTCGCTCGCGGAAGTCGGCGTAGACCTCGGCGCGCACGCGACCGCCGGGGATCGAGCGGGCGTAGAACACGCCGATCCACTCCGCCGCGTCGCCGAGCGGCGTGCCGGCCGCGAGGAACGGGTAGCGGTCCACGACCTCGGCGCCGACCAGCGGGCTGAAGTCGCGGTAGTCCGCCCGGTGCGCCGCGTAGGCGCTCGACTCGATCGCCATCCCGAGGATCGCGATGCGGGGTCTCGCCGCGCTCATCGTCCGCCCATCCCCGAGGTCGCGATGCCCTTGACGAGATGCTTCTGCAGCACGATCACGAGGATCACCGTCGGGATCATCGAGATGATGGATGCCGCCATCTGCAGGTCCCAGCGGGTGCCGGTCTGCGTCGCGAAGCTCGCGAGGCCGATGGGCAGCGTGCCGAGCTCGGAGTAGTCGTTCACGGTGATCAGGGGCCACAGGTAGCTGTTCCAGTAGTTCATGAACGTGAACACCGCGAGCACCGCGAGCGCCGAGCCCGCGAGCGGCAGCACGACCTGCACGAAGGTTCGGATGGGGCCGGCGCCGTCGACGCGCGCGGCCTCTTCGAGCTCGAACGGGATGCCGCGGAAGAACTGCCGCATGAGGAACGTGCCGAAGGCCGTGAACGCCCACGGGAAGATCAGCGACTGGTAGGTGTCGACCCAGCCGAACCACTGCATGACCACGAACATCGGGATCACCAGCACCTCCTGGGGCACCATGAGCGTGCCGAGGAACAGCACGAACACGACGTCGCGCCCGGGCCAGCGCAGCCGGCCGAACGCGTACCCGGCGGTCGCCGAGACGACCAGCACGACGAGCACGCCCGCGATCGACACGAGGAACGAGTTCATGATGTACGTCGTGAAGGGGGCGTAGGAGAACACGTCGACGAAGTTCGACCAGTTCACCTCGCTGCCGATCAGTCGCGGCGGCGCGAGCAGCACCTCGTTCGAGGGCTTGAGCGCCGAGAAGAACGCGTAGACCAGCGGGGCCGCGAACAGGATCGCCGCGATGATGGCCGTGACGTACGCGACGGTCAGGCCCACGCGGTCGCGGGTGCCGGCGGCGGGGCGACGGGGGCGCCCCCGGCGTCCGTCCTTCGGACCCTTCGCGGCGACGGCCGGCGACAGGGCAGAGCGCGGATCGGCTCTCAGGGTCTCAGTGCTCATAGTGCACCCACTTCTTCTGCGCACGGAACTGCAGTGCCGTGATGCCGATGATGATGATGAACAGGAGCCAGGCGCCGGCGGCGGCGAGCCCGAGGTCCTGGAACTTGAAGCCGGTGTTGTAGATGAACATCACCAGCGGGATGGTGCTCGTGCCCGGACCGCCGCCGGTGAGCAGCTGGGGCTGGGCGAACACCTGCAGCGACGAGATGATCGTCATCACGGCGGCGAAGAAGATCGACGGCGAGATGAGCGGGATGACCACCTTCGTCATGAGGCGGAAGCCGCGCGCCCCGTCGATCTGCGCCGCCTCGAGGACGGATGCCGGGAGCTGCTCCAGCGCGGCCGTGAGCACGAGCATGTTGTAGCCGAGCCCCGACCAGACGCTCATGGTGACGACCGCGATCATCGCCCAGTTCTGATCGACGAGGAAGTTCGGCAGGGTGAGCCCGAACCACGTCGTCGACAGGCCGTTCAGGAGGCCGTCGGGCTGGAGGATGAGCTTCCAGACGAGGGCGTTCGCGACGATCGGCGTGACGACGGGGATGAAGAACAGCACCCGGAAGACGGCCCGGCCCTTGATGCGCGGGCCGAGCAGCAGGGCGAGCCCGAGCGCCAGGATGAGGTTGATCGGCACGTAGAGCAGCGTGAACACGACGGAGTTGCGCAGGGCCGGCCAGAAGTCCGGCGAGCTCGTGAGCAGCTCGACGTAGTTGCCGAGGCCGATGAACTCGCGGGTGCCGAAGATCGGCCAGTCGAACAGGCTCATCACGATCGCGAGGCCGACGGGCAGCACCGTGAAGATGCTGAGGCCGATCACCGCGGGCGAGATGAAGCCGAGCGCGTGCCAGCGCTCCATGTTGCGCAGCCGGTTCGACCGCCGGCGCGGGGCGATCGAGGATTCGGTGGTGATCATGATGCCTCGCTCAGGGTGAGCTCGATCACCGGCACGGCGACGGCGGGCCGCTGCACGGGCAGGGAGAGCGTGACGGTGCCGGGCTCGGGGCCGGCCGGGATCATGTTGAACGCCTCCTGCGAGGGCGGCACCTCGCGGAAAAGGATCTCGGATCCGTCGTTCAGCAGCCGGGCGAACGCGACGCGGCCGCCGAGACCGGGCAGGTGCAGCAGTCCGAACGGCCAGTCGAAGACGTGCACGTACAGACGGTCCCCGCGCCGGGTGTACACGACGCCCGACGGCGGCGTGAAGTCCGACGGTCCGGCACCGCGGATCGCGCCGTCGTGACGCCGCATCCACTCCCCCACCTCGCCGAAGATCTCGCGGTCGCGGGGAGCGATCTCGCCGCGCGCGGTCGGGCCCACGTTGAGCAGGAGGTTCCCGCCGAGGGCGACCGAGCCCGCCAGCATCCGCACCACCATGTCGGGCGACTTGAAGTCGAGGTTGTCGCGGTGGTATCCCCAGCTGCCGTTGACGGTCTGGCACGCCTCCCACGCGACGAGCTCGCCGTCGCGCTTCAGCGGCCGGACGGGCTGGTACTGCTCGGGAGTGACCAGGTCGGCGGGGATGCCGAGGCGGTCGTTCACGATCATGTCGGGCTGCAGCTCGCGGCACATGGCGAGGATCGCCTCGGCATCCCAGTCCGACGGTGCCTTGCCGGGGAGGCCGTTCTCCTCGGCGGGCTCGGTGAAGTCGAAGAAGAGGTAGTCGAGCGGTCCGTAGCCGGTGAGCAGCTCCCGCACCTGGGCGTGCAGGTACTCGCGGTAGCGGGCCATGTCGCGGTCGGCGTTGAGTCCGGCGACGTCGGCGTGGTTGCGCTGCGGGTGGTGGCGGTCGACCGTGTAGTCGGGGTGGTGCCAGTCCAGCAGCGAGAAGTAGATCCCGACCTTCAGGCCCTCGGCGCGGAGCGCGTCGACCCATTCGCGCACCAGGTCGCGCCCCGCGAGGGCGACGGCGTTGAAGTCGGTCGTCGCGGTGTCCCACAGGCAGAAGCCCTCGTGGTGCTTCGAGGTGAGCACGGCGTATCCGGCGCCGGACTCCTTCGCCGTGCGGGCGATCGCGCGGGCGTCGAACAGATCGGGATCGAAGCGCTCCGCGTAGCGCTCGTACACCGACGGATCGATCTCCTCGTAGTTCTGCACCCACTCGTGGCGGGCGGGGATGCTGTACAGCCCGTAATGCACGAACATCCCGAAACGGGCATCCGTGAACCAGGCCAGGCGGTCCTTGGTCATGACTCTCTCTCAGACTCGATCAGCGGGTGGGCGGACCGGTGATCCGGCCCGCCCACCCGCTCGAGGGATTACTTCGCGAAGCGCGACTGCAGGCTGGCGAGCGCGTCTTCCATGCTCGTCTGGCCGGTGTAGACGCTGACCAGCTCGGTGGGCATCGCGGTGGCGACCTGCGTCCACTCCTCGGTCACGCGCTGGGCGGTCGAGCCGTCGAATCCGGCCGTGAACGCGGCGGTCAGGTTGTCCTTCGTCTCCGCCGGCAGCGAGTCGAAGTAGAGGTCCTGGCTGTCGAGCTGCGCGGGGTAGCCGCCCTGCTCGGCGATGACCGCCTGCGCCTCGGGACCGGTGAGGGCGCCGAGCACCTTGAGCGCGGCCTCCTTGTCCTCGCAGGAGGCGGAGATGCCATAGCCCGAGCCGAGCGCGACGCCGTAGGGGCCGTCGTCGCCGGAGGGGATGCGGACCGCGCCGCCCGTGAAGGCGTTCTCCGGGTCGGTGTAGCGGGTGGCGTTCCAGGTGCCGTCGATGATCATCGCCGCCTGGCCGTTCTCGAACTGGGTCGGGTCCCAGGTCGTCTCGGATGCCGAGGGGACGGCGTTCGACACACCCAGGTCGGTGACCAGCTCGCCGTACCAGCTGGCCGCTTCGACGAAGTCGGGGTTGGTCAGGTCGAGCTCGCCGTCCTCGTTCACCGGCTGCAGGCCGGAGGCGGCCATCGGCAGCGAGAGCCACTGGAACTCGTCGATGGAGACCGCGAAGCCCTTCACGCCGGTCTTCTCGGTGATGGTCTTCGCCGCGGCCTCGAAGTCGTCGACCGTCCACTCGTTGGTGGGGAGCTCCACGCCCGCCTGCTCGAACAGGTCGGCGTTGTAGAAGAGGAACATCGTGGCGGTGTCGTACGGCAGGCCGTACAGGTTGCCGTCGGCCTCCATGACGCTGAGGGCGCCCGGGTTGTAGTCGTCGCGGGAGATGCCGGCGGTCTTCAGGTCGTCGTCGGTGAGCGGCGCGAAGGCGTCGGTGTAGCCGGTGAGGCGCTGCCCGTTGATCGCGGTGACGCAGGCGATGTCGCCCGATGCCATGTTCGCGTTGAGCTTGGTGAAGAAGTCCGCCCACGGAGCGGTCTGCAGCTCGATGGTGATGTCGTCGCCGACGACCTCCTGCGCGACCGCCATCTGCGCCTCGAGCTTCTCCTGCGACTCGGTGTCGCCGGCCCACATGTTCCACGTGATCGTGGTGGTGCCGTCGGCCGAGTCCGAGCCGCCACCGGCACCGCAGGCCGTCAGGCCGAGGGCACCGATCGCTACCATCGCGCCGAGCGCGACCGTCCTCTTCTTCTGCATGTCATCTCCCTGTTCGTCCGCGCCAGTGCGGCATCGGTTGAGTCGTGGTCATCCGGGTCGAAACATCCGATGTTCCGCCTGAGGGCGACACTAGCGTCTCGAGAGAGGAAAAGAACGACGCTGTAACGCGTTTGTTACATTGATCGCAGTTAGTTTGACATATAAGTTCAAGAATCGGAGATTAACGGAGTTCGCGGACGCGACGGTCGACGGCGGCGGGGTCCAGCAGCTCCGCGAGCATGAGAACGGCGGCACCCCGGGCCCCGCCCTCCCACCCGGCCGTCGACTCCACCAGCTCCAGTCCGCTCGTCGACATCGGCAGGCAGAGGTCGTAGACGCTCGACCGTACGCCCGCCACGAACGCCTCGGCGGCCGACAGCGCGCCGCCGATCACAACCCGGTCGGGGTTGAAGAACCCCACCAGGGTCGCCACCACCGCGCCCGTGCGCAGCCCCGCCTCGCGCAGCAGCCGCGCCGCCAGCGGGTGCGCATCGCGGGCGTACTCCGCCACGTCCGACACGTCCTCGACGGGCAGGCCGTCGGCTGCGAGCGCCGCGACGATCGCGCGGCCGCCGGCGACGGCATCCAGGCACCCGAAGCGCCCGCACGAGCACAGTGTCTTCGGGCCGTCGGCCACGGCCGTGTGGCTGACGTCGCCCGCGAGGCCTCGAGCCCCGCGATGCAGGCGGCCGTCGGCGATGATGCCCACCCCGATGCTCGACCCGGCCTTGACCACGATCATGTAGGGAGAGCGACGGCCACCGACCACGTACTCCCCCCAGGCCATTGCGTTCGCGTCGTTCTCGGCGATCACCGGGACCCCGCTGATGCCCCGGAGGATCGCCGCCGCATCGATGCCGTTCCACCCCGGCATGCGCGACGGCGAGATGACCCGACCGTCGGGCGAGCCGACCGGACCGGGGAGCGACAAGCCGATGCCCGCGAGCTCGCGTTCGGGGAACTCCGCGCCCATCGACAGGATCTCCTCGTGCATGCCGCGCAGCACGGCCTCCGGCGGCCGGGAGATGTCGGTGGCGATGCGCTTGCGGGCGAGGGGCTCACCGGCCGTGTCGCAGAGCACCAGCGTCGCGTGCCGAGCACCGAGATCGACCCCGGCGACATAGCGCTGAGCGTCAGCGACCGTGAGCGTGCGGGGCCGCCGTCCGCCTCGCGAGCGCCCCTCGCCCGATTCGGTGAGGTAGCCGTGGGTGATGAGCTCGTCGATGCGCAGGGTCACGGTGGAGGGCGCGAGGCCCGTGAGGCGCGAGATCTCGGCGCGCGAGGAGGCATAGCCGTCCCGCACGAGCGTCAGGATGCCGCCCGCGGACGTGAGGTTCGAGAAGTCGGTCATTTCGGGGTCTGCAGCCGTTCGTTCGAGTTTCAGTCGAAGTTAGCATCCGCCCCGACGGAAGCCGAGAGGGGGTTGACACGGAGCGACACCGCCCCGTGGCCGACCCGCAGGGTGGCGGATGCGGTACGGTCCTGACCGAGGGCCCGACCCGATGCCCCGCGCCCGCCGCTCTTCCGAGGAGACCCGTGCCCCCTGCATCCGCTCCGCTGTCCCAGCCCCTGCCCGGGGCCTCCCTGGCGCAGGCGATCTCGCGGTACGTGCGGAGCGCGACGACCTTCGTCGGCCGCGCCTCGAAGAGCGAGTACTGGTGGGTGATGCTCGTCCTGCTGCTCGTCGGGGCCGTCCCCGGCGCGATGCTCACCGTCGGTCTCGTGCGCGGCATCGCGCACCGGTTCGAGAGCTCGGAGCCGGTGCAGATCGGCGCCGAGGGCAGCCGTGAACAGATCGGCATCGCGGGTCCGGGCATCCTCGAGGAGCCCACCGCGGCGGTGCTGATCCCGCTCGGGCTGGTCCTCCTCGCCCTGCTCTGGCTCGTCACGCTCGTCCCGACCCTGGCGCTGTCGTGGCGCCGCCTCCACGACGGCGGTCTCGCGGGGCCGTGGTTCTTCCTGTCGCTCCTCCCCGGCGTCGGCGGGCTCTTCCTCATCGTGCTGATGCTCCAGCCGTCCAAGCCCGAGGGACGACGCTTCGACGCGGCGGCGCCGCCCGACGCGGCCTGACACGCGCCGCCACCGCGAGAATCCGACCGCTCACTCGTCTCTCTTACAGGGGCGTTCCGTCCCGCACGTTCAGACCGGGGGGAAGGGACGAACTCATGAGCGAACACGCGACTCTCGCGTCGTGGCAGGCGTTGACGGCTCCGTCATCCGCGGCGGAGGTCCGCTTCCACGTCCGCGCCGACGCAGCCGCCGTCGCGGACGCGGTCGAGCGGATCGTCGCCGGCGGCGACCATGGCGACCTGCAGATGGACGACGAGCGCCAGCGGATCCGTTTCCGCGCACGACGCACGATCTGGAACTGGGAGCGTGAGATCGGCGTCACCACGACACCCATGCGGCGCGGATGCGATGTGCACATCGCCCTCGACGTCGCGCCGAACCGGCCCTCGAGCCCGCACGACGCCGAGAAGAACGCCGCGGCGGTCGAGCAGCTGCGGCGGCAGATCGAAGCGATCCTCCGCTGATCCGACGCCGCACCGTCAGATTCCGGCATCGAGATCGTCAATAGTTATGGGTGCCGAGTCTCGGTCTCAGGCACCCACCCCGATCACCCTGATCGGGGGAAACCTGGCGGGTGGCATGGGGGTGTCGCCCGCCGCCGGTGGCCGGCATCCCTTGTCTGCGGGTGTCGGCCACCACCATGTCGCCGTGCAGACGCCGCGCCGCATCCGAGCGGATGCCGTGTGGCGACGACCGGCCTCGGGGATGTGAGGCCGGCCGTCAGACGTGTGCGGAGAACCCGCCACGTCACTAAGGAGACGTGCGATCGCCCGGATTCTGTCGCCGGCGCGGGCGGGGAGATCTCCCCATCGCCGCGCGCCCGGCGCTCCCGCTATCCTCAGGCGCATGACTCTGGCTACCGTGCAGCACCAACTGTCCACGCCCGACGGGTTCGCGAAGGCCGTCAGCGCGCGAAGCGCCACCTTCGGCATCGGCCTCACCAGCCTCCTGCTGGGTCTCGGCGGCATCGCGATGAACCTGTTCCAGCTCGGCTCCGCGAGCGACTGGAGCTGGCGGCTCATGTTCCGCTACTTCTTCGACGCCCAGGCGATCGAGTTCTCGGGCAGCCGCGCCGGCCGGGCGGAGGTCTGGCGGTTCCTGTACGTGTACGGGCCCCTGGTGCTCATCCCGCTCGGCATCATCCTGCTCGTCGTGCACGTCGCCACGCGGCGGTCGGCCGGCGCCGCCCTGTTCGCCGACTTCCAGGCGCGCGGCTGGGTGGGCAAGCAGCGCTACACCGGCCTCAAGGTCAAGAACGGCAACAACGACGTCGACACGGTCTTCATCTCGCACCCCTCGATCCCCGACGAGACCTTCGACTCGATCGCCCTGCAGTACCAGACCCAGATCTCGGCGCTCGACAAGAAGGCGCTCAAGGCCGCCGCTGCCGCCGCCGTGAAGGCCGGCGCGCTCAAGGGCACGAGCGCCGCCGCCCTCGCACCCGGCCTCCCTGCCGAGGTCACGGTGGCCCCGGTGCAGGGCAAGGGCGAGTTCGCCGTCGTGGTCCCGCCCGCTCCGGGCACGACGGGCAAGTACCGAGTGCTGCCCCTGAAGGGCTAGTTCTTCCTCTCCGTCGAGGAATTCGGCGAGCGGGCGTCAGATTCCGGACGCCCGCTCGTCTTTCTTTCTGAGGGATCAGTCGGTTTCCTCATCCGCGCGGCGATTCCAGGGGAGTCTCTCGCGTGAAGGGGGCGGAGTGTGGTGCGCCGCCCCCTTCTCTCCTCCCTCGAGCGAAGTGGTGTGTCGATGCCCGTGATGTTGGACGAAGCCCGTGCACGTTCTCTCGCCTCGGCCGGCTCCGCCCGAGGTCGCGACGAGCTCACGCCCGCCGACCCCCACCCCGGCGAGGCCGCGTCGACGCCCTTCGCGATCGGCAGCCCGTCCGGCGAGTCGCGCCGCGAGCGGCGGTTCCTCGGCGAAGACGTCTTCCTCGAGCTCGGCGCCGCGATCGCCTCGGGCGTCCTCCGCGACGGCGATGTGATCCGCGACCGCGAGCTCGCCGTCCGCATGGAGATCTCCCGCACACCGGTGCGCGAGGCCATCCTGCGCCTGCAGCAGCTGGGCCTGATCGAGATCTCCCCCTCGCGGCGCACACGTGTCGCCGAGCTCACGAACGGCGCCGCACGCGACGCCCGGCGCTGGGCCGGCTACTGCGGAGGCATCGCCGCCCGTGAGGCCGTCGACCGGCTCACTCCGGCGGATGCCGAGGCGGCGATCTCGCGCGTCCATGCGCTCCGCGCGGCGCTCGACGCCCCCGCGGCCGCGGCCACGGCCGCCCTCGACCTGCTGACGTTCCTCGCCGCGCGCGCCGACTGTGCGCCCCTGCACGCCGAGGTCACCGAAGGACAGTTCGCGCTGGTCCGCGCCCTCCGACGGATGCCCCTCGCGATCGAGGAGCGCGCGGCCTCCCGCGACGCGTGCCAGGCGCTCGTCGACGCGGTGATCGCCAGCGACGGCGACGCGGCCGAGGCAGCGATGCGCGCGATCTTCGGGGTCCGCTGAGACGCGAGCGCGTCACTCGTCAGGGCTGGTCCGGGAATCGCGCAGACCCCGGTCCGCCTGAAGGTCCGGCTCGTCGGATCGGTGCCGCCTTCGGAGAAAGACCGCCGCGGCGCCGGCTGCTCCGACCAGGAGCAGCGCGAACAGCCCACCGATGACGAGCAGTCGGGGTGCCGGCGCCACCGTGATCTGCGCATCATCGACGCCCTGGATCAGGTCGGCGGCGGCCGTGCGAATGATGGGCGACGCCGAGTCGCCGACGTAGACGCTGATGACCGCCGTCGCGCGCCGTTCCTCCGCAGGGATCTCTCCGACCTGCGCCGGCACCGAGAGCACGGTGAGTCCGGATGCGAGCGTGAGGTCGTCCCAGATCACGCCCTCCTCGTCGAGCGCCCCACCGCCGGCTGCCTCGGGCTCCACGTACGCGGGCGGCGACAGCACGACGCGGACGAGGACCGGCGCTCCGCGGTTCTCGATCTCCGCTGTGTACGTCAGCGCGTCGCCCGGGGCGACCCCTTTCGTCCCACTGCTGAGGCTGATCGAGAGGTCGGGGGTCGCGTCCTGGTTCGAGACGGACCACGTTCCCATCATTCCGATCATCGGCAGCACCAGGGCGACGAGGGCGACCCCGCGCCTCATTCTGCGACGCCTCGTCGAGCACGGCCACGGACGAGCAGGATGGTTAGACCAGCCGACACCGCCATCAGTGCGATCGCGAGGCCTCCGCCCACGATCCAGCCATCGAGCCCGGTGACCGCCAGCGGCGACACCGTGGGCTGCGGCGGCGGCGTCGTGGCCGCGGGAGTCGGAGGGATCACCAGATCCGTCATCACGGCGCAGACCTCCCCGCATGCCCCGCCGTCTCCGGCCACGACCGTGTTGTCGAGCTGTCGATCGCCCGCCGGCGGAGTTCCCACGGTCACGCTGTATGTGACCTCCACGGTGTCATCCACTTCGAGCGGCCCCTCCCACGAGAGCACCGGCTCGTCGTAGGTGGCGCCGCCGGTGGCGTCGTCGTTGTAGATCGCGTCGTCGAGCACGTCGGCGAGGTCGTCCGTGAAGCTGGCCGGGTTCTCGTCCGAGTAGGGCACGGCACCGATGTTGCGGACCGTGATCGTGTACGTCACCACCTGCCCCGGCGCGGTCATCGCGGTGTCGACGGCTTTGTCGACCGTGAAGGCGGCGATCGGCGTCTCCGTGACGCAGGCGTCTTCGACACAGCTTCCGGCATCGCCCGGGACGACGGCGTTGACCAGCTGCAGGTCGCCCGTCGGCGGAGCGTCGACGGTCACCGAGTAGGTGAGCGTGACGCTTCCCCCGACCGGGATGGCGAGCGACCACGACAGCACCGGCTCGGCGTAGACGGCGCCGTTGCTCGCATCGTCGTTGTAGGTCGCGTCGTCGAGCACCTCGGTGAGGTCGTCGGACACCGCGGCCGGAGCATCCGCCGTGAACGCCGCGGCTCCCGTGTTCGTGACTGGGGAGGGTCGAGTGGGGAGCAGAATGCCCCCACATAGAGATTGACGAGCGGCCTGTCCGAATCGGTCGCGGATTCGCGAAAAAACTCGCGCGCTCGTCGCCGGGTCTCTCAGCGGGAGATCGTGCCGGAGGACGTGCCCTTCAGCTGACTGCCGTGCTCGGCATCCCCGTCCACCACCAGCGTCCAGGGGATGTCGTCGCCGCCTGCCGCGTGCCGGACCTCGAAGACTCCGCCGCGGGGGGCGGCGGACGCCGTCGTGCACGAGACGGCATCGTCCTCGACGATGCAGCTCCACCCCGCGGGGGCCGTCACCGCGTCGACCGGTGTCGACAGCTCGATGCGCAGGGTGCGCACGGTCCACGACTCCCCCTGCAGCGAGAGGTCCACCAGGAACCGGCTGCGATCCGGAGCCGCCGACTCGGCGGAGACCACCAGCTGCCCGTCCGGCTTCGGCGCGAAGATCCAGGACTGGGTCAGGTAGGTGATCACCAGCACCGCGGTGAGTACGAGAGCGCTCCCCGCCGTCGCGAGCGTCGCCGCCGTGCGACCCCACCGCTCCCAGACGCCTCCTTCCGTCGCGGAGGACGGATCGGCCGGTGCCCCTGGGTCCTCCGTGAGGCTCCCCGAGCTCTCGCCGGTCGCCTCGCCGTCGTCGCCGCCGTCGAGTTCCGCGGCCTCCGCGCTCCCCGCGGGCCCGGTGAGTGCGAGCGCTCCGGCGAGCGGCACGGTGCCCAGCGTGGCGAGACCGGCGAACCGCGACCACGACCGCCGGCAGTGCGGGCAGGTGCGGTAGTGCTCGCTGGCGCGATGCGCCTTGGTCTCCTCGGGCGTGTCGCCGACCGCCTCGGGAAGCTGCTGGGCCGCCGCGATGCAGTCGGGACGGCCGTCCTCCTCCAGCAGGATCCGCAGCGTCGAGCGGCGGAGATTGCCGCGCGCTCGGCGCGACAGCGAGTAGATCGCGGCCGCCGGACGCGCGAGGTGCTCCTCGAGGTCGCGGGGCTTGCGGCCCTCCAGCACGGTGGCGATCAGCACGCGCTGCTGATCCTCCGGCAGCTCGGCGAGCGCCCGACGGACGATCGCGAGCTCGGACTCGATCTCGAGCTCGCGGATGCGGGGGTCGGCGTGCGAGACCGGCTCGTCCACGTGGTCGAGGGGGGCGACCTTCGATCGCGGGGAGCGGAAGTCGTCGCGGATGCGGTTGCGCATGGTCTGCGCGATGTAGGCCGGCACGTTCTCCGTCGGCCCGGTGCCCTCCGACCACTTCGCGAGCACGACGAGGAGCGCCTCTCCGAGCAGGTCGTCCGCATCGTGCGTGATGCCGGCGATGCGCTTCGCCGTCAGAGCGAGGGTGGGCAGCACCTGGGCGAAGTACGCTCCTGCGGCTGCCCTGTCGCCGCTCGCGGCGGCACGGACGAGCTCCTGCAGGGCTTCCCGCTGGGCGTCCGGAGGCTCGTCCAGCCCGCCCTGCGCGGGGGTGGAGAACGCGTTCGTCATCGGAGACCTCGTCGAGTCACGGCCGGGGGCGGCATGGCGAAGCCGCGCCGCTCGACCGGCCACGATACACCGATGGACCCGCTCGCGGGGGATAAACCTTCGTCTGAGGTCGATCTGTGAGCAGCGAGAGCAGGCGGAGTGGATGTCGCGACGTTCGGGCGTCACTCTATAGACGGACGGGGATGCGGAATCGGTCGCGGGCCGCCCGGTCCCTCGCCGGAACGTGCGCACGGTGTCAACCCCTCGCCCGGTGTCGGCGGGGCGCCCTACGGTGTCGGGTATGACGATCGACACCGAGGCGGGCGCCGAGAGCCCCACCCGCCTGCGCAAGGCCGTGACCGGACCCCTGCTGTTCGCCTTCATCCTCGGCGATGTGCTGGGCGCCGGCATCTACGCGCTCATGGGCGTGCTGTCCGAGAAGGTCGGCGGGATGCTGTGGGCCCCGCTGCTCCTCGCGCTGCTGCTCGCCCTCCTCACCGCGGGCTCCTACGCCGAGCTCGTCACCAAGTACCCGCGCGCCGGAGGCGCCGCCGTCTTCGCCGAGCGGGCCTTCCGCAGCCCGCTCGTCGCCTTCCTGGTCGGGTTCAGCATGCTGGCCGCCGGGGTGACCAGCGCCGCAGGGCTGTCGATCGCCTTCGCGGGCGACTACCTCAGCACCTTCATCGATCTGCCGACGATCCCCGTCGCCATCGTCTTCCTCGCGATCGTCGCCGCGCTGAACGCGCGCGGCATCCGCGAGTCCCTCGGCGCGAACCTCGTGATGACGGCCATCGAGCTCAGCGGGCTCGTCATCGTCATCGTCGTGGTGGCGGTGTTCCTCGGCGGCGGCGGGGGCGACGTCTCGCGCCTCGCCGAAGCCCCCGAGGGCTCCAATGTCGCCGTGGCCGTGCTGGCCGGCGCCGTGATCGCGTACTACTCCTTCGTCGGCTTCGAGACCTCGGCGAACATGATCGAAGAGGTCAAGAACCCGCGCCGCACCTACCCGCGCGCACTCTTCGCGTCGCTGCTGACGGCCGGCGTCGTCTACCTCCTCGTCGGCATGGCGAGCTCGATCGCGCTCCCGGCATCCGAGCTCCAGGAGTCGACCGGCCCGCTGCTCGCCGTGGTGGAGGCCACGGGCGTCAACATCCCGTCGTGGCTGTTCAGCCTGATCGCCCTGATCGCGGTCGCCAACGGCGCGCTGCTGACGATGATCATGGTCAGCCGCCTCACCTACGGCATGGCCGAGCAGAGACTGCTGCCGAGCGCGCTGGCCCGCGTCCTGCCCAAGCGCAAGACGCCGTGGGTCGCGATCCTCACCACGACCCTCGTCGCCATGGGGCTCACGCTCGTCGGCGACCTCGAGACCCTGGCGAACACCGTGGTCCTCCTGCTGCTGTTCGTGTTCCTCAGCGCGAACGTCTCCGTGCTCGTGCTGCGCCGCGACAAGGTGGAGCACGATCACTTCCGCGTCTGGACCGCCATCCCCGTGCTCGGCATCGCCTCGTGCATCCTGCTCCTCACCCAGCAGCCGCCGCTCGTCTGGCTGTTCGGCGGGATCCTGCTGGCCGCCGGCGCGGTGCTCTACGCCGTGACGCGCTGGAGCCGCCGCCGCTCCGAGAAGGACGCCACCGCTCACAACGAGAAGGAGAACCATGAGCACGCCTGACGACATGACCAGCGAAGAGAAGCGCCACGATCAGCTCACCGCCGCTCCGGACGCGACGGAGGCCGACGCGGCGCCTCGCATCGAGGTCGGCGAGCACGACGGCATCACGCGCATCGACATCGCACCCGACGCCGAGGTCCGCCCGGGCCCCGGACCGGGAATGCCGGAGGCCGACGGCGAGTAGCGGCGGCTAGAGCCAGCCCTTGCGCTTGAACACGGCGTACAGGCCGACCCCCATCACGATCATCAGGCCGATGGCCATCGGGTACCCGAACGCCCAGTGCAGTTCGGGCATGTGGTCGAAGTTCATGCCGTAGACCGTTCCGACGAGGGTGGGGGCGAAGAGGATCGCCGCCCAGCCGGAGATCTTCTTCACCTCGTCGTTCTGACGGATGCTCAGCTCCGTCATCCGCCGCATCTCGTCGTTCTGCCGTCGTGCGACGATCGTCGACTCGACGGTCAGCGCGTTGTCGAGCACGGCGCGGAACGTGGTGACCTTGTCGGCGATCCGGAGGGTGTGGTCCAGCACGTCCCGGAGATACCGCTGCAGCTCCTCGTCGACCCGGTACTTCTCCGAGCCGCGCAGGAGTCCCTCCAGCATCCCCGTCAGCGGCTGCGTGGCGCGCTGGAAGTCGATGACCTCGCGCCCGAGTTCGTAGATGCGCTGCGTCGCGTCGGCATCGTCCTCGAAGAGCTGGCTCTCGATCTCGTCGATGTCGTTCTCGAGGCCGGCGAGCACCGGCGAGTACTCGTCGACCACCTCGTCGAGGATCGCGTAGAGCACCGCCTCGGGCCCGTGCCTCAGCAGCGCCGGGTCGCCTTCGAGCCGTCGTCGCACCCGGCCGAGGTCGGGCGACTCCGCGTGACGGATGGTCACGACGAAGTCCGATCCGACGAGCACGTGCACCTCGCCGAACTCCACCTCCTCGGCCTCGTCGAGGTAGCGCGCGGGCCGCAGCACCATGAAGAGCACGTCGCCGTAGCGCTCCAGCTTCGAACGCTGGTGCCCGGAGAGCGCGTCCTCCACGACGAGGCTGTGGATGCCGAACTCCTCGGCGACCTCGCGGATCTCCAGCGCACTGGGGCGGTAGAGCCCGATCCATCCCATGCCGCCCCGCTCGCGCAGGGTCTCGAACGTCTCGCTCAGGCTCGCGGGGTTCTCGGTGCGCACCCCGTCGACGTAGATCGCGTTGTCGACGATCGCCATGGCGTCTCCTTCCGGGCAGCGGCGTTCACCGCCGCGAGATCGACCCTCCGCGGGTCACTCGACCGGAGGAGCCACGCAGGCGATCGCACTGTCGGCGATGCTCTGGTGGTACTGCTCCGCCGTGAACGGCAGACCAAACTCCGGAGCGGTCTGCCCGTCTGCGGCGGGCACCTTCGACGCGATCGCGGCGAGCTCCCAGGCCAGCGCCTGCGGGATGCCGGCGCCCTGGGTCGAGTTGTTGAGCACGACCGCGACCGTGAACCCGGTTGCCGGGTCGGCATAGGCGGCCGTGGCGTACCCGGGCGTCCACCCCTGCTGTCCGATCATCGAGCCCGCGAGATAGCCGCCGCCGGTGGCCTGGTACCAGGACGCGGCGCCGGCGTACGCCGGAAGGGGCGAGCCGAAGCGGTCCGGTGTCTCCTCCGTGCGGAGCGCCTGTGCGGCCTCGGCCTGCACGTACCGGCCGAGGTCGGCGATCGTGGAGACCACGCCCGAGTCGGTGAAGCCCGTGCTGGACGACATCGTCGTGATGTCGACCGGGGCGGCGCAGGCGAATCCGCCCTCGACCGCGTTGAGGTAGTGACCCTTCAGGACGGGTCCGTCCGACGGCGGTGCGGCCTCGGCGCCGGGAAGCGCGGTCTCGGCCAGACCGAGGGGCTGGGCGACGTACTCGTCGATCAGCTCGGATGCCGACATGCCGGAAGCGCGCTCGAGGGCGAGGCCGAGCAGCAGGTACCCCGCATCCGAATCGCGGAAGGTGGTGTGCGGGGCGCTGCGCTCCCGGGCCAGGCCGTAGCCGGCCAGCTCGAGCGGCGCCCACTGGCGTGCGGGGGTGTTGAACCACGACGCCCGGACGGTCTCCTCCGAGGAGCCGGTACCCGCGGTCCCGTTGCACAGGTCGAGGAGCGTGATGTCCTGCATGTCGGCGACCCCCGACACGTAGTCGGGCACGGGGTCGCCGAGCTCGAGCACGCCCTCGTCGGCCAGGGCGTAGAGAACGTCGCACGTCATCAGGCGCGTGATGTCGGCGATCCGGAACGACATGTCGGCCTCGACCGGTTCCTCGCCTCCGGGCTCCTGGGTGCCGACGCCGGTCACCCACTGCCCGCTCCACGGCACCCAGACGCCGACGATCGCGCCCGACGAACCGGAGGCGGCGATGGCGTTGTCCACGGCGGCCTGCATCGCGGCGATCGTGTCGTCGGGCAGAGCGCCGTCGACCTGCTCGGGCGGGGTGTAGGTGAAGGTCTCCTCGGCGGAGCAGCCGGTCAGGACGAGAGCGAGCGCGGCCGCGCCGGCCGCTGCGGCGCGCGCACGGCGCGACGAGAGAAGCTGCATGAAGGAAACCCCCGGGGATGTGTCTCCCGAGTCTAGAGCGCCGATCCTGAAAGACGACATCGGGGCGCGGCATCCGCCCCACGCCGTAGGGTGTGGACGTGCCCCACATCTTCGATGACTCCGTCACGGCCGCCGTCCTCCACCACATGAACGACGATCACACCGACGACAACCTGCTGATCGCCCGCGCTTTCTCCGAGCCCGGGGACAGCGAGATCACCGGCGCGGTCATGACGGGCTTCGACGGCGACGCCGGCACGTGGACGGTCAGCCGCGGCGAGGACGAGACGGTGCTCGTGGTTCCCTGGCCCAGCGGCTCCATCACGGAGCGCCCCGAGGTGCGCCGCGAGATCGTCGCCCTGTACGACGCCGCCTGCGAGCGACTCGGCGTCGAGCCGCGCCCGCACGCCTGAATCGGAGCCGCCCACGCGCGGTTCGCATCCGGAATCCGCGGTTCCCTTGAAGGTTAGGCTTCCCTTACACTGGGGCCATGCCCGAGATCCTCTCCTTCTCCGCCGCCCTGCGCGAGCGTTCGTCCGGATCGCACTCCCGCAGCGAGCACGCCGGCTTCATGTCCGACCTCCTGAAGGGAGAGGGCTCGCGCGAGGACTACATCTCGCTCGTCGCCCAGCACTACTTCATCTACGAAGCGCTCGAGAGCACGGGCGACCGCATGCGGCAGGACCCGGTGGCGTCCGTCTTCCTCAGCGACAAGCTCACCCGCCTCCCGGCGCTCGAGGCCGACCTCGCGTTCCTGATCGGCCCGGACTGGCGCGAGCGCATCACCCCGCTGCCGACCACGCAGCGCTACGTGGACCGCATCCGCCAGGTCGGCGCGACCTGGGCCGGCGGCTTCGTCGCCCACCACTACACGCGCTACCTCGGCGACCTCTCCGGCGGCATCTTCATCGGCCGCGTCATGGCCCGCCGCTTCGGGTTCGAGACGAACGGCATCGGGTTCTACCTCTTCGACGACATCGCCGACCCCTCCGCGTTCAAGGACGTGTACCGCGAGCAGCTCGACGCGGCCCCCTGGGACGCCGCCGAGCGCGAGCGCGTGATCGACGAGGTGCTGCTCGCCTACCGCTTCAACACCGAGCTGTTCGAAGACCTCGACCGCGCCCGCGTCGCCGCCTGACGCGGGGCTGCGCCCTTCATCTCGCTGCGCGGTTCCTGAGCGAGGAGCGCAGCGACGAGACGAAGGGCGCTCAGGAACCGGGAGGCCTCAGGTCTTCGGGAGCTGGGGGGTGGATGCCGCGAGCCAGGCGTCGCGCATGAAGCGGCGCACGTCCTCGTCGACGCGGATGTCGCTGGGGCGGAGGGGACGCGACAGGTACAGCCCGTCGAGCGAGGTCAGCCGACTGAGTGCGACGTAGGTCTGCCCCGGAGCGAACGCGCCCGAGCCGAGGTCGATCACGGCCCGGTCGTACGTCTTGCCCTGGGACTTGTGGATCGTCACGGCCCAGGCAAGCCGCAACGGGAACTGCGTGAACTCCGCGACGACGTCCCGCGTGAGCTTCTTGGTGTTCGGATCGTAGGCGTAGCGGAACCGCTCCCAGACGGCGGGTTCGACGTCGACCTCCTCGCCGTCGATGTCGACGCGCACGGCGCCGCCGAGGATGCGCGTCACGGTGCCGATGGTGCCGTTGACCCAGCGGGGCGGCTCCCCTGACATCGCGGTGTCGTTGCGCAGGAACATCACCTGCGCGCCCACCTTGAGCCGCAGCTCCGACTCGGCGGGGAGGGACGCCTCGCCGCGGCCGAAGTCGCCGCTCACCTCGGCCCGGGCGGTCTGCTCCTTGCCGGGCAGAGCGGCGAGGTGGCGGCTGTTGATGCCGTTCACGATGTCGTTGCGCGTCGCGAGGGTGATCATGGGCACCTCCCCCGGCTCGGGGTCCGGAGGCGTGCGAGCGCCCTGGGTGTTGAGGATGCCGGCGATCTCCGCCGTGACCCGGCCGTAGCGGACGGCGTTGAGCATCGCCTTGAACCCGTCGTCGGACTGCCGGTGGATCTGCACGAGCTCCCGCACGTGCAGCTCGGCGCGCGTGTCGACCTCGAACAACCCCTCCTGAGGCGATGAGCTCGATGCGCCCGTCCATACATGGGCGTCGAAGAACCAGAACGAGCGGTAATGGTCCTTCACGTACCGGGCCTCGTCGCCGCGCGGCGGGACCGGGGCGAGCTGGTACGGGTCGCCGAACATGACCACCTGCACGCCGCCGAACGGCTCGCCGCGGCGCCCTCGCGCCTGACGGAGCGACCGGTCGATGGCATCCATCAGGTCGGCGTTCACCATCGAGATCTCGTCGATCACCAGCGTCTCGATGGCGTTGAGGATGCGACGGGTGGCGTCGTTCTGGTCGATGTCGCCGTCGGCGATGAGCCCGATCGGGAGCCGGAACAGCGAGTGGATCGTCTGGCCCTCGACATTGAGCGCGGCGACCCCCGTCGGGGCGCAGATGGCGATCTGCTTCTTCGTGTTCCAGGCGAAGTACTGCAGGAGCGTCGACTTGCCCGTACCCGCCCGACCGGTGATGAAGACGTGCTCGCTCGTGTCCTCGATGAGGCGGAACAGCTCTTGCTGCTCCTCGGACAGGGCGGGAAGGGACACGGATCTCACAGAGGGAAGACGGACGGATGCGGGCGCCCCACCATGCTACGTCCCGGCATCCCGCGCGAGCCCGCGCCGCTCGGCGTCGTCCCAGGACGCCCTCCTAGAATTGCCGCATGAACGGGGCGGAGACGAAGGCGCGTCGGCGCTCGCGTCTCGGCGTCGACCTGGCACTGCTCGGCCTCGTCGGCGTGCTCCTCATCGCGGCCCTCGGCGCCGGCGGCGCCGTGCTCTACAAGGACTTCTACGGTCCATCGGCGTTCGTCACGCGGTACCTCGATCTGCTCTCCTCCGGACGGGCGGCGGACGCCCTGCGCGTCCCCGGTGTCGCCGTGGACCGCGAGACCCTGGAGACGGCGGGCATCGACCCGACGGCATCCGAAGCCCTCCTGCGCCGCGCGGCCCTCGGCCCGCTGACCGAGGTGCACGTCGACGCCGAGGAGTCCGCCGACGGCGTCACCGCCGTCACCGTGAGCTACGAGGCGGGCGGGCACCCCGGCCGCACGACGTTCTCGGTGACGCAGGACGGCTGGGAGGGCGTCACCCCGCGCTGGCGCTTCACGCAGAGCCCGCTCGCGGTGATCGAGCTGACGGTGCGGGGCGCCGACCGCTTCGCCGTGAACGGCTTCGAGGTCGATCGGCGCCAGGTGTCGGCGGCGGGCATCGACGCCGCACCGCTGGACCCGCTTCCCCTGCTCGTGTTCACCCCCGGGCTCTACTCCGTGACGGTCGACACCGCCATCTCGCACGCGAGCGGCCACGGCGTGCTCGCCGACACCCCTCTGGCGGTCACGCCGCTCGACGTGCAGGCCGAGCCGACCGACGAGTTCCTCGACGTGGTGCAGCAGCGCGTCGAGGAGTTCCTGACCACGTGCGCCACGCAGCAGGTGCTCCAGCCGACGGCCTGCCCCTTCGGGCTGCAGGTGCGCAACCGCATCGCGAACCTGCCGACGTGGTCGATCGTCTCGCACCCGGCCGTGACGCTCGAGCCGGACGGCGCGGACTGGCGCATCCGCCCGGCGGATGCCGTCGCTCACGTCGAGGTCGAGATCAAGTCGCTGTTCGACGGGTCGATCGAAGAGGTCTCAGAAGACGTGCCGTTCCAGGTCGACGGCACGATCACGATCCTCTCGGACGGCTCGGTGTCGATCCGGGTGGGCTCGCCGGACGACGCCGGCGAGTGAATCAGCGCTGCTCGGCGCGGAGCTTCTCGCGCTCGGCGCGCATGCGGTCGCGTTCGGCGAGGGCGGCCAGTCGGGCGTTGTAGTCCTCGAGCTCGGCGTCGCCGGTGCGGTCGGCGTGCCGATCACGGCGCTTCTGCAGCTTCGTGTCGCTGCGGCTCCACTGGATGGCGACGGTGATCGCGAGGATCAGCGTGGGGATCTCGCCGATCGACCAGGCCACGCCTCCCCCCGCGTACTGGTCTTCCATCGGCGTGGGGCCCCAGGTGCGGCCCATCGAGCCGAACCAGTCGGCCACCATCAGGCCCTCTTGCATCATGATCGCGACGCCGAAGAACGCGTGCATCGCCATCACGGCGATGAGGGTGATGAGGCGCCCCGGATACGGCAGACGGTACGGCACCGGATCGGCGCCGATCAGGCTCATCACGAACAGGTACCCCGAGATCAGGAAGTGCGCCACCATCCACTCGTGACCGAGGTGCTCGTACATCGACCAGCGCACGAGGTCGGTGAAGTAGAACGCCCACAGCGACACGATGAAGATCGCCGCCGCGACGAACGGGTGCGTGACGATCCGCGCGAACGGCGAGTGCACCGCCCACATGATCCACTCGCGTCCGCCGCGAGTGCCGTCGTCGCGCTTGTGGATGGCGCGGAGCGCCAGGGTGATCGGCGCTCCCGACACGAGCAGCAGCGGGATCGCCATCGACAGCATCATGTGCCCGAGCATGTGCACGCTGAAGAGGTACTCCTGGTACGCGTTGATCGGCCCGCCCGTGACCCACACCAGCAGCAGCATCCCGAGCACCCAGAAGATCGTGCGGTGGATCGGCCAGCGGTCTCCCCGGCGGTGCAGCCGCCACACGCCGGCGAGGTAGAAGAACAGCCCGAAGCCGGCGGCCACCAGCCACAGGATGTCGAGGTTCCAGGCGGTGAACCAGCGATCGATCGTGAACTCCGGCGGCAGGGCGGAGCGCGTCAGCACCTCGGCGGGCGTCTGCGCGAAGGCCGCCTCCTCCCCGGTTGGCGGCGGCGTGCGGGCGAGAGCGGCGGCCGCGCCCGACGCGAGACCCATCAGCGCGACCTCGCCGAGCACCAGCAGCCAGAACCAGCGCGCCGGGCGCTCTCCCCCGAGCTTCGGGATGAGCCGCGCCCGGTACCAGACGCCCAGCAGGCCCATCGCGCACAGCAGCACGACCTTCGCGAGCAGGATCGCGCCGTACGGCGTCCACAGCTGACTCCAGTCGCCGAGGGCCACGATCGAGCGCGTCACGCCCGAGACGGCGACCACGACGAACGCCGCGATCGCCAGAGACGAGTACCGGCTCACGAGGCGGCCGTCGCTCACGCCCGCGCGACCGCGCAGCAGCACCAGCAGGAGCAGGCCGCCGAGCCAGACCGCCGCGCCCACCGTGTGCAGGAAGATCGAGTTGACCGCGACCGTATGCCCCGAGAGCTCACCGGAGTGGCCCTGCGTCGCGAGCGGGAGGAAGGATGCCGCGGCGAGCACAGCGGTCAGGAGCGTGGGGGTCCAGCTGCGCCAGGCGAAGGCCAGCACCGTGATCACCGAGCCGAAGATGGTCGTGATGAGCCACGACAGCCCGAGTTCCGTCTCGAGGAGGTAGCGGCCGAGCTGCGCGCCGAACTCCCGCTCGATGCTCAGGCGGGGGTTGAACGCCGCCATGAAGGTGAGGAACGCCGTGAAGCCCGAGCAGACGGTGAAGACGGCCGCACCGATCGAGGCGATGTTGAGGGCGGTGTCGAACGGCTTCTCGCCGCTGCGGAGGGCGAACAGCGCGAGCACCAGCGAGCCGAGCATGGCGGCGGCGGCGAGGTTGGTGACGAGCTTGACGATCGGCGTCGCCCACATCACGAAGGGACCGGGATCCTGCAGCAGCAGCGGTGCGGCGCCGCCGCCGACGAGCAGCGACGCGACGACGCCCACGAGCGAGGCCGCCGCGAGGATCGCGACGCCGGCGAGGCGGTACGTCGCGCGCGGTCGGGTGGTCGCGGCGCGGGAGTTCACCCCTCAAGCCTAAGCCGCGGCATCCGCCCTGGCGCACGGCTGCGGGCCGGTGCGCAGAAGGCCGCCACCCCGAGGGGCGGCGGCCTTCGGCGGGAAGCGTCTTACTTGACGGCTGCCTTCAGCTTGGAGCCGGCGGTCACCTTGACGCGCTTGCCGGCCGGGATCTTGATCTCGGCGCCGGTCTGCGGGTTGCGGCCGGTGCGAGCGGCGGTGTCGACCTGCTCGAACGAGATCCAGCCCGGGATCGAGACCTTGCTGCCCTTGGCAACGGCGTCGGAGACCGTGGAGAACAGCGAGTCGAGGACACCCGAGACGGTGGCCTGGCTCTGACCCGTGGCGCTTGCGATGCTCGCGACGAGCTCGGTCTTCGTGATGGACTTGTCAGCCATGTCATCCTCCAGCGACGAGGATCCCGTCGCATCGTTGGTGGTGTCGGGGCGGATGCCCCTGGTCGAGTGACCGCCTCGAATGTACCAACGACCACCCGCATTTCCGCGTCATTTCGCGGGTTTTGGTCATTTACAGGGTGTGTCGGACGACTTTTTTCACTCCAGTCACAGGTTTCGGGCCCTGCGGCGCCTCTTCTCTGGAGTGCCGCGCGGGGTGCGCGCGGGTTCGAAAGAAAGGAGATCACCCGAAACGGAGGACGTTCTCTACGAAAGGCTCCTTCAATCCGGGGGTTCTCCTTCTCGCTTGCGGGATTCCGGATGGGTGCCATCACGCGAGGTGACGGCCCTGCGCCACGGCCTCCATCACCACGGCCTGCACCTCGGCCCAGCGCTCCATGATCTGCTCGTAACTGAAGCGCAGCACGTGATAGCCCCGGAGCATCAGCTGCGCGTCGTGCGCGATGTCCCTCGTGCGCTGAGGTCCGGTGTGGGTGGCGCCATCGATCTGGATCACGAGCCGCTCGCCGACCAGCACGTCGACCTGGCGATCGAGGAGCCAGACCTGCGGGAGCATCCGCACACCCATCCATCGCAGCCGGTGGATGAAGATCGTCTCCAGCCCCGAGTCGGCGAAAGGACGGGCGGTCTCGAGCACCTCCCGTGCTGCGGTCGGGAGGTCGAAGCCCCGAAGGCGGGCGCGGTCGACCAGTCGTCTGTTCATCGCCGACTCCCAGATCACCAGCGCCGTCTCATACGGTTGGCACCGCGCGGCCGTCACCAGCGCGTTCACGAGTCCGTCGACGACGGCGCCGGGCTCGCGCGGAACGATCGGCTTCGACCAGTGCACGACCACGCCCGGCGGCACGGAGACCCGTGCGGCGTTCGGCCGGGCGGCCACGTGCAGAGACTTCGTCGGGACCCATAGCCCCTGTCGCTCCGCCGCGGTGACGCAGGTCAGCACCACCCCGCGCGCGGCCGCCCCGACGAGCTGCCGGTCGGCACCCGGCAATGCGACCCAGCCGTTCCGGATCGTGACCAACGCGCCCGAGGATCGCGCTCTCCGAAGGGCGTGATCGCTGACTCCCGCTTCGCGAAGCGCGGCGACGCGTGCCACTCCGCCGAGACGTTCGAGTTCAGCGACGGCATCCATCCTCCGAGCCTGCGGGCGCTCGACGCATTCGCCGTCCCAGATCCTCACCAGTGTGGATCATTCGTCGCCGGAGGCCGATGTGGAGGGCGTGTCCTGTGTCACCGCGCATGAAGGAGAACAACGCAGACGAAGGAGCGGATGCCGACAATCCTCCTTCGTTGAGGGGGTTCTCCTTCACACGCCGCGCGCCCCACACGCCGCCCGCCCCTCCCGGACGCACCACGCGGACGCACGAAAAGGGGCGAGGATCCGAAGATCCTCGCCCCTTTCGACGTCGCTGGGACTTACCAGCTGGACTTGGTCACGCCGGGCAGCTCGCCACGGTGAGCCATGTCACGGAAGCGGACACGCGAGATGCCGAACTTCGTGAGGACACCGCGGGGACGGCCGTCGATGACGTCGCGCGAACGCACGCGAGCCGGCGACGCGTTGCGCGGCAGCTTCTGCAGGCCGACGCGAGCGGCCTCACGGGCCTCGTCGGTCGCGTTCGGGTCGACCAGGGTCTTCTTCAGCTCGGCGCGACGCTCGGCGTACCGCGCGACGATGACCTTGCGCTGCTCGTTGCGAGCGATCTTGCTCTTCTTCGCCATGATTAACGCTCCTCGCGGAATTCGACGTGCTTGCGAACCACCGGGTCGTACTTCTTCAGCACGAGACGGTCGGGGGTGTTACGACGGTTCTTCTTGGTCACGTAGGTGTAACCGGTGCCTGCCGTCGAACGCAGCTTGATGATGGGACGAACGTCCTGAGCCTTCTTGGCCATTAGAGCTTCACACCCTTCGCCTGGAGGTCCTTGACGACGTTCTCGATGCCGCGTACGTCGATCACCTTGATGCCCTTGGCGGACACGTTGAGCGTGATCTTACGACCCAGCGACGGGACGAAATAAGTCTTCTTCTGCACGTTCGGGTCGAAGCGGCGCTTCGTCCGGCGGTGCGAGTGCGAGACGTTGTGACCGAAGCCGGGAACAGCTCCGGTCACCTGGCACACTGCTGCCATGATGGTGACTCCTTCATTACCGTGAGGCCGGACGGCCCCACCCAAGATCCCTTGTCTGCACGCCGCCGCCCCCTCGAGGACGAACAGCACGCGAACTGCGCACAGGAGTGTGCACAGACAATCGCCAAGGCTATCACACCCCGGCCCGCGTCTCGAATCCGGAGTCAGCGCTCCGAGAGCAGCGCCGCCTCCTGCGCTCCCCGCCCCCAGCGGAACGGCGAGACCGTCGGGTCGCCCGCGATCCAGAACCGCCACGGGAAGGCGTCCGTGCCCGCCACTCCGGCGACGCCGACGCGTGGTCCGGTCGCGACCTCGACCGACCCGGTGGAGAGCCACAGCTCGGCCCGGGCCCCGTGCCAGACGTCCCCGGTGATCGCGTCGATGCCGTCGTGGAGCGGATGCCGCAGCCCGACGGCCTGTCCGAGCCGACCCGGACCGCGCACGAGGTCGCGCAGCGCCCGCGACGTCAGCGGACCGGCGACTCCTCGACGCCGTGCCGCGGCATCCGTCCCGCCGACGACCTCACCCGCGCGCAGCAGCACACCGCCGGCCTGCCCCTCGGGGCCGCAGACGACGTTCACGCAGGAGTGGATGCCGTGGCTGAGGTACACGTAGAGGTGCCCGGGCTCGCCCCACATCGTGGCGTTTCGGGCGGTGCGGCCCATGCGGGCGTGGGAACCCGGGTCGGCGAAGGGTCCGGTGCCCTGACCGTGGTACGCCTCGACCTCCGTCACCCGCACGCGCACCTCGGACTCCGCGCCGTCGGCATCGAGCACCCGCGTGCGCAGCTCGCCGCCGAGCAGCAGCGGGGCGACGTCGACCGGGAGACCGCGGAGCTCCTCGCGCGTCGCGCGGCGCAGGCCCGCGGCAGCAGTACCGGGAACGGAGGGGCTCACGTCAGAACCGCGGCGCCGTCGCGCACCACGAGGGATCGAAGCCGGTCAGGGCGACCATCTCCTCGCCGGTGCGGAGGTCGAGCAGGTGCGTCTCGGTCTTCTGCGGCAGCGGGAGCAGCATCTCGTCGTACGGGTTGTCGGTCATGTCGGGGGCGATCACGACCGCGGCGTACTGACCGCTGGGCGACGCGCACGCCTGCAGGATCGAGTCGGTGGAGTCGACCTCGACGAGCGGGCTCGCCGTGCCGTCCTCCTCCACCCGGATGATCGCCTGGCCGGTCGGGATCCCGGCCTCGTTGCGCTGCACGATGTGCCGCAGGGTTCCGCCGGGGTACGGGGTGATGGTCGTGGCGATGCCGTAGTCGGGATCGGATGCCGCGAGCGGCTGCTCGGACCCGTCGGCGAGGTTCAGCTCGACGACGGTGTTGTCGAGACGCTCGACGATCGCGGTGTAGGTGCCGCGGCTGATGCCTTGGATGTTCGCGGCCAGGCCGAGGGACTGCACCCCGGCGTCGCTCGAGCGGTCGACCAGTGCGAGACCGCCGTCGAAGTCGATGAACAGGACCGCGGCGCTGTCGGGAACGAACTGCCAGGAGAAGACGCTCGCCTCCTCGCCGCCGACCTCGATGATCTCCGGCTCGGACTCGCTGTCGTTCAGGGACTGCGTGACGAGCACGCTGGCGCGCCCCTCGGTGTCGCTGAGCTCGCGGTCGGAGTAGTTGTACCCGACCAGACCGCCGCGCTCGGAGACCTGGATCGAGCCGACGTACCCCTCTCCGGGGAGCGGCAGCTCGCGCGGGTCGGAGCCGTCGCGGTTCATGACGAGCAGACGGGAGCCGTCGTCCTCCTCCGTCGTGACGACCAGCTGGCTCGACGTCGCACGGAAGTCGTTGATCTTGTCGGCGGCGAACACGGGCACCGCCTGCTCACCGGTGAGGTCGGTCGAGAAGATCTTGTCGTCGCCGTCGGGGTCGCGGTTCAGCAGGAAGATCGTCGACGCGGGAGTGGTGAACGTCGTGGTCAGGTCGCTCGACGGCCCCCCCGAGACGCCGGTGACATCGGCGACCGTGACGGTGTAGCGGGTGGCGTCGTCGAGCGGGACGGTGAAGCGGATGCCGACGCCCCGCCCTGCCGCGTCGACCGTGAACGGCACGGCGGGTTCAACCGTGACCTGCGCGGGGTCGACGGTGCCGAGCGCCTGGTTCGCGGTGAGGATGACGCGGCTGCCGGAGGACTCGATGGCGTGCGCGGGGTCGACCTGCACCTCGGTCACCCGGGGCCCCTGCGTGAGGCTGACGACCCCGAAGGCGGCGCCCACGAGGACGAGGATGCCGAGGACCGCTCCGAGGGCGATCCCGAACCGTCGGGAGGGGGCTGCAGGACGCGGCGAGCGCGGCGCACGGACCCCGCGAGGAGGCTTCGGCGGTCTGGGCGTGCGGGGTTCCCGCGGCGGCTTCGGCGGGCGGCCCGGCCGGGGCTCGCGCTCCGGCTTCGGCTCGCGACGCGGCGCCGCGGTCTCGGCCCCCGGGAGCGCCTCGTACGAGGAGCGTCGGGCCGGCCCTTCGTCTCGCTGCGCTCGCTCAGGAACCGGGGTGTCCGAAGCGGCGTGCGATCCACCGGTCCCTGAGCGAGGAGCGACGAGACGAGACGAAGGGCGCTCCTCAGTCGGCCCTTCGTCTCGCTGCGCTCGCTCAGGAACCGGGGCGGCGGCGGCCTCGCGGGCGGCGCGAAGCTCGGCGCGGGTCCTCGGCGCGGGGGTCTCGGAGCGCTCGTCGTCAGTACTCATACGGATCCCCCGGCTCGTCGATCGCGACGACGTCGGTGGGCTCGATGCGCAGCGCGCCGTCGGCATCCGTCCGGACCGTGCCGGTGACCTCGATCCACTGACCGGTGCCGAACTCCTTCGCGTCGACGTTCACCGGCAGAGTCGCGGGCTGTGCGTCGATCACGCAGTGCGTGATGACCATGCGGGTGAGGTTGACCTCGCCCTCGTCCACGGCATCCGGGGTCACGAAGCCCTGCAGCGTGACGGACGCGCCGTCGTACGCCGCCGTGTTCGTGGCGGTCGCGAAGACGCTCGACCAGTCCCCCACCCCGAACGTGGAGGTGTCGGCGACGCCCAGCGTGATCTCGTCGGAGCCGGCGAAGAGCGCGGGCTGCTCGCCGACGCGCGACATGGCGAGCTCGACCGAGAGCGACGCGGGCGGCAGCACGAGCGCGGCGACGACGACTCCACTGGCGACGATCCCGCCGGTCACGGCGCCGACCGCGGCGAGCGAGCGTCGACGCGAGACCGGGGCGTCGGCATCCTCCGACGCCTCCGTGCCGTGGTCGTGGCCGTGGTCGGCCTCGCTGCCGAGCGGCAGGGTGCACGACCAGACCGCTCCGGCGAGGGTGACGACCGCCGCGGCGCACGCGAACCAGACCGACTCGGGACTGATGTACAGCGTGAGGCGGCCGGTGGCCCCGAGACCCAGGGTGACGACCGCGGCGAGGGTCGCGAGACCGATGCCGAGCCACCGGGTGCCGAGGGCGCGCAGGCGCGAAGGAGTCCGCTCAGACAAGGACGTTCACCCCGATCCCGATCACGAAGGCGGCCGCGACGACCACACCCACGATCCCGGCGAGGGTGCGGGCCGTGAAGGTCGTGCGCATGAGCGCGAGCATCTTGATGTCGACGAGCGGCCCCACCAGGAGGAATGCGACGAGCGCCCCCGACGAGAACGTCGAGGCGAACGACAGCGCGAAGAACGCGTCGACGTTCGAGCAGATCGCGACGGTCATGGCGAGGATCATCATCGCGACGATGGACAGCACCGGGTTGCCGCCGATCGCGAGCAGGAGGTCGCGCGGGATCAGCACCTGCACCGCCCCGGCGAGCGCCGAGCCGATGACGAGCGCCGGCATGACGGCCCGCAGCTCGACGAGGAACTGCGTGAGGCTGCGCTTCACCGGTGTGCCGTGCTCGTGCGTCACGCGGTCGCACGTGTCGATGAATCGCTGCGTGAGCATGGCGTCGGGCGAGGGGTGACGGCTGTAGATCCAGCCGATGAGGTTGGCGATGAGGTAGCCGCCGACCAGCCGCGCGACCAGGATGCCGCCGTCCCACCCGAACGCGGCATGGGTGGTGAGGATCACGATCGGGTTCACGATCGGAGCCGCGATGAGGAAGGTCATCGCCTCGGCCGGGGCGAGCCCGCGCATCATGAGTCCTCGGGCGAAGGGCACGTTGCCGCACTCGCAGACCGGGACGAGCATGCCCAGCAGCGACAGCACCGCCCGCCGGGCCCAGGCGCGCTTCGGGAGCCACCGGTGGATGACGTCGGCGGGAAGCCAGACCTGCACCACGATCGACAGCAGCACGCCGAGGATCACGAAGGGCAGCGACTCGATCAGCACGCTCAGCGAGAGGGTCAGCCCGTCTTGCGCCCGGGTGGGCAGCGAGGCGGGGAACAGCGCCGGGAGGAACAGGTCGATCAGGAACAGCGCCGCCACGATCGCCGCCCCGATGCCGAGGCCCACCCAGGCCGAACGGGGCGACGGGCCGGGGCGATGCGCGTGCATCGTCCGCGGAGCCCCGGGGCGGGTGCTCGAGCCCGTCGTGAGGCTCACGCCGTCGCGGCCCTCTCGGCGTCGCGCTTGTTCGTGCAGGAGGCGCACAGGCCGAAGATGTCGACGACGTGCGCCGCATCGGTGAAGCCGTGCAGGGCCGCGGTGCGGTGCGCCCACTGCTCGACGTCCTTCGCCTCGATCTCGACGGTCAGACCGCAGGATCGGCAGATCAGGTGGTGGTGGTGGCCCTGCGTGGTGCAGGCGCGGTAGAGCGCCTCGCCCTCGGGGCTCTGCAGCGAGTCGGCGTCTCCCGAGGCCGCGAGACCGGCGAGCGCCCGGTACACGGTGGCCAGGCCGATGCCCGTGTTGTCGTCGCGCAGGGAGGCGTGGAGGTTCTGCGCGCTGACGAAACCGCGCGCGTCGGCGAGCGCTTCGCGCACGCGTTCGCGCTGCCAGGTGTTCCGCTGAGCCATACCCACGATTCTAGGCGGCGGGGATCAGCACGGGCTGGGAGACATCGCGGCCTGATCCCGGTCGCCTCACGCGCGCACGCGCCTCACGCGCGCGCGGGACTTCTGCACGATCCAGCACACCACGTAGATCGTGAACGACAGGGTCGTGATGTACGGGCTGACCGGCAGGGTGCCGGCGAGCGCGAGCAGGATGCCGCCCACCGCCGACACGAAGCCGAAGAGCGCGGCGAGCAGCGGCACCGCGACGGGTCCCGCGGTCACCCGCATCGCGGCCGCAGCGGGGGTGACCAGCAGCGCCATCACGAGCAGCGCCCCGATGATGTGCACGCTCACCGCGACGATGAGCCCGAGCAGCACCATGAACAGCAGGCTGACCGCGCGGGTCGGCACGCCGCGCGCGGCGGCGGACTCGGGATCGAGCGAGTCGAAGCGGAGCGGATTCCACATCACGAGCAGCCCGATCAGCACCACCAGGCTGATGCCGATGAGCCAGCCGAGGTCGGGGCTCGACACCGACACGATCTGCCCGGTGAGCAGGCTGAACCGGTTCGCGCTGCGTCCGTCGTAGAGCGACAGGAACAGGATGCCGAGGCCGAGGCCGAACGGCATGAGGACTCCGACGATGGAGTTGCGGTCGCGGGCCTTGGCGCCGAGCACGCCGATGAGGATCGCCGCGACGAGCGCTCCGCCGAGGGAGCCGAAGACGACGCTCCCGCCGAAGAGCAGGGCGGCGGCGGCGCCGGCGAACGACAGCTCGCTCACCCCGTGGACGGCGAAGGCGAGGTCGCGCTGCATCACGAAGACGCCGATGAGACCGCCGACGACACCCAGCACCGCGCCCGCGACGATCGAGTTCGCGAGCAGCGCGACGAGCGCGCCGTAATCCTGGAACGAGAACACGTCGGCCCAGTCGACCAGCGGCCTCACGCGGCTCCTCCGTGCACGTGCTCGCCATGATCGTGGTGAGGCTCGGCATCCGGAACCCCGACGACGACCAGCCGGTCGCCCGCCCGCAGCACGAACACCGGCGTGCCGTAGAGCTCGGTGAGCACGCGCGTCTGCAGCACCTCGTCGGGGGTGCCGAGCAGGAACCTGCCGCCGGCGATGTAGAGGATGCGGTCGACCCGGCCGAGGATCGGGTTGATGTCGTGGGTCACGAACAGCACCGCGGCTTCGCGCTCGCGGCGCTGCCGGTCGATGATGTCGGTCACGGCGACCTGGTTGGCGAGGTCGAGGTTCGAGAGGGGCTCGTCGCACAGCAGCAGCGCGGGCTCGTCGGCGAGCGCCTGGCCCACGCGCAGCCGCTGCTGCTCGCCGCCCGAGAGCAGCCCGACGCGACGGTCGGCGAAGTGCGACGCGCCGACCGACTCGAGCAGGCGGTCGACGGCGGCCCGGTCGCCGCGGCGCGGGATCGGGAAGCCGAAGCGGCTCCCCTGCACCCCCAGCGCGACGAGGTCTCGGGCGCGCATGCTGGTGTCCGGCGCGAGAGAGCGCTGCTGCGGGATGTACCCGATGCGGGAGTTGCCGCGATGCACCGGCTCTCCCGCGACGCGGATGGTTCCCGAGGACAGCGGCTGCAGGCCCAGGATGCTGCGGAGCAGGGTGGTCTTGCCCGACCCCGAGGGTCCCAGCACGGCGATGAACTCGCCCGCGTGCACGGTCAGGTCCAGCCCGGACCACAGCTCGCGATCGCCCCGGTGGAGCGCGGCATCCGCGATCTCGAGGACGGCGAGCTTCTCGTCGGTCCCTGAGCGCCCTTCGTCGGTTCCTGAGCGCCCTTCGTCTCGCTTCGCTCGCTCAGGAACTGGGGGATCCGACGAAGGACGGCTCACGACCGGGTCGCGGCGGCGAGGCTCTGGATCGCGTCACTCATCCACTCAGAGTACGACGATCCGTCCTCAAGCAGTTCCGTGAAGGCCACGACGGGGATGCCGGCATCCGTGGCCGCATCCTCGACGCGCTGCGTCTCGGACCCGCCGGTCTGCGCGTTGGTGAGCACGGCGGTGACCTCGCCGCTCCCGATCACGTCGAGCGCCTCCAGCAGCACGGCGGGGGCGACGTCGGTGCCCTCCTCGACCGCCTCGGCGAAGCCCTCGGGCGTGACGTCGGTGAAGCCCGCAGCCTCGGCGAGGTAGCCGGGCAGCGGCTCGGTGATGAAGACGTTCACGCCGGTCGCCTCCGCCGCCAGCGTATCCAGCTCCGCCTCGAACCCTTCGAGGTCGGCGGTCAGCTCGGCCGCGTTGGCCGCGAAGTCGTCGGCGCCGGCGGGGTCGAGCTCCGTAAGCTCCTCGGTGATCGCCTCGACGACGTGGATCATCGTGTGCGGGTCGAACCAGACGTGCTCGTTGAAGCCCTCGATGTGGTCGTGACCGGCGTGGTCGTGCCCCTCCTCGCCCTCGGCGTGCTCGTGCGCGTGGTCGTCGCCCTCGGCGTGCTCGTGACCGGCCTCGTCGGAGTGACCCTCGTTGCCCGGGTAGTCGTGCGAGAACTCCACCGCCGTGACGACGTGCGGGTCCTGGGCGTCCTGCAGGAGCGTGTCGATGAAGGCGTCGTACCCGCCGCCGTTCTCGATCACGAGGTCGGCGTCCTGCACGGTGAGCCGGTCGCGGGCGGTCGCCTCGTAGGAGTGCGGGTCCTGCGAGGCCGACGTGATGATCGACTCGACGTCGACGCGGTCACCGCCGATCTGCGCCGCGATGTCGCCGTACACGTTGGTGCTCGCCACGACCGCGACGGTGCCGTCGGCGTCGCCCTCCCCCGCGGCGGGGCTGGACGAGCATCCGGCGAGCGCGACGGCGGCGACGGAGGCGAAGGCGAGGGCGACGACGGGCTTCTTCATGCTCCCACTCTAAACGCTAATGAGAACCATTATCAAACTGAGCGAATCGGAGGGCGGGCCTTCGTCTCGTCGCTGCGCTCCTCGCTCAGGAACCGGGTCTCCCGACACCGGTTCCTGAGCGAGCGAAGCGAGACGAAGGGCCCGGACCTCAGCTCAGCAGCGATGCGGGAGCGATCCAGACCGACGCCTCGCCCGGCAGCGCAGACCCCGCGAGCGGTGCACTCGAGAGCACCACGTCCGCGGCATCCGCCCCGAGATCGAAGGGCTCGGTGCCGAAGTTCGTCACCACCTGCCACCCGTTCGGGCGCACGAAGCGCAGCACGTCGGCACGCCCGGTCTCGACCCACTCCAGCGTCTCGCCCGTCTGCAGCGGATGCCGCAACCGCAGCGCCTCGCGGTAGAGCGACAGCGTCGAGGCGGGGTCGGCGGCCTCGGCATCCACCGCGTGATCGGCGAACCACGCCGGCTGCGGAAGATGCGCGGGAGCCGAACCGAACCCGAACGAGACCCCGTCGGCCGACCAGGGCAGCGGCACGCGGCATCCGTCGCGTCCGAGCCCGTCGAACTCGGCGCCGCGGAAGAACGCCGGATCCTGCCGCTGCTCGGGAGCGATCTCGGCCACCTCGTGCAGCCCCAGCTCCTCGCCCTGGTACAGGTAGGCGCTGCCGGGCAGTCCGAGCAGCAGCAGTGTCGCGGCCTTCGCGCGCCGCAGGCCCCGGTCGCGGTCGAGCATGTCGGCGGGGCCGCCGGCCGCCACCCACTCGGTGCCCTGCTTGACATCGCGCCCGCGGAGCGGCGCCAGACCGTACCGTGTCGCGTGCCGCGTCACATCGTGGTTCGACAGCACCCAGGTCGTCGACGACCCCGACAGCCGCGACTGAGCGAGGTTCTCGTCGATGATCGCCCGGAACTCCGGCGCATCGAAGTCGGCCTCGAGCAGATCGAAGTTGAACGCCTGCCCGAGCCCCTCGGCCGAGGCGTACCGCGCGCGACGCTCGGGCGTCGCCACCCAGGCCTCCGCGACCGCGGTGCGCGGCGGGTCGTACGAGTTGAAGACCTTGCGCCACTCGGCGTAGACCTCGTGCACGTCGTCGCGATCGGTGATCGGGTGCACGCCGGTCGTCGAGTCCATCGCCTCGAGCTCGGCGCGGGACGGCAGCGGCTCGGTGAGGTCCTTCGTGAGCATGTGCGCCACGTCGATGCGGAAGCCGTCGACGCCGCGGTCCGACCAGAAGCGGAGCGTCTTCAGGAAGTCCTCGCGCACGTCCGGGTGGTTCCAGTTGAAGTCGGGCTGCTCGGTGGCGAAGTGGTGGAAGTACCACTGGCCGTCCTCGACCCGCTGCCACGCCGGCCCGCCGAATACCGAGACCCAGTCGGTGGGCGGCTCCGAGCCGTCCGGACCCTTCCCGTCGCGGAAGATGTACCGCTCGCGCGCCTCCGAGCCGCGTCCGGCGGCCAGCGCCTCCTGGAACCACGCGTGCTGGTCCGACGAGTGGTTGGGGACGATGTCGACGATGACGTGGATGCCGCGGGCGTGCAGCGCCTCGACCATGGCGTCGAAGTCGTCGAGGGTGCCCAGCCGCGGATCGACGTTCCGGTAGTCGGCCACGTCGTAGCCGCCGTCGGCGAGCTCCGACGGGTAGAACGGGCTGAGCCAGACGGCGTCGATCCCGAGGTCGGCGAGGTAGTCCACGCGCGACAGGATGCCGGGGATGTCGCCGAGCCCGTCGCCGTTCGCGTCGGCGAAGCTGCGGGGGTAGATCTGGTACACGGCGGCCTGGCGCCACCATTCGGCCGTCTTGGCCTCGTCGCGGGACTCGGTGAGGGTCGCGTCGGTCATAGCGGGTGGTGCTCCTTCGGTGTTGCGGTGGTTCTCGTGGTGTCCTTCGTCTCGTGGCTGCGCTCCTCGCCCAGGAACCGGTTCCTGAACGAGCGACGAGACGAAGGGGTCTAGCCCTTGACGGCGCCCTGCGTGACGCCCTCCATGACCCAGCGCTGCGTGAACAGGTAGGCCACGATCGCCGGGGCCATGGCCATGAGGTACGACGCGAAGGCGACGTTGTAGTTGTTGCTGAACTGGTTCTGGAACAGGTTCTGCCGCACCGGCAGCGTCTGCATCGCCGGATCGGAGATGATCAGCGAGGGCATCATGAAGTCGTTCCAGGAGTACAGGAACGCGAAGATGCCGACCGTGGCGCTCATGGGCGCGAGCAGCGGGAAGATCAGCCGCCAGAACGTCTGCCACGTGCTGGCTCCGTCGATGCGGGCGCTCTCCTCCAGCTCGATGGGGATCGAGCGCAGGAACGCGGTGAACAGGAGCACGCTGAAGCTCAGCTGGAACATCGTCGCGAGGATGATGACGCCGAACGGGTTGTCGAGTCCGACGCGCCCCGTGAGCTGAATCTGCGGCAGGGCGACCACCGGGAACGGGATGAACATCGCCGCGAGCAGGTAGAAGAACGAGTACCGGAACAGCCGACGGTCCCAGTTGCGCACGATCGCATACGAGGCCCAGGAGGCCAGCACGATCGTCGCGATCACGGTGCCGGCGGTGACCAGCAGCGAGATCCCGGCTCCGACGGGGAACTTCGTGAGGTTCCAGGCCTGCACGAACCCGTCGATGCTGAACGGGGCCGGCAGCGAGAACGCGTTGCCGTCGACGGCCTGGCTCGTCGTCTTGAACGCCATCGAGATGGTGACGTACAGCGGCAGCAGCACCGTGACCGCGCACAGGATGAGGATGATCGTGCCCGACCAGTTGACGCGCTCCATCTTCTGGCGCGGCTTCCTGCCCCCGGCGGTCGTGGTGGTGATGGTCTGCGTCGACATCAGAGTGCGTTCCTTCCGCGCGTCAGCGAGAGCTGGAGGAGCGAGATGAGCACGGCGACGATGAAGAAGATGGTCGCATTCGCCATCTGGTAGGCGTAGTCGCCGCCGTTGAAGCCCGCGATGATCGTCATCGCGACGCTGCGGGTGGCGGTGCCCGGGCCGCCGTTGGTGAGGCCGACGATGATGTCGTAGGCGTTCAGGAATCCCTTGAATCCCAGGATGATGTTGATCACCACGTAGCCCATGACGAGCGGGATGGTGATGCGCGTGAGCTGCTGGCGCTTGCTGGCGCCGTCGATGCTCGCCGCCTCGTAGACCTCGCCCGGCACCGAGAGCAGGCCGGCGATGTAGATGAGCAGGGTGCCGGGCACGGCCTGCCACGCGGTGACGATCACGATCGCCACCCAGGCGAGGTCGGGGTTCGCGAGGAGGCTCGTCTGCAGCCAGGTGATGCCGGTGGCGGCGCCGGCGGCCGGGATCGAGTTCGAGAACAGGAAGTTGAAGACGTAGGCGATGATGATGCCCGAGATCACCATCGGGATCACGAAGATCGTGCGCAGGCCCGTCTTGAATCGGATGCGGGACGTGAGACCCACGGCCAGCAGGAACGCGATCACATTGACCACGATCACCGTGGCGATCGAGAAGCCGAACGTGAACAGGTAGCTCTGCAGGATCGACGGGTCGCTGAACATCGCGATGTAGTTCGTGAAGCCGTTGAAGCTCCACTCGCCGATGCCGATCGAGTCGGTGAAGCTGAAGAAGATGCCGATCACTCCCGGCACCGTGATCGCGAGCGTGAAGATCACGAGCGTCGGCAGCAGGAACAGGTAGTAGATCGGCTCCACCCTGCGGGAGGAGCTGCGGAGCTTGCGAGTCTTCCCCGTGAGGATCGTCGTGGTGCTCGTCAGCGGTCGGGTCGTCGTGGTGGTCATGGCGTGGACTCCTCTGTCGCGCCGGATGCCGAGGTCTGCGTCGACGGGATCGGGGCGCGGAAGGCGATCCGGGCCCAGTCGGCGTCCATGGTGCGCAGGATGGATGCCGGCGACGCGCCGAGCACCATGGCCTGCGCGTAGTTGAAGATCGGGAGGGTCTTCGGCACGAGCACCGACGGCCCCTGGTAGATCTGGCCGTTCTCGTAGTACTCGATCATCCCCTCGATGCGCGGGTCGTCGGGCGCCGGGGCGTCCTTCGTCGGCGTGAAGCCGAGCTGGGACTCGTTGTACGCCTCGATGTTCTCGGGGAGGAAGAGGTACTCGAGGAAGTCGCGTGCCGCCTCGTGGTGGTCCGACTCCTCGGGGATCATCGCCGCGAGGTCCATGTTGACCCGCACGCCGAGGTCGGCCGGGTCGTCGGTCATGGGCAGCGGGAAGGTGCCGAGGTCGAGGTCGGGATCGGTCTTCGCGATCTCGCTGAACGCCCACGGTCCCTGCAGGTACATCGCCGCCTCGCCCTTGGCGAAGGCGAGGTTGCCGTCACCGTAGGCGCGGCTCGCGGCATCCTCGTTCGTGTAGTTCTCCGCCAGCTGCATCATGCGGTCCATGGGCTCGGCGAAGTCCTTCTCGAACGACACCTCGGAGTCGGGTCCGACCTCGGCGCCCTCCTCGGCGAGCGCATCGAAGAACTCGATGACGTCGACCGACCCGCCGGCGGTGTAGTCGTACCAGCCCTGAGCGACGGTCCAGTCGTCCTTGAACGTGGCGTAGAACGGGGTGATGCCTGCGGCCTGCAGCTGGTCGCTCACCGCGAGCAGCTCGTCCCAGGTCTGCGGCACCTCCAGGCCCTGCTCCTCGAAGATCTGCTTGTTGTAGATCACCGAGGCGGCCATGACCGAGTAGGGCAGGGCACTGGTGCGGCCCTCGCAGGAGCCGTACTGCTCCATGAGCGGCTGGAGATCGTCGCGGATGCTGGCCGCCGCCTCCGTCTCGGAGAGGTCGGTGAGAGCGCATCGCTGCACGAACCGGGCGACCTCGTAGTTGTAGTTGCCGAGCATGATGTCGGGCGGGTTGCCGCGCACGAAGCTCGCCGACACGACGTCGACGCCCGAGGTGTCGATCTCGACCCGCACGTCGTCCTGCGACGCGTTGTAGTCGGCGACGAGCTCGGTCATGAACTCGATCGCCTCGCGCTTGCTGAACGTGAAGCGGATCGTCTCGGTGCCGTCGCCGGCCGCGCAGCTCGTGAGGGCGGCGCCCACCAGGGTGAGCCCGAGTCCCCCGGCGACCCACCGCACCACTCGTGTTCGTTTCTCAGACACCGTCGTCCTTCCCATCGGTAGATCCGCGCACTAAATCTAATGAGCGAATTTACTCCGTCGAAGGGTACTCTCTCACTGGACGACAGGAAGGTCAAGCGCGGTGGCAGATGTCTCAACGGGTCTCGGGACCGGACGTGCGAGCGTCGGCGCCGTGCTCGACTTCGCCTGGGCGGCTGGCGAGTTCACCGCGACCGAGGTCATGGCCGGGACCTCGCTCACCCGGTCCACCGCCATCGACGCGATCGACACGCTGCTCGACGCCGGCATCCTCCGCGAACTGCCCAACGCGCGCGCCGTCGGCGCCTACCGCTCCGGGCGTCCCGCCCGCCGGTTCACTCTGTCCGCCGATCTCGGTGTCGTCGTGGGCATCGACGCCGGAGCCACCCACCTGGCCGTCAGCGTGGCCGATCCGCTCGACCGCGTCCTCGTGCATCACCGCGTCGAGGTCGATCCGCTGCAGCCCGCCGAGGTCCGTCGCGCGACGATCATCGCGCAGCTCGAGACGACCCTCGCCGAGGCCGAGGTCCCCCGCGACCGCGTGCTCGCGCTCTGCGCCGGCGTCGCCGCCCCCGTCGACCGCAACGGCATCTCGCCCCCGCACCCCGACGGCTTCTGGGAGCGCACGAACCCCGGGCTCGCGGAGGCGCTGCGCGACTGGGCGCACATCGTCGAGGTCAAGAACGACGCCCAGCTCGCGGCGATCGCCGAGGGAGCGACCGGCGCAGCCGTCGGATGCCGGGACTACGTCGCCCTGCTCGCGAGCGAGCGGTTCGGCGGCGGCGTCGTCGTCGACGGGCACGTGCTGCACGGCGCCCACGGGGGCGTCGGCGAGGGCGTCGTCTTCGACCACATCACCGGCGTCGAGACCGCGGTCGGCCTCCCCTATTCGCTGCAGGACCAGGCGCGCGAGGCCGTGGCCGCCGGCGAGATCGCGCCGGACGGGCCCGTCGGCCTCCTGGTCGCGGAGGATCGCATCGACCCCAGGCTCGTGCTCACCCTGGCCGCCTCGGGAGACGGCGACGCGCTGCGGGTCGCAGAGCGGGTGGGCGCCGTCGTCGCCCGCATCGTCGGTGTGCTCGGCAGCATGTACGACCCCGCCCGCGTGATCGTGTGCGGCGCCGTCGCCGAGAGCATCGAGCCCGTGCTGGCCGCCGCCCGCCGCATCCTCCCCGCCGAGATGCACCTGCCCGCCCCGCAGATCCTCGCTTCCACGCTCGGCGCGGAGGTCGTCTCCGCCGGAGCGATCGCGACCGCCCGCCGCGCCGCCCGCGAGCGCGCCGTGCCGCTGCTCGCGGAGCGCCGTCTCAGCATGCGCGCCTGAGCCCCGGCATCCTCCCCGCATCGCGCGACCACGCACCCACCCACCCCACCCCCGCGAGGGGTCAAGACACGCCCTACGCGGATGCCGGTACGCGGCGTGTCTTGACCCCTCGGCCGGTCATGCGCCCGCCACCACCCACCCCACCCACCCCACCCCCCGCGAGAGGTCAAGACACGCCCTGCGCGGATGCCGGTACGCGGCGTGTCTTGACCCCTCGGCCTGCGGGGCGTCCGTCGTGCAGACGTCGGGGCCGGCGGGACGCGGTGTGACGGGATAATCGGTCCGTGCGAGAAGCCGAGCCGCAGCGACCCCCTTCGTCGATCGAGCTGCTCCTGGACCCCGCTGCGGAAGCCGCGGTCCGGGCGGAGTGGGACGCTCTCGCCGCGAACGGGATGTCGAGCCTCGCGAGGCACACGTCGGCGAGCAACCGCCCGCACGTCACGCTGGTCGTGCGCCCCGACCTCTCCCTGTTCGACGCAGACTCCCTCGTCGAGTACGCCTCGTTCCCGATCATCCTGGGTGCTCCGCTGCTGTTCGGCACGGGCGAGCGACGCGTGTTGGTCCGCAGCGTCGTGCCCACCGCGGAGCTGCTCCGCCTCCATGCCACGGCCCACGACGCCGCCGGCCCCGGCGAGGATGCCCCGCACACCGCTCCGGGCGAGTGGACCCCGCACGTCACCCTCGCCCGCCGACTACGGGTCGCGGATGTCGCAGCCGCACTCAATCTCGTCGGCGGCGACGTCCACGGTCACGTGACGAGCGTGCGACGCTGGGATCCCGTGACCGCGACCACCACCACCCTCACGGAGCTGCGGCGTCCGTAGCGGGAGGACGGGTCAGTCGACGAGCAGCGCAGGCTCCTCGAGCACGGATGCCACGTCCGCGATAAAGCGGCTCATGGCGTCGCCGTCGACGACGCGGTGGTCGAACGAGCCGGCCACCGTGGTCACCCAGCGCGGGCGCACCTCGCCGTCGACGACCCACGGCTTCTGGCTGATCGTGCCCATCGCGAGGATGCCGGCCTGGCCGGGGTTGATGATCGGGGTACCGGCATCCATCCCGAACACGCCGATGTTGGTGATCGTGAACGTGCCACCCTGCTGGTCGGCCGGCGTGGTCTTGCCCTCGCGGGCCGTGAGCGTCAGGCGGTTGAGCGCCCGGGCGAGGTCCTTCATGCCGAGGTCCTGCGCGTCCTTGATGTTCGGCACGAGCAGACCGCGCGGGGTGGCCGCGGCGATGCCGAGGTTCACGTAGTGCCGCACGGCAATCTCGGCGCCGTTCTCGGTCTCGATCCACGCGGCGTTGATCATCGGGGTGCGGCGAACCGCCCAGATCACGGCGCGGGCCACGATCAGCAGCGGGGACACCTTGATGTCGGCGTACTCGGGCGCGGCCTTGAGGCGCTTGACGAGCTCCATCGTGCGGGTCGCGTCGACGTCTTTCCACACGGTCACGTGCGGGGCCGAGTACGCGCTCTGCACCATCGCCGAAGAGGTCGCCTTGCGCACGCCCTTGACCGGGATCGACTCGGTGCGGTCGTCGTCGGAGGCGGATGCCGCGGACGGCGCCAGGCCGCGGGCCACGCCGACGGCTGCGGGCGCGGTCACCGGCAGGGTCTCCTCGCGCACGGCGCCCCAGTCCGGGGTCTCGATGTTGCGGAAGACGCTCGCCTGGGAGGCGTGCTTCATCACGTCGTCACGCGTGACCTCGCCGTCGGCCCCGCTCGGGGTGACGGCGGTGAGGTCGACGCCGAGGTCGCGGGCGAGCTTGCGGATCGGCGGCTTCGCGATCACGCCCACCGAGGAGCGCACGGGACGCTCGGCCGGGCGCTTGCGCCGCGAGGTCGCTCCCCCGCCCGTGCCGTAGCCGACGAGCACCGACCCTCCGCCCTCTTCCGGGGCGGGCGCCTCAGCTGTGACGATCTTGCCGGGACCGGCGTCATCGCGAGCATCCGACACGAACGTGATGATCGGGGTGCCGACCTCCACCGTCGCACCCTCGGCGACCAGCAGCTCGCCGACGATACCCGCATGCGGGGACGGCAGCTCGACCAGGGACTTCGCGGTCTCGATCTCGCAGATCACGTCGTTGATCGCGACGGCGTCGCCCGGGGCGACCTTCCAGGCGACGATCTCGGCCTCGGTCAGTCCCTCGCCGACATCCGGGAGGGTGAAGTTCTGCGTGCTCATCTGCGGTCCTCTCGGGACGACGGTCAGTAGGCCAGGGAACGGTCGACGGCCTCGAGGATGCGGTCGGCATCCGGGAGGAAGGCGCCCTCGAGCTTCGCGGGCGGGAACGGGGTGTCGAAGCCCGAGACGCGCAGCACCGGCGCCTCGAGCGCGTAGAAGGCGCGCTCCATGACGGTCGCGGCGACCTCGCTGCCGACGCTCGCGAAGCCCTGCGCCTCCTGGGCGTAGACCATGCGGCCGGTCTTGCGCACCGAGGCGAGGATGGGCTCGTAGTCGATCGGCGACAGCGAGCGCAGGTCGACGACCTCGCAGCTGGTGCCCTCCGACTCGGCGAGCGCCGCCGCCTGCAGCAGCGTCGTCACCATCGCGCCGTGGCCGACGAGCGTGACGTCCGACCCGGTGCGCACGACGCGCGAGGCGTGCAGCGGCAGCGCGGAGGCGTCGAGCTCGACCTCGCCCTTGGGCCAGTACCGGCTCTTGGGCTCCATGAAGATGACGGGGTCGTTCGAGGCGATGGCCTCCTGGATCATCCAGTACGCGTCGTTCGGCGTCGACGGCGACACCACCCGCAGACCCGGCGTGTGCGCGAAGTACGCCTCCGGGCTCTCCTGGTGGTGCTCGACCGCGCCGATGTGCCCGCCGTACGGGATGCGGATCACGATCGGCAGGCTCAGCGCGCCCTCGTGCCGGTTGGTGAGCTTCGCGAGCTGCGTGGTGATCTGGTCGAACGCGGGGAACACGAATCCGTCGAACTGGATCTCGACGACCGGGCGGAAGCCGGTCATCGCCAGGCCGATCGCGGTTCCCACGATCCCCGACTCGGCGAGCGGGGTGTCGAGCACCCGCCGGTCGCCGAAGTCGCGCTGCAGGTGCTCGGTCACGCGGAACACGCCGCCGAGCTTGCCGATGTCCTCGCCCATGAGCAGGACCTTCGGGTCGTCCTCCATCGCCTTGCGGAGGCCGGCGTTCAGAGCCCTGCTGAACGGCATCGTCTCGAGGGTCACTGCGCGCCTCCTTCGAACGACGCCTCGTAGCGGGCGAGCCACGCCTTCTGCTCGGCGATCAGAGGATGCGGTTCGCTGTAGACGTGGTCGAACATGCGGCTCACGGGCGGCGGGCCGAGCTCGACGGTGCGGGAACGGAGGTCCTCCGCGGCATCCGCGCCCTCGGCATCCACGTCGTCGAAGAAGGATGCCGACGCGCCGCGGTTCTCGAGGAAGGCGCGCATACGGGTGATCGGGTCACGCTGCGCCCACGACTCCTCCTCGTCGTTGCCGCGGTACTTCGTGGGGTCGTCGCTCGTCGTGTGCGCACCCAGCCGGTAGGTCACCGCCTCGATCGCGCGCGGGCCCTGACCGGCGCGTGCCTCATCGAGCGCGACGCGGGAGACGGCGTAGCTGGCGAGGACGTCGTTGCCGTCGACGCGGACGCTGGGGATGCCGTAGCCGGCGCTGCGCTGCACGAGCGGCACACGCGACTGCGTCGTGACCGGCACCGAGATGGCCCAGTGGTTGTTCTGCAGGAAGAAGACCGTCGGGGCCTGGTAGCTCGCGGCGAAGACCATGGCCTCGTGCACGTCGCCCTGGCTGGACGCTCCGTCGCCGTAGTAGACGATGACGGCCTCGTCGCGGTCGACGTCGCCGCTGCCCGAGCGGCCGTCGAAGGAGAGCCCCATCGCGTAGCCCGCCGCGTGGAGCGTCTGGGAGCCGAGCACGAGCGTGTAGAGACGGGTGTTCCCGTTCTTCGGGTCGGTCGGGTCCCACCCGCCGTGCGAGACGCCGCGCATGAGCTTGATGATGTCGAGCGGATCGACGCCGCGGATGCGCGTGACCACGTGCTCACGGTACGAGGGGAAGATCGTGTCCTGCGCGCGGGCCGCCCGCCCGGAGCCGACCTGGGCCGCCTCCTGGCCGCGGCTCGGCGGCCACAGGGCCAGCTGCCCCTGCCGCTGCAGGTTCGTGGCCTGGGCGTCGATGGCGCGGATGACGACCATGTCGCGGTAGAACTGCTCGAGTTCGGCGTCGCTGATCGTCTCGATCAGCGAGAGGTAGCGCTCAGCAGCGGGAGTGGGGGCGAATCGGCCGTCCGCTTCCAGGACGCGGACGATTTCGTTCTCTGGCGAGCTCACCGTTCCACGCTATCCGAGGTTCCCTCGTCAGGGATGGAGGGTCCGTACAACGGATTCCGAAACCTCTAGGACCTTGTCCACGGACTCATGCTCCCCGACGGATATGCGGATGCCGTCGCCGGAGAACGGACGGACCACGATGTCGCCGGCGACGAAGGCGGCGGCGATCTCGTCGGTGCGGTCGCCAGTGGGCAGCCAGACGAAGTTGCCCTGGGCGTCGGGCACGTCCCACCCCTGCGCGCGGAGTCCGTCGCGGAGCCGCGTGCGGCGTTCGACGATCTCCGCGACGCGCTCCAGCAGCTCGGTCTCGGCGTCGAGGCTGGCCATCGCGGCGTTCTCGGCGGCCGAGGTCACCGAGAGCGGGACGCCCGTGGTGCGGGCCGCGTCGAGGACCTTCTCGTGCCCGATGGCGTAGCCGACGCGGAGTCCGGCCAGGCCGTAGGCCTTGGAGAACGTGCGCAGCACCACGACGTTGGGGTGCCGCTCGAAGATGCGCTCGGCGAGACCGTCGACCGCGTCGGGAGCGCTGACGAACTCGGCGTACGCCTCGTCGAGGATGATCAGGATGTCGGACGGCACCCGCTCGACGAAGGCGGCGAACTCGTCGCTCGTGATGATCGGACCGGTGGGGTTGTTGGGGGTGCAGACGATGATGGCCCGGGTGCGATCGGTGACGGCATCCGCCATCGCGTCGAGGTCGTGACGCGCGTCGGAGGTGAGCGGAACCTGCACGCCCGTGGCGCCCGCGACCAGGGGAAGGCTCGGGTACGCCTCGAACGACCGCCAGGCGAAGACCACCTCGTCGGCGACCGAGGCCGTGGCGAGGATGAGCTGGTGCAGGATCGAGACGCTCCCGGCGGCGACGTGCACCTCGTCGGCGCTCACGCCGTAGCGCGCGCCGAGACGAGCGCGCAGCCGTGCCGCCGTCGCGTCGGGATAGCGGTTGATGGGAGTCGTGCCCTGCAGCGCCTCGACGACCGAGGGCAGGGGCTCGAACGGGTTCTCGTTGCTCGACAGCTTGAAGGCGTCGGGCCCCGCCTGCTTGCCCTGGCGGTACGGCGCGAGCGCGGCGATGGCGGGGCGGATGCGCGGGAGGATCGGGTCGGTCACGAGGTCGAGTCTACGAGCGCCGGTATTCCGTGTGGGGTCTTCCGGCGAGGCCGGTGGTATCATTTTGGTATGGCCATGACCGTGCGACTCCCCGAAGAGCTCGACTCTCAGTTCGCTGTGCTGGCCGCGCGGCGGCATACCTCGAAGCATGCCCTCATCATCGAAGCCGCCAGCCGCTTTCTTCGTGAGGAGATAACCGCTGAGGAGGCGGTGACAACCGCTCTGGGCGTCGCCGACCGCTACGCCGAGCTCTTGAAGAAGCTCGAAGACGCGTGACCCGCTTCATCGAGCTTCCGCATGCGATCGCAGTCCTCGATGCCCTCGGGCTGCACATCCGTGACGTGGGCCTGCTCTCGTCAGCACTAGCCCGTCCGGCGAGCTCCATGTTCGGGGTGGAGGCATACCCCCTGCTGGAGACGAAGGCCGCGGCCCTCCTCTCCTCCCTCAGCCAGAATCATCCCCTCTTCGATGGGAACAAGAGATTCTCTTGGGTCTTGACACTGACATTCCTCGAGATGAACGGCGTTGTCATCGACATGCCCACCGAGGCGGCCTTCGCGCTCATCCTCCGCACTGCGCAGAGCGATGCCGACCTGGCGGAGATCTCGGATGCACTGCGCGCCCACCGTCGGTCGTAGTGCCGCTCATCCCTGACAACGCGCGGCGGCCGTGTCAGACTGGGCGCATCATGCGCTTCATCATCAGAGTCGTCGTCAACGCCTTCTCCCTGTGGGTCGTCACGCTGATCCCCGTCTTGCAGGTGAGCGTCATCGCGTTCCCTCCCGGGGAGACCCTGCAGCTCGTGCTGACGCTGCTCGCGGTCGGCGCGATCTTCGCGCTGGTGAACACGATCATCGGCACGATCGTGAAGGTGCTCGCCTTCCCGCTGTACATCCTCACCTTCGGGCTCATCGGCTTCGTCATCAACGGCTTCCTGCTCTGGCTCACGGCCTGGTTCACGAGCGGCCTCGACTGGGGCCTGCGCGTCGAGCACTTCTGGTGGGGCGTCGTGGCCGCACTGGTGATCTCGATCATCAACGGCATCTTCGGATTCATCCTGCGCCCGCAGAGCAAGCGCTCCCGCCGCCGCGACTGAGGCGCGTCGCCTAGGCACGCGGCGCCGCAGAGTCGTCGCCCCTCGTCGGGGCGCTCGGCGCACCGCCGGCATCGGGTGCGTTCTTCACGGATGGCGTCTCGGGAGGGCAGTCGGCGGGCAGCGGATCGATCCGCTCGGCGTGATACTCGGTGGCCACGATCTCCTCAGCCGTGCCCAACTCGTCCCACAGATCGGCGAGCGCGTCGAGGCGGGGATCCCCGGAGGCCTCCACCTCCTCCGCCGTCTCGATGTACGACTCGAGCGTGTGCGTCTTCAGCCAGAGATCCTGGATGCCCGGGGCGGGGTCTCCGACGTCGGTGGCGGTGAAGCTGTCGGGAGAGCCGGTGCCGCCCGGGGATCCGCCCTGAGCCAGCGACGACACGATGTCATCGCTGTGCCGGAGCTGGACGAGCAGCTGGTCGTCGTCGAGCGTGGGCTCGACGGGACTGCCCGCGGTGATCTGCGCGCCGACCTCGAACGGGCTGTTCATGGCGAGTTCGGCCGCGATCATCCCCGCCTGCGAGTGGGCGACGATGTCGACCCGGTCGCCCGGCTTCGCGCCCGCCGCCTGGAGGGCGTTGACGGTGGCCTGGTGCGACGCCGACCGCTGCCCCATGTACATCTCGGCGTTCGACTTCATGTCCCACGGCTCCGCCCCGCCGTACAGCGCGGACTGCGTGCCCTTCACATAGGTCACGAACCGGCTGGTGCCGTCGGGCATCGCATAGCGCTCGACCCTCACCTGCGCGCCCTCGGACTTCGCGAAACGGCTCAGCGCCTCCGGAAGGGATCCCGGAGGTCCACTCGGCCTCGACGTGGCGACCTCGCGAACCGAGACGGGGTCGGCGACGCCGGTGAAGGGAGCTCCCGGCCTCACCACGCCGCGCCCGGAGAGCCGTCCGAGGACGACTCCCGTGAAAAACAGGTGCTCCCATGCACCGTTGCCGTCGAACTGGTCGTCGAGACCCTCGAACCGGCCGGAGTCCCACTCTTCCACGAGACCGTCGACGATCGTCTCGATCCGCTCATCCGAGGCCGCGATGCGGTCCGCGCGGCGGAGCAGCTCGGCCGCCGCGGCGCTGTCCTCGGTCGCGAGAGCGGTCGCCTGCGCCCGGAGCTCGACGACCTCGTAGGCGTCGGCCATGAGGAGGACGGCCGCCGCGGTGCTCTCGAGGTCTTCGCGCAGGCCCTCGACATGCATCACCGCCACGCCGAGGGTGGGGAGACTCGGCCAGTCCCGGCAGGCGGACGAGAAGGACAGCAGGGTGTGCGCCGTACTCGCCTTGCCCCAGGCGTCGGACAGCGAGTGGGCGACGCTCGCCACCTTCCTCCCCACGTCGCGGAGCACCTCGGTGTCGACCGAGATAGCCCCGCCGTAGCGGATCTCGAGGTCGTCGCTCATGCTGACGGCACCGCCCGCCAGGCGCTCTCGCACGAGCTGAGCTCGGACAGCGTCAGAGAGGTGCGGCTCCGATAGGCGCCGAGCACACCGAGCAGCGCGCGGAGGCCGTCGGACTGCCAGTCCGTCTGTTCGGGGAGCGGTGCGAGGACGGCGGAGGCGGTCACGGCGCAGTCGACCGCTGCGCCGATCGCGAGGCCCGCCTGCTGCCAGGCCCAATAGTCGTCGGAAGTCCAGTGATCGCTGGGGAAGGAGGAGTGCATGGATCGAGGATGGCGACGGCGGCCCCAAGTGCGCGGACGTGCCGGCACGAACGGTGCAACGTTCCCGCATTCGGGCGGAGGTGGAGGATCAGTGACCCCGGACTGTGCAGCGCCGCCCCGGAGCGGCACAATGGGATCTGTGACTGCCCCGGATCCCTTTCGTGTGATCTTCGTCTGCACGGGCAACATCTGCCGGTCACCCATGGCCGAGGTCGTATTCCGAGATCTCGCGGCGCACCAGGGACTCGGCCCCCGCATCGTCTCCCGCAGCGCCGGCACCGGCGACTGGCACCTCGGCGAACGCGCCGACCACCGCACGCTCGACGCCCTCGCCCGTCGCGGATACGACGGCGAACAGCACCGCGCACGGCAGTTCACGACGGCATCCTTCGCCGAGAACGACCTGGTTGTCGCGCTGGACCGCACCCACGAGCGCATCCTTCGCGAATGGGCCCGTGACGAGGACGAGGAGGGCAAGGTCACCCTCCTGCTCGGGTTCGACCCGGAGGCGTCGACGCACGACGTCCCCGACCCGTACTACGCCGGGCCCGAGATGTTCGATTCGGTGCTGGGTATGATCGAGAAGGCGACTCGGGGCCTGTTCCGCCAGCTCGAACCCGCCCTTCGCCTGCCCCGCACGTCCCGCATCTGACGGGGCCCGATCAGGAGGACTCCCCTGACTTTCCAGCCTTCGCTCCCGCCCCAGCCGCTGAGCCCGCTCGACGGCCGCTACCGCAGCGCCGTCACCGGGCTCGCCGACTTCCTCTCGGAGGCCGGGCTCAACCGCGCACGGGTCGAGGTCGAGGTCGAGTGGCTCATCGCCCTCACCGACCGCTCTCTCTTCGAGACGTCGCCGCTCAGCGACGCCGACAAGGACCGCCTTCGCGCGCTGTACCGCGACTTCGGACAGGACGAGATCGACTGGCTCGCCGAGAAGGAAGCCGTCACCCGCCACGACGTCAAGGCCATCGAGTACCTCGTGCGCGATCGCCTCTCGGCCCTCGGCCTCGACGCGATCGCGGAGCTCACGCACTTCGCCTGCACGAGCGAGGACATCAACTCCGTGTCGTACGCGCTCACGGTCAAGCGCGCGGTCGAGTCGGTCTGGCTGCCCGCGCTGGATGCCGTCATCGCGAAGCTCCGCGAGCTCGCCGTCGAGCACGCCGACGCCCCCATGCTGTCGCGCACCCACGGCCAGCCGGCGACGCCGTCGACCATGGGCAAGGAGATCGCCGTGTTCGCGTGGCGTCTGGAGCGCGTGCGCGGTCAGATCGCGGCATCCGACTACCTGGCGAAGTTCTCGGGCGCGACCGGCACCTGGTCCGCGCACCTCGCGGCCGACCCCGACGCCGACTGGCCGACCATCGCACGGGAGTACGTCGAGGGCCTGGGCCTCGGGTTCAACATCCTCACGACCCAGATCGAGTCGCACGACTGGCAGGTCGAGCTGTACGACCGGGTGCGTCACGCGGGCGGCATCCTGCACAATCTCGCCACCGACATCTGGACCTACATCTCGCTCGGCTACTTCGCGCAGATCCCGGTCGCGGGCGCGACGGGCTCGTCGACGATGCCGCACAAGATCAACCCGATCCGGTTCGAGAACGCCGAGGCGAACCTCGAGCTCTCGGGCGCACTGCTCGGCTCGCTCTCGCAGACCCTCGTGACCAGCCGCCTGCAGCGCGATCTCACCGACTCGACCACGCAGCGCAACATCGGCGTCGCGTTCGGGCACTCGCTGCTCGCCCTGGACAACCTGCGCCGCGGACTGACCGAGATCTCGCTCTCGCGCGACGTGCTCCTCACCGACCTCGACGGCAACTGGGAGGTGCTCGCCGAGGCGATCCAGACCGTCATCCGGGCCGAGGTCGTCGCCGGGCGCTCGAGCATCACCGACCCCTACGCACTGCTCAAGGAGCTCACGCGCGGGCACCGCGTCGGCGGCGCGGAGCTGGCCGAGTTCGTGCAGGGCCTGGAGATCGGCGATGCGGCCAAGCAGCGCCTGCTCGCGCTCACGCCCGCGAGCTACACGGGCATCGCGGAGCGCCTCGCCCGCTGATCCTCCGGATCACCCGGAACGCACCTCCACGCCGCGCGCGGGGGTGCGTTTCTGCGTGCGGCGCCGGTTCCCGACCGTCCGCGGCCCGTCAGTCCCGCGGTTCGCCGGAGTGCTCCTCGACGCGGTCCTTCGGCATGAAGACGGCGGCGACGAGCGTGAGGACGGCGGTGATCGCGGCGCCCACGAACACCCAGACCGAGGCGTCGATGATCGTGGCGGGGTCGTCGGGCCCGGCGCCCTGCGCGATCACCGCGTTCGAGATGGCGCCGAAGATCGCGACTCCGACCGCGCTCCCGGCGGAGCGGGCGAACGCGTTCATACCGGTGACGGCGCCTCGCTCGCCCCACCCGACCGAGGCCTGCGCCGCGATCAGGGTGGGGGCGGCGCTCCAGCCGAGCCCGAATCCGAGCACGAAAGCGATCGCCGCGATCGTGAACGGGCTGGGCCAGGGCGAGGCGATGGCGAGGGCGACGGCGGCCGCGGTCGTGATGCCCATGCCGATGAGGGCCGTGCGGCGGAACCCGATGCGCAGGTACAGCCGTCCGGCGTTGGCCGCGGCGATGGGCCAGCCGAGCGTCAGGGCGGCCACGGCGAGACCCGAGAGCAGCGGCGCGATGCCGATCGACCCCTCGAGGTATGCGGGGGCGAAGCTGGTGATGCCGGTCATGAGGGCGCCGATGCCCAGCGAGACGATCGTGGTCGTGAGGATCAGGCGGCGCGACGCGAGGCGCAGGTCGACGATCGGCTCGGCTGCCCGGCGCTCGACCGCGACGAAGGCCGCGAGCGCCAGCACTCCGAGCCCGAAACAGACCGCACTGGGCAGCGAGATCCAGTCCCAGGCGTTCCCGCCCTCCAGCATGCCGAGGATCAGACCGGTCAGGCCGACGGTGAGCAGCACGGCTCCGGCGTAGTCGATGCGGTGCCGCTGGGTCTGCTTCTCCTCGTGATACCGGCGCAGCAGCATCCACCCGGCGACGACGCACAGCGGGATGTTGACGAAGAAGATCCATCGCCAGGCGTCGAGCTGGGCGAACAGGCCGCCCAGCGCCGGTCCGACCACCGACGAGATCGCCCACACGCTCGCGATGTAGCCCTGCACCTTGGCGCGCTCGGCGACCGTGTAGATGTCGCCGACGATCGTCATCGACATCGGGGCGACGGCGCCCGCCCCGAGCCCCTGCACGACGCGGAACGCGATCAGGGCCGGCATGCTCCACGCCAGCCCGCACAGGATGGAGCCGAGCAGGAACAGGGCGATGCCGAGCAGGATGATGGGCTTGCGCCCCACCGTGTCGGCGAAGCGGGAGTATATCGGCACGCTCACGGCCTGGGCGAGCAGGTACACCGAGAACAGCCACGGGAACTGCTGATAGCTGCCGAGATCGCGGACGATGCTCGGCACGGCGGTCGCGAGGATCGTCGCGTCGATGGCGATGAGTCCCGTCGCGAGCATGAGCGCTCCGAGGACGGGACCGCGCTCCGAGCGGAGTCCGATGGCGGCACGGTCGATGGGGGTACTCACCACAGGGTCAAGCCGTCGGGCCCCGGGTCTATTCCACGCCGTCGGCCGGACCCTTGCGCTGCTCGCGCGGATCAGCGGCCTTCTCGGCCTCGGGGTCGTACAGCACCGGACGGTCGACGGTCTTCGTCACGTCGGCCGGGTCGACCGCGAGCATCAGCATCGCGAGCAGGAGGAGCGTCACGATGAAGACGCCGCCGCCCACGACCAGGCCCAGAGCCACCGGTGTCATGCCCTCGTAGGTGCCGTTCGCGATCGCCGTGTTGACCCGCAGCGTGAACGCCCCCGTCGAGACCAGGGTGACGACCGTCGCGAAGACCCCGCAGCCCAGCGCGATGGCCAGGAGGTGCAGGGGACGCAGGATGTCGCGCCGGCTCGGCTTCTGGTCGCTCATCGCACGTCTCCGCTCTCGATCGTCGCGGGCTCGTCGGCGACGGCATCCGCCTTCCTCGGGGTGAGCCCGGCGATGCCGAGGAACACCGCGACCAGGGCCGCGTAGCCGCCGAACATCCCCACGCCGAGGATGATGCCGGTGAGCTCGAACGTGCCGGCCTCGTCGATCGTGTACTGGTGGGTGAATCCCGCCGGGATCACCAGCAGCAGGATGCCGAGGAGGATGCCGAAGGCGCCGATCGTGATCGCATCCCGCGCCGTCGGATCGTTCGTACGGCGGGCACGGATGCCGGCGAGCAGCTCGACCGCTCCGGTCACGAGCGCCCACGACGACACGACGAGGAAGAACAGGTCGTTCGTGCGCCAGTCCGGGATACCAGTGACCATGCCCGCGGCGAAGCCGAGGAGGCCCAGCACCACGTACGGCCAGCGCGATGCCGCGGGGATCACCAGCCACACGGCGAGCAGCAGCACGAAGGCCGTCACGAAGACGAAGCCGCTGAAGACCGACAGTCCCACGGCAGCGGAGTGGTCGGACGAGAAAGTGATCATGACGGCGGCGGCCGCGGCGAACAGCGCGCGCAGCAGTTGCACGTGGCGCACGGTGAGAGCGCGGGCAGGGGCAGACATGACGATCCAGAGTCCTCCGGGGGTGTTCCCCCCAGTCTACGCGGGGGCACACGCGCCAGCCGACCGTGCTGTTCGCGGGGCCCGGCCGATCTCCCCAGATCGATCGCCGGGTCCCGCGATTAACGCAGCACGAGGTGCCCCTCGCTGCGCCGGTGTCTCGCCCAGGCCGGGCACCCTTCCTGCGTGAAGCACCGTTGCTCCGCCTCGGCATCCGATCCCCCGTGATGCCATCGTGCGGTCGTATGCTCACTGTAAAGGGCCGTGTTTCACATACCTGAGGGGGTCTGTGATGAGAAGAGACGGATCTCCGGAAGCGGGTCGCGAGTTCGCGGACGCCTTCCGAGACGCGGTCAATGCGCGGCGCGTGACGCTCTCCTGGGTGCAGGCCCGACTGCGTGCGCGCGGCAACCGGGTGTCGCTCGCGACGCTCAGCTACTGGCGCTCAGGCGCCCGTAGACCGGAGGGCGCCCAGTCGATCGCGGCGCTGGTCGACATCGAGGAACTCCTGGGTCTTCCGCCGGGGACGCTGACCGGACTCCTGGGCTCGTCGCACCGCACCGGCCCGCTCGGACCGAACCTCTTCCCGCTCGAACAGCACGTGATCGAGCGGTCCGTGCGCGACGCGTTCGCGGCGCTCGGAGCCGAGTACCCCGACACGTCCCGCGAGCTCACGACCCACTCGGTGACCGACGTCGACGCGCACGGCAACGTCTGCGGCACGCAGATCCGCAGCATCGTGCAGTCGACGATCGGGACGATCACCGCGATCCCGTTCCTCGAGCTGACGCCCGGCGTGCGCACTCCGCCCCCGACTTTCCGCGTCGACTCCGGCGGTCGCCGGGGCGCGCTCTACTCGCACCCGGACGGCGAGGTGCACGGGATGCTGTTCGAGCTCGACGCCCCACTCACCGCGCCGCAGACCGCCGTCGTCGAGTGGTCGGTGTCGTACCCGGAGGACTACCCGCCGACGCGGGAGACGGGCCACGCGGTCGCCCGGCAATGCCGCGAACTGCTCATCTGGACCCGCTTCCACCCCGACGCCGTGCCGGACTGGCTGGAGGAACGGGTCGACACGCCTCACGGCATGACCGCCGCACCGATCTCCCTGCGCGGCGGGACGTCGGTGCACCTGGTGCGCCGGGCGTTCGGCCCCGGGGCGCTGGTGCTGCGCTGGGGGTACGGCGACAGGGCGTGATCGCCGTACGTCTCCTCGCTCCGTGGTTCCTGAGCGAGCGCCCTTCGTCTCCTCGCTCCGCTCGTCGCTCAGGAACCGGGGGTGTGCTCAGGAACCGGGGGCGTCGCCGGTCGCCACGGGGCGGCCCGGGGTGTTCGACCACTGGCTCCAGGAGCCGGGGAAGACCTTCGCGGCGATCCCCACCTCGTCGAGCACGAGGGCCGTATGCGCCGCGGTCACCCCGGAGCCGCAGTACGCAGCCACCGGAGTCCCCTCCTGCACGCCGACGTCGGCCAAGGTCTCGCGGATCGTCGCGGGGTCGAGCAGCCGCCCCTCGGCGTCGAGGTGCAGCATGGTGGGCAGGTTCACGGCGCCCGGGATGTGACCGGCCGCGGGGTCGAGCGGTTCGGTCTCGCCGCGGTAGCGCTCCGGAGCGCGCACGTCGAGAAGCACGCCGGATGCCGGGAAGGCAGCCGCCTCATCGATCGACAGCGCGTCCGCCCCGATCTCCTGCAGCACGGCATCGCCCGGTTCGGGCGTGACGTCGTCGGTGTCGACCCGACGGCCGGTCGCGATCCATCCCGCGATCCCGCCGTCGAGCACGCGCGCATCGATCCCCGCCTGGCGCAGGAGCCACCACGCCCGGGCGGCGGCCAGGCCTCGGAAATCGTCGTAGGCGACGACGAGGTCGCCCTCATTCACCCCCCAGCGGCGCACGGCCGCCTGCAGAGTCTCGGTCGACGGAAGCGGGTGACGCCCGTCGGAGGGGGCGCCGTGGCTGGACAGCTCGGTGTCGAGCGGCACGTAGACGGCACCCGGCACGTGGCCCTGCCGGTACTCCGCGCGTCCGTCGGGCCGATCGAGGCGCCAGCGCACGTCGATCACCCGGACGGGAGCGCCCTGCTCCTGCAGATCGCCCAGTTCCTCCGCGCTCAAGAAGTTGCTCATGGTGCGAGGCTACCCAGTCGCAGACGGCATCCGATCCCCGCCGACACGGTTCGTCTCACGGCGTCGGATGCCGGCCGCGCGCCGCAGTAGGCTCGATGCGGCAGGCGACGAGAAAGGGCCGCGATGCCCACCCGTCTCCGCTGGATCCGCTTCAGCCGCCAGGAAGCCGCGCTGATCGCGATCACCGCCGTCTGGGGCAGCACCTTCCTGCTGGTGCACTGGGCGATGGAGCACTCCGGCCCCTGGTTCTTCGTGGGCCTGCGGTTCCTCATAGCCGGGCTGATCAGCGTGGTCGTGTTCCGGCGGGTGCTGCGCGGCATCCGCTGGCGCGACGTCGGCGCCGGTGCCGCGATCGGGGTGATGATCCACCTCGGCTACGGCTTGCAGACGGTCGGTCTGCAGACGATCGAGTCGAGCACCTCGGCCTTCATCACCGCGATGTACGTGCCGCTGGTGCCCCTCGCGCAGTGGGCCGTGTTCCGCAAGCGCCCGCCCGCGATGGCGTTCGTCGGGGCGGGACTGGCCTTCGTCGGCCTGCTCCTCATCGCCGGTCCGGACGCGTTCTCCCTCACCCTCGGCTCGGGAGAGATCGCCACCATGATCAGCACGCTGCCCATCGCCGCCGAGATCATCCTCATCAGCGTCTTCGCAGGGCGGATCGACCTGGGGCGCATCACGGTCGTGCAGCTGCTCACCGCCGGCATCCTCGGTCTGCTGACCATGCCGATCGTGGGCGAGGGCGTCCCCGAATTCTCGTGGATCTGGGTCGGCTGCGCGGTCGGCCTGGGCGTGGCCAGCTGCCTCATCCAGCTCACGATGAACTGGGCGCAGAAGTCGGTGTCTCCCACGCGCGCGACCATCATCTACGCCGGCGAGCCCGTGTGGGCGGGCATCGTCGGCCGCATCGCCGGCGAGCGTCTTCCCGTGCTTGCCCTCGTCGGCGGCGCCCTCGTGGTGCTCGGGACCCTCGCGAGCGAACTGAAGATCGTGCGCCGGTCGCGTCGGGAATAGACGTGCGCGAGCAGTGTTGCACCCCACATGATTGAAAGTTCAACGGTCGTCCCGGCGGCGACCGAGCGCACGCGAGTGCGAGTGCCCCTGCGCTTCGCCGACGGATACTCCACCACGGCCGACGTGGTCACCTTCGACGGACTCGTCGACGGACGCGAGCACCTGCTGCTGGGCCTCGGCGATTGGCAGGGCGCGCTCCTCCGCCAGGCGGCGGGTGGCGAAGCGCCGCTGGTGCGCCCGCACAGCGAATGCCTGACCGGCGACGTCTTCGGCTCGGAACGCTGCGACTGCGGTCCCCAGCTGCGCGAGGCCGTCGAGCGCATCGCCGAGGAGGGCGGCTTCCTCCTCTACCTGCGCCAGGAGGGCCGGGGCATCGGCCTCTACGCCAAGCTCGACGCGTACGCCCTCCAGGACGCGGGGCTCGACACCTACGAGGCCAACCTCGCCCTCGGCCACGGCGAGGACGAGCGCGACTACACGGTCGCGGCGCAGATGCTGGCCGCGGCGGGAGTGGACGGCATCCGCCTGCTCAGCAACAATCCCGACAAGGCGCGACAGCTCGAGGCCCTCGGCATCCGCGTCACCGCACACGTCCCCACCGCCGTGCACCTCTCCGAGGCCAACACCCGGTACCTCGAGGCGAAGCGCGACCACACCGCCCACACGCTCGACCTCTCGGCGGCGTGATGGCCGAGGCGGCGGGGGGACGGCATCCACGGCGTCTCGACGACGCCGAGATGGACGACTGGCTGCCCGTGATCCGCTTCGTGCAGCTGCTGCCGCAGGTGCTCGACCGGCGCCTGCGCGACGAGGTCGGCCTGAACCACGCCCGCTACGCCATCCTCATCATGCTCGCCGGGCAGGGCGGCGGGGCGGAGACCATGACCGAGCTCGCGCGCATCGCCGGACTCAGCCGCTCGCGCCTCAGCCATGCCCTTGACTCCCTCGAGGAGCGCGGCTGGGTGGAACGCACGGCCTGCGGCTCCGACAAGCGCACGCTCTCGGCGACACTGACCCCCGCCGGGCGAGAGGTGCTGCGCGAAGCCGCGCCCGTGCACGTCGCGCAGATCCGGGAGCTGGTGCTCGATCCGCTCAGCCCCGAGGAGCGAGTGCAGCTGTCGTCCATCCTCACGAAGCTGCTGCCGGGCGTCACCGACGCGCTGTAGCCCTGCCCCGGGGTTCGAGCCACCCCTCTTCCGTCGAGCCACCCTCTTCTGCGCTCGACGCAAAGGGGTGGCCCGGCGGGAAGGGGGTGGCTCGGCACCGGCGACGGACGAGGCGTTCTGCTCTGAGCAGAAACGATGGATGAGCGGCCGACCCGCGGCATACCGTGAGGCATGGCTGACATCGTCCCGTTCCCCCGCTCCGCGCCGGCGAACCACCCCGAGCCCCTGTGGCGGCATCTGCTCGGAGACCAGCTGCGCCGACGTCGGCACGACAGGTCCGAGACCCTCACCGAGACCGCCGAGAAGGCCGGCGTCTCCCCGCAGTACCTCTCCGAGGTCGAGCGCGGTCGCAAGGAGCCCTCGAGCGAGATGATCGCGGCCATCGCGGGCGCGCTCGACACGAACCTGCTCGAGCTCACCAGCGCCGTGGCCGGGGAGCTGCGCGGCACGGCGGCCCCGGCATCCGCCCGCGCCGCGGGGTTCGCCCTCGCGGCCTGAGCCCTTCGTCTCGTCGCTTCGCTCCTCGCTCAGGAACCGGAGGAGGGAACCGGAGGCGGGACTCGGGAACCGGAGGAGGGAACCGGAGGCGGGACTCGGGAACCCGGGATGCGCTCGCCCAGCACCGTGTCGATCAGGCCGTAGGCGAGGGCGCCGGATGCCGTGAACACGCGGTCGCGGTCGGTGTCGGCGCGCAGCTCACCGACGGTGCGGCCGCTGTGCCGGGCGAGGATGGCCTCCATGTCGGCCCGCACGCGCACGACCTCGTCGGCCGCGAGGATCAGGTCGGGGATCGCGCCCCGCGACTGCGCGGCGGGCTGATGCAGCACGATGCGCGCATGCGCCAGCGCCGCCCGCTCCCCCGGCGCTCCCGCGGCGACCAGCAGCGCGGCCGGTCCGATCGCCTGCCCGACGCAGGTCGTCGCGATGCGGGGCCGGATGTGCTGCATCGTGTCGTAGATCGCGAGGGCCGCCCCGGGATCGCCGCCCTCGCTGTGGATGTAGAACTGGATGCCGCTCTCGGGGCTGTCGGCGTCGAGGTGCAGCAGCTGCGCGATGAGCGCATTGGCGACGCCCGCGTCGATGCCGGTGCCCAGGTAGATCACGCGCTCGGCGAGCAGGTGCGAGTAGACGTCCATGACGCGTTCGCCGCGCGGATGCTGCGCGATGACGTTCGGGATCGTGTAGCTGCTCATGCGCCCGCCCCCAGTCCGACGCGCGCCCGGCGACGCGGCATCACGTCGGTCATCGACGACACGATCTCGTCGATGAACCCGTAGTCCCTGGCCTGCTCGGCCGTGTACCAGCGGTCGTGGAGCGAGTCCTCGAAGATGCGCTCGCGAGGCTGGCCCGTGTCGTCGGCGATGAGGCCCAGCACCGTGTCGCGCATGTGTCGGAGGTCGTCGGCCTGGGTCTCGATCTCGACCGCCGACCCGCCGATGCCGGCCGAGCCCTGGTGCATGAGGATGCGGGCGTGGGGTAGCGCGCGCCTCTTGCCCGGCGTTCCGGCCGACAGCAGGAACTGCCCGGCGCTGCAGGCGAGTCCGAGAGCGAGGGTGGAGACGTCGTTCGGGACCAGCCGCAGGAGGTCGCGGATCGCGAGCATCGACGGCACGGAGCCGCCGGGCGAGTGGATCCAGAGGGCGATGTCGGTGACGGGGTCTTCGGCCGACAACGTGAGCAGCTGCGTCATGAGCAGCGTGCCGTTGTCGTCGTCGAGCGCACCGTCGAGCACCAGCACGCGCTCGTGGAACAGCGCCCGGCGGGCCTCGGGACCGAACTGCCGGAGGGGGTTCTCTTCGTTCATGCCCCCAGCATCCGCCTCCGGCGACGGCCGCGTGCCATTCTCTGCCGGCAGCCGATCCGCTCTGGGCAGAGCAGACCCCGAGCGTGTCTACCCCGTAACACCCGCGACTCACGAGATGTCTACGCTCGACGCATGGCGACGCAGAAGGAACCGACCTGGTCGGAAGACGGCATCAACTTCCGCACGCGCAAGTGGGTGCGGCCGGAGGACCTCAACGCGAACGGCTCACTGTTCGGCGGGAGCCTGCTCAAGTGGATCGACGAGGAGGCCGCGATCTACGCGATCGTGCAGCTGGGCAACTACCGCGCGGTGACGAAGCACATCTCGGAGATCACCTTCGAAGCCTCGGCCGTGCAGGGCGATCTCATCGAGATCGGACTCACCGCCACGCACTTCGGCCGTACGTCTCTGACGATGCGCGCCGTCGCCCGCAACATGATCACGCGCAAGCGCATCCTGACGATCGACAAGATCGTGTTCGTGAGCCTCGACGAGGACGGTCACCCCACGCCGCACGGCTACACCGACATCACGTACAACCGTGACCGGATGCCGACCGAGCGGATCAGCACCGAGACCATCCGCCTGCCCAAGGTCTGAGCCGCAGCGACCCACCCCCTTACGCGCGAACCACCCCCTTACGCGCGAACCACCCCCTTGGACTCGTCGCGCAAGGGGGTGGGTCGGTCGGAAAGGGGTGGCTCGGCGGCGGTCTTGAGGGTCGCGAAGGCCGCAGCGAGGTCGGCGATGAGGTCGTCGGGGTGCTCGAGCCCGATCGACAGGCGCAGCACGTCGGCCGCCGGTCGCGCCTCCGCCGGCACCGGGCGGTGGGTGAGCGCGGCGGGATGCTGAATGAGCGAGTCGACCCCGCCGAGAGAGACCGCGTGCGTGAACAGCGAGGTGGCGGAGGCGACGGCGGATGCCGCGGCGTACCCTCCGCGCAGGCGCATCGAGATCATGGCGCCGGTGCCCCGCATCTGCCGGGCGACGATGCCGTGCGGATCGCCGTCGAGGCCGGGGTAGTACACCTCGGCGACCTCGGGCCGGTCGATCAGCCATTGCACGATGCGCATCGCGCTCTCCTGCTGCCGCTGCATCCGCACGGGCAGGGTCGTGAGCCCGCGGTGCAGGAGGTAGGCGCCGAGCGGATGCAGCAGGCCGCCCGTGACGGCGCGCACGCGGCGCAGCGCCTCGGCGGTCGCCTCTCCGCAGGCCACGACTCCGGCGATCACGTCGCCGTGCCCGCCCAGGTACTTCGTGGCGCTGTGCAGCGACATCGCGGCCCCGAGACCGAGGGGGTTCTGCAGCACCGGCGTCGCGAAGGTGTTGTCGACGACGACGGGCACCGCTCCCGCCTGACGGACCACCTCGGCGATGTCGGTGAGCTCGAGCGTCGGGTTGGCGGGCGTCTCGAGCACCACGAGTCCTGTGTCGGGGCGGATGCTCGCGGCCACGTCGTCCGGACCGCAGAAGGTCGTCTCGACTCCGAGCAGCCCGGATCCGAGCAGATGGTCGGTGCCGCCGTACAGCGGGCGCACCGCCACTACGTGGCTCATGCCCGCGGCATGCGTGTGCGCGAGGATCACGGCGGTCATCGCCGCCATGCCCGAGCCGAACGCGACCGAGGCTTCGGCGTGCTCCAGCTCGGCCAGCGCCTCCTCGAAGCGCGCGACGGTCGGGTTCCACAGCCGCGCGTAGACCATGCTGCCGTCGGCCGGCGGACGCCCGCCCGTGGCCATCGCCTCGTACGCGTCGCCGCCCCGCTCGACGTCCGGCAGCGGGTTCGTCGTCGAGAGGTCGATCGGGAGGGCGTGGACGCCGAGGTCGGCGAGGTCTCCCCGGCCGGTGTGGACGGCGACGGTGTCGGGATGCAGCGGCGCATTCATGCCTTCCACGTTGCCCGAATCGCAGCCCGAGCGCCCGCGATCGACAGCATCCGTCGTCGTGCGGAGCGAGATCGCTATTCTGAGCAACGAGGTACCGCCGGAAGGAGGCCACGTTGGCCAAACCGCAACCCGCCGCGCTCGACGAGACCGACCTCGAGCTGCTCGCCGTGCTCACCCGCGACGCCGAGCTGACGAACAAGGCCCTCGCCCGACGGCTGAACCTCGCCGAATCGACCTGTGCGCACCGCGTGCGTTCGCTGCGCGAGCGCGGGATCATCCGCGACACCCGCATCCGGGTCGACGAGGCGGCCCTCGGCTACCCGCTCCAGGCGATCATCAAGGTGCGCCTGGCGAATCACACGGGGCCGAAGGTGACCGCCCTGTTCGACGCGCTCGCGCGCATCCCGCGCGTGCTGCAGGTGTTCCACGTCGCCGGAGTCGACGACTTCCTCGTGCACGTCGCGGTGCAGGACGCGACGGCGCTCCGCGACATCGTGCTCGAGCACATCACCACGCACCCGATCGTGCGCGGCACCGAGACACAGCTCGTGTTCGAGCTGCGCGACGGCGCCGGTCTACTGGCCCGCTCCGCGCCTTCCGGTCGCAGGAACGGCTCTTCCCAGCCCTGAGAGCAGCCGTTCGTGCGACGGGAAGCGAAGCGCGCGGCGAAGCAGCCGTTCGCGCGACCGGAAGCGAAGCGCGCGTCGGAGCAGCCGTTCGTGCGACCGGAGACGAAGCGCGCGCGTCGGAGCAGCCGTTCGCGCAACGGGAGCGAACGCGACCGCGTCAGGAGACGACGGCGATCGTGCCCGTCGCGACCGACGGCGCCGCCGGGCGCACCGTTACGGATGCCGTGACCGGGGCGGTCGCGGTCGGCGCGGTCGGAACGCGCGCGGACCGTCGACCCCGGAGCGCGAGGACCGCCCGCATCAGCCCGCCGAACACGAGCATCGCGCCGAGCGCTCCGGCCGCGGCGAGCAGCGGCATCCACTCGTTCGCGAACGACGCGGTGAGGCTGAGGAGCGCGAACGGGATCCACACTCCGACCGCTCCCCCGCTCAGCCCGCCGGCTCCGCGCACGATCGCGACCCCCGCCACGATCGCGCACAGGATGGCGACGATCGCGCCCGCCCAGCCGATCGGAACCATCACTTCCGCCAGATCGCTGGCGATACCTGCTGTCGTCATGAAGACCCCCCGGTCTGCGGAACTTCCGCACTCTCTCGACAGTAGGAAATCGTACGCCGAACCCCATCCGTCTCACGCCTGATCGTCGTCATCCTCCGGGAGGATTCGCGCCGGAAGTCGGGACGCGCCCGCGGGTCAGCGACGGACGGATCGCCGCACGCCGCGGAGGGTCAGCCGCCGCCGGCGCGACGCGCGGGCGACCGGGATCGACTGGGTGATGACCGAGTCGACGACCATGGAGCCGTCGGTCGGACCCACGATCGCCATCGCCGAGGTCTCGGTCGCTTCGGCGGGCGCCACGGGGAGCTTCGCGAGCCCGCGATGGGCGCGGACGTATGCCGGGATGAGGAGCAGGATCGCGCCGACCCACGCCAGCGAGTTGCTCAGCGCGACGCCCGGGAACCCGATCCACGCGCCGAGCGCGATGGCCGCGACGACGCGCGCGACGAGCTCGATCACCCCGGTCACGGTCGGGATGAGGGTGTGGCCGAGTCCCTGCAGCGCGCCCCGGAGGACGAACAGGAGCCCCAGTGCCCAGTAGCCGGCGCCGTTGAGGATGAGCATCAGATGGGCGAGCCGGACGACCTCGTCGGAACCCTCGCCCACGAACACCCGGACCATGATCGAGCCGAAGGCGACGAGCAGGGCGCCCAGCACGACGGCCGAGCCGACGGCCATCCAGCAGGCCTGCACGACACCCCGGCGGATGCGGTCGGGGCGGCGGCCGCCGTGGTTCTGCGCCGTGTACATCGAGACGGCGAGACCGAGCGATGCGAGAAGCGCGACGGCGAGACTGTCGACGCGGGAGGCGGTGGTGTAGGCGGCGACCGCCTCCGCGCCCAGCGTGTTGAGCGCGACCTGCACCGTCAGGGTGCCGATCGCGATGATCGACGCCTGGAAGCCCATCGGCAGACCGAGGCGCAGGTGATCGGCGAGGTCGGCGCGGGTGATCCGCCAGTCCTCCCGGTGCAGGTGCAGCATCGGCAGGCGACGGCGCACGAATTCCACACACAGGATCACCGAGACCGCCTGGGCGATGACGGTCGCGAGCGCAGCACCGCCGACGCCCCAGTCCAGCGGTCCGACCAGGAGGATGACGAGGCCGACGTTCAGCGCGCACGAGATCGTGAGGAACACGAGCGGGGTGCGCGAGTCGCCGATGGCGCGGATGATCGCCGACAGGTAGTTGAAGAACATCGTCGCGCCGGCGCCCAGGAAGCTGATCTGGGTGAAGGTCGTCGCCTCGGCCATCAGCTCGGGCGGCGTCTGCAGCAGCGCGAGGATCGGTCCGGCGATGAGCGGCGCCACGACCGTGAGAACGACACTGGTCGCGCCGCTCAACGCCACTCCGGTCGCGACCGAGCGGCGCACTCCGGCATCGTCGCGCGCCCCGAACGCCTGCGCGATGGGGATCGCGAAACCGCTCGTCAGCCCCCAGGCGAAACCGAGCAGCAGGAACAGCAGGCTGCCGGTCGCGCCGACCGCGGCGAGGGACGTCACGCCGAGGTGCCGCCCGACGACGATCGCATCGGCGAACTGGTAGAGCTGCTGCACGATGTTGCCGAGCAGGAGAGGGACGGAGAAGGCCAGGATGACGCGCCAAGGACGGCCCGTCGTGAGGGAGGTGGGCATGGAGGGGAGCTCGCAGGGCTGGAGTTCGGATCGGGTCGGATGGGCACCGCGGAGTGCTGCCCGCCCAGTTTATCGAATCGTTTCGGCGACAGCATCCGAATCCTCTCGGGTCTTCCGTTCCCGTCATCGAGGCCGGCAGCATCCGCGCCCTCGGACGCGCGGATAGGGTGGGCGGATGAGCAGGTATCCGGCGACGATCGCGGAGGCCGTGGACCACGAGCTCGTCATCCGGAAGTCGCGGTTCCTCACCCACCTCGAGCCGGTCGGCTCCGTCGAGGAGGCGGAGGCGGTGATCGCCGGCATCCGCAAGACCGCGTGGGATGCCGCCCACAACTGCACCGCGATGGTGACGGGTCTGCGCGGCGAACAGGCCCGGTCGTCCGACGACGGCGAGCCCTCGGGAACCGCGGGGGTGCCCATGCTGGAGGTGCTGCGGCGACGCGAGCTGACCGACCTCGTCGCCGTCGTCACCCGGTACTTCGGCGGCGTGAAGCTCGGCGCCGGCGGGCTCGTGCGCGCCTACTCCACCGCCGTGTCCGAGGCGCTCGACCACGCTGCGCTCGTGCGTCGGATGGCCCTCACGCAGGTGCGGCTCGACGTCGACCACGCGGATGCCGGACGCTTCGACAATCTCCTGCGCGATTGGGCGGGACACCACGGCGCGACACTCGGATCACCCTCGTACGGAGCACTCGCCTCCCTCGAGGTGTGGGCGCCCGCCCCCGAGCTCGACGATCTGCGGCAGGCCGTCGCCTCGGCATCCGGCGGCGGTGTCATCCCGGTGGTGGGCGGCGAGCGCGTCGTCGACGTCCGCGCCTGACGGGAGGGATCAGCTGAGGCGGACGCCGTGCCGCAGACGGGTGCGCATGTCGAACAGCTCGTTGCCGCCGATCAGCCGCGACCCGGGCATGCCCGCGCGGAGCACGGTCGGCAGCGTGCTGCGCCGCACCACCAACACCGGCAGTCCGCGGATGGTGCCCAGCGGCGTCGCGGCCAGCGACAGGTCGTCGTCCGGGAGCACCACGATCGCGCCGCTGAAGCGCACCCCGGTCGCCCGCGCCACCGCCCGGATCTGCGCGAGCAGGGAGGTGACGGGAGCGCGGTGACCGAGAGTCGGTCCGGTGATCTCGCCACGCCGGAACCCGACGATCCCGCCGAAATCCGCCGACATGACCCCGAACAGGCCCGACGGGCCGAGCACGATGTGGTCCAGCCGGTCGACGGCATCCTCGTCTGCGTGCGCCTCGCCGCCGGCCGGGAGGCCGACACGGATGCCGTGCCACAGCGTGAAGCCCATGCCGAGGCCGGCCACGGCATCCGCGGTCGCCTCTTCGGCCAGAGCATCGGCGAGCAGCCGCCGGAGCGCCCGCGGCGCGGAGTGCACCAGGGCGGGTGCGTACGGATCGTCGACGTCGCGGCCCGCCCACTCCTGCAGCAGCGCGACGTAGCGCGCCCGCCGCCAGGCACCCGGAGCGCCGTACGAGGCGGGGCGCGGACGCGTGTCCTTCGCGGAGCGGGCAGGGGCTCGCCAGGCGTCGCCCCCGTCTCCCCCGCGGCGACGGTCGTACGACGAGCGGGCGTCCGGCGTGCCGACCAGCTCCCAGGCGTGCTGCACCCGGATGAACACCGCGGCATCGCCGCCCGTGTCGGGATGCGTCTCGCGCAGCCGCAGACGGTACGCGCGTCGCAGGGCCTCGTCGTCGATGTCGGCAGCGACCCCGAGGACCTCGTACGCCGAGGCCGAGAGCGGGCTGTCGAACATCCCTCCAGCGTAGCCGCGCCCCTCGCTCCGCTTCCTGAAGGCAGGCACCGGGACCCCGTTCCCGACACCGTTGACAGTGCTATCAAACCGGTTTACACTCGCTGCCATACCCCGAGGAGGCGGCATGGGTCGCACGACGATCGCCGACGTGGCGCGCGAGGCCGGCGTGACCAAGGCCACGGTCTCGCACGCCCTCAGCGGCAAGCGGCCCATCTCCGACGACACCCGCGCCAAGGTGCTCGCCGCGGCCGACCGCCTCGGATGGGTGCCCAGTCAGAGCGCGCGCGCCCTGGCCACCCGGCGGGCGAACGCCGTCGCCGTCGTCCTGGCCCGCGACCCCGAGGTCATCGCGAACGACTCGTTTTTCCCGGCCTTCATCGCCGGCGTCGAGTCGGTGCTCGCCGAGAGCGAGACGGCCCTGCTGCTGCAGGTCGTCCCCGACCGCGCCGCCGAGGAGCGCGCCTACCGGGCGCTCATGCACGGCCGCGCCGACGGCGCCCTGCTGCTCGACCTGCGTCACGACGACTGGCGCGTCCCCTTCCTCGACGAGCTCGGTCTGCCCACCGTGCTCGTCGGAGCGTACGAGCAGCCGTCGCCGTTCTCGTGCGTGCGGACCGACGACGCCGCCCCGGTGCACGAGATCATCGCCCACCTGCGCACCCGGGGTCACGAGCGCATCGCGCACGTCTCGGGCCCGCTCGACTACGTGCACTCCCGCGCTCGCGCCGACGCGTACATCGACGCGATGGGCGACGACGCGCTGCTGCGCGAGGGCGACTTCACGGCGGCGAGCGGGCGCGACCTCACCGCGCAGCTGCTCGACCTGCCCGAGCGCCCGACCGCGATCCTGTACTCGAACGACACCATGGCGATCGCCGGACTCTCGCTCGCCCGCGCTCGGGGACTCCGCATCCCGGAGGACCTCGCGATCTCGGGCTTCGACGACGACCACCTGTCGGCCCACCTCTCCCCCGCCCTGACGAGCGTCTCGTCGGACCCGGCCGCCCGGGGCCGCGCCGCCGCCCGCATCCTGCGCGACGTCTCGCTCGGCGCCGACCCGCGCACCGAGGTCGTCGACTGCAACGTCGTGCACTTCCGCGCGAGCACCGCCTGACCCGAGGACCCGCAAGAACCGCACCACCGATCGTGTCGAGGAGGACACCATGAAGAAGATCCGAGCCGCCGCTCTCATCGGCGCCGTCGCGCTCGTCGCCACCGGATGCTCGGCGGGCGGCGGAGGCGACTCCGGCTCGTCGGGCGGCACCGGCCCCGTCGACATCTGGCTCTCGAACAACGAGCAGGAGGTCGCCTGGGGCACCGCCGTCGTCGACGCGTGGAACGCCGAGCATCCCGACGAGAAGGTCACCGCGCAGGAGATCCCAGCCGGGTCCTCCTCGGAGGAGGCCATCACCGCCGCGATCACCGCCGGCACCGCTCCCTGCCTCGTCTACAACGTCGCTCCCGCGGCCGTCTCGGGCTGGGTGAAGCAGGGCGGCCTCGTCGATCTCTCCACCTTCGACGACGGCGCCGACTACATCACCGAGCGCGGCGGCGACGTCGAGTCGTACCAGACCGACGACACGTACTACCAGGTGCCGTGGAAGTCGAACCCCGTGATGGTCATGTACAACAAGGCGCTGTTCCAGGCCGCGGGTCTCGACCCCGAGAACCCGGGCATGAACACCTACGACTCCTTCCTCGAGGGGTCCCGGGCGATCGTCGACTCCGGGGTGCAGAGCGCGATCTGGCCGTCCCCGACGAGCGAGTTCTTCCAGCCGTGGTTCGACTTCTACCCGCTGTACCTGGCCGAGACCGACGGCACCATGCTCGTCGAAGACGGCAAGGCCACGTTCGACGACGACGCCGGTCGCACGGTGTCGGAGTTCTGGTCGACGATCTACACGGAGAAGCTCGCCCCGAACGAGGCCGCCACCGACGACGCGATGTCGTCGGGCAACACGGCGATGCAGCTCGCCGGGCCGTGGGCCATCCCCTCGTACGCCGAGACGGTCGACGTGGGCTTCATGCCCGTTCCCACCAGCGACGGCCGCGAGAACCCCACGACGTTCGCCGACTCGAAGAGCGTGTCGATGTTCACGTCATGCGAGAACCAGGCGACGGCGTGGGAGTTCCTGAAGTTCTCCACCAGCATGGACAACGACGGCCAGCTGCTCGAGCTCACCGGGCAGATGCCGATGCGCACGGCCCTCGCCGACACCTACGCCGACTACTTCACCGAGAACCCGGACTACCTCGCGTTCGCGGAGCAGGCGGAGGCCACGGCCGATGTTCCCAGCATCCCCAACTCCGTCGAGGCGTGGCAGGCGTTCCGCGACGAATACTCCTCGGCGGTCATCTTCGGCAAGGAGTCGGTCGACGACTTCCTGAGCACGGCGGCGACGAAGATCGATGAGCTCGTCGCCGAGTGACACCCTGACGGGGACCCGTCGGTTGCGCACCCGCTGGCTGGGTGCGCAACCGCTGGGCGGCCTGTTCGCGCTGCCGTACTTCGTGTTCGTGCTCGCGATCTTCGCCTACCCGCTGGGGTTCGCGATCTACATCGCGTTCCACGACTACTTCTTCACCGCGCCGGGCGCCGAGGTCGACCGGCCGTTCGTCGGGTTCGACAACTTCGTGACGGTCCTCACCGACCCGCGGGTGCTGGAGGCGTTCCGCAACACCCTGGTGTTCCTCGTCATCAACGTGCCGCTGACCGCGGTGCTCGCCCTGGTCCTCGCGGCGGCTCTGAACACCGGCATCCGCTGGGTGGCGGTCTACCGGGTCGCGTTCTACGTGCCGTACCTGACGGCGAGCGTCTCGCTCGTCGGCGTGTGGATGCTGCTGTTCTCCGGGAACGGACTCATCAACACGATCCTCGGACCGCTCGCCCCCGATCCGTCGTGGCTGGTGAACAGCGGTCTCGCGATGCCGATGATCGCCCTCTACGTCACGTGGAAGCAGCTCGGGTTCTACATCCTGCTGTACCTGGCCGCGCTCCAGAACGTGCCACGCGAACTGTATGAGTCGGCCGAGACCGACGGCGCCGGCGCCTTCGCCCGGTTCTGGAACGTCACGGTGCCCGGTGTGCGCAGCGCCACCACCCTCGTGCTCATCCTGTCGATCATCACCGGCGCCAACCTCTTCACCGAGCCCTACCTGCTCACGAACGGCGGCGGTCCCGACGGCGCCTCCACCACCCCGGTGCTGTTGATCTACCAACTGGGCATCCAGCAGCAGAACCCCGACACCGCGGCGGCCATCGGCATGATCCTCGTCATCCTGGTCGGGATGCTGTCGCTCGCCGCCAACCGAGCCACGAGGGAGCGATGATGCGCCGCCGACGTTCACTGCCCAGGATCCTGAGCCTCATCCTGCTCACGGTCGCCGCGATCGGGTTCGCGTTCCCGTTCTACTTCATGCTGGTCGGGGCGTTCCAGGAGAGCCCGACGAACTCGCCGAGCGAGCTGCTGCCGACGAGCGGGTGGACGGTCGACAACTTCGTCGCCATCGACTCCCGCATCGACCTGGCGGGATCGCTCCTGAACTCGCTGATCTTCACGCTGGGCGTGCTCCTCGGCACCGTGGTGTTCGGGCTCCTCGCCGGGTACGCGCTCGCCCGGCTCGACTTCCGCGGCCGGGGCGTCGTCTGGGTGCTGATGCTGCTCGTGCAGATGGTGCCGTTCCAGCTGCTCATGATCCCGCTCTACGTGCAGATCACGCGCAGCTACGGCCTCGGCGACTCGTACCTGGGCATGATCCTGCCGTTCCTCATCAACACGACGGCGGTGTTCATCTTCACCCAGTTCTTCCGGGCGCTTCCCGTCGAGATCTTCGAGGCCGCGCGCATCGACGGCGCGGGCGAGCTGCGCACGCTGTTCTCGGTCGCGGTGCCGCTGATCCGACCCGTGCTCGTCACCGTCGTGCTGGTCACGTTCATCGGCCCCTGGAACGAGTTCCTCTGGCCCTTCCTCATCACGAAGGACGCCTCGCTGCAGCCGCTCGCGGTGTCACTCGCGAACTACATCTCGAACGTCGCGCAGTCGACGGCGAACCCGAACGGCGCGATCCTCGCCGGCGCCACCGCGCTCGCGTTCCCGGTCGTGATCCTGTTCTGCATCTTCCAGCGCTTCTTCACCGCCACCGACCTCGGCGCCGCCGTCAAGGGCTAGGCGCCCGCCGTCGCTCATCAGAAAGGGCATCCATGTTCACCGGAGCATCCTTCCCCCTCGGTCCCTTCACGCCGTACGAGGGCAACCCGATCCTGCGTCCCCGCGGCGACAGCTGGGAGTCGGCGAACCTCTACAACCCCGCGGCGCTCGTCGACGGCGATGAGGTGGTGCTGCTGTACCGGGCCCACGCCGACGACATCGTGTCGCACATCGGCATGGCGCGGTCGCGGGACGGCGTGACCTTCACCCGCGAGGACGCGCCGATCCTCTCGCCGTCCGAGGACTACGAGCGCTTCGGCTGCGAGGATCCGCGCGTCGCGCTGATCGACGGCACGTACTACCTCACCTACACGGGATGGGACCGCCACAGCGCGCAGCTCTGTCTGGCGACCTCGACCGACCTGCGCACCTGGACGAAGCACGGCCCCCTCTTCGAGGACTTCGACACGTTCAAGACCCTCGATCCGCGCGGCTTCAACTGGTCGAAGGCGGGGGTGATCGTGCCGCAGCGCATGCAGGGGAAGTGGTGGATGTACTTCGGCGAGGGCGCGATCTACTGGGCCACGAGCGACGACCTGCTGCACTGGACCCCGGGCACCCCCGACACCGAGCCGATGTACTCCCCCACGCCGGGCACGTGGGACGAGGCGCTCGTCGAGATCGGCACCTCGCCGGTTCTCAGCGACAACGGCCTGCTCGTGATGCTGACCAACGGCGCGACACGCGTGGTGCACGACGACGGCTCGGTCGACGTCGACTACCGCTGCGGTCAGATCGCGATCAATCCGGACGAGCCCACCCGGGTGATCGCCCGGCTGCAGGAGCCGTGGCTGCGCCCCCAGACCTTCGAGGACCGGCACGGACTCGTCTCGAACGTGACGTTCGTCGAGGGGCTGGTGAAGTTCGAGGGCCGGTGGTTCGCGTACTACGGGCAGTCCGACACGACCCTCGCCGTCGCCATCCACGATCCGGCGGAGCCCTGGGGCCGCGCTCTGCGCGACGGCGACGCGTAGGCCCGGCGCGCGCGGCATCCGTCCTGCGCACGGTCGGGACGGATGCCGCGGCGACACGCCGTACTTTTGAATCACTCAAAATAACCGATAGGGTCGTGGACATGGACACAGACCTCGACTCGGCGCTGCATGACGCCGGGCTGCGTGCGACCGCGGGCCGCGTCGCCGTGCTCGAGGCCCTGGACTCCATGGCCCACACGGATGCGGAGCGGATCTTCCGCGCCGTCTCCGACGTGCTCCCGACGACATCGATCCAGTCGGTGCACAACATCCTCACGGACCTGACGACGGCCGGCCTCATCCGCCGCATCGAACCGGCAGGCTCCGCGGCGCTGTACGAACGGCGCATCGACGACAACCATCACCACATCGTCTGCACCGCCTGCGGGGCGGTCGGCGACGTGGACTGCGTGGTCGGCGAAGCGCCGTGCCTCACCCCGTCCTCGACGGGGGGATTCACCGTCCAGACCGCCGAAGTCACCTTCTGGGGCCTCTGCCCCAGTTGCCAGCACGCCGCGCAGTGACCTGACGCGCCCGCCCCGCCTCCGCCCGGAGAGAGGGCTGTCCATCGCGCCTGCGCACAGAAGGAGAGAACCATGACGAAACCCGCCACCACGACCCAGACCGGCACCCCGGTCGCGAGCGACGCGCACTCGCTCACCGTCGGAGCCGACGGCCCCACCGTCCTCCACGACCGCTACCTCGTCGAGAAGCTGGCCTCCTTCAACCGCGAGCGCGTGCCGGAGCGCAACCCGCACGCCAAGGGCGGCGGCGCCTTCGGCGAGTTCGTCGTCACCGAGGACGTCTCGGCCTACACCCGCGCGGCCGCCTTCCAGCCGGGCGCGGTGAGCGAGACGCTGCTGCGCTTCTCCTCCGTCGCCGGCGAGCAGGGCTCCCCCGACACCTGGCGCGACGTGCGCGGCTTCGCCCTGCGCTTCTACACGAGCGAGGGCAACCTCGACATCGTCGGCAACAACACCCCCACGTTCTTCCTGCGTGACGCGATGAAGTTCCCCGACTTCATCCACTCGCAGAAGCGCCTCGGCGACTCCGGACTGCGCGACTCCGACATGCAGTGGGACTTCTGGACCCTCTCGCCCGAGACCGCCCACCAGGTCACCTACCTCATGGGCGACCGCGGCCTGCCCCGCAGCTGGCGGCACATGAACGGCTACGGCTCGCACACCTACCAGTGGGTCAACGCCGCCGGCGAGCGCTTCTGGGTGCAGTACCACTTCCTCTCCCGTCAGGGCGTCGAGGCGATGAGCCCCGAAGAAGCCGAGAAGCTGGCCGGATCGGATGCCGACTACTACCGTCGCGACCTGTTCGACGCGATCACCCGCGGCGAGCACCCGGCGTGGGACGTCTACGTGCAGATCATGCCGTACGACGAGGCCAAGGAGTACCGCTTCAACCCGTTCGACCTCACCAAGACGTGGTCGAAGAAGGACTACCCGCGCATCAAGGTCGGCACGTTCACGCTGAACCGCAACCCGCAGAACTTCTTCGCCGAGATCGAGCAGGCGGCGTTCTCGCCCGGCAACCAGGTTCCCGGCACGGGCATCTCGCCCGACAAGATGCTCATGGCCCGCGTGTTCGCGTACTCCGACGCGCAGCGCTACCGCATCGGCGCGAACTACAACCAGCTGCCGGTGAACCAGCCGCACGCGGCCGAGACGCGCAACTACATGCACGAGGGCCAGATGCAGTACCGGTTCAACCCGGCCGAGCACCGGGTCTACACGCCGAACTCCTTCGGCGCGGCCGGTGGCCCCGAGGCCGACCCGCAGGCCGGCGTCGAGGCGAGCTGGGAGTCGGACGGCGAGCTCATGCGCTCCGCCGCCACCCTGCACCTCGACGACGACGACTTCGGTCAGGCGGGCACGCTGTACCGCGTCGTCTTCGACGACGACCAGCGCGCCCGGTTCATCGACGTGCTGACCGGCCAGGGCCGTTCGATCACGATCGACGCGATCCGCGAGCGCTTCTTCCAGTACTGGACGAACGTCGACGCGGCCCTCGGCGAGACGCTGCGCACCCGCGTCTGAGCGTCGTCGGCTGACGGCATCCGCTGAACCGGGGGCCGACACGACAGATGCAGGACCGTTTCAACGATTCGGTCCGACATCTGGCGTGTCGACCCCCGTTCTGTACTACCCGGGTTCCTGGGCGGACGAAGCGAGACGAACGGCCGTCCCGCAGGAGGAAGATGGATGCCGTGGCTGTTCCTCTCTCCGACATCACCCGCATGCCCGAACCGCAGCAGGTCTACGCGGCCGACGGCACGCGCCTCGCGACGTACACCTGGGGCGAGCCGGATGCGCCGGTCGTCGTGGCCGTGCACGGCTTCGCCTCGAGCGCCCGCGACAACTGGGTCCTGACCGGATGGGTGCGCGAGCTCACGAAGGCGGGGTACCGCGTGCTGGCGCTCGACCAGCGCGGCCACGGACTCAGCGAGAAGCCGCACCGGTCCGAGGACTACCGCATCCGCACGCTGGTGACCGACGTCGAGAGCGTGATGGACACGTACCTCGTCGACGACGCCTTCTACCTGGGCTACTCGCTCGGAGCCCGGGTCGGCTGGGAGGTCGTGCGCGACCTGCCGCACCGCATCGGCCGCGCCGTGCTCGGCGGGGTGCCCGACGGCATCCCTCTCGCGCGCCTCGATCTGGACCAGGTGCGGGCGTACCTCGCCGACGGCACACCCGTCGCCGACCCGACCACGCAGAACTACATCGCCCTCACGGAGCGGGTGCCGGGCAACGACCTGCGTGCGCTCGTCGCCCTCGCCGAGGGTCTGCGTTCATCCGGCGCGATCGACCCCGATCCGGAGGATGCTCCGACCCGGCCGATCCTGTTCGCGACCGGGTCGAAGGACGCCATCATCGAGGGCTCGCGCGCCCTGGCATCCGCCGCCCCCGACGCGCGCTTCTTCGAGATCTCCGACCGCAACCACTTCACCGCCCCGGGCTCGCGGGCGTTCAAGGAGGCCACGGTCGCGTTCTTCGCCGGGGCCTGACGCGCGGCGCATCGCTCCCTGAAGGAGAACACCGCGATCGCAGGAGCCTCTGCCGCGAAGGCGCCTTCCTTTCGCGTGATCTCCTTCCTTTCGCGTGACGGATGGCCCGTCTCGCTCCGCCCGCTCAGGAACCGGGAGCCGCCGGTTCCGCCGGGGTCTCCTCCCGCGGCGGGCGCAGCACGAACCAGGCCGTCGGCCCGATGACGGGAAGCAGCACGATGACGAGGAACCACATCAGGAAGCGGATGCCGGTGACCCGGCGATCGCGCAGGGCCGAGACGACGGCGATCACCGTGTATGCGCACGCGGCGACCCACACCGAGCTGAAGATCACGTCGTAGGCGGTCGGGATGAGGGGGTTCGGTGACATGTGCGTCGACTCCTCGTCGTCGGAGGGCTTGAAGTTCCCGGTCCCTGAGCGAGGAGCCAAGCGACGAGACGAAGGGCGCCGCGTGGGCCCGCCCTTCGTCTCGCTCCGCTCGCTCAGGAACCGACGGCGGCGTCCTCGCGCTTGGGCAGCACCCATCCGGCGCGCGGGAAGTGGCACGTGTATCCGTTGGGGTACTTGATCAGGTAATCCTGGTGCTCCGGCTCGGCCTCCCAGAACGGGCCGGCGGGCTCGATCGTGGTCACGGCCTTCGCCGGCCACAGCCCGGAGGCGTCGACGTCGGCGATGGTGTCGCGGGCGACCTGCTCCTGCTCGGGGGTGAGCGGGAAGATCGCCGAACGGTAGCTTGACCCGATGTCGTTGCCCTGACGGTTCAGGGTCGACGGGTCGTGGATCTGGAAGAAGAACGCCAGGATGTCGCGATACGTGGTCTTCGACGGATCGAAGACGATCTCGACCGCCTCGGCGTGACCCGGGTGGTTGCGGTACGTCGCGTGGTCGTTCTGACCGCCCGTGTACCCGACGCGGGTGTCGAGCACGCCGGGCTGGCGGCGGATCAGGTCTTCCATGCCCCAGAAGCAGCCGCCGGCGAGGACGGCGGTCTCGGTGCCGGGGGTGCGGGTGATGGTTCCGGTGTCGTCGGTCATGACTGCTCCTCGGAGTCGTGGGTGGTGGTGCCGTCGAAGAGGCCGCTGTAGCGACCGTACCCCTCCTGCTCGAGCTTGTCGGCGGGGATGAAGCGCAGAGCGGCGGAGTTCATGCAGTACCGCAGGCCTCCCGCATCGCGCGGGCCGTCGTCGAAGACGTGGCCGAGGTGGCTGTCGGCACCGGTGGAACGAGCCTCGGTGCGGGTCATGAACAGCGTGCGGTCGGTACGGGTCGTGACAGCATCCGCATCGATGGGCTTGGTGAAGCTCGGCCATCCCGTGCCGCTGTCGTACTTGTCGGTCGACGAGAAGAGGGGCTGGCCCGAGACGACGTCGACGTAGATGCCGTCGTCGTGGTTGTTCCAGTAGGCGTTGCGGAAGGGGGGCTCGGTGGCGTCCTCCTGCGTGACCTCGTACTGCAGGTGCGTGAGGTCGCTCACGGCCCCGGGCGTCTTGCGGAAGTCGTTCGACATGGTGTGTCTCCTTTGTCCGACGCGGCTGGCTGCGGCGTCATAGAGCACAACCGGCGAGGCCTCCGTTTTGGTCCCGCGGGGCTGGGAGCGGGCTGGGAGTTTTCGGTCCGGGAGCGTCGAGAAGGAGGTCGGTCGAGGGTCAGGCGGCGGCGCGCACCACGTCGAGGTTGCGGACCACCGTGCGCACGGCATCCTGCGCCGTGACGTCGTCCGGGCGACGCGCGACCTTGACTCCGAGCCACGGGACGTCTCCGGCCGCGGCGAGCGCCGCGTGCACGTGGGCGTCGTCGAGGAGCGACGCCGATGCGGGGTGCGTCGAGGCGATCGGCAGGTGGGCGTCGATCCACGCGTAGCCGTAGGGGCCGGCGACGGGAGCGGCACCCGAGAAGGCCAGTCCGCGGAGGAGACCGGATGCCGCGGCGGCGGCGATCTGGGCAGTGACGGCATCCGCGTCGCGCAGCTCGATGGCCGAGCGCCCCCAGTTGAGCCACAGTCCGATCGGCGCGCCGCTGTCACTGATCGCCTCGATCTCGGTCTCGAGCGGGAGGAAGCCCTTCTCGTGCGGCTGACCGGGCACGGCGGCATCGCAGTGCTCGATCACGAGCTGCGCTCCCCGCCAGTCCCACGAGGCGATCTCGTCGAGCGAGCGTCGCAGGCTCGATGCGTCGCCGGCGACCTGCGGAGCGGTGTGCAGCGTGACCACGGCGACAAAAGCGGCGGTCTCGTCGTCGATCCGCGCGGCGTCGGAGGCCACCCGGCGCAGGTCTGCGAGGGCGGCGGTGCGGCCCTCGGCGTCGGCCGACGCGATCCCGTACGCCGGGTTCTGCGACACGCGTCCCATGACGAAGGGGATCGGCGTGAGCGCGAGCGGCACGGCCGGCACGTGGGCGAGGAACCACGACTCGTCGTGCGGATGCACGCCGCCCATCCACGGCACCTCGAGCCCGGCAACACCGGGCAGGGCGCACAGGGCGGGCAGCAGCTCGGACTCGAGCACCGGATCCCACTGCGCGTGCGCGGGCGAGACCGGGTAGGCGCTGACGAGGAGGGGCGCGGTCATCGGCGGATTCCTTCGATCTCGGTCACGAACCAGGAGGTGATGCTCGCGGGGTGCGTGATCGCGGTCCCCACGCACACGGACGCGGCTCCCGCCGAGAGGGCGGCCGCCGCCTGGGCCGGGGTGTGGATGCGGCCCTCCGCCATGATGGGCAGCGCGCAGCGCTCGGCGATGAGCCGGATGAGCTCGAGATCCGGGCCGTCCGTGCGCGTCCTCTCGCCGGTGTAGCCCGACAGGGTCGTGCCGAGGATGTCGACGCCCGCCTGCTCGGCCGCGATCGCGTCGTCGACAGATCCGCAGTCGGCCATGATTAGCGCGTCGGTGCGCTCGCGCAGCCCGCGGACGGTCTCGGCGAGGGTCAGCCCGTCGGCGCGGGGTCGGCGCGTGCCGTCGATCGCGACCACGTCGGCCCCGGCATCCGCCACGGCGATCGCGTGCTCGAGGCTGGGCGTGATGAACACGTCGCCCTCGCCGTCCTTCCACAGCCCGATGACGGGGACCGGCAGGTCGGCGACGGCCCGGATGTCGGCGATGCCCTGCACGCGGATGCCGGCCGCCCCTCCGCGCAGGGCCGACGCGGCGACCTGCGCCATGGTGCGGGGGTCGCGCATGGGTTCGCCGGGGTACGCCTGGCACGACACGACGAGTCCGCCGCGCAGTCGGTCGATGACGTCGTCGGGTCTCACGGGTTCTTCCTCCAGGCGGATCCGGCGGCTCCCCGCAGCGGAGCGTCATCGCCGAGCGTACCGGCGAGCAGCGGGGTGTTCTGCAGCGCGTCGATGGCCTCGCGGGCATAGGCGTCGCGGAGCGGACGCCACCACGGCTCGCCGATGTTCGGCACGCCGCCGGTCAGCACCACGACCTCCGGGTCGATCAGCGTCGCGGCGCCCGCGATCGCCCGGCCGACCGCGGCGGCCGACTCCGACAGCGCACGCGACGCGATCGGGTCTCCGCCCGCGGCCGCGGCGGCCACGCCTCGGGCGTCGGGGACGGCCGGATCGCCGCCGAGCGACAGGAAGTGCCGGTGCATGCCGATCCCGGAGCCGAGCGCCTCGAGATGACCGAAGCGACCGCAGGGGCAGCGCAGGTGCTCGGCTCCCGGGATCGGGACGTGCGCGATCTCCCCTCCGACGTGGTGCGCCCCGCGGACCACGTCGCCGTCGAGGATCACACCCGACCCGACGCCCGTGCCCACGGCGACCACGAGCGCGCTCGACGCCGCGGCGGCCGCGCCGTGCCGGAACTCCCCCACCGCGTGCGCATCGACGTCGTTCTGCACCGCGACCACGGCGTCCTCGGGCAGGAGGTCGGCCAGTCCGCGGCGCACCAGCTCGGCGACGGGCGTGCCGGGCCAGTCGGCGAAGGTGTCGGTGGCCGACACGATCGTCCCCGAACCGGCATCCACGATGCCCGCGGTGCCGATGCCGACGCCGACGAGACTCTCGCCGTCTGCGGTGAGGACGCTGCGCGCGAGCGACACGACCGTGTCGATCACCGCCTGCGGGCCGGCGGATGCCGGGGTCGGCGCCGTGACGCGCCGCCGCAGCACGTCGTCCCGATCGGCGACGGCCACGGCGGTCTTGGTGCCGCCGATGTCGACGGCCAGCACGACCTCGGGCATCACGCGGAGGCGACGGGGAGCAGACCCAGCTCGTCGAGGATGCCGACGATGCGCTCGACGGCGACGGGGTCGAGGCTCTGCACGGTGTCGGCCATGCGTGGGTGGTCGATCAGCCCCCGGGCGTGCATGGCCGCCTTGAAGGCGCCGACGCCGGTGGCATCGCCCGACAGACCCTGCGGCTGGAAGACGATGTCGAACAGGCGGTTCACCCGCTCCTGCTCCGACCGCGCGGTCTCCCAGTCACCCAGGGTCGCAGCATCCCACAGGCGCACGTAGCCGGCGGCCTCGACGTTCGCGAGCCCCGGCACGACGCCGTCGGCCCCGGCCAGCGCCATCGCGTCGACGACGACCTCGTGCCCGGTGAGGAGCTGCAGCGGGTGACCCGCGGCCGCGTTCGCGGCGACGAGACGGCGGAACGAGACGTCGTCGCCCGACGAGTCCTTCACGCCCTGGATGACGCCTTCCCGACCCAGTCCGATCAGCAGGTCGACGCCCAGCTTCGAGTGCACCCGCACTGGGACGTCGTAAGCCCACAGCGGCACCTCGATCGCCGCGGCGATGGCGCGGAAGTGGTCGGCCACCTCCGCCGCGGAGTTCAGCGTGTACAGCGGCGCCGTCGTCACGACGGCCTGCGCCCCGGCGGCCACGAGGCGCCGGGCGACCTCGATGATGCGGGGGGCGGTGAGCTCGATCGCACCGGCGATGATCGGCACGCGACCCGCGGCGGCACGGGAGATCGTGCCGAGCACCTCGACCCGCTGGTCGTCGGTGAGGTAGGCGGTCTCGCCGGTGGAGCCGAGGGCGAACAGGCCCGAGACACCCTCCGCGATCAGACGATCGACGAGGCGCTCGAGCGAGGCGTGGTCGACCGTGCCGTCGAGCAGCAGCGGGGTGGCGACGGGCGGGACGACGCCGGAGAAGACGGGGGCGGGGGTGACGGTGGGCATGTGTGGGATTCCGGTCGTTTCAGGGGGTGGGGTCGAGCAGGGAGGGGGCGGCGCCCAGCAGGGTGCGCGTGTAGTCGTCGGTCGGCGCGTCGAACACGCGGGCCGCGTCGCCGTACTCGACGACCTTGCCCCGGTTCATGACCGCGATCTCGTCGGAGAGGTAGCGGACGGTCTGGATGTCGTGCGAGATGAACACCATCCCGAGTCCCAGCTGCTCCTTCAGGTCGGTCAGCAGGTTGAGGATCTGCGCGCGCACCGAGACGTCGAGCGCGCTGGTCGGCTCGTCGGCGACGATGACCTGCGGATCGAGCACGAGGGCCCGGGCGATGGCGACCCGCTGGCGTTGGCCGCCGGAGAGCTGGCTGGGCAGCGCGTCGAGCGCGGATGCCGGCAGGCCGACGAGCCCGATCAGATCACGCACCTTGCGGGCGCGGCTGTTCCGGTCGCCGAGGCGGTGCACCTGCAGCGGATCGAGCAGCGCATCGCGCACCGTCATCCGCGCGTTCAATGCTGTCGCCGGGTCCTGGAACACGACCGACAGGATGCGGCCGAGACGTCGGCGGACCGCCGGGGTGAAGGAGCGCACGGGCTCCCCATCGAAGACGACCAGTCCGCTCGTCGGCTTCTCGAGCCCGATCAGCACCTTGGCCGAGGTCGACTTGCCCGAGCCGGACTCACCGACGATCCCCAGCGTCTGTCCCCGCCGCACGCTCAGCGAGACGCCGGCGAGCGCGTCGACGTGCTGCGGACGGAACAGCGACGAGGCGCGGGTCTTGTAGCGGACGTGGACGTCTCTGAGTTCGATGACCGAGGTGCTCATCGTCCGGCTCCGATCGCGTCGACGGGCGCATCGTCGGGATGCGCGGAGTAGAAGTGCTCGGTGCCCTCGATCCGTCGCCGCACCGGGCGGACGCCGGCGAAGCGCGCGGGATCGGAGGACCGAGGGGCGAAGCGGTCCCCGGCCGGGAAGTCGCGCGGCGAGGGCACGATGCCCGGCACCTGGTGCAGGCGGTCCGTGCCGTCCTCGATCGACAGCACCGCGCCCAGGAGACCGCGCGTGTACTCGTGCACGGGCTGCGCGAGAACCTCCCGGGTGGTGCCCTGCTCGACCACCTGACCGGCGTACATGACGGTGATGCGGTGCGTCAGCTCGGCCACGAGGGCGAGGTCGTGCGACACGAACAGCATCGCGAACCCGAGCTCCCGCTGCAGGCGCAGCAGCAGCTCCACGACCTGGGCCTGCACGGTCACGTCGAGCGCGGTCGTCGGCTCGTCGGCGATCACGAGCCGCGGGTCGCGGGTGAGGGCCATGGCGATCAGCACCCGCTGACGCTGCCCGCCCGAGAGCTCGTGGGGGTACGAGGCGAGCGTGCGCTGGGGGTCGAGCCCGACCATCTCGAGCAGCTCCTCGGCCGTGCGGGTGCCGCCGCGCGAGGTCAGCTGCTTCATCTGCGAGCGGATGAGCATCGACGGGTTGAGCGAGCTCAGGGCGTCCTGGTAGATCATGGCGATGTCGTGCCCCCGCAGCGCGTTGCGCTCCTTGGGCGACATCGTCAGCAGATCCTCGCCGTCGAACAGGATGCGGCCGCGGATGTCGGCCTTCGGGTCGAGCAGGCCCATGATGGCGAGCGACGTAATGGACTTGCCGCACCCGGACTCGCCGACGAGCGACATGGTCTCGCCCGGGCGCACCGTGAAGCCGACATGGTCGATCACGTCGACGTCGCCGTGCCGCGGGAACGAGATGCACAGATCCTGCACCTCCAGCAGCGGCTCGGCGTCGGCCGTGTAGACCAGGCGGTCCGTGCGGCTCAGCTCCCGCTCGCGCAGGCGGTCCAGCCGCTCCTCCAGGGGCACCGCGGGCGCCGCGATGACGAGGGCGTCGGGCACGCCGCTGGGCACCGAGAGGTTCACCGCGGTGTCGACGGTGGCGATCACGTGCGTGTCGTCCACGGCCGCACTCTCGAGCTCCGAGGTGGACTCCTCGGTGTTCGCGGCATCCGCGGTGAGCTTCCGGGCCCGGGGCGAGACCATCGCGTCGGTCAGCCCCTCCGAGAGGATGTTCAGGCACAGCACCGTGATCATGATCAGGAGTCCGGGGAAGAACGTCGCCCACCACGCTCCGCTCATGAGCAGGTTGCGGCCCGCGGCGATCACGTTGCCCCAGGACGGCTCGGGGTCGGGGACGCCGGCCTGGAGGAACGACAGCGACGCCTCGAACACGATGGCGTCGGCGACGAGCACCGTCGCGAAGACCAGCACCGGCGCCATGGCGTTGCGCGCGACGTGCTTCACGATGATGCGGGGCGTTCCCGCGCCCATCACCCGCACCGCCGAGACGTAGTCCTCGCCGTACTGGTCGAGGATGTTCGCCCGCACGATCCGGGTGAGCTGCGGCACGTAGAGGAAGGCGATCGTGAGCACCAGGACCGGCAGGGACTTGCCGAACACCGCGACGAAGACTGCGGCGAGCGCGATGCCGGGGAACGACATCACGACGTCCATGATCCGCATCACGATCTCGGCCAGCCACTTCGGGGCGGTGGCGGCCACGGTGCCGATCACGCAGGCCGCCGCGAGGGCGACCAGCGTCGCGCCGAGGCCGATCACGAGGGAGTACCGGGCGCCGTAGACGAGCCGCGAGAAGATGTCGCGGCCCTGGCGGTCGGTGCCGAACCAGTGCTCCGGACCCGGGGGCTGCACCGGGGTGCCAGAGGCGAGCGGGTCGTACGGCGTCAGCAGCGGCGCGAAGATCGCGGCGAGCGCGACCACCGCGAGCACGACCAGGCACACGGCGGCGCCGAGGGAGAGCCGGCCGAAGCGCAGTCGGGGGAGGGAGAGTCGTTCCGTGAGTTTGCGTCGCATGTCACACCGCCCGGATTCGGGGATTGATGAGGACGTACAGGAGGTCGACGATGATGTTGATCACCACGAAGGCCACGGCGACGGCGAGCGTCACACCCTGCACGAGGTTCGGTTCGTTGTTGGTCACGCCGTTGAGGATGACGGTGCCCATGCCCGGGATGGCGAAGATGATCTCGATGACCACCGCGCCGCCCAGGAGGTAGCCGATCCGCAGCCCGAGCACGGTGACCGGGGTGATCAGGGCGTTGCGCATGACGTTGCGGCCGACGACGACGACGCGCGGGATGCCGGCGCCCAGGGCCGTGCGCACGTAGTCGCGATCGAGCTCCTCGACCATCGAGGTGCGGACGACGCGCGAGAGCTGGCCGATCACGGGCACGGCGAGCGCGAGGGCCGGGAGCGTCATGCGCGCCAGCCAGCCGGCCGGGTCTGTCCACGGGTCGGGCAGCGGACCGGATGCGGGGAGGATGTTCCACCCCAGGGTGAAGAGCTGGATGAGGAGGATGGCGAGCCAGAACGACGGCGTGGAGAGGGCCGCGACACCGAACACGCGGATGACCTGGTCGGGCCAGCGGTCGCGGTACACGGCGGCGAGCACGCCGATGAGGAAGGAGACCACGACCGCGATGACGAGACCGAGGAAGGTCAGCGCGAGCGTGACGGGGAACGCCCGCACGACCTCGTCGATCACGGGGAGACGCCGCGCGGAGTACGTGCCCAGGTCTCCCTGCAGCATCCCGAGGAGGAACCCGACGTAGCGGACGAGGAGCGGCAGGTTCAGCCCGTGGTCCTCGCGGTAGGCCTCGAGAGCCTCGGGCGACGCCGTCTCACCGAGCGCGGTGCGCGCGGGATCGACGGGGGAGAACGACATCACGAAGAACACGAGGAACGTGATGCCGAGGATCATCAGGGGCAGCTGCAGCAGCCGTCGGCCGATGAGGCGGAGCGTGTGGGACACGTGCCGATCCTTCCGGGTGGGTGGTGAGGTGGGGGCGCGCGGGGACGCGCCCCCACCCCGTCTTCGGGACTACTTCGCCGCGACGCCGACGTCGAGGAACGACAGACCCGTGGTCGGGACCGGCTGGAACCCGACGAGCTCCTGGCTGCTCCACGCCGTGGGCAGCTTGCGGTGCAGGAGCGGGTACAGGACGGCCTGGTCGGAGAGCAGGTCGAAGGCCTCGTTCCAGGTCTCCTGCTGCGCGTCGCCCTCCTGCTGGATGGCGGTGCCGAGCAGCTCGCGCAGCAGCGCGTAGTCCTCGGTGTCGGACCAGTTGGTGCGCGTGTTGGTCCACACGTTGTCGCCGTACCACCAGTTCATCAGCAGGTCGGGGTCGCTGCCGAATACCGAGGGGTCGCCGGGGGCGACGGCCACGGTGTAGTCGCCGGAGTCGACCTTCTCGTACATGGATGCCGACTGTCCGATGTCGAGGGTCGTCTTCACGCCCACGGCATCCAGCGATTCCTTCACCAGCGGCGCGATCTCCTTCACCCAGCCGGTGTCGGTCGTGAGGAGCGTGATGGCGAGGTCCTCGACCCCGGCCTCCTCGAGGAGGCTCTCGGCCTTCTCCGGGTCGTAGGTGTAGACCGTCGACGCCTCGTGGTAGTTCGGGTACGTCTCGGGCAGGAACGACGTCGCGGCGGTCGCGTTGCCGAGCAGCCCGGTCTCGATGATCTTGTCCATGTCGAGGGCGTAGAACAGCGCCTGCCGCACGCGGACGTCGTCGAAGGGCGCCACGTCGGTGTTGAACATCATGAACAGCAGGCCGAACGACTGCACGCTCTCGACGTCGGCCGACGAGGCGAGGGCATCGACGTCGATGTAGGGCACGTCTTCCATAGCCTGGATGGTGCCGGTGGACATCGCCGTGACGCGGGCCGAGGCGTCGGCCAGCAGGTTCCAGTTCATGCCGGCGGCCAGCGCCGGGCGCGGACCGTTGTAGTCGTCGTAGCGCTCGAACACGATCTTGTCCTCGGGGGTCGCCGAGACGAGCGCATACGGGCCGGAGCCGACGGGGTTCGCGCCGAAGGCCTCGGGGTCGGCCTCGACGACGGCCTTCGGCACGATCTTGACGATGCCCAGGCGGTCGTTGATGAGCGAGTACGGGTAGTCGGTCGTGATCCGGACGGTGTCGTCGTCGACGGCCGTGACGGTGTCGATGAAGTCGATGTACGTCGTGAAGAGCGATCCGCTGGCCGGGTCGAGCACCCGGCCGTAGCTGAAGACGACGTCGTCTGCGGTGACGGGGTCGCCGTTGTGGAAGGTGGCGTCCGCGCGGAGGTCGATCTCGTACGTGGTGTCGTCGACCTTGGTGGGCAGGTCGGCGGCGAGCGCCGCGTAGGGCTTCTTCGTGACCGGGTCGAGGTCGACGAGACCCTCGAACACGTGCCAGTTGGCGGCGACCGTGACCGCGCCGGACGCGATCATCGGGTCGAAGCTGCCGTTGAGCGAGTACGAGATGCCGGCCTCGATGATCGCGTCGGTATCGATCTCGGCGGCTGCCGCGCTCTCCTCGGGCTCGGCGGTCGAGCCTCCGCCGCAGCCGGCGAGCGCGACGGATGCGGCGACGGTGCCGGCGATCACCATCGCGAAGCGCCCCTTCCGGGCGCGAGTGACGTGTCGATTCATGTGTGCTCCAGGGTGGTGTGGGACATCTTGAGGACATCTGATGTCTGATGTACTCTAAACACAGGTTCGAGCAGATCACAAGAGTGAGATGATCGGAGCGTTTCGGTCCGGGACGAGAGGGAACCAGATGAAGTCCACCACGAGTAGAGCGTCGCGCATGCGTCGCTCGACCACGGCGGATCAGATCAAACAGCTCATCCTCGCCCGCGGACTCGTGCCGGGAGACCCGCTGCCCACCGAGAGCGAGCTCTGCGAGACGCTCGACGTGTCGCGCTCCTCGGTGCGCGAGGCCATCCGCACGCTCTCGACGCTCGACATCGTCGACGTGCGGCACGGGCACGGCACCTACGTCGGACCGATGTCGCTCGACCCCATGGTGGAGGCGCTCGTCTTCCGCGGAGTCCTCTCGCCCGAGGGTTCGCTGCAGTCGCTGCGGGAGGTCGTCGAGGTGCGCCTCGCCCTCGATCTGTCGATGGCCGAGCGGGTGGTCGCCGCCGCCGGCCTCGACGTCGGCGAGGAGCTCGACGAGCTCGTCGACGAGATGGTCGACAAGGCCGCCAGGGGCGAGCACTTCCTCGAAGCGGATCGCGCCTTCCACACGCGCCTGTTCGACACGATCGGCAACCGCCTCGTCGGCCAGCTCGTCGGCGCGTTCTGGGACGTCCACACCGCCGTCCTCCCCCAGCTCGACATCGACCAGCCGGAAGACATCCACCAGACCGCGAAGGCGCACGGCGACATGCTCGCCGCCGTGCGCGCCGGCGACGTCGACGCGTACCGGCGCGCGGTCGTCGAGCACTACAAGCCGCTGCAGCGCGTGCTCGCCAGCGCCGAGACCGCGCGCCCGGTGGCATCCTGACTCGATAGAGTTGCTCCCCGGTACACCCACACGATCCCGGGGGACGCACTTATGTCGGTTGGTCTGCTCGCCGTCGTCGACGACATCCTGAGCGCTGCGATGAAGGCCTCGGCCAAGGCGGCCGGCGTGGTGATCGACGACGCCGCCGTGACCCCGCAGTACGTGCAGGGCATCACGCCCGCGCGCGAGCTGCCGGTGGTCGCCAAGATCGCCCTGGGGTCGCTCGCGAACAAGTTCGTGATCATCATCCCGATCGCGCTCCTGCTCACCGCCTACGCCCCGTTCGTGCTGCCGTACCTGCTCATCCTCGGAGGGGCGTACCTCTGCTTCGAGGGCGCCGAGAAGGTGCTCGAGTGGTTCGGCGTGCAGCACGGCCACGCCGAGGAGGGCGCCCGCAACGAGAACAAGCTCGTGTGGGGCGCCGTGCGCACCGACCTGATCCTCTCGACCGAGATCATGCTCATCTCGCTGTCGAACCTCGAGGCGGGGCTCGACATCTGGACGACGCTCGCCGTGCTCGCCGTCATCGCCCTGATCATGACGGGCGTCGTCTACGGCGCCGTCGCGCTGCTGGTCAAGATCGACGACATCGGGCTCAAGATGGCGAAGAGCGCCGAGCGCCGCGTGCGCCACACGGGCACCCGCATCGTCCGGTCGATGCCGGCCGTGTTCCGGTTCATCAGCGTGCTGGGCACCGTCGCCATGCTGTGGGTCGGCGGGCACCTGCTGCTCGTCAACCTCGGCGAGGTGGGCGTGCACTTCGGCGCCGACATCCTGCACGGCATCGAGCACCTGCTCGAACCCGCCGGCGCCGTCATCGTCTGGATCGGCGACACCCTGTTCTCCGCGATCGCCGGTCTCGTCGCCGGTCTCGTGATCGTCGGCGTCGTCCTGCTCATCGCGAAGATCTTCGGCACGAAGCCGAGCTTCCACGAGGGCGAGGAATCCCCCGCCGACGTCCACGTCTGAGACGCGTCAGCGGCGCGCGTGGTCGGCGCTGTGCAGCCACTCGTCGAAGGCGATCTCTCCGCGGAGGGCCTCCGAACCGCCGCGCAGGGACCCCGAGGCGAGGCCCTTCCCGTACGCTCCGGGGAGCCGCACGTCGAGCACGGGGCGGCGGATGCCGTCGTAGGCGAGCTGCCGTCGCATCAGGTCGGCGAGCGTCTCGTCGCGCGGACCGACGAGGTCTCGCGCGCGCCCCGCGGCACCCGCCTCGGCGACCCGCACGAGATGAGCTCCCACCTCGCGCGCCGCGACCGGCCGCATGAGGGTGCGCGGAGCCAGGGCGAACGGCCCGCCGATCTGACCGAGGATCTGACCGGCGAACTCGTGGAACTGCGCGGCCCGGGCGATCGTGAACGGCACGGTGCCGGCCGCGACGGCCCGCTCCTGCGCCAGCTTGCCGGCGTAATACGAGGAGTCGATGCCGTCGATCCCGACGATCGACAGCGCCACATGGTGTCCGACACCGGTCTGCGCCTCGGCCGCGAGAAGATGTCCGGTCGCCGTCTCGAAGAACCGCCGCGCCTTCTTCGCCGACAGCGTCGTCGTGTTGGCGACGTCGATCACGGCATCCGCTCCGGCGAGCGCCGCGACGAGTCCGGCACCGGTGAGCACGTCGACGCCCTGCGACCGCGCGAGCACGACGACGTCATGCCCGGCGGCGCGAGCGGCCTCGACGGTGTGGCGGCCGACCGTTCCGGTGCCTCCTGCGACGGCGATCTTCATGGGGTTCCTCTCGTCCCGGGGTGCGTCTCTCGTCACCCTGTCACAGGTATGACGACGCGAGCGGCGCGGGTGTGAGGTCGGTAGTCTGCGAGAGAAGACCCGCGACGAGGAGCGACCGTGCACGATGACGCCGACGACGTGTCCGTCGAACGCCGCCGTCTGACGGCCCTGGCGTACCGGATGACGGGGACGCTCGCCGACGCGGAGGACGTCGTGCAGGAGACCTACGTGCGCTGGTACCGGATGACGGATGCCGAGCGCTCCGGTATCCGCAATCCCGGCGGGTGGCTGACCACGGTCGCGAGCCGCATCTCGCTCGACCTGCTGACCTCCGCGCCGCGTCGGCGGGAGCAGTACGTCGGGCAGTGGCTGCCGGAGCCGGTGCCGCTCGACCTCTTCGTCGACCACGGCCGGCCCGCCCCGACGACCGCCGTGCTCGACGACCCGTTCGAGCGCGTGGCTCTGGACGAGTCCGTCTCGACCGCGCTGCTCGTGGTGCTCGAGGCGATGACGCCCGCCGAACGGGTGGCGTTCGTGCTGCACGACATCTTCGACGTTCCCTTCGGCGAGATCGCGGAGATCATCGACCGGTCACCCGCTGCCGTGCGCCAGCTCGCGACCTCGGCCCGGAGGCACGTGCGCGAGCAGCGAGCCACGGTGGTGCCGCGCGCCGAGCACGACAGGGTGGTGCGGGCGTTCCAGCGCGCGAGCCGCACCGGTCTCGTCGAGGAGCTGCTGCGGGTGCTGGCGCCGGACGTCGAGTTGCGCAGCGACGGCGGCGGGGTGGTGCGTGCGGCGCTGAACACGGTGAGCGGCGCGGATCGGGTGGCCCGGTTCCTGCTCGGCATCGCCGGCAAGCGGCCCGACATGCGTCTCGAGGAGCTTGAGACGGGCGACGGCCTGGCGTTCCTGTTCCGGGAGCACGGCGACGTCGTCTCGGTCATGAACCTGGGCGTCCAGCACGACCGCGTCTCCCGGCTCTGGATCATGATGAACCCCGAGAAGCTCTCGCACTGGCGAGCCCCGCTCAGTACGGCGCCGTGAGCCCCTCGAACATCGGAAAGTGCTTCACGTTGCGGGTGAGGAGGCTCGCGTCCACTCCCCCGGCATCCTGCTAGCGTCGGCGGTGCGCCACCCGAGGCGCGGACGCAGGAGAACCAGTGCAGATCAGGGATGCCGGGATCGCCGACCTCGAGTCGATCACCGCGATTCACAACCACGCCGTGGTGCACACCACCGCGATCTGGAACGAGGACCCCGTCGACGTCGACGACCGGGCGGCCTGGCTCGGCGAGCGCTCATGCGACGGCTTCCCCGTGATCGTCGCGGTCGACGAGTCGGGCGTGCTCGGCTACGCCTCCTACGGACGATGGCGCCCGCACAGCGGCTTCCGCCAGACCGTCGAGCACTCCGTGTACGTGCGCGACGGCCAGCAGGGGCGCGGCATCGGCCGGGCGCTCATGACCGAGCTCATCGCGCGGGCGCGAGCGCACGGCATCCACGTCATGGTCGCCGCCGTCGAGAGCGGCAACGTGGCCTCGATCGTGCTGCACCAGCGGCTCGGCTTCGTCGAGGTGGGCCGTCTGCCCCAGGTCGGCGCCAAGTTCGGGCGCTGGCTCGACCTCTCGTTCCTGCAGCTGACCCTCGATGAGCGGCCCACCCCCGCTCCGGCATCCTGACCGATGGATCCTCTGCACTGGCTGGTCGAGGCCTTCACCTCGTCGTGGGTGCTCCCGGGTGGTCAGACGCTGCTCGTGCGGGAGGTCGTCGGCAACGCGTTCGGGCTCGCGAGCGCGCTCGGCGGACTGCGGCGACGCCTCTGGGCGTGGCCCGTGGGCATCGTCGGCAACCTGCTGCTGCTGACCGTGTTCCTCGGGTCGATCCTGAGCCCCGACCAGTCCCTGCCGCATCTGCTCGGGCAGGCCGGACGGCAGGTCATGTTCATCGCCGTCGCGATCTACGGCTGGGTGCGCTGGCGCCGCGCCGAGGGCGGGCGGGTGACACCGCGCTGGGCGCCGAACGGCGCGCGGATCGGCCTCATCCTCGTGATGATCGTCGGCACCGTGGCGCTCACTCCGGTGTTCCGGGCGCTCGGCTCGTGGGAGCCGGTCTGGGCGGACGCCTGGACGTTCGTCGGCTCGCTCCTCGCGACGTACGGCATGGCGAAGGGCTGGACGGAGTTCTGGCTCATCTGGATCGCGGTCGACGTGGTCGGCGTGCCGCTGCTGTTCAGCTCGGGGTACTACGCCACGGGCCTCATGTACGTGATCTACGGGCTGTTCACGGCCGCCGGCTTCGTCGTCTGGTGGCGGGCGCAGCGGACCCCCATGGATCCGCTGCCCGTCGCCCAGACCGCGATGATCCCGGTCGTGCGCGACGACGCCCCGACCGATCGGGATGACCGCGCGTCCTGAGGCGGGTCGACGCGGGCGCTCGCTTCAGCTCGGATCGCGCCGGCGCAGCACCCCCGCCAAGAAGAGAACGGCGACGCCGACCACCGGGATGATCAGGAGGCCGATGCGCAGCCCCGCGGCATCCGCCACCAGGCCGACGAGAGGCGGCGAGAGCAGGAAGCCGAGCCGCATGAGCCACGACACGAGCGTGAGCCCGGTGCCGTGCCGCAGCCCCGGCAGCCGGTCGGCCTCGCCCATCGCGGCGGCGACCAGCGGCGCGACGCCGAAGCCCGCGGCCGCGAAGCCGATGATCGTGCCGGGCACCGAGGGGAATGCCAGTGCGAGCCCCATGCCGATCAGCACGATCAGGCCGCCCACCCGCACGACGGTGCGCTGCCCGAACCGGTCGACCAGTCCGTCGCTGAGCAGACGTCCGACGAACTGGGCGCCGACGAGGGCGATGAATCCCGTCGCGGCGAGCGCCGCCGGGGCGCCCAGCGACGACAGGTAGAGGGTCGCCCAGGTGTTGCCGGCGTCTTCGACGATGGTTCCGGCGACCGCGATCATCACCAGCCCGATCAGTGTGCCGATGACTGCGGGACGCACGCCCGACGCCAGAGTCGAGCGCACCTCGTCGACGTCGGCCACCGCGTCGTCGTCGGCCACCTCGTCACGCCCCGGCAGGCAGAAACGCAGGGCGGTCAGCGAGGCGGCCGAGAAGAGCACGGCCGAGATGGTCAGGTGGATGCCGAGGGGCAGCCGCAGCGCGATCGCGCCCGCCGCCATCGCCCCTCCGACGACCGCGCCGATCGACCACACGGCGTGGAAGGAGTTGAGGATCGAGCGCCCGTAGCCCCGCTGCACCCGGAGAGCGTGGGCGTTCTGCCCCACGTCGGTGATGGCGTCCATCGCCCCGCCGATGAACAGCCCGAGGGCGAACAGCAGCACCGACGGCGCCAGTCCCGCGCCCAGCACGCCGAGTCCGGTGAGGATCGTGCCGAACACCGCGACCTTCGCCGAGCCGAAGCGGCGGATCAGTGCGGCGGCGGCGAGGCCGGCCACGATCGCGCCGACCGGGAACGACGCCACGGCCAGGCCGTACACCGTGTTGTCGAGACCCAGCTGGTCCTTGATCTCGGGGAACCGCGGGAGGATGTTCGCGAAGAGGGCGCCGTTCGTGAAGAACAGCGCGGCGACGGCGCCGCGCGCGCGTCGGTCGGCACGGGTGATCTGCAGAGTGGCCATGGGTGTGGCTTTCGGTGTCGGGCGCCGCGGTCAGCGGACGGGGGTCGCGGTGATGCGGTCCACGGCGAGCGCGACCTCGGCGGGATCCCGCCGCTCGGTGTCGAGCGCGCGGTGGATGGAGACGCCCTCGATCAGAGCGTCGAGCATGCGTGCCGTCTCGGGGTCGAAATGCCGCTCGAGTGCGTCGCGGCTGCGCCGCATCCAGGCGGTCGTGAGGGCGCGGTACGACGGCTCGCGCGCGGCCAGCGTGTAGAGCTCGTGCGAGAGCACGAGCTCTCGCGGGCTCCCGAAGACGTCTTCCAGGATGATCGCGACGACGGCGGCCCGGGCGGACTCGAGGTCGGATGCCGCGGCCATGCGCTTCTCGAACCGTTCGCTGACCGTGGTGCCGAAGCGCGTGAAGGCCTCGTGCAGAAGTTCGTCGATCCCGGAGAAGTAGTAGGTCATCGATCCGAGGGGCACGCCCGCCGCCTCGGCGATGCGGCGGTGCGAGGCGCCCGCGACGCCTGCCTCGGCGAGGACGTCGAGGCAGGCGTCGATGATGCGGTCCCGGCGCTCGGGGTCGTTCTGGCGACCTCGGCGCGTACCGGCGGCGGGTTCAGTCGGCATCGTCCCCTCCGATCGAGCGGAGGACGCGAGCAGGATTGCCGACCGCGACGACATCGGCCGGGATGTCGCGCGTGACGACCGATCCCGCGCCGATCACGCTGTTGTCGCCGATGGTGACTCCGGGGCACACGATCACTCCCCCGCCCAGCCACACGTTGTCGCCGATGGTGATGGGCTCGGCGGACTCGAGCTTGGCGCGGCGGGGCTCGGGGTCGATCGGATGCGTCGGCGTGAGCAGCTGCACGTGGGGCCCGATCTGGCAGTCGGCTCCGATCGTGATCGGGGCGACGTCGAGAGCGGTGAGGTTGAAGTTGACGAAGGTGCGGGGTCCGATCGTGATGTGGGCCCCGAAGTCGACGTGGAGCGGCGGGCGCACCACCACGCCCTCGCCGAGGTCGCCGATGAGATCGTGCAGCCACCCGTTCGCGGCGGGGTCGCCGGCCAGGGTCTGCCGACGGTACAGGTCGGCGAGGCGCGCGGCGCGGGCGGAGAGCGCCGCCAGCTCGGGATCGTCACCCACGTACGGGTCGCCCGCGAGCATCCGCTCCCGGTTCGTGCGCGTGTCTGCGGGGATCTCTTCGACCATGCGTCGATGGTAGCAGGAGATGCGTACGGTCGTACGCACTTAGCGTCGACCACACGACAGGACGAGGAGAGCCCCGCGTCGGGCGTGACGCGGGGCTCTCGGAGCAGGTGGGGCGGCCGTCAGTCCCGGGTCGACGAGGAGAACAGTCCCCGCAGGACCAGGAACACGACCACGGCGACGACGAGCACGATGGCCAGCTTCGCGATGAACCACAGGAGCGAGAACAGCGCGCTGACGATCCACCACGCGATCACGATGGCGACGATCACGCCGAGGACGGTCCAGATGGTGTTCTTGTTCATGCCTCCAGCCTAGAGACTCCGAGGGCGGAAACGAGGCGGTTAGGCTGCGGGGACCTCCTCGATCGAGAAGTACACGGGGATGCCGCGCTCGCGCGCGATCGCGACGTCGGTGTCTGCGCCGGCTGATGCTCCCGGCAGGCGCAGCACGGCGTCGCAGTGCTGGAGCAGTCGCCGGGCGGTCTCGTACATGACGTCGCCCTCCCCGGCATCCGATTCCGACAGGGTGCGCAGGATCGGCAGAGCGACCCATTCGCCGATCATGGGCACGTGGCCGAGGCGGTACAGCGGGCCCGACGCCTCTTCGAGACGCGCGAGGTTCTGGGCGATGCGGGCGGGGTCGCCGTCGGCACCGGAGCGGTAGGGACCGGCGATGAGGATGAGCAGTGGCCTTTTCATAGCGATGACTGTAGCGTTAACCGTGCAAAAACGTGCAACTTCGTGAAGGAACCGTATGCTGGGCGCACAGCGCAAGATCCATCTGCTCGATCTCCTGACCCGCGACGGCCGGGTGGTCGCGAAGACCGTCGCCGAGGATCTCGGCGTCTCGGAGGACTCGATCCGCCGCGACCTCCGCGAGCTCGCCGACGAGGGCCGACTCATCCGCGTCTACGGCGGCGCTCTCCCCGTGCCCGCCGCGGACCGTCCCGTGGCCGAGCGTCTCGATGTCGCCGGCGCCAGCAAGGAGCGCGTCGCCCGGGCCGCAGCCGCCGGCATCCGCCCGTCCTCGACGATCGTGCTGGACGCCGGGACCACCACGCTCGCCCTCGCACGTCTGCTGCCGAGCGGCACCGGACTCACCGTCATCACCCCGAGCCCCGCGGTGGCCGTCGCCGTGGCCGAGCACTCCGACGCCCGCGTCGTCATGATCGGCGGGGAGCTCTCCCGCCACTCCCTCGTCGCCGGCGGCTCGCTCGCCATGGAGGCGATCCGTCATCTGGCCGCCGACACGTTCTACCTCGGCGCGACCGGCATCCACCCCGAGCACGGCCTGACCACCGGCGAACTCGACGATGCCGTCACCAAGCGGGCCATCGCCGAGCGCTGCGCCGAGACCATCGTGCTCGCGAGCGAGGAGAAGGTGGGCGCCGTCTCGCGCTTCCCGGTGCTCGACCTCGGCACGGTGAACGGGATCGTCACCGATCCCCGCGACGAGAACCCCCTGATCGACGACCTGCGCCGGCGAATCGGCGGGCAGGGCTGAGACACCGACCTCACACCGCGGGCGCGTGCGTCGTCATCCTCTCGAGAGCGCAGATCGCGCTCCGCTCAGAGGAGACATCGTGTCGCACGTCAACATCGCCAAGGTCTACGCCGCCCCCTACCAGTCCATGCTCGAGCTCAGCGCCAAGGCCGAGGAGGCGGCGGCCGATGCCGGCCTGTCGCCCCTGCTCGTCGAACTGGTGAAGGTGCGGGCGTCGCAGCTGAACGGCTGCGCGTTCTGCCTGCGCATGCACGCGGCGGATGCCGTGAAGCACGGCGAGACCGCCGACCGCCTGGCCGTGGTCGCGGCCTGGTGGGAGTCGCAGTACTTCACCGCCGAGGAGCAGGCGGCGCTGCAGCTCGCCGAGCGGATCACCGTCATCAGCGACCACGGGCACCTGCCCGACCGCGGCATCGCGCCGGAGGACGCGCTCACCGAGAAGCAGATCGCGGCCGTGACGTGGCTGGTCGTCGTCATCAACAGCTGGAACCGCATCGCGATCAGCAGCCACTACCCCGTCGCCCCCTGAGCCCGTCCTTCGTCTCGCTTCGCTCGCTCAGGAACCGGGCTCCCGTCACCGGTTCCTGAGCGAGGAGCGCAGCGACGAGACGAAGGACGCCCCCTGAACCGGGTTCCCGCCGTCAGGCGACGGAGGCACTGTCCTCGGGCTCGGAGGAGACCACCTCGACCGGGGCGACGGCGGCTTCGCGGTGCGCGCGCAGCTCCGCGGGCATCGACCCCAGCTCCCGCCACAGGTGAGCGATCGAGGCCGCCCCCTGCAGCAGCATCCCGATGTCGATGCTCTCGTCGCTGGAGTGCCAGTGGTCCTCTGGCAACCCGGTGCCGAGGAAGTAGATCGGCACGCCCAGGGTCTTCGTCAGCAGATCGGCCGGACCCCCTCCCGCGTTGCCCATCCGACCCTGCACGGGAATGCCGTGCCCGAGGGTGAGGGCGCGCTCCAGGGCGTCCATCACGGGGCCGCCGGGTGAGACGTACGGCTCCTGCGCGATGTCCTCGTCGACTGTGAACGTGTACTGCGCCTCGCGCGGCATCGCCTGGGCGACGTAGGCGCGCAGCTGATCGGCGACGGTCGCGATCCTCTGCCCCGGAGCGGTGCGGATGCTGAGCGACGCCGTCGCCTCGCGCGGGATCACCGACCGCTGGAAGCCCGCCGGGTCGCCGGCGACGAGCGAGATCACCTCGATGGATGGCCGCGCCCACAGCCTCTCCTTGAGCGTGTAGCCGATCTCGCCGGCGATCTCGCGCGTCTCTGTGCGCTCGACCCAGGTCTGCGGATCGAAGGGCAGCGCGGCGAACTCGTGCGCCCGCTCCTGCGTGAGGGGTTCCACGTCGTCGTAGAAGCCGGGCACGGCCACACGTCCGTCGGCGTCGTGGAAGCCGGCGAGCACCTGCGACAAGGTGAGGGCGGGATTGACCGTCACGCCCGACGCGACGCCGCTGTGCAGGTCGCGCTCCGGGCCGAACACCGTGAGCGTCGCGGTCAGGGTGCCGCGCATGGAGGTGACGGGGGCCGGGGCATCCGCCTTCCACTGGATCGTGTCGGAGAAGACGACCACGTCGCAGGCGAAGCGCTCGGCCTGCTCCTGAAGCAGCGCGGCGAGGTTCGGGGAGCCGATCTCCTCCTCGCCCTCGATGAGCATCTTGACGTTGAGGTGCCCGCAGCGCTCGGAGCAGGTCTCGCGGTGCGCGCGCAGACCCCAGACGTGCGCGAGCACCTGGCCCTTGGCGTCGGACGCGCCCCGCCCGTACAGCCGGCCGTCGCGGATCACGGGGGTGAACGGCTCGGTCTCGCTCCACTCCTCGGGCTTCGCGTGTCGTACATCGTGGTGGCTGTAGACGAAGACGGTGGGCGCCTCGGGGTCGACGATCAGTTCGCCGTACACCGCGCACGACTCGCCGGTCTCGAAGATCGTGGTCTCCATGCCGGCGTCCCGCATCTCGCCGGCCAGCCAGTGCGCCGAGCGGACCACGTCGGCGCTCCGATCGGGATCGGCGGCGATTGAGGGGATCGTCACCCACGTCGACAGGCGCTCGAGGAGATCCCCGAGGTTCTCCTCCAGATAGTGTCCGATCGCGCCGGCAACCCTGCCGGAGTGGGAGATGTGGTCCATTCGATCACCCTGTCCGTGCCGATCTGCCGGTCACAGGGGCTTGACTCGGCGGGTGTCCGCCAGGTATCCCGCCCCGGCGGGAGCGACCTAGGAGTACAGGAGGTCGGCGGCGACGGCATCCGCCCAGTCCGGCACCGCGAAGCGCGCCGGGTCGTTCCATTCCCCGGCCGTGATCTGCGCGAAAGCGCCGCGCACGCCGAAGAGCTTCTCGATCGGAGTCCAGTCGGACTCCCCCGGCATGGGGATGAGTGAGCGCTCCTCGAGCGCCCCCGGGTGGATCTCCTCGATGAGGGAGAGCAGGCGCGCCCCCGCGTGCACCGGGCGGAGGGCGTCGGCATCGGTCACGTGCAGGATGACGCCCTCGCAGGCCTCGCCCGCGTGGTCGCGCACGAGGGGCGTGAAGCCGTACGGGACGGCGGCGAGGCCCGGGAGGTTCTCGTCGCGGATCGCCGCGGCATAGCGCTCGCCGTCGATGAAGGGTGCGGCGATCGCCCGGAACGGCACGGCCGTGCTGCGGCCCTCCGAGACGTTCACCCCTTCGGCGAGGCACGTTCCCGGGTAGAGCAGCGTCGTCGTCGGGCTGGGGAGGTTCGGGGACGGCGGCATCCAGGTGCGCTCCTGTCCGTCGATGCTCGCGTCGCGCGACCACCCCTGCACCTCGATGACGTCGAGGTCGACGTCGATGCCGCGCGTGCGCACCCAGTGGCGCGCGAGCTCGCCGATGGTGAGTCCGTGCCGGATCGGCATCGTCCATCGGCCGACGAGCGACTGTCCGCGCTCGTCGAGCATCGGCCCCTCCGCGCGATCGAGCCGTCCGCCGATGGGGTTCGGCCGGTCGAGCACCACGACGGCCACCCCGGCGTCGGCGCAGGCCTCGAGCAGGTGGCTCATCGTCCAGACATAGGTGTAGAAGCGCGCACCGACGTCGGGCAGGTCCACGAGCACCACGTCGAGGCCGGCGAGGTCGCTCGCCGACGGGCGCACATGGTCGCCGTAGAGGCTGCGCACCTCGACGCCGGTCACCGGATCGGTGAGGTCGCCCACGTGTTCGCCCTCCCGCGCGCGTCCGCTGAGTCCGTGCTCGGGGCCGAACAGCAGCGAGAACGTCCAGCCGGCCTCGTGCAGGGCCTGGCGGCCGCGGACGAGGTCCGAGGTGAGCGCGAGGTCGTTCGTCAGCATGCCGATGCGGCTGCCGGTGAGACGGGAGAGGAGGTCGGGGCGGATGTCGCGGCGGACGAGACGGTCGATTCCGAGGTGCATGGCTTCAGTCGATTCTGTGGTCGGTGACGGCGTTGAAGGTGCGCTGCAGGTTGTCGGCGATCGTGTCGTAGTCGGCCTGCGCGATGCGCGTGAAGAGGAAGTCGAGGATCGCGAGCTGGGCGATCCGGCTCGCCATGGCGCCGGAGCGGAAGGTCGACTCCGTCACCGCCGTCACGAGCACCAGCCGGCAGACGCGGGCAAGGGGCGAGCGCGGGTTGTTGGTGATCGCGATGGTCGTGGCCCCGGCCCGGTCGGCGACCTCGGCGGACTGCACGATCTCGAGCGTGCGCCCCGAATGCGAGATCGCGATGGCCACGTCGCGGGTATCGAGCAGGGCGGCGCCGGTGAGGGCGAGGTGCAGGTCGGTGCGGGCCTGGGCCACGAGCCCCGCGCGATGCAGCTTCTGCTCGAGGTCCTGCGCGGCGAGGCCGCTGGATGCGGCGCCGTAGATGTCGATGCGGCGAGCGCCCCGCACGGCCGCCACGCAGCGTTCGAGCTCGTCGATGTCGATCTGGCGGGCGGTGCGCTCGATGGCGGATGCCTCGGCGAAGGCGATCTTGCGCACGGTGGTGCCCGCGTCGTCGTGGCGGCTGACATCGCCCTCGGCGACCTGGAAGCGCTCACGGTCGGAGGCGCTGCGGTCGAGGTCGGTGGCGAGCGACAGCCGGAGGTCGGGGAACCCGGAGAATCCGAGGCTCTGGGTGAAGCGGGCGATGCTGGCGACGGAGGTGCCGCAGACGGCGGCGAGTTGCGTGATCGAGTTGTCGACCGCGCTCTGGGGGTCGGCCAGCACGTGCTCGGCGATCCGTCGCTCGGTGGGGGTGAGCGCCGTCAATCGCTGGTGAATGGCGGTCATCGCACTGGTGGGCACGCGAACAGGATGGCACGGATGGGGCGTTGAGTGAAAGGAATTTTCGAAAAGGGGTTGCGATTCTGTAATTCATTGCCCAAAGTGGGCGTGAGGCCTTCTCGCATCCGATCGACGCGTCACGGCCACCCGACAACGACGTCCCCGGGGAAGCGCAGCCGCGGTCCGACTCGCGCCCCACGACGTTCCGCACCACAGCAGAGATGCCACGGCCCGTCCACGGCTCTCACAACCGAGAGGAACCTCATGCGACACCGCACGACCCGACTTGCCTTCACCGCAGGTCTTCTCGCCACGGGTCTCGCCGTGGCAGGCTGCGCGCCCGCCGCCTCCAGCGGAGAGGACGACGCCGAGAACGTCACCCTCAAGATCTGGTCGTGGCAGGCCTCCTCCTCCCCCAAGTGGGAGGCCGTGTTCGACACCTACGAGGAGTCGCACCCCGGTGTGACCATCGAGTTCGAGGGCTACCAGCCCACCGAGTACAACCAGATCCTCGCCACCGGCCTCGAGGGCAGCGACGGACCCGACATCGCGATGCTCCGCGCCTACGGCGGCATCCAGCCGGCCATCCAGTCCGAGCAGCTGGTGCCGATCGACGACATCGTCGACGGGCTCGACCAGTTCGACCCGACCGTGCTCCGCGCCGCACAGGGCAAGGACGACGGCGCCACCTACGGCGTGCCCTTCGCCTACCAGACCATGCAGATGTTCTACAACAAGACGATGTTCGACGAGATGGGCCTCGAAGAGCCCACCGACTGGGACGAGTTCATCGACCTGCAGGAGACGCTCCTCGAAGAGGGCGTCACGCCCATGGCGCTCGGCGCCCGCGAGGACTGGGTGCTGCCGATGTTCCACGACATCGTCGGCTCGGCCAACTACGGCGGCAGCGAGTTCGAGGAGAAGGTGCTCGCGGGCGAGGTCGACTTCACCGACCCCGCCTACGTCTCCTCCCTGCAGATCGTCAAGGACATGCAGAAGTACCTCGACAAGAACGTCAACGCGATCGCGGTGGCGGATGCCGTCCTGCAGTTCACCTCGGGTCAGGCGGCTCAGTGGCCCGGCGGCTCGTTCGACCTGCCGACCTTCCAGAGCTCGGCACCCGACACCGAGTGGGGCGTCTACGAGGTGCCGCCGGCACCGGGCAGCGCCCTCGACCACGCCGTCACCCCGGGCTACGCCGACGGCAGCTTCGGCATCAACGCCGCGAGCGACAACCAGGACGCCGCCGCAGAGCTCCTCAACTGGATGACCACGAAGGAGTTCGGCCAGCTCGTCGCCGACGAGGTCGACCAGTTCTCGGCCCTGCCGGGCGTCGAGTACTCCGACCCGCTGATGCAGGAGATGAACGAGCAGTACAACGCCAACCCGGCGCCGTACCTGCTGCTCGTCGACTTCCGCTACGGCGACCCGACCGGGACCGCCGTGCTCGGCCCGGACATCCAGGCGATGTTCCTCGGCGACAAGACGCCGGAGCAGCTGGGTGCCGACCTGCAGTCCGGGGTCGCCACCTGGTTCACGCCCGCATCCTGACCGGACCGTGAAGGGGGGCGTCGATCCCGGCGCCCCCCTTCACGCAGCGAAAGACACACCATGGCATTCACCCTCCCCCTGCGACGGGAGAAGTCGCGGCGCACCCGCCCCCGCACGGGCATCGCGCTGACGACTCCGACCGCCACCCTGTTCGTCCTCCCGGCCGCGGTGCTGTTCGCCGTGCTGATCCTGTACCCGATGCTCGCCGCACTCAGCTACTCGTTCTTCGACTGGCAGGGCACCAAGCAGGGCGGGTTCGCGGGCGTCGCGAACTACATCACGCTCCTCACCAAGGAGCCCTACGCGTCGGAGCTGTGGAACGCGTTCGGGCACAACCTGCTGCTGTTCGCCGGTGCGCTCGTCTTCCAGAACTCGCTCGGCCTCGGCATCGCGACGCTGCTGCACCGCCGCAAGCGCACGAAGCGCTTCTTCCAGACGATCTTCGCCCTGCCGTACCTCGTCAGCCCCATGGTCATCGGCTACCTGTGGTCGCTGATGCTGTCGCCGCTGTTCGGTCCGGTCAACGCCATCCTCCGCGGCGCCGGACTCGAGAGCCTCGCCCTGCCGTGGCTCGGCGACCCGCAGCTCGCGATCTGGGTCATCGTGCTCGTCAGCGCCTGGCAGTGGATCGGCTTCCCGATCCTGCTCTACGGGGCAGCCCTCGGCGGCATCCCGGAGGAGATCGAGGAGGCGGCCTCGCTCGACGGGGCGACGGCCGGCAAGCGGTTCCGCTACATCACGCTTCCCATGCTCACCCCGACGATCGGCATCATCACCGTGCTGACGTTCATCGGCAGCATGGAGGCCATGGCCATCCCGTTCGCCCTCGCCGGCTCGAACGGCGCCCCCGCCGGGTCGACCGACGTGATGATGCTCCTCTTCTACCGCACCGCGTTCGAGTCGGGGAACCCGAACTCCATCGGCGTCTCGTCCGCACTCGCGACGGTCCTCTTCATCTTCATCATGGTGATCTCGGTCGTCATCACCTCGACCATGCGCCGAGCCGAACGAAAGCTGTTCTGATGAGCACCTCCACCCCGCTCCTCGATGAGCCCACGACCGAGGCGATCGTCTCGGGCAAGCGCGCCGTCACTCCGCGCCGCCGCAGCGGCCGCACCTCCGACGCCCCCTTCATCGGGCGCCTGTTCGCGAACGTCTTCCTCTGGGGCTACGCGATCGTCGCCATCGGCCCCCTGCTGCTCATGGTCAACAACTCCCTGCGCACGCAGCAGCAGATCGCGACCGAGCCGTTGGGACTCCCGCTCCAGCCCACGTTCACGAGCTTCCAGAACGCCTGGATCACGGCATCCTTCGACACCTACTTCATCAACTCGATCACCGTGACGGTCGGGTCGGTCATCGTGACCACCGTCGTGTCGGTGCTCGCCGCCTACGCGTTCGCCCGCGCGCGCGCCAAGTTCTTCCGCGGCATCGAGGCGGTGTTCCTGTCGGGGCTCATGCTGCCCGTGCACCTGGCGATCCTGCCGCTGTTCTACCTGCTGGACTCGCTGAAGATGACGAGCAACGTGTTCAGCCTGATCCTCGTCTACGGCGCCCTCGGCATCCCGTTCACGACCTTCGTGCTCACGGTGTTCTTCCGCGCGCTGCCGATCGAGCTCGAAGAGGCGGCGCGCATCGACGGCGCCGGACCCCTGCGCACGTTCCTCCGCATCCTCCTGCCGCTCGTGCGGCCGGCGCTCGCGACGGTGATCGTGTTCCGCTTCGTACCCGTGTGGAACGACTTCTTCTACCCGTTGATCCTGCTGCGCGACCGAGACTCGTACACGCTGCCCGTGGGTCTGACCCGCTTCTTCGGCGAGTACTCGACCGACTGGCCGCAGCTGTTCGCCGGTCTGACGATCGCGACGATCCCGCTGGTGGTGCTGTTCCTGCTCGCGACGAAGCAGATCATCAACGGCCTCACGTCCGGCATGAGCAAGTGAGCCGCGCATGGTGAACGGCGCTCCGGGATCGGCATGGGCCTCGCTGCGGCAGGGGTCGGGGACGGATGCCGCCGAGCTGATGATCCTCGGCACCCCGGCGGACGACGACGTCGAGCCGCTGTCGGCCGATCACCTCTTCGACCTCGCGTCGCTCACCAAGATCTTCACGACCGTGGTGGCGCTGCGACTCGTGGAGGACGGCGTGCTCGCCCTCGACGGCCCGGTGGCGGAGATCGCCCGCGTCGGGGTGGGCGAGGGATCCGAGCGCATCACTCTGCGGCATCTGCTCACGCACTCCTCCGGTCTTCCGGCCGAGGCGGGGGCGTGGCGGAGCGGCCTCGCGGGCGAGGAGCTGCGGGCCGCCGTGCTCCGCAGCCGCGTGCGCACCGCTCCGGGCGAGGCGCACCGCTACTCCGACGTCGGCTTCATCGCGGTGGGCGAGATCGTCGAGCGCGCGTCCGGCCGTCCGCTCGCGGAACTGGTCTCCGAGACAGCCCGGCTCCTCGGGGCCGCATCGCTCACCTGGCGCCCGGGGGCGGAGCAGGCCGTGGCGACGGAGGTCCAACCGCACCGCGGCCTCGTGCGCGGCGAGGTGCACGACGAGCTCGCGCATGCGCTCGGCCGTCCCGCCGGGCACGCCGGCCTCTTCGGCTCGGTGCACGACGTCGCAGCGCTCGTCCGGATGGTCCGCGACGGCGGCCGAGGCGAGATCGGCCCCGTGCTGTCGCCTGAGAGCGTCGCCCTGATGACGACCCCGACCGTGCGCGCCGACGGCTGGGATCAGGCCATCGGACTGCGAGTGCGCGACACCGCCTGGATGGGCGACCTGGATGCCGCCGGGCACACCGGCTTCACCGGCACCGCCTTCGCCGTCGTCCCCGCCACCGGCGCCTACGGCGTGCTGCTGACGAACCGCGTGCATCCCACCCGCGAAGACACCGACGTGTCCGGCATCCGCCGCGACTTCTTCACCCCCCTCGCCTGAGCCACCCGTCCCCCGGTGCTGCGGGATCGTGCCCCGCGGTTCCGTCCCCGCGGCGCCGAACGGGGGATGCGGGGGGGATGCCGAGGGCGCGGCTTCAGGTGTGATTCAGCAGAGGGACGACAGACTGGACGCATGCGGATCCTGGTGGTTGACGACGAGGTGCGCCTCGCCGACGGCATCCGCCGGGGGCTCGAGGCCGAGGGCTTCGCGGTCGACGTCGCCCACAACGGGGTCGACGGGCTGTGGCGGGCGCGCGAGACGCGCTACGACGCGATCGTGCTCGACCTCATGATGCCCGGCATGAGCGGATGGAAGGTCTGCGAGGCGCTGCGCGCCGAGGAGAACTGGACGCCGGTGCTCATGCTCACCGCGAAGGACGGCGAGTGGGACCAGGTCGAGGCCCTCGAGACCGGCGCCGACGACTACGTCACCAAGCCGTTCTCGTTCGCGATCCTCGTCGCGCGCCTCCGTGCGCTCGTGCGGCGCGGCGCCGTGGCCCGCCCCACCGTCCTCGAGGCCGGAGATCTGCGGCTCGATCCGGCCGCGCATCGCGTCTGGCGCGGCGACACCCCGGTGCCGCTGACCGCCCGGGAGTTCGCGGTGCTCGAGCACCTCATGCGCCATCGCGGCCAGGTGCTCTCGAAGCGCGCGCTCATCGAGGGGGTCTGGGACGACGACTTCGACGGCGACCCGAACATCGTCGAGGTGTATGTCGGGCACCTTCGCCGCAAGGTCGACAAGCCGTTCGACCGCGAGGCGATCGAGACGATCCGCGGCGCCGGATACCGGTTGGCGGCCGACGGTGGCTGAGCGGGCATGGCGGTCGGTGCGCGCGCGCACCACGCTCGGCGCGACGCTCGTCGTGGCGATCGCCCTCGCCATCGGCGCGCTGTCGTTTTACGGAGTGCTGAGCGCGAGCATCCACTCGGCGACCACGAGGGCTGCCGAGGCGCGTGTCGACGAGCTCGCCGACCGGATGATGCGTCCGGGCGCCGGCGGGCGCGGCGGCCTCGAACCCCTGGATGAGATCGTGCAGGTTCTCGGCCCCGACGGGTCGGTTCAGCTGGCCAGCGACGACGCCCGCGACGCCCTCGGCTCCACTCCCCTCCCGGTCGGCGACGACCCCCGGGTTGCGACGGTCGACGACGAGCCCCTGCTCATCGTGTCCGAGAGCATCGAGGGCGAACGGATGCTGGTGCTCGCCGTTCCGGTCGAGGATGACGCCGAGACCCTGTCGACCGTGGCGCTGCTTCTCGTCGTCGCCGTTCCGCTCCTGCTCGCCCTCGTCGCCGTCACGACCTGGCTCGTCACCGGTCGCGCGCTGCGGCCGGTCACCCGCATCCGCCGGGAGGTCGACGGCATCACCGCCGAGCACCTGCATCGACGGGTGGCGGTGCCGGACTCGGCCGACGAGATCGCCGCCCTGGCGACGACGATGAACAGAATGCTCGACCGGCTCGACGCCGCCGCGACCGCTCAGCGCCGGTTCGTCTCGGACGCCTCGCACGAGCTGCGGTCGCCGCTCGCGACGATCCGGCAGCACGCGGAGCTCGCCCACTCGCACCCGGCCACCACGAGCATCGGCGAGCTCGCCGAGGTCGTGTCCGAAGAAGGACTCCGGCTGCAGGGCATCGTCGAATCGCTGCTGCTGCTCGCACGACTCGACGAGGGCGCCGGCATCCGCCGTGAACCGGTCGACCTCGACGACGTCGCCCTCGGGGAGGTCCGGCGCCTGCGCGCTCTCGGACTCGACGTCGACGGCGCCGGCATCCACGCCGCACGGATCGATGGCGACCCCCGTCTTCTCGGGCAGCTGCTGCGGAACCTCGCCGACAACGCCGCCCGCCATGCTTCCGGTCGAGTGGCGATCGGCACCACGACCCAGAGCGACCTCGCATTCGTCACGGTCGAGGACGACGGTTCCGGCGTGCCGCCCGAGGAGCGCACGCGGGTGTTCGAACGGTTCGTGCGACTCGACGAGGCGCGGAGTCGGGATGCCGGGGGCAGCGGCCTCGGTCTGGCGATCGTGCAGGGCATCGCGGGCACCCTGGGCGGATCGGTCACCATCGACGACTCCCGCTGGGGCGGCGCCCGGTTCGTCGTCGCCCTCCCTCTCAACCCGGCGTCTCCCGGTTCCTGAGCGCCCTTCGTCTCGCTCCGCTCGCTCAGGACCCGGAGCGCAGCGACGAGACGAAGGGCCCTCGAGATGCCCGGTCCCTGAGCGAGGAGCGCAGCGACGAGACGAAGGGCGTTCCTGAAGGGGTCTTCAGGACGCTTCAGGCAGGCTTCAGCGGTCCCGCGCGAGCATCGAAGCATGGACGACAAGACCCCGAACCCCGACCAGACGCCCGCCGCTCCCGAGTCGACTCCCGACGCGCCGACGGTTCCCGTGACCCCGACGGATGCCACGGCATCCGCTCCCACGACCGACCAGTCCGCCGCTCCCGCCGCATCCGCCCCGCCCGTCGATGCCGCTCCGAAGCGCGGCCGCAAGCGCGGCCTGCTCATCGGCGGAGGGATCGCGGCCGCCGTGCTGCTGGCCGGTGGCGGCGTGGCCGTCGGAGCGGCGATCGCCGACGAGTTCGACGACGACGACGACCGACCCTCGATGTCCGACGGTCCCCGCCACGACGACCGCGGCGAGCGCGACGAGCGCGGCGAGGGCCAGCGACCCCCGGCGGGGGGCCGCGGTCCCGTGACCGGCATCGGCACCGATTCCGCCGACGAGCTGGTCGACATCGCCGCTGCCGCTCGCGAGGCGGCGGAGGGGGAGGTGACCTCGATCGACGCGAAGCGCGACGGCACGTGGGAGGTGCAGCTCGAGACCGCGACTGGTGACGAGTCCGAGGTGCGCGTCGACGCCGACCTCGAGGCGACGGTGGTCTCGACCGACGCGGCCGACGGCGACGACAGCGGTCCGACGCTCTCGCTCGACGAGGAGACGATCCGCTCACTGGTCGCGGCGGCGCTGGACGAGGCCGAGGGCATGATCACCGACCTCGACGTCGACGGCGACGACGTCAGCCCCTACGACGCCTCTGTGCTCACGAGCGACCGCCGCTCGGTCGACATCGAGTTCGACGCGCAGTTCGCCGTGGTCGGCACCGAGTCCGACTGACTCGCGTCCTTGCGGGCCGCCGATCCGTCCCCGGGATCGGCGGCCTCGTCGTCTCCGCTCCGGTCACGGGCGTTAGCATTCAGGGATGACGAACTCCGGCCCGATCGACGACGTCCCCATCGGCGGCGAGGTCATCCGCCTCGGTCAGTTCCTCAAGTTCGCGGGGCTGCTCGACTCGGGCGGCGACGCGAAAGAGGTCATCATCGACGGGTTCGTGCGCGTCAACGGCGAGGTCGATCGCCGACGCGGCCGTCAACTGCGCGACGGCGACCTCGTGACGTTCGAGGGGCGCACCGTCCGCGTCCGTCCCTGACCTCTCCCGCTCCGCCACGCTCGCGACGGAGAAAGCACGGAACGAAGGAGCCTTTCCGGCATCCCCTCCTTCGTTCGGAGTGTTCTCCTTCATTCGGGGCGCGAGCGGATGCCGAGCGCTCAGGCCGCCCGGTAGCGCAGGAACATCACCCCGGAGTCGAAACGACGGTCCTCGAGGAGTTCGAGGTCGACGCTGATGCCGTCCGGGAAGAAGCGCCGGCCCCCGCCGACCAGACCGGGTCCGATGAACAGCTGGTACTCATCGACGAGTCCCGCGCGGATCGCTTGCGCTGCGATCGTCGGACCGTCGATCGTGAGGTCGTGGGGAGACTCCTCCTTCCATCGCGCCACCGCGATCGGGTCGAACTCGCGCTCGATGCGGGTGCGCGCGCTCGACACCTCGCTCAGCGTCCGCGAGAACACGATCTTGTCGGCCGCCTGCCAGCCCCGCGCGTAGTCGATGCCGACCTGCTCCTGGTCCGGCTCGAGGTGAGCGGTCTCCCAATAGACCATCGTCTCGTACATGCGTCGGCCGTAGAGATAGGTCTTCACGGTCGAGAAGTGGTCGTCGATGAAGGTGTGCAGGTCGTCGTCGAGGCCCCAGTCGAAGCCGCCGTCCGGCCCGCTCACGTACCCGTCGAGCGAGGTGATCATGGAGTAGATGAGGCGCGCCATGGCCCGACCGTACTCCCGGCGTACCGGTGACGGAAGACCGCGACGATGTCCCGGCTCTGGTGCAGGCCGCGATCGGTCACGCGCAGTTCGCATCGATCCACGCCTTCACCGACGGCAACGGTCGCATCGGTCGCGCGCTCGTCTCGGCCGTGCTGCGACGCCGAGACGTCACCCGGAACGCAGTAGTCCCTCTCGCCAGCGGACTCCTCGCCCGCCGAGACGACTACTTCGCCGCCCTCGGCTCGTACCGACTGGGTGACCCCGAGCCGCTGGTGCTTCTGTTCGCGCGATCGGCGCGGGTGGCCGCCACGGCCTCGCGTGCGACGATCGCACGTCTGAACGCGATGCCGGCCGAGTGGCGTGCAGAGCTGAGGCCTCGTACCGGCTCGGTCGCAGCCCTCATCATCGACGCGTTCTACGATCACCCCGTGATGGCGGTGCACGAGATCAACGAGGCCGCCGGCGGCGCCAACACCAGCCAGACGTACCGGGTCATAGATCAGCTCACCAAGGCAGGCTTCATCGTAGAGATCACCGGTCGGAAGAAGGACCGTGTGTGGGCGGCATCCGAGGTGATGGCCGAACTCGACGACCTCGACCGCCGCATCCAAGACGCGATGCGCAGCGAGTAGGAAACGACCGCGCCTGACGCGCTTTCCGGACTCAGTTGAAGTCGCCGCCCGGCGCCATGTCGGCGAACCGCGAGTAGTGACCCTGGAACGCGACGGTGATCGTCGCGGTCGGACCGTTGCGGTGCTTGGCGACGATGAGGTCGGCCTCGCCCGGGCGCACGTCCTTGTCGTAGACGGAGTCGCGGTGGAGCAGGATCACCATGTCGGCATCCTGCTCGATCGAGCCGGACTCGCGCAGGTCGCTGATGGCGGGCTTCTTGTCTTGCCGCTGCTCGGGGCCACGGTTCAGCTGCGAGAGGGCGATGACCGGCACCTGCAGCTCCTTGGCGATGAGCTTGAGGCTTCGCGAGAACTCCGAGACTTCCTGCTGACGCGACTCGACGCGCTTGCCCGAGGTCATGAGCTGGAGGTAGTCGATGATGACCATGCGCAGACCGGCGCGCTGCTTGAGCCGCCGGCACTTGGCGCGGATCTCGACGAGCGTCATGTTGGGGCTGTCGTCGATGTACAGGGGCGCGTCGTTGATGCGGCCACGCGTCGCCGCGACGGTCGTCCAGTCGCGGGGGTCGAGCGTCCCCTTGCGCATGTTCTGCAGCGGGATGGCTCCCTCGGCGCTGAGCAGGCGCATCGCGATCTCGCTCTTGCCCATCTCGAGGGAGAAGAAGATCGAGGGGAAGTCGTGGCCGATGGAGGCCGCGCGGGCGAAGTCGAGCGCGAGCGTCGACTTTCCCATCGCCGGGCGGGCGGCGACGACGATCATCTGACCGCCGTGCAGGCCGTTCGTCAGCTCGTCGAGCTCGCGGAACCCGGTCGGGATGCCGGTCATCGATCCGTCGCGGCCGTTGGCTGCCTCGATCTCCTCGATCGCGGCATCGACCGCGTTGGTCAGGGGGACGTAGTCCTCCGCCGTCTCGGATCCGGTCACCGAGTAGATCTCGGCCTGCGCGTTGTTGACGATGTCGGTCGCGTCACCCTGGCCGTCGTACCCCAGCTGCACGATGCGGGTGCCTGCGTCGACGAGTCGGCGCAGGATCGCGCGCTCCGAGACGATGCCCGCGTAGTAGCCCGCGTTGGCCGCGGTGGGAACGATGGAGGTGAGGGTGTGCAGGTAGTCGGCGCCCCCGGCCCGGCTCAGCTCGCCGGTCTTGATCAGCTCGTCGGTCACGGCGACGACGTCGGTCGGCTCGCCGTGCGAGTACAGCGAGAGGATCGCCTCGTAGATGAGCTCGTGCTTGGGGATGTAGAAGTCGGCGCCCTTGAGCGTCTCGATGACATCGGCGACGGCATCCTTCGAGAGGAGCATGCCGCCGAGCGCGCTCTGCTCGGCGAGGAGGTCGTGCGGAGGGGTGCGCTCCGGAGTCCGCTGGCGCCCGAGGCGCTCGTCTGAGATGTCGGCGATCGACACGCTGCTCCTTTCGCTGCGACTCCGCCCTGGCTGTCGCCGTCGGGTGGGGGGACCGGGCTGTCGGAGAGGGATGCCGGTCGTATACACAGCGAATCAGCAGCCTCCGACATTGAGTCGCTCGACCACGGTACGAGCGGCCTTTTCCCCACGCAACACAGCCTGTGGATAACTGTGTGGAAAGCGTGCGGACAAGTCCGGAGTGTCTGTGCAGAACGGGTGTGGATAACCCGGTGGAGTACCGAAGAGTCCGACCAATTTATGTCCGTTGAACAGGGATTCGTCGTTTCCCCACCCTGTGGATGAGAAAGTGATTCAACCGCCCATTGAAGGTTTCCCCAACCGTGGACGAGATGTGAAGAACATGGGGAAAGTCAAGCGGGATCTCCGCCGGGCGCGTCTGCCCGGTCAGCCCGCAAGAAGTTCGTTTTCTGTCACCTCCGTGCGCGTGATCCGGTCTAGACAGTCCGATATACCGGGAGTATCGTCTCTGCATCGACGCACACGCGCCGGTGACGATGACTTTCGGGGAGGGAAGTCGACGTGAACGCTCGAGCAACCCGACGCGGCGCACCCGCCGCCGTCCTCTGGGGTGGCTTGGGCGCGCTCGCCTGGGCGGCGTTCACCGTCGTCGTCGGCGGCGGTTCGGCCCAGGCCGACGAGCATCGCGACACTCCGCTCCTCGACGGCGTCACGTCACTGATCAGCCAGACGGTCGACACTGTGGGCGACACGGTCGCCGCGGTCACCGCTCCGATCACCCCCGTCGTCACGGAGGTCGTCGAACCGGTGGTGACCCAGGTCGCCCAGCCCGTGCAGCAGGCGGCACCGGCCGTCGTGGAGACGGTGACCGAGACGGTCGCCGCGGTCCCCGTCGTCGGCCCCGCCACCGCCCCCGTCGTGACGGCTGTGGGCGAGACCGCGGAGGCGGTCGTCGAGCCCGTCGGAGAGCTGCTCCAGGCGGCTCCGGTGGGCCAGATCGTGCGGCCGATCAAGGATGCCGTGACGCGTGTTCCCGTGGTCGGCGACCTGCTCACCGACCTCGGCGCCGCCGACCTGATCGACGGGGTCGTCGGGATCGTCGACGACACCACCGGTCTCGTCGGCGGAGTCGTCGTCGACGAGACGGTGTCCCCGATCATCGATGTGCTCGCCCCGGCCGTCCCGGCGACGGAGGTCGGGGTTCCAGCCCTGCCCGCGGCGTCCGCTCCCGGCACCCCGACGAGCGCGCCGGCGCCCTCTCCGACGAGCACGCAGGACCGCTCTGCCCAGAGCCGCGTCGGCTTCGCAAGCCCGCAGTCCGCATTCGGCGCCGACGACGCGGCGGCCTCCTCGACCACCGAGGCGCCCGCATCTCCGACCGGAGCGCCCTTCGGCGGCCCGGTCGCCCCTTCTTCCTCCGCCGCATCCGGCGGGGCATCCCCTCTCGCCCACGCTCGCCTCGACGGCGTGGCCGTGACTCCGCTCCACGCGTGGGAGCGGGTCGCCGGAGCATCCGATGACGTCCTGCCGACGTCTCTGATCTCCGACACCGACGTCTCCCCCGACTGACGGGTCGTCCGGTCGTTCCCTCGGGAACGACAGATGCCGTGCTGCGCGCGCACCTCCATCGCGTGCACCCATCCAGACACCCAGTCCAGCCAAGGAGAAAGTCATCATGCGTACTTACCTCAAGCGGGCCCTGTGGGGCACGCTCCTCGCCGGAGGAGTCACCCTCCTCGGCGCCACTGCCGCCAACGCGGCCGAGACCACCGGAGACGACGGCCTGCTGTCGGGCTCGCAGGTGCAGTCCCCCATTTCCATCCCCGTGTCGATCGTCGACAACGCGATCTCGCTGCTCGGCGACGCGGCTTCCCAGCCCGCGGCCCCGGCACCCGCACCCGCCCCGGCCCCGGCCCCGGCCCCTGCCCCGGTCCCGGCTCCGGCTCCGGCACCCGTCACCTCGGGTGACTCGGGTACGGCGTCGGGCACCGAGGCCGTGGTCGAAGCCGTTCTGCCGGTCACGGTGAGCGGCAACGCGATCACGGTCCTCGGCGACTCGTCGAGCCAGACGGCGGCGGCGCCGAGCCAGCCCGCCGAGACGGCTCCCGCAGCGCCGGCGCCGTCCCTCACCACCAACGGCATCGACGGTCTGCTCTCCGGATCGCAGGCGCTGGTGGACGTCCAGATCCCGATCACGATCGCCGGCAACTCGCTTTCGCTCCTCGGCGACAGCGACGCGGTCGGTCAGGATGCCGCGGCACCCGCGTCCGCGGCCATGCCCGGCGCGTCGGCGGGCGAGGCCACCACGGGCGGATCCGACGGGATCGGCAGCGGCACGCAGGTCGTGGCGCCGATCACGGCTCCGGTCGACCTCTCGGGCAACGCGATCTCGCTGCTCGGTGACAGCTCTGTGGCCGGCACCACCGGCATGGGCGGCACCGGCTCGACCCCCGCAGCTCCGGCGGCGGGCGGCTCGACCGCCGGTGACGACGGCATCCTCGGCGGCACCCAGGTGCTCGCCCCGATCGCCGCACCGATCAGCGGCACGGGCAACGCGATCTCGCTGCTCGGAGACAGCTCTGTGGCCGGCACCACTGGCATGGGCGGCACCACGCCGGCCGCTCCCAGCACCGGCTCCACCACCAGCGGCGAGGACTCCACCCTCGGCGGCACCCAGATCGGCGCTCCGATCGCCGCACCCGTGACGGTCGGCGGCAACGCCATCTCCGTCCTCGGAGACAGCGACGCGACCGGCACCACCGGCACCGGCTCGACCCCTGCCGCTCCGGCTGCGGGCGGCTCGACCACCGGTGATGACGGCATCCTCGGCGGCACCCAGGTGATCGCCCCGATCGCCGCCCCCATCACCGCCGCGGGCAACGCCATCTCCGTCCTCGGAGACAGCACCTCCACCGGCACCACCGGCACGACCGGCACCACGCCGAGCGCACCCAGCACCGGCTCCACCACCACCGGCGAGGACTCCACCCTCGGCGGCACCCAGATCGGCGCCCCCATCGCCGCACCCGTGACCGTCGGCGGCAACGCCATCTCCGTCCTCGGAGACAGCACCTCCACCGGCACCACCGGCACGACCGGCACGACGCCGACCGGCCCGAGCACCGGCTCCACCACGAGCGGTGACGACGGCATCCTCGGCGGCACCCAGATCGCCCTGCCGATCGACCTGCCGATCACCATCGGCGGCAACGCCATCTCCGTCCTCGGAGACAGCGACACCACTCCGACGGCGACCGACCCCGGCACCGAGCCCGGAACGGACCCTGGCACCGACCCCCGCACCGAGCCCGGCACGGACCCCGGCACGGAGCCCGGCACCACGACCGACACCACCGCCGGCACGATGAGCGGCGGCACCGGTTGGGTGAGCGGCAACGGCTCGATGGCCGTCGGCGCTGCCGAGTCCCTCGCCGCCACCGGTGGCGAGTCGGTCCTCGGATTCGCCTCGCTGGCCGCGCTGATGCTGCTGCTCGGCACCGGCCTGCTGCGCCGTCGCGCGACGGCGTGATCGAACCCGGTGCGCGGCGCCCTGGAGGGAGGAGGCGTCGCGTACCGGGGTGCGGTCGTGGAATCTGAGGTATCCCCACACCCCACGACGCGCACCCACCCCAGGATGCCCCGCGTCCCCAGCGCGGGGCATCCGCCTGCCCGTTCCTCGGATACGCCGAACGCCCCCTGTCCCGAAGGGCAGGGGGCGTTCGGACGGAACGTCGCGCCTTACTTGGCGGCGACGACCTGAAGCGTGATGACAGCGGTCACGTCTTCGTGCAGACGGACCGTCGCCTCGTGCTCACCGGTCGCCTTGATGGGCGAGGTGATGTGCACCTTGCGCTTGTCGATCGAGCCGAGGCCCGCAGCGGCGACGGCGTCTGCGACGTGCTCGGTCTTGACCGAGCCGAACAGACGACCGGCGGCACCGGCCTTGACCGCGAGGCGCACCTTGGTGCCCTCGAGAGCGTTCTTCAGTGCCACAGCGTCGTCACGGTCGTGGATCGCGCGTGCCTGACGCGCGGCCTGGATCGATGCGACCTGCTTTTCGCCACCACGGGTCCACGCCGTAGCGAAGCCCTGGGGGATGAGGAAGTTCCGGGCGTACCCGTTCTTGACCTCGACCACGTCACCGGCGCTACCCAGCCCGGCGACCTCGTTCGTGAGAATCAGCTTTGCCATCTCGATACCCCTTAGCGGCCAGCGCCAGCGTAGGGCAGGAGCGCCATCTCGCGTGCGTTCTTGATCGCGGTGGCGATCAGACGCTGCTCCTGCACCGAGACACCGGTGATACGACGGGCACGGATCTTGCCGCGCTCCGAGACGAACTTGCGGAGGGTGGCGACATCCTTGTAGTCGATGACACCAACCCGGATCGACTTCGCGGGAGCGGCGTTCTTCGCGCCCTTCCGCGGCTTGCGGCGGTCGCCGCTCGACTTTCCAGCCATGGTTTTTCCTTAGTGATGAGCGGATGCCGGCACGGACGGCCGGATCCAGAAGTTGATCAGAACGGGGTGTCGTCGCCGAAGCTGCCCGGAGTGCTCCAGGCGTCGGCGCTGGTCGACGAGCCGGGCGTGGACCACGGCTCCTCCGACACCTGCTGCTGCGCGGGGCGAGACTGTCCTCCGCCGCCACCGCCGTTCGAGGCCGCACGGGTGACCTGCGCCGTCGCGTACCGGAGCGAGGGGCCGATCTCGTCGACCTCCAGCTCGATCGCGGTGCGCTGGTTGCCCTCGCGGTCCTGGTAGGAGCGCTGACGCAGACGGCCCTGCGCGATGACGCGCATGCCCTTGGTCAGCGAGCCCGCCACGTGCTCGGCGAACTCGCGCCACACGGATGCACGGAGGAACAGCGCTTCGCCGTCCTTCCACTCATTCGCGGCGCGGTCGAAGTTCCGAGGCGTCGATGCGATGGTGAAGTTCGCCACCGGCAGCCCGTTCTGCGTGTAGCGCAGCTCGGGGTCGGCCGTGAGGTTGCCCACCACGGTGATGACGGTTTCGCCTGCCATGGGACTCAGGCCTTCGCAGCCTTGGCGGCCTTGCGAGCGGCCTTCTCCTCGGAGCGCTTGGCCTCCGAAGCGACCATCGCCTGAGCCTCTTCGGCACGGAGGACCTTGGTGCGCATGATCTGCTCGTTCAGCTTCAGCTGACGGTCGAGCTCCTGCGTGGCCTCGCTGGTGGCGGTGAAGTTGACGACGGCGTAGATGCCTTCGTTCTTCTTCTGGATCTCGTAGGCGAGACGGCGCTTGCCCCAGATGTCGACCTTGTCGATCGAGCCGCCATCGTTCGTGATGACCTTGAGGAACTTGTCGAGCGTAGGGGCGACCTGGCGCTCGTCGACCTCGGGGGTCAAGATGACCATGAGTTCGTACTGGTGCGTCACTTACCCACCTCCTTCGGACTAGAACGGCTTCCGAGGATTTCCCGGAAGCAGGAGGGTGTGTGCACGTGCCTGCCAGAAGGCAGACAACCTCGACAGTCTAGCGGAGTTCCTGCCGTGCCGCGACCGCCGCTCATCGCCCGCCGGAACCGGACGCCCGCTCCTCCACAGGGGTGTCCCCATACGTGGCGCCAGCGCGTAGGATCTCCCCACCGACATGTCCGTCGCCGTCCGCATGCCCACTGCGATGGCCGCTCTTCGAGGAGTCCCGTGTCCGGTGCCCTGTCCCTCCCTGTCCGTGCGGCGACCGCTGTCGTCATCCTCGCCTCGCTGTTCGGCGTGACGGGGTGCGTGACTCTCGCCATCGATCGCGACGTCGCTGCGGAGGACGCACGATCCGCCTCCGACGCGGACCCAGCACCCGACGAACCCGACGGCTCCGACACTAACGCCGGCGATGAGGACCGAACCGAGGGCGGAACCGGTGATGATTCGGATGCCGGAGCGCCCGCCGACCTCCCGGGCCGCCTGTCGTTCGAGGCCGGCGCCAGCCTCCCGGACGGCCTCGAGGTCGCACTCGGGTCGAGCTTCTCGAGCGATCCGGAGTGGTCGCCGGAGAGCGACCCGAACGTCACCGTGTTCACGCACGCCCCGACCGAGTGCTGGGTGGGATTCACGAGCGCCGAGTACTCGGCGACCGCCGAGGAAGACCTGCTGGCGACCCGGAACTTCCTCGAAACGGAGCTCGGCTTCTTCATCGACCCCGCGTACGAGTCCTATCCGCTGTTCCCCTTCGACCCGTCCGGCGAGAAGGGCGGTGACCCGTGGGGAACCATGGAGTTCCTCACCTATGCGTGGGACGACGCCACCGTCCCCAGCTACGGCTACACGTCGGCGCGGGTGATCGCCGCCGCGCACAGGGTGATCGTGGTCGATGTCGCCTGCCCCACCGTCGACGCGCTCGACGCGGAGTTCGCCGAGCTGACCTCCCGGTTCAGCATCGGCCTGATCCCCGCCGGCCTGTCCGGCAGCTGAGCCCCCGTCCGCCCGTGCGCGGATCGGTGCGAAACGTTCGCTCGGAAGGGCGCACACCCACCGGTCCCTGAGCGAGCGGAGCGAGGCGAAGGGTCAGCGCAGGACCGGCGGGATCTCCGACCACACCTCGCGGTCCTCGGTAGACGGCGCGGCGGGGATGCGACCGGCGCCGTCGGGCTCGGGGATGGCCGCGAGCAGGGCCTGCGTGTACGGATGCCGGGGCGCAGCCCACAGCTCGGCGGTCGGACCCGACTCGAGCACGCGTCCCGAGTACATGACGAAGGTGCGGTCGGCGATGCGCCGCACCACGCCGAGGTCGTGCGAGATGAACAGCATCCCGGCCCCGGACTCCGCGACGAGGTCGCGCATGAGGCCGGCGACGCTGGTCTGGGTCGACGCGTCGAGAGCCGAGATGGGCTCGTCGGCCACGAGCAGCGAGGGCCGCGCGGCGAGCGCACGGGCGATCGCGAGGCGCTGCTTCTGCCCGCCCGAGAACTGGTGCGGGAAGCGCGAGGCGACCGAGGTCGGCAGCCCGACGCGCTCGAGCCACTCCTCGACGGTGGATCCGGCGGCACCGCGGGCTCGTGCGGTGGCGATGCCGTCGGAGATCTGGTCGCCCACCCGTCGGCGCGGGTTGAGCGAGGTAGACGGGTCCTGGAACACCATCTGGATGCCGGTGAGGGCGGTGGCCCGGCGGCGGATGCCGAGGGGTGCCACCGGCGCGCCGTCGAAGAGCACGGTGCCGTCCGCGATCTTCTCGATGCCGACGACGGCCCGCGCGAAGCTCGACTTGCCGCTCCCGGACTCGCCCACGAGCGCCACGGTCTCGCCGGCGGCGACGCTCATCGAGACGCCGCTCACGGCGACGACCGGCGGATGGCCGGGGTAGCGCACCACGATGTCCTGCGCGTCGAGCACCTCACTCATCAGCGTCCTCCTCGATGCGGGAACCGGGCAGTGCGGCGAGCAGCATCCGCGTGTACTCGTGCTGCGGATCGCGGAACAGCGTCTCGCGATCGGCATGCTCGACGATGACGCCGTCCTTCATGACGGCCACCTCGTCGGCGATGGCGCTCATCACCCCGAGGTCGTGCGTGACGAGCAGCACCGCGAGCCGGCGTTCGGTGGCGAGGTCGCAGAGCAGGCGGAGGATGCCGGCCTGCACGGTGACGTCGAGGGCGGTGGTCGGCTCGTCGGCCAGCAGCACGTCGGGGTCGCAGGCCAGTGCGCAGGCGATCGCGATGCGCTGACGCTGTCCGCCGGAGAACTGGTGCGGGTAGCGCTTCAGCGCCTCGATCGGGTTCGGCACCTGCACGGTCTCGAGCAGCTCGACGGCGCGAGCGCGGGCGGCCGCACCGCGGAGTCCGAGGTGCACGCGCATGTGGTCGGTGAGCTGGCGTCCGACCGGCAGCTGCGGGTGCAGCGACGCCGACGGGTCCTGGAACACCATCGCGATGCGCGCGCCGCGCACGCGGTTCAGTCCGCGGCGGTTCAGGCCGAGCAGCTCCTCCCCCGCGAGACGGATCGATCCGCCGGTCCGTGCCTGGCGGGGCAGCAGGCCGAGCACGGCGAGCGAGGTGAGCGTCTTGCCCGAGCCGGATTCGCCGGCCAGGCCGTGGATGCGCCCGGCCTCGAGCTCGAGCGAGACGCCGCGCACGAGCGGACGGCCGATGTCGATGGTGAGATCGCGGATGCTGAGCGCGCTCATGCGGCCACTCCCGCGGCATCCGACTTCTCGGCCTGCCTCTCGTGCGCGACCTCGGCGGTCGGGTCGAGGATGTCACGCATCGCGTCGCCGAGGAAGTTGAACGCCAGCACGACCGTGAGGATCGCCAGACCCGGGAACACCCCGAGCCACCAGGCGTCGAAGTTCTGCATGGCGGAGGAGATCATCGAACCCCACTCGGCCGTGGGCGGCTGCGCACCGAGACCGAGGAACGACAGTCCCGACAGGAGCAGGATGGCGGCGCCGATGTCGAGCGTCGCGAGCACCATCACGGGGCCGGCGATGTTCGGGAGGATGTCGACGAACAGCGTGCGCAGCGGCGAGTGGCCGAGCAGGCGTCCGGCGATGACGTAGTTCTGCCCGCGGAGGCCGAGCACGATGCTGCGGGTGACGCGGGAGTACTGCGGCCACGAGACCACGATCGCCGCGATCACCGCGTTGAAGAGCGACGGGCCGAGCGAGGCGGCGACCACCATCGCGAGGATCACGGTCGGGAACGCCATGAAGAGGTCGGTGATGCGCATGAGGGTCTCGTCGACCCAACCGCCGAAGTATCCGGCGAGCGCGCCGATCGTCGTGCCGATGATCATGGCGGCGACGACCAGCATGAGGGCGAGCGGCAGGCTGACGGTCGCCCCGGTCATCAGACGGGAGAAGATGTCGCGGCCGTTGCCGTCGGTGCCGAGGAGGGTCTCGACGCCGGGCTCCTGCAGGCGCGGGAAGATCTGGGCGTTGGGGCCGTACGGCACCCACCACTGAGCGGTGAACGCGACGATCACCCACGCTCCGGCGATCACCGTGCCGATGATGCCGAGGGGCGTGCGCCAGGCGCGCGGCCAGCGGAAGCGGAACCGCCAGGGTCCGGACGCGGCGTCGATGCGGCTCATGCGATCCTCACTCTCGGGTCGAGGACGCCGTAGAGCAGATCGACGACGAAGTTGATGAGGAGGTAGATCACTCCGACGACGAGGCCGACGCCCATGATGCCCGGCAGGTCGAGGTTCGCGGCGGAGTTGTAGGCGTAGGTGCCCAGGCCCGGCCAGGCGAAAACCGACTCGACGAGCACGGTGCCCGACAGCAGCGAGCCGAAGGCGACGCCCACGACGGTGAGGATCGGGAGGGAGGCGCCGCGCAGGACGTACCCGATGATGACGCGCATCGCCGGCAGGCCCTTGGCGCGGGCGGCGCGCACGTAGTCGCTGCCGAGCACCTCGAGCACCGAGGTGCGGATGAAGCGGGTCAGCAGACCGATCGTCACCAGCGACAGCACCATCACGGGCAGAGCGAGGTGGGCGAGCGCGTCGAGGAAGCCGACGCCGTCTCCGTTGAGGAGGTAGTCGACCGTGTAGAGGCCGGTGACCCGGGGAGGCGGAGTGATGGCGGGCGAGATGCGCCCGGACCCGGGGGCGATGCGCAGCTCGAGGAAGAAGACGTAGAAGCTGACGAGCGCCAGCCAGAAGGTCGGCACGCTCAGGCCGACCAGCGTGACGACGCGGATGACCTGGTCCGTGACGAGTCCACGACGGTAGGCGGCCAGCGTGCCGAGCACGAGGCTCACCGCCATGCTCAGGATGATGGCGCCGATCGCGATCTCGATCGTCGCGGGTACGGCGGTGGCCAGGTCGCTGGCGACCGGACGACCGGTCACCAGCGACGTGCCGAGGTCCCCGCGGAGCAGGTTCCCCATGTAGATGAAGTACTGCACGATCAACGGCTGATCGAGGCCGTGCTCCCGGATGAACGCCTCACGCGTCGCCGGGTTCTGCGAGGCGCCCTCACCGAGGGCGGCCGAGACCGGGTCTCCCGGCACCAGGTTGGTGAGCAGGAACGTGACGATCGTCACGCCCACCAGCAGGAGCAGGGAGGTGCCGGCCCGCCGCAGCAGGTATCCGATCAGAGGAGACCTGCGCCGCCGCGCCTGTCTCTGCACCGCCACCGTCGTCATGCGTCGTCCGTTCAGCCGGCCGGGGTGATCTCGGCGATGTCCATCTCCCAGACCGAGTTGTACACGGCGCCGGTGACGGAGTCGGCCGTCGCGATGTTGCGTCCGGGGACGATCAGCGGCACGAACGGTCCCTCGGCCTGCATGGCCTCGGCGAACTCGGTGAAGGCGGCGGTGCGCTCCTCGGCATCCGTGGCGCTGGCGGCGCTCGCGGCGAGGGCCGCGATCTCCGGGTTGGCCTCGGCGGCCCAGCCGGAGCGGAGGCCGACCTTGAGGCCCGGGCCGAAGGGGAGGAAGTTCGCCGAGTCGGCGTAGTCCGGACCCCAGAACCAGAGGCCGAAGCCCTCGGTGCCGTTGACGTAGGCGTCGAGCTCGGTCGCGAACGGCGCCGGGGCGAGTTCGACCGCGATGCCGGCATCCTCGAGCTGTGCCTGGATGCGCTCGGCGAGCGGGGTGAACTCGACGCCGCCGACCGGGTAGTCGTTCGGGAACTGCAGCTTCAGGGTCTGGCCCGTGTAGCCGGCCTCGGCCAGCGCGGCCTTCGCCATGTCGAGGTCCTGCGAGACGCCGCTGTCGAGCGACCCCTCGAATCCGGGCGGGATGACGCCCGTCGCCTGCACGGCGCCGGCACCGGCCAGCTCGAGCAGCGCGTCGTAGTCGAGCGCGTAGCGGACGGCTTCGGCGATCTTGACGTTCGCGAGGTCGCCGCCCGCCTCACCCTGGTTCAGGAGGAGGAAGATCGTCTGACCGGACGGAACGGACTCGACCGAGAGGCCGTCGCCGAGGCCGGCGACCTGGTCGCCGTTCAGGTCCATCGCGACCATGGAGTCGCCGCCCTTGAGGTTCGCGAGCTGCGTCGCACTCTCCGAGACGTTGCGGACCACGACGCGGCTGTACTCCGACTCCTCGTCGCCGTTGTACTCGTCGTTCTTCGTCAGCACGACCTGCGAGCTGAGGTCGAGGGTGTCGAGCACGAAGGGGCCGGATCCGGCCGACTCGCCGTCGAGGAACTTCTGCGCGGAGTCGGAGCCGTCGGTCGCGCCGCCGTTCTCCATCACGACGTCGGAGTTGACGATGCCGAGCGCGGGGTTCGCCAGGATCGCCGGCAGCTGGAGCAGCGGGGTCTCGGTGGTGAACGAGATGGTCTTCTCGTCGACCTCGGCGATGGTCACGCCGCTGAGCAGGAAGTTCGGCTTCGCGTCTTCCATGCCCTGGATGCGCTGGAGCGAGAAGACGACGTCCTTGGCCTCGACCGGCGATCCGTCGGAGAAGACGCGGTCGCCCTCGAGCGTGAACGTGAACTCGGTGGCGGTGTCGTTCTGCTCCCACGACGCGAGTCCGGGGACGGGCGTCGAGACGTCGGAGCCCTCGAAGTCGACGAGCGTCTCGTAGAGCGCCTTCGCGATCATGTTGCCGGTCGGGTCGTACGTGTGACCCGGGTCGGCGGTCTCGATCGAGAACGCGGTGTCGATGACCAGGGAGTCCGAGCCCGAGGACTGATCCCCGTTGTTGGCGGAGTTGCCCCCGGAGCAACCTGCGAGCGCGAGGAGCGCGACCGCTCCGACCGCGATGACCGACGTGCTTCGACGTGACGACATGGGAGCCTCCAAGGGCGAGGAGTACATTCGGGTGGTCGATCGCCACCGATGTGGACGACCGGGGATCAGATTCGCATCATATGCGACGATGTGTCCAGCAAGTGCGCGTCGCCCGGACACGCTCTGCCCGCAACCTCGGATGTGAGGAACAATATGTCCAGCAAGGATGCCGAACCCTCGAAGCATTCTGGACGAAGTGCCGCCCCGGTGGATGAAGTCGGATACAGAATCCTGGAAGTCCTCCGGGATAACGGTCGCATCTCGATCGCCGCCCTCGCCGACAAGGTGGGCATCTCGCGGGCCAGCGCCTACTCGCGCGTCGAGGCGCTGGTCAGCGACGGAGTCATCACGGGGTTCAGCGCCCGGGTGGATCAGGCCAAGGCCGGACTCTCCATCGGAGCGCTCGTGTTCGTCACCGTGCTGCCCCAGGCGTGGGCGTCGTTCCGCGAACGGGTGAGCGAGATGCCGGATGTGGAGTGGTGCGCGATCACGACGGGCGAGCACGACGCGATGCTGCTCATCCGCGCCGTTGACGTGAGCGGGGTGCACGAGTTCTCCACCGGCGTGATCGCCCAGCTGCCCGAGGTGCGCACCGTGGTCAGCGTCGTCGTGCTCGACGAGGTCATCCGCCGCCCGTACCTGCTGCCGTCGGATCTGCCCGAGCGCGACGCGGAGATCCCTCTCGGCATGACGCGGTGGACCCCGGCCTCACCCGGCCGCGACACGCTGCCCCCGCGCTGACACTCAGGACGCGGGGATCTCCTCGCACACGCTGAGCTGCGGCAGGTCGAACATCTCGTAGTGCTCGACGAGCCGGATGAGTCCGGCGTCGGTGATCTCGAGCTCGCTCTCCCCATTCCCGGTCACGACCGAGCCGTCCTTCGCGAGGACGTGCACGAACGACACCCAGATCGTGTCGCCGGTGCGTGTGCCGACGAACTTGCCGAAGGTCACGGTGTCGCCGGTGTACTCGCCCCAGATCGCGCCGTCGCGCTCGAAGTAGTCGAAGATGCTCGGCGCCTCGGGGTCGACCGCGGAGGTCGTGGACGAGATCATCCGGAAGCGGCGGCCGTCAAGGGAGGGGATTGTCGCAGTCGCAGTCACCTTCTGATTATGGAGGGTCGGATGCCGTCGCCCGGTACCGTGGGGCGCATGGAGTGGATCGCAGACCCGGCCCGACCGCAGTGCGAGCCCGTCTCCGCCGAGGTGAACCGGTGACCGCTTCTCCGCAGTCGTCGACCTTCGACGCGAGCGCGCTCACCGGGCCCGCCGACCCGCAGGCCGTGCGCGCGTTCGCCGCCGAGCTGCGTGCCCGACGATCGAGCGGCGTCTCGGTGGGGAACGTGGTCGGCATCGTCGTCCTGGTCGTCGTCGGGGTCGTGATGCTGGGCGTCTTCGGCTCGATCTTCGGCGACATCCTGCGGCGGGGCGGAGCATCCGCGCTTCCGGTCATGATCGCGGTACCGGTCGTCGTGGTGGCGGGCGGCTCGGCGATCGGCTTCTTCGTGTGGCGGGCGAACCGCATACGCCGGTACCGGCTGGGCGCGTTCGCCCAGGCGAACGGCATGGAGTACACCGACCGCATCGCCTCCCCGGGTCTGCCCGGCATGATCTTCGGTCTCGGCAACGGACGACTCTCGACCGACGTCGTGCGCGGCCGCCGCCCTCGCTTCGTCGAGTTCGGCAACTACCAGTACACGATCAAGCACGGCAAGAGCTCGACCACGTACCGCTGGGGCTACGTCGCCGTGCGTCTCGACGTGCCGCTCCCGAACATCGTGCTCGACGCGCTGGGGAACAACGGCTTCGGCTCGAATCTGCCGGCTTCGTTCCAGCGTGCGCAGCGCCTGTCGCTCGAAGGCGACTTCGACCGCCACTTCACGCTGTACTGCCCCGGCGGATACGAGCAGGATGCGCTCTATCTCTTCACGCCCGACATCATGGCCCGGTTCATCGACCACGCCGCGCAGCTCGATGTCGAGATCATCGACGACTGGATGTTCCTGTACACGAAGCGGCAAGTGTCGACCCTAGACCCCGCGACGTGGGCGTGGCTGTTCGGAGTGGTCGGCGCGCTCCTGACGAAGATCGACCAGTGGTCGCGCTGGCGCGACGATCGGCTGGCGGCCGGCGGGCCGGCAGGTGCGGATGCCGCATCCGGGCGACTGCCTTTCGCACCGCCCGCAGGGCTGGTCACGCCCCCGCCCGGCGTCGCTCCGCAGGGCCGTCGGCTGAAGCGCCGGGTCACGTGGCTGCCGTTCCTCGTGCTGGCGGTCGGCATGGCGCTGTGGTTCTGGAGCCGCCTGAACTGACGCCGCGCGGAGCCAGTGGGGGTGGGTGCCGTTCTGGGGACCGACGACCCACCCCATCCCCCCGGGATCAGAAAGAGAACGATGCTCCCTCCGCAGACGGCGTCTCGCCGTCGCGCCGCTCGTCAGCTGGGGACTGACGGGATGCGGCGCCTGCTCGGAGGGTATCCGGCACGACGTTGCACTCCCTTGCGCGCATGCAGGTGCATGCACTGCGGAATCTGCTCGGATCCGAGCAGAAGCCCTGTCACTCCCCCGGCACCGGGTCGGCGACCGGATGAGCGGCGACGAGGGAGCCGAGCACCCGATCGAGGGCGGTCCAGGCGTCGGCGGCGCGCATCTCCGCCCCGATGCGGCCCGCGCGCTCGCGGAAGCCGGTGTCGCCGAGCACCCGTGCCACGGCATCCCCCACCTGGGCGGGGCTGGGCGTGCTGGTCCGGAGGTTCACCCCGGCGCCGGACCATCCGATGCGGGCGGCGACCTCGACCTTGTCCTCGGTCTGCCCGGCGACGACGAGCGGCACCCCGTGGCTCAGCGCCTGCTGCACCCCGCCGTAGCCGCCGTTGGTGACGAGCACGTCGACCTCGGGCAGCAGGCGGTCGTAGGGCAGGTACTCGGCGACGCGGACGTTCGCCGGCAGCGGCGCGGGCAGCGCGTCGAGAGGGCGGCCGCCCGTCGAGACGACGACCAGGGCGTCGGATGCCGCGAGCGCCCGCACCGTCGGCATCACGAGCTGCCCGAGGTCGGTGTTGGCGATGGTGCCCTGCGTGACGTGCACCACCGTGCCCGCGCGCTCGACGTCGGACCACCACGCGGGAAGAGGTGCGTCGGAGGAGGGAGCCGGGAGCGGACCGGCGAAGCGCACGCTCGCGGGGAGGTCGGAGCGCGGGTATTCGAAGGCCGGCACGGTGAACTGCACATACGCATCGGCGCGTCCCGCCCAGTCCAGGATGAAGCCGCCGAGATCCCTCCCGGTCTCGCGACGCGACACCGCGTCGGCCTCGCGATGCACGCCCCCGAAGATCACGCGCTCGGCGACGAGACGCAGCGTCGCGTTGCGCGCCCGCCCGAGCGCGCCGGGTCGCGGAGTGATGCCGAGACCGAACGGCGCGACGTCGCGGCTGCGCACTCCGAGGGGGAAGATGCCGAGCACCAGCACCGGCGGGCGCTCGCGCTGCGGGAGCCGCTGCAGCAGGGCGGCGCCGACGAAGAGCGGCTCGGTGAGCACGGCGTCGATGCGGTGCTCGCCCAGAACGGTGCGGATGGCGGCGAGCTGGGCGGCACCGGGCCGGATGAACAGATTGCTCATGTCGAAGCGCAGGGCGGCGGGACCGGTCAGCCCCGCCCGCTCGGGGAAGGTCGCGTCGGCGTCGTCGAGGTCGACATCCGCCTCGGGCGGCAACGGGACGAAGCGGGCGCCGGTGGCGGCGATCCGATCGGCGTACCGAGGGCTCGACAGGAAGACGACCTCGTCGCCTCGAGCCATCAGATGACGTGCGATGTGCAGCAACGGCACGACGTGGCCGTGAGCCGGCGTGCAGGTGATGAGGTGACGGGCCATGGTCGGTTCTCCCCTAGAATCGGATGTACTCCCGAAGTATTCATCACACTGCAAGGAAAGTCAATGACTGAGACCGCCGCACGTCCGTATCGCTCCGAGCTGCGGGCGCGGCAGGCCCGGGAGACGCGGGAGCGGATCGTCACGGCATCCGCTCGTCTGTTCGCCGACAAGGGCTACCAGGCCACGACCATCGCCGCCATCGCCCGGGAGGCGGGCGTCTCGGCCGAGACGGTCAAGACGACCGCCTCGAAGGCCGAGCTGCTCATCGCGGCGTTCGAGGTGACGTTCGCGGGAGCGGAGTCGGCCGAATCCCTCACCGACACCGACGTCGCCCGCGGCGTCTTCGAGCTGCCCGACGAGGCCTTCCTCGACGCGGTGCTGCGTCAGATCACCGCCGCGAACGCCCGCGGTCACGCCCTGTGGACGGTGCTGCTGGGCGCGGCGCTGTCGGACGCCCTCGTCGACGAGGCGCTGCAGCGCATCCTCGAGCGTCGCCGCGCCGACTACAGGATGCTCGTCGCCGAACTGCAGCGACGCGGGATCGCCGACCCCGCCGACGCCGAGGCCGTCGCCGCCGCCCTCTCATTCCTGCTGTCGCCCGAGAGCCACCAGCAGCTCGTCGCCCAGTCCAGCTGGCCCGAGGAGCAGTACCTGAGCTGGCTGCGCGCCGCCGTCCTCACCCAGCTCTCCCCACCTCCCGGTCCCTGAGCGCCCTTCGTCACCCCCGGTTCCTGAGCGCCCTTCGTCTCGTCGCTACGCTCCTCGCTCAGGATCCGCGCAGCGAGACGAAGGGCCACCCCGGTTCCTGAGCGCCCTTCGTCACCCCCGGTTCCTGAGCGAGCGCAGCGAGACGAAGGGCCCGGCTCCTGAGCGCCCTTCGTCTCGTCGCTACGCTCCTCGCTCAGGATCCGCGCAGCGAGACGAAGGGCCAGGCTCCTGAGCGCCCTTCGTCACCCCCGGTTCCTGAGCGAGCGCAGCGAGACGAAGGGCCACCCCCGGTTCCTGAGCGCCCTTCGTCTCGTCGCTCCGCTCCTCGCAGCGAGACGAAGGGTCGCGCTACGCCTGCAGACGCTCGATGCGCGCCACGAGCCCGCCCCGCTTCGGCGAGCGCGGGGGCAGCATCTCGAGGGCCAGCTGCAGGATCTCGGCATCCTCCTGACCCTCGGGGATCTCGGCGTAGGCGAGGAGCACGTCCAGGCTCGCCTCCGCCAGCATCGCCTCGCGCAGCGCCGACCTCACGGTCTCGCGGAAATCCTCGACGCCGGGCGAGGTCGACTCGGGCAGCACCGGACCGCGGTACGCCGTGAGCGCCACCCGGTGCGCGCCGCGGTCGAGCAGCGACAGCACGTCCTGCGCATCGGTGTCGAGGGCGACGGGCAGTCGGTACGGACGGGACTCGGGCACCAGCGCCGGCATCCGCTTCTCGAGCACCCGGCGCAGCCGCACCATCTCGGGTCGCAGCGTGTCGGGCGAGACGCCCGGACCGTACACGAGCTCCGACAGCCGCTCGGCCGAGAGTCCCTGCCGATGCACGGCGAGCATGAGCAGGATCGCCGCGTGCCGGGCGCTGAGCTCGATCACGGAGTTCTCGTGGTCGGATGCCGTCTCGAGCCGCGCCCGGTCACGGCCGAGCACGCGCAGCGTCGCGCGCGCAGCGGTCTTCGTGCGCGGGGCGGCGGCGTGCACGCGCGGTGCGGTCTCGGCCCGGGCGCGCAGCCGCGCGATCAGCAGCTCGGACTCGACCGCCCGCGCCGTCGCGTCGACGAGCAGGCGGGCCTGCGGCGTCACGACCTCGGGGCCGCCGGTGATGTCGATGACGCCGAGCACGCGGCGAGACTCGGGGTCGCGCACGGGAGCCGCGGTGCACGACCAGGGGTGCACGAGGCGGTTGTAGTGCTCGGCGCCGCGGATCTGCACGGTGCGGGCAAGAGCGAGCGCGGTGCCCGGAGCGCTCGTGCCGACGGCGTGCTCGGCCCAGTCCGCTCCGACGACGAACCCCATGTCGTCGGTCCGGGTCTGCAGCTCGCGGTCGCCCTCGATCCAGAGCAGCCGGCCGGCCTGGTCACCGATCGCGATGAGCACCCCGGAGTCCTCCGCACTGCCGGGCAGCAGCAGACCGCGGATCGTGTCCATGACGGCGGCGAGCGGGTGCGTGCGGCGGTACGCCTCCAGCTCCTCGCGGGCGAGCGCGAGCTCCGGCGCGTTCTCGGGGGCGACGCCCCCGCGCCACGACCGCTCCCACGACTCCCGCACGAGCGGACGCACCTGCTGCAGACGCTCGTCGTCGAGGTTGCCGGCCAGCAGCTCCGCGTGCGCACGCTCGACGATCAGGCGGGAGGTCTCCGACAGAGCCTCGCGCGACACGTGCCACGGCGCAGCCACAGGTCTCCGTTCGTCGATGGGCGGAGCGTGGTCTCAGTGTACGAGCGTGCGCCCTCCCGGTCGACGCGACACCCACCGCCCGATCAGCCGCGCGCGGCCCACCAGTCGCGCAGGCGCTGCTCCGCGACCTCGACGCCGAGCAGCCCTTCGTCGAGGCGCAGATCCAGCAGGAACCGGTAGGCCTCTCCCACCTCACGCCCGGGACGGATGCCGAGCACCTCCTGGATGCGGTTGCCGTCGAGCTCGGGGCGGATCGCATCGAGCTCCTCCTGCTCGCGAAGCGCCGCGATGCGCGACTCGATGTCGTCGTACGCCGCCGAGAGGCGCCCGGCCTTGCGCTTGTTCCGCGTGGTGACGTCGGCGCGGGTGAGGATGTGCAGGCGTTCGAGCAGGTCTCCCGCGTCGCGCACGTAACGCCGCACCGCGGCATCCGTCCAGGCGCCCTCCGCGTAGCCGAAGAACCGCAGGTGCAGCTCGATCAGTGTGGCGACGGCATCCGTCGTGGCCGTGTCGAACCGCAGCGCCTGCAGCCGCTTGCGGGCCATGCGCGCGCCCACGATGTCGTGGTGGTGGAAGGTGACCGCTCCGCCGTCCTCCAGCTTGCGCGTGCGCGGCTTGCCGATGTCGTGCAGCAGAGCCGCGATGCGCAGCGGCACATCGGGCGCGTCACCCGGATGCCGGGCGTGCTCGAGCTCGATCGTCTGGCTCAGCACCGTGAGGGAGTGCTCGTAGACGTCCTTGTGATGGTGGTGCTCGTCGATCTCGAGCCGCAGCGCGCTGACCTCGGGCAGGAACTCGTCGATCAGTCCGGTCTCGACGAGCACGCGGATGCCGCGCACCGGGTCGTCGGTCTGGAGGAGGCGCACGAGCTCGGACTGGACCCGCTCGGGGCTGACGATCTTCAGGGTCTCGCGCAGGCGGGTGATCGCCTCGGCGGTCGCGTCTTCGACGTCGAAGCCGAGCTGCGCGCTGAAGCGGGCGGCCCGCAGCATGCGCAGGGGATCGTCGCCGAACGACACACCCGGGTCGACGGGGGTGCGCAGCACGCCGGCGAGGAGGTCTTCGACGCCGCCGGTCGGATCGACGAGCTTCACCGACGGTACCTGCAGCGCCATCGCGTTGACGGTGAAGTCGCGGCGCACGAGGTCGCCGTCGATCGTGTCGCCGAACTCGACGGTGGGCTTGCGCGTCGCACCGTCGTAGCTGTCGGCGCGGTAGGTCGTGATCTCGACCTGCTCCTTCTGCACCCGCGCCCCGATGGTGCCGAAGGCGCGGCCGATGTCCCACTGCGCGGTCGAGATCGGGGTGACGATGCGGAGGATGTCGTCCGGACGGGCGTTCGTCGTGAAGTCGAGGTCGTGGGTCGGCCGGCCCAGCAGCGCGTCGCGCACCGGACCGCCGACGACCGCGAGGTCGAAGCCCGCGGCGGCGAACGCCGTGCCCAGGGTGCGGACGACCGGATGCTCGGCGAGCGCGCCGAGCCGGGCGAGGCCTTCGGCCATGTTGAGCATGGGTTCCAGCGTACCGGGGTGGTGTCCTCGGCCTCCGTCGGGCGATGACGGGGGGATGCCGGCATCCGTCCTCGCGCCTCCGTCAGCACGACTTCGGAGATCGCCGTCCGACACGCCGCCGGAAGGCATCCGCTGCGGCGTGTCGCATCCGAACTCCGACGTTGTGCAGGACGGAACGGTGCGCGATGCGGACGACGGCGGATGCCGAAGGCCGGGGCGGCTAGAAGAGGGGGTTGTCGCCCCTGGCCCGGGCGCGTGCGGTCTGGCGTGCCTGCACGTGACGCACGAGCAACATGCTGAGCAGGAAGCCGCCGACGAGGGCGACGCCCAGGAGGAACCACACGCCGATGTCGGGATCGACGACCTCGAATCCGAACACGAGCACCGCCCCGAGAAGCAGCAGCGCGCCCTCGATCAGCGCGAACCGCACGAAGAGCCGCGTCTGTCGCCGTGCGTACTCCTGCTCGACGGCTCGTACCCGTGCATCGATCGACGACTCCCCCGCGTGGCTCATGCCTCTACGCTAGCGACGCGGCCGCGGCATCCGCAGCATCGCGGGCCACTCCGTCGAGATCGCTCGAACCGCTTTCTCCATGTCTCCGACACCTTCGGCTCGCAGGAGTGCCAGCTGTTCGCCATCGAGTCCCGCACAGGCGCGTCGGTACTCCCTCCACACCTCGTGCACCCGGTCGAGCACGGCACCGTCGCCCGCGTCGAGCCAGTCCAGGGCGTCGCGTCCGTGCTCCACCAGGTCGTGATCGAAGTCGTCCGGCGTATCGAGCCGGAACGGCACTCCGGTCGCCCGCGCCCACGCGAAGACCGCGAGTCCGAGAGGCCGGTGCCCTCGCGAGACCGTCTCGGACCCGGTCACCCGACCGATGGCAGGGGGTTCGGTGAACCCGCGCTCACTGTGGAACTCGACGATCCACTCACCGCGCCGGACCTCGAGGTGCCACACCGCCATCTGCACCGGGCCCCAGGACGTGATGACCGTGCCGCCGTCATCGAGAAGGAGGCGTGCGAACCGGGCGGCATCCGGCCGCTGCTCTCCCAAGTACTCGATCACACGGGGAACGTTCTCGGGGTCGGGCGGGGGGATGTGTCCGAGGGTATGCACGTCGCCTCCCGAGATCGACGATGCACGCCTGTCGCGCGCACCAGCGAGGAGCCTACCGCTCCGACCCCCGCCCCTGCGCGACCGGGCGCACACCCTCCGGCCTTCTGGCATTCCGCGGAGCGCGACGCGCGCATAGGATCGCCGCATGGCTGACGACAGCACCCCTCCCCCGGCATCCGATCCCGCACGGCAACCGTCTCGACGCGGATTCCTGAAGATGGGCGGGGCCGCGCTGGCGGGCGCGGTGATCGGCGGGGCGGGCGGCGCCGCGATCGGAGCATCCGTCGCCGGCAGCCGTCACGGCTTCGCCTCCGACCCCGACCCCTTCGCCGCCCTCACCCCGCGCAGCGAGCCCGGCTTCGACCACCTCGTGGTCGTGATGGGTGAGAACCGTTCGTTCGACAACCTGCTCGGATACCTCTACTCGCCCGACACGCTGCCGAAGGGCGAGAAGTTCGAGGGCCTGGCGTTCGGCACGCACAGCAACACGGCATCCGACGGCACCGTCGTCGACGCGCATGTCTACACCGGCGACACCGACCGCATCATGAGCCTTCCCGATCCCGACCCGGGCGAGGAGTACCCGCACGTCAACACCCAGATCTTCGGCACGGTCGATCCGAAGGGCAACGCCGACCTGTTCGTCGATCAGATGACCGCACCCTTCAACGCCCCGACGCACGGCGAGAAGGCGACGATGTCGGGGTTCCTCGAGGACTACATCATCAACTTCCGTCGCCTGCGCAAAGGCGCCGAGCCGAAGCCCGAGGAAGCCGCGCACATCATGGGCTCGTTCTCGCCCGAGATGCTCCCCGTGCTCTCGACGCTCGCATCGGAGTTCGCGGTGTTCGACCACTGGTACGCGGCCGTCCCGTCGCAGACCTTCTGCAACCGCTCCTTCTTCCACGCCTCGACCTCGCACGGATTCGTCACGAACCAGGCCGGCGGCGGCTACGACAAGTGGATCGACGCGCCCGCGGCGCCCACCGTGTTCAACCGCCTCGAAGACGAGAAGGTCAGCTGGAAGATCTACATCGACAAGCTCCAGCTCGTGTCGTTCACGGGGATGCTGCATGCCCCCGTGCTCGAGAAGTACTGGCGCACCGAGCACTTCGGCACGATGGAGGACTTCTACGCCGACGCGAAGAACGGCACTCTCCCGGCGTACGCGTTCATCGAGCCGCGCATGGTCTACGACCACAACGACTTCCACCCGCCCTTCGGCGCGCCGCGCGAGAGCGAGGTCGACGGCGAGCCCGTCTACGACAGTGCGATCTCGGACGTGCGCGCGGGCGACCGGCTGATCCACGACATCTACGAGGCCGTGCGCACGAGCGCCTCGCCGAAGGGGTCCAACGCCGTCAACACTCTCCTGCTCATCACGTTCGACGAGCACGGCGGCTGCTACGACCACGTCCCGCCGCCCGCCGCGACGAAGCCGACGAAAGACACGAAGGCCGGCGAGATGGGCTTCACGTTCGATCGGCTCGGATGCCGTGTGCCGGCCATCGCCGTCTCGGCGTACACGAAGCGCGGCACGATCATCCACGACGAGATGCACCACGGCTCCGTCACGGCCACCCTGTCGCGCCTCCACGGCTTGAAGCCGCTGAACGACCGCGACCAGTCGGCGAACACGCTCGACAACGTCGTGAACCTCGACCAGCCGCGGCATCCCGCCGACTGGCCCGTCACCACGCCCGCCTACACGCCCCCGAACCCCGAGCAGGCCGAGCCGAAGCCCGGTCACCCGGCGCAGCTGAAGCCGCTCACCCCGCCCGCGCGCGGACTGCTCGGGCTGCTGATCGCGAAGTACGGCAAAGCCGGCGAGCAGGAGCCGCAGACGTTCGCCGACGCCTACCGTCTGCTCCACGAGCACGGCGAGGAGCTCTTCGGTCCGGCCACGGGGTCCTGACCGCTCCGCCGGACCGAGCCACCCCTTTCCGTTCGAGCCACCCCTCTGCGCACAGCACACAAAGGGGTGGCTCGAACGCAGGGGGGTGGCTCGGCCGATGGGATGCCTAGGCTGGAGCGATGATCACCGCCGACCCCGCCGCGCTCGCCTCGTTCTGGGAGTCGGTGCGCACGCAGCATCCGCATCTGCCCGCCGACGTCCCGGGCGCCTGGGCGTTCGGCGCCACCCCCGCCCATGCCGACGACCTGCTGGCGCTCGTGCTCGCGGGGGTCAAGACCGGCACCGCGTCGTCGCTCTGGGACTACGAGACCACGGGCGACCCGGAGCCATACCTGGGCGAGCTCAGCATCATCCTGGACGGCTCGGGGCGGCCGCGCGCCGTGATCGAGACGACCGACCTGCGCACCGTGCCGTTCGACGAGGTGACCGCCGAGCACGCGCACTCCGAGGGCGAGGGCGACCGCACGCTCGAGTACTGGCGCGCGGCGCACGAGCGCTACTGGCGCGCGTACTCGGACAACCCGCGCGGCTTCGCCCCCGACATGCCGGTCATCTGCGAGCGGTTCCGGGTGCTGTTCCCCGCCCGAACCCCGCGCGCCTCAGGCGACGGGGTCGCCCTGAACCGGTCCCTCGGTGTTGGGCTTCCACCCCAGTGCGGGGGCGACGTGCTCGGCGAAGGCCTCGAGCACGTGGAGGTTGTAGTCCACGCCCAGCTGGTTCGGGATGGTGAGCATGAGGGTGTCGGCCGCCATGACCGCGGAGTCCTGCTTCAGCTGCTCGATGAGCACGTCGGGCTCGGCGGCGTAGGTCTTGCCGAACGTCGAGCGGAAGCCGTCGATGATGCCGATCTGGTCGCCGTTCTCCTCACTGCGCAGGCCGAAGTACGCCCGGTCCATGTCGGTGATCAGGGGGAAGACGCTGCGGCTCACCGAGACCCGGGGAGCACCGGTGTGCCCCGCGGCCTTGTACGCCGCGCGGTAGAGGTCGATCTGCTCGCGCTGCAGCTCGTGGAACGGCACGCCCGTGGCCTCGGTGAGCAGGGTCGAACTCATCATGTTGAGGCCCTGACGCCCGGTCTCCTCGGCGGTGGCCCGAGAGCCCGACCCCCACCAGATGTGGTCGCGCAGCGTGGGCGACTGCGGCTCGATCGCCAGGTAATGGCCGGCGCCGACCATGCGCGGGTCGCCGGGGGCGAGGGCTTCGCCGTCGATCGCGCGCAGGAAGATCTCGAACTTCTCTCGGGCGAGGACGCCGCCGCGCTCCGGGTCCTCCTCGTCGCGGAAGCCGAACGTCTCGTACCCCCGCAGCGCGGTCTCGGGTGACCCACGGCTCACGCCCAGGGCGATTCGCCCGTCGGCGATCAGGTCGAGGGCGGCGGCCTCCTCGGCGAACTGGAAGGGGTTCTCGTATCGCATGTCGATCACGCCCGTGCCGACCTCGATGCGCTGGGTGCGGGCTGCCATCGCCGAGAGCAGGGGCATCGGGGATGCCGCCTGGCGCGCCCAGTGGTGCACGCGCACGTACGCGCCATTGACGCCGAGCTCGTCGGCCCCCTCGGCGAGTTCGATGGTCTGCTTCAGCATGTCGCCGGCGGTGCGGGTCGCTGAACCGCGCACGTCGGCGTAGTGCCCGAACGAGAGGAATCCGAAGGCCTTCATGTTCTATTCGAACGCATGGATGCCGTGGGCTATTCCGCCGAACGAAGCGCGGATCACACTCGTCCGCGGGCACGGGTATCACCCTCAGCCGCCGCGGCGGGGGTTCGGGGGAGGGGCTGCCGCTCTGGCTCATGGCCACTGGGCTCTGGAGTGTCTGCGTCTTCCTGCTGTACCGCCTGATCAGAGGTCTGCGGCATCGCTTCTTGCGTCAGCGCGCAGAGCACCCTGCCTCATCCGTCGACGCTTCTCACGGGCGGGTCCGACGCCGAGCCCGATGAACAATAAGCCCCCCAGAGTGAGCAGAACGGGCTGCCCGTACAGCTCCGACCACGCCTGCGGGTCTCGCAGCGTCGAACGCTCGGGGTCGTGAGCGTCGTAGTAGACCGTGGTCCATGTATCGGCTTCCAAGTGACGACACCTGGACCGCACATCCGTTCTCGCCTGATAGGCCCGACCCTCGACCTCGAATCGGTAGTCGACGTAGCACGGAGAGCGCGCACCGGTCCGATCGTCGACCTCCGTCACCCGCGCACTTGTCGTGGATGACATCGCGCGGGCATCGGCAACGTTGAAAGCCAGGTACACCGCGGCGACGAGCAGCCACATCGCGCCGAAGATGATCGGCCCGAACGACGCCCAGCGACGCCGTTCGCCGTCTTTCGGGCGTCGGCGTTCACGCGCGCGTGCTGCGGTCATGGTGTGTTTCCTGGTCGGGGCGACCGGAAAACTATGACGCAGGCGATCTCAGATCGCAACCATATGCGACGCCTATTCCGCGGTCAGGAAGCCGTCGACGAGCAGCGCCCGGATCCGCGGCTCCAGCTCGGCCCAGAGCTCGGCGAGCGGCACGTCGAAGAGGTCGGCGAGCGCGGCGGCGATCTGCGCGACCGTGAGTTCGCCGTCGCAGGCGCCGACGAACGCGGCGAGCGCGGGGTCGACGTTGACGGTGCGCGCGAAGCCGCCGCCCTGGCGCAGCTCGATCACGCTGGGGTCCTCGTTGCCGGGCAGCAGGTGCCGGGCCTCGGTCACGTCGGCCGCGGTGTGCAGGATCGAGGGGATGCCGTCGGCCAGACGATCGTGCGCCGACAGGCCGTGGGCCAGGGCGTCGCCCACGCCGGAGACCTGCTGGCGGATGTGCTCCGTGCGGCGCAGCACCGGTGACCCGCCGCGGCGCAGCAGCACGTACCCGAAGCCGATCGAGGTCACGCCGCGCGCGGCGAAGTCGTCGAGCCACGCGCGCAGCAGCGGCGTGAACTCGGCATCGCGGGGCGTCGTCCCGCCGTCGCGGATCCAGAGCTCGGCGTAGGCGAGGGGCGACAGCTCCTCGCGCTGGATCACCCAGAGGTCCAGATCGCCCGGCACCCAGGCGTCGAGGCGCGCGAGGCCGGTCACGCCGTCACGCGACTCCCAGTTGCCCAGCAGTTGCGCGACGCCTCCGGGGCGCAGGTGCGCGGGAGCGGATCGCACGAACTGCTCGACGAGGGCGTCGCCGATGAGCCCACCGTCGCGGTACTCGTACTCGGGCACATCCTGGCTGCGAGGCGTGATCACGAACGGAGGGTTCGAGACGATCAGGTCGAAGGACTCCCCCGCGACCGGCTCGAACATGCTCCCCCGGCGGAACTCGATGTTGCCGATGCCGTTGAGGCGCGCGTTCATCTCGGCGAAGGCGAGCGCCCGGTCGGAGATGTCGGTGGCGACCACGCGTCCGGCGCGCCGCGACACCAGCAGTGCCTGGATGCCGCAGCCGGTGCCGAGGTCGAGGGCGCGCTCGACCTGCGTCGGCACGACGATCTCGGCGAGGGTGCGCGAGGCGCCGCCGACGCCGAGCACATGGTCGGGCGGCAGCGCCGTGCCGAGGGCCACCTCGTCCAGGTCGCTGGCGATCCACCATTCCCCGACGCCGTCGGCATCGACGAACGACTGGGGCCGGAGCAGGGCCGCCGGGGCGATCGTGGCGCCGCCCGCGACGGCGAGTCCGAGCTCGACGAGTCCGTCGACGCCGAGCCGCGGCAGCGCGGCCTCGAGCGCGGCCCGGGGCTGCGGCATCCCGAGCACGAAGAACCGCCCCAGCGTCGGGAGGATGCCGTCGTCGTCGGCGAGCGCGCGAAGGATCGGCTCGCGCATCCCTCGGGCGAGCGCATCGTCGGCCTCCGCTCCCCAGAGGCGCCGGAGCGGCTCCGAACGGAGGTCGGCGGCGTCGAGATCGGCGGCGAGCGCGGCGCAGCGCAGCGGATCGGGAACGGGGAGGGCGGTGGCGGACACGGCCGTCACTCTACGCGTCTTCAGGGTTCTCCTTCGTCGCGCCTCCTAGAATCGCAAGGTCAGTACTCACGAACCAGCCCGCTTCCCGGGCGTTCGAGGAAGACCTTCATGACCGCGACCACATCCGAGATCGGCTTCCGTGCGCGCGTGCGGCGTTTCACGCGCACCGCCGCGGTGCTTGGGGTCGCTGTCGGCGTCTGCGGCTTCGCGTCTCCGGCGCACGCGGCCGAAGAGGAGCTGACGGATGCTGCGACGCCGACGCTCTCGGTCTCGGTCGGCGTGCACGGCCGGGTCGCTCCGGGGGCTGCCGCGACGGCGACCATGTCGGTGCGCAACGACACCGACGAGGAGGTGCCGGGCGGACGCGTCGTCGTCGAGATCGGCAACACCCCTCTCACCGACTCCGCAGCGGTGTCGACCTGGGTGGCGGACGGCACCGCCCCGGGCGATTTCCAGCAGATCGGCGGAGACACCGCGGATGCCGTGGCGCCGGGAGACGCCGAGAGGATCAACGTCGAGGTGCCGGTCGAGGCGCTGGCCGCCCTCGCGCCGGGGGTCTATCCGGTGCGGGCGACGCTCGACGACTCCCCGGGCGACTCCTCGCGCGACGACTCCGACGACGAGGTGACCGCCGAATCGGTCCTCGTGATCACCGACACCGCACCCCAGGTGGGCGTGATCGTGCCCATCACGGCGACGCCCGCCGACCGCGTGCTGCTCACCTCGGAGGAGCTCTCGACCCTCACCTCCGCCGACGGCGCGCTGACCGCGCAGCTCGACGGCGTGACGGGCACGGCGGCCGTGCTGGCGATCGACCCGTCGATCCTCGCCGCCATCCGCGTGCTCGGCACGGCGGCGCCGCAGTCGGCGACCGAGTGGCTCGCCCGCCTCGACGAGCTGCCCAACGAGCGCTTCGCCCTGCAGTTCGGCGACGCCGACGTCACGGTGCAGTCCCAGGCGCAGCTGCCCGAGCTGCTGCAGCCCACGACCCTCACGCCGTTCATCGATCCGCGCAACCTGCCGTCCACACCGAGCACCCCGACTCCCACGCCGGCGGCAGCCGCCACCCCGACACCCGCGCCGACGCCGGAGCCCTCGCTTCCCGACGACGAGACCCTCACCCGGGTCGACCGTGCGATCGACGGCATCGTGTGGCCGCGGGGCGGCGTCCGGGGAGACGACCTCGCCGCGTTCTCGAGCTACCTGGGCGGCGAGGCGACGACGATCGTCTCGTCCACCGACATCGAAGAGGCCTCCCCCGCGCACGTCACGGCATCCGATCGCGACGTGCTCGTGGTCCAGGAGGCCGCCTCGCTGGCGATCTCCCGTGCCGCCGCCGAGGCCGACGAAGACGCCAGGACCGGCTGGCTCTCGACCGCGAGCGCGCATCTCTTCCTCGCCGCGCAGAGCACGCCCCAGGCGCCGTTGCTCGTCGGGCTCCTCCGCGACGAGACCCGCGACGCCTCGGCCCTGCGTGCGGCGATCGCCTCGGTCGACTCGATCGGCTTCGATCTCTCGTCGGTGCGGGCGTCGGCGCCGACGGCCGCGGCCCTGCGCGTGGTCGACCCGAACCCCGAGCGCGTCCAGGCCCTCGAGAGCATGCTCGTCGACGAGGGCACGCTCGCGAGCTTCGCCACGATCCTCGACGACCCGCAGGTGCTCCTCAGCAGGGAGCGCATCCGAGTGCTCCGCGAGATCGGCGTCGGAGCGACCGACGCGGCCTTCGCCGAGGGGGTGCTGACGCATAGGGAGAACACCCGCATGACGCTCGGCGCCGTCAGCATCCCGCCGTCCAGCACGATCCAGCTGCTCAGCGCGAACGCCGACCTGCCCTTCAGCATCCGCAACGACCTGCCGTGGCCGGTGACGCTGCGCCTCACGGTGGCGCCGACGGACCCGCGCCTCGAGGTCGAAGAGAGCACCGACGTGGTCGTGCAGGCCGCCACGACGGCCCGTGTGAAGGTGCCCGTCTCGGCACGCGTGGGCAGCGGCGAGCTCGATCTGCGTCTCAACATCTACAGCCCTTCCGGCGTGCTCATCGACGGACCTCAGACCGTCCCGGTCGCCGTGCGCGCCGAGTGGGAGACCATCGGCCTCGTGGTGTTCGGGTCGCTCGCGGTCCTGCTCATCGCGGGAGGCGTGGTGCGCACGGTCCTGCGCCGCCGCCGCAGCGCCGGCGAGAGCGGGCCGGAGGCCGACGAGCACGACGACGAGGCCGGCACGCCCGACCGAAAGCAGGATGCCGTGCACATCGACGCCGACGCCCCGACGACCCCGGATGCACGTGAATAGCCTCGGCCGCGCCAGCGCCATCATCGGCGCCGGCACCCTGGTGTCGCGCATCACCGGGCTGCTGCGCAGCATCGTGCTCGTCGGCGTGCTCGGGGCGGTGGGCTCCGAGGCCGCCGACGCCTTCACGTACGCGAACCAGCTGCCCAACAGCGTCTTCTCCCTGATCTCCGTCGGCATCCTGACCGCCGTCATCGTGCCGCAGATCGTCAAGGCGACGGCGGATGCCGACGGCGGCAACGCCTTCATCTCGAAGCTGTTCACGCTGGGCACCGTGGTGCTGGTCGTCGTCACAGCGATCGCGACGGCGGCCGCTCCCTGGCTCGTGCACCTCGTCGCCGGCAAGGCGACCCCCGACGTGCTGGCGCTGGCGACGGCCCTCGCCTACTGGTGCCTGCCGCAGATCCTGCTGTACGGCCTCTACGCGATGCTCGGCGAAGCGCTCAACGCGCGGAAGATCTTCGGTCCGTTCACCTGGGCGCCCGTGGTGAACAACATCGTCTCGATCGCCGGCTTCCTCCTGCTCGGCGCCCTCTTCGCGCCGGTGTCGACGGATGCCGTCGACTGGACGCCGCCCATGGTCACGGTCCTCGGGGCGACGGCGACGGCCGGCATCGCGCTGCAGGCCGTCGTGCTGCTCGTGTTCTGGCGCCGCACGGGCCTCGCCCTGAAGCCCGACTTCCGCTGGCGCGGGGTGGGCCTCGGCAACGTCGGACGCCTGGCCGGCTGGACCTTCCTGATGGCGTTCGCGAGTCTGGCGGCCGGGGTGCTCCAGGGCTTCATCGTCAGCGAGGCATCCGGCATCGGATCGTCCGCGACGGTGACCGCCAACGCCTGGCTCATCTTCATGCTGCCCTACTCGGTCATCGTGCTGTCGATCGGGACGCCCTACTTCACCCAGATCAGCGAGCACGCCGCCGCGGGGCGCGACGACGAGGTGCGCGGGGACATCGCGCGCAGCATCCGGACGCTCCTTTTCTTCATCGTGGCCGCCACCGCCGCCGTCGCCGCCGCGGCCATCCCGGCGTCGCGCGTCTTCACCCAGTCGGCGGACGACGCGCAGGCGGCCGCGCTCGTGCTCCTCGCCTATCTGTTCGGTCTGATCCCGCTGACGATCCTCTTCATCGTGCAGCGCACGTTCTACGCCTACGACGACACCCGCACGCCGTTCTGGTTCACGATCTTCCAGTGCGTGCTGATCGTGGGTACCGCGCTCGCTGCCCTGGGACTCCGTGAGGCGGGTGTCATCCCGCTGACCTCCCTCGCCGCGGCCGTCGCCCTCGGGCAGTCCCTCGCCAGCATCCTGCAGACGGTCGTCGCCACCTGGCTTCTGCACCGCAAGATCGGCGGCCTCCGGATCGCCTCCTGGCTGGCCGCGATCGGCAGGTTCGCCCTCGCCGGCGTACCGGCCGGCTCCGCCGGATGGGGCGCGTTCCTGCTGCTCGGAGGCGTCGAGGGGTGGACCGTGTCCGACAAGATCCAGGGCGCGCTCGGCACCGCGATCATCGGGCTCGTCGTCGTGGTCGTCTACCTCGGCATCCTCGCCCTGCTGCGGGCCCCCGAGCTGAAGACGGCCGGCGCCCTCGTCCGGCGGTTCCTGCCCGGTCGCTGAGCCGGGGCATCCGATCGGTGCGGCCCGGCTCTCGGGAATGTCCCGCGGCTACCATGGGTTGAACCCGTCGAACATCATTCGATGGCAGTGCAGTCTCTAGGACGGAAAGCATCATGCGTCAGGTCATCATCATCGGCTCCGGCCCCGCCGGATTCACCGCCGCCATCTACGCGGCGCGCGCAGACCTCAAGCCGCTCCTCATCGCGAGCTCGGTCGAGGTCGGCGGAGAGCTGATGAACACCACCGAGGTCGAGAACTACCCGGGCTTCCCCGAGGGCATCCAAGGTCCCGAGCTCATGGCGAAGCTGCAGGAGCAGGCCGAGAAGTTCGGCACCGAGGTCGTCTACGACGACGTCACGTCGCTCGACCTCGACGGGACGGTCAAGAAGGTCACGCTCGGCAGCGGGACCGTGCACGAGACCCGCACCCTGATCTACGCGACGGGATCCGCCTACCGCAAGCTCGGCATCGAGGGCGAAGAGCGCCTCTCCGGCTACGGCGTCTCGTGGTGCGCGACCTGCGACGGGTTCTTCTTCCGCGAGAAGACGATCGCGGTCGTCGGCGGCGGCGACTCTGCGATGGAGGAGGCCACGTTCCTCACCCGTTTCGCCGACAAGGTCTACGTGATCCACCGCAAGGACACCCTGCGCGCCTCGAAGATCATGCAGGAGCGCGCGTTCGCGAACGAGAAGATCGAGTTCATCTGGAACAGCGAGGTCGCCGAGATCATCGGCGAGAACGCCGTGTCCGGCGTGCAGCTGCGCTCCACGGTCGACGGCACGCTGCGCGACCTGCCGATCGAGGGCCTCTTCGTGGCGATCGGCAACGACCCGCGCACGCACCTCGTGCACGACAAGCTCGAGCTCACGTCGGAGGGCACCATCTGGGTCGACGGCCGCTCATCGGTCACCTCGGTCCCGGGTGTGTTCGCCGCCGGCGACGTCATCGACCCGACCTACCGTCAGGCCATCACCGCCGCCGGTTCCGGCACGGTCGCCGCCCTCGACGCGGAGCACTTCCTCGCCGACTTCGAGGACGCCTCGGTCGAGGTGCCCGCCGCCGAGGCCGCGGAGATCCTCACCGCCTGAGGACCGGGAACACTTTTCCCCGGTCCGCTGTTGTAACCGACGAACCTCGAACAAGGAGAAACTCTGATGAGTGCAAAGGCTACGAGCCAGGCGACCTGGGAGCAGGACGTTCTGCAGGCCGAAGGTCCCATCCTCGTGGACTTCTGGGCCGAGTGGTGCGGTCCGTGTCGCATGGTCGCTCCGGTGCTGGACGAGATCCAGGCCGACAACCCCGACAAGATCACCATCCTCAAGCTCAACGTGGACGAGAACCCGGAGCTGGCGATGAAGTACCAGATCACGTCGATCCCGGCGATGAAGGTGTTCCAGGGCGGTGAGGTCAAGACGACCATCATCGGCGCGAAGCCCAAGTTCGCCCTCGAGAAGGACCTCGCCGACTTCATCGGCTGAGTCCCCTCGCACAGGCAGTCGAGGCCGTCACCCCATCGGGGTGGCGGCCTCCGTGGTTCCTAGCCCGGTCCCTGAGCGAGCGCAGCGAGACGAAGGGCCCGTCACCCACCCGACCCCGGTCCCTGAGCGAGCGCAGCGAGACGAAGGGCCCGTCACCCCCGAGGCGTCTCCTTGTCCGAGACGTCCACCCGCTCCAGTCCGCGGGCGGCCCGTGCCCGGTCGACGAGCTCCTGGATGACCGGCGTCTTGGCCGCGTTGTAGGTGGATCTCCCGCGCGCGGCGGCGGCCACGGCGTCGCACTTCGCGTGGGCGTAGCGCGTCGCGTCTTCCGGATGCGCGAGCAACCAGTTCCGCAGCAGGCGCTGGTTCACGGCATCCCACTCCCCCGCCTCGAAGAAGTGCGCGATCCGCGTGCGCACGCCGTGCTCCTCGAACACCATCACCGGATGAGTGCGCACGGCGCTGCCCAGCCGCCATCCCCCGCGCTCGAGTGCCGCACGGTGCTGCTCGAAGTCCGCAGCATCCGCGATCCTCACCGCGACGTCGATGATCGGCTTCGCCCGCATCCCGGGGATGGCTGTCGAGCCGATGTGCTCGACCACCCAGTCGCTGTCGCCGTGCTCTCGGATCTCGGCGGCGATGCGCTCGAACTGCTGCGGCCACGACGGGTCGTAGGCGACGAGCATGCGGGGCATCGTCAGGAGGCGTCGGCGATCGTGGGGTCCCAGCGGCGGTGCCGCTGCTTCTCGTCGAGCAGACCCCAGACGGCCGGGGTGAGCTCGGGGTAGTCGAGCGCGATCTGACGCAGCACCCGGTAGTGACGCGCCTGGTTGGGTCGCACGCCGTCGTTCGCGGCGATGTTGTCGGCTCGGAGCAGATACACGACGAGCTCATCGACGCTCGGCAGCTCCTCCATGAACTCCCAGGGGTCCTCTCCCCCGAGCAGGCGCTCCTGAACGAGCACGGCGAGTTCGTCGGATGCCTCGGCGCGCAGCACTTCGAGGCTGGCGCGGCGCGGGACGGACTCGGTCATCCATCCAGCCTACGCGCGTGTTCGACGGGGTCGGCGCTCGACCTTCACATCTTCGCTCATCTCCTCGAGCTCCTTGCCCTTGGTCTCGGCGACCTTGAAGTAGACGAAGAAGAACGACAGGAGCGCGAAGAACGCGTAGAACCCGTAGGCGAACGGCAGACCGATGCTCGAGAACCACGGGAACGTGGTCGAGATGAAGAAGTTCGCGGCCCACTGCGCCGCCGCGGCGACGGCGAGGGCGCCGGCGCGGATGGAGTTGGGGAACATCTCCCCCAGCAGCACCCAGACCAGCGGGCCCCAGGTCGCTCCGAAGAACACGACGAAGGCGTTGGCGCAGATGAGCGCCACCGTCGACCAGGGCTCGGGAAGGGTGACCGCTCCGGAGGAGTCGAGGGATCCGAACGAGAACGCGAGGGCCATCAGCCCCAGCGAGAGCGTCATGCCGACCGAGCCCACGAGCAGCATGATGCGGCGACCGACCTTGTCGACCAGCAGGATCGCGACGATCGTCACCACGATGTTCGTCACCGACGTGATCACGGTGATGAGCAGCGCCTCGGACTCGCCGAAGCCGACGGACTGCCACAGCGTCGTCGAGTAGTAGAAGATCACGTTGATGCCCACGAACTGCTGGAAGACCGACAGCAGGATGCCGACCCAGACGATGGGCTTCAGGCCGAACCGGTGGCCGCGCAGGTCTCGCAGCGACTCGGAGCGCTCGGTGTTGAGGGTGCCGGTGATCTCGGTGATCTTCGCTTTGACGTCGACGGCGCCGGTCACCGTCTCCAGCACCTCCGACGCCTTGTCGATCTTGCCCTTCGCGACCAGGTACCGCGGTGATTCGGGCAGACGCAGCGCCAGGATGCCGTAGAGCACCGCCGGGATCGCCTCGGCGATGAACATCCACCGCCAGGCGTACAGACCCCAGAGGGACTCGGCCGCGCCGCCCGCCACCTCCGCGAGGAGCGCGTCCGACAGCAGCGCGACGAAGATGCCGGTGACGATCGCGAGCTGCTGCAGCGATCCGAGCCGGCCGCGCATCGCCGCCGGCGAGACCTCGGCGATGTAGGCGGGGGCGATGACGGATGCCGCGCCCACGCCGAGACCGCCCACGACGCGCCAGATGATGAGGTCGACGACGCTGAACGCGAGTCCCGATCCCACCGAGGAGACGAGGAAGAGGACTGCCGCCGTCACCATGATGGGGATGCGGCCGTACCGGTTCGCCAGAGGACCGGCGAACCACGCGCCGACCGCACATCCGATGAGCGCGGACGAGACGGCGAAGCCTTTGAGGCCCACCCCGAGGTCGAAACCGGAGACGTCGCCCGCGAGGGCGTCCACCGCGCCGTTGATGACGGCCGTGTCGAAGCCGAAGAGGAATCCCCCGAGTGCGGCCGCGATGCTGATCGCGATGACGCGACCCTTCAGCGAAGAACCTGCTGACCTCGTTGACATGATGCCTCCCGCTCGTCGTCCTGAGCGAGTCTAGGGCGGCGGGGCGGATCCGAGGGAGTGCTTGACAGAGCCCCTCTCGACGCGATTCGCGCCCGCCCTGTCACCTGTGCGGTGACGGGACGGGCGCGACGTCGATGAGCGCGGGGAGTCAGCGGCCGTAGGTCTCCTCGCCCAGCTCCTCAAGGATGCGGTTGAGGTCCTGGATCGAAGCGAAGTCGATGGTGACCTGGCCTTTCCGTGCACCAAGAGAGATCTTGACGCGAGTGTTCAGTCGATCACCGAGCTTGCCGGCGACCTCGTCGAGATAGGCGCGGCGCGCCCCGGGCGTGGGCTTCGACGACGTACCGGCCGCACCGGACACGGCCTTCGCCGCCTCCTCGGTGGCACGCACGGACAGGTCTTCGTTCACGACCTTGTCGGCGAGCCGCTGCATCTTCTCCGGGGTGTCGAGGCTCAGGATCGCGCGGGCGTGGCCGGCCGTCAGCACCCCAGCCGCGACGCGCTGCTGCACGGGCACGGGCAGCTTGAGGAGACGGATCGTGTTGCTGATCTGGGGACGCGAGCGTCCGATGCGCGTCGCGAGCTCTTCCTGCGTGATCCCGAAGTCCTCGAGCAGCTGCTGGTACGCGGACGCCTCTTCGAGCGGGTTCAGCTCCGAGCGGTGGAGGTTTTCGAGCAGGGCGTCGCGGAGGAGATCCTCGTCGGCCGTCTCGCGGACGATCGCGGGGATCGCGTCGAGTCCGGCCTCGCGCGCGGCACGGGTGCGCCGCTCCCCCATGATCAGCTCGTACTCGCCGTCCGAGTTGGTGCGGACCACCACGGGCTGCAGCACGCCGAACTCGCGCACGCTGTGCACCAGCTCCGCGAGGTCTTCGGGATCGAAGTGCGTGCGCGGCTGCCGCGGGTTCGCGACGATCTTCTGCGGGTCGACCTGAACGAGCCGGATTCCGGGAACCGCGGCCAGATCCTCCTCGGTGAGCTCCGCAGCGGCTTCGGCGATGGCCGTCTCCGTCGTCACCTCGGAGGGACGGATGCTCGCCCCGGGGAAGAAGACGTCGACCGGACGCTCCGTCTGATCCGCAGTCGGGATGAGAGCACCGATGCCTCGACCCAGTCCAGTGCGCTTCGCCATCATTTCTCCTTGCTCTGCGTCGCGGCACGCGACGCGATCTCCACCGCGGCCTCGCGATACGCGATGGCGCCAGCGGACTGTCCGTCATAAGCGATGACCGTCTGACCGAAGCTCGGAGCCTCCGAGACCCGGACGGAACGGGGGATCACGGTGTTCAGTACCTGATCCGGGAAGTGGCCGCGGACCTCTTCCGCGACCTGCTGCGCCAGGCGAGTGCGCCCGTCGTACATCGTCAGGAGGATCGTGGAGAGGTGCAACGCAGGATTGAGATGCTTCTGGATCATCTGAATGCTCCCGAGGAGCTGGCTCAGCCCCTCGAGCGCGTAGTACTCGCATTGGATGGGAATGAAGACCTCGGATGCCGCGGTGAACGCGTTGATCGTGAGAAGACCGAGCGAGGGCGGGCAGTCGATGATGACGAAGTCCAGCGGGTTCGTCTCGAGGTAGTCGAGAACAGCGCGACGCAGGCGGTGCTCGCGCGCGACCTGAGAGACGAGTTCGATCTCGGCGCCGGCGAGATGAATCGTGCTCGGCGCGCAGAGGAGATTGGGATTCTCGGGGCTGACCTGCACGACATCGACGAGGGGTGCTTCATCGATCAAGACGTCGTAGACGCTCGGGGTGTCACCGTTGTGCGGGACGCCGAGGGCTGTGGAGGCGTTGCCCTGCGGATCCAGGTCGATGACGAGAACCTTGGCGCCCAGCCCGGCGAGGGCCGAGGCGACGTTGACCGCCGTGGTGGTCTTACCGACTCCGCCCTTCTGATTCGAGACGGTGAGGATGCGAGTCTCGCCGGAGAACTCGACGGTCGCCGCCTCCAGCGCCCGTCGGCGGGCTGACAGGTCGGCGAGCTCCCTCGCGAGCGGGGTATCCATCCCGAACGATTCGTTCGAGGATGCCTTTTCGGACTGTTTCACGTGAAACATCCACTCCTTTCGGGGCCGCGTTCTACTCTAATCGCTGGTAGCGACGTTCCCTGCCGCGAGGCACCGGATGCGGGGAGAGATGGAAGCGCGCGCGGTTGTGGAGGGAGGGTCGGGCGTGCGGCCGCAGGACGTGTTTCACGTGAAACGCGCCCCTCCGAGAATCCGCAGCGTTTTAAGAGGAGAGCAGCCCACGGCCCGCGCGGTCCTGTCAACGTGGGGACAAGTGGCGCCGATCGGCTTCCGATGCCCAGCGTTTCACGTGAAACGTCGCGCCTTCTGCACGTGTACTCAATGACACAACGGAAGCGCGGGCCGTTGATCTAGCCCGCACCTGAAACGAGACAGCCACGACCTGAAGCGCTCTGTGGACCATCGCAGCCAGCGTGCGTCGTTGCGGCACCCGCACAGTCCAAGCGACCGACGCCTGACCCCTTCCAACGCGCAGCGTTTCACGTGAAACATCGTGCCGAGTTCCCTTTCCGCCATGGACAAGGCGAGCGGGAGCCATTGCCCCAGCCCGCATCTGAACGAGACCGCAAGTACGGAAGCGCTCTGCGGAACGTCCCAGCCAGCGTGCGTAGCTGCCTGAACTGTCGACACCACGCGACCGACACCTCTCCCCCTCCGTTTCGAGCCCACTATCCGGCGACTGCCCCGGGCGTAACGTCACCGATTCCCCCCGGTGTTCGGTGTCCAAGGTGAGAGGATGATAGCGGGTGGGCTCTGAGAACGGGAGCCGTCGTCCCGGACTGCCAGGCTGCCGACTCGCCTCAGCTCACCACCATCCACTAGCGTCCGGGCGCCCTCCCTTGGAAGCCCACCGTGCTGGGGAACATCGCTGGGCGATCCGCACACCGAGAGGAGACGCTTCACCCGCGAAGGCATCCCACAGACAAGAGGACTGCACTGACGGCGGTCAGACTGTCTGGTCCGGCCTACACACCGCCAATCCGGACACTCGTGGGGGTGCAGGCTGGTCGCCAGAACGTTTCACGTGAAACGAGGGCGACGCCGTCGTTGATCGCGATGGCACCGCACAGGAGGAGCAGTACCTCGCAAAGTACACCGCACTCGCGCTGTGGTCTGCACTTCATACGCGTCATCTGCGCGCAAGACTCGGGTCATGAGACACCAACACGCGGGCTTGTGACGGTCAACGAAGCCCGCCTGACTGATTGCGCTGGAGTGCCTAATCGGAGTCGAGGGCGGTCGATGTTGAGGTTCCCTTCTGCCACACCTCCCTTGAGGATTCCCAGAGTGCGAACCGATCGTCGCCCTTCCAGTTGCCGCGGCGAAAGTACCGGCCTAGGAGAGCTGCGCTGCAGCGTGAATCGACGGATCTCTTGGTATCCGAGCTACGGGTAACAGGCACTCTCAGCCGGTGGAGTGCACCTTTCTCGGCAACACCCTTCCCTAGGCCTCACCCGCGGACCCCACGCTTCAGAGATCGATCCGCACTCGTTGATTCGCTCCCGCTTAGACCATTCGTTTCACGTGAAACATCTGGAGCCATTCCGGGATAAGTCACCGCATCCGCTTTGCGGAGTGAGCCTCCGCACCCAACGGTCCAAGGAGGGATGCCGTCCTGGCGTCAGAGCCAGCGACCGCGGCGAAGCATCGTGCAACTGCAGACACATCGCGAAGTACTACTCAACGCCGCACTGCCCCGAGATAGTGAGACGTCGCCCCGATCGATACCGCACCGCTTGAAGCCAAGGATGTGCCTTGATCCGCATGGGCCGGTTCGTCAGAACTCCGGCGAAGCATGAGACCTAGGCATGCACACGCCGGGTGACCGCCGCCCGGAGCGAGGCTTCGAGACGGCAGATGCGAACGAAACCCGACTGCGTGCTCATCCCGCCGTCTCACGAGAAGGCCGTTTCACATGAAACATCGGAGGTAGCCCTCCCACCCAGCGGCCACGATGAGCATCAGGGGGATCGAAAGTACCACCCGGCATCCGCATCACAAACGGCCCACGGCACGCGCACTGCCCGAAATGACACTACCGACGTGTCGTGACGAAAGCCCGGTCCGGCCGACCCGCCCATCCACGGTGTTTCACGTGAAACACCGTGCTCAGCCGCGGACGACCGCCCGAACCACGCGGGTCGTCTCTGATAGAACACCCTCGCCCAGCATCTCGACTCGGACGTTGGAGAGCTTGTGCCTCTTGATCTGCTTCTGGGCCGCTTCGATCTCGTTGGCAGCGTTCATGCCCTTGAGCAGCGTGAGCTCCCCACCGTCGCGCAATAGTGGGGCGGTGAGCGGAATCAGCGTCCGCAGCGCGCTGACAGCTCGCGCCGTCACGACATCGAAGCTCTCCGGTCGGCGGACATCCTCCGCACGAGCGCGCAGGATCTCGACGTTATCCAAAGCAAGCGCCGCCACCTGCTCAGTCAGCCAGGTCACGCGGCGTTCCATGGGCTCGATCAACGTCCACCGCACGTCGGGCCGGGCGATCGCGAGCACGAGGCCCGGCAGTCCCGCCCCGGACCCGATATCAGCGACCGAACCGTAGAAGAGAGGCGCGGCGATCGCACTGTTCAGGATGTGGCGGGTCCACAGCCGGGGCAGTTCCAGGGGACCGATGAGCCCCCGCTCCTCCCCCTGGTCGGCCAACGCCCGTGTGAAGCTCCGTGCCACATCGATCCGGTCACCGAAGATCTCGGCCGCGACGGACGGCTCGGTCTCGAGAGTGTGTGCGCTCATCGCCCCACCGGCATCCGACTCTGGGGGCTGTCAGCGACGGCGCAGCACGGTGTGCCGGTCTGCACCTTCACCGTACGACTCGGAGACGAGACCCTGCTCCGCCGCGATGTCGTGAACGAGCTTGCGCTCGTAGCTCGACATGGACGGCAGCGAAGCCTGCGAGGCTCCCTCGTCCAGCTTGGTCGCTGCGGCGTTGACGAGCGTCTCCAGCTGCCGACGTCGGGCGTCACGAGAACCACCGATGTCGAGGATGAGGCGGGAGAAGGCTCCGGTCTTGTTCTGCACCGCGAGGCGCGTGAGCTCCTGCAGAGCCTGCACCGTCTCGGGCGCCGACAGCACGTCGAGGCCGTTGCTCTCCGCCTCGATCGACACGTAGGCACGACCCTGGCGTACGTCGAGGTTCAGGTCGCCGTCGATGTCGGCGATGTCGAGAAGCTCTTCCAGGTAGTCCGCGGCGACGTCGCCCTCGTTCTCGAGCTGGTCCTGCGTGGGCTCGGTCCGCTCCGTGACGCTCTCGCTCATGAGCCGCTCCCCTTCTTCTTCGCACGCTTCTTGCCCACGGGCTGCTGACGCTTCGGCGCCTCGGCCTTGGCCTTCTCGGCCTGCTCGAGCAGGCGCTGCTGTTCGGCCTCGTACACCGACATCGGAACGACCTTCCCCTTCGCGTCGATCGCCTTGCCCTTGCGAGCCAGACGCTCCTCGCGAGCCTTGGCGGCCTCGGAGCCCGGCGTGGGCATCTCGCGGATGACGAGGAACTGCTGGCCCATGGTCCAGAGGTTCGAGATGAACCAGTAGACGACGACGCCGAGCGGGAAGAAGACGCCAGAGAAGATGAAGCCCAGCGGCAGGATGTAGAGCATGATCTTCTGCATCTGGTACGCCTGGCCGGTCTTGGCCTCGGGCGACAGGTTCTTCGAGATGATCTGCAGCTGAGTGATGAACTGCGAGGCGATCATCAGCACCACCAGGGTGATCAGGATCACGATCGCGGTCGTGTTGCCCGCATCCACCGCGTTGCCGAGGGTCTCGTGCAGTGACGCGACACCGAAGAGCTTCGCGTCGTAGAACTGCTCCGTCAGCTCCGCATCCAGCAGGCCCACACCGCCGATCCCGGCCGCGTGGTGCTTCGTCACGTCGCTCAGCACGCTGAACAGCGAGAAGAAGATGGGCATCTGCACCAGCAGCGGGAGGCAGCTCGACATCGGCGTCGTGCCGTGCTTCTTATACAGGGCCATGGTCTCGCGGCTCATGGCCTCGCGACTCAGCTGATCGCGCTTGCCCTTGTACTTCTCCTGGACTTTGCGCAGTTCAGGAGCGATTTCCATCATCTTCCGCTGGCTCTTGATCTGCTTCACGAAGAGCGGGATCAGGGCGGCGCGCACGACGATGACCAGGCCGACGATCGACAGCACCCAGGTGAGACCGGAGTCCGCGGCCAGGCCGACGGCGGTGAGCAGCCAGTGCCAGGCGACGAGCACGAGCTCGACCAGCCACTTGAGGGGCCAGAGGATGGTTCCGATCAGATCGAAACCTCCAGAGGAGGGTGCCGGCGTCTGTGTGGCGCTGGCGAGCAGAAGGTCGAGACCCACCGGTCAGTCCTTTCGAGCGGGGACCACGAATCCGTGCGCGGTCAGATCGTGGCGGAAGTGTGCGTGCGGTGCGACGTCGTCGACGCCTCCGCGACTCCAGGGGTTGCAGCGGAGGATGCGCCATGCCGAGAGCAGCGTTCCCCGCACCGCGCCGTGCTGTTGCACCGCTCCTACAGCGTAAGCGGAACAGGAGGGGTAGTACGCGCAGACGTCTCCATACAGCGGCGAGATCACCTTGCGGTATCCGGCGAGGAAGCCCAGCACGAGATTCCGCGGGATGAGCGGGATGCTGCGGGCGAGATCGCGCACCTGCATCCGTGCCGTCCCGACCGACGTGGCCGGCAGCGCGCTCACGGCGCCACCGTGGGGGCGAGTCGGCCGAGGCAGCGCTCGACGTCCGCCCTCAGATCGTCGTAGCTCGCGACGGCAGACGCAGGAAGGGCACGGATGACGACATCCGTGCCCTCGGGAACACGCGGCAGCGCTGCGGCGCAGACGGCCTTGAGCCGTCGACGCACCGTGTTGCGGACCACCGCGCCCCCCACCTGCTTGCTGATGATGAAGCCGAACCGCGCGGGTCTGCTCTCACCCGTCGTCATCATGGAGGTGATGACGTGGGACCCGCCACAACGGGATCCGCGACGAACGACCAACCGGTAGTCGCTCCCGCGGGTCAGCCGATACGGGCGGGCGAGCACGACGGCTTACGCGGAGAGCTCGGTGCGGCCCTTCGCACGGCGAGCCGACAGGATCGAACGGCCGGCGCGGGTGCGCATGCGGGCGCGGAAGCCGTGCTTCTTGGCGCGACGACGGTTGTTGGGCTGGAAGGTGCGCTTGCTCATGGAATCACTCCGGGAATGGTGTCACCGGATTCACTGCGGCCGGAGACATTGGGGAACTGCCGAAAAAGGCATAAGTCAACCGACTAAGGGTACGTCGCGCTGGCGCACAGAGCAAATCTGCGCGCCCCGGTGGTGATCGCCGTCGCGTACCGCACAGCCATTATCCACAACCCCGGCGAATCCGCCAGGCGCAACACGCACGCGGATTTCCCAGGGCAGGTTGCCGTTCGCAGCCGCGGTGACTACCGTGGCATCCGAAGTTATCCACAGGGCGTCACCCACCGCCCGCCCCTCCCGAACCCGCTCGGAGCGTCATGTCCTCACCTGCCCAGCCCGACGTCCCGATCTGGACCACGGTGCAGGAGCTCCTCGTCGCGGACGACCGGGTCACTCCGCAGCTGCAGGGCTTCCTCAGCCTCGCGGTCCCGGCGGGCGTGATGGCGGCGACGCTCTACCTCGAGGTGCCCAACGACCTCACCGCGGCGCAGATCAACAAGCGTCTGCGGCTGCCCATCATGGAGGCCCTCGCCCACATCGGCGAGGAGGTCACGTCGTTCCGCGTCGTCGTGAACCACGAGCTCACCGAGCAGGCGACCGTGCCCCTCGCGGTCCCGGACTTCGGACGACAGGATGCTGCACGCGTCGAGTCGCCCATGGAGCAGCCCACGCCGCTGCGGCACGAGTCGCGGCTGAACCCGAAGTACACGTTCGACAACTTCGTCATCGGCCAGTCCAACCGGTTCGCGCACGCGGCAGCGGTCGCCGTGGCCGAGGCGCCGGCGAAGGCCTACAACCCTCTCTTCATCTACGGCGACTCGGGTCTGGGCAAGACGCACCTCCTCCACGCGATCGGCGACTACGCGCAGTCCCTCTATGCGGGGGTGAAGGTGCGCTACGTGTCGAGCGAGGAGTTCACGAACGACTTCATCAACTCGATCGCCAACAACCGCGGCGCCGCGTTCCAGGCGCGGTACCGCGAGGTCGACATCCTCCTCATCGACGACATCCAGTTCCTGCAGGGCCGCGCCGAGACGCAGGAGGCCTTCTTCCACACGTTCAACACGCTTCACGATCACAACAAGCAGGTCGTCATCACCAGCGATGTCGCACCGAAGCACCTGACGGGCTTCGAGGACCGCATGCGGAGCCGCTTCGAGTGGGGCCTCATCACCGACGTGCAGGCGCCCGACCTCGAGACCCGCATCGCCATCCTCCGCAAGAAGGCGCAGAGCGAAGCGCTCCACATCCCGGACGACGTGTTGGAGTACATCGCGACCGTGGTGTCGTCGAACATCCGTGAGCTGGAGGGCGCTCTCATCCGCGTCTCGGCGTTCGCGAGCCTCAACCGGTCGGCTCTCGACATCTCCCTGGCGCAGACGGTGCTCCGCGACATCGTCGACACGGCGGAGGACAACATCATCTCGCCGACCGACATCATCACGGCGACCGCGGCCTACTTCAAGCTCACCGTCGACGACCTGTACGGATCGAGCCGCTCCCAGCAGATCGCGACGGCGCGGCAGATCGCGATGTACCTGTGCCGCGAGCGCACCAGCCTCTCCCTCCCGAAGATCGGGCAGCTGTTCGGCAACCGCGACCACACGACGGTGATGTATGCGTACAAGAAGATCAGCGACCTCATGAAGGAGCGGCGCTCGATCTACAACCAGGTGACGGAGATCACCACGCAGCTCGGTCGGCGCTGATCGCCACGCGGACCTCGGAGGGCGCGGCATCCACCGGATGCTGTGCCCTCTCCCGTTCTTGACAGCAGTGCTCGGCATCCGATAAATGCCTCTATGCACATGTGGATAACTTGTGGATGGTTGTGAAACCGACCGCCTCCGATGTGGGTCGATGGCGACAACCTGTGGATAACCAGCGGGGACGACAGCAGTTGCCGATCGCTCTCCACCCGCGGATTCCTCAGGGATTCCACAAGTGACAGACGTGTAGTTCCCTACTCGCGTCTGCTTTCCACCGACTTATCCACAGTATCCACAGCTGTTAACACCGTTAAGGAGTTAACCCGGTTAAGGCGCGATCCGATCACCAGACGGTGGGGAGAGCGTGCGGCATCACACGAAAGGAATCGACGTAGGGATCGGCAGGTCTGTGGGGCTAGCATGGGAAGCCCTGCAGGGGGCCCACCCTGCGGCGACACCGACGACACCCGTCTCAGATCGACGACTAGGGAGCACCCGTGAGGTTTCAGGTCAACCGCGATGTCTTCAGCGAGGCTGTGTCCTTCGTCGTCAAGCTGCTCCCCCAGCGCAATCCCCAGCCGATCCTGGCCGGTGTGCTGATCGAGGCGCAGGGATCCGAGCTGACCCTCTCGGCGTTCGACTACGAGGCATCCGCGCGGACGACGACCGAGGCGGCCGTCGACACTCCCGGCACGATCCTCGTACACGGACGACTGCTCTCCGACATCGCGAGCCGGCTCCCGAACGCTCCGATCGAGATCGCCGTCGAGGACGACGGCGGCATCACCGTCTCCTGCGGATCGGCGCGCTTCACCCTCGCCGCCATGCCCGTCGAGGAATACCCGTCCATCCCCGAGGTCGCCGGATCCTCCGGCGTCGTCCCGGCCGACGAGTTCGGCACCGCGATCGCCCAGGTCGGCTTCGCGGCCTCCCGCGACGACGTCACCCCGGTGCTGACCGGTGTGCAGCTCGAGGTCTCGGGCCAGAACCTCAGCCTCGTCGCGACCGACCGCTACCGCGTGTCGCTCCGCGACGTCCCGTGGGACGGCGAGGCCTCGGAGCAGACCGCGCTGGTCCCGGCCCGCACGCTCGTGGAGGTCGGGAAGACGTTCGGGCACGCCGGCACGATCCAGGTCGCGTTCTCGGGCGCGGGCGACCGCGAGATCATCGCGTTCACCGCCGGCAACAAGACCGTGACGTCTCTGCTGATCAAGGGCAACTTCCCGCCCGTGCGCCGGCTGTTCCCCGAGCAGACCGACCACTACGCCGTGGTGAACACCGCCGACCTGATCGAGGCCGTGCGCCGCGTGGCGCTCGTGCTCGATCGCGCCGCTCCCCTGCGGTTCACGTTCTCGAGCGACAGCGTCACGATGGACGCCTCGGGCAGCGACCACGCCCGGGCATCCGAGTCGGTCGACGCGATCCTGTCCGGCGGTGACGAGGTCGTTCTCGGCCTCAACCCGCAGTACCTGATCGAGGCGCTCGGCGCGGTGAAGAGCGAGTTCGTGCGCGTGACCTTCACGTCGAGCGACAACGCGAACAAGCTCAGCCCGGTCCTGATCACGAGCCAGACGTCGGTCGACCAGGCCGGACTCGACTCGTTCAAGTACCTGCTCCAGCCGAACCTGCTGCTCCGCTGAGCCGACCGCGTCGCCCGCGTCGCTCGCATCAGGCGATCGCGCCGCATCAGGCGGCCCTTGCTCAGAGCGGCCTGATCCCAGCGGATCGCCTGATCCCGCGCGGCCGAGCGGCGGCCGAGGACGACCGATGTCACACCCCGAAGGTAGGGTGAAACCGTGATCGTGGAGCATCTGAGTCTCGTCGACTTCCGCAATTACGCGACCGCCGAACTCGCTCTGCACCGGGGTCCGAACGTCCTCGTCGGCCGCAACGGCCAGGGCAAGACCAATCTCGCCGAGGCGGTGGTCTTCCTCGCGACCCTCGGTTCGCACCGGGTGTCGTCGGATGCGCCGATGGTGCGCGACGGCCAGGAGTTCGCGATCATCCGCGCCCGGCTCTCGCACGGCGAACGTCGCGTGCTCGTCGAGGTGCAGCTCAACCGCCAGGGCTCGAACAAGGCGCGCATCAACGGCTCGCCCTCCAAGACCAACGAGCTTCCGCGGTACGCGCACGTGGTGCTCTTCGCCCCGGAAGACCTCCAGATCGTCCGCGGCGACCCGTCCGCCCGCCGTCGGTTCGTCGACCAGCTCCTGATCCAGCGCACTCCGCGCCTGGCCTCCGTGCTCGGCGATTACGACCGCGTGCTGAAGCAGCGCAACGCTCTGCTCAAGTCGGCTCGGGCGCGGGGCATCCGCGGCGAGGCGCTCAGCACCCTCGACGTGTGGGATGACAAGCTCGTCGCCCTCGGATCCGAGATCATCGTGGCGCGTCAGCGACTGGCGGGCGACCTGCAGCAGCCGGTCGCCGACGCCTACGCCGCCATCGCCGGCGCGGATCACCGGCCCGAGCTGGAGTGGGCGCTCTCGATCCGCGGGGGCGATCCCGAGGAAGACGCGCGTCCGACGGACGACGAGGCGGATGCTGCACCGTCGGCCGCGGGTGCACTCGCCCGCGAGCAGGTGGCGGAGCTGTTCCGCGCCTCGCTGTTCGCGAAGCGCTCGAACGAACTCGACCGAGGACTCACTCTGACCGGTCCGCACCGCGACGATCTGGTGCTCCGCGTGCGAGGACTCCCGGTGAAGGGCTATGCGTCGCACGGTGAATCGTGGTCCGTCGCGCTCGCGTTGCGTCTGGCGTCGGCCGAGCTGCTGCGCAGCGAGTCGCCCGCGGGCGACCCGGTGCTGATCCTCGACGACGTCTTCGCCGAACTCGACGCGGACCGGCGCCAGCGCCTCGCCTCTCTCACCGCCGGGTACGAGCAGGTGGTGGTCACGGCGGCGGTGGAGGAGGATATCCCCGAGGTGCTGCATGCCCATGTGGTGCGCATCAGCGCGGGAACGATCAGCGACGAGCGCGACCGGACGACCGACGAAGCCATCGACACCTCCACTGAAACCGCCGACACGTCCGATGCACGCGAAGGGAGCGACGATGAGTGACGTCACGACACCGGCATCCGACGCCCCCGATGCTCCCGAGACTGTCGCGACCTACCTGCGTCTGCGCGGTCTGAAGCCGAGCTCGAAGAACTGGAAGCGCAAGAAGCGCGTCGCGGTCGACGACGACAACGCGCCGTTCACGCCCGGTCGTGACCCGGGGTCGTTGGGAGCGGTGCTCGACCGTCTGAGCCGGGAGTCCGGTTGGCAGACGACGCTGGCGCGCGAAGACCTCGTGCGGCAGTGGGCCGACCTCGCGGGCGCCGACACGGCGAAGCACTCAGAACCCGTCTCCCTCGAGCGCGGTCTGCTGACCGTGAAGTGCGACTCGACGGCATGGGCGAAGAACCTCCAGTACATGCGCGGCACCATCCTGACCGAGATCGGCCGACGGTACCCGGACGCCGGTGTGGAGAACCTCCGCTTCATCGGACCGGACGTCCCCTCGTGGAAATGGGGTCCCAGAGTCGTCCCAGGACGGGGCCCGCGCGACACCTATGGGTAGGGCACCACGCAAGGGGTGTCAACGCCTCAGAGGGCCACACGCGGCCGTTGAGCGGCATTTCGGTTCGAAACCCGGCTAGAATGGGAGTTCGAGCTATCGATGTGGAGAATGTCCTCTGATGACGCCTGAATCCCCTGCTGACGAGACGGAATCGACCAACGGGGGAAACCCTGACCCCGTCGAGGGCACCCCGTCCGGACGCGGTTCGAACGCACCCGCGAAGCAGCCCGGCGAGTACGGCGCCGACTCCATCCAGATCCTCGAAGGCCTCGAGGCGGTGCGCAAGCGCCCCGGCATGTACATCGGGTCCACGGGGCCCCGCGGTCTGCACCACCTGGTGTACGAGATCGTCGACAACTCCGTCGACGAGGCGCTGGCGGGATACGCCGACACCATCCTGGTGACGCTGCTCGAAGACGGTGGCGTGCGCGTGGTCGACAACGGTCGCGGCATCCCCGTCGATCCGCACTCCTCCGACCCGTCGAAGTCGACCGTCGAGGTCGTGCTGACCATCCTGCACGCGGGCGGCAAGTTCGGCGGCGGCGCCTACGCCGTCTCGGGCGGTCTGCACGGCGTGGGCTCGTCGGTCGTGAACGCGCTGTCGACCCGGTTCGAGGTCGAGGTCAAGCAGAAGGGCTTCGTCTGGCGGCACAGCTTCGCCGACGGCGGTCAGCCGCAGCAGAAGCTCGAGAAGGGCGAGGCGACCGACGAGACCGGCACCGCGATCACCTTCTGGGCCGACGGCGAGATCTTCACCGAGACCACCGAGTACGACTACGACACGCTGCGCACGCGCTTCCAGCAGATGGCCTTCCTCAACAAGGGCCTGCGCATCGAGCTCCGCGACGAGCGTCCGTCCTCCGCCTACGAGATCGAGGAGGAGGGCGTCGCCATCACGAAGCAGCCCGGCGACGTCTTCTTCTACGAGCGCGGCCTGGTCGACTACGTCGAGTACCTGAACAAGGTGCGCCATGCCGAGGTCGTCACCGAGGAGATCATCGCGTTCGAGTCGGAGGACAAGGAGCGCAAGATCTCGCTCGAGGTCGCGATGCAGTGGACGACGTCGTACACCGAGAACGTCTTCACCTACGCGAACACGATCAACACGCACGAGGGCGGCACGCACGAGGAGGGGTTCCGCGCAGCGCTCACCACTCTGGTGAACCGGTACGCGCGGGCGAACAACATCCTCAAGGAGAAGGACGACAACCTCTCGGGCGACGACGTCCGCGAGGGTCTCACCGCCGTGATCTCGATCAAGCTCGGCGAGCCGCAGTTCGAGGGCCAGACGAAGACCAAGCTCGGCAACACCGAGGCGAAGGCGTTCGTGCAGAAGGTCGTCGGCGATCAGCTCGGCGACTGGTTCGAGCGCAACCCGAACCAGGCGAGGAACGTCATCCGCAAGGCGATCGACGCCGCGACGGCCCGCCTCGCGGCACGCAAGGCCCGCGAGACGGCTCGCCGCAAGAGCGTGTTCGAGTCGGCCGCGATGCCCGACAAGCTCAAGGACTGCACGAGCAAGGACCCGTCGATCAGCGAGATCTTCCTCGTCGAGGGAGACTCGGCCGGCGGCTCTGCGGTGCAGGGCCGCGACCCGCACACGCAGGCGATCCTGGCTCTGCGCGGCAAGATCCTCAACGTCGAGCGCGCGCGTATCGACAAGGCGCTGGGCAACAAGGAGGTCCAGGCGATGATCCAGGCCTTCGGCACGGGCATCGGCGAGGACTTCGACATCGAGAAGGCCAGGTACCACAAGATCGTCCTGATGGCGGATGCCGACGTCGACGGCCAGCACATCACGACGCTGCTGCTGACCCTGCTGTTCCGCTACATGCGCGGACTCATCGAGGCCGGTTTCGTCTACCTCGCGATGCCGCCGCTGTACCGGCTGAAGTGGTCGAACTCCGCCCACGAGTACGTCTACAGCGACGAGGAGCGCGACGCGCTGCTCCAGCACGGGCTCGACAACGGCAAGCGCATCCCGAAGGACGCGGGCATCCAGCGCTACAAGGGTCTGGGCGAGATGAACGCCAAGGAGCTGTGGGAGACCACGATGGACCACACCACGCGGACGCTGCGCCAGGTGACCATCGAGGATGCCGCGGCCGCCGACGAGATCTTCAGCGTGCTGATGGGTGAGGACGTCGAGTCGCGACGCACCTTCATCCAGCGCAACGCCAAGGACGTCCGCTTCCTCGACATCTAGACCCGCTTGGTTCCTGAGCCCGCCGAAGGGCAGATCAGGTGTGACAGAGAGATTGATTGATGACTGACGAAGTACGCCCCGAGCCGGAGCACGACCACGGCAAGATCGACCAGGTCGACCTGCAGTCGGAGATGCAGCGCAGCTACCTCGACTACGCCATGGCCGTCATCGTGGGGCGCGCGCTGCCCGACGTGCGCGATGGTCTGAAGCCGGTGCACCGCCGCGTGATCTACGGCATGTACGACGGCGGCTTCCGCCCCGACAAGTCGTTCTCCAAGTGCGCCCGTGTGGTGGGCGAGGTCATGGGCCAGTACCACCCGCACGGCGACTCGGCGATCTACGACGCCCTCGTTCGTCTGGTGCAGCCGTGGTCGCTGCGGTATCCGCTCGCCCTCGGCCAGGGGAACTTCGGCTCGCCCGGCAACATGGGCGCTGCGGCTCCCCGGTACACCGAGACGAAGATGGCTCCGCTGGCGCTCGAGATGGTGCGCGACATCGAAGAGGAGACCGTCGACTTCACCGACAACTACGATGGTCAGACGCAGGAGCCGACGGTACTGCCGGCCCGCTTCCCCAACCTCCTGGTCAACGGCTCGGTGGGCATCGCGGTCGGCATGGCCACGAACATCCCGCCGCACAACCTGCGCGAGGTCTCCGAGGCGGCGCTCTGGGCGCTCGACAACCCGGACGTCTCCCGCGAGGAGCTGCTCGACGGCCTGATCCAGCGCATCCCCGGTCCGGACTTCCCGACCGGCGCCCAGATCCTCGGATCCAAGGGCATCCACGAGGCGTACCGCACCGGCCGCGGCTCGATCACGATGCGCGCCGTCGTCAACGTCGAGGAGATCCAGGGTCGCACCTGCCTCGTCATCACCGAGCTCCCGTACCAGGTCAACCCCGACAACGTGGCGGTGAAGATCGGCGACCTCGCCCGTGACGGCAAGATCACCGGCATCGCCGACATCCGCGACGAGTCGTCGGACCGCACCGGTCAGCGTCTCGTCGTCGTCCTCAAGCGGGATGCCGTCGCGAAGGTCGTCCTCAACAACCTGTACAAGCACACGCAGCTGCAGGAGAACTTCGGCGCGAACATGCTCGCGATCGTCGACGGCGTGCCGCGCACCCTCGCGATCGACGGCTTCGTGACGAACTGGATCGCGCACCAGATCGACGTCATCGTCCGCCGCACCCAGTTCCGTCTGCGCAAGGCCGAGGAGCGGATGCACATCCTGCGCGGCTACCTCAAGGCGCTCGACGCGCTCGACGAGGTGATCGCGCTGATCCGCCGGTCCCCGACCGTCGACGACGCGCGCACCGGACTGAAGTCGCTGCTCGAGATCGACGACATCCAGGCCGACGCGATCCTCCAGATGCAGCTCCGTCGTCTGGCGGCGCTCGAGCGGCAGAAGATCATCGACGAGGCCGCCGAGCTCGAGGCGCAGATCGCCGACTTCCTCGCGATCCTCGCCGACGAGTCCCGGCAGAGGGCCATCATCCGTGAGGAGCTCACCGCCATCGTCGATCGCTTCGGCGACGAGCGGCGCACGCACATCCTCCACGGCTTCGACGGCGACGTCTCGATGGAAGATCTCATCGCCGAGGAGGAGATGGTCGTCACGGTCACCCGTGAGGGCTACATCAAGCGCACGCGCAGCGACAACTACCGGTCGCAGCACCGCGGCGGCAAGGGCATCAAGGGCGCCCAGCTGCGCGCGGACGACATCGTCGAGCATTTCTTCGTGACGACAACGCACCACTGGCTGCTGTTCTTCACCGACAAGGGACGCGTCTACCGGGCGAAGACGTACGAGGTGCCCGAGGCCGGCCGCGACGCGAAGGGCACGCACGTCGCGAACCTCCTCGCGCTGCAGCCGGACGAGAGCATCGCCCAGGTCCTCGACATCCGTGACTACGCCGTGGCCGAGTACCTCGTGCTCGCCACGCGCGACGGCCTCGTCAAGAAGACGCGTCTCGAGGCGTACGACACGAACCGTCAGGGCGGCGTGATCGCCATCCGTCTGAACGACGAGGACGAACTGGTCAGCGCGCTGCTCGTCGACGCGGAGGACGACATCCTCCTCATCAGCCGCCGCGGCATGTCGGTGCGCTTCCAGGCGACCGACGAGGCGCTTCGCCCGATGGGCCGCGCCACCGCCGGGGTCAAGGGAATGAAGTTCCGCGAGGGCGACAGCCTGCTCTCTGCATCCGTCGCCGCCCCGGGCAGATTCGTGTTCGTGGTGACCGATGGAGGGTACGCGAAGCGCACCGCGGTCGAGGAGTATCGCGTGCAGGGACGCGGCGGATACGGCATCAAGGTCGCGAAGCTCAATGACGATCGGGGCACCCTCGCCGGGGGTCTGATCGTCTCCGCGGACGATGAGGTCCTGGTGGTTCTGTCCAGCGGCAAGGTGGTACGCTCTGCCGTGGCCGAGGTGCCCGCCAAGGGCCGAGACACCATGGGAGTGGTGTTCGCACGGACGACAGAAGCCGACCGGATCCTCGCCATCGCTCGCAACGGCGAGCGGGGCCTCTCCGACGATGACGACTCGGCCGAGGCGGATGCCGCAGCAGGCGTCGCCGACACCACGACCCCCGAGGAAAGCACAGACGCATGAGCACAGTAGCCGACAAGCTGGCGAAGAAGTCGACGCGGAAGACCGGCGGCAAGCAGGTACGCCTGCGCCTGGTCTACGTCGACTTCTGGTCGGCCGTGAAGCTGTCGTTCCTCGGCGCCGTGGCGCTCGCGGTCGTCACCATGGTCTCGTTCTTCCTCATCTACCTGGTGCTGCAGGCGACGAGCGTCATGGGTACGGCCGACGAGTTCATCCGCAACCTCACCGACAACTCGTTCAAGCTCACCGAGATCGTCGGTCTGCCGCAGGTGATGGCGTTCGCGGCGGTCGTGGCGATCCTCAACCTGATCGTCTTCACGGTCCTCGGCGCGGTCGTCGCCGGCATCTACAACCTGGCGGTCAAGGTCACGGGCGGTCTGCTCGTCGGCTTCATGTCGAACTGACTTCTCTCGGAAAGGGGCGGATGCTGCGGCATCCGCCCCTTTCTCGTGTCTGCGCCCTTCGTCTCGCAGCGAGGAACGGAGCGACGAGACGAAGGGCGCCATAGGTAGGGAAACCCCGAACGCAGGTGTCCGGATGCCTCGGTGTCGGCTCGAACGGGGCCGCCGTACCGTGGAAGCATGACCTCACAGATTGCGACCCCGCCGCCGGCGACGGCCGTGAAGCCGCCGTACCGCCTCTTCCTCACGATCCTCCATCTGGCGGCCGTCGGCGCGCTCGGCGGATTCATCTTCGCCGCTCTCGGCGGGCTCCTCGGCACCGGCATCGGCCTCCTCTTCGCGGCGGGCATCGGGCTCGTCCTGCTGGTCGGCCTCGTGTACGCGCTCTTCGGCGTCGGGTGGTTCGAGATCGCCCGCGTCGGCGCTCTGTACCGCACCCCGATCGCCCCGCTGCACTGGCGTCGGCGTGATCGTCCCGGTTTCGGCGGCTGGCTCCGCTCCCTCGGCCGCCAGGCGATCGACGGCCGCATGTGGCGGGCGCTGGCGAACTTCGCCATCACCGCGATCCTCGGCGTCGTCGTGATCCGCCTGTTCACGGCCATCGTGTGGTCGGCGATCATCGCGTTCGCCCCGCTCACCGACGCCGAGGCGATCGTCGGACCGTTCGGCGGGGGCGGCATCCCCGTGGTGTGGGCGCCCCTGGTGGCGATCCTCGGCATCGCCGCGTCGGTGGCGGGCATGATCGGCCTGGCTCTGCTGCACCGCACGCTGTCACTGGCGATCGTGGTGCGCAGTCGCGAGACGGAGCTCACCGAGCAGGTGCGGGCCAGCAGCGCGCAGCGCGAGGGGGCGGTGCGAGCCGCCGATGTCGAGCGCACGCGCATCGAGCGCGATCTCCACGACGGCGTCCAGCCGCGACTGGTCTCGGTCGGCATGACGCTCGGCCTCGCGCAGCAGAAGATCGACGACGACCCGGCCTCGGCCAAGGAGCTCATCGCCGAGGCGCACACCTCGACCAAGGCGGCCATCACCGAGCTGCGTCAGCTCGCCCGCGGCATCCACGCCTCCGTGCTGGACGACCGGGGACTGGATGCCGCGCTCTCGGCGCTCGCCGGGCGCAGTCACATCCCCGTGAGCCTCGACGTCCGCATGGACGGGCGCTGCAGCAGGGAGGCCGAGGCGGCCGTGTACTTCTCGATCGCCGAATCGCTCACCAACGCGGCCAAGCACTCCCGCGCCAGCGAGGCTCGGGTCACCGTGCGGATCCGCGAGGGCAACACCCTGTGGGCGCGCGTCGAGGACAACGGCATGGGCGGCGCGCAGGTGCAGCCCGGTGGCGGCCTCGACGGCATCGCGAACCGCATCCTCGCCGCGGGCGGGACCTTCCGTCTCGACAGCCCGCACGGCGGACCGACCAGCCTGGAGGTGAACGTGCCATGCGCATCCTGATCTGCGAGGACTCCGTCCTGCTGCGCGAGGGGCTCGTGCGTCTGCTCGAGGACGCCGGCCACGAGGTGGTCGCGGCCCTCCCCGACACCACCGGACTCACCGAGACGGTCGCGAGCGTCGACCCCGAGCTGTGCATCCTGGATGTACGGCTCCCCCCGACCTTCACGGACGAGGGCATCCGAGCGGCGCTCGGGCTCCGTTCGACGCATCCGTCGCTCGCGATCCTCGTGCTCTCGCAGTACGTCGAGGAGCGCTACGCCTCCGACCTCATCGCCGCCCAGGGCGGGCCGCTGGGCTACCTGCTGAAGGACCGCGTGGCCGACGTCGCCGAGTTCCTCGGATCGGTGCAGCGGATCGCCGAGGGCGCCACGGTGCTGGACCCCGAGGTGGTGGCGCAGCTGCTCACCCGTCGCAACCGCGACGACCGGATGCTGCGGCTCACCGAGCGCGAACGCACCGTGCTCGCGCTCATCGCGGAGGGGAAGTCCAACCAGGCGATCGCCGGGCTGCTCTTCGTCTCGGAGGCGAGCGTCGAGAAGCACATCACCTCCATCTTCCAGAAGCTGGGCCTGGAGCAGGGCGAATCGGGCAACCGACGCGTGCTCGCGGCCCTCGCCCACATCGAGAACACCGGGGGACGGACTCCCTCGACCGGACCGACAGGAGTGGCACGATGACCACCGAGCAGAACGACTACCAGGGCGGCCACACCCCGCTCACTCCCCCGCCCGCCGCCGACTCCGCGGCGCCGGTGGGTCCCCCGAACCCGAGCGGTCCCACCGGGTCCGGTCGATCGGGCGGCCCGACCGCGATCGTGGTCGTGACCGCCGTCATCGGAGGCCTCGCGCTGCTGGGGGCGGGAGGCGGTGCGGCCGTCGCGGCGACGCACGACCTCCGTTCGAGTGCCACCGCGGACGAGACATACACGGCCGACGTCGAGGGCATCGACCGGCTCGAGCTCGATGCCGACGCCAGCAGCGTGCACGTCGAGTTCGGCGACGTCGACGAGGCGACCCTCGAGGTCACCAACGGTGGTCCGGCGTGGACGTTCGAGCGCGACGGCGATCAGCTCACGGTCCGCAGCCCGCAGACGCGGTGGGGCTGGTGGTTCGGCAACTGGTTCGGCGACGAGGAGATCGTGGTCCTCACCCTTCCCGACAGTCTCCGAGACGCTCAGATCGACGGCGACCTGACGCTCGATGCGGGCAGTCTCCACGTGGACGGCGACTTCGGTGCCCTCGATCTCGACGTGAGCGCCGGCGACCTCACCGTGGCCGGTTCGGCGTCGAGTCTCGACGTCGACATGAGCGCGGGACGCGCCGACATCCTGCTCGACGGTGTGGAGACGGCCGCGCTCAAGGTCTCGGCCGGCGACCTCCGCGTCGAGCTGACCGGCACGGCGCCGGACTCGACGACGATCGACGTCAGCGCCGGGTCGGTGGACCTCACGGTTCCCGACGTCGAGTACGCCCTCACGCAGAGCACGGATGCCGGATCGCTCGACGCCACGGTCGACCAGTCCTCCAGCGCCCGGCGGACGATCGACGTGTCGCTCTCGGCCGGGGGTGTGACGATCCGTCCCGAGCGCTGAACGGGATCGAGGGCGGGGCCTCCTCGAGGCTCCCGCCCTCGATTCGGTTTTTGCGAGGATCTCCGGTAAAGTCTTGGAGGTTGACGGGGCTATAGCTCAGGCGGTTAGAGCGCTTCACTGATAATGAAGAGGTCCCAGGTTCAAGTCCTGGTAGCCCCACTCTGAAACTCAAGAAATCCCCCTTCGGGGCCTTAGCTCAGTTGGTAGAGCGCCTGCTTTGCAAGCAGGATGTCAGGAGTTCGAATCTCCTAGGCTCCACACTGTGTTGAGACAGTTCACGAAAGCCTCGCTCCGGCGGGGCTTTCGTGTTTTCGGGTGACGGTCGACCTGCCCTCTCGTGGCTGGACTTTCCCCTGTTCCGGTCTCCTTTTCAAGTACATCGATATTCCAATGGTTTCTCCCCCCGACGGCGCGGTCGAAGTGCGAGACTGCAGGGCGTCGATCCCGCCGCGCCGCGGTCGTCGGCGCACCGCACACTCGTACGGAGGGGACTTCCATGGAACAGCAGAAGCAGCCGGCACCCGCCCGCCCGACGGCGGCATTCGTCGGCGCATCGTGGGTCGCGCTCGGGATCGGGGCGTCCCTGTTCTTCATCGGCCTCTACAACGCCGACATGACCCTGGCCGAGAAGGGCTTCTACTTCGCCGTCTTCCTGCTCGGCGTCTTCGCCGCCGTCTCGGTCCAGAAGGCGGTGCGCGACCGCGCCGAGGAGGTGCCCGTCACCGGGGTGTACCTGGGCGTCTCGTGGAGCATGCTCGTCGCCGCCCTCGCACTCATGACCGTGGGGCTGTGGAACGCCGACCTCCTCCTCTCCGAGAAGGGCTTCTACGGGATCGGCTTCGCGATGAGCCTGTTCGCCGTGGTCGCCGTGCAGAAGAACGTGCGCGACCTCGCGGCGGCGCGTGAGGGCGAGCCCTCCCCCGCCGGTCCGCGGCCGCCCCTCTTCCCGCCGCCCCCGGCGCCCTGACCGACAGCCGCTCGGCTAGTCGCGGCATCCGCCATCGTCAACCCCGTCTCGGGGATCCGATCCTCCCGGCAGAGTGGAAGACATCAGTTCCGACTCGACAGGAGGAGGCATCATGGATGCTCAGGACCGACCCACCCACATCGTCGAGGACCCCGATGCGGTCCAGCCCGTGAACGAGGGCGAGGCCACGTCGTACGCGGATCCGTCGGACGACCCGGCTCAGGCCGAGTGGGAGCGCACCGAAGCCCTGGACGCCGGGGAAGACGTGGACGCGGAGGGCGACACCGCCACCGGAGCCGACCCCGACGAGATCGACTCCGACGAGGATCAGATTCCGCGGCTCGACCAGCCCGAGAGCGAACTGCAGCCGGAGAGCCAGGACGAGGACCCCCTCATCGTGGATCTCGGCGAGGACGGCGAGGGCGACCTCGGACCCAACGACGCCTGAGCGCTCGTGGTCACGCGGCTGCTGCTGATCTCCGACACCCACCTCCCGACGCGGGCGAAGCGGATGCCGGACGACGTGTGGCGAGCCGTCGATGCGGCGGATGCCGTCGTGCACGCGGGTGACTGGGTGGATGTCGCCACCCTCGACGCCCTTCAGACGCGTGCGCGGCGGCTCATCGCCGTGTGGGGCAACAACGACGGACCGGAGCTGCGAGCCCGGCTTCCCGAGTTCGCGGTCGAGACGATCGACCAGCTCCGAGTCGGGGTGGTTCACGAGACGGGCGCAGCATCCGGCCGTGAGGCCCGCATGGATCAGACGTATGCGGACCAGGGGCTCGACCTGCTGGTGTTCGGACACAGCCACATCCCCTGGGACTCCCGCACACCTCGCGGCGTGCGCCTTCTCAACCCGGGGTCACCGACCGATCGACGGCGCCAGCCGGTCTGCACCATGATGACGGCGACGGTCGACGGCGACGGGCTCCGGGATGTCAGGCTCGTTCCGGTCTCCCGAGGCTGAACGTCAGAGGGCCGGACCCCGGATGATCCGCACCGGACCGCGCGCCTGATCGATCCGCACCGGCTGCCCTTTCTGTGTCACGACGATCTCGCCGCGGGCCGCCAGGGCGTGGGCGACGCGGCGCACGTCGTCCATGTGCGAGCGCCAGTCCTCGCCGCCCACCGTCCGCGCCACGTCGCTCGGGCAGATCGACGACTCCGCCCGCTTGCGCACGAGAGCGCGAGTCGCCGCAGCGATCCGCTCATCGAAGCCGCTGCCGGCGGCATCCTCCCACCACGGGTGGCCGCGCTCGCCGAGGGCGACCTTCGCGTCCTGCACCCGCGCCCGAGCATCCGCCTCGCTGCTCTTGACCGCACGCCGCGCAGCCATGAGCTCGTCGACCAGCTCCTGACGGAAGCTGTCGGGAATCGAGGGGTCGGTCGCACGCCAACGTCGCCCATCGATCACGAAGTGGTGACCGTCCGGGGTGCGCTCCGGCTCGGTGCGGTCCTGTGTGGTGGTGCCCATCACCCCACTGTGCGCGCAGCACCGGCTCGACGGGAAGGGTCTTGACGCGGGCGGGTCGGCACGTCGCGAGGGGTCAGGACACGCCGCATCCCCGCGCGCGTACAGGGCGTGTCTTGGCCCCTGGGCCCCGATCTCCCCGCCCCGATCGCCCGGGGCCGGGGGCTACCCGCGCCGGAAGAAGCGAGAGCGCGCCGCGGCATCCGCCGGGGTGTAGACGACGAGCTGGATGTCGGTCTGGTCCGAGGGACGGAGCTGGTGATGCTCGAACACGAGGCGACCGAGCGTCGGATGCCGGAACACGCGCTCGCGCGACTCGAACCCCCGCACGTCGTGACTCTCCCAGCGGTCGCGGAAGTCGTTGCTGGCCTCCATGAGCCGGCCGACCAGATCGCGGTAGCGCGGGTCGCCGAGGCGCGGTCCCGCCTCGGCGCGGAACTCGGCGAGGAAGCGGCGGCTCGTGTCGTCCCAGTCGTCGAGCAGGTCGCGCACGGCCGGATCGGTGAAGATCAGCCACAGCAGGTTGCGCTGCTCAGGGGGAGTCGTCGCGACGTTCGGGTAGAGGGCCTCGTAGGCCGCGTTCCATCCCGCGACTCCCCAGTCCGGAGCCAACGCGTAGGCGGGATGCTCCTCCAGTGCGTCGAGGAACCTCTGCACGTGCCCGGGCGCCGTCTCCACCGGAGAGCCCGATCCGGGGCGCGTCGGGGACAACCCCGCGAGCCGCAGGGCGTAGTCGTGCTCGGCGACCGTGAGGTGCAGCGCGGTGGCGACGGCATCAAGCACCTGACGCGACGGATTGATGTCGCGGCCCTGCTCGAGCCACGTGTACCAGGTGACGCTGACTCCCGAGAGGTACGAGATCTCCTCCCGGCGCAGACCGACGGTGCGTCCGCGACCGGCAGGCGGCAGGCCGAGAGCGCCGCGGTCGAGCTGCTCCCGGCGCGATCGCAGGAAGGCGCCCAGTTCCTTGCGCTGCTCCTCGTCGACGGCCATGGAACAAACCTAGTGCTCCCACTACTAGTGTCAGCGCCGTCTTCCGGCATCCGCTCGCACCCGGGAGGGTGGAACCATGCCCACCCCTCTCCGTTCCCGCACCGTCACGCATGGCCGCAACGCCGCCGGAGCCCGCGCGCTCTTCCGGGCCGCCGGCGTCAACGCCGCCGACTTCGGCAAGCCCATGATCGCCGTGGCCAACAGCTTCACCGAGTTCGTCCCCGGCCACACGCACCTGCAGCCGGTGGGCCGCATCGTCTCCGACGCGATCAGTGCGGCGGGCGGCATCCCGCGTGAGTTCAACACCATCGCGGTCGACGACGGCATCGCGATGGGTCACGGCGGCATGCTCTACTCGCTGCCCTCGCGCGACCTGATCGCCGACTCGGTCGAGTACATGGTCAACGCGCATCAGGCCGACGCGCTCGTCTGCATCTCGAACTGCGACAAGATCACGCCCGGCATGCTCATGGCCGCGCTGCGCCTGAACATCCCGACGGTCTTCGTCTCGGGCGGCCCCATGGAGTCGGGCCGCGCCACGCTGGTCGACGGCAGCGTCCGCACGCTCGACCTGGTCGACGCGATCTCCGAGGCCGCGAACGACACGGTGTCGGATGCCGACATCCAGCGCATCGAGGAGAACGCCTGCCCCACGTGCGGCTCGTGCTCGGGCATGTTCACCGCCAACTCCATGAACTGCCTCGTCGAGGCGTTGGGCCTCGCCCTTCCCGGCAACGGCTCGGTGCTGGCGACCCACACCGCGCGGCGCGCACTGTACGAGAAGGCCGGCGAGGTCGCCGTGCAGATCACCCGGCGTTTCTACGACGAGGACGACCGCTCGGTGCTGCCGCGGGGGGTCGCGAGCTTCTCGGCCTTCGAGAACGCCATGGCGCTCGACATCGCGATGGGCGGATCGACCAACACGATCCTGCACCTGCTCGCCGCGGCCCACGAGGCGGGCATCGACTTCGGGCTCGACGAGATCGATGCGATCTCCCGCCGCGTGCCCTGCCTCGCCAAGATCGCGCCGAACCCGGCCTACGGCCGCATGTACTACATGGAAGACGTGCACCGCGCTGGCGGCATCCCCGCCGTGCTCGGCGAGCTGCGCCGCGGCGGACTGCTGAAGCACGACGTCAGCACCATCCACTCGGCGTCTTTCGAGGCCTGGCTGGACGACTGGGACATCCGCGGCGGCACGGCCACCGACACCGCAAAGAATCTGTGGTTCGCGGCTCCCGGCGGAGTGCGCTCTTCGAGCGCGTTCTCGCAGTCGGAGCGGTGGACGACGCTGGACGAGGATGCCGAGAACGGCTGCATTCGCGACGTCGCGCACGCCTACTCGGTCGACGGCGGGCTCGCGGTGCTGCGCGGCAACCTCGCCGTCGACGGCGCCGTGGTGAAGACCGCCGGGGTCGACCCGTCGATCCTGGTCTTCTCGGGTCCGGCCGTGGTGTGCGAGTCGCAGGAGGAGGCGGTCGCGAAGATCCTAGGCAAGAAGGTGCAGCCGGGCGACGTGGTCGTCATCCGCTACGAGGGTCCCAAGGGCGGCCCCGGAATGCAGGAGATGCTGCACCCGACCTCGTTCCTCAAGGGCCGCGGGCTCGGCAAGGTGTGCGCCCTGATCACCGACGGTCGCTTCTCGGGCGGAACCTCCGGCCTGTCGATCGGGCACGTCTCGCCCGAGGCGGCATCCGGCGGGGTGATCGCGCTCGTCGAAGACGGTGACATCATCTCGATCGACATCCCCACCCGCGGCATGACGCTGGAGGTCAGCGAGGCCGAGCTGGCCGAGCGCCGTGCGCGGCTGCTGGATGCCGGAGGCTACCGTCCGGTGGATCGCCAGCGCCCCGTCTCGCTGGCGCTGCGAGCGTATGCGGCGATGGCGACCTCGGCCGACCGTGGCGCGGTGCGCGATGTCGAGGCCGTGGAGCGCGCGATGCGCGAGCAGGAGGTGCGGGCGGCTTCAGCGTTGGACTGAACGCGGGTGCGGCGGATCTCTCGGTGACGGAGATGCTTCAGGCGGGGTTCTCCGCCCAGAGGGAGTTCTCCGGCCATCCGAGGCGACGTCAGTCGGCGTCGTCCCAGAAGCGGCGCTTGCCGTCGGGGGTGTAGCCGAAGCTCGGCTTCGCGGTGGGATGCTCGGTGCTGGGAACGTCTTCGAGGACCTCTTCTTCCGTGCGCAGGCCTGGACGGCGCACGGTGTTGAGTCGCTCACGATCTCCCTGGATGCAAGTGGACTCGGCAGAGACGGTCGCGATGTCGTAGGTTCCGGGATCCGGGCTGAGGTCGATCACGACGCGGTCGACGAAGGCGTCGGACTTCTCGGCCTGGATGACGATGTTGTCGATATCCCCCGAGTAGCCCTGAGTGGTGATGTTCTCCCAGCCGTTTTCATCGAGCCACGTTGCGATGCGGTGCGCTGCGTCGCCAGCGGGTTCCCCCAGCTTCCAGTGAGGAACGGTGCGGCGCTTGAACGTGAAGTCGTAGCGCCCGTCCCCGCAATCCGACGGCGTCGCGCCATAGTCGTAGATCTTCCAGTCACCGTCGAAGACTTGCACCTGCACGTCCGCGAGGGCGGCCTTAAAAGCAAAATTCACGTCGCGCGCCTTCTCGAGGAGTTCCTGGTCGGTCATCTGCTCTCCGCATCCGGTCAGTCCGATCAATAGTGCCGTCGCGATTACCGCGACAGCGCTGCGTCGATTCGCCCTGTTCATTCGCCGTCCGTATCCCAGAAGCGGCGCTTGCCGTCGGGGGTGTAGCCGAAGCTCGGCTTCGCGGTGGGATGCTCGGTGCTGGGGACCCTCTCGAGATCTTCGGAATCCTCCGCCGCACCGGGTTCGAGTAACGCGTCGAGACGGTCCACATCGGTCGTGAAGCAGGCAGTTTCGGCTGTGATCGTGGCGATGTCGTATGTGTCGGGGTCCGGGCTGATGTCGATCATGAGTCGATCGACGTAGGCGTCGGGTTTCTCGGCTTGGATGACGATGTCAGCGATGTCGCCGGAGTATCCCTGAGTGGTGATGTTCTCCCACCCGTTCTCGTCGAGCCACGCTGCGATGCGATCGGCGGCATCACCGGTGGGCTCGTTCAACTTCCAATGAGGAAGCGTCGCGCGCTGGAACGCGAAGCTATATCCACTGTCTCCGCACATCTTCGGGGACCCGCCGTAGTAGGTGACCTTCCACTCGCCATCGAGCACCTGCATCTGCACCTCGGCGAGTGCGGCTTTGAACGTGAAGTTCACGTCACGCGCCTGTCCCAAAAGATCTCCATCGGTCATCGGTTCTCCGCATCCAGTCAGTCCGAAGACCAGCGCAGCCACGCTCGCCGCGACAGCGGTGGGTCGTCTCCGGGTCATTTGTCGTCCGCCTCACCGGCGAGAATCGCCTTGACGTGGTCGACGATGGCTTGCTTGTACGACTGCGAGACGGGGTCGAGGTAGCCGACGGCCTCTTCGTCCCAGTGGTAGATGGGCAGTGTGACGCCGGGAGCTACTTCGCGCTCTGTCTCCAAGAGATAGATGAGTTCTTCGCTCCGCTGCGAGTTGTGGCCTTCGGTCCGCTCTCCCCTCTCACCCTCGGGGCTGCGGTAGTCCTCGACCCATCCTCCGTTCGACGAGAAGATCTGCGGCCTGCCGCTGTCTTCTCCGGTCGGCGTCTCGACCCCCGCGCCGATGGTGCGCGGGTCGACCGGATGCTCGGAGGCGGGCAACCGCCCGATGGGGGCCACCCAGTCGTCGTCGGCGTGCGTCACATGGAGCGTGAGGTCACCCTCGCGGATCTGACGTTCGAGGGCAACCGCGGCATCCTGGGTAATCCCTGCCGATCCGAAGAACCAGGCGTCGTCGACGAGCCCGGGGTTATCGGCCATCATTTGGGCAGCCATGGTCGTGCCGAGCGAATGGAGGTCGAGATCGAGCTGTGCATCGGGATTCGTGGTCTGGAATCCGCGCTGCAGTTGTGCGAGCCGTTCGGCGCCGCCGTCGGGGCGCTCGATGTTGAGGACGTTGTTGATTCCGCCCGAGTCCCACTCGATGAAGAGCACGACGGCCGACGACGCCGTCGAGCCCTTGCGGGCGAGCTCGTCATTCAGGTCGTCGTGCATGCTGACAGCGCTCGCGGCCCAAGGTTCCAACGAGTTCAGATCGGTCTCGATCCCGTGCGACACGGTCGTGATCTGGTCTGCTCCATCGACATCTCCGAACCCGAGAGTCGCACGAGGTTTTTCCTCGGTCGTGTCCATGAACAAGCAGAGGAGGGAGACAGGGACGTCGGGATCGCGTTCTCGTTGCTCGTCGAGATAGTCCCGCACCCCTTCCAACTGCGCCCGCTGCTCCTCCGTCAACTCCCCGCTCAGCATCTGCGTCAACGATTCCCGGTTGAACTCGTCGCGTGCCTCTGCCGAGATTCCATGAGATTGCCCACCGCAGCCGGGGCGACGTCGTAGAGCTGTGCGAGCGGGCCGTCGCTCCACGTCCCCGACGCATCACGGTCCGACCTCTTCGTTAGGTCGTTCCACAGCTTCGCTGCCACCGCGACGTCAACGAAGCCCACGGCACCTGCGAAGTCCGGGTGGTCGGCGAGCCAGTCCTCCACCACTTCGGGGTCGGCCGACGATAGCCAGGAGATCGCGTTCGCCACCTTCGTAGAGAGTCGATCCCGTAGGCGGTCGGCGAACCCGACCTCGGTCGCGGGGCCCCCGGGATACGGGCGCACGCTGTCGCCCCATGACGCCTGCGACACCCGCACCTCCTCGCCCCAGGCTCCCGTCACCGTGTCGCCGCCGCTGATCTTTCCCAGGCTGCGCGCGAGGTCGGCCTCGGCGTCGTCGAGGTCGCGGATGAAGACGCGGATGTCGGCCTTCAGCTCTTCGACCGCCGCATCGGCGGCCCGCCAGGCATCCGTCGCATCCGTCTGCGCGGTGCCCATCCGCCTCGTGGTGTCGGAGGCGGGATCCGACTCGTAGGCCGACCAGTAGGCGGTGTTCGCCGACTCGAGACCGCTCTGCGCGGCATCCCATTGCGCGTTGACCGTGATGATGCGCGCCGCGAGCTGCTCCCGCGTTCTGCGCAGGGTGGGGAAGGTGTCGGTCGCTGCCTCGCTCAACGCGCTCTGCGCGGCGGTCATCGCTTCGGCGAACAGGCGCGTGGCAGCCGTGGCCGGAACGAGCATCATGTACGCCCCTTCGGCGCTGCTCACGACGAAGACGTCCTGCAGAGACGACCACCGTTCGTTGGCGAGAACCATGGTCTCGTGGAGCTTCGCGCCGGCGGAGGAGATGCGCGTGCCGAGATCGGTGAGCACGGCGGGGTCGATGACGTTCGGCAGCTCGGCCGTGATCGCGCTCATCCCGCCAGCGCCGGCATGTAGGCGTGCGACGGGGCGATGCCCCAGGGAGAACCGGTCTGCGCCTGCGCACTCACAGTCGCCGTCGCCATCTGGTCGTCGCCGGCGACGACGGCGAGGGTGGCCTCGCTCACCGCCTGGGAGCAGACGTTGATCGTGTGCATGATCTTGCCGGGCACCGAGCGGCGCTCGTTCATGAACGACTTCCACGCGCGCGACATGACCGTGCGATCGTCGATCGCGAGGGCGGTTGCGCCGTCGTCGGCCGCGGTGTCGACGTCGACCGCCGCCGTCCCGAAGTCCGCCCCAATGTCATCGAGCCCGGCGAGTACGCCGAGCACCCCGTCCGGGTCGACCCGATAGTCGCTCATCCCTGCCCCCGATCCTCGGTCGCCGCGCGGCGTCGATCGAGGATAGCAAAGATGACTCCATATGGGGACGTAAATGTCCCATAGAAGACAGGTCAACCCGCGGTCGTCGACCGCCGCTCGATCAGACGCATGGGAACGACGACGCTCTCCGGCTCGCGCGTGCGGTCACCCAGGCGGGAGAGTGCGAGACGGGCGGCGCAGCGTCCGAGTTCCTCGACGTCTCCCGTGACGACGCTGATCCCGAGCACACGGGCCCACTCGGGGTCGTCGAACCCGATGACGGCGGGCGAGGCGTCCGAGGCGGTGATCTCCTCCATGGCGCCGAGCAGGATGCGGTTGTTGCCGGCGACGATCGCGGTCGGCGCATCGTCGAGCGACAGGAGCTCACGCACGCACTCCCGCGAGGAGGCGACGTCGTGGGCGTCGGTGCGCAGCAGGTCGCGCCACGCGGCATCCGATCCATCGAGCGCGTCGCCCATGCCGGCGAGCCGCTGCCGGTAGGTGGGCAGCCAGGCATAGTCGCCGATGAACGCGATGCGGCGGTGGCCGCCCTCGAGGAGATGCCGGGCGACGAGCCGGCCGCCCTCGCGGTTGTCGAACACGACCGAGTCGGCCGCCAGGTTCTCGGCGGGCCGGTCGACGAAGACGACGGGGATGCCGCGGGCCTGCAGCTGCGCGTAGTCGCTGTGGTCGGTCATGGCCGACACGGTGATGACGGCCTTGGTCTGCCGGTCGGCCAGGTCGCGTGCGACGCGCGTCTCCTGCTCGGCGGACTCCCGGGAGTTCGCGACCGACAGGTGCATGCCGCGCGGGCGGATCTCGTCTTCGACCGCCTGGGCGAGCGCGGAGTAGAACGGGTTGGTGAAGTCGCCGGTGATGAGTCCGATGGAGTCGGCGAGGCGGCCGCTGGCGAGGAGGCTCGCGGCGGCGTTTCGCTGGTAGTCGAGAGCGGCGGCGGCGGCGAGCACGATCGACCGGGTCTGGTCGCTGACGTACGACTCGCCGCCGAGTGCGCGCGAGGCGGTCTTGAGGCTGACGCCGGCGCGCGCCGCGACCTGCGCGAGTGTGGGACGGGGGGTGGCCGCGCCTTCGTGTGATGTCATCGTGCTCCTGCAGCCTCGGATGGTCTGCTCATTATGACGGGTCATCCGATGCCGATCGCATCTTCCCCGGGCGGCATCCGCTGTGTTAGTGTCTCGATCTATGACAGCGATGTCATAAACGTCGCGCAGTCCGGTCCCGGAACCTGCGACAGGCGAACGACACACAGCCGTGGAGTTTGAGGAGCAACCATGACGGTTCCCCGCGTGAGGAACGTACGACCCGCAGGACGCATCTGGGCAGCGGCGGGCGCCGCGCTGACGGTGACCCTGACCATGCTGACGCCGCTCCCGGCCGCAGCTGCGGCAGGGAACACCTTCGCCTCGTCCTTCGAAGCGGCGGATGCTGCGCCTGCCCTCACGGCGATCGGACAGCCCGTCAACGTGACGGGTGACCGGTTCGCACCCGGCAGCATGCTCCCGGACGTGAAGAACGTGACGGCCTCGGCGCAGAACGCTCCGAACGAGGCGGCCGCCTTCGCCGCCGACGCCAACGCCTCCACGAAGTGGCTCGCGTTCGTGAACCAGGGCTGGCTGCAGTACGAGCTCAACGCAGCGCAGCCGCTGCAGCGGTACACGCTCACCTCGGGCAACGACGCCCAGGAGCGCGACCCCCGGAACTTCCGCGTGCTCGGATCCAACAACGGCACCGACTGGACGACGGTCGACGAGCGCACCGGCGAGTCGTTCACCGGTCGCGGCCAGACCCGCACCTACGAGCTCGCCACCCCGAGCGCCGCGTTCCTCTACTACCGCCTCGACGTGCTCGAGAACCGCACGCCGACGACCAACCTCATCCAGCTCGCCGACTTCGAGCCGATCACGGTCAGCGAGGAAGCCCCGGCCGCGGGCCCGCTGCGCCTGCAGATCGGCAACGGTCCCACGGCATCCGACACCGCCAAGACCGGCGTGGGCTTCACGGGAACCAAGGCGCTGCAGTACTCCGGCCGCCACCTCGGCGCGGGCGCGGCATCGTCGACCAGCACCCTCTACACGGGCGTCGACGTGACGGTCGAGGAGAACAGCCGGCTGTCGTACCTCGTCTTCCCGGTGCTCGACGGCGAGCAGACGTACGCCGCGACCTTCGTCGCCGTGGACCTCGCGTTCAGCGACGGAGACGCCGAGACCACGCTCCTGTCGACGAGCGACGCCGTCGATTCCTACGGCTATCGCGCCAACGCCGCCGATCAGGGCCGGGCAAACGTGCTCTGGCCGAACCAGTGGAACAAGGTGACGGTCGACCTCGGTCAGTTCGCGGGCCGGACGGTCACGGACATCCGCTTCACCTACGACCACCCGGTCGACGGCCTTGAGGGCATCGAGACTCCCACGGGCGCCACCGCCTTCACCGGCTGGCTCGACGACATCGAGATCGGCACGGCCGAGGAGCGCGACATCAGCGACGGCCTGGTGTCGTACGTCGACACCCGCCGCGGCACGAACTCCACCGGCGGCTTCTCGCGCGGCAACAACCTGCCCGCCACCGCGTGGCCGAACGGCTTCAACTTCATCACCCCGATGACCAACGCGACGGGCACCGGGACGATGTACGAGTACCAGCGGGCGAACAACGCCCAGAACCGTCCCGTGCTGAACGGCATCGGCTTCTCGCACCAGCCGAGCATCTGGATGGGCGACCGCAACCAGCTCGCCGTCATGCCGGCCGCCAACGGCAACCCCACGTCGAACCTCAACGACCGCAAGCTCACCTTCTCGCACGACAACGAGATCGCGCGGCCCGACGTCTACGACGTGACCTTCGACAACGGCATCCGCACCGAGGTCACCGCCACCGACCACGGCGCCATCTACCGGTTCACGTTCACCGGCGACACCAGCTCGATCCTCCTCGACCAGGTCTCCGGCTCCTCGAAGCTGACGATCACCGGCGACACGGTGAGCGGCTGGGTGGACGGCGGCTCCGGCTGGCCCGGACGCACGCGCATGTTCGTGTACGGCACCTTCGACCGCTCCCCCGCCTCGGCCGGCGCGACCGCGGTCGGCGACCGCAACGGAACCGCGCGTTTCGCCGCCTTCGACACGACGGGCGACGACGAGGTCGAACTGCGCATCTCCTCGTCGTTCATCTCGCAGGACCAGGCGAAGAAGAACCACGGCTTCGAGCTGGAGGGCGTCTCGTTCGACGCCGCGCAGACGGCCGCGAAGGATGCCTGGAACGAGCGTCTCGGCGTCGTGCGCGATGTCGAGGGCGCGACCGACCACCAGCTGGTCACGCTCTACTCGAGCCTGTACCGGCTGAACCTCTACCCCAACTCGCAGTTCGAGAACACGGGCACCGAGGAGGCGCCGGTCTACAAGTACGCCAGCCCCGTCTCGGCCACGACCGGCTCGGCCAGCGACACGCAGACCAACGCGAAGATCGTCGACGGCAAGGTCTACGTCAACAACGGCTTCTGGGACACCTACCGCACGGCCTGGCCGCTGTACTCGATGCTCTACCCGGAGATGACCGAGGAACTCGTCGACGGCTTCGTGCAACAGTATCGCGACGGCGGCTGGGTCGCCCGGTGGTCCTCCCCCGGATACGCCGACCTGATGACCGGCACGAGCTCGGATGTCGCGTTCGCCGAGGCCTACCTCGCCGGTGCCCTCAGCACCGAGACGGCACTCGAGGCGTACGACGCGGCCGTCAAGAACGCCACCGTCCTCCCGACCTCCAACGCGGTCGGCCGCAAGGGCCTCGGACAGTCGATCTTCCTCGGGTACACCGAGGCGACCACGCACGAGAGCGCGTCGTGGGGCCTCGAGGGCTACATCAACGACTTCGGCATCGCCGAGATGGCGAAGGCGCTCGCCGAAGACCCGAACACCCCGGCCGAGCGCGTCGCGCAGCTGCAGGAGGAGGCGACCTACTTCGAGGCCCGCGCCGAGCACTACGTCGAGATGTTCAACCCGGAGGCGGGCACCTTCACCTCCCGGAACGCCGACGGATCGTGGACCTCGGGCGCCGACTTCGACAAGAAGGCATGGGGAGGAGCGTTCACCGAGGCGAGCGCCTGGACCTTCGGGTTCCACGCTCCGCACGACGTCGACGGCCTGGCCGCCCTCTACGGCGGACGCGACGGTCTGCTCGACGTGATGCACCAGTTCCTCACCGAGCGAGAGAAGGCCGACTACTCCGGCATCCACGAGGCGCGCGAGGCACGAGACGTGCGGCTGGGCATGCTCGGCATGTCGAACCAGATCGCCCACCACATCCCGTACGTGCTGGCCGAGGCCGGCGACCCGTCGGGGGCGCAGGAGCTGATCCGCGACATCCAGGACCGCCTCTTCGTCGGCTCCGACATCGGCCAGGGCTACCCGGGCGATGAGGACAACGGCGAGTTCTCGGCCTGGTACGTCTTCTCGGCCCTCGGGTTCTACCCGCTCGAGGTCGGATCGGGCGACTACACGATCGGCACCCCGCTGTTCGACAGCGCGACGGTCTCGATCGGCGGCAAGGAGCTCCGCATCACCGCCAAGGGTGCGTCCCAGGGCAAGCACTACGTCGCCGGAGTGACCATCGACGGCGCGCAGATCGACGAGACCACGTTCGACGGCGACCTGCTCCGCGACGGCGGCACGCTCGACTTCACGATGAGCGACACGCCCTCCGGCTGGGGTGCCAAGGATCTCGACGAGGAGCTCGAGACGCCCACCACCCTGGTGGATGCGACGAAGGCCGGCCGCGGCATCCTCTCCGCCGTCGACGGCACGCCCGTCGGCGCCCTCGTGGACGACAACGGCAACTCCAAGGTGAACTTCACGGGAGACACGGCGGAGCTGGTGTGGACCTCGCAGTCCGGACCGGTCTCGATCGGCCAGTACACGATCACGAGCGCCAGCACCGCGAACGCCCCCAGCAGCTGGAAGCTGGAGGGATCGCTCGACGGCACCACCTGGACGGAGCTCGACAGCCGCGAGGGTGAGACCTTCCGTTGGGACACCCAGACCCGCCCCTTCACCGCGAAGGACGCCTCGGGGTACACCACCGTGAAGCTCACGGTCTCCACGACCGCCGCGACGCTGTCGCTGTCGGAGGTCGAACTGTTCGCGTCGGCCGCCGCCGCCGACGGACTCTCGATCACGGCGGGAGCGTCGCAGCGCATCGCCGTCGACGCGGAGTTCACCGGAACGCTCGCGACGATCGTCGGCACGGAGACGGATGCCGAGGGCTACACCGTCACCGTGGACTACGGCGACGGCACCGAGGTCGACGACGTGACGCTCGCCCGGGACGAGCTCGGCGGGTGGAAGGTCGCGGCACCGCACACCTTCACCGCTCCGGGCAGCTACTCGGCGCTCGTCACCGTGCGCGACTCGAGCGGCGCGACGGCGCAGGCCACCGCGACGGTCACCGCGTTCCGCGACGAGACGCTCGTCGGGGCGTTCAACAACCAGTGCATCGGCGACCTGAACGCGGTCGCGGCGAACTGCGACTCGCAGGGTCACGGCTACTTCCGCGACAAGCTGATCGCCGACGGCTTTGTGCAGGGTCAGACTCTCACGGTGCCCGGAACGACGCTGACCTACGACCTGCCGGCGGTGGCACCGGGCGCGCCCGACAACATCACCGGTGAAGGCCAGACCGTGAAGGTGTCGCTGGGCGCCGGCGCGACGCAGCTCGCGTTCATCGGCACCGCGACCGAGAGCAACCGCGACTCGCAGGCCACGCTGCACTTCACCGACGGCACCACGCAGACGGTGACGATCAGTCTCGGTGACTGGGTCGGCGCCTCGGGCACGCCCTACAAGGGCAACACCGTGCTGACGGTCTCCGAGGGCCGCCTCTCGGGCACCGGACCGGAGTCGAGTGTGAAGAACACCGCGATCTACGCCACGGCGCCGATCGCCCTCGCCCTCGATGCCGACGGCGCTCCGAAGGTGGTCGAGTCCCTCACCATGCCGAAGGAGCCGGGCACGCTCAACAACGGTCGCGTGCACATCTTCGCGATCGCCTCGGACGGCGACCGAGCCGCGGCCGCTCCGCTGGCGGTCACCGCGGGAGCGGTCGACGCCCAGGTCACCGGTGAGGAGTTCGACGCTGCGCTGGCGACGATCACCGGCGGCCAGGGCGAGGAGACGTCGGTCGTCGTGAACTGGGGCGACGGGTCTCCCGTCGTCACCGCCGAGGCGGTCGACGGCACGGTCTCCGGCACCCACACCTACGCTCGGGCCGGCACCTACACGGTGACCGTCACGGCAGACGATGGTGTGCGGTCGGCGGATGCGCAGCTGCAGATCGCCGTCGAGGACCCGGCGCCGGTCTACACCCCCGAGATCCAGGCGCCCGAGACCGCGAAGCCCGGCGACACGGTGACGGTCACCGGTACCGGCTTCGCCCCCGAGGAGAGCGTGTCGATCCGCATCGACGGCGAGCAGCCGGTGATCGTGGAGGCCGACGGGCTCGGCGCCATCGACGGCGACATCACGGTTCCCGCCGGAGCAGTGGACGGCGACTACCCGGTCATCGCGCTCGGCGACGTCTCGAAGGTCGAGGCCCGGGCGACGCTGCGGGTCGCCGGCGACGTGAACGCGCCGCGGAACACCGCGGTGGCGCTGGCCGCCGGCGCGGACGACCCGGTCGCCGGGGAGTCGACGCCGCTGATCGCGACGGTGAAGCCGGCGGGTGCGACCGGCACGGTCGAGATCGTCGAGGGCGATGCGGTCGTCGGATCGGCGACGGTCACGGGAGGCACGGCCACGGTGGACGTGACCATCGCGACCTCCGGCGCGCACACCTACATCGCGCGCTTCGTGCCCGCCGACGACGAGGCCTTCAAGCCCTCGCAGTCCGCCCCCCTCACGCTCGACGTCCGCAGCACCCCGGTGCTCCAGCCCGAGATCGTGGCCGCGCAGAAGAGCGTGGTGCAGGGCGGGACGGTCGAGCTCGCCGGTCGCGGCTTCGCCTCGGGCGAGACCGTGTCGGTCACGCTGTACTCCGAGCCGATCCACCTGACCGATGTGGTGGTCGACGCCTCCGGCGCCTTCCGCATCCAGGTGACCGTGCCCGCGAACGCCGAGGTCGGCGCGCACACGCTGATCGCAGTCGGCGCGGCGTCCGGGCTGAGCGCCGAGGTGGCCATCCAGGTCACGGCGTCCGGGGCGGTCGGCGACGGCCTCGCCGGCACGGGCGGTGCGGTCCCGGTCGCCCTGATCGCGGTGCTGCTTCTCCTCCTCGCCGCAGGCGGCGTGCTGGTGATGCGGCGCCGACGGACGGAGTCGTAGCCCCCGCACGCTCCTCCGCACAAGACGAGGCCGCCTTCTTCCCCAGAGGAGGCGGCCTCGTCGCGTGCGGATCCGGCACCCAGGAGTCAAGACACGCCGGATCCCGGCATCCTCCTGCGGCGTGTCTCGACCTCTCGGGCTGCTCAGCCGGCGGGAGTCAGCCCGTGCGGTGCCGTGTTGAGCCGCTCGCACCCGTCGGCCGTCAGCACGACGATGTCCTCGATCCGAGCGCCCCACTCCCCCGCGAAGTAGATGCCGGGCTCGATGCTGAACGCCATGCCCTCGCGGAGCACGAGGTCGTTGCCGGGTGCGATGTACGGCTCCTCGTGCACCGAGACGCCGATGCCGTGGCCGGTGCGGTGCAGGAACGCCTCGCCCAGCCCGGCAGCCGCGAGCACCCGGCGTGCGGCCGCATCCACTTCGGATGCCGTCGCCCCGGGGCGCGCGGCGTCGACGGCGGCCTGCTGCGCCTGCACCAGCACGGCGATGCGCTCGGCGGCCTCCGGCGACGAGGTGCCGACGACGTAGGTGCGGGTGCTGTCGGAGTTGTACCCGGAGGGCACCGCTCCCCCGATGTCCACCACGACGATCTCGCCGTCGCCGATGACCCGGTCGGAGACCTCGTGATGCGGGTCGGCGCCGTTCGGCCCGGAGCCGACGATCACGAACTCGACCGTCTCGTGCCCCTCGGCGACGATCGCCTCCGCGATGTCTGCCGCGACCTCGCGCTCCGTGCGTCCGGCGCGCAGCCACCCCGGTACGCGGCGGTGGACGGCGTCGATGGCCTCTCCGGCGCGGCGCAGCTCCGCGATCTCGGCGGAGTCCTTGATCATCCGACCCTCACGAAGCACCGGCGTCGCGAGCTCTACGCGCACGCCGAGGCGCTCGCCGATCGGCACGACGTGCAGAGCGGGCAGGGCATCCGACACCGCGACGCGCACGGCATCGCCCACCGCGGTCGCCACGAGCTCGTACGGGTCGTCGCCGTCGACCCAGTCGGCGACCGCGAGCCCGAGGGAGCCGACCGCGGTGGAGCGCACCTTCGCGAGCTCCATGCGCGGCACGACGACGGTCGGGCGGATGCCGGGGCCGAGCACGAGAGCGGTGAGACGCTCGATCGTGTCGCCGCGCACGCCGAGGAGGTACTGCAGGTCCGGGCCCGGGCCGACGACGACGGCATCCAATCCGGCGTCGGCGGCGAGGGCGGCGGCGCGCTCGAGGCGGGTGGAGTAGACGGACGCGGGGAAGAGGAGGCTGCTCACCCCCTCACGCTACTCCGCCCGGCGCCTCAGGCGACGGCGAGACGGATGCGCTCCGCCAGCAGCTTCCGGTTCGCCGCCGTCAGTTCCAGCAGGGCGTATGCCGTCGGCCACATGCTTCCGTCGTCGAGGTTCGCGATCGGCTCGAAGCCGAACGTGCCGTAGCGGACCTTGAACTTGCTCGCGGGCTGGAAGAAGCACAGCACCTTGCCGTCCTTGCCCCAGGCGGGCATCCCGTAATAGGTGCGAGGCATGAGTTCCGGCGCGACCTCGGACACCAGCTCGTGCAGCTGTTCGGAGAGCTTCTTGTCGCCGGCGTCCGGCAGCTTGGCGATCGCCTCCTTCAGGTCTGCCTCCCCCGCCGCGCGCAGCTCCTGCGGCGATTTCTTCGCCCGTGAGCGTCGGGCGCGGGCCTCCTTCGCGGCGGCCTGCATGGCCTCGCGTTCCTTAGCGGTGAAGTTCTTCTCGTTGTCGCTGGCCATGGGGAGTCCTCTCGTCTGGTGGGCGTGCTGTCAGCGTAGGTCGACGGTGGTCGGGCTGCTTCTCGATTCGTGATCGGTCGCTCACTCCGGGGCGAGGAGGAAGGCGAGCTCGATCGTCCACGCGGTCTTGCGGGGCTCGGAGCGGGAATCGGTGCGGAGCAGCTCGAAGCGTCCGGCCCATCGGCCCGTGGCGAGGTCGGCGTCGAAGCGGCGCCCCCTGTCGGGAATGTCGTGGAGCAGCAGACGGTTGGCCTGCAGTGAGCCGCCCCGGTAGGCGAGGATCCCGTATTCCCCACCCGGCATGCTTCCCCGATGCACGCGGTCGGACGCGGCATCCGCGCCGCTCACGACGCCGACCTCGATGTCCATGTCACGGGCCATGTCGACCGTGTGCAGGCGCAGGAAGCACGGTCCGTCCGGTTCGACCTCGTGCTCCTCGAGCCAGTCGGCGAGTTCGCGGAGTAGGGAATCCCGGACCCCGAGCATGCCCCGGAACGGCGTCACGACGCGGATGCCGAGGGTCGGCGCCCCGTCGCGCCGTTCGATCCGCGGACCGTCGAGGAGCTCGAACGCCATGCGCCCATGATCCCGCCGTCGCAGTCCCACGTCCAGCGTCCGACTCGCGGCCGGATAGTGTGAGGGCATGGACCTGCGCGTCGCGGCGTATGCGGTCGTCACCGACGACGACGATCGGCTGCTGCTCGCGCGCTGGATCGAGGGGCGCCGGGTCGCGTGGACCATGCCGGGCGGCGGACTCGAGCCGGGCGAGGCGCCGGAGGACGCCGTACGCCGGGAGCTCCGCGAAGAGACCGGCTATACGGTGAAGGTCGGCGAGCTGCTCGGCATCCACTCCCGGGTCATTCCCGCCAGCCGCCGCGTGCAGCAGGCGGATCAGCCCCTGCACACGCTGCGCATCGTCTACCGCGCGACCATCGCGGGTGGCCGGCTCCGCTACGAGACCGAAGGCTCGACGGACATGGCGGCGTGGTTCACGCGCTCGGCCGTCGCCGACCTGCAGCGGGTCAAGCTCGTCGACATCTCGCTCCGCATGGCGGGGCTGCTCTAGTCGAGGCGGTCAGTCCCGCGGCTTCTCCGGCTCGGAGATGTCGGCCACGGTCGCCCCGTACGCGGCGATCAGGTCGTCCGCCTCGACGAAGAGGCTGAAGCCGTGCGATCCGGCGCCCATGGCTATCCGCTTGCCCACGATCGTCTCATCGGCGTAGACCGGCCAGTCGTTCGTGCTGCCGATGGGCACGATGGTTCCGCGCTCGTATCCGGTGGCCGCGAGGGCCAGTTCGGGTTCGGGCAGGCGCAGCTTGTTCACGCCGACGAGGGCGCGCAGCTTGGGCCACGAGATGGAGCGTCCGCCCGGCACGAGGGCGAACAGGTAGGTGTCGTCCGACCGCTTCACGACGAGCGTCTTCACGATGTCGGACGGAGTGAGGCCGAGGAGCTCCGCAGCTTCGGCCAGGCTGCGCGCCTGCGGCCGCTCGCGGATCTCGATCTCGAGACCACGGGCGGCCGCGGCGTCCGTGACCCGCGCGTGCGGGTCGGTGGAAGGGTCTGCGCTCACGCGTCGGGAGCGGACAGCGGGTCGTCGGCGACCCACAGCTCGTCATCCGCGCGCAGGGCGGTCCAGGCGGCGTACAGCACACCGGCCGCAGCGGCGACACCGAGCAGCAGCGCGATGACCGAGCCGACGCCGGCGCTCTTCTTGGCCTTCTTCTTCGACTTCTTCGGCTCGAGGCCGTGACGCTTGGCGTTCGCGACGTCCCAGGCGGTGAGGGCGCTGCCCACCACGCCGCCGACGATCGGGACGACCTTCTCGTCGACCACGTGCTTGCCGGCCTTGACGACCGGGTTGACCACGGGCGCGACACGACGGTTGTAGGTGTCCTGCACGACCGGGACGACCTGCTCCCGGTTGAAGTTGCCGAGCTGGCGACCGGCTTCCCGGGCGACGCCGGCAGCGTGCCCGACGAGCTCCTGCTGGGCCTCCCAGAGCTGGTTCGCGTCCTTCTGCAGACGACGCAGTTGCTTCTTCCGCTTACGGCTGAGGCTCACGTTGCTCTCCTGTCCATGTGGAGTACGGGTTCCCCATCTTGCCAGACGAGCCTGGATGAGGGGAGGGAATCGCCGCCCCTTGACATCTGTCCCACAGGGCGGCAGAACCCGGGCGATCCCCGGGAAAGCTCTGCGAGAATGAATGCATGCCTCATGCTTCCCACGTCGCGACCCTGCACACCAACCACGGTGACATCGTCATCAACCTCTTCGGCGACCAGGCCCCGAAGACCGTGAAGAACTTCGTCGGCCTGGCCGACGGCACCCAGGAGTGGACGCACCCCGCCACCGGCAAGCCGGGCGAGGGACCCCTCTACAAGGACGTCATCTTCCACCGCATCATCCCCAACTTCATGATCCAGGGCGGCGACCCGCTCGGACAGGGCGTCGGCGGCCCCGGTTACAACTTCAACGACGAGATCAGCCCGGAGCTGGACTTCAACGAGCCCTACATCCTCGCGATGGCCAACGCCGGCCTCCGCCGCAACGCCATCACCGGTCAGCTCGAGGGCACCAACGGGTCGCAGTTCTTCATCACGACCGACCCGACCCCGTGGCTGCAGGGCAAGCACACGATCTTCGGCGAGGTCGCCGACGACGCCTCGAAGGCCGTCGTCGACGCCATCTCCGCCGTCCGCACCGGCGCCGGCGACAAGCCGGTCGAGCCGGTCGTGCTGCACTCGATCGACGTCGTCGCGGCCTGACGCGAGCGCGGCCGATCCGGATGACGACGCCTGAGTTCGCGACCAACCGCGACAACTTCTGCTACCGGCATCCGGATCGGCAGAGCTTCGTGCTCTGCCAGCGCTGCCTCCGCACCATCTGCCCCGAGTGCCAGACGCCGGCACCGGTCGGAGTGATCTGCCCGGAGTGCATGAAGGCGGAGCGCAAGAACCGCACGCCCGCCCAGAAGCGCGCGGAGCGCCGCTGGAGCGGCCGCGGCGGTGCGGCGACCCTCTCCCCCGTCCGCAGCGGGCGGCCGGTCGTCACCTACGTGCTCCTGGCCGTGACCTCGCTGATCGGCCTGCTGCAGCTCGTGCCCGGTCTCGGCGACACCCTCACGCAGCAGCTGCTCTTCGCGGGGGTCTACCTCTATCCCGATCTGTCCGGGATGCCGTTCGAGCCGTGGCGCCTGCTGACGGCGGTCTTCGCGCACGGCGGATTCATCCACCTCGCGCTCAACATGCTCGCTCTGTGGATGCTCGGACAGAGCCTCGAGCCGATGCTCGGGCGTGTGCGTTTCCTCGCGCTGTACCTCGTCAGCGGTCTGGGTGGCTCCGTCATGGTCGCGCTGCTCGACCCGACGCAGGCCACGGTCGGCGCCTCCGGTGCGATCTTCGGATTGATGGCCGCCCTGCTCATCATCGGCCGGCACATCGGAGCCAACGTCACCGGCATCCTCGTGATCCTCGGCATCAACTTCGCCTACGGCTTCTTCGTGTCGGGGATCGCGTGGCAGGCGCATCTCGGCGGTGCGATCGTGGGCGCGCTCGTCGCCCTCGTGCTCGTCAAGACCAAGCGCCGCGAGCAGCGCACATGGCAGATCGCGGCGCTGATCGGGCTGACGGTCGTTCTGCTGCTGCTCGTCGCGTTCGTGCCGCCGCTGATCCTCGGCGCCTGATCGGACTTCTCAACAGCACCGTTAACAGGTGTGAATAACACCGGTGTAATTCTCCCCACCCTGTGGATGGCGCTGTGGATAACTCCGTCTTTCGTCCCGCAGCGCTGTTCTTGCGCCGGGAACGGCGAAGGCCCCCCGCGGGTGCGAGGGGCCTTCGGAGGAAGAGGGGCGGGTCAGCGCCACTGGGTGGTCATCAGAAACCCGATGAGCGCGATGCCGAGTCCGATCCCGAGGTTCCAGTTGCCGAGCCCGGGGATCGGGAACTGCTGTCCTGAGATGTAGAACACGAGGATCCAGATGAGACCCAGCAGCATGAAGCCGATCATCACCGGCTTGAACCACACGGCGTTGGGGGCGGCCTCGCCTTCCGCGCGCTCGACAGCGGGTTCTTCGGTCTTCCGGTCTCGTGCCATTCCAGCATTGTACCGAAAGCGGCCATCCGCACGGAGAACGGATGCCGCATCCCGCGTCGCGGTCGGGACGACGCCACAGGGCGAGGGGATAGGATCTCGCCATGACTGCATCCGTCGTGCCTGGGGGGCGACGCCCGCGACGGTCCCGTCCTCGATCGCGCGCCACGTTCTCGAGCGTGCTCGGGGAGCTGTTGCTGACCGCCGGCGTGCTCGTGCTGCTGTTCGTGGCGTGGCAGATGTGGATCGGTGACGTCATCATCAACGCCCAGAAGAACGAGGAGGGCGCGGCGGTGGCGGCGTCCTGGGCCGCGGAGCCGGCTCCGGAACCTCCGCCGCTCGTCGAGGCCGAAGACGGCACGACCTCCTACGAGCCCGTGATCCCCGCCGTGCCCGCTGAGACCGAGCAGCTCGGCCTCATGCACATCCCGCGCTTCGGCACCGACTACATCAAGGGCATCTACGGCGGCACCTCGCGGGCGCGCACCCTCGACAAGCTCGGCATCGGCGTCTATAAGGACTCGAAGATGCCCGGCGAGGTCGGCAACTTCGCGATGGCCGGGCACCGCACGACCTGGGGGAAGCCGTTTAACCAGCTCGACAAGCTGCAGCTGAACGACGCGATCGTCGTCGAGACGCCCGACGGCTGGTTCACCTACCGCTTCCGCACGCTCGAGTACGTGAAGCCGACGCAGACCGACGTGCTCGCCGACGTGCCCCAGATGCCCGAGGTCGCGACGGGGGAGCGGTACATCACCCTCACGGCCTGCTCGCCCCTGTACTCCCTCGCCGAGCGGATCGTCGCCTACGGCGTCTTCGAGAGCTTCCAGCCCCGCGCCGAAGGACCGCCGTCGGCGCTGACCGATCCGCCGCCCCCGCCGGCCGCCCCATCCCTGTAGAGAGCGACGAGGAGAACCGATGTACGCCGCACTCTGGCGCCTGCTGCCCGGTCCGTGGTGGATCCGCGTGATCATCCTGCTCGTCGTGGTCGCCGCCGTGCTCTACGGGCTCTTCTGGTACGTGTTCCCGTGGGTGAGCCCGCTCATCACGCCGGGCGAGGTCGACCTCGAATGACCCGCGTGCTCGTCGTGGACAACCACGACAGCTTCGTGCACACGCTCGTCGGCTACCTGCACGAGCTCGGCGCCGAGACGGCGCTCGTGGAATCGGATGCCGTCGACGCGACCGCGCTGCACGCCCTGCTCCCCGGGTTCGACGCCGTGCTGCTCTCACCCGGACCCGGAACCCCGTCCGACGCGGGCGTGTCCGTCGAGGCGGTGCGGATGGCCGCCGAACGACGGATGCCGCTGCTCGGCGTCTGCCTCGGCCACCAGACCATCGGCCAGGCGTTCGGCGCACCGGTCACCGAGGCGCCCGAGCTGATGCATGGCATGGTCTCGGCGGTCGAGCACGACGGCTCGGCGCTGTTCCACGGCATCCGCTCGCCCTTCGCTGCCGGGAGGTACCACTCGCTGGCGATCGCCGAGGCGGACCTTCCGGCGCAGCTCGTCGTGACGGCGCGCACGGAGGCGGGCACGGTCATGGCCTTCGCGCATCGCGAGCTCCCGATCCTCGGGGTGCAGTTCCACCCCGAGAGCGTCCTCACCGAGGGCGGCTACCGACTGCTCGCGAACTGGCTCGCCCTGGTCGGAAACGCGGATGCCGTCGCCCGTTCGGAGCGGCTGCACCCACTCGCCTGACGGAGGGGGTGGAGCAGGCCGGTCTGCTCAGCCGGCGCCGGTGCAGTACCGGAGCTCCACGTTCGAGCCCACCGGAACATCGCCGGGCGCGACCGACATCGACGAGACGGTCGGAGGCTGGGTCGTCGGGCAGTCCGGGCTCTCGACGGTCGACGAGGTGAGCCCGAGGCTCTCGATCTCCTGCTGCGCGGCCTCGATGGTGAACCCGCCCAGGTCTCGCAGCGTGACCTTGCCGCTGGCGATGGTGACGTTGACGACCGTGCCGGGGGCGACCTCGGCGTCGGCCTTCTCGCTCGCGGTGATGACCGTGTTCGCCGCGAGGGCCGGGTCGTTCCGCTGGATGATGGTCCCGATCTCGAGACCGACGTCGGCCAGCGCCTGCCGGGCCGCGTCGAGGGACATGCCCTCGATCCCCGGCACCGTGACCATCTCCTGTCCCGTCGAGACGTAGACGGTGACGAGGTCGCCCTTGTCGACCGCGACGCCGGCCTGCGGGTCGGTGCGGATCACGTTGCCCTCGGCCACCTCGGCGCTCGGCTCGAGCACCAGCTTCGCGGTGAGGTCGAGCTCGGCGAGGTCCGCCTGGGCGCGATCCGAGGCGACGTTCACGAGGTCGGGCACGACCCGGGCGCTCGACGGGACCTCGGGCCCCCGCACCGTCACGACCCAGAAGAGGACGGAGGCGACGAGCACGGCGAGCAGGGCCACGCCGGCCCAGATCCAGGCGACGGGAGGACCCGACTGCGTGCGCGCCATCGTGGTGTCGGTGCTGAGCTGGCGCAGCGACCGCGCGGTCTCCTGCGCCTGGCGCGGGTTGGGACCGTACAGCTCGCTGGTCAGCGCGCCGATCTCCTTGCGGCTCGGCGCCGCTCCCGTGACCGCCGCGTCGAGCGCGGCGCGGAAGCTCGCGGCATCCGGATACCGCTGGTACGGATCCTTCGCCAGCGCCCGCAGGACGATCGCGTCGAGCGCACCCGGCACGGTCTCGTTGAGCTCGGTGGGAGGCACGGGCGTCTCGCTGACGTGCTGGTACGCGACCGCCACGGGCGACTCGCCCCGGAACGGCTGGCGGCCGGTCAGCAGCTCGTAGAGCACGACGCCGGTGGAGTAGAGGTCGGCACGGGCGTCGACCGGCTCGCCCTTCGCCTGCTCCGGCGAGAAGTACGCGGCCGTGCCGATGATCTGGGTGGTCTCGGCGACCGTCGACGAGGAGTCGGAGACGGCACGGGCGATGCCGAAGTCCATCACCTTCACCTTGCCGTCGGGCGTCACCATGACGTTGCCCGGCTTGATGTCGCGGTGCACGACCCCGGCGCGATGCGAGTAGTCGAGGGCTTCGAGGATGCCGTCGACGTAGCGCACCGCGTCGGTGAGCGGCACGGGGCCGTCGGCGATGATCGTCTTCAGCAGGGTGCCCTTGACGAGCTCCATCACGATGTAGGGCGGGTCGTCTGCCGCGCCGCTGGTCGACGAGTCGCCCGCGTCGAACACCCGCACGATCGAGGGGTGCGACATGCGCGACGCGGCCTGCGCCTCGAGGCGGAAGCGCGTGCGGAACGCCGTGTCGCGGGCGAGCTCGGGGTCGAGGATCTTGATCGCGATCTCACGACCGAGGGTCAGGTCGTAGCCGCGGTAGACCTTCGCCATCCCGCCGTGCCCGATGAGCTCGTCGACGCGGTATCTCCCCGCGAGCACGCGTGGCTCTGTGGACACGGATGACCCCCTGGTACGGCAGTTTCGTTGATGGAAGTAAAGGCTACCCTTACGCGGTCAGTCTTCCTGACCTTCGCCGCTCTCCGAGGCGGGGGTGATGGTCACGGAGAGCTGCGGGGAGGCGTCGGACGTTCGCTGGTCGCCGCCCGAGCACAGGCCCTGGTAGGTCGCGATGAGCTGCTGGCCCGCGGCATCCGCCACCTTGACCTGAGCGTTGCGCTGGGTGGCCGGGAAGTTGGGTCCGCCCGTCACGAACGTGCCGTTCGTCAGGTTGACCGTGTACCCGGAGAGCGTCGTGCCGCTCGGGCAGGTGAAGCCGCTGCCCCACGAGATCGAGACCGTGCCGTTGGCGGTGGGAGCGCCGGTGATCGTGGGTGCGTCGGTCGGGACGGGCAGCGCCGTGCGCGCACCGTAGACCGTGAGGGTGATCGGCTGCGTGACCTCCACGTTGCCGAACGGCTCGACCCGGTAAACCCGGTCGACCTCGCCGTCACTGGGCGCCGGGTCGCCGGTCACGCAGTTGATGTCGCTCGAGAAGCCGGCGTCGGTGAGCGTGCGCGTCGCCGTGGCGCAGTCCATGCCCACGAGGTTGAGCCCGGTGACGTCGACGCGCGTCGGCTCGGGTTCGGGCGTCGGCGTGTCGGAGGGCGTCTGGGTGGGCGTGCGCGACACCGACGGGGATCCCGACGGCTGCTCGCCGCCGGAGTTCTGGCTCATCAGTGCCCAGATGGTGCCGCCGAGCACGATGACGAGCAGCGCGATCAGGGCGATGAGCGGCCAGGTCCAGGCGCTGCGCTTCTTCTTCTTCGCGGCCGTCTCGTCCTCTGCGGGGTCGGTGGCCGGGACCTGCGCGGTGGTCGGGAGCACCCGGGTCGCGCCCGCGTCGTTCGACGCCGTGAGCAGGCGAGTCGCGTCGTCGTCGGCCACGCCGCCGTTCGCGATGGCGGGCACGGCGATCGCCGCGGAGTTCAGGTCGCCGCGGCGCAGGGCCTGCGCGGCACGGGCGACGGTCGCGGACGACGAGGGACGATCGGCCGGCTTCTTGGCGATCATCGCCATGACGAGGTTCTGCACCGGGATCGGGACGGTCGGCGGAAGGGGCGGCGGCTGCTCGTTGATCTGCGCCATCGCGATCGCGACCTGCGACTCGCCCGTGAAGGGGCGCTTGCCGGCCAGGCACTCGTACGCGACGATGCCGAGCGAGTAGGTGTCGGTGGCGGGCGACGCCGGGTGCCCCGACGCCTGCTCGGGCGAGAGGTACTGCACCGTCCCCATGACCTGACCGGTGGCGGTCAGCGGCACCTGGTCGGCGATGCGCGCGATGCCGAAGTCGGTGATCTTGACGCGGCCGTCGGGCGTGATCAGCAGGTTGCCGGGCTTGATGTCGCGGTGCACGAGGCCCGCGGCGTGCGCGGCCTGCAGGGCGGATGCCGTCTGCGCGACGATGTCGAGCGTCTTGTCGGCGCTCAGGGCCCCGTCGCGTTCGAGGATCGTCGAGAGGGCCTCGCCGGGCACGAGCTCCATGACGAGGTAGGCGCTGCCGTTCTCCTCGCCGTAGTCGAACACGCTCGCGATGCCCTCGTGGTTGACGAGCGCAGCGTGACGGGCCTCGGCGCGGAAGCGCTCGAGGAACCCGGGGTCACCCATGTACTCGTCCTTGAGGATCTTGATCGCGACGGTACGTCCGATGACGTGATCCGTCGCCTCCCACACCTCGCCCATGCCGCCGATCGCGATCCGCGACTGCAGCTCGTAGCGACCACCGAACGACACACCCTGCGTCGGCCTCATCTGCCCAGCACCGCCTCTATGACTTTCTTCGCGATCGGAGCGGCGATCGTGTCGCCGGATCCGGATTGTCCCTGCCCGCCACCGTCTTCGACGACGACCGCTACTGCCACCGCGGGGTCGTCCGCCGGCGCGAAGCCGGTGAACCACAACGTATGCGGCTTGTTCCCGTTCTCAGCGGTGCCGGTCTTCCCGGCCACGTCGATCCCGTCTATTCTTGCACCCTGCGCAGCGCCGTTTGAGACGCTCGCGACCATCGCGCGGGTGACGTCGTCGGCGGCATCCGCCTCGAGTGCACGGCCGAACTCGGTGTTCTCGAACGAGCGGATCACCGACAGGTCGTTGCCGATCACGGCATCCACCATGTGCGGGTTCATCACCACGCCGTCGTTGGCGATCCCGGCCGACACCATCGCGATCTGCAGCGGCGTCGCGGTGACCTGACCCTGCCCGAACCCGGTGAGAGCGGTCTGGGCGTCGTCGAGCGCGCGTGGGTAGCTGGATGCCGTGGACTCGAGCGGCGTCTGGAAGCTCTGGTTGAACCCGAACTTCTCGGCCATCTCGCGGATCGCGTCGTCGCCCAGCTCCACCGCGAGCTCGGCCATCGGGATGTTGCAGCTGAGGCGGATCGCCTCGGCGATCGTCACCGACTCGCCCTCGCCGCAGGTGCCGCCCCAGGCGTTCGAGACCCGGTTCGACGAGCCGGGCAGCGTGTACAGCGCCGGGTTCGGGAGGGTCGAGTCCGGCGTGTAGTCGCCGCTGGCGTACGCGGCCGCGGCGACGACGAGCTTGAACGTCGACCCCGGCGGGTTCAGGTCGCCCGCGATGGCCCGATTGGAGAGGGGCTTCTGCGAGTCGTCCTGCAGCTGGTCGTACGTGGCGTTCGCGGCATCCGCGTCGTGCGTCGCCAGGAGGTTCGTGTCGAAGCCGGGGGTCGAGACCAGGGCGAGGATGCGTCCGCTGCTGGGCTCGATCGCGACCACCGCGCCCTGCAGGTCGCCGAGCGCGTCGAACGCGGCCTTCTGCGCGGCCGCATCGAGCGACAGCTCCACGCTGAAGCCGCGCTGCGGCTGGCCCGAGAGGATGCGGTCGATCTCGGCGAAGAAGGCGTTCGCGCCCGTGCCCGAGAGGTCGGCGTTCATGGCCTGTTCGAGCCCGGTGCGCGAGTCGAGGGCGGGGTTGAAGTACCCGGTCACCGGCTCCCACATCGGCGCATCCGCATAGACGCGCTGGAAGCGGTAGGTGTCGTCGCTCGGCACCGACGTGGCGATCGCGGTGCCGTCGACGATGATCGACCCGCGCTGGATCCCGTAGCTGTCGAGGCGCGTGCGCTTGTTGTGGCTGTCCTGCGCCAGGCTGTCGGCGGCGACGACCTGCACCCAGCTGGTCGCGGCGAACAGAGCGATGAACATGAACAGCATCACGATGCTGAGGCGGCGGAGCTCCTTGGTCATCCGATCACCACCCTCGGCTGGCGGCGCACGCCGTCGGAGATGCGCAGCAGGATCGCCACGATCAGCCAGTTCGCGACCAGCGACGAGCCGCCGGCGGCGAGGAACGGCGTGGTGAGGCCGGTCAGCGGGATGAGCCGGGTCACGCCGCCGAACATGATGAACACCTGCAGGGCGATGGTGAACGACAGCCCGGTCGCGAGCAGCTTGCCGAAGTCGTCCTGCCCGGCGAGACCCACGCGGATGCCGCGGCTGACGAACACCATGTACAGGGCGAGGATGGCGAACAACCCGATCAAGCCGATCTCCTCGCCGAGGCTCGTGATGATGTAGTCGCTGTGCGCCAGGGGAGTGACCTGGGGGCGGCCCTGGCCCCAGCCCGTGCCCATGAGACCGCCGCGCGCGAGTCCGAAGAGCCCCTGCATGGGCTGGTACCCGGCAACGTCCGGGTCGACCTGCTCGGGGTCGAACAGGAACAGCCAGTTGATGAAGCGCCCGCGCACGTAGCTGAGGATCTGCGTGGCGACCGCGACGCCCGCCACGACGAGCCCGAGGCCGATCACCACCCAGCTGGTCTTGCCGGTGGCGACGTAGAGCATCGCGACGAACATGCCGAAGATGAGCGTTCCGGTGCCGAGGTCGCGCTGGATCACGATGATGCCGAGCGAGATCGCCCAGACGACGAGCACCGGGCCGAGCTCGCGCATGCGCGGCCACGTGATGCCGAGGAACCTCGTGCCGACGGAGGTCAGGCTCTCCCGGGTGCGAACGAGGTAGCCGGCGAAGAAGATCGCGAGGCAGATCTTCGCGAGCTCACCCGGCTGGAAGGCGAAGGCGCCGCCCAGCGACACCCACACGGCCGCGTTGGCGTCGGGGATGCGGAGGCCGGGCACGAACGGCAGCAGGAGCAGCAGGATGCCGGCGAGACCGAAGATGTAGGTGTAGCGGAAGAGCACCCGGTAGTTGCGGAGCAGGATGACGACCGCGATCGCGCCGGCGAGGGAGATGCCCGTCCAGGCCAGCTGCTTCGTCGAGTACGCGTCCCAGCCGGTGTTCTTGAAGGCGATGTCGATGCGGTAGATCATCGCGATGCCGAGACCGGTGAGCAGCGTCGCGATTGGGAGCACGAAGGGGTCGGCATCCGATGCCACGATCCGCAGCACGATGTGCAGCGCGAAGGCGAGCACGGCCAGGCCGCCGCCGATCGCCAGGATCATCGGGTCGATCAGCCCGAGCGCGCCCAGCTGCACCAGCGTGAGCGACGCGCCGCTGATCGCGCAGGCGAAGAGCAGCAGCCAGAACTCCCGGTTGCGCTGCGTCTGCGGCATCCGCAGGCGCTTGAGCGCCGTGATGACCGCGGTGTCGGTGGCGACGTCGGTGCTCATCCGTCACCTCCGTCCGGGGTCTCGGTCGGGGTCGGCGTCGGCAGGGGAGTGGGCAGCACGTTCGCGTCGGCACCCGCGCGCAGCCGCTCGACGATCGCCATCGCGTCGGAGAGCGAGCGGGCGCTGATCGTGCGCTCCACCGAGGCCCGCTGGTACTCGGGCAGGTTGGCGAGGAGGATCTCGGTGTCCTCCACCGGGGTGGAGAGCGTGATCGGGCCGATGTTCTGCTGCACGCCCTGGAAGATCACCACGCTGTCGTCGTCGGCGCCGATGAAGTAGCGCGTCTGCGTCCAGCTGTAGGCGGCGAAGGCGGCGAAGAAGAGCATCGCCAGTACGAGCAGCATCGCGGCGATCCATCCGATGCGGCGCCGCGTCGCGCGCCGGCGGTCTTCCTCGATGAGCTCTTCGAGGTACTCGGGAGCGGGCTCGAAGTGGCTCGGCTCGTTGGCCGCCTGGCGCACCGGGTGCAGCCAGTTGCTGCGCGGCGCACGAACCGGCGGCACGATGACGCCCGAGGGGTTCGACGCAGAACCGACGATGGTCGGGGTGCCCGACGAGAGGGGGTGAGCCCCGCCGACGTCGACGAGCACGATCGTGACGTTGTCGGGGGCGCCGCCGTCGAGCGCCTGCTTGAGCAGGTTGTCGGCCGTGCGTCCCGGAGCGAGGCCCAGCCGCATCGCCTTGAGGATGCGCGTCTCGTCGACCACTCCCGAGAGCCCGTCGGAGCACAGCAGCCACCGGTCGCCCGGCTGCGTCGGCATGACGAACATGTCGAGCTCGGGATCGGAGTCCATGTCGCTGAGCACGCGCATGAGCACGGAGCGCCGCGGGTGGTACCGGGCCTCCTCGGGCGTGATGCGGCCCGAGTCGACCAGGCGCTGCACGAACGTGTGGTCGGCGGTGATCTGCGTCAGCTCGTCGTCGCGGTACAGGTAGATGCGCGAGTCGCCGATGTGGCCGATGACGGCGTAGTCGTCGACCATGATGATCGCGCTGAGCGTCGTGCCGAGGCCGGCGAGCTCGGGGCGGTCCTTCGCGGCGCGGATGAGGTCTCCGGCGGCCGTGGTGGCCGCGGCCTGCAGCGAGGCCTGCGCATCGTCGGTCGTGGCGTACGCCTGGTCGAGCGGCTCGAGCCGCTGGATCGCGATGCTCGAGGCGACGTCGCCGCCCGCGTGTCCGCCCATGCCGTCGGCGACGACGAACAGGTTCGCCCCGGAGTATCCGGAGTCCTGGTTGTTGGAGCGGACCTTCCCGGTGTGGGAGATCGCGGCGCTCGAGCCCTCGAAGACCATGCCGGTGTCAGGCCCGCAGCTCGAAGGTCGTGGCGCCCACCTTGATGGGAGTTCCGAGCGAGAGGGAGACGGGGCGGTCCGACACGCGCTGGCCGGCGACGAAGGTGCCGTTCGTGGACCCGAGGTCCTGGATCGCCCAGGCGTCGCCGCGCAGCATCAGCCGCGCGTGGTGGCTCGACGTGTAGTCGTCACGGATCACGAGCGCCGATTCGCTGGAGCGCCCGATGGTCAGGGAATCGCCGCCCAACGGCAGTTCGAGCCCCGCCTTCGGGCCGGACGTGATGACGAGGCGCTTGGCGGTCGCGACGGTCGCCGGGCCGGTGGACGGCTTCGCGGATGCCGGCTTCGCCACGGGTGCGGCGGCGGGGGCGGATGCCGGGGCGCCCGCCGTGGCCTCGGCCGGCAGCTTGCGGGCGCGTACGCCGAAGAGGTCGGCGCGCAGCGAGTAGACCACGCCGAACACGAAGAACCACAGCACGATAAGGAACCCGATGCGCAGCAGGAGCAGGACCAGTTCACTCATGAGAGGCCCCCCGCCGATTCCTTGGTGCCGCGGTGCGGTTCCTGAGCGAGGAGCGGAGCTCCGAGACGAAGGGCGCTCATGAGAGGCCCCCGAACATGCGGGTGGACGCATCGCCGCCGGAGCGCGCGGGGGCGGCCTGCGGCACGATGCGGAAGACGAGGTCGGTGCGGCCGATGGTGATCGTCGTGTCGGAGGGGAGCGCCGCCTCGCGGAGCTTCTGCCCGTTGACCTTGGTGCCGTTGGTGGAGCCGAGGTCGCGCATCATGGCCCGCTCGCCGTCCCACAGGATCTCGGCGTGCTTGCGGCTCGATCCGGCGTCCGCGATCGTGATGTCGGCATCCGATCCGCGACCGATGACCGTGCGGGCGCGCGAGACGACGTGACGGCGGCCGTCGACGTCGACCACGGCCTGCCAGCTGACGCGGCCCTCGACCGTGCCCGAGCTGACGCGCACCGTGCCGGTCGCGACCTTGTCGTCGGGCTCGAGCGCGATCGAGAGCGGGCCGGCGAAGCTGTAGCCCTGCGCCTTCGCGTGCTTCGTCAGGAGGGCGTGCAGCTCGTCGGTGAGCGCACCGCCGAGTCCGCGCATGCGGTCGGCGTCATCGATGCTGAGGCGCACGACGTAGTTGTTCGGCGCGATGATGCGGTCGCGGCTCACGACCGCGGCCTTGGTATCGGCCTCACGGCGAAGCGCCGAAGCGATCTCCACGGGCTGGATGCCGCTGCGGAAGGTCTTCGCGAAGGCGCTGTTCACAGCGCGCTCGAGACCCTTCTCAAAGCTGTCAAGTAGTCCCACTGGGCTCCTCTGGCATGCCGACCGGTAGGGACATCGTAGCCAGGTGTGCTGGAAGTACGCCTCGCCGCGGGGTCGCGCCGCCGTGATTCTGCGGGTTCTGGGGTGCTGCGCGGCCGGTTTCTCGGAGGGTCGCAGCGCGTGATATCTTTGCGAAGTTGAGTTCTTCGGAACGAGACGACTCGCGCGAGTGGCGGAATGGTAGACGCGCTGGCTTCAGGTGCCAGTGTCCTTATGGACGTGGGGGTTCAAGTCCCCCCTCGCGCACAGCGAGTAAGAGAGTGGCCCGGTTCCTTCAGGATCCGGGCCTTTTTCTTCCTCCGGGAGAATGGGTCGTGCCTCGCGTGCCCTCTTCGAAAAGAGTGACCCGTGTCGCTGTTCACCGGCCTGAGTGCCTTCCCGCTCACTCCGCTCGATGTTGCCCTAGGGATACTGCCCTCATTCTCTGGCCGCCTCGAGGACTTTCTTGGGGGAATCTGATGAAGGTCGTTCAGGGTCTAGCTTGGTTGCTGGTGCTCGTGTCGCGGGGGTTGGCCAGATGGGTTCTCTTGCCTTTGGCTTTCTTGGCGTGGGTAAGCGTGCATCGTTGGGTTCAGCACGCCTCCTTGAAGCAGGCGGTGGCCTGGTACGACGCGAACCTCATATTGATGCTGGCTAACGGTCCGCTCAGGTTCGGATTCCGGGCGACTCCGCGGCCTCGACTTGTTCCCGTGTCGCGAATGAGCGAAGAGCGGGAGAAGACGATCAGCTGGACCGATCTCCTTCTCTAACCGACCGTCGTAAGCGTTCTGCAACGGGACTTCACGTGACGGCGCCAGTCCTTCGAGTCTGGGATGCGTCGGAGGATGCCGGGGTCGGATCACCGGTCTTGCAACCGCGGACGACCGGCTTGCCCCGCGCCGACGCCGCCACCCGCTGCTAGCCTCGCGAGCGTGATCGAGTTCCCCTTGCACACCGCTCGACTCGTGCTGAGTCCGCTCGGTCCGCGCGATCGTGACGCGTTCGTCGTCTACCGCCGGGACCCCGAGGTCGCGCGGTGGCAGTCGTGGAGCCCCGACTACAGCACCGAGCAGGCGGATGCGCTCTTGGCAGCGCAGCCGCACGCCGTCGTGTCCGGCAGCGGTGAGTGGCTGCAGGTCGGCATGAAGACACCGGACGGTCGCCTCGTCGGCGATGTCGCGGTTCATGCTCTCGCGGATCAACCCGACACCTTCGAGGTGGGCGTCACCCTGGCGCGCGAGTTCCACGGCCTCGGCTTCGCCAGGGAGGCGGTGGGAGCCGTCGTGGACGCCCTCTTCCAGAACGGCGCACATCGGGTGATCGCCCAGACGGACGCGCGCAATGCGGCCTCGGGACGCGTCTTCGCGGCGCTCGCCTTCCGTCATGAGGCTCGCCACGTCGATGCGGACTGGTTCAAGGGCGAGTGGACGACTCTGGACGTCTGGGCACGGTTGCGATCCGACGGCGGCACCGAGTCGGAGCATCCGACCTTCTCTGCGGCCGCGTCCACGGACGCCCCCGCGACACCCGTGATCCGCTCCGCCGACGCCACGGACATCGAAGCGCTGCGGGAGATCGAGCGTCGCGCGGGCCGAGCGTTCGCGGCGATCGGGATGGATGCCATCGCGGACGACGATCCTCCGAGCACGGATGATCTGGCGCCGTACGTCGAGGGGCGGCGCGCCTGGGTCGCCGTGGACGGCGAGGACGAGCCCGTCGCCTACGTCCTCGTCGACGTCGTCGAGGAGCACGCCCATATCGAACAGGTCACCGTCGACCCCGCCTCCGCGCGCCGGGGTCTCGGTGCGAAGCTGATCGACCGCGTGGAGCAGTGGGCTCGAGCCGAGGGTCTGCGAGGGCTGACGCTGACCACCTTCGAGCGGGTGCCGTGGAACGCGCCCTACTACTCCCGTCTGGGCTTCCGAGCACTCGCACCGACTGCTCTAACAGCGGGACTGCGCGCGGTGCGTGAGCGCGAGACGGAGCAGGGGCTCGATCGGTGGCCCCGCACGGCGATGGTCCGCTCGTTCTCCCCGACCGGAATCGTCATGCGTCCGTTCCTCGCGGAAGACGGCGCCCGGACCCTGGACATCTTCGAGCGCGCCATCGGAATCACGGCGCGCTCCCGTTACTCGGAAGCCCAGGTCTCGGCGTGGCTGCACGGCAGACCGGATGCGGCGCACTGGACCGCCGACCGGCTCGCCGCCGGCACCCGGGTCGCGGTGCTCGAGGGGACAGTCGTCGGCTTCACGGATCTGCGCGACGACGGGTACATCGATCGGCTGTTCGTCGACCCGGATAACGGCCGGCGGGGTGTGGGCGCGACGCTCCTCCGAGACGTGCGGGCCGTCGCGGCGAACCGAGGCATCGCCACGCTCTCCACCCACGCCAGCCTCGTCGCCCGGCCGGTCTTCGAGCGCGCCGGATTCCGGGTCTCCTCCGAAGAGGTCATCGAGAAAGAGGGCGAGGCCCTTCGACGCTTCTTCATGACCGCGGAGGTCTGATCGGTTCTCGCGTCCGCGGCGCCGAGCCGCCGTCGCGCGACCGTCGTCCCGTCATCGAGCCAGGAAGCGGTGCAGGGCGCACGTGAGTTCCTCGGGTGCTTCCTCGGCGATGTGGTGGCCGCTGTCGATCCCGTTTCCCACAACGTCATCGGCCCAGGATCGCCAGATGCGGAGCGGGTCGCCGTACAGGCGCTCGAGATCGTCGCGCAGCGACCACAGGATCAGCGTGGGCGCCTGCACGCGGCGCCCTGCGGCGCGATCGGCCTCCTCGTGGCGGCGGTCGAGGGTGAGTCCGGCGCGATAGTCCTCGAGCATCGCCCGCACGACGGAGGGGCGGTGCACCGCCTGCATGAGCTCGTGATGGTTCTCGGCTCCCATGATCGCCGGATCCGATTTCGGCCGATACCAGGCGACGGGATCGGCGGCGATGACGCGTTCGGGGATCTCCGGCTGGGCGAAGAAGAACCAGTGCCACCATGCGGTGGCGAATTCGGCGTCTGCGCGGTCGAGGTGCTCGCTCAGCGGAAGGCAGTCCATCAGCACGAGACGCCGGACGCGCTCGGGGACGTCGAGGGCCATCCGGAGAGCGACGTAGCTTCCCCGGTCATGCCCCACCAGGTCGAAGGTGTCATGGCCCAGATGGCGAGCGACCGCAAGCATGTCCTCGGCGACCGCGCGCTTGGAGTGGGCGGCGTGATCGGGGGTCGGCGCCGGACCGGTGGAGCGCCCGTAGCCGCGCAGATCCGGACAGATGACCGTGTGCCCGAGTGCGAGAAGTCGAGGAGCGACCCGGTGCCAGGTCGCTGACGTCCGCGGGTGTCCGTGGAGGAGCATCACGGGTCGTCTGCCGTCGCCCGCATGACGGACGAAGATGCGCGCATCGCCGGTGTCCACGTCGACCGTCTCGAAACCCTCGAACATCCTGTCCCCTTCCGCCGTGTGCCTTCCCGGTGATCCCCCGGACGGAACATCGTCACGCGCCGCTCACGACGAGGCTCCGTCCACCCGGAACGCCTCCGCCGCGGGGCGGGGCTCCCGTCCGCGCGGCTGCGTCGGCCGCGGTCCTGCGGGCGGTGCCGCGGGGATGGTGACCGTGCTCGGGTTCCCGGCTTCCAGCGTCACCGCGTCGTCGTAGTGCCACACGGTCACGGGCGAGCCGGAGCTCAGCTCGTACGTCGCCTCGGTCTGCGTCACGGCGAGGTGCAGCACGGAGCCGTGGATGCGGATGCCGAAGCGCAGACGGTCGATCCCGGACGGCAGGCGCGGACGGAACCGCAGACCCTCCTCGGTCTCGCGCATCCCGCCGAATCCCCCGGTGATCGCGGTCCAGACGCCCGCGAGCGAGGCGATGTGGAGTCCTTCCTCGGTGTCGCCCTGCACGTCGTCGAGGTCGAGCGTGGCTACCTCGGCGAGGTAGTCGAGGGCGAGGCCGAGGTGACCGGTCTCGGCGGCGATCACCGCCTGCACCGCGGCGGACAGCGAGGAGTCGCGCACGGTCAGCTCGTCGTAGTACGCGAAGGCGCGCGCCTTCTGCCCGGGTGTGAAGGCCTCGTGGGCGAAGTACAGCGCCAGCACCAGGTCGGCCTGCTTCAGCACCTGCTTGCGGTACAGGTCGAAGTAGGGGAAGTGGCTGTGCAGGGGGTACTGGTCTTCCCGGGTGGTGTCGAAGTCCCAGCGCGCGTAGTCGGTGTATCCGGCCGACTGCGCGTGGAGGCCGCGCCGTTCGTCGAAGGGGACGACGACGGCACGCGCGGTCCTCTCCCACCGCTCGATCTCGTCCTCGCCGACCCCGAGGTCGCGGGCGACGTCCGGATGCCGTCGCGCGGACGCGACCGCGGCCCGCAGGTTCCGCTGCGCCATGAGGTTCGTATAGACGTTGTCGTCGACGATCGCCGAGTACTCGTCCGGGCCGGTGACGCCGTCGAGATGGAATCCGCCCTCGGCATCCCACCGTCCGAGCGACACCCACAGCCGCGCCGTCTCGACGAGAATCTCGAGCCCCGCCTCGCGCTCGAAGGCCGTGTCTCCCGTGGCGCGCACGTAGTGCTGCACGGCGCCGGCGACGGCCGCGTTGATGTGGAAGGCCGCGGTGCTCGCGGGCCAGTATCCCGACGACTCGCGTCCGTCGATCGTCCGCCACGGGAACGTCGCCCCCTCGAGGTGCAGCGTCCGTGCGCGCTCGCGGGCCTGGGGGAGGGTCGCGTGCCGCCACCGGAGGGCCTGCTCGGCGGCATCCGGAGCGGTGGAGGTGAGCACGGGCAGCACGAACGCCTCGAAGTCCCAGAAGGTGTGCCCCTCGTAGCCCGAACCGGTGAGTCCCTTGCTCGGTACGGAGCGGAGTTCGGCGCGCGCCGACGCCTGGAAGATCTGGAACTGCGCGAAGCGCACGGCCTGCTGCAGGCGGGGGATGCCGTCGACCTCGACGTCGAAGCACTCCCAGAAGTCGTCGAGGCGCGCGCGCTGGGCGGCGGCGATGCCGTCCCAGCCCTCCCGCACGGCGTCGGCGACCGCCGCTTCGGCGCGATCCCGGAGGGTGGATGCCGCCGATGACCGCGCCCACTCGTGCCCCACGAACTTGACGACCTCCAGCGATTCCCCGGCGGGCAGCAGCACGCTGATGCGGGTGCGGGCGAGATCGTCCTTCGCCGCGGTCGTCACGCTGGGCCCCACGTCGGCCGTGGTCGAGACCAGGTGGTCCATGGAGATCGCGACGGTCAGATCGCTCTTCCGCGTGCGATGGAGGAGCGTGGCGGCGGTGCCCAGCACGTCGGCCTCGACCGAGTGCAGGGGCGCGCGCAGCAGCTCCTGCACGCGAGGGTCCTCGTGGGGGAGGGGCAGCGGCTCGTTCGCCAGCACCTCCGAGAGCACCGTCACGTGCACGGGCTCGTCGACCGCACGCACGATGTACCGCACGGCCGCGACGGGCCGATGCGTCAGTGACACGATGCGCGTGGACTCGATCTGCACGCTGCGCCCGGTCGGGGCCGTCCACTCCACGTGGCGCGTCACGGCGCCGGCGCGCAGGTCGAGACGTCGACGGTGCGCGTGCACGGTGCCGCGCTCGATCTCGAAGGGCTCATCGTCGACGAGCAGGCGGATCACCTGGCCGTTCGGCACGTTGATGACGCTCTGCCCCGTCTCGGGATAGCCGTAGCCGTCTTCGGCGTGAGGCATCGGATGCTCTTCGAACACGCCGTTCAGATAGCTGCCGGCCACTCCGCGCGGGTCGCCCTCGTCGAGGTTGCCGCGCCAGCCGATGTGTCCGTTCGACAACCCGAAGACGGACTCCTCCTGGGCGAGATGCGCGGCGTCGACCCGGCCGACCTCGACCGCCCACGGATCGATCTCGAACCTCGCCGCCATCACAGCGCCCGTCGCAGCGCGGGAAGGAGCTCGTTCTCGCAGCGCCGGAGGAACGTCGCCTGGTCCTTGCCCACGTGATGGATGTAGACGTGATCGAAGCCTTCGGCGAGGGCGGCGATGCGGTCGGCCATCGCGGAGGCGGATGCCGAGATGACGACGTCCTGGTGCAGGGCCTCGTCGGTCACCTCCGCCAGGCGCTCGTAGTCCTCGGGGTTCTCGAGCTCCCACATCAGCTCGGCCGGGACGCCGCAGTGCGCCCACTGGTCGCGGGCCACCGCCAGCGCCTCGTCGTCGGTGCGGCCCAGGCTCACATGCACCTGCAGACGGGCGGGACCTCGGCCGCCGGCATCCCGATACCGCGCGAGCACCTCGGCGGTCCCCTCCGGATCGGCGCCCACCGTGATCAGGCCGTCCGCCCAGTCGGCCACCCACGCGGCGGTCTCGGCGCTCACGGCCGCCCCGACGAGCGGCACCGGGGCCTCGGGACGACTCCACACCCGGGCGTCGTGGACGACGATCTCTCCGGAGACGTCGACGCGCTCGCCGGCCAGGAGACCGCGGATCGCGTCGGCCGACTCGCGCAGGCGCCGCTGCCGACGCGGCTTGTCGGGCCAGCCGTCGCCCGTCACGTGCTCGTTCAGCGCCTCGCCGCTGCCGAGCGCCGCCCAGAACCGGTCGGGGAACATCTGCGCCAGCGTGCCGATCGCCTGCGCGGCGATCACCGGGTGGTAGCGCTGGCCGGGAGCCGTGACGAGACCGAACGGCATCGTCGTCGAGGCGAGGGCGGCGCCGAGCCAGCTCCACGCGTGACCCGAATGGCCCTGCGCGCGCGTCCACGGCGCCAGGTGGTCCGAGCACATCGCCTCGTCGAACCCGACGGCTTCGGCCAGGCGCACCGCGGCGAGCAGTTCGCGAGGGGAGTGCTGTTCGTGCGACGCGTGAAAACCGATGGCGACCATGTGCTCCTCGCTTCCCTCGACGCCACCCTAGCCACGCGTCGCTCCAGGCGCTCCGGGGTTGCGTGCGTCGAGGGCGCTCGACTAAGGCACCAGACGCGACGGTCGGACCGTCACGGGAACATCTGCCGGAGCAGGGACCAGTCGCTCGCGCTCAGGGCCTGGTCGACGCGCGTCCGAGCATCCGGGTGCACGTCCGGACCGAGGCTCGCCCAGACCGACCGTGCCGCGGCCAGATCGCGCGCCGCGACCGCCTTCTTCATGGCGTCGATCGCGTCGTAGTACGGACCCGTGTGTTCTCCGGGCTGCACGTCGAACGGCATGTACGGGTCGACCCAGGGGAGGGAGGGGTCCGGTCGCAGGTACAGCACATCGCCCGGATGGATCATCCCGACCCGCACGTGGTTGTACAGGTCGACCGTGACGTAGTCGACGCAGAAGCGCTCGCCGATCGCGATGAGGCTGTCGCCCGGCGCCACCTCGTACGCGAGGATCGCGCCCGCATCGTCGGTGATCACGGCGCCCCGCGCCAAGTCGGACGGCCCCATCTCGACCAGGTCGCCGAGGAGCTTCGCGTGCGGCGCCTCGACATCGTGGCTCATGATGTTGATCCTCGCGGTGGTGGTGCAGTCGCCGGGGCCACCCGCCGGGATGAGGATGCCGTCGCCGAGGTCGACCAGGTCGTCGTCCGTCGCGGGCTCGGCGGACGGCGTGGGGGACGCGTCGGGAGTGGATGCCGCGGCGGGCGCGACGGCATCCGCCATCCACGACGCGGCCCCGAGTACCGCCGGCGCGGCGAGGACGATCAGTCCGGCCACCGCCGCTGCGGCGACGACGGTGGTGATCTTCGCGGTCCGATCCATCGACGCCAGCATGACAGGGGCGCGCCGCGCGCGCCAGGTCCGCTTCCGGTTCCTGAGCGAGCGGCCCTTCGTCTCGTCGCTGCGTGGTTCCTGAGCGAGCGGAGCGAGACGAAGGGCTCCTCGCTCAGGAACCGGGTTGGAGGGGTCAAGGACCGGGGTAACGTCCTTGGCAGACGCAGGGAGTGGCGATGTTCGATATGCGAGACCTGGAGTGCCTGTCGGTGCTCGCCGACGAGCTGCACTTCGGGCGCGCGGCCGAGCGCCTGTCGCTCGCGCAGCCGGCGCTGACGAAGCGCATCCAGAAGGCGGAGGTGATCCTCGGGGTCGAGCTCTTCGAGCGCAGCTCGGCCGGGGTGCGGCTGACGATGGAAGGCCGTGAGGTCGTGCTGCACGCGCGCGAGATGCTGGGCAACTGGCAGGCGATGCGCACCAAGGCGGCCGAGATGCGCACCGGGCACCGCGGCGACGTGCGCATCGGGGCGGTGGGCTCGGCGTTCTACGAGGCCCTGCCGATGCTGCTGTCCCGTGCCCGTCAGGAGCTCCCGGACGTCCGCCTCATCGTGGAGGAGATGGAGACGCCCGCCCTGGTCGAGGCGCTGCGGTTCGGTGAGATCCAGCTGGGGTTCGTGCGCCCTCCGGTCGGGTACGGCCTCGTCACCCAGACCGTGTGGGTGGAGCCGCTCGTGGCCGCGGTCCCGCAGGACGACGAGCTGGCGTCGCGGGAGGCCATCGACGTGCACGACCTCGCCGCGCGCGCGGTCATCTTCTTCCCCCGTGCGGCGGGCCCGGGCTACTGGGACCGGGTGTCGGCGCTGTTCGCCGATGCCGGAGTGGAGTTCGCGCCGCTGGTGACGGCCGGGCACGTGACGACGATCCTCGGGCAGATCGCGCTGGGCGCCGGAGTGAGCGTGGTGCCGGCATCCGCCACCCGCGTCGTCATCCCGGGTGTGGAGTACGTCCCGCTCTCCGGCGACAGCGCCCTGCCGCTCGCGATCGCGTGCCACCCGCCGGCGCTCACGGCGGCCGCCCGCCGCGTCATCGACACCATGCCCGCGACCCCGCTGCGGCGGTAGCCGGGGAACGATTCCGTTTCGGCGGGATTTCGGATGCCGTCGGCATCCGCGTCTTTCCGCGCGCCGGCCAGTGATCATTCCGCAGAGGAATCGTTTCGTGCCCAACGGATATTGGACGGTTATCGACGCGCAGCGCTACGTTGCCCTAAACCAACGAAAGGCACGCGCGTGACTACCCATCCCCCGCAGACCGCGCCCTCATCGCTGAGGCGCGTGGTGCTCTCGGCCTTCGCCGGCACGAGCATCGAGTGGTACGACTTCTTCCTCTTCGGATCGGCCGCCGCGCTGGTCTTCCCCCAGGTGTTCTTCCCCGAGTCCGAGCCCGGCGTCGGCCTCCTGCTGTCGTTCATGACCTACGGCGTGGCCTTCATCGTCCGCCCCTTCGGCGGCATCTTCTTCGGCTTCCTCGGTGACGTCATCGGCCGCAAGAACGTGCTCATCGCGACGCTGCTGCTGATGGGCGTCGGCACGTTCCTCATCGGCCTGGTGCCCAGCTTCGACGTCATCGGCATCTGGGCCACCGTGTTCCTCGTGCTGCTCCGCATCATCCAGGGCCTCGGTCTCGGCGGCGAGTGGGGCGGTGCGGCCACGCTGTCGGCCGAGCACGCCGACGGCGCCGGGCGCTCCTCCAGCCGCGGACTCCTCGCTTCCTGGATGCAACTGGGCGTGCCCGCCGGAAACCTGCTCGCGGTCGGCGCGATGTACGTCATGCAGGCCGTCATGCCCGAAGACGCGTTCCTCGCGTGGGGCTGGCGCGTGCCGTTCCTCGCGAGCGCCGTGCTCGTCGCGATCTGCTTCTGGATGCGCGCCGCCGTCGACGAGTCGCCCCTGTTCGACGCAGAGCAGCGCGAGGCGACGCCGCTGCGCACCATGCTGCGCTCGCACTGGCGCCAGGTGCTGATCACGATCGGGCTCCGCATCGCGAGCGACGTCTCGTACTACGTCTTCGCGGTGTTCGCGCTCTCCTACATCGCCAACACCCTCGAGCTGCCCGCCAGCATCGGCCTCACCGGCGTGATCGTCGGCTGCCTCCTGCAGTTCCTGGTCATCCCCTTCAGCGCCCACCTCTCCGACCGCATCGGACGCCGCCCGGTCTACATCATCGGCGCCGTCGCGGTCGGCGTGTGGTCGTTCATCGCCTGGCCCCTCATCGGCACGGGCGAGCCCGCGCTCGCCGTCGCGGCCATCGCGGTCGGCATCGCCGCCCAGGGCATCATGTACGGGCCGATGGCCGCGTTCATCACCGAGATGTTCGGCACCCGGGTGCGCGCGACCGGAGCGGGCTTCGGCTATCAGGTCGCCGGCATCCTCGGCGGTGCGCTCGCGCCGTTCGTGGCCCAGCTGCTCACCGAGTCGTTCCAGACGACCTTCGCCGTGAGCATCTACGTCGCCCTCACGGCGGTGATCGCGGTGATCGCCGCGGCGGTCGCCAAGGAGACCACGCGGAAGGAGCTCGCATGACCGCGTCGCTGCTCGAGGCGGACACCGCCCCGGCGATCGCCCAGATCCGCTCGCGCCTGCGGGAGAAGGGCCTTGCGGGTTACGTCGCCTTCACCCCTTCCAACCTGCTGTACGCCACGGGCTTCCGCAGCTACTTCGTGTCGGAATGGTGGCGCCTGCACGGCACCGTGCTGGCGTTCGTCCCGGCCGACGAGTCGCTCCCGGTCACCCTGATGGTGGGCGACTTCGAGGAGAAGACGGCCCGGGCCGCCGCTCCCGACGTCGAGATGCTCACCTACCGGCTGTGGGTCGACCTCTCCACGGCCGAGCAGATGGCCACGCCGGTCGAGGAGCGTCCGCTCCAGCGCCCGGAGCAGTGGGATGCCGCCGAGCTGGACCGCTGCGTCGCCCAGGCGCTGCGGACGCTCGGCATGGACCACGGGCGCGTCGGCACCGACTTGCCGCACCTCAACGTCGACACCTGGGACCGCCTGCAGCGCACCGCCCCCCGCGTCGAGTGGGAGGACTTCACCGACGACGTCTACGAGGTCCGGCTCATCAAGCAGGAGTGGGAGGTCGAGCGGCTGCGCACCGCGGTGCTGCTCTCGGAGCGCGGGATGGTCGGCGCCATGGAGCTCGCCCGCGAGGGCATGACGGCCGCCGACATCCGTGCCGCGTACCAGATCGCCGTCGCGACCGCCGCCCTGGGCGACCCGCAGTTCGCCGGCTACACGGAGAACTGGGTGCTGCCCACCGTCGGCAGCACCACCTCGGCGAGCTACGGGAGCGCGGCGAGCGGGCTGCGCGAGGGCGACCTCGTGAAGTTCGACTGCGGCGCGACGGTGCACGGCTACCGCAGCGACGGCGGCCGCACCTTCGCGTTCGGCGAGCCGCGGCCCGAGGCCCGGCGTCTCTACGACGTGCTCGCGAAGGGGCAGGAGCTGGCGCGGCAGGCGCTGCGGCCGGGTGCGCGGATCGGCGACGCGTTCCACGCCGCGATCGACCACGTGCACTCGCACGGCTACCCCACCTTCAATCGCGGTCACGTCGGCCACTCGATCGGCATCGACTCGTTCCACGAGGAGCCGCCGTTCATCGGACCGGACTGCGACGTGCTCGTGCGCCCGGGCATGGTGTTCGCGGTCGAGGTGCCCACCTACACCCCGGACGTGGGGGCGATCATGATCGAGGACCTCATCGTGATCCGCGAGGACGGTCCCGAGCTGCTGCACACCCTGCCCCACGACCTCGCGGTCACCCCGTTCCGGGCCTGACCTCGGCCCGCGGGCCGCGCACGAGCATTCGAAGAAGAAGGAGGATCGCGGAAGCATGCGATTCGTCAGCGTCGCGCACATGCGCGACTGGATCCGGGACACCGGCGTCGAGACCATCATCACCGACCTCGTCGACGACCTCGAGGACGACTTCCGGCGATGGGAGAGCTTCGAGCGGCAGCCGCGCATCGCGAGCCACTCGTCCATCGGCGTCATCGAGGTCATGCCGACCAGCGACGGAGTGAACTACGGGTTCAAGTACGTCAACGGCCACCCCTCCAACCCGGTGCGCGGCCTGCAGACGGTCACCGCCTTCGGCGTGCTCGCCGACGTGATGACCGGGTATCCGACGTTCATCTCGGAGATGACGCTGCTCACGGCCCTGCGCACCGCGGCGGTGTCGGGCCTCGCGACCCGCCACCTCGCCCGGGCCGACGCCACGGTGCACGGCATGATCGGAGCCGGGTCCCAGGCCGTGTTCCAGGCCATCGCGGTACGGAGCCAGCGCCCCGCGGCCCGCACGGTGCGGCTGTTCGACGTGGACGACGCGGCCTCGAAGACCACGGCCCGCCACCTGCGCAGCCTCGGGTTCGAGGTCACGGTCGAAGCGAGCGCGCGTCTCGCGGTGCGCGATGCCGACGTCATCACGACCTGCACCGCCGACAAGGCGAACGCGGTCGTGCTGGTCGAGGCCGACGTCCCCGCGGGCGCCCACATCAACGCGATCGGCGGGGACTGCCCCGGCAAGACCGAGCTCGACCTCGCGATCGTGCGCCACAATCGCGTCTTCGTCGAGCACGAACCGCAGACCCGCATCGAGGGCGAGATCCAGCTGCTGCCCGCCGACTTCCCCGTGACGGAGCTGTGGCAGGTGATTCGCGGCGAGGCGCCCGGACGGCTCGACACCGAGATCACCGTGTTCGACTCGGTCGGTTTCGCGATCGAGGACTTCACGGCCCTGCGGTACGTGCAGCGTGCGACCGCCGCCTCCCGCTACTCCGAGCCCATCGACCTCATCACCGAGCCGGAGGACCCGAAAGACCTCTACGGGATGGTCGGAGCGCCCGTGCTCGTGTGAGCACTGTGCCGTCGCCGCGTTCCGACAGGGGCTGCGCGGCGACGGCATCCGCTCTATCGTGAGGCGATGGACGGGACGTGGCGGCAGGCGCTGAACTGGCGGGGGCGACAGCACTTCTTGACCGGCCCTCCGGCGGCGGACGTGCCCACGGTGGTCGAACGTCTCATCGCGCTGCCCGCGTGGTCGGGCGACGTGCGCACGGCGCTGGGCCTCCGGCGGGAGCCCGGCTCCGATGACCTCGACACCGCGCTCGCCGAGCACCGCGTCATCGTCACCTACTCCTTCCGCGGCTCGACGCACGTGATGCACCCACGCACCGCCGGTGCCCACCTGGCCATCCGGGGGTCGGGCCGGCAGTGGGAGCTGGCGTCGTGGCGCACGCACTACCGGCTCGAGGCCGAGGACTGGCCGCGTCTGCGCGCGGTCGTGCGCGATGCGCTGAGCGGCGGGCCGAAGACGCGGCCCGAGCTGGCCGCCGCCGTCACCGCCGTGCGGGACTTCGCCCATCTCGAGCCCGCCTTCCTCGACAAGTCGCAGACGTTCCTCAAACCCTTCGCCTGGCAGGGCGACATGTGCTTCGGCCCGTCGCGCGACGGCGAGCTGACGTTCCAGCAGCTCGACGGCATCCCCGGGTGGGAGGGCGTGCCGCCGCTCGACGACGCCGGCCCGACCGCGGTGCGCGCCTACCTGCACGCCTACGGACCGACGACGACCGACCGCATCCGCTACTGGCTCGGCGAGGGTCTGAGCGCCGGCCGCAAGCGGCTCGACGGCTGGATCGAGCACGTGCGCGCGGAGACCGCCGACCTCCGTGTCGACGGCGAGGACGTGCTTCTCCTCGAGGCCGACGTCGACGACCTGCGGGCCGCTCCGGACGAGGACGGGGTGGTGCTGCTCCCCGGTCTCGACCCGTGGGTGATGGGCCCCGGTACCGCCGACGAGCACGTCGTGCCGCCGGCCCACCGGCAGGTCGTCACGCGCGGCGCGAACCTCGTCGTGGTGGGCGGCCGCGTCGCCGGCACCTGGAAGGCGACGAAGGATGCCGACGTCGAGGTGGAGTGGTTCGAGGCGGATGCCGGAGCGCCGGGCGCCGCGGTCGACGCCGCGCGGGAGCGGCTGCGCTCGGCGCGGTGAGGGAACGGGCGCGGTTCGCCCCTCAGCCGTCGAACCGCGCGGAGACCTGCTCGGCGATCTCCCGTGCCTCGGCCCGTGCCGCGGCGAGCCGCGCGGCGTCGTCGGCGAGGGCGGCGCAGGTCGAGGCGTCGGCCGCGTGCGAGCGCGCGATGCGCAGGTTCGCCCGGAGGTTGACCGCGGCGCCGAAGATCCCGGTCGCGAGCGCCTGAGCCGCGATGGCAAGGTCGGCGCCGAGGTTCGGGTTCGCGATCTCGGCCAGGAGGCGCAGGTCGGGCAGCAGCGCCACACCCACCTCGCCGAGGTCGACCGACGACTGCGCCGCCGCCACCGCACCGTCCCGCACCCGCGCCTCTCGCGCGGGGTCGTCGGAGGGCAGGGCGAGCGCCGCGCCGAATTCGGCCGAGCGGACGCCGTCGGCCTCGGCCGCCGCCAGCGCGTCGCGGCGGCCGGTCGCGAGGCGGGCCTCCGCCTCGACCGCCTGCGGGTCGTCGGTGTATCCGGCCGTCATGTGCAGGAGCCCGGCCGACAGCGCGAGAGCGACTCCGCTGGCTGCTCCGCCGCCGGGAGCGCCCTGCGGGCGCGCGAGCCGGGCCAGCCAATCGTCCAGGGGCAGTTCGGTGGGAACGGGCTCGATCTCCGGCATGTCGGCCACCCTATCGGCGGCGCGCGTGCGCCGATAAACCCAGTCGTGGGGTGAGCGCAACCCCCTCACCCCATCGATGCGCCGCGATCTACCGTGCAGTATGGGCAGATTGAGGTATGACAGCGCGTCAGACCAGATCCTCATAGATGACGTCGAGCTCGCGCACCTGAGGATCGTCATCGGCGAGAAGCTCCGCCGCGGCGAGAGCTTCATGATGTCGTGGCACACCGGCACGGAGGGATCCGACGCGGTGTTCTCGGCGTGGATCCATCCCGCAGTCCCCCTCCTGTTCGTCTTCGACTCGTCCGCTCCCGCCCCGATCGACTCGCTGCACATCGAAGAGCTGAACGAGCGCATCAACTCGAACGACGGCCTGGTGCTGCACACGATGGCGCGCCGCTGAGCGACCCGTCGTCCCCGCGTATACCTGCGGCACCCGCGGGATGCAAGGCGGTTCCGCGGTTTTCCGTCGTCGCACACCATGGGGTCATGCCGTCCGCTCCCTCCGATCGTCCGCTCGAGTCGTACGCCCCGATCGGCGACGGCCGGACGGTCGCGCTGATCGGCACGGACGGGCGCATCGACTGGCTCCCCCTCCCCGAGATCACGGATCTGCCGGTGTTCGCGCGTCTGCTCGACGACGAGACCGGGGGCTGCGTCGAGCTGCAGCCGACGGAGGAGTTCGAGGCCGAGCGACGCTACATCCCCGACACGAACGTGCTCGAGACGACCTTCACGACGGCCTCGGGAACCGTGCGCGTCACCGACGCGATGGTCTCGGGGGTCGCCGGGCGGATGCCGTGGGCCGAGCTCGCGCGCCGCATCGATGGCATCCGCGGCGAGGTGCCGATGCGCTGGCGCGTGCACCCCGGGTCGTCGCTGCAGACGGCGGCGCCGTGGATCGAGAACACCCAGCACGGACTGGTCTTCCGCAGCGGCGAGACGGCGCTCGTGGTGGTGGGGTTCGACCACGGTCCGCACGACCCCGACGGCGACGGACCCACCGGCCCCGCCGTCGAGGGCGCCTTCACGACCTCGTCGGGATCGCGGCACCTCATCGCGCTGGCCGCCACGCACGACGAGCCGCTGCACCTTCCCGATCCCCGCAACGTCGACCTCGGCATCGACCGCACGATCGACAACTGGCGGCACTGGTCGTCGGTCTTCTCGTACGACGGACCGTGGGCGGATCATGTGCAGCGCAACGCCCTCGCGCTGAAGCTGCTGATCTACAGCCCCTCCGGCGCGATCGCGGCCGCTGCGACGACCTCGCTGCCGGAGAACCCCGACGGCGGCAAGAACTGGGACTACCGGCACGCCTGGGTGCGCGACCTGGCGTACACGACGCACGCCCTCGTGCGCTTCGGGCTCCGCGAGGAGACCCACGCCGCGCTGTCGTGGCTGCTGCAGACGATCCGCCGGCACGGCCCCGAGCTCCACGTCATGTACGACCTGAACGGAGAGACGGTGCCCGAGCCTCGTCACTACGACGTGTCGGGGTGGCGCGGCATCGGCCCGGTCGTCACCGGCAACCCGGCCAGCGGCCAGTTGCAGCTCGGCGTCTACGGCGACCTCATGGCCATCAGCCGCACCTACGTCGACGCCGGCAACGTGCTCGACGTCCGCACGGCGCGGATGCTGGTGGGCATCGCCGACCGCACGTGCGACCTGTGGCGCAACCCCGACTCGGGCATGTGGGAGCTGCCGGAGCTGCGGCACTACACCTCGTCGAAAATGGGCTGCTGGAAGGCTCTGGACGACGCGGTGGCGCTCGCCGAGGCCGGCGCCATCCCGGGGAGCGCCGCGCGCTGGGCGGCCGAGCGCGACCGCATCCGCACGTGGATCGACGAGAACTGCTGGTCGGAGGAGCGCGGCGCCTACGTCTTCCACCCGGGAGCCGACGACCTCGACGTGTCGGTGCTGCTGCACGCGCCGACCGGCTTCGATCGGGGCGAGCGGATGTCGTCGACGATCGATGCGCTGACCGCGGAGCTCGGCGCAGGGCCCCTCCTGTACCGCTACAGCGGCGCTGCGGCCCAGGAGAAGACGTTCGTGGCGTGCGCATTCTGGCGGGTCGAGGCGCTCGCCTGCGTCGGACGCCACGAGGAGGCGCTCGCGCTGATGGACGAGCTCATCGGGCTGTCGAACGACGTCGGCATCTACGCCGAGATGATCGACGCCGACGACGGCTCGGCCTGGGGCAACACGCCGCAGGCGCTCAGCCATCTCGCGTTCCTCTCGACCGCCATGACCATCCGCGACGTCGTGCCCGCCGAACTGCTCGGCGACCGCTGACCCGCCATCCGGACCGACCGACCGACCTGAAAGACCGACAGGAAAACAAGGAGAAGGAGACACCATGTCCCGCGACCAGTACACCTTCGTCAACCCCGCCGAGCTCTACGCGGACCTCCAGCCCGAGAAGCAGCACATGCCCGAGCCCGGGCTCGACGCCGACCTCTCGCCCAAGGCCGACCTCGGCGAGGAGACCTACCGCGGCACCGGACGTCTGAAGGGCCGCAAGGCCCTCATCACGGGCGGCGACTCCGGCATCGGCGCAGCCACCGCGATCGCCTTCGCCCGCGAGGGCGCCGACGTCGCGATCTCGTACCTGCCCCAGGAGGAGGAGGACGCGCAGCGCATCGCCGGCATCCTGCGCGAGGCGGGCGCGAACGTCGCGACCCTGCCGGGCGACCTCCGCGACCCCGCCTATTGCCGTCAGCTCGTGGAGGACGCGGTGTCGGCGCTCGGCGGCCTCGACATCCTCGTGAACAACGGCGGCAAGCAGATCTTCCAGGAGACGCTGGAAGAGGTCACCGACGAGCAGTTCGACGACACCTTCAAGACCAACGTGTACGCGATGTTCTGGATCACGAAGGCCGCTCTGAAGCACCTCGTGCCCGGATCGACCATCATCAACACGACGTCGATCCAGGCGTACTCGCCGTCCGACATCCTCGTCGACTACGCCTCCACCAAGGCGACCATCAACGCCTTCACGAAGGGCCTCGCGCAGCAGCTCGCTCCGCAGGGCATCCGCGTGAACTCGGTCGCCCCGGGTCCGATCTGGACGCCGCTGCAGCCGAGCGACGGCCAGCCGCAGGAGAAGATCGACCAGTTCGGCGAGGACACGCCGCTCGGACGCATGGGCCAGCCGGCCGAGCTCGCCCCGGCCTACGTCTTCCTCGCGTCGCCCGAGTCGAGCTACGTCCTCGGCGAGACGCTCAACGTCAACGGCGGCATGCCCACGCCCTGACCCGAGCGCTTCGCCCGCGGGCCCGTCGAGCGAGACTCGGCGGGCCCGCAGTGCGTCCGGCGCGGGGCTGGGCTGAGATGTACGGTGGACACGGCAGGAGGCCCCATGAAGACCATCGGAATGCTCGGCGGTATGAGCTGGGAGTCGACCGCGCTGTACTACCGGCTCGCGAACGAGCGGGTGCGCGAGCGGCGCGGCGGATTCCATTCGGCTCCGCTCCTGCTCGACTCGGTCGATTTCGCCGAGATCGAAGAGCTGCAGCGCCGCGACGATTGGGCGGCGGCCGGCGAGCTGCTCGCCGAGCGCGCGCGACGGCTCGAATCGATCGGCGCCGAGCTGCTGCTGATCTGCACCAACACCATGCACCTCGTGATCGATCGGATCGAGGATGCCGTCGGCATCCCCGTGCTCCACATCGCCGATGCCGTCGGCGAGGCGATCACGGCGGACGGTCTCACGCGCGTCGGGCTGCTCGGCACCGCATTCACGATGGAGCAGCCGTTCTACCGCGACCGCATCGGCGCGCACGGGATCGACGTGCTCGTGCCGGACGAGGCCGAGCGCGCTGCGGTGCACCGCATCATCTACGACGAGCTGGTGCAGGGGATCGTGACCGACGCCTCGCGGAAGGTTCTGAGCGGCATCGTCGGGGGACTGGTCGACCGGGGCGCCCAGGGCATCGTGCTCGGATGCACCGAGATCGAGCTGCTGGTGACGGCGGCGGACAGCCCGGTGCCGGTCTTCCCCTCGGCCGCTCTGCACATCCACGCGGCGGTGGAGGCCGCGCTCGCCGCCGACGCCTGACTCCGGCTCGCTCAGGAGCCGGGGATGGAGCTGCGCTCGTCCGTAACCGGGGGAGCTGCGCTCGTCAGGTGGCGGGGACGGTGACCGAATGGTTATCTCATTCACGTGCATTGATATACCGGCGTGGCATAGAGTGGACGCGAGGTCTACATATCTTCGACGGGCGGGGTAGATCGGGGGAGCCCGTTCCGCTTCGAAGGAGACCCTCTTGGGGAACACACGCGTTCGCGCGCGTCGTCTGCGCGCGCTGTCCGTCCTGTCCATCACCGCCGTCCTCGGCGCCTCGCTCGTGGTGGGCCTGCAATCGGCCACCGCGGCACCCATCGACAACGAGGTGACCTTCGGCTACACCGCGGGCACCCAGTCGTGGACGGTCCCGGCCGGTGTCACCTCGGTCTCGGTCGAGATCCGGGGAGCAGCCGGAGGAAACGGCGGAGCGGACGCCACCGCGGCACCCGCGCCCGGCACGTACCGCGGGCTCGTCGCCGGCACGCTCGCCGTCGCTCCCGGGAACGTGCTGACGATCGGCGTCGGACAGGGAGGCGCGACCGGCCGGTCGGCGGTCGCCGGATCGACGGCTGCGGCAGCGGGCGGACTCAACCCCTTCGCCGGATACGACGGCGGCTCGGGCGGCCTCACCGGCACGAAGGGCACCTCGGGCCAGGGCGGCGCGGGTGGCGCGGCGACCGTCCTCCGCCTCGACGGCCGCGACGTCGTCGCCGCCGGAGGCGGCGGCAACGGCGGCTCCGGTCAGTTCGCCCCGACCCGGGGCCGCGGAGCCGACAGCACCTTCATCGCGCGCACAGACGCGGCGGGCACCGACGGACAGCGGGGTCTCAACGCCGGCGACGCCTGCAAGGCGGTCGGCTGCGCCAACGACGACGGCGGCGGCTCCGGCGGTGGAGGAGGCGGCGCGATCGGCGGTGCGCAGGGACGCATCGAGTTCGGCGCCGGCACCTCCAACGAGTGGTTCGGCTACGGCGGCTCGGTGGGCTCGAACTCCACGGCCGACATCGCGACCCTCACCTCGTCGTACGAGTACCTCGCCTCGAACAGCGGCAACGGCAGCATCGTCATCCGCTACCAGACCGGCACCGCCGCGGCTCCGAGCGCGCCCCAGGGCGTCGTCGGCGACGGGACCGTCGCTCTGTCGTGGAACGCGCCCACCCGCATCGGGCAGGGTCCGATCGAGCAGTACGAGGTGCAGTACAGCACCGACGGCGGTGCGAGCTGGACCACCCGGCGCACCGGTTCGACGGTCACGCAGACCACGGTCACCGACCTGGCGAACGGAACCGCCCACCTGTTCCGTGTGGCCGCCGTGACCCCGGCCGGCACGGGAGACCACTCCCCGGCCTCGGCGCCCCTGACCCCGCAGTCGCCGCCCTCGGCCCCGGCCATCACGGCCGCGGCTCCCCGCGACGCGGCGCTCGCCGTCTCCTTCACCGCCCCGACCCGCGGGGCCGCCCCGACCGGGTATCAGTACCGTGTGGACGGCGGGACGTGGGTGCCGGTCGCCTCGACCACCTCGCCCCTGACCGTCGCCGGCCTCACCAACGGCGCGAGCGCGCGGGTCGAGATCCGCGCCGTCAGCGCCCTGGGCGAGGGCGCGATCAGCGCACCCGTCGACGGCACCCCGCGTGCCGTCCCCGGCGCCCCGACCGTCGCCTCGGTGCGTCCCGACGGCACGACCGCGGCCGTGCACCTGGTGCCCGGCTTCGATGGCGGCTCCCCGATCACGGAGTACGAGTACCGTCTCGACGGCGGATCCTGGCAGCCGACCGGCAGCCCCTCCGAGAACCTCACGGTCGAGGGACTCTCCCCGGCGAGCCGCACCGCGATCGAGATCCGGGCGATCAATGCCGCGGGTCCCGGCGCGGCATCCGCTCCCGTGACCGTCGCCGTGCCCGCGCTCCCCGCCGCGCTCGAGGACGTGCGGGCGGAGGGCCGCGACCGCGCCCTCTCCATCTCGTACGGGATCCCGCAGGGCGCCGATGTGCGAGGCGTCGAGTACAGCCTCGACGAGGGGAAGACCTGGACGACTGCGGGGACGACCTCGCCCTTCCTGATCACCGACCTCGTGAACGGCACCGCGTACGACGTGCTCGTCCGCGCCGTCAACGCCGCAGGCCCGGGCGCGCCGACGACGGCCACCGCCACGCCGGCCACCGTGCCCTCCGCACCGGGGGTCGACGAGGTCGTCGACAACGGAGAGGGCGGCCTCGCGTTGACCTTCTCGGCCCCGGTCGACGACGGTGGCGCCCCGGTCACCGGGTACGAGTACACGACCGACGGCGGCAAGAGCTGGCGCACCCTCGCACGCTCGGCGGCGCCGACCGTCATCCGCACCGCTAGTGACGAGACCGCTCTCGACCAGGAGGTCGAGTACGTCATCGCCGTCCGCGCCATGAACCGCGTGGGCGCCGCACCGGCATCCGCCGCGCGCACCGAGAACGGTCCCGTCCCGGTGCCCCTTCCCAACGCTCCCGTCATCGACGCGGTCGCCTCGCATCCCGGGTCGCTCGAGGTGTCGTTCACGCCCGGCGACAACGGCGCCGTGCCCGTGGACCGCTACGAGTACACCACCGACGGCTCGACCTGGATCGGCACGGGCACGCTCTCGCCGCGCTTCACGATCCCCGGCCTCGTCGACGGCACGACGTATGCGGTGCGGGTGCGCGCCGTGAACGTCTCGGGCGACGGGGCGCCCTCCGCCTCGGCATCCGGCACCCCGCTGTCCGCTCCCGCGGCTCCCTCGCTCACCGACGTCACGCGCGCCGACGGCACCCTCACGGTTGCGCTGAGCTACGGCGCGAACGGCGGCTCGCCCGTCACCCGCGTGGAGTACACGCTCGACGGTGCGGCGACGTGGGTTCCGGCCGGGCTGCCCGGCGCCGCCCTCACCGTGTCGGGTCTGACGAACGGCACGGCCTACGGCATCCAGGCCCGCGTCATCACGGCGGTCGGCACCAGCCCCGCCTCGAACGTCCTTCTCGCAGCCCCGGCTGCCGCGCCGCCCGCGCCCGCGGTCGCGATCGTCCCGGGCGACACGACCCTCGCGGTCACCGCCGTGTTCGACGGCGACGGGGGATCGCCCCTCACCGGCGTCGAGTACACGATCGACGGCGGGGGCACCTGGGTCGACACCCGCAGCCTCTCGGGCGCCTTCCCGATCGTCGGGCTCGCCAACGGCACCCCCGTGACCGTGCAGGTGCGCGCGATCAACGCGATCGGCACGGGCCCGGCGGGCGTGCAGACGGCCACGCCGCGCACCACGCCGGACGCGCCGACAGCGGTGCGCGTGGTCGGCAACACCGCCTCGGCCGAGGTCTCCTGGACCGCCCCGGCGGTCGACGGCGGCTCGCCCGTCACCGGCTACCGGGCCACCGCGTACACGGATGCCGCGCCCACGACGCCCGCCGCGACGTGCACCAGCACCGGCTCGACGTCGTGCGTGATCACCGGGCTGCAGAACGGCACGGCGTACTCGGTCGCCGTCGCCGCGACCAACGCCGCCGGCACCGGTCCGCAGTCCCAGCCCCGGGTGAGCGTCACGCCGCTCGTGCGGCCCAGCGCACCGACGCTGACGACCGTGCAGGCGGGCGATCGGTCGCTGCGCGTCGCGTTCACCGCCGGCAGCACGGGTGGCCAGACCCTCACCGGCTACGAGTACACGCTCGACAGAGGGAAGACCTGGACGCCCGCGTCGAGCTCCACCACCCCGCTCGCCATCGACGGTCTCACCAACGGACAGCGGTACATCGTGCAGGCGCGCGCGATCACGATCGCCGGTCCGAGCCCGGCATCGAACCCGGTCTCCGGCAGCCCGTACGGGTACCCCGAGGTGCCTATGCAGATCGTGGTGACCCCGAAGGACCGGTCGGCCGTCGTCTCCTGGGCGCCCGCCGAGCTGAACGGCAACGCGCTGAAGACGTACACCGTGTCGCGCTACGACGCGGCGGCCGGCGGAACCCGCACGGACGTCTGCTCCACCACGGAGACCACGTGCACCATCACGGGGCTGGTCAACGGCACCACGTACTACGTCTCGATCCAGACCGAGGCGACGCAGGGCGCGACCGTGCTCTACTCCGAGCGGTCCGATCCGCGTGTCGCGGTCACCCCGGCTCCTGCCGGCACCCAGCCGACGTTCGGTCCTGTCACGTCCACCGCTGACGGATTCACGGTCCCCGTCACGAACTTCCACCCGGGTGTGACGTACTCCCTGGCGACCGCCGGCGGCACCGCGACGCTCAGTGCGACGGGCGTGCTCACCGTCACCGGTCTCGCCCCGCGCGCGAGCACCACCGTCGAGGTGACGGCGGCGCGCAGCGGATCCCTCGACGCGACCGCGTCGGTCTACGGCTCGGCGCTCGACGCGGCGGTGCCCCCTCGGGTCAGTGCGGCGAACCCGACCGCCGACGGATACGTCGTGCGCATCCTCGCACCCGAACCCGGCACGGCGTACTCGATCGACACGACGGCGCTGCCGCAGGGTGCCGTGGTCTCGGTCACCGGGTACACGCTTCTCGTGAGCGGCCTCGCGCCGGGGGCCACCGCATCGTTCGACGTCGTCGGCACCCGCCCCGACCGGGTTCCGGGACGGACGACGGTGACCGGCACGGCGCTGCTCGCCTCCGGCATCCCTCCGGAGTTCGGTGACCCGGTGCGGACCGCCGACGGGTTCTCGGTGAGGATCGCCGACTACGACGCGGATGCCGTCTACGACGCCGAACTCGTGCTGCCGGCGGGTGCGACGGTGACGCGTGTCGACAACCTGATCACGGTCACCGGCGCCTCACCCGGCGAGGCGCGGTCCGTGCTCGTCCGCGTGTCCCGGGTCGGGCACCTGGAGGCGTCGGCGACCGTCAGCGCCTCCGCGCTCGACACCGGAGTCGCCCCGAGCGTCGGTCCGGCCGAGAGCACCGCGACCGGCTTCACCATCCCGCTCGACAACTTCGATCCGGAGGCCGTGTACACGTTCGATCTCTCCGACCTGCCGTCTCAGGCTTCGGCGACGCTGGTCGACGGCGTGGTCGTCGTCACGGGCCTCGCGCCGGGGGCGTCCGCGAAGGTGGGCGTCACCGCGACGCGCGTCGGTCGAACCCCCTCGTCGACGACCGTCCGCGGCACGGCCTTGACGACGGGCATCCCGCCCGAGGTCGGCACCCCGGTGCGGACGGCCGACGGCTTCACCGTGCAGATCGCCGACTACGACCCGGCGGCCGAGTACCGGGTGGTCGCGCCGAAGGGCGTCACGGTCACACGCGCGGGCGGCACCCTCGTGGTCTCCGGGCTGGCCCCGGGCGAGACCGCGTCGCTGGACATCGCGGTGACCCGACCGGGGGCGACCGAGGTCGTCACCACCGCGGTCGGCACCGCGCAGGCTCGGGGCATCGCCCCGCGGCTCTCGGCGCCGACCGCGACGGCCGACGGCTTCGAGATGCGGATCCTCGGCTACGACCCCGCTCTCGAGTACACCGTGACCACCACGGCGGGCACCGTCATCCGCGACGGCGATCGCATCATCGTGCGCGGTCTCACCGCGAGCGACCGCGCCGCGGTCACCGTCACGGCTTCGAACGCCGACGTCGCGGCGGGAACCTCCGCCGTCGTCGGACAGGCGGCCGCCCCGGTGCCGGAGCCGGTCGCCGGTGCGGATGGTGCCGACGATCTCGCCGCGACAGGTGCGGACAGCATTCTGCCGCTCGGGCTCGCCGTCGCCCTTCTGCTCCTGACGGGCGGATGGGTACTGGCGATCCGGCGGCGTCGGGCGGTCTGAGCGCGTCGCCCGGGGTCTCCCTGACGCGGCAGCGACAAGTCAACCCTCTCCCGGGCTCGATGCGCACGACGTAACGTCGCCGCCCATCGAGTCCGGGAGGATGCCGTGCCGCCGATCGCGACGCACGTCCATGGCCACGGTCACGCCGTCACCGGCGTGAGCCTGGCGGATGCCGTGCTGGCGGCGCCGTTCGTGATCGCCGTCGTGCTCTACGCGTGCGCGGCACTCACGAAGAGCCGCGGCGGCCGACCGTGGCCCTGGCTGCGGATCGGCGCCTGGACGGCCGGCGTCGCGCTGGTGTGGCTGGGTGTGGTCGGCCCCCTCGCCGCCGCCGCGCATGGGGACGTCGTGGCGCACATGGGGGCGCACCTGCTGGTGGGCATGGTCGCCCCGCTGCTGCTCGTGCTCGCCGCACCGGTGACGCTCGCGCTGCGCTCGTTCAGCATCGAGCCCGCGCGCCGCGTGAGCGCGGTGCTGCGCAGTCCGGTCGGACGCCTCCTGACCCATCCGGTGTTCGCGGCGGTGCTCAACGTGGGCGGGCTCGCGGTCCTGTACCTCTCCCCGATGCTGCAGACGGTGCACGAGAACCCCCTCCTGCACGTGCTGGTGATGATGCACTTCCTCGTGGCAGGCTTCCTCTACACGGCCTCGCTGGTGGCCGTCGACCCGAACCCGCACCGCAGCGGGATCGCCCTGCGGGCCGTCGTGCTCGTTCTGTCGCTGGCCGCGCACTCGATCATCGCGAAGCTCCTGTACGCCCACCCGCCCGCGGGCCTTCCGGTCGACGAGGTGCAGGAGGGCGCCCAGCTCATGTTCTACGGCGGCGACCTCGTCGACCTGACGCTGCTCGTCCTGCTGGGGGCGGAGTGGTACCGCGTGACGGGCCGTCGCCTCGCGCGCTCGCGCGTCTCCTCCCCACGGCAGGCGGCGACGGTCGGCGCGACGGGGGTGCGGCCATGAGGCGGATGCTGCGCACGCGCGCCTTCCTCGCCGGCATCCTGCTCGGGGTGGCCGTCATGGCCGCGATCGACGAGATCGTCTTCCATCAGATCCTCGGCTGGCACCACTTCTACGACCGGTCGACGCCCGACATCGCACTGCTCTCGGACGGGCTCCTCCACGCGGGGGAGCTCTTCGTCGCGGTCGCCGGGGTCTTCCTGCTGCTGGACGCACGCCGCCGCGAGGGCTTCCGGGCGGGGGCCGTGGGGTGCGGGCTCCTGATCGGCGCCGGGGCGTTCCAGCTCTTCGACGGCCTGGTCGACCACAAGGTGCTGCAGGTGCACCAGATCCGCTACGGCGTCGAGCTGCTGCCGTACGACCTGGCGTGGAACGCGGCCGGAGCCGTGCTGCTGGTCGCGGGCATCGTGGCGACGGCAGCCGTGGGGCGCCGGGAGGACAACGCGCGCACGAGCTCCCGCGCCTGAGTAGAGGAACGCGCGGGGTGCGCGGGTCGTCCCGATGACATCACGCGAACGAACTTCACCCTCGCTTCACCCCTCATTCCGCGTCATGGATCGCCCTTTCCATGATCTTCTCGAATGAAGGGCACCATCGCCCTCTCCGATCACGCGGGCCCGAACCCGCCGTGATCGCCCCGGTGCCGCACCCCCGGTACCGACGCTGCGGCGCGCCGTTCGGCGCGCCCGTTGAGATCTGGAGCACTGATGTCGGAGAACATCGCGCGGCGATCGCGCGCGCGCACTTTCATGCACTGGCTGGCGGGCATCCTCGTCGCCCTGCTGGCGGTCGGCGGTCTGAGCACGCCCGCCCTCGCCGCGGGCGGGAGCGTCACCGTCTTCCCTGTCGGGTCGGGGAGCACCCACAACGGTATGCCGGTATTGAACGAGGGCGGGACCTACGCGTTCCAGCTCGGCTACGGCAGCATGGACGACGGCGCCGTGGTCGCCATCGGGCTGCCCGAGGGCATCACGATCCCCGAGGCGGCGCTGGTCGTCGCCCCCGGCAACACGGCGGTGAAGTCGCTCGCCATGAACGGCGCCGGACAGCTCGTCGTCACCTTCATGGATCCGTTCCCCGGCGACGTGAACCAGGGCGTGCTCGACCTCTCGTTCACGGTCGACCAGGTGCAGCAGTCCGAGGTGCGCGATCTGGTGTGGAACGTCGACGGCGTGCCCACCACGCAGCGCGTCATCGTGACCGAGCCCGGTGAGAGCCCGCAGTCGACGAACACCTCGTCGAACAAGTCGGTCGGCGGCGTCAGCATCCCCCACTCCGTCGAGGACGGCCGGGTCGTGATCCCCGCCGCGGCGCTCGACGTGACGATCCCCTACACGGTCACCGTCTCGAGCAAGACCGCCCGTGACATCACCTTCACCGACACGCTCGGCGATCACCTCGTCTTCGTCGAGGGCTCGCTCACCGGCAGCAAGGTCGTGCGCGACGCGAACGACCTCAACCCGGTCACGACTCCGGTCACGGGTCTGCCCGCGATCTCGGGCACGACCCTCACGCACGGCTTCCGCGCCGAAGCGAACTCCGTCTACACGTTCACGTACCGCGCCAAGATCGCGGATGCCGCGGCTCTGGAAGAGATCCGCGCCGCCCTGCAGACGGCCTACGACGCCGTCGACCGCGTCAACGGCGGCTCGTACTCCGTGTCGCTCACCAACCAGGTCGACGTCAACGGGCAGAAGCACAGCACGAGCACCGCGATCCGAGGGTCGGTCCAGGGGCAGGACCGCCCCGGCACCGCGGCCGCGTTCGGCAAGACCGTCGACCCCACCGCCGTGCAGCTCGACGAGCGCCTCTCCGCCGGGGCGACGCTCGACGAGCCGATCGCCGCGACCTACACGCTGCGCGCCGACCTCACCGTCTTCGCCGACTTCGCCGACGGGCCCTTCGCCCTCACCCGCAACGTCGTGATCCGCGACACGCTCCCGGCCGAGGCGTCGTGGAAGACCGGCGCCGGCTTCCTCACCCTCACCGACACGGCGGGCGAGACCGTCACCCTCACGGCGGCGACGGGCCTGACCGGCGACTACGAGAACGCCATCGCGGCCGACGAGTACCGCCACACCTACGTCGTCGACGGCAAGAACCTGTTCGTCAACCTGGGCAAGGACGTCACCGAGACCTACAGCCTGAAGGCGGCGGCGACCATCGCGGCTCTGCCGAAGAACGCGAGCGGTGAGACGCCGTACGCCACGCAGTACCGGGTGCAGAACGACGCGTACTTCGTCTACGCCGACGGTCGCTATGAGGGCAAGAACGCCGCCACCACCATCACGGTCCCGAAGGACACCAGCGGCGGAGTCGACGACCCGACCCGCTTCCAGAAGAGCACGCGCGGCGGCACCGTCACCGTGACGGCCGGCACGTCGACCACCGTCCCCTACACGTTCACGGTCGGGCAGAACGTCGGCGACGCCGCCACCTCGCGGATCATCGACGAGATCGACCACGAGATCTTCGACGTGAGCGAGGAGACGCTGCCGCAGATCAAGGCATCGATCACCGGCATGTACGACTACAACTTCCCGCTCGACGGCGACACGTTCGACGTGACGCTCGACGCCGCGGGAGACCTGGTGATCGCGCCGAACGACGCCTTCCCGAAGGACGCCGCGTGGGGAGCATCCGCCGAGGCCCCCTTCACGAAGAGCTGGACCATCACGGTCGGCCTGCGCACGCACGTGCTGCAGGGCAAGCAGACGATCGACGTCGACAACGCCGCCCGCTACGAGGGTGACGGCGAGGAGATCGTCTACACCTCGGTCTCCCGCACGACGGCGACCAGTTTCGGCAACGAGATGGAGGTCCGCAAGCGGGTCTATGACGCCGCGAACGACGCGTTCACCGGCAGCCTGCGGGTCGAGACGGACGCCGAGGGCGACCTCGCGCAGACCGACTTCATCTACCGTGTGGAGCTCACCCCGCACGGCACCTTCACCAACATGGTGGAGGACGTCGTCGACGTGCTGCCCGACGGTGTCGAGTTCCTCGGCTGGGTCGCACCCGGCAACCTGCAGTCGGGCACCACGACCGGCGGCACGAGCTACCAGATCCCCGGCTCGCAGATCACGGCGGAGTACGACGCGCCGACCGACACGGTGACGCTCGAGCGCGGACGCCTCGTCAGCGGCCAGACCGTCTCGCTGTACTTCAAGGTGCGCGTGACGGACTTCGAGCCGAACGTCGGCATCACCAACATGATCGGCTCGGCCGGCGCCACCATCACGCCGACCAACGACCTGCCGCTGAGCCTGCTCAAGCGCGACAGCACCGATGCCGCGAAGCTGATCACCGACCCGGCCGCCCGCTTCTCGGTGCTCGCCGACGACCAGCAGACGGCGGTGCTCAGCGACCTGCGCGTGGTCGACGGCAAGATCGTCACCGCCACCGGGGCCACCCCCACGGTGACGACCGCCGGCACCTACTGGCTGCGGGAGGACGTCGCGCCCACCGGCTACCAGAAGGCGACCGAGCTCAGCCGCATCACGGTCGACGCGACCGGAGGCACCGCTGATGTCGTGCTGTACAACACCCCGGGTGTGACGGTCGAGCCGGAGAAGACGTACGCCATCGGCGACGTGACCTGGATCGACGCCGACAAGGACGGCCGTCAGGACGACGACGAGCAGGTGCTGCCCGGCGTCACGGTGGAGCTGCTCCGCGACGGCGAGGTCATCGCCACGACGAAAACCGACGAGCGGGGGCGCTACCTGTTCGACGAGCTTCCGGCCGGCGAGTACCGCGTGAGGTTCACGTTGACGCCCGAGCAGCAGAAGACCTACGTCTTCACGCAGGCGGATGCCGGCGCCGATGACGCCGGGGATTCGGACGCCGACCCCGCGACGGGTCTGACGCAGACCATCGTGCTCGGCCCGGACAACGTGCGGCTGACCCGGGACTACGACTGGTTCGACGTGCGCGCCACCGAGGGCATCGACCCGACGTGGGACGCCGGCGTGATCGTGCGCTCCACGGCGCCGGCCCAGACAGGTGACCCGGCCCTGCCCGGCACCCCGGGCGTGAACGAGCTGGCGACGACCGGTGGCGGTCTGCCGCTCGGCCTGGCCGGACTCGCCGCGCTGCTCGTGCTCGGGGGAGGCGCCGTGGCTGTCGTCGCACGTCGCCGCCGCACCGTCTAGCGGCGCTCCGCAGGGTGAAGCGAGGGTGACTTTTCTCGTACACGAGTGATTCCTCCACGCCCGGACCCTAGGTTCGGGCGTGGAGGGGAATCCACAATGCCGAGAAACACCCGTCGTCCCGCGCGCCCGCAGTCCGGCCGCATCCGACCCCTGATCGCCGCCGTGCTCGGCGCGGTCCTCGCCGTGGGAGGGATCCTCGTCGCGCCGGTCGCGGCGACGGCGGCCCCCGGCGACCTCGTCGTGCAGGTCGAGTACCTCGACGGCATCACGAACGAGCCGATCACCGACCTGCAGGCCACGATCGCCGACCGCAACAACGGCGACGAGTGGTTCTACAAGCTGAACGTCTCGTACAGCTGCGGTCCGGTGCAGTGCGCCTCGGCCGTCGTGAGGATCGCACCCCAGATCCTCGACCCGTACTACGGCACTCAGCGCTTCTCGGCGTACGCGAGCACGTCCCTCCCCGGGAACGTGGTGTCGACGAGCGCCGCCGCGGGGCAGACCGTCCAGCTCGGCACGCTCGCCCCCGGAACCAGCGGCTCGTTCCAGATGACCTATCGTTTCCAGGGCCGCGGTGTCGGAGTGGACCCCGCCTCCTTCTTCCCCGAGGGGCAGGTCGTCCCGGCATCCGTCACGCTCTCGGCCACGGGTCTCGACCCCGTGACCGCGACCGATGAGATCACCTGGCACATCGCGACCCCGGATCCGCGCGTCTCCATCGCCTCGCCCGACCTGGCGCGCACCGAGAGCGACTACACCTACACGCTCTACATGTCGGCCAGCTGCCAGTGGGAGAGGAGCACCGCCGGCCACGGAGAGCCCACCTACGAGTGTGCTCGCGACTACACGGTGACCGACCACCTCGACGAGGATGCGATCTTCGTCTCGGCGAGCCCCGGTGCCGTGCACGATCCCGTGACCAACACGGTGACCTGGACGGCGTCCGGGCAGACGGCCGCTCCCGGCTGGGGACCGCTGAACTCGCTCGGTCAGCCCCGCACCGTGACGGTTCGCTACCCCGACTCGATCGTCGACGGCGAGAGCTGCGTGGTCGACATCACGAACCGTCTCGACGTCTCGATGACGTACCTCAGCGGCACGGCGAAGACCGCCACCGCCAACCGCACGCACCGCGTCAACGCCTGCGAGGCCTTCGCGAGCGCCGTCCTCGACGGCAAGAGCTCGACGCGCGATGCGGGCACGGCGACCGACGCTCTCGTGTGGGAGCGCCAGTCGGGCCACTACTGGTACGTGCGCCTCGCGAACCGCGCCAACGTCCCCGGTGTGGCGACCGTCGTCGACGACGAGCTGGACCAGGCCGGCCTTCCGGTCTACGCGGTCACGATCGTCGGGAGCCGCGGCTCGATCCAGTACACGCTCGACGACGGCACGACCGGTACGGCGACCGACGTCACCGGCTACAACGCCCCGACCGGGCGGTCCATCACGGCGGCGACCGTCGTGACCGCGCCGCTCAACGGCCCGAACCTCGAGGAGTCGAGCCAGACGGCTCGCACCGAGGCGCAGGTGCGTTACTACTACAGCGTCGCCGACGACGTGCCGAACGAGGGCTGGGTGCGCACCAACACCGCCTCGGCGACGATGAGCTACCCGAACACCGACCTCGCCGACCTCGACCTCGGCGACGCCTCGTACACGGTCACCGCGGTTCCGCGTCCGGTGTACTTCCGCCCGACGCTCGGCTACTCCGTCGCCGGAGGCGGCCAGCCGGTCATCGGCACGCCGGTGACCTACTCCCTGAACGCGTCGACGGCGGATGTCGAGCCGGGCACGCCGTTCGAGGGGCAGTACGTCTACGTCGCTCCGGTCGGCTGGGACATCATCCCGAACTCGGCGGCGATCGCCGGGGCGACCGACTTCTCGTTCGAGTACAAGACCGTGACCATCAGCGGTCAGCAGCGGCAGGCGGTGTACGCCGCTCGTCCGGCCGGCACCCTGTGGGGCGCGAACGAGACCTGGCCGACCATGACCGTGCAGGCCACTCCGACCTCGGCGGTCGCCGGGGGAAGCACGGGCAACGCCATCTTCTACATGGGCGACGCCGGGCACAACTACGGTCCGAACACCGCGATCTGGGGCAACAACGGCAATTTCCGCTTCGTGGACGCCCCCGACCTCGACGGCGACGGCGACGTCACCGAGAGCTACGCCTACGTCGGTGCGAACGTGACCGTCGGCGCCACGACCGCGCTGAACGTGCTGAAGGAGATCTGCTACCCCGACCCCACGCAGCCCGACGGCTGCGAGTGGCGCTCGAACCCCGACGTGCCCGTGCCCGTCTCGCCGACGACGACCGACATCACCTACCGCGTGACGATCACGAACAACGGCTCGACCGCGCAGACCGGGGTGGTTGCCTACGACGTGCTCCCGCACGTGGGGGACACCGGGCTCACGGCCACGACGGCGGGCGTGTCGCGCGGCTCCACGTTCGGTGAGAGCCTCACGAGCGCCCAGGCGGGCACCGGGGTGACGCTGACCTACTCCGACGCGACGAACCCGTGTCGTCCCGAGGTCTTCACGGGCGGTCCCACGGGATGCTCGAACACGTGGAACGCGGATGCCGACGGCGCGATGTCCATCCGTGCGGCGGTGAGCGGCACCCTCGGCGCGGGCCAGTCGCGCTCGTTCACCTACAACGCCGCCGTCGTGGGCGACCCGGTCAACGGCGACATCGCCTGCAACTCGGTCGCCATCGACAGTGCGACGACCTCGCCCACCGAGCCCCGCGCGGTCTGCGCGCGGATCGTGGAGGCCGACCTCGCCGCCTCGGCTCCGGCGCGTCTGCCGCTGCAGGTCGATCGCCCGGGCGTCGTGCCCTTCCTGATCGCCAACAACAGCGGTGCGACGGAGGCTCCGGCCGAGGTGACGCTCGAGGTCCCGGCCGAGCTGACGGTCGCGGCGCTCTCCTTCGACGGGTGGATCTGCACGTCGGAGGACGGCCCCGCGCCGATCTCCGGCGGGACGACTCTCACGTGTGAGCCCACGGCGGGCGTGGTGTCGCAGGCCGAGCCGCTGGCGCTGAACCTGCCGGTGATCCCGGTCGACGGCGCCGACGACATGTGCGTCGGTGCGACGGTCGACGCCGAGTACTACGACGGCGTGCCCGCGAACGATGCGACGCAGGCGTGCTTCCAGGTGATCGCCGGGGAGCCCGAGCTGACCCTGTCGAAGGACGACGGGCGCGAGGCGGTCGCGATCGGCGACGAGTACACCTACACGATCACCGTGGCCAACCGTCTCGTCGGCGAGTCCGTCGAGGGTGCCACCGTGACCGACCAGCTGCCCGCGCACCTGCAGTTCGTGTCGGCGACTGCGGGCGGTACCGTCACCGGTCAGTCCGAGACGGGCGCCGGTGGGACGGTGACGTGGTCGCTCGGGGCGCTGGCCCCCGCGGCGGAGCCCGACGAGGACGGTGTGCTCGGCGATGCGCCGGCGGACTCGGCCGCTCAGGTCGCGGTCACCGTGCGGGTGCTGCAGAGCGCCGAGTCCGTGAGCACCATCACGAACGCGGCGACCGTCTCCGCCGCCGACCCCGCTGACACGGACGTCTCGCTGACGGCATCCGACGACGACACGGATGACGTGGTCCGCACCGCCGCGCTCTCGCTGACGAAATCGGTCACCCCCGAGACGGTGATCGAGGCGGGCACGCAGCTCGCGTACTCCTTCCTCGTCGTGAACGAGGGCGATGTGACGCTGACCGATGTTCAGATCGACGAGCAGGAGTTCTCCGGAACGGGCATCTCCGCTCCGGTCGTCACCTGCCCGGCCGGTCCGCTGGCGCCCGATGCCGACCTCACCTGCACGGCTTCCTACACGGTCACGCAGGCCGACATCGCGGCCGGTGGCGTGACGAACTCGGCGGTCGCGGCGGCGAGTGCGCCGGAGGGCCTGGACGACCCGGAGTCGGAGGTCTCGACGGCTCGCGTCACGGTGACCCCGGTGCCGGGCATCAGCCTGGTGAAGTCGGCGGACGTCACCGATCTCGTGGTCGACGAAGAGGTGACCTACTCGTTCGTGGTGACGAACACCGGGAACGTCGCGCTGGAGGACGTCTCGATCACCGAGGGCCTGTTCACGGGCTCGGGCGAGCTCTCGGACGTGGTCTGCGCGGACGGTGCGGAGCTGCTAGCGATCGACGACCAGGTGACGTGCGAGGCGACCTACGTCATCACGCAGGCCGACGTCGACGCGGGTGAGCTGTCGAACACGGCTGTCGCGATCGGCCGCGGGCCGGGCGGGCTGATCACCTCGGCACCGTCGCGGGTCGACCTGCCGTTCGACCAGGCCCCGGGCCTGGCGCTCGTGAAGAGCGCGGACGTCGAGGGCATCGAGGAGGCCGGCCAGGAGGTCGAGTTCCGATTCCGGGTGACGAACACCGGGAACGTGACGGTCACCGACGTGGCCGTGACGGAGGATGACTTCACGGGCTCCGGCACCCTGTCCGACATCGCATGCGACGTCGAGCGGCTGCTCCCGGGCCAGCGCGTGGACTGCCGGGCGACGTACGAGGTCACGCAGGACGACGTGGATGCCGGTGGCATCGCGAACACGGCCTCCGCCTCGGCTCTGCCGCCGGGATCGCAGACCGCCGTGCCCGCCGCGCCGTCGTCGGTGACGCTGCCCTTCGTCGGCGCGACGTCGCTCGCGCTGCAGAAGACCGGGACCCCGGTCGATGTGGACGACGACGGTCTCACCACGGTGAAGGACCGCATCCGCTGGACCTTCGTCGTCACGAACGACGGTGCCGCGACCCTGACCGGCCTCGCCCTGTCGGACCCGATGGCGGGGGAGATCGAGTGCGCGGCGTCGGAGCTCGCTCCGGGTGAGACCGTGCGATGCGCGGCGACCTCGGAGTACCAGATCACGGCGGCGCAGGCCGCGGCCGGTGAGGTCGTGAACGTGGCCACGGCGTCCGCGCGGGGCGTGGGTGACGTCACGGCGGATGCCGAGGCTGGGGCCACGGTCGAGATCGTCCCCGTTCCCGTGGCGGCGGCGATGGACCCGCTCGCCGGGACCGGTGCCGACTCGCGCGCGGCCCTGACGGTCGCGGTGCTGGTACTGCTCGCCGGGGCGGGCCTGATGGTGGTGGCTCGCACGCGCAGCCGCCGCGCCTGACGCGCCTCGACGATGACACCCGTCGCACCGAGCCGGGGGGCCCGGTGCGACGGGGCATGCGCGGTACGTGCCACCGCCCCCTTCGTCTCGCGCCACCGGTTCCTGAGCGAGGAGCGAAGCGACGAGACGAAGGGCGGCGGGTCAGCCGGCGGCGGGCGCGATCTCGTTCGGCGTGACGCCGAGCTCGGCGCTGGCGAGCACCTCTCCGGTCGTCAGGTCGACGGCGTGGATGCTGTCGGACGCCGGCTCCGTGACGTAGGCGATGTCGCCCGCGACGACGATCGCCGGGTGCGGGTCCTGCCACTCGGCCGGACCCTCCCACGGGTCGATGACCGGGTAGGAGTCGGTGATCTCGCCGGTCTCGGGGTCGAGCACGTGGATGGCCCCGTCGGCGCTGAGGATGTAGGCGAGGTCGTCCGGGCCGCGCACGACGTCGCGGAAGGTGTACGCGACGCCCTCGGGCAGGTCGACGACCTCCAGGGTCTTCGCGGCGGTATCGATGAGCGTCACGGCGTGGAGCAGGTAGCCCTCGGCATCCGGGTCGTCCTTGTAGTCGCCGACGACGATCGGGCTGGTCTCGCTGACGTAGGCGTTGCCCATCCGGCCGTAGGGCTGGTCGGGCGCAGCGACCTTCGTGATCTCGCCGTCGGCGTAGATGAGAGCGCCGTCCTCGCAGCCGAACACCACGGCCTCGTCCTTCGCCGTGCCCTCGCCGTGCACGCCGGGGCACTCCGCCGAGGTGGCGATCTCGGTGCCGTCGGCGTCATGCACCGTGATGCCGGTGCGTCCGTCGGCGTTCCCGACGGTGGTGAGGAACGTGCCGTCCTCGAGCACGACCGAGACGCCGTGGTGCGCCTCGACGCCGGCGACGGTCTCGACCTCGGGCAGCGCGTCGGCGCCCGCGAGGTCGGCGGTGTCGAAGACGGTGGTGTCGCTCGTGCCGTCGGCGTAGAGGATCGTCTTGCCGTCGTGGCGCACGACGTGGCCGGGGGTGTCGGCCTCGAAGACCAGATCGGTCAGCGCGGGCTCGTCGGCGGTGCCGGCGGCCGTGTCGAGCACCTGGAAGCCCTCGCTCATCGTCACCATGACGTGACGACCGTCGCCGGCCGGGTTGAGGCGGGTGAACTCCTCGGTGTCGACGTCGCCGACCGTCTCGAGGGTCTCGCCGTCGAGCACGAGGATGCCGCCCTCGTAGGCCACGGCGACACGGGGTCCCGCCTCGGCGGCCGGCGACGCGGGTTCGCCCGCAGCCGGTTCCTGTTGCGTGGTCGAGCAGGCGGCGAGCGTCGCGACCGCGCCGATCGCGAGCACGCCGATGCCTGCTCGGCGCAGGGGAGAGATGCGCATGGATGCCTCTTTCTCTGGGGTGGAGGTCTCAGCGGGTGAGACCGGTGGTGATGCGCTCGGTGTTGACGCGCATCATGGTCAGGTAGTCGGGGGCGCCGCCGTCGGCGTCGGTGAGCGACTCGGTGTAGAGCTCGACGACGTCGACGTGCACGTCGGCCTCGCTCGCGAGCGCCTGCACGAGACGGTCGGGCGACGAGGACTCGGCGAAGATCGAGGGCACGCCCGTCGTCTCGACCGCGGTCACCAGGTCGGCGAGGTCGGAGGCCGAGGGAGCGGCGAGCGTCGTGCCGCCGGGGATCACCGCGCCGACGATGTCGAAGTCGAACCGGTCGGCGAGGTAGCCGAACACGTGGTGGTTGGTCACGAGCGCCCGCCGCGCGTCGGGGATGCTGCCGAAGGCCTCGGCCATGTCGTCGTCCAGCCGCTCCAGCTCGGAGCGGTAGGCGTCGACGCGGCGGTCGAGCTCCGCGCGATCGACGCCCTCCACCTCGGCGAGCACCGGCTCGAGCGCGTCGACGACGTCGAGCATGCGGCCCGGGTCGGTCCAGAAGTGCGGGTCGGGGGTGCCCGCGGCATCCCCTTCGCGATAGTCCAGCACGTCGATCGCGTCGCCGGCGACGAAGGCGGGGGTGTCGGCCGCGGAGGCCGCGTCGAGGTGCTGCTGCAGGCCCTCCTCGAGTCCGAGCCCGTTCGACACGAGCAGGTCCGCGCTCCGCAGCACCGCGGCCTCCTGTGCCGAGATCTCGAAGGAGTGCGGGTCGGCGTTCGGCTTCATGAGCGTCACGACACGGACCTGCCCTCCCACCAGCTCCCCGACGACGTCGCCGAGGATGTTCGTCGTGACGACCACGGTCGGCCGATCGTCGGATGCCGGGGCGCACGCCGCGAGGACGACCGAGGCGGATGCCGCGGCGAGCACGGCGGCGAGCAGGCGGAGGCGCTTCACGGTCATCGTCCCGTCTCCGCGACGAACGTCGGTTCGGCGGCGGTGTCGAAGGTCCGCGCGGTGCGAGCGCCGTCGGCGAAGTCGATCTCGAAGAGCTGCTTCTCGCGCGGGCCGCTGAGGTAGGCGCGCTGCTGGTCGGCGATGAGCACCGGGGCGGCTCCCTCGGCGAGCGACCGGGCGACCAGCGGCACCGTCTCGGCGAGGACCGATCCGTCGACGTCGCTCAGCACGAGCATCCGTCCGTCCGTCGTCAGCGCCAGCACGTGCCCGGCCTCGTCGTCGACCGCCGTCACCTGCACGAGCGGTGCGGGAGCGGGGAGCAGCGTCCAGGTGCGCGCGCGGGTGTCGAGCAGCCAGAAGCGCCCGGGGTCGGCGAGGGCGGCGACGGTGGGGCGGCCCTCGCGCTGGGCGAACGCGACGGCCGGCGGAGCATCCGTCCCCGCCGGGTAGGGGACGTGCTCGATCTGCAATTCGTCGTCGACGACCGAGGCCAGAAGGGCGCCGTCGGCGCACCCGATCACGGCGCCGACCCGGGTGGTGAGGGTGCCCGCGGCATCCGGGCAGGGCGCCTCGATGCCGGTCGGCTCGCCGTCCTGCGTGTAGGCGGTGACGGAGGTCGCGGCGCCGTCGGTCTCCTCCGTGACGAGGGCGTACGACCCCGCCGGCACGACCATGCCGGCGTGCGGCGCGACGTCCAGGCGGAACCGCTCGCTGATCTCGCCGCGGGACAGCGCCTCGGTGTCGAGCAGCACCGCCTCGCCGGAGCCCTCGAAGAACACGCCCGTACTGCCGGACGTCGACAGGTTCGTGGTGGCCACCACGGCCGGTCCCTCGCCCGCGACCACGCCGAGGAGGCGCGGATCGGCGCGGTAGTAGTGGAAGTGGTCGACGTGGTCCCACGTCCACACGCCGCTGTCGACGACCTCGACGCCGGCGTCGGTCTGGGCGAAGAGGTAGCGGCCGTCGGTCGACACGGCGCTCGGCGGGGCGACCCGCCCCAGGTCGGCGACGCTCTCGTCGAGCAGGTCGAGGTGCGAGACCGCGCCCCGGGCGTCGATGGTCGTGAGGCCCAGCTGCGGCTCGGCGACCTCGGCGGCACCGGCCACGGCGCCATGCCCGTCGCCGGAGGACGATGCGGCGGACGAGGGGGCGGCATCCGGAGCGGGGGCGCCGGAGCAGCTCGCCAGGCCGAGACCCAGGATGCCGAGGAGAGCGAGAGACGAGGAGCGGGAGTGCACAGGAGCCTTTCGGGAGCGGGTCAGACGAGGGAGCGGAGGCGGTGGCCGCGGACTGCGTCGAGGGCGGCCCGCAGCAGCCACGACAGGGCGGCGAGTCCGATGGCGCTCGCCGCGACGGAGGCACCGGCGGCGGTCGCGGCGTACCACGAGACCAGCAGGCCGATGAGGACGGCGAGGATGCCGAGGGTCGAGGCCAGGATCATGCGCGACGGGATGCGGCGGGTCCACGGCGACGCGGCGACGGCGGGCGCGAGGAGGAGGCCGACGACGAGCATCGAGCCGACGGCCTGGTAGGAGGCCACCACCGCGAGGGTCACGAGACCGACCAGCGCGGCCTGCGCCAGCCGCGGGCGGAGGCCGAGCGCCGACGCGATGCGCCGGTCGAGGGCGAGGGCGACGAACGGGCGGTGACACAGGGCGGCGACGGTCACGCCCAGCGCCGTCGCCCCGGCGAGCAGCATCAGATCGTCCGGGCCGATCGCGAGGATGTCGCCGAAGAGGATCGCCGTCGCGTCGGTCGCGAAGCTGCCCGAGTGAGACACGATGATCACGCCGACGGCGAGCATCGCGACGAACAGCAGCCCGATGCTGGTGTCGTACGACAGCTTTGCCCGCCGCTGCAGCGCTCCGATGCCGAAACTCATGGCGATCGCGCTCAGTGCGCCTCCCGCCAGCACGGGCAGCGAGAGCACCGTCGCGAGGGCGACGCCCGGCAGCATGCCGTGGGCCAGCGCCTCGCCGAGGAACGCCATGCCGCGGATGACCACCCACGTCCCCACGACCCCGCAGAGCACGGCCACGAGGCTGCCGCCGATCAGCGCCCGTGACAGGAAGTCGAGGGCGAAGGGCGCGAACAGCGCAGAGGGGGAGAAGGTCACGGGATGTGAGCGTAACTGTATTTGAGAATGATTATCAAATTCAGGAGAATGAAGCCATGCCCGTTCCTTCCCGACCGCTTCCGGTCGCCCGCCTCCGCCGCGCGCGCGTCTCGTTCGGCGGGCACGACGCCCTCGTCGACATCGACCTCGACGTGCACGGAGGACGGATCGCCGTGATCGTCGGATCCAACGGCGCCGGAAAGTCGACCCTGCTCGAGGCGCTCGCCGGCACGCGCGACCTCGACGCCGGATCGCGGGAGGCGGCGTCATCCCTCGCCGTCGTTCCGCAGACCGCCGCTGTCTCGTCTCGCCTGCCGGTCTGCGTGCGCGACGTCGTCGCGGTCGGCGCGTGGGGGCGACGGGGTGCCTGGCGCCGGCTCGACGCGGAGGCTCGCGGGGCGATCGGAGAGGCGATGCGCCGGATGGACGTCGACGACCTCGCCGCCGCCTCGTTCGCCGCGCTCTCGGGTGGACAGCGGCAGCGGACGCTGCTCGCCCAGGGTCTCGCGCGCGGCGCCGACCTGCTCCTCCTCGACGAACCGACGACGGGGCTCGACGCCGCGAGCGCCGAGCGCATCCGCGAGGTGATGAAGGCGGAAGCCGCGAAGGGCGTCGCGGTCGTGTGCGTCTCGCACGATCCGGCGGTGATCGCCGACGCCGACGAGGTGATCCGGCTCGCGGACGGACGACGCGTCGACCCGCGTCCGAAGGAGTAACCTGCACAGGGGGCTTCCGGATCGCTCCCCGCACCACGCCATGACGACTGAGCCCACCCACGCACAGACCGCACCTTCCGACGACGCGAGCACCGAGCCCGCTGCCGTGGAGCCGGTGATCGAAGAGGTCGCGGCCGACCTGCAGACCGCGCTCGACGACCGCGACTGGAGCCGCGCGGTGCGCCTCGTCGGCATGCACTGGTCGATGCTGCTCGACGAGCCCGGCGATCGCCTCGACCACGCGCTCCGGGCCATCCCCCTCAACGCGTTCGAGCAGGACGCCCGAGCGGCGGCGGTGCGCGACATCCGCCTGCACTCCTCCGCGGACGCGGTGGACCGGATGCTGGGGACGGCCTCCCTCCCCGACGCCGACGACCTCGCCAAGCTCGAGGCCATCGCCCGCTCGGACCGCGCACTGAGCCTGCTCAGCGTCGCCTCCTCCCGCATGATCGCGCTCCGCGTGCGCGGCCGGCTGTCCCGCGCCATCCGGCTCGCCGGTCTCGTGGAGCGCTTCAGCCGCATCGCCGTCGTCCACCAGCCGGCGCTCGTCGCGAGTCGCGTGCCCGCGGCACTGCTCCACGCGGGCATCACCCGCGGACTCGCCGACGACCTGTCCGGTGCGGTGCTCGCACTGCGCGACGCGTTCGAGCGAGCACCCGAATCCCGCGCGCCCTACGTGGAGCGGGATGCCGCCGGCAAGTCGGCGCTGTTCCTCGCGCTCGGCGGTGACGTCGCGCAGGCCGGCGTCTGGCTCGAGCGCCACGACCGCGCGCCGGAGGCCCAGGGCTGGTACCGGCCACGCATCGCGCTCACGGCCGACGTCGCGCGCGCCCTGATCGCCACGGAGGGCCTGCGCCGGGCGGATGCCGCAGCCGCCGTGAACCGCCTCGATCAGCCGGTCAACGCGGAGCAGGGCTGGGGCCCCGCGGTGTCGTACGCCCGCGCGCGCCACGCCCTCGCGTGGGGGGATCGGCTCGGCGCCGTGGAGGCGCTGCGCCTCGACCGTGAGCGATACGCGGACTGGCTCGGCGAGGACTCGACCCTCGGTCCGCTGCTCATGCAGGCGGAGGTCGACCTCCTCCTCTCCCTCGGCCAGACCCAGCAGGCGAAGCGGGCCGTCGACGGACAGGCCGAGCATCCGGCCGGGCACGTGGCCCGCGCCCGCATCGCGCTCCTGGAGGGCGACCTCGTGGGGGCCTCCCGCCGTTCGGCAGCCGCTCTCGGCCAGTCACTGACCACCCGAGGGCGCGTCGACGCCCTGGTGGTGCACGCGCTCGCGAGCGAGTGGCGCGGCACGGCCGACGCCGGTGTCGCGGCGCGCACCGATCTCGTCGCCGCCGTCCGCGACCGGGGGCTGCTGCTCGCGGCGCTCGCGGTGCCCGAAGAGAGCCGCGGCGGGCTCGACGACCTCCTGCCCGAGGCGCACGGCGCCCGCGACACGCTGCGGGCCGACCCCGACCGCATCCGCATCACCCCGCAGCAGCAGCTCGTGCTCGACGGCCTGGCGCAGGATCTCAGCATCCGCGAGATCGCGGCCGCGCAGCACCTGTCGATCAACACGGTCAAGTCGCACGCCCGCGCGCTGTACCGCCGACTCGAGGTCACGACCCGCGACGAGGTCGTGGCCCGTGCCTACGAGCTCGGTCTGCTCTGACCGCGGTCGCGCAGAGAACGTCCCACACCGGCTCGTGCGAGCGCGGCTGCGAGAAGGCGCGAGAGTCCCGCGGCGACCAGCTCGCCGGCGATCCGGCCCGCGAGGGTTCCGATCACGAGCAGGGGCGTGAGGTGCTCCGGCGAGAACACGCTCAGCGAGATCGCGAACAGCGCGGCCCCCGATACGACCGCGGCCGCGGCGTAGCGGAGCTCGACGCGACGTGACGATCCGTCGGCCCGCCACACCACGAGATCGATGAGCGCGCCGGCCAGCACGAGCGGCACGACGACGATCGCCCCCGCCGCGTTCGTCGCCGCCACGAAGACCGAGGCGATCGACGCGGTGACCAGCGCCGTGCCGGGCACGCCCGTGAGGCGGCGGGCGAGGAACGGGAGGATGCTGTGCACGCCGGCGACCAGGCCGTAGAGCGGCGGTGAGAGGGGGGCGAGCAGCGTCAGCAGCGGCACGGTCGCGAGGTGCGCGAGCAGGTGCACGGCCGCCAGGGCCGCGCAGATCAGGAGGACGCGGGTCGACCACCGGTCACGGATATGCGGGAATGCCACGTCTTCCGACAGTAGTGCGTCTCCCGCCGCGCCCGTTCCTAAGAAGATTCACCCGCGATTCACCCGCGATCGACCGTCATGAAACGCCCCCTATCTCGTCCTATATATGGCGCGGTTCTGCACACCGGGGGGTGATGCGGCGCCGCGCGAGCGCGACGACGGGCTTCGGATCCACTGGGGAGATCCGAAGCCCGCGTGCGTGAGGAGGTGGTGGCCGTCGTCCTGGGGAACGGCGCCGCCACCTCCTTCGGGGACACTCAGTGGGCGACCGTCTTTCCCGACGACTTCTCGTCCTTCGGCTTCGGGTCCTTCTTGCCGTTGCTGAAGCTCGGCGGACCCTGCTGCGAACTCGCCTCCTCGGAACGGCTCGTGCTCGGCCCGTTCTCGGCCTCGGGCGCGACGTCGGGCTCGACCGGCTGCGGCTGCGTACCGGTCGGGACCGTCGGGGTCGCGGCATCCACCGGTTCGGACGTCGGCTCGGACACTGGTGCGGCGGACGGCCGGACCAGTGTCGTCGCCCCCGCACGGGCGACATCGCTTCCTCCGGGCACCATCACCGACGCTCCGACGGCGAGGGTACCGGCGACGAGGGCGGCGCTCGCCGCCCACAGCGCGCGCCGAGCGCGCGGGCGTCGTGCCGGAGCGGATGCCGCGGGCACGACTTTCGTGGTCTCCGTCTCGGCGTCGCTGCCGCCGTTCGGCGCCGCCGAGGGTTCGAGCACGGCCGCGGGCGCGGCCACGTGCACCGCCCGCCGCGTACCCGCGGTCTTCTGCGGCAGATCCCGCACGGCATCCGCCACCTCGCGAGAGGACGGCCGTTCCCCGGGATCGAGGCGGGTCATCCGCTCGAGCAGTCGGCGCCACTCGGGAGCGACCGAGTCGGGGATCGACGGGGCGGCCTGCAGGCGGGCCACGGCGGAGGCGACCCCGCCCCCGTGGTACCCGTGCTCCCCGGTGAGCGCCTCCAGGAGCACGAGGCCGAGCGAGAAGACGTCCACGGCGGGCGTCGGGTCGGCGTCGCGCAGCTGCTCCGGCGCCATGTAGGCGAGGGTGCCCATCATGAGTCCGGGGGTGGTGACCCGCGGGCTGTCCATCGAGCAGGCGATCCCGAAATCGGCGAGCTTCGCGATCCATCGGCCGCCGTGCCGGGGTGGGGCGAGGAGCACGTTCGACGGCTTCACGTCGCGATGCACGATGCCGGTCGCATGCGCGGCGGCGAGGGCTTCGGCGAGATCGCGGGCGATCTGCGCGACCTCGTGAGGGGCCAGCGGTCCCGACGCCATGCGGGTGGCCAGGGTCGGGCCGTGCACGAACTCCATGACGAGGTACTGCGGACGGCCGGGATCCAGCTTCGCGTCGAAGAGCGTCACTAGCGAGGGGTGGCTGACCGACGCGAGCAGGGCCTTCTCGGTGTGCGCGCGATCCGCGGCATCCGCCACGGCATCCTCGTCGCGGATCATCTTCACCGCGACCGTGCGACCGAGATGGATGTCCTGCGCCCGGTAGACGGTGGCCATCCCGCCTTTGCCGACCGGCTCCTCCAGCAGGTATCGCCCGTCGAGGAGCGGCGCCGTCGGCGCGGAGGCCTCCACCATGTCGCTCCTCGCTGCCGTCTTCCCGATCTCGTGTCGACCTCGAACCTACGGTCGGCTCGGCGGCACGACATACCCCTTGACGCGGAGCCCGAAGGCTGATTCGACTGTGCGAGCGTTCCGTCGCGGATGCCGTATCCCCACGCGGTTCGACCGCCCGGCTCTTGCGCGGGGGTCCGCAGTGCGTCGACCTACGCCGGTCGCGCCGACCTGTCAACGGGTAGCCGTCCGGCGGCGATCGCGGCGACGCTGGAATCCTCACCACGACCAGAGGAGAGCACCATGTCGAACCCGGAGCAGTTGATCAATTCCGTCAGCTCGCAAGAGCCCGTCATCCTCCCGGAGCAGGAGGAGCTGGTCGACAACGACGACACCACACTCCCCGACGACGACGTCCGGCCCGAGGGCGCAAGCGACGAACCCCTCGACGCCGGCACCAACACCGACCCCGACCTGGGCGTCGCCGACTCGCCGGCGGAGGTCGAGGAGGAGGAGGGCGACGAATGAGCGGCTTCGAGAACCAGGGCATGAGCTCGCCGAACACGCAGATGCCCGGAGGCTCCGACGCCGAGGCCCGCATCCGGGAGCTGCTCGAGCAGCGCGAGCGTGACGGCGCCGGCGTGGACGAGGTTCCCGCCGGCGGCGGCGGCGCGGACTCCGGCTCGGCCGCCGCGGTCGGCGTCGACTCCGACACGGAGGAGCGCGCCTCGGAAGAGGTCGAGTCGTACAACTCCGAGCACAACGACGAGCCCGGCCTGGGCAACCGCGGTCGCGACTGACCCCGGTCCCCGGTCCCTGAGCGAGGAGCGCAGCGACGAGACGAAGGGCGTCCGCGTGAGGCGTCCTTCGTCTCGCTGCGCTCGCTCAGGAACCGGGGTGCAGGACGACCTTGATGCAGCCGTCCTCCTTCTTCTGGAACGTGCTGTACAGACCCGGCGCGTCCTCGAGCGGCGCGTGGTGCGTGGTCAGATCCATGACGCCGAGCGGGTCGCTGACGTCTTCGACGAGCGGCAGCAGCTGGTCGACCCACCGCTTGACGTTGCACTGGCCCATGCGCAGGTTCAGCTGCTTGTCGAACATGGTCTTCATCGGCAGGATGTCGGCGTCGCCCGCGTACACGCCGCTGAGCGAGACCGTTCCGCCGCGGCGCACGGTGTCGATGGAGGCGTAGACGGCGGCGAGCCGGTCGACGCCGGCCTTGTCCATCATCTGGCGCGCGAACGCGTCGGGGAGCAGGCCGACCGCCTTCTGCAGGAACGAGACGCCCGAGTTGCCGTGCGCTTCGAGGCCCACGGCATCCACCACTCCGTCCGCTCCGCGGCCCTCGGTGAGGTCGCGCAGCTCGTCGACCACCGAGTCGGTCAGGTCGAAGGTCTCGATGCCGTGGCGCTCGGCCATCGCGCGCCGCTCGGGCACGGGCTCGACGGCGAGCACGCGGTAGCCGCGGTGCCGTCCGATGCGGGCGGCGAACTGGCCGACGGGCCCCAGGCCCATGACGACCAGGGTGCCGCCCTCGGGCACCTGGGCGTACTCGACCCCCTGCCACGCGGTGGGCAGGATGTCGCTGAGGAAGAGGTAGCGCTCGTCGGGCAGATCCTGCGCGACCGGGATGTGGTTGTAGTCGGCCAGCGGCACCCGCAGGTACTCGGCCTGGCCGCCGGGCACCTGGCCGTAGAGCTTGGTGTACCCGAACAGCGAGGCGCCGCTGCCGTACTCGCGCACCTGCGTGGTCTCGCACTGAGACTGCAGGCCGTTGCGGCACATGAAGCAGTGCCCGCACGAGATGTTGAACGGGATCACGACGCGGTCACCGGGCTTGAGCGTGTTCACCCCCGAGCCGACCTCGACGACGACGCCCATCGGCTCGTGCCCGAGGATGTCGCCCCGGTCGAGGAACGGCCCGAGCAGTTCGTACAGATGCAGATCGGAGCCGCAGATCGCCGACGAGGTCACCCGGATGATGGCATCCGTCGGTTCCTGGATGACGGGATCCGGCACCTCCTCGACCGTCACGTCGCGGGTTCCCTGCCAGGTGAGTGCCTTCATCGTGTCCTCCGTCTCGGATGTGGTCGGGCTCCACGTTCGCCTGCCAGCCGGCATCCGCCCACCCGCTTGACACCGCCCCGGGGAGGATGCTTGCCTGCGTTCGCGCCGTCGACCCCGTGACGGTGGGTAGGGTCGTCGCATGACGGATCAGACACCCACCCGTACGTCCGAACCACCCGCCGAGATGCCCGCGATCGATGCGGTCGGCGGTCCGGCATCCGACCCCTCGTCGATGGTCGACGTCACACTGCCGACGCCCTCGCCGACGGGGCACGATCTGCTCGTCGAGGTCGACGCGGTCTCGGTGAATCCCGTCGATGTGAAGAACCGCGCTCGACCCCGGCCGTCGGACGAGCCGCGGGTGCTCGGTTTCGACGCGGTCGGCCGCGTGGTGGCCGTGGGCGAAGGCGCGCACCGGTTCGCCGTCGGCGACCGGGTGTTCTACGCGGGTCAGGTGAACCGGCCCGGGTCCGACGCGCGATTCCAGCTCGTGAACGAGAACATCGTCGGTCCGGCCCCGCGGACGCTGTCGGATGCTGAAGCCGCCGCCGTCCCGCTGACGGCGATCACGGCGTGGGAGGCGCTGTTCGACCGGCTCGGACTCGCCGCCGACAGCGAGGGCACGCTCCTCGTGATCGGTGCGGCCGGCGGGGTCGGCTCGCTCGTCATCCAGTTCGCGAAAGCCCTCACCCGGCTCACGGTCATCGCGGTGGCGTCGCGCCCGGAGTCGGCCGAGTGGGTCACCGACATGGGCGCCGACCACGTCGTGGGCCGCGACTTCACGGCCGACGTGCGGAGGATCGCCCCGCACGGCGTCGACTACGTCTTCACCTCGTTCACGCCGGGCAACATCGACGCGATCGCCGAGGTCATCCGCCCGCGCGGCGAGGTCGTGTCGATCGACGAGACCGGCGGCAGCATCGACGCCCTCAAGGCCAAGAGCGTCACGTGGCACTGGGAGCTGATGTTCACCCGGCCGATCCACGAGCCGGAGGACTCGTTCCAGCACGAGCTCCTCACCCGGGTCGCGGGGCTGCTCGACGAGGGCACGATCCGGTCGACCCTGACCACGCGGCTCAGCCCGCTCGACGCCGCGACCCTGCGCGAGGCGCATCGCCTGGTCGAGACCTCGCAGACCATCGGGAAGGTCGTCGTCACCCGCGACTGACGCCGTGCGACGGCGTGTCGTGCGCGATCTCCGAAGTTGTGCTGGCGCGAGACCGGGTCGGACCCGGGGCAGGCTCAGACCGCGGCGACCCTGCCCTGCAGGGCGTGCACCACCGGAGCGAGCTCGGGCTGGGCGACCGCGTCGGCGAGCGCGCGTTCGAGGGTCTCGTCGTGGATCGGATGCGCCTCGTCGTACAGGGCGCGTCCGGCGGCGGTGAGCTCGGTGTAGATGCCGCGTCGATCATCGGCGCACAGGATGCGCGTGAGCAGACCGCGGTCCTCGAGACGGGTGACCAGGCGGGTGGTGGCGCTGGGGCTCAGCGCGGTGGCGCGCGCCAGCTGCTGCATCCGCATGTGCCATCCGTCCTGCCGGCTCAGGGCGTCGAGCACCGTGTATTCGACGACGGACAGGCCGGCGGATGCCGCGAGGGCACGCTCGAGCTCGGCTTCGATGATGCCGTGCAGCGCGGCGAGAGTTCGCCATCCGCGCGCGCGAATCTCGACGGCGTCGTCCGAGATGCCCATGGTGACCTCCGAGATAGTTGCTTGCGCAAATTACTTGCGTGTGCAAACATTGCCTTCCGGACGCAATATCCCGCGTCTGCAACTACTTTAGCAGAGCACCTCGGAGCACACCCATGCCACTCGGACTTCTCGCCCTCGCCGTCGGCGCCTTCGGAATCGGACTCACCGAGTTCGTGATCATGGGCCTCCTGCCCGAGGTCGCCGCCGACTTCGCCGTGACGGAGGCGACCGCCGGCTGGCTCATCTCGGGCTACGCGCTCAGCGTGCTGGTCGGAGCGCTCGGCCTCACCGCGGCGACCGTGCGGCTGCCGCGCAAGGCCGTGCTGCTCGGCCTTCTCGTGCTGTTCATCGCGGGCAACGCCATCACCGCCGTGGCGCCCGACTACTCGGTCGCGATGATCGGCCGGATCGTCGCCGCCCTGTGCCACGGCGCGTTCTTCGGGATCGGCTCGGTCGTCGCCTCCGAGCTCGTGGCGCCCGACAAGAAGGCGCGCGCGATCTCGATCATGTTCACCGGCCTCACGGCCGCCAACGTCCTCGGAGTGCCGCTCGGCACGTTCATCGGCCAGCAGTTCGGCTGGCGCGCCACGTTCTGGGTGATCTCCGTCATCGGGGTCGTCGCCTTCGCGGGCATCGCGGCACTCGTCACCGCGCCGCGTACCGACGGCGCCGCCGTGAGCCTGCGGCGCGAGCTCGCCGCCTTCCGCTCCGGGCAGGTGTGGCTGTCGCTCGTCGTCACGGTGCTCGCCTTCGGGGGCATGTTCGGCGCGTTCACCTACATCGCCTACACGCTGACGGGCGTCGCGGGCTTCGCCGACGAGGCCGTGCCGTGGCTGCTCGTGCTGTTCGGCATCGGACTCGTGGTGGGCAACGCCGTGGGCGGACGCCTCGCCGACCGGTCGATCGACCGCACGCTGCTCTGCTTCATCGCGGCGCTCGCCGCGGTGCTCGTGGCGTTCGGCCTGCTGGCCGGGTCGCAGCCCGCCACCCTGGTGATCCTCGTGATCATGGGAGGCTTCGGCTTCGGGACGGTCCCGGCACTGCAGAGCCGCATCATGCGGTACGCCGGCGGCGCGCCGACCCTCGCCTCGGGGGCCAACATCGGCGCCTTCAACGTCGGCAACGCGCTCGGCGCCTGGGCCGGCGGCGTCGGCATCGCGGCGGGCTTCGGCTACACCGCGCCGATCTGGATCGGGGCCGCGATCACGGCATCCGCCCTGGTCGTCATGGCGTTCGCCGCCGCGGGCGCCCGCCGCACCGCCCTCGCCGCGCACCGCGACACCCCCACGGCGACCCTGGAGACCGTCTCGGCCTGATCCGGACGTCGAGCGCCCTTCGTCTCGTCGCTGCGCTCCTCGCTCAGGAACCGGTGTCGTCCGCACCCGCTCCTTCCGCACCCGCACCGCTCGCCCGGGAACCGGTGGCCGCGCGAGCGGGGCGACGCAGGGTCACTGCGCGCGCATGAACTCCTCGGCGGCGCGCACCTGCTCCTGCGTGGGACGGATGCCGGTGTACAGCACGAACTGCTCGAGCGCCTGCCGCGTCGCCACCTCGGCGCCGCTGATCACGGTCTTTCCGGCGGCGCGACCGGCTCGCACGAGCGGGGTCTCGGCGGGCAGCGCCACGACGTCGAACACGACGGATGCCGCGGCGATCGCGTCTTCCGCGAAGGAGAGCGTGTGCTCCTCGGGGCCGCCGGCCATGCCGAGGGGCGTGACGTTCACGAGGATGTCCGCCGTCGCGTCGCCCACCTCGCCGCGCCACCCGAAGCCGTAGAGCTCGGCGAGCGCCCGTCCGGCCTGCTCGTTTCGCGCGACGATGGTCACCGCCGTGAAGCCCGCGTCCCGGAAGGCCGCGGCGGTCGCCTTCGCCATCCCGCCGGATCCGCGCAGCAGGACGGATGCCGAGGCGTCGAGCGCGTTCTCCTCGATGAGCTGCGCGATCGCGGTGTAGTCGGTGTTGTACGCCGTGAGCACGCCGTCGTCGTTCACGATCGTGTTCACCGACTCGATCGCCGTCGCGGAGGGGTCCATACGGTCGACCAGCGCGATGACGTCTTCCTTGTAGGGCATGGAGATCGCGCAGCCCCGGATGCCGAGGCCCCGCACACCGGCGATGGCCTGGCCGAGGTCGGTCGGCGCGAACGCCTTGTAGATCCAGTTGAGATCGAGGGCCTCGTAGAGGAAGTTGTGGAAGCGCGTGCCGTTGTTGCTCGGTCGTGCGGACAGCGAGATGCACAGCGTCATGTCTTTGTTCAGCATGGTCACCGGACCAGGCTACCCAGACGCTCGGTCACCGCGGATTCGGGGGAGGCGGGGCGACGGATGGTGCCTCCGTGCTGTTCGCCCTGCCTCCGCCCGAAACCTGCGATCCGTGCGGATCCTTCCCTCCACCCGCGCACCTCCCGCCGCCGAAATCTCTCCGTGGCGGGAACGCGCTCCCTTCCCCTAGGGTGAAGATGCATGCACAAGGGGATCGATCGTCTCCGTCTTTCCCCAGAAGACGGACAGCCTTCCCCAGAGGCAAGACGATCCGTGCATGCGATTGGGCCCTCTCGAGTAGTTCAGTCCCCAATGGGCTACTCGAGGGGGCCGCTGTCTTCATCTTCGCACCTTTTTCGTGATTTGTCCCCCAAATGGGGGACAAAGAACAGAAAAAAGATATATGGTGGACCCTGACGCACCCTCCGGTCGTCTTCGGCCCTCATCGCTCCCCCCGCGGTGAGGGCCACACCATTTCCCGAGGAGGGTCCGTCCCGGCGGCTCCGCCGCTGTCTCGTCCGGCACGCCGGATGCCGGAGGCGCTCAGGCCGGCGGTCCCGCATCCGGCGTGCTGACCCGCACGTCGCCAATATGCCGGTCATGCAACATTTGGGTTACCTTCTGATCGGGGCTATTGCCCGCGGGCACTGCTCCACTAGCGTTAGCGATGTCGGTGCATCCCTGCGTCGGCTATTTTTTCCAGCAGAACAGGCAGTACATGAGCACCCAGGGCACGGTCAAGTGGTTCAACTCGGAGAAGGGCTTCGGCTTCATCTCCCCCGACGACGGAGGCGCTGACGTCTTCGCGCACTACTCCGCCATCCAGTCATCCGGCTACCGGTCTCTCGAAGAGAACCAGCGAGTCGAGTTCGACGTCGCGCAGGGTCCCAAGGGCCTGCAGGCAGAGAACATCCGCCCCGTCTGAGGGCGGCAGGAGTACGGACTCCCCGACCGGATCCGCCGCGCGCGGCATCCGGCGGGGAGTTCTGTGCTTTCCGGGCCCGGATCGGATGCCGGCACCCGGTCAGGGCAGCAGCAGTGCCCGCAGCTCGTCGACGGAGGCGACGCGGAACGCCGCGTCGTCGCCCTCGTGCGGTTCGCTGAAGCCCCAGCCGACGAAGACCACCGGCACGCCGTTGGCATTGCCGCCCTCGACGTCGTGATGACGGTCTCCGATCAGCACGGGGCGTGAGGTGTCGGCTCCCCGCGCAGCCAGGCGGCGCAGCGCCTCGGCGACGATGTCGGTCTTCGATGCGAGCGTCGCCTCGTCGGGCGTCGCGCCCACCGTGGTGAGGAAGGCCGGGCGCAAGCCGAAGTGATCGATGAGCGCGTCGACCTGCATCTCGGGCTTCGAGCTGGCGGTGGCCTGGGGGATGCCTGCCGCGTGGACGTCGTGGATGAGCGCGGTCACGCCGGGGTAGGTCGTGACGTCGGTGGTGTAGCCGTCGGCCTTGCCGAGGGTGCGGTAGAACGCCACGGCCTCGGTGGACTCCGCCGGGGTCATCCCCGCCTGGTCCTGGAACGACTGGAACATGGGTGGCCCGATCCAGTGCACGAGCTCCTCGCGCGTCGGCGCGTGGTGGCCGAAGTGGGTCAGCGCGACATCGAGCCGGCGGAGGATGCCGACGGAGGCGTCGACGATGGTGCCGTCGACATCCCACAGCACGCACGAATAGGGGGAAGAGGCCATGCCCTCCAGCCTATGGGCAGCGGGAGAGCGCGACGGCGCCGGTGCACAGACGTGCAGCACCGGCCCCCGGCACCCCTTCCCTCGGACGAGTGGGGGTCAGAACAGGCGGGGGATGCCCGACTCGATGCCCTTCATGTCGTCGTAGTCGAGCACGAGACAGCGGATGCCGCGGTCCTCGGCGAGCACGCGCGCCTGGGGCTTGATCTCCTGCGCCGCGAACACGCCCTGCACGGGCGAGAGGTGGGGGTCGCGGCCGAGGAGCTCGAGGTAGCGGGTCAGCTGCTCGACACCGTCGATGTCACCGCGGCGCTTGATCTCGACCGCGATGGCGGCGCCCTCGGCATCCCGCACCAAGAGGTCCACCGGACCGATCGCCGTCGGGTACTCCCGGCGCACGAGGGTCGCGCCCTCCGAGATGCGCTCGACCTGTTCGGCGAGGAGGCGCTGCAGGTCGGCCTCCACGCCGTCCTTCTGCAGGCCCGGATCGATGCCGAGGTCGTGCGAGGAGTCGTGGATCACCTCGTAGATCTGCACGCGCAGCGCGTCGCCCGTCTTCTTGTGCGTCACCCGCCACACCTCGACGACGCCCGCGGTGGCCTCCTCCTCGCCCGGTTCCTCGGTGGTGAGGGAACAGGGCGGGCTCATCCAGTTCAGCGGCTTGTAGCTGCCGCCGTCGGAGTGCACGAGCAGACTCCCGTCTCCCTTGTGCACGAGCAGACGCGTGGCGAGCGGGAGATGGGCGTTGAGCCGGCCGGTGTAGTCGACCGAGCAGCGGGCGATGACGAGACGCACCCGACGAGCCTACTTCGTCGCCGCGATCTTCTCGTCGTCGCGCAGGGGGCGTGCCGCCCCGGAGAACAGGCCGGATGCCACGACGAGGGCGACCAGGATGAACAGCGTGTTGAGCAGGCCGATGTGCTCGCTGATGAAGCCCAGCACCGGAGGGCCGCCGAGGAACGCGACGTAGCCGATGGTCGCGGCCGCGCTCACGCGGGCGGCCGCCTTGGCAGGGTCGTCGGCCGCGGCGGACATGCCGAGCGGGAAGCCGAGGGAGGCGCCGATACCCCAGAGCGCGGCGCCGACGAGCACGAGGGGGAACGTCGGGGCGAGGATGAACAGCAGCACGCCGCCGGCTGCCGAGACCGCGAGCACCCGCAGCACGGGCACGCGACCGAACCGGTCGACCAGCGGACCGCCGAACAGCCGCACCACCGTCATGCCCACGGAGAAGACCGCGAGGGCGACGGCGCCGGTGCCCGTCTCGAAGCCGTGGCCCTGCTCGGTGCCCAGGGCGATCCAGTCGTTCGCCCCGCCCTCGGCGAAGGCCATGCCGAGCATCACGACGCCCAGCAGATACGTGCGCGGCTCCCGCCAGGCCTCGAGCGCGATGTGCAGCCGCTCGCGCCAGTGCCGCTTCTCCTCGGGCTCGGGGTCGAGCGCCGCCTCGCGCACGGGCACCTGGGTGAAGCAGACGACGGCGAGGAGCGCGAGCAGCACGCCCATGATGCCGGCGTGCACGACGACGGTCAGGCCGAGCAGCGCGGCGAGGGCCCCGACCCCCGCGCCGATCACGGTGCCGAAGCTGAAGAAGGCGTGGAACACCGGGAGCACCGTGCGCCCCGTCTGCTGCTCGATCGCGGTCGCCTCGACGTTCATCATCACGTCGAGGCAGCCGTTGCCGAACCCGAAGAGCGCCATGCCGATCAGCACCACGGGAACCGAGGCCAGAACCGTCGAGCCGACGCCGACCAGCGCGATGCCCGTCGAGAACATGAGCATCGTCAGCAGCATCCCTCGTCGAGCGCCGGTGCGCGCCATGACGGCAGGGCTGATCGAGATGCCGATGATGGATGCGATGCCCATGCCGAGCAGGATCAGGCCGACCTGCGCGTTGTCCAGATCGAGGTCGGCTTTGATGCTGGGCACGCGGGACGCCCAGGTCGCGACCGAGAGGCCGCTGGCGAGGAAGATCGCGAAGATCGCGGCGCGCCAGCGCACGAACTGGGAGCGGGTGAGGGCGGACACCATGACGGCCAGCCTATCGAAACGATTCGAGCAGGCGGAAGCCGAAGCTATCCTCGGAGTATGACGAGTCAGGAGCCCGCCCGGCGCGCGACCATCGCCGACGTCGCGCGGGAAGCCGGCGTCGCGATCTCGACGGCCTCGGTGGTCTTCAGCGGCAAGGCGAAGGTCGCCGAGGCGACCCGCGAGCGCGTGCTCGCGGCGGCATCCGCCCTCGGCTACGCCGGACCCGACCCGCGCGCCGCCTCCCTCCGCCTGGGGCGCAGCGGCATCGTCGCGGTGGTCTTCGAGGGGCACCTGCGGCACGCCTTCCTCGACCCCGTGACCACCGCCATGATGGACGGTCTCGCCGACGGACTGGCCGAGCTCAGCGCCGGCATCCTGCTCATGCGCGACCGCGCCGGCGACGACGGCTCGACCCTCGCCCATGCCCCCGTCGACGCCTACGTGCTGATCGGCTGGTCCGGCCGCACCCGCGAATCGGTGCAGACCGTGCGCGGCCGCGGGCTGCCCGTGGTCGTGATCGAGGGCGACCCGGGCGACGCCACCATCCCGCGCATCGCGCTCGACAACACCGCCGCCTCGGCCGCCGTCGCCCAGCACGTGCACGACCTCGGCCACCGCGACGTGGCGCTGGTCACCCTCACCCTCGACGGCGAGCGACGTCGCGGACCCGTCACGGCCGAGCGCCTCGCGTCGGCGACGGTCGGGGTGACCGTCGACCGGCTGGAGGGCATGCGGCAGGTCTTTCCCGACGCCCCGGCGATCTCTGCGGCGGGAAGCTTCATCGACGAGGGCATCGCGGTCGGACGGATGCTGCTCGCCGACGCCGAGACCCGGCCCACGGCGATCCTCGCGCAGAGCGACCTGCTCGCAGTCGGCGTCATCCGCGCGGCAGAGGAGCTGGGGCTGCGGGTGCCCGAGGACGTCTCGGTCGCGGGCTTCGACGGCATCGCGATCGACGGCATCGGCGGACGCTCACTCACGACGAGCGTGCAGCCGGCGGTCGAGAAGGGGCGGGCCGCGGGCGAGCTGGTCGCCCGGATGCTCGCAGGCGAGGCTGGTGAGACCCAGAACCTGCACTGCCGGTTGCGCATCGGCACCACGACCGCTCCGCCGTCCCGCTGACGGCGCGCGGTGCGCGAAGCGAAGGAGATCTCGCGATCTGAAGGAGCATCCGTCCACTTCCCTCCTTCGTTTCGCGAGACCTCCTTCATCCGGGCCGCCCCTCAGCCGACCCAGGTCCGGCTGTAGGTGAGGTTCCACGTGCCGAAGCCGAGGCATCCGGAGTTCACGCGGAACGACCCTCCGTGGTGCAGCGTCACATAGACGTCGTGCCGGTACGGCGCGATGTAGTTGCACGTCACCGTCAGCTTGATCCGGGCGCCTGCCCGGGGGTTCGCCGGCCGGCAGCTCCCTACGATGGTGCCGTTGCTCAGGACCCCGGTGAGGTAGAGCGAGGAGCACGACGCATTGCTCCGCAGTCGGGCGAGCGCCGTGTCCGTGCGCGCGCCGATTGCTGCCGACGCTGTGGCGGAGGACGTCGAGGACGGGGACGCCGAAGCGGGCGCTGCTCCGAGGACGGACCCCGTGACGACGATCGCCGCGAGGAGGACTTTCTCGATGCTGTGTCGGATCTTCATGAACGCTCCTGGTGTGTGAAGGGCCGGGCGCGGTGACCCGGTCTGGCACACGTGGTCTAGCAGGCCGAGCGGGCCTCCGCGGGGTCCGAGGCGAAGAGCGCGGGAAACCCTTATGCGGCGGGTGGTGGAGATCCGACCGGCCTTCAGGTTCAGCTGTGCGCCGGGCCGAGGGGCAGCAGTGCGTCGCCGAAGTCCACGATGCGGTAGCGGCCGCAGTCGACGACGTCGTCCGGCACCGCTGCCACGGGAAGGTCCCACGGCACGGTCTGTGCGTCCTCGATGAGGAACGACACGGCGGCGGCATCGAAGTCGGTGCGGTTCACCAGCCAGGCGTACCCCTGCAGCCGGTGGTCCACCTGCACGAGCTGCGCAGGGTCGTCGAGGTGCAGCTTCGGCAGACGGACGGTCCAGAACTGACCGGCGCCGGTGCGGCCGGCGGTGTCGACCCAGTCGGTCACGCACGCCAGATCGGCATCGGGACGCTGGGCGGCCGCCGCCAGTCGAGGGATGCTGAAAGCCCCGCCCACGAGCACGGCGAGGCCGACGATCACGGCGAGCGATCGGCGGAACGACGGGGGAAGGGCCCAGGCGCGGGGAACGGCGAGGAGGGCCAGGACCGGCGCGAACGCGATCGGCTGGAGGTAGCGGGACGCGTGCGTGCCGAGCGCGATCGCCCCGATGACCACGAGCACGGGGACGAGCCAGGCGGCGGTCGCGACGAACCGCGACCCGGCCTCCGTCGCGCGAGAGGTCGACCATGCCGCGAGGCCGAGCAGGGCCAGCAGCACGAGGGCCGCCAGCACTCCGAGCGGAGTCGACAACCGCTCCGCGAGAAGGCCGCCGTACGTGGCCATCGACTCCCTCCACCGTTCCGGCTGCGCATAGCCGGCACCGGTGTTCGCGATCCATGCCGCGAACGGAATGCGGAGCAGGAGGCCGCCCGCCGACGCGAGGATGAGGATGCCGAGCAGCACGCCTGCGCGCTTCCGATGTTCGCTGCAGAAGGAGAAGATCGCGAGGAGCACGGAGAGCGGAACCGTCGCCCACGCCGCGTACAGCGGGTTGGAGAAGGCCGAGATCACGGCGATCACGGCGAGGGCCACGGCGAGGACCGTGGCCGACTTCGCGCGGTCCAGGGCCCGGCGCAGGACGCCGATCGTCATCACGACGCCGATGACGGTCGCGGAGTAGTAGGTCGTCATTAGCTGCAGCGACGCCGGCTCGAGCGCGTCACGCGACGCCGAGGACTCGGTCATCGCGAGCAGACCGACGACGCCGAGGGCGACCACCGACCAGGCGACCGGCGCGAAGCCCTCACTACGCCGCCCCGCGGTGAGCCGGAGGGCGCCGTAGAGCCCGAGCAGGTTGAGCACCGCGGTCAGGGCGAGCAGGCCGTCCGCCTCCAGCGGCACCAGGGCGTCGAGCGCCACGAAGACCGCCGTCTCGGGTACGAAGAGCACGGACGACATCGCCCAGTCGAGCGGCTCCCCCGACAGCACCGATCGCGAGAGAAGCGCGACGATCAGAGAGTCCCCGTCGCGGAACAGCAGCTCGGCGCGCGCCGACGATGCGACGGTCGCGGCGGTGAGCAGCGCGACGGCGGAGGCCAGCATCCACCCCGCCAGCTCCCGCACCCACACCCGCGTCACTCGCCTACTCTCCCACGGCGTCCGTCGTACCGTGCGTGCGCGCTCCGGTCCCTGACGAAGGGCGTCGTGGTGCCGGTGACGTCCTTCGTCTCGCTTCGCTCGCTCAGGAACCGGTGGAGGGGGGATCCGGTCCCTGACCGAGGAGCGGAGCGACGAGACGAAGGGCGTCGTAGAACCGGGGGCAGGGGCGTCGTGGAACCGGTGGAGGGGGAGCGGCCTAACGGTTCCCTAACGCCCGGTAGACTGGGAGGACACCCGCCCGCCTGTGCCGTCTCTCGGCCGACGAGCCCCGAGGAGCCGCGTATATGCTGACGCTCCTCGCCGTGTTCCTCCTCGGGTCTCTTCTGATGCCCGTTCTGGTGCGCTGGCTGGGATCGCAGGCATTCGTGATCGCCGCACTCATTCCCGCTGCGGCATTCGTCCACGCGCTCGTCATGACGCCGCAGGTGATCGAGGGCGACTCCCCGTTCGCCTCGGTCGAGTGGATCCCGCAACTGAACCTGTACCTGTCGATGCACATGGACGTGCTGGGCTGGATCATGACGTTGATCGTCACCGGCGTCGGCGCCCTCGTGCTGCTCTACTGCCGCTGGTACTTCCGCGACGACTCGGCCGGCATCGGCCAGTTCGCGGGCGTGCTCCTCGGTTTCGCGGGCGCGATGTACGGCCTGGTCCTCACCGACGATCTGGTGATGCTCGTCATGTTCTGGGAGGTGACGAGCATCCTCTCGTACCTCCTGATCGGTCATTACCGCCGCCGCGCGGCCAGCCGGCGTGCCGCCCTGCAGGCCCTGCTGGTGACGACCCTCGGCGGCCTGGTGATGTTCATCGGCGTCGTGCTCCTCGTGGTGTTCGCCGGCACCTCGAGCATCCGGGAGATCCTCGAGCTCGCGCCCACCGGGCCGATCGTGGATGCCGCGATCGTCATGCTCCTCGTCGGGGCGATCAGCAAGTCGGCGATCTTCCCCTTCCACTTCTGGCTCCCCGGAGCGATGGCCGCGCCCACCCCGGTGAGCGCGTATCTGCACGCGGCGGCCATGGTGAAGGCCGGCATCTACCTGATCGCCCGCTTCGCCCCGATCTTCGCGCTGAGCGCGCCGTGGCGGCCGATCGTCATCAGCCTCGGCATCCTCACCATGCTGATCGGCGGCATCCAGGCGCTGCGCGAGACAGACCTCAAACGCATCCTCGCGTTCGGTACGGTCAGCCAGCTCGGCTTCTTCTCTGTCGTCGTCGGCTACGGCACGCAGGCCGCGGCGCTGGGCGGCCTCGCGCTGGTGCTCGGCCATGCCCTCTTCAAGTCGGCGCTCTTCCTGATCGTCGGCGTGATCGACCGCCAGCTGTCGACCCGAGACATCGGCGAGCTCTCCGGCGTGGGTCGTCAGGCCCCGGTCATGGCTACCGCCGCGTTCATCTCCGTCGCCTCGATGGCCGGCATCGCGCCGACGCTCGGCTTCGTCGCGAAGGAGTCGACGCTCACCGCCTTGCTCGACGACGCGATCGGCGGATCTCCGTGGGGTCTGGTCGCCCTGATCGGGGTCGTGCTCGGTTCCATGCTCACGGCGGCATACGGCGTGCGCTTCCTCTGGGGAGCGTTCTGGACCAAGCGCGACGAGCGTGGAGATCGGATGCCGGACACGGCCTGGCCCGACCCGCCGGTCGGCTTCCTGTCAGCGCCGATCCTGCTCGCCGGAGCGACCCTCGCGCTCGGCATCGGTGCTCCGGCGCTCGACGTCGCGCTGCAGGGCTACGCGAAGACGGCGACGCCCGGCCTCGACGCTGAGGGGGTCGCGGTCGAAGGACCGGGGCACCTCGCCCTCTGGCACGGACTCGAGCCCGCCCTCGGCATCTCGATCCTCACGATCCTGCTGGGCATCGGCCTGTTCTGGCTCACCCGCGTCACCGGGTGGGATCGCAAGGCGCGACTGCTGCCGTTCACGGCATCCGACGCCTACTACCTCGTGGTGCGCGGTATCGACCGCCTCTCGGTCCTCAGCACGACGCTCACGCAGCGCGGCTCGCTGCCCGTCTACGTCGGCACGATCTTCGTCGTGTTCGTCGCGGCCGAGATCACGGCGCTCGTCGCGTCCGACATCGACCGCTTCCAGCTCTCCGCCTGGCATACCCCGGCACAGATCGTGGTGGCCCCGATCATGGCCGCCGCGGGGGTCTTCGCCGTCCAGGCGCAGAAGCGGTACACCGGGGTGGTGCTGGTCTCGGTCACGGGTCTCGGCATGGTGGTGCTCTTCGCGACGAGCGGCGCGCCCGACCTCGCGCTGACGCAGATCCTCGTCGAGACGGTGACTCTGGTCACCTTCGCCCTGGTGCTCCGGCGGCTGCCGTCGAAGCTGGGCGAGCACAACGCCTCGGTCGGGCGCATCCCGCGCGCGCTCCTCGCGATCGGCGCGGGACTCACGATGGCGCTCGTGGCGGTCGTCGCCACGCAGTCTCGGGTGGCGGAGCCGATCTCGACGGCCTTCACCCAGCTCGCCTACGAGATCGGGCACGGGAAGAACGTCGTCAACGTGGCCCTCGTCGACCTGCGCGGGTGGGACACCATGGGCGAGCTCTCGGTGCTCGTGCTCGCCGCCACCGGCGTCGCCTCGCTCGTGTTCGTCACGCACCGGGCCGACCTGCTGGCCGCCACCCGCAACCTGCCCAAGGCCAAGCGCCGTGCCGCCCGGCGTCGCCCCCTCGTGGAGACCACCGAGGGCGTGCGGTTCCAGACCTCCGAGAACGAGAACAGTCCGCGCGCCTGGCTGGTCGGCGGGCAGAAGATGAAGCCGGAGAACCGATCGCTGCTGCTCGAGGTGATCGTCCGCATCCTCTTCCACACCATCATCGTGGTGTCGATCTTCCTGCTCTTCTCGGGCCACAACCTTCCGGGCGGCGGCTTCGCCGGCGGTCTCGTCGCGGGCATGGCCCTGGTCATGCGCTACATCGCCGGCGGGCGGTGGGAGCTCGGCGCCGCCGCGCCGACGGATGCCGGTCGCCTCCTCGGCGCCGGGCTCATCCTGGCCGTGGGCTCTGCGGTGCTGCCGCTGTTCTTCGGACTCGCGCCCCTCACGAGCACCTTCTGGGAGTGGGAGATCCCCGGCTTCGGGCACATGGAGTTCGTCACCTCGACCATCTTCGACATCGGGGTCTACCTCGTCGTCATAGGGTTGGTCCTCGACGTCCTGCGCAGCCTCGGCGCCGAGGTCGACCGTCAGACCCAGGCCCTGCGCACCGGTCAGACCGGGACCCAGCGCGACGGGCGGGTGCGCATCTGATGGACGTGTCGCTCACCCTCATCGTCATCATGGCGGTCCTGTTCGCCTGCGGTGTGTACGCGATGCTCGAGCGCAGCCTCACGCGCGTGCTGATCGGCTTCCTGCTTCTCGGCAACGCCGTGAACCTGCTGCTGCTCATCGTCATGGGGGTGCCGGGGAGCGCCCCGTTCTACGGCACCGAGGGCGAGATGAGCGACCCGCTGCCGCAGGCCCTCACCCTGACCGCGATCGTCATCACGTTCGCCGTGTCCGCGTTCCTGCTCGCGCTCATCTACCGCTCCTGGCAGCTGGGTCAGGCCGACACCGTCGCCGACGACGAGGCCGATATCGCCCTGCGTCAGCGCACGGACGCCGACGAAGACCTCATGGACGACGAGAGCGATGTGGCCGACGACGAGGCCACGACCGACTTCGTCGGCGTGCAGACCGCGCCCATCACCGTGCTGCACATGCGCGACCACCCCGCGATCCACGACGACGCCCCCGTCGACCGGGCCGACCCCTATCCCCTCGACGATCAGGTCGACGAAGAGCAGTCCGTCGCGGAGGAGACCCCGACCGAGGGTGCTCCTGCCGCGGACGGCCTCTCCCAGGAAGCCTCGTCCAAGGACGGGCGCCGGGAGTCCGCCGACGATCCGGCATCCGCGGGTGAGGCCGCGCCCCCGCCGGAATCGACCGACGAGCCCAGACCCGACGACACCGACGAGGAGGACCGCCGATGAGCGTCCTGGTTCCCCTCCTCGTCGCCCTCCCGCTGCTCGGCGCCGCGATCGCGCTGATCTTCGGCCGCAACGCCCGCCTGCAGGTCGCCGTCACCGTCATCACCCTGGCCGCGGTGTCGGTCATCGCCGCCGTGCTGCTCGTCGTGGTCGACGCGGGCTCCCCGCTCGCCGTCTCGGTGGGCGGATGGCCGGTGCCGTTCGGCATCGTCCTGTACGTCGACCGCCTCGCGGCTCTTCTCGTGCTCGTGTCGAGCATCGTCCTCCTCGCCGTCCTCCTGTTCTCGATCGGACAGGGTGCGGCCGACGGCAGCGACGAGACCCCCATCTCGATCTTCAACCCCTCGTACCTGATCCTCGCGGCGGGCATCTTCAACGCCTTCATCGCGGGTGACCTGTTCAATCTCTACGTCGGCTTCGAGATCCTGCTCGTGGCGTCGTACGTGCTCATCACGCTGGGCAGCACCGAGTCGCGCATCCGCACCGGCGCCGTGTACATCGTCGTCTCGCTCGTGTCGTCGATCCTGTTCCTCGCCGCGATCGCCATGATCTATGGCGCGGTCGGCACGGTGAACATGGCTCAGATCGCCGAGCGGATGTCGGAGCTGCCGCAGGAGACCCAGCTCGTGCTGCACCTGATGCTCGTGGTGGCGTTCGGCATCAAGGCGGCCATCTTCCCGGTGTCGTTCTGGCTGCCGGACTCCTACCCGACCGCCCCGGCCCCGGTCACGGCGGTGTTCGCCGGACTCCTCACGAAGGTCGGCGTGTACGCGCTGATCCGCACCGAGACCCAGCTGTTCGCCTCGAACAGCATCGACACCCTGCTGCTGATCATCGCCCTCGCGACGATGGTGGTCGGCGTGCTCGGCGCCGTCGCGCAGGCCGAGCTCAAACGGATCCTGTCGTTCACGCTCGTCAGCCATGTCGGCTACATGATCTTCGGCCTGGCGATCGCCACCCCCGCCGCCATCGGCGCCACGGTGTACTACATCGTCCACCACATCGTCGTGCAGACGACCTTGTTCCTCGCGGTCGGTCTGATCGAGCGAAGAGCCGGCAGCACCTCCATCCTGCGGGTGAAGGGGCTGCTCAAGATCGCGCCGGTGATCGCCGTGCTGTACTTCATCCCCGCGATCAACCTCGGCGGGCTCCCGCCCTTTTCGGGGTTCATCGGCAAGTTCGCGCTGTTCGAGGCCGCGGCATCCGTCGGCACCCCGCTGATGCTGGTGCTGATCGCGGGCGGCATCGTCACCTCGCTGCTCACCCTCTACGCCCTCATGCGCGCCTGGAACCTCGCCTTCTGGCGCGAGGAGGAGGACTCGACCGAGACCGAGGGCCGCATCTCGCACCTGGGCAACGCCCCCGCAGCCGACGAGCAGCAGGAGCGCCGCCACATCCCCCGCATCATGACCATCGCGACCGCCGGCATGGTGGCCGTGACCGTCGCGCTCACCGTGTTCGCCGGACCGCTCTACGCCCTGTGCGACCGCATCGGCGAGGTGCTCCTGCAGCCGGTCGAGCTCGTGCAGCTGGAAGACGAGGTGGGCGGATGAGAGCCAAGACCCGTCGCTTCTGGCGCGACCTTCGCGTGCAGCTGCCGTTCCTCGGCTGGCTCGTCGTGCTCTGGATGCTGCTGTGGAACCAGTTCACGCTGCTCGCCTTCGTCTCGGGCCTCGTCGTCGCCGTGTTCGTGACGCGCGTCTTCCGCCTGCCGACCGTCGAGCTGTCCGGCCGGTTGAACCTCTGGTACGGAGCGCTGTTCGTGGTGCAGTTCCTGTTCGCGATGCTGCGCGGCGCGATCGCCGTCACCATCCAGGTGTTCGACTTCCGGCACCAGCCGGGCACGGCGATCATGGAGGTGCCGCTCCGCTACGCTGACGATCTCGTCATGACGCACGTCGCGGTGGTCTCGTCGCTCATACCCGGGTCGCTCGTCGTCGAGGCCGACCGCGACCGCCGCGTGCTCTACCTCCACGTCATCGGGGTGCACAGCATGGCCGACGTCGAGAAGCAGCGCGCCGGCGTGCTCCGGTGGGAGCGCAGAGTCGTGCGTGCGCTCGGCGACCCGGCGCAGTACCGTGCCCTCAAGGCCGATCTGCGCGCAGCGAAGGGCGGTGCCCGATGAGCATCCTGCTGACCGTCATCATGGTCGTGTTCGGGATCGCGGCGATCCTGACCGTGATCCGCATCTTCCGCGGCCCCTCGATCCTCGACCGCGCCGTCGCCTCCGACGTGCTGCTCACCGAGGTCATGTGCGTGCTCGGCGCCGAGATGGCGATCAACGGGCACACCCGCAACATCCCCGTCATGCTCATCATCGCCGCGGTCGGCGTGTTCGGGTCGATCTCGGTCGCCCGCTTCGTCGCCAGAAGGGACAACACCACACCATGAACGTGTTCGGTCTGATGGTCCCCGATGCCGTCATCGACGCCGCCGTCCTCGTGCTGATCCTCATCGGCGCGATCCTCTGCCTCTCGGCGGCGGTCGGCCTGCTGCACTTCCGCGACGTCCCCTCGCGCCTCCACGCCGCGACCAAGCCCCAGGTGCTCGGGCTGGTGGCGATCTGTCTCGCGATCGCCCTGGCGCAGCGCAGTGTCGGCGGCATCCTGGTCAGCCTGCTGCTCGTCGCGCCGATCGTGCTCATGCAGTTCGCGACCGCACCGCTCTCGGCCCACATCGTCGGACGCCAGGCCTATCGCAACGGCTCGATCGAGCAGCGGCACCTCGTCGTCGACGAACTGGCCGACGCGAAACAGACCCCGCCCGCCGCGGGTTAGCGCTGCCCGGTCCTCGCAAGATCAGGCCTTCTCGCGGTATCAGGCCGCGGGGTGCAGCATCGGCCTGATGCCGCGCGATCGCCTGAGCTGGGCCACCGGCACCCGGGGCCCCGGCGCCGGAGTCACAGGGCGTCGGCGAACCCCTGGATCAGCCGGGCGGCGGGCTCGGAGTCGCTGATGAGCGTGCCGTGGCCGTGGTCCGGGATGACCTCGAGCTGCGCACCGGGGATGGCGTCGATGATCTCGCGGCACCAGCTCATAGGCGCCAGCGGGTCGTCCTCGCCGCGAAGCACCAGCACGGGCGCGGAGATGCGCGTGAAGGCCTTCTCGGGCTCGTGCTCGATCGTCGCGCGCATCTTGCGGAACAGGTGCGGGCCTCCGCGGAGGTACTCCCGCGCGCCGCGCCAGATCACCAGCGGTCGTTCGCCGACCAGATCGCGCAGCAGGTACGTCGCCTGGGCGCCGATGTTGCGGGCGGCCTTGTTGACGGTGGGTCCGGCGAGGATGACGCCCGAGACGAGCAGCGCATGCCGCGCCGCGAGCTCCGCGCCGATCTGACTGCCCATCGAGTGGCCGATCACCACGACGGGTCCCGCGTCGACATGCCGCAGGTAGGCCGCGACGAGGTCGGCATGACGCTCCATCGTGAGGGTGCGCGTGGGCTCGGGCGCCTCGCCGAAGCCGGGCAGGTCGAGCGCGATGACGCGTCCGCGCAGGCGCTGGGCGACGTCGAGGTAGACGCTGCGGCCCATGCCGATCCCGTGCAGCAGCAGGAACGTCGGGTCTCCATCGCCGAAGGTCTCGGCGATGAGGGTGGCGCCCGCGTGCTCGAACTCCAACAGGGTGACCGGGGTGCCCTGCGGGGCGAGATAACTGGATGGCACCTGTCAACGCTAGTCGACGTCGCCTGGGTGCCTCGTGTCGCTCCCCGTCTCTGAGCGACGGGCGAAGCGACGAGACGACGGGCGCTCCGGGGCTACTCGCGCGGGCTCAGCACGAGGGTGTCGACCGTGGATCGTTTCACGGCGGCCGCGGAGAACGCCCACGGACGTTGGATGCCGGCGGCCCAGTCCTCCGTCTGGTCGACGTAGTGCTGGTGGAACGCGTGCCCGGAGGCACCCGTCAGGTGGATCCAGGTCGAGGCGTCGAAGTCGGAGAGGTCGACCACCATGCGCATCGACGGGACGGTCGTCGTGGCGAAGCCGTTGCCGATCTCCCAGCCCGTGGCGTTCACGGTGGAGGCACCTCCGCCGACCGGGAACGGGCCCCGGTTGAACAGGGCTTCGATCGGTGGGATGCCGGACGACCCGAAGGTGTCGCTCGTCAGCGTGATCGCGTGGAGGTCGCCCCAGTTCCATCGCGAGACGGTCGTGCCCTGCAGTCGGACGAGCTCGTCGTAGGCCTGCTCGGCCGACAGGGCCAGCATCTCCTCCCTGCTCGAGACGCCGATCCGCTCATTGGTCCACAGCGCAGCGGCCGGGTCGTCGAGCAGGGCGCCGACGACGGTGAACAGCCGGCTCTGGCTGTCGATGGGAAGCGGCTGCTCCCGATCGGCGAACACGTTCCGCACCAGGGTCGACCACAGCACGTTCGCGTAGGCGGCTGCTGCCGACGACGCCGAGTTCTGCGCATCCCAGGTGCGCAGCAGGTCGACGGCCTCCCGAGGGCCGGCGCCCGACACGTCGACGTCCTCCATGGCCGAGGCGAGCCGCTTGCCGATCCACATCTCGCCGTCCATCTGGATGTCGCGCATGTCGTCGGCGGTGAGGGGCGCGGTGGCCGCGCGTCGCTCGATCATGTGCGCGATGCGGGCGGCGCGGTAGCCGTAGTCCCAGTCGCGAGACAGGAAGTAGTCGTAGTCGTCGGTCACGATCGCGTTGTTCGCGGTGACGATGTACCCCGAGCCCGGGTTGTACGCGACGGGGAGCTCTTCGAACGGGATGAAACCGGTCCAGTCGTAGCTGCTGTCCCACCCCGGCTGCGGCATCCATCCGTCACCCGCGCCGCGGATGGGCAGGCGCCCGGGCGTCTGGTAGCCGATGTTGCCGTCGGTGTCGGCATAGATGAGGTTCTGCGCGGGCACGTCGAACAGCGCGGCGGCGGCCCGGAACTCGTCGAAGCTCTGTGCCGTGGACAACCCGAACACGGCCGTCGCCGCCGTTCCCGGGTCGAGGGCGGTCCAGCGGAGGCTCACCGCGTACTCGGCCTGCTCGCCCTCGGGCGCCGGCGTCGCCCCGGCGGCGAGTCCGGGCGCGGGGTCGTCGGCGATGGCGGTGAAGTCGTCGGTCAACCCGGAGATGATCGGTCCGTGCACAGTCGACCGGATCGTGAGCTCGATGTCGTCGCCGCCCGCGACCTCGATGGTCTCGGTGGATTCGGTGATCGGCTGCAGCACCCCGTCGCGCCAGTACTGGTCGCCCTGCACGCGCTCGATGTAGAGGTCGGTGACGTCGGTGGTGAGGTTGGTGAAGCCCCAGGCGATCTTCTGGTTGTGCCCGATCACGATGCCGGGGAGACCCGAGAACGAGAATCCGGCCAGGTCGAACGGGCAGTCCTCGTCGACGGTCGTGCACCGCAGCTGCACCTGGTACCAGACGGAGGGCAGGGAGGCTCCGAGGTGCGGGTCGTTGGCGAGCAGCGGCAGGCCCGTCTCGGTGAGGCTGCCGGAGACCACCCACGAGTTGGAGCCGATGCCCTCGCCCATGTCGCCGATGAGGATGCCGGCGGCCTCGATGACGCTCGACGCCTCCTCCCACTCGATCGACGTCGTCGCCTGCACGATCTCCGCGCCCGTGCCGTCGTCCGGTGCGGAGCGCGCGGATGCCGGCTCCGCGCCCGTTCCCGTCGGGAGGGCGCTGATCTTGGGCACGATGACGGGGTTGTCGTCGAAGGGGTAGGCCGGATAGAGCTCCTCGATCAGCGCAGTCGTGCCCGCGGCATCCGTTCCGCCGGCGGCGAGCTCCGACGCGAGCAGCGCGCGCTCGGTCTCGTCGTCGATGTTGCCGCGGAGGTCCCACGCCATCGCCTTCAGCCAGGCGACGGAGTCGGCGGGCTCCCACGGCTCGGGCGTGTAGTCGGGATTCTGCACGCCGAGCACGGCGTACTCGAGCGACAGCTCGGCCCCGGCATGGCTGTCGAGATAGGCGTTGACACCGTCGGCGTACGACTCGTAATACCCGCGGGTGGTGTCGTCCATCGCGGCGACCTCGGCCTCGGCGACCTTGCGCCAGCCGAGGGTGCGGAGGAAGGCGTCGGTGCCCGCCTGCGACTCCCCGAACATCTCGGCCACGCGGCCCGCGGTGACGTGCCGCCGGAAGTCCATCTCGAAGAAGCGGTCCTGAGCGTGCACGAAGCCCTCGGCGAAGAACAGGTCGTGCGACGAGCCGGCGCTGATCGTGGGGACGCCGCTCGCGTCGCGCTGCACGGTGACGGTTCCCTGCAGTCCGTCGAGTTCGAGGGATCCCTCGGTGTGCGGGAAGGAGCGCTGGATCGTCCAGGTCACGAAGAACGCGACGGCGACTGCGACCACCGCGATCCCGGCGACGACGAGGAACGCGATGCGTCCGATTCGGGCAGCCCGTGAAGGGCGCGCGGGCACGGTCGTCGTCACGTCGGTCGTCATGGTCGGGAGCTCTCTCAGGTCGCACCGATGGAACTCAGTACCGCCGAGCCCCAGAGCGCGTCTCAATTCGGGAAGACGCGCCCTCGCATCATACCTACGGGCGACCGGCCGGTGGGGGTCGATTCTGCGGCTGGGGATAACCCGCTCCTCGACCCCCGATCGTCACCCGATCAGGCTCGGCTGCAGGTCGCGCAGCGTGCGGCGATGGGTCATGCGGGTCACGCCGATCATCGCGAGCACCAGGGCGCCGACCAGCCACGCGGCCAGCACGAGCAGGTCGCCGCCGGCGCGTGCCAGATCGCCGCCGTACATCAGCTGCCGCATCGCGTCGACGACGTAGCCGAGGGGCAGCACGTGGTGGAGGGCGGCGAGCGGCGCCGGGAGGGTCTGCCACGGGAAGGTGCCGCCGGCGGTCACGAGCTGGAGCACCATCAGGACCAGCCCGAGGAACTGCCCGACCGATCCGAGCCACACGTTGAGGGCGAGGATGATCGCCGCGAACGTCGCCGACGCGAACATCATGACCCCGAGCGTGCCGAGCGGATGGTCGAATGTGAACCCGAGCGTCAGCGCCAGGATGCCCATCAGCCCCAGCATCTGCACGGCGCCGAGCGCCGCCGGTGTGAGCCAGCCCGCCACCGTGATCCGGATCGGGGAGTGCAGCGCGGTGACCGCTCGCCGGGAGATCGGCTTCACGATGAGGAACAGCGCGTAGATGCCGATCCAGGCCGAGAGCGCCGCGAAGAACGGGGCCAGTCCGGCGCCGTAGTCCTCGGCGGACGCGACCTTGTCGCTCGACACCCGCACCGGATCGGCGATCGTGTCGGCCTGCTGCGTGCGCAGGTCGGGGGTGGATGCCGGGATCCGATCGACCCCTGACGCCAGTCCGTCGCGCAGCTCGGCCGCGCCGGACGCGAGGGTGCCGAGGCCGTCGCGCAGCTGCGTCGCGCCGTCGTTCGCGGCCGACGCTCCCGCGGCCACCGTGTCGGCGCCCGAGGCGAGCGTCGCGGCCCCGGAGGCGACCGACGCGGCGCCGTCGGCGAGCTGATCGATCTTGCCGACATCCGCCTGAACGGTCGAGTTACCGTCCTGCAGGCGGGTCGCGAGCGGGTCGAGCGCCGCGAGCACCCGGTCGATCTCCTGCTGGTCGAGGCCCTGCTCCTGCAGCACGGCGGTGATGTCGGTGCGCACCTGCGGCAGCGCATCCGTCGCCTGCTGCACCACGGAGCCGGCGCGATCGGCGATGTCGGCGAGCTGCCGGTTCCCCGCGCTCACCTGCTGCGCACCGTCGGCGAGGGTCTGAGCCCCGGTCGCGAGCTGCGCGGTGCCGTCCGCGAGCTGAGCGGTGCCGTCGGCGAGCGTGGTGCTGCCGGATGCCGCGGAGTCCGCGCCGTCGGTCAGCCGCGTCGCGCCGTCCGTCGCGGTGACCAGGCTGTCGCGAATGTCGCTGAGGCCGGTGAGCAGGCGCTCGGCCGCTTCGCTGCCGACCATCTCGGCCACCGAGCTGCGGATCTTCTCCACCGCCTGCGTGCCCATGGACGAGGCCAGGTAGTTGTTCGCGTCGTTCGTCTCCAGGTCGATCCGGGCCTGGTGCGGATCGTCGCCGGACGCTGAGGTCAAGGCCGTCGAGAAGTCGGAGGGGATGGTCACGGTGAAGTCGACGGTGCCGTGGCGGAGAGCATCCGCCGCCTCGTCGGCCGTCATCCGCTGCCAGTCGAAGGCGTTGCCCTCGATCAGATTGTCGGCGACGTCCTCTCCGTAGTTCACGGTGTCGTCGGGAGAGGCGTCGGATGCCGCGGAGGGCGCGCCCTCGTCGTCGACCACGAGCGCCACCGGGACCTCGGGGAACTTCGCATACGGATCCTGATTCGCCCACAGGTACAGGCCGCCGTAGAGGATCGGCACGCACACCAGCGCGATCAGCGCGATCACGCCCATCCGGCTGGCGGTCAGCCGTCGCAGCTCCGCCGCGATCATGGCGGGCACCTTCACGATGCCGCTCCTTTCGTGTCATCCGGGTGGGGGGTGCGCGGGTGCGGGGCGCCCTTCGTTTCGTCGCTGCGCTCCTCGCTCGGGGACCGGGGTGCGTCGTCGGGTTGCCGGGAGCCCTTCGTCTCGTCGCTGCGCTCCTCGCTCAGGGACCGGGTCGCGTCGTCCGGGATGGGGCCCGAGGCGTTGACGGCGCCGAGCTCCTCGACGCGTTCGAGCGCGACCGCCGCCGATCCGCCGACGATCACGAGCAGTGCGAAGCCGCGCTCGGCGAATTCTCGGGTGATGCGCCACCATCCGTCGGGGCTGCCGCCGTGCCGGTCGGGCGAGACGAGCACGATCGCCTCGACGCCGTCGCGCAGCACCGCCAACTCGCACAGGATGCGCACACGCACCGCCGGGTCGATGTTGCCGATGGCGACCGAGGACAGCTCGAGGTATCCGAGTCGCGACAACCAGCGTCGCGCGTGCAGCGGGGTGGCGCCGAGGCCGGCGAACATGAGCTCTTCGCCGACGACGCCGGCGAGGGAGATGTCGGGATGCGGGTCGCTGACGTCGGGGGCGTCGACCAGGGCCACCTGCCGCCGGAGCCGCTTCGTGTCGGCGCTCCCGTCGATGGTGACGCGACCGGTGTCGGGGCGCATCCGGCCGCTCGCGATCAGTCCGAGCACGGTGGGGCGCTGCTCCGTCTCGGCCAGCGCGTACCGGACCTCTCCGGTGTGGAACTCGAGAGTGGTCGACGGGAGCGCCTGCCCGGCTCTGCCCTTGCTGACGTCGGAGAGGGCGATCCTCATGCCGACGCCTCGGAGGCGTCCGCGACGATGTCGGGATGCGCGGCCAGCAGGTCGTCGGCCTCGCGCCACGAGAGTCCGGCGATGCTCAGGACCGCCCGCACCGCGAGGTTCGCGGCGCCGCTGCTGGCGGCATCCGTCCGCGAGATGACGGTGCGCGCCATCTCCTCGATGAGGCGCGCGAGGGTGGGGGCGGCGAGGTCCGTGCGGAAGCTGCCGTCGTCCTGTCCTCGGCGGGCGAGTGCCGCGACGGACCGGCGCAGCGGGGCGAGCGCTTCGGCGGTGTGCTCGACGTGCGCCTCGTCGAGGGCGAGGGCCGCGGCCACCTGCACGTGGGCGGCTTCGCGCCAGAGGCGGGCGGCCAGCCGGGCGAGGGCGAGGCGCGCATCGGCATCGGTCACCGATTCGGCGATCGCGTTGAAGCGCTGCGCTCCGCTCGAGATGAGCTCGCGGATGAGGGCGTCGCGGTCGTCGAAGTGTCCGTAGAGGGTGCGGCGGGAGAGGCCCGCGCTGCGTGCGATCACGTCGACCGAGGCGTACGGGTCGGCGGACAGCGTGGCGCGGGCCGCATCGAGGATGCCGGCGCGGTTCTCGAGCGCGTCGCGGCGGGGTGCGCGGGTGGTCATGCTCCGAGTGTACGTATCGTGCACGCCGTTGTGCAAGATAACTCGGTGTACTCCCAGCATCCCGCGACAGGTGTGAGCGGGGAGGGAGACGCAGAAGGGGACGGATACCGCAGCATCCGCCCCCTCGTGAAATCGTGGCGGGTCAGTCGGTGCCGGAGTCGAAGGCCGCGCTCTCGGACGCGACCTCGTACGCCTCGGCCAGGTTCTCGTCGGGCTCGCTGGACACGGATCCCGCGACCGCCTCGGTGATCTCGGCGGACTCGCCCGCGGTGACGCGGCCGACGAGCTCTCCGGTCGCGCCGCCCACGAGGCCGAGGCCCGCGTACTGCTCGAGCCGGGCACGCGAGTCGGCGATGTCGAGGTTGCGCATCGTGAGCTGCCCGATGCGGTCGACCGGTCCGAAGGCGGCGTCGCCGACGCGCTCCATCGACAGCTTCTCGGGCCCGTACGACAGGTTGGGGGAGACGGTGTCGAGGATGGTCCAGTCGTCGCCGCGGCGCAGACGGATCGTGACCGAGCCCGTGATGGTCGAGCCGACCCAGCGCTGGATGGACTCGCGCAGCATGAGCGACTGCGGCTCGAGCCAGCGGCCCTCGTACATGAGGCGGCCGAGGCGACGGCCCTGCTCGTGGTAGGTCGCGAGGGTGTCTTCGTTCAGGATGCCGTTGACCAGGCGCTCGTAGGCGATGAACAGCAGCGCCATGGCCGGCGCCTCGTAGATGCCGCGCGACTTCGCCTCGATGATGCGGTTCTCGATCTGGTCGCTCATGCCCAGGCCGTGGCGTCCGCCGATGGCGTTCGCCTCCTGCACCAGGGCCACGGGGTCGGTGAACTCGACGCCGTTGATCGCGACCGGGCGGCCGGCCTCGAAGGTGACCGTGACGTCTTCGGACTCGATCGCGACCGACGGGTCCCAGAACTTGACGCCCATGATCGGGTCGACCGTCTCGAGCGAGACGTCGAGGTGCTCGAGCGTCTTGGCCTCGTGCGTGGCGCCCCAGATGTTGGCGTCGGTCGAATAGGCCTTCTCGGCCGAGTCGCGGTAGGGGAAGTCGTGGGCGACGAGCCAGTCGCTCATCTCTTTGCGGCCGCCGAGCTCGGTGACGAAGTCGGCGTCGAGCCACGGCTTGTAGATGCGCAGGCGGGGGTTGGCGAGGAGCCCGTAGCGGTAGAACCGCTCGATGTCGTTGCCCTTGTACGTCGAGCCGTCGCCCCAGATGTCGACGCCGTCTTCCTTCATCGCGCGCACCAGCAGCGTGCCGGTGACCGCGCGACCGAGCGGAGTCGTGTTGAAGTAGGTCTTGCCGCCGGAGCGGATGTGGAAGGCGCCGCACGCGAGGGCGACGAAGCCCTCTTCGACCAGCGCGGTCTTGCAGTCGATCAGGCGCGACGCCTCTGCTCCGTACTCGAGCGCCCGACCGGGGATCGACTCGATGTCGTCTTCGTCGTACTGGCCCAGGTCGCCCGTGTAGGTGAAAGGCACCGCGCCCTTGTCGCGCATCCACGCGACGGCGACGGAGGTGTCGAGTCCTCCGGAGAAGGCGATGCCGACGCGCTCGCCGACGGGCAGGGACTGGAGGACTTTGGACATGATTCCCAGTCTACGGCGGGCGGCGTGTCGCCCCCGAACGCGTGACGCCTTCCCGCAGGTCCTGGGAACGGATGCCGGGGCGCGCCGTCCGGTGGAGGACGAGTGCCGGTGTCAGAGTGGGCGGAGGAGGTGCGCGATGGGTCAGGCGGTGCTGTGGGGTGTCGTGGCGGCCTCGCCGCTCTTCGTCGGCGCTGTGCTCGCCCTCCTGCGGGCCTGGCCGCCGCGCTGGCTCGGCATCGTGCTCGGCTTCGGCGCCGGGGCGCTCATGGCCTCGATCGCCTTCGAGCTGTGGGAGGAGGGGTTGCATCGCGCGGGGACCCTGCCCCTCGTCATCGGCGTCGCCCTCGGGGCCCTCAGCTACTACGTCGCCGCCCGGATCCTCGACGCCCGGGCCGCGAAGAAGAAGGCGGGGGCGGGCGGAGGGCAGCTCGCCGTGGGATCGCTGCTCGACGGCATCCCCGAGCAGCTGGTGCTGGGGATCGGGCTCGCGTCGGGCGAGCCCGTGAGCGTCGCCCTCGTCGTCGCGATCCTCGTCTCGAACCTGCCCGAGTCGATCGGCTCCGCCGCCGACCTGCTCGACGGCGGCATGAAGAAGTCGCGCGTCCTGCTGCTGTGGGCCGGGGTCGCGGTGATCTGCGCCGCCGCGACCGTCGCGGGCTTCGGCCTCGCCAGCGTCACGGGCGACGTCTTCCGCTCGGCAGCGGGCGGCTTCGCGGCAGGGGCGCTGCTCGTGATGCTCGTCGACTCGATGATCCCCGAGGCCCAGTCCAAGGCGAAGGAGTCCACCGGGCTCGCGACCGTGCTCGGCTTCGCGCTCGCGGCGGGACTCGCGCTGTCGTCGTGACGCTCAGCCCGGCCAGGCGCGCAGGTCGGCGGTGAGCTCGGCGAGGTACTCCGGGGGTCCGGCCTCGGCGAACCAGAGCCACAGCTCGGCGGCGTGGATCGCCTCCCACGCGCGCACCTCGGCGGGATCCGCCCCGTACGCCTCGATCAGCGCGTCGGCCGAGCGCGGGTCCTTGCGGCCGGCGCCCCAAGCGGCCCGGGCGAGCTCGCGGATGGGGTCTCCCACGTGCGCAGCCTCCCAGTCGACGATGCCCGTGATGCGGCCGTCTGTGGCCAGGAGATTGCCGTCGGTCCAGTCGCCGTGGCAGAAGGCGACGCCCGACGACGGCGGGATCGACAGCGGGATCGGCGGCCCGCCGGCATCCCGGTACCGGGCGACGATCGCGCGGTCGTCCGGTGCGGCGGCGAGCCCGGCAGGAAGGGGCAGCGCGTGGACCCGACGGAGGAAGGATGCCGAGGCGCGCAGCGCCGACAGCCGCACCTCCGGATTCTGATCGTCCAGGCGCTCGCCGGGGAGTTCCGTCATCAGGACGACGCCCGGCTCCTCCTCGACGATCCGCGGCACGGGCAGCCCGGATCCGACGAGGGCGCGCAGGGCGCGGACCTCCGTGTCGTGCCGTGCGGCATCCGCCAGTCGCTTCTCGACCAGCCGCTGCTCGCCGCGCACGACGAGCCTGACCGCACCGACCGCTCCCTGACGCATCCCGCCATCCTCCCACCGAGCCGGCGGGCGCCGCTCAGAATCCGGGATACTCGGTGAGCTTCTGCTCGAACTCCTCGCGGTCGTCGTCGCTCAGCACGGCGCTCGCGAGCACCGCGAGCTGCAGCCCTGCGAGCGGTTCGCCGGTGCGGGCGTTCTGCGCCTCGCGCTCGGCGCGGAATCCGCCGTCCGGATCGTTCGACAGGTCGTAGATGTTGGCGTAGAAGCGGAGCGGGTCGGGGTAGTTCTCGGTGTACGACTCCCAGGTGTGCTGCCTCCGCGGGTCGTCGCTGCCGTACAGCTTGGCGATCATCGTGCGGTCGATGCCGGAGTTCGCAGGGTCGTTGAAGGCGTAGAGGTTCCACAGGCCGCGCTCGACGACCACCTCGTCGATCGCGGCGAGCACCTCGAGCTTGCGGTCGTAGCCCTCGATCGGCTCGTTGGTCGCCCACACGGTCGAGGTGTACTCGTAGAGCATCGACTCGCCGCCGTAGCCGTTCCGCTCGGGCCGGAGGTCTTCGTCGCCGACCTGGGTCCAGGTGTAGCCGAAGCGCTCGCTCAGGCGTTCGCGGATGTCGGCGAACAGCGCATCCGCCTCGTCGCGCACCTCCTCCAGCGACTGCTGGGCGAGCACGGTCTGCGGGTCGGTGCCCTTGATCCCGGGGTATGCCTCGGCGTGCCGCTGCTCGTCCGTCTTCACCCCGTCGTAGTTGCCCGATGCCGAGGTCTGCAGGGCGCTGAGGCCGCCGACGGTGGCGACGTTGAACAGCAAGGCGATCACGAGGGCGATGGCGCCCAGCATCCGTCCGCGCGCGGTGGAGATCGCGGCCACGATCACCGCGACGACGACGAGCTGGAGCGCCAGCATCGTGACGCCGTAGAGCACGTCGGTGCCGCCCGCGATGAGCGTGCCGAACAGGATGAGCGCGAAGAGCACGGTGCCGAGCAGTGCGATCCATCCGAGCGCGTTCGCCGGCTTCCGTGCGTCGTCGGGAGCGGATGCCGTCGCCATCGGCAGCGACGGCGACGAGGTCTGCACGGGCCCCTGCACCCGTCGGGCCCCGCGGTACCCGCCGGGCGGCGGGACGGGGGGCGCCCCCTCGGTGCCGGCGATGTACCGTGCCCGCTGGCGCTCGTGGTCCATCACCATGGCTTCTCCGTCCCCGAGCCGCCCGGATCGTCGCCGTCCTGCTGCTGGTCGCGCTCCTGCGTGCCCTGGTCGAGCTTGTCCTTCAGGTCTTCGAGCTTCTGGTCGTCGGGCTGCGGCTGTTGCTGCTCCTGCTGCTCGGCGTCGTCGGGCTGCTGCTCCTGCTTCTCCTGCTGCTGCTTCTGCTTGAGCCGATCCTCGGACTCGTCGAGCGTGTCGGACATGTCGCGGTTCGGATCGGACGACTGATCCTGCGCCTGGTCGCTGTCGCACTCCTCCGGCGTCTCGATGACGACCGTCAGCGCCTCGCCGTAGAGCTGCGCCGCCCCGGCCCCGTCTCCGGCTTCGCGGGCCGCATCGCCCATGCGTTCGATGACGAGCGCGAGGTTGATGCGCACGCCGCACACCTCGAGGCCGCGGGCGAGATCGAGCGCCTCCTCGAGGTCGGCACGCGCCTCGGGCAGCTGCTCGGCTCCGGCCCGCGCGGTTCCGACGTTGAACGGCGCCTTGTACGGCTCGAACCAGTTCAGGAACTCCTGCCCGTGAGCCGCCGCCTCCGATCCCGCGTAGTCGTCGACGACATATGCGCTGATCGCCTGGTGCGCGAACGCGTACATGCTGAGCAGCTTGCCGACGAACAGCAGGCCGACGAGGGTGACCGGCAGCAGCGCCAGCAGGAGCCAGCGGCGCACGCGGCGTCGTCTTCGGTTCGCGGCGAGGAGCTCCGCTGCGGCCTCGCGCGCGTCTGCGATCGGGGGCAGCGTCGTGCCCTGCGTCGTGCCGGTCATGCGGCGCCTCCATCGACGGGTGAGCGGAGGGTGCGCAGCCGGGCGATGAGCATCGCCGCGCGGGCCAGCTCGACGCCGAGCAGCGCGAGGATCACGAGCGCGGCGATCCAGTAGAGCTCGGTCGCGTTGCCGACCTCGCCGGACTCGGCGTAGTTCGTCGTGGTGGACGGCGCCTCGGGCAGCGCGGGTGCGGCGTCGGCGGACCGATGCACGTACGGGACGCCGAGCTGCCCGGCGAGCGCCTCGAGGTTCTGCTCGTCGATCACCGACAGCGCATCGTCGCCCTGGTACTCGATGTAGCCGGCATCCGCACCGTCGAGTCCGCCGCTGGTGATGCGCATCGGGCCGCCCTCGGCGGTGCCGTAGCCGAAGACGGCTCCGGCGTCGGTGTAGTCGCTGCTCGCCGCGAACGTTTCGGGCGGCGACGACACGGTCTGCTCGCCGTCGCCGAAGTAGAACACCATGCGCGAGCGGTCGGGCGACGACGCGGCGGCGCTCTCGAGCGTCTCGGCGAGCAGCGGGGCGGCGAGGCCGATCGAACTGCCGCGCGACTGGCTGGTCACCTCCGGTCGCAGCACGTCGAGCGACCCGATCAGCGCCGTGGTGTCGGTCGTCAACGGCATCCGCAGCTCGGCGGCCGCGTCGAAGGTGAGCAGCGCGAAGCGCGCCCCGGGATACTGCTGCACGAGGGCCCGCACATCGTCGCGCACGCCGTCGAGCCGCGGTTGCCCGTCGGCCCAGTCCTCCGCGACGATGCTGGCGGTCGTGTCGACGACCAGCACGATGTCGGTGTCGGTCGCGAGCGTTCGCGTCGCGCCCCCGGGGATGCCGGGACGCAGCAGCATCACGAAGCAGGCGACGATCAGCACCAGACGCATCGCCCAGAGCAGGCGGTGGTCGCGTGCCGTCCGGCGGGCGTCGGATCCGGCCGGCGAGGCGGCGCCCGTCGGGGCTGCCGGCTTCGGACCGCGCACCAGGATCCACACCACGAGTCCCGCGACCGGGACGAACAGGAGCAGCAGGAGGAAGACGTTCAGCACGGGCTGGAAGATCACAGTCTCACCCTCCACAGCAGCACCACGAACGACAGCAGCGCGATCGAGGTGACGACGATCCACAGGTTCGGGGTGTCGGTCCACACCACCTGCGCCTCACCGCGCAGCTCCGTCGCGTCCTGCTCCCGCACCTGCTCGACGATGTCGCCCACGGTCGTCGTCTCGCGGAGGCCGAAGGCCGCCCCGCCGGTGGCCTCGGCCGCGGCGGCGAGCTCCGCGCTCACATCGGCGTCCTTGCCCTCCACCGGGTTCAGCGCGAACACCCGCACGCCGTTCGAGGCCGCGTAGGCCGCCGCCTCCTCGAGCGTGACGATCGAGGCGCCGTTGACCTCGTTGTCGGTCGCGAAGATCACCGAGCGCGACCGCTCGTCGTCCGGGTGGTCGAAGCCCAGGGCGCAGGCCGCGAGGCCGTCGCCGATGAGCGAGGCGCCGTTGCCGTTGAGGGTGCCGACCCAGTGCTCCGGCACCTGCTCGACGAAGTCGAAGCTCTCGCGGATGCTCTCGAGGTGCGTCCGGATGAAGTCGTAGTCGTCGGTCAGCGGGAAGATCTGCACCGGGGAGCTGTTGAAGATGGTCAGCCCGATGCGCTCGCCCTCGAAGCCGTCGAGCAGCTCCTCGAACACGGTCAGCACCTCGACGTCGACCTCCGACATCGAGCCCGACACGTCGAGGCACAGCATGATGTCGCGGCTGGTGTCGACCGGCTGGATCGTCTGCGACGACATCGGCCGGGCGGCCACCACGCCCGCCGTGACCACGGTGAGCGCCCCCAGGAGCAGGATGCCGGAGAGCGCGAGGATCCGTCGCGACAGCGCCTCGCGGAACGCCGGCAGCGACCGGAGCCGCTCGGCGCGCGCGATGCGAGCACGGTCGCCGCCGGCCGCGTGACCGCGACGGCGCAGTCCGAGTACGAGCCCGACCACGAGCGCGACGAGGAGCACGCCCACCCCCACGAGGACCAGCCAGCCGTTCGCTAGTGCCATGACCGCACCACCGTTCGTGCCGCCTCGGCGCCCGCGACCGGGTCGATGGGCGGGCCCGGGCGGAAGATGCTCGGGTAGTAGTGGCGGCGGACCGCGTCGATCAGCGCCGGATGCACGCCGCGGGCGATGAGGTCGTCGAGCGACAGCACGGGCGCCTCCAGCCCGCTGTACTCGTTCACGAAGGTGCGCACCACGCGGCTCAGCTCGAGGTTCGCGTTGCGCGGCGACAGTCGGCGCTCGCGGTAGTCGGTCTCGATCTGCTGCACGCGGTCGAGGTACTCCATGCGCAGCTGGCTGAGGACGTCGCCCGTGTAGAGCGGCTGGGGCGCGGGGCCCGCGACCACGGCGACCCGGCGCGGACGCGTCAGCGCGATCACGAGCCAGACGGCGGCGACCAGCAGGGCGAGGATGCCGAAGGCGAGCAGCATCCATCCCCAGCCGTACTGCGCCGGCGGGTAGAGCTCGTCAGGCCCGGGCATGCGACCTCCCGTTCGAGCGGCTCAGCGCTCCGTGGAGGAGGCGGAGGAGCTGCGGGATGGCCGTCTCCTGGCCGTCGAGCACCGCCTGGCTGATCTCCAGGCGCTTCAGGGTCTCGGTGAGGTGGTCGGCGTCCGCCCGCGTCTGCGCCTGGAGCTGCTGCACGATGGCGAGGTCGCCCTGCACGAAGTCCGGCACGTCCCAGGCGCTGTCGACGTCGCTGCGGATGCGTCCCGTCGCGTGATCGAGCACCGGCTCTGCGTCGCGGAGCGTGAGCCACAGCACGTCGTGCTGCACGCGCAGGCGCCGCAGCATCCGCTCCGTCTCGCTCGTGATCGGAGCGTCGTCGGTGATGACCACCACGATCATGCGTCGGGAGATCGTGCGCGTGACGTAGCGGAGCAGGCCGTCGCGGTCGTTGGGTGCCGTGCTGCGGTCGGTGGCGGTGCTGACGGTGCGCAGCGCGTGCTCCAGCGCTCCCTCGCTGCGGCCCGGGGCGAGGCGCCGCGCGCCCGAGGCATCGCCGTACACGGTGGTGAAGTCGTCGCCGTGACGCAGCGTCAGCACGCCGAGCACGCCCGCCGCCAGGATCGCGAGATCCTTCATCGGCTGCTCATCGGCGGCCAGGGCGGTCATCGAGCGCCCGGTGTCGACGACGAACAGCACGGTGTGCATGCGCATCGCCCGCGACCGCTTCACGAGCGGGGTGCCCAGCCGCGCGGTGGCCCGCCAGTCGATGTCGCGCACCTGATCGCCGTACTCGTACTTGCGCAGGTCCTCGAAGTCGAGGCTCCGACCGCGCAGGAGCGACGCGTGCGCGCCGTCGAGCGCGTGCATCGACTTGCGCGACGAGTGGATGAAGAGCTTGCTCTTCACCTGCGTGATCAGACTGGGCATGGTCCCTCTACGATCCCGGAGCGGCCTTGACGATCCCTGAACCCGGCGAGGGTCAGGGGGTCGGCACCGCGGCGAAGATCTGGTCGATGATCTCCTCGCTCCGGATGCCCTCGGCATCGGCCTCGAACGTGAGCAGCACGCGGTGGCGCAGCACGAGGTGCCGGAGCTCGCGGATGTCTTCGGGCAGCACGTGCGAGCGCCCCTTGAGCAGGGCGAGTGCGCGGGAGGCCTGCAGGAAGGCGATGCTGGCACGGGGGCTCGCGCCGTACTTGATGAAGCGGGCCCGCTCGTCGCCGATGTACGGCGCCGGGTTCCGGGTCACGTACGAGATCGAGACGATGTAGTTGCGGATCGCCGGGTCGACGTAGATGCGGCTCGCGACGTCCTGCAGCATGTGCACGTCGTCGAGCGAGATCGCGCTCGACACGTGGCGGTCGGGGTCGAGCACGCCCGAGTCGATGCGGCCGAGGATCTCGAACTCCTCGGCGGGACTCGGGTACTCGACGATCTCCTTCAGCAGGAAGCGGTCCATCTGCGCCTCGGGCAGCTCGTAGGTGCCCTCCTGCTCGATGGGGTTCTGCGTCGCGATCACGAGGAACGGCTTCGGAAGGTGGTGGACCTCGCCGCCGATCGTCGTCTGGTGCTCCTGCATGGCCTCGAGCATCGCGCTCTGCGTCTTGGCGCTCGAGCGGTTGATCTCGTCGAGCAGCACGAAGTTCGCGTGCACCGGACCGAGGACCGTGCGGAAAGACCCCGTCGCGGCGTCGTAGATCTGGTTGCCCGTGATGTCGCTCGGCAGCAGGTCGGGGGTGCATTGGATGCGCTTGAACTGCGCCTTCACGGTGTCGGCGAGCGTGCTGGCCGCCGTCGTCTTGGCGAGCCCGGGGACGCTCTCGAGCAGGATGTGGCCGCCGGCGATCAGCGAGATCAGCAGGCTCATGCGCAGACGCTCCTGGCCGACCATCTTCGCGGAGTACGCCTCCGACACCACCCGCAGCACCTCACCGGCGCGCGCGAGTTCGGCGTCGGTCGGGGCGCCCTTCGCGGTCCCTTCCGCGGCAGGTGCGGCTGCCGACGTCGCCGGGGCAGCGGGGTGTGCGGGAGCGGGAGGCGGAGGCGGGGCCGACTCCTCGGACGCCTCGCGACGGAGCGCGGGAGCGGGCGGTGCGGGAGGGGGCGGCGGGGCCGTGCCGGTCGACGGGTCCGGCGCGTAGGGCTCGTTCATCAGCTGTCTCCTCGAGGATGCGGGAGACGCCGCGGTCCCCGCCCACCAGCGTAACCACAACCCTCCGACGTTCGGACCTGCGGGCATGGGGAGAACTGCCCTGCCCGCCCGCCGCCCGGGTGCTCAGGAGGCGAGGGCGGGCTCCGTCGACCTCTCGTCGTCGTCGGAGGCGCGGATGCCGCGGCGCCGGCCGATCGCGACCACCCCCGCCGCGACCCCGACGATGACGACGGCGATGCCGACGATGTAGACGGCGACGACGAGGTAGCTGCTGGGCGCGTGCGGGTCGAGGAAGGGGTACGGGTACCACCAGGCGTTGCCCGTGAGGGGTCCGGTGACGAAGTTGGCCCGGACCATCGTGTAGACCGCCCAGACGATGGGGAAGATCGCCGCGATGAGGGCGGCGCTCCAGCCGAGTGCTCGGCGCCGCGGCGCGAACAGCACGTCGGCGAGCATGGCGAGCGGGATGATCACGTGCAGGGTCTCGTTGGTCCACACCTCCGACAGGCCCTCGAGCGAGATCCCGCGCAGCAGCACGTTGTAGACGATGCCCGTGACGATCATGTACGTGCTCGCGCACACGAGGAGGACGGCGAGCCACCGCGGCTCCGGGGTGTCATTGCGCCGGGTTCGCAGCATCCAGACCGCGCCGGCGGTGAAGGCGACCACGGCGCCGATGTTCGACAGGATCGTGAAGAAGCTGAAGAAGTTCGCGACGACCGTCGGCAGATGCGCCCCCCACTCGGTGGAGGAGTCGAGCGCGTTGCCGACGGACTGGGTGAGCTGGCGGACGATCGCGGCCGTGCCGAGAGCTGCCGCGGCGATACGCAGAGAGGGCCACCAGCTGTTCATCGAGCCTCCCGGGGGCCAATGTACCGGGATGGCGCCCGCCGGATCAGGCGAACTGCTCGCATCAGGCCGATTCCCGCCGAAGCGGCCTGACGCGACGCGTGGGCCTGAGTCAGCCCTTCCGCCCCCATCGCAGCCGCGTGACGAGCACGCCCAGCAGACAGAGTGCGCCGCCGAGGAACATCAACGGCGTCGGCACCTCGCCGAGGATGGCCCACGACATCAGGATCGCGATCGCCGGCACGACGTAGGTCGTGGCCGAGGTCTGCCCGGCGGTGCTGCGCTGCAGTACGAACGCCCAGGTCGTGAAGGCGATGGCGGTCGGGAAGATGCCGAGGTACACCACCCAGAGCGTGGCGTCGAGCGGGGCCGTCTGCAGGGCCCCGATCAGGCTGCCCGTCCACGGGAGCAGCGCCACCGTTCCCGCGAGGGCTCCGAGCCACGTGAGGGTGGTCGGGTCCGACCCCGCGCTCAGCAGGTGCTTCTGCAGCAGGGTGCAGCCGGCGTACATGACCGCGGCCAGCAGCGCGAGCAGCAGACCCGTGATGTCCGGTCCCTGCCCTTCCGCCGCCTGCGAGTTCATGCCGATGAGCACGACCCCGAGGAAGGCGATCGGCGCTCCGATGATGAGGGGCTTCGGGAAGCCCTCGCGCAGGAACAGGCCGCTGAACACCACGACCATCAGCGGCGCGAGGTTCACGACCATCGCGGCGGTGCCGGCGTCGAGCGTGCGCTCGGCGGCGTTGAGCGCCAGGTTGTAGACGCAGAACCAGCCGACGCCCCAGACGGCGACCAGCCACCAGTGCCGGCGTGCGGGCAGACGGATGCCGTGGCGCACCGCGATGATCGCCAGCACGAGACTCCCGACCGCCATGCGCAGGAGCGCGAGCGCCCCGGGGTCGAAGTGCGGACCGGCGCCGCGGATGCCGATGAACGCCGAGGCCCACAGCACCACCGTGACCAGGGCGGCCACGAGCACCAGCGGACCTTGCCGCTGCTTCGTGCTCGGCAGTCCGCGGGAGAGGGGAGCGGTCTTCGACATCCTCCGATGGTGACAGGGCCCACCGACATCCGCGACGCCGGCGACGGACAGTCGTCGGAGGATTCCCGCCTCCCACGACGACTCCTTCGGCGGGGTTCGAGCGCCACCCTCGGAATGAAGGAGATCTCTCGGAACGAAGGAGCGGATGCGGCATCCGATCCTTCGCGTCGGGAGATCTCCTGCGATTGGTGAGGCGATGCCGCGGAAGAAGGGCGATGTCGCCCCCTTCGGTAGGATGGAGGCGCCCGTTCGGGCCAGCTCATCAGGCCGGTGGAATCCCGGCCAGCCAGGGGGTTACCCATGCCAGGAATCGTCATCGTCGGTGTGCAGTGGGGCGACGAAGGAAAGGGCAAGGCCACCGATCTGCTCGGTGAGCGCACCGACTGGGTGGTGAAGTTCAACGGCGGCAACAACGCCGGTCACACGGTCGTGGTCGGCAACGAGAAGTACGCGCTGCACCTGCTGCCCTCCGGCATCCTCTCCCCCGGCGTCACCCCGGTGATCGGCAACGGCGTGGTGATCGACCTCGAGGTGCTGTTCAGCGAGCTCGAGGCGCTCGGCGCCCGCGGCATCGACGTGTCGCGCCTCAAGGTCAGCGCCAACGCGCACATCATCACGCAGTACCACCGCACGCTCGACAAGGTCACCGAGCGCTTCCTCGGCAAGCGAAACATCGGCACCACCGGTCGCGGGATCGGACCGGCGTACGCCGACAAGATCAACCGCGTCGGCATCCGCGTGCAGGACCTCTTCGACGAGAACATCCTGCGGCAGAAGGTCGAGGGCGCCCTCGACCAGAAGAACCACCTGCTCGTGAAGGTCTTCAACCGTCGTGCGGTGACCGTCGACGAGATCGTGGACGAGCTGCTGTCGTACGCCGAGCGCCTGCGTCCGATGGTCGCCGACACCGGCTACCTGATCTCCGAGGCCCTCGAGCGGGGCGAGGTCGTCGTCTTCGAGGGCGGCCAGGCCACCATGCTCGACATCGACCACGGCACGTACCCGTTCGTCACCTCCTCGACCGCCACGGCGGCGGGTGCGGCGTCGGGCTCCGGCGTCGGCCCGGGCGCGCTCGACCGCATCGTCGGCATCGTCAAGGCCTACACGACCCGCGTCGGATCCGGTCCGTTCCCGACCGAGCTCTTCGACGAGCAGGGCGAATGGCTCCGGTCCCGGGGCTTCGAGTTCGGCACCACCACCGGCCGTCCGCGCCGGGTGGGCTGGTACGACGCCCCCATCACCCGCTACGCCACCCGCGTCAACGGCATCACAGACCTGGTGCTGACCAAGCTCGACATCCTCACCGGCCTCGAGCAGATCCCGGTGTGCGTGGCGTACGACGTCGACGGCGAGCGCTTCGACGAGGTGCCGGTCAACCAGACCGACTTCCACCACGCGACGCCGATCCTCGAGTACTTCCCGGGCTGGAGCGAAGACATCTCGACCGCGCGCACCTTCGACGATCTGCCGAAGAACGCGCGGGACTACGTGCTCGCCCTGGAGGCGATGAGCAATACGCGCATCTCCGTCATCGGCGTGGGTCCGGAGCGCGACCAGGTCGTCGTCCGCCACGACCTCCTCGACTGATCCCGTGACGCGGTTCTGGCTCGGCGGCTACGGCCCCGAGATGGGCGGGTCCGCCGAGGGGATCGGATTCCTCGCGGGCGACGACGGACGCGAGGCGACCACCCTCTCCTTCCGCGACCTGGCGGCTCCCGCGCCGTCGCCGTCGTGGCTGGCGCAGCATCCGTCGCTCGATGTCGTCTACGCCGCCCTCGAAGACGACGGCGCCGTGCAGGCGTTCGCACGATCCGGCGAGGCGACGCTCGCACCGCTCGGGGAACCGGTCCGGGCGGGCGAGGGCGTGTGCCATCTGGTGGTCTCACGCGACGGCTCGACGCTGATCGCGAGCTGCTACGGGGACGGGCGGGTGGTCCGCTTCGGACTCGCCGCCGACGGGCGCATCGTGCCGGCGAAGGCGGATGCCGCGGCGGCGCTGCGCGCGGCCCTGTTCGGCGACGACGACCCCGACGCCGTGAAGGACGAGCCCGGGGTCGGGGCCGCGGCCGTCGACCCCCACGCCGCCCCGGACCGCGCCTCCCACGCCCACTCGGCGGCGTTCCTCCCGGACGGACGCATCGTCACCTGCGACCTGGGTTTCGACCTCGTGCGGTTATGGCGCCCGACGGCCGCAGGACTCCGGCTCGATCACGAGGTGGTCCTGCCCCTCGGCGTCGGACCGCGTCACATGGTCGTGCACCCCAGCGGACACCTCCACGTCGTGACCGAGTACTCGTGCGAGGTGTTCACGCTCGCCTCGGGCCCGGACGGCACGTGGGGCGTCGTGGCGTCGACGCTCACGAGCCCCATCGCCGAGCTCGGCGTCGACTTCCCCGCCGAGCTCGCCCGCAGCCGCGACGGTCAGTTCCTGTACACGGCGCTGCGCGGCAGCAACACGATCGCGGCGCTGCGGGTGCACGGCGCGGGTGAGCGCGTCGAGTCCTTCGCGCTCGCCGACTCCGGTGTGGACTGGCCGCGCCACCACCTCGTGTTCGAGGGCAAGCTCGTCGTCGCCGGGCAGCGGTCGGACTCCTTCAGCCTGATCGACCTCGACGAGCGCACGGGCGCTCCGCTCGGCATCCGGCACCAGGCGCCCGCGGCGACGCCGACCCACATCCTGCCCGTGCGCTGAACGCGCTGCGGCGCCGCACCCGGGAAACGCGCCCGGGAACAACCGACCCGTGACACGGTGTTGCTGTTGAGCAAGACTGTTGGGCGGAGAGGCGCAGGCATGACGACGGAGAAGACGAACGAGTACGACCTGATCGTCCTGGGCGGTGGCCCGGTCGGCGAGAACGTCGCGGACCGCGCCGTGCAGGGCGGCCTCACCGCGATCATCGTGGAGAGCGAGCTGGTCGGCGGCGAATGCTCCTACTGGGCGTGCATGCCCTCGAAGGCGCTGCTCCGCTCGGCCCAGGCGCTGCGCGCGGCCCAGCACGTCGCCGGGGCGAAGGAGGCGGTGACGGGCGCCCTCGACGTGCGCGCGGTGTTCGCCCGGCGAGACTCGTTCACCAGCAACTGGTCCGACGACGGTCAGGTGCGCTGGCTCGAGTCGGCCCGCATCGATCTGGCCCGCGGCCACGGTCGCCTCACCGGCGAGCGGGAGGTGACGGTGACCGACGCCGACGGCGGCACGCGCGTGCTCCGCGCCCGGCACGCGGTGGCGATAAGCACGGGGTCGGATGCCGTCGTGCCGCCGATCCCCGGGCTCCGCGAGGCGTCGCCCTGGACGAGCCGCGAGGCCACCAGTGCGGAGGAGCTGCCGGAATCGCTGGCCGTGATCGGCGGCGGCGTGGTCGCGGTCGAGATGGCCACGGCGTACGCGGCCCTCGGCTCGACCGTCACCCTGGTCGCCCGCAGCGGACTGCTGGGCGGCATGGAGCCCTTCGCGGGCGAGCGGGTGGCGGCGGGGCTCCGCGAGCTGGGCGTCGACGTGCGCCTGAACACGGGCACCACCGCGGTGCGCCGCGGCGACGACGGCGTGATTCTGACGCTGGACGACGACTCCGAGGTCACGGCCGCGGAGGTGCTGGTCGCCACCGGGCGCTCGCCCCGCAGCGGCGACATCGGACTGGAGACCGCCGGACTCGAACCCGGCCGCTGGATCTCGGTCGACGACACGATGCGCGTGCCGGGATCGGACTGGCTCTACGCGGTCGGCGACGTGAACGGACGCGTGCTCCTCACTCACCAGGGCAAGTACCAGGCCCGCGCCGCGGGCGATGTGATCGCGGCTCGCGCCCAGGGCGGGCCGGTGGACGACGCCCCGTGGGGGCGCCACGTCGCGACGGCCGACCAGGCCGCCGTGCCGCAGGTGACGTTCTCGATCCCGGAGGTGGGCTCGGTCGGACTGACCGAGAAGGCCGCGAAGGATGCCGGGCACGAGGTCGCCGTCGTCGACTACGACCTCGGCTGGGTCGCCGGAGCGAGCCTCTACGAGGACGGCTTCGAGGGCCAGGCGCGCCTCGTGATCGACACGGCCCGCGACGTCGTCGTCGGCGCCACGTTCGTCGGCCCCGAGGTCGCGGAGCTGGTCCAGGCCGCGACGATCGCGATCGTCGGCGAAGTCCCCGTCGCTCGGCTGTGGCACGCCGTGCCGTCCTACCCGACCGTGAGCGAGATCTGGCTCCGGCTGCTCGAAGGCTACGGGAGGGCATCCGCGTGAGCGGCAGCTCCGGCACGGAGACTCTCCGCGACCGGCATCCCATCCGAACCGGCATCCGCTCCGAAGAGAGAGCGGAACCGCGGGCGGAGGCGTGCGCGCCCTGTTTCCCACAGTGACGGGGTTCGCCGCAAGCCATCCCACAATGTCGGACACCTCTTATACGCTCGAACCCACATCCGAGGAGGCAGGACCATGAAGGCTGTACTCGCAGGAACCGTCATCGCCGAGGCCGCAAAAGACGACCTCATCCGCATCGAGGGCAACTGGTACTTCCCGCCCGCATCGATCGCGCCCGGGGCGCTCGTCGAGAGCCCCACCCCCTACACCTGTCCGTGGAAGGGCGTGTGCCAGTACTACTCGGTGCAGGCGGGAGGCGACCTCCACAAAGACCTCGCCTGGTCGTACCCGAACCCGTATCCGTCCGCGTTCGACCGGGTCGGGGCGGACTTCTCGGGCTACGTGGCCTTCGCGCCGGGGGTGGAGGTCTCGGCCTGATCGGCCGACGGCATCCGACTCCGCACTGATCGATCGACCGACGGGAGACCCGCATGATCGAGTTCCGCCATGTCACGAAGCAGTTCCCCGACGGCACCGTCGCGGTGAACGACTTCAGTCTCGTGCTGCCGTCGCGCAAGACGACGGTGTTCGTCGGATCCTCCGGCTGCGGCAAGACCACGCTGCTGCGCATGATCAACCGCATGGTCGAGCCGACCTCGGGCGAGGTCGAGATCGACGGGGAGAGTGTGCTCGGCGGCGACCCCGTGCAGCTGCGGCGACGCATCGGGTACGTGATGCAGAACTCCGGGCTCATGCCGCACTTCACCGTCATCGACAACGTCGCGACGGTGCTGCGTCTGACCGGGGTGAAGAAGCCGCAGGCGCACGAGCGCGCCCGCACGCTGCTCGACACCGTGGGGCTCGACCGCTCCCTCGCCGACCGGTACCCCAGCCAGCTCTCGGGCGGGCAGCAGCAGCGCGTCGGAGTCGCCCGCGGACTCGCCGCCGACCCGAACATCCTGTTGATGGACGAGCCGTTCGGCGCGGTCGACCCGATCGTGCGCGCCGATCTGCAGCAGGAGACCCTCCGCCTTCAGCGCGAGCTCGACAAGACGGTGGTCTTCGTCACGCACGACATCGACGAGGCCTTCCTCCTGGGCGATCAGGTCGTGATCCTCGACAAGGGAGCGCGGATCGTGCAGGTCGGCAGCCCGAGCGAGATCATCGAGAATCCGGCCGACGACTTCGTCGCGGCGTTCATCGGAGCCGACCGCGGCCGACGCGCGCTGCATCTCAAGCAGACGGCGCGCGGCACGGTCGTGGTCGATTCCGAGGGGCGCACCCAGGGAGCGATCGTCGACTCCCCGGAGGGGTCAGAGGCGGATGCCGCGGCCACCCTCACCGGGAGGGCGGAGTGACGTGAGCTGGGTCGTCGACAACCTGGGGCTGATCTTCCAGCTCACCGGGATCCATCTGCAGCAGAGCATCGTGCCCATCGTGCTCGGCTTCCTCCTGTCGCTGCCCCTGGGCTGGGTGGCGTGGCGGTACCGCCTCGTGCGGGGTCCGATCATCGTCCTGACCGGGCTGCTGTACACGATCCCCTCGCTGGCTCTGCTGATCCTGCTCCCGGCGGCACTCGGCTACAGCGCGATCAGCCCGACGAACCTCGTGATCGCTTTGACGATCTACGCGGTCGCGATCCTCGTGCGCGCGGTCGCCGACGGCCTCGAGTCGGTCGACGACGATGTGCGCCAGGCGGCGACGGCCACCGGATTCGCGCCGTTCCGCCGGTTCTGGGCCGTCGAGTTCCCGCTCGCCGGCCCCGTGATCCTGGCCGGCCTCCGCGTCACGGCCGTCAGCACGATCTCGCTCGCGACCGTCGGCATCCTCATCGGAGTCACCAACCTCGGCTACCTGTTCACGAACGGCCTCGAGCGACGCATCATCCCCGAGGTGTTCGCGGGCGTGGTCGCTGTCGTGGTGATCGCCCTCGTGATCGATCTGATCCTGCTGCTCCTGGGGCGTGCACTCATGCCCTGGACGCGCGTCGCCGCGCGGGCCTCCGCCGAGCGCGCCATCGCCGTGAAGGCGCCCGCCGCATGAACCTGTTCGGCGAGGCGCTCGCCTGGATCACGGATCCCGCCCAGTGGACGGGAAACTACGCGCTGCCCAAGCTGCTGGGCGAGCACCTCTCGCTCACCGCGATCTCGGTGCTCATCGCGGCCGTCATCGCCCTTCCGCTCGGCTGGCTGATCGGGCACACCGGTCGTGGCCGCGAGGTGGCCGTCGCGGTTTCGGGAGCCGCGCGGGCGATCCCGTCGTTCGGTCTCATGGTGCTGCTCGTGCTCCTGCTCGGCGTGCTCCGCACTCCGCAGGCCGCGATCATCACGTTCGTCCTGCTCGCGATCCCGTCGCTGCTCGCGGGCGCCTACACCGGGCTCGAAGCCATCGACCGGCGCACCATCGACGCGGCGAAGGCCATGGGCATGACCGGGTGGCAGGTGTTCTGGAAGGTCGAGGTGCCCCTCGGCCTCCCGCTGCTGGTCGGGGGTCTGCGGTCCGCCATCCTGCAGGTCATCGCGACCGTCACGATCGCCGCCTACGTCAATCTCGGCGGCCTGGGCTGGCCCATCATCCAGGGCATCCCGTTGCGACGCTTCGACCAGGTGCTCGCGGGCGCGATCATCGTCGCCGCCCTCGCCCTGATCGTCGACCTCCTGCTCGCGGCCGCCCAGCACGCCGCGATGCCCCGCGGTCTCCGCACCCCCGGCCCGAGCCGTCGCCGCCGCGTCGCGAAGGTCACGGCGACCGCGCCGGCATCCGCCCCCGCCTGATCCGTCCCTTGAATCCACAGCACTCGCAGTTCCCTGAAGTCCCAGAGAAGAGGAAGTCCATGTTCACAGCACGAGGCAAGCGCTCGGTCTTCGCCGTCGGCCTGGTCGCCGCGGCGGCTCTCACCCTGTCGGCCTGCGGCAGCGGCAACCCGCTCGACGAGCCGTCCGACTCGAGCGAGGGTTCGGGGAGCGGCGACACGATCGTCGTCGGCTCGCAGGCGTACTACTCGAACGAGATCATCGCCGAGATCTACGCCCAGGCCCTCGAGAATGCCGGGTACGACGTCGAGAAGCAGCTCAACATCGGCCAGCGCGACGCGTACATGCCCGAGGTCGAGTCCGGCGACATCGACGTGTTCCCCGAGTACACCGGCAGCCTGCTGGAGTACCTCTCGGAGGACGAGGTCGACGTCACGAGCCCTGAAGACGTCTACGCCGCCCTGCAGGACGCCCTGCCCGACGGCCTCACCGCGCTCGACTACGCCGAGGCGTCCGACCAGGACACCTACACGGTGCTCCAGAGCTTCGCCGACGAGAACGGCCTGGTCACCATCGGCGACCTCGCGAAGGTCACCACGCCGGTCACGATCGGCGCGGCACCGGAGTTCGAGCAGCGTCCGTACAGCCCGTCCGCGGCCAAGGAGGTCTACGGCGTCGACCTCGGCTTCTCGGCCACGGGACCCAGCACGCTCGAGTCGCTTCTCGCGGGCGAGATCCAGGTGGCCGACATCTACACCGCAGACCCGGCCTTCGAGACCGAAGACATCGTGGCGCTCGAAGACCCCGAGAACCTGATCATCTCGTCGAACGTGGTGCCGATCGTGTCGAGCGACATCGCCGACGAGATCTCCGAGGTGCTCAACGCGGTCAACGCCAAGCTCACCGCTGAGGAGCTGGTGTCGCTGAACGTGAAGAGCACCGTCGACCAGCAGTCGTCGGCCGACATCGCCGCCGAGTGGCTGAAGGACCAGGGCCTGATCTGATCTCCTGAGCCCGTCGTTGGAGGTGCCCGGATCCCGAGGGGTCCGGGCACCTCTGTGCGTGCAGCGGGTGAGCGCGTCGGATCTAGACGCGGGCGTCCTGCCGCGGCACCCAGACCTGCTTGATGATGATGAGGACGGATGCCGCGACCGGCACCGCCACCAGCGCTCCGAGGAGTCCGAGCAGCGTGCCGCCGGCGAGGGCGCCGATCACGACCAGCGCGCCGGGGATCGAGATCGCCTTGTTCATGACGCGCGGCGTGATCAGGTACGCCTCGACCTGCATGTAGACGAGGTAGGCGATCGCGAAGATGAGCGCTCCGACCGGGTCGGTGAAGAGCGCGAGCACGGTCGCGATGATCCAGAAGAGCACCGATCCGACGAGCGGGATGAGCGTGATGCAGAAGGCGACCGTCGCCATGAGCGGCGGGAACGGCAGGCCGAGCACCACGAACAGCAGCAGCGCGAACAGCGCGTTGCAGAACGCCAGCACGACCATGCCCATGACGTAGCCGCCGACCGAGTCGGTGATCTGCTCCGAGATGTCTCCGATGCGGTCGCGCTCGCGAGCCGGCGCCAGGCGGAGCAGCGCCCGCTTCATGGTCGGGAGGGTCGCGACGAAGTACAGCGTGAGGACGAGCACGACGATCGCGCCCGAGACGCCCGTCGCGATCGAGGCTCCGACCTTCAGCGCGCCGCCGCCGATGCTGGCGATGTTGCCCGGGTCGGACAGGAAGGTCTGCACGTCGCCGATCAGCGTCTGGAACTGATCGCCGAACTGGTCGTCCAGAGTGGCGTAGATGTCGGTGCGCTGGAAGTCCGCGATCATCCCCGGGACCGACTGCACGAAGCCCGCGATCTGATCGACCACGATCGGCACCACCATCCAAAGGAGGAGGCCGACGACCACCACGAGTCCGAGGATCACCGACACGACCGAGAGCGAGCGCGACAGTCCCCGCCGCTCGAGGAAGCGCACCGCGGGATCGAGGCCGAGGGCGGCGAACAGCGCGAGGGCGATGTAGATGAGGACGGTCGACAGACTGCTGAGAGTCAACCCCAGCAGCACGGCCGCGAGTCCGCCCAGTGTGAGCAGGAAGCCGAAGATGAAGGGGCGGTCGATCCGCGTCCAGAACGACCGGCTCGGGGGCAGGGACTCGGCGACCGGCGTCCGTCGTGCCGGTGGCGCGGTGGGAGCAGGGTCACCCGTCGACACGGCATCCGATCCGCGCGGGACGGATGCCGGCTCCGGCGCGACGGAGGACCGCCCGGCAGCCTCTGCCGCGTCGTCGGAGGGCGCGGATGCCGGGGGCGTGTCGTCGCTCATGGAGGCCACCCTAGCGGGGCGACGCCCCTGCCGCCGCCGTCCCGCGATGGTCGCGGCACGACCCGTAGAGTATGGGGATGACCGCCCCCCAGGATCCGCAGGCCGAGCTGCTGCGCCTGCGCGCCAGCATCGACAACATCGACGCCGCGCTGATCTATCTGCTCGCCGAGCGCTTCCGCGCGACGCAGCAGGTCGGTCATCTCAAGGCGGAGCACAAGATGCCCGCCTCTGACCCCGGCCGCGAGGAGCAGCAGGTCGCGCGCCTGCGTGCCCTCGCCGAAGAGGCGCACCTCGACCCCGAGTTCGCCGAGAAGTGGTTCAACTTCGTCGTCGCCGAAGTGATCCGCCACCACACCGAGGCCGCCGAGTCGCGCTGACGCCGGCTCCCGACCCTTCGTCTCGCTGCGCTCGCTCAGGAACCGGTGGTGGGTGTCTCTCGGCTCCTGAGCGAGGAGCGAAGCGACGAGACGAAGGGCGCTGCGGAACCGGTGCGGGCGCGCGGAGGTGTGGGCCCGGCGTCCCCGTCACGCCGGACCCACGAGGATGCCGCAGCGGTGTGCCGCGGCATCCTCTGAGTAGTCGGTGTCCGTCGCTCCGCGCTCCCCAGCGCACGGTTTCCCCAGTCGACCGCGCCTCCCGCCCCCCGTCTGATGGAGCCCTTTCGCGTCGACACCTCCTGATGATCAGGAGCACCCCCCGCCGGCCCTGATACATCGGTGACGGGAGATCGCGGCAGCCGCTCAGAAACCCGATCCGTGGCACTGGAAGGGCGCCCGATGGCCCGTGGCGACGGTCGCTTCGGCCAGAGCGGGTGCCGGGGCCATGCCCGCCGCCAGATTCTGGTGCACGGCGGCGAGCAGCTCGCACGCGATGTCGTCCGGCACGGCGACGGGCGCGGCGATCACGCACCGGGTGCCCGCATGCAGCCAGACCCGCGTCATGCCGAGCGCCTCCTCACCCCACCGCACCGAGGAGCGGCCGAGCTCGCACGCCGAGAGGATCACGGTGGCAGGAGCGGGCGAGATGAGGTCGACGTCGTAGCCGAAGAGCGTGCCGTCGGCGAGCTCGAAGCCCGAGAAGATCGGGTTGTCGACCGCATGGCGTCCGTGCGCGGCGATGTGCAGCAGGTCCGACCGGCTGGCGAGCGCGGTGACCGCCGCGACGCTCGCCGTGGCACCCTCGTGCACGGCGGAGTCGACCCCGATCCGCTGCCAGGCCGTGCGAGCCGTGCGCACCTCCTCCGCGCCGCGGGGCACGCGCGGGCCGACGGCGAACCCGACCCGACGAGGCGGATCGGACCCCGGCGCCTCGTCTCCGGCCCACCGCGAGACGGAGGTCGCGAGGGTGAACGGCACACCGTGCACGCTCGGCAGCATCGCCCACGGCACACCGCCGAGCGCCCCCGGCACGGTGATGACGAACCGCCGCGCCCCCGAGGCGACCGGGCGCAGCAGCTGCTCGTCCAGCAGGCGCAGCCGCTCGTCGAGCGACCGTTCGATCAGCCCCGCCATCGCCCCGCCGCGGGTGAGCGCGGCGACGTCGAGGTCGGCGCGGAGTCCGTCCATCGCACGCTGCACGCGCCGCCAGGAGAGCGGGACGATCCGGGCATCGGATGCCGTCGCCACCACGCAGAGCAGATCCTCGCCCGTGAACACGTAGGCGAGCACGGCGGTGTCGGGGTCGAGCCGCGCGCGCACCGCGCCGAGATCCCACCGCTCCCGGGTGGTCCCGGCGGCGGTTCCCGACCACTGACGTTCGCGGATCCGGTCGCGGAGCACCCTCACGCGGGGGTCGAGCGTCCAGTCCCGGCCCGCGAGGTCGGCGCGCAGCATCCGCAGCTCCGCGAGGTCGGCGGCCTGCTGCTCCTCTCGCGGGGGCCGGACCGGGGCCACCCGCTGACTGAGGTGCCGCGCACGCTCGGACCACTCGAACAGCAGCGCGGGGTCGCCGGATCCCGCCGCCGCCGACAGGCCGGCGAAGATCAGGTCGCGACCGTGCATGGCGACCGAGGCCTGCAGGTCGAGGGCGCCGAACGACCGCTGCCACGCGGTCAGGAGGTCCAGCCCGACGGCGGCCGCGCGGAGAGAGGCGCGCGGTCGCCCCGCCGCCTGCGCCCGTGCGGCTTTCACCTCCTGCGCCCGCAACCGCAGCGGCGTGGGGGCGGAGGGGTCGAGCCGCGGCATCCGCCCCGAGCCGTCCCGCCGTGCGCTGAGACGCAGAGCAGCGGCCTCGCTGCGGAACCCGCCCTTGACGAGGGCGGTGGCGGTGTTCCCGATCTGGACGGATGCGGGGGCCGCCCCGGAGTGCAGCCGGGCCTCCAGGCGCAGTGCCTCGGCCCGGGCCGCCCACCCCGCGCTGCCGAGAGCGGTGAAGCGGCGCGCGGCGGCCCGGGCGACGCGCTCTGCCGCCGGAGGATCGTGGCGCAGGAGCGACCGTGCCAGGTGGAACTCCGCCTCGCCGCGCGCCTGCGGCATCCGCTGCGACCCGAACTGTCTCGCGACCCGGGCCAGCAAAGCCTCGGCCTCGGTCGTCAGTCCGGCATCGCGCAGCACCTCGGCCCGGTCGAGGTCGCTTATCGCGGCGGCGAGATCGCTCGTGGCCGCGAGGGTCGGCCGGGAGCGGGTCATGAGGGCGAGCGCCGTCACCAGGTCTCCGCCGAGCAGCGCCGCGTAGCCGAGGTTGTGCCGGGCCTCGGCCAGCGACTCCTCGTCGCCGGTCGCCTCGTACACGGCCACGGCCCGGTGGAGGTCGTCGGTGGATGCCGTGAGCTCGTGCCGCTGCATCCGCACCATCGAGCGGTTCATGAGGCAGTTCGCGAGCTCGGTCGTGTCTTCCCCGCGCGCACTCAGGCCGTCGATCGCGCGGGTCAGCATCGTCTCGGCCTCGCCCAGCATGCCGGCGTGCAGCAGCAGCGCGCCCAGCTGCCCGGCGAGCACCGCGGTCGTCTCGGTGCGGAGTCCGCGGCGGGCGAGCGCGTCGCGGCACAGAGCCTCCGCCGCTGCGGGCTGACCGATCTGCGCCAGAACGTAGGCGCGAGTGCCGTCGATGCGCGCCCGCAGCTCGGGGTCGTCGGTGCGACGCGTCGCCTCGTCGAGCGCGCGGCGCGCCGCCGCGAACCGTCGCGCGTTGGCCGCTTCGACGCCGCGCCGATGCAGCTCGCGGGCGGACAGAGGCACCACCCCAGCATGCCCGCTCGGGCGCAGACGGGGAAGGGGCGGTCACCCGGCGCGCGTCCCGGGGTCACGCCGGAGCCGGAAGGCCCTCCCGTACCGCCCGGACCGCCGTGGTCGCGGCATCCGCATCCGCGGTCTCCGAGACGGTGCCCAGCGCTGCGGCGATGCGTCCCGCCACGTACGGCGCCGCGAACGACGTGCCGCTCCACACCGCGAAGCCGCCCCGGTAGTCGTCGGGGTCGAGGGTCTCGCGGTGCAGGCCGTCGACGTCCGCCCGGGTCATGGCCTGCTGCCCGCCGACGAAGGCGGGGGAGCAGCTCACGACCGCCGCACCCGGTGCGTACACCTGCACCCACGGGCCGACGTTCGAGAAGAGGGCGATCGATCGGGCGGACGGGTTGAGCGCCCCGACCGAGACGTGGGGCGCCCAGGAGTCGGCGGGGAGGCCGTTGTCCGACCCCGGCCACGGCCACAGCGACGCCGGGAAGGACGGACGGTCGATCGCGTCGTTGCCCGCCGAGCACACCACCACGCATCCGAGCTCCCGCGCCTTCGCGAGCAGCCGGTACAGCGTGAGACTGTACTGACCGTCGGTCGGCGTCTCGTGGTAGTACCCCAGCGACAGGTTGAGCACGTCGATCGGATGCCCCGTCTTCGGGTCTTCGCGGTAGCGGCGCAGCAGCTCGACCACCTGCGCGACCGTCGTGAGCAGGCTGCTCTCATCGATCACGCCGAGGGCCCCGGCGACCCGGACCGAGAGGATGTCGGCATCCGGAGCCGTCTGCCGCACGATGCCCGCGATGAACGTGCCGTGCCCCGCCACGGCGTCGAGCTCACCGTCGAGCTGCCCGTACAGATCGGGGTAGCGCTCCGGATCGGCGTCGTCGGTCAGGCCGACCGGCACCCCGTCGAGCTCGATGTGCCGGGTGACGATGTCGTCGGGGAGCCAGTCGTGCACCCCGCAGCCGGTGTCGAGCACGGCGACGACCGCCCGGCGTCCGTGCTCGGGATCGGGTCCACGGGCCGGCGCCGGACCCAGCCAGGTGACCGGCTGGCGCGCGCCGCGCCCGGGCTCGAGGTAGTCGTCGCTGCCGCCGGACCCCGCACCGCGCACCGGGTTCGTGCGACTGAACGGGTTCGTGCGGCTGAAGGGATTCGTGCGCGTGAACGGATTGAGGCCCACCGGATCGATCGACAGCACGTGCTCGAGGCTCGTGCGCGGCATCGTCGACCGCGACATGCGCCGCGCCCGCTGCAGCACCCGCCACGCGTCGGGAGCCACGGGCGATTCGCCGCGACTCGGTTCGTCGGGGGTCGTCAGACGCGCCCGCAGGAACCCCGGGACGCCCGGCAGCAGTTCGCCGGACTCCCGGGCGCCGGCCTCGATCTCCAGCACCCAGCCGAACGAGTCCGCGGCGTCGCGCAGGGTGCGGATCTCCCGGTCGTACTCCTCGCCGTCCTCGGCATCCTGCGTGATCAGCAGACGCTCCGGCAGGTACGCGGTCGGGAACGCCCGAACGCCTGCGACCGGCTCCACGGTGGGATCGAGTGCGGTGCCCCGACGGATCGAGCCCTCCGCGCGGTCCTGCCAGGTCCATCCCCTCGGCTGCTCCATGCGTCATCCTCTCCTGCACAGCGTCACCCGGACGGCCCCGGGCGGGTTCACAACTCGAATCGCGGCGTCGACAGCGTGCGCGTCTCGCCGTCGGCGGCGGTCGTGAGGCGCACGGTCGTGAGTCCGGGCGGCACCTCGTCGAACGCGAACCGGCCGGTGTCGGCGGGGGTCGTGGTGCGCGACCGCTCGCCCTGCGTGAGCACGATCTCGGCGGCGGCGGTGTCGACCCAGCCGTCGACGCGGCGGCGACCGCTCTCGGTCGTCGTCACGTGCAGCAGGATGCTCGTGGTGCCGTCGCTGAACTGCAGGGTCAGCGTGTCGGTGTCGCCGCGCACCGCGCCGAGCCCGTCTTCGATGAGGGTGAGCAGGGCGTACTCCTGCGTGAGGCCCTCGGCGGCGACCGCTGCGATCATGCGCTCGGGCAGCCCCTCGGGCATCGGGTCGACGTCCCGCCACATCGCGCGCAGACCCGCGAAGACGGCCGCGTCGTCGGGCGCGGTCATGCGCGCCCTCCCGGGGCCGGCGTGGCCTCCAGCAGCGAGCGGAGCTTCGCCAGGCAGCGCTGCCGCGTCGGACCGATGCTGCCGACCGGCATCGAGAGGTCGGCCGCCAGCCGCGCGTAGTCCGGGCGGTCCTCGAAGGCGATCACCCGGAGCAGCCGCTGGCAGCGCGCCGCGAGCCGCTGCACCGCCAGCCACAGCCGCCGTCGTTCGTCGCCGATCTCCGCGCGCTCCTCGGCCGAGGCCTGCTCGGGGAGGAGCACATCGAGGTCGTCGGCATCCGTCGCCTCGACGCGTCGGTTCACCTTCGCGACCCGCCAGGCCTCGCGCCGCGCGGTCGTCGTCAGCCAGGCCGAGACGGCCCGGGAATCCGCGATCGATCCCTCCGCACGGACGAGCCGCAGCCAGGTCGTCTGCACGACGTCTTCCGCGAGGGTGCGATCGAGACCGTACGCCCGCACGACATGCCACAGGACGGGCGTCATCAGCCGGACGAGCCCGTCCATCGCCCGGCCGTCGCCCTCGCGCCACGCGTCGAAGAGATCCGCCGCATGCTGCCAGCGAGCCTTCCCATCGTCCGACGCAGGATCGTGGGCGGTGCCGGGTGCACCGTCGATCATGAAGAACATTGTGACCACACCTGCAAGGAGCACGGCAAGAGGTAATTGATACGTGACGTCTCGTTCCGAGAGGGCGCGGACGGGACGGATGCCGACGCCGCGGCCGATACGGTGGAGGGGTGACCCTCCTCGCTGTGATCCTCTTCCTCAACGCGGCGTTCAACGCCCTGGTCTGGCCGCAGTTCTTCCGGCGAATCGTGAAGGATCCGCGCGCCAAAGACGCCCAGGGCAAGGCCACGAGGTTCCTCACCGTGCACATCGTGCTGATCTCGCTCGCGCTGGTGCTGGCCCTGCTCTCGCTGCTCGCCGGCATCGCCGCGCTCGCCGGAGCCCTGTAGGGCCGCTGCGCCCTTCGTCTCGTCGCTGCGCTCCTCGCTCAGGTACCGGGTAGGTCGTCGCTGCCCGGTCCTTGCGCGCCCTTCGTCTCGTCGCTGCCGGGTCCCTGAGCGAGCGCAGCGAGACGAAGGGCGCTCGTCAGCGCTCGTACCGCGCCGCGTGCGCGGCCCACCGCGCCTCGACCGGCAGGGCGCGCAGCGCCCGGTTCCCCACGGCGAGCACCACGGCCACGGCGCACAGGGCCGCGCACACCAGCACGGTGTTCTGCCTGCCGATCCCGGTGAGTCCGAAGCCGGCGATGAGCGGCGCGAGCGGCATCGCCCCCATGCCGAGCACGGCGGCGGCGCCGTTGGCCCGGCCGAGGAGGCGGGTGGGCGTGGCGACCATGAAGTAGCCCATCATGCCGGCGTTCAGCGCAGGCAGCAGCAGCACCGAGACGCCGAGCACGAGGGCGATCGCCCAGGGTTCGGTGACTGCCGACAGCACGGTCGCGCCGACCGCCACGACCACCAGCCCCGCGATGGTGAGCACTCCCGTCCCCACCCGTGGCACGAGCAGAGGCGCGAGGACCGCTCCGAGGAGCATGACCGCGCCGATCCCCGCGCTCACGGTGCCGATCAGCAGCTCGGAGTGCCCGGCCTGCTGCAGCGCGTACACCGCGGTGGTGATCGCGGCGTTGAAGCCGAGGTTGACGATGGTGGTGATCAGCAGCACCCCGCCGAGGTCGGGGCGCGAGAACAGCCAGGCGAACCCTTCGCGGAGCTCGCGTCGTCCGCTGCGCTTCGTGCCCTCGACATCCGCTCCCGTCTCGGCACGCCGGGCATCCGCTGCCGGGAAATCCGGGTCGGCGGTCGCGTCGACGGCGGGTCGCGCCTCGACACGCCGCGCATCCGGCGATGGGTCCGGGTTTTCGCGCACCCCCGCCGCTCCCTCGCCCCGTGCGAGAAGGCCCGCCGTGCCCGCGGCGAGCAGGTGGCACAGGGTCATGACGAGCCCGACCAGCCACCCGCCGACGCCGAGGAGGAGGCCGCCGAGCGGTCCGCCCGCGAGGTGCAGTGCGGCGTCCCGCGCCTGATTCGCCGCCTGCGCCCGACCCATGGCGTCGTCGGGGACGATCTCCTTGATGGCGCTCTCACCCGCGACGTCGAAGAGGCCGCTGCGTGCCGCGAGCAGCACGTCGATCACCAGCAGGGTGGCGAAGGTCAGGGCGTCGAACACGGCGAGAAGGGTGAAGGCGCCGGCGAGGAGGATGCCGAGCAGTGAGCCGACGAGCATGAGCAGCACCCGGCGGTGACGATCGGCCAGGATGCCGCCGACGAGCGTCAGCAGCAGGCGTGTGACGAGACCGGCGCCGGCGATGATGCCCGCTTGTGCGGGGTCGTTCGTCACGATCAGGGCGAGCAGCGGGATGGCGAAGCCGAACAGCGCGGAGGCGAGGCCCTTGCTCGTGTCGCTCACGAGCCAGGTGAGGTAGCGCGCGTTGCGCCACAGGCGGTGCGGTGCGGTCGTCGTGGTCATGGCTCGATGGTAGATCCGCAAGATAAGTCGCGCAACTATAAGTGTGCAACTCCAGGTGCGGATATACTCGGAGCATGTCCGAGCAATCGAGCAGCAGCGGCGTGGAGTGGATGACCTCGGCGATGCTCAAGGCGTACGCGCATCCGCTCCGTCGGCGGATGCTGCACCTGTTCTCCCGCCACGACCACCTGCGCGCGGCCGACATCGCGGTCGAGCTCGGCGTTCCCGCGAACAGTGCGAGCTTCCACCTGCGCGCATTGGCGGATGCCGGACTCATCGTGGAGGCGCCGGAGCACGCTCGCGACCGTCGCGATCGCGTCTGGACCAGCCGGAAGGCACCGCTGAGCGTCGGCGGCCCCGAGAGTCCTGTCGTCGACGAGACCCTCGGCACCGCGGTGCTCGCCGGCATCGTCGAGGAGCATCAGGACGTCCTTCGCCGGGTGGCCGCCTGGGCGCCCGAGTACATGGCCGGACGCACGTCGGAGGTGCACGCGACGTTCACCCAGCGGACCGTGCGACTCACCGAGGCCGAGTTCGAAGCCGCGATGGAGAAGGTGCACGAGGTGCTCGCCGCCGCCGCAGACGGCCACGACCAGGACGACCCGACGGGCCGCTACTGGCAGATCGACCTCCTCGCCGCTGACGACACCATCTGAGTCCCCGCCCTACGCCCTTCGTCTCTCCGCGCGGGTGCCCTTGCCGTGTCGGCACGACTTCGGGAATCGCACACGACACGCCGGTGGACAGCATCCGTCCACCGGCGTGTCTCGCCGCAACTCCGACGTCGTGTCGCCCGGGGGAACCGAATCCCGGGGAACCGAACCCCTGGGGGAACCGAGCCCGGGTCCGAATCCGGAGCCGCGGGCTAGGGCTTCGCCCGGCGGAAGGCCAGGAACGAGACCAGGGTGAGCACCGCCACGCCGACGAGTCCCCAGAGGGCGAGGCCGAGGGCCCCGAGGTCCATGATCGCCGCGCCGACCTGCCCCCACAGGTCGAGGCGGGTGGCGAGGAACACCAGCCCGACGAGGACCAGCGCGAGCCCCACGCCCACGATCGTGAGCACGAGCGGACCCCAGCTCTTGTAGATCGTGGCGCCGGTGAAGCCGAGCACGAACAGGAGCAGCGCGAGCGTGAAGTACACGGTGAAGGCGCCGATCGCTCCGGCTTCCCACAGCCACGGCAGGTAGAAGACGTATCCGTTGACGCCGTAGCCGTCGGTGAGCACCTCGATCCCTGCGCCGAGCAGGAAGATCACGCCGAGGAACGCACTGCCGAGGACCGCGGTGATCATCGTCCCGGTGAAGAACTCGCGCCGGGTGATGCTCATCGCCTGCGAGAACGGGAAGGTGAGCGTCATGGCCGAGATGCCGACCGCGAAGAAGTACCAGAGCGGGGCCTGGCCGCCGCCGCCGTACTTCGGGGTGTCGACCGGGATCATCGCGTAGATGAGTACCGAGATGACGGTCGCGCTGCCGAGCACGATCAGCGGAACCCAAATGAACGTCTGCCGGTTGATGAGCTGCAGACGGATGACATTGAGCGTGCGTCGCATCAGCGTGCCCCTTCGGTCGTGGCGGAGACGGTCTCCGCCTTCTGCGTGAGACGGACGATGAGCTGCTGCAGCGAGACCGGCGCGAGATCGAGGCCGAGTTCGAGCACCTCGGCGCGTTCGGCCGGCGTCAGCGCGCCGAGGACCGTGACGGATGCCACGCGCCCCAGCGTCTCGCGGTGCAGCACCTCGCGGGCGCCGACCCAGGAGTCGACCGCAGCGGCGTCGCCGACGACGGTCACGGCGCGGTCGCGCACGGCATCCGTGTCGTCGTTGAGGAGGATCCGGCCGTTGTCGATCACGATCACCTTCTCGATGAGGTTCGAGACCTCGTCGATGAGGTGCGACGACAGGATGATCGTGCGCGGGTGCGCGGCGTAGTCCTCGAGCAGCCGGTCGTAGAAGATCTGCCGGGCGACGGCGTCGAGACCGAGATACGGCTCGTCGAAGAACGTGATCTCGGCGCGCGACGCGATGCCGATGATCACCCCGACCGCCGAGAGCTGACCCCGCGAGAGCTTCTTGATGGTCTGCTTCAGCGGCAGCTGGAACTCGGCGATCAGCTCGTCGGCGAGGGCCTGGTCCCAGTTCGGGAAGAACAGGCTCGCCGCCTTGAACGCGTGCCGCGGGTAGGCGTCGTCGGGGTACTTCTGGCTCTCGCGCACGAAGCAGATGCGGCTCAGCACGTGAGCGTTCTCGTAGGGGTGCTGGCCGAAGACGCGCACCGTGCCCGAGGTCTCGAAGTTCTGCGCGGTGAGGATCGACATCAGGGTCGTCTTGCCGGCGCCGTTGCGGCCGAGCAGGCCGTGGATCGCGCCGCCCTCGATGGTGAGCGAGACATCGTCGAGGGCCCGAGTGTCCTTGTAGCGCTTGGTGAGGTTCTGCACCTCGATGACGGCGGTCATGCGGGGTTCTTCCCTTCTGCGGTGAGCTGGGCCGCGCGCTCGGTGAGCAGCGCGGTGAGGTCGGTGGCATCGAGTCCGAGCGTGCGGGCCTCGAGGATGAGCGGATCGATGTAGCGGTCGGCGAACGCGGCACGGCGCTCGCCGCGGAGCACCTCGCGCGCGCCTTCGGCGACGAACATGCCGATTCCGCGGCGCTTGTAGATCACGCCCTTGTCGGTGAGCATCGCGACTCCCTTCGCCGCCGTGGCGGGATTGATGCGGTAGAACGCGGCCAGTTCGTTCGTCGAAGGCGCCTGTGTCTCTTCCGCGAGAGAGCCGTCGACGATCGAGTCCTCGATCTGCTCGGCGATCTGGAGGAAGAGCGGCTTGCCTTCTTCGATCACGAGTCCTCCGCTGGTCAGTGGGTTAGTTACATGAGTAGGTAACCCCATAACCAGAGTCGTGTCAAGACCTTTCCGCACACCTCCGGAGATCGGGGTGGGCGGGGCGGAGCGGTACGCGCGAAACGGAGAGCGGATGCTGTGGGCACGGCGTGTCGGCATCCCTCCGGCGGGTGACACGCCGGGGCGACCGCAGCAGGTCTCCGTTATCCGACGGACATCGTCAACGCGGTCACGCCCTATCGAAACCACTCCGACGAGACGTAGCTGATGCTCACGGTGAGGAGGTCGCCCGTCGGTGTCCCCCGTACAGAGACGGTGCGAGGGTCGAAGAAGTTCCCGGGAACGTCCAGCTGCGGGGTGACGCCCATCTGCTCAGCGAGTCGCGCCGGCGAGAGCCCTTCAGGGGGCCGGATCCTGAGCGTCGCCGAGCAGCCGCCGCTCCCGCAGCTCTCGCTCTCACTGAGGATCTCGGCGTTCGAGGGGAGCGGAACGACCGACGCCGGCGGGACGTCGCCCTCGACGGCCATCACGTTCAGCCAGAACACGCGTCCCGCGTACATCACCGCGAGCACCACGAGCACGATCACGACAGCCGTCCACACCGCGCGCCGCCGCCTGCCCGAGTCGTACTCCGCCTTCCACGCCGGCACCTGGTCGACCGGCCGCACCTTCGCCATGCCGTGAGCATAGTTGTTCCCCGTACGCCGGCCGGGTGCCCTGTCGCCGGCGCCCGCTGTGCTGCGTGCCGCGGGGCGTCGGATAGATTCGAACTGCCCTCGTCGTCGCCTCCCCCGAGCAGGCGCGCACGACGCGGACGCCACCGAACCCCCACCCGAAGGACACTCCATGGCACGGCTTCAGGACGGGTGGGGCGCCGAGCGTCTCACCGCACGCGACAAGGGACTCCCGGAGCGGGCTTTCGGGCTCACGGTCGATGAGTTCCTGGCGACCGAGCCCCGCCTGTCGGAGTTCTGGACGCCCCTCATCGCGCTCGACGACGAGGCCATGCGCACGAACGTGGCCGTGATGGCCGCCTGGACGGAGGCCCGCGGGCTGCAGCTCATGCCCCACGGCAAGACCACGATGGCCCCCGCGCTGTGGCAGCGTCAGCTCGACGCCGGATGCCCCGGCATCACGCTCGCGACCATGGGACAGGTGCGCACCGCCCGCACCTTCGGGCTCGACAGCGTCATGCTCGCGAACGCCGTCGTCGACGCGCGCTCGCTGCGGTGGCTCGCGGGCGAGCTCGCCGACCCGGGGTTCCGCTTCGTGAGCTGGGCCGACTCCCTCGACACGGTCGACCGCATGGAGCAGACGCTGCGTGAGGCGGGCGTGCCGCGCCGCGTCGACGTCTGCGTCGAGCTGGGGGCGCCCGGCGGCCGCACCGGAGCCCGCAGCATCGAGGCGGCGATCGAGATCGGGCGCCGGATCGCGGCATCCGACGTCCTCCGCCTGGCCGGCGTCGCCGGGTACGAGGGTGCGCTCGGCCACGACCGATCGGATGCCGCGCTCGGGGCCGTGCGGGCCTATCTCGCCGACCAGCTGATCGTGCACGAGACGTTCGGCGACCTCTACGACGAGGGCGACGTGTTCGTCACGGCCGGCGGCAGCGCCTACTTCGACCTCGTGGCGGAGGTCTACGCGCCCGCCATCGCCCGCGACTCCCGCACGCGGTTCACCCTGCGCTCGGGGGCGTACATCGTGCACGACGACGGCTTCTACCGCGGCATCTCGCCGCTCGACGCCACGTATCCCGGCGCGGAGGCCGGCGCAGTGCTGCGCTCGGCGATGCGCGGATACGCCCGCGTCGTCTCGCACCCCGAACCCGCGCTGGCCCTCCTCGACGGCGGGAAGCGGGACTTCCCGTTCGACGAGGGGCTTCCCGTGGTGCTCGGCTCAGCCGCGGACCTCGGAGACGCGCTCGCGCCCCTGGCCGCGGCATCCGTCTCGGCCATGAACGACCAGCACACGTTCCTGCGCGGGCCGGAGGTCGCCATCGGCGACGTGGTCGCGCTCGGCCTGTCGCACCCGTGCACGGCATTCGACAAGTGGCACTTCCTGCCCGTCGTCAAGTCGGCCGAGTCGGACCGCGTCGTCGAGCTCGTGCGCACCTTCTTCTGAGGCGCCTCAGGACGCGGCGATGTCGCGGCGCTGCAGCGCGAAGGCGGATGCCGCGGCGAACGCCACGCCGAGACCCCACACGAGTGCGAGACCACCGGCGTCCACGCCCTCGAGCAGCGGCGGTTGCCGGTACACCCAGGCGTAGGGCGAGAGGGCGTCGAGCCACTCGACGTCTTCGGACTGCTTCGCGACCGCCTGGAACACGTAGCCGAGCACCGCGATGCCCGCTCCCACTCCGGTCGCGACCGCCCGTCGTCCGCTCAGCGCTCCGGCGAGCAGCGCGGCCGCTGCGCTGAGGAACGTCAGTCCCACGAGCGCCGTGCTCGCGCCGATGATCCGCGGCGGGTCGATGCCCAGCTGCCCCGGCTCGTTCATCGCCCAGACGAGCAGCCCGGCGAAGAGGCCGAGCCAGGCCAGCCGCACGAGCACCGACAGCGCGGATTCGAGGGCGTACGGCATCCGCCCGATGCCGTGGGCGAGGTCGAGTTCGAGGCGCCCGGATTCAGCGGCCCCGGCGATCGCGGACGATCCCCACAGCACCGCGGCGATCGTCAGCAGCAGGAACCCCATCAGACCGTAGAACGTGCTCTGGGTATAGCCCGCGCCGGTCGCGATCTGGTCGTACCCGAGGGTCGTGACGAGCTGCTTCGGAAGGCTGTCGAGCAGTGCCTCGAGCTGCCCGTCGCCGCCGAGGCTCGGGTACAGCGGGAGGTAGAGCGAGAGCACGGCGGCGATGCCGACGCTCCAGCCGACGAGGCTGCGCCACGATTCGCGGATGCTGCGCCGGAACACCGGCAGCACGCTACCCACGGTCTCGCTCCCCGCGCTGCGCGCGCTGCCGTCGCGATCGCCGCGTCTCCCCGCCCCGTGAAGGCGCGGATGCCGCGCCATCCCCGTACAGGCGAAGCACCGACTCCTCGAGGTCGGGCTCCTCGACCGTGAGGTCCTGCACCTCGAAAGGCGACAGGGCCTTCACGAACGGGTCGATCGCGCCGTCGACGGTACCGGAGAGATGGAGGATGCCGTCGCCCGCACGCGTCTCGAGGCCGCTGAGCCCGGGCAGCCGGTCGAAACGGGTCGCGGTCGCCGCGGCATCCGTCGTCGCGATCACCGCCCGCACCCGCCGGACCGACCCGAGCCGGAGCGAGGCGACATCGCCCTCGGCGACGACACGGCCGGCGGCGAGCACCGCGACCTCGTCGGCGGTCTGCTGGATCTCGCTCAGCACGTGCGAGCTGAGCAGCACCGTCTGGCCGGCGTCGCGCGCTTCGCGCACCAGCTGCAGGAACTCGCGCTGCACGAGGGGGTCGAGTCCGCTCGTCGGCTCATCGAGGATCAGCAGTTCCGGACGGTGCATGAACGCCTGGATCAGCCCGAGCTTCTGCTTGTTGCCCTTCGAGAGGGTGCGCACGGGCCGGGTCAGATCGACGCCGAGCCGTTCGGCGAGCCCGTCCACCGCTCCCGGTGCGACCGGTCCGGAGACCTCCGCGTAGAACGCGAGCAGGCGGTGACCGGTCACGCGTCCCTCGAGCCGCAGTTCGCCGGGGACGTAGCCGATGCGGCGACGGAGAGCCGCGCCACCGGTGCGCGGATCCTCACCCAGCACGCGCGCCGTGCCCGAGGTGGGGCGGATGACGTCGACCAGCGTGCGCAGCGTCGTCGTCTTGCCGGCGCCGTTCGGCCCGATCAGACCGAAGATCGTTCCCGGGGTCACGTGCAGATCGAGGCTGTGCAGCGCGACGTGCCGTCCGTACGCCTTGTGCAGACGCGTGATGTCGATGGCCCCGCTCATGGCGAGCCTCCTCCCCGCTGCTCGGAACGCTAGAACCGGCCGCAGGAGGTGTCAAGAGCACCTCGCCGTTCCGTGAACCTCGGGCAGCGGGTGCGGGGGTCGGGTGTCGGGCGTCGCACACGACGCGTCCGCGTACGCTGAACGGATGCCGGAGTTCCCGTACAGCCGCCTGCGGCGCTGGCCCGACGTCGAGGCCGAGAACCTGCAGGCGCACGACGCGACCGACCTGCTCCTCGTCGCCCGGGCGCTCGCAGAGGCCGGCGAGCGCGGGCTCGACGGCACGCAGATCGCGGTGATCGGTGACGAGTACGGGGCGGTCACGCTCGCTCTGACGGATGCCGGACTCCGCGGCATCCGCGTGCATCAAGACCTCGCGACCGGCCGCCGCGCGCTCGCACGCAACGCCGCCGACCTCGGCCTCGACGGATTCGCGTCGCACGAGCTCGACGCGGCGCTGCTCGACGGCGCCCGTCTCGTGCTGCTGCAACTGCCCAAGGCGCTGGCGGAGCTCGAGGAGATCGCGGATGCCGTCGCCCGCTGGGCCGCGACCGACGTGGTGCTCGTGGCCGGTGGTCGGGTCAAGCACATGGTCCTCGCGCAGAACGAGGTGCTGGGCCGCAGCTTCTCGCGGGTGCAGGCGCAGCGGGCCGAGCGGAAGTCGCGGTTGATCGTGGCGTCGGAGCCCCGGCCCGTGTCGGAGACGCCGCCGTTCCCCGTGTCCGCGCAGCACGAGGGGCTCACCCTCGTCGCGCACGGCGGAGCCTTCGCCGGAGCGCGCCTCGACATCGGCACGCGCGTGCTCCTGGACGCCCTTCGTCTCGCTTCGCGGTTCCTGAGCGAGGAGCGCAGCGACGAGACGAAGGGCGTGCGGGAACCGGGGAAGGACGTGCTCGACCTCGGTTGCGGCACCGGGGCGCTCGCCGTGTCGTACGCCCTCGCCCATCCCGCGGCGCAGGTGATCGCGACCGACCGCTCGGCCGCGGCCGTCGCGTCTGCCCGCGCCACCGCCGCCGCGAACGGCGTGGCCGACCGGATCACCGTGACGCAGGACGACGCGGCCTCGGAGGTGGCGACGGCATCCGTCGACGTCGTGCTGCTCAACCCGCCGTTCCACCTCGGTACCAGCATCCATACCGGCGCGGCCACCCGGCTGTTCGAGGCCGCGGCCCGCGTGCTCCGGCCGGGCGGCGAGCTGTTCACGGTGTTCAACTCGTCGCTGGGATACCGCGCCGAGCTGACCCGGCTGGTCGGCACGACCGAGCAGCTGCACCGCACGCCGAAGTTCACGGTGACCCGCAGCATCCGCCGTCCGTGAGCCTCCCCGCGAGGGGTCGGAACACCCCGAATGCGGATGCCGACACTCGGCGTTTCCCGACCCCTCGCGTGCTCTCGACTCCCTGCGCTCGAATTCGCCAGGAGCCCGTGCAATCCCCCGGTCACGCGCGGATTCGCGCGGTGCCGCCGGCGCCAGGATTTGCCCCTGATCGGCCATTTCGTTACGTTGGTCTGTGGGCCTGACGGCCCGAAGACCAGTCCGCGACCGCGTCCTTCTTTCGATTAGCTGTGCTGCGAAGAGGCGTGGACGTACGGTCGATGCTCTATCGCGGCGGATCCGAAATCCGCTGTCCGTGCCGCCCACAGCAGACATGTCGAAACGGCCGGGAGCGTCACCCGGGCGTAACCGAAGCAGGCTCGCCACCCGAGGCGGGCCGCAGGGGAAACGTGTCCGAAACCGCACTTGAAGCGCGCCATCTGTTCAAGGTGTTCGGGAGGAATCCGAACGCCGCCGTCCGCCGATTGAAGTCCGGCGAGACCCGCTCCGCCGTCGCCGACGCAGGAACCGCTGCCGTCATCGACGCGAGCTTCACCGTGAACCGCGGTGAGATCTTCGTGATCATGGGGCTGTCCGGCTCCGGCAAGTCCACCATCATCCGCATGCTCAACGGTCTGCACCCGGCGACCGACGGCTCCGTCACGGTGGGCGGCGACGCCATCACCGGCATCCCGGCCTCGCGTCTGCGCGAGATCCGTCGCGAGCGGGTCTCGATGGTCTTCCAGCACTTCGCCCTGCTGCCGCACCGCACGGTCGCCGCGAACGTCGCCTATCCGCTCGAGCTCAAGGGCGTCGGCAAGGCCGAGCGCCTCGCGAAGGCTGCCGAGATCCTGTCGCTCGTGGGCCTCGAGGGCCAGGGCGAGAAGCTCCCGTCCGAGCTCTCGGGCGGCATGCAGCAGCGGGTGGGCATCGCTCGCGCGCTCGCCGCCGACACCGACATCCTGCTGATGGACGAGGCGTTCAGCGCCCTCGATCCGCTGATCCGCCGCGAGATGCAGGAGCAGCTGCTCGAACTGCAGCAGAAGTTCCACAAGACGATCGTGTTCATCACGCACGACCTGAACGAGGCCATGTTCCTCGGCGACCGCATCGCCGTCATGCGCGACGGACGCATCGTGCAGATCGGCACGCCCGAGGACATCCTGACCGACCCCGCCAACGACTACGTCGAGCAGTTCGTGCAGGACGTCGATCGCGCCCGCGTGCTCACCGCCGGGAACGTCATGGAGCGTCCGCGTCCGGTCGTCGCCGAGACGGCCGGTCCGCGCACGGCGCTGCGCCAGATGCGCGACGCCTACATGTCGGCCACCTACGTCGTCGGCCGCGACCGCCAGCTCGTGGGCATCGTGACCGACCGGGATGCCGTGAAGCTGGTGCGCAAGGGCACCGCCACGCTCCGCGACATCATCAAGCCGGTGCCGCAGAGCGTCAGCGAGGACGAGGTCCTCATGAACCTGTTCGTGCCGGCCGTCGAGTCGCCGCTGCCGCTGGCGGTGACGGATGCCGAGGGCCGCCTCGTCGGCGTCATCCCGCGTGTGACCCTCCTCGCCGCCCTGGGCCCCGGCCCCGGCGCGACCGGGGAGCTCACGCTCCCGCTGTTCCCGATGCCGCAGGCCGAGATCGACGCCGTGCTCGACGACGGGTGGACGGCCGAGCCGCCGGCATCCTCCGGCTCCGACAACCGGCTGGCGGGGGAGGTGCGCTGATGGACGGCTTCCGCATCCCCCTCGGATCCTGGGTCGCGAACGGCGTCGACTGGATCACCGCCAACCTCGGCGGCTTCCTCGACGCGGTCGCGTTCGTCGTGACGTTCCTCGTCGACGGCCTCACGTCACTCCTGCTGCTGCCCTACTTCTTCGTCGTGATCGCGGTCGCGGCGCTCATCGCCTGGGTCGTGCGCTCCTGGCAGCTGGCGATCGGCACGGTCGTGTCGTTCGCGCTGATCGTGGCGATGGGCCTCTGGGTGCCCGCGATGCAGACCCTCGCGCTCGTGCTCGTCGCCGCGGTGGTCGCGGTCGTGATCGCGGTGCCGCTGGGCATCTGGTCGGCGCGGAACAGCACCGTCCGAGCCGTGCTCAAGCCGGTGCTCGACTTCATGCAGACGATGCCCGCCTTCGTTTATCTGATCCCCGCGATCGTGTTCTTCAGCATCGGCGTCGTGCCGGGTCTGGTCGCCACGGTCATCTTCGCGCTGCCCCCGGGTGTGCGGCTGACCGAGCTCGGCATCCGCGGAGTCGACTCCGAGACCGTCGAGGCCGGACAGGCCTTCGGCGCCAAGCCCGGGCAGATCCTGCGCGGCATCCAGCTGCCCCTCGCGATGCCGACCATCCTCGCGGGCATCAACCAGGTCATCATGCTCGCACTGTCGATGGCCGTCATCGCCGGCATGGCCGGAGCCGACGGGCTCGGGAAGATGGTCGTCGAGGCCATCTCGACCGTGAACATCGCCAAGGGCGTGGAGGCCGGACTCGGCGTCGTGCTCATCGCGGTCTTCCTCGACCGGGTCACCGCGGCACTCGGCACGCTGGGCCGCAACCCGTCGTCGCTCGTGGGACTGCTGCGCCGGCGACGCGCACAGCGCCAGACCGAGGCGGTGGCGGCGGCATCCGTTCCCCGTGCCACGACCGAGACGACCGTCGTCGAGAAGGAGCTCCAGAATGCGTAAGCGCAGACTCATGTCCCTGGCCGCCCTCGGCGCCGTCGGCGCCCTGGCCCTCGCCGGCTGTGCGAGCGACGGGGCAGGCGGAACCACCGAGTTCGGCGGCGGCGGCTCGAGCAGCGGCGGAGGCGACAAGGGCACGATCACCCTCGGCTTCCTCCCGTCGTGGACCGACGGCCTCAGCACCGCGTACCTGCTACAGGACCAGCTCGAGAAGCTCGGCTACACCGTCGAGATGCAGACGCTCACCGAGGCGGGACCCCTGTACACGGGTCTCGCGCAGGGCGACGTCGACATCTTCCCGTCGGCGTGGCCCGAGGTCACCCACGCCGAGTACATGAAGACGTACGGCGACTCGATCGAAGACCTCGGCGCGTACTACGACAACGCCAAGCTCACGATCGCGGTGCCGGAGTACTCCGAGCTGACCTCGATCGAGGACCTCGTCGGCAAGGGCGCGGAGTTCGACGGGAAGATCTACGGCATCGAACCCGGCGCCGGCCTCACCGCCCAGACGCAGAAGGCGCTGCCCGCGTACGGCCTCGACGGCGAGTACGAGCTCATCACCTCGTCGACCGCCGCGATGCTCACCGAGCTGGGCGCGGCGACCGACAAGAACGAAGACATCGTCGTGACGCTGTGGCGTCCGTTCTGGGCCAACGCGGCCTTCCCCGTGAAGGACCTCGAAGACCCGAAGGGCGCGATGGGCGAGACCGAGGCCCTGCACTTCCTCGGCACGAAGGGCTTCGCCGAGGAGTTCCCGGATGCCGCGGAGCTCATCGAGCAGATCAAGCTCGACGACGACCAGTACGGGTCGCTCGAAGACCTCGTGGTCAACGAGTACGGCGAGGGGCGCGAGGCCGAGGCCGTGGACGCCTGGCTCGAAGAGCACGGCTCGGACTTCGACTGGGTCGTCGATTGACCTGAAAGCGCGGGCCCTTCGTCTCGTCGCTGCGCTTCGCTCAGGAACCGGTACATGGAGTCGGTCCCTGAGCGAGCGCAGCGAGACGAAGGGCGTCGCCGCGCAACCCCCTCCCCGGTCGAGGAGCACGGTCGTAGCCTGACCGCGTGGACGGGTTCGCGGCGGTCGACTTCGGGTTCGCCCGCGAGGTTCTGCAACGGGGCATCGCGGCGCTGTACCTCGTCGCGTTCGTCTCGACCCTCAACCAGTTCCGACCGCTGCTGGGAGAGCGCGGACTGCTCCCCGCCCCGGTGCTGCTGGACTGGGTGCGGGAGAAGAAGGCCCGACGGCGGATGCTGCATCCGACCCTGTTCCTCCGCCTGCGCTACACCGACGGCCGCCTGGTCGCCCTGTCGTGGACGGGCATCGTGCTGGCCGCGCTGCTCGTGGCCGGGGTTCCGCAGTGGGGGCCGCCGTGGGTGCCGATGCTCTGCTTCCTCGCGCTGTGGCTCGGCTACATGTCGGTCGTCAGCATCGGGCAGACGTTCTACTCGTTCGGCTGGGAGATGCTCCTGCTCGAGGCGGGGTTCCTCGCCGCGTTCCTCGGGTCGAACGACCAGCCGCCGCCGACGGTGGTGATCGTGCTGTTCTGGTGGCTGCTGTTCCGCCTGGAGTTCGGCGCCGGCATGATCAAGATCCGCGGCGGGCGCGAGTGGCGCGACCTCACCGCGCTGATGTACCACCACGAGACGCAGCCGATGCCCGGACCGCTGAGCCGGCAGGCGCATCTGCTGCCCGCGTGGATCCACCGGATCGAGGTGGTCGGCAACCACTTCGCGCAGCTGGTCGTGCCGTTCTTCCTGTTCGCGCCGCTGCTCTCGATCTGGGTGCCCGGTCCGGTGCCGCAGATCGTCGGCGCGGTGGCCGCGGCCATCATCATCGCGACGCAGGCGTGGCTCGTGCTCACGGGCAACTTCGCGTGGCTGAACTGGGCGGCGATCGTCATCGGCTTCTCGGCGATCGGGCTGCCCGGGTTCGGAGCGCCGTCGGCCGACGAGGCGCCGTGGCCCGGCATCCCCCTGTACTGGTTCGTCGTCACGGCGGCCGTGACGCTCCTGTATCTCGTGCTGAGCTGGCCGGCGCTCAACAACCTCTTCGCCCGGCGGCAGCTGATGAACGCGAGCTTCAACCGGTGGCAGCTCGCGAACGCCTACGGCGCCTTCGGCACGGTCACGAAGGAGCGCATCGAGATCGTCGTGGAGGGCTCGGTCGACGACGACGGACTGCTGTGGCGCGAATACGAGTTCAAGGGCAAGCCCGGCGACGTGCACCGGATCCCTCGGCAGTTCGCCCCGTACCACCTGCGCCTCGACTGGCTGATGTGGTTCCTGCCGCTCGGACGTTCGCTCGACGACTGGTTCACGGTGTTCCTCATCCGGCTGCTCGAGGCCGATGCCCCCACCCTCGCGCTCCTCCGGAACGATCCGTTCGACGGCGAGCGACCGCGGTGGGTGCGGGCGGTGTCGTACCGGTACCGTTTCGCGACCCGCGCCGAGCGCCGGGTCGACGGGGCACGGTGGATGCGGACCCGGCAGCGGGTGGTGCTCGGACCCATCGGGCTGCGGTGACGGGGGCGCCCTTCGTCTCGGTCGGCTGCGCCGGCCTCGCTCAGGAACCGGGAGTCGGTCCCTGAGCGAGCGCAGCGAGACGAAGGGTCAGCGCACCTTGCGCTTGTAGGCCAGCATCGCGAAGACGTAGGCGACGATGAGGATGCCGACGCACCAGGCGAGGGCGACCCAGATGTCCGACCCGACGGGCTCGCCGGCGAACAGCGCCTGGATCGTGTTGACGATCGAGGTCACGGGCTGGTTCTCGGCGAACCACTGCACCGGACCGGGCATCGTGTCGGTGGGCACGAACGCCGAGCTGATGAACGGCAGGAAGATCAGCGGGTACGAGAACGCGCTCGCCCCGTCGACCGTCTTGGCGTTGAGCCCGGCGATGATGGCCAGCCAGGTGAGGGCGAGGGTGGCCAGCAGCAGGATGCCGATCACGCCGAGCCAGGCGGCCAGGCTCGCCCCCGTGCGGAACCCCATCAGGAATCCGACGCCGAAGATGATCGCCAGCGTGATCCCGTTGGCGACCAGCGAGGTGAGCACGTGCGCCCACAGCACGCTCGACCGGGCGATCGGCATGGAGTGGAAGCGCTCGAAGATGCCGCTCTGCAGGTCGGTGAACAGCCGGAACGCCGTGTAGGCGATGCCCGAAGCGATCGCGATGAGCAGGATGCCGGGCAGTAGGTAGTTCACGTAGTTCTCCTGCCCGGTGCTCTGACGCAGGGCTCCGCCGAAGACGTACACGAACAGCAGCATGAGCGCGATCGGCGTGACCGCGGTCGTGATGATGGTGTCGGCGCTGCGGAAGATGTGCCGCATCGACCGGCCGGTGAGGGTCGCCGTGTCGGCGACGAAGTGCGTGCTCATGCTGCGTCCTCCTTCGGGGCGCTGGGGCCGACGAGGCGCAGGAAGATCTCCTCCAGCGTCGGCTGCTTCTCGATGTACTCGACCTTCGCCGGAGGCAGCAGCGCCTTCAGCTCGGCGAGGGTGCCGTTCGCGATGATGCGTCCTTCGTGGAGGATCGCGATGCGGTCGGCCAGGTGCTCGGCCTCGTCGAGGTACTGGGTGGTGAGCAGCACGGTGGTGCCCGTGTTGGCGAGCTCCTTCACCACCTGCCACACCTCGATCCGGGCCTCGGGGTCGAGACCGGTCGTGGGCTCGTCCAGGTAGATCACCGGAGGGCGTCCGACGAGGCTCATCGCGATGTCGAGCCGTCGCCGCATGCCGCCGGAGTAGGTGCCGGCGCGGCGTGCTCCGGCATCCGTCAGGCGGAACCGGGCCAGCAGGTCGTCGGCGATCGCGCCCGGGTCGGGAAGGTGTCGCAGCTTCGCGACGAGCACCAGGTTCTCGCGCCCGGTGAGGATCTCGTCGACGGCGGCGAACTGCCCCGTGAGGCTGATCGTCTCGCGCACCTTGAGCGGTTCGCTCGTGACGTCGAATCCGCCGACGCTCGCCGCACCGGCATCCGCCGTCAGCAGGGTCGACAGGATGCGGATCACCGTCGTCTTGCCGGCGCCGTTCGATCCGAGCAGAGCGAAGATGCTGCCCTTCTCGACCTCGAAGTCGACCCCGCGCAGGACGTGCAGGTCTTTGTAGGACTTCTCGATGCCCCGCACCGAGATGGCTGCGTCGGTCATGATTCCCGTTCCTTCCGCTTCGCTTCGTCGACGGCCTTGATCAGGCGCGCCCGCTCCTTGTCGACCCACTGCTTGCCGCCGTACGCCGCGGCGTAGGTCTCGGCGAACCCGACGGGGTCGTCGCCGACGATCGCGTCGATGGGGGTGCCGTCGATCGCGGCGCGCTCCCACAGGTCGGCGAGGTCGAGGAACAGCTGCACGAGCGTGTCGCCGTCGGTGATCCCGCCGTAGTACATCGTGTACCGGTGCTGGGCGTTCGCCACGGAGCGGTACGGTTCGGGCAGTGCCTCGATGCGCTTCCTCGCATCGCGGTACTGCTTCTTCTGCTCGAGCGATCCGGTGAGCGCTTCGATCCATTTCGCGGCCATGTCAGTTCTCCTCGTTCGTCGTTCGTGGGTTCAGTTCTTCGATGTGCTGGGCGAGGAAGTTCCAGGTCTTCCAGAACTCCGCCAGCTCGTGGGTGCCCTGCGCGTTGAGCGTGTACACCTTGCGGGGCGGGCCCTTCTCGCTCGGCACCTTCTCGACGTCGACGAGCTTCTTCTGCTCGATGCGCACGAGCAGCGCGTAGACGGTGCCCTCGGCGATGTCGGTGAAGCCGTGCTCGCGCAGGCGCGCGGTGATGTCGTAACCGTAGGCCGGCTGCTCGGCGAGGAGCGCCAGGACGATGCCCTCCAGCGTTCCTTTGAGCATCTCGGTCATCTGCTTGCCCATCCGATGCTCCTCTCGTTTCGTATCCGGTACTCAGTGTTGCTGGGTACCGGTACAAAGTAACACTAGGTAGCGGTACTTAGCAACACCGAATACCGAGTGTTCTCGACACGGACGGATGCCGGGCACGGGTGGGAGTACCAGAGTGACTTCGCGCGCGGACAGGCCGAGGGTCTTGGTGCGTCGCGGTGGGGAGAGGGAGGATGGAGGGATGACGACTGCATCGGAAGAACTGCTCGCCCGCGTGATCGAGAGCGGGCACCTCGATGAGCCGACCGCCGAGGACGGCATCGTCAGGGGACGCGCGCACCTCGAAGCCGCAGGAGCCGACGTGACCGTGAGCATCGACCCCGAGCTCGACGACGACGAGGCCGAGGTCGACGCCGAGGAGCTGATCGAGAACGTGGCTCGCGTGCTCGGCGTGACAGAGAAGCGCTGGCGGGCGATCGTCGGCGAAGCCGCCGACGACATCGAGGATGCCGTGGGCGACGCCGAGGTCGGGGAGCAGCGCGATCTGCGCGACGAGTTGGAGGCCACCTCGGTCGTCGTGTTCGCGGACGCCGCGGTCGTCTCGCTCATCGCGCCGCGCCAGTTCCCCGACTCCCGCATCGTGATCCAGCTCGACTCCGACCTCGAGGTCGACAACATCGAGGTCGTCGAGGACTGACCCCGCGTCCGCGACGGGTGCGGCGCGGATCCCCACGACCGGTTCCTGAGCGAGCGCCCTTCGTCTCGTCGCTGCATGGTTCCTGAGCGAGCGCAGCGAGACGAAGGGCTCCTCGCTCAGGAACCGGGTGGGTGCGGATCCCCGTCACCGTTTCCTGAGCGAGCGAAGCGAGACGAAGGACGCCCCTGTGGACAACTCGGCCCTGAGCGCCCGACGGACGACTACGGTCGCTCCATGCCGTTCGTCTACATCCTCCGTTGCGCCGACGGAAGCTTCTACACGGGAAGCACTCTCGACCTCGAACGACGCCTCGCGCAGCACGAGTTCGGGGAAGGCGGTGACTACACGTGGCGACGCCGGCCGGTGCAGCTCGTCTGGAGTTCGCACTTCGACCGGGTCGACGAGGCGTTCGCCTGGGAACGCCGCATCCACGGCTGGTCCCGAGCGAAGAAACTGCTGCTCATCGAGGAGCGCTACTCCGAGCTTCCGGGCTGGAGCAGACGCCAACGCCGAACGGACAGATGACTGGCCCTTCGTCTCGCTGCGCTCGCTCAGGAACCGTTCCTGGGGGTCCGCGCTCGCTCAGGAACCGGCCCTTCGTCGCGCTCCGTTCGCGCCGGGGACCGGGGTCAGGGGCGGATGCGGAGGGCCTCGACCTGACCTTCGAGGGAGGGGAGCGTGCGGGAGCGCTCGGGGGCGGGACGGATGCCGAGGGCGCGGGCGAGCTCCACGGCGAGGGCCGCATGCCCGGTGGCGTTCGGGTGGAACGGATCGCCCATCAGCCCCCACGGGATGCCGCCGGCGCCGAGCTCGGTGAACCGAGCCAGCTGATCGACGAGGATCACGTCCTCGGTCGCGGCGACCTCGCGCACGGCATCCGCGAACTCCGCCAGCCGCGCCCGCTCGGGGGCGTTGGCGGCGTCGATCGGCGGCGGCGTCTGCAGCACCGGCACGGCACCGAGCGCGCGCACGCGGGAGACGAAGTCGCGCAGCGAGGCGGCGTACTCCTCGGGCGAGACCACCGGGCCGTCGGTGGAGAGGTCGTTCGTGCCGATCATCAGCGTCACGATGTCGGGCCGCCACGACGCCACGCGTCGATCGAAGTCGCCGAGGATGTCGACGATGCGGTGACCGCTGATCGCGGAGTTGACGACGATGTCGCGGGTGCGCTGGAGCTCGCCGCGGATCAGTTCGTGCAGGTGCTCGGCGTAGCTCCGCCGGCCTTCCGTGAAGACGAGGCCGTGGGTGATCGAGTCGCCGGTGAGCACCCAGTTCAGGGGCTCCGGGGCGGCGAGGGCCTCGGCGATGCGCTGACGGTCGGATGCTGCGGCGGGGGATGCGGTGTCGGACACGACTTCGACCCTATCGGCGCTTCAGTGCACCGGAAGACCGACGAGGTCGGCGCTCCTGCGCCACAGCGACTCGGCGAGCTCGGCATCCTCCGCCTGCGGGTTCACCTTCGACGACAGCGTCCGCTCGTCGTAGTAGGCGCCCGAGAACCACGTTTCGTCGGGAGTCCCCTCGATGAACCAGCGCAGGATGCCGCCGCCTTCCTCGGTGCTCGTCAGCAGGAAGCGCCCGAGGAAGCTGCGGTAGACGAGGCGCATGACGCTGGACGAGTCCGAGGCGAAGTTGGTGCGCACGGTGCCGGGATGGAAGGCGACGGCGCTGAGCCCGTCGGCGTGGAACTTCGTATGCAGGCTCTTGGCGAAGAGGATGTTCGCGAGTTTCGCGTCACCGTACGCCTTGTTGGCGCTGAACCGGCGGCGGTTGTCGAGGTCGTCCACGTCGATGCGGCCGAACAGCCGGTGGCCGACGCTCGACGTGTTGATGACGGCCGCGCCGGCATGCAGGAGCTGCGGCAGGAGCAGGTTCGTGAGCAGGAACGGCGCGAGGTGGTTGACCTGGATCGTCTTCTCGAAGCCGTCGACGGTCGGCGTCCGGTCGCCGAAGATGCCCCCGGCATTGTTCGCCAGCACGTCGATGCCGTCGTCGCCCACGGCATCCGCGATCTGTGCCGCCAGCGCGCGAACGTCGTCGAGCCGCGCGAAGTCGGCGGTGAAGTACTCGGCCCCGGCATCCGCCGCGACGGCGCGCGTCTTCTCGGGCGAGCGTCCCACCAGGACCAGGCGGTGTCCTGACGAGGCGAGCTGGCGGGCGGCGGCCGCGCCGATCCCGTCGGAGGCTCCGGTGAGCACGATCGTCTTGCGGGTCATGGGTCTCCGTCTCGGGATGCGGCGGGTCAGCCGGCGAACACGGCGACCGGGATGCCGCGCACCCCGGGCTCGACCGCATACACCGATCCGGCGTCCGTGCCGTGATCGTCGGGCAGGCCCTGCGCCGAGGTCGTGATGAACAGCGTGCCGAGGTCGTCGCCACCGAAGGTGCAGGCGCTGACCTGCTCGACCGGCAGCTCGATGCGCTCGATCAGCGAGCCGTCGGGGGCGTAGCCCTGCACGGCGCTGCCTCCCCACAGCGCCACCCACACGCTGCCGTCGGCGGCGACCGTGAGGCCGTCGGGAGAGCCCTGGTCGTCCGGGACCTGCACGAGCACGCGTCGGCCGCGCAGCTCGCCGTCGACCACGTCGAAGACGAAGACGCGCTGCGTGTCGGTGTCGTTGAAGTACGCGCGGTGTCCGTCCGGCGCGAAAGCGATGCCGTTCGACACGGTCGTCTTCGACAGCACCGTGGAGATCTCGAGCGAGGCGTCGAGGCGCAGCAGCGCACCGGCATCCGGCTCGGACTCGTACCCCATCGACCCCGTCAGCAGGCGTCCGCGCGGGTCGCAGCATCCGTCGTTCATGCGCGCGCCGCGGTCGTCGAGCAGATGCGCCGCCGCGCGGAAGTCCCCGTCGACGTCGTCGGCCAGGTACAGGGTGCGGGCGCCGACCGCGACGATCCCGCCGTTCGCCCGCGGCCGTGCGAACGCCAGGTACTCGTCGTCGATGTGCTGGCGCGTGACGCCGTCGTCGCGGAGCGCGAGCAGGTCGCCGGCGTCTCCGTCGGTCCAGCGGAGTCCACCCCAGCCCGGCCACCACACGGGGGTCTCGGCATGATGCGCGACGGGGCCGGTGACGTTCTCCGGAGTCATGCGTCCTCCCGGGGCTGACTATGGGCGGCGCCGGTGGGCGGGTCGGCGAGCGGAAGGGGCTCGGGCTGCGGCTCGGCCGGGGCGTCGGGCGACCCGGGAGCAGCGGATGCCGCGGGCGCCCCTGACGACGCCGTGGATGCCGTCGACGACGGGAGTTCGCGTGCCACCTGGTTCTCGAGCACCTGCACGGCCTCGTCCGACAGCAGGATCAGGCCGTCGAGCTCTTCGCGCACGCGCTTGTAGGCGATGTTCCGCTCGGCCTGGGTCGCCGACTCGTCGATCGCGACCTTCAGGAGCTGCTGGGCGCGGTCGAGGCGCTTGCGCTCGGGCTCGGTGAAGGTCGAGTCGCGCAGGCGCCGCGCATCCTTCTCGGCGATCTCGAAGGCCACCGCGTAGGCGCCGACCGCATCGAGGTACTCGGAGATCTGCTGCTCCGTGACCTTCGCCTCGGCCGACGCGGGGCGCAGGGCATCCGCCGTCCGCTTCGCACGCAGGAAGGCAGCCGTCAGCGGCTGACGGCCGTCGCTCATCGCGGGGAAGGCGATCAGCTTGGCGACGTCGAGCTCGTAGTCGAGCCAGCGCGCGGTGATCTCGTCGTGCTCCGCGAACAGGCGCGTGAGCAGGTCGTTCGGAACCGCGGATGCTGCGGGCGCGACCGCCGCGCCGCGCCGCTTGCCCTGCTGCGTCAGCGCCCGCGCCTCGATCTCGGCCGCCTTGAGCTGCGCCTTGACCTTGAGCGTCTCGAGCCGGCGCTCGTGACGGCGCCGCGCCGAGCGCTCCCAGGCCTTGGCCATGCCGCCGGCTGCTCCCATGAGGGGGAACACCAGCCACCAATAGCTGCCCAGCCAGGTCAAGAGGGGTTCCATGATGTGCTCAGCCTACTTCTCGCGGAGTCGCAGCGAGACGGCAGTATCGGGCGCTCGGGCGGGTCGGATCCTAGACTGTCCGTCATGACGGGTCGGGGGAGATACGCCAAGGGAGTCGCGAAGCGGGAGGAGATCCTGCAGGTCGCGCTCGAGGTGGTGGCAGAGTTCGGCTATCGCAAGGCGTCGAATCGCGAGATCGCCGAGCGCGTGGGTCTCACGCAGCCCGGGCTCACGCACTACTTCGGCTCGCGCGAGGAGCTTTACATCGAGGTGCTCCGCGCCCGCGACCAGCGCGACCTCGGCGAGTACTACGCCCCCGATCCGACGTTCGAGGGCTTCCTGCAGATCGTGTCGCACAACGTCTCGGTGCCCGGTCTCGTGCGGCTCTACGTGGAGTTCTCGGCGGAGGCGACGATCCCCGGTCACCCCGCGCGGGAGTACTTCACCGAGCGCTACGACTGGCTGCGACAGCTGCTCACCGGCATGATCACCCGCGCCCAGGAGTCGGGCGACCTCGGGCCCACGCTCGTTCCGACGATCGCTGTCGACATCATCATCGCCACCGCCGACGGTCTGCAGGTGCAATGGCTGCTCGACCCGGGCGTCGACATGGTCGAGCGTCTCTCGCGGCTGTGGGACGGCATCCGCCTGGCGTCGCGCCGCCCCTGACGCGGCGCGCCTAGCGGCCGAGCTTCTCCGCGCAGGTCACGCAGTACTCCGCGAAGGGCCGCACCTCGAGGCGGGCGGGCGGGATCGGGTTGCCGCAGTGCAGACAGACGCCGTAGGTGCCGGCATCCATCCGGGCGAGGGCGTCGTCGACCTGCTGCAGTTCGGATGCCGCGGCCTCGGCCAGCCCCGTCAGCCTCGACCACTCCGACGAGAGGGTGACTCCCTCGGGGTCGTGCTCGTCGTCGTCGTTCGAGCCCTCGCGATCGTGCGTGAGCTCGTCCAGCACGCTCGCCGTCGCCCGGACCCGTTCCTCCGCCTGCCGTCGCATCGCCTCGAGCAGCGCCCGCAGCCGACCCTCGTCCTCCCCCATGCCGCCACCCTACCCGCGCGCACTCGGTCGCGTGACTCTCCGGCCGAGGGGTCGAGACACGCACTGTCGCGGTGCCCGGACGCGGCGTGTCTTGACCCCTCACGTGCCGAGACGATCCGGGGTGTGCGTGACTCTCCTGCCGAGGGGTCGAGACACGCCTTATCCCGGTGCCCGGCCGCGGCGTGTCTTGACCCCTCACGTGCCGAGACGATCCCGCAACCGGGGGTGAGGCGGGCGGGTCAGTGCTCGCGGCGCTTGCGCTCGGCCCGGGTCCGCGGCGGCCGCTCGGCGCGCGCCTGCTTCCGCTCGGCGCGGGTGCGGGGCGTGCGCTCGGGCGCGAAGTCCGGCGCGGCGTCGGTGTGCACGGCGGGGTGGTCGCGTTCGAGCGCGGCGCCCTCCATGTCGACGTTCGGCATGATGCGGTCGAGCCACCGCGGCAGCCACCACGCGGACCGGCCGAGCAGGTGCATGAGCGCCGGCATCAGCAGCATCCGCACGACGAACGCGTCGAGCAACACGCCGAACGCCAGACCGAATCCGATGGACCGGATGATCGTCGACTCCGAGAAGACGAAGCCGCCGAACACCGAGACCATGATGAGCGCGGCGGCGATGACGACCGAGCGTCCGGCGCGGAAGCCCTGGGCTACGGCATCCCGCGCCTTGGCGCCGTGCACGAACGCCTCGCGCATGCCGGAGGCGAGGAACAGCTGATAGTCCATCGCGAGGCCGAACAGGATGCCGACGAGGATCACGGGCAGGAAGCTGAGGATCGGTCCGGTGCTGTGGAGTCCGATCAGATCGGCGCCCCATCCGAACTGGAACACCGAGACGATGAGTCCGTAGGTTGCGAACAGCGACAGCACGAACCCGCCGGTCGCGATGATCGGCACCAGCAGCGAACGGAACACGACGATCATGATCAGCAGCGACAAGCCGACGACGACCACGAGGTACAGCGGCAGCACGCCGGCGAGAGCCTCGGAGATGTCGATGTTGATCGCGGCCTGACCCGCGACGCCGAGCGTGATGCCGCCGGCGATCTCGGGCATCGAGCGGAGGTCCTGCACGAGGCGCTCGGTCGAGGTGCTGTTGGGTCCTTCGGCGGGCAGCACCTGGAACGCGAGCAGCGTGTTGTCGTCGGATGCCGCGATCGGGGCGACCGCGACCACGTCGTCCTGCTCGGCGATGGCCTCGGCCACGGTGACCTGGGTGGCGAGGAGGTCGTCGTCGCTGACCGCGTCGTCGAGGGTGGCGGTCACCAGGAGCGGTCCGTTCGATCCCTCGCCGAACTGCTCGTCGACCGTCTGGAACGCGCGGTAGCTGGTGGAGTCGGAGGGCTCGCTCGAGCCGTCGGGCAGGCCGAGGCGCATCGACATGGCGGGGATGGCGATGATCAGCAGTGCGATGATGCTGACGAGCGTGGTGACGATTGCACGCAGGGTGGACATGCGCTTCACGGGCTTGCCCGCGGCGTGCGGCTGGCCGATGGTCGCCCGGGCCTTGCGGCCGAGCAGTCGGGTGCCGACCAGTCCGAGGATCGCCGGAGCGAGCGTGATCGCGACCAGCACGGCGACGGCCACGCACACGGCGCCGACGGTTCCCATGAGTCCGAGGAAGGGGACGCCGGTGACGTTCAGGGCGAGCAGCGCGACGATGACGGTCGTGCCCGCGAAGACGACGGCGGTGCCCGAGGTGCCGGTGGCGAGCCCGATCGACTCGTTCACGGGCGACCCGGCCAGCAGCTGCTTGCGGTGCCGGTTCACGATGAAGAGCGAGTAGTCGATGCCGACGGCGAGTCCGAGCATCACGCCGAGCACGGGCGTGACGGAGGCCATGTCGACGACGCCCGAGAAGGCGAGGGATGCCGTGACGCCGACGCCCACGCCGACGACGGCGGTGATGATCGGGAGGGCGGCGCCGATGAGCGAGCCGAGCATGACGATCAGCACGACCGCGGCGAACGCGAGACCGATCGCCTCACCGACGCCGAAGATCTCGGGCACGCCCTGGGCGATGTCGGTGCCGAAGTCGACCTCGACCCCGTCGATCCGCTCGTCCTGGAAGTGGGCGATCGCGGCCTGCTTGACCTCTTCGGAGAGCTCGAGGCGCGGGTCGGTGAAGGAGATGTTGACGATCGCCGTCGAGCCGTCCTCCGACACGACGCCGATGCCGTCCGACAGGTCGAGCAGACGCGCGCCCAGGTCGGCCTGCTCCTCGCCCTCCTCGAGCTCGGCGCGGGAGTCGTCGAGCGTCTTCTGCTGCGCGTCGAGTTCGGCGACCTGGGCGTCCAGCGCCTCCTGCTGGGCCTCGATCGCGGCGATCTGCGCCGCGGGAGCACCGGCGGCCTCGGCCTGCGCGCGGGCCGCGGCGAGCTGCTCGATGCCGGATTCGAGCTGCGTGCGGCCCTCGTCGAGCTGGGTCTGCCCGGCCTCCAGCTGCGTGCGCCCCTGCTCGAGCTGGGTGTTGCCGTCGGCGAGCTGCTGGGCCTGATCGGCCAGCTGCTGCTGGGTTTCGAAGGGGTCGACGACCGACGCGACGCCGTCGAGGTCTTCGGCGCTCGCGGCGAGCTCCGAGATCTGCTGCTTCTGCTCGTCGGTGAAGGGTTCGCCGTCCTCCGTCTGGTAGACGACCGTGCCGGTGCCTCCCGCGGTGTCGGGGAGCTTCTCGGCGAGCTCGTCGGTGACCTCACCCGACGCCGTGCCGGGGATGTCGAAGCTGTTGCTCAAGGTGCCGCCGAGCGTGAGGAACGCGCCGACGCCGATGCCGAGGATGACGATCCAGGAGATGATCACCGTCCACGCCTTGCGCGCAGCGAGGGAACCCAGACGGTAGAGCAACGAAGCCAATGCGATCTCCTTCAGACGAGTCAGAGCATACGGGACGTCTCGTCTAGAGTCTGTGGCTATCCTGAATGGATGGTGAACGAGCATCGGAGCGGACCCGTGCGCAGCACGGCCGCGCGCGAGGCGATCCTCGACGCCACCGCCCGCCTGTTCCACAACCAGGGATACGACCGGCTCACGATCGAGGGCATCGCGAAGGAAGCCGGCGTCGGCAAGCAGACCATCTACCGGTGGTGGCCCTCGCGCGGCGCGCTGATCGGCGAATGCCTCGCCGAGGGGCGGCTCATCCCGGTGGACTTCGTCGTTCCCGACACCGGAGACCTCGCCGCCGACGTCGAGACCTGGCTCCGGAGCGTGCTGTCGATCCTCGAGGCGCCCGAGGGCGGACTGCTGCTGCGGTCGCTCGTCGCCGCCGCGACCGAGGACGCCGGCGTCGGCGCCCACCTCGGCGAGAGCCTCGGCGTGGAGAAGTACCTGTCTTCGCGCCTCCGCGCCGGCATCGCAGCGGGCCAGCTGCCCGAGGACGCTCCGGTCGAACAGCTCGGCCGCGCCATCCTCGGCGCCATCATCGTCGAATCCCTCGGTCGCGGCGTCGGCGACACCGAGGGCATCGTCCGTCTCGCCCGCTTCCTCTTCTCCCGCCCCGGTTCCTGACCGCGCACCCGGTTCCTGAGCGCCCGGTTCCTGAGCGAGGAGCGCAGCGACGAGACGAAGGGCGCTCGCTCAGGAACCGGAGTGAAGCGACGAGACGAAGGGCGCTTGCTCAGGAACCGGGGTGGGGTCGCACGCTCGGGGCCGGGGATCAGCCGAAGATCAGCGTCAGCACGGTCGCCCCGCCGCCGCCGAGGATCAGCGCGACGATGACCGTCCACGACACGATGCGGATGCGGCGGTTGCGGCGCTCGCCGAGATCGCCGTAGTCCTCGCTGAGGCCGTCACCGCTCATCAGACGACCGGCTCGGTGACGGTGGGACCGAAGTACGAGGGGAGGGTGGCCTGCGACCGCTCGCGCAGCTCGGCCGCCGTGACGGTGAAGACGTCCTGCACCTCGAGCTGCGGTTCGCTGTCGGTCACGCCGATCCGCAGGACGGGGTAGCCGCGGCCCTCGCAGAGTCCGCGGAACTTCACGTCGTCCTCGCGGGGAACGGTGACGATGACGCGCCCGGTCGACTCGGAGAACAGGGCGGATGCCGCGTCCACGCCGTCGCGCTCCATGATCTCGGTCAGCCACACGCGGGCTCCGACGCCGAAGCGCATGACGCCCTCGGCGAGGGCCTGGGCGAGACCGCCCTCGGAGAGGTCGTGCGCCGACGAGATCAGCCACTCGTCGCGGGCGGCCGCGAGCAGCCCGGCGAGGCGCTTCTCACCCGCGAGGTCGACCTTCGGGGGCACGCCGCCGAGGTGCTGGTGCACGACGTCGGCCCAGGCCGAGCCCGAGAGCTCGGTCGAGGTCGTGCCGAGCAGGTAGATGTTCTGACCGATGTCCTGCCAGCCGGAGGGGATGCGGCGGGAGACGTCGTCGATGATGCCGAGCACGCCCACGAGCGGGGTGGGGTGGATCGGCACGTCGCCGGTCTGGTTGTAGAACGAGACGTTGCCGCCGGTGACCGGGGTGCCGAGTTCGAAGCATCCGTCGGCGAGACCGTCGACCGTCTGCCCGAACTGCCACATGACCTCCGGGTTCTCGGGAGAGCCGAAGTTGAGGCAGTCGGTGATCGCCGTGGGCACCGCGCCGGTGACGGCGACGTTGCGGTACGCCTCGGCCAGCGCGAGCTGCGCGCCCGCGTAGGGGTCGAGCTGGCAGTAGCGGCCGTTGGCGTCGGTCGCGATCGAGAAGCCGAGACCCGACTCCTCATCGACCCGGATCATGCCGGCGTCGTCGGGGAAGCTGAGGGCCGTGTTGCCGAGCACGTAGTAGTCGTACTGGTTGGTGATCCACGACGTGTCGGCCAGGTTCGGGGAGGCGACCAGCGACAGGAACTGCGCGCGCAGCGTCTCGGCGTCATCGCTGCGGGGCAGCAGCTCGGCGGCATCCGCCTGCAGTGCGTCGATCCACGTCGGGTACGCGACCGGACGGTCGTAGACCGGGCCGTCGACCGCGACGGTCGAGGGGTCGACGTCGACGATGCGCTCGCCCTGCCAGTCGATGACGAGGCGTCCGTCGCCGGTGACCTCGCCGAGCACGGAGGTCTCGACCTCCCACTTGTTCACGACCGCGAGGAACGCGTCGAGCTTCTCGGGCGCGACGATCGCCATCATGCGCTCCTGCGACTCCGACATGAGAATCTCCTCGGCCGTGAGCGAGGGGTCGCGCAGCAGGACGTTGTCGAGAGAGACGTGCATGCCGCTGTTGCCGTTGGCGGCGAGCTCGCTGGTGGCGCACGAGATGCCCGCGGCACCGAGATCCTGAATGGCCTCGACGAGCTCTTCGCGGTAGAGCTCCAGGCAGCACTCGATGAGCACCTTCTCGGCGAACGGGTCGCCGACCTGCACCGCGGGGCGCTTGGTCGGGCCGCCGTCGGCGAACGTGTCGGACGCCAGGATGCTGGCACCGCCGATGCCGTCTCCGCCGGTGCGAGCGCCGAACAGCACGACCTTGTTCCCGACGCCGGTCGCGTTCGCGAGCTTGAGGTCCTCGTGACGCAGCACGCCCACCGCGAGCGCGTTCACGAGCGGGTTCGCCTGGTAGACGGAGTCGAACACCGTCTCGCCGCCGATATTCGGCAGGCCCAGGCAGTTGCCGTAGAAGCTGATGCCGCTCGTCACGCCGTGCACGACGCGGGCGGTGTCGGGGTGGTCGATCGCGCCGAAGCGCAGGGCGTCCATGACCGCGACCGGGCGGGCTCCCATCGAGATGATGTCGCGCACGATGCCGCCGACACCCGTCGCCGCGCCCTGGAAGGGCTCGATGAACGACGGGTGGTTGTGGGACTCGGCCTTGAAGGTGACGGCCCAGCCCTCGCCGACGTCGATGACGCCCGCGTTCTGGCCCATGCCCACCATGAGGCGTTCCTTCATCTCGTCGGAGACCTTCTGGCCGAAGCGGCGCAGGTAGTTCTTGCTGCTCTTGTACGAGCAGTGCTCCGACCACATCACCGAGTACATCGCCAGCTCGCCCGAGGTGGGGCGGCGGCCGAGGATTTCGCGGATCTTCGCGTACTCGTCGTCCTTCAGGCCGAGCGCCGCATACGGCTGCTCCTTCTCGGGCGTCGCGATCGCGTTCGAGACGGAGTCGGGGACGTGCTTGCGGGCGGGTGCAGGGGCGGTGGTCACGCACACTCCAAAGGAAGGGGCCGGCGGGCGCTCTCAGTCTACCGGCGCGGCGTCGGCCGGTCGGCCCCGCCTCGCCTCTTCCTCACGCACCGCCGAAGACGGGGACGGGACGAGGGCGGAGGGGAGTCAGGGGCGCGTGCGGTCGACGAGGCGCCAGGTGCCGGGGAGCAGGGCCGACATCGCGACGATCTTCACGGCATCCCCGATCAGGAAGGGGACGACGCCCAGGCCGATCGCGGTCACGAGGTCGACGCCGAGGAACACCGCGAGCCACGGCACGCCGCAGGCATAGATCGCGAGGGATCCGAGCGCTGCGAGACCGAGCGTCGTCAGCACCGAGCGGTCGGCGCGATGCCGGGCGAGCGAGCCGACGATGAGCGCGGCGACGACGTACCCGATGATGTAGCCGAACGACGAGAACGCCCAGCCGGCGTTGCCGTGCGCGAACAGCGGCACACCCACGAGGCCGAGGGCGAGGTAGAGGAACGCGCTGGCACCGCCGCGGACCGGCCCGAGAGCGGCGCCGGTCAGCAGCACCGCGAACGTGGCGAGCGAGATCGGCACGGGCGTGAACGGCAGCGGAACAGTGAGGTAGCCGGCGACCGTGATGAACGCCGTGCCCGCGAGCGTGAGGGCGACATCGCGCACGCGCGCGCCCGGGACGAGGTCGGCGAGAACCGGGGCGGGATGCGACGAGATGGCGGATGCGGACATGGGAAGACTCCTCCTGAACACTGTTCACCTGAACACTGTTCGGTACAGTAGCAGGATGCGTGCAGCATCCGACGACCCGTCCGTCCCTCGACGCAGCAAGACCGACGTCGTCGATGCGGCGATGACCGTGCTCGCCGAGAACGGTCTGCCCGGACTGTCGATGCGGCGGATCGCCGACGTCCTCGACGTGCAGGTCAGCGCGCTGTACTGGCACTTCCCGAACAAGCAGGCGCTGCTCGCCGCGGTCAGCGCGCGCATCGTCGGGCAGGGGTCGGACGCCGGAGAGATCGCGGAGGCGGCGACGGCGCTGCGCGACCGGCTGCTCGCCCACCGCGACGGCGCCGAGGTCGTGTCGAGCTCGCTCGCGCTCGGGCTGCTCGACCTTCCCGCGCGGGCACGGCTCGTCGAGGGCGCGCTCGTCGCCGGACTCACGGATGCCGCGGCCCACGTCGCCGCCGACACCCTCGTGCATTACGTGATCGGGTTCACCTTCCACGAGCAGCAGCGGATGCACGCGGCCGTGGTCGGAGCGGCGAATGCGGCGGTCGACCTGTCGCCCGAGCGGATCTCGGATCCCGGCGACGACTTCGCCGCCGGCCTCGCCCTCATCGTCTCCGGCATCCGCGCCGCCGCCCGCACCGGTTCCTGAGCGCCCTTCGTCTCGCTCCGCTCGCTCAGGGACCGGGGTGTCGCGTGCCACCGGTTCCTGGACGCCCTTCGTCTCGCTCCGCTCGCTCAGGGACCGAACCGCGGCACCGGTTCCTGAGCGAGGAGCGCAGCGACGAGACGAAGGACGCCCGATCCGGCACGCCCTTCGTCTCGCTTCGCTCGCTCAGACCGGGGCCTACAGCTCCGCGAGGTGACGCCGGCGACGCGCGACGGCGAAGACGCCTCCCGCACCCAGCAGGACCAGCGCGAGGAGGGCCGCGAGGGCCGGGAACTCACTGCCCGTGTCGCTTAAAGTCCCCTCGGCGCCGGGGTCGGCGGCGGCTCCGCTGCTCGTGTCCGAGTCGCCGCCCGAGACGGCGGCGGCACGGACCGGACCGGTCGAGGCGCTCGTCACGGAGGCGTCGCGGTACCCCGCGAGCGATGCCGTGACGGTGACCGAGATGCGCGAGCCGACGGCGCCCGCCGGGATCACGAACTGGTTCGAGGTGTCGGCGGCGGCTGCGGCGAACAGCACCGGCTCGGTGCTGGCGCCCTGGATGGCGGACGGGTCCACGGGAACCCCGTCGATCGCCCACTCGTAGGCGAACGTCGTGCCCTCGGGCCAGCCGGCCGCGGAGGCGGTCAGGGTCTGACCCACGACGGGCTCCCCGGCGATGGTGGGGGCCGGCGTCGTCGGGAAGTCCTGCAGCACGTCGACGGCGACCGTGCAGGTCGCGCACGACGAGCCGAGGCTCCGCGACGCGGCGGTGGTCGTGATCGTCCCGCTCACGGCGTCGTCGTCGAGGGTCGCCGTGATGGTCAGCTGCGAGGTCGCGCCGACGGCGGTGGCCGGAACGTCCCACGTGACGATCGAGCCGTTCTCCGTCACGTTCGCGGCCGAGAACGTCACCGATCCGTTCGCCAGGACGCCGGTGAGGTCGAGGTCGACGTCCGTCGCAGCGAGCGGCACCCGTCCGGTGTTCGCCACGCTCACCGTGTAGGTGACGGTGTCGCCCGGGCTCACCGGCGCCGCGGCATCCGACGTCACGGTGATCGACGACTTGTCGGGCCAGGCGGGCTTGCCGGGCTCGAGGATCCAGTCCGACCAGAACGCGTCGAGGTCGCGACCCGAGAGCTGCGTGGCGAGCGCCTTGAGCTGGGCGCCCGTACGGCTCTGTCCGGCGTTGTCGATCTGCCACTTCTCGATCAGCTCGAAGAAGGCGGTGTCGCCGATCGCGACGCGGAGCGCGGCCCAGAACTGGGCGCTGCGCGTGTAGGTCTGATAGCCGTAGAGCGATGCGGGGGCGGTCTGCGCACCCGGGGGGATGGTCCAGCTGGGGCTCGTGGACACCCTGCTGTTCCACTGCTGGAAGTAGGTCTGCTCGGACGACGCGGCGGTGGTGCCGAAGCCTTCGGCGGAGTTGTAGTAGGTGGGGGCCCAGGTGGCCATGCCCTCGCCCATCCAGATGTCGGTCCACGTGGTCGGGGCGACGTTGTTGCCGTACCACTGGTGCACGAGCTCGTGGATGAGCGTGTCGCCGGTGACCGACCGGACCGAGGGGAAGAACGAGCGGTCCTGGGTCTCGAGCGCGTAGTTGATGTCCTCCGGCACGGTCTTCACGATCACGCCGGTGCTGTTGCCCGGGTACGGGCCGAACATCTTCTCGAGGTTCTGCGTGATCGGCTCCAGCTGCGCGATGCGGTTGCGTACGGTCGTCTTCTCGGACTCGGGCAGCCCGACGTCGATGAATGAGAGGGACGGGATCCGGCGTCCGTCGCTCAGGGTGACGACGCCGTCGACCGTCTCGTAGCGGCCGATGCCGATGACCACGAGCTCCGAGGCCATCTGCTTCTGCTGGCGCCAGGTCCACGTCGTGCGGTCGCCGCCGGCGTTCGGCGTCTTCGCGACGAGCTCGCCGTTGCTGGCGACCGCCCCGGGAGCCGAGACGCCGTTGACGTCGGCGAGAACGGTGGGAGCATCCACCGTGATCGTGTACGTCGCCTTGTCGGTCGGCGTGTTGTTGTGCGGGAACGCGGTCATCATGCCGATGGGCTGGCCCAGCAGCATCGCCCCGTCGTTCGTGCCGCTCCAGCCTTCCTGGCTGCCGTCGGCGTCGGTGTGGAACACCGGGGCGCCGCTGTAGGTCACGGTGACCGTGAAGTCGCCGACCACCGGCACGGACGGAGCGACGATGAGCTTGTACTTGATCGCCGCCGCATCGATGTCGCGCGTCCAGGCGGCCGGTTGTCCGTTGACGGACACGCTCTCGATCGTGAGGCCCTCGAAGTCGAGCGAGAACGAGCTGAGGGCGACGGGAGCGTGCGCGGTCATGGTGGTGGTCGCCCGCTGGAACTCGCCCGTGATGACATCGGTCGGGCCGGTGCCGGTCGATCCCGTCGGGCTCCACTCGATGTCGATGTCGTACTCGAGGGCGTCGTAGCCGCCGTTGCCGACGTTCGGGAACATGGCGTCGCCCGACGTCTGCGGACCGTCGATCGGGTCGTCGGCGGCGGATGCCGGGACGGCGGTGGCGAGCAGGGAGCCGGCGAGCAGCGCGGCGACCGTGGAGGTCGCGAGCAGTCGCCGACGCAGGGGGGAGGGGCGTCGGGTCATGGGTACTTTCGGGTAGCAGGAGCGGTGGCGACCGGTCACGTCGTCGTGGTGCTGGCGTGGGCTCGTGGCCGTGGTTGCGGAGGGATGCTCCGCAACCTAGGGAAGTCCTATGTCCGAAATATATCGGTGATGTGTCCGGGGTGTTGCCGCGCCGCGGTCGCATGTCGAGCGGGTGCCGGACGACGGATGCCGCGGCGCCGATAACCGTCCGCCGCGCAGCAGGCAAGGGGCTGTCTTCACGAGGCGGCCCGGCCTAGAAAGGAGGGCGAGCGAAGGAGACGACATGGGCGCTGGAGACATCGAGACGTTCGAACGCAACGGCATCTGGTTCAACCGCATCGAGGGCGAGACTGCGGTGATCGGGTCGGGCTACAACACGCAGGAAGATGCCGTCGTCGCCGGTCGCGGAGCCGCAGTCGCCCGTCAGGTCGCGCACACCGTCCGCGAGGAGGAGGGGCCGTCCGACGACGTCGGCCCCCACGACCGTCACCCCCGAGACAAGATCGGCGGTTCGGCCGCGGACTAGCCGCCCCGGCATCCGACGGTCGACGTCAGGCGCGGGACCAGCCCGACCAGTCCGGACGGTCGACCACGCAGAAGCGGTTGCCCTCGGGGTCTTCCATGATGATGTAATCCGCGTCGGCGGGGAGCTTGTCCCAGTGCACCTCCCGCGCTCCGAGCTCGGTGAGGCGTCGCACTTCGGCGGCCTGGTCCTCGGCGTAGATGTCGAGGTGGATGCGCGGAGGCAGCACACGCTCCGACCGGTGCGCGTCGAGCGCGATGCACGGGGTGTCGGCGTCGCGCGGCTTCAGCACGACCCAGTCGTCGACCGCCGGATCGCGTTCGACGTAGTCGAGCGCCGCCTTCCAGAAGCGGGCCTGTGCGGCGAGGTCGTTCACGCGGATCACGATCGACACGATCTTCAGCATGCGGTCATGCTGGCCCCGCGCGGCCGCAGGGGTCAAGACCCGCCGTGCCGGTGCCGCTCCCGCCGCCTGCGCCTGACGTGAAAGGTCAAGACACGCCTTGTCGGATGCTGTCGACGCGGCGTGTCTTGACCCCCCGGCCCGGTTCGGGCCCGCGAGAGGGTGTCAGAGCGGGGCATCCGCTCCCCGGCATCCGCTCCTGGAGCTCAAAAACGCACGTCCCCGGGGCTGGCAACGTGCGTTTCTGATCTTCCAGCGAAAGGGCAGCGGAAGGAATGGGGCGGGCTACTGCACGGACCACCCGCCGTCGGAGGCGAGGATCGCGCCGTTGATGTTCACGCCGTCGTCCGACAGCAGGAACGTGATCGACGCGGCGAGCTGCTCGGCGGTCGCGACAGTCGGGATCGCCTGCTGGAACGGGGCGAGGCGGGCCGATCCGCGCTCCGACATGTTCGGGGGCATCGGGATGCCGGTGGCCACCCCGCCCGGAGCGACGGAGTTCACGCGGATGCCCTTCGGCCCGTACATGAACGCCGCCGACTTGGTGACGCCGATGATGCCGTGCTTGCTGGCCGTGTAGGCGTTGCCCGAGGCGTTGCCGCGCAGACCCGCCTCGCTCGAGACGTTCAGGATCGAGCCGCGGCCGGCCTGCTCCATGATCGGCAGCACCGCGCGCATGAGCTTGAAGGGCGCGGTGAGGTTGATGGCGATGACGCGGTCCCACACGGCATCCGTCGTCTCGCCCGCGGGGGAGAAGTCGTCGTTGATGCCGGCGACGTTCGCGAGTCCGTCGATGCGGTCGCCCGCGGCCGCGATGACCGCGTCGATCGCCTCCTGCTTCGTGAGGTCTCCGGCGACCGTGACGATGTCGGCATCCGGGAGCTCGGTCTTGAGGGCGTCGAGCTTCTCGGCGGCGATGTCGCTCGCGATCACGCGGCCGCCCTCGCGGGCGATGCGCACCGCGGTGGCCTTGCCGATGCCGGAGGCGGCGCCCGTGACGATCACGGTCTTGCCGGCGAAGCGCGCGCCGCTCGCGACGTCGGCGGCGGCATCCTCGGCGGGGAGCTCGCCGCCGTTCGCCGCGCGCACGAGGTCGTCGACGACCGACTGCGGCATCGCGCCCTGGCTCATCACCACGAGCTGCTGCAGCGGCAGGCCCAGCACCGGGGTGAGGAGGGCGGGGTCGGCGCCGGTCTGCTCGAACAGGCCGCGGATGAGCGGTCCGCCGGTCGGGTCGTCGAGCCATTCGCCGATGGTGGAGTGGGCGGTCAGGGCCATGGTGGTCTCCTTCTCCTGTGTCGCGCGCCGACGATCGAGTTTCGCAACGGTGCGTCTACTTATCTTCCAGTGTACGCGCGAGTAGCCTCGAACGGTGCCCCGTCCGCGCAGTGAGAAAGCCCGCCAGTCCGTGTTGGACGCGATGCGCGCCGCCCTGTCGTCCGGCGGGTTCGACGCCGTCACGATCGAAGGACTCGCGGATGCCGCCGGCGTCTCGAAGCAGACGATCTACCGGTGGTGGCCGTCGAAGGCCGCGATCCTCGGCGAGGCCCTGCTCGAGGGGTCGGTGCCCGGCGCCGACGTCGTCGTGCCGTACACAGCAGAGCTCGCCGGCGACCTGCGGGCCTGGTTCTCGGCCATGTCGACCTCGCTCTCGGACGGCGAGGGCGTCGCGATCGCCCGCGCCCTGATCGTGGTGACCGCGACCGATCCGTCGCTCGGTGCTTCGTTAAACGAGCGGTTGGCGGCGCCGATCCGCGAATGGGTGGAGGGGCGCCTCGCGCTCGCCGTCTCGGCAGGGCAGGTCAGGGCGGATGCCGATGTGGGGGTGATTGCGGATCAGTTCGTCGCCATGGCGAGCTACGCCGCCCTGCTCGGCCGCCCGCTCTCGGACGAGCGCGTCGAGGCGACGGTCGACGTGCTGCTCCGGGGGATCGGACACCCCGGGATGCCCGGTTCCTGAGCGAGGAGCGCAGCGACGAGACGAAGGGTCTTGACCCACCACTTGCAAAATGCAAGTATGGCCCGCATGAGCCTCTTCATCACCTGCCCCGTCGCCGACGTCGAGCGCGCGACCGCCTTCTACACCGCCCTCGGATGGACCCTCAACGAGGACATGTCCGACCACAACGTGTCGTGCTTCGCGATCGCGCCCGAGCAGTACGTCATGCTCGGCAGTCGCGAGATGTACGCGAGCGTCGGCGGCACCGATGACCTGATCGGTGGCCCCGACACCCCGTCGAAGGTCACGGTCTCGTTCGACCTCGGCAGCCGCGAGGCGGTCGACGAACTCGTCGAGCGTGCCGGTGCCGCGGGTGGAAGGATCGGCGACACCGACGACTACCCGTTCATGTATCAGCGCCAGTTCGACGATCCGGACGGCTACCACTACTCCCCGTTCTGGATGAAGCCGGACTCCGCCGACCAGTCCGCGTGAGCGACCTCGCCACAGCCCTCGAGGTCGTGGGAGGGCGGTGGGCGCTGCTCATCGTGGAGCAGCTGCTCGAGGGACCCCAACGATACGGCGACCTGCAGCGCGAGCTCGGCGCGCCGACGAACATGCTCGCGACCCGCCTGCGCGAACTCGAGGCGGCCGGCGTGCTGACGCGGCTGCCGCTCAAACACAACACCCGGGCATACGCCTTGACCGAGCGGGGCTTCGCCCTCCGCGACGCGATCGAGGCGCTCTCCCGCTGGGCCGCCCCCGGGCCGCGAGCTTCGGTGCACGACGACACGGCCACCCACGGTTCCTGAGCGAGGAGCGCAGCGACGAGACGAAGGGCCCCACCCCTGCGCGCAGCATCCGCATCCCTAACCGAAGATCGCAACCCATCCCGAAACTTGTGAACCAACGACATAGTGAAGTACATTCACTACCATGACTAACCCCGAGTTCGAGACCGCCCTGCATCGGATGCTGCAGATCACGACACTCTTCAATCGCGATATGGAGCAGCACGCTGCCGCCGACGGTCTGACCGCGGCGCGCGTGCCGGTGGTCTGGCTCGTGTCGACGAACGGACCGCAGACGCAGCGTCAGCTGGCGGAGGCTCTGGGTGTCAGCGCGCGCAACATCACGGGGCTGGTGGACATCCTCGAGCGGGACGGGTTCGTCACGCGGGAGCCGCATCCGAGAGATCGCCGGGCGACCCTCGTCACGCCGACGCCGAAGGGCGCCGCGATCGCGGAGCGCATGGCGCGCGAGCAGGCGGAGTTCACGGAGTCGCTGTTCTCCGATTGGGAACCGGACGCGTTCAAGAGCTTCGCCCGGGGGCTCGACCGGATCGTGGACCGTTTGACCGACCTCTTCGAAGCAGGCGACCGATGAGCGTGCAGGCTCCGGAGAAGAAGTCGTGGGTGCGGGTCGCCACCGAGATGGAGGCCGGTGTCTGGAAGAGCATCCACGCGTGGGTGACACGCAAGCCGCGCGTCCCGGAGGGCGCCACCGCGTTCCCCTACGTCTCGGCGGTGTCGACCGTGCTCTGGGTGTTCATCATCCTGTCGGCTGTCGAGATCCCGATCTTCGACCTGATCTTCCACCCGTGGCCGTGGCTGAGGTTCCCGATCCTGGCGCTGGGGATCTGGGGGCTCACCTTCATGATCGGCTTCGGGCTCAGCATGGTCGTGAATCCGCATGCGGTCGGCCCCGACGGCATCCGCATCCGCAATGGAGCCAGCCTCGACATCCTGGTCCCGTGGTCTGCGGTGCGCGGCGTCACGATGCAGCAGCGCGGCTTGGAGAAGTCGAAGACGGTGAAGGTGCACGAGGGGGTCGTGAGCGTCGCCGTGGTGAGTGAGACGAACGTCGACGTGGAGTTCGAGCATCCGCTGACCGTCACGCTGCCGTCGGGCGATGTCGCGGCGACGGCCATCCGCTTCCGTGCCGACGACCCGGCCGCGCTGGTGCGCGCGGCGCGGGAGTATCTATAGCCGGTTCAGTGAGAGGTGGCGGAGCTCGGGATGCTGTCGGCCTTCGTCCGTCCGTCCGCGAACCGCGCGTGCGCTCGATCGTGGCGTCGCCCGACCTCGACGAGTTCCGTCGCCTTCGGCAGGCCCATGGGCTTGGTCGAGACGTAGATGCTCTCGGCGCGCTCGACGAGGAACGTCTCGTGCCAGATGCCGACGGCATCCGGAGCCTTGCGCGCCCGCTGGTTGAAGCGGGTCCAGGCGGGCCGGTGCTCCTGCGCGGGGTCCGACGCGTAAGCGTAGAGCTTGTCGATGGACGACCAGTACTGCACGATGTACGGTCCGCCAGCGCCGAGGAGCATGTCGAATCCGAGCAGGCCGGAGTCGGGGTCGGTGGCGAGTTCGCGGAGCATCTTCGGCATGTCGCTGAAGAGCGGTAGCCACAGGTCGGGGCGCCACCACCGGTTGATCTGCATGCCGATGTGGAAGACGACGAGTTCGCCGTCGTAGCGATGGGTCATGCGTCCTGCGACGACCTTGGACATGGTGCCTCCTGCTGTGCGGTGCCTCTTGGATAGTGCTGCTATCCATAATGGATAGCGCTACTATCGAAGTCAAGAGGTGGCCATGAAGATTTCCGAACTGTCAGCCCGCACCGGCGTGACCGTGCCGACGATCAAGTACTACCTGCGGGAGGGGCTGCTCCCCGAGGGCGAGCGGACGTCGCCCACCCAGGCCTCGTACGGCGAGGCGCACGAGCGGCGGCTGCGGGTGATCCGGGCGCTGCTCGACTCGGGAGTGAGCATCGCCGAGACGCGGCGGGTGGTCGCGGCGCTGGATGATCCGCCCGCGAACCCGAACGAGTTGCTCGGCACCGCGCATGCTGCGGTCACGCCCGCCGTCGAGGAGCCGCTCGATCTGTCAGCGGCGGAAGCGTTGGCTGTCGGGCTCGGCTGGAAGCCCGGGATGTGTGCGGAAGACGTGCTGCACGCGGTCGCGCGAGCGCTGCAGACGTTGGAGCGGGCCGGGTTCGCCGTGCCGGATGGGGTGATGCCGGTGTACCTCGAGAGCATTCGGAAGATCGCGGATGCCGAGATCGCCGGGGTACCGCAGGAGTCGATCGAAGCCGCGGTGGAGTACGTGGTGTTGGGGTCGGTGCTGGTCGAGCCGCTGCTGCTCGCGTTGCGGCGGGTGGCGCAGCAGGTGGCGTCGGGGGAGCGGTTCGGCGGAGCCTAGGTCGGCGGGGCGTCTCGGGGTCGGATGCTTCGACAGGCTCAGCAACCCATCAATTCGGGGTCGTCAACCCAGTAGTTCACGCTCAGCAGCCTGGTGCCTGTAACCGGGTCCCTGGGCCGCAACTGGGTCCCCGGAGCCTGTCGGATGGTCCACCACCCAAGCGCGACCCGCGTGGAGAAGCGACGCCTGCGGGGAGCATCCGCCCGTTTCTCCCTGAATTCGCACTTTCCTCTCTGGAAACAAGCGAACCTCGTCACCGAGACTCGCGCCGAATCCACTTTCGTTCACCCCCGCGCCGCCCACCGGCATCCGCGCCCCTAGGTTCAAGGGCGGCGCCCGGCGGAGAAGCTCGAAGGCGTGCAGGTATCCCACGCCACCGTTCCGTTCTACTCGTCGGATCGCGGGTCCGTCTGCTTCGCCGACGGGCGCCGCAACGCGAGCGGCCGCCACAACATGTTCATGACGAGTACGGGGCTTCGGCGACGCTCGCAGATCTGACGTCGTGGATTGGTCGATCTTGGGCTCGACTGCGAGCTGTCTAGTGGTCGAGCATCCGAAGCATGTCCGCGCGCAACTCGTGGAGCATGGGCCCGTTCTCGACGCGCCAGAAGTACCAGGCGTTCCCGCTTCCGCCACGGATTTCTCGCGCGGCGGCTGCGGGACTCTTGTACGTCTCGCCGTTGTACTGCATCCTCCCGCCGGCGAGCAGCGTGCCCCGCGCGTCAGGCCAGCGGTTATCGGTGCACACGAGGGCTGCGCCGACGTCAACGAGTCCGGCCGCGATCACGTCTACGTACGACGCAGTCGCTTTCGACAAACGTGAGAACCGATCAACGGTCTTTCCCTCGTGACCTACCGGCACGGGCCAGGTCGTGAGGAAGGACTCGGTGAGAATCTCGGTGCGCTGGTCGATCCGTTCCTCGTCCCAACCCTCTTCTGACGAGTCGACGATGGCGCGGTTCATGAGGAACACATCGTGGCGGTGCAGAGCAGCGCGCTTACCGTTCTCGCCGAGCCACGCTCCGTTCGATACCGACGCGTTGAGCGAGCCGGTGATGAGCGTCAGGTTACCGAGGCGATGAACGTGCTCGTCACGATCGGTTTCGGCGGCGGCACCGCCCACGGGCCAGTGGCTCCGCCATGACCGGGGGAGCAAGTGCTCCACCTGGTGCTTGTCGCGATGGTACCCGCAGACGTCAATAGACCGGGCGCTCGCCGAGGATGGCATCGCAGTAATGCGTGCCCTTTCGAAGTAATAGCGTGCCCTAGATTGGCCCCATGCCGAAAAGAGTCTTAGAGCAGCACATCGCAGTGTTTGGAGAAAGTGGAAGTGGCAAGAGCGTCCTGATCTCGTCGTTCTATGGTCTTATGCGTGAAGAGCAGACGCAGTCGAGAATCAACATCGACGTGGTCGCCGACGACGCCGGTCAAGGCGATCGGCTCATGCAGAACTACCTCGGAATGAGCCGGGACGGTCGGGTTCCCCCGAGCAATCGATTCTCGGCCACTCCCTACTCATTCACTGCTCGACTGCACCACCGTCCTGAGAAGACATCCGGCGACTACGACGGCATTCGTCTGGTCTGGCACGACTATCCTGGGGAATGGTTCCACGAGAGCCCGAGCGGAGCTGAAGAAGCGCGTCGACGGGCCGAGACGTTCGAAGCCCTTCTCAGCTCGGATGTTGCAATCGTATTGGTCGACGGGGCTGAGGTCGCGAGGAATGCCGGCGATGAAGCGGGCTACCTGAAGCTCCTCTTCACGAACATCCGCAATGGCCTTCTTCCCGTCGTCGAGGAGATCGTGGAATCGGGTAAGCCGCTGGCCAGGTTCCCCCGCATATGGATGTTCGCTCTGTCGAAGTCCGACCTATTGCCGGAAATTTCGGCGGCCGACTTTCGCGACCTCGTCGTGCTTCACGCGGCACATGAAGTCGACCAGCTCCGCAAGCTCCTCCGCAGCATTGTGCTCGGGGAGGAGGCGCTATCCGTCGGCGAAGACTTCCTGCTGCTTTCGTCTGCGAAGTTCTCGGCAGCTGCCATCGACGTGTCGGAGAAGGTCGGCGTCGATCTCATCATGCCGATCGCCAGCGTGCTTCCGTTGGAGCGTTTCGTGCGTTGGGCGGAGGGGCGCAATCTAAGGGGGAGGGTGGCTGAGACGCTGCTCGGCCAGGCCAGCGCTGTTGCCGGCGTCGTCGCCATTCTCGTCGGGTGGATCGGCAAGGCAGCGAAGATCCCGGGTCCTATCGGGGCTGTCGCCGCGCTCGTCTCAGCGGTGATTTCGAAAGACATGGTCGATAAGGCGGTGAAGCTCGTCGGCGACCAACTGCGGCAGGCCAACGCAGACGCGAAAGAGAAGGGCGACTACCTTCGCGCGGCCGTCACCCAGTTCGCCATCGATCTCGAAGTCAGTGAGAAGAGGGGCATGCTGCTGAGGAGCCGGCGGTGAAGCTGATCTGGGCGACCCGTGGGCGCACGTGGGGGTTTCGGTTTCTGATGGACGGGGGGCTCGGCGACCCGCTTCCCGAATACTCGAGAGTCTTCGAAGGGCTCGACCAGATGCCCGAGCTGTTGCATCACGTCGGGAATATGACCGCGCTGCGGTTCGAAGACCCGTTTCGTCGACAGGACCGGGCGGGCCGCATAATCCCTCATGACTTCGTCCTTTTTGATGGCGTTCCCGTCGTCGATTCGGTCTCAGCGGGCCGTGATCTCGTCTGGCCGATGGTGGAAGACCAGTACGAGCGCCTCTACGACGGCACTTAAGACGATCAACCGGTCAATCCGATGCCGTTACCCGAGGCGTCTGCTGGTGCTGACGCTCGGCACGGTGAGGTCGGTGATCTCGACTTGCTTCGAGAAAGTCATCGTGTCCGCCGGTGACACCGATAGCGTGTATTCGAACCTCGGAGAGCCCCATGCCAAACATCGTGATGACGAAGCTGAAGAATCAGCCGAAGGACAAGACGGTCCGCCTGAAGATCTTCGATTTCCTCGAGAAGCTTGCCGAGGATGACTCCACCTACGGTCTTCGCGTGAAGAAGATGAATCAGTCCGTGGACCCTCGCGCTCGCACCGCCAGGATCGACCAGAGCTGGCGCGCCGTACTCTACCTTCTTGAAGACCAGCACCAAGAGCGCACTTGGGTGTTCGCTGGCGCATGGGAACACGATATTGCGATCCAGCGCGCGCGCACCCTGAAGGTGAACCTCAACGAGGTGAACGGTGCTGTCGAGCTGATCGCCGAAACGATGCCGGACCGCCATCGCCCGTCGTATGTTCCGGCGGCATATAACCAGAACGAGGCGGCCTCGCCTCCGTACCTAAGTCGGTACAGTTACTCGCTCGCTGATCTCGTCGACCAACTCGGGTTCGCGCAGTCCGCGGCGGACCGGCTCCTCGAAGCGACGAGCGAGGATGAGATCCTCGCCCTTGCCGAGACCCTTGAGAATGCATGGGAGCAGGACGCGGCGATCAGCCTCGCGATGGGAGAGTCGATCGACGCCATCAAGGAAGGTCTCCGCCTCCAGGCTCCCGTGGTCGACAATGGGGCTAGCGAAGACGAGCGGATTCTCCGAGCCTTCGCAAGCGACGTGTCGAAGATGCAGTTCACTTTCGTCGACGACAATGAGGAACTGCGGAAGATCATCGAAGAGGGGGACTTCGCAGCCTGGCGCGTCTTCCTCCACCCGGAGCAGCACCGCTACGCCTCCGGCGACTACTCCGGCCCGTTCCGGCTCACCGGAGGCGCGGGCACAGGTAAGACTGTCGTGATCCTCCACAGGGTTCGCCGCCTCATGGCGCAGAATCCGACGGGCCGGGTCGTTCTCACGACCTACACGCGTGCGCTCGCCGGGAACCTGAAGCACGACCTTCTTGCTCTCGATCCCGGCATTCCTATCGCTTCCGCGCTCGGCGACCCTGGCGTTCTGATTCGCGGTGTCGACCAGCTCGGTGCTGCGGTCCGGCAGGCGGCGGGAAAGGCGTTCGGGCAGGCGGCGGGCATCACCCTCGGCGAGGTTCGCGAGGGCGCGACGTACGTCACCGGAAATCGGGAAGGGTGGGCTTCCGCTGTCGCCGATTCCCGCCCTGACCTTCCGGCGAGCATGATCACCGACTCGTTCTTGGAAGCCGAGTACCTCCACGTCATCTTGCCTGCACGCGTGACGTCGCGGGAGGAGTACAGCGAGATTCGACGTCCGGGTCGGGGCGTGGCACTGGATCGGAAGAAGCGCGATGAGGTGTGGTCGATCGTCGAGCGTTACCGGGAGAATACGCGGTCGAAGTCATCCGTGTCGTACGCCGAAGTTTCGGAGATCGGCGCCGCGTGGATCGATCTGCACGGCGAGGAAGCGGGGATCCTGGCGGACCATGTGCTCATCGACGAAGGGCAGGACCTTTCGCCGTCTCAATGGAAACTCCTGCGCGCGCTCGTGCGGCCGGGACGAAACGATATGTTCATCGCCGAGGACGCACATCAGCGAATCTACGGACACCCCGTCGTGCTCGCGCGTTGCGGAATTGCAATCGTGGGGCGCTCGCGTCGACTGACGCTCAACTACCGGACGACCGCCGAGAACCTCGCCTTCGCCGTCCGTTCGCTCGCTGACGGCGAATTCACCGACGCGGAAGGCGACCGGGCGCTCGCGGTCGGATATCGCTCGGCTCGGCGCGGCCCGATCCCGGTTATGCTCGGGTCGCGAGACGTGGAGGGTCAGCTGGCTCAGGTGTGCGACCTCGTTGAGACCTGGCTCGGTGATGAATCGGTCGACGTCGGCTCGGTGGCGGTGCTCGCTCGCACTAACGACCGGGCGCTTCGGGTCCGTGATGCGTTGGTCGCTCGGGGAATCCTCGCGAATCACGTGAAGAGCGCGAACGCCGCCAGCGACCGGGTGCTGACGCTCACTATGCACACAGCGAAGGGCATGGAGTTCAGCCGCGTCGTCCTCTTCGACATCAGCGACGGGGTCGTTCCGAGCCCGTGGATCGTCGATGACGTTTCCCCGGAAGAGCGCGATGAGGCCTTGCTCCACGAACGGTCCCTGCTGTATGTAGCAGCGAGTCGGGCACGTGATGCCCTCGCAGTGACCTGGAGCGGATCGCCGAGTGTCTTCCTCGGAGGCGGCGATGCCCAGGGGAAGAGCGCATCTGAGGAGACCGCCAATGCGAAGGACTGAGCACCCGCTTCACACAAGCCACCGTCCTGCGTTCCATTCCGGTTCCCGAGTGACGCGGATCGTCGATCTCTTCTCGGGATGTGGGGGTATCACCCTTGGATTGGCGCAGGCATGCCTGGCTGCCGATAGCGCCCTGGAGATTGCGCTCGCGGTCGACTTCGAGCCTCTCGCCACCTTGGTCTTCAAGGAGAACTTCCCGTTCGCGGGGCGCATCGAGACCGCTCCCGTCGAGACCTTCTTCGACGGGGACTTGGGCGAGGCTCCGACGTTCGTAGAGAAGCGGATCGCGGCGTCGGCCGCGACGGTCGACGTCCTCGTCGGAGGACCGCCCTGCCAGGGCCACAGCAATCTGAACAATCACACCCGACGCGTCGATGAGAAGAACGCGCTGTACCTGCGGATGGTTCGGGCGGCCGAGATCCTCCGACCGAGGCTGCTCCTCATCGAGAACGTGCCATCCGTCGTTCGAGACCGTCACAACGGAGCGGGGGTGGTTGAGCGGGCGGAGGAACATCTGGAGCAGATCGGCTACCGCGTCGAGCATCGTGTCGTTGCGCTCGCCACCTTGGGAGTGGCCCAATCCCGGCGCCGACACGTCATGCTGGCAACCCCGGGAGGGGAACCGGCTCCGTCGAGCATCTTCGAAGCGATTGAGGCCTCGACAATTTCGCGGGATCTTCGTTGGGCGATCGGCGACCTCGCCGAGCTGACTTCGTCCTCGATGCTCGACCGCGAACCGCAGGCAACGGCGAAGAACGTCGAGCGGATGCAGTTCCTCCTGGACCACGGGATCTACGACCTCCCGAATGCGCTTCGCCCGACCTGCCAGCAGGGCGCGCACTCCTACAAATCCATGTATGGCCGCCTGCGGTGGGACCAGCCGGCGCAGACCATCACCAGCGGCTTCGGCAGCATCGGTCAAGGTCGATATATGCACCCGGACCGCACGCGCGCTCTGACTGCGCACGAGGCAGCGCGAATTCAGGGCTTTCCCGACTACTTCGACTTCTCGCCTTGCCGCACGAGGGCTGCCCTGGCGACGATGATCGGCAATGCTGTCCCGCCTCAGCTTGGCGCCGCTGTGCTGACCGCGTTCCTAGAAATGTCCGTGCATTCCGACGCGGGCGCAGATATTGACGAGTCGCGATCGGCTTGACGTGTCGGAGGTATGCGACATACTGGAAGGCTTTGCTCTGGAAGGGGCGTAAGGGATGAATTCGTACGTGGTCGAGAGCGCGACGACCGGCACTACCGAGGTTCCCGAGATCGGCAGTCTGGTGAATGTGCGGGGTGCTCGTTGGTCGGTGACCGACGTGACCGCGCAATCGCTTCCGCGCAGCAGCGCCGATGATGGTCGTGCCGAGTTGCAGCACGCCGTGACGGTGCAGTCTGTCGAGGAGGATCATTACGGGCGGGAACTCACCGTGATCTGGGAGCTCGAGCCCGGTCGGAGCGTCATCCACGAACAAGGGCTGCCCACTAATCTGCGCCCTGACCGATTCGACGACCCCGCGACCTTTGCTGCATATGTCGACGCCCTGCGCTGGGGAGCACTCACCAGCGCAGATCCCAAGACGCTGCAGGCCCCCTTCCGGAGCAGTGCGACCGTCGAGGCGTACCAGCTCGAGCCGCTCCGTCGCGCCATCGACTCCCCGCGCGCCAACATGCTTCTCGCGGACGACGTGGGTCTCGGCAAGACGATCGAAGCCGGTCTCGTCATCCAGGAGTTGCTCCTGCGCCACCGCGCTCGCTCGGTGATCGTCGTCTGCCCCGCCGGTCTCGTCATCAAATGGCAGGAGGAGCTGCGCGACAAGTTCGGTCTGAACTTCGAGATCGTCAACTCGGAGACGATGAAGGCCTTCCGTCGTACGTTCGGCGTGCATGCGAATCCCTTCCGGGTCTATCCGCGTGTGATCGTCTCGATGTCATGGTTGCCATCGCCCCGGGCGGAGCGCCTGCTCGAAGAGGTGTATGCGAGCATCAAGGACGCTCGCACGGCCGATCGGCGGGCATTCGACGTGCTCGTCGTGGACGAAGCGCACCATGTCGCCCCCGCAACGCCGAGCCGCGCGAGCGCCGACAGGGCCCGATACGCGGTGGACAGTCAGCGCACGGTTGCGGTGCGGCGCCTCGCTGAGCTCTGTGAGCATCGGTTGTTCCTCAGCGCGACACCGCACAACGGGTACACCGAGTCTTTCACCGCCCTGCTGGAAATGATCGACCCCCAGCGGTTCGCCCGCGGCGCGGACCTCGACGAGAGCGCTTTGAAGCAGGTCGCGGTTCGCCGGCTGAAGCGCGATCTCCCGGACGAAGGTTTCCGTCTTCGCGAAGTTCGATCACTGCTGTTCGACCCCTCCGAGGCCGAGGCTGATGCCTACGAGAAGCTCATTGCTTTCACTCGCCGCCGAAACGCTGCCGTGCAACAGGAACGCGGCAAGCGAGCATCCGATCTCGCCACCGTGATCCTCAAGAAGCGGTTCTTCTCGTCGCCGATGGCCTTCGCGACGACGGCGGAGACATACCTCGCCGCGCGCGGTGACGACGACGTGCAACTTCCCGACTATGACGACATCCTCGGGGAGGAGGCGTCCGACGAGGAAGAAGGCCGCGCTGAGCAGCCGGAGCTCGAAGCACTCCGAACCGCGACGCGTGCCCAGGTTGCGCTCACCGAGGACGACATCTCGGACCTTCGAGATTTCATCGCGTGGGGGCGCGGCTACGATGGCCGTCCCGACTCGAAGCTCGAAGCACTCCTGCGGCTTATCGAAGGTGAGCTGATCATTCAAGGTTTCGGCTGGGGAGACGAGCGCATCGTCGTCTTCACCGAGTATGTGACCACGTTGGAATGGCTACGTGACGTGCTCGCGTCGCGCGGACTCGGCGGGGATAGGCTCGCAGTCATTGACGGCTCGACCGATGCCGAGACCCGCGAGGAGATCCGTTCCCGGTTCACCGCGCCGCCGAGCGATGAACCGGTTCGCATCCTGCTGGCGACGGATGCCGCTGGTGAGGGCATCGACTTGCAGACCTACTGCCACCGTCTGGTCAGCTTCGATATCCCGTTCAACCCGAATCGACTCGAGCAGCGGATCGGCCGAATCGATCGCTACGGACAGAAAGAGACTCCCCGTGTCTGGCATCCCCGTGCCGACAAGCTGAACACCTCCGACTACGCCAAAGACAATGAGCTTCTGGCCCGACTCGCGAGCAAGATCGCGAACTCCGAGCACGACGGGGTCTCGGCCAACGAGATCATCGCGCCCGATCTGCAGAGGGAGCTCGGCTTCGGGGAAGGTCCCGCACGCAAGGTCAGGACGGACGCCGGCGGAGAAGTGATCAATCGCGTTCTGCAGGCCGAGCACTCTCTCGGCATGAACCTGACCCGCCTGGCGGAGCGCCTCGATGGCTCACGCGACCGCCTGCACCTTCACGAAGACAACCTGCGTCGCGTATTCGAGCAGGGGCTCCGCATCTCCGGCCAGCCCGAGCTCGTCGAGGTCGGTGACCCGCTCGAGGAGGCACGATTGTTCAGCGTGCCGCCCGGGCTCTCGAAGACCTGGGTTCCCGCGCTTGCCGGTCTCACCACGAGACTCGCTCCGGACGTGCAGCGGCCGATCACGTTCGACGAGCAGCGTGCACGACACCGGACTGACGTCGTCTACGCGCACCTCGGCCACCCCCTGATCCAGCGAGCGGCGCGCGAGCTCAGAGGTCAGGTCTGGACGCGCACCGAGCATGTCCGCGGCGTGAGCGCTGTGGTCGTCGAAGGCTTGGATCAGTCGTTTGCGGCAGGGGTCGCGAGACTTGTGCTCGTGGGGGAAGGCGGCGCTCGCCTGCATGAAGAGGTCTTCCTCGCGGGTACTCGGCTTTCTCGCCGCCAAGAACTCGGTATGGAGAAGACGGAAAGGCTCCTGGCCTCCGCGCTGGATGGCACTCGTCTCACTCAACCGAGCGATCGTGTGCTAGAGAACCTGGCCGTCGACTGGAATCGCAAGGTAGATGTGGTCGATGGCCTCCGGAACCGGGTCAATGCTGCCATCCACCGCCGTGCGGAGCGGCTTCGGAGCGATGTCGAAGCGGATCTCGATGAACGGCGCAACGCTGACCTCGCGACGATCGATGGGATCTTCTCTCGGTTCCGCGGAACTCTGGAGAACACTCTGGCTGCCGCGGAGGAGGCACGCCGGTCCGGCGAAGAGATGCTCTTCCAGCTCCCGGAGGAGAAGCAGCAACGCGACCGCGATCTCACCCGCGTCCAATTGCGCCTCACGCACCTCGAGGATGAACGACAGGCGGAGCGAGAGGCTGTCGAACGCCGCTACCGCGATGTGAAAGCGCACACCTTCGTCGCTGCGTTGGTTTTCGCACTGACTCCCGAAGACGCCCGGAAGCTGGAGGTTGACGGTGCCCGTTGACGCGTGGGAATGGTTGTCCCTGATCGACCACGATGGTCCTTTCTTGTCGAGAGCGGCTCTGAAGTCGTTCTACCCGTCAGGGCTGCCCCGCCCCAGCGCCGATGAGGCCGGTGATGTGTTCGCCGATGAGTTCGTCCGGTGGTTCTCGAGCTGGTCAGCACCAGCGGAGGTCTACGGTGGGGCCCGTGATCGGTGGGTGACGGTCGTGCTGCGTCGCTTGCTCGACTGGTCCGATGATCTGCAGCTTGCTCCTGCGGCGCTCTCTGCGGAGTCTCCGAACAGCGCTGTCGTCGTGAAGCCGTGGGCGGTCCTGACTAGCGACAGCGGTCCACTAGCACTTGTGACCCTCGTCGACCGCACGAATGACTTGCGCGCAGCGGGAACGGACGGCTGGTCGGCGAACGCGATCGACCGTATGGCCGTGCTCTTGCGGGAGACCGGGATCACGATCGGCATCGTGACCGACGGACGCTGGTGGGGGTTGGTGTCCGCTGCAAAAGACGTGACTACGGCGAGCGGCGTATGGGACGCGCTGCTCTGGCGGGAGGAGCGCGCTAGTCGCGACGCATTCCTCGCGCTCGCCGGCTACGCGTCGATCGCGGGAGGTGCTCCGGAGAAGCGTCTTCCCCTGGTGTTCGCGAAGAGCGTCGCGAGCGCGGAGGAGATCACCGAAGCGCTCGGCGATCAGGTTAGACGCGCGGTCGAGCTCGTCCTTCAGTCCATGTCCGATACGCACTTGCGCGCCGTCTCCGAGGGGGAGTCGTCGCCCCTACCGGAGGATCCGAAGGCGGCCTACGAAGGAGCCGTAACGGTGCTCATGCGCATCGTCTTCCTCCTCTTCGCCGAAGAGCGTGGGCTGCTTCCTGAACACGACCTCTATCGTTCCTCTTACGCCATCGCAGGGCTCCGCCAGCTGCTACAGCAGGATGCGACCGCGACGTCGCTGGAAGCGCTCGACCACTCATGGGAGGCCTGGCACCGTCTGCTCGCCGCGAGCAATGCTGTCTTCGGCGGCGCCTCGTTCCAGGACATGAGGATGCCCGCATACGGTGGCTCTCTGTTCGACCCGTCGCGTTTTCCATGGTTGTATGCCACGGACTCCCAAGGTCGCCTGCGGGTACGGCTTACCGATCGGGCGATGCTCGCCGTTCTCCGCGCAGTGCAGACAATCGAGAACGGGGCGATGCAGTTGTCGTTCCGCGACCTGGATGTGGAGCAGATCGGCTACGTATACGAAGGTCTGCTCGGCTATTCCGCCGCATACGTTACCGATGTCACTATCGGACTGGCCGGCAAGAGCGGCTTCGAACCGGAGATCGCGCTCGCCGAGCTCGAGAAGATCAGGGATGAGGCTCCGACGCCGACGGACTTCGCGGAGCGTCTCATCGGACAACTCAAGAAGACGCAGGAGCAGTCGAAGCCCCGCACGGCGAACCAGATCGCGAAAGCCTATGGAGTCGACGACCCCGCAGCGGTCGCGGATGCCCGAACGCGACTTCGGTATGCGCTCCTCGGCGACGACGCGCTCGCAGCTCGGTTGGAACCCTTCCACGGGTTGATCCGAGCGGACCTGCGCGGGTTCCCGTACGTCGTTCCTGCAGGTGGCTTGGTGATGACGGAATCGCCGCAGCGCGCGAACACCGGCACCCACTACACGCCCCGTGCTCTCGCCGAGGAGGTCGTTCTGCACGCGTTGGAGCCGCTCGTCTACAGGCCGGGGCCGTTGGACACCGAGAACCGCACCGAATGGAAGCTCAGGTCTTCGTCGGAGATCCTGGATCTGAAGATCGCAGACATCGCAGCCGGGTCCGGGGCGTTCCTCGTTGCCGCGGCCCGCTATCTCGCCGACCGATTGATCGAGGCTCGCGCGAAAGAGGGTCTCGATGTGAGTCACGAGTCCGACCTGAAACGGTGGGCGGTGCGCGAGGTCGTCGCCCGATGCCTGTATGGTGCCGATATCAATGGCATGGCCGTTGAGATGTGCAAGCTTTCATTGTGGCTCATCTCGATGGATGCCGGGAAGCCGTTTTCCTTCGTTGACGACCGCGTTTTCCACGGCAACTCACTGCTCGGCGTCATCAGCGAAGAACAGCTCAAAGCGCAGCACATCCACCCCGAACGACGTTACGGACGCGAGCAACTGCTGTGGTTCGATGTAGATAAGGACCTAAATGGTGCCGCCAGAATTCGACGCGAGCTGGCCTCGGGGCAAGTAGACGACGCTGACCGTATGCGTTCTACCAAGGCGAAGCATGCGCTCCTCAACCAGGCGGACCAACTCACCGCGAAACTCCGCGATGTGGCCGACGGGATCGTTGCCGCCGGGCTCCTTGAGGGAGGTAAGCCTGGCAGGAGGCTCGACAACCGGTACGACGACCTTGCGGACGCGCTCCGCGCTGCCTACCCTGCCGAGGAAGAGTTTACTTTCGATCGCGCCGCACTCGACAAGATCATTAAGGCTGGTCTTACCCCCACCGTCTCCACCGGCGAAGCTCGCTGGAAACCCCTTCACTGGGTTCTTGAAGTACCCGACGTCATTCACGCTGGCAGCGGCTTCGACGCGATCATCGGCAATCCGCCATTCCTGGGCGGGCAGAAACTCACCAGCGCAATGGGCGTCAACATTCGCGATTGGCTGATTGCAGTCGTTGCCGGTGGTAGTAGGGGCAGCGCCGACCTTGTCGCGTACTTCCTTAGACGAGTCAGCGACCTTATCCGTCCGGGGGGCACATTTGGGCTGATCGCTACGAACTCAGTTGCGCAAGGCGCAACACGGGACGTTGGTCTTGCTGCTCTCGTTGATGGAGGAACCGAGATATACCGTTCGGTTCGCAGTTCACCATGGCCTTCACGCTCAGCCAATCTTGAGTTCGCTGCTGTGTGGGCTGCGAATAATCGCGTCGTTCATTCGCCAAGGATTGCCGATGGATCTACAACGTCACGGATTGGTTCTCTGCTTGAGCCAACTGGCCGCGTGATCGGCGAGCCCATCCGTCTCGCACAGAACATTGGCCGGACCTATCAGGGATCGATCGTTCTGGGGGCAGGATTCGTGCTCAGCCCCGAAGAAGCGGCGCGCATGATTGAAGCGGATGCTAGAAACGCCGAAGTTATTCAGCCGTATCTGAACGGCGAAGATCTCAACAGCCGTCCCAACAGGGATGCAGCCCGGTGGGTGATCAACTTCAAGACGATGTCTGAGGTCGAGGCTGCTTCTTACCCGGAGCCCTTCGCGCGAATCAGTGATCTCGTTCGCCCGGTAAGGCAGCGCCGCAACGAGGCCGGCGAGTTCGTGCTGCGAAAACCTCTTCCTGACAGGTGGTGGCAGTATGCGGAGAAGAGGCCCGCGCTCTACGCTGCCATCCAGTCCCTGGAGCGCGTCATAGTCATGGCTCAGGTGAGCGCGACTTTGGCACCTGCTTTCGTCACGCCCAGGCAGGTTCTGGACGCTAAGTTAGTGGTATTCCCATCAGCCGAAGCGTCGGACTTTGCGGTACTTTGCTCCACAGTTCATCGCTCTTTCGCGGTCCGGTACGGCACCACGATGCGAACGGATGCCACTTACACGCCGAAAACGGTCTATCTGCCGTTCCCGCGCCCAGCCTCGAACGACCGCCTAAGCGAGCTTGGCGAGCGCTTCAGTGCGTACCGTGATGAGGTCATGCTTGAACGCCAGATTGGACTAACCGCTCTGTACGCTGAGATCGCGTCTAGCTCGTCTGACGATGACTTGGTGAGGCTTCGTGACCTTCAGATTGACATCGACACCTCAGTCCTCGCTGCTCTCGGGTGGAGCGACCTTTCCCCGGAGCATGGGGTTTTCCAAGAGCGTGGAAGGATGCGGTTCATGATGGATCCAGCCACAACGTCTGAGGTCCTCGATCGACTCCTTGAGGAGAACCATCGGCGGGCGAAGCTCGAAACCGAAGCGGCTTCCGCGAAGAAGTCGAAACGGGACGATAATCTCGAAGAGTCACCTGCACCTGAGGGGGCGATGTTCTAGTGGCTGGTGATTCCGCGACGTCCTCTGCGCAAGTTCGCGAAGAACTCATCGATCTGATCGCTCGCGATCTGGTCGGACCGTGGGACGGCCCGGTCGAGACGATCGTGGGCACGCCCCGCGCCCGCTACCTGGCCGGCGCGCTCGCCCCGATCTCACTTCTCGATGGCCCTGCGCCAGCAACAGCGTCTTCCGACGATGCGAGCGGCGCAACGCTCGCCGAAGTTCGCGCTGACGACTCCCTCGCCATTGCCGATCTCAGCGGCGCGCGCGATGTCGACGGTGTGCCTTCCGACGAGGAGGAGATGATCTCCGAAGCCTCGCCGAGCGAACCCGACGAGGATCGAGGGCCGGAGTCGAAGATCATCGCCCCGTCGTCCATGGGCTTGCGGTTCCAGGTTCCGGCGAATACAGGCGTGCTTCGGTTCACAGCGCGCTGGGGCAAGTACCGAGCCCGGCGAGAGCAGGACGACACGGGCAAGATCCAGACATACTACGACCGCACCCCTTTCGAAGCAGACGCCGAGATCGACCTTTCGGTGATCGCGAACGCCGATTCGAAGCGTGCTGCGCTGGCTGACGACGTCGAGATCACAGTTGAGGTGTTTGACGTGGAGGGGCGTCGCGTCGTTGAAGCCGCCCTTCTCAATACGGCGGTCACCGGGCGCGAGCTGCCACCCAAGCTTTGGATGTTCCAGGCCGAGCTCGAGGTCGCCTCGCCGGATGGCGACGCGGTCTTCCTGCCCGCCCGCGATGCGATGGCATCCGACCGTGCCTCCCGAGACCCGGAAGTGCGCCGACTCGATCTCCTGTACCGCGATCGCCTCGAGTTCGCCGTCGGCCGGACGGCCTCGGTGAGTTGGAACCCATCGACGACCGACGCTCGGCGTGCGACGGTGGTGCGGACGACCTGGCTTCCGACTGCCGAAGTGCCTCAGACGCAGGCGCCGGCGGTCGCCGGCGTCGTCCTCAGCATGGGTGCCCTTATGAAGGCATCCCCTGCTGAGCTCGAAGCCGGCCTCCAGCCGCTCATCGACGAATACTCGATCTGGTTGGAGGAGTGCGAAAAGGAGAGCGCGGCGCTTCCGGAGTGGTTGCAGGAACAAGCGCGCATCGGACTGGGCGACGGTGCCGCAGCGCTCGATCGCTTGCGCGCCGGGATGAAGCTTCTCGTCTCCAATCGGCAGGCACAACGCGCATTCTGGTTCATGAACCGCACGATGCGCGATCAGCGCCTTCGCTCGCAAGTCGCCGCGCTCCGTATCGAGCGGAAGGAATTGTCGATCGCCGACGCCGTCGCCGAGGTCGACGCACGTGGCGAGCAGGCGGCCTCGTGGCGCGCATTCCAGCTCGCGTTCATCCTCATGCAACTGCCCTCGGTGGTCGACCCGACTCACGTCCGCCGCTCGACGGACTACGCACGCGCTGAACTGCTGTTCTTTCCGACGGGTGGGGGCAAGACCGAGGCCTACCTCGGCCTCGCCGCATTCACCTTCGGGATCCGTCGTCTGCAAGGGAAGGTCGAGACCCCCGAAGGGCTGCTGAACGGCGGCGATGGCGTGTCGGTGCTCATGCGGTACACGTTGCGTTTGCTCACGTCGCAGCAGTTTCTGCGCGCAACCACGCTGATGTGCGCCGCTGAAGTCGTGCGCCGCGAAGACCCCGCGACGTGGGGATCCGCACCCTTCACGATCGGCCTTTGGGTGGGTTCGAGCGTCAGCCCGAAGCGGTACTCGGAGGCGGCTGAGCAAGTGAAAGACGTGCGCGAGCGAGACGGAAGCTCCGCATACGGACTCACCGTGCTCCAGTTCGGTCACTGCCCGTGGTGCGGGACTGCGATCAACCCGAAGTCGAACGTCGAAGCCGATGACGTCGAGAAGCGCATCCGCGTATACTGCGGCGACCGCCGGGCGCGTTGCCCATTCGCGGCAGGCGGGGCCGCAGAAGTCGGATTGCCCGTGCTCACCGTCGATGACGAGATCTACCGGCATCCGCCGACGTTCCTCCTTGCGACGGTCGACAAGTTCGCTCGTCTGGCACGCGAAGGTGAAGCAGCGAGCCTATTCGGATACGTGGCCAGGCGTTGTCCGCGTCACGGATACAAGCACCTCGACACCGATGGCAGCGTCTGCGGCAATGACACGCACAACGCGAAGACCGCGAATGGGCGCACCTATCCCGCGACGAAGGTCGCGGCCGTCGATCGGCTGCGGCCGCCCGACCTGATCATCCAAGATGAGCTTCATCTGATCACCGGAGCTCTGGGAACCGCCGTCGGCCTTTTCGAGGGAGCGATCGACGTTCTCTCGAGTTGGGAACTCGGTGCGTCGGGAAGCTCGAAGTCGGTGCGGCCGCTCGTGATCGCATCGACAGCCACCGTCCGCAAGGCCGCCGAGCAGGTGCAGCGGTTATACGCCCGCGGCGTCGAAGTATTCCCGCCTCAGGTGTTGAGCGTGAGCGACACGTTCTTCTCCAAAGAGCTGCCGCTCGAGAACGCCCCCGGGCGGCGGTACCTCGGTGTCTGTCTCCACGGAGCTCGACTCACACTCGCCGAGATTCGCCTCAGCGAGATCCTCCTTCTCGCGGGGCAGAAGCTGCTCGACAAGCACGGCGCCGCGGCGGAGCCCTACGTGACGCTCGTGGACTATTTCTCCGCGACCCGAGAACTCGCGGGTATGCGGCGCTACCTCGAGGACGACGTGACCACGCGAGTCAGCAACCCGGACAAGTCGACGGGTTACCCGCGGCGGCGGACGCCGCTGAGGCTCGGCGAGCTGACCTCACGCATTTCCTCTTCCGAGATCGGCAGAACGCTCACCCACCTCGCTACGCCGTTCGATCCCGACACGGACACGACAACGGGCAAAGCGATCATTGCGGCGAAGCTCAAGGCAGGGGAGAAGCTGGACCCGCGCGACCCGCCTTACGACGTCGTGCTCGCCACGTCGATGCTCCAGGTGGGTGTCGACGTGCCACGCCTTGGATTGATGATGATCGTGGGGCAGCCGAAGAACACCGCCGAGTACATCCAGGCGTCGTCGCGCGTCGGTCGTGACGGCACGAAGCCCGGGCTGGTGGTGACTCTGGCGAATCGGGCCCGACCACGCGATATGGCGCACTATGAGCAGTTCGAGCACTATCACGAGACCTTCTACGCGAACGTCGAAGCACTTTCCGTGACGCCATTCTCCGAAGCGGCGCTCGAGCGTGGGCTGACCGGACTCATCATCTCGGCCGCGCGTGTGATCGAAGCTGCGGTGGTGCCGTCCGAATCTCTCTCGGCCGAAGCGAACACCGGGGCCGGACGGATCTCGATGCGCCGCGCGGCCATCGACCACCTGGTCGACAAGCTCGTCGCACGCGTCGACATCGCTGCCGACACCGATCCCGGGGCTGCATCGAGCATGAAGAGCAAGATCGTGCTGCGACTCGACAAGTGGACGGATCGCGCGACTGCCGTCTCGGGCGCGCTCACGTACGTGAAGAAGACACTTCCGAAGCAGGTGGTCGAGCCATTGCTGGTCAGTCCCGAGGACTCCATCGGAGAGGAGGGCGACCGGCTCTTCCAGGTCGCAAACTCGATGCGCGAAGTGCAGCCCGAGATCGACCTATTGGTTTCACCGTTCCCCGGAAAGCTTGCCGAGCCGGTCAGCGCGACGACGCCGAAGTGGACGTTCACCGCCAAGGCGAAGAAGGATGCCAAGTGACTGAAGAACACGCAACGGCTGAGCAACCGCCGGTCGATGCCGGACAGCCTGGGGTCGGCGTTCCGGGCGACGTCGCTGACCCATTCGCAGGCGCAGGGGAGCCGAAGAACCGCGCCCGCGTCGGTTCGATTCGGCCGAGCGCGATGCTCTACACCTCGGGGATCGGGTCCTCCGTCGACTTGCCGCAGATCGCCGTCATGCCACAAGGAATCGACTCCTGGGATAAGGCGTACGCGAGGATGGGCGGCGATCCTCCTATCGTGCTCGTCCCCCGATTGGTCGAGGCGGTTCGTCGCCAGCTCGGCCAGCAGGTCGGAGAGCTCCGTCAGCCGCCCTGGCTGCCGGATGAGCTCGGCGGTGACACGACGCCGATCGGGATCCCCACGCGAATCTTCCCTCAGTGGTTGCGCTGCACGGGGTGCGACCTGCTGTCTTCGGTGTCGGGCGGAAGCCCTTTCGAGTTCGAGAACACCCGGAAACACCGTCCGGACATGGCCCGATTCGTGCACAAGAACTGCCCCGGGCGTTTCGCCGGCGGTAAGCCGAAGGTTCGCGTAGCGGTGCCGGCCCGCTATCTGATCGCCTGCACGAACGGTCACCTCGATGAGTTCCCCTACGTCGAATGGGTGCACGGTGCCGACGGGCACCCCACCGCGTGCGTCGCCCAACCGAAGATGCGGATGCTCGAGTGGCGCTCGAACCTCGGACCACAGGTATCGATAAAGTGCACTGCATGCGGCTCGTCCCGCAACATCGCCGAGTTGACACGCGCAGGCGGCCAGGACTCGCTTCCGAACTGCCGAGGCCGGCACCCGCATCTGCCCTCGTACGCGTCCGCGGACGACCCGTGCCAAGGCGAAGTTCGGCTTATGCTGCTCGGAGCGGCGAACCAATGGTTCCCCGCCACCATCAGCGTGCTCGTGCTCCCCGCCCGCAAGACGCCGCAACCCGCCGACACGGTCACAGAGGTTCTCGGACTGCCACCCGCTCAGGTGGCGAAGCTCACCTCCTTGGCGGCGGTGGCTGGGTGGCGCATGTTCGCCTCCGAGAGCATTACCGGTCGATTCGCCGGGATTTCGGATGAGGATCTTTGGGCAGCGGTTCGGATCGCTCGAGGCGACCTCCCTCCACTCGAAAGCCCGCATGCAGAACCGGCCGGATACGATCCGAACCGCCTTCTTGCTCCCGAGTGGGAGACGTTGACCCATCCGAAGGACTTTCTCGCGGAGGACCGCCGCAACGGCTTCAAGGTGCACTCGGTTCCTGCCGCGAGCACCCTCGGACCTACAGTCAGCGAGGTCGTGGCAGTCGACCGCATCCGGAAGGCGAACGCGTTCATCGGCTTCACGCGGATCGACGCACTCGACCGGGTGGGCGATGACGCGACTCGCATCGCACCGATCGCTCTGTCAGGCAAACCCAAGTGGGTCCCGGCCACCGAGGACCGAGGCGAGGGAGTGTTCATCCGGTTCGATGAACAGATCGTCGATGCATGGGAGGCCAAGGTCTTGGACAGCGTCGTGTGGGCTGACCACCGCGCCGCGCATGTTCGAAACCTGGGCCGCCGCCAGAGCACCACTGCTGTCGGCGTAGATCCCGACGATCGAATGCCGCCTCCGCGGTACTGGGCCCTGCACACGCTGTCGCATCTGCTCATTCGCGAGATGGCGATGTCGAGCGGCTACGGCTCGGCGTCGCTATCGGAGAGAATCTACGCGTGGCGGGCCTCAGAAGGGCGAGACCCGGCTGCCGGCATCCTGATCACCACGACATCGCCGGACAGCGAGGGTACGCTCGGCGGCCTCGTGGACTTGGCGCGCACCGAACGGCTCGAGTCGGTACTGCACGAGGCGCTGCATCGCGCAGCCCGGTGTTCCTCCGATCCGATCTGCGCGCACCGCGTGCCGAAGAACCAGGAGGACTTCCTACATGGAGCCGCTTGTCACTTCTGCGCCTTCCTTTCAGAGACTTCCTGCGAGCGCGCCAACCGCTTCCTCGACCGGCGATTCATTCTCGATCTCCACGCCGGATCACTCGGCGTGGCACCGCTAATGGCGGGGATATCCGCGAGCCTCAGCTGATGGCTGGGCCGTTCGTCGATCTCGCGTCCATGCTCAAGCCTTCGACAGCGCTGAAACTCGCGTCGAGTCTGGATATCGACGGACGTCTCGACAAGGCTCTCGAAATCATCCCCCACGGTTCGCCTGCCAGCGAGCCGCTGAAGCGCGGGTACGAGACTCTCGGCGCTGCCACCCTCTCCCACGTCTTGCGCGGTCTAGCTGCCGCAGCTCAATCGAGCACGGTGGATATCCGAGCCGTCTGGAGCGGCCCCACGTTCGACGGAGACGGCGACCACACGACGTCAGCGCTCGCGCACCTCATCGATGGTGCGAGCGAAGACGTCTTCGCTTCGACATATTCGGCAACGCCAGATTCTGATTTCGTGAAGGCGTTGTGGAAGGCGATCGCGCGCGGTGTTCGCACCACGCTTCTCGTGGATTCCACCGTCAATCACGGCAAGACTGCGTCGATGCTTCGCGCCAAACTCACGGGAGCCCGATTCTGGACGTACCGGGCTCCCGATGGTCACTATGCTCTCCAGCATTCGAAAGTCCTGATCATCGACTCGCGTAGCGCATTCGTGACGAGTGCGAATCTTTCGACGGCGGGGGCGGAGTTCAATCTCGAGGCGGGAGTCGTGGTCAACGATGTCGAGTTCGCGTCCAGCATGAGACAGAGGTTCACCAAGCTCTGGGAGCACGGAGCGATCACCGATCTGAAGTGAGGTGCTGATGGCTGGCTCCTGGGCATCGTCTGAGGGCACGAGGAAGTCTATGGTCGCGAACAAGCGCCGCGACACTTCGGCGGAACTCGCGGTTCGTCGAGAACTGCACTCACGTGGGCTCCGCTACCGCGTCGACTTCGCGCCCGTTGCTGGTGTGAGGCGCCGAGCGGACGTCGCGTTCACGCGCGCGCGGATCGCGGTATTCATCGACGGATGTTTCTGGCATAGCTGTCCTGTTCACGGGACCTCGCCTAAGAAGAACTCGGCCTATTGGGGACCGAAGCTCGAATCCAACGTGGCACGGGACAGAGACACCGATCGACGGCTCGCGAGTGCCGGGTGGGAAGTGCTGCGATTTTGGGAGCACGAGAAGGCGACCGACGTCGCTGACAGCATTCAGCGCGCAGTCCAGCGCGCGAATTTGAGCAAGATGCAAATCCCTGCTCACGCCGCGTCTCAACGCACCGGGGGCGGCAGTCGATAGCCTCAGTTCATGCGTAGAACCCGCTTGGAACAAGATTCCATCCGTCAAGACATTTTCCGATGGCTGGACGACCGTCGGGACGGTGGCGCATATGAGTACAGTCGCGACGAGTTGGTTAATTACACGTTCAACGGCGAGCGGATCCCGCTCCTCGACACCGGACGGGGCATCCGCAATCCGTCGGATTTCGACTCGACGCTCACGATCATGACGAGTTCGAAGAAGACACGCTATTCCGACGGAATCAACTCGGATGGCTTGGTCAGATACTCATATCAGTCTCGCGATGGAGGGGACAACGTCAAGCTTCGTTCAGCCTTCGAACATGCCGATCCGCTAGTTTACTTCCTCGGTGTACGGCCGAGTCACTATGTCGCGTTCTACCCCGTCTACATCGTCCATGACGACCCGGTCGCACGCGTGGTCACCGTTGCTCTCGACGAGTCGCTCCGGTATTTCGATGATCCGCTGCACCTCAGGGAGTTCGAGAGGCGCTATGCGGAGCGCCTCGTTAGAACGCGGCTGCATCAGCCGATGTTTCGCGCCAGGGTGCTCCGGGCTTACGCCTCGGCGTGCGCGATCTGCAACCTCAAGCATGCCGAACTGCTCGACGCCGCGCACATCATTCCTGACGGGGAAGGCAGCGGCGTTGCCGAGGTGAGCAATGGCCTGGCGCTGTGCAAGCTCCATCACGCATCGTATGACCGGAACTTGCTGGGAATCACGCCGGACTACGAGGTGCGCATCAACCAGCGTCTCCTCGACGAGGTCGACGGTCCGATGCTTCGCCACGGCCTTCAAGACATGCATAAGCGGGCTCTAACGCTTCCGCGACGGCCTGCGGATCACCCATCGAAGAGCAAGCTAGCGGAGAGGTTCACCCTTTTCGCGGCGTGAAAGTGACTTCTCGCGCTCTCGGAGGGGAACGACTAGTCGGTTCACCTACGTGTGGCATGAGGGACCTACTATCTGCCGGTCAACCCGGGTTGATCGCCCGAAACTCTAACTTCCGGTAACGATCCAGAAACACCGGCATACCCGCTCTCAGCGTTCTGTCAGGATTGACCTCATGACTACACCGAACACTACTCCCGCGGGCTGGTACGACGACGGCTCCGGGCGTCAGCGTTGGTGGGACGGTCAGCAGTGGGGGAACTTCGCCGACGAGGTCAGCGCACCGGCTCCCACGACTGATGGGTCCGCCACCTCTGCCGACGCCTCCACTCCCTCGGACGCCCCTGTCGAGTCCGCTCCTGAGACCTCGGCGTTCACCGCCCCGAGCTACGAGCAGAACGCAGCCCCGGCTTACGCCGGTTCGGCACCCGCGCCTGCTCCTTACGCGGGCGGCGGCGCGCCGTCGTACCCGGGCTCCGGCGCTCCGGCCTATGTCGGCGCCCCCTACGGCTCCGAGCCGACCGCGAAGCCGAAGCTCAACCTCCTCGCGCTGGTTTCGGCCATCGTGGGTGCGATCGGCTTCATCTTCGCCTGCATCCCGGGCGCCCTGATCGTCGGCTGGATCCTGCTGCCGATCGCCTTCGTGCTCAGCATCGTCTCGCTGTTCCTCAAGGGCGACAAGAAGTGGCTCGGCTTCGTGGGCCTGGGTCTGTCGATCCTCGGCACGATCGTCGGCTTCATCGTCTTCTTCGCGGTCGTCGCGAACTCCTTCAACGAGGCCTTCGGCGACCGTGACGTCACGGTCACGCAGCCGTCCGAGTCGTCCAGCACGGACGAGTCCGACGAGCCCGCCGAGGAGGAGTCCACCGGCGGTGACGAGGGCAGCCGCGACAACCCGTTCCCGGTCGGATCCGAGATCAGCAGCGACGACTGGACCGTCGTCATCAACTCGGTCAACGCCGACGGCAACCCGGTCGTCGCCGAGGCGAACCAGTTCAACGAGCCGGCTCCCGCGGGCTCGCACTACGAGATCGTCAACTACACCGTCACCTACACGGGCGACGAGTCGGGCTACGCCGCTGAGGCGATGGTCGACGCAGTGACGTCCTCCGGCAACGTGATCAACAGCTACGACGCCTTCGTCAGCCTCACCGACAGCTTCGGCTTCGACGAGCTGTACAACGGCGGCACCGCCACGGGCTCGGTCGCATTCCTCGTCCCGGACGGCGACACCATCGTCCTCCGCGTGACCCCCGGCATCCTCGCCGACGAGGTCTTCGTCAAGCCGTAAGGCACGCAACGCACACAGAGGCCCTGACCGGCGGATGCTGTCAGGGCCTCTGTCGTGTTGCCGGGCGAGTGTGCCCCCCAGTGTGGTGAGCGCAAAGCCGAGCTGCGGGGAAATCAGAATCGAGCGAGGATATCTGCCTTCTTCGTCGCGAACTCTTCCTCGGTGAGGATGCCCGCATCGCGCAGGGATGCGAGCTGCTGAAGCTGGGCGCCCAAGTCGGGTGCTGCGCTGGGCGATACCGGCGCGGTCTGCTGCACGACGACTGGTGCGTTGCTCTTCTCTTCCTGCGCTCCCACAGCCGCGAGGATGGCCGTGCGGAACTGTACGGCCTCGTCTTTGCTCACCCGGAAGGCGACCGAGTTGATAGCTCCGCCCGAGGCGGTCTGAACCTCGACGGCGTAATACATGAGACCGTCTTTCCGGCTCGCGACGTTGGTCACGTGCTTGAGAAGAACCATGTCGTGCTCGTCCTTGCCGCCTTTGACTCCGGTGGCGAGGAGTGAAAGCCCGGCTGTCATCACACCCGCAGTGATCTTCCCGCCGGACACCCCGCGCGGGCGCTCCCACTCAAGCCTGTCGGGCCAGAGTTGCACCCTTGCGTTCTTGCCCTCGATGTGGCTCTCGAGTTCCATAATGGGCCGATTAGCGGAGCCAGAATCACGCGCCATGGAACGAGGGTCGGACTTCTCGTCGCGGCGAGAGGCGGCGAAGTCGCCCTTCGCTTTGTCCAGTCCAGCTTGCGCCTGACCGACCGCGTTGGCGGCAGCATCCTTTGCCTTATCGAACAACCCCATCAAGTCCTCCTCGTTGACTAGTTAAGGACGACGCTATCGGACGACGTCAACCTTGTCCGTCGTGAAACTCGCGCACCCGCCCGCGGATTTCGCGCGCCGTCTCCTCCGCTTCGCGCATGAGCGTCAAGAGGCGCGCGTGGTGCTCCCAGTGCGACTGCCACAGGTCTTCTCCGACCACGGCGGCGAAGTCGATCCGCGCGGGCGTACCCCACTGCTCGAAGCGGGTCAGACGCTCGGCGCGGTCGTCGATGTCGACCACGCCGCGTCGCTTCGGCGACCGGGGTGCCTCGCTGTACATCCAGGCGCGCCACGGCTTGTTGCCCTTGCTCTGGTTGCACTTGCCGCACGCCGGCACAAGGTTACGGATCTCGGAGATGTACCCCGTCGGACGCTGTCGGTCGACCAGCGGGCGAAGGTGATCCCACTCGGTGCTGGCGTCTCCGCAGTAGGCGCAGGTCACCTCGCCGAGCATGTCGAGGATGCCGAGAGCCTCGCGCACCTCGTCCTCGGTCGGCACGACGGCGGGGATGACGCCGTTCACGAAGGCGTTCGTGATGCTCGAGGAGCGCCCGGTGATCCGGACAGGCTTCGGCATGGCGAACAGACGGAGGTACGTCGTCGCGACGACGATGGCGGTGTCGTCGACTTGGCCCGGAGGCGGATCGCTCAGCATCCTTCGATTCTGGCGGAAGACGGCGTCCTCCCTTCACGATGCACGAGCACACCGGAGCACGATGCAGGCTGGCTGCGCCCCTAGCGGTGCGAATCGCACAACCGTACCGCTCCGAGTTCAACAAACTGCTCCCGGCATTGGACACACCCCCTCCTCCCGGCGGATACTCGACACACCCCGTGCCGCCGTCCCCGGCCGGACACCACATGTCTTCCACCCCTCCTCCCGCCGCCTCCGCGACGATCGCGGTCGTCGGCGCGGGCCGGCTCGGCCGGGTGCTGGCGCAGGCTCTCGAGGCCGCGGGCTACACGGTGCACGGACCGCTGCGCCGGAGGCAGGGGATCCCGGATGCCGACATCGTGCTGCTGTGCGTGCCCGACTCCGCGATCCCCGACGTCGCCGCGGATGCCCGCCCGCGCGCTCGGCTCGTCGGGCACGTCTCCGGCGCAACCCCGCTGACGCACGTGGACTTCAGCGTGCATCCGCTGCAGACCTTCACGGGGCGCGAGGGGCCGGAGGCGTTCCGGGGCATCGGCGTCGCGATCGACGGCCGTACCCGCACCGCCCGGAAGACCGCCGAGCGCCTCGCCCTGGCCCTCGGCGCGAAGCCCTTCATCGTCGACGACGCGCACCGCGCGAGCTATCACGCGGCCGCGTCCTTCGCATCGAACTTCGTGCTCACGGTGCTCGACGCGGCCGAACATCTCGGACGCGACGCCGGACTCGACCGCGCCCACCTCGCACCCCTCGTGCGACAGACCGTCGACAACTGGCTCGCGCACGGTGCCTCGAACGCCCTCACCGGACCCCTCACCCGCGGCGACGAGGCCACCGTCGAGAGGCAGCGTGCCGCGGCATCCGCCCTCGACCTCGCTCCGCTGTTCGACGCGCTCGCGACGGCCACCCGCGAGATCGCCGCCCGGAGCGCCGACGGCGATGCACCCGTGCACCTCACCCCCGCGAAAGACCCGGCATGAGAATCCTCCGCACCGTCTCCGAGGTCCGCGACGCGGTCCGAGCCGCCCGAGGAACAGGGGCGACGGTCGGACTCGTCCCGACGATGGGCGCATTCCACGACGGACACCTGTCGCTCATGCGCCGTGCGCGGGAGCAGCACGACCTCGTCGTCGTCTCGCTCTTCGTGAATCCGACGCAGTTCGCCGCGAACGAAGACCTCAGCACCTACCCGCGCGACGAGGCCCGCGACGCGGCGCTCGCCGAGGCGGAGGGCGTCGACATCCTCTTCGCCCCGGAGCCCGCCGAGATCTACCCGGACGGCTTCGCCACGAGCATCCACGTCGGCGGCATCACCGAGGTGCTCGACGGCGCCATCCGCGGAGCGCAGCACTTCGACGGTGTCGCGACCGTCGTGACCAAGCTGTTCGGCATCGTGCGCCCCGACGCCGCCTACTTCGGCCAGAAGGACGCCCAGCAGGTGCTCGTCGTGCGCCGCGTCGTGCGCGACCTCGACCTCGACGTGCGCATCGAGGCGTGCCCGATCGTCCGCGAGCCCGACGGCCTCGCGATGAGTTCGCGAAACGTGTACCTCGACCCCGAGTCCCGCGCCCGCGCGACGGCCCTGAGTCGCGCTCTCGCCGCCGCCGACGACGCGCACCAGGGAGGGGAACGGGAAGCCGACGGCATCCGCTCCGCCGCCCTCGCCGTGCTCGCCGATGCGGGTATCGAACCCGAGTACCTCGAACTCCGCGACGCCGAGACCCTGGCATCCGTCGGCCGAGTCGACCGCGACGCGCTGCTCCTCGTCGCCGCCCGCGTCGGCGCCGCCCGCCTGATCGACAACCACCTCCTGGAAGGCGACGCCTGATGCGACGCACCATGCTGAAGTCCAAGATCCATCGCGCCACGGTCACCGGCAGCGACCTCGCATACGTCGGCTCGATCACGATCGACCCCGATCTGCTCGAGGCCGCCGACATCCTGCCGCACGAGCAGGTGCATGTGGTCGACGTCGACAACGGCGAGCGGTTCGTCACCTACACGCTCGAGGGCGAGCGCGGCTCGCGAGTCATGCAGGTCAACGGGGCGGCGGCGCGACTGGTGCACCCGGGCGACACGATCATCGTGCTCTCGTACGCCGAGTACTCCACCGCCGATCTCGCCGACTACGCGCCAACCGTGGTCCACGTCGACCGCGCGAACGAGATCGTGCGGATCGACGACGCCGTCGGCGAGCTGGTCGCCCGATGAGCGCCCACCCCGCCCCTCGGCGTCGGGTGACCCTGCTCGACCTCGCCGAGAAGAAGCGGGCGGGCGAACCGCTCGTCATGGTCACCGCCTACGACCACCCCAGTGCGCGCATCGTGGAAGACGCGGGCGTCGACCTCGTGCTCGTCGGCGACTCGGCCGCGATGACCGTGCTCGGTTACGACAGCACCGTTCCTGTGACGATCGACGAGATGCTGATGCTGACGAAGGCCGTGCGGCGCGGGCTCTCGGCGCCGCTGCTCGTCGGCGATCTGCCGTTCGGCTCGTACGAGGCGTCCGACGAGCTCGCGCTCGCCACGGCCCAGCGGTTCGTGAAGGAGGCGGGCGTAGACCTCGTCAAGATCGAGCGCGGCGGCACCACGGTCGACCGCGCCCGGGCGCTCGTCGCCGCCGGCATGCCTGTCGTCGGACACGTCGGACTCACCCCGCAGAGCGCCGCCGCCCTCGGCGGGTACCGCGCGCAGGGCCGCAGCGCCGAGGCCGCGCTCGCCGTGATCGACGACGCCCTCGCCCTCGAACGTGCGGGATGCTCGCTGCTCGTCGTCGAAGCCGTGCCGTCCGAGGTCACCGCCGCCCTCATGCAGCAGATGCGAATCCCGGTGATCGGCATCGGAGCCGGAGCGGATGCCGACGGCCAGGTGCTCGTGTTCCACGACCTGCTCGGCGTGCACGACGGTCCGACCGCCCGGTTCGTGAAGCGCTACGCCGACGTCCGGGCTGTCGCGGTCGATGGGGTGAGCGCGTACGCCAAGGAGGTGCGGGCGCGGGCCTACCCCGGCCCCGAGCACGGATATCGGATGCCGGGCGGCGAGCCCGCCCGGCTCGCGGCACTCCTCGCCGCCCGCCACACCGGTTCCTGAGCGATTCGGCCACCGGTTCCTGAGCGAGCGAAGCGAGACGAAGGACGCCCATGCAGGGACTGCTTGTCGCCAGGCCACCGGTTCCTGAGCGAGCGTAGCGAGACGAAGGACGCCCTGTGGATAACGCAGACGGCGGCGGAGCGATACCGGCTACCTTGACGCGGTGACCTCGAAAAGACTCCGGCTGACTGCGCTCGCGCTGGTGATCCTGACCATGGCCAGCGGATGCACCACCACCCCGAAACCCGAACCGACACCCACGCCCGCCTTCGCGTCGGAGGAGGAGGCGTTCGAGGCAGCGGAGAAGACATATCGGGAGTACATCGACGCTGTGAACGCACGGATTGCGGGGGAGACGTCACCCGATCCCCAGGATTATCTGATCGGACTGGCGCTGGAGACAGACATCGACACGGAAAGATTCATGGCAGAGCAGGGATACCGCACAACGGGGGCAATGTCGATCGCCTCCTTCAGCGGGAGTGAAGTCCGGTTCCGTGCTCGTGACGCGACGATCACAGCCACGATCTGTTTAGATGCTTCGGAGATACAGCTGCTCGATTCGGCGGGCACCAACATCACCCCTGTTGATCGAGAAGACGTCGTCGCCCAACTTGTTGAATTCGTGGGGACCGGGCCTGAGCTCAAGGTCCTCGAGGAATCCGAGGGTCCGGCGGGCGAATGCTGAAGAGAGGAGCTCAGGGGGCCGCTTTGATCTGCTTGATCATCGTGCTCTCCTTACCGCCCGGAGTGGCGCTAGCGGCCCAAGGATGCTCGCCGGGAGGCAACGCGACCGGCGCCTGTTCATCGGTCAACAACGGCACGAGTGTCACGGTGGGTGGGCAGCGCTCGACCGTTCAGTCTCCCGCGTCCCCGAGTTCACCACGCAGATCTTCGAATCCTGGCCCGTCCACCGGACCGGACCCGCAGACGCTGTATGCCGAGCGTGTCGCCCGATACGAGTCCTGCATGGCTGACCGCAGCCGACCCCGCGGGTGCATCACGCCACCCGACCCGCCCGAGGCCGGACAACCCGCACCCCCGGCCGCGGCCCCCGGCGTCCCGGCGATCACGATCACCGATCTTGCGAGCTTCTCGCCCGATGCGGTCACCCCCACGGTCGACCCGTTCAATGTCGGCGTCGCCGGACTTCCCGCGAACTTCGTCGCGACGGCCACGACCCACACCCGCACCGGCACGCTCTTCGGCGCCCCCGTGACGGTCCGCTTCACCCCGGTGGCGTTCGACTTCCACCACGGCGACGGCACGACGACCACGACGCGCACCGGCGGCGCCACGTGGGAATCTCTCGGCGTCCCGCAGTTCACTCCGACCGACACCAGCCACGTCTACCGCGAACGCGGCACCTACGACACGTCCGTCACCGTCCACTACACGGCCGAGATCGACCTCGGTGCCGGCTTCACCCCGATCGACGGCGAACTCACCACTCCTGGACCCACCCAGCAGATCCGCATCTTCGAGGCCCGCACCGCCCTCGTCCAGCACACCTGCCTCGAAGATCCCCACGGCATCGGCTGCTGACCGCCCGAGCTGCACGCGTCATCGTTTCCCGGGCGACCACCCGGGCTGCTGGCGCGCGTCGCTTCCGTGCGGTGAGGAGTCAGAACACGCCGCAGGGAGTCGGGGGATGGGGCGTGTCTTGACCCCTCGCGTCGCGGGTCACGGCTGAGGGGTGGGCGCGCGTCGCTTCCGTGCGGTGAGGAGTCAGAACACGCCGCAGGAGAGTCGGGGGATGGGGCGTGTCTTGACCCCTCGCGTCGCGGGTCACGGAAGGGCGCGCGCCACTCCCCGGGGCGGGGTCAGTGGCGCCAGCCGATGCCGGTGCCGGCGATGCGGCGGCCGGCCTCGTCGGCGGCGACGGGCTCGCCCACGTCGGCCCCGCGCTCGAGCGAGACGACGGAGTGCACGACCGACTCGGCGTACACGTGCACGAGGTTGTAGCCCTGCGCGGCATCCTGTCCTCGCGTGGCTCCGACGGGCTGCGCGAGGTCCTGGCCGTACGCGCTCGACGAGGCGACGGCGACCGGGATCCCCGCGAACGTGCCGAACGAGGGGTGGTGCACGTGTCCCGAGAGGATGGAGCGCACATCCGATCCGCGCAGCACCTCAGCGAGCGCGGGCTGGTCGCGCAGCTCGACCGTCACGGCGAGGTCGAGCACGGTCGGCAGCGGCGGGTGGTGCATGAGCAGCAAGGTCCCGTCGGGTGCGGGCGACGCCAACTCGCTCGAGAGCCACGCGAGCTGCGCGGGGGTGACCTCGCCCCAGTGCGCCCCGGGAACGGTCGAGTCCACGACGATCACGCGCAGACCTCCGAACCACCGCACCTCGGTGATCGGGGCATCCGGCGCCTCGACGGCATCCGCCGTGCCCGCGACCGCAGGTCCGAGCCCGAGCTCCGCGCGCATGGCCCCGCGCTCGTCGTGGTTGCCCGCGGCCCACACGACCTCGCAGCCCAGCGACTCGGCCGCGGGCTCCACCAGGGCGCGCAGCCGCCGGTACGACGAGGCGTCGCCGCGGTCGGCCAGGTCGCCGGTCATGAGCAGCGCGTCGGGACGCAGCCCGCTCTCGACGAGCCGCGTCAGCGCGAGCGACAGGTTCGCGTCGGCATCCGTCCCGCTGCCGTAGAGCGGCGCGCGCTCGCCGGGCAGATGCGTGTCGGAGATGTGCACGAAGGTGTGCGACGGGCGGGGGTGTTCGGTGAGGATCATGTCTCTTCCTGGTCAGCGAACGGTCGGAACGGTCAACGGATCGCGCCCCGCGCAGGGCGGCGACGGATCAGACGGCGGCGGCGGTCGTCCCTTCGACGAGCGAACCCGAGAACGCGCGGCGCACGGGGCCGTCGACGTCGCCCGCCAGCAGCGACTGCATGGTCTCGACGGCGGCGGCGGCCACCGCCTCGACGGGGATGCGCACGGTGGTGAGACCGAGCAGGTCGGCGCCGGGAAGGATGCCGTCGCACCCGGTGACGCTGACGTCTCCGGGCACGCTCAGCCCCGCGTCGCGGAGGGCGCGCATGACGGCGAGCTGCCGGTAGTCCGAGGCGCACATCACCGCGGTGGCTCCGGCGCGCACGGCCTTGAGGGCCTCGTCGACGCCGTCGGACGGCGCGGCCCCGGCCGAGATCATGGTCACGGCGACGCCGGCCGCGACGAGCGTCTCGCGCATCGCGAGCGCCCGCAGGTGCTCGGGGTACGACGCCTCCGGGCTTCCGGCCAGCACGAGGACGGCGCGGTGCCCCAGCCCGGCCACGTGGCTGGCGAGCAGCCGACCGTGCGCGGGGTCGTCGTAGTGGGCGGTGTGGATGCGATCGGACTCCTCGACCCGACCGGCCCGGAGGATCGGCACCTGGTCGGCGAAGGGCTCGAGCTGGGCGGCGCTGATGCCTCCGGTGGCGACGATGAGCCCGGCGACGCGCATGCCGAGTAGGCGCTGCAGCGCGTGCACCTGCTTGGCACCCTGCTCGTCGGCGCCGATCGTGACGGTCACGAGATCGATGCCGCGGCGATGCGCCTCGTCCTGCAGCCGCGAGAACAGCAGACCGTAGGCGGGGTTGCTCGCGTCGCGCAGCATGAGGCCGACGGTGTCGGTGCGGCCCGCGGCGAGCTCGGCCGCCATCGTGTTGCGCACGTAGCCCAGGCGTTCCGCCTCCGAGAGGATGCGCTCCTGCGTCTCGGGAGCGAAGCGCCCCTCGCCCTTCAGGGCGCGGGTCGCCGTGGCGCGGGAGACGCCGGCCGCCGCTGCCACGTCACTGATCGTGACGCGCAACGCCGGAGTGACCGCGTCGCGCGGCGCACCCGCTCCGCCCGCACCCCCCGCGGCACTCTCGGATCGACCGGCGTCCGCACGGCGTGCACCCTCCTGCACCGTGCCCATCCGCCGCGAGCCCTCCCCCTCGGCATCCGTCCCGTTCGTGTCCGTCGTCGCGGCCGACGCGGGAACCCCCCGCGGCTCCTCCGACGACGGAGAGTCTCCCGAGGGCGGCGAGCCCCCGGCATCCGTCCTGCTCATGCCCGCTGCTTCCGAGACCTGCGGGGCGCACCGGCGCGCGATCCTCGTCCATACACGAGATACATGGTGACACCCATGATGATCATGAGGAGCACCGTGTAGACGAAGGTGATCGGCATCGCGTCGAGGTTGTTCTCGCCGCGCGTGCTCTCCTGGATCGCGACGCCCAGGGGCTTGTACAGCGGGTGGTAGAGGAAGATCGCCGCGTCGTAGTCGTCGAGCAGGCTGTTGAAGTTCAGCGCGGTGATGGCCGCCGCGGTCGGCAGCACGAGCGGGATGAGCACGCGGCGGAACGTCGTCAGCGACTTCGCGCCGAGGATGCGCGAGGCGTCTTCGAGGGAGTCGGGGACCGAGGCGAACCCGGCCTTGAGCAGCCGCAGCGTGAACGGGATCTTCACCGAGATGTAGGCGATCAGCAGCAGGATCGGCGTGCCGGTCAGCACGATGTTGCCGACGATCGCCTGCGGACGGTCGAACGCCATCACCAACGCGAGGGCGATGAGCACGATCGGCAGGATCCACGGGATGTGCAGCACGTACTCGATCGCCGAGGTGAGCAGGTTGCGGTGCTTCTGCAGCATCCGCGCCACGAACAGCAGCCCGCCGACCACGATGATCGACGCGAGCGCGCTGTAGACGACGCTCACGATGAACGGCCGCAGTGCCTCGGCGCTCGAGAACACGGTGACGTAGTTGTCGAGGGTGAAGCTGTCGAGGGTGATGGATCCGGCGAGGATGCTGCGGGCGTCGACGAACGAGAAGATCACGATCAGCACCACGGGGATCAGGTAGATCACCCACAGCGCGTACGCGATGACGTGCACGACGACGTTCGCGAACGGGTTGCGGATCTGCTGCTTCTGGATCGGCGTCGCCACTTTCGCGACCGAGAAGTACACGCCCGACTTCTCGGCGCGGTTCATGATCGCGAGCAGGATGATCGTGGCGATGCCGAGCACGATCGCGAGCAGGGCCGCGATGTCGCGCGTGATCGGGCTGCGCGACAGATCGATGATGAGCGGCGCGACGGTCTGGAAGTCGGGTCCGCCGAGCACGAGCGGAGCGGTGAGCGCGCCGAGTCCGATGAGGAACGTCAGCACCGTCACCGCGAACAGCATCGGCTTCATGACGGGCAGCACGATGCGCCGCAGGATCGTCCACGTCGACGCGCCCATGAGCTTCGCCGCCTCGATCGAGGCGTAGTCGACCTTGCCGAGCGACGACGACAGGAACAGCATGTGGTTCGTGGTGGTCGCGAAGGTCATCACGAACACGACGGCGAAGTACCCCGAGAACCAGTCCCGGTCGAGGTCGGGGGTGATGTTCACGAGGAGGTTCGTCACGAACCCGAACCGGCCGTAGATGAAGTTGTAGCCGGCGGCCAGCACGATGCCGCCGTAGATCAGCGTCGTCGCGTAGCCGAGCCACAGGATCTTCGCGCCGCGGATCTTGAAGTACTGCGTCACCAGCACGATGAACACGCCGACCACGTTCACCGTGATCGAGAGCGTCACCGCCAGCAGGAAGCTGTTGCCCAGCGTCTTCAGCGCGCGCTCGCTGCCGAGCAGCTTCTCGATCGCCCGCAGGCTGAACTGCCCGTCGGGGAAGAAGGTGATGCCGAGCAGGGCGGCGTTCGGCAGCACGAGAAACGCGGCGGCGAACCAGATCACGACGATGCCGGTCACCCAGGCGATCGGGGAGCGGAGCATCGCACGGATGCTGCCGCGCGCGCCTCGGCGCTTCGACGGGCCCTTCGCCTCGACGTCGGCCGTGGTGGCGAGGGCGCCGGGCACGTCGGTCATCGCTGCGGACGGCGGCGGGACGGGCTGCGCGGACTTCTGCGGATCCGACATGTCAGGCCGCCGGGTACTGCAGGACCCACCGCGGGTCGACGTCGACGCGCACGGCATCGCCCGGACTCCACTGATGGGCGGCCGCGCCGGCGGGAACGCTCACGCGCAGCGCGGCATCCTCCACCGCCACGGTGTAGACGCTGTGGCTGCCGTGATAGGTGCGGTCCACGATCGACCCCTCGAAGGATGCCGGGGCCGAGGTCGTGTCGCCGACGGGCGCGAGGTGCAGCTTCTCGGGCCGGACGTAGCTCTCGCTCGTCGCGTCCAGCGCGCCGCCGAGGCTCACCAGCTGGGCCGGCGTGAGGCGGTTGTTCTCGCCGATGAAGCGGCACACGAACGGGGTGGCGCTGCGGTCGTAGATCTCCTCGGGGGTGCCGACCTGCTGCAGCGTTCCGGCGTCGAGCACGGCGATCCGGTCGCTGAGGGTGAGGGCCTCCTCTTGGTCGTGCGTGACGTAGACGGTGGTCACGCCGACCTCGTGCTGGAGCTCCTTCAGCTGCTCGCGCAGCTGCACGCGGAGCTTCGCGTCGAGGTTCGACAGCGGCTCGTCGAGCAGCAGGATGCTCGGGGTGAGGGCGAGCGCGCGGGCGATGGCCACGCGCTGCTGCTGCCCGCCGGAGAGCTCGGCGACGTTCTTGTCGAGCTGCGAGGAGGCCAGTCCGGTGCGGTCGGCGACCTCGTTGACGCGACGGCGCTGGTCGGCCTTCGACACCTTCTGCACCGACAGGCCGAAAGCGATGTTGTCGCGCACGTTCATGCTGGGGAACAGAGCGTAGTTCTGGAAGACCATCCCGACGCCGCGCTTCTCGCTCGGCACCCGAGTCACGTCGCGGCCGTCGATGAGGATGCGTCCGCCGGTCGGCTCGACGAATCCCGCGAGGGCGCGGAGGGCGGTGGTCTTGCCGCATCCGGAGGGACCCAGGAGGGTGAAGAACTCACCCTCCTGGATCTCGAGGTTGAGGTGCGAGACCGCACGGTGCTCGCCGAAGGTGACCTCGACGTCGTCAAAACGGATCATGTCGTCTTACTCACTCCTCGTGCGATGCGTGCGGGCTCGCGGGGCTCAGCCGATGTACTCGAGCGTGACCTTCTCGACCCAGGCGCCGAGGTTCTCGCTCACGAAGCCGAAGTCGATGTCCTGCCGGGGCAGACCCTCGAGCAGCTCGACGACCTCGGGGTTGGCCTGCTCGATGGCGCCCTCGTTGACCGGCATCGAGTTGAACTCGGCCGCGAACTCGCCCTGCACCTCGGCGCTGCCGAACCAGTCGATGAACTCCTGCGCCTTCTCCTCGTTGCCCGTGCCGTTGATCTGCGCGATCTGCTCGGTGACGTAGGGGACGCCGTACTCGGGCACGATCATGCCGGTCGTCGTGCCGTACTCCTCGTCGCGGGCCGCGATGCCGCTCGAGGGGAGGACGCCGTAGTCGACCTCTTCGCGCGAGATGCGGGCGTACAGATCCGTGCCCTCGACCGCGGGCGAGCCGTTGGCGTAGTACGCCTCGACCTTCTCCCAGCCCTCGTCGCTGACGCCGAGGTCGCCGTCCTCGTCGAGGTAGCGGGTCAGGATGCTGGCGAGCACGAGCTGCGGTGTCGCCTGGCCCAGCGCGGGGTTGACCTCGTAGCGGCCGGCGTAGTCCTCGGTCCAGAGGTCTTCCTCGTCGGTCGGAGCATCCGTGATGCGGTTCTCGTCGTAGACCGTGACGATGGCCTGCTCGACGAGCGGCCAGAAGGCGCCGTCGGCCGGGTCGCCCGCGTCGGCCGGAACCTCGCCGCTCCAGCTCGGCTCGTACGCGGTGATGGCGTCTTCGGCCTTGAGCTGCTCGAAGAACATGTTGTTCAGGCCGAACACCACGTCGCCGACCGGGTTGTTCTTCTCCGCGATGATGCGATTGGTGAGGTCGGCGCCGCCCAGGCCCACGATCTCGATGTCGATGCCCGCCTCGGCGGCCTTCTCGGTGATCCACTCGCCGCGACCGTCGCTGTTCGAGTTCGTGTAGACGATGAGCGTGTCGCCCGACCCGCCCTCACCGTCGCCGGAGCCGCTGTCGGAGGAGCCGTCGCCGGCCGCGCATCCGCTGAGTGCGATCGCCGCTGCTGCCGTGATCCCGAGGAGAGACCAGCGCCTCTTCCGCATGTCGACCATGTTCGTCCCTTTCTCGCCTTCGAGCTGTGTCGGGTCGACTTTACCCGCAGTTTGTGTCGAAGGCACAAAGATTGTTTGTTTTCCTCGGCGCGGTCGCGCGTCCGCACTCAAGATAGGGAGGTTTCGTGAACGCCGGGTGAACCTCGGCGGGCGCCCCGGCATCCGTTCGCCCCTCTTCGTGGGCACCGCGACGGGAGGAGAACTCCCTAACTGAAGGAGAGTTCGCGGGAAAAGCTCCTCCGAACGCGGAGTTCTCCTTCGTTCCGGGTGAGGGTGTGGCGGATCAGGCGGGTGAGGGGACCAGGAGGGTGGTGGCGGATCAGGAGGGCGCCGACTGCTCGTGCACCCAGCGCAGGAGGTCGCCGGGCTGGCACTCGAGCGCCTCGCACAGGGCGTCGAGCGTGGTGAAGCGCACGGCCTTCGCGCGGCCGTTCTTCAGCACAGCGAGATTGGTCGGGGTGATGCCGATCCGCTCGGCGAGCTCGCCCACGCCCATCTTGCGGCGGGCCATCATGACGTCGATGTCGACGACGACGGGCATCAGATCACCTCGTCGTCGAGTTCGGACCGGAGTGCGGTCGCTTCGGCATCCCGGTCGATGGCCTGGCGCAGCAGCGCCTTCATGACCACCATAAGCAGCGCCATGCCGGCGAGGACCACACCCGCCCCGCCGATGAGGGCGACGAGCCCGGGGGCCGTGGAACCCGGGGCGAGCAGTGCCGCCAGTATGAAGGCGAGCGCCGACGCCGCCGCGATCGCGCCGATGATGACATCGACGTAGCGGAAGGATGCCGGGGAGAAGATCGACCCGCGCCGCACCTTCGTCAGCAGCATCCACACGCAGACGCCGAAGACCTGCAGCGTCGCGACGCCCAGCACCGCGATCGTGACGAGCGCGATGCGGCCCCAGAGCGCTTCGTCCTCGAGGTCGATCCAGACCAGGGGCACGATGACCGTCTGCACCACGAGCGATCCGGCCAGCGCGACCGCGATCACGGCCTGCAGCACGACGATGGTCGCCTTGTTCATGTCGCCTCCACGAATCGAGTAACGACGATAATCTATCGTTAATCGTTCGATCTGTCGAGCAGGCAAGGCTCGGCTCACGCGCGAGGAGGCGGCCCCTCGGATGGGGGAGTCGCGCCTCCGGCATCCGCGTCTCCTCCGGCATCCGGTCGCTCGTCGGCCTTGGGGCTGCTGCTCTGCGTGTCGAAGGCGATGCCGAGGGCGATGCCGATCGAGATGCCGAAACCCATGCCGAGGGCGAGGTTGTCGAACACGAGCAGGCCGAACACGGCGCCGAAGGCGATGCCCAGCGCGATGCCGATCGCCAGGCCGTTCTGGGACTTCTTCTCCGACTTCTCTTCGGGGTCCGTCATGCCTTCGACGGTACGGATGCCGCGGACGGCGCGCATCCCCCGCGCGGCGGACTCCGCATGACGGACCCCGCATGACGGACCCCGGCCCCGGCATTTCAGATTCCCACCTCATGTCTAGGTGAACGATATATCGTTGACTATCGTTCACCACCCCATCAGGAGGTCACCATGAACAGCAGCAGCTTCGGCTCGAACCCCTTCGGCGGCACCGGCTCCGGCGGATTCGGCAACGGATTCGGCAAGGACTTCGGCACCCTGTTCGGCGGTCCGAACGGCCCCGCCGGCGGCATCTTCGACGCCCTCGACCAGCTCCGCAAGTCGTTCGAGACGCGTCCGTCCGGCGGCTCGCGCATGGCCCGCGGCGACGTCCGCAGCGCCGTGCTCTCGCTCCTCGCCGAGCGCCCGATGCACGGCTACCAGATCATCAACGAGATCGCCGAGCGCAGCGGCGGCACGTGGAAGCCGAGCGCCGGGTCGGTCTACCCCACCCTGCAGCTGCTCGCCGACGAGGGCCTGATCGAGGCCGAGGAGCAGAACGGGCGCAAGACCTACTCGCTCACCGAGGCCGGTCGCGCCGTCGCCTCCGACGCCACCGAGACGCCCGCTCCCTGGGAGTCGAACACGGCCAAGGACACCCCGAAGGACGCCCGCTTCCACGCGCTCCCCAAGGCCGGCGTCGATCTCGCCGCCGCGGCCGCCCAGGTCGGTCGGAGCGGTTCGCCCGAGCAGGTGCAGGCCGCCATCGACATCCTCGACGACGCCCGCCGTAGGCTGTACTCCATCCTCGCCCAGGACTGATCCCGCGAGGACGACGCGCTGCGACCCACCCGTCCCGCGGGTGGGCGTTCCCGACGACGGCGAAGGAAGCACACGATGACGGATGCCCCGGGGCAGAGCGCCCACCGCGCCCGCTACCGCCGCATCGTCTCCTTCGCCGCCCGCGAGTTCGTCAAGATCTGGTGGTTCGAGCTCGTGCTGCCCCGCTTCGGCATGGGCGGCGTCGCGGACCGCACGCGTGCGGCGCGGATGCAGCGCTTCGCCCGGCGCTTCCACGCCCTCGCCGTCGACCTGGGCGGCCTGATGATCAAGGTCGGCCAGTTCATGTCGTCGCGCCTCGACGTGCTGCCGCCCGAGATCACGCAGGAGCTCGCGGGCCTGCAGGACGAGGTGCCCGCGGTCGCGTTCCCCGAGATCCGGGCGCTCGCCGAGGCCGAGCTCGGCATCCCCCTCAGCCGCGCGTTCGCGTGGATCGACGAGACGCCCCTGGCCGCGGCATCCCTCGGGCAGGCGCATCGCGCGAAGCTGTCGGAGCAGGATGCCGCCGACACGGGCCTCGACACCGTCGTCGTGAAGGTGCAGCGGCCGGGCATCGACGGCATCGTCGCGACCGACCTCGCCGCCCTGCGCCGCGTCGGCCGCTGGCTCACCCGGGTGCGCATCGTCGCCGACCGTGTCGACGCCCCCGCACTCGTCGAGGAGTTCGCCGCGACGAGCTTCGAGGAGATCGACTACGTGCACGAGGCGTCGAGCGCCGAGAGGTTCCGCGAGGCGTTCGCCGGAGACCCCCGGGTCGCCGCGCCCGAGGTCGTCTGGGAGCGATCGACCCGCCGGGTGCTCACCCTCTCGGACGTCACGGCGATCAAGGTCAACGACACAGTCGCCCTGCGCGCGGCCGGCATCGATCCCTCCCGGGTCGCCGACGTGTTCGCCGAGGTGATGTTCGACCAGGTGTTCACGCACGGGTTCGTGCACGCCGACCCGCATCCGGGCAACATGTTCGTCACGCCGCGGGCGGGGGCGGATGCCGGTGAGCCGGCGTGGCACCTCACCTTCATCGACTTCGGCATGATGGCGGAGGTTCCGCAGAACCTGCGCGACGGGCTGCGCACCCTGCTCATCGCCGTGACGGCGCGCGACAGCCGCGGGCTCGTCGCGGCGGCCCAGGAGATCGGCGTGCTGCTGCCGTCGGCCGACACGGGCGAGCTGGAGCGGGCCCTCACGACCCTGTTCGGCAGGTTCGGCGGCATGGGGTTCGCGGAGCTCGCGAAGGTCGATCCGCGCGAGTTCAAGGACTTCGCCGACGAGTTCGGCGACATGGTCCGGCGCCTGCCGCTGCAGCTGCCCGAGCACCTCCTGCTGCTGATCCGCGCGGTGTCGCTCACCTCGGGCATGTGCAGCGCGCTCGACCCGGAGTTCAACGTGTGGGATGCCGCCGAGCCGTACGCCCAGCGTCTGCTGCGCGACGAGAGCGGCAACCTCGTGCAGGACTTCGCCCAGCAGGCGATGGGGAACATGTCGACCACCTGGCGCCTGCCCGGCCGCATCGACGCCATCATCAGCCGGGTCGACGCGGGCACCGTGTCGTTCGACACCTCGCGCCTGGAGCGGCGTCTCGACCGGCTCGAGGGCATCGCCCGGCGCATCGCCTCGGGCGTGCTCTTCGCGGCGATGCTCGTCGGCGGCGCGCTGCTCGTCGACCCCGTGCCCGGCCTCGGCATCACCCTGCTCTGGGCCTCGGCGCTGCCGCTGCTGCACTCCCTCTTCGCCGGGTTCTTCCGGCGCGGCCCGCGCTAGCGCCCTTCGTCTCGTCGCTACGTGGTCCCTGAGCGAGCGAAGCGAGACGAAGGGTCCTGCCGCGACATCTGGCCTGTCGTCCCCCGCACCCGCGCACCCGGCACCCGCCCGGTGTCAACCCACCTCCGGGCGCCGACGAGCCGCGTGGGAGAATGGATCCCCATGGAGACCCCCGAGCAGAAGCCTCCCCGCACGACCGCCACGAACCTCGTCCCGAAGGCGACGGAGACGGGCCGAAAGCTCGTCCGAGACATCGCGGCCGTGCCTCCGCGCGGTCTCCACCCCGCCCTCATCCCGGGCGTCTCGGTCGAGGAGACCGGGCGCACCTACCGCACGGACGGCCTCGTGTTCGGCGTCGCGGTCGCGGCCACGCTCGCCTTCATCGCCTGGGGCGTCTTCGCGGGCGACAACCTCGCGGGCACCACCGCGACCGTGCTCGACTGGGTCGTCGAGTACTTCGGGTTCTTCTTCACGACGATCGCGACCGTGATCCTGGTCTTCATGCTGTTCGTGGGCTTCAGCAAATACGGACGCATCCCGCTCGGACGCGATGACGAGGAGCCCGAGTTCTCGATGTTCTCGTGGATCTCGATGCTGTTCGCCGCGGGCATGGGCATCGGCCTCGTCTTCTGGGGCGCGGCCGAGCCGCTGACGTTCTTCGAGACGCCGCCGCCCGGCACGGTCGAGGCGAACACGCTCGAGGCGATGCACACGGCGCAGGCGCAGGTGCTGTACCACTGGGGCCCGCAGGCGTGGGCGTTCTACGCGCTCGTGGGCGGGGCGATCGCGTACGGCGCGTTCCGCCGCGGCCGCACCCCGCTCATCTCCTCGATCTTCGCGCCGCTGCTCGGCGAGGACCGCACGACCGGACCCCTCGGCCGCACGATCGACATCTTCTCGATCATCGTGACGCTCTTCGGCACCGCCGCGTCGCTGGGTCTCGGCGCTCTGCAGATCGGGCACGGCGTCGAGATCGTCGCAGGCATCGGAGAGCTCGGCAACGGCGTCCTCATCGCGGCGATCGCCGTGCTCACCGCGTGCTTCATCGCATCTGCCGTGTCGGGCGTCTCGAAAGGCATCCGGGCGCTCTCGAACATCAACGCCGTCGCCGCGCTGATCCTCGCGTTCTTCGTCTTCTTCGTCGGACCGACGATGCTGATTCTCAACGTCATCCCGTCGGTCGCCGTGCAGTTCCTCGGCGACCTGCCTCAGATGATCGCCCGATCCGCGTCGCAGGGCGACGAGGCGCAGATGTTCCTGTCGAGCTGGACGATCTTCTACTGGGCGTGGTGGATCTCGTGGTCGCCCTTCGTCGGCATGTTCATCGCGAAGATCTCGCGCGGACGCTCGCTGCGTCAGTTCGTCTCGGTCGTCATCGTGGTGCCCGCGGTCATCTCGCTGGTGTGGTTCGCGATCTTCGGCACGACCGCGATCGATCAGCAGATGGGCGGCGCCGGTCTCACCGTCGATCCGCCCGAGGAGGTGCTGTTCGGGGTGCTCGAGAACCTGCCGTTCCCCCTGATCACCAGCATCCTGCTGATCCTCCTGATCTCGATCTTCTTCATCACCGGCGCCGACTCGGCGTCACTGGTGATGGGCACGCTGTCGCAGCAGGGTCGGCCCGAGCCGTCACGCTGGGTGTCGATCGTGTGGGGATCGCTCGTCGGCGTGATCGCCGCGGTGCTCCTGGTCAGCGGCGCGGAGGGGAGCGGTCTGCGCTCGCTGCAGAACGTCACGATCATCGCGGCGCTGCCCTTCGCAATCATCATGGCGTTCATGATGGTCGCGTTCGCGAAGGACCTGCGGCGCGATCCCCTCATCCTGCGCGACCGATATGCCCGAGCGGCGGTGCGCCACAGCGTCATGGCCGGCCTCGAGGAGTACGGCGACGACTTCGCCCTCGTGCCCGTCGAGTACGACCACTCGGAGGACGACCTCGCCTGGATCGACGAGGACACCGTCGACGACACCCTCGCCGAGGTCTACGAGAACGCCACCGAGGCGATCGACATCGTGCCGGTCGCCGACGTGGATGCCGCGGTCGACGCGGCGGTGACGGACGGCCCGGCGTCCGGCCCCGCGAAGGACGGCCCGGCGGCGGATGCGGTGCTCGCCGACGACGTCGTGGCGGATGCCGCGGAGCGGCCCCGCGAGGACTGACGCGGTGGGGCGTCCTTCGTCTCGTCGCTGCGCTCCTCGCTCAGGAACCGAGGAAGGTGCTCAGGAACCGAGGACAGACCGGTTCCTGAGCGAGCGCAGCGAGACGAAGGACGCACCCGCCCCTACGCGACCGGCGCCCCCTCGGCGGTGCGGGTGATGCGTGCGGCCATGCCCGCGAAGATCGCGCCGTGGAAGGGCAGCACCGCGAGCCAGTACAGCCGACCGCTGAGCCCGCGCGGGAAGAACACGGCCCGCTGCTCGTAGCGTGCACCGCCGCCGTCGGGCAGCGACCGCAGCTCGAGCCACGCCGAGCCGGGCACCTTCATCTCGGCGCGCAACCGCAGCAGACCGCCGCTCGCGGACGAGTCCTCGGTCTCGCGCCCCGGTTCCTCGACGGCCTCCACGCGCCAGAAGTCGATCGCGTCTCCCACCCGCGCAACGGTCTGGCTGCGGCGTCCGCGGCGCAGGCCGACGCCGCCGACGAGCCGGTCCATGAGGCCGCGCACCGCCCACAGGAACGGTGACGAGTACCACCCGTTCGTCCCACCGATCCCCTGGATCACGCGCCACAGCTCGTCGACGGATGCCGTGGTGTGCAGCGACCGCGCATCCGTGAAGACGGTGCGGCCGGCCCAGTCGGGGTCGCTCGGCAGCGGATCGCTGGGTGCCCCCGAGACCTCGGCATCCTGCCAGCTGGTCTCGACGGAGTCGGCGTCGACCCGGCCCAGCGCGAGCGCAACCGCTCGCCGGTACGGCGTGAGGCCGCCGGACGGCGGGGGGATCAGGTCGTCGATCGCGCGGTCCTTGACGACGCACTCGTTCTGCAGCGACGCGACGAGCGGGCGGGCGATCGACCGCGGCACCGGCGTCACGAGGTTCACCCAGTGCGACGCCAGGCCGGGGGTGAGCACGGGCAGAGCGGCGATGGCGCGCTGCGGCAGCCCGGCCTCGAGCGCGTAGCCGTTCATCATCTGGCCGTAGCGCAGCACGTCGGGGCCGCCGATGTCGACCGCCCGGTTCACGCTCGCGTCGAGCCGCGCGGCGCCGAGCAGGTAGTGGAGCACGTCGCGGATCGCGATCGGCTGGATGCGGTTGCGCACCCACTTCGGCGCCGGCATGTACGGCAGCACCTCGGTGAGGTGACGGATCATCTCGAACGACGCCGAGCCCGACCCGATCACGACCCCGGCCTGCAGCACGAGCGCCGGGACCCCCGACTCGAGGAACACCTCGCCGACCCGCACGCGCGAGCGCAGATGCGGAGACAGCGTCACGTCGTCGGGATGCAGTCCGCCGAGGTAGACGATCCGGCGGGCGCCGGCCTGCGACGCGGCATCCGCCACGGTCTGCGCCGCCCGCTCGTCGGCCTGCTCGAAGCCCTTGCCCGCCGTCATCGAGTGGATCAGGTAGTAGACGACGTCGACGTCGCGCATCGCCTCGGCGACGGCATCCGCATCGTCGGCCGAGCCCTCGACGATCTCGCAGTCCGCGCCCCACGGAAAGGATGCCGCGCGCGCCGCGTCCCGCGCGAGCACTCGCACCCGGTACCCGGCGTTGACGAGGCGCGGTGTCAGCCGCCCGCCGATGTAGCCCGTGGCGCCCAGCACCAGGGCCACGGGAGCGGAGCCGTCGTCGCGGGGGACCGCCCGCAGTTCCTCTTCGCGGCCGGTGGGCTGGGTGAGCTCCGTCATGCTCTCGAGGGTAGGACGGATGCCGGGATGCGGGGATCCCCTTGCGCTCGGGGCCTCCGCGGGCCCTTCGTCGGTTCCTGAGCGAGGAGCGGAGCGACGAGACGAAGGGCGTACTGACGCAAGAGGGGTCCGCAGGCGAACCTGCGGACCCCTCGAGACCTATGCCCGGATCACACCTCCGCGCGACGGCGGCGGATCACCAGACCCGCACCGGCGAGGAGGGTGAGGAGGCCGAGCATCCACAGCAGCGATGCCTCTCCCCCCGTGGTGGCGAGTTCGTCGTCCGCGGCATCCGTCCCCGAACCCGTGCCGGCGTCCGTGCCCGAACCGGAGTCCGAGCCGTCGCCCGTGCCCGGGTCGGTGGGGTCGGCGGCCGGGACGACCGTGACGGCGCTCTGCGCGACGGCGGTCGTGCCGAACGCATCGGTGACGGTGTAGACGAGCGTGTAGGCGCCCGCCGACGGTCCGACCATGCGGGCGGCGCCGGTCGACCGGACCAGCTCCACCCGGATCAGCGCCGTGATGTCGGCCCCGTTCGCGTCGGTGGCCGTGATGCCGGCCCGCTCGTCGAACTCCTGGCCCTCGACCACGGTGCGCGTGGGCGGCACGCCGCGGAACGTGGGCTCGACCGCGGTGACGGTGACCGTGCGCACGAACTCGGTCGCGTTGCCCGCCAGGTCGGTGACCCGGTAGGTGAGCGTGTACGAGCCGGGCGTGGTCACGTCGACCGTGCCCGTCACCGTGATCGACGAGGTCATGTCGCCGTCGACCTCGTCGGTCGCCGTGATGCCGGCCAGCGCGTCGAACGGCTGCCCCTGCGCCGCGTCGGACGCGGCGGGCAGACCCGAGAACTCCGGGCCCTTCCCGTCGTCGGCCGTGCGGGTCAGGGTGACCTCGTCGATGACCTTGCGGTCCATCGTCTGATAGGTCGTGAGCGTGATGGCCTCCGGGGTCACGTCGACGTCGGTGTACTGCGGCTGGTTCGACTGGTCCTTGACGGCCGCCTCGGGGGAGGACGCGTCGAGACCGTAGAACTTGCTGCCGCTCGAGGAGTTGCCGGTCACGTACAGCACCTGCCCCTCCTCGGCGGCGAGGGTCACGCCCGACTTCTCCTGCGCATCCAGGTCGCCGACCGGGGTGGTGCCGTCCATGAGGTAGCTGCGCGTGTAGATGTGGTCGTGCCCCGCGAGCACCAGGTCGACACCGAGCTCGCTGAACACCGGTGCGAGGGCTGCACGGCGCTCCTTCACGTCCTGCTCCACGGAGTGGAACGCGGCGGAGTACAGCGAGTGGTGCATGACCACGACGATCCAGTTCGCCTCGGCGCCCTGCTCCTCGACCACCTGGCGGAGGAAGGCCGCATGGTCCTCCTCGTTCGCGCTGCGCGCGTTGGTGTTGATGTTGAGGTAGAGCACGCCGTTGTAGGTGTACCAGTAGTCGCCGCCCGCGCGCCCGGCCGTGCTCTCGTACCCGTGGGTCTCGGAGCGGTTCGGGGTGAAGAAGTGCGAGTTGAACTGGTCGGACTGGTTGTCGTGGTTGCCGATCGTGGCCTGGAAGGGCAGCTGCTTCAGCAGCTCCGGGGCGATCAGCGAGCCGTACTCGTCTTCGGAACGGTGCGTCTCGATCTGGTCACCGCCGCTCACGATCATCGAGGCGTCCTTCTCGAACTGGTCGATCTGCCCGAGCGATGCGGCCCAGCGGTCGCGGTCGTTCTGCCAGCTTCCCGAGGCTCCGATCTGGGCGTCCGTCAGGTAGACGAAGCTGTACGACTCGTCGAACGTGCCGGTCCACAGCTCGTAGGAGCGCGACCACCCCATCTCGTCGTTGCCGACGCGGTAGAGGTACGAGGTCTCCTCCTGCAGGCCGTCGATGACCACCTGGTTCGAGAAGCGTCCGTCGCGGCTCGCGGCGGTGGTGGCGTCGATCTCCCGCGCCGCGGCGACGGGGAACTCGGCGCCGGTGCGGGCGGATGCCGGGGCGACCTGCACCTGCGCGTCGATCTCGCGGTCGGTGTAGAACGTCAGGTTCCGCTTCGTCTCGTCGGACCCGACGTGCAGGAGCACATCGGAGATCGCGGCGGGGGCGCCGGCGGCGGCGATCGTGAGCGAGGTCAGCTGCATGTACACGTCGGAGCTACCGGCGTTGGTGTTGTGCACCTGGACCGCGATCGTGTTCGTGCCCGCCCGCAGAGCGGGTGCCGGAACCGTGAAGTTGCCGGTGAGGGGCGCCGTTCCGTTGCCTCCCGCATAGACCATGTTGCCCGTGGCCGCATCGACGCGCTCGTCGGCGAAGCCGCCGACCTTCGTGCCGTTGACGTACACGCGAGCGGCGTCGTCGTAGGCGATCTCGCCGTTCAGCTGCGTGATCTGCGCGAGGTCCTCGGCCGTCAGGTCGAAGGTCGTGCGGAAGAAGAACGTCTCGACGTTCGTCGTGCCGTCGGCCTTGTACTGGCTGACCAGGGTGGTGGGCGTGAAGCCGCCGCCGAGGTCGGCGATCGCGCCGCTCTTGGCGCCGAAACCGCCGGTGCCGGTCTTCCACGACGAGTCGTCGTAGTCGGCGGCGGTCCAGTCGGTCTTCGCGGGCAGACCCGCGGCCGGGTCGGCCTCGGTGTCGTGGAACCGCCAGGCGGTCGTGGCGCTGAGCACCGACGTGCCGTCGATCTCGACGGGCTCGGGGGTGGTCGGAGCGGTCGGCTCCTGCGCCTGCGGACGCGTCGGCAGCGCCGGCTCACCCGGGTCCATCGTGTCGACCGGGCGCAGGGCGACGTCGAAGACGTGCATGATGCCCTTGCTCACGTCGTTCGGCAGGGTGACGCTGCGCACCGTCTTCTTCGCGTCGAGCGGCACGACCGCCGTCGCGAAGAGGTTCGGCTTGGCCGTGTCGGAGCCGCCGTTGAGCGTGTTGCGCTTGGTCAGCGGCACGAGCCGGATGTTGCCGGGCTCGGCGCCGGTGTTGGTCCAGTCGGTCAGACGCACATCGACGGTCTTGGTCGAGCCGTCGGTGTACGTGACCAGGGCGGTGCCGCGGGACGGCCCGTTGGTCGCGAGCCCGAGGAACGAGATGCCGGATGCCGCGACATCGCCGAATTCGAGCACCTGGCCGTTCGGGATCCAGTGGTCGACCTCGCCGGCCTTCGTGTCGGGCCAGGTGAACTCGATGCCGGTGTCGCCGAGCGGCAGCTTCGCGCCACCGGTCACGCCGGCCTTCGCGAGGTCCTCACGGGAGAGGCCGATGCCGCCGGCATCCAGTCCGCCCATGTTGACCGCGCCGTCGGAGGTGATGCCGACCGAGTTGCGGTTGTCGCTGCCCTCGCGGAACGACGGCGGCACGTCAGCCGCACCCGTGCCCCACGTGCCGGCGGTCGCGCCCATCGTGAAGTCGAGGTCGCCGCCGGTGCGGGCGAAGTCGGCCGGCAGCCACGAGGCGGTCTGCGGTACGTCGTTCACCGACAGGCCGGTCGTGTAGCGGCGGTCGTCGCCGGCGCCCGGGGCGTCGATCGTGATGGTGCGCTCGGAGCCGATCGAGGTGATCTCGATGTGCTCGAACATCGGAGCCGAGACCAGCAGGTCGGCCGTGCCCCAGATCGCGGGCATGAGGCCGATGTTGGCCCACACGTACCAGGCGCTGAACGATCCGAGGTCGTCGTTGCCGAACAGTCCGTCGGGGTCGGTCGTGAACAGCTGGTCCGCCGCGCGGTACAGCGTCTCGGTGGTCTTGTGCGGGGCCTGCAGCCAGTTGTAGACCCACGGGAGGCCGAAACTGGGCTGGTTGGCGATGTAGGCGCCGTCGCTGAACGCGCCGGCGTCGAGGTTCCGCAGGATGTGGTCGAGCTGCTCGGTCGCCTTGTCCTTGCCGCCGCGGAGTTCGATCAGGTCGGCCATGTTGTGCGACACGTTGAAGCCGTACTGGTAGCCGGTCGACTGCTCGAACTGCGCACCCTGCGTGGTGAGCGAGGTGTTCAGGAAGCCGTTGCGGTTGCGGGCGTCGATGTGACCGGTGGCCGTGTTGAAGATGTTCTTCCAGTTCTGCGAGCGGGTCGAGAACCGGTCGTACGCCGCGTCGTCGCCGAGGCGCTTCGCCAGCTGCGCGATCGCGAAGTCGTTCGTCGTGTACTCGATCGTGCGCGAGGTCGCCGCGCCGCCCTTGTCGCCGTCGACCCATCCGTGGATGCCGTACATCACGGCATCCGAGCGTCCGGTGTTCGTCATCGGCAGCGTCTGCGTCGCGAGCATGGTCTCGAGGGCCTTCGCACGGTCGTAGTCGGTCGAGCCGAAGTCATCGGTCGCCGCGACGATGTTCTGCAGCGAGTCGCCGCTCATCTTCGTCTGGATCTGGTTGTAGGTGGGCCAGCTGGTCCACTTGCCGGACTGGGTCACCATGTCGACGATCGACTGGTTGATGTCGCTGGCGCGCTCGGGGTAGAGCAGGGCGACGAGCTGCGACTGGCCGCGGTAGGTGTCCCACCCCGAGAAGTTCACGTAGAAGTCGCGACCCGGCTGCACCTGGTGGAGCTGCCCGTCGTACCCGGTGTAGGTGCCGTCGACGTCCTGGAAGGTGTTCGGGTGCAGCAGCGAGTGGTACAGGGAGGTGTAGAACGTGATGCGATCGCGGTCGGTGCCGCCGGTCGCGTCGATCGAGCCGAGCGCCTCCTCCCACACCGCGCGCGCCTGCGCCCGCGTCTGGTCGAAGTCGAGGGTCGCGGTCTCGGCGTCGGCGTTCGCCCGTGCACCGGCGACGGAGACGTAGCTCAGGCCGATCTTCGCGGTGACGTCGGCGCCGTCGGCGAAGGTCAGGTAGGCGCCGGCGCCGTGCTTGGTCGCCGCGGATGCCGTGGCGCCGCCCGCCTGCACGCCCGCCGGGGTCCAGACGCCGTACGACTCGACCGGCTGGTCGAAGGTCGCCGAGAAGTAGGCCGTGTACTGGGAGCCGCCGTTGCAGACGATGTTCGCCTTGACCGAGCCGGACAGCACGCCGGTCGTGGGGTCGAACGCGATGTCGGAGGCGTGCACCTGGTTGTTCGAGCCGCCGGCCTCGAAGAGCAGCGTGGAGCTCTCGGCGTTCTCGTCGAACGAGTAGCGGCTGACCGCGGTGCGGGTCGTGCTGGTGAGCTCGGCCTGGACGGACTCGAGGTCGACGGAGTAGTAGCCGGGCTCGGCCTCTTCGCCCTCGTGCGAGAAGTCGAGGAAGTAGTCGCCGATGGCGCTCGCCGGGTTCGACGGCAGGGCGCCGTCGCTCAGAGCCCCGGTGAAGGGGATCACCGGGAAATCGAAGCCGCCGAAGTTCGACCGGCAGCCGGTGCCCGAGAGGCGGGTCATGCCGAAGCCGCGGAGCTGGTCGGCGTTGTACTCGTAGCCGCCGTACTGCTGGCCGTTGCCCGTCTCGAAGGTGGTCGGGCTCGACTGCACCATGCCGAAGGGGAGGGTCGCGCCCGGGAACGTGTTGCCGTAGTGGTCGTTGCCGCGGCTGGTGTTCTGGTCGTTCATCTCGGTGCCGATGAACTGGTCGACCGCGTCGAACGGGGTGAGGGACGACACCTCTTCCGCGTAGGCGGCCGGGGTGACGAGCACCGACGAGGCGGTGAGGGCGGTGATGACGCCGGCGGCGAGTGCCGCGCGACGTCTTCTCATGTGTCGGCGAGGGGATGCCGAACGCATGGGGGGCATGCGAAACCTCCGTGTGGTGGGTGGGGAACGCTGCCCGAATCCTGACAACGCTGTCAGGAACAGTAGACACGTTCCGAGACGCGATGTCCAACAAAAGGTGAACATCCGGTGCCGATGCCCGTCGTTCCGCGGGCGCGACCTCCACGTGGGCGGCGAATCCCGCCCTCGGCTCGCGTTTCGCTAGTTTGACTAGTAATCTTCATGTGGAGGAGGTTCATCCATGACGTCACCCGCAGCCGGAGGAATCCGCCGCGCGAGAAGCGATCGGGCCTCCGGGCGAGCCGAGCACCGCGTGCTGCTCGCCTCCGGCGTCGACCTCTCGCCGCTCCCCGCACGCGCCGCCGTCGGGCGCGACTCCGGCATCGGCCGGGTCACCGCGCCGTCGCCCGCGCGTCGCGCCGCCGGCATCCTCGGCCTGATCCTGGCCCTCGCGATCGGCGCCTCCGTGCCGCTCGTCGCCGACATGATGGCGGTCGCCGGCTAGCGGCCCGCCCCCAGACCACGCTGTCCACCGATAAGAGAAAGGAGCCCACCATGGGACTCGACGACAAGATCAAGAACGCTGCACAGGACCTCGCCGGCAAGGCGAAGGAGGCCGCCGGCAAGGCGACCGACAACGAGCGCCTCGAGGCGGAGGGCAAGGCCGACCAGGCCAAGGCCGACGTCAAGAAGGCCGGCGAGAACGTCAAGGACGCCTTCAACAACTGAGGCTCCCGCAGAGCGAACGGGGAGGCGGTGCGATCACCGCCTCCCCGTTCCGCGTCCGGTCACTCTCCGGAGCTGTCGGCCTCGTGATCGCGGATGACGTCGCGCAGCTCCTGGTCGAGGTCGGACGCCTCTTCGATCGCGGAGGTCATGCCCGCGAGGAACCGGGTGATGATCGCGCGGTCCTTGTCGCTGAGCTCGTCGACCAGCGACAGCATCCGCCGGTGCATCGCGCCGAGGGTCTCGCGCACCTCTTCGTCGCTGCTGACGGTGGGAACGACGACGCCCGCGCGGCGGTCCGTCGGGTGCGCCTCGCGGCGGACGTGGCCGCCCTTCTCGAGCCGGTCGATCAGGGTGGTGGTGGATGCCGTGGAGATCTGGAGCGTCCGCGCGATGTCGATCGGACGGACGATGCGCCCGGCGCGCTGCTCGCGCAGCAGGAAGCGCAGGGCCATGAGGTCGGTCTCGTTCATGCCCATCGAGGCGCGCGTGCGGGCCCGCATGGCGGTCTCGGCCGCGCGGTACCGGCGCAGCATGTTGAGCACGTCGACGGTGCTGGCGCTGTCGCCGTCGGGGTACCAGTAACCCGACCGGGAGAACTCCTCGGGACGCTCCATCAAGCCACTTCCTCGTCGTCGCGCACGCTGCCGCGCTCGTTCTCCAGCATCTCGGCGGCGCCGGTCTCGACCTCGGCGGGGACGATCCGCAGCAGACCGCCGGTGATCGCCTCGTGCTCGGCCGCGACGATCTGTTCCAGTCGCCAGAGCGGCACCGCAGGGAAACGGTGGTGCAGGCGGTCGAGCATGTCGGAATACAGAATGTATCCCGCCTCGTCGAGGGTGAATCGCTCAGCCATGGCATCCTTTCGCGACGGCAGACCACTATCTTCGCATCCGGGCGCTTCATCGTTCGCATTTCACTTACCTAGGCAGCCTCGTAAGGTGCTCTTCTTGTAACATGGAGGGTCGAGGAGGTGGCGGAGCATGGCGACCATGAAGACGAAGACGAACGAGACCGGGGTATCGACCTCGGAGCTCGTGCGGTGCGTCGACGACCTCCGCCACGCCGAGTCGCAGCTGTCGCGGCGGCTGGCCGCGGTCCGCGCGCCGAACGACACCGACCGCACCGCTCTGCGTTTCATCGCCCGCGCCTCGGAGCACGCCCCGGTCACCCCCGGCGATCTGGCCGCTCACCTCGGGGTGAGCACGGCCGCGGTCACCAGCGTGGTCCGTCGCCTGCTCGAGCGGGGTCAGATCGAGGTGGCCGCGCACCCGGACGACGCCCGCTCGAAGGTGCTGCGCCCGTCGCCGCAGGACGGCATTGCGGTGATCGACGAGCTCTCCCGCCGGATCGAGGGCATCGCCGACGAGTTCACGCCCGAGCAGACGGCCGCAGTGACCCGCTTCCTGCGGCGGCTCACCGAGGAGATCTCGGACTTTCCGTAAACTTTGATTTCCGTTTAACTAGTTAAACTAGTAAAGTAAGTCCACAGCAACTCTGCGAGCGAGGAGCATCATGGGACACCTGAACTACGGAAACTCGGCTGCACGCATCGAGATGGACGACACCGTCCTCGGACACCTCCGGGCCGTGGCCGTCACCAAGCTGCGGCGCAAGGAATCCTTCGCGCTGACCATCCCGATGAAGGGTGGCGCGGTCGAGACCCTCTGGGTCCACGCGTCGATCCCCCTGCGATTCGTGATGGGGGAAGAGGTCAGCCTGCATCGGCCGCTGCTCACCGCGATGATGGAGGCGGCGAGCTCCGCGTCCGGACTCGACCTCACCGACAAGCGCATCGCCGAGGCCGCGCCCGGTCAGCCCGAGCAGCTCGACGCCCGGCGCCCCGTGGAGCAGTCCGAACCGCAGCGGGAGCGCCGCCTGCACGCGATGAGCGCCTGAGCAGCCGGTCTTTGATCGAGCGCAGCGCCCTTCGTCTCGTCGCTGCGCTCCTCGCTCAGGAACCGACGAAGGGCGCTCAGGAACCGGTGAAACAGACCGGTCCCTGAGCGAGCGGAGAGAGACGAAGGGCCTCGGCCTCAGAGGGCGGTGTAGCCGCCGTCGACCAGGTGGTAGCTGCCGGTGATGAAGCTCGCGGCGTCGCTCGCGAGGAAGGCGATGAGGTTCGCGACCTCGTCGGGCTGACCGAGGCGTCCGATCGGGTGCTTGCCGACGAGGAACTCCTTCGCCGCGGCATCCATCGTCGCCAGCAGGGGCGTGTCGATGAAGCCGGGGCCGACGGAGTTCACGCGCACGCCCTGCGCCGAGTACTCGAGCGCAGCGGACTTCGTCATGCCGACGACCGCGTGCTTCGCCGCGACGTAGGCGGGGGAGTTCGCGAAGCCGACGCTGCCGAGGATCGACGCCACGTTGACGACCGAGCCGCCGCCGTTCGCGAGGATGGAGGGCAGCTGGGCCTTCATGTTGCGGAAGACGGCGTTGAGGTTGATCGCGATGACCTTGTCCCACGCGTCGTCGTGGTACTCGGCGGTCGGCGCGGATGCTCCGCCGATGCCGGCGTTGTTGACGCCGATACGCAGCGGGGCCAGGGTGTTCGCGAGCTCGACGGACGAGGCGATCCAGGCCGGGTCGGTCGCATCGCCGACGGATGCCTCGGCGGTGCCGCCCGCGGAACGGATCTCCTCGATGACGGCCTGCGCGTTCTCGGCGTTCAGGTCGTTGACCACCACGGCCGCGCCGTTCTGGGCGAGGAGGAGGGCGACGGAGCGGCCGATCCCGCTGCCTGCCCCGGTCACGATCGCCGAGCGGTCCGAAACGTCGTACTGAGCCACGAGGGGGCTCCCATCCGGACGAGCGCGGTGCCGGGAGATCTTCTCGGACGGTTCGTCCTCTTTCCAGCGTACGCCCGTTCCACCGAGGTGGATTCACGTGCATGGAACTCCGGCGACGTCGATCCGATGTGCGCTGTCTCGTGGTGCTCTCGTGGTGGCCACCGGGTCGATGCTGGCGGCCTCCGGACGGTGGCGCCAGGTGGAGGATGTCGCGAGGGGTGCCAGACTGACTGCATGAACTCTCGCCGGGCTGCCCGAGTGCAGACGGGGCTGGCCTACGCCGCGGAGACCGCGATCATCCTCGCCAGCCTCGCGTACGTCATCACGGGTCAGCTCGCCGCACTCATCGCGTGGGAGGCCGTCGCGCTGATCTACCTGGTCATCGGCGGTGTGCTCGTGTGGCGGATGCCCGCTCGGCAGAGTCGAGCTGATCGCCGCGCCGCCGGCGAGAACCGGCGCTGGGCATGGGTGGTGCCGCTCCTCTCTAGCGTCACCGGAGCGTACTCGGCAGTCCTTGCGCTCATCGCCCGCAACGAGGCGCAGGTCGTCGCTGAGGTGTCGTCCTTCGCCGTCGCGGCGATCGTCGGGGTGGTGCTCTCGTGGCTGCTCCTGCAGGTCGGCTTCGCCAACATCTATCGCTTCACGGCACTGGAGTCGGAGGAGCAGCAGATGGCGTTCCCGGGAACCGTGTCACCTGCGCCGATCGACTTCCTGTACTTCGCCTTCACGATTGGCACGACGTTCGCGACGTCCGACGTGAATGTGCTCACATCGCGCGTCCGCCGCGTCGCGCTGGTGCACGGCGTGGTCGCGTTCTTCTACAACGCCCTGGTCATCGCGATCGCGATCCAGGTGCTGCAGTTCGTGCTCAGCCGCTGAACGAGGGATGCGCTGTGTTCGTCGCGGTGAGCATCAATGCCTTGTGCAGACCCATCCGTGCAAGCACGCTGCTCCGGATCGCGACTCCACTGCCGACCTCCACCGACCGCTGAGTGAAGTGTGCCACTCGCCTCGCGACGAGCGCCCGTTCTTCGGGTCGTGCGGCGATACCCACCGCGGGAAGCACGCGCTGGATCTGGCGGTGGGAGTGGAACGCCGCGCTGCGGATGATGCCCCGCGTCATCGTGAGAAGCGCGTTCTCAGATCGCTCGGACTCGTCCTCCAGCACGAAGATGAGAGCGTGCGGACGCCGCATGCGAAGCTGGCTGAGTATGGAGGACTCGATCTCCATCATGCGGGCGTTCATCCCGCGCTCGAGATCGCTCCTGACCAGCGACGCTCCGAAGACGAGGGTGTCCTGGCGTTGCATGGCGGAGGATCGATCGCGAAGATGAGCGATCCGGGCGAGGAGGTCGCGGGCGCTTCCCGTGATGTGCACGATGATCCTTCTCCTTCTGCCCGTCCGAGCCTTGTCTGTTACTCGTCGAAGCGCCCCGGCTGCCCTAGACGGGGCGCTTCGACCCGGCGCGATCTGTGCCCGATCGCGCCGATCCCGCCTAGCGGCGAGTCCTAGCGGCGTCGTCCCTCGCGTAGAGAGCGCGGGGTGCGCGGACCTGCCGTGCGCGCCCGATGCCCTGCGCCAGCTCGGACACACCGTGCAGGCGATCGCCGACGCCCTTCGCGGTGGCGAGCTCCATCAGACCCGCGGTGACCCGTTGCGCGGCCGACACGAATCGACGTGTCCGACGCTGGTACCGCTCAGCTGCACGGTCGAAGTCCTGCGGGGTTCGACGCAACTCCTGCGCGAGGATGCTTCCCCCCAGGAGGCCTCCGTGCGCGCCGAGGCCGGACAGTGGATCGATGCAGTGAGCGGCGTCGCCCACCAGGACGACCCTGCGCGAGTGCCATCTCGGCGCGCGCACCTGCGCGAACGAGGTGACGCGGGTCTGCTCCCGAGGTGCGTGGCGCAGGGCGTCGACGAAGTGAGCGAGATCGGAGCCCGATCCGGCGAGCAGGTCCGCGGCGAGCGGCTGCAGATCAGCCGCGTCGAAACGATGCCTCGCACCCATCTGCACGGCGGTGACGACCAGGGTCTCATCCTTATCGGGATACGGGAAAACGAGTGCGCCGAGTCGATTTCCGGTGAGCACGGCCGCGTCTGACGGGCCCTCCAGGTGACCGGGGACGTTGACCCAGAGACAGATGCGCCCGTTGGTGTGGATGGTGGATCTGGTCGACTCCATCGTCAGCCGGCGAACGGTCGAATTGAGCCCGTCCGCTCCGACGATGAAGTCGTAGTCGTCGCTGGAGCCGTTCGCGAAATGGGCGCGAACGCCGTCGAGTCGCTGCTCGATGCCGACCAGTTCTTTGCCGAACTCGGTCGGAACCGACTCTGCGAAGCGCGTCGAGAGGCGTCCGACGAGGTCGCCGCGTCGCGCCATCCTGTATCCGGTCATCTCGAACTCGGCCTTCTCCGATCCGTTGCGCCTCAGAGAGACGAGCGGATCCGGGGCGCTGAGTTCGAGTGCGATGTCCTGGACGCCGAGCTGCTCCATGATCTCGAGGGCGGTCGGATCCAGCAGGATCTGGTAGCCGCCCTCGTAGGGCGCCTGTGCCGCATCGATGATGGTCGCGTCGTAGCCGCTGCGAGCGAGCATGAAGGCGGTGGCACTTCCGGCGATGCCTGCTCCGACGACGAGGACCCGTTGACGGGCGCGCGCGAGTGGGCGGGAGGCCCGCTTCAGGGCGCGGGCGTTCTGAGCGGCGGCGGGGGACGTCGTCATGGGTTCTCCTGGTGGTGATTCATCAGTGGTGAGCGGATGCGGTGCGCTCGCGGTGCGACGGGATGACGAACCAGGCGATGACGGCAGCGGTGGCGAGAAGGGCGGCGGCGATGACGGAGGTCCACTGCATTCCGACCGTGAAGGCATGCTGCGCCTGCTCGAGGATCGCTGCGACCCCGGGCGCGGTCGCGTCGAGATGGGACGACGCTCCTGCCAGTGACTCCTTCACCGTCGCTGCGACATCGGGGTCCTCGATCTCACCGAGGTTCGCTCGGTAGAGAGCGGTCTGGATCGATCCGAGAACCGCGATACCGAGGGCCGCGCCCAGTTCATAAGCGGTCTCGGCGATGGAGGATGCGGCACCGGCGCGCTCCTTCGGCGCGGACCCGACGACGGCATCGGTCGTCAGCGTCATCGCAAGGCCCGCGCCGAAGCCCACCACCGCGAAGGCGACGATGATGCCCACCAGTCCGGGGGATCCCTCCGTGATCGCGAGGATCACGAGACCGATGGCGCCGAGCGCGAGACCCGTGGCGATGGCGCGGCCACGGCCGAGCCATCCGACCGCGAAGCCGGCGATGGCGATCACGATGATGGACGCGATCGTCGCCGAGAGCTCGACGAGGCCGGCCTCGAGTGGGCGGAGACCGCGCACGAGCTGAAGATACTGGGAGAAGAAGAAGAGCAGACCCACGAAACCGAAGATCGCGACGGTGTTGGCCACGACAGCTCCGGAGAACGCCGGCGAGCGGAAGAGCGAGACGTCGATGAGGGGGTTGGACACGCGACGCTGGCGACGGATGAACCACCAGATCGCGACGAGTCCGAGGACCACCGTCGCGGGAACCGTGAGATCGAATCCTTCGCCGACGACGTGCTTGATGGCGTAGACGATGCTCACGATCCCGACGAACGAGAGGATCGCAGAGAGCAGGTCGATTCGTCCGCCGTTGGGGTCGCGCGACTCGGGCAGCAGGAAGATGCCGCCGACGAGCACGAGGATCATGATCGGCACGTTGATGAGGAACACGCTGCCCCAGTGGAAGTGCTCCAGCAGTGCACCGCCGACGATCGGCCCGACCGCGGCGCCGGCGGTGGCGCCGGCGGCCCACACGGCGATCGCGCGGGTCCTGAGCTTGGGGTCGGAGAAGATGTTGCGCACGATGGCGAGAGTGGATGGCATGATCGTCGCCCCACTGATTCCCAGGACCGCGCGCGCGAGGATGAGCATCTCGGGCGTGGGCGACATCGCGGCGAGGACCGAGGACAGCCCGAAGCCGACGGCGCCGATCAGCAGGAGCTTCTTGCGGCCGATCCGGTCCGCGAGGTTGCCCATGGTCACGAGCAGACCCGCGAGGGCGAAGGAGTAGATGTCGCCGATCCAGAGCAGCTGGGTCGCCGTGGGGTCGAGGTCAGCCGACAGGGCCGGCACAGCAAGCGCCAGGACGGTGCCGTCGATCGCCAGCAGCAGCACGGCGAGCGTGAGAATACCGAGCGCAGCCCAAGAGCGGGCAGTCACGGGAGCAGTGGCCGCGGGGGCAAATGGAGAAGTCACATGCATACTCTACAGACCAACTGGTCGGAAGAAAAAGCTAATCGGCTTTTCACAGTCAACAGTCGGTTTGAGCGGCACTCGAAGGCATAACATCTCGGTAGTCGGCAGTACCGACCACATAGTCTTTAGGAGCATCATGGAGCTCGATCTCGACGGAACCACCGTCGTGCTGTTCGGCCCGGGCAACGAGGTCGATCGCGTGGTCCTGCGTTCGCTCGCATCCGAGGGATGCTCGACGTACGCCACACGCTTCGCGAACTCCGGCGGGGATCTCGCACAGCACAGCTCCTCCACCCGCCAGTGGGTCGCCATCGAGGATGAGATCGATGAGAGCGCGGTCCGAAGAGTGGCCTCCTTTCTCGGCGACCAGGGCCTCAGCCCTGATGCGGTGATCTTCCACGTGGACGTCATCGATGCGCTCACGGCCCGCGCCCCTCATCGTTGGTGGCGCAGCACGCGTGAGACCAAAGAGATACGACAGCGAGTGCGCAATGCCGTCACGGAGATGGTCCGTGCATCCGGATCGGCTGCTCTCCACGTGATCCTCCTCCACGGACTCGCGTCCGATGACGAAAGAACTGTCGCGCATCGCTGGCTCCAGCGCACGATGGCTTCGCTGATCCGGAGCTCTTCGGACTCGGTGCGGGTGAACGCTCTGCTGCTGTCGTCCGAGAGCGCGTCGCCCGCCGCCGGCGCTGTCGTCGCCCTCCTCAGCTCGCCCCTGGGGACGACGATCTCGGGGGCGATCATTCCGATCGATGGCGGAGGGCTCGCACGAGACCAAGCGTTCGCACTCGACTATGAGGAGGCTTTCGATGACTGATGTTCGCCTGCCGAAGGGAGCTGTTCGTGTCCTCGGAGGTGCGGCATCCCGACTGGCGATGCTCGCCGAACTCGCGCGCCTGCAGGGGCGGATCGTACATGCCGGAAATGCCGACGCGAGAGCACGCGAGGTACGAACGACCCTTGTCGTGATCGCCGAGCACTTCGACGCGGGCATGGACTGGGGTGAGTGGCATGAGCGCGCCAAGGCCACCCACGCGGCGTTCGAGAAGGAGCTCGCCTGGCTTGCGAGTCCTTCGACAGGACTCCTTCTCGCGTACACCGATGCGCGCAGCTCCCGCAGTCGGAAGGAGGTGCGGGCGGGGGTCCGCGACGTGATCGCCGGCTTCTCGCAGGTCGCTGCGACACGACCGGGGATCGAGTTCACCCTCAACGGGCTCGAGGTTCCGACCGAGACCGATCACCTGAGACTCTACGAACGGCTGCTGGAGTACCTCGCGCGGCGCTCGGCCCTCTCCAGCGGGATCGTCGCCTCGATAGAGGATCTCGAGGACCAATCCATCGCACGTGCACTGACCAACTACCTTGTATAAGGGCGAGTGGCGCTGGACGACCGTGCCCGAGTCCGATTGGAGATCGACATCATGACTGCATCCGAGGATGTGCGCGCGAGTCGCAATGCCGAGCGCACCAGAGGGATGATCCTGGACGCTGCGGTCGAGGCCCTCGCCACTCACGGAACCGGTGTCTCCTTGGCTGCCATCGCGCAGCGAGCGGGAGTCTCGAAAGGCGGTCTGCTCCATCACTTTCCCAGCAAGGATGCTCTGATCCTCGCGCTGGTGGAGGATTCGAACCGTAAATTCCGGGAGCACGTCACGGGGTTCTTGGATCTCGCGGAGAACGAGCCCGGGAAGATGCTGCGGGCCTACGTGCGTGCGCTCTGCTCCGGCGGGGAGGCGACGACGCATTACTTCACCACGGCGCCGGCGTGGGCGGGCATCTATCAGATCCCCGAGATCGTCGCGCTGTCGACCGCTGACGCTGCGTGGTGGGACACGCAGCTCGCTCTCGACGGGCTGTCGGCGGAGCGGATCATGGTCGTGCGGCACGCTGCCGAAGGCGTCGCTGCATCCGTTGCCTACGGTGAGAACGACGCCACCTACGCTGCACAAGCGGAGCGGCTGCTGCTCGGACTGACGAAGGGCGAGGCGCTACCCGATTAGTGCCCCGCCCCTCGTTTCGCGCGGCGCTACCCGATCAGCACCGCGCCCCTGGTGCCGCGCGGCATCAACGCGCGCGCGGTGCGTCGTCTGGAGAGAGATTCAAGACGACGCGGCTCCGCTTCCCCTGAGTGTGCCCGTGGTGCGATCGTGCACGACGGCGGTCATCTCGGCGGGAGTGCTTGCGGGCCGGATCTGATCCTGCCTCGAGTTCACCATCCGCGCGGCTCCAGGAGCTCGAGGACCTCGTTCGCGGCGCGGTGCCCGGACAGGATGGCGCCGTTCATGCTGCCCGAGGTCTCGTCGGCCGTCTCGCTCCCGGCCCAGTGCACGAGGCCGATGGGCTCTCGGAGGAAGCGACCGAACGTCGTCCATGCCTTCGGGGGAACGGCGGGGCTCGGCCCGCCGGGGGCGAACACGTCGTTGCCCCAGGCGAAGTCGGTGTAGTCGATCGCCTGCTGTGCCCGCTCGCCGTACAGGTGGACGATGTGCTTCATGACGCGGCGGCGTCGCTCGGCCTCGTCGTACGCGTCGAAGCCTCGTGCATCGCAGAACACCATGAGGATCCCGGGACCGTCTGCGCTCGGGCTGACATCGAAGGTCAGGAACACCGTCTCGTCGTCGGAGACGGATTCTCCCGACAGACCCTCGTCACGCCAGAACGGCCGGTCGAACGCGACGAATGCCTTGCTCAGAGCGCCGAGGCGCCACGTCCGGGCCAGTCCGCGATGCTGATCTGGCAGCGCCGGTGAGAACTCGATGTTGGCGCGGTGAGTCGGCGACGTCGTGACGATGACGTAGCGGGCCTCGAAACTCTGGTCGCGGGTCTCGACGGTGACGAGATCGTCGACCGTCGTGATGCGCTCGACAGGGGCGTCGAGGAAGACACGGTCGCCGAGGGTGTCGGCCAGTCGCTGGACGAGCGAGTGCGTCGTGCCGAGCACCCGGTCCTGCTGGTCGCCCCCTTCGACCTTCAGCATGAAGTCGATGCCGCCGAGGTTCTTCACGTAGCGCAGGGCGTGCAGAAGGGAGACGTCGCTGACGGGAGCTCCCCACTGCACGAGTGTGAACATGGTCATGAATTTGCGCGCGGTCTTCGTCGCGCGCTTCGCGGTCAGCCATTCGCCGACCGTCAGGGAGTCCCACTCGGCCGCGCGCGGATGCGACCAGGGCTCGGAGACCGGGAGCTGATCCACCATCTTCTGCAGGGAGCTCAGGATGCGCGCGATGTCGGCCATCCCGCCGGGCGACATCGCGGTCAGCCCTTCGACCTTGCGCTTGCCGTTGAAGGAGATGAGCCCCTTGCCCTGGTGGAACTGCGGCACCAGCTCGCGGCCGAAGCGGGTCATCAGATCATGAACGGCGCTGTGGTGCGGGGCAACCCAGGTGGCGCCGGCATCGACGGGGACTCCCGCGACCTCGGTGGTGAGGATTCGACCGCCGACGCGGTCTCGCCCTTCCAGGACGACGACGTGATGGCCTGCGCGAGAGAGTCGGTCGGCCGCGGAGAGGCCCGCCAGGCCGGCTCCGACGACGACGACGTCGACTGATCGAGGGGCAATTGCGTTCATGGTCGTCTCCCGAGGTGGTGAAGGCTGATGCACTTACTGTACTGACCAGTCAGTACAGTAAGTGTCATCGCCGCCATTTCCACAGCATTCACCCAGCAGACGCGACCTCGGCCAAGTCGCTCTAGCCCAGTCCACGTCGCCTCGTCGGAAGACGCCTCCTTCGACCAATCTGGCGACTTCACGGCCCTGGGGTGGCCAAGCGTTCGAGTTCTTCTCGCAGCGCTCGCAATTCTCCCTTCGATGGGGCAAGTCCCCAGCCCGCCGCGAGCCCTGCTCCGTCCACCGAGCTCGATATGACCGCCTGTGCTCCCACTCGCAAGCCATCGTTCGACAGCGCCGCCTTCCAGGCGGTGTTGTCCGCGGCCACTATCTCCTGCACGCCGGGCGCGACTGCCAGCGATGCGAGAAGGAACAGTCGCTCGCCCACCTCCTCGATACGATCGCCGTCGAGCGACGCGCCGATGAACGCTCGCGCGAGGCGTCCGGGGGTGTCCTCCTCCTCGAGGCGACTGTGGACGAGGGTGCGGAACTGGACGAGGACGTACTCCGCGAGTGCCTTCCACAATGCATTCTTCGAGCTGTAGTGGTAGATCACTGCGCCGCGTGTGAGGCCGGCCGCGACAGCCACGTCATCGAGCGTCGCCTTCGCGCCTTGCGAGATCACGACCGCTTTCGCGGCATCGAGTATGAGTCGCTTGGTGTCGTCGGGACCGCGGCCGGTCGTACGTCCCATGAATGTTGTCCTCTGGTCAGGGTTTCGGCGAATGTCGGGTCTTCCGACTCGGCACCTGCGTTCGTCCAGGCATCCTTGAACGCGAGGCGTCAACTGTACTGACGCGTCAGTCAAGATCCAAGATCCAGGATGTCAGAAGCGTGAAGAACCGAGGTCGAGATCGTCGCGTTCAACCCGGAAAGACGACGTCGTGAAGCGTCTACTCCGATCTATGGACGTAAATCACAGACAACCTCTTGACACACCCCTCTGCGGGTCTTAACGTACAACCAAATGGTTGCACAAAGAGAACTCAGCGAAGCGGAGGTCGACCGTGTGTTCCACGCACTGGCCACGTCGACCCGGCGCGACATCCTGCGCCGGACGATCGAGCACGAGCAGTCGGTCTCGACCCTCGCCTCCGAGTACGAGATGTCGTTCGCTGCGGTGCAGAAGCACGTCACCGTGCTCGAGGCCGCGAACCTCATCGTCAAGCGCGCCGAAGGACGCGAGCGGCTCGTCCGCGCGAATCCCGAGATGATCGCGCGCGCCCGGGCTCTGCTCGCCCGCTACGAAGAGCTGTGGCGATCGCGCATCGCCCGGCTCGACGATCTGCTCGCCGGCACCCCGGCGAGCCCGACGGCCGACGGCCGCCGCCCCGACAGCACCACGGATAACGCACGAACCGAAGAAGGAGATTGACCATGCCTGTCACCGATGTGAAGACGGATGCCGAGAACCTGACCATGACGGTCGTCGCCGATCTGGCGGCTCCCGTCGAACGGGTCTGGGACGTCTACAGCGACCCGCGCCAGCTCGAGCGCTTCTGGGGCCCTCCCGGGTGGCCCGCCACCTTCACCGCCTGGGACCACACGGTCGGCGGCAAGGCGAACTACACGATGCACGGCCCGCGCGGCGAGAAGGCGTCCGGCACCTGGGAGTTCCTCGAGATCGACGGCCCTCGCGCGTTCACGGTCATCGACTCGTTCGCCGATGAGGACGGCACGCCCGACCCGAACCTCCCGTCCATGCGCATGACGTTCACCTTCGAGCCGACGGCCGAGGGCACGCGCATGGTGACCACGAGCCACTTCGCGTCGGCCGAGGCGCTCGAGCAGGTCGTCGAGATGGGCGCCGTGGAGGGCACCCGGCAGGCGATGAGCCAGCTCGACGCGGTGCTGCAGGACCTCCGCGACTACGCGCAGGGCAAGGGCACGCAGGTCGAGCTGCTCGACGACACGCATGTGAGGATCACGCGTCTCGTCGAGGGCCCGCGCGACCTGGTCTGGCGTGCGCACAACGATGCCGAGCTGATGAAGCAGTGGCTGCTCGGACCCGACGGATGGGAGATGACCGAGTGCATCGTCGCGACCGAGGTCGGCCAGCCGTACCGCACCTCCTGGGCGCCGGTGGGTGACACCCCGGGCGAGGCGTTCGGCTTCGAGGGTGAGGCCCTGCTGATCGACGCCCCGAAGCGGTCGGTGCAGACCGAGCGGATGATCGGGATGCCGGTCCAGACGCTGAACGACCTCAACCTCTACGAGGAGGACGGCGCGACCCTCATCACGCTGTTCATCGAGTACCCCGACAAGGAGACGCGCGACATGATCCTCGCCACCGGCATGGCCGACGGCATGGAGACCTCGTATCAGCGCCTCGAGCGTGAGCTGCTCACCGTCTGAGAAGGCGTCGCAACACCTTGGAGGACGGATGCTCGAGCGCCGGGCATCCGTCCTTCCTCGGCGTTCCCGGCGCGAAGCCGGAGTGCGCAGGGCGGGATAAAGTTGGCGGACGATGAGGATCACGCGACGCACCCTGCTCCTCGGCGCCGGCGCCGGTGTCGTGTCGGTCCTCCTCGCGTCCTGCACCCCGGAACCCCAGCCCACGCCGACGCCCTCGCCGTCGCCCACCGGCCCGGAGCCCACGGAGGGCGTGCCGCGTCCGGCCGCCGGCCTGCGCAGCACCTGGACGACGGATCAGTACGCGTTCGGGGCCGTGAGCTTCACGCCGGTGGGCATCGGAGCCGACACCCGCTCGGCGCTCGCACGGCCGGTCGACGACCGGGTATTCTTCGCCGGCGAGGCCACCGATGAAGACGCTCCGGGCACGATGCGCGGAGCCGTCCGCTCGGGTCAGCGCGCCGCGGGAGAGGTCGCGAGCCAGGCGGGGGCCGGGGAACGCGTCGCCGTGATCGGCGCGGGGCTCGCCGGGGCGACGGTCGCCGCGATGCTCTCGCGCGAGGGTCTCGACGTGACCGTGCTCGAAGCCCGCAACCGCATCGGCGGACGGGTGGAGTCGCGCACCGACGGGTCGTGGCCGGTGCCGGTGCAGCTCGGAGCCTGGCTCTTCGGCGAGGAGGATGCCCAGCTGCTCGAGTCCCTCGGCGAGGCGGACGTCGGCGTCGTCGACCTCGCGGGCGAGCTGTGGCGCACGCCCGACGGCGACATCGACCGCGTCGACGAGCAGCCGCTGCGGGCCGCCGTTGCCGAGGCGCAGACCGCCGACGAGGACTCCTCGGTCGCCGACGCGCTGATCGCGGCGGGGGTCGACCCGGAGGATCCCGCGACCGCCGCGCTGCTGGCGCTGCTCGCGACCCGCACGGGCGTCGACGCGGACGCGCTCTCGAGCTGGTACGCCCCCGCGGTGCCGGCGGCGGATCCGCGCGCGGCTCGCGACAGCCTCGTGCCGTTCATCGAGCAGGCGTTCGGCGGCGTGACCGTCGGCCTGAACTCGCCCGTCACACGCATCGCCCACGACGACGCGGGGGTCAGCGTGCGCCTCGGCACCGGAGAGGCGCTGTCGTTCGACCGGGTCGTGGTCACCGTTCCGCTCGGGGTGCTGCAGAAGAGGCGCATCGACTTCTCGCCCGCCCTGCCCTTCGCCAATCGCGGAGCCATCGCCGCACTCGGGATGGGTGCCGTCGAGACGGTGTGGCTGCGGTGGGACGAGCCGTTCTGGGAGGCGGAGGAAGGCGTCTGGCACACGGAGGGCGGCGATGCGTTGATCCGCACCTGGATCAACCTGCGCCCCGCGACCGGCGAGAACGTGCTGGTGGGCATCGTCGGCGGGAGCAGCGCGCAGGAGTTCGCCGACCTCGACGAGGACGAGGCCATCGAGGCCGCGCTCGCGTCGCTCCGCGCCTACGTCTGAGCGCCGACCCGCTGTCTTCGGATCGGCGTGGACCGCTCGTGTCCCGCGAACGACCGGCGGGGCAGCGGCATCCTGCTGATGAGCACGAGCGCCGTCGCCACGACGACGAACGACGCGAGCGCGATCGCTGTGGAGGCCACGAACTCCGCCGGCCCGCTCACCTGCCGGAGGTCGAGGAAGTAGTACGGGTACCAGCCGATGAGCGGACCTCGGATCATCGTGAACACCCCGTACACCAGGGGATAGATGAGGGTCGCGGGGATCACCCGCCAGGGCACGGATCTGTGCCCGGGCGCGAGCGCCCACGCCGCGACGGTGCAGGCGGGCAGCCAGAAGTGCAGCACCTGATCCGACCAGGGGACGTCGATGCGGATGCCGCGGATGCCGGCCTGCCAGACGAGGATCGCGAACACGAGCCCCGCGGTGATCGTCCACGTGAGCACGAGCGCGAGGGTGACCGTGAGCCAGCGCGGGTCGCGTGGCCTCCGCAGGGCGATCACGCCACCGATACTCAGGAGTATCACGAAGGCGATGTTCGACTGGTTGGTGAGGTACGCGAAGAAGTTCTGACTCCCGATGGAGTGGGACGCGAGCCCCCACGCCATCCGATGGATCAGGGAGATGAGGCACAGAGCAGCCGCACTGAGCCGGAGCACGCCGAAGACCGTGCGGACTCTCACCGCTCGGCCGCCGACCATCCCATTCGCTGAGTCTACGGACGAGCGACGGGCCGCGACGAGAAGAGGTTGCCGCCGCGCGCGTCAGATGAGGCGGCGGAGGGCCTGCTCGAGGCTGACGCCCTGCGCTTCGGCCCGATCGCGCAGCCGCGCATGCTCGTCACCCGTGAGCGAGAGCCGCAGCTCGATCGGATCGGCCGCCGGAGCGTCGAGGCCGTCGAGCAGGTCGGAGGTCTCGGCCCACAGCGGGGCGTCGGGCGTGCGCGGGGGCGCGGTGGCACGAGGAGCGGATGCCGTGTCGGGCGCCGCCGACCGCGCCCCGGCCACGAGGGGCGCCGACGCCGCGACCGCGGCTCCGGCATCCGTCCCGCGCGTGAATCCGGGACCCCGCCGCGGCTCCTGCTTCTGCTGGTACGCCTTCGCCGCCGCGTTCGCGCGCTCGTCGGCCGCCTCGTTGAGCCGGTCGCCGGCGTGCCCCTTCACCCACGAGAACTCGACGTCGCGGCCGCGCATCGCCTCGTCGATGCCCTCGAGGAGGTCGCGGTTGAGCACCGCTCCGCCGTCGGACTTGCGCCATCCGCGGCGCTTCCACCCCGGCATCCACTTCGTCACCGAGTCGATCACATAGCGGCTGTCGCACCGGATGAGGAGCTTCTCGTCGGTGCCCGCCGTCGCGCGGAGCAGCTCGAGCACCGCCTGCAGCTCGCCCTGGTTGTTCGTGCCGTGCGGCGATCCGCCGGCCGCCCAGTTCGCGTCGTCGATGTACCAGGCCCACCCGTTCGGGCCGGGATTGCCCAGGGCGGAGCCGTCTGCGGCGGCGGTGATGGTCATCCCTCCACCGTAGTCGGGGCCACCCCCGCGCCCCGCCGGGGTCGCCCCTCCCGGGTGAGGGGTCACGACACGCCGTGTCGGATGCCGAGGGGGCGGCGTTTCGTGACCTCTCGCGTGTGGGCGGGGTGGTGTCTCCGGGGTGAGGGGTCACGACACGCCGTGTCGGATGCCGTGGGGGCGGCGTTTCGTGACCCCTCGCGTGGGGTCAGTCGACGGCCGCCTGCGGGCCGTCGTTCGACGAGAGCATCAGCTGGGGCGGGACCTCCGCAATCACGCCCGACCACGTGCCCGCCTGATCGGGGCGCGGCCCGGTGAGCGGGCGGTACTCGACGCCCTGCGCATCCCACCGGTCGAACATGCCCTCGACGCGGGCGACGAAGTCGTCGAACTCGGTCGGCTCGGCGCGCCAGGCGCGCTCGGCGAGGGCGAAGAGCCGGGGGAAGATCATGTACTCGGCTTTGCGGGTGGTGGGGATGAACTCCGTCCACAATTCACCCTGGATGCCGAGGATCCGATCGCTCTCGACGGCGCGCCAGTCGTAGGAGTACACCTCCGCGAGCTCGGTGAGGTAGATGTCGAACACCCGCGGTCCGAGCGGCTCGTCTGGCCGCGCCGACTGCTTGAAGTCGAAGTAGTAGTGCTGCTGCACCGCGATCACGACGTCGCGGCCGAGCGCGAGCGCCTCGTGCGCGTACTCCTCGTCGCGCCACGCCATGATGGTCGCGTTCTCGGGGAGCTCGCCGTTGAGAATCTCGTCCCACCCGACCATGCGCCGCCCGCGGCTCTGGAGGTGGTCTCCCAGCTCGCGGGTGAACCAGTGCTGCAGGGCGTCGGAGTCGGCCAGCCCCCGCTCGCGGATCAGGTCCTGCGTCGCAGGGTCGCGGTCCCACTGGTCGCGGGGGCTCTCGTCGCCGCCGATGTGGATGTACTCCGAGGGGAAGATCTCGATGATCTCGTCGAGGATCGTCTTCATCGCGTCGACCGTGGTCTGCGCCATGTTGAGCACGTCGAAGCTGCGCGCCCACCGCGTGAGCACCTCGGTCTGCGTGCCGGTCACACCCCACTCGGGGTACGACGCGACGGCGGCCAGCATGTGCCCGGGCATGTCGATCTCGGGGACCACGGTGATACCGCGCACGGCGGCGTAGGCGACGATCTCGCGCAGATCGGCCTTCGTGAAGTAGCCGCCGTGGGGCGTGCCGTCGTAGGTCTCGGAGAAGCGGTCGCCGACGAGCGTCTCGCGCCGGTACGCGCCGACCTCGGTGAGGCGGGGGAAGGCGTCGATCTCGACCCGCCACCCCTGGTCGTCGGTGAGGTGCAGGTGCAGCACGTTCATCTTGAGCTGCGCCAGCAGGTCGATGAGGCGGAGGGTCCAGGTCTTCCCGGGGAAGTGGCGCGCGACGTCGTACATGAATCCGCGCCAGGCGGCGACGGGCGCATCGGCGATCTCGCACGCCGGCACGCGGGCCTCGACGGACCCTGCGGAGCGGTAGGCGTCGGCGCCCAGGAGCTGCCGCAGGGTCTGCAGCGCGTAGAGGGCGCCGGTCGCTCCGGAGGCGGCGATCGACACGGTTCCGTCGGCCACGCGCAGCCGGTACGCGTCGCCGGAGAGGCCCGCGTCCTCGACGACCTCGATCAGCGCGGTGCCGTCTCCTCGCTCCGCGCGGAACGAGAAGGGCGCCCCAATCGCGGCGCTCAGGGGGCCGAGCACCGTGAGCAGGGAGGGCCACCAGGCGCGGGGCGCGACGACCGCGCCGCCGGCGGAGAGATCGGCTCCGCCGTCGGATGCCGTCAGGGCGAACTCGGCGGGAAGAGGAAGGAGCGTCATGCGGCGGGCCTTTCGAACTCGGTATAGATCGGATCTCTCGAGCAGATTGTGATTGCATCCGCGAATGGATTAGTACACTATCGGTACAAAACCGGAGAGCGCGAGGGCTGAGTCCGATCGAGACGGATCAGCGTGATCCCGTGCCCCTGCGAGACGCTGGAACGAGGAAGTCGATGACACGACACGAGGTTCTCCCGAATCCGAGCCGGGGACCGGTCGCGGTCGAAAGACCCGATGACTTCGACGAGTTCTGGCGCGACTCCCTCACCTACCTCGACCGCACGCCGGCCGCGGCGACCTACACCCGCGACGAGATCCTGTCGGGCGACGGCGTCGACGTCTACGACGTGCGGTACGACTCGGCGGGCGGCGTGCGGGTGGCGGCCTGGCTGACGGTGCCCGAGGGGGCCGAGCAGGTCGCCTCGCTCCCCGGCATCCTGCTCATCCCGGGGTACATCTCCGACCCGACGGTCGCCAAGTCCTGGTCGCTGCGGGGCTACGCGGTCATGAGCGTCGCTCCGCGCGGCAAGGTCCGCGCCCTCGATCACGTGAACCCGGGGTACCCCGGGTTGCTCGTCGACGGGGTCACCGACCCGTACTCGGCCACCTACCGGTCGTTCTACCTCGACGTCGTGCGCGGCCTCGACCTGCTGGAGCAGCTCGACGTGGTCGATGCCGCGCGCATCGGCGTGCACGGCTCGAGCCAGGGCGGCGGACTGGCCGTGATGCTCGGGGCGCTGCGTCCCGACAGCGTCGCCTGCCTCAGCGCGGGGGCGCCCTACCTCTGCGGCATCATGGACTCCGCTCGGCTCACCCTGACCTACCCGTACCAGGAGATCCGCGAGTACCTGTCGGTTCACCCGGAGCGCTTCGCCGCCGTGGATCGCACCTACGCGTACCTCGACGTGCTGAATCTCGCGGACCGCGTCGTCTGCCCGGCCCAGGTCTACATCGGCATGGGTGACGACGTGTGCCCGCCCGAGACCGCCTACGAGCTGGTGGACCGCATCCCGGGCGACGTCGAGTTCCTGACCTACGACGGGTGCGCGCACGGCGCGGGTCTGCCGTGGGTGAGTGCCGAGATCGACGCCTTCCTCGATGCGCACCTCCATCCTTCCGCCGTCGCCCAGCGGGAGCACGACCAGATCGGAAGCAACGCGTGAACGCCTACTGGACCGCTCTCGACGAAGAGCTCGCCGCCGTCCCGTCCGAGTGGTTGCTGCGCCAGGACCCGTACCGCACCACCGACGAGTGGGACTTCTTCTTCGTCGAGTTCCCGTCGATCGGGCACCGCGGCAGCGGGCGCTACCGCGTGGCGGGGTACCTCAGCGTGCCGCGTGCGGAGGGGCCGCTCCCGGCCGTCCTCGAGATCCCGCGTCACGGGAGCGTCAACCACACGCCGCACAGCAACGACCGGTCGCGGTACGTGATCCTCACGCTGATGCATCGCGGCCAGCGGCTCGCCGACCAGCCCTACCGCGCGGAGTACCCGGGACTCCTCATCGACGGCATCGACGATCCGGCGGAGTACGTCTACCGCGGCATCGTGGCCGACGCGCTCCGCGCCGCCGAGCTGCTGTTCGCGCACCCGAAGGTCGACCGCTCGCGGGTCGCCGCCGTCGGCGAGGACCTCGGGCTGCTCGTGGCCGCGCGGCGTCCGGGTTTCGCAGCCGTGCGCGTGGACGGGCTGCTGCTGACCTCGGCCTGGGAGCGCGCCGCGCGTACCCGCGGATACCCGATGGAATCGCTCAACGACCTGCGCCGCCATGCGCCGGAGGATGCCGTGGCGCGCGCGCAGCAGACCTCGGCGCTGTTCGATCCCGCGCAACACGCCGCCGGGATCGACGCCGCGGTGCTGGTGACCGATGCGGACCCGGCATCCGCCCCGGCCCTGCTCGAGGCGCTGGGCGACGCGGCCGAGCACTTCGTGCCGACCGGCCGGGACCGAGAGGACGACGACGCCCGCGACGCCTGGCTCGCCCAGCGGCTGGGCGTGCCGGCAGCGAGCCGCTTCGCCGCGACCGCCGTCGCGCTCCCCGGGGAGTAGCCTCATGATCGTCAACGCGGCGGCCACCCTCACGGCGCTCGGCGGATCGGTCATCCCCGAGCCGGTCATCGCGGCGATGGCCGAGGCGGCACGGTCGTACGTCGACCTCCCGGCCGCCTACATCGCGGCGGGAGAGGCCATCGCCGCGCGCACCCGAAACGAAGGCGCGGCGGTGACGGCGGGGGCGTCGTCGGCGATCACGCTCTCGGTCGCGTCGCTGCTCACGGGCCCCGAGCCGGAGAGCACGCAGATCTTCCCGCTGCGCGACGGTCACGCGCACGTGGTGATGCTGGCGCCGCAGCGCAACGACTACGACCTGGCGGTCCGCATCCTGGGAGTCGGCATCCGCGAGGCCGCCGACGACGCCGCGTCGCTCCGGGCCGCCCTCTCGGACGAGACCGTGTGCGTCCTGTGGTTCGCCGGCACCCAGTACCCCGCTCCGGGACTGGAGCTGAGCGAGGTGGTGGCGATCGCGGCGGAGAGATCGGTGCCGGTCATCGTGGATGCCGCGGCGCAGATCCCTCCGCTGTCGTCACTGTGGCGCTTCACGCACGAGTCCGGCGCCGCGGCGGCCATCTTCTCCGGCGGCAAGGGGCTGCGCGGGCCGCAGGACTCGGCGATCGTCGTGGGATCCCGGGCGATCACCACCGGCATCCAGCGTCACATGGCGCCGAACCACGGCATCGGACGCGGCATGAAGGTGACCAAGGAGTCGCTCGCCGGCATCCTCGCGGCGCTCGAGTACGCGTTCGCAGTCGACGAGGAGCAGCTGCTCGCGGGATACGAGACCGTGGTGCGCGGCTGGCTGCAGACCGCGCAGGATGCCGGACTGACGGCGCGCAGCGACTTTCCGAGCGAGGCCGGCCAGCCGCACAGCCGTGCGTTCATCGTCTTCGACTCGCCCGAGCGCGCAGCCGAGGTGAAGCAGCTGCTGTGGGAGCGCGAGCCCCAGGTGGCGGTGCTCGTCGTGGGATCCGCGATCGCCCTCAACCCGCAGCCCCTGCGTCCGGGGGAGGAGGCGCACGTCTCGGCCGCGCTCGTCGAGCTGGCGGCCGTGGAGCGCGCCGCCGCGGACTGACGGCGGTCAGCGCACGGCGGCGAGGGCGTCGATCTCGACGAGCATCGTCTCGACCGGGAGCCCGACGAAGACGGTGGTGCGGGCCGGGAGCACGTCGAGGCCGAGGCCGGCGAAGTACTCGGCGTAGACCTCGTTGAACGGGGCGAAGTCCTCGCGCTTCGTCAGGTACACGCGGACCATGATGACGTCGGCGAAGTCGGCGCCGCCGGCGGTGAGGATCGCGCGGACGTTGTCGAGCGTCCGGATCGTCTGGCCGCGGAGGTCGCCGGGGTGCAGATGCTCGCCGGTGGCCGGATCGGCCGGGCCCTGGCCGGAGACCTGCACGAGGGCTCCGTTGCGCACGCCCTGCGAGAAGACGGGGTACGGCGCCGGGGCGTGCGGGGTCGAGATCGAGGCGTTCATCGCGGGTCTCCGTTCACGTCGCACGGCGGATGCCGGGCCGGTATGTACGTGAAGTATACGAAATGCGGGACTCGCCTCGCGCTCCCGGCTGTGCCACCCTGGGAACACTCCACGGCCCTCTGCGCACGCCTCGTGCCGGCCCGAGCAGAAGCGAGCGCGTATGAACCCCCACGTCGGAGACGGCCAGGCCCTGCGCCCCTCGGGCGCCCGCGCGCACAACCGGCTGCTGGTGCTGCGCATGCTGCTGCGCGCGCCGGGGATCAGCCGGGCCGACGTGGCACGGATCACCGGTCTCTCGCGGATCACCGTCTCGCACGTGGTCACCGAGCTGATGGACGAGGGACTCCTCATCGAGATCGGCGCCCGGGAGTCGACGGGCCGGCGGGGCAAGCCCGCCACTCTTCTCAGGGCGAACCCGCGCGCGTATGCGGTCGTCGCGGCCGACCTCAGCCAGCTCGACAAGTTCCGCGCCGCCCTCGTCGGCTTCGACGGCGAGGTGCTGTCGACGGCGGAGGTCGACAGTCGCGACATGACGGGCGACGCGGCGATCGATGCCGTCATGAACCTCATCGCTCTGCAGCTGTCCCGTGCCGACGTGCCGGTGCGCGGCGTGGGCATCGGCACTCCCGGCGTCGTCGACGAAGAGGGCCGCGTGCTCGAGGCCTTCAACCTGCGCTGGAGGGACGTGCCCCTCGCGCAGCTGGTGAGCACGCGATTCGGGTTGCCGACCTACGTCGAGAACGACGCGAACTCGGCGATCTCGTCGGAGTTCCGATCGAGTGCGGATGCCGACGCCGTGCTCATCCGCCTCGGAACGGGCCTCGGCGGTGCGGTCATGCTGAACGGCGTCATCATCCGCGGCACGAATCACGCGAGCGGCGAGTTCGGCCGGGTGCGCCTCGCCGAGGGCAGCGACGAGACGGTGGAGTCGGCCGCGGCCACCGAGCTCGACCGGATCCTCGCCTCGACGGGCGAGGAGCGGATCGACGCCCATCGCGCACTCGGCACGGTGATCGGACGGGCCATCGCTCCGGCTGTGGGGATGCTCGACATCGCCGACGTCATCATCGCCGGGCCGGATCGGGTCGATCTCGGGCTCGTCATCGACGCGGTGGCCGAGACGACCGGGCGGATGCTGTCGGTGGGTCCGTACCGGCCCACCCTGCAGGTGCGTCGAGCGACCAGCGGCGATGACATCGTGATCAGCGGCGTCGCGGCGCAGGTGCTCGCCCAGCGTCTGGTCGAGTTCGAGCGCCTCGGCGAGAACGCTTGACACCGCCGTCCCCGCCGCGGGCTCCGACCGGGCCCACCAGGGAACCCGCGACGGCGCGGTGCCCCGCCGGCGCGCCCGGACGAGGGTGTCGCGTCGCGTCGGCATCCGCTCCGAATTTGTAATTTTTGCGCGCCCAATCCTGCGTTATTCAGAGACATCCGACGTATTTCCGGGCTTTTACACCATGGAATCAGGCGCGAAACGGGAACGAAACACGTTCTGCCCAACATTGGGCCAAGAAATAGTTTGTGTAGACCCCGTACGTAATTAATAATGAGACCGACGACATGATCCTCACGTCGGTTCAACGAAGATCCGTCGCCGCAGCTGGTCGCGGCGCATCATGAGAGGGAACTATCCATGAAGATGAAGAAGCATGCGGCGCTCGGCGCACTCGTGGTCGGCGCCCTGGCGCTGTCCGCCTGCAGCGGCGGCGCGGCCAGCTCCGGCTCCGACGGCGGCGAGTCCAGCCCCGACCTCACGGTCTGGTTCATGCGCGACGATGTGCCCGATGTCGCGCAGGAGTGGCTGAAGTCCGAGTGGGCGGACCGTCACGACGGCGCCGAGCTCACCATCGAGATCCAGGACTGGGACGGCATCGTCACCAAGCTCCAGACCACTCTCGCGAGCGAGACCCAGACGCCGGACGTCGTGGAGTTCGGCAACACCCAGGTGCGCACGTTCTCGACCGTCGGCGCCCTCTCCGACATCTCCGACCTGAAGGAGGAGATCGGCGGCGACAAGCTGATCCCCGCCCTGGTCGACGCCGGTTCGGTCGAGGAGGAGATGTACGCCGCTCCGTTCTTCGCCGGCGCGCGCGTCGTCTACTACCGCAAGAGCATGTTCGAGGCCGCCGGTCTCGAGATCCCCGAGTCGATCGAGGAGCTCAACGAGGCTGCCGTGACGCTCCGCGAGGCCAACTCCTCCATCCCGGACTTCGAGGGCATCTTCATCCCCGCGAAGGACCTCGGCAACGGTCTCGGCTGGCTGTTCAGCTACGAGAACCCGATCGCCGAGCTCGACGGCGAGGAGTGGAAGGGCACGCTCTCCAGCCCCGAGGGCATCGCGAGCCTCGAGGCTCTGCAGAAGGTCTACAGCGAGGGCATGTCGACGGCCGCCACGGCCACGGTCGACGAGACCCGCGCCCCCTTCGTGCCGTTCAACGAGGGACGCGCGGCGATGTTCTCCTCGCTGCCGAACGCGTGGGACAAGATCGACCCCGCCATCCAGGCCGACACCGGCGCCTTCGCGCTGCCGGGGCTCGAGTCGGGTGAGGTCGGCCACGCCCTCGCCGGCGGATCCAACATCGGCATCTCGGCGCTCTCGCCGAACCAGGAGCACGCCCGCGAGCTGCTCGCGATGATGTTCGAGCCGGAGTTCCAGGAGTACTTCGCCACCGAGGGCGGCTGGGTGCCCGGCAACACCGAGTACGCGAGCCCGCGTGAGGACAACCCCGCCGCCATCGAGCAGGTCGCCGCCGTCGAGAACGCCTGGATGACCCCCCTCACCCCGGGCTGGGGAATCATCGAGAGCAACGACACCATGCGCAACCTCTTCACGGAGCTCGCGCAGGGAGGCGACGTCAAGGCGCTCGCCGCGGAGTACGACGCGACCATCGCGTCTCTCCTCAACGATTGATCGCATCGGGGTGCCGGCGTCCGCGCCGGCACCCCGATCTACGAGAGAGCCATTCCGCATGTCGACAACCGTCTCCTCCCGGCGCCCGGCGATCCGCCGCCGCCAGCTGCTCCCGCTCTGGCTGGGCCTGCCGGCGATCGCGATCGTGCTGGTGACCCAGGGCTATCCGCTCGTCACGCAGTTCTTCATGTCGTTCCAGAAGTTCGGGCTCGCCCAGCAGTTCGGGCAGCCGGCGGAGTGGATCGCTCTCGACAACTACGTGCGCGTGCTGAGCGACCCGGTGTTCTGGGGCGTGATGATCCGCTCGATCGTCTTCTGCGCGATCGTCGCCACGCTCACCATGGTGCTCGGCGTCCTCGCCGCGCTGCTCATGACCAAGATCCCCACTCCGGCCCGCGTGCTGCTGCAGGTCGCGATGCTCCTCGCCTGGGCGATGCCGCACCTGTCGTCGCTCACCGTCTGGCAGTGGCTGTTCAACACCCGCAACGGCGTCGTCAACACGGTGCTGGTCGCGCTCGGGTTCGAGCAGTTCCACAACTACGCGTGGCTGCTCGAGCCGGGATCGTTCTTCGTCATCGCCGGCGCCGTGGTGATCTGGGGCTCCGTGCCCCTGGTGATGTTCATGGTCTACGCCTCGGTCACGCAGCTCGACGAGAGCGTGATGGAGGCCGCGCACCTCGACGGCGCCGGACCCTTCCGACGCTTCTTCTCGGTCACCATGCCGATGATCGCCCCCGTCCTCTTCCTCGTCGGGATGCTCCAGATCATCTGGGATCTCCGCGTCTTCACCCAGATCTCCGTCCTGCAGGATGCGGGCGGGGTCACCAGCGAGACCAACGTGCTGGGCACCTACATCTACGAGATCGGTCTCGGCCAGGGCAACTACGGCCAGGGATCCGCGGTCGCGATGATCATGCTGGTCCTCACGCTCGCGCTCACCGCCGGATACGTCCGCCAGCTTCTCAAGAATGCGACTCAGGCATGACTCTCACCTCCGCACCCCCCACGGAAGCCACCACCGTGGCGGTCGTCACCAACCGACGGCCGATCCGCGCACGTCGGTCTCCCCGGTCGCGTGCACAGCGCACCGTCTTCACGATCATCGCGGTGCTGTTCTCGCTGCTGTGGATCTTCCCGATCTACTGGATGATCAACTCCTCTCTGCAGACCGACGACGAGCTGTACGGCTCGGGCGTCACGCTCTTCCCGTCGTCGTTCTTCACGGGCAACTTCGGCCGCGTCCTCGGCGACCAGACGTTCTGGAGCGCGATGGGGATGTCGGCCACCGTGACGGTGCTGGCCGTCGGCATGTCGGTGGTCACCGCGATCCTCGCGGCCGCCGCGGTGAGCCGGTTCCGGTTCCGCAGCAAGGGCGCGATCATCGTCACGATCCTGGTGATCCAGATGATCCCCGCCGAGGCGATGTTCATCTCCCAGTACCGCATGATGGACAGCTGGGACCTCATCAACAGCGCACTCGGCCTCGCCCTGCTCTACGCCGGTCACAGCATCCCGATCACCATCTGGATGCTCAAGGGCTTCATCGACGGAATCCCGTACGAGCTCGAAGAGGCCGCGCAGGTCGACGGGCTCTCCCGCTTCGGGGCCTTCACGCGCGTGACCCTGCCCCTGCTCGCCCCGGGACTCGTCGCCTCGAGCATCTTCGCGTTCCTGTCTGCGTGGAACGAGTACACCCTCGCCCTCGTCATCATGAAGGACAACGCCGCCGCGACGCTGCCGCTGTGGCTGCGACGCTTCAACGTCAGCTACGAGGCCACCGACTGGGGCGGGATCATGGCCGGCTCCGCGCTGATCGCCATCCCGGTGATCATCGTCTTCCTCATCGTCCAGGGACGCATGGCCACCGGTCTCGTCGGCGGCGCGGTGAAGGGCTGATGGTGGCACTCGACACGGGGGCGACGCTCCTGGACCCGCCGGCCGATCCCCTGCCGGTCCCGGAGTACGCGATCGGTCTCGACGTCGGCGGCACCAAGGTGCGCGGTGTCGTGACCGACGCCGACGGGGAGATCCTCGCCGGCGCGCGCACGCGCACGCGCCCGACCGAGAGCGGCGTGCTCGACACGATCGAGGAGGTCGTGGCCTCGCTCCTCGACCAGACGGGCATCGACATCCGCCGCATCCGCGATGTCGGCATCGGCATCCCCGGGGTGGTCGACCCGGACACCGGCGTCGTCGCCCACGCGGTCAACCTCGGCATCGACCAGCCGTTCGACATCGTCGAGGCGGTGGGCGCCCGCCTGGGCCGCCCCGGTCGCGTGCACGTGGAGAACGACGTCAACGCCGCAGCCCTCGGGGTGGCGCACGCGCTCGGTCTGGGCGAGCGCTCGGCCGCCGTGATCTCGAGCGGAACAGGACTCGCCGCCGGCCTCGTCATCCACGGCCGCGTCTGGCGCGGAGCGCAGGGGGTCGCCGGCGAGATCGGGCACATTCCGATCGACCCCGAGGGCCCGGTCTGCAAGTGCGGCCAGCGCGGATGCCTCGAGCAGTACGCCTCGGGATCCGCCGTCACCCGCCCTCAGCTCGCCGACGGGTCGACCGTGTCGGTCAAGCAGATGTTCGCCCGTGCCGAGGAGGGCGACGCCGCGGCGCGCTCCGCCGTCGATCGTCTCGCGGGGGCCCTGGCGATCGGCATCCGCATGGTGATGCTGTCGCTCGACCCCGAGCGCGTGATCCTCATGGGCGGGGTGGCCAACGCCGGTCAGCCGCTTCTCGACGCCGTGCGCTCGGCTCTGCGCGACATGGCGGCCGTCTCGCCCTTCCTGGAATCCCTCCGGCTGGACGAGCGCGTGATGCTCGCGCCCGAGCTGGCGGATCTCCCGGCGCGCGGAGCGGCGCGCCTGCGCGCGTGAGCGGCGCGGCTGCGGCGGTCGACGAGTACCTCCGACGGCGGCAGGGACGCACACAAGATCAGAGGGTGCTCGCCCGCATCGGGCACCAGGGAAGAGGACGAAGATGATCGACCTGCTGGGATCGCTGTTCCCCCGACCGCGTGCCGCCACGGCCACCCCGGGAGCGGGCGCGGCCGTCGACGCGCCGCTCGAGGTCATCCTCGACGAGGGGCTACCCGCGGAGGGGTATCGCCTGCGGACCTCGGCCGACGGCATCCTCCTCGCCCATGCCGATCAGCGCGGTCTGCGCTACGGCCTGTCGACACTCGACCAGCTGCGCGCGCACCCCTCCTTCTCCGCGTACGTCGTCGAGATCGCGGACCACCCGGACTTCGCCGTGCGCGGCTACATGCTCGACGTCAGCCGCGATCGGGTGCCGACCCGCGCGACCCTCCTGCGCTACCTCGACCTGGCCGAGCGGGCCCGCCTCAACCACTTCGAGCTCTACATCGAGCACACGTTCGCCTATCGCGGCCACGATGTGGTCTGGCAGGACGCCTCGCCCTTCACGGTCGACGACCTGCGCTGGTTCGACGCGCAGTGCGTCGCCCGCGGCATCGACTTCGTCCCCTCGGTCAACTGCCTCGGCCACATGGAGCGCTGGCTGCGCCACGACGCCTACAGCCACCGCTCCGAGACGCCCGGCGGGTACGTCTGGGGCTTCGAGCACCGCGCGGCGGCCACCCTCCAGCCCACCCGCGAGAACGCCGACTTCGCCCTCGGGCTGCTGCGCGAGATCGCGGCGACCGCGAGCAGCGGCAAGATCAACATCGGCGCCGACGAGCCCTTCGAGCTCGGGCAGGGGGCGTCGGCGCAGCTCGTCGCCGAGCGGGGCAGCGGCGAGGTGTACTTCGAGTACGTGCGCTACCTGCTCGAGCAGCTCACCGCCGAGGGCTACCACGTCGAGTTCTGGGCCGACATCTTCGCCGAGCATCCCGAGCTGATGGGCCGCGTGCCCCAGAACGCCGTGCCCGTGGTCTGGCAGTACGACGGGCCGCAGCTCAGCTCGGCAGTGATCGACGGCGCCGACGACGAGCTGCGGGCGAAGTGGGAGGCGATCGCCTTCGACGTCGAGGCGACGCGTGCCGGGGCGCGCGGGCGCGCGACGGCGCTCGTGGAGTCCGGCGAGCCGTTCTGGCTCGCACCCGGGACGAGCACGTGGCAGTCCTTCGTCGGGCGCATCGACAACGCCGTCGACAACCTGATCGACGTGGCCCGGGCCGGCCTCGAGACCGGTGCCCGGGGGTACCTCAACACGCAGTGGGGCGACCACGGATCCCTGGAGCCGCCCACGGTCTCCTTCGCCCCCCTGCTGTTCGGCGGGGCAGTGTCGTGGTCCCTCGACGCGAACGCCGACCTCGACATGGCGGAGCTGAGCAACGACATCGCGTTCGGCGACGAGAGCGGACGCTTCGGCGAGGCGATCGTCGAGGCCGGACGCGCGGCGGACGCCCTGGCGTCGCCGCTGCTCAACGCGAGCCAGCTCTTCACCGTGCTCTGGCGCGCGGGTGAGATCCCGGCCGCGTCGTGGCCGGCGCCGGAGGGGATCGCCCGCGCCGAGGAGCACCTGCGGACCGCGCGGGCGCTGCTCGTCGGCGCCGCGCCCGCCGCCGCGGACGGACGCATCGCGATCGAGGAGCTCGAGCTGGCGATCGACCTCGCCCTGCTCGGCGCCGAGGTGCTGTCGCTCGGAAAGGACGGTCTGAACGCCCTCGAGCCGCGCGCCGCCGCACAGCTGCGGGATGCTCTCGACGAGCTGCTCGTGCGACAGCGGACGGCGTGGCTGCGCCGGGCGCGTCCGGGTGGACTGGACGACGCGGTCGCCAAGCTCGCACCGCTGCGCCGCCGTCTCGAGCGTCGGGCCGCGGAGGCGGGACGAGCGTCCTCCGACGTCGATTAAGTCGCTGAGGTATACGAAATGACGCGGCTTCTAACGTAGCGTTCGGGACGGACGGGCGGCCCTGGGAAGCGGGGGCTAGTCCGTCTCGAGCTCGGTGTCGGGTCCGGGGTCGCGCTCGGGCTCCGGCTCGGAATCTTCGACGGAGGAGGCGGCGGGCGGCGGTGGGGCGACGGGGAAGACGATCGAGCTGGTCGCCGCCCCGAATCCGAGCGTCAGCGGATCGACCGGAGCAGCGGTGTCGAGATCGGCGACGCCGTCACGCTCGCGGGGCTCGGAGGGGAGCCCGGCCCACTGCTTCTCTTCTTCTTCCGGCCGCTGTTGGAACAGTCCCATGCCGACATTCTCCCTCCACCGCGGGAGCCGCGGGCCGAGGGCATCCGCTCCGGCATCCAGGTCGCGGACAGGCGCGTCGTCCTACGGTGGAACGATGGCCGCTTTCACCTGGGACTCCTGGATCGGAACCGCCGCAGCCATCGGCATCGCGCTCGTCGTGGCGGCGAGCGTCGTCGCGCTGCTGGCGCTTGCCGTGGCTCTCGTGAGCCGCAAGGTCGGCGGGGTGCGGGAACTCGCCCGCCGGGCGCGCGCGTCGATGCTCGCGACGGTCGCCGTCGTCGCGATCTGGATCGCGTGCGCGGCGACGGAGCCGGCGCAGACGGACGGGTGGCCGGCGGTGTCGCGGCTGTTCCTCATCGCGACGATCCTCGTCGGGGCCTGGCTGCTCGGCGCGCTGGCGTCGTTCGGCTTCGAGGGACTCATGGCCCGCGAGGAGGCGGTGCGGGTCGGCCCGCACGCCCGTCGCCGGCGCACGCAGCTGCTGGTGATCCACCGGCTCGTGCTCGTGACCATCGCCGTCCTGGCCCTCGGAGCGGTGCTGTTCACGTTCCCCGAGATGCGGGCCGTCGGCACGAGCCTGCTGGCCTCGGCCGGCATCGTCAGCATCATCGCGGGTCTCGCGGCGCAGTCGATCCTGGGCAACCTCATCGCCGGCGTGCAGGTGGCATTCACCGATGCCATCCGGGTCGGCGACGTCGTCGTGGTCGAAGGCGAGTGGGGCACGATCGGCGAGATCAACCTGTCGTACGTGGTCGTGTACATCTGGGACGAGCGGCGTCTCGTGGTGCCGTGCAGCTACTTCACGACGACCCCGATCGAGACGTGGACGCGCCGGTCGGATGCCATCCTCGGCACCGTGTTCATGGATCTCGACTGGCATCTGCCGATGGACGAGGTCCGCGCGCAGTTCGAGCGCATCGTGCAGGCGTCGCCGTTCTGGGACGGACGGTCGTCCAGCGCGGCCGTCACCGATTCGCAGGGCGGATTCGTGACGGTGCGCTTCGTCATGTCGTCGAAGGACTCGTCGGACCAGTGGGATCTGCGGTGCGAGGTGCGCGAGAAGATGATGACCTGGCTGCAGCAGAACCACCCCGAGGCACTGCCGCGGACGCGGATCGCCGTCGAGCAGGCGTCGCTCCCGGTCTGAGGTCTCAGCTCGATGCCGCGCGGACGGCCTCGACGAGGTCGAGCCAGGGCCCGGAGAGGGCGCCGTCGGGGATCTCGCGCTCGCGCCGCTCCGAGGGGGTCCGCGCGCGGATCGTCCACTGGAAGCGGTCCGCCCCGGGACTGCTCTCGATCTCGGCATCCCAGGGGCACCGGTCGATGCGGTCGATCCAGTCGGCCGCCCCGTCGGCGCTCGCCTCGACCCGCCATCGTCGGGGGACCCCGGCGATGCCGCCCGACCGCACCACCGCGATGACGACGAGAGCCGAGGACTCCGGCTCAGTCTGCTGCGGGGACTCGCTCATCTGCATAGACTCCCACGGTCGTCCACGCGCGTCGAGCGGCATCGGCCGTCGCGGTGTCGATCGCGGCGGCGGCGGACAGCGTCGCGTCGGCGAACTCCACGAACGTCGCCTGGGCCGAGAGACCGCTCGTCAGTGCGCGGTACCAGACCGTGCCCGCCGTCTCCCAGGCGTTGCCGCCGAGGTCGAGCGCGAACACCGCGAAGGCGCGGTTGGGGATGCCGGAGTTGATATGCACCCCGCCGTTGTCTTCGGTCGTGCGCACGAAGTCGCTCATGTGGGCGGGCTGCGGGTCTTTGCCCAGCTCGTCGTCGTCGTACGCGGTGCCGGGCTCGATCATCGAGCGCAGCGCGCGGCCCTGCACGGCCTCGGTGAAGATCTCGGCCCCGATGAGCCACATCGCCTGATCGGCGGTCTGCCCCAGGGCGAACTGCTCGGTCAGTGCCCCCATGACGTCGGCCACCGACTCGTTCAGCGCACCGGGCTGACCCTGGTACTCGAGGTTCGCGGTGTGCTGCACGACGCCGTGCGCGAGCTCGTGGCCGATCACCGTGAGCGACCCGGTGAACCCGCGGAACACCTCGCCGTCGCCGTCGCCGAACACCATGCGCTGCCCGTCCCAGAACGCGTTGTCGTAGTCGACGCCGTAGTGCACCGTGGCATCGAGCGGGGCGCCGGCATCGTCGAGCGAGTTGCGGTGGAAGGCGGACAGCAGCATCTCGAACGTCGCGCCGAGCCCGTCGAAGGCCTCGTTGACCGCTGTGTCGTCGACCGGGCCGTCGTCTTCGGTGCGCACCACCGCGCCGGGGAGCTCCTGCGTGTTGCCGGCGTCGCTGATCGTGCGGTTCGGGGCATCCGACACCTCGGCGACCAGCGCGCCGTTCTCGTCGATCGACAGGTCGATGCGCGCCCGGAAGGGCGGGCGACCGGCCGTCAAGGTTTGACGCGCGGCCGCGGCCGCCTTGGGGAAGCGCCCGGACGCCGCGAGGCGCGCGAGCATGTACGACGGGACGACCCCGTGACGTCGTGCGGACTGTGGGCTGCTCATGCTCAGACCCTACGCCCGGCCACGGACGTCGGGCTCCGGCATCCGCAGATCGGCGGGAGTTCGCAGATCGGCAGGATCTCGCAGACGCGAGCCGGAAAAGGTGCGAAGTGCCGCAGAGCTGCGAGGTTCCGGGCGACCGGAGTCAGGAGGGCTCGATCCTCCGCACGGTCGTCCGGAGGATGCCGCCGTCGAGCGGCACCTCGTACCGCACCGGCATGCCGGGGTGCGCGGGAGAGAACCAGTACGTCTCCACCGGCGCGCCGGGGGCGTCGGCGATGTCGTAGCGCCGGCACTCCACCCGGCCCAGCGGGAGGTCGAGCGCCTCCGTCGAGACCGTGGTGTGGTCGGCGGGAAAGGCCGCGTGCTCCTGCAGCTCCCGCCAGGTCACGCGGCTCGAGACCACGTCGCCGGGGTTGTCGGCGAACCAGGCGTCGAGCGTGGCACCCTCGGCATCCGTCGTATGGAAGCGGTTGACACGCTCGTGCGTCGAGCCGTCCGGAGATTCCACGAACAGGGTGATGGTCTTCCCCGCCCCGGTCGCCGCGCAGATCTCGGCGGCCGTGAACGGCGTCGGAAGCAGCCCGTCGCCCAGGACGTGCGGATCATCGGTGACCATGAACACATTGTGCCCGGCGAGCGGTCCCGGGTCGAGGGCGTCCGCCACTCCTCGACCGCGGCGGTGAACGCCCAGCTCGCTCGCGTAAAATCGGCACAATGACCGACGCGACTCCCGACCTCGGCGCCGGTATCGATCCGGACGACCTCGCCACCACCCTGCGCGTGCTGGCCGAGCTGCACGAGATCGACAACGAGCATCCCGACTTCATCGCCGTGCGCCACGCGACCGCGGCGATGTTCAAGGCCGTCAAGCGCGTGCGCCGCAAGGAGATCCGCGACGCGATCGCCGAGGCCGACAAGGCCGTCGTCGCCCGCACCGCCACCGGGGCGCCCGACCGCATCGACGACGAGACCCGCGGCATCGACCTCGCCACGAGCGTCGACGCCCCCATCGCCGGCGAGCTGCTCAAGCCCCGCAACTGCTACATCTGCAAGCAGCCGTACACGATGGTCGACGCGTTCTACCACCAGCTCTGCCCGGACTGCGCGCGCTTCAGCCACGGCAAGCGCACCGCACGCACCGACCTCACCGGCAAGCGCGCGCTGCTCACCGGGGGCCGCGCGAAGATCGGCATGCACATCGCGCTGCGCCTGCTGCGCGACGGCGCCCACACCACCATCACCACCCGCTTCCCGCGTGACGCCGTGCGCCGCTTCTCGGCGCTGCCCGACGCGGGGGACTGGCTGCACCGCCTGAGGGTCGTCGGCATCGACCTGCGCGACCCGGCCCAGGTGATCGGCCTCGCCGACTCGGTCGCGGCGCAGGGACCCCTCGACATCCTGATCAACAACGCCGCGCAGACGGTGCGGCGCTCGCCCGGGGCGTACTCGCTGCTGGCGGATGCCGAGCTGCAGCCCCTCCCCGACGGACCGCTCCCCGAGATGGAGACCTTCGGCCACACCGCCGACCCGCACCCGCAGGCGCTGCAGGCGTCGGTCGACGCGCACCCGCTGCTCTCGGTCGCGGCCCTCGGCGGAACCGTCGCCGAGCAGGGCGGACAGGCGCTCACCGCCGAAGACCTCGCCCGTCTGGCCATGGCCCCCGGCTCGTCGTCGCTCGAGAAGCACGCCGACGGCACCGCGATCGATGCGGGCGGACTCGTGCCCGACGTGAACCGCGTCAACAGCTGGGTGCAGTCGGTCGACCAGGTCGACCCGCTCGAGATGCTCGAGGTGCAGCTGGCGAACACGACCGCGCCGTTCCTGCTGATCAGCCGCCTGCGCGCCTCGATGGCCGCGTCGAGCGCGCACCGCAAGTACGTGGTGAACGTCTCGGCCATGGAGGGTCAATTCTCCCGCCGGTACAAGGGGCCGGGGCATCCGCATACCAACATGGCGAAGGCCGCGCTCAACATGCTCACGCGCACCAGCGCCGGCGAGATGCTCGAGAAGGACGGCATCCTCATGACCGCCGTCGACACCGGCTGGATCACCGACGAGCGCCCGCACTACACGAAGGTGCGTCTCGCCGAGGAGGGGTTCCACGCCCCGCTCGACCTGGTCGACGGCGCCGCCCGGGTGTACGACCCCATCGTGCGCGGCGAGGCCGGCGAGGACATCCACGGCGTCTTCCTCAAGGACTACGAGCCCAGCCCCTGGTGACGCCGGATGCCGTGAGGGGCGTCTACCTCAGCGGGCGCGGACCTCGAGGTTCGCGGAGGCCCAGGTGCCGAGCTGGTCGAGGATCGGGAGCAGTCCCTCCCCGCTCGGGGTCAGCGCGTACGAGACGGTGACCGGCGGACCCGCGTCGACGGTGCGGGCGACGAGTCCGGCGTCGGAGAGCTCGCCGAGTCGATCCGACAGCACGGTGTCGCTGATGCCGGCGACGGCGCGGCGCAGGGCGACGAACGTCGACGGGCCGGCGCCGAGGGACGACACGATCATGCCGTTCCACCGTTTGCCGAGCACGCTGAAGGCCAGGGTCACGGCGGCGTCGCAGACGTGACGCTCCTCCTCGATCTCGGCCATTCGCCCATCCTACCCGTGCTACATTAATCAGCGTCGCTAAGAAAAAAGTAGCGACTACAAAAAAGCGAGAGGTAGGCCCATGTCCCTGTTCCGCCTGGATGCCAGCATCCTTCCCGCGTCGTCCGCCAGCCGCGCGCTCGCCGACCTCGTCGAAGCCGAGTGGACGGCGTCCCACCCGGACTCGAACGTCACGCGGCGCGACCTGGCCGCCGACCCGATCCCCGCGACGGCGTGGGCGGATGCCGTCACCGGCGGCTTCGTTGACGAGACCCAGCGCACCCCTGCCCAGAACGACGCGCGAGCCCTGGCGACGACGCTCGCCGACGAGCTGATCGGCGCGGACGCGCTCCTGTTCGCCGTGCCGCTGTACAACTACGGCGTCTCGCAGCACTTCAAGACGTCGTTCGACCTCGCCTACACCGATCCCCGCATCGACCCGACCGGCACCGCGCTGCGCGGCAAGCCGGCGACGCTCGTGACGGTGCTCGGCGGCAACTACGCCCCCGGTACCCCGAAGGAGGGCTGGGACCACTCGACCGGCTGGCTCCGCCGCGTGCTCGAGGACGTCTGGGGGCTCGACCTCCGCGTCGTCCAGCGTCCGTTCACGCTCGTCGGAGTGAACCCGGCCCTCGACGCGTTCGCCGACATGGCTCGCGAGCTCAAGGAGAACGCCGAGGCCGAGGCCCGCATCTACGGCCAGGAGATCGCCGCGCTCCGCGGCAACGTCGCCTGACGCCCGCGCTCCCCGCCACCCCGCACGGCATCCTCCCGCCGCACTTCCTGTCGCCGTACCCGTGACGGAACAACAGAACGTGCGAGTTCACTCCTGGAGCCAAATTTGGTCTCGGTTCTAGCGAATGGCCCACTATCAATTCATGATTTCGCCGGGGCGGCGACCTCCTTTCGTGAGCATCTCTCGTACGAATCAGGGGCTACCGCATAGGGTTCGTTTGGTCGACTTCGACTGATGCGGATTCGATGGCGCGAGACGCGGGTCCGAATTTGTTTGCATGCGGCGAGCCTGACGAAGGGCCCGACCCGCAAACGGTCGAGACGCTGGGTCACGCGTACTCCTATGACGCTCTCGGTCGGCTGACGCGTTCGGAAGCATCCGATGACTATGACACCGCGACGGGCACGCGGGTGCAGCCCGATCGGTGGCGCGGCCTGCTCGTGCGACCCCAGTCGCTGAGCCGATTCTCATACGTCGGGAACGACCGGCATCGTTCAGCGACCACCTCGGGTTCGTGCACGCAGCCGCCTTGATGATCGAACAGACGCGCAGAGCGGTGGGCCAGCGCGAATGAGGCGCCAGCCGCCGCCAATATGCGCGGCCCTTCGTCTCGCTGCGCTCGCTCAGGAACCGCGGGTCGCTGCGCTCGCTCAGGAACCGCGGGTCGCTGCGCTCGCTCAGGAGCCGGGGGTGGCTGCGCTCGCTCAGACGCCGGGGGTGGCTGCGCTCGCTCAGGGACCGGGGAACGAAACCGGGTGCAGGGAGGCGCCGAAGCGTTCCTCCCTGCACCCGGCAGGTCTCCGTAGACGCAGACCCCGGCTCAGGACTCCGCGACGGGGGACCAGGCGTCGGTGCCGACCGTCGCCGGCAGGTCCTGCTGACCGAAGCGCTCGATGCGGAACGCCTCGAGCACCGGGGCGGGCCGTCCGGTCAGCACCTCTTCGGCTGCGAGCTCGCCGAGGATCAGGCCGAGCGTCGCACCGGAGTGCGTGAACAGCGTGTAGAGACCCTCGATGCCGGGGACGGGACCGGCGACGGGCTCGCCGTCTCCGGGGATCGGCTTCCACCCGGCGCCGACGCGCGAGGCGGTGAGCGCCGGGGCTCCGGCGAGCACCTTCGACGCCTCGTCGAGCAGGCCCTGGACCGATTCGTCGGGCACGGTGATCGAGCCGTCGTCTCCGACGACGATGGACTCCTCGGCCCAGCCGGCGTCGAGCACGAGTCGGCGGTCCGGCGTGGGCCGCACCGCAACCCGCGGCGTGTTGAGCACGGTACGCACCTCGACGTCGACCGGGTCGGTGAACAGCACGAAGGCGGCGGGCGAGGCGTCGGGCACGATGACCCCGAGTTCCGCGAGCTGGGCCGGCACCGCGGGACCGGTCGCGAGCACGACGCGGTCGGCGGGGACGAGCGTGCCGTCGCCCAGGGCGACCCCGGCGACCGATCCGTCCTTCACCGAGACGCGCGCGTCGCCCGCATTCTCGATGACTGTCGCTCCGTCGGCACGGGCCTCGGCGACGAGCGCCGCGATCAGGTGGGGCATGTTCACCCAGCCTTCGCCGGGGTTGAAGATGGCGCCCTCCTCGGCGACGGCATCCGCGTTCACGTCGGGCGCGATGCGCGCGACGCCTGCCCGCTCCACCCAGACCGAGTCGTAGCCCACCGAGCGCTCGAAGTCGAACGTGGCACGGTAGCTCTCACCGGGCTTCGCCCACTTGAGCGCACCGTCGAAACGGAGGTACTCGCTGCTGTCGGGGCGGCTCGCCGCCCAGGTGCGGTAGCGGTCCAGTGCGATGAGGCGCAGGTAGTGGTAGGCCGAGGAGCGGTCGCCCGACGAGTTCAGCCAGGCGATCGAGCGGCCCGACGCCCCGTCGGCGAGCGAGCCCGCGGTCACGAGGGTGACGGCGGCGCCGGCGCGCGCCAGGTGCGCGGCCGTGGACACCCCGAGGATGCCGCCGCCGATGACGACGACCTGCTGGGATCCGGTTTCAGACATTCGTTCTTCCTTACTTGCTCATCGTTGTGGCAGAGGCGGCCGCCGCGTGGGCGTCGGCGATCAGGCGGAGTCCGGCGACGGCATCCGCCGGGTCGACCGGGGCGGGCGCGCCCTCGGTGATGGCGGCGGCGACGCCGGTGTAGAAGCGGCCGTAGTCGCCCTTCTCGGTGGGCACGGTCTCGATCTCGTCGCCGACGCCGACGGTGCCCCATCGGTCGGGAGGCGTCTCGCCGAATCCGGGGTCGCCGGGGCGTTCACCGGCGACGAGCGCCGGCTCCTGCCCGTCGAGCCCCCATGAGGTGTACGCCTTCTCGGAGCCCAGCGCGCGGAAGCGCGGGCCGGAGGTCGGGGAGACGGCGCTCATCCAGAGGTGCGAGCGCACCCCCGACTCGTGCTCGAGAGCCACGAACACGTCGTCGTCGGCCACGACGCCCTCCCGCAGCCGGTCGACCTCGGCGTACACGACGCGTGCGGGACCGAACAGCTGCAGGGCCTGGTCGATGAGGTGGGGACCGAGGTCGAACAGGATGCCGCCGGCATCCGCCACGGTCGCCTGCGCCTTCCACCCCTTCTTGATCTCGGGCTTCCACCACGTGAACCGCGACTCGAAGCGACGCACCTCGCCCAGCCGGCCCGACTCGACGAGCGCACGGAGAGTGAGGAAGTCGCCGTCCCAGCGCCGGTTCTGGAACACCGTGAGCATGCGGCCCTGTGTGCGGGCGAGCTCGATGAGCGCCTCGCCCTCCGCGGCGTCCGCCACGAACGGCTTGTCGACGACGACGTGCAGCCCGGCGCGGAGTGCCGTCTCGACGTGCGCGCGGTGGCTGCCGCTGGGCGACGCGACGACGACGAGGTCGAAGGCCCCGGCATCCGCCCAGAGCGCGTCGGCGTCGGGGAGGATGCGGGCCTGCGGGTGCTCCTGCTGAGCCTTCCCGGCACGATCAGGATCGCTCGTGACGATCGCATCGATGCGGAAGGCCGGGTCGGCGGCGAGGAACGGGGCGTGGAACAGGCGTCCCGCGGTGCCGAAGCCGAGGATCGCGGTGCGGATGACCATCACAGCACCTCGGAGAGGAACAGCCGCAGCCGATCGCTCTTCGGAGCGTCGAAGATCTCGTCCGGCGTGCCCGACTCGACGACCTTGCCCTCGTCCATGAAGACCACCTGGTCGGCGACCTTGCGGGCGAAGCCCATCTCGTGCGTGACGACGAGCATGGTCATGCCGCGCTGGGCGAGCTCGGCCATGAGGTTGAGCACGCCCTTCACCAGCTCTGGGTCGAGCGCACTCGTGGCCTCGTCGAACAGCATGACCTCGGGCTCCATGGCGAGGGCCCGGGCGATCGCGACGCGCTGCTGCTGCCCGCCGGAGAGGTCGCGCGGGCGGTGGTCGGCGCGCTCCGCGAGGCCCACCTCGGTAAGACGGGCGAGCGCGATCCGCTGCGCCTCCCCCTTCGACATCCGCTTGACGTTGCGCAGCGCGAGCGCCACGTTGTCGAGCGCGGTGTGGTCGGGGAAGAGGTTGAAGTGCTGGAAGACGAGTCCCACCCGGCGGCGGAGCACGTCGGGCTTCAGCCGCAGCGCGTCGTCGTCGGCGAGGGTCACGCGGCCCGCCTTCGGCTCGTGCAGGCGGTTCACGCCCCGCAGGAGGGTGGACTTGCCGGACCCGGACGGTCCGATGATGCACGTCGTGGTGCCGGGCTCGACGGTGATCGAGACGTCGCGGACCACGTCGACGTCGCCGTACGCCATCACGAGGTTCTCGATCTGCAGTCGGGAGCCCTCGTAGAAGCGTCCGTCGGTGACGGGGAGGGGCGAGGTGTAGGTCATGTGTTCTCTCCATGCACGAGGGCCGGGCTGAGCGACTGCTGCTGGACCTCTTCGAGGCCGCTCTTCGGCGGGGTCGCCTTGCGTCGTCCGGTGCGGAATCGGTTGTCGAAGTAGTTCACGAGATGCGTCAGCGGCACCGTGATCACGAGATAGAAGATTCCCGCGAGCACCAGCGGCGAGAGGTTGCCGGTGAGGACCGCGGCATCCTGTCCGACGCGGAACAGCTCGCGCTCGCTGACCAGCAGCCCGAGGAAGTACACCAGGCTGGAGTCCTTCACGATCGCGATGAACTGGTTGACGAGGGCCGGCAGCACGCGCCGGATGCCCTGCGGGACCACGACGAGGCGCATCGCGCTGCCGTAGGTCATGCCCAGGGCGCGGCAGGCCTCGAGCTGGCCGCGTTCGACGCTCTGGATGCCGGCACGGAAGATCTCGCCGATGTAGGCGCCGGCGATCAGGCTGAGGGCCAGGATGCCGAGGGGGTATGGCGAGGGGCCGAACAGCTGCTGGCTGGCGCGGGCGAAGCCCTGGCCGATGAGCAGGATGGTGAGGATCGCGGGGAGGCCGCGGAAGATGTCGGTGTAGACACGGGCGGGGATACGCAGCCAGGCGGTGCGCGAGACGCCCATGATCGCGAGGATCATGCCGATCACGATGCCGAGCACGGTCGAGGCGACCGAGATGATGAGGGTGTTGACGAGTCCTGTGCCGAGCAGCTGCGGGAGCACCTGCAGCATCGCGTCGAAGTCGAGGAACGTCCGGATGATGTTGTCGAGCCAGTCCATGGGATCTCCTTCGGGTGGGCGGGTGCGGAGGAGGATGCTCCGCACCCGCCGCGGCGATTACTCGCTGTCGCCGTCGCCCTGCTCGTCGCTGGGCAGGTACTGGTCGGGCATCGGGGAGCCCGGGAACCACTTCTCGTAGAGCTCCTTCCAGGTGCCGTCCTCCATCGCCTCGTGCAGGGCGTCGTTCAGGGCCTTCTTGAACTCGTCCTTGCCCTTCGCGATCGCGAAACCGGCGGGGGCGTCGAACGACGGGATGTCGATCGCGTTCTCGAGTCCGTACTGCTCGGCGTACTCCTTGGCCGCCTCGTAGTCGAGGAAGTGGGCGTCGACGGAGCCGCTGTTGACGGCCGAGATCGCGGCGTTGTTGTCGGGGAAGCGCACGAGCTCGGTGTCGGTGAAGTTCTTCACCGCGTAGGCCTCCTGCAGGGTGCCCTGCACGACGCCCAGGCGCTTGCCCGCGAGGCTGTCCTCGTCGGTGATGCCGCTGTCGGGGCTGGCCATGACGGTGAGGTAGCCGGCGAGGTAGCCGTCGGAGAAGTCGACCGTCTTCTCGCGCTCCTCGGTGATGCCGATCGCGGCGACGCCCACGTCGAACTGGCCGTTGGAGACCGCGGCGAGGAGGCCGGAGAAGTCCTGGCCGGTGAACACGACGTCGTCGATGCCGATGCGCTCGGCCACGTCGGTGAAGAGCTCGACGTCGAAGCCCGTGAACTCGCCGCTGCCGTCGGTGAACGTGTAGGGCTTGGCGTCGCCGAGGCTGGCGACGCGGATCTGGCCGGGCGTGATCAGGCCGTAGGGGTTGTCGTCGGCGTCGCTGCCGGACGAGGTGCTGCTGCCGCTCTGGCCGCAGGCGGTGAGGGCGAGAACCCCGGCGACTGCCGCGGCGACCGCGATGCGGCGGAAGGACTTTCTGGCCACGATGTGGCTCCTCTCGGTAAGGACTGCTGTGTCGATAGGCGTGAGCCTCGAGCGGATCTCGGGTAGATTGAGACCGGTCTCAATTGGGTGTTTCCAGGAGAGTACACGCGCCGCAGGACCTCGTCAATATGCTGGGGAGCCGCGGAAGAGAAGGAAGGTGCCGCCGGTGAGTGCGCAGAATGAGGGCCGTCGGGTCGCGACGGTGGCAGACGTCGCGCTGCGCGCCGGGGTGGCCAAGGCGACCGCCGCCCGAGCGCTCGGCGACTACGGCGCGGTCAGCGCGAAGGTGCGCCAGAAGGTGCGGGATGCCGCGGCAGAACTGGGCTATCGGCCCAACGAGGTGGCGCGCAGCATGAGCACCGGCCGGTCGAGCACGATCGGCATCATCGTCGGCGACATCGAGAACCCCGCCTTCGCCCAGGCCACGCGCGGCGCCGCGGATGTGGCCGAAGCCGCGGGCTACGACCTGATCCTCTCGAACTCCAGCGAGCAGCCCGACGCGGAGGAGACCGCCATCGAGGTGCAGCTGTCGAAGCGCGTCGACGGACTCCTCATCGCCCCGGCATCCTCCATCCGCGCCGCGAACTACACCGCGATCGTCGACGCCGGCCGCCCGGTCGTGTTCTTCGACCGGTTCGTGTACGACTTCGACGCCGAGGCCGTCGTCGCCGCGAACCGCGAGGGCGCCGGGATGCTGGCCCGCGCGCTGCTCGACGCCGGTCACCGGCGCATCGCCTACGTCTCGACGCTCGAAGACGACGCGCCCGTCACGCCGCGGGCCGTCTGGGATGACGGACTGCTCCGGTTCCGCCCGGGCCTGGCCTCGTCGGTGATCGACGACCGCGTCGGCGGCATCGGCACCGCGCTGCGGGAGGCGGGCATCGAGGATCCGCTCGCGTTCGTGCGCCTCGGCGCCAACGTCGACGGCATCGGCCGCATGGTCACCGACCTCATCACCGGCGAGCCCGCGGTCACCGCGATCATCGCGTCGGACAGCGTCATCGCCATCCAGGCGTTCCTCGCGATCCGCGAGCTCGGGCTGCGCATCCCCGACGACATCTCACTCGTCGCGTTCGACAACGCGCCGTGGACGTCGGTCACCGACCCCGGCATCACCGTCATCTCGCAGCCCGAACGCGAGCTCGGCGCGCTGGCCGCACGACTGCTCATCGAACGGATCGAGGGGGAGGGCGGCCCCGCCCGCCGCCACACCCTCCCGCAGCAGCTGATCGAGCGCGGCTCGGTCGGCCCGCCGCGGGCCTGAGCGCCCTTCGTCTCGCTCCGCTCGCTCAGGGACCGGGGGTCGTACCTCTGGTTCCTGGGCGGGCGCCCTTCGTCTCGCTGCGCTCGCTCAGGACCGGGGTGGGATGGTCGTGTCTCCCTGGTTCCTGAGCGATGAGCCCTTCGTCTCGCTGCGCTCGCTCAGGAACCACGCAGCGACGAGACGAAGGGCGCTCAGGGACCGGGGCTCAGGGGGTGGGGGAGGGATGCGGCAGCCACACCGTCGCGATCAGGCCGCCGTCCGCGCGGGGTGTGAGCACGAGCGCGCCGTCGTGGGCCTGGGTGATGCGCTCGGCGATCGCCAGCCCAAGCCCGGCGCCGACGTGATCGTCGCCACGTGTGCGCTCGGCGCCCCGCTGGAACGGCTCCACGAGGGTCGGGATCCGGCTCGCCGGCACCGGCTCGCCCGTGTTCTCGACCACGACCGCGAGCCCCGCGGGGAGGTCGTGCGTGCGCACCGCGACGCGGCCGTCCGACCGAAGGTTGTGCACGATCGCGTTGTGCACGAGGTTGGTGACGAGCTGCTGCAGCAGAGCCGCGGACCCGCGCGTCATCGCCGGTGAGCCGCCGACCTCGATGCGCACGCCGCGGCGGTCGGCGAGCGGCAGGAGGGTCTCGACCGCCTCCTCCGCGACGAGCGAGAGGTCGACGTCCTGCCGCGTGAAGGTCCGTCGATCGGCCCTGCTCAGCAGCAGGAGCGCCTCGGTCAGCTCTATCGCCCGAGCGTTCACCTCCGAGAGCCGTGCGATCACGGCCCCCGTGTCGGCATCGGGGTCGGTGCGCGCCACCTCCAGCAGCGTCTGCGAGATCGCGAGGGGTGTGCGCAGCTCGTGCGAGGCGTTCGCGGCGAACCGCTGCTGCTCGGCGAGATGCGCCTCCAGCTGCGCGAGCATGGCGTCGAACACGTCGGCGAGGTCGCGGAACTCGTCCCCCGGCCCCTCCAAGGCCACCCGATGCGACAGCGACCCCTGGGCGGCGAGTCGCGCGGCCTCGCCGATGCGGGCGAGAGGCGACAGCATCCGTCCGGCGAGCAGCCACCCGCCGACGAGACCGAGCACCAGCAGCACGACCAACACCTGCGACGCGACCGGCGCGAACGCCCGCAGCAGATCGGAGCGGTTCGGCACGAACACGTTCGCGTCGATGTTCTGATCCGGCACGTACCGCAGCAGGAAGAGCCCGACCACCGCGAGGATCACGGCGCCGGTCAGCGCCACCACCCCCGCGTAGCTCAGCGTCAGCGTGAGGCGCGCGCTCATCCCGCGCCGCCTAGGCATCGTCATCCGTCCCGATCCGGTAGCCGACGCCAGGCACCGTGAGGATCACCCACGGCTCGCCGAGCCGCTTGCGCAGCGACGACACCGTGATGCGCACCGCGTTCGTGAACGGATCGGCGTTCTCGTCCCAGGCGCGCTCCAGCAGCTGCTCGGCGCTGACCACACCCCCGGCGGCGTCGACGAGCACCTCCAGCACCGCGAACTGCTTGCGGGTGAGGGCGACGTAGCGGTCGTCGCGGAAGACCTCGCGGCGGAACGGATCGAGCCGGAGTCCGGCGAGCTCGAGCACGGGCGGCCGCGCCCGCTCCCTGCGCCGGTCGAGCGCGCGCAGGCGCAGCACGAGCTCGCGGAGCTCGAACGGCTTCGTGAGGTAGTCGTCGGCGCCCAGCTCGAAGCCGGACGCCTTGTCGTCGAGACGATCCGCGGCCGTCAGCATGATGATCGGGATGCCGGCGCCCGAGGCCACGATGGCGCGGGCGATGTCGTCGCCGGAGGGTCCGGGGATGTCGCGGTCCAGCACCGCGATGTCGTAGGCGTTGACGTCGAGGAGTTCCAGGGCGGTGTGCCCGTCACCGGCGATGTCGGCGGCGATGGCCTCGAGCCGGAGCCCGTCGCGGACGGCCTCGGCGAGGTAGGGCTCGTCCTCGACGATCAGCACACGCATGGCTGCGATCCTACGCATCGCGGCATATCGCGAGCGTATGCAGAACCCCATACGCTCCGGCAACCGCGCCACCGCTGCACTGGAGACATGAACCGCACCACCTCGCCCTTCCCGAGCCGCGCGCGACGCCTGGTCTGGACGCTCGCCGGCCTCACGGCTGCCGTGATCGCCGCCTTCGCCGTGCAGCAGTCGCTGGCTGCGGCATCCGTCCTCTCCGCCGGAGGCGCCGTCGACGCGCCGTCCGAGACCTCCGTGGGCACGACGGTCGACCACCCGGCGACGATTCCGCCGGGTGGATCCGTGATCGCCCCGAGCGAGGCCGACGGCGTCATCCGCGACGGCGATCAGCCGACGGTGTTCGACACCGACCGGGTGGCGGTCGGCAACCTCGAGCCGGCGCTGCTCGACGCCCTGCAGCGGGCGGCGCGGGATGCCGACGACGCCGGGGTGACCCTGCTCGTGAACAGCGGGTGGCGCTCGGCCGCGCTGCAGACGCATCTGCTGCAGGAGGCCGTCGTCGGCTACGGCTCCGCGGAGGAGGCCGAGCGCTGGGTCGCGACGCCCGAGACCTCGCTGCACGTCTCGGGCGAGGCGGTCGACCTCGGCCCCCTGCCGAGCCTCGACTGGCTCGCCCAGCACGGTGCGGCCTACGGGCTGTGCCAGATCTACGCGAACGAGCCGTGGCACTACGAGCTGCGCCCGGACGCCGCCGCCGAGGGCTGCCCCGAGATGTACGCCGACCCGACGGCGGATCCGCGGATGCAGCGATGACCCTCGACATTCGCCGTCGACAGGCGGATGCTGGTGGCATGGCGGCGTTCACAGCGGAAGACGCATTCAGCGGTTTCAGTGTCGATGACATCGACGCGGCGAAGCAGTTCTACGGCGAGACGCTCGGGCTCGACGTGCGCACCGACGCGATGGGGTTCCTCGACCTCCGCCTGCCTCATGGCGGGTCGATCCTCGTGTACGCGAAACCGAACCACGAGCCGGCGAGCTTCACGATCCTGAACTTTCCGGTCGCCGACATCGACGCGGCGGTCGACGAGCTCATCGCGCGGGGCGTGCAGACGAAGATCTACAGCGACGCGGAGTTCCCCTCCGACGACCGCGGCATCGTCCGCGGTGATGGTCAGGGGCCGGACATCGCGTGGTTCCGCGACCCCGCGGGCAACGTGCTCGCGGTGCTGCAGGCCTGAACGCCTAGAGCCGGTCGACGCCCGTCACGGTGACGACGGCGGCGCCCTCCTCGTCGGATGCCTCGAGGTCGACGGCGGCCGAGATGCCCCAGTCGTGGTCGCCGGCGGGATCGTCGAGGATCTGCCGCACCGTCCAGACGGTGTCGCCGGGGGTGAGCAGGAGCAGCGCGGCGCTCCGCGCATCCGCCCCGGTCAGGATCTCGTCGTGCTCGGCGTAGTACGCGTCGAGCGCGTCGTTCCACGCGTCGGCGCCGAAGGCCGGATCGAGCTCGGCGAGGGCATCCACGTCTTCCCGCGCGGCCAGCTGCACCCGCCGGAACATCTCGTTCCTCACCAGGATGCGGAAAGCGCGGACGTTGCTCGTGAGACGCTTCGGCGCCGGCGGCACGATCTCGTCGGGTGCATCCGCGTCAGCCGCGTGACCCGGTCCCTGAGCGAGGGAACCGAGACGAAGGGTCTCCCACTCGTCGAGGAGGCTGGAGTCGACCTGCCGCACCAGCTCGCCGAGCCATTCGATGAGGTCGCGCAGATCCTCGGTCTTGAGGTGCTCGGGAATGGTCTGCGAGGCCGCGCGGTACGCGTCGGAGAGGTAGCGGAGCACCACGCCCTCGGAGCGGGCGATCTTGTAGTAGGCGACGTATTCCCCGAACGACATGGCGCGCTCGTACATGTCGCGCACCACCGACTTCGGGTGCAGCTCGAAGTCGCGGATCCACGGCTGCGCCGCACTGAACGTCTCGAACGCCACGGTCAGGAGCTCATCCAGAGGCTTCGGGTAGGTGACCTGCTCGAGCAGCTCCATGCGCTCGTCGTACTCGATGCCCTCGGCCTTCATCGCGCCCACTGCCTCGCCCCGCGCGAGGAACTCCTGCTGGCTCAGCACCGCACGCGGGTCGTCGAGCGTCGACTCGATGATCGACACCATGTCGAGCGCGAACCCGGCGGCGTCGGGGTCGAGCAGGTCGAAGGCCGCGAGGGCGAACGGCGACAGGGGCTGGTTGAGCGCGAAGTTGGGCTGCAGGTCGACCGTGAGCCGTACGTCGTACTCCGATCCGGTTCCTGAGCGAGCGGAGCGAGACGAAGGGCGCTCAGCAACCGGGTCTGGTGGAACCCGCTCCACCACCCCGGATTCGAGCAGCGTCCGGTAGATGCCGAGAGCGCGGAGCGCGAGCCGGCGCTGGTTCTGACGCGGCTCGTGGTTGTCGTATACCAGAGAGCGCATATTGCCGAAGACGTCACCGCCGCGGGCGATCACGTTGAGCATCATGGCGCTCGTGATCTGCATGCGCGAGATCAGGGTCTCGGGCACCGCGTCGATGAGCTTGCGGAACGACGGCTCGCCCCACGACACGAACCCGTCCGGCGCCTTCTTGCGGATGATCTTGCGCTTCTTCTTCGGATCGTCGCCCGCCTTGCGGATCGCCGCGAGGTTCTCGGTCTCGTGCTCCGGCGCCTGCGCGACCACGGTCCCGGCGGTGTCGTAGCCCGCGCGGCCGGCACGCCCGGCGATCTGGTGGAACTCCCGCGCGTGGAGCTGCCGCATGCGCGTGCCGTCGAACTTCGTGAGAGCGGTCAGCAGCACGGTGCGGATCGGCACGTTGATCCCGACGCCCAGGGTGTCGGTGCCGCAGATCACGCGCAGCAGTCCGCGCTGGGCCAGCTGCTCGACGAGCCGCCGGTACTTCGGGAGCATGCCGGCGTGGTGCACGCCGATGCCCGCGCGCAGGAAGCGCGAGAGCGTCTTGCCGAACGCGGTCGTGAACCGGAACCCGCCGATGAGCTCGGCGATGGCGTCGCGCTGCTCCCGGGTGGCGACCTTCGTGCTCGAGAGTGCCTGCGCGCGCTCCATCGCCGCCGCCTGCGAGAAGTGCACGACGTAGATCGGCGCCTGACCGGTGTTCAGCAGGTCCTCGATCGTCTCGTGGATCGGGGTCTGCTCGTAGAAGAAGTGCAGCGGGACCGGGCGCTCGACGCCCGTGACCGTCGCGGTCTCCCGGCCGGTGCGGCGAGTGAGGTCGGCGGCGAGGTCGGTCACGTCGCCCAGCGTCGCCGACATCAGGATGAACTGCGCCTGCGGAAGCTCCAGCAGCGGCACCTGCCACGCCCATCCGCGGTCGGGATCGGCGTAGAAGTGGAACTCGTCCATCACGACCTGGCCGACCTCGGCATCCGGCCCCTGGCGCAGCGAGAGGTTCGCGAGGATCTCGGCCGTGCAGCAGATGATGGGGGCGTCCGCGTTCACCGAGGAGTCGCCCGTGACCATGCCGACGTTCTCGGGCCCGAAGATCTCGACCAGGGCGAAGAACTTCTCGCTCACCAGGGCCTTGATGGGGGCGGTGTAGTAGCTGCGGCGGCCGTCGAGGACCGCGGCGAAGTGCGCGCCGATCGCGACGAGCGATTTCCCGGTGCCGGTCGGGGTCGACAGGATCAGGTTGTTGCCCGAGACGATCTCGATGACCGCCTCGTCCTGCGCCGGGTACAGGGTCAGCCCGGTCGACTCGACCCACTCCACGAACGCCGTGTAGACGGCATCCGCATCGGATCCGTCGGGGGGAGCGGCGTCGAGGAGCGAAGGCATGGTGGTTCGATCATCCCACCCTCGCGCGGCCGCGACCTGCGGCTCAGACCGAGGTCGCGGCGCGCAGGGCGATGCGCACCATGTGGCCGAAGGTCTGCTCGCGCTCCTGCGCCGTCGTCTCCTCGCCCGTGACGATGTGGTCGCTGACGGTGCAGATCGCGAGCGCCCGGCGCCGGTGGTACGCGGCCAGCGTGTACAGGCCCGCGGCCTCCATCTCGACGCCCAGAATGCCGTGCGCCACGAAGGGCTCGGTCAGCTCCGGCCGCGTGCTGTAGAACTGGTCGCTCGAGAAGAGCTGGCCGACGTGCACCGTCGCGTCCAGCTCCTCGCTCTCGCTCGCCTCGACCGCCGCCCGGAGCAGCGCGAAGTCGGCGACGGGGGCGTAGTCGAGGCCGTGGAAGCGGACCCGGTTGATGCCCGAGTCGGTGCTCGCCCCGTTCGCGATGATGATGTCGCGCACCTTCACCTGCTCGGTGAGCGCGCCGCAGGACCCCACGCGCACGATGGTCTGCACGGCGTACGACTCGAACAGCTCGTTGGCGTAGATCGCCATCGACGGCTGGCCCATGCCCGACCCCTGCACCGAGATCCGGTGGCCCTGCCAGGTGCCCGTGAACCCCAGCATCCCGCGGGTCTGGCTGTAGAGCTCGGCGTCGTCGAGGAACGTCTCGGCGATCCACTTCGCCCGCAGCGGGTCGCCGGGGAACAGGACGACGGGGGCGATCTGGCCGGGCTCCGCGGCGATGTGGGTGCTCATCATGCCAATGTACCGAGGCTCTCGCGCGCGAGAAGTGGCGATCGGCCCCGCCGTTTGGCATCATCGGAGCGCGACTGCGGCAACGACGCCGCACGAAAGGAACACCATGTCCGATCAGATCTTCACGTTCGCCGCCCTCGCGCTCTACTTCGCCGCGATGCTCCTCATCGGCTGGCTCGCCTTCCGCCGCACGTCCGACCACGAGGACTACATGCTCGGCGGACGCAACCTTCCGCCGTGGGTCGCCGCGCTCAGCGCCGGAGCATCCGACATGTCGGGCTGGCTCGTGATGGGCCTGCCGGGAGCGATCTACGTGTCCGGTCTGATCGAAGCCTGGATTGCGATCGGACTCACGATCGGCGCCTACCTCAACTGGCTCCTCGTCGCTCCGCGTCTGCGCGCGTATACCGAGGTCTCCCGGAACTCGATCACGGTGCCGAGCTTCTTCGAGAACCGGCTGCGCGACTCGACGCGACTGCTGCGCATCCTGTCCGGCATCGTGATCCTCGTCTTCTTCACGCTGTACATCTCCTCGGGCATGGTCGCCGGCGGTGTGTTCTTCGAGAGCTCCTTCGACGGCGACTACCTCACCGGGATGCTGTTGGTCACCGGCGTGACCCTGGCCTACACCCTCTTCGGCGGATTCCTGGGAGCCTCGCTCACAGACGTCGTGCAGGGGCTGATGATGGTGATCGCCCTGGTCGTGATCCCGGTCGCCGCGGTCGTCGCGATCGGAGGCTTCGGAGAGACCGGCGAGCTCATCACCGAGGTGGCTCCCGACCACCTGTCCCTCCTGGGGGGAACCGCGTTGACCGGCGGCACAGTGCTGGCCATCGTCTCGGCGATGGCGTGGGGCCTCGGCTATTTCGGCCAGCCGCACATCATCGTCCGGTTCATGGCGCTGCGTTCGCCGCAGGAGGCGAAGAGCGCTCGCCGCATCGGCATCTCCTGGATGGTCGTGTCGCTCGCCGGCGCCGTCTTCTCGGGGCTCGTGGGGCTGGCCTTCGTCGCGAAGAACGGCATCGATCTCGCCAACCCCGAGACGGTCGTCCTGCTGATGTCGCAGACGCTGCTGCATCCCTTCGTCGCCGGACTGGTGCTGGCCGCCGTGCTCGCCGCGATCATGAGCACGATCTCCAGTCAGCTGATCGTCTGCTCGTCGGCGCTCGTCGAAGACCTCTACAAGGTGTTCCGCCGCACGCCGCCGTCGTCGCGGCGACTCGTGATGATGGGTCGCGGGGCGGTGCTGATCGTGGCGGTCGTCGCCGCCGTCCTCGCCATCGCACCGAACGACACCATCCTCGAACTCGTGTCGTTCGCCTGGGCGGGGTTCGGCGCCGCCTTCGGCCCGATCATCCTGCTCAGCCTGTTCTGGCGGCGACTCACCAACTGGGGCGCCCTCGCCGGGATGTTCGTCGGCGCGGCGACCGTCTTCCTCTGGAAGCCGCTGAACACCGGGATCTACGAGCTGCTGCCGGCGTTCGTGTTCGCGCTGGTCGCCGCGGTGGTGGTCAGCCTGTTCACCTACCGCCACAACGACGAGATCCAGAAGGAGTTCACCGACACCGGTGCGATGATCGCCGTGCCGCGACCGCGCACGGTCCCCGAGACCCCGTGACGTCGGCTCCGGTCGCGCGAACGGCGCTTCTCAGCGCGCAGAGCAGCCGTTCGTGCGACCGGAACGGCATCCGCGCGAGTAGTGCGCCGTCACCGAGCGACGTCAGGCGACGGCCTCGGCCCGGCGCACCATCTCGGTGATCCAGGTCGGGGCAAAAGGGGAGGTGCAGCCCGGCGCGGTGGGGTAGTCGGCGAGCACCTGCAGCCGCTCGCCGATGGCCAGCGCCCGGGGACGCAGGCGGGGGTGGTGGATGCCGATCTGCGCGAGCGTCTCGTTCATCGCCCACTGCGGGCGGGGCGCCGCGTCCTTCATCCTCGCCTCGATGAGGTCGAGCAGGTGGTCGAGGTCGAGCCCCTCGGGGTCCTTCACCACGCGGACGGAGGTGAGCGCCCACGCCGCGGCGTCGACCGTGGGGTCGGGGTCGCCGAACCAGCGCACGCGCATCTCCTCGGCCAGCGGCGACTTCTTGGCGACGTAGTTCACGAACCAGTCGTTGACCTTGGGCGGGCGCGTGTCGCGCAGCATGGCGTCGAGCTCGTCGGCCGAGAAGTCGCGCGGACGGCAGATCAGCAGGGCGAGGAGCCTCGGCGCGGTGTCGCCCGTCGCCCACAGCTCCCGCGCGAGCGGTTGGTCGGTCTTGATCTTCTTCGCGACCGCGCGGAGGCGGCTGAGGTTCATGCCGTGATCGTCGCCGCGCTTCTCGTTGGCGGCCCGCATCTTCGGGTCTTCCAGGGCGTCGAGCTCGGCGACCGCAGCGGCCAGGGTCATGTCGCTCATGCGCCCAGGGTAGCCCCGGCGATGGCGTCGTGCACGGATGGCCGACGCGCCGCAATCAGTCCTCGTCGAGCAGCCCGCCGCGGATGCGCCGGAGGTCTTCCATCAGCGATCCGATGAGGATCCAGTGCTGAGAGGACGGCGGGCGGACGACCAGCGGAGCAGTCAGCGCGGGGATCGCCGAGGTGAGGGCTTCGGGCTCGCTCGACAGCTCGGCGCTCTGCACCGCCAGGCGCACGTCGTGACCGGCGCGCCGCAGCTGCTCGGCGATCGCGATGACGGCCGGCTCCTCGCCGATCGAGTCGTCGTAGTGGTCGGCGTAGGCGCGGGTCATGCCGATCACCTGGGTCACGATCGGCGAGAGCCGTTCGCCGAGCGCCCGCATCTCCCGCAGCTCGTCGCGGTGGGTCGACCGGCGGGGGTTCAGCGTGAGCGACTCCTCGCCGGCGGCGATCGCCGCGTCCGCGGCATCCTTCATCGGACGCAGCAGGCGCGCCTCGAGCATGAGCTCCTGCATGCGCTCGGGCGTCTGCGGGTGAGGCAGAGCGTCGGCGAGACGGTCGAGGCTCGCGGCGAGCTCGGATCCGAGCAGGCCGAGCTGGCGGCGGGCGGGCTCGACGAGCACGGGCGGCACGATGAGCGCGTTCACGACGATGCCGATGGCGACGCCGATCAGCGTCTCGACGATGCGGGCGAACGCGTACTCCGGGCTCGACGACCCGAGGGCGAGCACGAGCATGGCCGAGATCGCGACCTGGTTGCCGGTGCCGGGAGACGCCCGGAACACCCAGGCCACCAGCATCGCCACGACGATCGCGAGCAGCACGATCCACCGGGGCGATCCGAGCAGCAGCCCCAGCCCGACGGCGATCACGACGCCCGCGATCACGCCGATGCTGCGTTCCAGCGCCTTCGACAGGGACTGGTTGATGCTCGGCTGCACCACGAGGAGCGCCGCGATCGCCGCGAACACCGGCAGCTGCGAGGGGAACGCCCATCCCGCGACCAGCCAGGCGGCGATCGTGGCCGCCGCGGACTTCACGACCTGCAGCAGCGGCGAGCGCGTGGCGACGCGGATCGCTGCAGGAATGCGCATGGGTCCACGGTAGTCCTCCGCGTCCGATCCCCGAGCGTCCGATCCCCGTGCTTCGATGGGGGCATGGAGAGGGAGCAGCGGCTGCGCGCCGAGACGGCGGCGGTCTGGGCGACGGCGATCTGCTTCGCGGTCGGCGCGGGCGTCGGCATCCTCCTCTTCCTGGGTGCCCCGCGACCCCTCACCGGGCCCGGCTCCGTCGCGCTCCCTGCGGCCGCCGTCGCGGGGGTCGTCGCCGCCGCGGCGTTCGTCACGAGCTCCCTCCGCTTCCGCCGGGGCGAGACGGCGCCCATGCCGCCGTGGCAGACGGCGGTGTCGCTCGTCTCGACCGGGGCGCTGACCGTCGCGTTCGCGTGCGTCACGGCCATGGGCGTGCTGCTCACCACCGAGGTGCTCGCGGTCGGGCTCCAGGGCATCGCGCTCGGTCCGCTCGGCGGGGGCATTCTCACCGGCGTCGCCGCGGCGCTCGGCGGACGGTTCGCGTTCGGCGCGGGCGTGGGCCTGCGCACGGCGGATCTCTCCGGCATCCTCTTCGGCTACCTCGTGATCGGCACGCTCTTCGCGATGGTGACGGCCGCCGACCCGCGGTGGTGGGAGCGCAACTTCTCGCAGCTCGGCGTCGGCGACGGCGCCTGGGCGTTCAACGGCACGCTCGTGGTCGCCGGTCTGCTGATCGCCACGGTCGGCTCGTACATCGGCCGCGACCTCCACCGGCTGCTCGGCGATCCGGCGCTCGGGCGCATCGCCGTCGTGGTGCTGCTGTGGGCGCTCACGGGGCTGGCGCTCGCCGCGGTCGGGCTGCTGCCGCTGCACCGGGCGTTCCTCGGGCACAACATCGCGGCGGGGGCCACCCTGCTGCTGCTGGTCGCCGCGGCGACGGTCACGACCGCCCTGGTGCCCGGTCGTCCGCGGGCGCTGCTGATCACCACCGTGGGTGTCGGCGCGCTGATCGTGGCGGCGGTGCTCGTGACGCTCTTCGGGGTGCTGACGATCACCGCCCTCGAAGCCGTCGTCGTCGGGTTGGGGCTGCTCTGGATGACGACGCTCGTGCGTGTGCTGGCGGTGCTCGCGCCGGACGAGTCGCGGCCCTCGGCCCGGGTCACGCTGCGGCGCGCCTGATCGTTCCGACCGGAGGATCCGTCGCAATGCGGATGCTGTCAACCCCTTCATGATGATCGCGATCATGAGGCTGAATGGAGGGACCGACCGAAAGTGAGGAGCATCCCATGGTGCAGATCATCGAGACCATCGACGTCGACGTCCCCGTCACCACCGCCTACAACCAGTGGACGCAGTTCGAGAGCTTCCCGAAGTTCCTCGACGAGGTCGAGTCCATCACCCAGATCGACGACACGCACACGCGCTGGAAGGTGAAGGTCGGCGGTGTCGAGCGCGAGTTCAACGCCGAGATCACCGAGCAGCACCCCGACGAGCGCGTGGCGTGGAACAGCATCGGCGGCGACACCGAGCACGCGGGCGTCGTCACCTTCCACAAGCTCACCGACACGACCACGCGCGTGAGCGTGCAGATCGACTGGGAGCCGGAGGGCATGGTCGAGAAGGTCGGCGCCTTCCTCGGCGCCGGCAAGCACGCCGTGAAGAAGGACCTCGAGAACTTCAAGGAGTTCATCGAGGGCCGTGGCGCCGAGACCGGCGCCTGGCGCGGAGACGTCGAGGCCTGACCTGCGCGGCCGATGGGCCGTCCTCTCGAGCCACCCCCCTGTGTGACGCAGGGGGGTGGCTCGCGTCTGAGGCGGGCTCGACCGGAAGATAGGGAATCCTCCGGATGTCCGTCCGGGGCCTCAGAGCGTTGTCTAGGGATCACGACAACGAGGAGAGGCCATGTACGAGAACCTTCACGCCAGCCAGGTCGTCACCGACTACGAGCGCCAGCAGCTCGACCGGGAGGTCGAGCGCCGACGCTTCCTGCGCGACCACGCCGATCAGATCGTCCCCCGGCCCGAGGCCGGGTGGCGGCGGATGCTGCGCCGCGCGCACCTGCTGGGACGAGGTGCGACGGCCGAGGTCCGCAGCGGCCGGGCGGTCCGTGGAGGCATCGCGACCGCGACCGGGCCCGCGTCCGCCCGGTGAACCCCGTCGTGGACCTGCACCCGTCGGACGGGTCAGCGACCCCCGTCGAGCGTGTCGGTGGTCAGTGGCACGATGAGAGCATGTCCTCGTTCGCGCCGAGCACCGCCATGGTCGGTCGCGACGCCGAGCTCGGTGTCGTGCCCCGCCTGTTCGACAGCGCGGTCGAGGGCGCGCCGGTGGGCGTGCTCCTCGACGGCGAGGCCGGGATCGGCAAGTCCCGGCTGCTGCGCGAGTTCGCCGCCGAGGTGGCTCCGCGCGCCGACGTGCACGTCGGCTGGTGCCTCGACCTGGGCCCCGCGCGCACGGCGTATGGTCCGCTGACCGCCATCCTCCGGTCGATCGTCGGTCATCTGGGCGCCGATCGGGTGCGCGAGACGGTGGGCATCGGGGTCGAGGCGCTCGCGATGCTGCTGCCCGAGCTCGCCGACGAGCCGGCCGACCGCACCCGCACGAGCCCCGACCGCCTGCGCGACGCGATCGCGACGCTCATCGAGACGGCGGCGGATGCCGGGCCGCAGGTGCTCGTGATCGAAGACCTGCACTGGGCCGACGAGTCGACCCTCTCCCTGCTCTCGTTCCTGCTGCGCACCCTCGCGCGCGGGCGCATCCTCCTGCTCCTGAGCTGCCGCAGCGACGATGTGCGTCGTGGAGACGCGGTGAGCAGGTTCATCGTCGAGTCGACGCGATCGCGCGTGCTCGAGCGCGTCACCCTCGCGCGCCTCGACGCCGACGCCGTGCGGGAGCTCGCCGAGCGGCTCACCGGGCGCCCGATCTCCGAGAGCGCGCTCGCCCGCATGCAGTCCCGCGCAGAGGGCGTGCCGTTCTTCGTGGAGGAGCTGGCCGACTGCTCGACCGGTCCGCTGCCCGACGGCCTCCGCGATGTGCTCCTCACCCGCTTCGACCGGCTCGGCGACGATGCGCGTCACGTCGTGCAGGTCGCCTCCGGGTCGGAGCGCCCGCTGCCGCATCCCCTCCTCGCAGATCTCGCCGACCTTCCGCAGCAGCGTCTCGACGAGGCGATCCGCGAGGCCGCCCGCAGCGGCATCCTGGTCGTCGAGGGCGACCTGTACCGGTTCCGCCACGCGCTGCTCCGCGAGGCCGTGCACGACGACCTGCTCCCCGGGGAGCGCTCGCGGCTGCACCGGGCGTACGCCGAGGCGCTCGATGCTCGCCGCGACGGGGCCGAGGTGGTCGACACGGCTGCGCTGGCCCACCACTGGCAGCTCGCGCAGGACGAGCGACGGGCCCTCATCGCAGCGGTCGACGCGATGCGCGATGCCAAGGCCCGCTTCGCCTTCGCGACCGCCGCGCGGTTCGGCGAGCTGGCCCTCGAGCTGTGGCCGCGCGTGGCCGACGCGTCCGAGGCGGCGGGCGTCGCCCACGTCGATCTGCTGCAGACCCTCGGCTCGGTGCTGCGCAACGCCGGAGACGGGGAGCGCGCGCTCTCGGTGGTGGGCGCCGCGCTCGACGAGATCGACCCGGCGACGGTCGCGCCGCGTCTGCACGCACGGCTGCTGCGCGACAAAGCGCAGTACCTCGCCAATCTGGGGCGCCCCGGCGCGATCCCCCTGACCGAGCAGGCGCTCGAGCTCGTCGCGACCCGGGTCGACGACGACGTGCTGCACGCCGCGGTGCTCAACCAGCTCGCGAGCCGGTACATGGTCGCCGGGCGACTGCACGACGCGCTGCGCGTCGCGGGCGAGGCGGAGCGGATCGCGGAGCGCGCCGGCGACCTCGACCAGCTCTCGATCGCGGCCAACGTGCAGGGCGTCTCGTTCGCCCACCTGGGCGACATCCGGCGCAGCGTCGTCGAGTTCGACCGCGCGCGCGACCTGGCCCGCAGCTCCAACGCCGAGCTGCGGTACCGCGTGAACTACTCCGATGCGCTGACGCTGCTCGGGCGCTACGACGAGGCGCTCCTGGTCGCCGAAGAGGGTCTGGCCCGCGCCCGGTCTCTCGGGGTGGCCCGCAGCTCGGGCTCGATCATGGTCCAGAACATGTCGGTCGCGCTGTTCGAACGGGGCGAGATCGAGCGCGTCGACGAGATGATGTCGCGCGACTACCGCCAAGGGACCCTGCGCGTCTTCCGCATGTACTCGAGCATGACCCGGGTGCGTGCGCTGGCCTGGCGCGGTCACCCCGCCGAGGCGGCCGAGATGCTGCGGGAGTGGCTGCCCGCCTTCCTCGAGACCGGTGAGACCGAGCGGCAGATCTGGTACGACCGCATCACCATGTCGGTGGCGATCGCCGAGAGTGCAGGCGATCTGCGCGGCGCTCTCGATGAGATCCTCGGCATGCTCGACGACGAGGGGCCCGTGCTGCTGCACCAGCGGCGACTGCTGCTGCAGGCCGCCGCGATCATCGCCGAGCTGCGAGCGCGCGGCGACGAGACCGGCAGCGCAGCGCGCCGGGTGACGGAGGCCTGGGCCGGTCAACCGCCGCAGCTCCGGGGCGACGCCTGGACGCCGATCCTCGAGGCCGTGCTCGATCCCGCCGCCGCGACGCTGCAGCGCGCCGTCGAGCTGTCCGATGGCGGGAACGTGCCGGTCACGTTCCGCATCGTCACGCGGCTCGAGTACGCGCGGCTGCTCGTCCGCGAAGGCTACCGTGCGGCCGCCGGCCCCGTGCTCGCCGAGGCGGCCGCCACGGCCCGCGCTCTGGGCCATGCCCAGCTCGAGGCCTCGGTCGACGGTTTCGCGGCGGCGGCCGGGGTGCGATCGACGCCGGCCCCGGCACCCGATCCCGAGGCGCTGACCGCGCGCGAACGTCAAGTGCTCGACCTGCTCGCCGACGGGCTCAGCAACCGTCAGATCGGCGAGCGGCTGTTCATCAGCGTGAAGACCGTGAGCGTGCACGTCTCGGCGGTTCTCCGCAAGCTCGGGGTGAGCACCCGCACCGAGGCCGCCGCGGCCGCGCGACGTCGGGGGCTCGTGCCCGTCGCGGGATGATCCGCAGCGACGGCGCGACATCGGCCGTCGCTCGGTCAGGCGCCCGTGGTACGGTGGCGATACGCCTCTCTCCGGAGGCGCATCTCATCTCCGGCCCGCGAACGCTGTCTGCGACGTGTGCGGCCCTCTATACGGATCCCCCTCTGTGCACCGATCGGTTCGGCACGGATCCCTTCGAAAAGAAAAACCTCCTCTTGTCCTACGCACTCGGCTGCGGCGCATCGGCGTCCGGTCCCGACGTCGCCCTCCGCGACGCCGATCCCGTCGAGCGCAGGAACCCCGCCGTCGCCTCCATCCGGAGTGCGTCTCCTCGTACCCGCCGGACCATCCGGCGCGGTGCACCGGCCGTGTAAAACAGCGGCCAGATCAACAGAAAGAAGAAGCACATGGCCACTGGCACTGTGAAATGGTTCAACTCCGAAAAGGGCTTCGGCTTCATCGCTCCCGATGACGGCTCGGACGACCTTTTCGCCCACTACTCCGCGATCACCGGCTCGGGCTTCAAGGAGCTCCGCGAGAACCAGAAGGTCGAGTTCGACGCCGAGCGCGGCCCGAAGGGCATGCAGGCCGCGAACATCCGCGCCCTCTGATCCTCGGATCGCTGAACCGGTCGGCCCTTCGGGGTCGGCCGGTTTTTCGTTGCCCCGGCGAGGGCTGCAGGCCGAGCGGATCAGGGGCCGGAATTGAGGTTCGCCTTACTTCGAGTTACATTAGGTCAGCCTTACCAAACCGGCGCGACTCTGCGCCACGCCCCTCCCACGACCGAAGGGATCTGCTGTGCGCACTTCTCGTCTCCTCGCCCTCGGCGCCGCTGCGGCGCTCGCCCTGAGCCTCACGGCCTGCGCGACCTCCGCCCCCGAGAGCGAGTCCGAAACGGGCGGCAATCCCGCCTCCGACGACGCGTTCCCCGTCACCATCGAGCACGTCTACGGCGAGACCACCATCACCGAGAAGCCCGAGCGCGTGGCGACGGTCGCCTGGGCCAACCACGAGGTGCCCCTCGCGTTCGGCATCGTCCCGGTCGGCATGGCCAAGGTCACCTGGGGCGACGACGACGACAACGGCATCCTCCCCTGGGTCGAGGACAAGCTCGAGGAGCTCGGCGGCGAAGAGCCCGTGCTCTTCGACGAGACCGACGGCATCGACTACGAGGCCGTCGCCGACACGAACCCCGACGTCATCCTGGCCGCCTACTCCGGTCTCTCGCAGGAGGAGTACGACACGCTCTCCAAGATCGCTCCGGTCGTCGCGTTCCCGGATGTGGCCTGGAGCACCCCGGTCGACCAGATGATCGAGATGAACTCGAAGGCACTCGGCCTCGAAGAGGAGGGCCAGGCCCTCATCGACGACCTTCACGCCGACGCCGAGTCCGCCCTCGAGGCGAACCCCGCCCTGAACGACAAGAAGGTGCTCTTCGCGTTCTTCGAGGAGGGCGACCTCAGCAAGATCGGTTACTACACCGCCGGTGACACCCGTCCGGGATACCTGCACGACATCGGCCTCCCGCTGCCCTCGATCGTCGAGGAGAACGCCGACAGCGAGCAGTTCTTCCTCGAGGTCAGCGCCGAGGAGGCCGCGAAGTTCGAGGACGTCGACGTGTTCGTCACCTACGGCGACGACTCCACGGTCGCGACGCTGCAGGCCGACCCGCTGCTGTCGAAGATCCCCGCGATCGCCGAGGGCCGCATCGTGATCCTCCCGAACGCGACGCCGATCGCGGCATCCGCGAACCCGTCGCCCCTGTCCATCCCGTGGGGTCTCGACGAGTACCTCTCCATGCTGGCGGAACCGCTGAGCAAGTAAGCCCGTCTCTCCGGAGCGACACCCTGTGACCTCAGCACCTCCCCTCGCGCCGGCCGCCGCAGATCTGCGACGGCCGGCGCTGGTGCGCACCTCCTGGCTGCTCATCGGGGTCGGCGTGCTGCTGGTGCTCTGCTTCCTCTCGGTGTCGTTCGGTGTGAAGGCGGTCGGCTTCGACGACATCGTGGCCGCGTTCTCCGGGCACAGCGACACGATCGAGCAGGCGGCCATCGTCAAGCGCATCCCGCGCACGGTGCTCGCCCTCCTCGTCGGCGCGGCTCTCGCCCTCTCGGGGGCGACCATGCAGGCCGTCACGCGCAACCCGGTCGCCGACCCCGGCATCCTCGGCGTCTCGAACGGGGCCTCGCTCGCCGTCGTCCTCGGCCTGGCCTTCCTGGGCCTGACCAACCCGCTCGGACAGATGGCCTTCGCGATCACCGGGGCCGCGGTCGCCGCGACCTTCGTCTACACGGTCGGCTCGCTGGGGCGCGGCGGGGCGACGCCGCTCAAGCTCGCACTCGCGGGGGCCGCCACCTCGGCCGCCTTCGCCTCCCTGATCAGCGCCATCATGCTGCCCCGCGTCGACCTGCTCCAGGTGTTCCAGTCGTGGCAGATCGGCGGGGTCGGGGGCGCGGAATGGTCGCGCATCGCGATCACCGCGCCCGTGCTCGCCGTCGGCGCGCTCATCTGCTTCCTGTGCTCGCGCGGGATGAACTCGCTCGCCCTCGGCGACGACATGGCGAAGGGGCTCGGAGAGCACGTATTCCGCACTCGGATGCTGTCGGCGCTCGGCGCCGTGATCCTCGCCGGGGCCGCCACTGCGATCGCCGGTCCGATCGGCTTCGTCGGCCTGATCGTCCCGCACGTCTGCCGCATGCTCATCGGCACCGACCACCGCTGGCTGCTGCCGTTCTCGGCGATGACCGGCGCCGCGCTGCTCGTTGCGAGCGACGTCATCGGCCGCGTGATCGCCCCGTCGTCCGCGGAGATCCAGGTCGGCATCATCACGGCGATCGTCGGGGCCCCGTTCTTCATCTGGATCGTTCGACGTCAGAAGGTGCGTGAGCTGTGAGCACGACCGAGCACACCGAGCACACGCTGCCGCGCGCCGACGAGTCGGCCGCACACCGCGTCGCGCGCATCGTCTCCGGACGCCGGTCGCGGCATCGCCGCCATGCGCTGGCCACCGTCGTCCTCGGGGTGCTCCTGCTCGTGCTCTTCGCGGTCGCCCTCATGGTCGGCAACACGTTCTACACGCCCGACGAGGTGATCCGCGTCATCCTCGGCGAGACCGTGCCCGGCGCCTCCTTCACGGTCGGCGACCTGCGTCTGCCGCGCGCCGTGCTCGCCGTCCTCACCGGACTCGCATTCGGCATGGCGGGCGTCTCGTTCCAGACGCTGCTGCGCAATCCCCTCGCCTCGCCCGACATCATCGGCATCTCGAGCGGTGCGGGCGCGGCCGCGGTGTTCGGCATCATCGTGCTGTCTCTGAACGGTCCGCTGGTGTCGGCCCTCGCCCTCGGCGGCGCTGTGGCCACCGCCCTCGTGATCTACCTACTGTCGATCAAGGGCGGGTTCGCCGGCACGCGCCTGATCCTGATCGGCATCGGGGTCGCGGCGATGCTGCAGAGCCTCATCTCGTACATGCTGTCGCGCGCGCCGAACTGGGACATCCAGGCGGCGATGCAGTGGCTCACCGGCAGCCTCAACAACGCCTCGTGGGAGCGGGTGCTGCCGATGGCGATCGCCGCGGCGGTGGTCGTCCCGCTCATGCTGTCGCAGGGGCGCGCTCTGGGGGCGCTGCAGCTCGGCGACGACTCCGCCTCGGGACTCGGCGTCAAGGTCGGTCCGACCCGGCTGCTGTTCATCCTCGGCGCCGTGACGCTGCTGGCCTTCGCCACGGCCGCCGCCGGACCGATCGCCTTCGTGTCGTTCATGGCCGGTCCGATCGCCGCCCGCATCACGGGGCCGGGCGCGAACCTGCTCCTGCCCAGCGCCTTCGTCGGGGCGGTGCTGGTGCTCGGCGGCGACCTGATCGCGCAGTTCGCGCTGGGCGCGCGCTACCCCGTCGGCGTCGTGACCGGCGTGCTCGGGGCGCCGTACCTGATCTACCTGCTCATCCGCACCAACCGCTCGGGAGGATCGCTGTGACCGTCTCGCACAGCCTGTCGGCCGAAGGAGTCACCCTCTCCTACGGCGACCGCACCATCATCGAGGGGCTCGACCTGACGATCGCGCCCGGGCGGATCACGACCATCGTCGGCGCGAACGGATGCGGCAAGTCGACGCTGCTCCGCGCGCTGGCGCGCCTGCTGTCGCCGAGCGAGGGGCGGATCGTGCTCGACGGCGCCTCCATCCACTCGCGGCCGACCAAGGAGGTCGCGCGCACCCTCGGGCTCCTGCCGCAGTCACCGGTCGCTCCCGAGGGCATCGCCGTGGCCGACCTCGTCGGCCGCGGACGGCATCCGCACCAGAAGGCGCTCGCCCGCTGGAGCACGCACGACTACGAGGTCGTGGCCGACGCCCTCGACGCCACGGGCATCACCGACCTCGCCGACCGCAGCGTCGACGAGCTCTCGGGCGGCCAGCGCCAGCGGGTGTGGATCGCGATGGCGCTCGCCCAGGAGACCGACATCCTGCTGCTCGACGAGCCGACCACGTTCCTCGACGTCGCGCACCAGGTCGAGGTGCTCGATCTGCTCACCGACCTCAGCGTCTCGCGCGGCACGACGATCGTCATGGTGCTGCACGACCTGAATCTCGCCGCCCGCTACGCCGACGAGCTCGTGGCGATGAAGGACGGCCGCGTGCACGCCGTCGGCACCCCCGACGAGGTCGTCACGGCACAGCTCGTCGAAGAGGTCTTCGGCCTCGCGAACCAGATCACCGTCGACCCGGTCTCCGGCAAGCCGATGGTCACCCCGATCGGAAGGCATCATGTCCGCTGAGAGCGCCACCACCGAGCGCCCGACGTACGTCCTCGCGCGCGCGGAGGTGCGCGCCGTCTCCCGGGTCTCGCCGAACTTCGTGCGCGTGACCTTCGGCGGACCCGAGCTCGCCGAGTTCGCGACGCCCGGCAACGTGTTCGATGCGCGGATCAAGCTCATCTTCCCCCCGGCATCCGGCATCCTCCCGCCGCTCGATCGCGACACGACCGACTGGTGGGGGTCGTACCTCGCCGTTCCCGAGGAGGAGCGAGGGTCGATGCGCACCTACTCGGTGCGCGACCTGCGCGTGACCCCGGAGGGCACGGAGGTCGACGTCGACTTCGTGCTGCACCTCGCGCCCGGACTCACCGGTCCGGCGTCCCGCTGGGCGAGCGCGGCCTCGGTCGGCCAGGAGCTCTTCGTCATCGGACCGCGGCGCGGGGTCATGGGACACGGCGGCGCGGAGTACCGGCCCGGCGATGCCCCGTCGGTCGTGCTGGCGGGCGACGAGACCGCCGCGCCCGCGATCGCCCGCATCCTCGAGGATGCGCCGCGCGACCTCCGCGGCATCGCCTTCATCGAGGTGCCGGAACCGGCCGACGTGCTGCCGATCGACGCTCCGGCCGGCGTCGAGGTGCGGTGGCTGCCGCGCGCGGCGGACGAGCTGCACGGCTACGAGCTGATCCCGGCGGTGCTCGCGCACCTCGGCGATGCCGATGCCACGGATGCGATCACCGTCACCGACATCGAGTCGGAGAACCTGCTCTGGGAGACCCCGGCGTACTCGGGGCTGGGCGAGGATCTCGCCGACAAGGACGCGCCGACCGACTGCTACTACTGGATCGCCGGGGAGAGCGGTGTGGTCACGACCCTCCGCCGCCACCTGGTGAAGGACCTCGGCGTCGACCGCTCGCAGGTCGCCTTCATGGGCTACTGGCGCCGCGGCGTCGCAATGCGCGGCTGAGCCGGTCTCGTCCCCGCGCGCCGCGGGATCGATATGTCACCTGTCGCGCCTGGGGAACGTGACATATCGATCCGGCAGCGGATGCCGCGGGCGGGGGTTACTTCGCGAGGAAGTCCTTCAGGGCGGCGTTGACCTCGTCGGCGTGGGTCCAGAGGAGACCGTGGGGAGCGCCCTCGACCTCGACGTACTCGGCGGCGGGAACCGCCTGGTGGAAGCGGCGGGCGGTCGCGTCGATCGGGAGGATGTTGTCCTTCGTGCCGTGCAGGATCAGCGTGGGCTTCGCGGCGGCGGCCACGGCCTCGACGTCGGCGCGGAAGTCCTCGATCCAGGCCGGGACGACGGAGTAGGCGGCGACGGGAGCGCTGCCGACGGCGACGTTCCAGCTGCCGGTGACGGCCTCCTGGCTGATGCGCGATCCGAGGTTCTCGTCGAGGTTGTAGAAGTCGTTGTAGAACTGCGTGAACCAGGCGAAGCGGTCGCCCTTCGCGGCGGCGGCGATGCCGTCGAAGACGTCCTGCGGAACGCCCTCGGGGTTGTCGTCGCGCTGCACGAGGAAGGGCTCGAGCGAGGCGAGGAAGGCGAGCTTCGCGACGCGCTCGTGACCGTAACGGCTGACGTAGCGGGCGAGCTCTCCGGTGCCCATCGAGAAGCCGACGAGCACCACGTCGCGCAGGTCGAGGGTCTCGAGCACGGTGTTCAGGTCGGCGGCGAACGTGTCGTAGTCGTACCCGGCGTTCACCTTGGACGACTGTCCGAAGCCGCGGCGGTCGTAGGTGATGACGCGGTAGCCCTGGGCGAGCAGCTCGCGCGTCTGGCGCTCCCAGCTGTGGCCGTCGAGCGGATAGCCGTGGATGAGGACGACGGGCCGACCCGAGCCCTGGTCCTCGTAGTACAGCTCGATCGGGGTGCTGTTCTCGTTCCCGACGGTGATGTAGCCCATGATCCTGTCCTTTCGGTCCCGGTGAGAACGATCGTTCTCGCTCGATAGGACCAAGATAGAGAACGGTCGTTCTCTTGTCAAGTAAACTTCTGGGTATGACCGAAGACGAGGCACGCGAGCGCATCCTCTCCGCCGCCGAGGAGCTCTACTACCGCAAGGGATTCGCCGCCGTCGGCATCGACGAGCTGCGCCAGGCCGCCGGCGTGTCGCTGCGTCGCCTGTACGGTCTCTTCCCCGCGAAGAACGACATCGTCGCCGCAGTGCTCGCCCGGCGGCACGCCGAGTGGGAGAACGCGCTGACGGGAGCGGTGTCGGATGCCGGGGCCGATCCGCGCACCCGGCTGCTCGCCGTGTACTCGTACCTCGAGGACTGGTTCTGCACCGAGGGCTTCCGCGGCTGCGCCTTCATCAACGCGTTCGGCGAGCTCGGCGGCACCCATCCCGAGGTGGCCGAGATCGTGCGCTCGCACAAGGCCTCGTTCCAGGAGTACATGGCCGACCTCGTCGCGCGCACGGGCGCCTCGCCGCTCCTCGCCGCCCAGCTGTCGATCCTCGCGGAGGGGGCGCAGAGCACGGCCGCGATCTCGGGCGATCCGCAGGTCGCCGTGCAGGCGCGGAGCGCCGCCGAGGTGCTGATCGACGCCGCGGTCGCGGGCGTCTGAGCCGCAGCGCCCGCATCCCACCGATCCTGTTTCGCTAGCTTGGCTAGAGGTTTTCCCGACGCGAGTCAAGGCGGTGCCCCGCAGCCGCGCCCCCGCGTACCGTGCGGGTATGGAGAGCGCGAAGAAGGACATCCTCCGTCAGAGCCTGATCATCGCCGCCGCGACGTTCATGCTGATCGCCGCCGCCGTGGGCGGCGGAGCGTTCGGCGGTGAGTCGGTGGACGAACTGCAGGAGGGCGCTCTGTCGGCGCAGGGCTCGTACCTCGCCCCCGCCGGCCCCGCGTTCTCGATCTGGTCGCTGATCTACCTCGGCCTCCTCGCCTACACGGTCTGGCAGGCGCTGCCGGCGCAGCGGGCGGACGCACGCCAGCGGGCTGTCGGTCCGTGGATCGCGGTCTCGATGGTGCTCAACGGGCTGTGGCTCGTCACCGCCCGGTACCTGACGCTGTGGCTGACGGTGCTGGTGATCGCGCTGCTGCTCGCGACCCTCGCCAGGGTGATCGTGCTGCTGGGGCGCTTCCCGGCGAAGAACCTCGCCGACCGCATCCTGACCGACGGCGCCAACGGGCTGCACTTCGGCTGGGTCACGATCGCGACGGTGGCGAACACGGCCGCCTGGCTCACGCAGATCGCACCCGCGAGCTGGGCGGAGGCGGCGGATACCGTCGCCGTCGCCGTACTCGTCGTCGTGCTGGTGATCGGGGCGGCGGCCGCGTGGCTCACCGGTCGGCTCGCCCCGGCGCTCGCGACCGCGTGGGGACTGGTGTGGCTCGCCGTCGGGCGCCTCACGGATGCCCCCGAGAGCGTGCCGACGGCGGTCGCGGCCCTCGTCGTCGCGGCGGGACTCGTGCTCGTGGGTGTCGTCGCGGTCGTGCGGCGGAGGCGTTCGGCGGCAGTCGGGGTCGCGTCGCGTCAGACGACCAGGCGGTAGCCCATGCCGGACTCCGTGAGCAGGTGCACGGGGCTGCTCGGCTCCTGCTCGAGCTTCTTGCGCAGTTGCGACATGTACAGACGCAGGTAGCCCGAGTCGGAGACCTGCGCGCTGCCCCAGATCTCCTTCAAGAGGTCCTGCCGGGTGACGAGTGCTCCGGGATGCCGCGACAGATGCTCCAGCATCCGCCACTCCGTCGGAGTCAGGTGCACGCGCGATCCGGCGCGCGTGACCGTCTTGGTCGCCAGGTCGACGACGACGTCGCCGAACGCGACGGTCGACTCGCCTCCGACCGGGACGGCCCGGCGCGACAGGGCGCGCAGGCGGGCGAGCAGCTCGTCGACCTGGAACGGCTTGGTCACGAAGTCGTCGGCTCCGGCGTCGAGCGCCTCGACCTTGTCGGCCGAGCCGGTGCGGCCCGAGACGACGATGATCGGCACGTTCGTCCAGCCCCGCAGCGCCTGGATCACCTCGATGCCGTCGAGGCGCGGCATGCCGAGGTCGAGCATGATGAGGTCGGGATGGGCCTGTGCGGCGGCGGCGATGGCGGCGGCCCCGTCGGCGGCGACCACGACCTCGTACCCGTGCGCGGCCAGGGTGATGCGCAGCGCCCGCACCATCTGCGGGTCGTCGTCGGCGATGAGGAGCTTCACTCCGTGCCCTCCGTGTCGGCGCCGGCGAGCGGCAGTGTGATGACCATCGTGAGGCCTCCGCCGGGGGTGTCCTCGGGTGTCAGGCTACCGCCCATGCCCTCCGCGAATCCGCGCGACAGGGCGAGGCCGAGGCCGAGCCCGGTGGTGTTGTCGGTGTCGCCGAACCGCTGGAACGGCTGGAAGATGCTGTCGCGACGCTCGGCGGGCACGCCCTCGCCGCGGTCGACGATGCGGATCTCGGCGCGCTCGCCGAGGGCGCTCGTCGAGACCAGCACCCGCGTGCCGGCCGGGGCGTGCCGGTGCGCGTTGGCGAGCACGTTCACGAGCACCCGCTGCAGGAGCACCGGGTCGGCGCGCAGCGCCGGCAGCGTCGGGTCGAGCGCGAGGTCGACGTCGGCCGGTCCCAGCCCGAGCTCGTCGACGGCGGCGAGGATCGGGCCGGTCGCCTCGACGCGGGTCGCCGACACCGCGAGCACTCCCGCCTGCACCCGGCTGACGTCGAGCAGATCCGTCACGAGCGTCGACAGCGTCGCGAGGCTCTCGTCGGCCGTGGCGAGCAGTTCGGCGCGGTCCTCGGCGGAGAGGTCGTGCGCCCCGCGCAGTCCGCCGATCGCGGCGACGGCCGAGGCGAGCGGACGCCGCAGATCGTGGCTGAGGGCCGAGAGCAGCGCGCTGCGCACCTGATCGGTCTCGGCCAGAGCAGCAGCCTCGGCGGCGGTGGCGCGCAGGTCGGTGTGCTCGAGTGCGGCGGCGAGCTGGGCGACGATCGCATCGAGGAGGCGCCGGGCCGGAGCATCCAGCGCGTCGCCGCTCAGTTCGAGCAGCGCGTGCGAAGCCCCGACGGGGATGCGCGTGGACCGCTCGTCCGCCAGGGGCTCGCCGTCGCTCGCGAGCACCCGTCCGTCGGCCGACAGCAGGCGGACCCCGCTGAGTCCGAACGCCTCGCGTGTGCGGCTCACGAGCGCGAGCACGGCGTTGTCGCCGCGCAGCACGTTGCCGGCGACGGCCGCCAGAAGCTCGGCCTCGGCGGTGGCCCGCCTGGCGGTGCGGGCGCGGCGTGCGGCCTGGTCGACGATGATGCTCACGAGGATCGCGATCACCACGTACAGGGCGAGCGCGAGCACGTGCAGCGGATGCGCGACGGTGATCGTGAAGAGCGGGGCGACGAACAGGAAGTCCAGGGTCACGCCCGACAGCACGGCCGCGAAGACGGCGGGACGGATGCCGCCGATCAGCGCCACGACGACCACGAGCAGCTGGTACGCGAGCACCTCGGACGTGATCGACTCGGGACTCCGGAACGTGAACATGATCCACGACAGCAGCGGTCCGAAGACGAGCGCGACCGCGAAGCCGAGCACCTGGCGCCGCCAGCCGAGCGCGCCGCCGGTGATGCGGGGAAGGGCGGCCCTGCCGCCTGCGGCTGCGTGGGTGACGATGTGCACGTCGATGTCGCCCGACCGGCGGATCACCTCGGCGCCGATGCCCGGCCCGGTGAGCGCGGCCATCAGACGGCTCCGACGGCTCACGCCGATGACGAGCTGCGTGGCGTCGGCGCCCTGCGCGAACTCCACGAGGGCACCGGGGATGTCGTCGCCGATGATCTGGTGGAAGGTTCCGCCGAGCGATTCGACCAGCGCCCGCTGTGTCGCGAGTGCTCCCGGGGTGGCGTCGCGCAGTCCGTCCTGCGTGGAGATGTGCACCGCGAGCAGTTCGCCGCCGGCCGAGCGTGCTGCGATCCGTGCGCCGCGGCGCAGCAGGGTCTCGCCCTCCGGTCCGCCGGTGAGGGCGACCACCACGCGCTCCCGGGCCTGCCAGGTGCCCTCGATGCCCTGCTCGGCCCGGTAGCTGCGCAGGGCGCTGTCGACCTCGTCGGCGAGCCACAGCAGCGCCAGCTCGCGGAGGGCGGTGAGGTTGCCGAGGCGGAAGTAGTTCGACAGCGCCGCGTCGATCCGCTCCGCGGGGTAGACGAGTCCGGCTGAGAGGCGGTCGCGCAGCGTCTGCGGGGCGAGGTCGACGACCTCGATCTCGTCGGCGGCGCGGACGACGGCATCCGGAATGGTCTCCTGCTGCGCGACGCCCGTGATCTTCTCGACGACGGCGTTGAGCGAGTCGATGTGCTGCACGTTGACGGTCGTCACGACGTCGATGCCGGCATCGAGCAGCGCCTCGACGTCCTGCCAGCGCTTCGGATGCCGCGAGCCGGGGACGTTCGTGTGGGCGAGCTCGTCGATCAGCGCGATGTCGGGGCGGCGGGCGAGCACGGCGTCGAGGTCCAGCTCCGTGAGCACCACGCCGCGGTGCTCGGAGGTGCGGCGGGGGACCTCGGGCAGTCCGATGGTCTGTGCGAGCGTCGCGGCGCGCCCGTGGGTCTCGACGACCGCGATCACGACGTCGCGTCCGTCGTCGAGCAGACGTCGCCCCTCGGCGAGCATCTCGAAGGTCTTGCCGACGCCGGGGGCCGCGCCCAGGAGAACGCGGAGCCGACCCCGCCGCTCTCGTGTCATTCGCCCTCCCCCGCGTCGAGCGCGAGATTCAGTTCGGCGGCGTTGATGCGCTCCTCGCCGAGGAATCCCAGATCCCGCACTTGAATCCTAGACTCCACGACCGCGCGCACCGCGTCTTCGGGCAGGCCGCGGGCGGCGGCCACGCGCGGCACCTGCAACAGCGCGTACGCGACGCTGATGTGCGGGTCGAGTCCCGATCCGGACGCCGTCACCGCATCGGCCGGCACGTCGGCGGGGTCGACGCCCTCGCGCTCCGCGATCGCGACTCTCCGCTCGGCGATCGCGGCGACCAGGTCGGGGTTCTCGGGCCCGAGGTTGCTGCCGCTCGAGGCCGCGCCGTCATAGCCCTCGCCGGCGGCGGACGGACGCGACTGGAAGTACTGCGGAAGGGCTTCGCCGTCGGCGTCCGTGAAGGACTGGCCGATCAGCGCGCTGCCCCGGTCGCCGGGCAGCTGTGAGCCGTTCGCCTGCCACGGAAGCGTCAGCTGGCCGATGCCGGTGACGAGGAGGGTGTAGCCGACGCCGAGGACGAGGGTGAGCACGAGCATCGTGCGGACGGCGACGCCCGCGGTGCGGACGGCGGTGCGGGTGGAGGACATGAAGTGCCTTTCGGGAGAGAGTGCCCGGTTCCTGAGCGAGCGGAACGAGACGAAGGACCCTTCGTCTCGTCGCTCCGCTCCTCGCTCAGGGACCGGAAGCCGATGCAGGACTAGAAGCCGGGGATGAGGCTCACGACGAGGTCGATGAGCTTGATGCCGAGGAACGGGGCGATCACGCCGCCGAGGCCGTAGACGAGCAGGTTCCGCTGGAGCACGCGCGAGGCGCTCGCCGGTCGGTACTTCACTCCGCGCAGCGCCAGCGGGATGAGGAACACGATGACGATCGCGTTGAAGACGATCGCGCTGGTGACGGCGGATGCCGGGGAGTGCAGCTGCATGACGTTGAGCACCGCCAACCCGGGGAAGACCCCCATGAACATCGCCGGGATGATCGCGAAGTACTTGGCGATGTCGTTCGCCAGCGAGAACGTGGTGAGCGCGCCGCGGGTGATGAGCAGCTGCTTGCCGATGCGCACGATGTCGATCAGCTTGGTCGGGTCGGAGTCGAGGTCGACCATGTTCCCCGCCTCCTTCGCCGCCGAGGTGCCGGTGTTCATCGCGACGCCGACGTCCGCCTGGGCCAGAGCCGGGGCGTCGTTCGTGCCGTCGCCGGTCATCGCGACGAGGCGTCCGCCCTCCTGCTCGCGGCGGATGAGGGCGAGCTTGTCCTCGGGGGTCGCCTCGGCGAGGAAGTCGTCGACGCCGGCCTCGGCGGCGATCGCCTTCGCCGTGAGCGGGTTGTCGCCCGTGATCATGACCGTGCGGATGCCCATGCTGCGCAACTCGTCGAACCGTTCGCGCAGGCCGTCCTTCACGATGTCCTTCAGGTGCACGACGCCGAGCATGCGGTCCCCGTGCTCCCCCGAGCGCGTCTGCGGTGCCTTGACCGCGACGACAAGGGGCGTCCCGCCGCTCGTGGCGACGGCATCCGTGAGGCTCTCGAGCGCGGCATCCGTCTGCGTGGATGCGGTGGCGAGCCACGCACGCACCGCGGAGCCTGCGCCCTTGCGGATCTGCGTGCCGTCGGCGAGGTCGAGTCCGCTCATGCGCGTCTCGGCGGTGAACGGCACGACCACGGCATCCTCCGGCTGCTCCACATGGATGCCGCGACGCGCCGCCAGCTCGACGATCGACGCGCCCTCGGGCGTGGGGTCGGCGAGCGACGAGAGCGCCGCGAGACGCAGCAGTTCGTCGTCGGCGACGCCCGGGAGCGGCAGCACCGCGTGGGCCCGGCGGTTGCCGTGGGTGATGGTGCCCGTCTTGTCGAGCAGGAGGGTCGTGACGTCGCCCGCCGCCTCGACCGCACGGCCCGACATCGCGAGCACGTTGCGCTGCACGAGACGGTCCATGCCGGCGATCCCGATGGCCGACAGCAGGGCGCCGATCGTGGTCGGCACGAGGCAGACGAGCAGCGCGATCAGCACCGGGATGCTGACCGGCGAGGCCGCATACGCGGCGATGGGGTTGAGGGCGAGCACCACGATCACGAACACGATCGACAGGCTCGCGAGCAGGATGTTCAGCGCGATCTCGTTGGGCGTGCGCTGACGGCTCGCACCTTCGACGAGAGCGATCATGCGGTCGACGAACGTCTCGCCCGGCTTCGACGTGATGCGCACGACGATCCGGTCGGACAGCACGCGCGTGCCGCCGGTGACCGCGCTGCGATCGCCGCCGGACTCGCGGATCACCGGGGCGCTCTCGCCCGTGATCGCCGACTCGTCGACGGTCGCGATGCCCGCGACGATGTCGCCGTCGCCGGGGATGAGCTCGCCCGCCTCCACGATGACGACGTCGTCGCGCTGCAGCTCGGCGGAGGAGACCTCGACGGTGTCGGCGCTGTGCGCCCCGGCATCCGCCGTGCCGTCGTATGCCACGACGCGCCGGGCCATCGTGCTCGTGCGGGTCTTGCGCAGGCTCGCGGCCTGCGCCTTGCCGCGGCCCTCGGCGACCGATTCGGCGACGTTCGCGAACAGCACCGTCAGCCACAGCCACACCGCGATGCCGGCGGTGAACGGTGCCGGGACGGGTGTGCCGCCGGACTCGCCCGGACCGCCCAGGAACGGCTCGGCGATCGCCAGCACCGTCGTGAACGCGGCGCCGACCCAGACGAGCAGCATCACGGGGTTGCGCACGAGGGCGGCGGGATTCAGCTTGCGGAACGCTCCGGGGAGGGCGGCGGCGAGCTGCGGCCACCCGAAGGTGCGGCCGGTCATGTCGTCGCTCCGCTCGGGTTCCTGAGCGCCCTTCGTCTCGTCGCTCCGCTCCTCGCTCAGGATCCGCGAAGCGAGACGAAGGGCGTCCTCGGAGGGGTCGGGGGTTTCGATGTGTGGGGTCATGTCAGACGAGTCCTTCGGCGAGCGGTCCCAGCGTGAGCACCGGGAAGTAGGTGAGCGCGGTGACGATGACCGTCACGGCGAGGAGCAGGCCGACGAACTGCGGCCGGTGGGTGGGGAGCGTGCCGGTGGTCTCGGGGACCCGCTCCTGCGCCGCGAACGATCCGGCCAGCGCCAGCACGAGCACGATCGGCAGGAAGCGTCCGAGCAGCATCGCGACACCGAGCGCGGTGTTGAACCAGGGGGTGTTCGCGGTGAGCCCGGCGAAGGCCGAGCCGTTGTTGTTCGCGGCCGACGTGAAGGCGTAGAGCACCTCGCTCATGCCGTGCACGCCCGGGTTCAGGATGCTCGTGGCCTCGACGTCCTCACGGATGCCGGGGATCGCGAAGCTCAGCGCCGTGCCGAGCAGCACGAGGGTCGGCGTCACCAGGATGTACAGGCTCGCGATCTTGATCTCTTTCGGGCCGATGCGCTTGCCGAGGTATTCGGGGGTGCGGCCGACGAGCAGCCCGCCGACGAACACGGCGAGGATGGCGAGCACGAGCATGCCGTACAGCCCCGAGCCGACGCCGCCCGGAGCGACCTCGCCGAGCATCATGTTGAGCATCGGCATCATGCCGCCGAGCGCCGTGTACGAGTCGTGCATCGAGTTGACCGCGCCGGTCGAGGTGAGGGTGCTGGCGCTTCCGAACAGCGTCGATCCGAGGACGCCGAAGCGCACCTCCTTGCCCTCCATCGCGGCTCCGGCGAGCTCGGGGGCGGTGCCGCGGCCGGCGAGTTCGAGCGCCGACAGCGCGACGGTCGAGACCACGAAGATCGTGCCCATGACCGCGGCGATCGCGTAGCCCTGGCGGTGGTCGCCGACCATGCGGCCGAACGTGCGGGGAAGCGCGAACGGGATCGCGAGGATGAGCAGGATCTGCAGCAGATTCGTCCACCCGGTCGGGTTCTCGAACGGATGCGCGGAGTTCGCGTTGAAGAACCCGCCCCCGTTCGTGCCGAGCAGCTTGATCGCCTCCTGCGACGCGACCGGCCCGCCGGAGATCGTCTGCGTGCCGCCGCTGACGGTGGTCACGTCGGTGAACCCGGCGAGGTTCTGGATGACGCCGCCCGCGATCAGGGCGATCGCGCTGATCACGGCGATCGGCAGCAGCAGACGCCCGAGGCCTCGGATCAGGTCGACCCAGAAGTTGCCGATGGTGGTCTCGCCGCGGCGGGAGATGCCGCGGATCAGCGCCACCGCGACCGCGAGGCCGACCGCCGCCGAGACGAAGTTCTGCACCGTCAGACCCGCGAGCTGCACGGTGTAACCCATCGTCTGCTCGGGCGAATAGGACTGCCAGTTCGTGTTGGCGACGAAGGATGCCGCGGTGTTGAACGCGAGCCCCTCGGGCACCGCGGGAAGGCCCAGTGACGCGGGCAGGAGCCCCTGGAGCCGCTGGAGTCCGTAGACGAGGAGGAGGCCGACGACCGAGAAGACGAGCACGCTGCGCGCGTACGCCCGCCACGTCTGCTCGGATGCCGGGTCGACCCCGATCACGCGGTAGACGCCGCGCTCGATGCGGGCGTCGCGCGGGCTGGTGAAGACGCGGGCGATGTAGTCGCCCAGGGGGCGGTACAGCAGCACGAGCGCGACGACGACGACGGCGCCCTGCAGCACGCCGAACCAGATCTCGGCGCCCATCACAGCCGCTCCGCCGCGACGAGGGCGACCACGAGGTAGACGATCGCGGCGACCGCGAGGGCGGCGGCGGCGATCTCGAAGACGATCACAGCCGCTCCACCCCCTTTGCAGCGAACGAGACGAGGGCGAACAGCGCGAGAGTCAGCGCGAGGTAGAGGATGTCGAGCACGTCCTCGATACAAGTCGTTCCCCGGCGCGGTTTCCCCGTTCCTGACGGTTCCCCTACGCCCTCGCGCCCGATGCATGCGCGTTGCTGACGGCATCCGACGCTTCCGGTCGCGTCGCTGCCCGCGTCGCTTCCGGTCGCGCGAGTGGCTCCTCTCAGGCGCGAGAACAACCGCTCGCGCGACGGGAAGCCCGCGTTGGCCGCGGGACGAGAACGCGTGGCGGGCGGATGCCGGGACTACGACTGCGGGGGACCGGCGGGGCGGTGGGCGCGGCGGCCCGTCACGACGACCGGGCGTCCGGCGCGCTCCTGTCCGGGGAGGGGACGGGAGCGACGGCCGTAGATGAGCTCCGACGAGTCGAGCAGCCACGGCACGAGCGTGATGGAGACGCCGTGCACGAGCATGAGCCGGTTCGCCAGGCGGCGGGCGCGGCGGTTGTGCAGGAACGACTCCCACCAGTGGCCCACGATGTACTGCGGCAGGTACACGGTCACCACCGACGAGCCGTGCTTCTCGCGGTACTGCTGGATGAACTGCGTGATCGGCTGCGCGAACGACCGGTACGGCGACTCGAGGATCACGAGCGGCACGGGCACGAGGTGGTCGGCCCAGTCCTTCTGCACCGTCGCCGCGGCATCCGCCGAGACGGCCACGTGCACGGCGAGCGTCTTGTCGTGCTTCGCCGCGATCGCGTAGTCGATGGCCTTCATGACGGGCTTCTGCAGGTGGTTGACGAGCACGATGGCGACGTCGCCGGACGCCCCGAAGTGCGTGGTGTCGTCGATCGCGATCTCGTGCTCCACGTCGCGGTAGTACCGCTTCACCCCCAGCATCAGGAAGGCGAGGATCGGGATCGCGAAGAACACCAGGTACGCGCCGTGCGTGAACTTGGTGATGGTCACGATCACGAGCACCAGCACGGTCAGGGTCGCGCCGGCGGAGTTGATCGCCAGGCCGACGCGGGCGGATCGGCGGTCGGATGCCGCGGCGCCGTCCTTCGCGGCGGCGCCCTGCCCGCGCAGCACCCGCCGCCAGTGCCGCACCATGCCGATCTGGCCGAGCGAGAACGAGACGAAGACGCCGATGATGTAGAGCTGGATGAGCGTCGTCAGCCGCGCCTGGAACACCACGAGCACCGCGATCGCGGCGATGCCGAGAAGGATCATGCCGTTCGAGAACACGAGCCGGTCGCCGCGGGTGTTGAGCGACTTGGGGGCGTAGCCGTCGCGGGCGAGCACGGCGCCGAGCAGCGGGAAGCCGTTGAACGCGGTGTTCGCGGCGAGCAGCAGCACGCACGCAGTCGCCGCCTGCACGATGAAGAACGGGATGCTGCCGCCGCCGAACGTCGCGGCGGCGATCTGCGCCATGAGGCTGGGCTGCGGGTTCGTGCAGTCGAAGCCGATGAGGTCGCAGGGGTTCTCGGCGTAGTGGACGCCGGTGATGAGGGCGAGCGCGGTGAGGCCGGAGAAGAGGCAGATCGCGATGGTGCCCATGAGCACGAGCGTCGACTGCGCGTTGCGCACCTTCGGTGCCCGGAAGGCCGGGACCCCGTTCGACACGGCCTCGACGCCGGTGAGGGCGGAGCATCCACTCGAGAAGGCGCGCAGGATCAGGAGGATGACGGCCGCCTGGCTCAGGCTCTCGGCCTGCACCGAGAAGTCGGCGCTCGACGCCACGGGCGCGTCGCCGAGGAACGTGCGCAGAAGACCGGTCACGATCATCACGCCGACCGACCCGATGAAGACGTACGTCGGGATCGCGAACACCAGCGACGCCTCGCGCACGCCGCGCAGGTTCACGATGATGATGAGCACCACGAAGCCCACCGCCAGCTCCACCCGGAACGGGTCGAGACCCGGCACCGCCGAGATGATGTTGTCGACGCCCGACGCGACCGACACCGCGACCGTGAGGATGTAGTCGACGAGCAGTGCCGCCGCGACCACCACGCCGGGGATCTCGCCCAGGTTCTTCGATGCCACCTCGTAGTCGCCGCCGCCCGAGGGGTAGGCCTTGATGAGCTGACGGTAGCTCAGCACGACCACGAGCAGCAGCACGACGACGGCGACCGCGACGAGCGGCGTGAAGGAGAGGAACGTGAGGCCGCCGATCAGCAGGATCATCACGAGCTCCTGCGGCGCGTAGGCCACGGAGCTGAGGGCGTCGGAGGCGAAGATCGGCAGCGCCATGCGCTTCGGCAGCAGCTGCTCGTCGACCTGGGCGCTCGTCAGCGGATCACCGATGAGGATGCGCTTGGCGGTCTGCGGGGCGTCCGCACTCACGCGGGTTTGTTCTGACACGTCGGGCGACACTACTCCGGGCGGACGGCATCCTGACGGCATCCTCACGGAATCCCTACGGGGCATCACCCCGCCCTCACGGAATCCTCACGCTCGGATGCCGGGATGCACAGCCGATTCCGATCACGGATCGATAACGTCGTCTGCATGAGCACGGTTCCCGTCGACGAACAGACGATCCTCGAGGCGAAGGAGCTGCGGGATCAGTTCCAGCGGTTCCTGCGGGAATACGAGTTCGGGATGCGCGAGGTCGAGACCAAGATCTCGATCCTCCGCGACGAGTTCACCCACCACCACGCGTACAACCCGATCGAGCACGTGAAGAGCCGGGTGAAGTCGCCTGACAGCATCGTCGAGAAGATCGCCCGCAAGGGGATCGAGGAGCCCGATTTCGACCGCATCCGCGCAGAGATCACCGACATCGCCGGCGTGCGCGTGACCTGCAGCTTCGTCGCCGACGTGTACCGGTTGTTCGATCTGCTCACCGCGCAGGACGACGTGACCGTCCGGGTCGTCAAGGACTACATCGCGAACCCCAAAGCGAACGGCTACAAGAGCCTGCACGCGATCATCGAGGTTCCGGTGTTCCTCTCGACCGGAGCGCTGCTCGTGCCCGTCGAGGTGCAGTTCCGCACCATCGCGATGGACTTCTGGGCGAGCCTGGAGCACAAGATCTACTACAAGTTCTCCAACCAGGTGCCGGCGCATCTCGTCGAGAGCCTGGCGGATGCCGCGGAGGCCGCTGCCGAGCTCGACACCCGCATGGAGCGGCTGCACCGTGAGGCGCACGGCGTGCCCCAGCGGCAGCTCGCCCCGCCGCCGCCCCCGCACATCGTGCAGGTGTAGCCGGCTGGGCGTCGGCGCGGAGCGGCCCTAGCCCAGGAACTCGCGCGCGGCGGCCGCCATCGCGGTGACGCCCACCTCGATCGTGGGGTGGATGACGGGGGCGAAGTACGGGGAGTGGTTGGTGGGGATGTCGCTGTCGAGCGTGCCGCCCTCGACCGCGGCGGCGAAGGCCGCGGGATCCACGCCGCCCCAGAACCAGAACACCAGCGGCACCCCGGTATCGCGGGCGAACCACGACACGTCCTCGCTGCCGGTGAACATGCCCGGGTCGACGACGGCGTCCTCGCCGAGGGCCGCGCGGATGGCCGCGCTGACGCGTGCCGTGGCATCCGCGTCGTTGATGGTCGGCGGCAGGGTGTGGACGGTGTGGAACTCCGGCTCGCGCACGGCGCCGGATGCCGCGGCCTCGGCCCGCACGATGCGCTCGACGCTCGCGAGCACGCGGTCGCGCATCTCGTCGTTGGGGTAGCGCAGGCTGAGCTCGAGCTTCGCCTCGGCGGGGATGATGTTGTTCTTGAGTCCGGCGTGGATCGATCCGACGGTCACCACGGCGACGTCGCGGGGGTCGACCTCGCGCGAGGCGATGGTCTGCAGGCGCATGACCGTGGCGGCGGCCATCACGATCGGATCGATCGTGGAGTGCGGGCGCGAGCCGTGTCCGCCGCGGCCGTGGAGGGTGACGGTGATGCCGTCGGATGCCGCCATCTGCGTTCCCGCGCGCACGCCGACGGTGCCGGCGGGAAGGGGCGTGACGTGCTGTCCGAGCACGATGTCGGGGCGCGGCACGAGGTCGAGCAGGCCGGCGTCGAGCATGGCGCGGGAGCCGGCGCCGTACTCCTCGGCGGGCTGGATCAGCACCACGACGGTGCCCGCCCAGTCGGCCCGGTCGGCGACGAGCCTCTCGACCGCGCCGATCATGGCGGTGACGTGCATGTCGTGGCCGCAGGCGTGCATGACGGGCACGGTGTTGCCGGCCGGATCGATCCCCGTCGCGGTGCTCGCATACGCGAGACCCGTGAGCTCCCCGACCGGGAGGGCGTCCATGTCGGCGCGGACCCAGACGACCGGACCGTCGCCGTTCTCGAGCACGCCGACGACCCCGGTCACCCCGACGCCCTCGTGCACCGCGAGTCCGAGGTCGCGCAGGTGGCCGGCGGCGATGCCGGCGGTGCGGGTCTCCTGGAAGGACAGCTCGGGATGCTGGTGCAGGTCGACGTACAGCGCTTCGAGATCGATCGTCATGGTCCCGAGCCTATCCGCCGTGCTCCGGCATTCCGGGGCGGGGCTACAGTTGATCTGCCTCGTTCGAGGCGTTCACCCCCCTGGAGCATCCGTGAGTCCTGTCGACGACCGCGCCCGCTATCGACCGAACCCCTCGGTCCTCACCGCGCTGAAGAGCCCGCGTCTGCTGACCCGCGAGGTCCTGGCCGGTCTCGTGGTCGGGCTCGCCCTGATCCCCGAGGCGATCTCGTTCTCGGTCATCGCCGGCGTCGACCCCGCCGTCGGCCTGTTCTCGTCGTTCATCATGGCGGTCGCGATCTCGTTCCTGGGCGGGCGTCCGGCGATGATCACCGCGGCGACCGGCGCCGTCGCGCTCGTCATCGCCCCCGTCGCGCCGACCTACGGCATGGACTACTTCATCGCCACGGTCATCCTCGCCGGGGTCTTCCAGGTGCTGATGGCGGTGCTGGGCGTCGCGAAGCTCATGCGCTTCATCCCGCGCAGCGTCATGACCGGGTTCGTCAACGCGCTCGCGATCTTCGTCTTCAGCGCTCAGGTTCCCCACCTGCTGGGCGTGCCGTGGCTGGTGTACCCGCTCGTCGCCCTCGGCATCCTCGTCGTCGTCTTCCTGCCGAGGATCACGAAGCTGATCCCCGCGCCCCTCGTCTCGGTCGTCATCGTGACGGCCGTCGTGCTGGTGTTCGCCATCCACGTGCCGACCGTCGGCGACCAGGGCGAGCTGCCCCGCAGCCTGCCCGAGCTCTTCGTCCCGAACGTGCCCCTGACGTGGGAGACCTTCACGATCATCGCGCCGTACGCGCTGGGCGTGGCCCTCGTCGGACTCATGGAGTCGCTGATGACCGCGAAGCTCGTCGACGAGATCACCGACACGCATTCGCGCAAGACCCGCGAGGCGTGGGCCCAGGGCGCGGCGAACATGCTCTCGGGCATCTTCGGAGGCATGGGCGGATGCGCGGTCATCGGCCAGACCATGATCAACGTGCGCTCCGGCGCGCGCACCCGCATCTCGACCTTCTTCGCCGGGGTGTTCCTGTTCCTGCTCGTGGTGGTGTTCGGCGACTTCGTGGCCACCATCCCGATGGCGGCGCTCGTCGCGGTGATGATCATGGTGTCGATCGGCGCGTTCGACTGGCACAGCATCCGCCCGTCCACCCTGCGGCGGATGCCGAAGAGCGAGACGTTCGTCATGGTCGTCACGGTCGTCGCCGTGGTGCTGACCCACAACCTGGCGGTCGGCGTCGTGGCGGGGGTCGTGACGGCATCCGTCCTGTTCGTGCGTCGGGTCGCGCACATGGTCGCCGTGGATCGGTCGGTCGACGGCGACACCGCGCGATATGTGGTCGACGGCGAGCTGTTCTTCGCATCGAGCAACGACCTGACGACGCTGTTCGAGTACGCGGCCGACCCGGCGCACGTCGTCATCGACCTCTCGCGGTCGCACGTGTGGGACGCCTCGACCGTCGCCGCCCTCGACGCGATCGAGACGAAGTACGCCGCGCACGGCAAGACCGTCGAGCTCGTGGGCCTGAACGACGCGAGCGGCACCTTCCACGGGCGCCTGACCGGTCGGCTCGGCGGCGAGGGGTAGAACGCTCGAGTCGCCGAGCCACCCCCCTGCGTGCGAGCCACCCCTGTGAATCCCGCGCGAAGAGGGGTGGCTCGAGGGCAAAGGGGTGGCTCGGCGAGGGGGCGGATGCCGTGCATTACGCTGCGTCACGCCCGACGGGCCCGCGGCTGCGGGGGTCGGTTAGCGTGACGGTATGAGTGCAGAGCCCCGCGTGTACGTCATCCATGAGAACGCCGAGTGGTTCCCGCCGTTCGCCGCCGCGTTCGCGGCCGAGGGCGTGCCCGCCGAGGAGTGGCTGCTGACCGAGGGGTCGATCGACCTCACCGCCGAGCCGCCGCAGGGCGTGTTCTGGTCGCGGCTCAGCGCCTCGGCCCACACCCGCGACCACGGCGACTCGAAGGAGTACGGCCGCGCCGTGCTGCGCTGGCTCGAGGCGGCCGGACGCACGGTCGTCAACGGCAGCCGCGTGCTCGAGCTCGAGGTGAGCAAGGCCGCGCAGCACGCGGAGCTCCAGCGCGCCGGCATCGACGTCGCCCGCACGGTGGCGGTCTTCGGCACCGCGGCGCTGAAGGACCGCGCCCGCGAGTTCACCGCGCCCTTCATCAGCAAGCACAACCAGGGCGGCAAGGGGCTCGGCGTGCGCCGCCACGACAGCCACGAGGAGTTCGACGCCTGGGTCGACGGACCCGACTTCGAGCCCTCGCCCGACGGCATCACCCTGCTGCAGGAGAACCTCTTCGCCGCCGCGCCGTTCGTGACGCGCGTGGAGTTCGCCGGCGGCGAGTTCGTCTACGCGGTGCGCGTCGACACCTCCGCGGGCAGCTTCGAGCTGTGCCCGGCCGAGGCATGCGCGCTTCCCGGTGCCGACGGCGTGGAGCCCGAGCCGCTGTTCCGCGTGCGGGAGGAGATCACGGCCGAGCATCCGCTCGTGCGGCAGTACCGCGCCTTCCTGGCGGACGCCGGCATCGCGATCGCCGGGATCGAGTTCATCGAGACGGTCGACGGCCGCCTCGTCACCTACGACGTGAACACCAACACGAACTACAACCCGGACGTCGAGGCGGATGCCGTCGTCTCGGGGCCCGGTTCGATCGCCCGCCACCTCGGCGGTCTGCTCGCGCGCGACGCGGCGCCGGTCCCGGCCTGACGACGGCGGTCGCGAGCCCGCCCGTCTGTGACCTCTCGTGACGCCCGAGCGCGCGCGAGCGGCGCGCAGTGTCTAGCGTCGTGGCCATGAGTCACGGCATCCCTCCCGCATCCGTCCCGCACGAGGTGCTCGAACCGGTGTACGACTGGACCGGTTTCGGGTTCGATACCCGCCAGGTGCACGCGGGGGAGTTCGAGGAACCGGCCTACGGGTCCCGCGTCGCCCCGATCTACCTGAGCGCGGCGTTCCGCTTCGACTCGTTCGAGGAGAGCACCCGGCGCTTCGGCGGGGAGGACGACGGTCAGATCTACTCGCGCAATCTCAACCCCACCAACGGTGTGGCCGAGCGGCGCATCGCCGCGCTCGAGGGTGGCGTGGGCGCGATCGTCGTGGCCTCGGGGCAGGCCGCGATCAGCGCGGCGATCCTCGCCATCACCGGGCAGGGCGAGCGGTTCGTGTCGACCGCGAGCATCTACAGCGGCACGCGCATCCTGTTCGGGCGCTCGTTCGCCCGCTTCGGCGTGGGCGTCGACTACGTGAACGACCCGACCGATGAGGCCGAGTGGGAAGCCGCGATCGGGCCCGACACCAAGGCGATCTTCACCGAGACCATCCCCAATCCGAAGAACGACGTGATCGACATCGCCGCGGTCGCCCGCATCGCGGAGCGCCACGGCCTCCCGCTCATCGTCGACAACACGATCGGAACGCCCTACCTCGTGCGGCCGCTGGAGCAGGGCGCGCACATCGTCGTGCACTCGGGAACCAAGTTCCTCACCGGCCACGGCGCCGCGATCTCGGGAATCATCGTCGACGGAGGCACCTTCGACTGGGCGGGCAGTCCGCGCGCGTACCCCGGCATCACCGAGCCGCCCGCGCCCGGCGCCCGCTCGGCCCTCGAGGCCTATGGCCCGCGCGCCTATGAGCAGTTCGTGCGCGGCGGCATCGTCAACGACCTGGGCCCGGCACTGTCGCCCCTCCACTCCTTCCTGCTGCAGCAGGGCATCGAGACCCTGTCGCTGCGGATGGAGCGGCACGTGTCGAACTCCCGCACGATCGCGGAGCACCTCGCGCAGCATCCCGCGGTCGAGCACGTCGACTACGCGGGGCTGCCGGGGCATCCGCAGCACGAGATCGCGCAGCGCACCCTGGGCGGTCGCAGCGGGTCGGTCTTCGCCGTGACCGTGCGCGGCGGGAGGGCGGGGGCGGAGGTCTTCATCGACAGCCTGCGCGTGTTCAGCCGCATGACGAACATCGGCGACGTCCGCTCGATGGTGCTGCACCCCGCCACCACCACGCATCTCTCGTTCACTCCCGAGCTGCGGGCGCAGCTGGGCATCGAGGACGGCCTCGTGCGGCTGTCGGTCGGCATCGAGACGGTCGACGACCTGCTCGCGGATCTCGACGGCGCGCTCGCCGCCGTGCTCGCGCACCTGGAGGCGGTTCCCGCCTGAGGTCGGGCTGCAGCATCTCGCAGAACTGCAGGTCGCCGCCGCATCCCGGCCCGATCCGTGCGAGATACTGCAGATCTGCGAGATCCGGCAGCGGCGGCAGACCCGGGGTCAGCGAGCCTCGAGGTCGTGCATGCGCTCCCAGAAGCGGTGCAGGCCGTGCTCGGTCAGGGTGCTCGAGGCGCCGAGGGTCTCGAACAGCGCCCGCACGGCCTCGCGCGACAGCGCGGTGAGCCCGGCGGCGATCAGCTCGGCATCGGCGACGGATGCCGAGCCCTCCGCCGCCCGCCGCACGAGCGAGTCCGCGGCCGCTGTGGCCACGGCCGACCGTGCCGCGGCCTCGGCGAGCACCCGGAGGAACTGGGGGTCGTCGGCGGCGCGCTCGGTGTTCCCGTACTGCTGACGACGCGTGCGCGCGGCGGTCTGCGCAGCACCGGTCTCGGTCACCTCGGCGATGAGCTCGGCGTGGTCGAGCACGAGTCGGAGCGCGCGGGCTCCGGCGCCCTCCGTCCAGGGCGCCCCGAGCGCCTCGGCACGGGAGCGGACGGACGGAGCGGTGTCGGCGGGCATGGTTCTCCTCGACGCGGGGGCGTGTGGGCGCGGGGCGGACGACCGGTCCGGCCGCGCGGCACGGGATTCCGACTGTAGCGAACGGCATCCGTCGCGGGCGTCATGCGCGTTAACAGGAGCGGCCCTCGGCGCGGCGCTGGATACGCTGAAGCCATGACCTCCCGTCCGTTCGGCTCCCTGGATTGGGCGCGGAGAACCCCCGGGGTCCCGGCGCTCCTCGACGAGATCCGCCAGGCGAGCATCGCCGATGCCCCCGAGCTCCCGCAGAGCTTCTTCACCCGCCTCGCGGCCGCCGGCTTCGGCCGCATCCGCGTGCCCGTCGCCGAGGGCGGCCTGGGCGGCGACGTGCTCGACCTGCTCGACGCCTTCGTCGCGATCGCGGCCGCCGATTCGAGCCTGGCGCAGGCCTGGCGCACCCACGTGCTCGCGACCGAGCGGCACGTGAAGTCCCCGGCCGGCCCGCTTCGCGACCGCTGGATCTCCCGTGTCGCGGCGGGCGCGATCATCGGCGGCGGATGGACCGAAGCCGACGGCTCCGGTCCGAGCGTCTTCACGACCCGCCTCTCGACCGAGACGGGCACGCCCCGCCTCACGGGCCGCAAGTTCTACTCCACGGGCAGCCGGTACGCCGACTGGCTGGAGTACAGCGCGGTCGACGACGCGGGTGAGCTCGTGATCGCGGCGCTGCCGGTGGATGCCGAGGGCGTCACGCTCCTCGACGACTGGACGGGATTCGGCCAGCGCGCCACCGCCAGCGGCACCACGGTGCTCGACGGTGCTCCGGTGGACCCCGACGACATCGCCCCCTGGGATACGCAGCACCTCGGCACCCCGGGGTGGCAGCAGATGATGCTGCTGGGCGTGCTCGTCGGCATCGGCGAGGGCACCCGCGCCGCGGCATCCGACCTCATCGACCTCGTCGACCGCGCGCATGGCGGCTCCCCGATCCTCGTGCTCGAGGGGTACGGGCGCATCAGCGCGCTCGTCGCCTCGGCTCGCGCCTCGCTCGGAGAGATCGGCCGGCTCAGCGAGATCGCGCACCAGGCGATCATCGCCCGAGACACAGATGCCGCCGCCCTCGCCGACGACGCCGTGAACGCGGTCTTCCAGGCGCAGGCCACGATCGTCGAGCAGGTCATCGAGGCCGCCGACCGGCTCATGACCCTACCCGCGCTGCTCGACGACGTCGCCGAGGCGCAGAGTCTGCGCAGCACCCTCCGCCTCGACCGCTTCTGGCGCAACGCGCAGACGCTCTCGACCCACAACCCCGTCTTGCACCGCCTCCGCGCGATCGCGGACCGCGAGATCTACGCGATCGACCGCATCGCGGAACCGGCCGAGCGCGAGCAAGCCGTGACGGCGGCCGTCGCCGACGGCGTCCGCCCGTTGACGGTGGTGCGCATCGACGCGGCGCTCGCCGGGGGCTTGACCGCCGACCCCCGCTCGCTCGACGCGGTGGCGGCGGCGTTCCGCGACCGTGAGCCGGCGCTGTTCCAGTTCGACGACCGGGAGGGTGCGTACTTCGACGCGGCGGCCGCGATCGCGACGCTGCTGCACCGTCTGCCGACCGCCTGGTTCGCGGTCGGCACGCGCGACCTCGCCGACACCGGGCACCCCTACAACCTGGCCCGCCGCATCGCCTCGCTCGAGCAGCTCTCCGGCGGACGCACCGCGTGGGTGCTCGACGACGGCGACGACGAGACCGAGGAGCAGCGCGACCGCATCCGCGTGGTGCAGCAGCTCCTGCGCAGCTGGCCGCAGGAGAGCATCGCGTCGGATGCCGGTGCCCCGCACTTCGCGCAGACCGAGCACATCCGGAGGATCAACGCCGACGGCGCCTTCCCGACGGCGGGTCCGCTCAACGTCCCGAGCAGTCCGCAGCACCTTCCGGTGGTCGTGTCGTCGCGCCGCTTCGACGACGTGCACCGCTACGTCGACCTGCTCGTGCGCGGCGACGTCTGGATGCTGCCGTACGCCGATGCGGCGGGACACCCGCTCGCCACGACGCACGGGGTCTCCGACATCGACGGTCTGCTGGAAGTCGCGGCATCCCTGCCCCTCGTCCCTGGCGGCGCGGAGGATGCCGGGGCCCGCACGCTCCGCGACCGCCTGCGCCTGCCCGCGCCCGCCCTGTACGAGCTCTCCGGAGCATCCGCCCGCTTCGAGCGCGGCAGCGAGACGGAGGCGTCATGAGCGACGACAACCGACTGCTCACGGTCAACATCAACGTGCTCGGCGTCGGCCAGCGGCCCGCCGCCTGGCGTGCACCCGACATCCGTCCGCACGCGATCGTCGACCTCGCGCACTGGCAGAACGTCGCCCGCATCGCCGAGCGCGGCCTGGTCGACGCGATCTTCCTCGCCGACCGGCCCGCGATCACCGATCCTCGCAGCCGCCCGGTGCAGTACCTCGACCCGAGCGTGCTCGTGCCGGCGATGGCGGCGGCGACCGAGCACCTGGGGTTCGTGGCGACGGCATCCACGACTCTCAACGAGCCGGTCGAGCTCGCCCGCCGCCTGTGGGCGCTGCACACCGTGACCCAGGGGCGCTTCGCGTGGAACGCCGTGACGAGCTGGGACGTCGAGGCCGTGCGCAACTTCGGGATCACCGAGGTGCCGGCCCGCGAGGTGCGGTACGCCCGGGCCGAGGAGTTGGTGACGGTCATCCAGCACCTGTGGGAGACGGCCGGCACGAGCGAGATCGTCCACCACGACGGCTCGTTCTCGGTGCACGCGGGGCTCGAGATGGAGGCTCTGGTGCCCGATCGACCGGCGATCGTACAGGCCGGAGGGTCGGAGCCGGGCTGGCGCTTGGCCGGACTCGTCGCCGACGGCGTCTACTCGGTCGATCATGACCCGGCATCCGCGGCGGAGCACCGGCAGAAGATCCGCTCCTACGCCGTCGAGGCGGGGCGCTCGGCCGACGACGTGCGGGTGTTCCCCGGGCTCGCGGTCGTGATCGGCAGCACGGAGCAGGAGGCGTGGGACCGCTTCGACCACTGGGAGCACCTCGCCCCCGCCACCTACAGCCTCAACGAGCTGTCGAAGGCGCTGGGTGCCGACTTCTCGGGGCTCGACCTCGACGCGCCCGTGCCCGAGCAGGTGCTGCGCGACGCGGAGGCGCAGGATGCCGGATGGTCGGCCGCCTACCGGCGGGTGCTGATCGAGCGCATCCGGTCGGAGCAGCCCACGATCCGCCGCCTGCTGCGGGACTTCGGCGGCTACGGGCAGCGGTTCCTCGCGGGCACACCGGAGCAGATCGCCGACACGATGGAGGAGTGGTTCCGGGCGGGCTCCGCCGACGGCTTCAACATCATGCTCGACCTGTTCCCCTCGGGCCTGGAGGACTTCGTCGACCAGGTCGTGCCCGAGCTGCAGCGCCGCGGCATCTTCCGCCGCGAGTACGGCCAGGGCGGGGTGCTGGAGCGCTTCCGGAGGCCGTGAGTCCTTCGGCTCGCGCACGCACCCGGTTCCTGAGCGAGCGCAGCGAGACGAAGGGCCGCCCCGAGGGTCAGACCTGGTCGAAGCGCCCCGACCCCGCGAACGCCGGCGCACCCACGGCGATGCTCGAAGACGCCCCGAGGCCGAAGGCCGCACGGGCGCCCCCGGCATCCGCACCGGCACCGCCCCCGTGCAGCGGCTCCGCGCCCCACACCGGCAGCGCCGACGCATCGAGCACCGCATCGACCCCGGGCGCGACCGACCCCGATGACGACAGCAGCACCGTCACCGGCTTGTCCGACACATCGACCGGCACGGTCAGCGGCCCGCCGATCGCCGGGAACGCGGGGTCGGAGATGCGCACGATCCGGGAGTCGTCGACGTACACCCCGGCCTCGGCGTCGCCGATCACGGCATCGAGCGGCCACGTCTCGAACAGCCGCGAGAGCAGGGCGAGCACGTCGGCCGACGTCCCCGCCACACCCACCCGCCGCGCGTGCAGGTTCGAGAGCGTCGCAATGGTCCGCGCCAGGTTGATCGGATGCTGTCGCGCACCGACGATCGGCAGCACCACGACGCGGCGGCTGATCGCCAGCAGCGCCCCGGCCGCCGCCGTGCGGTCAGGTCCCGGGCCGGAGAGGTCGCCGAGGAGCAGCACGTCGGCGGCGGCATCCAGCTCCGCGCCCAGGGCGTCGCGCGCGGCGCGGCCGGAACCCGCACGCACGGCGAGAGCGGCCAGAGTCGCGTCGTCGACGCGCAGCACCCCGGTCATCGGCGTGCTCCCCTCATCCAGGTGGTGAACGGCTCGTCGCCGGGCCCGGTCAGCAGTCCGCGCCGGCGCAGCACCGGCGTCACGTGCTCGGCGAACTCGCGCAGCCCCCACGGATTGGTGTCGAACAGCAGAGTGAAGCCGTCGGCGGCTCCGGCATCCACCCAGTCGGTCATGATGTCGACGAGCCGTTCGGGCGATCCGACGAAGAGCTGGTGCCCGAAGCCGGCGAAGTACCGCAGCAGCTCGCGCACCGTCAGGTCGCCGGCCGCACCGTAGGCGGCGATGGCCTTGCGGAAGCCGATCGGCGTGGCCGAGGGGTCGCCCGACAGGCGCCGGATCTCGCCCTCCGCCGAAGCGTCGAGGTCGAGACGTGCGGCGTCGATGCCGAACATCGCCGTGAACCGCTTCAGCACGTAGCCGTCCGGCCCGCGCTCGTGGATGGTCTGGAACCGGCGCTCCGCCTCCTCCTCGGTCGAGCCGACGACCAGGTGGATGCCGGGCAGCACGAGCGGCGCCGGGCGTCCGAGCTCGGCGGCGCGGCGGCGCAGGTCGGCGCGGTTCTCGGCCGCCGTCTCCTTCACCGTCTCGGCGGCGAAGACGGCTTCGGCGCTCGAGGCTGCCAGCTGACGCCCGCGCGGCGATCCTCCGGCCTGCACGATGAGCGGTGCCGCGTCGGGCAGCAGGGCGCGGAGGGCCGGGTCGACGCCCAGATCGATGCGGTGGATGCTGTCGGCGAAGTACTCGCCCTCGTGCACGTAGTCGGTGTCGTCGCGCACCGCGTCGAGGAAGGCCCCGAACGCGTCGACGAACTCCTCCGCGCGGGCGTAGCGCTCCTCGCGGCCGGGGTCGGCGTCGTATCCGAAGTCGGTGACCGCCGGCCCGGTGACGCCGGTGACGACGTTCCATCCGAAGCGCGAGCCGCTGAACGCGCTCACCGCCAGCAGGCGCCGGGCGAGCTCCACGGGGTCGTTCGTGCTCGACGAGACCGTCGAGATGATGCCGAGGTGCTCGGTCTCGGCGGCCACGGTCGACAGTGCGGCGATCGGCTCGAGGAGCCGGCTCGGGCGGATCGCGGGGTTCGAGGCCAGGCCGGGGGTGTCGGCGAGGAAGATCGCGTGCAGGCCGGCGTCCTCGGCCGTGCGGGCGGCGTCGCGCCAGAAGTCGGCGCCGAAGACGCGCAGCGGGTCCTCACCCGGGGCCCGCCAGGCGCCGGCATCCGTGCCGTAGTCGTACACGTTCGCGCCGAGCACCAGGGGACGGGTCATCGAGAGCTCTCCTTCCGGCCTGCGGTCGGGGCCGCGGATTCTCGCAGATCTGCACGATCTCGCAGGCGTGTCGCCTCCGGCATCCGAGATTCTGCAGAAGTCCGAGGTTCTGCCGGGACGGATGCCGAGGCGGGGGCGGCGAGGCGCCCGGTGCCGGCGTACCAGATGGCCGGCAGCTCCGCGCCGCGCAGCGCGCGCTCGCCCAGCGCACGCGCCTTGAGGTGGACGGGGTTGTGGTTGGTGAGCGTGCGGGCGTTGCGCCAGTGCCGGTCGAGGGCGAGGCGCGCGTCGACGAGCGATCCGCCGCCGAGGTCGAACACGCTCTGCGCCGCCTGCAGCACCAGGGCCGGCACGACGACCTGCGCGCGGGTCACGGCGACGTGGCCGTCGCCGGTCTGCTCGACCGCCGGGCGTGCGAGGTCGTCGCCGAGCACCGCGGCCGCGGCGCGCACCGAGGCCACGACGCTCTGGGCGAGGCCGTCGAGCGTGCCGATGCGCTCCTGCAGCTGCGGGTCGTCGGCCGGGATCTCCGTCGACGCGTGGCTGAAGTTCCGGGTGCGCGACCGCAGCCACGCGATCGCGTCGTCGCGCGTGCGCAGGACGATGCCGGCGAGGGTCGCGAGGTGCGTGAGCTGCAGCACCGCATCGAGGGCGCCGGGGCGGTCGGCGCTCGACCCCTCGCCCACCCGCACCCGCTGCGGGTCGACCGCGACGTCGGTGAACTCGACGGTGCCCGACGTGGTCAGGCGCTGTCCGACGCCGTCCCAGTCGTCGTGCAGCACGATGCCCGCGGCATCCGCCGGGACGACGACCACCAGATGCCGCCCGGTCTCGTCGGAGGCGAGCACCGAGATGCGGTCGGCGTAGCCCGTGCCGGTCGCGTAGGCCTTACGGCCGCTCAGGCGCAGGATGCCGTCGGCATCCGTCCGCAGCGTCGTCCCGACGACGCCGATCTCGCCGGACCCCTCGGTCGTGGCGCCGGCGAACAGGAGTCCGGCGGCGATGTCGGTGGTCGCGGCATCCGTCTCGCCCCGCCCGATCGCCCGCGCCGCCCGATCGCTCGTCGTGAAGTGGCTGCGCAGGCTCTGGGTGACGTTCGCATCGGCCCGCGCCAGGAGGATCTGCAGGTCGACCAGCTGGGGGTACGTGAGCCCCGCCCCGCCCGCGCTCACCGGGAGCCGCGCCGCCGTCAGGCCGAGCGCCGCGAGTTCGCGCACGTCGGCGCGCAGACCCCGGTCCGGGTTGCCGTCGTGGTCGCGCGCCGCAGCCGCGGCGGCGATCCGCGCGATCACCGCGTCGATCCGGGCGACCTCGCGCCCGGAGTATCCGACGTCGGCGACCGAGGCGACGGCGAGCAGGTCCTCCGGCATCCGTCCGCCCGCCTCAGTGCTGGTGCGCGTGCGCGGGCTCGGCGAGCTTGAACGCGAGCCGGCCGTGCGCGAAGCCGCCGCCCGCACGGATCGCGGTCGCGACCCACGCCGCCTCAGCGAGCTCGGCCTCGTCGGCACCCGCCGCGACGGCCTTCTGCGAATGCGCGTCGATGCAGTACACGCACTGGGTGGTGATGCCCACCGCGAGGGCGATGAGCTCGCGGTACTTCAGCGGGATGGCCCGCGACTCGTCGGGGGCGAACACCGCGCTGTCGAACGCCGCGAAGGCCGCGAGGATGTCGGGGGTGTGCTCCTTGTAGACCTTCGTGTAGGTCTTGTCGGCTTCGCTGTCGAAGTAGGCGCTCATGCTCTGCTCTCTGCGGGGTGCCCCCCGGCGCGGACGCGGCGGGCGCGTCGGCAGGCCGGTCGGAGGGCGGGTACACCGCGACGCTAGGGCGCTCGGGCGGCCCGACGCACGTCGGACTGCAACACGGGGTCATCCGGCCGAGGAGTCGACCCGCGCCTCAGCGCTCGGCATCCTCCTGCAGCCGCAGCGGTCCCGATCCGCGGCTGCTCAGCGCGTCGTCGGGGTTCAGCAGGCGGCACGCCTTCATCGACAGGCAGCCGCAGCCGATGCATCCGGTGAGCTCGCGTTCGAGGCGTTCGATGCCCTCGCGGCGCTTCTCGAGCTCGCGCTTCCACCGGCGGGAGGCGCGCTGCCAGTCGTCGTGGGTCGGGGTCTCGGTGAGGGGCACGTCGGCGAAGGCGGCCTGCACGTCGGAGAGCGGGATGCCGAGGCGTTTGGCCACGGTGATCAGCGAGACGCGGCGGAGCATGTGGCGCGGGTACCGGCGCTGGTTGCCGGGCGTGCGGGTCGAGGCGATGAGGCCGAGGCTCTCGTAGAAGTGGAGGGCGGATGCCGCGACCCCCGTGCGGCGCGTCATCTCGCCGATCGTGAGCGGTTCGTCGGCGGAGTGCGCGGCCTTCGCTGCGGCGTCGGCGGGCGTCCGTTCGGCGTGCGCCTCGGAGGTCATCGGCGTCCCCTTCCGGTCTCCACGGAGCCCCACCCCGCGGATTTGACCTAAAGTGTACTTGAGGTTTTAGCGTGGAACGCTGACCCGAAGGAAGCCCCCCGATGACCTATGTGATCGCCCTGCCGTGTGTCGATGTGAAGGACCGCGCCTGCATCGACGAGTGTCCCGTCGACTGCATCTACGAGGGGGAGCGGTCGCTGTACATCCACCCGGACGAGTGCGTGGACTGCGGGGCGTGCGAGCCGGTGTGCCCGGTCGAGGCGATCTACTACGAGGACGATCTGCCCGACGAGTGGCAGGACTACTACAAGGCGAACGTGGAGTTCTTCGACGAGATCGGCTCGCCCGGCGGGGCGGCCAAGGTCGGCGTGATCGCCCACGACCACCCCATCATCGCCGCGCTCCCGCCCCAGGGGGACGACGCATGAGCGCCGTGCCGTCGAGCCGGGCCGTGCCCACCCCCAGCGCCGTCGGCGAGGGGCTGAAGGCCGCGTTCCGCACGCATCCCGCCGGTGTCGCGATCATCACGGCCTCGACGCCGGACGGCCCCGTCGGCCTCACCGCGTCGAGCGTGGCATCCGTCGCCGTCGACCCCGCCGCCATCGTCTTCTCGGTCACCCGGGCGACGGGCAGCGCGGGGGGTTTGCTCTCGGCCGACACCTTCGTCGTGCATCTGATCGACGACGAGCACTCCGAGCTCGCCCAGCGGTTCGCGGTGAGCGGTTCGGAGCGCTTCACGCCCGAGCAGGGCTGGAGCACGCTGCCGACGGGTGAGCCCTACCTGCCCACGGCCCGGTTCGCCCTGCGCAGCCGCGCGCTCCAGGTCGTGCCCGTCGGCACCTCGAGCGTCGTCATCGCCGAGGTGCTCGAGGCGCTGCCCGGACCCCAGGGGCGCCCCATGGTCTACCTCGACCGCCAGTTCCACGCGCTCCCGCACCAGCCCTGACGCGGCATCCCGGCCGCCACGCGGCCGTGCGGTCGCACGAACGGTCGGTATCGACGCTGAGAGCAGCCCTTCGCGCGACGGGAACGACGACGCGGCGACGGAACGGGCAGCGTCAGACGCGGGCGGTCGAGCCGCGCACGGTGAGCTCGAAGGGCAGGGATGCCCCGGGCTCGTCGCCCTCGCCGAGCCGGGCCAGTGCCGCGGCCGCCGCCCGCTCGCCCTGCTGCAGCGGGTACTGGTCGACCGTCGTGAGACCGAAGACCGCGCCCAGCTCGTGGCCGTCGATGCCGATGACCGAGAGGTCCTCCGGCACGCGGAGGCCGAGATCGCGCGCCGCCAGGATGGTTCCGATCGCCATCTCGTCGGATGCCGCGAACACCGCCGTCGGACGCCTCCCCGCGGCCGCGAGCAGCGCGGTCGCGGCGCGATGCCCGCCCTCGATCGTGAAGTCCGCCGCCAGGAGGCGCGTCGGGTCGAGCGGCACCCCCGCAGCGACGAGCGCCTGCTCGAAGCCGTGGCGCCGGTTGGTCGGCACGTGGAAGTCGTCGTCGAACTCCGGACCCGCACCCAGGTAGACGATGTCGCGGTGGCCCAGCGCGAGCAGGTGCTCCGTGGCCAGGCGCGCGACCGCGAGCTCGTCGACCGACAGCGTGTCGAGGGTCGGATGGGGGCCGCCGATCGCGATGACCGGAAGGCCGAGCCCGAGCAGCTGCCGCGTCTCGTCCTCGTCGAGCTTGATCGACACGGCGATCACCGCATCCACGCCCTGACGGCGCAGGAAGGTGTCGAACACCTCGCGTCGCACGGCGCGGTCGGCGGTGATGTTGTAGAGGGTGATGTCGTACCCGACGCGCATGAGGGCGGCCGACACCCCCGACAGCACCGTGCTGAAGAACCAGCGGTCGAGGTACGGGACGATCACGCCGATGTTGCGCGTGCGTCCGGACGCCAGGCCCGAGGCGCGTGACGACACCACGTACCCGAGGGCCGAGGCCGCGTCGAGCACGCGCCGCCGCGTCGCCTCCGAGACCGTCCCGCGCCCGCTGAGGGTGCGCGAGACGGTCGCCGTCGAGACGCCCGCCGCACGGGCCACATCGTCGATGCTCGCCATGACCGCCCTGCTCTCCGGAACCCGCGCGGCGGGCTCCTCGTGGTCAGCCCTGCGTGTACCAGACGGTCGTGTCGACCGGCAGCTCGGTGCCCTCGAACGGCTGGCTGCGCAGCACGATCGTCGCGTCCTCGGGAAGGGGCAGGGGCGTCGAGCCCAGATTCGCGAGCACGTGCACGTCGCCGCGGCGGAAGGCCACGGCATCCCACCCCGCGTCCTCCCACACGAGCGATCCGCCGCCGAAGCCGTAGCGGCGGCGTGCCGCCAGCAGCTCCCTGTACAGAGCGAGCGTGGACGTGGGGTCCGTCGCCTCGACGTCGCGCGCGAAGGTCGCCCACTCCGACGGCTGGGGCAGCCACGACGCCCCGGTCTCGTTGAAGCCGAAGGCGGGGGCATCCGCCTCCCAGGGCAGCGGCACCCGGCATCCGTCGCGGCCGTAGCGCTCGCCGTTCGTGCGGAACCACGTCGGGTCCTGGCGGAACTCGTCGGGGATCTCCATCGCCTCGGGCAGACCGAGCTCCTCGCCCTGGTAGATGTAGGCCGAGCCGGGCAGCGCCAGCATGAGGCTCGTCGCGGCGCGAGCGCGGGCGAGACCCACCGCGGGATCGGGCTTGCCGGGGGTCTTCGGGCCGATGCCCTCGCCCTGCGGGTTGTCGATCGTGAGCGCCAGGCGGGTGGCGTGGCGTACCACGTCGTGGTTCGAGAGCACCCAGGTGCTCGGGGCGCCGACGCCACCGAACGCGTCAAGGGACTCGCGGATGACGCGGCGGAGGCGATCCGCGTCCCACGGCGTCATCAGGTACGGGAAGTTGAAGGTCTGGTGCATCTCGTCGGGGCGCACCCACAGCGCCGTCTTGTCGAGCGTCGGCAGCCAGGCCTCGCCGCACAGCGCCCGGTCGCCGTCGTACTCCGCGAGCAGCCGGTGCCAGTCGCGGTAGATCTCGTGCACGCCGTCCTGGCCCCAGTACGGGACGTCGGATTCGCCGCCGCCCATCGAATCGGCATCCGTCGGCGGCACGTAGTCGGGCAGGCCATCGGTCTTGATCATGCCGTGGGCCACGTCGACGCGGAAGCCGTCGACGCCGCGGTCGAGCCAGAAGCGCAGGATCGAGCGGAACTCCTCCTGCACCTCCTCGTTGCTCCAGTCGAAGTCGGGCTGGGTGGCGTCGAAGATGTGCAGGTACCACTGGCCGGGCGTGCCGTCGGCCTCGGTGACGCGCTGCCACATGCCGCCGCCGAACACCGACTCCCAGTTGTTGGGCGGCAGCTCGCCGTTCTCGCCCCGGCCGTCGCGGAAGATGTAGCGGGCGCGCTCGGGGCTGCCCGGCGCGGCCTTCAGGGCCTCCTGGAACCACACGTGCTGGTCGGACGAGTGGTTGGGCACGAGGTCGACGATGACGCGGATGCCGCGGTCATGAGCCGCCGCGAGCATGGTGTCGAAGTCGGCCAGGGTGCCGAAAAGCGGGTCGACGTCGCGGTAGTCGGCGACGTCGTAGCCCGCATCGCGCTGCGGGCTGGTCATGAACGGGCTGAGCCAGATCGCGTCGACGCCGAGGTCCTTCAGCGCGTCGAGGCGGCTGGTGACGCCGGGCAGGTCGCCGATGCCGTCGCCCGAGGCATCTGCGAAGGACCGGGGATAGATCTGATAGATGACGGCGGTGCGCCACCATTCGGAACCGGGGGCGGCGATCTGCTCGAGCTGCGACATCCCTCCAGCGTAGTGCAAGCGCTTACATACGACACTCGCGATCCGTTCGGGATAGTGTGACCGGCATCCATCCCGAGGAGGCTCACTCATGGTTCCCGAGATCAACTACTGGGCGGTGCTGCTGGCGACCCTGTCGAGCATGGTCGTCGGCTCGATCTGGTACACGCCGAAGGTGTTCGGCACCCGGTGGGCCAAGCTGGCGAACGTCGACATGGACCGCCCCGCCGCCACCGCGGTCTGGCCCATCGTCACGACGGTCATCGTCAGCTTCGTCACGGCGTGGGTGCTGGCCGGAGCCTCCGCCATCGCCTGGCACTTCTACGGCGGCTCGTGGTTCTGGGGAGCCGTGATCACCGCGGTGACGCTGTGGGCGGGGTTCACCGCCGCGCGCTTCATCACGCACGACGCCTTCGAGGGCCGCTCGACCCGGCTCACCACGATGAACATCGGGCACGAGCTCGTGACCGTGATCGTGATGGCCGCGATCATCGGGGTGTGGCCGCCCGCCGGCACGCTCTAGGGCAGGTGGACACCGACGCCGCGGCGCCTGGAAACCGTTGCTGATACACGAGCAGAAAAGGTAAGAAAACCCCTTCCCTCTCGTCGCTCGACCTGACAGGATCATCGCGTGACCTCAGGGTCGCCCGCGCGCACCACCGCCAGCGGTCTCCGACGAGAGGTCCCCCCATGTCTCGTTCTCCGCGCCGTGTCATCGGCTGGGCCGTGGCCGGCATGCTCGTCGCGACCGCGGTCTTCGCGGGCGCGGCATCCGCTGCTTCTGGTGACGTCACGCCCTCGGAGGATCCGATGACCGCTGCGAACACCCCCGACCCGACCGTCTCGGTCGCGCTCGCCTACGAGTTCCTCGACGCCCGCACCGACGAGTTCTGCGACGGCGACGGCAAGTGCCTGCCGCGCAGCTACCAGGGCGGGTTCTTCACCACGCCGAGCTGGGACTTCACGCCCTCGTTCGTCTACGACGACGCGCTGGTCGTGATCGCCTACACCGCGCGGGGACTGCCCGACGACATCCGCCGGGCTGAGACGATCGGCGAGACGCTGCTCTTCGTGCAGGCGAACGACCCCATCGGCGACGGACGCGTGCGCACCTCGTACGAGCCGCACGGCATCCGGCAGGGGCGCATGGAGATCACCGGTCCCGGCACCTTCACCGGCAACCAGGCCTGGGTGGGGATGGCGCTCGCGCGGCTGTTCGACGCCACGGGCGACGAGCGGTACCTCGACGGTGCGCTGCGCATCGCCGACTGGATCCAGACGAACACCGCCGACATGGTGCGGGCACCCTACGGCTACACCGGCGGGCAGACGGATGCCGGTGCCTCGCTGACCTGGAAGTCCACCGAGCACAACGCCGACATCGCCGGGTTCTTCGGGCAGCTCGCGCAGCTCACCGGCGACCCCGTGTGGACCGAGCGGTCGTCGGTCGCGGCGGGCTTCGTCGCGGCCATGCACAGCGCCGACGGGCACGTCGACACCGGCACGCTCCTCGACGGCAGCACGGTCAACACCCGGCCCATCCCGCTCGACGCCCAGACGTGGACCTCGCTCGCGACCGGTGATCCCCGCTACGACACGGCGCTGGACTGGACGCTCGCGCACCTCATCGGCACCGACGGCCCGTACACGGGCCCCGGCATCAGCGACGTCGACACGTCCAAGGTCTGGTTCGAGGGCAGCGGGCATCTCGCCCTCGCCCTGAAGCTGCGGGGCGCCGAGGGTGACGCCGATCGCGCGGAGACGCTGCTCGACAGCATCCGTCTCGGTCAGCGCGACGCCGTGAACGGCGATGGCAAGGGCATCGTGGCGGCGTCGACCGACGGCCTCGACTCCGGCTTCGGCGACCTCTACTACGCGAGCCTGCACACGGGCGCGACGGCCTGGTACCTGCTCGCCGCAGCGGGGGAGAACCCGTTCGTGCTTCCTGCCGACTGATCCCGCCGCGGATGCGGGTCCCGATCGACGGATGCCGGACGAATCCGCGTCATCCGTCCGTCATCCGTCGTGTTCGTCGAAGCCGTTACGCGGCGACGCGGGCGACCGCGGCGATCGCGCTCGTGAAGAAGGCGATGCCGTCGATGCCGGAGCGCATCGCGAGGGAGGTGTTCGGCCCGAAGCCGGCCTCGGTCGCGTGCTCGGGGTGGGGCATGAGGCCCACGACATTGCCCCGCTCGTTCGTGATGCCGGCGATGTCGCGCAGCGAGCCGTTGGGGTTGACGCCCGCGTAGCGGAACGCGACGAGACCCTCCCCCTCGATGCGGTCGAGCGTGTGCTCGTCGGCGATGTAGCCGCCGTCGGCGTTCTTGAGCGGGATGATGATCTCCTGCCCGGTGCGGAACTCGTTCGTCCACGCGGTGTCGGAGTTCTCCACCACGAGCCTCTGGTCGCGGCGCACGAAGTGCTGGTGTCCGTTGCGGATCAGTCCGCCCGGCAGCAGGTGCGACTCGACGAGCATCTGGAAGCCGTTGCAGATGCCGAGCACGGGTATGCCCTTGGCCGCGGCATCCTTCACTTCGGCCATGATCGGCGAGAGCGCGGCGATGGCGCCCGCGCGCAGGTAGTCGCCGTAGCTGAAGCCGCCAGGGAGCACGAGGGCGTCGACGCCCTCGAGGTCGTGCGAGCCGTGCCAGAGGGCGACGGGCTCGGCACCGGCGATGCGCACGGCGCGCTGCGCGTCGCGGTCGTCGAGCGAACCGGGGAAGGTGACGACGCCGATGCGGACGGTCACTCGACGACCTCGATCCCGACGACGTCCTCGATCACGGAGTTGGAGAGCACCTCGTCGGCGATGCGCGTCGCCTCGGCCAGGAGCTCGTCGGTGACCTGGCCGTCGACGGTGAGCTCGAAGCGCTTGCCGATGCGGACGTCGGAGAAGCCCTCGACGCCCAGGCGTGCGAACGCTCCGGAGACGGCCTTCCCCTGCGGGTCGAGCAGTTCGGACTTGGGCATGACGTCGACGACGATGGTGGGCATGAACGGCTCCGTGAGTCGCGGGCGGGAGGGCGCGTCCAGTCTATCGCGCCGGGCGGGTCGCCGACTCAGGCGTGGAAGACGGTGTGCAGGTCGCCGATGAGCTCACGACCCCCGAGGCCGTCGATCTCGAACAGCACCGAGATGCCGGCGACATGGCTGCCGAGTCGCTCGACGAGCTGGCGACCCGCCGCGAGGGTCCCGCCGGTGGCGAGCACGTCGTCGATGAGCAGCACGCGCGAGCCGACGGGCAGATCGTCGTGCATCTCGATGGTGGCGGTGCCGTACTCGAGGGCGTAGTCGACGGATGCCGCGGGGCGGGGGAGCTTGCCGGCCTTGCGGATCGGGATGAGGCCGGTGCCCGCGACGATGGCGGCGGCGCTGGCGAGGATGAAGCCCCGCGCCTCGATGCCGGCGATGACGTCGAACTGCCCGGCGAAGGGCTCGACGATCGCCTCGGTGGTCGCGCGGAGCGCCTCGGCGTCGGCCAGGAGCGGCGTGATGTCGCGGAAGACGATGCCGGGCTCGGGGTAGTCCGGAACGCTGCGGATCAGGGCTTCGGCGCGGAGGAGGGCGGGGGAGAGGGCGGCTTCGGGCACCGGGCAAGGCTACCTCCGGTTCGGGACTCCTCAGAATCCGGCCCCGAGCGTCCGACCGGAAGCGAGCCGTCTACCCGGCACGACGTCATGCTTGACACCCGTGGGAGCGCTCCCATACAGTGTCCGAAAGTTGTGGGAGCGCTCCCACAGAGGACGCCACGACTCTTGCACGATTCCGCACCACCATCCGACGCACCACCCCCTGCATCACCTCACAAAGGAGTGACCTGTGAACACACGTGCCCGCCACCGGATCCTGCTCACCGCAGCCGTGGCCTCCGTCTCCGCCCTCGCCCTGGCCGGCTGCTCGTCCGGCAACGGCGACTCCGGAGAGGCCGGCGACGAGGACATCACGCTGACCATCACCACCTTCGGCACCTTCGGGTACGACGACCTCTACGCCGAGTACGAGGAGGCGCACCCGAACATCACGATCGAGGCGACCAACATCGACACCGGCGGCAACGCCCGCACCGACGCGTTCACCAAGATCGCGGCCGGCTCGGGCCTGAGCGACATCGTCGCGATCGAGGAGGGCTGGCTCGGCGCCGTCATGGACGTCTCCGACACCTTCGTCGACCTCCGCGACTACGGCATCGAGGACCGCAAGGGCGACTGGGTCGACTGGAAGTACGGACAGGCGACGGATGCCGAGGGCCGGGTCATCGGCTACGGCACCGACATCGGTCCTTCGGGCATCTGCTACAACGGGGCGGCCTTCGAGGCGGCCGGCCTTCCGAGCGACCGCGAGTCGGTCGCCGAGCTGCTCGACGGCGACTGGGAGAACTACTTCGCGGTCGGCGCGGACTACACCGCCCAGACCGGCAAGGCGTGGTACGACCACTCCGGGTTCGTCTGGAACGCCATGGTCAACCAGCTCGAGGAGGGCTACTACACCTCCGACGGCGAGCTGAACGTCGAGGGCAACGCCGAGCTCCAGGAGCGCTTCGAGCGGCTGGGCGCCGCGACCGAGGGCGGCCAGTCCGCCGCGCAGACGGCCTGGGACTGGAACGGCGGCAAGTCGTTCGTCGACGGCACCTTCGCGACCTTCGTCTGCCCCGGCTGGATGCTGGGCGTCGTGCAGGGTCAGGTCGAGGCCGGCGGCGGCGACGCGTCGACCGGATGGGACTTCGCCGACGTGTTCCCCGGCGGCGCGGCGAACTGGGGCGGCGCGTTCCTGTCGATCCCGGAGTCCTCGCAGCACAAGGAGGCGGCGGCCGAGCTCGCCGACTGGCTGACGCAGCCCGAGCAGCAGGTGAAGCAGTCCGCCGCGGCCGGCAACTTCCCCTCCACCGTGAAGGCGCAGGAGACGCTGGCCACCGACGCCACGCCGAACGAGTTCTTCAACGACGCCCCGACCGGCTCGATCCTCGCCGAGCGCGCGAAGGGCGTGGTCGCGCAGTTCAAGGGCGCCGATGACTCGGTGATCCAGGAGAACGTGTTCGGTCCGGCGCTCAGCGCCCTCGACCGCGGAGAGACCGACACCCAGGGCGCCTGGGATCAGGCCCTGTCCCTCCTCAACGACCTGGTCGGCTGACCGGACTCTCCTTCCCGTCGCCCTTCGTCTCGTCCCTGTCGCTCCTCGCTCAGGAACCGGTCCGTCCGGTTCCTGAGCGAGCGGAGCGGGACGAAGGGCGACCCGCCGATCGAGGACACCCCATGACTCTCACCGCCCCGAAGGCGGAGCAGTGGGCGACGGCATCCGCCACCGCATCGGATGCCGCGCCGCACCGTTCCCGCCGCCATCGTCTCTCCCGGTTCGACCAGCGCGCCTCGCCGTACCTCTACATCTCCCCGTTCTTCCTGCTGTTCGGCCTCGTCGGGCTGTTCCCGCTGCTGTACACCGTCTACGTGGCGGTGCACGAGTGGGACCTGCTCAAGGGCGAGGGCGGATTCGTGGGCTTCGGCAACTTCGCCGCGATCCTCGGCGACGGCATGTTCTGGAACTCGATCGGCAACACCCTCAGCATCTTCCTGCTCTCCGCGATCCCGCAGCTGGCCGTCGCGCTGGCGATCGCGGCCCTCCTCGACCGGGGTCTGCGGGCGCCGACGTTCTGGCGCATGAGCGTGCTGATCCCCTTCGTGGTCACGCCCGTCGCGGTCGCGATCATCTTCTCGAGCATCTTCAACGAGGCCGACGGGCTGGCCAACAACCTCCTCAACCTGATCGGCATCGCCGACCAGCAGTGGAAGCACGACACCGTGCTGTCGCACATCGCGATCGCGATCATGGTGAACTTCCGCTGGACCGGCTACAACGCGCTGATCCTCCTGGCCGCGATGCAGTCCGTGCCGCGCGACCTGTACGAGTCGGCGGCCCTCGACGGTGCCGGCGCGGTGCGTCGCTTCTTCTCCATCACGATCCCGACCATCCGTCCGACGCTGATCTTCGTGATCATCACGTCGACCATCGGCGGACTCCAGATCTTCGCCGAGCCGCGCCTGTTCGACGTCTCCACCGCGGGAGGCATCGGCGGCAGCGAGCGGCAGTTCCAGACGACCGTGCTCTTCCTGTGGGAGCTCGCCTTCTTCCGGCGCGATCTGGGCGAAGCATCCGCCGTCGCCATCCTGCTGTTCCTGCTGATCGTGGGCATCGGCGTGATCAACTTCCTGATCTCGCGCCGCATCGCCACCGGGGACGCACCGAAGAACCGCGCCGCGCGCCGCCGTGTGCGCTCCGCCGCCGTCGAGGAGGACGCCCGATGACCGCCACGCAGGCCCTCAGTGTGCCCGAGAGGATCCGCCGCCGCCGCGGACCCGCGCTCGGAACGGCCGGCATCGGCAGTCGTCCCGGGTTCCTCACCTACGGGCTCCTGGCCGCATTCGTGCTCGGCAGCGCTTACCCGCTGTGGTGGTCGTTCGTCGTCGCGAGCGGCACGAACGCGACCCGGGGTGAGACGCTGCCGCTGATCCCGGGCGGCAATTTCCTCGCGAACGCGGCAAAGGTGTTCGATGCCATCCCGTTCTGGCTCGCGCTCGGCAACTCGTTCCTGATCTCGGGCATCATCACGATCTCGGTCGTGACGTTCTCGACCCTCGCCGGCTACGCGTTCGCGAAGCTCCGGTTCAAGGGCCGCGACGGCCTCATGGTGTTCGTCATCGCGACCATGGCCATCCCCACGCAGCTCGGCATCATCCCGCTGTTCATGCTCATGCGCGAGCTCGGCTGGACGGGCTCGATCGGCGCCGTGATCGTGCCGACGCTCGTGACCGCGTTCGGCGTGTTCTTCATGCGGCAGTACCTGGTCGACGTGATCCCCGACGAGCTGATCGAGGCGGCGAGGGTCGACGGCGCGAACCAGTTCCGCACCTTCGTCACCGTCGGCCTGCCGGCCGCCCGCCCGGCGATGGCGATCCTGGGGCTGTTCACGTTCATGACCGCGTGGACCGACTACCTCTGGCCGCTCATCGTCCTGTCCCCCCAGAATCCCACCCTCCAGACCGCGCTCAGCCAGCTGCAGTCCGGTTACTACATCGACTACTCGATCGTGCTCGCCGGTGCGGTGCTCGCGACCCTACCCCTGCTCGCGCTCTTCGTGCTCGCGGGCAAGCAGCTCGTCAGTGGCATCATGGCGGGCGCGGTGAAAGGATGACCCCTATGACCCGTGCTTTCCCCGAGAACTTCCTGTTCGGAGCCGCGACGGCGGCCTATCAGATCGAGGGGGCGGCTTTCGAAGACGGGCGCACCGCGTCGATCTGGGACGCGTTCGCCCGCGTCCCGGGCGCGGTGGTGGGCGGCGACAACGGCGACGTGGCGTGCGACCACTATCACCGGTACCCCGAGGACGTCGCGCTCATGACCGACCTCGGCCTGCAGACCTACCGTTTCTCCACCTCGTGGTCGCGCGTGCGCCCCGACGGCGGGGCGGTCAACCAGGCGGGCGTGGACTTCTACAGCCGACTGGTCGACGAGCTGCTCGGCGCCGACATCCTCCCGTGGCTGACGCTCTACCACTGGGACATGCCGCAGGCGCTGCAGGATGCCGGGGGCTGGACGAACCGCGACACGGTCGACCGCTTCCTCGAGTACGCGGGCACGATGCACGACGCGCTCGGCGACCGCGTGAACGTGTGGACGACCCTCAACGAGCCGTGGTGCTCGTCGTTCCTGTCGTACACCGGCGGCGAGCACGCTCCGGGGCACACGAGCGTCGAGGAGGGGCTGCTGGCCTCGCACCACCTGCTGCTCGCGCACGGACGCACGATCCGCGAGCTGCGCTCCCGCGACGCGTCGCTCAACCTCGGCATCACGCTCAACCACACGGTCGCCGACCCGGCCGACCCGACGAACCCGGCCGATGTCGACGCGGCGCGCCGCATCGACGGGCAGTTCAACCGCTGGTTCCTCGACCCCGTCTACCGCGGCTCCTACCCCGCCGACATCGTCGAGGACTTCCGCGCGGTCGACCCCGGCGCCGTCGCCGCCTTCGAAGCCGCGGTGCACGAGGGCGACCTCGAGACCATCGCGCAGCCCATCGACACGCAGGGCGTGAACTACTACCACGGCGACCTGCTCTCGGGCACGGCGCCCGCCCAGGCGGCGGTCGACTTCGTGCCGGAGACGGAGCGCAAGACCCGCAGCCCCTACCCCTCGCACGAGGGCATCCACAACGTCGAGCGCGGTCTCCCGCGCACCGCGCAGAACTGGGAGGTGCAGCCCGAGGGGCTGACCCGGCTGCTGCAGCGCATCTGGACCGAGTACGCCGAGCCGGCCGGCACCACCCTCTACGTCACCGAGAACGGCGCCGCGTACGACGACGTCGCCGTGGTCGAAGACGGCGAGACGCGCGTGCACGACGCCGAGCGCACCGAGTTCCTGCGCGCGCACCTCGACGCGGTGCTCGATGCGGCCGACGCGGGTGTCGATGTGCGGGGCTACTTCTACTGGTCGATGTTCGACAACTACGAGTGGGCCTGGGGCTACGACAAGCGCTTCGGCATCGTGCGCGTCGACTACGACACCCAGGAGCGGAGTCTGAAGGACTCCGCGCGGGAGTACGCTCGCATCATCGCCGCTCGCGCTCTCTGAGCCCGGGCGGCGAGGGCGGCCGGAGCACCCGGCCCCGTCGTCCGAAGGGAGTGCTGTGCTGTCACGAGCGACGATCGAGGAGGTCGCGTCGGAGGCCGGGGTGTCGCGGTCGACGGTGTCGCGCGTCGTCAACGGCTCCACGTCGGTGAGCCCGGAGGCGCTCGCCGCGGTACAGGATGCGATCGCCCGGTTGAACTACGTGCCCAACCGGGCGGCCCGCTCGCTCGCCTCCCGGCAGACGCACGCGATCGCGCTGATCGTGCCGGAGGACACGACCCGGTTCTTCGGCGACCCGTTCTTCGCCGCCATCGTCGCCGGCATCACGGGTGCTCTGCACGGCTCCGACTACCTGCTGAACCTGCTCATCGCGAGCGATGACCCCGGCAGCAAGATGACGGGCTTCGTGCGCAACGGAGGAGTCGACGGCGCCCTGCTGGTCTCGCACCACACGAGCGACGCCTTCATCGAGCGCATCGCGGATGCCGTGCCCGTCGTCTACGGCGGCCGGCCCGTGCGTCTGCGCGAGAGCGACTACGTGGTCGACGTCGACAACGTGCTCGGGGCCCGCGTGGCCACACGGCGCCTCGTCGACATCGGCCGCACCCGCATCGCCACGATCTCCGGCCCGATCACGATGGTGTCGTCGGTCGACCGCGTGCAGGGCTTCCGGGAAGCGCTGGCGGATGCCGGCCTCACGCCGTTCGCCGAGGAGGAGGGCGATTACAGCGAGGAGAGCGGCGCCGAGGCTGCGCGCCGCATCCTCGCCGCCGGACGCCCCGACGCGATCTTCGTCGCGAGCGACCTCATGGCGCGCGGTGCCCTCACGGCGCTCCGCGCCGCCGGCATCCGCGTTCCCGAGGACATCGCGCTGGTCGGCTTCGACGACTCCTCGGTCGCCCTCAGTTGCGACCCGCCGCTCACCACGATGCGGCAGCCGATGTACGCCCAGGGCGAGGCGATGGCGCAGGTGCTGCTCTCGCGGCTCGCCGGCGGCGACCCGCCCCGCACGACCATCCTGCCGACGGAGCTCGTGGTCCGCGGCTCCGCCTGACCCCCGCCCCAGACTCGCCTGATCCCTCCGAGACTCGCCTGACCCGACGTTGTGTCGGGCCGAGCCGGCGCCGACCGGGGAGGAGAGACACGGGTGCGGCCCTGTCGCCCCCTCCTGGACAGGGACGCACCCGTGCGTCGAGGTGCGGGCGAGGCGGCGTCGCGGCTGCGGCGGACCTCTCCGCAAGTCATGAATTGAACGTCTGTTCAGTGAGTAATCTATACGTCAGGGGGGGCTCAGGTCGAACGCGGCGGGCAGACGTGGAGGTGAGGGCGACGTGGTGCGCTCCGAGGATCAGAACCGTCTCGCGCGCGAGCGCAGTCGTGAGAGCATCCTGCTCGCGGCGATCGACGCCTTCGCCGAGCGCGGGGTCGCGGGCGCCAGCATCGCCGAGATCACGGCGCGCGCGGGGGTCTCGCAGGGGCTCGTGAACTACCACTTCGGCGGGAAGGCCCAGCTGATCGGCGCCGTGATCGACCGCTGGTTCGCGACGATGCTCAACCTCGCCGAGCCGGGTGACACGCCCGACGCGACGCTCGCGGCCATCATCGACGGCGCGCTGAGCGCCACCGTCTACGCGATGCCACTGCAGCGCGCCGTGCTCGGGATGCAGCAGCAGCCCGCGACGCACCGCCTGTTCGCCGAGTCCGAGGAGCGTCATGCCGACGCCACGACGGCCGGGGAGGATGCCGTGCGCGCGCTGTTCCGCGCGCGAGGCGCCGCTGATCCCGCCCTCGAGGAGATCATGCTGCGGAGCACCCTCGAAGGCGTGTTCATGAAGTATGCCGTCTACGGCGACACGTACCCCCTCGAGGACGCCCGGCGGTGGGTGCACCGGCTGTACGGCCTCCCCGAGCCGACCTCGCCGCTCGCCCCGGACGCGCCGCCGCGCGCCGCCGATCCGCGGCCTCGTGCCGGAGGCGCGCTCCGGGAGCCGTCCGAAACCTGAGACCTCCCGGGTGGTCAGGCCGGGCGGACGGCGAGGGCCTCGGATGCTCCCGCAGAAGCATCCGAGGCCCTCACTGCCTCCCGGTCAGGCCGGGTCGCCGCCCAGCGGGCCGACCGGCTCGAGCGGCTTGGGGTCGTCGGCGCCGGTGTTGCGCGCGCGGGCGATGAGGTTGCCCACGTGGTAGATCAGCAGTGCGGCGACGGTTCCGAGCACGATGCCGCCGAACGCGAAGTCGCCCAGCTGCATCGAGAACCCGGCGATGCCGATCACGAGCGACACGGCGGCGGTGTACTGGTTCACCGGGCGAGAGAAGTCGACGCGGCTGTCGACCCAGATCTTGATGCCGATGATGCCGATCAGGCCGTACAGGGCGGTGGTCGCGCCGCCCAGCACGCCGGCGGGGATCGAGTTGAAGACCTCGCCGACCTTCGGCGAGAAGGCGAGCAGGATCGCGAAGAGTCCCGCGACCCAGTACACGGCGGTCGAGTACACGCGGGTGGCGGCCATGACGCCGATGTTCTCGCCGTAGGTCGTGGTTCCCGATCCGCCGAAGCCACCGGCGATCGTCGTGGCGACGCCGTCGGCGATGAGCGCGCGGCCGGTCTGCCTGTTGATCGCGGGGTCCTCCGTCATCGTCGCGACACCGCGCACGTGACCGATGTTCTCGGCGACGAGCACGAGCACGACCGGCAGGAACATCGCGATCGTCGACCACGTGCCGGGCTCGACGAAGTCCGGCAGCTGGAAGTGCGGCAGGCCGATCCACGGGGCGTCGGCGATGAGCTCCGCGGGCGTCTTGCCGCCGCGCAGGGCGTTCGGCACGTCGAACGAGCCGTTGAACGCGGCGCAGACGAACCCGACCGCGACACCGAGGAAGATCGAGATGCGGCCGAGGAAGCCGCGGAACAGCACCGCGAACAGGATGATCGCGACGAGCGTGATGGTCGCGGTGACCGGGTCGAGGGCGAAGTTGTTCCACGCGGTGGGTGCGAGGTTGAAGCCGATCAGCGCCACGATCGCTCCGGCGACCACGGGCGGCATGAGCGCGTCGACCCAGCGCAGGCCGGCGAACTGCACCACGAGTCCGACGACGGCGAGCAGGATGCCGACGGCCACCACGCCCGCGAGCGCCGACCCCGTGCCGCCGGCTGCGACGGCCGCCGTGATCGGGGCGATGAACGCGAACGACGAGCCGAGGTAGCTGGGCAGCCGGTTCTTCGTGATCAGCAGGAAGATCAGCGTGCCGAGGCCGCTGAACAGCAGGGTGGTCGAGACGGGGAAGCCCGTCAGCGTCGGCACCAGGAACGTGGCGCCGAACATGGCGACGACGTGCTGGGCGCCGATCGCGATCGTGGCCGGCCAGCTCAGGCGTTCAGCGGGGGCGACGACGGCGCCGGGCTCGACGGTCCGGCCGTTTCCGTGGATCTTCCACAGGGGCATGCGGGCTCCTCAGGTTTCGGGGTGTGGGAGTGCTGGAGCAACACTACCGATTCCTGAGTGTTCGCTGAGCGTCCTCTCCGGTCCCTGAGCGTCCTCTCCGGTCCCTGAGCGAGCGAAGCGAGACGAAGGGCGCTCAGGAACCGTGGAGGCGAGACGACGGGCGTCGGCATCCATTCCGGAGGACGGATCGACAGATGTCGGGTGCTTTCGGGCATCCGATCCGACATCTGGCGTGTCGGCCCCCGAACTGTCGCGGCCCGCGGCGACGCGCAGAGGGGTCAGGCGCCGAGACGGTCGAGCAGCTCGCGGTAGCGGTCGGCCGTGCGCTCGACGATCTCGTCGGGGAGCACGGGCGGCTCGCCCTGCTTGTCCCAGTTCGCGGCGAGCCAGTCCCGCACGATCTGCTTGTCGAAGCTCGCCATGCGCTCGGTCGGGGTGGTGCCGGTGCGCCAGGCCTCGGCATCCCAGTAGCGGGAGGAGTCGCTGGTGAGCACCTCGTCGGCCAGGCGCAGGGTGCCGTCGGCATCCGTCCCGAACTCGAACTTCGTGTCGGCGAGGATCAGGCCCCGCTCCTCGGCGAGCGCTGCGGCACGCGCGTAGATCTCGAGAGACGTGTCGCGCAGCTCGGCCGCCCGCTCGGCTCCGACGAGCTCGACGGTCTGCGCGTAGGTGATGTTCTCGTCGTGCTCGCCCATCGGAGCCTTGTAGGCGGGGGTGAACAGCGGCTCGGGCAGGCGGTCGCCGTTCTGCAGACCCTCGGGCAGCGGGATGCCGCAGACGGTGCCGCTCTCCTGGTACTCGGCCCACCCGGAGCCGGTGAGGTATCCGCGCACGACGCACTCGACGGGCAGCATCTCGAGCGACTGCGCCAGCATCGCGCGGTCGGCGACGGCATCCGGGATCTCTCCGTCGGCGAGGTGGTTCGGCACGTCGAGTTGGGCGAACCACCAGCGGCTGAGGCGGGTCAGCAGGGCGCCCTTCTCGGGGATGCCGGGCGAGAGCACGAAGTCGAACGCGCTGACCCGGTCGCTCGCGACGACGAGGATGCGGGTGTCGGCGGGGTCCTCCGAGGCGTAGAGGTCGCGGACCTTGCCGGAGTAGAGGTGACGCCAGCCGGGGATGCTCTGTGCGGTGCCTTCTGCAGGTGTGCTCACCCGCCCCATTATCCCGGTCGGCCGGGCGCGTCGGTGTCAACCCCTGGCGCGCGCACCCGGCCATCGGCGACGCTCGAAGCCCAGGAGCGGAGGAATCATGACCAAGGATCTGTCGAAGGGCGACCGGGTGAGCTGGAGCACCTCGCAAGGGCGCACGCACGGGACCGTCGAGGAGAAGCGCACCGAGGACTTCCAGTTCGCGGGGCAGAAGTTCACCGCCTCGGAGGATGAGCCGGCGTACATCGTGAAGTCGGAGAAGAGCGGCGACAAGGCCGCTCACAAGGGATCGGCGCTGCGCAAGCTGCAGAGCTGACCGCATGCGTGCCGCACGGAGAGGATCCCGGCACCGTCTCCGGTACCGGGATCCCCGCCGACCGGAACGCCCCCCAGGCGCCGGCCGGGTCTCTCAGCCGCCGAGGTTCGCGATCGCGTAGTCCGCTTCCTCCGGCGTGAACTTCTCGCCGTACTCGCTGACCAGCTGGTCGCGGATCGCCGAGGGCGACATGGCCATCGACTCCTGATAGGTCTTCGCCTTGGCGAGGGCGTTGGCGTTCCAGTCGGCCTCGACGTTGTCGACGGCGTACTGGGCGGCTTCCGCCGAGAACTGCTCGCCGTACTGCGAGGTGAGCTGGTCGTAGATGCCGGCCTTGCTCATGTGCATGAAGTCGGAGTACGTCTTCGCCTTGGTCAGCGCCGACGTGTACTCCGCGGGCACGCTGGGCGTCTCGGGTTCGGCCGGTGCCTCCTCTACGGGCTCCTCGACGGGCTCCTCGGCGGGCTCGTCCGCGCTGTCGTCGGCCTCCGTCTCGGCCGGGGCGGTGACGGCGGGGGCGGATGCCGGGACCTCGGCGCTCTGCGAGGCGTTCACTCCGCCGCTGATCGCGCCGACCAGCACCAGCACTCCGGTCACGATCCACGCGATCTTCTGGTGCTGCGCGTGGCCGGCGAGGGCGAGGCCCTTCGCGTCGCGCGTCGAGTTCGTGAGCACGAGGATCAGGTCGATCAGCGCCCAGACACCGACACCGCCGAACGTCACGAGCTTGAGGATGCCGGTGCCTACTTTGCCGAGGTAGAACCGGTCGACGCCCAGCACGCCGAGCAGCAGGGCGAGGAGCCAGGTGACGAGGAAGGACTTCTCGCCGACGGGTGCGGCGGCTCCGGTCATGGGAGCGCCGGGCGCGGAGGGTCCGAGCGGTGCCGGGGCGAGCGGAGCGGGCGGAGGGGTCTGGCTGCTGTTGTCGAAGGTCATGTGGGGTTCCTTGTGTGAGGGTCGGAGTGCGGGCGGATGCCGGCGGCGACGATCAGGCGGATGCCGGTGATCCGGCGTCCCGTCGTGTCTGTCCGGTCAGCCTCCCAACCGGCGACCCCGGGGCGGATCGGTCGATCGTCCACAGTCGTCTCCGCCGTTCGGGGGAGGGAGGGCTCGCCGATCGGCGGGCGCGGTGTCGGTGGTCGGGCAATACGCTCGGGGTGTGGCCGAATCGAGCAACTCCGCGGGGCGCCGACGAGCGCGCACGGTGTCGTCCGTCGGCGTCTCGATCGCGCTGTTGGTCGTGGGCGCGGTGATCGACATCTGCGGCGTGGTGAACGTGCCCGGCGGCGCGGTGTTCCCGACCGTCGACGGGGCGACCGTGAAGGTCACGGGGCTCGGTACGCTGCTCGCGCTCCTGGCCATCGGCGCATGGGTGACGGTGCTGTGGCGACGGCGGTATCCGCTTATCGTCCTGATCGCGGGCACGGTCGTCGCGGCCATCGGGCTGTCGTACCTGCTCCTGCTCGTCGGGGCGGTCGCCTTCGTGCGGCGGCGACCGGAGCTGTCGGCGCGGGTGGGCGGGATCGTCGGGGCGGCGGTCGTGCTGTTCGCGATCCGCGAGGCCGTCGGTCCGTGGGGGGCGGCGCTTCCGTGGTTCCTCACGACGCGACCCTCGGCGCTGAGCGAGCCGGGATGGGTGATCGCGTCGTTCGTCGTCGCGGCGGTGTCGCTCGGGATCGCGATGGGTGCCGTCCTGATCTCGCGCACCCGCAACCGCGCGGAGCAGAGCGAGCAGCAGGCGGCCGCACTCGCACGACGCGCCGACGTGCTGGCCGAGCAGGCGGTGCGTCAAGCGGAGCGGGAGCGCATCGCCCGCGACATGCACGACGCCCTCGCCCATCGCCTCTCGGTGGTGTCTCTGCACGCCGGGGCGCTGGAGGCGGCCGCGAGCGCACAGGGCGACGCGGGTCAGGGCGCGACGGGTGACATGGCGCGCACCGTGCGGGAGCAGACGCACGCGGCGCTGCAGGACATGCGCGGTCTCATCGGCGAGCTGCGCAGTGCCCCGGATGCGGCGCCGGCGGCTCCGGCATCGATGCGGGCCTGCGGGGCGCTGGTCGCGGGACTCCGCGCGGCCGGGCACTCGATCACGTCGCTCATCGTCGTCGAGTCGCCGGAACGGGCCGGGGCGCTGTTCGACGGCGCCGTGTACCGCATCGTGCAGGAGGCCCTCACGAACGCGATCAAGCACGCCCCCGGCGCGACGGTCGACCTGATCGTGCAGGTCGCCCCGGGCGACGGCGCCCGCATCCGCGTGGTGAATCCCCTCAGCGGACGCATCACGCCCGCCGTCCCGGGGGGAGGCAACGGCGTGCTCGGCATCCGTGAGCGCGCGTCCGCGCTCGGGGGCCGGGTGTGGGTCGGTCCGCACCAGGGCTCGTTCATCGTCGACGTCTCGCTGCCGTGGCAGGAGCGCGGCTGACGTTCGTCGCTATGCTCGGGGCGTGACCACCCCCGACGTCGGCCCCGCGGTGCGCGTGCTGCTCGTCGACGACGAGCCCCTCATCCGCAGCGGGTTCCGCTTCATCCTCGGCCTCGACCCGTCGATCGAGATCGTCGGCGAGGCGTCGGACGGCGGTGCGGCGATCGAGCTGGTGCGCGCGCATCGTCCGGACGTGGTGCTCATGGACGTACGGATGCCGGGCATGGACGGTCCGGATGCGACGGCGGTGATCGTCGCTGAATCGACCTCGCGCGTCCTGGCGATGACGAGCCTCGATGCCGAGGGGCAGCTGCTGCGGATGCTGCTGGCCGGGGCCACCGGGTATCTGCTGAAGGACGAGTCGCCCGCGCGCATCACCGAGGCCGTGCATCGCACCGCCCTGGGAGAGAGCGTGTTCTCGGCGCACAGCGCCGCGCAGCTCGTGCGTCGCGCGGTCGAGAGCGAGCACGGTCAGGGACGTCAGGCCGCCGTCGAGCGGATCTCCGCCCTGACAGATCGCGAACGCGACGTCGCCGTCCGCGTCGCCTCGGGCGAGACCAACCACGAGATCGGTGCGGCCCTGCACATCTCCGCCGGCACGGTGAAGACGCATCTGGAGCAGGTGTTCGCCAAGCTCGCCGTGCGCAATCGCGTGCAGGTGGGTGTGATCCTCGAACGCGCCGGTCTGGGTCCCGCCGACGTCTGACGCCCCGCACGCGTCTGCCCCGGCATCCGACCTCGGCCGGCTTGCCCGGCGTCGTGTCCGGGCGTATAGTCCACATGGACTAATCGGAGTGGAGCAGATGATGAAGGACCCGGTCGACACGCTCACGCCCCTCGGCGTGATGGTGCTCGCGCTGCTGCGCGAGAGCGACATGCACCCCTACGAGATGGTGCGGCTGCTGCGCGCCCGGCACGACGATCGGCTGCTGTCCATCACCAACGGCACGCTCTATCACACGGTCGCGCGGCTTCAGAAGACCGGGCTGCTCGACGAGGTGGGCACCGACCGCGAGGGCAACCGGCCCGAGCGCACCACCTACACGCTGACGGATGCCGGACGCGACGCCGTCGTCGCGTGGGTGCGGCGCGAGCTCCCCCGGGTCGACCGCGAGACCGACTTCCGCATCGCGCTCGCCGAGTCGCACAACCTCGAGCGCGCCGACGTGGTGGCGCTCCTGCGCGAGCGTCGCGAGGCGCTCGTCGCCTCCCATGCGATGCACCGCGACGGACTCCGAAAGGCGCACGACAAGGGCGTCCCCGCGCAGGTGCTCGTCGAGGTCGAACGCCAGGAGGTGCTGCTCGACGCCGAGCTGCGCTGGCTCGACTCGCTCCTCACCCGACTCGACGGCGACGCGCTCCCCTGGGGACCGGACGCCTTCACCGACACAGACCGCTACCTCGCTCAGCGAAAGGCTGCACAGCAATGACCGAATCCCGCCAGGCCACGGATCCCCAGACCGGTCCGTTCGCGGCCGGACACGAACCGAAGAGCCCGTGGCCCGCCCTGTGGGCGCTCGTCATCGGGTTCTTCATGATCCTCGTCGACACGACGATCGTCTCCGTCGCGAACCCCGCGATCAAGGCGGCGCTCGACCCGAACACCAGCAACCTCGACAACGTCGTGTGGGTGACGAGCGCGTACCTGCTCACCTACGCCGTGCCGCTGCTCATCACCGGGCGCCTCGGCGACCGCTTCGGCCCGAAGAACATCTACCTGATCGGTCTTGCGATCTTCACCGCGGCATCCCTCTGGTGCGGGCTCTCGACGTCGCTCGAGGGACTGATCGCCGCCCGCGCCGTGCAGGGCCTGGGCGCGGCGTTCATGACGCCGCAGACCATGGCCGTCATCACCCGCACCTTCCCGCCCCAGCGCCGCGGCGCGGCCATGGGGCTATGGGGCGCGACCGCCGGCGTCGCGACACTCGTGGGCCCGCTGCTCGGCGGCGTGCTCGTCGACGGCCTCGGCTGGGAGTGGATCTTCTTCGTCAACCTGCCCGTCGGCGTGATCGCGTTCGTCGCCGCCTGGATCCTCGTGCCGCGTCTGAAGACCCACCCGCACCGCTTCGACATCCTGGGCGTCGTGCTCAGCGCGATCGCGATCTTCCTCGTCGTCTTCGGCCTGCAGGAGGGGGAGAAGTACGACTGGGGCACGATCTGGGGCCCGGTGTCGGTGTGGGGCATGATCATCGCCGGGGTCGTCGTGCTGGCGCTCTTCATCGTGCAGCAGTGGAAGACGAAGAGCGAAGCGCTCGTGCCGCTCGAGCTCTTCCGCGACCGCAACTTCTCGGGCGCCAACGTCGCGATCGCCGCCGTGGGCTTCACGGTGACGAGCATGTCGCTTCCGCTGATGTTCTTCCTGCAGACCGCGCGTGGGCTGACCCCGACGCAGGCCGCGCTGCTGATGATCCCGATGGCGGCGCTGTCGGGCGTGCTGGCCCCGGTCGCCGGCAAGATCCTCGACCGCACCGACCCGCGCCTCATCCTCGTGCCGGGCCTCATCGCCGTCTCGGGCGCGCTGTTCTGGTACTCGGCGCTGGTGAACATGGACACCCCGATCTGGATGTTCCTGTTCCCGTCGGCCCTCATGGGTCTCGGCAACGCCGGCATGTGGGGTCCGCTCGCGACGACCGCGACGCGCATGCTGCCGATGCGTCAGGCCGGTGCCGGCGCAGGCATCTACAACACGACCCGCACGATCGGATCCGTGGTCGGATCGGCCGCGATCGCGACGTTCATGCAGGCGCGCCTGGAGGCGAACCTGCCGGGCATGGACGACGCGAGCGGCTCGATCGGCGCGGGCGGCGGGGCGCTTCCGGATGCCGTCGCCGAGGGCTTCTCGTCGGGCATGTCGCAGGCGATCCTGCTGCCGGCCTGCGTGATCCTCGTGGCGCTCGTGGCCTCGCTGTTCCTGCGCGGTGCCCCCCGGCATCCCACCCCCTGACCCACCCCCTCGCGTCGTCGAACCACCCCTCTGCGTGCGAACCACCCCTTCGCGTGTCGCACGTAGAGGGGTGGTTCGCATCGAAGGGGGTGGTTCGGCGGATGCCGGACACCGACGCGACGGGACCACGCGCGAACGGCGACTACAGTTGACGGTCGGCGCGCACACCGCCGCCCCCGATCCGAGGAGCATCCGTCGTGATCCCACACCCTTCCCGCCTGCGTGAGCGCCTGCGCCGATTCGGTCGCACCACCGGCGCGGCCGCGCTGACCGTCTTCGTCGCCGGCGCGGCGCTGCTCGGCGTCCCGGCATCCGCGTCCGCCGCCGATGAGGGCGAGACGTTCGTCATCGGCACCGACACCACGTTCGCGCCGTTCGAGTTCACGAACTCCGACGGCGAGCTCGTCGGCATCGACATGGACCTGCTCCGCGCGATCGCGGAGGACCAGGGCTTCGAGGTCGAGATCCGTCAGCTCGGCTTCGACGCGGCCGTCCAGGCCCTGCAGTCGAACCAGGTGGATGCCGTCATGGCCGGCATGTCGATCACCGACGAGCGCGAGAAGACGTTCGACTTCAGCGACCCGTACTTCACCAGCGGCATCCAGCTGGGGGTGCTGGAGAGCAGCGACGTCGAGTCGCTCGACGACCTCGACGGCGAGACGGTCGCGGTCAAGACCGGCACGCAGGGGCAGACCTTCGCGGAGGAGAACCAGGACGAGTTCGGCTTCCGCATCACCCCCTACAACGACACGACCGACATGGTGGATGCCGTGAAGGCGGGCCAGGCAGTCGGCTACTTCGAGGACTTCCCCGTGCTGGCCTACGGCATCCAGCAGGGGTCCGGATTCCGTCTGGTCGGCGAGCCGGAACTCGGCGGCGAGTACGGCTTCGCGGTCAACAAGGGGCAGAACGGCGAGCTGCTCGAGATGTTCAACGCCGGCCTCGCCAACCTGCAGTCGAGCGGCGAGTACGACGAGATCGTCGACACGTACCTCGGCGACGACGCCGCCTCGGAGCAGCCCACCGACGTCGTCTCGGTCGCGGTGAAGTACTGGCCGCAGCTGATGCAGGGACTGTGGCTCACCATCCTGGCCACGCTGGTCGCCCTCGTGGCCGCCTTCGTCCTGGGCATCGTCTTCGGCTTCGGACGCCTGTCGAAGTTCCTGCCCTTCCGCTGGCTGGCGACCGCCTATGTCTTCGTCTTCCGCGGCACCCCGATCCTGGTGCAGGCGTTCTTCGTGTTCTTCGCGATCCCGCAGCTGTTCCCCGGCCTCACGTTCGACCCGTTCGTCGCCGGTGCCATCACGCTGTCGCTCAACACCGGTGCGTACATGACCGAGATCATCCGCGGCGGCATCCAGGCCGTCGATCCGGGCCAGAGCGAGGCCTCGCGCTCGCTCGGCCTCGGTCACGCGAAGACCATGCAGAAGGTCGTGCTGCCCCAGGCGTTCCGCATCATGATCCCCTCGTTCGTCAACCAGGGCATCATCACGCTGAAGGACACCTCGCTCATCAGCGTCATCGGCCTGGCGGAGCTCACGTTCCAGTCGCGCCAGATCATCGCCTCCACCTACCTGTCGGCGCAGGTGCTGACCATCGTCGCGCTGATCTACTTCGTCGTGATCACGCTGCTGACGCTGCTCGCGAACCGCCTGGAGAGGAACTTCAACGCATGAGCAAGATCGCCGTGCAGAACCTGCACAAGTCATTCGGACACAACGAGGTGCTCAAGGGCATCGACCTCACGGTCGAGGACGGCGAGGTCGTCGCGGTCATCGGGCCGTCGGGCTCGGGCAAGTCGACGCTGCTGCGCTGCCTCAACAAGCTCGAGGAGCCGACGTCGGGCCAGGTCGTCATCGACGGCGTCGACCTCACCGACAAGAGCGTCAAGCTCGACGAAGTGCGCCAGCGCATCGGCATGGTCTTCCAGCACTTCAACCTCTTCCCGCACATGACGGTGCTCGAGAACATCACGCTCGCCCCCATCGAGCTCGGCCGGCTGTCGAAGTCGAAGGCGCGGGAGCGCGCGCTCTCGCTGCTCGAACGCGTCGGGCTGTCCGAGAAGGCGGATGCCAAGCCCGCCTCGCTCTCCGGAGGCCAGAAGCAGCGCGTGGCCATCGCCCGCGCCCTCGCCATGGACCCCGAGATCATGCTGTTCGACGAGGCCACCAGCGCTCTCGACCCGGAGATGGTGGGCGAGGTGCTGCAGGTCATCCGCGACCTCGCCGAGGGCGGCATGACGATGGTGCTCGTGACCCACGAGATGGGCTTCGCGCGCGAGGTCTCCGACCGCACGGTCTTCATGGACGGCGGTGTCGTCGTCGAGGAGGCCGCTCCCGCCGAGCTGTTCGGCGCTCCGAAGAACGAGCGCCTGAAGGAGTTCCTCTCGAAGGTGCTGTAGCCCCGGCATCCGCCCGTCGTCCAGTGCCGCTGTCGCGTCGGATCTCCGAAGTTGTGTCGACGGCTCCGACCTGCTGGGCTGGGGCGATGACCGTGCAGCTCGTTCGTCCGACCACCGATCTCTTCGACTCCTGGGCCTCCGCCGTGGCCGAGTTCGGCGACGGGCACGTCGACGGTTCGGGGCTGACCGCGCCGGTGACCCCCGACCGCGCGACGCTCGACGCCCTGATCGAGACCGCCGAGCGCCTCGCCGACACGAGCCTCGCGCCTCCCGAGGATCGGGTGCACAACGACCTGTACTGGGTCGTCGACGGCGACGAGGTCGTGGGGTTCCTGTCGTTCCGGCACACGCTGAACGACTGGCTGCGTGAGGCCGGCGGGCACATCGGATACTCCGTGCGGGCGTCGCGGCGGCGCCAGGGCATCGCGTCGGCGGCGCTGCGGCTCGGGCTCGAGCGCGCTCGTCAGATCGGGCTCGACCGGGTGCTCGTCACCTGCGACGTCGACAACGAGGGGTCGTACCGCACGATCGAGGGCGCCGGGGGCGTGCTGCAGGACGTCAGCGACCAGTCGGCGCGCGGCCAGGGGATGCTGCGGCGCTACTGGATCGCGGTCTAGCCCGTCCACTTCGCCCCGACCCACCCCTTTGTGGGCCGACCCCCCTTTCCACACGGCACTCACGGGGGTGGTTCGCGCCGAAAGGGGGTGGCTCGGCGAGGAGAGTGCGGGACTACTCCGCGACGCGGGCGGCGATGTCGGAGCGGTAGTGCGAGCCCTCGAGGCCGATGCGGGCGATCGCGTCGTACGCGCGGTCGCGGGCGGTGCGGAAGTCGGATGCCGTCGCCACGACGTTGAGCACCCGGCCCCCGGTCGCGAGCAGGTCGCCGCCGGGAGCGTCCGGGCCGGCGGTCGCGGCATGCACGATCCGCACGCCCTCGACGTTCGCGGCATCCGCGAGATTCTCGATCGGACGCCCGGTCTGCGGCGCCTCGGGGTACCCCTCGCTCGCCAGCACGACGGTGATCGCGACGTCGTCGCGGAACTCGGGCTCTGGCTGGTCCTCGAGGGTGCCGGATGCCGCGGCGAACAGCAGCTCCGACAGCGGGGTGACCAGACGCGGCAGCACGACCTGGGTCTCCGGGTCGCCGAAGCGGGCGTTGAACTCGATGACGCGCACGCCGGCGGGGGTCAGGATCAGTCCGGCGTACAGCAGGCCGATGAACGGCGTGCCCTCGCTGTCGAGCTGCCGCACGACCGGGAGCGCCACGTCGCGCGTGACCTCTTCGACGAAGGCGCGCTCGCTGCCGAACTGCTCGGCGAGCCAGGGCAGGGGAGAGTACGCGCCCATGCCGCCCGTGTTGGGACCGGCGTCGCCGTCGAGGGCGCGCTTGAAGTCCTGCGCGGGGCTGAGCGCCCGCACGGTGTCGCCGTCGCTGAGGAAGAACAGCGAGACCTCGGGGCCCGACAGGAACTCCTCGACCAGCACCGGACCGTGGGGCAGGTACTGCTCCGCGTGAGCGAGCGCCTCGGCGCGGTCGGACGTCACGATCACGCCCTTGCCGGCGGCGAGACCGTCGGCCTTCACGACGTGCGGGGCGCCGAGGTCGTCGAAGGCCTCCTCGACCTCCGCCGCGGTGGCGGCGCGCACGGCGCGACCGGTGGGCACGCCCGCGGCATCCATCACCCGCTTGGCGAACGACTTGGAGCCCTCGAGCTGCGCCGCGGACCGACCCGGCCCGAAGACCGGGATGCCGCGCTCGCGCAGCGCATCGGCCACGCCGGCGACCAGGGGCGCCTCGGGGCCGATGACGACGAGGTCGACCGCGTGCTCGTTGGCGAACGCGGTGACCGCGCCGCCGTCGAGCATGTCGACTGCGACGGTGGTGGCGTCCTGCGCGATGCCCGCGTTGCCGGGCGAGACGAAGATCTCGTGCTCCGCCTGCTCTGCTCGCAGAGCGAGGATGATCGCGTGCTCACGGGCACCGGAACCGAGGACGAGGATCTTCACCCCCTCAGCCTACCGACGCCTGCTCGTCGCATTTCGGTGGCGTCCGGTTCGGCGCCCGGGGCTCCACGCAGCGACGCCCCCTTCGTCTCGCTTCCCGGTTCCTGAGCGAGGAGCGTAGCGACGCCCTTCGTCTCGCTTCGCTCGCTCAGGAACCGAGGAAGGGCGCTCAGGAACCGGGGAAGGGCGTCAGACGGTTCGCTCGTCGTCGACGTTCCAGGGGACGGTCCAGCCGGCGGCGTCGAAGAGGCCGCTCAGCACCATCGCCGTGAAACCCCAGACGATCGTGCCGTCGACGTCGAACGCCGGGGCGCGGAACGTGCGGGCGCCCACGCGCGGGTCGGTGTACTCGCGCACCGACGTGTACCGGGTCGCCGGGTCGAGAAGCTGCGCGACCGGCACCCGGAACACCTCGACGGTCTCGGCGTGGTCGACCGCCGCGACGCGTGAGGGCGTGCGCCACCAGCTCAGCACGGGCGTGACGCGGTGGTTGCTGGCGGCGAGCGGGATCACGGGCAAGGTCGCGAGCACATCGACGCCGGTCGGGTCGAGGCCGGTCTCCTCCTCGGCCTCGCGCAGGGCGGTGGCGACGGCATCCGCGTCTCCCGCCTCGACCCGTCCGCCGGGGAACGAGACCTGACCCGGGTGCGACGAGAGGGTCGGGGCCCGGCGCTGCAGGAGCACGTCGAGGTCGCGGGCGATGGGCGCATCGGGAACGGTGGCCGGCTGGCTGTCGAGCACGCCGAACAGGATGAGCACCGCGGCATCGTGCGCGGTGGCGGGGTCGACGAGCGGCGGGAAGGGGCCGCCCCAGGAGTGTCCGGCCGCAGCGGCGAGCAGCTCGGCGCGGGCGCCTTCGGGATGCATGCTCATGGATCGAGCCTACGCGCGGTCGTAGGGTGGGGAGATGGCCAGGAAGATCGACATCGTCGACGGGCGGACGGCACTCGACGTCGTGAAGCGAGCGGATGCCGCGGGCGAGAAGCCGCCCCGCACCGCCCTGGCCACGGCCGTGCGCTACCTGCTGCAGCTGCTCGACGAGAAGGCCCCGGGCAACAGCGTCGAGGTGCGGGTGCCGCCGTTCGGCGCGGTGCAGGTGATCCAGGGGCCGCGGCACACGCGCGGCACTCCGCCGAACGTCGTCGAGATGGACGCGGCGACCTGGATCGCGGTCGCCCTCGGTGACGAGCACTGGACGGATGCCGCGGCCTCCGGGCGCATCCAGGCCTCGGGTACGCGCGCCGACCTGCTCGGCGTCCTGCCGCTGCGCCCCTAGCCCCCCGGATCCCGCATGGGGGTGTGGTCCCGGCGTCAGCGCCGGGCGACCACGAGCGGCACGCCCGTGACCGGATGCGGGAACACGTCGACGGGCTGGCCGTAGACCTCCTCGATCCGCTCGGCCGTCAGCACCTCGGCGGGCGGTCCCGAGGCGACGACGCGTCCGTTCGACAGCAGCGTCGCGCGGTCGGCGTGGGCGAGGGCGGCGTTGAGGTCGTGCAGCACGATGGCGACCGCGACCCCCGCTGCGGCCTGGGCCCGGATGAGCCGCATGACGTCTTCGTGGTGCTTCAGGTCGAGGGCCGCGGTCGGCTCGTCGAGCAGCAGGATGCCGGTGCGCTGAGCGAGCACGCGGGCGAGGGCCACCCGTGCGCGCTCGCCGCCCGAGAGCGACGTCACGGCGCGCCCGCCGAGCGGCACCACCTCGGTCGATGCCATGGCCTCGGCGACCACGGCATCGTCGTCGTCGGCGGCCGCGGTGCGCGCCCAGGGGGCTCGTCCCATGCGCACGACCTGCTCCGCGGTGAACGGGAACGTGACGGTGTTCTCCTGTAGCAGCACGGCGCGCTGCTGGGCGAGGGTGCGCGAGCGGATGCCGGTGACCGGCGCCCCGTCGAGCTCGACCGTTCCCGCCTGCGGTACGACGTCGCCCGCGAGCACGCCGAACAGGGTCGACTTGCCGGCGCCGTTCGGACCGACCAGGGCATGGACCTCGCCGGCGCGGACGTCGATGGAGGCCTCGTCGAGGATCGCGCGCCCCTCGCCGACGCGCACCGTGAGACCGGTGCCGCGGAGCCGCACGGTCATGCCCAGCCCCCGGCCCGGCGCCGAGTCCGCACGAGCAGCCACAGGAAGAACGGGCCGCCGACGAGCGAGGTGATCATCCCGATCGGCAGGTCGGCGAGGGGCACCGCGGTGCGGGCGACGAGGTCGGCGAGGGCGATGAGGAGCGCTCCGCCGAGCGCCGAGGCGATGACGAGCGGCAGGTGCGCCGGACCGATGATCATGCGCATGAGGTGAGGGACGACGAGTCCGGCGAACCCGATGATCCCGGCGAAGGCGACGGCGGCGCACACCAGCAGCGCCACGGTCACGATCACCCCGACGCGCAGCAGTTCGACGTTGAGGCCCAGATGCCGGGCGGTGCGCTCCCCGAGGGCGAAGAGGTCGAGCTGGGGCGCCACGATCAGTCCGGCGACGATGCCGACGGCCACGAGCGGGGCGACGAGGGCGACGTTCGACCACAGGGCGCCGTTGAGCGACCCCAGCTGCCAGAACACGATCTGCTCGCGGGTCGAGGTCGTGCCGATGAAGGTGAGGAACGCCATGCCCGCCCCGGCGATCGCGTTGATCGCGATGCCGGTGAGGAGCAGGGTGACGACCTCGGTGCGACCGCCCGAGCGGCTGATGAAGTACACCGAGAACACCGCGACGAGTCCGCCGAGGAACGCGAAGGCCGGCGTCGTCCACATCCCGAACGACGCGAGTCCCAGGGTGATGCTGGCGGCGGCGCCGAGCGCGGCTCCCGACGAGACGCCGACGACGCCGGCATCCGCCAGCGGGTTGCCGAAGATCGCCTGCATGAGCACGCCCGACACCGCGAGCGCAGCGCCCACCAGCAGTCCGAGCACCAGTCGCGGCATCCGCAGGTTGTTGATCACGCCGTAGTCCGTCGCGTCGGCGGGCGCCCAGGCCGTGTCGATGCCGATGCCGTGCAGCAGCACGCCGAGGAGGTCGGTGGGGGAGAGGTCGTACTGGCCGCTCGTGATCGACGCGACGCAGGTGATCGCGAGGGCGATCAGGAGTCCGACGACGACGAGCGCGAAGCGCAGCCCCCGGCGCGTGGTCGGCGTCGGGGTGACGACCTCCGAGGTCATTTCGCGGGCTCGGGCGCGTACAGGGCGCGGGCGAGGGCGCTGATGACGTCGGCCGAGCGCGGGCCGAAGCTCAGGATCTCGCTGTCGGCCATGTCGATCACCCGGCGGTTGGCGCCGGCCGGCGTCTCGGCGACGGCGGGGATGCGCTCGATGAGCCCGTCGATCCCGCCGACCGACTCGAGGCCGTCGGTCATCATCACGAGCACGTCGGGCTTCGCGGCGACGAGCGCCTCGGCCGTCATGGGCTTCATGCCCTCCCAGCCGATCTCCTCCGCGACGTCGACGCCGCCCACCGCGTCGATGAGGGAGTCGGCGCCGGAGTCCTCGCCGAAGATGTAGTACACGTTGGCGCTGCCGCGCACGTAGAGGAACAGCATCCGCGCCCGGTCGCTTACGTCGGCGGGCACGACCTCGGCGATCTCCGTCAGCGCCTCGTCGAGCTGCGTGTCGAGCCGCTCGTTCAGCGCCTCGCCTCGCGAGGGTACGCCGAGGGCGGTGGCGATCTCGGTGACGAGCTCGTCGGTGGTGTCGAGTCGTCGGTCGCTCGAGATCACGACGACCGCGATGCCGGCGTCGCGCAGCTGCTGGCGCACCTCCTTGGGCCCGATGGTCGTGTCGGTGAGGATGACGGTGGGCGCGAGCTCGAGGATCGCCTCGGCGTTGAGGGTGTGCCCGGTCTTCGTCACGACCGGAAGGTCCTCGGTTCCGTCGAACTGCGTCGAGGCGTCGCGTCCGACGACCTGGTCGCCCAGTCCCAGGGCGAACACGGTCGACGCGATCGTGCCGGAGATGTCGATGGGGAGGATGCGGTCGACCGAGGCGATCGTCACCTCGCGGTCCTCGCTGTCGACGACCGTGACCGGCATCGCCGGGGAGGTGTCGTCCTCGACCGGCTCGATCGCATGGCTCGACAGGCAGGCCGTCGACGGGCCCTCGACGGTGCGGACGTCGTCGACGAGGTCGAGCGACGCCAGCGGGGCGGATGCCGAGGGGCAGTCGTCCGCGCCCGGCTGCGTGGCGGCGTCGGCGGTCGGCTGAGCGCACCCGGCCAGGCCTGCGGCGAGTGCGGCGGCGAGGAAGACGGCGAGAACACGACGCATAAGGCAAGCCTATCCTAAGACTTGACGCGATCCGAGGAAGACCCCTACGCTCGGACTCAGGTGGTTGCTTAGTGCAGCCTAACCTAATCCTTTCGCCCGATCGCATTGAGGCACCGCCGGCGTGCGTCCTCACGCACCCCCGGGGTCCGGAGAGAAACCGTGAACGCCACCGCCAGCACATCGCCTGCGAGTACCCGCCTGCGCGCGGGGATCGCCGCCCTCATCTCCCTCTTCCTGGTCGTCGCCGGGCTCACGGTCGCACAGCCCGCGCTCGCCGCCGGCGCGACCGTCACGCCGACCGTCACGTCGGCGACGACGACGGGCCTCACCGTGAAGGTCACGGCCTCCGGACTTCCGGCCACGGCCGATGGTGCGTATGCCGCGGTCATCGAGAAGGGGAAGGAGGGGAGCGTGACGCCGGGAGGCGGCTTCCTGGCGATGGAGTTCGTGCGCTCCCTCACGGACGGCGGATTCACGGTGGACCTCTCGCCGGCCGCCGCTGATCTGGCTCGCACCACGCAGTACGAGGTCCTCGTGTGGGAGAAGCACACGATCCCGGGTCCGCAGAACATCTACGGTCGCGCGGACATCGCGATCAGCGCCGCGCAGTGGGACGCCGTCTTCCCGCCGGAGCCCGAGACGCCCACGGAGCCCGAGACGCCGACCGAGCCGGAGACCCCGACCGAGCCGGAGACCCCGACCGAGCCGGAGACCCCGACCGAGCCCGAGACCCCGACCGAGCCCGAGACCCCGACCGAGCCGGAGACCCCGGTCCAGGCGTCGCTCTCGGTGTTCCTCGCCGATGGAGCGACCTCCGCCGAGGGCAAGCCGCTCAAGGCCGGCGACAAGGTCGTCGTGAAGGGCACCGGGTACGACCCGGAGGCCAACGTGGGCGGACGCGGTCAGCCCATCCCCAACACGCTTCCCCAGGGCACCTACGTGGTCTTCGGCAACTTCGCCTCGACGTGGAAGCCCTCCGAGGGCGCAGCGGGAACGGCGCGCGTCGTGGGCTCGCAGCTCTGGGCGCTGGCCGAGACCGTGCTGAACAAGGTCCCCGCGAACTTCCAGGGCGCGATCCGCAGCCAGTGGGTCCCGATCGCCGACGACGGCACGTTCACCGCCACCCTGACGCTCAAGGACACGGCATCCGCCCCCGGCTCCTACGGCGTCTACACCTACGCCGCCGGCGGCACCGTCAACGCCGACCAGGAGCGCAGCGTCGCCCTGACCTACTCCCCGGCGCCGAAGGTCGCGGTCACGCCCGCGGTCACCGCCAGCACGGGCGTCACCGCGAACGTCACCGGCACCGGCTTCGGCACGGCGACCGGCGTCTACGCCGCGATCATCGAGACGGGCACCGAGGGCGACGTCACCACAGGCGGCGGCTACGTGGCCATGCAGTACGTGCGCGGCGTCGCCAACGGCGCCTTCACCGTCGCCCTCGAGGCGCCGAAGGCCGAGCTCGACCGCACGAAGACGTACGAGGTGCTCGTCTGGCAGCAGCACACGATGCCGACCGCGGCCACCATCCTCGGACGCGCGCCCCTCACCCTCACAGCGACCGACTGGGATGCCGTGTTCGCACCGGCCAAGCCGGCGATCTCCGTGTTCCTCGCCGACGGCACGACTCCGGCAGCCGGCACGGCGCTCAAGGCCGGCGACACCGTCGTCGTGAAGGGCACGGGATACGACCCGACCGCGAACGTCGGCGGCCGAGGCGTCCCGATCCCCAAGGACCTCCCTCAGGGAACGTACGTCGTGTTCGGCAACTTCGCCGAGAACTGGAAGCCGTCGGCCGGTGCTGCCGGCACCGCGCGGTCGGTCGCCTCGCAGGTCTGGGCGCTCGCCGAGGACGTGCTCGACCAGGTCCCCGCCGCCTACCAGGACGCGATCCGCGCGCAGTGGGTCGACATCGCCGACGACGGCACCTTCCAGGCGACGCTCACCCTGAAGGATGCCGAGAAGACCCCCGGGTCGTACGGCGTCTTCACCTACGGGGCCGGCGGGGTCGTGAACGCCGACCAGGAGCAGAGCGTCGCGCTCAACTACGGCGAGAAGCCGTTCCTCTCCACCACGGTGGCAGCGGCGACCGCGGCCGAGGGCCTCACGGTCACGGCCTCGGCGTCGAAGCTCGGCGCCGTCCCCGGCGCCTACATCGCCCTGATCGAGAAGGGCACGGAGGCCGACGTCACGGCCGGCGACGGCTTCCTCGCCATGCAGTACGTGCGGCCGGTCACCGGCGGCGGGTTCACCGTCGACCTGACGGCGGAGGCGAAGGCGCTCGACCGCACGAAGGCATACGAGGTCATCGTGTGGCAGCAGCACACCATGCCGGGTGCGTCGACGATCTACGCGCGCAGCACGGTCGCGATCTCCGACGACCAGTGGAAGGCGCTGCTCGACGAGCAGGCGCCGCAGCCGCCGGAGACGCCGCAGCCCCCGGTCACGCCGACCGCTCCCGCCGCGACCGTCCCTGGCGGATCCCTGCGCTGGGGCGTGTCCTCCTCGTTCGTGCGGTACATCACCGGCGACATCGCGCACGGCGCGATCCAGGTCAGCGGCGGCACCACCCGAGCCGACGGCCAGTTCCAGTTCGGCCAGGCGACGGGGAGCACGTTCGATCCGTCCACCGGGCTCGGCACCGTCTCCTACGTCGGCGCGATCCGCTTCACAGGCCACGGCGGGGCGCTCGACGTCACCATCGCGAACCCGCAGATCCGCATCACCTCGGCCGGCGCGGCGACGCTCTTCGTCACCAGTGGCGGCGGCCAGGTGCCGTTCGCGACGCTCGACCTGTCGAGCGCGGCGAAGACGACCGCCAACGGCGCCGTCACCTTCTCGGGCGTCCCGGCCTCTCTCACCTCAGCGGGCCGCGACCAGGTGCTCGGAGGCTTCACCACGGTGCTCGACCCGGTGACGTTCACGGTCGGCTCGGCCGCAGCGGCGCCGACCGGCACGACCGGCACGGTCGCGGCGGCCATGGTGAAGAAGAAGACGACGATCCCGACCACCCCGCCGGCGACCACGGGCATCGAGATCGGCGACGACGACCTCGCGGCGCTGCAGTCCGGAAAGTCGGCCACCATCACGGCGTCCGGCTTCCAGCCCGGCGAGAAGGACATCCAGGTCGTCGTGTACTCGACGCCCGTCCTGCTCGGCACGGTCGACGCCGACGCCCGCGGTGTCGCGAGCTGGACCGGCACGCTGCCGGCCACCCTCGAGAACGGCGACCACACCCTCACCCTGCAGGGCTCGGTCAGCCGCGGACTCGCCTTCACCCTCGCCCGGGAGACGGTCGCGATCGGGCAGTGCACGATCGAGGGCGCGACGCTGCAGTGGGGCTTCAAGGAATCCTTCCGCACCTACATCGAGGGCATCGCGAAGGGCGGATGGACGCTCACGGACGTCGCCTACCAGTACCCCGACTTCGTGTGGGAGAACGGCTCCGGCTCGTTCGACGACGAGACGGGTGCCGGGCTGGCGACCTACGGCGGCAGCATCCAGTTCACCGGCCATGAGGGAGCGCTGGACACGACGCTCGGGAACTTCCGCATCGAGCTCGCAGGCGACACGGGGTACATCGTGGTCGACGTCACCGGGACGACCCAGACCGGCGAGGCCATCGACCAGAAGGACGTCCGCTTCGCGGAGTTCTCCCTCGGCGACACGGCCGCGGTCGACGGCATCCTCACCCTCGACGCGCTGCCCGCGACGCTGACCGACGCGGGGGCTGCGTCCTTCGGCACGTACGGGGCGGGCGAGGAGCTCGATCCGGTGAGCGCCGTCATTCCCGTCGGCGAGGAGTGCGGCACCGCCGCGCCGGTCGAGGAGGACGACGCGGAGGCCGTGACGACCACCGCGGTCAGCGCCGAGACCGAGGCCGCCGACGAGCAGGGCGTGCCCGTGTGGGTCTGGATCGTCGGCGGACTCGTCGTCGTGGCACTGGTCGGAACCGGCGGGGTGCTCATCGGGCGCCGCAGCCGCTCGACGGCCGAGTCGTCTGTCACGACGACCGAGGTCTGACCGCCCGGGGGCCAGCGGTTCCTGAGCGTCCTTCGTCTCGTCGCGTCGCTCCTCGCTCAGGAACCGGCCCGGGCCCCCGGTTCCTGAGCGAGCGGAGCGAGACGAAGGACCCCGCTCAGAGGGAACGGTGGGACAATGGAGACATGTCCTCCTCCGAGACCCCGCGTACCGTCGAAGCGACCGTGCGGCACGTGCCGCGCTACGGCGTGTTCATGGGGATCGGCGTGGTCCTCGGCATCATCGCCGCCGCCGTCCTCACCTTCACCGGCAGCTTCGAGGAGTCGCAGGCGCTCGACGTCGTCTACCCCCCGGGCCAGGTGTTCGGGTTCCTGCTGCTGTGGACGGTGCCGATCGGACTCGCCCTCGGCGGGGTCGTCGCTCTGATCCTCGAACGGGCGGGCCGCCGTCGCGACCGCGTGGTGCGCGTCGAGCGCGAGACCATCGTCGAGTCCGACTGACGCGAGCGCGTCTCAGGCGAGCTCCGCGATCACGGGGCGGATCGCCGAGTCGAACGCGACCACGTCGCGCCGCAGCCCGTCGGTGACCGCGACCGTGAGGTCGCCGATCCACCAGATGCCCCGCTGCGAGAACGGCAGCACCTGCACGTTGAGCTCGAACGAGTGCGCGCGGCGGCCGATGTCCCGCTCGAACTCCGCGATCGCGCTCGCGTAGGCGCGATACGCGTCGCCGCCCGTGTGGCTCTTCATCGACTTCACGTAGCGGTCGTGGGCCGCCCGCGCGTATGGGAGCACGGATGCCGCGTGCGGCACGATCGCGTCGGCGAGCTCGGCCGCGCCGGACGCGGGCAGCGCCACGAGCGTGTCGAAGCCCTCCACCAGCTCGAGGGGTACGCCCGACGTGTGCGCGCGGGGCTCGACCGTCATGTCCCAGAACAGGCGCCACTGCGACTCGAGCGCGGGGGTCGCGTCGGCCGCATCCGGAGCCCGCACCGGCAGGTCGCGCAGGCTCGGCAGTTCTTCGGGGGAGCGGATGCCGAGCGCCTGGCGCAACGCGAGCGCGACGAGCACCGGAACGCTCGCGTCTTCGCGGATGAGCCACTGCGGCTTGTCGGCCATGGCCCCATCGTAGGGCTGTGGCGGAACTCCCAGGCCTCCGATCTCGGCGGCCGGCGTCGATCGGTCGCGACACTCGAGCGGCCCGGGGACGCTAACTCCTGCCGCGCTCCTCGTCAACCCGCGCGACGCAGCGGGATTTGGCGAGTAGACCTGCAGGAAGCGGACGGTCCGCCGACCCCGTCGAGAGGAAGACCATGTCCCACAATCGCGAGAACGAGCCGCCGAGCACCGGCGCGACGCCCATCGACGACGGCGTCCGCGAGGCGCCCCACGGGATGAGCGGGATGGACACCGGGACCGCTCCGTGGGGTGTGAGCGGTGAGGGCGACGCCCGGCACGGGGACGCCGCGGATGCCGGAGGAGACACCACGCCGTCGGACGATGACGACGACGCTGCCGACGACGTGCGGGAGGACGGGCGGCGCTGAGCGTCGGGACCTCTGCGCGGCCGGACGGGCCGTCGGCTCGACGCGCTCCGACGCGCCCGGCGGACGGTAGGCTGGAGGGGTGGCTGCCTCCCCCACCGATCCCTATTCCGAAGCCGGCGTCGATACCGCTGCCGGCGACCTCGCCGTCGAACTGATGAAGGCATCCGTGCGCGCGACGCACGGGCCGGAAGTGCTCGGAGGCGTCGGCGGATTCGCCGGACTCTTCGACGCCAGTGCGCTGCGCGACTTCCGACGGCCGCTGCTCGCGACGAGCACCGACGGCGTCGGCACGAAGGTCGCGATCGCGCAGGCCATCGACAAGCACGACACGATCGGGCAGGACCTGGTCGGGATGGTCGTCGACGACATCGTCGTCGTGGGCGCCAAGCCGCTGTTCATGACCGACTACATCGCCTGCGGCAAGGTTGTCCCCGAGCGCATCGCCGACATCGTGCGCGGCATCGCCGCCGCGTGCGCGGCCACCGGCACGGCGCTGGTCGGCGGCGAGACGGCCGAGCACCCCGGGTTGCTCGGCCCGCGCGACTACGACATCGCCGGCGCGGCGACGGGCGCGGTCGAGGCCGATGCGATCCTGGGCGCGGAGCGCGTGACCGACGGCGACGCCGTGCTCGCGATCGCCTCGAGCGGCCTGCACTCCAACGGGTACTCCCTGGTCCGGCACATCATCACCGGCGCCGGCATCGCCTACGCCGACACGTCCGCCGACCTCGGCACCACCTGGGGCGAGGCGCTCCTCGAGCCGACGCGGCTCTACACGCTGCCGCTGCTGCGCCTCATCGACGCCATCCCGGGTGCGGTCCACGCGCTGAGCCACGTGACCGGCGGCGGCATTGCGGCCAACCTCGCGCGCGTGCTCCCGCAGGGCAGCTGGGCCGAGGTCGACCGCAGCACCTGGTCGCCGAGCCCCGTGTTCCGCGTGCTGAGCGACATCGCGGGGTCGTCGCTCGAATCGGCGGAGGGCACCTGGAACCTCGGCATCGGATTCCTCGCCGTCGTCTCCGACAGCGCGAAGGATGCCGCGATCGCGGCCCTCACGGCAGAAGGCATGCCCGCATGGCAGGTCGGGTCGGTGCGCTTCGGCGACCGCCCGGCGGGAGAGTTCGAACAGGGCGCCAAGGGCGTCGACGGCGGAGCGGTGCGCCTGGTGGGCGCGTACGCGGACGGAGCGAAGTAAAACCACATGTGCGGCATCGTCGGAATGGTCGGGACGGCCCCGGTCAATCAGGACATCTACGACGCTCTCCTCCTGCTGCAGCACCGCGGTCAGGACGCGACCGGCATCGCCACGGCGGAGTCGAACGGCGTCATGCACAACGCGAAGGCGCAGGGCATGGTGCGCGAGGCGTTCCGCACCCGCGACATGCGCGCTCTGCTGGGCAACGTCGGGCTCGGTCACGTCCGCTACGCCACCAAGGGCACGGCGTCCAGCGAGGAGGAGATGCAGCCGTTCTACGTGAACGCGCCGTACGGCATCATCCTCATCCACAACGGCAACCTCACGAACACGCGCGAGCTGACCGCCGACATGGCCCAGCGCGACCGCCGTCACCTGAACTCGTCGAGCGACACCGAGCTGCTGCTCAACGTCCTCGCCGGCGAGCTGCAGGCCACCACGTCGACCGTCGACCTCGACCCCGAGCGGGTCTTCGAGGCCGTGGCGCGCACCCACGAGCGCATCGAGGGCGCCTACGCCGTCATCGCCGTGATCGCGGGGTACGGCCTGCTCGCGTTCCGCGACCCGTTCGGCATCCGCCCGCTGATCCTGGGCCGCCGCCCCTCCACCGTCCCGGGCGCCGAGGGCAAGGACGAGTGGGTCGTGGCGAGCGAGTCGCTGGTGCTCGAGAACGGCGACTACGAGGTCGTGCGCGAGGTCGAGCCGGGCGAGGCCGTCTTCATCACCACCGAGGGCGAGCTGCACACCAAGCAGTGCGCCGCCGACGCCCAGCTGCTGCCCTGCGCCTTCGAGTACGTGTACCTCGCGCGTCCCGACTCGGTCATGAACGGCATCTCGGTCTACGAGTCGCGACTGCGGATGGGCGAGCGCCTCGCCGACACGATCGCGAAGCACGTGCCGATGGACAAGATCGACGTCGTCATGCCCATCCCCGACTCGGCCCGTCCGGCCGCCATGGAGGTCGCGCGCAAGCTCGGCATCGAGTACCGCGAGGGCTTCTACAAGAACCGCTACGTCGGCCGTACCTTCATCATGCCGGGGCAGGCGGTGCGCAAGAAGAGCGTGCGCCAGAAGCTCAACGCCATGTCGACCGAGTTCCAGGGCAAGAACGTGCTGCTGATCGACGACTCGATCGTGCGCGGCACGACGTCGAAGCAGATCATCCAGATGGCGCGGGATGCCGGGGCGACCTCGGTGACCTTCGCGTCGGCGGCGCCTCCGGTGCGGCATCCGCACGTCTACGGCATCAACATGCCCTCCCGTCAGGAGCTCATCGCGCACGGACGCACGATCCCGCAGATCGCGGAGGAGCTCGGCTGCGACCACCTGGTGTACCAGGAGGTCGACGACCTCAAGGCCGCGATCATCGAGGGCTCGGTCGTCGAAGACCTCGACATGAGCTGCTTCGACGGGCGTTACGTCACCGGAACCGTGACCGACGAGTACCTCGCCTGGGTCGAGGGCTCGCAGACGTCGTGACGGGCGAGGCCCGGCCCTTCGTCTCGCTCCTCTCGCTCAGGAACCGGGGGATCTCGCTCCGCTCGCTCAGGAACCGGGGGATCTCGCTCCGCGCGCTCAGGAACCGAGGGGTCTCGCTCCGCCGAGCGTGTTCCGTCCGGTTCCTGAGCGAGGAGCGCAGCGTCGAGACGAAGGACACCCGGCCCCGCCTGATCGGATGCTGCGCATGAATGCTCCCCGGCCGCTCTGGCAGGGGCGGGCTCTCGCACTGATCGGGATCGTGCTGGTCGCGTTCTCGCTGCGCTCGGCCGTCGCGTCGCTGTCGCCCGTGCTCGACCACATCACGCGCGACTTCGCGGTCTCGTCGGTCGTCGTCGGACTCATCGGGGCGGCCCCGCCGGTCTGCTTCGCGGTGTTCGGGCTGGCCACCCCGCTGATCGAGCGCCGCTTCGGCCTCGAGCGGGTCGCCATCGGGGCGCTCACCGTGATGTCTCTCGGCCTGCTCCTGCGCGGGCTCGCCAACGACTCGCTCACGCTGCTCGCCGCGACCGTCGTGGTCTTCGCGGGCGTGGGGGCCGGCAACGTGCTGCTGCCACCGCTGGTGAAGAAGTACTTCGCCGACCGCCTCGGCGTCATGATGACGCTGTACTCGACCATGATGGCGATCTCGACGTTCGTGCCTCCGCTCGTCGCGGTGCCGATCGCCGACTCGCTCGGCTGGCGCCTCTCGCTGGGCCTGTGGGGTGTCTTCGCCGTGCTCGCCCTGCTGCCGTGGATCACCCTGCTGCTGCGGGAACGGTCGCTCGCGCCGACGGCATCCGCCTCCGACACCCCTCCTCCCGACCCGACCGACGGGATCGACGATGTGACGGATGCCGTGGCGGTCGCCACCGGATCCATCGCGACCGCCCCCGCCGATCGGCGCGTGTTCGGGCGGCTCTGGCGGATGCCGCTGCCCTGGGCGCTCGCGGCCGTGTTCGGCACGTCGTCGACCATGGCCTACGTCGCGTTCGCCTGGCTGCCGGCCCTGCTGATCGACGTCGGGGACGTGACGCCCGCGACCGCCGGGTTCCTGCTGTCGCTGTTCGCGCTGGCGGGTCTGCCCTGCGGCATGGTGGTCCCCATCCTCATCGTGCGCTTCCAGGCCACGCGCCCCCTGTTCCTCGTCGCCGTCGCCGCGGGGATCGTCGGCCTGCTGGGCCTCCTGCTGGCGCCCACCGCGGCGCCCGCCCTCTGGGTCGTGGTCTACGGGCTGACCGCGATCCTGTTCCCGCTGAGCCTGGTGCTGCTCAGCATCCGCGCCCGCACGCCCGAGAGCGCGGTCGCGCTGAGCGGATTCGTGCAGAGCATCGGCTACGCGATCGCGGCGGTCTTCCCGCTGCTCGTCGGTCTGCTGCACGACACGACGGGCGGCTGGCAGGTGCCGCTCGTGGTCATCATCGGCGTGCTCGTCGTCTCGATCCCCGCCGGTCTCGTCGCGGGTCGGCGCCGCACGATCGAAGACGAATGGGAGGCACGGCACGGTCGCTGGTGAGCGCGAGGAGCCGCGCTGCGCACGGCGGCAACCGCGTCGCGTTCCCGGGTACGACGAAACCCCCGCGGGTCACGCGGGGGAGAAGTCGAACGGGAGGGCGGTCAGGCCTTCTCTAGTTCGTCCTCGTCTTCGTCGGCATACTCATCTGCCCACTTGTCGACGTAGGCGTCTTCGTCGTTCGGGTGCGCCAACTCGCGCTCGAGCGCGGAGTAGTTCACCGAAGGACTGTACGCCTTGAGTTCGCGGGCGATCTTTGTGTGCTTCGCCTTCTGACGGCCACGGCCCATGCGCGAGACCCCCTCACGAGTTAAGCTGCGGGCTACGCAGGCCCGAGGCATTCACGACACCGGTCCGAAGCCGGTAAGAGTAGCATTCAGAATAGCACGCGGGTAGAACCCTCTGGCTGACGCCAGGCTGGTGAAGGGAGCGATCCTCATGACCGACAGCACCTCCACTCCGTCCGACGAGGCCGCACAGAATGCGGCGCTGCAGAAGGCCGTGATCGTCGGCCTCCAGCCGAATCAGGGCCGGCACGTGCTCGACGAGGCCGTGCGGTTCGCACAACTCCTCCGTGTGCCGCTGGTCGTCGTCCACGTCGACGTGACGCGATTCGTCACCTACGAGGACCCGGACGGCTATGTGCACTCCGCGCCGATCGACATCAACTTCGACGCCGGCGCCGCCGAGTTCGAGGCGGTGCAGGAGGCGGCGGCGAAGGTGCTCGATCTCACCGACGTCACCTGGACGGCGCGGCAGCTCGTGGGTGATCCCGCTCTCGCGATCAAGCAGCTCGCGAACAAGCTCGACGCCCAGCTGATCGTGGTCGGCACGCGGAAGCGGGGCTTCGGCGAGTCCGTCCGAGAGTTCTTCACCGGGTCGGTGGCCGCCCGCCTCGCGCACCGTCAGCACCGCTCGGTGCTCGTCGTGCCGCAGGGCGAGCCCGTGCCCGACTCGCAGAAGGAGATCTGGCCCGAGTCGGCGGAGTAGCTCTGGCCCGGCGGCGGCTGCCGTTCCCGTCGCACGAAGGGTCGGTCTGAGTGCTCAGACCGACCGTTCGCGCGACCGGAGCGGCTGGGTGGGGCGGGGCGTGCGACGGGAGCCGGGTCAGGAGTCGGCGATCCCGACGGTGACCGCGCGAGCCGCGGCATCGAGGGCGTCCTCCAGCTGCGAGACGACGGATGCCGGAAGCACGCCGCCCTTCGCCACGTGCGTGCGCAGGTCGGTGCGGACCCGGGCACGGAACGCGTTGATCACGGCATCCGCCCGGTGCAGCTCCTCACGGCTGGAGACCCGGGCGTCACCGCTCGCGGCGCGGCTCTGGCTCCTCGCCGACGCCTGCTCCTCGTGTGCGGCGGCGGCGAGGTCGGCACGCAGGCTCTTCATCGCGTCCTGCACGCTCTGACGCACCTCGTTGGCGATCAGGCGCACCGAGTCGGCGAGACCCGACTCGATGCCGGCCAGGTCGTGCTCCCGCGCGGCGAGCTCGGCGCGTCCGGCGTCGGTGATCGCGTAGATGGTGGTGCGTCCGTCGACGGTCTTGGTGACGAGCCCCTCCTCTTCGAGCTTCGCGAGGCGCGGGTAGATGGTGCCGGCGCTGGGCGTGTAGGTGCCGCCGGTGCGGTCGGTGAGCGCCTGGATGATGCCGTACCCGTGCTGGGGCGCCTCGGAGAGGAGCGACAGGAGGTACAGGCGCAGATCGCCGTGGGAGAAAACCGCGGGGCTCATGCTTCCCACTCCGCGTCGTCGGCGATCGAGGCGGGCGTGCGGCGGAGCACCGTGACACCGCCCGAGACGGAGTTCACGCGCAGGTCGACGAAGCGCCCCGCGAGCTCGCCCTTGGTACCGGTGTAGTTGCTGGGGCCGGAGGAGCTGCGCTCCACGCCGTCGATGAGCAGGCGTCCGCTGAGCGAGCGGATCACGTAGTTGGCGGCGAGCGACTCGTCGAGTCGTACCGTCGTGCCGCCCGAGACGGAGTTGACCGTGATGGTGTTCACGTCGCCCGCGGCGTCGACCGTGGTCGAGCCCGAGACGATGTCGACCGTCGCCTTGCGCACCGCGCCGGTGACGGCCACGTCGCCCGAGACGCTGTTGGCGTTGAGCGATCCGGTGAGTCCGCGGATCTGCACGTCGCCCGACACCGAGTTCACGGTGAGGTCGCCGATCAGGGTGTCGACGATCAGGTCGCCGGAGACCGTGCTGAGGCGGGCATCGTTGCGGATGCCGGACACCAGGGCGCCGGCGCTCACGACGCCCAGGTTGAGGGAGATGGAGCGGGGGACGGCCACGCTCACCTCGGCGCGCGGGCCGCCGGAGCCGAAGTTGCGGAACACCTCGAGGAAGTTGTCCCATCCCAGCTGCGGGTGGTCGATCTCGACCTCGCCTCCGTGCGACTCGATGCGGAGGTCTTTCACGGTCACACCGTGCACCTCCACGCGGATGGTGGGTTCGTCGTGGGCGATGACGTCGACCTGCCCGCCGACGAGTCCGATCTTGAGGCGGGTCGCGTTCTCGATGTCGATCACGCGTTCCTCACCGGGGGCGATGAGCCACTTCTCGGTCATGTCTGTTCTCCTGAGTTCGAGGATCGAGATATATCGTGTTGACGCTATAGAACACGATATATCGCGACTCGTCAAGAGCTCTTCTCGAATCCGGGGGCAAAAGCAGGGTTGACCTTGACGTTGCGTCAACTTCTATCGTGGACGCAACGAGATCGAAGGAGGAGAGATGGACGATCGGGATTGGTCGATCCAGGAGGTCGCGCGGCTCGCCGGCACCACCAGCCGCACGCTGCGGCACTACGACGACATCGGGCTCCTCGCGCCCACCCGCGTCGCGCACAACGGCTACCGGCACTACGACGAGCACGCGCTCGTGCGCCTGCAGCGCATCCTGCTGCTGCGCGAACTCGGGCTCGGGCTGCCGCAGATCGCCGAGGTGCTCGCGGCGTCGTCCGGCTCCGGGCCGGCAGACGGGGAGGCCGTCGCGCTCGAGACCCACCTCGCGCTCCTGCGCGAGGAGCAGAACCGGCTGGCGCGGCAGATCGCGGCGGTCGAGTCCACCATCACGGCTTTGAGAGGAGGTGAAGAACTCATGGCAGAGAACATGTTCGACGGCTTCGACCACACGCAGTACAAGGACGAGGTCGAGGAGCGCTGGGGACGCCGCGCCTACGCCGACAGCGACCGCTGGTGGCGCGGGATGACGGATGCCGAGCGCTCCGAGTGGCAGCAGCGCGTGTCCGACCTCGGGCGCGACTGGATCGCCGCCGCCGAGAGCGGTGTCGACCCGGCATCCGATGCGGCGCAGGCGCTCGCCCGTCGCCACGTCGCGTGGCTCACGGGCGTCCCCGGCACGCCGGCATCCGCTCCGGACGGCGACGTGAAGGGGTACGTGCTCGGGCTCGGCGAGATGTACGTCGCCGACACGCGCTTCGGCGCGAACTACGCGACTTCGTCCGGCGGCACGCACGGCGCGCAGTTCGTCCGCGACGCGCTCCGCGTCTATGCAGAAGCGAACCTCTAGCGTCGCGTCCCGTCTAGCCCGACGCCGAACCACCCCTTTGTGTGCGAACCACCCCCGTGGATCCCGTACTCAAAGGGGTGTTTCGTGCGCAAGGGGGTGGCTCGGCGAGAGGGGGGTGGGCGTAAAGTCGGGACATGATGTGGGGGAGCAGGCGTCGGCGCACGAGTGCGGCGCCGCTCTTCGTCGCCGCGACCGTCGCCTACGGCGCGAATTGCGTGCTCGGCACGGCTGTCGCCACGAGACTCGTCGACACGCGGAACTTCCGCTGGCTCCACCACGCCCTCTACATCGCGACCTGCGCCACGACCGCGGCCGCGCTCAGCTCCGCGCTGTGGGGGCGTCCGCGACGGGTCAGTCGCCGTGCCGCTCTCGCGCTCCTGCCCGCCGCCGCGCCGCTCGCCGCGATCCCGTACCTGGGCAGCCGCAGCATCCGGCATCCGCTCGTCGCCCTGACAGCCGCCCCGTTCGTCATCGCGGGCCTCGTCCGCTCGCGCCGAACCGACCGAAAGTGACCGCATGGAGCTCCTCGACGCCATCCGCCGCCGCAAGACCACGAACGGCGGATTCCTCCTCGACCCCGTCACCGAGGAGCACCAGCGCATCCTGCTCGAAGCCGCCGGGCGTGCGCCATCGCAGCTGAACAGCCAGCCGTGGCGCTTCGTCGTGATCGAGAGCCGCGACACGATCGACGAGATCGCGCGCATCTCGGGCGAGAGCATGACCGAGGCGATGTCGAACGGCACGTTCTTCGAGCGGTACAAGCCGTACTTCCGCTTCAGCCAGGCCGAGATGGACGAGAAGCGCAGCGGGATGCTGTTCGACAAGCTGCCCGCCGCGCTGCGGCCCTTCACGAGCCAGGTGTTCACCAAGCGCGGGCAGAAGCTCATGAACACGTTCGGCGTGCCCAAGACCCTGGGCGACGAGAACCGCAAGCTCGTCGCCGGGTCGCCCCTGCTGCTGGGCGTCATGCTGGATCGCAGCGAGTACCGGCCGGGGCAGCTGTCGTCGTTCTACTCGGTGTTCAGCATGGGCGCCGCCATGGAGAACGTGTGGCTCACGACGGTCGAGCTCGGCATGGGCATCCAGTTCATCTCGTTCCCCATGGAGGTCCCGGGTCGCTGGGACGAGATCGTGCGCCTGCTGCACGTGCCCGACGACCTCGAGCTGATGGCCGTCTACCGGCTCGGCTACCTGCCGCCCGAGCAGCGGCGCCCCGCGATCGACTGGTCGAGCAGTCAGCGCAAGCTCGCCTCGCAGTACGTCTTCCGCGAGACGTGCGAGACGCCGCAGCAGGGGTGGGACGCCCCGCTCGGCGCCTGACGGGCCCCTCGCCCGGCACCGCGAGGAGTCAAGACACGCCGTGTCGCCAGCATCCGATGCGGCGTTTCTTGACCCCTCACGCCACGTTTCCGGGCGGCTCGCCCCTCGGACCGCGAGGAGTTAAGACACGCCCTGTCCGCGGCACCCGATGCGGCGTGTCTTGACCCCTCGCGCGGGGTTCTTGTCCCATCGCGGGGGGTACGTGACCCGGTCCGTCAGCGACGACCGGTGCGGGGGAGCTCCGTGAGGTCCTTCAGCGCGGGACCCTCGATGCGCGTGCCGTCGGGGGCGAAGCGCGACGCGTGCAGCGGGCAGTCCCACGTGCACTCCGCGTCGTTCCAGCTCAGGACGCCGCCGAGGTGCGTGCACACCGCGTCGACGGCACGCGTGACCCCGCCGACCGTCGAGACGCCGACCGGCAGCCCCGCGCGGTTGGCGACGATCCCCTCACCCTCGGCCGGACGCGGCACGGGAACGGAGCGCTTCTCGGCATCCGTCCACCCTCCGACCGCAGCCGCCGCGACCTTGCCGCTCTCGCTCGCGCCCCGCGCGATGTCGGCGGGGACGGTGAGTCGCGTGCCGATCGTGGTCATCCAGTCCGGACGCTCCTTCCGCGGAGTGCCGAGGATCTCGGCGGTGAGGCGCAGTGCGGCGGCGGGCGCATTCGAGAGGCCCCACTTGCCGTAGCCGGTCGCGAAGCGGATGCGGCCGAGACCGCGCGGCATCGCCCCGACGAACGGGATGAGGTTGTGGGACTCGTAGTCCTGCGCCGACCAGCGGTGCGTCTCCTCGGCGCCCGGGAAGTGCTGCCGCGTCCACTCCACGAGGTCGTCGATCGCCGCCTTCTCGCTGTCGGAACGGCCGACCGGGTGCCCGTTGCCGCCGACGATCAGCTGCGCCGCCTGTCCGGGGCCGTCGGCTTCGGACACCGGCCGGATCGACCGGGACGGACTGTCGACCGACAGGAACGTCTCGGTCGGCATCTCCCCCGGCACCCGGAACGAGACGCAGTACGACCGCATGCCGCGGGTCTTCGAGAAGTAGAGACCGCGGTCGAGGATCGCGCTGCCGGTCGCGAGCACGATCTGCTCGGCGAACACCGGTCCCGCCGCGGTCAGCACGCGGGGCTCGGGGAGCACGCGGACGCCGGTGGCGCGGATGCCGGTGTGCAGCGTCGCCCCCGAGGAGACGAGCTCGCGGGCCAGGGCCTCGGCGACCTGCACCGGGTCGATCATGACCTGGTCCTCCAGGGCGACGGCGGCGACGGCCGGGAACGGGGTGGACAGCTCGGCGGCGGTCAGCATCCGCGTCGGAAGCCCTGCCTCCTGCGCGGCGGCGTGCTGCGCCAGCACGGTCTCGATGCCGTCGGCGTCCTGCGCGTAGGAGTGGTCGGTGCGCCGTGTGTACGAGACGCCGGCGCCATCGGCGAACGCCGTCAGCCAGTCCCTCCCGTCTCGGTTCGAGTCGACGTAGGCGCGCACGAGGGAAGCGGGGTGGTGCGCGCGGATCTCGGCCAGGCGCTGCCCCTGCAGGAGCGACACCTTGCCCGTGTTCGCTCCGGTGGCGAGCTGCGCGATCTCGCCCGCTTCGAGCACGACCACGTCGAGGCCCGCCCGCGTGAGCATCACGGCGGTCGAGAGCCCGGTGATCCCGGCGCCGATGATGGCGACGTCGTACCGACCCTCGGGTTCGAAGGGGGAGCCGAGGGGCGCGGGCGGATCGGTCTTCCACAGTGGCTGCATAGCGACAGTCAACGCCGCGGCGGGCGCTCCGCCAACGCCTTGACATCCGCCCGGCGCCCTGGCACGGCGGGGTTAGAGTGGCGGCGTGACCCTCCGCCGCCTGCTCCTCGTGCTCGCGGGTGGGACGATCGGCACCGCAGCGCGCCTGGGACTCGGACTGGTGGTGCCCGAGCCGGGCGGCGTGCCGCTCGCCATCCTCATCGCCAACGTCGTCGGAGCGCTCCTGATCGGCGTGCTGGCCGCACGTCTGCCCGCATCGAGCGAGGTGCGGCTGCTCATCGGCACCGGGGTGCTCGGGGGCTTCACGACGTACAGCTCGTTCATGACGGGAACGCTGGAGCTCTGGACGGATGCGCCGCTCCTGGCATTCGCGTTCGCCGCGGGGTCGCTCGCGCTGGGTCTGACGGCCGCGGCCCTGGGGCTGCGTCTCGGACGGCCGCGCACGGGCGAGGTGTCCGCGTGAGCCCGCTGCTCTTCGTCGCCGCGGCGCTCTCGGGCGGTGCGGGTGCCGTGCTCCGGTACGTCGTCGATCGGGCGGTGGCCCGGGCCGCGGGCACGCGGTTCCCGTGGGGCATCGTGGTCGTGAACGTCTCGGGGTCGTTCGCGCTCGGTCTCGTGACCACGGCGCTCCCCGATGCCCTGGTGCTGATCGGCGCGGGTCTGCTCGGCGGATACACGACGTTCAGCACCGCGATGCTCGACTCCGTGACGCTGTGGAGGAACGGCGGGCGGCGGGCATCCGCCCTCCATGCGGTCGGGATGCTGCTGTTGGGACTCCTGGCCGCGGGGTTGGGCCTGGCGCTCGGCGCCGCTCTCTGACGCCCTTCGTCTCGTCGCTGCGCTCCTCGCTCAGGAACCCATCGTGCCGAGAACCCGGCTCCCAGCATCCTCCCATCGCGAAAATGTACAAATGTACATGTAGACACGTCCTGGGGAGATCCGATGAGCGAGATGCGACGCCGCCGCGATCCCGAGGCGCGCCGTCGGGAGATCATCCGGGCCGCCGCCGAGCTCATCGTCGAGAGCGGCGTCGATGCCCTCACGCACCGCAAGGTCGCCGCGCGGGCCGAGGTGCCGCTCGGTGCCACGACCCAGTACTTCGACACCCTCGACGACCTGCGCGACGCCGCCCTGCAGGAGCTCGTGCACGAGATTGAGCAGCGCGTCGAGGCCACGCGCATCGAGGTCGAGGCGGCGGGGGTCACACCCGAGGCGCTGGCCCGGCTGATCCACGCCAGCCTCGCCGATGCCCACGCGCTCGAGACCGACCGCGCCGTCGTGACCGCCGCCGTCCACGACCCGCGCGTCCGTGACCTCGCACGACGGTGGTCGGACGAAGTCGTCGGATTCATCGCCCCCGTTCACGGTCTGGATCGGGCCCGGGCAGCAGCCGTCTTCATCGACGGCATAGTCTGGCACGCGCAGATCAGCGACGAACCCCTCGACGAACGCCTCATCCGAGACGGTCTGACCGGGATCCTCACCCCCCGCACCGCAGCATCCGCATAGTCATCCAACCGAGGAACAGCCTTGTCGAAACTCGCCGTCCTGAGCCTGAAGAACCGCGCGCTCATCGCCCTCGTCACGATCGTCGCCGCGGTGTTCGGCGGTCTCGCGCTGACGAACCTCAAGCAGGAGCTGATCCCGTCGCTCGAGCTGCCGGCGCTCGTCGTCATGACCACCTACCCGGGAGCCTCGCCCGAGGTCGTCGAGAACGACGTCTCGACTCCGATCGAGGCCGCCATCCAGGGCGTGCCCGACCTCGAGTCGACGACGGCCACGAGCACGACCAACGCGTCGATCGTGCAGGCGATGTTCTCGTACGGCACCAACCTCGCCACCGCCGAGCAGAAGATCCAGCAGGCGATCAACCGCATCTCCTCCACCCTGCCCGAAGACCTCTCCCCGCAGGTGCTGGCGATCTCGATCAACGACCTGCCGGTGATCCAGGTCGCCGTCTCGGGCTTCGACGACGCCGACAACGCGCAGGCGGAGCTCGAGAACGTCGCGATCCCGGAGCTGGAGGACGTCGACGGCGTCAACGCCGCCGAGATCGTCGGCGGGGTCGGGCAGCGCATCACCATCACGCCCGACGTCGCCGCGCTCGCCGCCGCGGGACAGAGCACCCAGGCGATCGGTGACGCGCTCGAGCAGAACGGCACGCTGTTCCCCGGCGGGGACATCACCGAGAACGGCGAGACGCTGACCGTGCAGACCGGCGCGAAGATCGGCTCGGTCGACGAGATCGCCGCCCTGCCCCTCGTCGGCACGGCGCTCACGATCGGCGAGGTCGCGACCGTGGCGCAGGAGTCCGACCCCATCACCTCGATCTCCCGCGTCGACGGCGAGGACGCGATCTCGATCTCGATCACGAAGCTCCCCGCCGCCAACACGGTCGAGGTGTCGCAGGGCGTGATCGCCGCGCTCGATGAGATCGGCGAGGCGTTCCCCGACGCGACCTTCACGATCATCTTCGATCAGGCGCCGTTCATCGAGCAGTCCATCGAGACGCTTGCGACCGAGGGCCTGCTCGGGCTCGTCTTCGCGGTGCTCGTGATCCTGGTGTTCCTGCTGTCGATCCGGTCGACGCTCGTGACGGCCATCTCGATCCCGACATCCGTGCTCATCACGTTCATCGGGCTGCAGGCCTTCGGGTACTCGCTCAACATCCTGACGCTCGGCGCGCTGACCATCGCCATCGGACGCGTCGTCGACGACTCGATCGTCGTGATCGAGAACATCAAGAGGCACTACGTCGGGGATGCCGACAAGGGCGACGCGATCCGCCTCGCCGTGCGCGAGGTGGCGATGGCGGTCACGGCCTCGACGATCACGACGGTCGCCGTGTTCCTGCCGATCGTCTTCGTCGGCGACATGGTCGGGGAGCTCTTCCGGCCCTTCGCGGTGACGGTGACGATCGCGATGGTCGCCTCGCTGCTCGTGTCGCTCACGATCGTGCCGGTGCTCGCCTACTGGTTCCTGCGGCCGGGCAAGCCGCTGCGCGACGAGAACGGCACCGCCATCGACCCCGAGCACCCCGACGCCCCGCCCACGCGCCTGCAGCGCGGATACCGGCCGATCCTGGGCTGGACGCTCAAGCACTCGGGGATCACCGTGATCCTGGCGGTCGTGGTGCTCGGCGGCACGCTCGCGGCCGCACCGCTCATGAAGGTCAACTTCCTCGGCGACTCCGGCCAGAACACGATGACCGTCACGCAGGATCTCGGCCCCACGGCCAGCCTCGAGGCGAAGTCGGACGCCGCCCTGACGGTGGAGGACGCGCTCCTCGGCATCGACGGCATCGAGCACGTGCAGGCCTCCATCGGGTCGAGCGGCTCCTCGCTCCGCGACGCCTTCTCCGGGGGCTCCGCCGGGGTCACCTACTCGGTGCTGACCGACGAGAGCGTCGACCAGGAGAAGCTGCGCGCCGAGGTGCAGAGCGCGATCGACGACCTCAGCGACGTCGGCGACGTCTCGGTCGCGTCTTCGGCCGGATTCGGATCGAGCGACATCGAGGTGACCGTGTCGGCATCGAACGCCGACGACCTCGCCGAGGCGACCTCCGCGCTCGTCGAGGAGCTCGACGGCCGCGAGGGCGTGGGGCAGGTCACCGACAACCTCGCCGAGGCGCTGCCCTACATCGCCGTGGTCGTCGACCGCGAGAAGGCCGCGCAGGCGGGTCTCTCCGAGGTCGCCGTCGGTGCGATCGTGTCGAACACGATGCGGCCCCAGCAGCTCGGCACCGTCGAGATCGACGACACCGCCCTCACGGTGTACCTCGTGTCGCCCGAGCCGCCGACCTCGGTCGACGCCCTGCGCGCGCTCAGCATCCCGAGTGCCCGCGGCGTGGTGCCCCTCAGCGACATCGCGACCGTCGAGGAGCGCAACGGCCCCACGTCGATCACCACCGAGCAGGGCCGCCGCACGGCCACGGTCACCGTGCCCCCGGCATCCGACGACCTCGCCGTGGCGACGGCATCCGTCACCGCCGCGCTCGCCGCGGTCGACCTGCCCGCGGGCGCCTCGGCCGAGGTCGGCGGTGTCGCCTCGCAGCAGGCGGACTCCTTCTCGCAGCTCGGCCTGGCCATGCTCGCCGCCATCCTCATCGTCTACGTCGTCATGGTGGCCACCTTCAAGTCGCTGCGCCAGCCGCTGCTGCTGCTCGTGTCGGTGCCGTTCGCGGCGACCGGCGCCATCCTGCTGCAGGTCGTGACCGGCGTGCCGCTCGGCGTCGCATCGCTCATCGGCGTGCTGATGCTCATCGGCATCGTGGTCACGAACGCGATCGTGCTCGTCGACCTCGTGAACCAGTACCGCGAGAAGGGGCTCTCGACCGTCGAGGCGGTGAGGGCCGGAGGAGAGAAGCGTCTGCGCCCCATCCTCATGACGGCCCTGGCGACGATCTTCGCGCTCACCCCGATGGCGCTCGGCATCACGGGGCACGGCGGGTTCATCTCGCAGCCCCTCGCGATCGTCGTGATCGGCGGTCTGGTGTCGTCGACGATCCTCACGCTCATCGTGCTGCCGACGCTCTACAACCTCGTCGAGGGGGCCAAGGAGCGGCGTCAGGCGCGCAAGGGCGGCGGATCGGATGCCGCGCCGTACGGCGATGGTGCCCCCGAGGGACCGACGGCGCCGGGCGGCGATGCCGGACGGACGGGGGATCCGGTGGCGGTGGGCGCGTCGGACGGCTCACCGGGCTCCCCGGCATCCTCCCTGCCCCAGGCGCCCCGGCTCTCCCGGCGGGAGCTGCGCCACCGCGGCTGACCTCAGCCGAAGGCGATGCCCCAGGTGAGCGACCAGGTCTCACCGGGGGCGAGCCGGCGCACGCCGAGGCCGCTGTTGAACGCGTCGGCGGGCGCCGTCATCGGCTCGATCGCGACGACCAGGTCGTGATCCGGATAGTTGGTCGCGGTGTAGACCTGCGAGTAGTCGAAGCCCTCGCCCTGCCAGAGCGTGAGGCGCCGGCCGTCGGGGGCGGTGAGGAAGTGGCGCACGCGGCCGTCGTCGTCGCGCGACAGGTCGGCGAAGCCGGTGTCGAGCTGCACGTCGCCGACACGCACGCCCTCGCGCAGGGCCGCATCGACCGGACGCGTTCCGACCGGCAGCTGGCGGTCGTCGGTGTCGAACCGGGTCGCGGCGGGGACGCGCAGCACCAGATCGCTCGTGTCGACCCCGCCGATGAGAAGGTACGGGTGCGCGCCGAGCGCGACGGGAGCGGCAGTCGGGGTGCGGTTGGTCAGCGTGTGCCCGATCTCGATGCCGTCATCGGTGAGCGTGTACGTCACCCCCGTGTCGACCAGGTACGGGTAGCCGGTCTGGGGCACGATCGTCGCGCGCAGTGTGGCGACGGCATCCGTCTGCTCGATCTCGTACGACGCGAAGCGGAGCAGGCCGTGACTCGCGTTGCCGAACTTCGGCTCGCTCACCGACAGCTGGCGGGTCGTGCCTGCGTCGTCCCACTTGCCGTCGCGGATGCGGTTCGGCCAGGGCGCGAGCACGATGCCCGATGCTCCCGGGGTGGGGATGTCCTCGGCATACGGCGCGATGAGGTCGACGCCGCCGACCCGCAGGGAGCGCAGCGAGGCGCCGACCTGGGCGATCTGCGCCGTGACGCCGCCGCGGCGGAGGTGGACCTGCGTGCCGGTGGGGGAGAAGGAGCTCACGTCGCCATCGTAAGACCCCCCGCCCCCGCCCGCCCCGGCTCCCACCCCGCAGGGTGAGGGACGGGGGGAGGGAGGGGGAGGGTTCTCCCAGGTGCGACGCGTAGACTGGAACGGTCGGCTTCGGACAGCCGCGCGCTGCGCGGACGTTTTATCTGCATGAAGTGTGAGTCCAGGGCCGATGGTGAGCGTCCATCGACGCGCATGAACCATCACATGAATGGCCCCGGCCCGCGAGCGACCGGCACCCGTCTTCGAGGGTGCTCCGGCGTGCTGCCGTGCTGTTCTCGTGCGAGAACGAAAGACACAACCGTGCCCAAGAACAAGAAGCCCCAGGGCGGCCGCGCCGCCCGCAACTTCGAGCCGCGTTACGGCGCCAAGAAGACCTCCTTCCACGACCGGCACCACGGTGCGGGATCGCGCGATGCCGGCCGTGAAGACCGCGGCCGACAGGCGGATGCCGGTGACCGGCGCACCGCCGGTGGCTACGACCGTCGTCCCGGCAGCCGCAGCGCAGGACACCGCGGCTACCGCCCGGCCGAGGCCGAGACGGGTGCGCCGAAGCAGCGATGGGGCGCCGCCGAGCGCGCCGGCCGCGACGAGGCCCGCAGCATCCGCAACCGCGCCGGATCGGGCCGTCGCGAGGCGCCGCATCACCGGGACGAGCGACCGCGCTTCGATCGCGACGAGCGTCCGAACCGCGCGGGTGGGCGCCCTTCGTCTCGCTTCGCTCGCTCAGGAACCGCAGAAGGCCGCTCCGAGCGCCCGCGGTACGACGACCGCGGCGCCGAGCGCCCGCGGTACGACCGCGACGAGCGCCCGCGGTACAACGACCGTGGCGCCGAGCGTCCGCGCTTCGACCGCGACGAGCGTCCGAGCCGTGACGGTGGGCGCCCTTCGTCTCGCTTCGCTCGCTCAGGAACCGGGGAGGGACGCTCCGATCGCCCGCGGTACGGGGAAGGACGCTCCGAGCGCCCGCGGTACAACGACCGCGGCGCCGAGCGTCCCCGGTACGACGACCGCGCGGCATCCGACCGTTCGGAGCGCTCGTACGACGCCGACCGCGCCCGCCGCGCGTTCGACCGCGACCGCACGCAGCGGGCGTTCGACAGGGCTGCCGGCGAGCGTTCGCGGCCGTCGACCGGCGGTGCCTACCGCACCGAGCGTCCACGCCGCGACGAGCGTCCGCGTCGTGAGGAGCGCCCCGGCCGCAGCGACTGGAACGCCAAGCCCCAGGTGGCCTTCGAGCCGACCGACGATGTCGTGCACGAGCGTCTCGAGGCGAAGTCCGTCGCCGCGATCGAGGTCGACGGCGTGACCTTCGCAGACCTCGGCCTCGGCTCGAACATCGTCGAGACGCTGGCCAACATGGGGGCGGCGACACCGTTCCCGATCCAGGCGGCCAGCATCCCCGCCGTCCTGGGCGGGCGCGACGTGCTCGCGCGCGGCCGCACCGGATCGGGCAAGACCATCGCGTTCGGCGCCCCGCTCGTCGAGCGGGTGCTGCAGTCGCAGGCCGGCAAGCGCCGGGAGTTCGGGCGGTCGCCGCGCGCGATCATCCTCGCCCCGACCCGCGAGCTCGCCCTGCAGATCGACCGCACCATCCAGCCCATCGCCCGCAGCGTGGGTCTCTTCACCACGCAGATCTACGGCGGCGTGCCCCAGGGCCGTCAGGTGGGGGCTCTCAAGAAGGGCGTCGACATCGTCATCGGCACGCCGGGCCGCGTCGAGGATCTCATCAACCAGGGCAAGCTCGACCTCTCGGACTGCCGCATCGCGGTGCTCGACGAGGCCGACCACATGTGCGAGCTGGGCTTCGTGGAGCCGGTGCAGCGCATTCTGCGGCACACCGCGGAGGGCAGCCAGAAGCTGCTGTTCTCGGCGACGCTCGACCGCGAGGTCGCGGCTCTCGTCGATGAGTTCCTCGTCGATCCGGCCGTCTACGAGGTCGCCGGTGAGGACCAGGAGTCCAGCACGATCGAGCACCGCGTGCTCGTCATCGAGCACCGCGACAAGGCCGACATCCTCACGTCGCTCGTCGACCGCGAGGGCAAGACGCTGGTGTTCGCCCGCACCCGTGCGTACGCCGAGATGCTGGCGGAGCAGTTCGACGACGCCGGCATCCCCGCGGTCTCGCTGCACGGCGACCTCAACCAGGCCAAGCGCACGCGCAACCTCGAGCGGCTCACCTCGGGTCGCGTGAACGTGCTCGTCGCGACCGACGTCGCCGCCCGCGGCATCCATGTCGACGACATCGACCTGGTCGTGCAGGCCGACGCCCCCGACGAGTACAAGACGTACCTCCACCGGGCGGGCCGCACCGGCCGCGCGGGTCGCTCGGGACGCGTCGTCACGCTGATCACGCGGCAGCGCCAGCGCCGCATGACCGAGCTGCTCGACCGCGCCGAGATCGACGCGCCGTTCGAGAGCGCACGCCTCGACGACGACGTGATCGAGGAGATCGCCGGACGCGTGCCGACGGCCGAGGCACTCACCCGCTGAGTCCGCGCGCCTGAGGGGTCACGAAAGGCCGGGTCGGAACCATGCGACCCGGCCTTTTTCGACCCCTCGAGCGGTACGCGTGCGCTCTAGGCGAGCGCGTGCTCGTGGATCGCGCTGGTCACGGTGATGCCGTTCAGGTCGAGGTAGAGCATCTGCTCGGTCACGGTGACGGTGAGGGTGTTGCGGCGTTCGAGGTGCGGCACGAGCTGCTCGATGAACCCGGGGTCGAAGCTGAAGACCCGCAGGTCCTCGGAACGGTGGATGCGCTTGCCCTCCCACGGCAGCATCACCTTCGCCGGATCGCGATGCGTGTAGACGACGGTCCGTTCGGCGAGGCGGCTTCCGTAGTGCAGACGTTCCGCATCGGGGGCGCCGACCTCGATCCAGACCGTGATCGCTCCGGTGAGATCGCGGACGACCACGGCGGGCTCCTGGGTCTGCGAGATGCCGTCGCTGAAGGCGATGCCCTCGGTGTACTCGAGGTCGTAGGCAAGGATCCGCGTGAGCATGAAGGCGTCTGTCTCGGACGGATGCCGCGCGACCCGCAGCGAGAAGTCGTCGTAGACGCCGCGATCGGTGTCGGCGAGCTGCACGTCGAAGGTGTGGATGGTGGAGCCGGTCGCCATAGTCATCGAGCCTACGGGCCTGGGGCACCTGTCCCGAACGCCGGAGGGAGAGCGGATGCCGACGCCGCCCCTCGCACGTCAGAAGAGCATGGGCTGAGCCGGCGTAGTCGCGGCCGCGGGGCGGACGGCGCCCGTCGAACGGACCGTGGGCGCGAACGCGATGGACGACGTCGGCCTTCCCCTCTGGACGTGCCCCTCGCCCGACCGCGAACCGCGCTGGGGGTAGTCGTCCTCATGCCGACTGTCGAGGCCGTGCAGCCGGATGAGCGGGCGTGCGCGCTTCGCGAGCCACTGCCGGTACGGCTTGGGCGCTTCGACCGATGCGCCCGGGTAGAGGCCGCGGTACGACGACACGAGGTCCGGGCGATTCTCGTCCAGCCATCGGAAGAACCACGCCTTCACCCCCGGGCGCAGGTGCAGTGCTCCATAGATCACGCTGCGCGCCCCCGCCTCTCGGATCCTGGTCAGCGCCTGGTCGATGGCGTCGACCGAGTCGGTCATGTGAGGGAGGATCGGCATGAGGAAGACGGTCACGGGGAATCCGGCATCCGACAGCGCCTTCACCGTGTCGAGGCGCGCCTGCGTCGTGGGGGCGCCCGGCTCGATCGCCTTCTGCAGGTCGTCGTCGTACATCGCGATCGACATCTGCACGTCGACGGGCACGCGCTGCGCGGCGGTGACGAGCAGGGGGATGTCGCGGCGGATGAGCGTGCCCTTGGTGAGGATCGAGATCGGCGTTCCCGAGCGCGCCAGCGTCTCGATGATGCCGGGCATGAGCTTGTAGCGCCCCTCGGCCCGTTGATAGGGGTCGGTGTTCGTGCCGAGAGCGACGGTCTCGTGCTGCCAGCTGCCCTTGCGGAGCTCGCGCTCCAGCACCTCGACGACGTTCGTCTTGACGACGATCTGCGAGTCGAAGTCCGATCCCCCGTCGAGGTCGAGGTACTCGTGCGTGCCCCGGGCGAAGCAGTAGACGCAGGCATGCGAGCACCCGCGATAGGGATTGATCGTCCAGGCGAAGGGCATGCGCGAGGCGCCGGGCACGTGGTTGAGCGCCGACTTCGCCAGCACTTCATGGAACGTCATGCCGGCGAACTCGGGGGTCGTCACCGACCGCAGCATGCTCGACCGGTCTTCGAGACCGGGGAGTGCCGCGGCGTCCGTCGCGCCGACCGTTTGTCCGTGCCATCGCATACCGTTGATTCGAACATAAGGACGAAGCGGAGTCAAGCATGAGACGTAGATGCGTTCGAGTGCGACAATGGAAGGATGCACGACCTGCCGCACGCCCAGCATGCGGCCCCGCGCTCCCCGATCCGCGGACCGGCCCTGCCCATCGGAGTGGCGGTGACCGCGTTCGGCGTGCTGCTCTCGATCGCGACCGCGCCCGCGACGACGTCGTCCGAGTCCTCGGCGATGCCCGAGCCCGTGGCGGTGATGCAGGTGCCCAGTGTGGAGGTCGAGGCGACGACCGCCGCCGATCCGTGCGCCGAGGCGACGGTGCAGCAGGCGATCGCGGCGGGGGACGACGCCGCTACCATCGCGGCTTTCGGGGGCGGCGAGAGCTTCCGTGCGGCCGTGGTGGCGGGCAACGCCCCGTGCGTCTCGCTGAGCGACCCCGGCCGTGTGTGGGTGGTGGTCAACAAGGGGCGTCCGCTCGATCCGGCCGAGTTCGCCCCCGGCGGCCTGAGCGCGGTGCCGCTGCAGACGACCACCGCCTCGGGCGAGGTGCGGGCCGACGTCGCGGCGGCCGTCGGCCGCATGGCGGAGGCCGCCGAGGCCGCGGGGGTCGGGCGCATCGGCGCCAACAACGGCTACCGGTCGTACGGGCTGCAGGTCGCGACCTACGCCTCGCACGTCGAGGAGCAGGGGCAGATCGAGGCGGATGCCGGGTCGGCGCGTCCGGGTCACAGCGAGCACCAGACCGGACTCGCCATCGACGTGGTCGCGTGCGGAAGCGCCTGCGGGGGTCTCGACGGCTTCGGCGGGACGCCTCAGAGCGACTGGGTCGCGGCGCACGCGTGGGAGTTTGGCTTCGTCGTCCGCTACGAGCAGGTCGGGTCTGCGATCACCGGCTACGCACCCGAGCCCTGGCACCTCCGGTACATCGGAACGGACCTCGCCGCGGCCTATCACGCCGGCGGATTCCACACCCTCGAGGAGTTCTTCGGCCTCCCGCCCGCGCCCGATTACGCTCACTGAACGCCCGTCTGCGGCATCCCACAATCGCGGTACCCAGTACCACCCGGAGTGGGATGCATTCCCACAATCGCCTGTGCTCCCTCGCGCCCGCCGCCTAGAATCGCGGGAGCAACGACGCACAACACGTTCAGGAGGACGCGATGGAACGCGACATCTACGACGAGGATCACGAGGCCTTCCGCGACCTCGTCCGGGACTTCGCCAAGCGCTACATGACCAACGAGGCGATCGAGCGGTGGGACGCCGAGGGCGAGGTCGACCGCGCCACGATGCTCGCGGCGGGCGAGGCCGGGATCATCGGGCTCTCGGTCCCCGAGGAGTTCGGCGGCGCCGGGATGCTGCAGGACTACCGCTTCCGCGCGGTCGTGAACGAGGAGATCATCGCCGCCGGTGCGGGCTCGCTCGCCGGCGCCTTCGGCATCCAGGACGACCTGGCCATCCCCTACCTGGTGCACATGGGCACCCAGGAGCAGAAGGAGAAGTGGCTCCCGCGCATGGCGACCGGCGAGGTCGTCGGCGCGCTCGCGATGACCGAGCCCGGAGCGGGCAGTGACCTGCGCGGCATCAAGACCACGGCGAAGAAGGTCGACGGCGGCTACATCGTCAATGGCGCCAAGACCTTCATCTCGTCCGGCAAGACAGCCGACCTCGTCGTCACGTTCGTCAAGACGGGGGAGGGCAACCGTCCCGACGCCTTCAGCCTCGTGCTGCTCGAGAACGGCATGGAGGGCTTCGACCACGGCAAGAAGCTGAACAAGATGGGCTTCCACGGCCACGACACCGCAGAGCTGTCGTTCAGCGACGTCTTCGTCCCCGACGAGAACCTCATCGGCGGCAAGGAGGGCATGGGCTTCATCCAGCTGATGATGAACCTCCCCCTCGAGCGCCTCTCGATCGGCGTCGCGGGAGCCGCCGCCGCCCAGGCCGCCCTCGACTGGACCATCGCGTACACGAAGGATCGCGAAGCGTTCGGCGAGCGGATCATCGACTTCCAGAACACCCGCTTCAAGATCGCCGACATGGCCACGACGGTCGACGCGCTCTGGGCATACATCGACCGGGCCCTCCTCGCCTACAAGGACGGCCGGCTCTCCGCCGAGGAGGCGGCCAAGGTCAAGTTCTGGGCCACCGAGCGCGAGTGGGAGGTGCTCGACCTCGGCGTGCAGCTGCACGGAGGCTACGGGTACATCACGGAGTACCCGATCGCCCGCGCCTTCCTCGACGCTCGGGTGCACCGCATCTACGGCGGCACGAACGAGATCATGCGCGAGATCGTCGGTCGGCAGATCGCCGGCAAGCGCTGAGGTCACCTCGCACCCCGCGTGCGGGATCGACGAAGCACCCCTGGAGGCCTCTGGGGGTGCTTTTTCGATCCCTCAGCGAGTGACTTGTCCCTACGAGGGCGGCGGAGTGGGAGGGCGTGGAACCCGACAGCGGGTGCGCGGGAGAGAGGGGGCGTGAGGAAACAGCCGGTCAGAAGGGGATACGACGAGCGGATGCCGTGCGCGGGACATTTATGACGACTTGTCTCTTCATGGGATACATGTGCTGGCCCATGATCGATACATGTCCGGACAGGCGATGTCCGGCTCGGGGACGCAGAGGTCCCCGCACCCGCTCATCGAAGAGGCCGGAATGTCCCCGCTCACCCTGCAGCAGCTCGATCGTTCGTCGACCGCTCCGATCTGGTTCCAGATCATGCGCGCCGTCGAAGCCCAGATAGCCGAGGGCGTGTGGGCGCCGGGCGACCGCCTGCCGAGCGAGAGCGAGCTCCGCGCGCACTTCTCGGCCTCGCGCACCTCGGTGCGGGACGCGCTGTCCCGGTTGGAGAGCGCCGGCCTGATCTCGCGCCAGCAGGGCAAGGGCGCCTTCGTCGAGCGCACGCAGGGCCCCTCGGCGTGGACGCTGCCCTCCGCCCCGAGCCTGCTCGGCGAGTACAGCGAAGACGGCCGCAGCGCCCTCAGCTCCGAGATCCTCCGCGCCGGCATCGAGCCGCTGCCCTCGTGGGCCGCGGCGGTCGTCGGCCGGGACTCGCCCGACGGCATGGGCTTCGTGCTGGAGCGGGTGCGCGCGGTCGGGGCCCGCACGGCCGTGCACGTCATCAACTACCTCCCCACCCGGTTCGCCGGGGTGCTCCCCGACCTCCGCGACCCGCGGGCCAGCCTCTACGCCGCGATCACGCGGGTCACCGGGGTGCGCATCGCCCGGATGCACCGCACGATCGAGGCGGTCTCCGCCGATCGGATGCTGGCGGGCGTGCTCGAGGTCGAGCCGGGGCATCCGATCGTCGTCGTCGAAGCCGTCGCCTACGACCAGGGCGGCCAGCCCATCGACTTCTCCCGCGCGTCCGTGCGCACCGATCGTCTGCGCGTGAGCGTCGACACCGGGTTCGACGCGGCGGGCATCTCGAACGAGACGGCCTCCGGACGCTACCCCGCCGCCCTTCGCTGATCCTCCCGCCTGTCCCCTCGACCCTCCTGGAGTCCTGCACATGACCGACCACCGCATCCTCGTCATCGGCGACAGCTACATGACCGCCGACGTCTTCACCCGTGCCTTCGCCGCGCGGGGGATCGACGTCGACGCGGCGACGATGACCCTCGCGGAGCCGACGGGAGACACGTCGACGATCCGGGAGTTCGAAGGCGATCCCGCCGAGGTCGCGCGCCTCGGTGCGGGATACGACGTGATCGCGTTCCACGCCGCGCCGGTGACGGCCGAGGTGCTGGCGGCGCTGCCCGACCTGCGGCTGCTCGGCTGCGCTCGCGGCGGCCCCGTCAACGTCGATCTCGCGGCAGCCCGCGAGCGCGGCGTGCGGGTGACCACCACCCCGGGCAAGAACGCCGACGCGGTCGCCGACCTCACGATCGGGTTCCTCATCTCGCTCGTCCGCAACGTCCCGGCGTCGTTGCGCGACGTCGACGCCCGGGTGGCGGAAGGACGCCCGCTCGCGGAATCGACCTTCGAGGGCGCCCGCTGGTTCGGCCGGGAGGTCAAGGGCCTGCGGCTCGGCCTCATCGGCTACGGCAACGTCGCCCGGCTGGTCGCGGCCCGTGCTCGCGCGCTCGGTGCCACGATCACCGCCTACGACCCGTTCGTCGATCCGGCGTCCGTCACCGACGCGACGATCGTGTCGGACCTCGGGGAGCTGCTCGAGGGGAGCGACGTGGTCAGCGTCCACGCCCGTGCCACCGACGAGAACCGGCACATGATCGGCGCGGACGAGATCGCGCGGATGCCGGAGGGCGCGTTCCTCATCAACACCGCACGCGAGTCGCTGGTCGACGAGCAGGCGCTTCTCGACGCCCTCCGCTCGGGACATCTCGCCGGTGTCGCGCTCGACGTGAACGAGCCCGACGGTCCCTGGCGCGAGCTGGTGGCCGAGCCGAATCTCATCCTCACCCCGCACCTCGCGGGGGCGACGCACGAGACGCTCGCCCGTGGCGCCGACATGCTCGCGTCGGAGGTCGAGGCGTTCCTCACGGGAGGAGAGCTGCGATGGGAGCGCTGACCGACGTCTTCCTCGCCATCGACGCGGGCACCGGGTCGGCGCGTGCGCTGGCGTTCGACCTCGACGGACGCCTCGTGACGCAGGCGGCCCGCGAGTGGACCCACGTGGCCGTCCCCGGGCACCCCGGCGGCACCGTGTTCGACACGACGGGCGGATGGAGCGCCATCGCCGACGCCGTCTCGGAGGTGGTGTCCCGCCTGGGCGCGCGCCGCGTCGCCGCAGTCGCCGCGTCCAGCATGCGCGAGGGCTTCGTGCTCTCCGACGCCGACGGCGCCGAGATCTGGGCGTGCCCCAACACCGACGGCCGGGCGCGCGCCGAGGCCGCCGAGCTGGTGGCGGAGGGCGTCGCGGACGAGGTGTACCGCACGGCGGGCGATTGGGTGTCGATCACGGCTCCGGCCCGTCTGAGGTGGATCGCCCGTTACCATCCGGAGGTGCTCGCCCGCGCCCGGCACTTCGGGATGCTGAGCGACTGGGTGACCACGCGCCTGACCGGCGAGTTCGTCACCGAGCCGACCTGCGGATCGAGCTCTGCGCTCTTCGACCTGCGCGCGCGGGACTGGTCGGACGACCTGGCGGGCCTCGTGGGGATCGACCGGCGGATCCTCCCGCCCGTCGTGGCCTGCGGCGACGTCGTCGGCAGCGTGACGGCGGAGGCGTCGGCCGCCACCGGGCTGCCGGTCGGCACGCCCGTCGTCGCCGGGGGCGCCGACACCCAGCTGGCGCTGCACGGCATCGCGGCGCGGGAGGGTCTGCCGACGATCGTCGCCGGCACGTTCTGGCAGACGACCGCCGTCGTGGCGGAACCGCTCATCGACCCCGAGCGGCGGCTGCGCACGCTCTGCCACGTCGACCCGGGCACGTGGATGATCGAGGGCATCGGCTTCCTCTCCGGACTCGCCATGCGGTGGTTCCGCGACGCGATGTGCCCCGACGCCGCCGACCTCGGCCGCGCCTCGGGCACCTCCGCCTTCGCGGTGATGGAGCAGTGGGCCGCCGAGGTGCCGCCCGGCGCCAACGGCATCGTCGCCACGATGGCGAACGTCATGCAGGCGGACGCCTGGCACCACGCGGCACCCGCCTTCGTCGGCTTCGACATCAACGACGCGGCGGCATCCTCGCGCGGGGCGTTCGTCCGCGCGATCGAGGAGTCCGCGGCCATCGTCGCCCGCGCCCACCTCGACATCCTGTCGTCGCTCACCTCCGGCCGGGCGGTCGCGGAAGGGGCCGTCACGTTCACCGGCGGATCCAGCGCCGGGGCGCTCTGGCCGAGCATCATCGCCGGGGTCACGGGCCTGGACACGCACGTCACGCCCGCCCCCGAGGCGACGTCCTACGGCGCCGCCCGGCTCGCGGCATCCGGAGTCGGCGCCGCGCTGGCCCCGATGGCCGAGGCCGAGCGCGTCGAACGCGTCGACCCCCGCGAACACGAGCGGTATCGCGCCGTGACCGAGCGCTGGCACCGGGTGTACCGCGACGTCCTGTCGATCTCCGGTTCCGACCTCACCCCGCTCTTCACCCCTCCCGGGGCCGCCCGCGGCCCCCTCGACCCGATCCCCACCCGACTCTCGACCGTCGGCCACGCCGGCTGACGACCACCAGAAGGAGACACCATGGCAGACCTCGAGGGCAACGCCGCAGCCAAGAAGTTCCACGCCGAGACGCCCGGCGTCCGGTTCTCGCACAACATCCGCGGGGCCGCGAACCTCGACTGGGGCATGCAGAACCGGCTCTCGCGCATCCTCGACCCGGAGACGGGCCGCACGGTGATGCTCGCGTTCGACCACGGCTACTTCCAGGGCCCGACCTCCGGCCTCGAGCGCATCGACCTGAACATCGCACCGCTGGCCGAGCACGCCGACGCCCTGATGTGCACCCGCGGGGCGCTGCGGACCTCGGTGCCGCCGGCGACGCGTGCGGGCCTCGTCCTGCGCGCCTCGGGCGGACCGTCGATCCTCAAAGACCTCTCCGACGAGTACACGGCGATGGCGATGGAGGATGCCGTGCGCATCAACGCCGACGCGGTGGCGGTGCAGGTCTTCGTCGGAGGCGAGCACGAGAGCCGCAGCATCCGCAATCTCACCACGCTCGTCGACCAAGGCTACGACGCCGGCATCCCGGTGCTCGGCGTGACGGCCGTGGGCAAGGAGCTCGTGCGGGATGCCCGCTACCTCGGCCTCGCGACCCGCATCATCGCCGAGCTCGGCGCCCAGCTCGTGAAGACGTACTACTGCGAGGAGGGTTTCGAGGACGTCGTCGCCGGCTGCCCGGTGCCCGTCATCATGGCCGGGGGCAAGAAGCTCCCCGAGCTCGAGGCGCTGACGATGGCCTCGAACGCGGTGCGCGCCGGTGCCGCCGGAGTCGACATGGGCCGCAACATCTTCCAGAGCGCGGCCCCCGCGGCGATGATGCGCGCGGTCCGCGCCGTCGTGCAGGACGACGTCGACCCCGCGGAGGCGTACGACCTGTTCCGCGAGGCGAGCGACGAGCGGGTGCTCGCATGAGCGCCGACGTGCTGCGCACCGCGGACGCCGAGCTGCGGTTCGGCGACTGGGGACCCGGCTACCTCGCCCAGGGCGAGGACGCGGCGTTCGGCGTCGTGGTGCTCCGCCCCGGCGACGAGTTCGCCAACCACCTGCACGAGCACCACACCGAGTCGTTCGTGGTGATCGAGGGCAGCGCCGAGATCTGGCTCGACCGCGACACCCGCCGGGTCGTCACGGTGGGCGACGTGCTCCGCGCCGAGCCGCACGAGGAACACTTCGTGCGCAACCCCTTCGACGAGACCTTCCGCGCCGTCTTCGTGAAGACGCCGTGGGTCGACGGCGACAAGGTCGACCGTCCCTGGACGCCGGTCGACCGGCCCGCGTCGTGATCCTGCAACACCCCCACCCGAACAAGATCGAAAGGACAGCACCATGAGCAGGCAAAGACGCTCCTCATCCTCCGCACGTCTCACACGGCGCGCCCTGCCCGTCGTCGCCCTGGCCTCCATCGCGGGCCTCGTGCTCGCCGGTTGCGGCGGCGACTCGGGAGGCTCCTCCGGCGACGGCGGCGACAAGACCCTCAAGGTCCTCATCGCGGCCCCTCAGGAGGGCGCGGGCAAGATCCTCGAAGAGGACTTCGAAGCCGAGACCGGCGTCGAGGTCGAGGTCGAGGTCGTCCCCTACGACCAGATCCAGACGAAGGCGATCCTCGACGCGCAGTCGGGCACGAACAACTACGACGTCATCCAGTACTGGTACACGTCGGTCGGCGCGCTCGCCGACGCGGGAGCGCTCGCCGACATCACCGAGTGGGTCGACACCGACGAGGACATCGACTCGTCGGACTTCATCGAGGCGATCTTCGGCCCCTACTCGCAGTACGAGGGCGCGACCTACGGTCTGCCCATCGACGGCGACACCCACGTGCTCTTCTACAACAAGGCGATCTTCGAGCGGAACGGCGTCACGGTGCCGACCACGTGGGACGAGTACGTCGAGGTCTCCAAGAAGATCACGGACGCCGAGAAGGCGAACGGCGTCTACGGCAACGCGCTGCTCGGCTCGAAGAGCGCGTTCAACATCGGGTCGACGTTCTTCAACCGGCTCGCCACGATGTCGCCCGACCCGATCGACCCGCAGATGCCGCAGCTCGACACCGAGTACGCGGTCGCCGCCGCCCAGTCGATGCTGGACGCGGCGCCCTCGGCCCTGCCGAGCCCGCTCGAGATCGGCTTCGAGCAGGCCCTGCCGCAGTTCCTCTCGGGCTCGGTCGGAATGATCGAGTTCTGGACGGATCTCGGCGTCTTCGCGCAGGATCCGGAGCAGTCGAAGATCGTCGACGGCTGGGGGGTGGCGCCGCTGCCGGTGGGCCCGGAGGGCAAGGTCTCGGCCGCGCTCAACGCCGGATGGGCGATGGGCATCAGCCCGAACGCCAGCGATGAGGACCTCGCCAAGCAGTTCGTGGCCTTCGCCTCGTCGAAGGAGACCAATGAGAAACTCATCACCACGACCGGCTCGGGAGTCGACCCCACGCGCACGTCGACCCTCGAGAGCCAGGAGTACATCGACTTCGCGCCCGAGGTGTCGGCCGTCGCCGCCGAGGTGCTCCCGAACGCGCAGTCGTGGCCCACCTCGCCGCAGGCGCCGGAGATGATCCAGTCGCTGAGCGACAACCTCGCGCTGATGCTGCAGGGCAGCCTCACCGCCGAACAGGCGATGCAGCAGACCTGGGACACCTGGCAGTCCCTGGCCGACTGACACCGCGTCGAACCCACCCGAAAGGATCGCTCATGTCGCACCCCGTCGCCGTCCGACGCCGCGCCCGCCGCGGAGCGTGGACAGGGCGCGCCCTGCTCGCGCCGGCCGTCCTCGCGCTCGTGATCATCGCGATCTACCCGCTGGGCTACATCATCGCCGCCTCCTTCTCGGAGTCGTCGCTGGGGCGCCCGTTCTCGGACTGGGTCGGGTTCGACAACTTCGCGGCGCTGCTGGGGGACGGGGTCACCCTCCCGTCCCTCGGCAGGTCGCTAATGTTCGCCCTCCCGTCTGCGCTCATCGCGCTCGTCGCCGGGCTCGTGGTGGCCCTGTCGCTCGACGCCGCGGTCAAGGGCGGGCGCATCATCCGCGTGCTGCTCCTGCTTCCCCTGATGACCCCGCCCGTGATGGCGGGCGTCATCTGGAAGCTCATGCTCGCCCCGACCGGCGGCCTGCTCAACAACATCGGCCAGTCCTTCGCGCCGGGGTCCGAGCCGTTCCTGTTCCTCGGGTCGAGCCCGGCGGCCATGATCTCGGTCATCGTCGTGGACGCGTGGCAGTGGACGCCGTTCTGCGTCCTGCTCGTCTTCGCCGCGCTGCAGACGCTCCCCACCGAGGTGTACGAGGCGTCGCAGGTCGACGGCGCGGGGGTGTGGCAGACGTTCTGGCGCATCACGTTCCCCCTGGTGCTGCCGAGCCTCGTCACCGTCCTGCTGCTGAAGCTCGTCGTCTCGTTCAAGGTGTTCGACCTCGTGTTCATCATGACCAGCGGAGGGCCGGGCTTCGACACCACGGTCAGCAGCTTCGAGATCTACCGCACCGGACTCCAGACCTTCGACGTGGGGGCGGCGGCCGCGCAGACGATCGCCTTCCTCGTGCTGGTCACCATCGTCATCCTGCCGCTCAACGCCGTCCGGCAGCGCCTGCACAGGGAGAGCTGACATGTCGCTCGCATTCCGCACCTCCGACCGCGTCGACGACGACGCGACCGCCACCCTCGTCGTCCCCGATGCGCGCCGCCGCCGTCGGCGCAGCCGGACGTCGAGCATCTCGCGGCCCGGCCGCCCCGCCCTCGCGGTCACCGTCGTCAAGTGGGTCGTGATCGTCGTCGCGATCGCCCTGGCGCTGCTGCCGGTGCTCTACATGGTCGGCATGTCGTTCAAGAGCCCGGACGACATCCTGTCGACCCGCATCCTCCCGTCGCGGCTGGCGTTCGAGAACTGGACCGCCGCGTTCGAGAACTGGCCGATCCTCACGTATCTCCGCAACTCGCTGGGCGCGGCGCTGGTCGCCGTGCTCGTCGCCCTGCTCGTGTCGATCCCGGCGAACTACGCCATGGCCCGGCTGCGTGCCGGCGGCTCGCAGACGCTCGGGCTGATCGTCTCGGCCTACGTGGCGCCGCCGATCGTCGCGATCATCCCGCTCTTCGTGCTGGTGCGCACCGCGGGGCTGATGGACTCCGTCGTCGGACTCGGGATCGTCGAAGGGCTGCTGCTGACCCCGGTCGCGGTGTGGCTGCTCGACGGCTTCTTCCGGTCGATCCCCTTCGAGATCGACGAGGCGGCGCAGATCGACGGATGCGGTCCGCTGCGCACGCTCTGGTCGGTGATCCTGCCGCTGACCGCTCCCGGGATCGTCGCGGTGTCGATCATCGTGTTCATCCTCGCGTACAACGACTTCCTGATCCCCCTGCTGCTGACGCAGAGCCTCGACTCCCAGACGCTCCCGGTGGGCATCGCCCTCATGCAGGGCGGTCGCGAGGTCATGTTCGGGCAGATGGCCGCCGCCAGCCTGGCCGGTCTCATCCCGATCTACCTCCTCGCGCTCTTCCTGCAGAAGTGGCTCGTGGGCGGGCTGACCCAGGGCAGCGTGAAGTAGAGGCGACTGACGCGTCGTCGACGCCGGCGCGCGGGTCCGCTATCGCCGGCGGCCGACCCCGGCGCGGTGCAGACGATCGGCGAGGAGGATGCCGAGGGCCGTCGCTCCCACGCAGCTGACGATCGTCACCGCGAAGAAGAGCGCCTGATAGGCGATCCCGGTGCTGCCGAGGTCGAACCAGGCCCAGGCCGAGATCGGGTACACGATGCCCGCGGCGACCGCTCCGACGTAGTGCAACCAGGTGCCCCAGTACCGCCAGAGGACGAAGAGGAACGGCAGCTCCGTGAACGCCGCCCACCAGAGGTTCGTGAGCACGCTCGAGAACCCGTAGCCGGAGAACGGCACCATCACGAGACCGGCGATGAGCGCGACCAGGAGTCCCACGAGCGGGCGTCGGAGCAGCCGCAGGGCGATCACCGACGGCAACAGCCAGAGCCCGGCGAGCCCCATGCCGAGGAACGACGCCGGGCCGACGGTGAGCAGGGTCGAGAGCCAGTTCGCGGGTGCCAGTACGACCGCCCCCGCGACGCCCAGGGCAGCGCAGGTCAACAGCAGCGCGGTGGGGAACCGGAACCGATTCGGCGAGGGACCGCGGCGCGCGGCATCCTCCGACGCCGGGTAGGTCGCGCCGACGGCATCCGTCCCGGTCATCGCCGGGGCTCCGCCGCCGCCTCGCGGGCGGCCTTGGACGAGGGCGACGCGGCCCCGACCTTCCAGTAGCCGCAGAAGCTCACGGCGCCCTTGTCGACGCCGCGCTCGCCGACGAGCAGCTTGCGCACGCCCGAGGCGAGCGACTGCTCGCCCGCCGCGTACGCGTGGAACGGCGCCGGCGGCAGCTCCTGCTCGGCGACGCGCTCGAGAGCGAGGACTCCGGGCTGCGCGTCGTGCGGGCGCACGATCCATTCGACGGCGAGTCCTTCCGGGTGGGGGAACGCGAGGGCGTCGTCCGGCGACGGCACCTCGATGAGCGCCGTGCCGGTCGCGGATGCCGGGAGCGATGCGGCGATCGAGGCGATCGCGGGAAGCGCCGTCTCGTCACCCACGAGCAGCACGCGGTCGGTGCCGCGCTCGGGGTTGAACGTCAGCCCCTCGTCGATGAGGAGGACGTGCTCGCCGGGCTCGCAGATCTCGGCCCACCGGGATGCCGGTCCGGCCGTGCCGTCGGCCGCCGAGCCGTGCAGCACGAAGTCCACGTCGATCTCGGCGCCCCGCTCGACCGTGGCCGGCCGGTACGCGCGGACGCTGTAGTTGCGCATGACCGGACGCTCGCCGTCGGGGATCCGCAGGAACTTCAGGTAGCCGAACATCCGGTTCGCCTTCGCCGGCACGCGCTCGAGCCCGGCGTCGCCGCCGATCGGCAGGAACAGCCGGAACCACTGGTCGAACCCCATCGGACGGAACTTCGCGATGTCGCCGCCGCCCAGCGTCACGCGCATCCAGTGCTCCGACAATCGCTCGGTGCGCAGCACCGTCAGGTGCAGCAGTTCTGCGGATTCGGGCTTCACGAGCTTGCTGAACGCCATGCGATCGCCTTTCGGTGGGGACGGATCAGGAGAGCTGCCAGGGGAAGGACGCGACGAGGATGCCGGCGGATGCGGCGAGGCTGAGCACCACGAACACGGTGTCGCGCGTGCGGAACGGCACGAGGTGCCGCTCGGTGCGGGTGGAGTGGGCGCCGAAGGCGCGGGAGTCCATGGCGAGGGCGACGCGCTCGGCGTGGCGGATCGCCCCGGCCAGCAGCGGCACGATGTACCCCCAGCCGCGGGCGAGACGGGCGAAGGGCCCGCGGCCGCCGTGGTGCCCGCGCACACGGTGGGCGGCACGGATGACGGAGAGCTCGTGGCCGAAGCGCGGCACGAACCGGAACGCCGCGAGCGCGGTGTACCCGATGCGGTAGGGCACCCGCAGCTGCTGCACGCTCGCGCGCACGAGGTCGGGGCCGGTGGTGGTCAGCCCGCCGATCAGCGCCAGCGCGACGATCGCGCCGAGGCGGAGCGCGGTCGCGAGGCCGATCTCGAGCGCCCCGCCGTACAGCGTCCAGTCGCCGAGCCGCAGCACGGGCGCGGTGTCGTCGACGAGTGCCGCGTCGACCCAGACCGAGAAGCTGAGACCGATGACGGCCATCGCGACCGGCAGCGCCAGCAGGGCGATCACGAGTCGGAGGGTCGCCCGGGCCCCGACGAGGAGGAGCACGTACGCGAGCGCCAGGAACGCGGCCGGGGTTGCGAGATCGCGGACGAACACGAGGAACACCATGGCGGGCGCGAATCCGGCGACCTTCGCCAGCGGGTTCAGGGCGTACAGGAACTGCCGGCGCGAGGTGACGGTCATCTCGGCGTACGGATCGAACACCCCCGCGCTCATGCTTCGGGGCTCCGTCCGGCAGCCCGCCCGTGGGCGGCCAGCACCCGCTGCAGGGCGGGAAGGCGCAGTCCCGCGTCGGTGAAGACGCTCTCGTCGCGGAACAGCTCGGCCGTCGGGCCCGAGGCGTGCACCCTGCCCTCGGCGAGCACGACGGTGTGCGTCGAGTGGTCGGCGACGAGCTGCAGGTCGTGCGTCACGATCACGATCGTCGTGCCCTCGTCGCGCAGGGACTGCAGCAGGTCGAGCAGCTCGGCCGCGCGCGCCCGGTCCTGCCCGAAGGTCGGCTCGTCGAGGACGAGCACGCGGGGGCGCGTGATGAGCGCCGTGCCGACCGAGAGGCGGCGCTTCTCGCCTCCGGAGAGGAGGAACGGGTGCACTCCCGCCTTGTGCTCCAGCCCGAAGCGGGAGAGCATCGCCTCGACGCGCTCGGTGATCTCGGCATCCGCCGCACGGCGCAGGCGCAGCCCGTGCGCGAGCTCGTCGAAGACCGTGTGCGCGATGAACTGGTGCTCGGGATTCTGGAACACGAAGCCGACGCGGGCGGCGAGGTCGCGCGGCGCCGCGGCGCCGGGGTCGATGCCGTCGACGCTGACCTGTCCCCTCGGCGGGGGCACGACGCCCGCGAGCGCATGGATCAGGGTCGTCTTCCCGGCGCCGTTCGCGCCGACGATCGCCGTCAGGCTCCCGGCCTGCAGATCGAGGTCGATGCCGTGCAGGATCTCGGTGCGGCCCCGGCGCACGGTGAGCCCGCGAGCTCGGATGAGGTTCTCGCCTTCCGCCGCCGGCGCGGGGGCGGCGACCGCGGCGGACGGCGCGACCCCGGCGGGCAGCGCCGCGGCGAGCTCGGCGGGCGTGAGCGGGAGGGGCTCGACCGCGATGCCGTCGCCGCGCAGCCGCAGGGCGGTGAGGGTGGCCGCGGGCAACCAGACGCCCATCGCGACGAGGGCGTCGGCGTGCGCGCGGATGATCTCGGCCACGGGTCCGTCGAAGGCGATGCGGCCCTCCCGGTCGAGCACGATCGTGCGGGTGACGAAACCCATCGCGGCGTCGAGGTTGTGCTCGACGAGGAGGATGGCGCGGTCCCCGGCGGCCACGACGTCGGCGAGCGCCGCGTACACGTCGTCGATGCCGCGGGGGTCGAGGTTGGCGGTCGGCTCGTCGAGCACCATCAGCGGCGACCCCATCGCGAGGGCGCAGGCGATCGCGAGGCGCTGCCGCCCTCCGCCGGAGAGGCGGTCCGGGTTCTCGTCGCGGCGGTCCCACAGGCCGACGCGGCGCAGGGCGTCCTGGGTGCGGGCCTGGACCTCGGCGAGCGGGAGCAGGAGGTTCTCGGGTCCGAACGCGACCTCGTCGTAGACGGTGCCGGTGACGATCTGCGCATCCGGATCCTGGAACACCATCGCGACGCGCGTGCTCAGCGCCGCGGTCGACGTCACGGCGGTGTCGAGCCCGCCGGCCTCCACCGTGCCGGTCATGGTCGCCGGCAGCGCGTGGGGGATCAGTCCGTTGAGGGCGAGCGTCAGCGTCGACTTGCCCGACCCCGAGGGGCCGAGCAGCAGCACGACCTCACCCGGGTGGATGTCGAAGGTCGCCTCGCGCGGCGAGGGGTCTGCGGCATCCGCGTGGGTGAGGGAGACCTCGCGCACGCGGAGCAGAGGCGCGGATGGACGCACGGCGGAACCCCGGGTCGGAAACGACGGACAGCTCTAACTTAGCTGAGCCTTACCTTCTGCGCTGCCCGGGGGGATGCAGGTGAGGGGTCAAGACACGCCGCAAGGCCGGGTGCGGGTGCGGCGTGTCTTGACCCCTCGCGTGGCCGGCATCCGCATCCGGACGAGGGGACGGGGTCAGCGTCGAGCGACGCCCGCGCGGCTCAGGGCCGAGCCGACCGCGAGGCCGATCGCCGTCCAGACGACCGGGCCGAGCACCGAGACGGCGAGGTAGGCGATCTGCGCCCACAGCGGCAGCGTGCCGAGGTGGGCGGCGAAGAACACCGCCACCGCGACGACCACGCCGATCAGCGCGGCCGAGACGAAGAACCGCCATGCGCCCCAGGCCCGGTACCGGGTGAGCGCCGCGACGCCCTCCTGGATGGCGCCGAACAGCAGCGCCGTGCCGATGAACCGCAGCGCCCAGGCGGGGTTGAACGCGCTCGCGACGATCGCCGCGACGAGGTGCGTGACGAGCGCGACGAACGGGCGGCGCAGCACCTCCTGCGCGATGATCCCGGGCAGCACGTGCGAACCGAGCACGAGTCCGTAGAGGAAGAGGAGCGGACTGGCCAGCAGGATCGGGGTGACCCAGCCCGCGATGCCGCCGAGGAGGCCGGTCGCGACGCCGATGGCCGCGCAGATCAGCAGCACGCGGGTCGGCAGGGCAGGGGTTCGGGCCACGGCACCAGCCTAGTTGCGCGGGTGCGGGGCGGATGCCGGGGGCCGCCGTGCAAAACACCCCGCACGACCCCGGCCACCGGCATCCGCTCGTCGCACCGTCCGTGCCGCTCGTCGCACCACGCCCGGCGGCGCCCCACGGCCGGGGGAGCCGCTTCCTAGCGTGGATCCACGCAACGATGCGCACCCCGAGGAGATCCCCATGACCGCACCTTCGTCGCGCCGCCGCGGCGCCTCGCTCGTCGACGACGATCCCGTCATCGCGACCGACCCGAACCTCCCTCCCGTCGCCCTGAGCGAGGAGCACCACCGGCGCTCGAACCGCTGGACCCTGCCGAAGATCCTGATCTGGGTCGCGATCGCGCTGCTCGGCGCGGTCGCCTGGACCATGCTCGCGATCGTCCGGGGCGAGACCGTGAACGCGATCTGGTTCGTGTTCGCCGCGGTCTGCACGTACCTGATCGGGTACCGCTTCTACTCGAAGGTGATCGAGAAGTACATCACGCGCCCCGACGACCGTCGCGCGACTCCGGCCGAGGTCCGCCAGGACGGCAAGGACTACGTCCCCACCGACCGCCGCGTGCTCTACGGTCACCACTTCGCCGCCATCGCCGGCGCAGGACCGCTCGTCGGTCCGGTGCTCGCCGCGCAGATGGGATACCTGCCCGGCACCATCTGGATCATCGTCGGCGTCGTGCTCGCGGGCGCGGTGCAGGACTACACGGTGCTCTTCTTCTCGATGCGCCGCGGCGGCCGCACCATCGGCCAGATGGCGCGGCAGGAGCTCGGCAGGATCGGCGGCACGGCGGCCATCGTCGCCTCGCTGCTGATCATGCTCATCATCGTCGCGATCCTCGCGCTCGTCGTCGTGAACGCCCTGGGCGAGAGCCCCTGGGGCGTGTTCTCGGTCGCGATGACCATCCCGATCGCGCTCTTCATGGGCGTCTACCTGCGGTTCCTGCGGCCGGGCAAGGTCACCGAGGTCTCGATCATCGGCTTCGTTCTGCTCATGGCCGCGATCATCGGAGGCGGCTGGGTCGCCGGCACCGACTGGGGTCAGGCGATCTTCCACCTCGACCGCACCACGATCGCGTGGGGCATCATCATCTACGGCTTCATCGCCGCCGTGCTCCCGGTGTGGCTGCTGCTCGCGCCCCGCGACTACCTGTCGACCTTCATGAAGATCGGCGTGATCGTCATGCTCGCCGGCGCCATCATCCTCGTGCGCCCCGAGATCTCGGTCCCGGCGGTCAGCATCTTCGGCGAGAACGGGCTCGGGCCGGTGTTCGCCGGACCGCTCTTCCCCTTCCTGTTCGTGACGATCGCGTGTGGAGCGCTCTCCGGGTTCCATGCGCTCATCGCCTCGGGCACCACCCCCAAGCTCGTCGAGAAGGAGCGCCAGACGCGCTTCATCGGCTACGGCGGGATGCTGATGGAGTCGTTCGTCGCGATCATGGCGCTCGTCGCCGCGATCTCGATCGACCAGGGCATCTACTTCGCGATGAACGCGCCATCGGCTGTGACGCAGGGCACGGTCGAGGGCGCGGTCGCCTTCGTGAACTCGCTGGGCCTGACGGGGGTGAACATCACCCCCGAGATGCTCACGAGCACGGCGGCCGCGGTCGGCGAGGAGACGATCGTCTCGCGCACCGGCGGCGCCCCGACGCTCGCGCTGGGCCTGGCGCACATCATGCAGCAGGCCTTGGGCGGACAAGCGCTCATGGCGTTCTGGTACCACTTCGCGATCATGTTCGAGGCGCTGTTCATCCTCACCGCGGTGGATGCCGGCACCCGCGTCGCCCGCTTCATGCTGCAGGACTCGATCGGCGCCTGGTTCCCCAAGTTCCGCGACGTCTCGTGGCGTCCGGGCGTGTGGATCTGCACGGCGATCATGGTGGCCGGGTGGGGCGCGATCCTCATCCTCGGCGTGACCGACCCGCTGGGCGGCATCAACACCTTCTTCCCGCTGTTCGGCATCGCGAACCAGCTGCTTGCGGCCATCGCGCTCGCGGTCGTCCTCGCGATCGTCGCCAAGCGCGGCCGGAGCTACGTGAAGTGGCTGTGGATCATCGCCGTGCCGCTCGCCTTCACGGCGGTCGTCACGGTCACCGCCTCGATGTACAAGATCGTCTCGCCCGTCCCCTCGATCGGCTACTGGGCGAACCACTTCCGCTACCGCGAGGCGCTGGAGACCGGCGACACGTCGCTCGGCGAGCCCGTGGTGCTGGAGGCGGTCATCCGCAACACGGCCGTGCAGGGCACGCTGTCGATCATCTTCGTGACGCTCGCGCTCATCGTGATGATCGCGGCGGTGGTCGTCACGATCAAGGCCATCCGCAACGGCGGCGGCGAGAACACCGAGGACGAGCCGGTCGCCTCGCGGCGGTTCGCCCCGGCCGGGTTCCTGCCGAACGCCGACGAGCGCGCGCTCGAGAAGGAGTGGGAGCCGATCCTCTCCGACGAGCGCAAGGCCTCGACACACTGACGATGGTCATCATGCCGGATCGGACGGATGCCGCGACCACCCCGCTGCGCACTCTCGCGAGTGCCGTGGCGCGGGTGGGCCGCGGCATCCGCTGGTACATCACGAACCTCATGGGCGACAGCGCCTACGAGACCTACGTCGCCCATCACCGGCGCCACCATCCGGACGAGGAGCCGATGACCGAGCGCCAGTTCTGGCGTCAGCGGATGGACGACCAGGACCGCAACCCCGGCGCCCGCTGCTGCTGACCCCACCCCGGCTCCTGAGCCCGCCCCGGTTCCTGAGCGAGGAGCGCCCTTCGTCTCGCTTCGCTCGCTCAGGGACCGGGAAGGTCTCGCTTCGCTCGCTCAGGGACCGGGAAGGTCTCGCTTCGCTCGCTCAGGGACCGGGAAGAATGCACGACCGTAGGCTGAACCCATGACCGACGTCGTTCTCGCCGCGGTGCTGGGCGCGCTCGGCGGCATCGCACTGACGGTGCTGCTGCTGCTCGCGCGCCGGCTCGCCCGCGGCGCGACCGACCTCGGGAGCGAGGCCGAACGGGCCGCCCTCCAGGCGCTGCACCAGGCGAGCCTCGCGGCTCCGCATCTGCGGGCGGGGCTCGCAGCGCCCGACGTGGTGAAGGCCGCCCGGCATCTGCGGGTGCTCCTGGGCAGCGCGGCTGTGGCCGTGGTGAGCTCCGACGGCACGGTGTCTTTCGACGGCGCGACCGACGGGCTCGAATCGGCGGCGGTGCGCATCGCCGCGCAGGTCCGGTCGTCGGGCCGGCGCCAGGTCTTCCCCGCTCCCGGGCGGGCCGACGAGCTGGAGGCCGTCGGTGCGCCGATCGTGGTCGACGGCGAGGCCGTGGGAGCGGTCGTGGCGTTCGCCGCGCCGGTCCGGGCGGCGCTCGTGCGGGCCGCCGAGGAGGTCGCCGACTGGTGCGCGGCGCAGGTCGAGCTGGGCGGCCTCGACGCCTCCCGGGCACAGCTGGCGGAGGCCGAGCTGCGGTCCCTCCGTGCCCAGATCTCGCCGCACTTCATCTACAACGCCCTCACGGCGATCGCATCGTTCATCACGACGGACCCCGCGCGCGCACGGGAGCTCGTACTGGAGTTCGCGGACTTCACCCGCTACTCGTTCCGGCGGCAGGGCGAGTTCACGACCCTGGCCGAGGAGCTCGGCAGCATCCACTCCTATCTCGAGCTCGAGCGCGCGCGCTTCGGCGACCGTCTGCGCGTGACCCTGCGGATCGCCCCCGAGACGCTCTCCACCGTGATCCCGTTCCTGTCGGTCCAGCCCCTGGTCGAGAACGCGGTGCGCCACGGCCTCGAGCCGGGCGAGGGCGGCGGCGAGATCCGCATCGCCTCCCGCGACGACGGCACCCACGCCGAGATCACCGTCGAGGACGACGGCGTCGGGATGGACCCGGATGCTCTGCGCTCGCTGCTCACGGCGGGCGACGACGGCCGTCATGTCGGGCTGCGCAACGTCGACACCCGGCTGCGACAGGTCTACGGTCCCGGCGGTGGGCTGGTCGTCGAGACGAACAGCGGCGCGGGTACCCTGGTGCGCATGCGGGTGCCGAGATCGCAGCCGCTGAACGACCCGGACAACGACTGAGGTGTGACGATGATCGACGTCCTCGTCGCCGACGACGAGAAGCCGGCGCTCGATGAGCTGGTGCACCTGCTGCGGGGCGACGAGCGCATCGGCGAGATCCTCACGGCGCGGGCGGGCGCCGATGCGCTGCGCCTGCTGTCGGAGCGCGCCGTGCGCATCGCCTTCCTCGACATCCACATGCCGGGGCTGTCGGGCACGGAGGTCGCCCGCGCGTTCCTCGGGCTGGCCGAGCCGCCCGCGGTCGTGTTCGTCACGGCCGACGAGGCTCGCGCCGTCGAGGCGTTCGAGCTGCGCGCGGTCGACTACCTGCTCAAGCCGGTGCGCGCCGAACGTCTGCGGGGGGCGGTCGATCGTGCGCTCGAGCGGGTCGAAGCCCATCCGGACGGGGATGACGAGGTCGTGCCCGTGACGGTGGGGGCGACCGTGCGGTTCGTCCATCGCCGCGACGTGCGCTGGGTGCAGGCGCAGGGCGACTACTCCCGCCTGCACACGGGCGACGGCGTCGGCCACCTCGTGCGCATCCCGATCTCGGAGCTCGAGGCCCGGTGGGCGGATGCCGGGTTCCTCCGGGTGCACCGGTCGACGCTGGTCCGCGTCTCGGCGGTGACCGAGGCGCGGCTCTCCGGTGCGGAGGCGTCGGTGTCGGTGGGCCAGGTCTCGCTCCCGGTGAGCCGGAGGCTGATCCCGGCGGTGCGCGAGGCGCTGCTGGGCGGCGAGAGCGGCGCGCGATGACCGAGGCTCCGAAGCGGGTGCGCGTGACCGCCGACGCCCCGCCGCGGCGCTCGTCGGCCCCGACCCGCGGCATCGCCCTCCCGGGCGCACCGGTCGACGAGGCGGATGCCGTCTACGCCCGGGCCCTGCAGCGCAGCCAGCTCCGGCTCGCCCTCGGCACGGTGGCCGGGTTCGTGCTGGTGGTGCTCGCGCTGGCGCTGGTCATCGCCCTGATCCCGGAGGTCGACCGCATCGTGGTGTGGCAGGTGCCGCTGTCGTGGCTGCTGCAGGCGTTCGCGTTCTACCCGGTGATCGTCGTGTTCGCCGTGCTGTACGTGCGCACGGCGGCGCGCAACGAGCGGCGCTACCGCGCCCTCCAGGACCGCGAGTGAACGCGGTCCTGGACCTGGTGGGCGTGGCGTTCGTCGTCGTCGCCACGCTGCTGATCGGCGTCTACGGGTTGCGGATCTCGCGGACCACCGGCGACTTCTTCGTCGCCTCCCGCACCGTGCGCCCGGTGTGGAACGCCTCGGCCATCAGCGGGGAGTACCTCTCGGCGGGCACGTTCCTCGGGCTCTCCGGACTCGTGCTGCTCGACGGCGCGCGGGGGTTCTGGTTCCCCATCGGCTACGCCGCCGGGTATCTGCTGGTGCTGGCCTTCGTCGCGGCGCCGCTGCGGCGGAGCGGGGCGTACACGATCCCCGACTTCGTCGAGGCGCGCCTCGAGTCGACCGGCGCTCGCCGGGTGACCAGCCTCGCGGTGCTCATCATCGGCTGGCTGTACATCGTGCCGCAGCTGCACGGCGCGGGGATCACCCTCGTCGTGGTCGCCGGACTGCCGGAGTGGGTCGGGGCTGTCACGATCGCGGTGCTCGTGGCGGTCGCGGTGGCGGCGGGCGGGATGCGCGCGATCACCTACGTGCAGGCGTTCCAGTACTGGCTCAAGCTGACGGCGCTCCTGGTGCCGGTGGTGTGCATCGCGTTCGCGCTCAGCGGCGGCCCGCACGAAATCGACCCGGCGCGGGTGTTCCCGTCCGAGGCGGGACCGTCGGGGTTCGACGCGTACCAGACGGCCTCCCTGCTGCTGGCGCTGCTGCTCGGCACGATGGGGCTCCCGCACGTCCTCGTGCGGTTCTACACGAGCCCGACGGGCGTCTCGGCGCGCCGCACCACCGTGATCGTGATCGGGATGGTGAGCGTGTTCTACGCGGTCTCGAGCGCGATGGGTCTCCTCGCGCGCATCGCCGCCCCCGACCTCGCCGTGCCCGGGGTCGCCGACACCGTGGTGCTGCAGCTGCCCTCCCGCATCTTCCCCGGGATGTTCGGAGAGCTGCTGACGGCGCTGATCGTCGCCGGAGCCTTCGCCGCCTTCCTCGCCACCTCCGCCGGGCTCGTCGTCTCACTGGCCGGAGTGATCAGCCAGGATGTGTTCTCGGGCTCGGTCCGGTCGTTCCGGTTCTCGGCACTCCTGTGCGCGCTGGTGCCGCTCGCCGTGGCCCTGCTCACCGCTCCCGCGGGGCTCGTGTCGAGCGTGGGCGTCGTCTTCGTCGTCGCCGCGTCGACCCTCTCGCCCGCGGTGCTGCTGGGGGTCTGGTGGCGCGGGCTCACGGCGCGCGGGGCGGTGGCGGGCATGGTCACCGGCGGGGTCTCGTGGGGCCTCGCGCTTCTCGTGCACGCGGCCGTGGGCGGCATCGGGGCCGCAGCCCCCTACCTCGCCCAGCCGGCCGCGTGGACCATCCCGCTCGCGACCGGCGTCATGGTCGCCGTCTCGCTGCTCGACCCCCGCGGGCCCTCGTCCCGCGCCGACCGGTACCTCGCCCGGCTGCACACCCCCGAGCGGGTCTAAGAATCACCGGGGCGGTGCGCCGCGGCATCCGTCTCCTCTGGCGGTCGGAGAATCCAGACACTTCGGGCGAGCGTCGGCGTGTCGGCCGCAGACACGCCGGGCGGATGCCGCGGGGTCTGGGTTTTCCACCTTCGCCCGGCACGCATGTGCCAGCACCACCGGTGACCACCGCCCGAGCGACGCCTCAGAGCGTCCGGCTGCGAGGCACCAGCCGCACGGGCGGGAGGGGAGGTGCGGGGATGCGCACGTCGTGCCCCTCGACGACGCCGAACCGGTCGGATGCCGCCTCCCACTCGGCGCGCGCGTCGGCGATCTCCTCGTGGGACCGACCGGCGAAGTTCCACCACATGACGATGTCGTCCTCGAAGGGCTCACCGCCGAGCAGGAACAGCAGCGCGCCCTGCGTGCTCTCGACCTCGATCGTCTCGCGCGAGTCACCCAGGTAGAGGGTCTCGTTGAGGGAGAGCGGATGCTGCGCGACCCTCGCGTCGCCCTCGACGAGCATGAGCGCGTGCTCCCAGTCCGCGTGGACGGGGAGGTGCAGGCGGGTGCCGGCGGGCACGACGATCTCGGCGCCGACGATCGGGGTGTGCACGGTCGCCGGAGACCGCACGCCCGCGAACTCCCCGAGCACGACCGTGGCCGAGCCGTCGGCACCGTGCGCGGAGGGGAGGGCCAGGCCCGGAAGCTCGGTGTGCCGCTCGAATCCCGCGGCCCCGTGCCGCGCCGACTCGGGCAGCACCACCCAGAACTGCAGGGCGTCGAGGGGCACGGCTCCTTGCCCGACCGAGTACTCGGAGTGCGAGATGCCGTTGCCCGCGGTCATGAGATTGAGCTGGCCGCGGCGCAGCTCGGCGTCGCTGCCGAGCGAATCGCGGTGACGGATCTCGCCGATCAGCGGCCAGGTGACGGTCTGCAGGCCGATGTGCGGATGGGGCTCCACGCGCATGCGCGTGTCGGCGGGACCGAAGCGGTCGAGGAAGCACCAGGCGCCGATCGTGGGCAGGTTGCGGTGCGGCAGGGCCCGGAGGACGCTCATCCCCCGCACGCCGCCCAGCGGGACCTCGCGCGGCTCGAGGACGAGACGGCGCGGGCCGATCATCACTCGCCCGGCCGGTTCGGCCAGCGGATCTCCGCGCCCTCGATCTCGTGCGTCTCGAGGTACTTGGCCATGTAGGGGCACAGGGGGACGATCGCGTCGCCCGTCGCCGCGGCATCCGCCAGCGCCGCGCCGGCCAGCTTGCCCGCGAGGCCCTGGCCCTGGAACGCCGGGTCGACCTCGGTGTGCGTGAAGCGGATGGATCCGTGCCGCTGCTCGTAGGCAGCGAACCCCGCCACCACGTCTCCCGTGCGGAGCTCGTAGCGGGAGGCCTCGTCGTTGCGGGTGACGGTGATGTCGGACATCTCATGCTCCTTCGGGGTGGTGGTTCCAACCTACGCCGGTGCAGGCCGGCGCGAGGCCGTCGATCGACCTCGTGAGGGGTCGGGGTGAGCCGTTCCGCGTGACCCCGGCACGGCGTGTCCTGACCCCTGACGGGGGCGGGGTGAGCGTGTCGGTGGGGGTGGTTACGCTGGAGGGATGCCGCAGACTCCTCGTGACCCGTACGCGGATCTGCCGTACGCCGACGAGCCGTGGGGCGACGGGTGGGAGCCGACCGAGCCGCCCGAGCCGATGGACTGGGAGCCGCAGGGGGAGGGGTTCGAACCGCCGCTCGACTGGGGTCCCGGCCCCTCGACGCCGGTGTCGTCGGCGTCCGCCCCCGCGCCGAGGCGCGAGCCGGCCGTGCGCCGCGCCGCTCCGAGTCGCTACGCCAGCGCGCGCGAGGCTCTGCACACCGTCTTCGGGTACGACGAGTTCCGGGGCGATCAGGCCGACATCGTCGATCAGGTGATCGCCGGCGGGGATGCCGTCGTGCTCATGCCGACCGGCGGCGGGAAGAGCATCACCTACCAGGTGCCGGCGCTCGTGCGTGAGGGCACCGGCCTCGTCATCAGCCCGCTCATCGCGCTGATGCACGATCAGGTCGACGCGCTGCGCGCCAACGGGGTGAGGGCCGCGTACCTCAACTCCACGCAGTCACCCCAGGAGCGTGCCGACGTCGAACGGGCGTACGTCGGGGGCGAGCTCGACCTGATCTACGTCGCCCCCGAGCGCCTGTCGAACCGGCAGACCACGGCATTGCTGCAGCGGGGCACCCTCAGCGTCATCGCGATCGACGAGGCGCACTGCGTGTCGCAGTGGGGTCACGACTTCCGCCCCGACTACCTGGCGCTGGGCGACCTGGGGGAGCGCTTCCCCAGGGTGCCGCGCATGGCGCTCACGGCCACGGCCACCCGGGCGACGCACCAGGAGATCACCGAGCGGCTGCATCTCGACGGCGCGAAGCACTTCGTCGCGAGTTTCGACCGTCCGAACATCCAGTACCGGATCGTCCCGAAGGTCGACCCGCGCAAGCAGCTGGTCCAGTTCATCCGCTCGCAGCAATCCTCGTCGGGCTCAGAGACCGGCATCAGCGGCATCGTCTACGCCCTGAGCCGCAAGTCGGTCGAGCAGACCGCCAGCCATCTCGCGGCGCAGGGTCTCGACGCGCTCCCGTACCACGCGGGCCTCCCGGCCGAGGTGCGCGCGGCGAACCAGTCACGCTTCCTCCGGGAAGACGGGGTGGTGATGGTCGCGACCATCGCCTTCGGCATGGGCATCGACAAGCCCGACGTGCGGTTCGTCGCCCATATCGATCTGCCCAAGTCGGTCGAGGGGTACTACCAGGAGACCGGTCGTGCGGGCCGCGACGGCGAGCCCTCCGTGGCGTGGATGGCCTACGGCCTGGGCGACGTCGTGCAGCAGCGGCGGCTCATCGACCAGAGCCCCGGCGACCGCACGTTCAAGATGCGCATGGGGCAGCACCTCGACGCGATGCTCGCGCTGTGCGAGACGGTGGAGTGCCGGCGCCAGAACCTGCTCGGGTACTTCGGTCAGGAGTCGGCGCCGTGCGGCAACTGCGACACCTGCCTCGAAGAGACCGAGACGTTCGACGGCCTCGTCCCCGCGCAGAAGCTGCTGTCGACCATCGTGCGCCTGAAGCGCGAGCGCAATCAGGCCTTCGGCGCCGGACACCTCATCGACATCCTGCGGGGCGCGTCGACCGAGCGCATCCGCCAGCAGGGCCACGACAAGCTCGCCACCTACGGTATTGGCGGCGACCTCTCCGACCAGGACTGGCGCAGCGTCGTGCGGCAGCTGCTCGCCCGCGGCATCCTCACCGCCCAGGGTGAATACGGCACCCTCGCGCCCGGTGAGCAGGCCCCCGGCGTGCTGCGGGGAGAGATTCCGGTCCCGCTGCGCAATGACACGATCGGGCGTCCGACCGCCAGCCGCGCACGCAGGTCCACGACCGCGGATGCCGTCGACGCCGGAGACCGTCCGCTCTTCGAGGCCCTGCGCGCCTGGCGCGCCGAACAGGCCCGTGAGCAGGGAGTTCCGGCGTACATCGTGTTCGGCGACGCGACGCTCCGCGCGCTCGCCGCGAGCCGCCCGGCGTCTCCGGCGGATCTCGAGGGCATCACCGGGATCGGGGCCAAGAAGCGCGACGCCTACGGCGATTCGGTGCTCGCCGTCATCGCCGCGAACTGATGCCGTCCGAGGGCTGACGCGGCCCCGACGAGCCTCCTGACGACAGATCGTGTGACCGATCGCGCACAGCGCCGGACGGCTCCGCGTCGACCGGGTTTACTCGTCCCCACGGCATCCGACGACACCGAGATGACGTCTCGCGCACGATGCGTTCGCATACCGTTCTATTCCCTCAGAGAATCATCTGGCGGATATGGACATCTCCTCTCATCTCCCGTACAACTTCCCTACATGCGCTCTTTCGGCCCTGGTGCCGAAGCCTGGGGAGGGCCTGCTGACGACGACTTCGTTCGACATCAACGGGAGGGCAGATGCCATACACACAACGGGGAACTCTGCGAAAAGGCAGGGTCCTGGCCATCGCGGCCATCAGCGCGGTGGTCATCGGGGGCGTGGCGGCGCCGACAGCCGCCGTCGCCGCCCCGGGAGACGAATCGAGGTCGAGCGCGCGCTTCCTGACCGGGAGCCTGCTGCTCGGCGGGACGCCGCTCGACGACGTCGTCGCGCTCCAGGGGGTCGAGACGGCGAACGACGGGCTGCAGCCGGCGCCGGTGACCTCGAGCGGCTCGATCGATCTGACGGCGCTCAACGCCCTGACCCTCGCGGTTCCCGGCGGGCTCACGGTGCCGCTGTCGAACGTGCTTTCCCTCGGGGCGGTGAACCAGTTCTCGCAGTCGAACAGTGACGGCACGTCGCGCGCGGCCGTGGGAGCCGTCAGCGACGGCGGTGTCGTCGACACCACCGGTGCCGGGGCGTATCCGGGGAACGCCTCCCTGAATCTCGAAGGGCTCCTCGGGCCGACCGTGGCGGCCACGGTGGCCGACCTCGACGTCTCGCTCGGGGCGATCAGCTCCGAGATCGCCCTTTCCGGCGACGGCACCGTGACCCGCGACTACAACGTCGCGGGCGGCACGCTGAGCCTCCGGCTCCCGGCGATCGCGGTACTCCAGACCACGCTGACCGGCGCGGGGGGCGTCGCGGCGACCGTGGATGCCGCGGTGGGCACCCTCACGGGCCCGAACGGCCTGCTCGCGGGCGCTCTGGCCGGACTCAACGGCGCGCTGGCGCCGATCCTCGGCAACCCGGGACTGAACGTCACGATCACCACCCAGGTGAACCAGGCCCTGAACACCCTTCTCGACACCCCCGTCGGTGACGGCGTGGTGTCGGTGAACCTGCGCACCGGCGTGGTCTCCGTCGACCTCAACGCCCTCCTGGTCAACACCACCGGTCGAGGCCTGAACGACCTCGCGGTCGGCGAGGAGGTGCTGTCGGGTCCGGTGCTGACCAACCTGATCACGCGCGTGGGCAACGTGGTGAACACGGTTCCGCAGCTCGTCCAGACGGCCCTCACGGGCGCCCTCAACGCGGCCACCCTGAACATCACGGGAACGGTCTGCCTCGTGGGAACGGGGCCGGCCTGCACCACTCCCGGACTCGACGCCGGCACCGGTGTCATCGTCTCTGTCCCGAACCAGACCCTCGCGAACGTCGTGAACGGCACCGCCAGCGCGACGATCACGGTCAAGGTCCTGGGCGCGAACATCCCGGTCGGCCTGGGCACCCTGCTCGGCGCCCTCGCCACGCCGATCACGAACACGCTCCTCGGCCCGACCGGCGTCGTGAACACCGTGGTGCCGACGGTCACGACCGCGGTCGGCGGTGTCGTCACGGCGCTGTCCCCGGCGGTGGGGCTCCTCAACGGCGTCGTGTCGCTGCGCGGCAACGTGCAGCCCGACAACGGCCCGGTGTACAGCCAGGAGGCCTTCGTGCTCACGGTCGGCGACGTGCTCGGCGCCGGCGGCGTCGGCACGCTCGTGCTGGCCCGGGCGGAGGCCGGCCCCAACGCGCTCGGACCGACGCTCGAGGCGACGGGACCCGTGCGCCCGGGCGAGACGACCACCGTCACGTCCGGCGGCTGGCCGGCCGAGACGGAGGTCACGCTGCAGCTCGGGGGTCCCGACGGCGAGCCTCTCGGTGAGCCCGTCGAGGTCACGACGGATGCCGAGGGCGATCTGCCCGCCGGCACGACCCTGACCGTCCCGCCGACGGCCCCGGCCGGCGCCTACACGGTGACGGCATCCGACGGCGCGACCACGCTGGAGGCGCCGCTGGCCGTCGAGGCCTACGCGCCGACACTCGCGGCCACCGGACCGATCACGGTCGGCGACGACACCACGATCACGTCGTCCGGATGGCCCGCAGCGGCCGAGGTCACCCTCCAGCTGGTGGCTCCGTCCGGGACCGAGATCGGCGCTCCGGTCACGGTGACGACGACGGCGACGGGCGATATCCCGGCCGGCACCACGCTCACCGTGCCGGAAGACGCCCCGATCGGCGACTACGCGGTCGCCGCCGAGGACGAGTTCGGGAACACGGCCGCAACGGCCGTGACGGTGCTGGCGGTTCCAGGCACCCCCGCGGTCACGCCGTCCGGTCCCGTGCGTCCTGGTGAGGCCACGACCCTCGCGTCGGGCGGCTGGCCCGCCGCGACCGAGGTCACATTCCAGCTCACCGACGAGGACGGCACCGAGATCGGCACGCCGGTGACCGTCACGACCGACGAGTCCGGCACCATCCCCGCCGGTACCACGCTCACCGTGCCGTTCGCGGCAGAGCCGGGCGACTACCTGGTGGTCGCCGAGGACGAAGCCGGAGCGACCGCCGAGGGCGCGCTCGTGGTGGAGCCCTGGACGCCGACGGTGACGGCCGACGACCCGGTGCGTCCGGGTGAGACCGCCACGATCGAGTCCGACGGCTGGCCCGGCGAGACCGATGTCGTCTTCCAGCTCGTGGACGCCGACGGAGACCCGGTCGGCGAGCCTGTCACGGTGACGACGGATGCCGAGGGCAGCGTTCCCGCCGACACGGCCGTGACGGTTCCCGTCGACGCCGAGCCCGGCGAGTACACGGTGCTCGCGACCGGCATCGAGGGCGTCACGGCGGAGGACGACCTCGCGGTCGAGCCGTGGACGCCGACGGTGACGGCGACCGAGCCGGTGCGTCCCGGCGAGGCGACGACGATCACCTCGGGCGGGTGGCCGCCCGCCGCGGAGATCACGCTCCAGCTCACGGACGAGGACGGCGATCCCGTCGGCGAGCCGGTGACGGTGACGACGGATGCCGAGGGCGACGTGCCCGAAGGAACGGTCCTGACGGTTCCGGTGGACGCCGAGCCGGGCGACTTCACGGTGCTCGCGACGGGTCCGGCGGGCGTCACGGCGGAGGACGACCTCGTCGTCGACGCCTGGACGCCGACGCTCGAGGTGACCACCCCGGTCGCCGCCGGTGCGACCACCGCGATCGCCTCGACCGGATGGCCGGCCCTCACGTCGGTCGAGTTCCGGATCGAAGACGGCGACGGCGAGCTCGTCGGCACGCCCGTCACCGTGACGACGGATGCCGAGGGGGCGGTGCCCGCGGGCACCAGCCTGCTGGTTCCGGCCTCCGCCGCTCCGGGCGACTACACGGTCGTCGGAGAGGACGAGAACGGCAACGACGTCGACGCCCCGCTGGTGGTCGAGGCCGCCGGCACGGACACCGATCCGGGCACGGACGCCGGTACCGACACGACCGACGCGACGGACGCGGGCACCGACACCGATCCGGGTACGGACGCGGGCACCGACCCGGGGACGGACGCGGGCACCGACCCGGGGACGGATGCCGGAACGGACACGACCGACACGGGTACGGACACGACCGACACGGGTACGGACACCGATACGGGTACGGACACGACGGACGCGGGCACGGACACGACCGACGCGACGGACGCGGGTACGGACACCGATCCGGGTACGGACGCGGGCACGGACCCGGGGACGGATGCCGGAACGGACACGACGGACGCCGGGACCGACGCCGACACCGGCACGGATACGACGGACGCGACCGACGCGGGTACGGACACCGACACGGTGACCGACACGGGTACGGACACGACCGACGCCGGAACCGACACGACCGACACGGGTACGGACACCGACACGACAGACGCCACGGACGCCGGCACGGACACGACGGACGCCACGGACGCCGGCACGGACACGACGGACGCGACGGACACCGACACCGTGACGGACACCGACACGGTGACCGACACCGACACCGCGACCGACACCGACACGGCGACCGACGCCGGAACCGACAGCGGGACGGACACCGACACCGGTGCCGGGACGGACCCTGGAGCCGAGCCGACGGGCGGCATCGCGATCGCGATCCGCTACGAGGTCCGGCAGCAGGGGCAGGTGCAGACCGTCACGGGCGTCGGCTTCCAGCCGGGCGAGGTGGTGTCGGGAGTGGTGAACTCCGACCCGATCGACCTCGGCAGCCGGGTGGCGAACGCGGCCGGCGAGGTGACGTTCACCTTCACGGTCCCCGACGACTTCGAGGTCAGACCGCACACGGTGACGCTCACCGGTGCCGTGTCGGGCGCGGTGTCGATCCAGTTCCAGGTAGTCCCCGCGGGGCTGGCGACGACAGGTGGCGATCCGGGACCCTTCCTGGCCTGGGGCATGATGCTCCTCCTGGCCGGTTCGGTCCTGGCGGTCGCGTCGTCGCGACGGAGGCGGATGCCGGTGACGTCTCAGACGTGACGGCGACGCCCAGGCGGCGCCCGGGGTCCCCAGCCCCGGGCGCTGCCGCATCCCTCGTCGACTCGAGCGAAGGACTCCGATGACCCCCACCCCGAAGGCGCCGCCGATCCCCCGCGCCGCGAAGCTCGCGAGTGCAGCCGCGCTCGTTCTGGCCACCGTGCACATCGGACTCACGGCGGTGTACAACGTCCCCTCGACCGACGTGAAGTACGACGCTCTCCCCGGGCGGGCGGCCGATGCGTGGATCCGTCCGTACTTCATCCAGGACTACCGCATCTTCGCCCCCGATCCGGCCAGCGCCGACCGCAACCTGTGGGTCCGCGCCTGGGTCGAGACCCCCGCAGGCGACCGGGTGGAGACGAAGTGGGTCGACGTCACGGCGATCGAACTCGCGGAGCCGCACCGTCGTGTGCTGCGCAAGCAGCTCACGGTCATCGGCGCCGAGCACCTGATGACCGCGTACGGCAAGCTGACCCCCGCCCAGCGCGACGTCGTCGAGGGCAACTTCCACGACTCCGACGATCTGTCCGCCCTCAACGAGGCGATGCTCGCGGCCGACGACTCGAACCCGGGCGTCGTGCGGTCGTTCATCCGCGCGACCAACTACACGACCTCCTACGCGACCCAGGCCGCGACGGCGCTGTGGGGCGACGACGGAGAGATCCTCGCGGTGCAGACGCGTTCGGTGTACAGCCCGGTGATCCGGTGGGAGGACCGCTTCGATCCGGAGGCCGTGCGCCCCGACTCCTCCTATACGGCGCTCGGGTGGCGCCCGACGCTGGAGTGGTCGCAGCAGAACACCGAGGCGTTCTCCCGCACCTTCCTCGCCTGGGCCGAGAGGGCGGGCGTGAACGGTTCCCTCATGGAGGAGGACGCCAGATGATCGCGGTCACCCGCATCGGGGAGGCCCTGCTGCACTGGCTGCTGGATAAGCGGCACGCCACCTACGGCCTCGCCGTCATGCGCATCGGCTTCGCGAGCCTCACTCTCGCCAGCATCCTGCTCTACCTGCCCGACTACTCCTACACGTTCGGCGAGGGCTCGCGCTGGGGCGAGTCGCTGTACCGGCCGAACGCGGTGAAGGACTACGTCTGGCCGATCTCGATCCTGTTCTCCCGCAGCGACCCCGACTGGCTGACATACATCAAGCTGGCGCTCCTGGTGGCGGTGGCGGTCGCCTACCTGCTCGGCTGGCGCATGCGCATCGTCTCGCCGCTGTTCGCGGTGCTCTGGCTGGGCTACGCATCGACCAACCCGCTCATCCTCAACACGGGCCACTACCAGACGTTCCGCGTCATGCTCCTGTTCCTGCTGCTGGCCGACACCTCGCACCGATGGTCCCTCGACGCCCGTCGGCGCCGGCTGCGCGGCGTCGAGCACCCGCTGCGCGTGGGCGGGCGCGTGCTGCCGCGGTGGGTGCCGATCCTGTCGAACAACGTGGCCGTCGTGCTGATCGGCGCGCAGCTCTGCATCGTCTACATCACGAGCGCGCTGTGGAAGCTGCAGGGAACGATGTGGGTCGACGGGATCGCCGCGTACTATCCGCTGCGCCTGGAGCAGTTCATCCTCCTCCCGTGGCTGAACGAGATCGCCTGGCACGTCACCCCGGCGATCCTCGTGGCGTCGTGGCTCAGCGTCTACATGCAGCTGCTGTTCCCCTTCACCCTCCTGAACCGGTGGACCCGCATCGCCGGTCTGCTCGTCATCACCGGCATGCACGCCGGCATCGGCATCCTGATGTCCCTGCCGTTCTTCTCGCTCGTGATGATCTTCAGTGACATGATCTTCGTTCGGGACGTGACCTGGCAGCGCCTGCAGTCGGCGGTGGCCACGCGCTGGCGTCAGCGGGCCGCTGTCACCTCCCGACAACGGCGAGCCGCCACGTCCCGGCCCGCGGTTGGAGAGGATGAACAGTCGAGTTCGTCCGAGGTTGTCGGAGTCCTACCATGAGAGCATTCCACCCGCTCTGAGAGGAACACTCATGGTCGACGCCGCCGTCCGCCCCACGAAGACTCCGACCGCCGGGGCGTCCACGCCCCGCATCGACGTCACCCGGGTGAACGACCTCCTGATGGGGACCTGGGCCGACACGCGTCGGCAGGCCCGCGAGATGATCAAGGATCCCGCGTTCTGGCGGCAGGACGACCTGGGCATGGACGAGCACCGCGAGCGCGTGCTCAGCCAGCTGCACCTGCTGGTGGAGAACAAGGCCGTGCATCGGGCCTTCCCGAAGTCGCTCGGCGGCGAGGAGAACAACGGCGCCAACATCGCCGGGTTCGCCGAGCTCGTGCTCGCCGACCCCAGCCTGCAGATCAAGTCGGGCGTGCAGTGGGGCCTGTTCGGATCCGCCGTGCTGCAGCTCGGCACGAAGGAGCACCACGACAAGTGGCTGCCCGGCATCATGGACCTCTCGATCCCCGGCGCGTTCGCCATGACCGAGATCGGGCACGGGTCCGACGTCGCCGCCGTGGGCACGACCGCGACCTACGACCCAGAGACCGAGGAGTTCGTCATCCACACGCCGTTCCGCGGCGCGACGAAGGAGTACCTCGGCAACGCCGGCCTGCACGGCGTCGCGGCGACCGTGTTCGCCCAGCTCATCACCAACGGCGTGAACCACGGCGTCCACTGCTTCTACGTGCCGCTGCGGGGAGAGGACGGCGTCGACCTCCCGGGCATCGGCCGTGAGGACGACGGCCTCAAGGGCGGCCTCAACGGCATCGACAACGGCCGGCTGAGCTTCGACCACGTGCGCGTGCCGCGCACGAACCTGCTGAACAAGTACGGCGATGTCGCCGCCGACGGCACCTACTCCAGCGCGATCGACAGCCCCGGACGCCGCTTCTTCACCATGCTCGGAACCCTCGTGCAGGGCCGGGTGTCCCTCGACGGCGCGGCATCCTGGGCATCCGCCCTCGGCCTGCACATCGCGATCACGTATGCGACGCAGCGCCGGCAGTTCGACGGCGCCGACGGGCAGGAGGTCGTGCTCCTCGACTACGGCAAGCACCAGCGCCGCCTGCTGCCGCGACTGGCGACCACCTACGCCCAGATCTTCGCGCACGACGAGTTCCTGCAGAAGTTCGACGGGGTGTTCTCGGGCCGCATCGACACCCCGGAGGACCGCGAAGACCTCGAGACCCTCGCCGCGGCGCTCAAGCCGCTGTCGACCTGGCACGCGCTCGACACGCTCCAGGAGGCGCGTGAGGCCTGCGGCGGCGCGGGCTTCATGTTCGAGAACCGCCTGGTCGGGCTGCGTCAGGACCTCGACATCTACGTCACCTTCGAGGGCGACAACAACGTGCTCCTGCAGCTGGTCGGCAAGCGCCTGCTGAGCGACTACGCCACCCAGTTCACGGGCAAGGATGCCGCGGCGCTCGCGAAGTACGCCGTCGGGCAGAAGGCGGGCAAGGTCTTCCACGGCGCCGGGCTCCGCCAGTTCGGGCAGGCCGTCGTCGACCTCGGTCAGGTCGCACGCTCGGTCGAGAACGGCCTCCGCGAGGAGCAGCAGCACGAGCTGCTCGCCGACCGCGTGCAGCAGATGGTCGCCGACATCGCCGGACGCCTGCGACCCGGGATGAAGGACAAGGAGCTCCGCTCCCGCCTGTTCAACGAGAACCAGGCCGAGCTGATCGAAGCGGCACGGGCGCACGGAGAGCTGCTGCAGTGGGAGGCATTCACCGACGCGGTCCGCCGCATCGACGACGTCGAGACCCGCACCGTCATGACCTGGCTGCGCGACCTGTTCGGGCTGCAGCTGATCGAGAAGCACCTCGCCTGGCACCTCATCCACGGCCGCCTGTCGACGCAGCGCGCGGCCGCGGTGTCGCGGTACATCGACCGCCTCTGCACGCGCCTGCGGCCGCACGCGCTCGACCTCGTCGAGGCCTTCGGCTTCGAGCCCGAGCACGTGCGCGCGCCCCTCGCCTCCGGGGCCGAGCAGGCCCGTCAGGACGAGGCGCGGGAGTACTACGCCGCGCTGGCCGCCTCGGGCGAGGCGCCCGTGCTCGAGAAGACGCTCAAGAAGCGCCGCTGAGGCCGGGCTACCGGGCAGGGCGAATCCCGTCAACCCTGAGCGTTTCGCAGGGCGAGCGCGGGTAACGTCGCAGTCATCCCCTCGCACCAAGGAGCTCCGATGACCCTCGTCCACGCCTACGCCGCCCCCCGCGAAGCCGCGCCCCTCGAGAAGACCACGATCGAGCGGCGCGAGCTCGGCCCGCACGACGTGCTGATCGACATCGCCTTCGCCGGCATCTGCCACTCCGACATCCACACCGTCCGCGGCGACTGGGGCGGACAGCAGTACCCGCTCGCGCCGGGCCACGAGATCACCGGCACGGTCGCGGCGATCGGATCCGACGTCACGAAGCACGCGGTCGGCGACCGCGTCGGCGTCGGATGCCTCGTCAACTCGTGCGGCGAGTGCCGCAACTGTCAGCGGGGCGAGGAGCAGTACTGCTCGAACGGGGCCGTGGGCACCTACGGCGCCGTGGACCGCGACGGCACGATCACCCAGGGCGGCTACTCCGAGAAGGTCGTCGTCACCGAGGACTTCGTGCTGCGCATCCCCGACGCCCTCGCGCTCGACGTCGCCGCGCCGCTGCTGTGCGCCGGCATCACCACCTACTCGCCGCTGCGTCACTGGAACGTCGGCCCCGGCACGCGGGTCGCGGTCGTCGGTCTCGGCGGCCTGGGCCACATGGGCGTGCAGATCGCACACGCCCTGGGCGCCGAGGTCACCGTGCTCTCGCAGACGCTGAGCAAGAAGGACGACGGGCTGCGCCTCGGCGCCGACCACTACTACGCGACCAGCGATTCCGAGACCTTCCGCTCGCTGCGCGGCTCGTTCGACGTGATCCTCAACACCGTCAGCGCCGTGATCGACCTGCGGGCGTATCTGAGCCTGCTCGACGTGGGCGGCTCGATGGTCTGCGTCGGAGCCCCGGGGGAGCCGCTGGCGGTGAACGTCTCCTCGTTGATCGGCGGACGCCGGTCGCTCGCGGGCTCCAACATCGGCGGCATCCGCGAGACGCAGGAGATGCTCGACTTCTGCGCCGAGCACGGCATCGCCGCGCAGATCGAGGTGATCCCGGCATCCGCCATCAACGACGCCTACGAGCGCGTGCTCGCCTCGGACGTGCGATACCGCTTCGTGATCGACGCCGCCACCTTCGCCGACTGACCCGCGCACGCCCTTCGTTGGTTCCTGAGCGAGGAGCCCTTCGTCTCGCTTCGCTCGCTCAGGGACCGAGGAAGGGCGCTTCGCTCGCTCAGGAACCGGGGAAGGTGTGTCGGTGCCCCCCGCTACCGTGGGGGCATGACCTCGCTGATCACCGGCCCCGACGGACGCGCGCGCTGCGGATGGGCGGGTGACGACGAGGAGTACCGTCGCTATCACGACGAGGAGTGGGGCACCCCGCTGCACGGCGACCGCGCCCTCTTCGAGAAGATGTCGCTCGAGGGCTTCCAGGCGGGGCTGTCGTGGATCACGATCCTGCGCAAGCGCCCCCGCTTCCGCGAGGTGTTCGCGGGCTTCGTGCCCGAGGTCGTGGCCGACTTCGACGACGACGACGTCGAGCGGCTGATGGGTGACGCGGGCATCATCCGCAACCGCGCGAAGATCCTGGCGACGATCGGCAATGCGCAAATCGTCCGCGACATGCGCGACGGTGAGCTCGACGAGCTGATGTGGTCGTTCGCGCCGCCCGCATCCGGCGTCCGCCCGCGGTCGTTCGCCGACGTGCCCGCAGCGACGCCGGAGTCGACCGCGATGGGCAACGAGCTGCGCCGTCGCGGGTTCCGCTTCGTCGGGGCGACGACCATGTACGCGCTCATGCAGTCGACCGGGATGGTCGACGATCACGTGGAAGGATGCTGGCGCGGCTGAGCGCGCCCGCCGTCGCAGATATACTCGTGCGCGGGGGAGGACGACACGCCGAACGGCGTGCTCGGTGCGACCCCTTCGCTGACGTTCCGGAGGAGGGTGCGTGCCGAAGCGGATTGCGTCGACGCCTCCCGTCCTCGCCGGCTACAGCTATGTGCGACCACTCGGGTCGGGCGGCTTCGCCGACGTCTTCCTGTACGAGCAGGACATGCCGCGCCGTGTCGCGGCGGTGAAGGTGCTGCTGGCGGATGCCGTCAACTCCGAGGTGCTGCGCTCCTTCAACGTGGAGGCCGACATCTCGGCCCGGCTCAGCGCGCACCCGTCGATCGTCACGATCTATCAGGCCTCGATCTCGTCGGACGGCCGGCCGTACTTCGCGATGGAGTACTGCCCCGACACCATGAGCGCGCGGTACAAGAAGGCGCCGCTGCCCCTCGCGGAGGTGCTCGACGTGGGCGTGCGCATCGCGGGGGCGCTCGAGACCGTGCATCGCGCGGGCCTCCTGCACCGTGACATCAAGCCGTCGAACGTGCTGATCAACTCGCTCGGGGCGCCCGTGCTCGCCGACTTCGGCATCGCGGCAGCCGTGTTCGACGAGGGCGACTCCGACACGATCGCCATGTCGGTGCCGTGGAGCGCCCCGGAGGTGCTGCAGGAGCGGGTCACGGGGTCGGTCCCGAGCGAGATCTGGAGCTTCGGCGCGACGCTGTACACACTGCTCGCCGGCCGCAGTCCGTTCGAGCACGCCGATCGGGCCGAGAACTCTCGCGACCGCCTCACGCAGCGCATCGTGCGGGCCCGCTACACCCGGCTTCCCATCCCGGACATGCCCCCGGTGATCGACGAGATCCTGTCGACCGCGATGGAGCGCGATCCGGCGCGCCGGTTCCCGAGCATGGCGGCCTTCGCCGATCGGCTGCGCCACGCGCAGTACGAGCTCGGTCTGGTGCCCACCGCCTTCGAGGCCGCCTCGGCCGAGTGGGCGGCCGCCGCCCCGGTCAGCTTCTCGGATGCCGCGCCCCGCGGCCCCGTCATCACCACCGTGGCGCCGGACTCGCGACGGGCCACGCGCGCCGCGAAGCAGCAGGGCGCCGCGCGCGACCGCGACGATCTGCCCGCCCCCGCGCGCACGAGGACCCGCTCTCCCCTCGCCGCCGGAGTCATCGGCGCGGTCGTCGGCGCGGCCGTGATCGCCGGGGTCGGCGTGACCGCCCTGTTCCTCACCGGGATCCTCTGATGGCGATCGGCGACCGCGACCGCGCGACGGCGGCCCCCCGACCTCGGGGGCGTCTGATCGCCGCGGTGTCGGGGGTCGCCGCGCTGGCCGTCGTCGTCACCCTCGCCGTCACCGCCCAGGGGTACGAGTCGCAGGAGGTTCCGCGCCTGGAGTCGGCGGTCTGGGTGATGCGCGACAGCGGTCAGTACGCCCGCGTGAACACCGACCTCGCCGAGATCGACACGGTGCGCACCGTCGACGATCCCGAAGCGGTGTGGCAGAGCGGCTCGTCGGCGGTGCTCTACGCCCAGGGCAACCGGCAGCGCTGGGACGTCGACCCGGCGAGCCCGGCCGATCTTCTCTCCGAGGCGTCCGAGGACGGCGCCCCGCTCGCCTCGGAGCCGACCCCCGCCGGCACCCGCGAGATCGTCTCGGCGGGGCCGTACGTGGCGTACCGCACCGACACGGGGCAGGTCTCCGTCTCGACGCTCGAGGCGGGCGCGGGGACGGCGCTGGTCGATCCTTTCGCGGCCGCCGAGGTCGAGGAGGGCGAGGAGCCCCCCACCTATACGGCCGACGCGATCGGTCTGTCGCCGGAGGGCGTCCTCGCCCTGTACTCCGCCGAGGAGGCGGCCGTCCGTCGGTTCGACATCGACGAGCAGCGGTTCCTCGGCGACGGGGCATCCGTCTCCGACGCGCCCGAGGCGGGCGACGGTCTGGAGCTCACGGTCGTGGGGGACCGGTGGGCCCTGCTGCAGACCGGCTCCGGCGACCTGTGGATGTCGGGGCGCGACGAGCCTCTCGCGCTCGACGTCTCGGAGGGCGCGAAGCTGCAGTCGGGCGCCGCCGAGGGCGACGCGCTGGTCGTCGCCGATGCGGACGGCCTCGTGTCGGTGGATCTCGGATCGGGGGAGGTCGAGCGCATCGCCGAGGCCGCGGGCGTGCCCGCACGCCCGGTCGTCGTCGGCGGCGACACGTTCGCCGCCTGGCTCGACACCGGCGCCGGCACGCTGTGGGTCGACGGCGACACGACGTCGCTGCAGGTGCCCGACGAGGCGCTGGACTCCGCGACGATCGAGCCGGTCTTCCAGCAGAACGGAGATCGCGCGGTGCTGGGCGAGATCAGCACCGGGCTGCTCTGGACCGCGCCCGACGGCGTGCTGATCCCCCTCGAGCAGTGGGCGATCGAAGACGACACCGAGCAGCAGGAGGGCACGATCGTTGTCGAGGACGTGGCGGAGCAGCTCCCGCCCGTCGCGGTCGACGACGCGTTCGGCGTCCGCGCGGGCGAGCAGGTCCTGCTGCCCGTGCTGCTGAACGACCACGACCCGAACAAGAAGGACGTCCTGACGATCGATCCCGCGTCGGTGGCGTCGGGTCTCGCCGATCCCGCGTTCGGCGAGCTCTCCCTCGTCGCCAACGGCCAGGCCCTGGTGGTCGATGTCGCCGCGTCGTCCGGCCAGACGAGCTTCACCTACGCCGTCACCGACGGCGCCGCCGTCTCGCCGCCCGCGACCGTCACGCTGTCGGTCGCGGATGCCGGCACGAACTCCGCCCCGGTCTGGTGCGGCGTCGAGGCGTGCCAGCAGGACTGGCCGACGCCGCAGCTGCTGCCCGGCGGCAACACGATCGTCTCCGCACTGTCGGGCTGGGTCGACCCCGAGGGCGACCCGTTCGTGCTCGCCGACGCGTACGAGACCGACCCGGCGGCGCCGGTCATGGTGGTGCCGATGGCCGACGGCCGGGTCGCGATCCGCCACACCGATCCGAATGCGTCGGATGCCGTGATCCCGGTGACCGTGGTCGTCGAGGACGTGCACGGCGCGGTCGCCGAGAAGACCCTCGACGTGCAGGTGACCGGGAGTCCCGCGCTGACGGCATCCCCGGTGGCGCTGACCGCGCGCGTGGGCGAGCCGCAGTCGATCAGGATCGCCGACCACCTCGCGGGAGGTTCCGGCTCCTACCGCCTGGTCGACGCGGTGCAGACCGCGGCGACGGCGGACGGCCTGGAGGTCACTCCGAACCTCGCGTCCGGCGACGTCGAGCTGACCGTCGCCGAGCCGGGGCAGTACGTCGTGACCTACACCGCGCAGGATGCGTCGACCGGGGCCGAGCAGTCGGCCGTGATCCGCGTCACCGCGGTCGACGGCGCCTCGGCGCTCACGATGGCGCCGCTGACGGCGTTCGTGCGCGAGGGGGAGGACACGACGGTCGACGTGCTCCGGGCGGTGCAGAACACCAGCGGACGTGTGCTGATGCTGTCGGAGGCCGCGAGCTCGACGCCGCAGCTGAACGTGCGGGTCGTGAACAACGAGAGCATCCGCGTCAACGGCACGACCGAGAACGGTGCCCCGGGCGTGATCGGCAAGGCGACGGTGACCGTGGCCGACGGCTCCGGGGCCGCCGTGCAGGGGACGGTCACGGTGTTCCTGGCGCCGCCGTCGTCGGTCACCCGTCCGATCGTCTTCGCCGACGCCGTCACGGTGCGCGCCGGATCGCTCACCCGGATCGCCGTGACCGCGAACGACGTCGCGCCGCGCGGCGAACCCCTGGTCGTGCTCCCCGAGGTGACGGGGTCGGGCGAGGACGGCGAGCTCGTGTTCGCCGACGGCAACGCCCTGCGCTACCTCGCCCCGAGCACGCCGGGCACGTACCGCCTCACCTACTCGGTCTCGCTGGAGCGCAACCCCGCCCTGTCGGACGACGGCGCGGTCACGGTGACCGTGGTGCCGCCGGGCACGAACCGCGCCCCCACTCCCACGACGCTCACCGGACGGGTCCTCAGCGGGCAGACGGTCACGCTCGCCGTGCCGCCGACCGGCATGGACAGCGACGGCGATCGCGTCGTGCTCACCGGCATCGAGCAGCCGGGCAAGGGCGCGGGCACCGCGACGATCTCGGCCCGCGGCGACGCGATCGTCTACCGTGCTCCGGCCGGGGGCGTCGAGGGCGGGCAGGCGAGCTTCACCTACACGGTCCGCGATCCGCAGGGTGAGGAGGGGACGGGGCTGGTGCGCATCGGCGTGCTCGACGCCGACCTCGACGACGCGGCACCGGTGACCTTCAGCGACTACGTGCGGGTCGAGGCGGGATCGTCGACGCCCGTCGTGCTGGACCCGCGCTCGAACGACCTCGACCCGGCGCAGGGCGAGCTCGAGATCACCGAGCTGGTGCCGAATGCCCCGCCCGTGCCGGGCAACCCGCTGTACGAGCGGCTGAACGCCCTGATCGACCCCGACACGTCCCTCGACGACGGTCGCGTGGTGCTGCGCGCGGGCGACGTCGCGGGCACGAACTCGTACTTCTACACCGTGACGTCGTCGCGCACGGCGAGCACCGCGCAGGGACTCATCGTGGTGACCGTGACCGACGGCGCGGTCACCGACCAGCCCGTCGTCGCCGACACGGTGCTCACCGCGCGCGATCGCTCGGATCTCGCCGACCGCGGCGTCGACGTCGTGACCGACCGCGTCAGCTGGCCGTCGGGCGATCCGACCGGACTGAAGCTGAGCCTGTGGGGCGACCAGCCCGGGTACCGGGCGCAGGGCACCCGCATCGTCGGCGAAGCCCCGGAGGAGGGGGCGCTCGTCCCCTTCCAGCTCACCGGCACGGCCTCCGGCGGCCGGGACGTGGTCGCCTACGGCTTCCTGCACATCCCCGCCTTCGACGACATGCAGGTGCAGATCAAGCCGGGGGCGACGCCCGTGGTCGTCGACGAGGACGCGTCGGCGACGTTCACGGTCGCGGATTACCTCGACCTGCCGGGATCGGATGCCGTCGAGATCGCCTCGGGCGACTTCACCGCGCAGCGCGCCGCCGCGTCGTGCGTGCCCGAGGGGTCGTCGCGCGCGACCTACCGGGCGGGCCGCGAGGCACCCTGGTCCGACACCTGCCTCGTGCCCGTGCGGCTGCAGGGCCAGCAGCGCTGGTCGTACATCGACGTGCCCATCAGCATCCGCCCCGCCGAGCCGCAGCTGCTGCTCTCGTCGATCGCCCACACGATCGCGCCCGGCGCGACGCAGGAGTTCGATCTCTACGCGAACATGGCGAGCTGGGAGGGCGGTCGCGAGGGCGACACCGGAGCCCTCGAGTACCGCACCGCGTATGCGGGTTCGGCGTTCCTCATCACCCAGAACGGGTCGAAGCTGACGGTCGAGGCCCGGGCCGACGCCCGACCCGGCAACGCCGAGGCCGTGACGGTGACGGTTCCGCAGTACGGTCAGCCGTCGGCATCCGTCCGGCTGGTGGTCGGCGCGGCGCCGCCGGATGCTCCGCGCGGCGCGACCTTCACTAAGCAGTGCGTCGTCACGAGCGCGAGCTGCACGATCGACGTGGTCGATGTCGCCGGCGAGTACGACCCCTTCGCCGGCAAGCCCGGTTCGGGTCTGCGCCTGGTCTCCCTGGGCAGCGGCGCCCGCTGCGACGTGGCCTCGGTCTCGGCCTCCGGCGAGCGCGCCATCACGGCGACCTGGCCCGGCGGCGGCCAGGCGCCCGGCGGGCAGTGCGTGATCCCGTTCGTCGTGTCGGATGCCCAGGATCGCACCGGCTCGGGAACCCTCACCCTCGATCTGCAGGGCTACCCGCAGGCGCCCGCGAGCGTCACGACCGTCGGCTACTCGCGCACGACGGTCGTGCTGGAGGTGCCCCTGGGCGAGGCCGGACGCGCGCACCCCGCCGTCACGGGCGTCGCGATCCAGCAGGACGGCGCTCCGGCGAACGCCTCGTGCGCCCCGGCAGGCGGGGGGCTGCACCGCTGCACGGTCAACGGACTGGTCAACGGCGAGCGGCACACCTTCACGGCATCCGCGGTGAACGCCGTCGGCAGCTCCGCGCCCACGTCGCCCCACACGAGTTGGGCGTACGCGGCACCGACGGTGAGCAACGCCTCGGCGTCCCCGGTCTACCGCCCGGGGACGACGGACCGCGGGCGCGGCGTCGTGGCCCTCTCGATCGAGGCATCGGACGACGCCCGGTCGTTCCGCGTCGAGGAGACCGGCGCGATCATCGACCGCACCGGCGCGACGACGTCCGCCGAGATCGCCCTCGCGCCCGGAGCGCAGACCCTCACCCTCGTGCCGATCAGCCAGTTCCAGCCGCCGACGGGGAACATCGGAAACGAGGGCGGCGCGTTCCGCACCTCGGTGACGGCTGCGGGCACGGTCTACTTCGACCCGTGGTCCACGCAGGCAACGCCCGCCTCGAACACGGCCGTCAACGTCTCGGGCATCGCGCCGCAGGCCAACGGCAGCACGCAGAACATCGACGTCGTCTACGTCGCCTGGCGCTCGGGCAACGCGACGTGCCGTGCCGACGGCAACGGGCGCCTGGTGGTCTCGGGCGCCGAGGTGCAGTCGTCGTCGCCCTCGCTGCAGGGTCTCGCCGAGTACCGGCTCTACAACGTGAAGGCGTGCGCGTCGAACGGCTACGGCGTGGCCGAGTCGTCGACGGCCACCGTCTTCACCTTCACCTTCGTCGACGGCCCCGGCGGGAACACCACGTACAAGGTCGCGACCGCGCCGACGCAGAGCGGCGACCGCTACACGTACGGCCTCGAGTCCGCGCCGGCGATCCAGGTGGAGGACGGCTTCGTGCCGCAGTACGAGATGTACGGATCGTGGCGCGGGGACTTCTCGCTCAACGCCGACGCCTCGCCGGGATCGGTGCGGGCGCGCGCGTGCCACCCCACGCAGCCCAACTCCTGCTCCGACGCCGTGAACATCACGGCCACGACCGCTCCGACGATCGTGAACGCCCAGTTCGGCGCGTGCCTCCCCGCGAACGCCGCCGAGGTGGTGACCGTCTCGGCGGCCGCCCGGGGCTCGTACCGGGTGCTCCCGCCGGTGGAGGTCGCGAACGCCGATGGCACGGTCTCGTACGACGTGACCCTCGACTGGACCGGCACCTACAGCACCCTCACCGACATCACCCATCGCGTGGCGGCGAAATGCCCCTGATCCCCGCGACCTCGACCCCGTCCCCGTTCCTCTAGACGAAAACGGTTCCTCCATGCCCGCACCCTCCGCCGCCCCCACGACTTTCTCCGCCGAGCAGGCGTCCTGGTTCGCCGAGACCTTCTCGATCCTGTCCGGCAACGTCGAGCAGGTCGTGCTCGGCAAGCGTCACGTCATCGAGCTCGTGCTCGCCGCCGGCATCAGCGGGGGCCACGTCCTGCTCGAGGACTACCCCGGCACCGGCAAGACCGCGCTCGCCCGTGCCATCGCCCAGACGGTGTCGGGCACCAGCTCCCGCATCCAGTTCACCCCCGACCTGCTGCCGGGCGATGTGACGGGCATCACGGTGTACGACCAGAAGGAGGGCACCTTCGAGTTCCACGCCGGCCCGGTGTTCGCCAACATCGTGCTCGCCGACGAGATCAACCGCGCCAGCCCCAAGACGCAGTCCGCGCTGCTCGAGGTCATGGAGGAGGGCACCGTCACGGTCGACGGCGTGACCCGCCGGGTCCCCTCGCCGTTCCTCGTCATGGCGACGCAGAACCCGATCGAGCAGGGCGGCACGTACCGCCTGCCCGAGGCGCAGCTCGACCGCTTCATGGTGAAGACGTCGATCGGCTACCCCGATGACGCGGCGACGATGCGCATCCTGCAGGGAGCCGCGCAGCCGACCAGGGTGCTCGACGGCATCGTCAGCACCGACACGCTCCTGACGATGACCGAGATGGCGCGCGGCGTCTACGTGAACCCCCTGGTGTCGGACTACATCATGCGGATCGTCGATGCCACGCGCCGGGCGTCCGAGGTGCGGCTGGGGGCCAGCGTGCGCGGCGCGATCGCGTTGTCGCGCCTGGTGATGACCTGGGCCGCGAAGAACGGCCGCACCTTCGCCACGCCGGACGACGTGCGCGAGCTCGCCGTCGTCGCGCTCGCCCACCGTCTGGTGCTGGAGCCGGAGGCCGAGTTCGACGGCGTCACGGCGGTCGCGGTCGTCGGCCAGATCCTCCTCGACGTCGAGCCCCCGCGCGAGAACGGCACTGCGTGAGCTTCAGCACCGAATCGCGTCTGACGCGGACCTCGGCGGCCACGGGCACCTCGACCCGGACCTCGACGGTCACGCGCTACACCCGCACGCACCGCGGCCCCGTCCGCGATGCGGTGTTCGGTGTGCGCCGGGTGGCGCGCGTCGCCGGCCGGACGGCCCGGCGCGCGGCGGTCTGGGTGCGCGAGACCGTGACGCCGGCCGGGATGCTGGTGGCCGCGGCCCTCTTCGTCGGCGTGATCGCGGGCCTGCTGTTCGGCTGGGTCGAAGCGTGGGCGGTCGCCGCGATCGCGCTGGTGCTGCTGCTGGTGTGCGTGCCGTTCGTGCTGAGTGCGCACGACTACCGTCTGCACCTGGCCCTCGACCGCGACCGGGTCGTCGCGGGCACCGAGATCGCCGCGACCCTCGATGTGCGCAACCACGGCACGCGGCTCTCGCTGCCCGGCGTGGTCGACGTGCCGGTGGGGGAGGGTCTCGTCGAGGCGCACGTGCCCCTGCTGCGGCCATCGGCGCAGCATCAGGAGAAACTCACCATCGCCGCGCGGCGTCGGGGCGTCATCGATGTGGGTCCCATGACGATCGGGCGCGGCGATCCCCTCGGCATCCTCCGCCGGGAGATGCGGTGGCCCGAGGTGCAGCGCATCCACGTGCACCCCGTGACGGTGCGCCTGCCCAGCACGAGCGCGGGCCTCATCCGCGACCTCGACGGCACGCCGAGCACGAAGCTGATCGACGCCGATCTGTCGTTCCATGCCGTGCGCGAGTACGTGGTGGGCGATTCCCAGCGGCACGTGCACTGGAAGTCGACCGCCAAGACCGGGCAGATCATGGTGCGCCAGTACGAGGAGTCGCGTCACGCCCGCATCGCGATCATCCTCGATCTCGACGCCGAGTCGTACGAGAGCGACGACGAGTTCGAGAACACCGTCAGCGCCGCGGCATCCCTCGCCCTGCAGGGTGTGCTCGACGGCCGGGACGTGCTTTTCTCGGTCAGCAACGAGATCCCCGAGCACAGCCGCACCGAGGTGCTGTCGATCCGCACGCTGCCGACCGTGACCCCGAAGGCCCTGCTCGATGCGACCTGCACGCTCGACGCCGTCGACCGGGTGATGCGGCTCGAGGCGGTCGCGGCGCTGACCGCGCAGTCGTATCCCGACCTGTCGATCGGCTTCCTGCTGACCGGGTCGCGGATGCCGCTCGAGCGGCTGCGGCATGCGGCCGTCAAGCTGCCGGCCGCGGTCGACGCGGTGGCGGTGCGCAGCGAGCTCGGGGAGCAGCCCACGATGCGCACCGCGCGCGAGCTGTCGGTGATGACGCTCGGGGCGCTGGGCGATCTGCCGCAGATGCTCGCCCGGGGAGCGCTCCGATGAGCGCGGCGCGAACCCGTCGGCGCGCGACCGGCGGTCGGCGCGCGACGGTCTTCTCGGCCCTGACCTTCTGGGCTCTCGGGTTCGTGCTGGTGGGGGTGGCGCTGGCCACCGTCGCGGCGTGGCCCGTGTACGAGGCGCCGCGGGCTATCGTCGTCGGACTCGTCGGCGGCGTGCTCGGCATGTCCGTCGCCGTGCTCGCGCGCGTTCTGCGCTGGGGCGTGCTGATCGGCGCGCTCGCCGCGGTCGGGGTGTACCTCTTCGCGGCCGTGCCGGTGGCGATCCCCTCCGCGCTCGCCTCGGGACCGGCTCTCCTCGGCGGCCTGCGCGACGCCGTCCTGGGCGTGGTCCTCGGGTGGAAGCAGATGCTGACGCTCGCCCCGCCGCTGGGCGAGTACCAGGCGGTGCTGATCCCGTTCCTCGTCGTGATGCTGGCCGGCGGGTTCCTCGCCACCGTCCTCGCCCTGCAGCCCGGTCGTCGCGCGGCGCTCGCGGTGCCCGTGGTGATCGTCATGAGCGTGTTCGGCATCGCCTTCGGGCCGAGTGCCCCGAGCCGTGCGCTGATGCTGGGCGCCCTGGAGCTGCCCGCTCCGCGGGAGTGGCTGGTCGGCGTCGGCGTCTTCACCGCCGCGGTCGTGTGGCTGATCGGGCGCGCCCGCATCCAGCGTGCACAGGCGCTGCGCGTCGTCGCCGCGGCGAACGTGTCACGGCGCGCTGCGCCGGTCTGGCTCCGCATCCGTCGCCACGCGCTCGCGGGCGGGCTGGTCGTGGTGGCGCTCCTCGCCGGACTCGCGGTCGCCCCGGTCGCGGCCGGATGGACCGACCGCTCCGTCCTCCGCGACGGCGTCGAACCGATGGTGGTGGTGCAGCAGCAGTCGAGTCCGCTCGGCGCCTACCGCTCCTGGTTCGCGGGCGATCGCCTCGACGAGACGGTGCTGGAGGTGCAGGGCGACGCGGGGCCGATCGACCGCATCCGGCTCGTCACGCTCGACGAGTACGACGGCGACGACTTCCACGTCTCGGCCGACGACCGCTTCAGCCGGCTCCCGCGCTCGGCCCCGCCCACGGGCGGACGCGTCGAGCTCGACATCACGATCGGCGACGCCTACCGGGGAATCTGGGTGCCGGCCCCCGCCGGACTCGCGGAGGCCCCCGACTTCGGCGGCTCCCGGGCGGACGCCCTCGCCGACGGATTCCACATCGACGGCGACGGCGACACCGCGATCACGGTCGCAGAGACCCCGGGCGGGGGCAGCGGCCTGGTGCCGGGCGACCGGTACTCGGTGCTCGTCGACCCGGGTACGCAGGGCGACGGGCTCACCGGGCTGCAGGGCGGCGACTCGGCGCTCGACGCCGACGAGCATCCGATGCTGGTCGAATGGGCCGAGATGCAGGAGCAGCCCCGCACGGGAGCCGGCTTCGTGGAGCTCGTCGACCGGCTGCGGTCGCGCGGCTACCTCAGCCACGCGCTGCTCGACGACCCGGCCGCTGCCGGATGGATCGCGGCGCTGCAGGAGTCCGAGGGGTACGCGTTCGCGCCGAGCTACGCCGGGCACTCCGCGGCGCGCATCGAGGAGCTGTTCGGGGCGATGGTCGAGCAGGAGCGCCGGGCCGGTTCCGACGCCGCCCCCGAGCTGCTGGTGTCCGCCGTGGGCGACGACGAGCAGTTCGCCGCCGCGACCGCCCTGCTCGCCGAGCACTGGGGCTTCGAGTCCCGCGTCGTGCTCGGGGCGCGGCTCGACGGGGCCGAGGAGGTGCCCGGCATCCCCTCCTGCACCGAGGTGTGCACGGGGAAGAACATGACCGCGTGGGTGGAGGTGCGGGCCGCCGGCGGCGACTGGTCGCCGATCGACGTCACGCCGCAGTTCGCCATGCTGCCGAGCGCCATCACCGAGGGCGAGCAGCTGCCCGAGCATCCGACCGTGCCCGAGCAGCCGCGCTCGGAGGCGCTCGACCCGCCGCAGGCGCAGAGCGACTCGAACGACGACGCCCCTCCCCTCGAAGCCGCGGAGTCCGAGGTCTGGGCGATCGTGCTGCCGATCCTGCGCGCGGTGGGACTCAGCCTCCTCGCTCTGCTGCTGCTGGTGCTGCCGGTGCTGGTGCTGGTGTTCGCGAAGGCCCGCCGCGCCCGCGCACGCCGCAGCGCGGCCTCCGCCGAGGTGCGGATGGCCGGCGCCTGGGAGGAACTGGTCGACCTCTACGCCGACCACGACGTCGAAATGGCGACGACGGGCACCCGCGTGCAGCGCGCCCGGTCGACCGACCGCGGAGCGGCGATGCGTCTGGCGACCCTCGTCGATCAGGGCGTGTTCGCCGGACACCCTCCGACGGATGCCGAGGCGGAGGCCGCCTGGGCGATCGTCGACGCCGAGCGCACGCAGCTCGCTCACCACCGCACACGATGGCAACGGGTGCTCACCGCCCTCAGACCCGCCTCGTTCCTCGGCCGCGCCCGATCGTCGGGGAGCCGCGGCTTCCTCGGCGCGCGGCCCACGGTCGGTACGCTCGCAGTAGCCGGTCCGCCACACGACCGGGAGAAGGGGACCCCATGACACCGTCGGCAGAAGCAGGTCTGCTCGCGTCGCTCCTCATCACGATCGGCGTCACCCTCGTCGTCGGCCTCGCGATCTACGTCTGGTACGCCATCGCCCTGTCGCGACTGTTCCCCCGCATCGGCGGAGAGGGCTGGAAGGGCTGGGTGCCGATCCTCAACGAGGCGGAGATCCTGGCCCGCGGCGGCCAGCCCGCCTGGGCCGCCGTGCTGTTCCTCGTGCCCGTGGCGAACCTGTACGCGCTCTACCTCAAGGTGCGGGCGACGCATCGCATCAACGAGCAGTTCGCCCGGGGAGCGGGCTCGACCGTGCTCGCGATCCTCCTGCCGCCGGTCTGGGCCACGATCCTCGCCGCCGGGCCGGACCCGTACCCGGAAGGCGATCGCCTGGCCGCCCTGCAGCCCCCGGGCCCGCGGCGCACTCCGCAGCCCGCCTTCGCCTCGGAGACGGATGCCGACGACGACGTGTTCGCCGGATTCGCGCCGCAGCGGTCGGCCGCCGACCACGCCGCGGCGCGCCCGCAGACCGGGTTCATCCCGATCCCGCCGCGCGGCTCCGCCGAGCCGTCCGCCCCGACCGGGCTGCCGGAGTCGATGCCCGCCGAGTGGCAGGCCTTCGCCCCCGCCCCGTCGGCGGCGCCCGCCGCCCCGCCGTCCGCGGCGCCGCAGCCCGCGACGTCGCCCTTCACCGCCGCGCCCCCGGCTCCTCCGGCCACCCCGGCCGCGCCGTCGACTGCGGCGTCCCTCGCCGCTGCGCCTCCCGCTCCCGCTCCCGCGCCGACGCCGGTCCCGCCTGTCGCGGCGCCCGCGCCGCACGCCGACCACGGGGCCGTGCCGACGGCATCCGTCCCTCCGTCCGCCGGCCCCGTCACGCCGGCGCCGTTCGTCGATCCGCTGGCCGAGACCGTCCGCGCCGTGCCGCCGCGGACCGACCCCCCGACGCCCATCCTGCCCGCCACCGCCGCACCGACGACCGCCGCAGCCGCGACCCCGCCTCTCACCGTGCCGCCGGCCGCGGCAGCCGTGCCCGCACCCATGCCGCTCGATGCGCTGGAGTCGGAGCTGGCCGAGACCGTGATCTCTCCCCGCCGTCCGCCGGTCATCGACGACGACGACTTCGACGAGACCGTCGTCGTCGCGCGCAAACGCGGGGTACGTCGCTCCCTCGTGCTCGACGACGGCCGCACCTACGCGCTGTCCGGGGCGCGGGTCGTGATCGGACGCAACCCCGTGGGCGACCCGGGCGAGCAGCGCCTCGCGATCACCGACCTCACCCGCACCCTCTCGAAGACCCACGCCCGACTCGTCGTGACCGACGATGAGTGGCGTCTGACCGACCTGCACGCCACGAACGGCGTGGTCGTCGTCGCCGACGACGGCACCGAGACGCTGCTCGACCCCGGGGAGAGCGTCGTCGGCACGGGACGCTTCATCCTGGGCGAGGTGGGCATGTACGTCACGGTGGAGCGCGATTCGTGACCCTGTCGTCCGTCGTCCTGAACGTCGCGTCGCTGACCGACACCGGGCTCAAGCGCGCCGCCAACGAGGACTCGGTGCTCGCGGCCTCGCCCGTGTTCCTGGTGGCCGACGGGATGGGCGGACACGAGGCCGGCGATCGCGCGAGCGCCGCCGTGGTCGCCGCCTTCGAGCCGCTTCGGGGCGCCGAGGTCGGGGTCGCCGACGTCCGCGCCGCGCTCGACCGGGCCGCGGCCGTCGTCGAGGGCATCGCCGCCGAGCACCGTCAGGGCGCCGGCAGCACGGTCTCGGGTGTCGCCCTCGTCGAGCACGAGGGCCTGCCGCACTGGCTGGTGTTCAACGTGGGCGATTCGCGGGTGTACCGCCACCTGAACAACGAGCTCGTGCAGCTCACCGTCGACCACTCCCTCGGCCAGGAGCTCGTCGACGCCGGCGAGATGCGCGCCGAGGATCTGCCTGGCTTCGCCCAGCGCAACATCATCACGCGGGCGATCGGCGCCGCCGACAGCGCGGCCGACAGCTGGCTGCTGCCGGTGCTCGACGGCGAACGCCTGCTGCTGTGCTCCGACGGCCTCAGCGGCGAGGTCAGCGACGAGGCCATCCGCGCCACCCTGACCATGTGCGGGCGACCCGAGTCGGCGGCATCCGCCCTCGTGCGGCGTGCGCTGCAGGCCGGCGGGCGCGACAACGTCTCGGTCGTCGTGATCGACGTGGTCGCCGGAGGGCTGCGCCCCGGTCGCGACGACGACACCGCCGGCCGTCTCGCCGTGTCGGTCGGCACCGAGACGATGCTCGAGGGAACGACCATCCCGGTGCGGGCGCGATGACCGACGACCACTTCGACGAGACCGTCGTCGTCTCGCGGCGCGCGCGACGTCGGGCGGAGGAACAGGCGGATGCGGCGGCAGCAGCCTCCGTCGACGACGAGACGGTCGTGGTCGACCGTTCGCGCGCGGTGGGGCAGAGTCCCGTCGATGACTCGGCGTTCGAGGAGACGGTGGTGGTGGACCGCTCCCGTGCGGTGGGGGAGAGCGCTGTCGATGACTCGGCGTTCGAGGAGACGGTGGTGGTGGACCGTTCGCGCGCGGTGCCGGAGAGCCCCGTCGATGACTCGGCGTTCGAGGAGACGGTCGTGGTCGACCGGGCGCGAACGGTGGGGGAGAGCGCTGTCGATGACTCGGCGTTCGAGGAGACGGTGGTGGTGGACCGCTCCCGCGCGGCGGTGGACCCGCTCATGGACGAGGCGCCGGTGGTGGTCGACCGCTCCCGTGCGAAAGACGGGAGCGCGGCTCCGGCATCCGACGATCCTTCGGCGGACGAGCAGACCGTGGTCGTCGATCGATCCCGCCGCACCGACGATGCGGACGAGGCGACCGTGGTCGTGCGCCGCCCCCGTCGAGGGCTGCGTCGTCGGGCCCGGGTCGAGGACGACGCCCCGTTCGACACCGTGCCCCGGTCGAGTCTGCCGCCGCGACCGATCTCGTTCGAGCGCCCGTCCGCCGCGCCGCCGGCGATCTACAAGCCCCGTCCCGCACCTCTCGCCCCGTCGGCTCCGCCCGCGGTGAGCGGCGATCCGGCTCCCACCCGTGTGCAGGATCCGACGCTCGTCTCGGTGGCGAAGCAGGGAGTGCGTGCCAGTCGTGCCGCGCTGCTCGCGTTCGCGGGAGCATGCGCCGTCTCGATCGCCGGCCTGGTCGCGCTCGCCTTCCTCGTCTTCGGCTGACGCCGCCCGCCCCATACCCTCCGTCTCGACCCCCGCGCGCGGCGTCCGGGGTGGTGGGCACTTCTCCCCATCCGTGGGTATACCAGTACACGGTTAGGATGTCAGGGTGCGCCGTGCGGCTCGAGGCCGTCCGGCGATCTGATCTGACGATCGACCTGTGGGGGGAACGCGGGATGAAGGCGATGACGTGGATGCGCGCGCGGCCGAAGACGCTGGCATCCGCCGCCGGAGTGACGGTCGGCGTCATCGCGATCACCACCATGGCGTTCACCTACGAGGGCTTCCCGACCACGAAGGTCGACCTGAACGACGGCGGCGTCTGGATCACCAAGACCTCCAGCCTGCTCGTCGGCCACTTCAACCACGAGTCGACCGTCCTCGACGGCGGTCTGCGCACCACCGGCGAGAACTACGACATCCTGCAGGACGCGACGAACGTCCTCGTGGTCGACGAGAACGCAAGCACGCTCACCGCGGTCGACCCGGCGCGCGTCTCGCTCGGCGACTCGGCGGCCGTCCCCGGGGCCTCGAAGATCGCCCTCGGCGCCCGGACCACCGCGATCCTCGACCAGAACTCCGGGGAGCTGTGGGTCGTGCCGGTACAGGGCATCCCCGGCCTCGAGCTCAAGAGCAAGGATCCGGTCGCCGAGCTCGGCGAGAACGCCGACGTCACGGTCGCGAAGGACGGCACCGTCTTCGCGCTCTCGCCCGAACGCGGCGAGGTCGTCACGGTCCCGACCGACGCCGAGGGCGAGGCGCTGGACCCCACCACCGCGTCCGTGGGTGAGATCGACACCTCCGAGAAGCCCTCGATCACCGCGGTCGGCCGCACGCCCGTCGTTCTCGATGCGGGCGCGGGCGTGGTGACGACACCCGGCGGCTTCCGCACCGAGGTCTCCGGAGCGCGGGAGGCGGTGCTGCAGCACTCCTCGGCTGAGACGGATGCCGTCGCCCTCGCGACCCCGGACGCCCTGGTCAGCGTGCCCCTCGACGGCAGCGCCCCCACCGAGACCTCGGCAGGCGGCAACGGCACCGCCGCGGCGCCGGTCTGGCTGCGCGGCTGCACGTACGGGGCGTGGGCGGGATCGGCGACCTTCATCCGCGAATGCCCGGGGACCAAGAGCGACGTCAACGCGACCATCGACGGCGCAGAGGACTCGAAGAGCCTCGTGTTCCGCGTCAACCGCGACGTCATCATCCTGAACGACGCGGTCGGCGGCGCGGCCTGGATGGCCGACGAGAGCCTTCAGCGCGTCGACAACTGGAACGACCTCACCCCTCCCGAGGGCGAGACCGAGAACGAGGACGACTCCACCGAGGAGACGGTCGAGACCACGCTCCCCGAACGCAAGGAGGAGAACACCCCTCCCATCGCCGAGGACGACTCCTTCGGCGTGCGCCCCGGCGGCACGACCATGCTCCCCGTGCTCGACAACGACAACGACCCCGACGGCGATGTGCTCGTGGCGAGCCTCGCCGAGCAGCAGCCGGCGATCGGCACCATCCAGCAGGTGCAGAACGGCGGATCGCTGCAGATCGCGGTCGACGAGAAGGCCTCGGGATCGTCGTCATTCACCTACGAGGCCGACGACGGCCGCGGCGGCAAGGACACCGCGCTCGTCACGCTCACCGTGTTCGACGAGAGCGTGAACTCCGCCCCGGTGCCGAAGCGCAAGACGAGCCTCACGGTCGAGACCGGCGGCACCATCTCGTACAACATCCTTCCGGACTGGATCGACCCCGAGGGTGACGACGTGTACCTGAAGGAGGTCATCCCGGCGGCCGGCGACGAGGTCGACTTCAGCACCGACGGCCAGATCACCTACAAGGCGACGGCGAGCCTGCAGGGCCGCAAGGAGGTGCAGGTCACGGTCTCGGACGGCTACGGCGAGACGGCGTCGGGCACGATCTCGCTCGACGTGCGCCCGCAGGGCTCGACGCAGCCGAAGACGAACGCCGATCACGTCGTGACGCGGGTGGGCGAGCAGGTCACGGTCGCCCCGCTCGCCAACGACACCAGCTCCGGGCGGGAGCCGCTGCGCCTCGGGCGCGTCAACGAGGTCGCCGGGGCGACGGTGCTCCCCGACTTCCCCAACAAGACCTTCACCTTCACCTCCGAGACGCCGGGCACCTACTACGTGCTCTACCTGGCGACCGCGGGCCCCGAGAACGGCGAGGGAATCGTCCGCGTCGACGTCCTCGAGGCGACCGAGACCGACCTGCCCCCGGTCGCGGTCCGCGACGTGGCCCTGCTGCCGACCGGCGGCGACGTGCTCGTCGGCGTGCTCGCGAACGACGTCGACCCGTCCGGCGGCATCCTCGTCGTGCAGTCCGTCTCGATCGAGGACGACTCCGGCATCTCGGTGTCGGTCATCAACCACGAGACCCTCCGCATCACCGACCAGGGGTCTCTCACCGATCAGGCGCGCATCACGTACCGCATCTCGAACGGCGCCAAGTCGGCCGAGGGCGAGGTGGTCGTGATCCCCATCCCGGCGCCCGACGAGATCCTCCAGCCGGTGGCGAACGCCGACACCGCGATCGTGCGCGCGGGCGACGTCGTCACCATCCCGGTGCTCGACAACGACACCCACCCGAACGACGACGTGCTGCACGTCGCGCCGGAACTCGTCGAGTCGCCGGATCCGGAGGACGGCGAGGCGTTCGTCTCGCAGGACACCGTGCGCTTCAAGGCCGGGCCGGAAGCGAAGACCGTCTACCTGACCTACGACGCCGTCGACTCCCGTCAGCAGAAGGCCGCCGGCTACGTCACCATCCAGATCCTCCCGGTGGATGCCGAGACCAACGCCGCGCCCCGCCCGCAGGACCTCGTCTCGCGCGTGCTCGCCGGGTCGGAGTCGAACATCGCGGTGCCCCTCGACGGCATCGACGCCGACGGCGACTCGGTCGAGCTGATCGACATCGCATCCAGCCCCTCGAAGGGGCGCGTCACCGAGACGGGCCAGAACTACTTCACCTACGAGGCGTTCGACGACTCGGCCGGCGTCGACGTGTTCAAGTACCGGGTGCGCGACCGTCTCGGCAAGGAGGGCATCGCGACGATCCGCGTCGGCATCGCCCCCGCCGAGGAGATCAACCAGAAGCCGTACGCGGTCAAGGATGCCGTGGTGGTGCGTCCGGGGCGCGAGATCGCCGTGCCGGTGATGGAGAACGACTCCGACCCCGAGGGCGACAAGATCACCCTGGTGAAGGACGGGCTCGAGGTGCCGACCGACACCGGGATCACTGCGCGCGTCTCGGGCGACCGCGTGCTCGTGCAGGCGCCCGACCGCTCGCTCGAGACCTCGCTGCAGTACACGATCCGCGACGCCCGCGGCGCGACCGCGACGGCGGCGCTGCAGATCACGGTCGACGAGGACGTGCCGCTGCAGGCGCCCGTCGCCCGCGACGACCGCGTGCGCCCGACCGACCTCACCGAGGGCACGCTCGACGCCGACATCGAGATCCTCAAGAACGACGAGGACCCGGACGGGACCACCGACCGGCTCGAGGTGACGCTCGGCGAGGGCGCCACGCAGCTCGAGAACGGCAAGGTGCGGGTGACGGTGACGGAGGAGCTGCAGCTCATCCGCTACACGCTCACCGACCAGGACGGGCTCACGGCATCCGCCTTCATCTTCGTGCCCGCGGAGTCGGGCCTGCGTCCGATCCTGGACTCGACGAAGCCGGTCGAGGTCATGAGCGGGGAGACGAAGGAGCTCCCGCTGTCGAAGTACGTGACGATCGCCGGGGGCGGCACGGCCCGCATCACCGAGCACGCCAAGGTCTCGGCGGTGAACGCGAACGGCGACGACCTCGTCAAGGACGCGTCGACGCTGATCTACACCTCCGCCGACGGATACTTCGGCCAGGACGCGATCACGTTCGAGGTCACCGACGGCACCGGGCCGGACGATCCCGAGGGCCGCAAGGCGACCCTCAGCATCCCGATCAACGTGCTGCCGCCCGACAACCAGCAGCCCGAGTTCGTCGGCACCGAGGTCGTGGTGGCCCCCGGCGAGGACCCGACCGAGGTCGACCTCGCCGCGCTGACCACCGATCCCGACCCCGAGGACAAGGGGAAGCACAAGTACACCTACGTGACCGGCGCAGGGAAGGGCATCACGGCGACCGTGAACGGCAGCCGGCTCGAGGTCCAGGCGTCGTCCGACGTCGAGAAGGGCACGGTCGCGTCGCTCACCCTGCGCGTGACCGACGGCACCACGGAGCCCGTCGAGGGCACGGTGACCGTGAGGGTCGGGGCGTCCACGCGGCCGCTGCCGACGGCGAACACCGACACGATCGCCGAGGCCGACCAGGGCAAGAGCATCACCGTGCCGGTGCTGGCGAACGACTTCAACCCGTTCCCCGACAAGCCGCTGAAGCTGCTGACCGCCTCGACCGAGTCCGGTTCGGGCGGGGCGACGGTGAAGGGCGACGAGGTCGTCGTCACCCCCGCCGCGAACTTCGTCGGCACGATGGTCGTGCGCTACCGCATCCAGGACGCGACGAAGGACCCCGACCGCGAGGCGAACGGGCAGATCGTCGTGACGGTGCAGGGCGTGCCCGAGGCTCCCGGAGCCCCCACGGTCACGAGCGTGCAGGACCGCACGGTCGTCGTGTCGTACGGCGCCCCCTCGAACAACGGCGCGGAGATCACGAAGTACACGGTGCGCTCGGTGAGCGGCAACGCGTACAGCAAGGACTGCCAGTCCACGACCTGCACGCTCGACGGCCTCACCAACAACGTCGAGTACACCTTCCAGGTCACGGCCACCAACCGCGTCGGCGAGTCGAAGCCCTCGGGCACCTCGGCGGTCGCCCGCCCGGACGCGCGTCCCGACACGCCCAACCCGCCCACGCTGACGTTCGGCGACAAGTCGCTCAAGGTCGCGTGGGCCACCCCGACCACTCCGGGATCACCCGTCGAGAGCTACACGCTCGAGATCTCCCCGGCGCCGCCGTCGGGTGTGACCCAGAAACAGGCGACCGGCAACTCGATGACCTGGGAGGGGCTGGAGAACGGCTCGAACTACCAGGTGCGCGTGCAGGCCCACAACCGCGCGCCCGAGCCGTCGAGCTGGAGCAACTGGTCCGCCTCGGAGGTGCCCGCCGGTCCGCCGATGCCCGCCGCGGCTCCGACCGTCACGCAGCTCCAGGGTGTCGGCGACCAGGCGCAGATGCAGGTCAACTGGGCTCCCGGCAACGCGAACGGCGATCCCATCCGCTCCTTCCAGCTCGAGGTGTACAACGGGTCGCAGATCGTGCGCACCCTCACGCCCGGGGCGTCCGCGCGCTCGCAGGCGGTGACGGTGCCGACCTCCGAGACGCCGTACACGTACCGCGTCCGCGCCGAGAACAAGGCCGGCTGGGGTGAGTGGAGCCCGATGTCCGCTCCGAGGCGCGGCGTCAACAAGCCGGGTGCCCCGAGTCTCACGAGCGTGAGCGAGGGCGACCGCTCGCTCACGCTCGCCTACACGCAGGGCGCACGCAACGGCGCCAAGCCGGGCGAGATCCAGGTGCAGTACTCGCTCAACGGCGGCAGCAGCTGGGCGGCGATGCCAGGCAACAACGTCGTCAGCGGCCTGCAGAACGGCACGACCTACAACGTGCGGGTCCGGGCCGTCGCCACGGTCGACGGGCAGACCTATGCGAGCGACGCCTCCAACCAGGTCAACGGCAATCCGTACGGGCCCCTGGGGCAGCCGGGGCTCTCGGCGACCCAGAACCCGCGCAGCGTCACCTTCAACTGGAACGGCAACGCCTCGGCGAACGGCCGCAACATCACCCGGGTCGAGGTGAACATCGACGGACGCGGTTTCGAAGGAGTGGCCGCCAACGGCTCGCGCACGGTCGGCGACGGCTACAGCGAGCGGCACACGATCACGGTGCGGGTGACGGATGCCGCGGGGCAGACGATCACGCGATCCGCCGAGCAGACCTCGGGCGCCCAGCCGCCCCGGCAGGCGTGGGTGACCTCGAGCGGCGACGCGAACGGCCAACCGAACTGCAACGACGGCACGTGCTCGTACTTCTTCGTCCACGCGCGCAACTTCCCGGCGAACACGCCCGTGTACGTCCAGTGCGCCAGCAACGCCCCGGCGCCGTACGGCGGCACGTTCGGCGGACGCAACATGCGGACCGACGGCAACGGCAACATCGAGGAGCAGATCGGCTGCTACCTCGGCATGCGCCGCGGCACGATCCAGGCGTGGGTGGTCATCGACGGGACCGAGTACGAACGCAGGACCTGGCAGTGACCCACGCGAATCCAGCACGAGAAGAACAGGGAACAACACGCTCATGACCATGACTCCCGAGCAGGCCACCTGGTTCCAGGGGACCTTCCACCGTCTCGTCGAGAACGTCGACAAAGCGGTCCAGGGCAAGCGCGACGTCGTGAGCCTGGTGCTCTCGGCCATGCTGGCCGAGGGGCACGTGCTCCTCGAGGACGCGCCGGGCACCGGCAAGACCAGCCTCGCCAAGGCCCTCGCCGCGACGGTCCAGGGCACGAGCACCCGCATCCAGTTCACGCCCGACCTGCTGCCGTCCGACGTCACCGGCGTGACGATCTACGACCAGCAGCAGCATCGCTTCGAGTTCCACCGGGGTCCGATCTTCGCGTCGATCGTGCTCGCCGACGAGATCAACCGCGCCTCGCCGAAGACCCAGTCGGCGCTCCTCGAGGTCATGGAGGAGTCGCGCGTCACGGTCGACGGCGTGACGCACGAGACCGGCCGGCCGTTCCTGGTCATCGCCACGCAGAACCCCATCGAGCAGGCGGGCACCTACAAGCTGCCCGAGGCGCAGCTGGACCGCTTCCTCATCAAGACGTCGATCGGCTACCCCGACCTGGCGATCACGGAGAGCATCCTGGCGGGCGCCTCCGACCGCAACCCGTCGGCGGGTCTGAGCGCGATCATCACGACGAGCGCCGTCGCCGACATGGCCGACCTCGCCGCCTCGGTGCACGTCGAGCCCGCGGTGCTCCGCTACGTCGCGCAGCTCGCCGAGGCCACCCGGGAGGATGCGGCGATCCGCCTGGGCGTCTCGGTCCGCGGGGCGATCGCGATGATCCGCATCGCCAAGGTCTGGGCCGCCGCCCACGGCCGGCACTTCGTGCTGCCCGACGACGTCAAGGCGCTCGCGCGCCCGGTGTGGCAGCACCGTCTGCTGCTCGACGCCGAGGCGGAGTTCGCGGGCACGACCAGCGATGTCGTGATCGCCCGGGTGCTCGAAGCGGTCGCGGCACCGCAGGCGCGAACGGCGGCCTGATGACGACGGAGGCCCTGCCGGCGGCGTCGCCGACGACGGAGCGCGACGCCGGATGGCGTGACGTCGCTGCCGTCATCGGCGCGCGCGTGCTCGCGCGCCTCCGCCTCATCGCCGGTGCCGTCCGGCCGCTCGCCTGGGTCCTGATGGCCCTCGCGGTCGGTTTCTGGATCCTGGGCCAGGTCGCCGGATGGGCGGAGTTCACGATCGCGGCCACCGTGATCGCGATCACCGTGCTGCTCTGCGCGCTCTTCCTCATCGGCCGCACCGCTTACGACGTGTCGCTCGACCTCGCTCGCACGCGGGTCGTCGTGGGCGAGCGGGCGGTCGGCGCCTTGACGCTCGCGAACCGCGGCACCCGCGCCATCCTCCCCTCGCGCGTCGTGCTTCCGGTCGGTTCCGGTCGCGGCGAGTTCGGCATCCAGCGCCTCGCCCCGGGGGAGGAGGCCGAGGAGCTGTTCGCGATCCCCACGCAGAAGCGCGGCGTGGTGAAGGTCGGCCCGGTGAGCGTCGTCCGCGGCGATCCGCTCGGGCTGTTCGAGCGCGCGCGCCGACGCGACGACCCCGTCGACCTGTACGTGCATCCGCGCACGGTGCTCTTCGACGGACAGTCGCTCGGGTTCCTGCGCGACCTGGAGGGGATGCCGGCGACCGATCTGTCGCGCGACGACGTCTCGTTCCATGCGCTGCTCGAATACCAGCCCGGCGACGACCTGCGTCACGTGCACTGGCGATCGACCGCCCGCACCGGCACCATGATGGTCCGGCAGTACGAGGAGACCCGTCGGTCGCACTTCGTCATCGGGCTCTCACGCTCGGCCGGGGACTACGCCGTCCCCGACGACTTCGAGCTGGCCATCTCCGCCGCAGGGTCCATCGGTCTGCGGGCGCTGCGGGACTCGCAGCGCGTCGACGTCCGTGTGCAGGGGCGCGAGCTCCCCGCCGGCACGGGCAAGCAGCTCCTCGACTCGCTGTCGGCGATCGAGACCAGCAAGCCCCGCGAGGGCGGCATCGCCGAGCTGGCGGGGGTCGTGGCGGCCACCATGCCGCTCGCGAGCGTCGTGGTGCTGCTGTGCGGGTCGAAGGTGCGCCCCGACGACCTGCGTCTCGCCTGCTCGCGGCTGCCGTTCGGCGCGCGCGTGCTCGCGATCGTCACCGACGGGACGGTCACCGCCCCCGCGCTGCGGCGCATCGGCGAGGCCGACGTCCTCACGGTCGGCACGCTCGAGCAGGTCCCGCTCGCCCTCCAGCGGGTGCTCGCATGAGCGCCCCCGCCACCGCGGCCCCGGCGCTCCCGCTGCGGCGCTGGATCCTCGACCTCGGCGCGACCGCCGTGCTCGTCCTCGTCGCACTGGTGGGCTTCTGGCCGACCTTCGCGGGCCCGTCGTTCCTGCCGGCGGCCGTCGGCGGCCTGCTGCTCGGGCTCGGCGTCGCCGCAGTGTCGGCGTGGCGCCGATGGGGCATCCTGATCATCGCGGGGCTGACGATCGTGGCGTACTTCGTCTTCGGCGGCGCCCTGGCCCTCCCGCACACGGCGATCGCCGGGGTCATCCCGAGCCTGGAGACCCTGCAGAAGCTCGCCCTCGGTCCGGTCACGGCGTGGAAGCAGATGCTGACGACGGTGGCCCCGGTGGCGGCGGCCGACGATCACCTGCTCGTGCCGTTCCTGCTGGCGCTGGTGGCGAGCGTCACCACCGCCAGCCTGGCACTGCGCCTGCCGTCGGTCACCTGGGCGCTGATCCCGGCCGGCCTCGTGCTGATCCTGGTGATCGCGCTCGGCACACCCGAGCCCGCGTTCCCGCTCGTGCAGGGCCTCGTCTTCGCGATCGGCGCCATCGCGTGGCTGGCGCTGCGTCAGCTCTGGGCGCCGCAGAACTCGGCGATCTCGGTCAGCGAGATCGACCCCTCGCGCGCCGCGCAGATGCGGATGCGGCGGCTCCTCGCCGGCGCGGCCGTGCTCGCCGTGGCCGCCGGCGCCGGCGTCGCGGGCTCGGCCGTCGCGAGCCCCGGCGAGACCCGGCACGTCTTCCGCGACGTGATCATCCCGCCGTTCGACATCCGCGATTATCCGAGCCCGCTGCAGGCCTTCCGCAAGAACGTCCGCGACGACGCCGACAAGACGCTGTTCACGGTCCGCGGCCTGCCGAAGGGCGCGCGCATGCGCATCGCGGTCATGGACCAGTACGACGGCATGGTCTACAACGTCACCGACGGCGGACCCGAGTCGTCGAGCGCGTTCACCCCCCTGCGCTCGAACATGGCGCCGGATGCCGAGGGCATCCCGGTGACCCTCCAGGTCGAGATCGACGAATACGCGGGCGTGTGGGTGCCGGATGCCGGCGCCGTGTCGCAGATCTCCTTCACCGGCGACCGCGCCGAGGAGCTGCGCCGCGGCACGTTCTACAACCCCGACACGGGCACGGCGGTCGCGACGACCCGGCTCACGGGCGGCGACACGTACACGGTCGACACCGTGATGCCCGCGGAGATCGACGACGACCAGCTCGCCGAGGTCGACTTCGGCAAGGTCGCTCAGCCCAAGCAGAGCAACGTGCCCGAGGAGCTCACGACCCTCGCGGCCGAGACGGTCGCCGACGCGGAGTCGCCCATCGAGCAGGTGCGTGCGCTGGAGACCATGCTCTCCGACGGCGGGTTCTTCAGCCACGGCCTCCAGGGCGAGGTGCTGTCGCGGGCGGGCCACACGGCCGAGCGCATCTCGACGCTCGTGGGCGGCGACCAGATGATCGGCGACGACGAGCAGTACTCCGTCGCGATGGCGCTGCTGGCCCGGGAGGTCGGCATCCCCGCGCGCGTGGTCATGGGGTACTACCCCGAAGAGGAGGATGCCGGCGAGGCGGAGTTCGAGGCCACCGGCGACGACGTCCATGCCTGGGTCGAGGTGAACTTCGACGGCATCGGATGGCTGACCTTCAACCCCACGCCTCCTGAGGACCAGGTCCCGAACGACCAGAACACCAAGCCGCGCGTCGACCCGAAGCCGCAGGTGCTGCAGCCGCCGCCCCCGCCGCAGGAGCCGGTCGATCTGCCGCCCACGCTCCCCGACGATCGCAAGTCGGAGGACGAGGTGCTGAACATCCTCGGCATCCTCGGCCTGATCCTCGCCGTCGGCGGGGTCACCCTCGCCATCCTCGCGATCCTGGCGTCGCCGTTCATCGTGATCGGCGCGTGGAAGGCGGCGCGCCGTCGTTCCCGGCGCAACGCCGCCCGCACGTCCGACCGCATCAGCGGCGGGTGGGACGAGCTCACCGACCGCGCGGTCGACTACGGCGCCCGTCTGGCACCCGGCGGAACCCGGGTGGAGGAGGCGGCGATCGTGGCCGACTCGCTCGCCGTACCGCGTGCGACGGCACTCGCGGAGCGCGCCGACGCCGAGGTCTTCGGGCCGACCGAACCCCGCCCCGAAGACGTCGAGGCGTTCTGGGCCGAGGTCGACGAGATCGTCGGCGGGCTCGGCGCCGAGGCGGGCTTCTGGAAGCGCTGGAAGGCGCGCATCAGCCTGCGCTCGCTGCTCGGCGGCACCGCGGTGTCGCGCGGGCTCCAGGGCCTGAAAGAGGCGGCCGCCGCGCGCGTGCGCCGCGAACCTGGCACGATCGAGAACACGAACACCCCGACAGCCCCCACAGTCGAGAGCGAGACCCCATGACCATGCTCCCGTCCGGTCAGATCGCGCCGGTCTCCCGGCGCGCGGTCGCCTACCTCATCGACGCGCTCATCGCAGGCGGCCTCGCGATCGTCCTCGTGATCGCCCTCAGCGTCGCCGCCACGCTCTCGGGCAGCGTCGAGGCCATGCTGGCGACCCTCCTGATCGGCGGTCCGGTGGTCGGCGTCGTCGTGCTCGGCTGGTTCGTCGTGTACACCGTGATGCAGAGCCGCACCGGCTCGATCGGCATGAAGGCGCAAGGGCTGCGCCTGGTCTCGGAGACCGACGACGCCTCGCTCGGCTTCGGGCGGGCGCTGCTGCGCAACGTCATCTTCGGCCTCAGCGCCGCGATCGTCGTGGGCTACTTCACGCCGCTGTTCGACGGCTCGGGCCGGTTCCAGGGCTGGCACGACAAGGTCGCGAAGTCGCTCATGGTCGACGCCCGCGCCGACGGTGCATCCGCCGCGAACGCCACCGCGGCCGCGGCCGCCCCGGCCTCCCCGGGGGGACCGCTGGGCTCGGCCCAGCCGCCGGCGATCCCCGGCATCCCGCATCCGGGCTCTGCGCCGTACGCCGCCCCGCCCGTGCCGCCGCTGCCCACCGCGGGATCGTACGCCGCGCCCGCCCCGCAGCCCGCCGGCCCGGCGCCCGCGTACCCGGCACCCGCTCCGCAGCCGTACGCGCCGTCCGCCGCCGAGCCGCAGCACGCCCCGGAGCCCGCGGCCGTCTCGACGCCGGCCGTCGAGTCCGACGGCCTCATCGCCTTCGTCCCGGGGGTGACGCAGGACGCCCCGCCCGCGCGCGTCGCGCCGACGGCATCCGCACCGAGCCCGGCACCAGAAGCAGCGGCCCCGCCGACTCCGCCGGCCACGGTGCTCGCTCCCGCGCCCGCTCCCGCCGCGCCTGCCCCCGCGCCGACGCGCGAGGACGACCTGGAGGAGACCCGCATCAGCATCCCCGGGCACCGCATCGTCTTCACGTGGGACGACGGCACCCGCATCCCGGTGTCGCGGCGCACGATCTTCGGCCGCAACCCCGGGGCGGAGGACGGCGCGGTGCTGGTGCCCGTGCGCGACGAGACGCTGTCGCTGTCGAAGACGCACTTCGAGGCGGCGGCGGAGACCTCGGGCGGGTGGGTGCTGGACCGCCACTCGACCAACGGCATGACCATCGTCCGCGACGGTCAGCGCATCGCGTGCCCCCCGGGTCAGCGTGTGCCCGTGCGGCTCGGCGACGCGATCGAGATCGGCGATCGCATCGTCACGATCGGCGGGTACGCGTGAGGCCGGGACTCGTCGTCTCGCCGGGGTCGGCCACGCACCCCGGACTGCGCCGCGCCCTGAACGAGGACGCGCATCTCGCCACCGCGCCCGTGTTCGTCGTGGCCGACGGCATGGGCGGCCATGAGGCGGGGGAGCGCGCGAGCGCCGCCGTCGTCTCGGCGTTCGCCCGCTACATCGGGCGCACCGCGCTCGAGCTCGACGACGTGCGGCGGGCGCTCGCCCGGGCGCGCGACGAGGTCGAGGAGCTCTCGACCTCGGGCAACGGACGCGCGGGCACCACGCTCAGCGGCGTGGTCATCGCCTCGGTCGACGGCATGGGCTACTGGCTCGCGGTCAATATCGGGGACTCCCGCACCTACCGCCTCGCCGACGGACAGCTCGAGCAGATCACGGTCGACCACTCCGTGGTGCAGGAGCTCATCGAGTCGGGGGAGCTGTCGCCGGAGGAGGCCCTCACCGACCGCCGCCGCAACATCATCACGCGCGCGATCGGCGCGAGCAGCACCGGCGACGCCGACTACTGGATGTTCCCGGCGGAGTTCGGCGACCGCATGCTCGTGTGCTCCGACGGACTGACGTCGGAGGTGCCGGACGACCGGATCCGCACAGTGCTGCAGACGACGCCCGATCCGCAGAAGGCCGCCGACGTCCTCGTCGACGAGGCCGTGAGCGCGGGCGGTCGCGACAACGTCACGGTGATCGTGGTCGATGCCGTCTCGGTCGCGTCGCGGCCGGGCACGCTGCTCGAGACCGACGGCCACATCGACATGGACACGCGGCCCCGCGAGGCCGCAGCAGGAGGGGTTCGCTGATGCAGACCATCTACCGACCGGGACAGTGGAACCTGATCGTGATCCCCGGCGCGCTCGTCGCGCTGCCGCCCGACGCCCCGGCCGACGTGGTCGCGACCCTGTGGGAGCGGCTCCCGGCCGAGAAGACCCTCGCGACGGTCGTCGACGTGCTCACGACGCGGGCGGGCGGGTCGTTCACGGCTCTGCCGCCGTTCGCCGCCGCGGTCGCCGAGGGGGCCGATGTCCGCATCGCCCTGCGCGGCGGTGTCGCGGCCCGGGTGAGCACGGCGGCCGACGGCGCGCAGGAGCTCTCCGGCGCCGAGGTCACGACCTGGAGCGAGCGCTTCGTGGGCGGCGCCACGCGCATCGAGATCACCGTCGAGGCGACGGAGGGCGACGCGGCGCTGCCCGTGCAGAGCGGCATCGTGCGGGCCGCGGCGGTGAGCGCCGAGCTCGAGCTCTCCGACGCCGACCCCCTGGCGGCTGCGCTCGGACCGGTGCCGGTCGTCGAGCCGGCATCCGCGGACGTGTCGTCCGCCGTCCTCTCGGGCGGGCCGGTGCCGTCGCTCGCGCGTTTCGGGGGAGGGACGACGGATGCCGGGGCCGGCGGTGCCGGTGTCGGCGTCGTGCCGCCCGTGCTCGCCGTCGTGCCGACGCCCGGCGTGCCGGTCGGGAGCGCGGGCGTGCCGGGAGCGGATGCCGCGTCCTCATCGCCCGCCGAGCCTCCCGCCCTCGTGGCCCAGGACCCTGCGGCCGCGGCGGAAGCGGCGCAGGAGCCCGTCCCGGAGGGTGCCGGGAGCGCGGAGCCCGTCGCCGAGCAGCCTGTGGAGGAGGAGCCTGTCGCCGACGGAGCCGCCGCCGGAGAGGCTGCCGCCGACGATCCCGACGCAGCCGGAGTGCAGCCCGACGCGCCCGCGGCCGAGCTGGCCGCCGTCGATGCGGAGTCGCCGACCGAGCAGATCGCCGAGGTTCCCGAACCGGGCGACGACTCGACGCCTGCCGCGACCGATGTTCCGGCATCCACCGAGGCCCCGCAGGTCGTCGACGGCAACACGCTCTACCCCACCGAGGTGACGCTCGGCCCGGCCGACGACGACTTCGACCTGCTGTTCGGCGAGACGGTGCACTCGGTGTCGGGAGTGACCGCGCCGCCCCCCGCACCGCCCATCGGCGAGGGCGATCACGACGGCGCCACCATCTCGGCCGCCGAGCTGCGCGCCCTGCGCCAGCAGCCGTCGGCCGCCGACGAGACTCCGACCGCCGTGCTGCCGGTCTCCGAGGCGCCGACCCCCTCGGTCGGACGCCTGCGGGTCTCGACCGGGCAGGTGGTGACGCTCGACCGCACCGTGATCATCGGGCGTCGTCCGCGCTCCACCCGGGCCAGCGGCGCGAACCTGCCGCACCTCATCGCCGTCGAGAGCCCCCAGCAGGACATCTCCCGCAGCCACCTCGAGGTGCGCCCCGAGGGCGACACGGTCGTGGTGATCGATCTGCACACCACGAACGGCTCCACCCTGCTGCGCCCGGGCGCCGACCCCGTGCGTCTGCACCCCGGGGAGCAGACCCTCGTGCTCACGGGCGACGTCGTCGACCTGGGCGACGGCGTCACCGTCGCCTTCGAGGATCTCCCGTGAGCCGTCGCCCCTCGCCGCCGCCCGTGCTGCCCGGCTTCACCTTCGTGGAGCCGCTCGGCACCGGCGGCTTCGCCGACGTGTTCCTGTACGAGCAGGAGATGCCCCGGCGCCGCGTCGCCGTGAAGGTGCTGCTCGCCGACCGCATCTCGAGTGGCGCGGCGCAGGAGTTCACCGACGAGGCGAACGTCATGGCCATGCTGTCGACGCATCCGGCCATCGTCACGATCTACCAGGCGGGCGTCGCCGGCGACGGGCGCCCGTACCTGGTGATGGAGTACTGCCCCCGGCCCAACCTGCAGCTGCGCGCCCGCAAGGAGCCGTTCTCGGTCGCCGAGGCGCTGCGCGTCGGCGTCCAGGTGGCGGGCGCCGTCGAGACCGCGCACCGCGCAGGCGTGCTGCACCGCGACATCAAGCCGGCCAACATCCTGGTCACCGAGTACAACCGCCCGGCCCTCACCGACTTCGGCATCGCGTCGACGACCGGCGCCACCACCGAGGCCTCGGGCATGTCGATCCCGTGGTCGCCGCCCGAGTCATTCGCCGAGCCGCCGCAGAGCGGGGTCCGCACCGACGTGTGGGCGCTGGGCGCGACGCTCTTCACCCTGCTGGCCGGTCGCTCCCCGTTCGAGCGGCCGGGCGAGCGCAACTCGAGCGCCGACCTCATCGAGCGCATCGAGCGCGCGGCGCTGCCGCCGCTGGGCCGACCCGACTCGCCCGAGAGCCTCCAGCGCCTGCTCGAGCGGGCGATGGCGAAGAACCCGGACGACCGCTTCCCCAGCGCCGTGGCGTTCGCGCGCGCCCTGCAGAAGGTGCAGATCGAGCTGTCGCACTCGGTCACGCCGATCGACATCGTCGACGAGCATCCGTCGCCCGAGGAGCTGGAGGACGACGACGACGGCCTCACCCGGGTGCGCGAGATAGTCAGCATCGACCCCGACATGGCCGCGTTCACGCGCCCCTCGGCGACGACGCAGCCGCGCGGACCGGGCTTCGTGCCGCCCGAGGTGCCGCGCTTCGACTCGCCGGCGGCCGACTCGGCGCTCGACGAGACGCAGCTGCGTCCCTCCCGCACCCCCGCGCCGCCGCCGGCCTCCGACCCCGAGGACCGCACGATCCTGCGCGCGCCGCAGGTGGTGGCTCCGGATGTCGCGGCGCCGATCACGCCGTCGTTCACTCCGGCGCCGCCGGTCGCCCCCGCGCCGCAGCCGTCGTCGCCGCGCAGCCGTCGAGGGCTGTGGATCGGCCTCGCCGCACCCGGCGCGGTCGTCGTGGTCGGCGCGATCGTGGGTCTCAACGTGCTGGTCGCGGGGATCACCCCGGAACCCGACCCCCAGGCCTCGGAGGAGGCCGACCCGCAGGACGTGGTGCCCGACGTGGTGCCGAAGGTCGCGGAGCTCACGGGCACGCGCGACGGCGGTCAGGTGACCTTCACCTGGACGAACCCGTCGCCGCTCGAGGGGGACAGCTACCTCTGGTCGCAGATCGTCGTCTCGGGAGAGACCGACCAGCAGCAGACCGAGACCGAGACCGTGCAGATCCCCTCGACCGAGGGCATGGTCTGCATCGATGTGATGCTGCGGCGCGACGACGGCCGCGCGTCCGAACCTGTGCGGGGGTGCGTGGAATGAGCGGTACGACCGGAGTCACGGTCGAGTTCGCGGGGGAGTACTTCCCGGTGGAGAACGGGGGCCGGTTCATCGTGGGGCGCGAGGGAGACCTCGAGCTCGACGACAACCTGTTCCTGCACCGGCACTTCCTCGAGATCAGCGATGCGGACGGCCTGTGGTGGCTGTCGAACGTCGGCACGCGGCTGACCGCGACCGTGACCGACTCGGGCGGCGGCATCCAGGCCTGGCTCGCGCCGGGCGCACGCCTGCCGCTCGTGTTCGAGAAGACCACGGTGGTGTTCAGCGCGGGCCCCACGACCTACGAGCTGACCCTGCACGCGGCGGAGCCGGCCTTCCGCGCCACGCGGCGCGAGCACGACGACGGTGGAGCCTCGACCATCGGCGACGTGCCGCTGACGCTCAGTCAGAAGCTGCTCATCCTCGCCCTCGCCGAGCCGCAGCTGCGCCGCGACGGCACCGGCATGAGCGAGATCCCCACGTCCGCCAAGGCCGCGGAGCGTCTGGGCTGGACCGTCACGCGCTTCAACCGCAAGCTCGACAACGTGTGCGACAAGTTCGACCGCGTCGGCGTGCCGGGAATGCGCGGAGGACAGCGCAGCTTCGCCACGAACCGTCGCGCGCGACTCGTCGAGCACGTGATCGCGTCGCGCCTGGTCACGAAGGACGACCTGCCCCTGCTCGACACCGCGCACGCCGACGAGGTCGAAGGGGAGCAGGAGTGATCTGGGAGATCGACGACGGCGTGCCCGTCGTCGAAGGCCTCGACGCGCACGGACGACCCGACCCGGCCTATGCCGCGTCGCTCGGGCTGCGCGCCGCGCCCCGCGGCCGGCGGGTGCTGGCGTCCCTCGTCGAGCTCGCCGTCGCGGTGCTCCTCGCGCTGCCGGCCCTCATCGTCCTCACGCCCCTCCTCGTGGAGTCCATCGGCGGCTTCGACGCCGACGCGTTCTTCGCGCGCGACGACCTGCTGTGGATCATCATCGCCGTCGCCGTCTCGCAGGGCCTGACGACCGCCTTCGTCATCGTGCAGCTCGTGCTCCACGGCCGCAAGGGCGTCACGCTCGGCAAGGCCCTCTGCGGCATCCGCTCGATCAACGTGCGCACGCTCGAGCGCCCGGGGTTCTGGCGCGGAGCGGTCGTGCGGTACCTCGTCGGGTGCGCCTCGTTCCTCATCCCCCTCGTCGGTCCGCTGCTCGTCGTCGCCCTGTCGCCGCTGTTCGACATCGAGAAGCGCGGACGCGGGTGGCTGGATCTCGCGGCGGGCACCTGGTTCGTCGACGTGCGCCAGGGGCTCAATCCCTACGACCAGAAGCGCATGCGCATCGCGCGCAAGTCGGTCAAGACGCCCGAGCACGAGGAGAAGGCCCCGCTGCCCTCCCTCGCGACGCCGGTCGACCGCGACGCCCCCGCCGCATACGTGCCGAGCGCGCGACTCTCGGGCGGCGTCATCGGCGCGCACCGTCCGCCGACGGGCGCTCCGGTCGAGCGCGACGACCCAGCCCAGGGCGGTGCGCTCGTCTCGGCCGTGCCCGCGCCGCTCGCCACGGGTGCTCCGGTGCATGCGGCTCCCGTCCCTGCCCCGGCATCCGTCCCTGCCCCGGCACCGACGGCGGCTCCCGCGGCGACCACCGCGGCTCCGGCGCCCGTCGCGGCTCCGGCGCCCGTCGCAGCTCCGGCGCCCATCCCGGCTCCGGCGTCCGTCCCGGCTCCGGCGCCCGCGCCCGCTTCCGCCCCGGCGCCCCACCCCGCGGCCTCCGCCGTGCGCACCGTGCTCGTGCTCGACACCGGCGACCGGATCGAGGTGCGCGGCACGACGCTCATCGGCCGTTCCCCCAGCGCCGCCGCCGGCGAGGGCGAGGCGCAGCTCGTGCCGCTCGTCGACGACACCCGCTCGGTCTCGAAGACGCACATCGCCGTGATGCTCAGCCGTCGCGGCGTGTTCGCCGTCGACCGCGCCTCGACCAACGGCAGCGCCCTCATCCGCAACGGCGCCGAGACCCCGCTGGTCGCCGGCCACCCCGCCGAGCTGCAGATCGGCGACGTCGTGCGCTTCGGCGACCGCACGCTGCGCGTGGAATCGGCATGACCCCGCGGATGCCGGTGCACACCCCGACCGACGAGACGCGCGCCCTGCGCGGTGAGGACCGACGATGAGAGTCAAACTGACCCTGCGCCGCCCGACGGCCCCCCTGACCGACGTCGTGGTCATGGCGGACTCCACCGCGACCGTCGCCGACGTCGCGCGCCGGATCGCCTCGACCGATCCGCTGCGCAGCATCGCGGCCGCTCCCGCCGACGTGCTCACCCTGTCGGTCGCGCCGCCCACGAGCGACCAGCCGACCATGCTCAACCCCGATCTGCTGGTCGCCGATGCGCCGCTCGGCTCCGGCTTCCTCGCCGAGGTCGTGAACGTCGGCCCGAACCGGGCCTCGGTCGGCGGCGCGGGCGCGCGTCCGGCCGCCCTGCTCTCGGTCACCGGCGGACCGGCCGCGGGACAGGAGTTCCCGCTGCCCGTCGGGCACTTCCTGATCGGCCGCGACGCGGCCAACGACGTGACGATCGCGGACCCTCTGGTCTCCAAGCGCCACGCGCGCATCGAGGTGGCGCCCACGTTCGTCGAGCTGGTCGACCTGAACTCCGCCAACGGCATCCTCGTCGACGGGGGTCTGGTGCAGCGCCTGCGCGTGATCCCCGGCCAGCGGTTCACCCTCGGCGACAGCGAGTTCGTCGTGCACCTCGTCAGCGACTTCGACGGGTCGGCCGAGGGCGATCCCGTGCTCGAGCGCGGGGGCGCCCTGCTGTTCAACCGCAGCCCGCGGGTCGAGGAGCGGTTCAAGGGGGAGGAGCTCGACGAGCCCCGCTATCCCCGCGACCAGGTCAAGCGGCTGTTCCCCTGGCCGATGCTCGTCGCTCCGGTCCTGCTCGCCGTGACCATGTTCAGCATCACGCAGCGGCCGCTGTCGCTCATGATCGCGGCGGCGTCGCCGATGATGATGTTCGGCAACTACATCTCGCAGAAGACCAACGTCGGGCAGCGTCTGCGCAAGGAGGTGGAGTCCTTCGAGGAGCAGTTCGAGCGCCTCGAGGAGAAGCTGTACCACCTGCAGCCCCGGGAGCGCGAGGTCCGCCAGAACGAGGTCCCCGCCGTCGCGGTCGTCTTCGACGAGGCCATGCGGCTCGGACCGCTGCTGTGGACGCGGCGACCCGAGCACTGGAACTTCCTCGCACTGCGGCTGGGAACCTGCGCGGACCGCTCGCGGTCGCGGGTCAAGCGCACCGAGACCCCCGAGGCGCTGGTCGAGTACGTCGAGCGCGTCGACCGCCTCGAAGACCGGTACCGGATGATCGAGGACGTGCCGATCCTCGAGTCGCTCCAGAGCGTGGGGTCGATCGGCGTGGCCGGCCCGACCTCGCTCGCGAGCGACGCCCTGCGGGGCATCGCCGTGCAGCTGTTCGGCATGCACTCGCCGAACGAGCTCGTGACGGTCGCCCTGACCGAGCCCGGATGGGCGAACGAGCTGGACTGGCTCAAGTGGCTCCCGCACACCTCGAGCGAGCGGAACCCGTTCAAGGACGTCGCGCTCGCCGACTCCGCCTCCACCGGCACCGCTCTGCTTAACGGCCTCGAGGAGATCGTGCTGCGCCGCTCGCGCGAGGCGAAGTCGCAGCGCCCGCCGTACGGGGACGACTGGGACCCGATGCTGTACGGCACCGACGTCAAGCGCGCGGCGGAGGACGCGACCTTCCCCGGGCAGACCGCGATCGTCGTGATCGTCACCAACGACGCCCCCGTCGACCGCGCGCGTCTCACGCAGATCCTCGAGCGGGGCGCCGACGTCGGCGTGTACGGCCTCTTCGTCGCCCCCGTGGTCGCGGCGCTGCCGGCCGCCTGCCGCACCTTCGTCGACGTGAGCGCCGGACTCGGCGCGGCCACGGTCGGCACGGTCCGCAGCGGCGTCTCGTACCCGGACGTGCAGGTCGAGGGCGTCTCGCACGCCTACATGACGATGTTCGCCAAGCGGCTGGCGCCCGTCGTCGACTCCAGCACCGTGATCGAGGACTCCTCCGACATCCCCAACTCGGTCATGTTCCTCTCGCTCGTGGGCGCGGACCTCGCCTCGGACCCGACCGCGGTGATCGACCGCTGGCGGCAGAACAACACGATCCTCGACCGGTCGGGCACGCCGCAGCCCCGCCTGAAGAAGGCGGGCAACCTGCGCGCGATCATCGGCCAGTCGAAGACCGACGCCATGACGCTCGACCTGCGCACCCAGGGCCCGCACGCGCTCGTCGGCGGCACCACCGGCGCGGGCAAGAGCGAGTTCCTGCAGGCGTGGGTGCTCGGCATGGCGGCTGCGCACAGCCCCGACCGCGTGACGTTCCTGTTCGTCGACTACAAGGGCGGATCGGCCTTCGCCGACTGCGTCGAGCTGCCGCACTGCGTGGGCCTCGTCACCGACCTCAGCCCCCACCTCGTGCGGCGTGCGCTCACCAGCCTCCGCGCCGAGCTGCACCACCGGGAGCACCTGTTCAACCGCAAGAAGGCCAAGGACCTCCTCGAGCTCGAGAAGCGCCGCGACCCCGAGACGCCTCCGGCCCTCGTGCTCGTGATCGACGAGTTCGCGGCGCTCGCCGGCGAGGTGCCGGAGTTCGTCGACGGGGTGGTCGACATCGCGCAGCGCGGTCGCTCGCTCGGCATCCACCTGATCATGGCGACCCAGCGGCCGGCCGGCGTGATCAAGGACAACCTGCGCGCCAACACCAACCTGCGTGTCGCCCTGCGCATGGCCGACGAGTCCGACTCGAAGGACGTGGTGGACGACCCGATCGCGGCCTCCTTCCCGCCCTCGATCCCCGGCCGCGGCATCGCCAAGACCGGACCGGGCCGTCTCGTGCCCTTCCAGTCGGCGTACGCGGGCGGATGGTCGAGCGACGAGGAGCAGGCCGCCGAGGTCAAGATCGCCGAGCTGCGGTTCGGGTCGATCCAGACCTGGGAGGCCGATCAGGCGCCCGAGTCCGACTCGCACGACGAGGACCTCGGGCCCAACGACCAGAAGCGCCTCGTCGCCTCGCTCGTGAAGGCGTCGGCGCAGGCCGGGATCCCCGCGCCCCGCCGCCCGTGGCTCGACGACCTCGAGCGCGCGGTCGACATCCGCGACCTGCCGGTGCTGGGCGACGGGCAGATCCTGCTGGGCAAGATGGACGTGCCCGCGCGCCAGCTGCAGGAGCCCGCGTACTTCGTGCCCGACAAGGACGGCTCGCTGCTCGTCTACGGCACGAGCGGCTCGGGCAAGTCCACGGTGCTGCGCACGCTGGCCATCTCGGCCGGGTTCCATGCCGAGCACGCGAACGTCGAGGTCTACGGCCTGGACTTCGGCTCCGGCTCGCTCAAGAGCCTCGAGACCCTCCCGCACGTCGGCTCGATCATCGCGGGCGACGACGCCGAGCGCGTGCAGCGCGTCCTGCGCTCGCTCGCGCGGGTGCTGGACGACCGCGGCAAGCGCTTCAGCGCCGCCAACGCAGCCAGCCTCACCGAGTACCGGGAGATCACCGGGCAGCCCGAATCCCGTATCCTGCTGCTGATCGACGGGTTCCCGCAGTTCCGGGCCGAGTGGGAGTCGACGACGGCGCGGATGCCGTTCTACCAGACGTTCATGCGCATCCTCGGCGAGGGTCGTCCGCTCGGCGTGCACGTGATCGCGAGCGCGGACCGCTCGGGCTCGGTGCCCACCGCGGTGAGTGCGAACGTGTCACGGCGCGTGGTGCTGCGCCTGGCCGACGAGTCGGGCTACGCCATGCTCAACGCGCCCAAGGACGTGCTCGACGAGCGCTCGGCACCCGGTCGCGCGATCGTCGACGGCCTCGAGACGCAGATCGCGACGCTCGGCGGCACGCCCAACGTCGCCGAGCAGACGAAGCTGCTCGAGCAGCTCGCAACGCAGCTCCGGGCGGCGGGGGTGCGCGAGGTCGAGGAGATCGGCGCGCTGCCGACGCGGCTCGCGGTGCGCGACCTGCCCGAGCGTCTGGGGGAGTTCCCGGTGCTCGGCGTGGCGGAGGACACCCTGTCCGCGCGCGACTTCGATCCGGTCGGGACGTTCGTGGTCGCCGGTCCGCCGCAGTCGGGCAAGACCACCGCGCTCAAGGGTCTCGTCACGGCGATGCGGCGCTTCGATCCCGCCACCCGCCTGTTCCACTTCGGCGGGCGCCGGTCCCAGCTCAAGGACTACGCCGACTGGACGCGCAGCGCGGTCACGCCGGAAGACGCGAAGGAGCTCGCGAAGGAGCTCACCGAGCTCGCCGCCGACGACGCCCTGGGGATCCGCATCCTCGTCGTCGTCGAAGACGTCCCGCAGTTCGCGGACGGACCGGCGGAGCGGGAGATGAAGGCGCTGTTCCAGGCGATCAACCGCAGCGACCACCTGTTGATCGGCGACGCCGACGTCACGCAGGTGACGAGCGGCTTCGGGTTCATCGGCGACTTCAAGGCGGGCCGCAAGGGCATCATCCTCAAGCCCGACTCGTTCGACGGCGACGCTGTGTTCAAGGTGCCGTTCCCGAAGGTGAAGCGCACGGACTTCCCCGAGGGCCGCGGCATCTTCGTGCAGGCGGGCCGTCAGGTCACCGTGCAGCTGCCGCTGGTGGAGGCCGACCGACGGGCCTAGGCCGCGGGACGCGCGTCGATGGGGACTCCTCCCCATCGACGCGGTGGGGCGGCATCCGGAAGGATGAAGTCATCGGGCCGGAGGGGCCCGGTCCGAACGATTTTCGAAAGGTGTGGACGATGGCCGATTTCGGTGCGTCTTATGCAGAGATGGAGCAGGTGGCGTCGTCGCTGTCGCAGGCTCGTGATGACATTCAGGGTCAGTTGGACACGCTGAAGGGTCAGGTCGACACCCTTCTGGGCGAGGACTTCAAGACGCAGCACGCGTCGGGCAAGTTCGGTGAGGGGTACACGGAGCTGACCACGGGTCTGAAGACGGCGGTCGACGGCATCAACGACATGTCGGAGTCGCTGCTGGGCATGATGCGGGCGATCCAGGACCTGGATCAGCAGCTCGCCGGCAGCTGACACGCACACCGCAGACGAGAGGCGTCGACCGCACCGGTCGGCGCCTCTCGGCGTCTCTGCGCTCCGGCGCTCTCGCGGAGCAGACAGGAGCGCGGACGCTCTAGGCTGGGCGGGTGAGTGAGTCTCGTGCGACGCGCGCTTCGGCGCTGAACTGCGACTGTGGATACCTCGGCACGGGGGTGCTCCCCACCCGCCTGTGCTTCGACTGCGGCGATCGGGCGCTGGCGGCATGGGTCGCCGAGGAGAAGAGCCTGCTCGGCCGCGCACCCGGTTACGCGAACGACGTCGCCGAGATCGTGCGCGACACCGCCCAGCGGCAGGAGAAGGCGCTCAAGGCGCGGGCGAACGAGCCGTTCGCGGATGCCGCGTGGGAGCGGAGCAAGGCGGCCCGCCGGCTGACGAAGGTCCGCCGGGCACGCAAGGGGGAGCTCGACGCCGCGTCGCTCGACCGGTGGCGGGCGGCGGCCGACGTGGTCGCACGCGACCCCCGCGACCTCTTCCGCAAGGAGTCCCGACGGTTCGCGAAACGGGGGCCGGGCGCCGCCGCGCTCACCGCGCTGGGGGCCGACGCGATGGAGATCCTCCTCAAGACGACGCGCTCCCGGGGCCGCTGACCCGCGTGGGGAGTTCTCCCCATCGCGACGTGCTCCCGGAAGCCGCTATCGTCGGACGCGGAGAGAGGGAGGACGCCATGTCAGGCAGCGATGGGATGCTGCTCCCGATGAGCGATCTTCAGGAGATGGCTCGGCAGATTGCATCGATCATCTCGGAGTTCGAGTCGGCGAGCGCCCGACAGGGAGATGTGCAGGAAGCCGTGGGGCGCCCGGCGGGAGACAGCCGTCTGCGTGACCGCTGCCACGACTTCGAGGGCAGCTGGAACGACAGCCGCGACAAGCTCCTGAGCAAGCTCCAGAAGGTCAGCGAGCGGGTGCAGGGCACGATCGACGAGACGAACACCGCCGACCTGGATCTCGCGAGCCAGATGGAGCAGGCGTCCACGCCCGCACAGACCGGGCCCGGGGCGGGCCCCGGCCGACCCACGGTGAACTAGGAGAGGCGACGATGCAGACGACCAGAGGACGCACGGTCGAGGTCATCGCGGGCGACCCGGCGGGAATCGACGCGCGGGCGACGCAGATCTCGGACCTCGCGGAGGACATGCTCTCGGCGGCGACGGTGCTGCGCGGGATCGGCGACGGCAGCGTGCGCGGCAAGGGCTACGCGATGGACAAGATCCGCGAGGTCGTGGACGACTCGCACAAGGATCTCAAGGAGGCGGGTCAGCGCTACCAGCCCGCCGGCACGGTCCTCAGCCGCTATGCGAGCGCCCTGAGCACGGCCCAGCAGCAGATGACGACCATCGTGGCGGACTGCGAGGACTCGCTCGCCGCGCTCACCGAGGCGCAGGGGACGGCCTCCGAGGCGCAGAGCGACTTCAACGGCTTCAGCAACGCCCTGACGTGGAACCCGCCGACTCCCGAGAACGAAGAGGCGAGCACGCGCGAGAGCGATCGCCTCGAGCAGGCGGCGGCCAGTGCCGCCTCCGCCCTGTCGCAGGCCCGGGAGACGCACGACGCGAACCTCCGCCGCTACGACGGCGCGTACGAGACGTGGGAGAGCGCGTACGAGACGGCCGTCAACGACCTCGAGGACGCGAACAAGATCGGCGAGGACTCGACCTGGGAGAACGTCGCGGGCGTGCTCGCCGTGGTCGCGGAGGTGCTCAGCTGGGTCGGCCTCGGGCTCGCCGTGCTCGGGCTCATCATCGGCGGCCCGTTCATCGCGGCACTGGCGGTCATCGTGGCGGTGGCCTCTCTGCTGCTCACGGTCGCCCTGATGTTCGACGGTCGCAAGGGCATCGGCGACCTCCTGTGGTCGGTGGTCGGCATCCTGCCCATCGGCAAGCTCGGTCTGCTGTTCAAGAAGGGCGGGCAGCTGAAGTTCCTGGGCGAGATCGGCAAGGGCATCACCAAGCCGTTCCAGCAGGTGCGCGGGCTGCAGAACCTGCAGTTCGCGCCGCGCGCCGGATGGCGGGCGAACTGGCTGCCGAAGTTCGACGCCTTCGCCGGCCGGGTCTCGGGGGTCAAGATGACCGGGCCGTTCTCCCTGGCGGGGATGCTGGATCGCTTCGTCGGAGGAACCAACCGCTCCTTCACCATCGCGTTCACCAACGCGGTCGAGTCGGCGCCGAAGCAGGCCATGGGCACGCAGCTCTTCAGCCAGCTGCCCACCGCGCTGCAGAACGTCGTGGGCGGCGCGCCGACGGCGTTCGAGCAGGCGTTCAACGTCTACAAGTGGGTCGACCGCGGCGTCTCCGTCGCGAACGGTCGCCCCTCGGGGGCCCTGTCGCCCGCCGGTGCCGTGAACGGGCTGTTCTGACGTGGCCACGCCGACCTCCCCGATCACCTGGGACCTCGACTACGACGCTGCGCAGTTCATCCCGCTGCCCCCGGCGGCGGAGCTCGCCGATCGCCCCGAGACCGCACGGACCTGGATCGACGCCGTGCTCGGGCACTACGAGTCCGCCGCTGCGCTGACCGACGGCGACCGGCAGGGTCTGACCGTCACCGCCGAGGCGCTGCTGGCCATGGTGGAGCCCTTCGTCACCCGACTGTGGTTCGCGCCTCCCGGCGTCTACAGCGATGTGCTCGTGAGCATCGTCGTCACCGACCTCGCGGGCGAGACGGCGCGGGAGATCGTCGAGGGTGCGACCACCTCTCCGGGGGCCACCGCCGCCGACGGCATCGCGATCGAGACCGACGCGCACGGCTCCGGCATCCTGATCCGCCGCACGGATGGCGTGCAGCCCGAGGACGGCAGGGCGCTGCTGGTCGCGCAGTGGGACCTGCTGCTCGAGAACGGCGACGTGCTGATCGCCGTCAACGCGATGGGGACGACGCTGCCGGTGTTCGCCCGCCTGGAGGAGGAGCTCCTGCGCCTCGTCGAGGGCATCCGGCTCCCCGATCGGGTCGGCGCGTGAGGTCGGCGCGGTCGTCGTCTGTGAGGATGGGGTCATGAACGATCTCCGCGTCGAGCTGCAGTACGGCATCCCGCCCTTCCGCATGGCCCTCCCGCCGGGGTGGCGCCGGCGGGCGGCCTCCTCCGAGACCGAGAAGGCCGACCTCGCGCGCGCCTCGCAGCTGTTCCGGCAGGCGGGTCGGCCCGACCTCGAGGCACAGTATCGGGCGATGATGGCGCGCGTGCGTCAGGGCATGGCCCGCTCCAAGGTGTTCGCCCTGTATCGGCAGGAGGAGGTCGAGGCGGACGAGCTCCTGCCGATGTCCATCACGGCGTCGGCGGTCGAGGGCGAGGACGGAGCCAACCTCGACGGGTGGATCTCCGACGCGTTCCGCACCCGCGGCGCGGATTTCCTCGAAGACGCCAAGCACATCGTGCGCTGGGAGGGCGAGGCCGCCCGCGCGCCCCGCGGCGCCGACATCGACAAGATCCCCGGCCGCACGATCATGTACGCGCTGCCGGTGCCCGAGACCAATCGCACCCGCGCGCTCGTCTTCACCACGACGATCCTCACGCCCGACTCGGCGGCCATCTCGGACGACGCGATCCGGGGCATGACGGTGCTCAGCGACCTCATGATCTCGACCGTCGCCTGGGAGCAGGCGGTGGCCGAACCGGCGACGCCGGACGCCGGAGCCGGACCCGATGGGGAGTTGTCCCCATCGACAGACGCGCGCTGATTTCCGTAGTGTGGTTCTCATCGGGCCGGAGGGGTCCGGTCCAAACGATTTTCGGAGGTGTGGACGATGGCCGATTTCGGTGCGTCTTATGCAGAGATGGAGCAGGTGGCGTCGTCGCTGTCGCAGGCTCGTGATGACATTCAGGGTCAGTTGGACACGCTGAAGGGTCAGGTCGACACCCTTCTGGGCGAGGACTTCAAGACGCAGCACGCGTCGGGCAAGTTCGGTGAGGGGTACACGGAGCTGACCACGGGTCTGAAGACGGCGGTCGACGGCATCAACGACATGTCGGAGTCGCTGCTGGGCATGATGCGGGCGATCCAGGACCTGGACCAGCAGCTCGCCGGCAGCTGAGTCCTGCTTTCCCGAGGAGGGGTCGACGGTTCGCCGTCGGCCCCTCCTCCGTCGTAGGGCGCGCCTCAGCGGGCGAGATCGGCGAGATGGCGGGCCTCGTGGTTCAGCACCTTGACGATGATGCCGCGACGGCGGAGCTCCGAGACCGTCCGCGACTCCTCCTCGCTGTCGCGCCCGAGGGCGTGGCGGTTCGTCACCACGAGCACGTCACCGGACTGGAGCGTCGAGATCAGCCGCGCCAGCCGGTCGCCCCAGCTCTCGAGGATGTCGGGCGCGGGGTGCCGGAAGCCCTCGATCGGCACGCCGAACCGGGTCAGGTCGTCCCGCTGCTGCACGACCGGGGGCATCCCCTCCCGGGCGACGACCAACCCGACCAGGCGCGAGCCGTCGGGGCGGGCCAGCCAGAAGTCCCGGTTCTGCTGCAGCTCGGTGAAGCACTTCGGGCACTCCGCCGCGGCGTGCGGCAGGTGCAGCGGGCTCGTCAGAGCATCCTCCACCGACATCGCCCCGGTCGTCCGGTCCGTCGCATCGCTCATGGCGCACCTCCGCCCTCCATTCTGCCCTGTCCGGCGACCCGGCGCAGGGGCGGTCCGCGGCTCAGCCGACGCGGTCGTCGCGCACGGCCGCACGGGACGGGGCGGGCTCCGCATCCAGCGCGCGCAGCATCCGCTCGAGGGTCTCCCGGAGCTCGCCGCGCGAGGGCTCGGCGAGGTCGACGGTGTACTCGACGCCGGCCGGGATCCACGACAGGCCGTACATCGTCTCGCGGAAGTCGCCGCCCCCGACGGGCCACCGCGTGCGGCGGTCGTCCTCGGCGGTCGCCCCCTGGCCCCACTGCCCGAAGAACGCCCGCATCTCGTCGTAGGGCAGCTCCATGACCGCATCCGCCTCGACCGGCTGCCGCACCCAGGACCGCGCGACGCGGATGAACTCCTCGATCTCCTCCGCAGTCAGCGGGCGGCGGGCGAAGAGCACCCGCGTGTGCTCCACGGCCGAGAGGCGATCGACGCGGAACGTGCGCCAGTCGCTCTTGTCGAGATCCCAGCACAGCAGATACCAGTGCCGATCCGCGGGGGCGAGGGCGTGCGGCTCGACGCGGCGGTGAGTGACCTCGCCGGACGCGGCGGTGTACGTGAACCGCACGCGCTCGGCGTCGCGGCACGCCAGCGCCAGCTCGCCGAGCACCTCGCTCGACACCGCGGCCCCGGCGTTGATCCCCGCCGGCTGCACGGTGTCGGCCAGGGCGATCACGCGTCGGCGCAGGGGAGCGGGCAGCACCTGCTCGAGCTTCGCGAGCGCGGTGATGGTCGTCTCGGGCCCGCTCACGAGGCGCTGAGAGGCGGCCACCCGGAGTCCGATCGCCATGGCGACGGCCTCGTCATCGGTCAGAAGCAGGGGTGGCACCGCGCTCCCGGCTTCGAGACGATAGCCCCCGGCAGCGCCCGGCACCGACTCGATGCGGTACCCGAGGTCGCGTAGCCGCTCGATGTCCCGACGCACCGTCCGCTCCGTGACGCCGAGGCGCTGCGCGAGCTCGGTCCCCGGCCAATGCCGGTGCGTCTGCAGCAGATTGAGCAGGGAGAGTGCGCGGGTCGCCGTGTCGGACATGCCTCCAGTTTCCTCTTGATCGCGGACGGCAGGTGTCCGCATTGCCTTCTACCTTCGGAGCATGTCCAACGAACCGATCATCGAAGCGCAGGGACTCACGAAGCGCTTCACCGTCAAGAAGAAGACCGTCGAGGCCGTCACCGACCTCGCGTTCCAGGTGGCGCGGGGCGAGCTCGTCGCCTTCCTGGGACCCAACGGCGCGGGCAAGTCCACCAGCCTGCGCATGCTCACCTCCCTGATCCCGCCGACGTCCGGCACCGCGCGCGTGGTGGGCTTCGACATCCTCCAGCGGCCCGCCGAGGTGCGCGCCCGCATCGGATACGTCGGGCAGCTCACGAGCGGCAGCTTCGCGCAGCGCGCCCGTGACGAGCTGCTGAGCCAGGGCGCGTTCTACGGGATGCCGAAGGCCGCCGCCCGCGCGCGGGCCGACGAGCTGATCGCCTCGCTCGACCTCGGCGGTTTCGCCACACGGTCGGTGCAGCAGCTGAGCGGGGGCCAGAAGCGCCGTCTCGACATCGCCCTCGGTCTGATGCACGCCCCGCCGCTCCTGTTCCTCGACGAGCCGTCGACGGGGCTCGACCCGCAGAGCCGGGCGAACCTGTGGCAGCACATCCTCGACCTGCGGGAGCAGCACGGCACGACGATCTTCCTGACGACCCACTATCTCGAGGAGGCCGATCGCTACGCCGAGCGCGTCATGGTGATGGACAAGGGCCGCGTCATCGCCGACGACACCGCGGCGCGCCTGAAGTCGCACCTGGCGGGCGATCTGCTGACGCTCGGGTTCGGCACCGCCTCCGACGCGGAGCGCGCCGTCGCGGTGGTGCAGGGGCTGACCGACCGCGAGGTCCGACGCGACGGCGAGCACGACGTCGTCGTCACGGCGCCCGGGGGTGACGCGCTGCTGCCCACCGCCGTGCGCGCGCTCGCCGCCGCCGGCATCCAGGTGGAGCGCGCGACCGGCGTGCCGCCCACCCTCGACGACGTGTTCCTCGCGCTCACGGGGCGCACCCTCCGCGAGGCGGGCGAGGGTGAGCCGACGGACGAGGGGGAAGAGGCGGATGCGCCGGCCGACGCGTCCGGAACCGCACAGCCGACAGGAGCGAACCGATGACCACCATGACGAAGCCCGACACCGCGGTGCGCGCCAATCCCGCCCGCGACACCTGGAACGTGCTCACCCGCGAGCTGAAGCCGGTCGTGCGCGACCCCTTCTCGCTCATCTTCAGCCTGCTGCAGCCGCTGGTGTTCCTGGGGCTCTTCGCGCCGCTGCTGGTCGGGCAGTCCGGCCAGCCCGTCGCCGCGACCCTGCAGTGGTTCGTGCCCGGGGTGCTGGTGATGATCGTGCTCTTCGGCACCGGGGCGACCGGCTCGAACCTGCAGTACGAGATGATGACAGGCTCGCACGAGCGCACTCTCGTCGCGCCGCTGTCGCGGTCGTCGCTGCTCGTGGGGCGGGCGCTGAAGGAGATTGCCCCCATCGTCGTGCAGGCGCTCATCATCGTGCTGATCGCCTGGCCGTTCGGGCTGCGCATCGATGCGGTCGGACTCGCGGTGGGGCTGGCGATGCTCGCGGTGTTCGGGGTGGGCCTCGGCTCGCTCTCCTACACGCTCGCGCTGAAGACGAAGGACCGCGAGTGGCTCTTCTGGGGGGTGCAGCAGACGCTCATCTTCCCGCTGCTGATCCTGTCGGGGATGCTGCTCCCCCTCGACGAGGCGCCGGACTGGATGCAGGCGGTGGCCACGGTGAACCCGCTCAACTGGGTTGTGCAGGGCGAACGCGCGCTGCTGGCGGGAGACCTCGGCGACGTCACGGTGCTGTGGGGCTGGGTCGCCGCGCTCGTGGTCGCGGTGCTGGGCCTGGGGGCGGGCGTCCGCGCGATGCGCCGGAGCAGCTGAGCAGAGCGGCGACTCGGGTCACGCTGTCGCCGCCCGGGTCGATCCGGGCGGTTGGCAGCGTGCCCCGGGGCTAGAGCTGTTGGAACCGACGCTGCGGTCCTTCGAGCCGCGCGATCGTGATCTTGACGTCGACCAGCTCGCTCTCGACGCGGGTGAGCCTCGCGTCAACGGTGTCGAAGCGGGCGTCGATGCGCTTCATGTGATGAGCGAGAAGGGCCGCCACACCGCCGATCCCGCTCGCCATGAAGGTGAACAGCGTGATGATCATTCCGAGGGTGTCAGGAGACAAGGTCACCGGTCCATTCTGCTCCGTGGAGCGTCGAGCGTCCAGTAACCATATGTCGGCGTCATCGACTCGGGTGAGGACAGTGGAGAACTCGATTCCGCGCTCAGGTGTGGAGGAAGAGTGCGGCGTCAGAGCAGGCCGAGGGCCCGCACGGCGTCGCGCTCCTCGACCAGCTCCGCGACCGACGCGTCGATGCGGCGACGGGCGTCGGCGGTGATGTCGAGACCCTCCACGATGCGCCACTCCCCGTCGACCGACTCCACCGGGAACGACGAGATCAAGCCAGCGGGCACCCCGTACTCGCCGTGCGACACGACACCGGCCGACGTCCAGTCCGCCGTCCCCCGCACCCAGTCGCGCACGTGGTCGATGGTCGCGCTCGCGGCGGACGCCACCGACGACGATCCGCGCACCTCGATGATCTCGGCGCCGCGCTTCGCCACGCGGGGGATGAAGGTCTCGTCCAGCCAGGTGGGAATGTCGCCCACGATCGCCTCGAGGGCGTCGGCGACGGGCTGTCCGCCGACCGTCGCGTGCGACACGTCGGGGAACTGCGTCGCGGAGTGGTTGCCCCAGATCGGCACGCGCCGCACGGTGTCGACGGGCACGCCCAGCGTCTGGGCCAGCTGGGCTCGCGCCCGGTTCTCGTCGAGCCGGGTCAGTGCCGTGAAGCGCTCGGCGGGCACGCCGTCGGCGGACGCCGCGGCGATCAGCGCGTTCGTGTTCGCGGGGTTGCCGACGACCGTGACGCGCACGTCCGGCGACGCGTGCGCCGCGATCGCCGCGCCCTGGGGGCCGAAGATCCCCCCGTTGGCGGCGAGCAGGTCGCCGCGCTCCATGCCGGGTCCGCGAGGACGCGCCCCGACCAGCAGCGCGAGATCGCAGCCGTCGAATCCGACGGCCGCGTCGTCGGTGACCTCGACGTGCTCGAGAAGGCGGAAGGCCCCGTCCTCCAGCTCGAGCGCCGCGCCCTCGGCGGCGCCGAGCCCCTGCGGGATCTCCAGCAGCCGCAGCCGCACCTTCTCGTCCGGGCCCAGCAGATCCCCCGCCGCGATGCGGAAGAGCAGCGCGTACCCGATCTGTCCGCCCGCGCCCGTGATCGTGATCGTGGTGGTCATGTCCCGAGCCTACGACCGTTCGGGCGCGGAGTACCCTCGATCCATGACGTTCAACCCCGACGCCGACATCTCGAACAACCGCACGCGTCGCCGTGGCCGCAACGCCGCGATCGCCGGGGGCACGGGCGTCGGTGTGCTCGGCATCCTCGCCCTCCTCGCCGGTCCGCTGCTCGGGATCGACCTCTCCGGACTCCTGGGCGGCGGCGCGGCTCCCGGCGGAGGCGGCACGACCGGCTCGGTGATCGAGGACTGCAAGACGGGTCAGGACGCGAACGAAGACGTCGACTGCCGCATGGCGGGCGCCCAGGTCGCCCTCGACGCGTTCTGGGAGGACAACGTCCAGGGGTACGTGGCTCCCACGCTCACGGTGGTCGACGGCTCCACCCCGACGCAGTGCGGCACGGCCTCGAACGCGGTCGGCCCCTTCTACTGCCCGCCCGAGCAGGGGGTGTACGTCGACCCCACGTTCTTCGATCTCATGCAGCAGCAGTTCGGGGCATCCGCGGGCGACCTCGCCCAGCTCTACATCGTCGGCCACGAGTGGGGCCACCACATCCAGAACCTCATCGGGACCATGGACGAGTACCCGAACAACGGCACCGGTCCGGGAAGCAACGGCGTGCGCACAGAGCTGCAGGCCGACTGCTATGCGGGTGCCTGGATCGGACGCATGACGGAGCAGACGGATGCCGACGGCGACCCGTACCTGCAGAAGCCCACCGAGGCGCAGCTGACGGATGCCCTCAACGCCGCGTTCGTCGTCGGCGACGACCACATCCAGGAGCAGTCCGGGTTCCAGAACCCGGAGAGCTGGACGCACGGCTCCAGCGAGCAGCGCCAGTACTGGTTCGCGCAGGGCTATCAGGATGGTCTCGACGTCTGCGCGGGCGCCTTCACGCTTCCGGCGGAGCAGCTCGACCCGCCTGCCGCCTGAGCGGGCGCCCGTCCAGGGTCCGATACCGTGGAGGGGTACGGCCGCACCACGAGCAGGGGGATCGACGGCGATGAACCTGGATGCGCTCTATCCCGAGATCGAGCCCTACGACTCCGGTGAGCTCCTCGTGGGCGACGGCCACCGCGTGTACTGGGAGGTCAGCGGGAATCCGGACGGCAAGCCCGTGGTGTTCCTCCACGGCGGACCGGGCAGCGGCACCTCCCCCTGGCAGCGCCGGTTCTTCGACCCGGAGAAGTACCGCATCGTGCTTCTCGACCAGCGCGGCTGCGGCCGCAGCACGCCGCATGCGAGCGCGCCCGACGCCGACCTGCGCTTCGTGACCAGCGCTCACCTCGTCGCCGACCTGGAGCTGCTGCGCAGGAACCTCGGCATCGCGCGCTGGCAGGTGTTCGGCGGGTCGTGGGGGAGCGCCCTCGCCCTCGCTTACGCGCAGGCGCATCCCGATTCGGTCTCCGAGCTGGTGCTCCGCGGCGTCTTCACCCTGCGCCGGGTCGAGCTGGAGTGGTTCTACGAGGGCGGAGCGGCGGCCCTGTTCCCGGATCTCTGGGAGGCGTTCGTCGCCCCGATCCCCGTGCTCGAGCGTTCGCGCATGATCGAGGCGTACCACCGCCGCCTGTTCGATCCGGATCCTTCCGTCCACGAGCCCGCCGCGATCGCCTGGTCGACCTGGGAGGCCTCGACGGTGACGCTGCGTCCGGACGCCGCGCAGATCGCGGCGATGTCGGACCCGCGCACCGCCACGGCCTTCGCCCGCATCGAGAACCACTTCTTCGTGCACGGCGGGTGGTGGACCGAGGGGCAGCTGATCGCCGGGATCGACGCGATCCGGCACATCCCGACGGTGATCGTGCAGGGGCGGCACGACGTATGCACGCCGATGATGACGGCGTGGGACCTCCACCGCGCCTGGCCCGAGGCCGACTTCGTGGTGGTCGACGACGCCGGCCACTCGGCCGCGGAGCCCGGCATCCAGCGGGCGCTCCGCGCGGCGACCGACCGCTTCGCCGGCTGACGCGGCGGCCGGCTCGGGGCGGCGACGCTCAGGCGCGCAGCGCCGCGAGGAGGGTCTTGACGAGCCCGCCGACGCGCCCGTCGGCACGGAAGCGCGTCAGTCCCTCGCACACCTCGGCGCCCGTGCGCGCGGCCACGAACCAGGGCGGCGTCGGGAGGATCGTCAGGCGGCCGCCGCCGTTCGCGCCGGGGAGGGAGCGGGGGAACGGCCGGAACGGCCCCCGCACCACCGAGCGCTCCACCCGATCGAGGAGCAGCGCGTTGTGCACGACCCCGATGCCGCTGCCGACGTCGTCGATCGTGCCGCCGGGGAACGCGCCCCAGGTCAGCGTCGGGGTGATGAAACCGAACGCCGTCCAGGCGTTGATCGCGATCGACCCGTACCGCAGAGCCGCGATCGCCCGGTCGAAACCCGAGCCCAGCGCCTTCTGCGTGGCCGGGTCGATCAGCAGGTTGGCGCCGAGCGTCCCCTGGAGCCGGTCGTTCGCATACGCCACCGCGGCGTCGAGGAACCCCTGACCGGTGCCGGGCACGGTCACCACGCCGAGGACCGGAGCGAAGTACTCGGTCCGCTGCAGGGCGGACGGGTCGTCGTCGCCGTCGTGCTCGACGAGCAGCCGATCGCCGAGCACGAGCGCGTCGGGATAGTCGTCGGCGGCGCGCTGCAGGCGATCGGCCGAGCCGGGGTACCACGTGGGCCGCTCCGGAGCCTTGGCGTAGGCCCGGCGGAGCGCGGCGCGGAACGCGTCGGCCTGGTCCCAGTCGGAGGAGAGGATCACCACCTGACCCGCGATGCAGTTGTGCCCGCTGTTCTGCAGCCGCATGGTCGCCACGTGCTCGGCCTGATAGGCGATGTCGGCCTCCGTCCACCGCCCGGGCACGATGACGATCGGCGACACCCCGCCGAGTTCCGCGGTGATGGGCGTCGTCAGCACGGGCTCGTCGGGCCGGGCGTCCTTCGGCGCTCCCCAGACGATCGCGTCGAAGGTGGCCGCCGATCCGGTGATGTGCACGTGCGCGAGATCCGGGTGGCCGGTGAGGTAGGCGCCGACCCGCGGACCGCCGCGCACCACGCGGAGGAACCCGGGTTCGATGAGCGGGGCGAGCGCGCGCTTGTAGATCGGCACCAGCGGGTCCTGCGTCGGGTTCACCTTCAGCAGCGCCGTGCGGTTCGACGCGAGGAGTTCGTAGAGCACGTCGAGCACGGGGATGGACGTGACGTTCCCGGCGCCGAGCACGAGGCCGACCCCGCCCGACACGGTCGGCGTGCGCTGTCCGAGCCCGGCCGCGGCGCGCGCGGCTCCCGGGGTGACGCCAGGCTCGAGCCACACCTCGCCCGTGAAGCCCGCGAGCAGGAACCGATCGATGCCGGTCAGGGGGAAGGCGTGCACGCGGGTCCTGCCGCCCGGGGCGCGATCCACGGTGACTCCGTCGAGCGGGTTGGCGCCGCGCGCCAGGCGCGACAGCGTCGCGATGTACGCGTCGAGCGCGCCGAGCACGCTGTACGGTCCGGCCAGCCATTCCTCGCCCCGGAGCGGATGCCGAGCGTCCAGGCCCTTCGACGCGGCGGCCGTGTTCGCCCAGTCCTCGGCCGTCGCCGCCACGCTCGCCCGCACCCGCTGAAGCAGGGTGACCCGCTGCGCCAGGGTGAGCGCGGTCCAGAGCTGCGCCCCGGTGTGCAGTGCCGAGATGGCGGTGTCGAGGCGCTCGCGCTCGTCGTCTCCGAGCGCCGGAGCCGAGGAGCCGATCGGGCCGGCCGCGTTCGTCGCAGCGGTGTCGGGCAGAGAGGTCATCGCGTCTCCTTCGAACGGGATCCCAGCATATGCCGCGGCCTCGGCGCCGCGGGCGGCATCGTGCGGGGATCAGGCGTCGATGTCGTGGCGGCGCAGCCGGTACCGCGCGAGCGGGACGAGGCTCGCCAGCATGAGCGCGGCGGGGAGGATGCTGAAGCTGAGCACGATGCCCGTGATCGCGGCATCCGGCTGCACCGCTGTCTCGCCCGCGACGGCCGAGACGTAACCGGTGGCGGCGAGGGTGAGCGAGACGGCCGTGGCGCCGAGCGCGAACCCGACGGTCTCGCCCGCCGTCCACACGCCCGTGAACGTCCCCGCCTGCCCGACGCCGTGGTCGCGCTCGTGGTGCGAGATGACGTCGGGAAGCATCGCCATGGGCAGCGACTGGAGTCCCGCGTACGCGATGCCGGCGACCGCCACCGAGGCGTAGATCCACGGACCGGGTGACCAGACGGCCAGGGTGAGCGACGCCGCGGCGGCGGCGAACAGCACGCTCGCGGCCGCGAACGCCCGCTCCTTGCCGGTGCGTCGCGCGACGGCCGTCCACGCGGGCGTCGCGACCAGCGCGGGCCCGACGAGCGCCACGAACACGAATGTCACGGCGTCCTCGGAGCGCAGCACCCAGGTCGCGACGTACTGCGCTCCGGCGAGCATCGTCCCGGTGGCGAGGGCCTGCAGCACGAACGTCCCGAGCAGGGCACGGAAGGGCTGGCTGCGCCGCAGCGCACGGAACCCGGCCGCGTACTGCTCCGCGATCCCGGGCGCAGGCGCGGCGGGAGCCGGCTCGGCGGCGCGACGGGCGGCCGCGGCATCCGCCGTCCGAGATGCGATGAGCATGCCGACGCCGATCGCGACACCGGCCGCGATGCCCATGATCAGGTACCCGAGAACCGGGTCGTCACCGGCGTTGCGCAGGGCGGGGCCGCCCGCGCCGAACAGCAGGATGGATGCCGTCAGCACCACCACCCGCCATCCGAGCAGCCGCGTGCGCTCGTCGTAGCCGTCGGTCAGCTCGGCCGGGAGTGCCACGTACGGCACCTGGAACAGACTGAACGCGGTGGCCGTCGCGAGGAAGGCCAGCATCACGCAGACGGCTCCGGCGACCGGGCCCCACGACGGCGGCACGGCGAAGGTGAGCGCGAAGAACACCGGCAGGGTCAGCGCGCCGGTCACCATGAAGCCGCGCCGCGAGCCGGTGCGCGCCAGCTGACGGTCGGACGCCGCCCCGATGAGCGGATCGATCACCACGTCCCAGATCTTCGCCGCCGTGACGATGGCGCCGGCGGCGAGCGCGGCCACCCCGAGGTTGTCGGTGAGGAAGTAGGTCAGCACCAGCCCCGGCAGCGTCGCGTAGCCGCCCGTGCCCAGGGAGCCGAGCGCGTACAGCCAGAGGATGCGCGCCGACAGACGGACGGATGCTCGTTCGGGTCGAGCCTCGGTGCTCATCGCGCCAGTGTAGCGGCGGGCTTCCCGCGACGCGTGTCCCGGTCCCTGAGCGAGCGGAGCCGTGCCCCGGTCCCTGAGCGAGCGGAGCGAGACGAAGGGCGTCTCGGGGGACTCAGATGAGGGAGAGCTCGCGGAGCTTCTCCTCGACGTCCGCGTTGGACGGCTCGACGTGGTGCGAGGCGTCGGGGTAGAGGACGACGGGGATGTTCGTGCGGCCCGAGATCTCCTTCGCGACGTCCACCGCAGCCGGGTCCGCCACGAGGTCCACGTAGGTGTACTCGACGCCCAGAGCATCGAGCTGCTTCTTGGTGCGGATGCAGTCGCGGCACCAGTCGGCGCCGAACATCGTGATGGTCGAATCAGAGGTGGAAGTCATGCATCCAGCGTAATCGGGCGCGGATGGGCGAAGGCCGAAAGGCTTGTCGCTAAGGGTAGCCTTACCTATAGTGGAAGCCATGACGACCGCGAGCGAGCACCTGGACGATCCCGACTGGGAGACCATCGACGGTGCTCTGCTCATCGCCGGAGACGCGGCCGACGCCCGGATCATCGCGGAGATCGCCGCACGGCTCCCGTGGGACGCGCAGGGTGTGATCCTGCTCGAGGCGGCCGCCCGCATCCAGCTGCGGCACATCGACGTCCCCGAAGGCGTCTCCGTGCGCTGGCTCGTGCGCGGCGACGGCATCCGCGCGCATGCGAAGGGCGAGCGCCTCGCGGCCGCGGTCTATTCCTGGTGCGTCGAGTGGACGTGCTCCCAGCCGCCCGAGCAGTGGACGGTGTGGCTCGGACCCCACACCCCGCCGCACGTCGCGCGCATGGCGCGCAGCCTGCTCGGCGTCTCGGGCTGACGCGGCGACAACCTGCGGATCACCGCGAGGTGACGAGCGCCGTCCCGGCGTTCGCCGTGATCGCGTCGAGCGCTCGCCGCAGTGTCGAGCTCGACGTGTGCGCCGTGTAGGGGAAGTAGACCACCTCGACCCCGACCTCGGCGAACTCGCGTTCCAGCCGCAGGCCCTTCTCGGTGCCCCGCCAGTCGTCGCCCTTGAAGAAGTGGGTGAACCCCACCTCGCGCCAGGCGTCCATCTTCGCGGGCGTCGTCTCGACGTGGACGTCGTCGACGAACGAGATGTGCCGCACGATCTCCGCCCGCTCGGCCGTCGGGATGACGGGCTCGATGCCCTTCACCTCACGCAGCATCTCGTCGCTGACGACGCCGGCGACCAGGATGTCGCACTGCTGCTTGGCGTGGCGGAGAAGGTTCAGATGCCCGACGTGGAACAGGTCGAATGCTCCCGCGGCGTAGCCGATACGCGTCCCCATGATCTCCCCAGATCCGTCGTTCCCCAGAGGCGGATCCCCATCCGCCTGCGACTCCCACAGCCGCGCCGGTCAGTCTAGCCGCGCGACACGCCCGGCGCGACCCCTCCCGTTCCGGGCCGCCCGCGACGGTGGTCCGTCGCAGAACGCAGACGAGCCGTGCCGCGCACGGCGCGTCGCACCGGGACACGCCGTGGCGACGGCATCCGCTCTCCGTTTTCCCACCCCACAGCAACGCATGACACGATGGATGCCGCGACGCGGGCGGAGAGGACGACATGGGGACGACGGCCACGATCATCGTGCCGACCTTCAACGAGCGCGACAACGTCGCCGAGCTCGTCGCCCGGACCTCCGCCGCGCTCCGGGGCCACGACGTCGAGATCCTGTTCATCGACGACAGCACCGACGACACCGCGGAGGAGATCGCCCGCATCGCGGCCGACGCCCCGTTGCCCGTCCGCGTGCTGCACCGTGCCGAGAACGCAGGCGGACTGGGCGGAGCCGTGGTGCTCGGCCTGGCCGCGGCCGCGAACGACGTCTGCATCGTCATGGACGGCGACCTGCAGCATCCGCCCGAGCTGCTTCCCGCTCTGCTGGCGCGCTACGAGCAGGGCGATGCGGACGTGGTGGCGGCCTCCCGGTACATCGGCGGCGGCAACCGCAGCGGCCTCGGCACCGCTCTGCGCTTCGGCGTCTCGCGTGCGGCCACCTGGCTGACGCGGGCCATGTTCCCGCTGCGCCTGGCTCGCAGCACCGACCCGATGACGGGGTTCTTCCTCGTCGACCGACGCCGGCTCGACCTCGAGGCGCTCCGGCCGCAGGGGTTCAAGATCCTCCTGGAGATCCTCGCCCGCACCGATCTGCGCGCGGCCGAGGTGCCGATGGAGTTCGGCGAGCGCCGGCACGGCACCTCGAAGGCGAGCCTGCGCCAGGGCTGGACCTTCCTCGCGCACCTCGCCCGCCTGCGCTTCGGCAAGATGTCGCTGTTCGCGATGATCGGCCTGCTCGGAGCGGTGGCGAACCTGGCGATCATGTGGGTGCTCACCGCGGCGGGCGTGCCCTATGTCTGGGCCGCGATCATCGGCGCCGAGGTGACGATCGTCGGGAACTTCCTGCTGCAGGAGCGGTTCGTATTCGCCGACATGCGCACCGACGCGCGCGGACCGGCGGTGCGCTTCGCCGCCTCCTTCGCGTTCAACAACGTCGAGGCGGCGCTGCGGATCCCCGTCATGGCCCTGATGGTCGAGACCTGGCACATCTCCAGCGTGCTCGCGACCGGGCTCTCGCTCGTGGTCGCGTTCTTCGCCCGCTTCCTGTTCCACTCGCTCGTCGTGTACGCCCCCCGTCGACGGGGAGCGGGTCCCCGGACGGAGCTGCCGACCGACACCGCGGCGCAGCGCATCATCCGGGCGATCGACGAAGAGGCCATGCGGCCCGGGGAGCTCTAGGCGCCGTCGAGGCGGTGTCCGCCCCGGGGCCTCTCCTCAGCTCGCGGAGCCGTGCCCGCTGCCCGGCGCCGGGCGGCGGATCATGTCGGAGACGCGGCGCCAGGCGAGACGCCGCCGCGGCGCCGACACGATCTCGGCGACGAGCGCTGCCACGGCGGACGCGGCATCCGATCCGCTGGGATCCCCCGCGAAGCGGTTCGCGCCCGCGTCGGACGCAGCGCGGTCGAGTGCCGCACGCAGATCGGCCTCGGTCGTGACGATCGTGCACCGGCCGCGGGCGGCCATGAAGTCGCCGAACGCGAACTGATGGGCGTCGACGACCTCGCCCAGGGAGGGATCGCGCGGCACCACGATCGGGAGGATGCCGGCGCGGTTCGCGTCGGAGATCGTGCCGGGTCCCACCTGCGCGACCACGACGTCGGCCCGGGCGTAGTGGGCCTGCAGCTGCTCGCCCGTCATCATGGCGTGGTTCTCGCCCGTCGCGGAGGCGGGGGAGAACCCGTGCTGCACCACGAGCTCGACGTCCGGCTGCTCCGCGACCCACAGGTCGATCCAGTCGATCAGGCGCCCGAACGGGTGGTGGTCGGTGCCCACCGAGACGAACACGCGGAGGGTCACAGCGTCGCCCCGATCACGCGGGAGTCGGGGTACAGCGCCTGCTGCTCGGGCCACTGCACCGCGAAGGCGTCGACGGTCGGGTACACCAGGCGACCGGTCATCGTCCGGGTCGAGATGCGGTCGATGACCTCGATGTAGAGCGTTCGGATGCCCATCGCCCGGGCCGTCCAGAAAAACGGCACGGCGACGCCGGCGCCCGTCGAGACGACGATGTCCGGGCGCTGCTCGCGCAGCACCCGCCGGGCCAGGAAGGCGTTGCGGACCGCGTTGGGGATGTTCCTCGTGGTCGGCGAGTACGCCCAGGTCACCTGCTCGTTGGCGAGCGCGGCATGGGCGTGTGGATGGTCGAAACTCACCCAGGCGCGCTCCTGCGTGCTCCACCAGTCGCGCAGGGCGAGCAGCTGCGTGAGATGTCCGCCGGTGGAGGCCACGAACAGGATCTTCGAGTGCGCGGACTCGGCGGGATCGTTAGCCATGATGAGACACAGTATGCCGTGCGGCCGTCTCCGCGGGGGCGGACGGGCGGCGGAAAACTCCTCGGTGCATCCGCTCGAAGTTCTGGTAGGGTGCGAGGAGGTCGCCTTGAGGGAGGCGGCAGACGGAAGGTTGGGACTTCCGTCGACTGGGGATCTGGGGAGACGCGGTCTTATGACTGGGGTTGGACTTGGCGTTGATTCGCCGCTTTCTTTTCGCACGGCGCTCAAGCGCCTCGACACGGCACAGAAGCCGGGGGCGGGCGTACCGGCGTACACACGCTGGGTGAACCGCCGCGCCGCGCGGGTGTTCGCCGCCTTCTTCGGTCGCGTGCGGGCCACGCCGTCCGTGGTGTCGGTCATCAGCATCCTGGTGACGATGGCCGGGCTCGCCGCGTTCCTGCTGCTGCAGCCGGTCTCGGCCGCGCTCGCCGGCATCTCGGCCGCCGTCCTGCTGGCCGTCGGCTACGCGCTGGACTCCGCCGACGGGCAGCTCGCGCGCCTGCAGGGCACGTCGAGCCTTCAGGGCGAGTGGCTCGACCACACGCTCGACGCCATCCGCCTCCCCGCCGTGCATCTCACCGTCGCCGTCGGGTTCCTGATGGCGGACGCCCCGCTCCTCGCGGCCGCAGCGGCCGCCTTCTCGGTGCTCTCCTCCGCCGGCTTCCTGAGCCAGAACGTCGGCGGGCTGCTGCGCGACAACGCCCGGGTGGAGCGCACGCAGGTCCGACGGATGCAGTCGTGGATCCTGCTGCCCACCGACCCGGGCGTGCTGTGCTGGGTCTTCGCGCTGTGGGGCATCCTCCCCGCGTTCGTCGTGGCGTACCTGCTGCTCATGCTCGCGAACGTCGGGCACTTGATCCTCTCCTCCCGACGTCGGTGGCGTGAGCTCGCGGAAGGCAGTGCGCGATGAGCGCCGTCGAGCCGTCCGTGACCGCGGTCATCGCCACGCGCGGGCGCGGAGAGCTGCTCCGGCGCGCGGTGCGCTCCATCGCCGCGCAGGAGTATTCGGGTCCGATCGAGATCGTGATCGTCTACGACCAGTGCGACATCGATCTGCTCGAGGACCTCCTCCCCCTGCCGGGCGACGTCGTGCTGCGCACGATGGCCAACACCCGCACACCGGGCCTGGCCGGCGGGCGGAACACCGGCATCGGGGCGGCGGCGGGCGAGCTCCTCGCGTTCTGCGACGACGACGACGAATGGACGCCGACGAAGCTGCGCGAGCAGGTGGCCCTGTGGGCCCGATTTCCGGGAGCGGTCGGCGTCTCGGCCGGCATCGAGATCGTGACTCCGAGTGAGAGCATCGTCCGCATCCCGCCCGAGGTGACGACCAGGAGCGACTTCCTCGCCTCGCGGGTCGGCGAGATCCATCCGTCGTCCTTCCTCTTCCGCCGGGCCGATCTCCTCGAGCTGCCGAGCGGCGTCGACGAGAAGATCCCGCACTCGTACGGCGAGGATTACGACCTTCTCCTCCGGCTGTCCGAGCAGGGTCACATCGTGAGCGTCGAGCGTCCGCTGGTGATCGTCCACTGGGACCGCACCTCGTACTTCGCCGGCCGGTGGGAGCCGATGGCGCGCGGGCTGGGCTTCCTGCTCGAGAAGCACCAGGACCTCCTGCTCGACGACGCGAACGCCGCGCGGATGTGCGGTCAGGTCGCCTTCGCCTACGCCGCCGCGGGCGCGAAGGACTCCGCCCGGCAGTGGGCGCGTCGAGCGCGTCGGCGCCGCGCGACCGAGCCGCGAGTGGCGCTGACCTGGCTCGCGCTCTCCGGGCTGGTCTCGCCCGAACGCATCGTGGCGGCACTCAATCGACGGGGGCGGGGCATATGAACGCACGGGCGAAGTGGATCATCGCGGCCTCGGCCGCACTGGTGCTGGCGGGCGCGGCCTCGGTGGCCGTCGTCGCCACGAGCCAGTCCGGCGGCGGATCGTCGCAGACGCCGACCGCCGATCAGACGCCCGCACCGGTTCCGCCGGTGGTCGCGCCGACGACGGCGCCCGACGCGACGGCGGATGCCGTGGTGGGGGCCTCCGAGGATCTGATCTCGAGCGTGCTCTCGGTCACCAACACGGTGAACGTCGGCGACATCGACGCCGTGCTGGGCAGTCTGCAGTCGGTGGCCTCGCCGGCGTATCTGAGCGGCGTGGAGGCCGAGCGCATGGAGCTCGAGGACCAGGGCTGGACCCGCTCCGGGGAGGTCGTGATCGACGGCGTGGAGACGGTGAGCTACGACGCCGCCGCGACGCCCGCGCAGGCCACCGTCCGCGCCTGCCTCGACTCGTCCGGCGTGGTCATCCGCAATGCCGACGGGGATGTGGTTCCCGGAGGATCACCCCGAGCCTGGAACATCTTCGTCCTCGAACAGGTCGACGGCGCATGGATGATCATGCGTCAGACCTTCGCCGACGATCCCGCATGCTGAGCCGTCGGCTCATCCGCTTGCCCGAACGAACATACCCATACGGAACGCTTCTACAGCATCGCAACCGCACCGCACCCGAACGAAAGACCTCGCACCACCGTCCATATCTTGAGCAGTACCTTTCACAAGTGATTCTGGGGAGTCATCATGTCGCTGGGGAACACACAGCAGAAGCAATCGAGGCGAACACTCGTCTCACTCGCGGCCGCCGCCGCGTTGACCGTCGTGGGCGCTCTGCTCACGCCGGCGGCCGCGTCGGCCGCAGCGCCGGAAGCCGCCGCGGTCACGCCGTTGGCCGTGACGTCGCTCGGTCAGACGCAGGAGACGGCAGCCGCCTCCTGCTGGGAGATCAAGGAGACCGACCCGAGCTCGACCTCGGGCGTGTACTGGCTGAACACGCCGGCGCTCGGCGCGCCGCAGCAGTTCTACTGCGACCAGCAGACCGACGGCGGCGGCTGGGTGCTCATCGGCCGTGGCCGTGAGAACTGGCTGCAGGGGAACGTCGGCCGGCTCACGCCGCGTGACGTCTGGCAGAACCCGACCGGGCCCGCGGCGTTCTCTCCCGCCCAGCTCTCCACCGACGTGGTGACCGGGCTGCTCAACGGCGGCCGGGTCGACGCGCTGCAGGAGGGCGTACGGCTGCGTCGGGCGCAGAACGTCGCCGGCACGACGTGGCAGGAGGTGCGTTTCAAGTACCGCACCGCGCGCGACGAGTGGTCGTGGCAGTTCTCCGGGCTGCAGGGCGTCGCCTCGTACTCCTTCAACGGCGAGAACGGCACCGGCGGCACGACGGGCAGCTTCGGACGCGACAATACCTTCCGCCGCGTGGAGACCAACGTCGGCAGCGGCACACGCGGCTGGGAGCGGGGCTTCATGTACGGGTCGAGCGCGCGCGGCAACCCCGCCGCCGACTCGTACCTGTGGCAGGCGAACACCACCAACCCGTACCCGCGGGCCTTCACCCAGGTGTATCTGCGTCCCCGTCTGCTGAGCGCCGACGTGTTCGCGACGCCGATCCCCGACGCGGGTCTGCCGCAGAGCACTCTCGTGGACACGGCATCCAGCTACCCGCAGGCGAGCCCGTGGGGCGTCTCCGGTGTGGGCGCGAGCGGGTCGGGCGAACTCAACACCGAGGTGTCGGACTTCGTCGAGATCAACGGCGTCATGTACGTGGGCGGCAACTTCCGGTACGTGCAGCGCACCGCCTCCGGCAGCGGACAGGTGGAGCAGAGCTACCTCGCGGCGTTCAACGCCTCGACGGGGGAGTGGATCTCCACGTTCCGCCCGGTCCTGAACAACCAGGTCAAGTCGCTCGCGGCGCTGCCCGACGGCCGCCTGGCGATCGGCGGGGCCTTCACCTCCGTGAACGGCGTCGACGCACCCGCCTTCGCGGTCGTCAACCCCGCGACGGGCGCCGTCGACCCGGCCGTCACGACCAAGATGATCAACTACACCGGCGGCACAGCGCCCCTCATCCGCACCATGGACGTGCAGGACGGCTACCTCTATCTCGGAGGCCGCTTCACGCACGCCACCGGGAGCGGCGTGAACCGCGAGGTCTACATGCGCAACCTCGGCCGTCTGAACGTCTCGACGCTGGCGCCGGACTCCTGGAACCCGCTGCTCGACGGCACCGTCGTCTCGGTGGACGCGTCCGCCCGCGGGGACCGGGTGTACGCCGCCGGCTACTTCGGCCTCAGCAACTGGGAGACCGTCACCGAGCGAGGCGGAGCCTACCTGGTGGCCGACGGATCGGTGATCCCGTGGACGCCCCTGTTCTCCAACCGCACCAACGGCCGGACCGGCTACCAGCAGGCGGTCAAGGAGATCGGCGACCGGGTGTGGCTGGGAGGCTCGGAGCACTCGCTCTTCAGCTACACCCGCGACTCGATGGCCCTCGACACCACCAACATCACGCAGAGCGGTGGCGACTTCCAGGCGATCAACACGTGGAACGGCTACCTGGTCGCCGGGTGCCACTGCTCGGAGAACGTCTACCAGGGCGCCGTGACGTGGCCCACGCCGACGAACTTCTACCGGGTCGAGCACATCGACCAGGCCGGGTTCTGGAACGCCGCCGACGGCGAGTTCTCCGCCGACTTCAACCCGCAGATCACGATGCGCATGGGCTACGGCGTGTGGGCGATCGAGCAGGGCAGCGATGGAACGCTCTGGCTCGGCGGCGACATCACCCACGTGCGGCAGGCCGACGCGACCAACCGGTGGACGGGTGCCTTCGCCCGGTTCGCGCCTCGGGACTCGGCCCCGCCCGCCACGCCCACCGGGCTCAGCGCCGCTCGCGCCGCGGGCACGGACACGCTGACCTGGAACGCAGTCGACGGCGCCGGCTACGAGATCCTCCGGAACGATCGGACGATCGCCACGACCCAGCAGACGTCGTACTCGGTGCCCGCAGCCGGACCGGGCACGCGGTACTTCGTCCGCGCGATCGACCCGACCGGTAACCGCTCCGCGACGACGGGTGTGGTGACGCCGACGGAGATCGCCCAGCCCCTCAACGTCCTGCCCGCCGGATCGGAATGGTCGTACCGGTTCGCGTCGACGGCGCCCGCGGACGGCTGGCAGCAGCCGGGGGCCGACCTCTCCTCGTGGCAGAGCGGCCGGGCGCCGATCGGCTGGGGCCAGTCGAATCTCGGCACGACGCTGACCTTCGACGGCACGAGGCCGGTGACGTCGTACTACCAGCGGACGTTCTCGGTGCAGGATGCCGCGGGCGTGCAGTCGCTGACGCTCTCGACCCGTGCGGATGACGGCATCGTCGTCTCCGTCAACGGGACCGAGGTCGGACGGTCGAACATGCCGTCGGGCCCGATCGGGTTCACCACCTATGCGACGACCGCGGTGAGCGCGGCCAACGCGGTGTCGAACGTCGTCACCTTCACGGTGCCGGGGTCGCTCCTGCAGACGGGAACGAACACGATCACGGCCGAGGTGCACTCCAACTACCGCTCGACTCCGAGTCACAGCTTCGAGCTCTCGGGAGTGCTCACCCTGGGCACGCAGCCCGAGCCGGAGCCCGTCCCGGAGGACGTGGTCGCGGCCGGGTCGCCGTGGTCGTACTACTTCGGCACGGATGCTCCGGCGGCCGACTGGTCCGCCGACGCCTTCGACGCGTCGGGGTGGACCACCGGTGCGGCGCCCCTGGGCTGGGGGCAGTCGAACCTCGGCACCACGCTGACCGCCACCGGCACGAAGCCGATCACCTCGTACTTCCGCAAGGGGTTCGCGATCGACGACGTGGCGGCGCTGGAATCGCTCGTCATCACGACACGCGCCGATGACGGCATCCGCGTCCTGGTGAACGGGACGGAGGTCGGGCGCACGAATCTCCCGGCCGGAGCGGTCGGACACAGCACCTACGCCACGGCGGCGCCGAGTGCGGCGAACGCGCTCGCCAACCCGGTGGTGTACCAGGTGCCGCTCTCGCTACTGCGGAACGGGCAGAACACGGTGAGCGTCGAGGTGCACTCCAACTACCGATCGACGCCGAGCCACAGCTTCGAGCTCGTGGCGACCGCGACGCCGATCGGCAGCGGGGCGAAGCAGCGACTCGTCGCCGAGTCCACGGAGCCGGTCGCTCCGGAGGCCGCCCCGCCGACGACGCCGGAGCCTCCCGCCTCCGCGCCGCAGGAGAAGGCGCCGACTCCCGCTCCGACGCCGCTCCTGACGACGGAGACGACCTGGTCGTACTCCGGCCGGGTCGAGACGCCGGCGCAGGAGTGGACGCAGGCCGCGTTCGACGACTCGCGCTGGCTGACCGGAACCGGGCCCTTCTTCCTCGGAGGAGAGGTCCCGGCCGGGACGGACGGGACCGATGTGGGCGCCGGCGGGGAACCGACCGCGACCACGTACCTGCGGACCGATGTCGATGGGAAGGCGCTGGCACGGGGGACCTCCGTGTCGTTGACCCCCCATCTGCTCGGTGGCATGGTGGTCTACGTGAACGGGGTGGAGGTCGGACGGGTGAACATGCCCGACGGTCCTGTGGCGAGCGACACGCCGGCATTGCCGGCGCCCGACTCGAAGGAGCCGGTGACGCTCGACATCCCGATCTCGGCGTTCGGCGCCGGTGTCAACGTGATCGCCGTGGAGGTGCACGCGATCGACGTCGCGCAGCCGCGGATCAGCCTCGAGCTCGGCGGCGTCCTCGTGTCCGCCCCGGGGACGTGAGCACCGCCGCCACCGTCCGTACGCAGGTCTCATCTGTGCCCTCGGCCGCCGCGCCGGGGGCACAGGTGCTGCCCGCCTGGCCCTTGCTCGCCTGGCTGTACGGCTTCCCGGTGTACTGGGCGACGGGACTCAGCCTCTTCGTCCCGATCGTCTTCGGCTCGCTGATGGCGGCCTTCCTCCTGCTGCGCGGGCGGCTCCGGGCGACCCCGGGCGTGCTCGTGTGGGGGGCGTTCCTCGCCTGGGTGGTCGTCTGCGCGGTCTCGCTGACGGGCGTCATGCAGGCGATCGGCTTCTTCCAGCGCACGATCGATCTCTTCGCGGTCGGGATAGCCTTCCTCTACTACGTCAACGCCCGCGAGCGGATCACACCGGGTCGGGTCTTCGGCGGGCTGGCGGTGATCTGGTTGACCGTGGTGGTGCTCGGCACGCTCGCCGTGTTCTTCCCCGACGTCCGCATCGCGACGCCGCTCGCGCAGGTGCTGCCGGGCTCGCTCATGGGGAACGAACTCGTCCGAGAGCTCGTGTACCCCCGTCTCGCCGAGGTGCAGCAGCCCTGGGGTGCGGAGGAGCCGTTCGTACGTCCCGCCGCGCCGTTCCCGTACACCAACTCGTGGGGTATGGCATACGCCCTGCTGACCCCGGTGATGGCGCTCATCTGGACGCGTCTGCGTCGGCGGGGACTCCGCGTGCTCCTCGCCGCGGCTCTCCTCGGCTCGCTCTACCCGGCCGCGCAGACCAGCAACCGCGGGATGTTCATCGCCCTCGGCGTGTTCCTCGTCTTCATGTGCTTCCGCTTCTTCGCCGGAGGGATGGCGCGTGCCGGGTTCGCGATGCTCGGCTCGCTCGCGGCGGGGATCGCGATCCTGGCGGGCTTCGGCGTCTTCGCGGCGATCGCCGGTCGCCAGGAGTACAGCGACACCACGACGGGTCGCAGCACCATCTACCAGGCCACGATCGAGCGGGTGCTCGAGTCGCCCCTGGTGGGCTGGGCCACACCCGCGATGGACGCGTCCATCGGCATATCGCTGGGCACCCAGGGCTACGCGTGGACGCTCATGTTCTGTTACGGATTCGTGGGCCTCCTCCTGTTCCTGGTGTTCCTGATCCGCATCATCACCGTCAGCTGGAAGGTCCGCAGCGGCGCCGCCTACGTCATGCAGGGCCTCATCGTGACCGTCGGGGTCACGATCTGGTTCTACGGTCTCGCGGTCACCCAGTGCCTCATCCTCCTGCTGGCCGCGGCGATCCTCAGCCGTGCCAGCGCGGACGGCGAAAAGGTGTTCCCCCGTGTCTAGCGGCATGCGCCTGGGACGCGAGTCGTTCCTCACCTTCTCCGGCATCGTGGTGAACGCGGGCCTCGCCTTCGTCGTCACCTGGATGATCGGCCGAGGACTCGGCGCGTCGGCGACCGGGGAGTTCTTCCAGCTCACCTCCTGGTTCATGATCGCGACGAGCGTGGTGGGGCTCGGGGCGGACACGGGCCTGGTGCGCTCGCTCTCGCGGCAGCGCGCCCTCGGCGACGAGCGTCATCTGCGACCCACGCTCCGCGCCGCACTGCTGCCGGTGGTCGGCGTCGGAGCGGTCGTCTCCCTCGCGCTGCTCATCGCGGCCCCGGCGCTGGGGGCGTGGTGGGGGCTCGACGACGCCGGCGTCGACACGCTCCGCATCCTGGCGCTCGCCCTCGTGCCCGGCTCCCTGGTGGGTGTGCTGCTGGGCGGCTCGCGCGGGCTGGGCCGCATCGCCACCTACACGGTGATCCAGAACCTGTTCATCCCGATCGCGCGCCTCGCGACGGTGGCCGCCGTCGTGCTCTGGATCGGCTCCGCGTGGGCGGCGGTCTGGGCGTGGGTGCTGCCGCTGATCATCGCCGCGGCGCTCGCCGCGGTGGCCCTCATGCGCCAGGTGGCGGCCGCGGACCCCGCGCGGCAGACCGTGGATCGTGCCGAGGCCGGCGAGCAGCGACGGGCGTTCTGGGCCTTCTCGCTCCCGCGCGGAGGCGCCGTCGTGCTGGAGCGGGCCCTCGACTGGGCGGACGTGCTTCTCGTGATCGCCCTCCTCGGACCGGCGGCCGGCGGTGTCTACGGCGTCGTGACGCGGATCGTGCTGGCGGGTTCGATGCTCGAGTCCGCGATGAGGATCGTGCTCGGGCCGCGCCTGAGCGCCGCGGTCGCGCAGGGGAAGCACGAGGAGGCGCAGTCGCTGTTCCGGCGGGTCACGAGCCTGCTCATCGTGGCATCGTGGCCGTTCTACATCGCGATCGCGGTCTTCGCCGGCGACCTGCTCGGGCTGTTCGGCGAGCAGTTCCGCAGCGGGTCGACGGCGCTCGTCATCCTCGCCGTCGCCATGGGGCTGCGGAACACCGGCGGCGCGCTGCAGACCGTGCTGCTCATGGCCGGGCACAGCACGAGCCAGCTGAGGAACAAGGCGGTCCAGCTGGTCGTGCTGATCGTCATGACCCTCGTCCTGGTCCCGGTCTGGGGGATCAGCGGAGCCGCCGCCGCGTACGCGATCGGAGTGATCGTCGACACCGTCCTCGCGGGCGTCGGCGTCTACCGGTCGCTGGGCTTCCGCGCGGGCGTGAAGGAGGTCCTGCTCGCCGCCTCGCTCCCTGTCGTCGTCGTGCTCGGCGGGGCGCTGGTGGTCAGCTACGCCCTCGTGGACGCGTCGTCGTTCTGGCGGCTCGTGGGGTTGGCGGCGGTGCTCGCCGCCTATGGCTCGGTACTCCTCTATATGCTGAGGCGACGAGGCGGCTCGCTGGGGGGACGACGTGGCTGAGACGACGACACGCGCGGCCTTCGTCATCACGAGCCACGCCGACATCCCGCAGCTCCGCCGCCTGGTCGACCGGCTGCTCGAGGGCGCCCCGGACGTGCGGGTCTACATCAGCCACGACATCGCGGGGGAGCCCGGCGTCGAATCGCTCGAGGGCCCCCGCTGCACCGTGATCCGGGAGACCGGCGGCCGCGGCGACTTCACGCAGATCGAGCGCATCGTCTCGCTGTTCCGGCTCGTGGAGCGGGACGGCGGCGCCGACCACGTGACGGTGCTGTCGGGCATGGACTACCCGGCCCGCCCCCTCTCCGAGTTCCTCGCCGTGCTGCCGTCGAGCGGCGACGGCTTCCTCCACAACTTCCCGGCCCTCGATCCTGCGGGCAGCGACTGGTCCATGCACGAGGCGCGACAGCGCTACCGCTACCGGTGGTGGATCCTGTGGCCGCTCGACGCCGGGTCGCGGCGTCGGTGGCACTGGCTGCACGGGCTGAACTTCGTGCAGCCGCTGCTCCGGGTGAACATCGCGTACGGCACCTTCCGCATCGCCCTGCGCCGCCGGAAGCTGCCCGACGGGCTCACCGTCCACGGCGGATCCGCGTGGTTCACGATCTCTCGGCGGGCGGTGCGGCACGTGCTCGCGACCGTCGACTCACGCCCCGACATCGTGCACTGGGCCCGCACGAGCCTCGCCGTCGACGAGGTGTTCTTCCAGAGCATCCTGATGAGCGCGGACGAGTTCGACTTCGTCAACGACAACGCGCGCTACATCGACTTCGACAGCGAGGGGTTCGGCCATCCGAAGGTGCTGTCCTCGGACGATCGGGAGAGGATCGTCGGCTCGGGGGCGTACTTCGTGCGGAAGGTCGATCGCCTCCGGTCGGCGTCGCTCCTCGACCAGCTCGACGAGCGGGTGACGCGAGCGGATGAGGATGCCGCACAATCATGAGAAGGGGAGTCGGCGCCGGGTGCGCCGACGGGGGAGGGAAGACCGATGACATTCGCGCTGATACTGACGGTGCTGCGGCGCCGCTGGAAGACCATCGCCGTGTTCGCGCTGCTGGGAGCGCTGGCCGGCATCGCGCTGTGGGCGGTGACGCCGACCCGGTATTCGGCCACCACGAGCCTCGTCGTGTCGGCCGGTGTGTCGAACCCGTTCACCGGCACGAAGGAAGAGGTGAACATCCGGACGGAGCAGGAGATCCTCGGATCGCGGGAGGTCGCGGAGCGCGCCTCCGAGGCCCTCGGGGTGACGCTCGCTCCCGGATCGTTCCTGCTCTCGCAGGTCGACATCGCGGCCCCCTCCGGGTCGCAGGTGCTGCAGGTCACGGTGAGCGCGGGCTCGCCGAGCGAGGCGGCACGCGCCGCTGATGCGCTCAGCACGGCCTACCTCGCCTTCCGCCGTGAGGGCGCCGACACGGTGGTCAACGGGTACCTCGCGAAGATCGACGAGCAGCTGGCCGATCTGCAGGGACGGGAGCTCGATGCTGCGGCCACGAGCCTGCTCCAGACTCTGCAGCAGCAGCGGCTGAGCCTGCTGCTGACGACCTCCGAACCCGGACGCATCATCGGCGAGGCGGAGGAGCCGAGCAGTCCGGCCACCCCCGGCCTGACGGTATCCCTCGCCGGGGGGCTCGTCGGCGGGGTGGTCCTGGGGATCGCCGCCGCCCTGCTGCGCGAACGCCTCGACACCCGCGTCCGATCCGCCGATCGTCTGGCCCGTGTGACGGGTGAGGCGCCGATCGTCGCGGCGGACGACGAGGACCGCTTCTGGGCATCGCTGGCCGATCACGTCGCGGAGGCCGCCCCGGCGTCGGCCGATGGTCCGCGGGTGCTGCTCCGCGTCGCCACGCCCGCCGACACGTCGGAGATGGCCGCGCGGCTCGAGCGCGGGCTGGCCGCGGACTTCGACGCCGATGCCAGCGCGCAGGGCGTCGATCCGTGGGGCGAACCCGAGAGCACGGACTCCGAGGCCGTCGACGACGGTGCCCGCGCACCCGGCGCCGACGCCTCCGCGGACGGGTCACGGAATGCCGCGGGCGGCGTGCGTGTCGTCGACGCCTCGGCGGAGAAGTCCCTGCGCACCTTCGCGCGTCTGGCGACGAGGGCGGATGCCGTGGCGATCGTCGTGTCGATGGACGCTCGCCTGGCCGAGGTCGCGGAGATTTTCGAGAGTCTCCAGGGAATCGAGACGCCGGTTGTCGTGGGTCTCCTGCCGCACGTGCACGCGGCGGTTCTTCGGAAATCCTTCTGACCTGGGGTTTGGCGCGCTGATCGCGTTCGGGAGGACGCAGGGGACGGGTGAGTTGACCGTTATCATTCCGTGATGTAAGAGTTGCAGGATCGATATCCCTGTGATTGACTCGCCCGAGCGAACGCCCAGTGAGGCCCGGAGGGGGGCGCGGTGTTCGTGTCGGATCGCAGATCTTGCGTGACGACCAGTTCGTGTCATCAACACTGGAGACCCCTCTTGAAAGACCGCACACCTTCGTTCAGCGCGCTCCGAAAAGTCATCTATACATCGTCAGCGGTCATCGCTTCGGCCGTCATGCTCGGCACCGCCCTCACCGGCGCATCGTCGGCCTCGGCGGCGGTGCAGCCCGCCGCGGCCGCAGCGCAGGCTCCGACGGACTCCGCCTCCGTGACGCTCCTCCCCGCGGGGAGCGACTGGAGCTGGCACTACTCCGCCGATGCCTGGGACGCCGGGTGGCAGGCCGCCGAGTTCGACGACAGCGCCTGGCAGACGGGCGCCGCCCCGCTCGGCTGGGGGCCCGACGCCCGCACCGAGGCCACACCCGAAGGCAGCCCCGCGCGCAAGCCGCTGAGCATGCAGTTCCGCACCGACTTCACGGTGGCGGCGAACCAGCCGCTCTCCGACGTCGAGCTGCAGTTCCGCGCCGACGACGGCGTCGTGATCTACGTCAACGGCCAGGAGATCTCCCGGGTGAACCTGCCTTCGGGCACGCTCTCCGAGAAGACCTACGCCACGAAGGCGCCGAACGCGGCCACGGCCGCCCGGCTCCAGACGGTGACGATCCCCGCCTCCGCTCTGCACGCGGGCACGAACGTGATCGCGGCATCCACGCACCTGAACTGGCGCGCGACGCCCAGTGTCAGCTTCGACGCCGCGATCACCGCGACGACGGGCGAGGGCGCCGTTCCCGCTCCGGCTCCGGCCCCCGCTCCGGCCCCGGCCCCGGCACCCGCCCCGGCTCCCGCTCCGGCGCCTGCCCCGGCTCCCGCTCCGGCGCCTGCCCCGGCTCCCGGTGAGCAGTGCGGCGCGCAGGGCTACCTGGCTCCGGCGTGCGGTGCCCTCTGGGGTGCGTACACGATCAAGGGCGACACCCTGACGTCCGCGATCACCAGCCTCGAGGACCGCGTGGGCCGCCAGTTCGACATCACGCAGCGCTACCACGACTTCTCGAAGAGCACCCACCAGGGGCTCTTCCCGGACTCGCACGAGCAGACGCTCGGTCAGACGCGCACCCTGCTGTTCGCGTGGCAGGCTCGGGTCGCCAGCAGCAACACCGACATCCGGTGGGCGTCCATCGCCCGCGGCGAGTGGGACGAGTACATCGACTCCGCTGCCGACCGCGTGAAGGCGTTCGGAAAGCCGGTGATGATCGCGTTCGATCCCGAGTTCGACCGCTTCGACAAGGGCACCATGGCCGAGTACATCGCGGCCTACCAGCGCGTGCACGACCGGTTCGAGGCCAAGGGCGTCTCGAACGTGGCCTGGCTCTGGGTGTCGACCGGCTATCTCGGCGCCGGCAATGACGCGAAGATCGCCTCCGGGTACCCGGGCGACGAGTACGTGGACTGGGTCGGATTCGACCCGTACAACTTCTACACCTGCAACGGAAGCAACTGGCAGACCTTCGAGCAGGAGGTCAAGGGACCGCACGACTTCCTGGTGAAGAACGGCTGGGGCGACAAGCCGCAGATCCTCATGGAGTACGGCACCGAGTTCGACGAGGCCGATCCCGGCCGTTCCACGCAGTTCTACCGGGACATCCCGTCGGTGCTGAAGAAGTACCCGAACATCAAGGGACTCGTCCGCTTCGACGCCGGATCGGGCAACTCGTCCTGCGACATGCGCATCGACAACGGCGCCGGCATGGTCGACGCCTTCGCGAAGGCCGGTCTCGACCCGTGGGTGAACCCGCGCGGTTGAGTCCGACCCCCCTGAAAGGGCGTCGGACCCGCTCACGCAGCGGCCCGGCGCCCTTTCCGTCAGTACGCCCCCTGCGGCTGGATCATGACCTTCGCCGTGCGCCACATGATCTGCAGATCGTTGACGACCGACCAGTTCTCGACGTAGCGGAGGTCGAGGCGCACGCTCTCCTCCCACGACAGGTCGCTGCGCCCCGACACCTGCCAGAGGCCCGTGATGCCGGGCTTGATGTACAGGCGGCGGAACACGGTCCCGTCGTAGGCCGTGACCTCGCTGGGCAGCGGCGGACGCGGTCCGACCACGCTCATGTCGCCGATCAGGACGTTCCAGAACTGCGGCAGCTCGTCGAGCGAGAGTTTGCGCAGCACGCGGCCGACGCGGGTCACGCGCGGGTCGTCCTTCATCTTGAAAAGGAGTCCTGCGCCCTCGTTCTCGGCCTGGAGCGCGGCGAGCCTCTGCTCGGCATCGGTCGACATGGACCGCAGCTTCACCATCTGGAACCGCTGTCCGTCGCGACCGACGCGCTCCTGCCGGAAGAACACCGGTCCGGGGGAGTCGATCTTGATGAGCAGCGCCAGCAGCGGCAGGATCAGCCCGATCGGCACGAGGGCGACGGCCGACACGACGATGTCGAGGGCACGCTTGAGCACATGGCGCCCGCCCTCGTAGGTGGGGATCTGCACCTGGATCAGGGGCAGCCCCTCGACGGCCGCGAAGGAGATGCGCGGCCCGGCCACGTCGGTGAGGCGACTCGACAGCACGAGCTCGGCGGCGGTGCCCTCGAGCTTCCAGCTGAGGTGCTTCACGAAGTCCGGCTCGCCGTCGGGTCGACTGGCGACGATGATCGTGTCGGCGCCCAGCTCGGTGGCGACGGTGTCGACCGTGCGTCCGTTGCCGAGCACCGGGAAAAGGATGCCGTCGACCTCGACGTCGCGGGCGTTGCCGTCGAGCAGCGTGGCGCCGACGACCTGGTAGCCGGAGGTCCCGATCGGATGCAGGGTGCGGATGACGTACTCCACGTCGTCGCGGTTGCCGACGACGAGCGTGCGCGAGGCGAAACGGCCCCGGGCGCGCTGCTGCATGAGCCAGCGCCGTCCGATCCAGCGGCTGACCAGCAGCGCGAGGAGGCCGACGGGCAGCGTCACGAGCAGCGTGAGCTGCATCGACTCCCAGCCCAGCAGCACGGCGGCGATCGCGACGAGCCCGAACGCCAGACCGCTCGCATGCACGACGGCCCGGTACTCGGTGGCGCTGGCCTGGAAGAGAGCGGCGTCCCGCGTATGCAGGGCGCCGAGCAGGAGGAACCACAGCACGGCGAGCGGCGCGGCGTGGAGCACGTCGGTCAGCCCGATGCCGAGGATCAGCTGGATCGCCGCCGTCAGCGCAGCGGCGAGCAGGATGACAGCCGCATCCGTTGTCCGCAGTCGCATCCGATATCGCCGTTCCCACTGACGGCGGCGTTCCAGCGTTGCGGAGACGCGCGGTGTGACCACCGTGCGCGGCACCGGCTTGGCGGCTCGGGGAGCGGCGACCGGCGTGAAGCCCGTCTGAGCGATGCTCACGGCATCCTCGACGGAGGTCATGCCAGGGCCCCTTGAGCCAGTGATGTACGCAGATATCCCCAGTGCGCCATTTCATTCCCCAGATTCCCCAGTCCGCGAGCCCCACGCTCACGGTGTGTCTGCATTCCCGACCCCTCGGGTCTCGCCGACTTCTTCGTGATCCCACATCACGGTCGATGCATCTCCGCCCCAAACGGAGATGCGTGCAGCGAGCCTGCAGACTCGCTCAGCATAACCCAAGGTTCGCGGGATCGGAAGGTTCGTCTCGCGAATGGAGGAAACCGGTTCGTCGACGGCATCCGGCGCCGCCGACCGCAGCATCGCGCGGAGGTCTATCCTGACGCCGTGACCCTGCCTCCCCCCGCCCCGCGCTTCCGGCTCACCCGCATGACGCCCCGCGACGCGGGCGAGCCGCACCGCGTGGCCAGCACCCTCGAGCTCTTCTTCGACCTCGTGTTCGTGGTCGCCGTGAGCACCGCGTCGGCCCAGCTGCATCACGCGCTGAGCGCCGGTGACATCGGCCACGGCGTCGTGGCGTACGCCATGCTGTTCTTCGCGATCTGGTGGGCGTGGATGAATTTCTCCTGGTTCGCCACCGCGTTCGGCACCGACGACTGGCTGTACCGGGTCATGACCATCGTGCAGATGAGCGGCGTGCTGGTGCTCGCCGCCGGCATCCCGAACGCGTTCGAGCACGGCGACTTCCGCGTAGTCGTCGTGGGCTACGTCGTGATGCGCGTCGCGATGGTGTCGCAGTGGCTGCGGGCATCGCGCGCCGCGGGCCGGCTCCGCTCCGCCACCCGGCGCTATGCGTTCGGCATCGCGGCCGTGCAGATCCTGTGGGTGCTGTTCCTCCTCGTTCCGGAGGGACCGCCGCAGCTCGTCGCCTTCGTCGTCTGCGTGCTGCTGGAGCTCAGCATCCCGGTGTTCGCCGAGCACCGCGAGCAGACGCCGTGGCATCCGCACCACATCACCGAGCGCTACGGGCTCTTCACCCTCATCGTGCTGGGCGAGAGCCTGCTGGCCTCCTCCCGCGCCATCATCGAGGCGCTGCACGAGTCCGAGTCCTTCGCGCCGTTCGTCTCCATCTCGGTCCTCACCCTCGTGGTCACCGCGTCGCTGTGGTGGATCTACTTCTGGCCGGAGCACCACCGGGCGCTCGGCTCGCTGTCGCGCTCGCTGCGCTACGGGTACACCCACTACTTCGTCTTCGCCGCCGCCGCCGCCTTCTCGGCGGGCGTCGAGGTCGAGATCGACGTGCTCACCGGCCACAGCGATCTGTCGCCCCAGGCGGCCTCCTTCACGATCACGATCCCGATCGCGCTGTTCCTGCTGGGCGTGTGGCTGGTCGCACTGCGACGCAGCGCCGACCGGGTCGTGAACGTCGTCGTGCCGGTGGGCGCGGTGCTGGTGCTGCTCGACCCCATCCTGCCGGTGCCGGTCGCGCTCACGGCCCTGATCGTGGCGGGCATCGTGGTGGTCCTGGTGCTGCGCCCGCCCGTGGATCGAACTCTGCTAGACTGACTTCGCAACGTGTGCGTCTCGCCCCTCTCGGCCGACACGTCGCCACTGATCAGGGCCATTCCGGACCGCGCACATCGACGCGCGCGGCATCCGCCCTCGATCATCCATCGCGGAGCGCCGCAGCGCCCGCCGCAGAGCAATGAGTATCACCATGAGCAAGATCACCGTCCCCCCGTTCGACCCGTTGACCTGGAAGCAGGCCGACGTCGACGTCCATGTCGCCACCCGCGACGGAGAGTTCGCGGGCTTCGTCGAGTTCGACGGCGTCGCGCATCTCGTCCGCGACGCCCAGGGCGCCGAACTCGGATCCTTCTCCGATCTCGACGCCGCCCGGCGCGCCCTCGAGACCTCACACGAAAGCCACAGCAAAGCGCGAGGATCCGTTCTTCCCGCGGTTTTCCGGCGTCGTCCGCGGCGCGCACGCGCCTGAATCCGACGGCCCCTCCGGACCCACGTCCGTGAGGGGCTTTCGTATGCCCTCCGGCGCATACCTCCCGGGTTAGCCTGGGCACAGTGATCGGCAACCGCCGTTGGCTTCAGGGCCTCCGGGCTCCCGATCGGCAGGAGCGCACCATCTCCTTCACCCAGGTCGACACGACCACCTCGACCCTCGGCCGCGTCCGCCAGACGTACGCCGGCAATGCGGAATTCCCCCCGATGGCTGCGGCCTATCGCGACGTGCAGCAGGTGGTCCGGGAGACCGGACTCCTCCAGCGCACCCCCGTCTTCTACTCGCTCGTCGGCGCCGCACTGGTGCTCGCCTTCGGCGGATGCGTCACCGGATTCATCCTGCTCGGCGACAGCTGGTTCCAGCTGCTCATCGCCGGCGCCCTCGGCATCCTCTTCACCCAGGTCGCGTTCCTCGCCCACGAGGCCGCGCACCGCCAGATCCTGTCCTCCGGCCCGGCGAACTTCCGTCTCGCCCGCATCCTCGCGGGCATCGTGGGCATGAGCTACCACTGGTGGGACTCCAAGCACACGCGTCATCACGGCAACCCGAACCAGGTGGGGCGCGACCCCGACATAGAGGTCGACACGATCTCGTTCCTCGAGACGGATGCCGAGCGATCGCGTGGCCTCGTGCGCCTGATCACCCGCAAGCAGGGGTGGCTCTTCTTCCCGCTGCTCACGCTCGAGGGCCTGAACCTCCACTACATCGGCCTGAAGCACCTCGTGACGCGCAAGAACGTCAAGGGACGCTGGATCGAGCTGAGCCTCATCGCCGTGCGGTTCGCCGTCATCCTCGTGCCGGTGTTCCTGATGCTGCCGCTGGGCATGGCGTTCGCCTTCATGGGTGTGCAGCTCGCCGTCTTCGGCGTCTACATGGGAGCGTCGTTCGCCCCGAACCACAAGGGCATGCCGGTGATCGCGCCCGACGCCAAGCTCGACTTCTTCTCGAAGCAGGTGCGCACCTCGCGCAACATCACCGGCGGCTGGTGGGCCACCTGGCTCATGGGCGGTCTGAACCATCAGGTCGAGCACCACCTCTTCCCCAACATGTCGCGCCTGCACCTCTCGAAGGCACGGGGCATCGTTCGCGACTACTGCGCGGCCAACGGCGTCCCGTACACGGAGACGAGCCTGGCGCGCTCCTATGCGATCGTCATCGAGTACCTGAACCGGGTCGGACTCGCCGCGAGCGATCCCTTCGATTGCCCCGCAGCCTCGCAGTTCCGGCGGGCGTAAGCCCCCGGGGTCGTACGACGAAGGCGCGAGCGGATCGACCGCTCGCGCCTTCGTCGTCTCGGACGGTCGCTCAGCGACCGTTCTCGTCGTCGGTGTCGACGACCTCGATCGTGATCTTCTCGAACGGGCGCTCGTCGTCGGCGTCCTCGTCCTCCAGCACCTCGTCGCCGAGGAACTCCTCGATCGGGGCGCTGTCGTCGGCGTCGATGCTGATCCGCTCGAGCGTCGTCTCGGAGTCGGCTTCGGCGAAGATGCCGTCGGGGCGGATGAGCTCGCGCACCTCGGCCATGAAGCTCGTGAGCTGCTGCTGCTGCCAGCGCAGCTGGCGCGCGCGGTCCTCGGCGTCCCGCACGACCGTGTTCGTGTGCGACGTGACCGCGTCGACGATCTTCTGGGACTTCGCCCGGGCGCGCTCGAGGGTCTCGCGGGCCCGCACCTGCGCGTCGGCCTCGATCGCCTGCGCCTGCGAGCGCATCAGGCGCTCGTAGTCGTCGGCCTTGGCGGAGATGCGCTGAGCGTGCTCGAGCGAGGCGGCGACCTGCTCGTTGGCGTCGGTCGTGATGCGCTCGGCGTGGGCGACGGCCTGGTTGTGGAGCACCAGGAACTCCTGCTGTGCGTCGTCCTGACGGCGGGTGAGCGTCTCCTCGAACTCGAGCACCCGGGCGTTCATCTCGCGCACGTCGCGCTCGGCGTCGGCGCGCAGCTGCGCGGTCTCGCGCGTGACCAGGGAGCGCAGGGCGGCGGCGCCCTTCTCGGCCTCGGTGCGGATGGCCGTCGCCTCCTGCGTGGCCTGGTTCACCTTCTCGGTGGCGTGCGCGCCCTCGCGCTCGAGGCGCGCTTCGTGGGCGGTGTACTCGGTGTCGATCTTGAGGCGCACCTGGTCGGCGTCGCGCTCCGCCTGGGAGATGATGCGGGCGGCATCCGCCTCGGCCTCGGCCCGCTGGGCGGCGACCTCTTCGCGGGCGGCGGCCATCAGCCGGTCGGCCTGCACCGCGGCGTTCTGGATGAGGACGTTGGCCTGCTCCTCGGCGACCCGCAGGATCGCCTCGAACTGCTGCCGCGAGGGGGCCTCCTCGCCGTCCTCGGTCGGGGTGTCGACGAGCTCGGAGGTGAGGGTGGCGACCTGCTGCTCGGCGTCGGCGGCCTGCGCGCGCGCCGCCGTCAGCTCGCTCTCGACCGCCTCGCGCGCGGACTGCTCCTCGGCGCGGAGGGCGTCGATGGCGTCGGCGTGGCGCACCTCGGCGTCGGCGAGCTCGGACTTGAGCTGCTGCACCTCGTTGCGCAACGACGAAAGCGCGGAGTCGACCTCGGCCTTGTCGTAGCCGCGGAAGCCGATCGTGAAGGCTCCCGACTGCGGCGCCTGCGGCGCGTTGTCACGCGGAGCGGGTTCGATCAGCTGATCGAAGAAGTCGGGGGAGCGGTCCCCGCCGCGGTCGTCGTTTCCAGAGGATTCGCTCATGATGTCGTGCCTTTCTGGCGCTGGTCGCGAGGACCGGAGGGTGTCGGGAAGGGCCGGTGCCCCGAGGTCGACCTGGCACGGCGGTGCCGACGCACCCGTGGCACCGCCCAGCCTAGTTGGGTCGGCCGGGAGATGCGCCCCCGGTTTGCGGACGCCCGCGCGGGTCAGGCGTCGAGCGACCAGCGGGCGTTCTTGACGTCGAGCAGCGGCCCGCGGAGGTAGTCGAGCCGAGGCCCCTCCTCGACCGTCACGCCTCGCGCCGTCGCGGCGGCGGCGATGCGCCCGCGGAGGTCCTTCCAGAACGGAGCGGTCTGCGGGAACCCCATGTACTCGCGGAACGTCTCGACCTGCACGCGCACACCGGCCGAGCCGGGCACGAGGCGCACGATCGCGTCGTCGGCCTCGGTGAAGCGGATGCCGTAGCCGCCGTCCGCCCGGGGCGGGAAGTCCTTCGGCTTCTTCGCCGCGGCCTCCGCGACGATCTCCCGGGCGACGGCCTCGGGGGCGTGGATGACCACCGTCGTGCCGAACTCCCCGAGGACCTTGACGAGCTGGTTCGCCGCGAACTTCCGGCCGGCGTTCTCCCCTGCGGCAGACGCCTTGCGGTTGGCCCAGCCCTTGAGGAACGGCCCTCCGACGATCAGGAGGAGCACCAGGATGCCGAGGAGGATGTAGGTCAGGTTGTCCACGGCCACAGCGTAGCGGGGCTCCGGAGGGCGCGGACGGAAACACCTCAGGCGGGAGGCGAGATGTGCTCGAGCGACAGCTCGCCGCTCGCGTTGACGTGGTGCATGATGTCGGCGATGCGGTGGGCGTCGATGGCCGGCGGTTCCTCGGCATCGAAGCCGAACTGCAGGGGGATCGCGGGGTGGATCCAGGCGCTCATGCGCCGGTTCTCCCCGCCCTCGCGCGGCACCCAGCTCATCATGAAGCTCTCCTGGCGGCGCAGCTTCGTCCCGATCACGATCTTGAGGTGCGCGAGCGTCACGTCGTCGACCAGGATCGGGTCGGAGGTGCCGTCGTACTTCAGCCTGCCCATACTCTGAACGGTAGTCCCTCCGGGACGCTTCGTCTGCAACATCTCGAGGCCGAGCGCAATCCCCCTGACGGAGCGCCGCGCGAACGGCTATGGTCGCCGGGGTGGAGAAGGGGACGATATGTTCGACGAGATGAGTGAAAGACGCACCGGCACCGATCTTCAGACGATGGTCCGCACCCAGGTCGTGATCAACGACACCTCCTTCTTCCTGTCGCAGGGGCAGAGCATCGCCGAGATGAAGGAGATGGTGGTGGCCGCGATTCAGGCCGGCGGGCGCTTCGTCGACTTCACGGTCGTCGGGAACCGGCAGGTGAGCGTGCTCGTGACAGCCACCAGCCAGGTGGTCATCTCTGTCGAGACCGTGCAGTACGACCCCCGCGACACCGGCGACGAAGGCGAGCCCTACGGCGGCGCGTTCGACCTGCTCTGATCCTCGCGCTCACGCTGCTAGCGTGACCCCCGGAGGGACGCTGCGTCCGCTGGGGCCGAACGAGCACGAGAGAACTCGAGATGACGCGAACGCCACGGGTGCGCGCTGCGCGACTCGCTCTCCTCGCCGCGCTCGCGGTGGTCGTCGGCGCAGTCGCCCCCGCGGTGGGGATGCCCGAGCCGGCGTCCGCGGCATCCGACGGGCAGATGATCTACCCCGCCTCGGGCAACATCCAGTCCAAGGTCGGCGACGGATGCCGGAACAACTCTCGTGCCCACGACGGCATCGACATCTCCGGCCAGGGCGGGACGCCGATCCTCGCGGCCTACGACGGCGTGGTCAAGGTGCGGACCTCGAGCAGCGGATACGGCAACTACGTCGACATCGAGCATGCGGCCGGGTACGTCACCCGCTACGCGCACATGGCCAACCCCGGTGACGTGGCGCCGGGAACGCGCGTGTCCCGCGGCCAGCAGATCGGTGTGGTCGGCAAGACCGGCGCCACGACCGCCTACCACCTGCACTTCGAGGTCTGGCGCAACGGCAGCGTGTACGCGGCGATCAACAACGGCTTCACCTGTCTCGCGAACGTGACCCGCGGTGCGTCCATCCCGATGACCTTCCCCGGACTCGCCGTGCCCGTGAACAGCGCTGTCGCTTCGGCCGATTACGACCGCGACGGCAAAGCCGACCTGGTCGGCGTCGCCGGAGACAGCGACCTCCTCATCTTCAGCGGCAGCGGCACCGGTGCGATCGGAGCGGGCTCCATCGTGACCTCCGGCTGGGGGACGCGGAGGCACCTCACTCACGCGGACTTCGACGGCGACGGTCGCGCGGATCTGCTCGCCGCACGCCCAGACGGCGCGCTGGAGTTCTACTCGGGGAGCGACGACGGCGGCTTCGACGGGTTCAGCCTGGTGGGCAGCGGCTGGTACGGCCTTCTGCACGTCACGTCCTGCGCCGACTTCACGGGGGACGGACGGCAGGATGTCGTGGTGGTCACGCCGGGCGGAGACCTCCTCGTGCACGTCGGGAACGGCAGCGGCGGCTTCACGGGCGCCGCGCGCGCGGTGGACACCGGCTGGCAGGCGATGCGCCATGTCGTCGGAGGGGACTTCGACGGCGACGGCCGGGGCGATCTGATGAGTGTGGACGCCGCCGGCATCCTCGCGTTCCACCGGGGTACCGGTGCGGGGTTTGCGCCACGCCAGGCGGTCGGAACCGGGTGGGCGCCGTTCACGGCGCTGACCGGCGGGCTCGACTACGACGGCGACGGGCGCGCCGATCTGATCGCACGGTCACCCGAGGGTGATCTCTTCCTGTACCCGGGCACGGGCGTCGGGGCGTTCGGCTCCCGGACGCTGCTGGGGTCGGGGTTCGGCGGATATCTCCAGCTGGAATGAAGCACGCGCGACGAACCGATGTATTCGGAGCGAAATCATAGGATGACAAATCGCGAAATTCATGCGATTGGATTTATCCTGATGTAATGACAACCGACGAGGGCAGCGCTCCCATCTCCGAGCTGGACGCGGAGATCGGACGCCGCGTGCATCAGGCGCTGTGGGACCAGCGCATGACGCAGGCGGTCTTCGCGGCACAGGTCGGCATGAGCCAGAGCTCGGTCGCCAAGCGCCTGCGCGGCTATCACGGGTGGGGAGCCGCCCATCTCATCCGGGCCGCCGAAGCGCTGCACACCTCGGTGGCCTATCTCGTGGGCGAGACGGACGACTCCGCTCCGCTCCGGATCACCCCGGACGCGCCGATCGACGTCTGACGCCGACGCGGGCGGGGCTCAGCCTCCGGAGGGGTTCTCGACGGGCGTGCCGTCGTCCTCCGTCGTCTGCTCGGGCGGGGGTCCCGACTCCTCGGGTGCGCCGCCGGATGCCGTGTCGGCCTCCTCGTCGGCCCCGGGGGTCCCGTTCGGGTTCTGAGGGTCGCTCATGATGTTCTCCTCTCCACGGCCAAAGCTATGCGCCGGTGCCGAGGGACGAGAGGGGGTTGACCCGGGACGCACGGCTCGACAGACTGTCCCGCCGCCGGGTCGGCGCCGCTCGGATCAGCCTCGTGTCGCGTCGGCTTCCAGGTCCAGGTCGAGGTCCCACTCCTCGAGCGGCTCCTCCTCGACCGCCACGCTGCGGCTCTGCCCCTCGGGGAAGAGCGGGTGCGACCGCAGACGCTCGGCGTGCGCCGAGAAGTCCGGATCCTGCCCCTTCGAGTGCTGCGGTCCCACGAGCACGTCGTTGCCCACGCCGACGACGAGATCCGCGTGGTCCTCCTCGCCGTCGACGATGATCGGGATCTCCACGGCATCCGACTCGCCCTCGTTGGCGATCGCCGCGGCGAGGGTGACCAGCGCGTCCGCGACGTCATCCGTGGTGATCAACTGCTGACCGGCATAGGAGACGAGCTTCATGGCCTCAGCCTGTCATCCGAGGGTCGTCCTCAGACAGGGGTTGCGGAGGGACACGAGCACGGGCTATCGCGCCCGATGCGCGCGCCCGGGGAGAAGTGTGCGACGCTTAGCAGCGAACACTCGGCGATCGACCGATCGCGTCTCGTGACACGAGTGCCATGGGGAGTCGAGGTCGCACGTGGGCAGGTTCATCTACGAGGAGGACACGCGGGTCGACATCGACGACCGCGCGCTGCACCATCTCCAGCTCGTCATGACGTCCAAGCTCCGCCGCGGCGAGCCCTTCGCCTTCTCGTGGAAAGAGGATGCCCGCTCGGGCGGTGGACGCACCTCGGTCTGGGTGCACTCCGGCAGCTCGCTCGTGTTCGTCTTCTCCGGCAGCCGGCAGCCCTCGCTCAATCGCGCGTGGGTCGACGAGCTCTCCTCCGCCGCGAACTCGCCCTCGGGCCTGCGCCTCCTCCCCGAGCCCGCGCCGGTCCCGGCATCGGCGGACTCGGGCGTCCGCGCCTAGCATCCGCAGGGCCTTCAGGTCAACGGTCGGCGCTCGAAAGGCGCGAAATCGCGGTGGCCCATAGGCTGAATGCACAACGGGTCGACGCTGAGTCGGCTCCACGTCGGTCGAACCGGTCGGTGTCTCTCGAGCTCTCTCGGTCTCGGGCACCTCGCGGGGGACGGTGCGCTGCGCGGACCTTCTCGTCGACTTCGCCGGTCCTCCACGTTCGGGTCGTGGAGGACCGGATCGGCCGACGCTTCCGCGAGGAAGCCGCCAGTGCAAGGGGATGAGGAATGTCGGACACCGCTCATAGAGTGCAGAACGTGAACGCTCCCGAGCCACTTGTCTCCGACGTCCTCTGGGCCTGCGTCGAAGACGGCTTCCACGTCGGCAGCCGCGGAGGCGACTTCCTCGGCTACGTCGATCGTCAGGCCGACGGACACTACCTCGCATTTGATGCGCGGTCGCAGGTGATCGGAGCGTTCCTCGCCCTGAACGAGGCCACCGGTGCCGTCGTCGCCGCGTCGCCCGCCCGCCCCGAGGGCGGCGACGGTCACGAAGAGGCGATGCGGTGAGCTCGACGGTGGGGTCGGATCTGCTGTCGCTCGTCTACACGAGCACGGCCTCGCAGCCCTTCCGCGAGACCGCGCTCTCGCATCTGCTCGCCCAGTGCCGCGTCCTCAACGCGGCTCGGGAGGTGACGGGCATGCTCCTGTTCCGCGACGCGCGGTTCATCCAGGTGCTCGAGGGGCCTGCGGCCGCGGTGCGCGCGCTCGCCGAGACGATCCGCCGCGATCCGCGGCACCACGACATGCGTGTGCTCGTCGAGGAGCCCATCGCCGTCCGCCGGTTCGCCGACTGGACGATGGGCTATCGCACGCTGGCCGACGGAGCGAGCTCGGCGCCCGAGGGTTTCCGGGATTCCTTCGCCGACCTCGACGCGGGGGCCGAGCGCTCGACCGCGCTGCGTGCGCTCGCCGAGCTGACGCTCTGGTTCCGCGTTCGATCCGGACTCCCGAGCGCGGGCTGAGAGTCCTCCTCGGTCACCGCGGCTTTTCCCGGCCTGTCAAGGCCCTGCGCTGCGGTCGCCGCCCCGGGGGACAGTGCGCACATGAAACACGTGACGTACGGCGAGAAGGCCCACTTCCTGGACGACGCTGCCGCGACGGCCCTGCTCGAGTACGCGAGCGCTCTGGGCAATGCGAGCGCGAGCGACACCGTCACCGTGCAGGCCGTCGACCTGCACGGGAACCGAGTCGAGGCCACGTTCCTGCTCAACCCGAGCACGGAGCTGATGATGGAGAGCGCCTCGGGCCAGGTGGCCGAACTCGACAACTCGGCGGTCGTGGAGCACATGCGGGCCGCGATCGCTCGACTGACGGACCCGCCGGAGATCGAGCCGGAGAGCCGCAGACCGATCGGCGACGACGGCCACGTCGGGCTGGCCTAGCTCGCCCTTCGCCCGCTCTCGCGGAGCCCGCGGGCAAAGCAAAACCCCCGCCATGTAGAAGCTAGGCGAGGGTTTCTGGGGTGAGTGTAATGATCACCCTTGTGGCTCCGACCGGCATCGATCCGGTGACCTTTCGATTTTCAGTCGAACGCTCTACCAACTGAGCTACAGAGCCGCGCGACGGGCGAACCTGTCGCGTCCTAGACGAAGAGCCCTCTCCGAAGAAAGAGCTCGTCGCACGGAGCGACCCTGACGGGACTTGAACCCGCGACCTCCGCCGTGACAGGGCGGCACGCTAACCAACTGCGCTACAGGGCCATACTTGTTTTCAATTGTATCGGAAGGTGTGACCCCAACGGGATTCGAACCCGTGCTACCGCCGTGAAAGGGCGGCGTCCTAGGCCGCTAAACGATGGGGCCGAGTCAGTCCTGGGGGACTTCCTTGCCGACGCTCAAGCATAAGGGATAGTCGAAGCAAATCGCGAATCGAGGGCGAGTCACCGTCCGCTCGGGCGTGTTCCGCGGGACTATGGGCCTATCGGCATGCCGTTGTAAGGCTCTTCCATCCTCTGGTGCGGATGTGAAGGTTGTTGTTACTGTGGCATGTGTGAAACCGGCGGAAGGGGCCGTGTGAACGACAAGACCATGCTGGATGCTGCCGACGCGGCATCCGCGGAATGCGGCTGCGCACCCAGCGCCGCAGAGCGGGACGCGTTCTGGAAGGGCGGCGTCAGCCGTCGGGGCGCTCTCGGCCTGGGAGTCCTCGGCGTCGTCGCGCTGAGCGCCTTCGGCGTCACCTCCGGGGTCAACGCCGCCTATGCCTGGTCGTATCCCACCTGGGACGAGGTGCAGCGCGCGAAGCAGAACGAGGCCAGCAAGGCCGCCGAGGTCGCCCGCATCGAAGGGCTGATCCAGTCCCTGAACCAGCGGGTCGCCGAGACGGAGGCGGCGGCGAAGGTCGCCTCGGACGAGTTCTACGTCGCCCAGCAGGACTACTTCGCGGCGATCGCGGAGGCCGACACGCTCCAGGCCAAGGCCGACGAGCAGGCCGGCATCGCCGACGAATCCGCGCGCAAGGCCGGACAGGTCGCCGCGCAGCTGTACCGCAACGGCGGCGACAACACCTCGCTCGAGCTGTTCTTCGCCGGATCCGCCGCCAACGCGGACGAGCTCCTGTCGCGTCTGGGCACGATGGACAAGCTCCTCGAGTTCAACCAGTCCGTCTACGACGACGCCGTCGCCGCACGCGACTCCGCCCAGTCGCTGAGCGACCAGGCCGTCGTCGCCCGCAACGAGCGCGACCGTCTGCAGCAGGTCGCGGAGCAGAAGATGATCGCCGCGCAGGATGCCGCCGACGCCGCGCAGGCCGCGCTCGACGAGCAGACCGCGAACCTCGCCACGATGGAGGCGCAGCTCGCCGCTCTCAAGGATGCGACGACGCAGACCATCGCCGGGTACCAGGCGGGTGTCGCGGCGCGCGCCGAGGAGGAGCGCAAGCGCAAGGAGCGCGAGGCCGCGGAGGCAGCCGCGAACGCCGGCGGCAACAGCGGCGGCGGAGGCAACCCCGGCACCGGCGGTTGGGTGCGCCCGCACGGCGGCTATCGCAGCTCCGGCTACGGACCCCGATCCCAGCAGTGCAACTCGAACGGCTGCTCGTCGAGCTGGCACTACGGCATCGACCTGGCGAACGGCTGCGGTGCGGCGATCTACGCCGCTCAGTCGGGGACCGTCGACTACGCCGGAGCGAACGGTGGCTACGGCAACTACGTGCGCATCCAGCACGGCGGGGGCGTCGCGACCGGCTACGCGCACATCAAGCCCGGCGGTTTCGCCGTGCGCAACGGGCAGCACGTGAACTCCGGCCAGGTCATCGCGTACGCCGGCAATACCGGCGGCTCCTTCGGCTGCCACCTGCACTTCGAGGTCTACATCAACGGCCGATACACCAACCCCGCCGACTTCATGGCGGCGCGCGGCGTCTCGATCTGAGCATCCGCCCTCCACGCAGAAGACCCCCGGCCGCTGAGCGGATCCGGGAGTCTTCTGCGTCGGTCGCGCGGACTCAGTGGCCCTGCTCGCCGAAGCGCACGATGGCCTCGTCGAGGATGCGCTGCGCCTCGGCGGCGTCGCCCCACTCGTCGACCTTGACCCACTTGTTGGGCTCGAGGTCCTTGTAGTGCTCGAAGAAGTGCGCGATCTCCTTCTTCGTGTACTCGGGGACGTCGTCGATGTCCTGGATGTGCGCCCACCGGGGGTCCTTCGACAGCACCGCGACCAGCTTGTCGTCGCCGCCGGCCTCGTCGCTCATCTTCAGCACGGCGACCGGACGGACCTCGACGACGACGCCCGGGTAGATGGCGTGGTCGAGCAGCACGAGCACGTCGAGCGGGTCGCCGTCCTCGCCGAGGGTGTTGTCGAAGTAGCCGTAGTCGGCCGGGTAGCCGAAGGTCGTGTAGAGCACGCGGTCGAGGTGCACTCGTCCGGTCTCGTGGTCGACCTCGTACTTCACGCGGCTGCCGCGGGGGATCTCGATGACGGCGTCGTGTGCGCCCATGCGTGTGCTCCTCAGGGAAAGTTCGGTTGGATGCCGCGATCCAGCCTACTCGCGGCGCTCGTGCGCCCGTGGGGGCGGACCCGTCACACGAGGGGATCGGCCGACGACGGCGCGGGGGCCGCCGGACGGCGACGACGGGCGGCACGGTTCAGGGCGCGGGTCACGGGGCCGGCGAGGAGGAGCACGAAGAGGCCGGCGTAGCCGTTCGGCGCGGCGAGCACCGCGATGACCATCGCGACGGCGAAGAGCAGGATCGCCGCGAGGTCGCCGATCACGCCCGCGCGCAGCACGTCGTCGGATGCCCGGGTGAGCTGAGGATGCCGCGAGAGGTAGAGCCACCCGGCGAGCGTCGTCACCTGCGTCATGATCAGCGTGCCGATGTAGACCGCCGCCTGCAACGGGTCGGACTCCATCTGACCGAGCATGGCGGTGGGCACCGGCAGCCAGACGATCGTCGCCATCCAGGCCACGTTGATCCACAGCAGCGGCCCGGTCACCCTCTCGACGTCGCGGTACTGGCTGTGATGGCCCATCCAGAAGGTCGCGATGAGCAGGAAGCTCAGGGCGAAGCTGAGCAGCTGGCCGGAGTGCTCCCCGAAGAACTCCGCGGTGGTGAGCTTGCCGGACGCCGCTTCCGACACCGCGTCGGTCAGGGGCAGCACGAGGAGCGTCATCGCGATGGCGACGACGGCATCCACGAACGCGGTGAAGCGCTCGGTGCGGTACTGCTGCCTGCCGGGAGAGGGCACGGCGTCAGGATAGCCCCGCCGCCGGAGCGACCGCACTCCCGGATGCCGGCGGGTGGCCTACCGTGGAACCGTGCCGTCCCTTCCTCCCGTCATCGCCGAGATCCGTCTGGCCGTGCGCACCGCGCTCGCCGATCTGCCCGAGGGGTCGGCGATCGTCGTCGGTCTCTCCGGCGGCGCCGACTCCCTCGCGCTCGCCGCGGCCGTGGCTTTCGAGGCGCCGAAGCGCGGCCTCCGCGCGACGGCGGTCGTGGTCGACCACGGGCTGCAGGAGGGTTCGGACGAGGTCGCCCTCACGGCCGCGCGCTCCGCGGCCACCCTCGGACTCGACCCGCTCGTCGTCACGGTCGAGGTCGGCGACGAGGGGGGACCGGAGGCCGCCGCACGCGAGGCCCGTCAGCGCGTGCTGCGGGATGCCGCGGCCGACGTCTGGGCGACGACGGTGCTGCTCGGGCACACCCTCGACGACCAGGCGGAGACCGTCCTGCTCGGACTCGCGCGGGGCGCGGGGGCGAGCAGTCTGCAGGGGATGGCGCCGGTGCGCACCGACGACGAAGGCCTGCGGTGGATCCGCCCCCTCCTGGGTGTCCGCCGGGAGACGACCCGCGCCTTCTGCCGCGCCTCGGCCCTCGAGTTCTGGGACGACCCCCACAACCTCGACGAGCGGTTCTCGCGGGTGCGGGTGCGCGAACGGGTGCTGCCGACCCTCGAGGCCGAGCTCGGCCCGGGCATCGCCGAGGCCCTCGCCCGCACCGCCGAGCAGCTGCGGGAGGATGCCGAGGCCTTCGACGAGATGATCCACGAGACGATCGAGGACATCGTCGAGCACGCCGAGGCGGGCATCTCTGTCAGCGTTGCGGCCCTCGCAGCGAACCCGGCCGCGCTGCGCAACCGCATCATCCGGCTGGTGGTCGACAGCGAGTTCGGCGTCAGCCTGACGCGCACGCAGACGATCGAGGTCGCGCGCCTCGTCACCGACTGGGCGGGCCAGGGGCCGATCGACCTCCCCGGAGCCTCCGCCGCGCGCCACGGCGGTCGCCTCGTGTTCACCGCTCGCGCCTGACCCCCGCCGCGCTTCCCGTCGCGCGAACGGCTGCTCTCACCGCCGGGAAGGGCCGTTCGCGCGACGGGAGCGCCCGCGCGCTACTTCTTCCCGCCGAAGAGGCCGCCGAGCACGCTGCCGAGGTCGATGCCGCCCGGGCGGCCGCCCGTGCCGGACGAGCCGCCGAGGATGCCGCCGATGAGGTCGCCGATGCCTCCCTGCCCTCCGCCCGTGCCGCCGCTCCTGCCCTTGTTCGCGTCGGCGATGAGGTTCATGATGATCGGCGCGAGGATCGGCAGGAGCTTGCCGAAGTCGATGCCCGCCGTCTTGTCGGAGGTCGTGAGCTTCTCGGTGACCTTCTTCTCGTCGGGTCCGAGGATGTGCGTGACGATCTTGCCGCCGTCGGCCTGATCGATGTCGTCGACCGACATGCTCGTCTTCGGGCCCTGGTGCTTCTTCAGCGCCTTCTCGATGGCGGCCGAGCCGTCGGGGCTCGAGGCGTTCCTGGCCAGCCCGCTCAGGAGCACGGCGCCTCCCTGCTCGACCGCGCTCTTCGCGACGTCGGGAGCGACCCCGAGCCTCTTCGCGATGTCGCCGATCGGGACCTGCTTCAGGATGTCGTCGTAAGCCATGGAGATCCTTCCTTCCGGGGCGGTCGCCCATCTCACGGTCAGGGTAGTGCGGATGCCGTGGCGGACGGTGCCCCCTTGCGCATCGCCTAAAATCGATCCATGCGCGCCGCCGAGATTCAGGACGACCTTGCCGAGATCCTCGTCACCGAGGAGGAGATCCTCGCAAAGCTGAACGAGCTGGCCCAGCGGGTCGCCGCCGATTACGAGGGCAAGGATCTCGTGCTCGTGGGAGTCCTGAAGGGCGCGGTGATGGTCATGGCCGACTTCGCCCGGGCGCTGCCTTTCCACGCGCCGATGGACTGGATGGCCGTGTCGAGCTACGGCGCGAGCACCAAGTCGAGCGGCGTCGTGCAGATCCGCAAGGACCTCGACACCGACCTGCACGGCAAGCACGTGCTCATCGTCGAGGACATCATCGACTCCGGGCTGACGCTGAGCTGGCTGCTCGAGAACTTCGAGTCCCGCGGCGTCGAGTCGCTCGAGGTGCTGGCCCTGCTGCGCAAGCCCGAGGCGGCGAAGGTCGTCATCGACTGCAAGTACGTCGGCTTCGACATCCCCACCGACTTCGTGGTCGGCTACGGCCTCGACTACGACGAGCGCTACCGCAACCTGCGCGACGTCGCCGTGCTCGCGCCGCACGTCTACTCCTGACTTGCTCGCGTCCGCGAAACCGCCCATCGCGGGGCGGTACGCCGTGGGTGAACGCACAGCGGGTGCCTAGCACGCGCGCGATACGCTGATCCGATCATGGATGTGAAGAAGCTCAGCCGGAATCCCCTGATCTACGTACCGCTGATCGCCCTGTTGCTGATCGGCGGATTCCTGCTGATCTCCGGCCTCTCCGCGCCCAAGCAGATCACCACCCAGGAGGGGCTGAAGCTGCTCGGCGGCGACACGGTCTCCGAGGTCGTGACGACCGACGGCGATCAGCGCGTCGACATGACCCTCTCCAAGCCGTTCCAGGGCTCCGAGAAGGTGCAGTTCTACTATGTCGAGGCGCGCGCCGACGAGGTCGTCGCCGCCGTGAACGCGGCCGATCCGAAGGACGGCTTCAACGACGCGGTGCCGCGCGCGACCTGGTTCGACGGATTCCTCTCGCTCCTGCTCCCGCTCGTCCTGCTCGGCCTCCTGTTCTGGTGGCTCCTGTCGTCGATGCAGGGCGGCGGCGGCAAGGTCATGCAGTTCGGCAAGTCGAAGGCGAAGCTCGTCAGCAAGGAGACGCCGACGGTCACCTTCGCCGACGTCGCCGGCGCCGACGAGGCGATCGAGGAGCTGCACGAGATCAAGGAGTTCCTCCAGGACCCGGCGAAGTTCCAGGCCATCGGCGCCCGCATCCCGAAGGGCGTGCTGCTGTACGGCCCTCCCGGAACCGGCAAGACCCTGCTCGCCCGCGCGGTCGCCGGCGAGGCGGGCGCGCCCTTCTACTCGATCTCCGGATCGGACTTCGTCGAGATGTTCGTCGGCGTCGGAGCCTCCCGCGTGCGAGACCTGTTCAGCCAGGCCAAGGAGAACGCCCCCGCCATCATCTTCATCGACGAGATCGACGCGGTCGGCCGTCACCGCGGCGCCGGCATGGGCGGCGGCAACGACGAGCGCGAGCAGACGCTGAACCAGATGCTCGTCGAGATGGACGGCTTCGACCCGAACGCGAACGTCATCGTGATCGCGGCGACCAACCGTCCCGACATCCTCGACCCCGCGCTCCTGCGCCCCGGCCGGTTCGACCGGCAGATCGGCGTGGACGCCCCCGACCTCAAGGGCCGGCAGAAGATCCTCGAGGTGCACAGCAAGGGCAAGCCCCTGTCGCAGAGCGTCGATCTCGAGGTCGTGGCCCGCAAGACGCCGGGCTTCACCGGCGCCGACCTGGCGAACGTCCTGAACGAGGCCGCGCTGCTCACCGCGCGTTCGAACGCGCAGCTCATCGACAACCGCGCGCTCGACGAGGCCATCGACCGCGTGATCGCCGGCCCGCAGCGCCGCACCCGCGTCATGAAGGACCGCGAGCGGCTCATCACGGCGTACCACGAGGGCGGGCACGCGCTCGCGGCCGCCGCCATGAACTACACCGATCCCGTGACCAAGATCACTATCCTCCCGCGCGGCAAGGCTCTCGGCTACACGATGGTGCTGCCGATCGACGACAAGTACTCCGTCACCCGCAACGAGCTGCAGGACCAGCTCACCTACGCGATGGGCGGTCGCGTGGCCGAGGAGATCATCTTCCACGACCCCACGACCGGCGCCTCGAACGACATCGAGAAGGCCACGTCGATCGCTCGCAAGATGGTCATCGAGTACGGCATGACGACCGAGGTCGGGCCGGTGAAGCTGGGGTCCGAGGGCGGCGACATGTTCGTGGCGCGCGACATGGGCCGCGGCCGCGAGTACTCCGAGAAGGTCGCCGAGCGGGTCGACACCGAGGTGCGCGCGCTCATCGAGCAGGCGCACGACGAGGCCTACCAGGTCATCAGCGCGAACCGCGACATCCTCGACCGTCTGGCACTGGCGCTGCTCGAGGAGGAGACCCTCGACCACAACCAGATCGCCGAGATCTTCCGTGAGGTGCGCAAGCTGCCCGAGCGTCCGCTGTGGCTGTCGAGCGAGGACCGCCCGGTGTCGGACGTGCCGCCGATCGAGGTGCCCAAGAAGGTCGTCCCGGTCGCCGCAGCGACCGAGGCGCCCGCGCCCGCACCGCAGCCCCAGCAGGGGTCGGCGGGGGCCACGCGCCCGCGTCCCGCGACGGCGTGACGGTGAGCGTCGACAAGGCGCGGGTCGAGCGCCTCACGCGCGAGCTCCTGGAGGCGATCGGGGAGGACCCCGATCGTCCCGGCATCCGGCAGACCCCGGCGCGCATGGCCGACCTCTACGCGGAGTTCTTCTCGGGCGTGGGAGAGGATGCCGCGGCGCCGCTCGCGCGCACCATCAGCGTGACCCGCGGTCCGGCTCCCGACACCCTGCCGTCCGGCGCGGTGCTGCTGCGCGACATCCTGTTCCGCTCGGTGTGCGAGCACCATCTGCTGCCGTTCTCCGGGCGTGCGCACCTCGCGTACCTCCCCGGCGAGCAGGTCGTCGGGCTCGGTGCCCTGGTGCGCGTCGTCGAGATCCTCGCGGCCCGGCCGCAGGTGCAGGAACGGCTCGGAGAGCAGATCGCCGACACGATCGCCGAGAACCTCGATGCGCGGGGCGTGCTGGTGGTGCTCGACGCCAGTCACGGCTGCGTGACGATGCGCGGCGGGCGCCAGCCCGAGGCGTCGACGCTCACCATCGCCGCCCGGGGCGAGTACACCGATCCCGCAGCGCGCGCCGAACTCATCGCGCTGATCGGGGCATCGCCGGCGGCTCCGCCGCGGACCGTCTCGTGACCGATATCTGGGGCATCGTCAACGTCACCCCCGACTCCTTCAGCGACGGCGGACGTTACCTCGACGTCGACCGTGCCGTCGCGCACGGCTTGGCCCTGCGGGCGGCGGGCGCGGGGGTACTTGACGTGGGCGGCGAGTCGACGCGTCCCGGTGCGCAGCGCGTGGACGCCGCGACCGAGCAGGCCCGCGTGCTGCCGGTGATCGAACAGCTCGTCGCGGCGGGAGCCGCCGTGAGCGTCGACACGCTCAACGCCACGACCGCCGCCGCCGCCGTGGAGGCGGGAGCGCGCATCGTGAACGACGTGTCGGGCGGCCTCGCCGATCCCGACATGCGCGCCGCGGTCGCCGAGTCCGGTGCCGACTACGCCATCGGGCACTGGCGGGGTTCCTCCGCCGACATGTACGCCCAGGCGGAGTACCGCCGCATCGCCCGGGAGGTGGCCGGCGAGCTGCAGGAGCGGGTCGGCGAGGCCGCGGCAGCCGGCATCGCGCCGTCGCGCGTGATCCTCGACCCGGGCATCGGCTTCGCGAAGGCGGGCGCGCAGAACTGGGACATGCTGCGCGGTCTCGACGAGATCACGGGGCTCGGGCGACGGGTGCTGATCGGCACCTCGCGCAAGCGGTTCCTGGTCGACACCCTGCGGCAGGCGAATCCGGGCGAGGAGGACGTGTCGGAGGCGCGGCGCGACCTGGCGACCGCCGTCACGAGCGCGCTCGCGCTGCGGGCGGGGGTATGGGCGGTGCGGGTGCACGACGTCGCCGCGACCCGCGACGCCCTGGCCATCGCTCAGGCGTGGGACGGCCGCTGACCGCTCGCCGCTGTGCCGCGCGGAGCCGCCCGCGTACGCTGGGACGATGGACTTCCTGGATCAGATCGCGCTGACCGGCCTGACCGTCTTCGGCCGCCACGGCGTCTACGACCACGAGCGCGAGAACGGGCAGGACTTCACGGTCGACCTGCGCCTGCAGCTTGCGCTGGCGGATGCCGCGGCATCCGACGACGTCGTCGACACGGTGCACTACGGGGAGCTGGCCGAGAAGGTCGCCGCCGTGGTCGCGGGCGAGCCGGTGAACCTCCTCGAGACGCTCGCCTCGCGGATCGCGGAGGTGGTGCTCGCCGATGCGCGGGTGCACTACGTCTCGGTGACCGTGCACAAGCCGCACGCGCCGATCCCGCTGAACTTCGCCGACGTCTCCGTGACGGTGAACCGCGGGCGCCTGCCGGAGATCCTCGAGGAGGCCGTCGCGTGAGCCGCAATCTGACCCTGACTCCCGATGTCCCGTCGAATCGGACGGGGCGGGCTGAGGTCGTCGCGGTCGTGGCGTTCGGCGCGAACCTCGGAGACAGGGAGGCGAGCATCCGCACCGCCGCGGAGCGCATCGCGCGTCTGCCCCTCGTCAGCGACGTGAAGCTCTCGTCGCTGTTCGAGACGGTCGCCGTGCGGCTCGACGGACCGGCACCGGACGCGCCGGGGTACCTCAACGCCGTGGCGCTGGTGACCACCCGTCTCGCCCCCGAGATCCTGCTCGGCATGCTGCACGCGATCGAGGACGAGCACGGGCGCGTGCGGCAGGAGCGGTGGGGCGATCGGACCCTCGATCTCGACCTGGTCGCCTACGGCGACGAGACGTCCGACGACCCGCGCGTGCAGCTCCCGCACCCGCGGGCGGCGGAGCGCCTGTTCGTGCTGGAGCCGTGGCTCGAGCTCGACGCGGACGCCCGGCTGGTCGGATACGGCCGCATCGCCGACCTCGTGGCCGAGCTGCGCGCGCGAGGAGAAGGATGAGGCGCACGTCCGCCGGTCTGCTCGTCGCCCTCGCGGTCGTCGGCGCGGGCGTCGGCTTCCTCCTCGACCACGTCCTCACGATCAGCGGCCGCGCGACCTTCACGCCGTCGTTGCTGCTGCCCGTGCTGCTGCTGATGATCGCGGCGGCGGCGCTCGGGGTGGCATGGCCGGTACGGCGCAGCGTGCGCACCGGCATCCGCATCGATCCGTTCCGCGCGCTCCGCGCCGCGACCCTCGCGCGCGCATCGAGTCTGCTCGGGGCCCTTCTCGTGGGATTCGGCGCCGGACTGCTCGTTTTCCTCCTCACGCGGCCGATCGATCCCCCGGTAGGGTCGACTGTGGCGATGGTGGCTCTGATCGCGAGCGCAGCGGTGCTCGTGGCCGCGGCTCTCGTCGCGGAACAGTTCTGCACCCTGCCGAAGGATCCTGATGACCCAGAGCTCAGAGAACGCGCCCCTGAACCCGGCGGAGGGCACTGACCTCGCCGCGCTCGACCAGGGCGTCTACACGCAGCTGCGCACCGCCCGCCACGACGCCCGCCTCGAACTCGACGGCACCTGGCATCAGATCTCGCCGCGTTACGCCGTGTCGCAGCTGCTGCAGAACGGCATCGTCCTCGCGATCGTGGTAGTCGCGGCGCTGGTGCTCGGCTTCGGCCTCGAGCAGCACTGGGTGTGGATCCCGGCCGGCGTGATCATCGTGCTCACGGTCGCGACCATGGTGATCCTGCCGCGGCAGGCGCGGGCCATCGGCTACATGCTGCGGGCCGACGACATCGTCTTCCGCAAGGGGATCCTCTGGCAGCGGATGATCGCCGTGCCCTACGGGCGCATGCAGCTCGTCGACATCACGCAGGGCCCGGTGGACCGCGGCTTCGGCATCTCGCAGCTCAAGATGGTGACGGCCGCGGCGACCACGGGCGTGCAGATCCCTGGGCTCACCCAGGCCGCCGCCGAGGCGCTGCGCGACACCCTCATCGGCGTCGCCGAGACGCGTCGGACCGGCCTGTGAGCGAGCCGCAGCCGCCGGCGTCGCCGAACACCCAGGCCCCGCTGTCGCCCGCCGCCGATCCGGACAACTTCGCCGACGGCGAATGGCACCGGATGCATCCGCTGACGCCGCTGTTCAAGGGCGGCCTGGCGCTGATCATCATCGCGGGAATCGTGATCACGAACCTGCGCGACCGCCTGATCACCTGGTTCGTCAACCTGTTCACCCCGCAGGAGGCGCACTACGGCGAGTACTCCTCCGGCGACCCCGTCGACTGGGTGCTCGAGAACAACCTCATTCTCATCGCGCTGCTGTCGGTCCTCGCGCTCGTCGTCGTGCTGGTGCTGATCTTCTGGTTCGTCTGGCGCTTCCAGCAGTTCCGCATCACCGGCGACCACGTCGAGGTCCGCAAGGGCATCGTCTTCCGGTCGCACCGCCGCGCGCCCCTCGACCGGGTGCAGGGCGTGAACCTCACGCGGCCGTTCCCCGCCCGCATCATCGGCCTCGCGAAGCTCGAGGTCGTGGGCGCGGGGACCGACGCGAACGTCGAGCTGGAGTACCTCGCGACGCCGCGCGCCGAATCGGTGCGCGCCGACATCCTGCGCCTCGCGTCCGGGGCCCGCGCCGCGCGGACTGCGGCGACGACCGGCAGCGCGGGCATCGAGCACGAGGGCATCCCCGCCACGGCGCGCGCCCACCTCGTCGACTCGATGAACCACGGCGTGAACGGTCTGATCGCCGGGGTGGACATGGACGACGTCGCTCCCGAGAGCGTCGTCAAGATCCCGACCGGGCGGCTCATCGGCTCGCAGCTCATCGCCGGCGTGATGTGGTTCCTGTTCTTCGCGATCGTCTTCGGCGCGACGATGGGCGGAGTGATCCTCGGATCGGTCCTGGACGGAGACGGCGGGAGCGGTCTGCTCGGACTGGGAGTCGGCCTCGGCGTCGGCATCCCGATGATCATCGCCGTCGTCGGCATCACCTGGGCGCAGATCTCGAAGTCGCTGCGCTACTCGATCGCCCCCACGCCCGACGGCGTGCGGATCACCTACGGCCTCCTGACCACCGTGACCGAGACGCTGCCGCCCGGGCGCATCTTCGCGGTCGAGGTGTCGCAGTCGCTCCTGTGGCGCCCGTTCGGCTGGTGGCTGATCCGTATCAACCGGATGAGCGGCAAGAGCGCCGCGCAGCAGACGTCGAGCAGCGCGCAGCAGTTCAACATCGTGCTGCCGGTGGGCAAGCGCGAAGACGTGGAGCGCGTGCTCGGGCTCATCCTCCCCGACGTCCCTGCCGCCGACATCCCGCTCATCTGGGAGCACGGCATCCTGGGCCCGGTTCCCGGCGACCCGTACCGCACCATGCCCCGACGCGCCCGCTGGCGCCGGCCCTTCTCGTGGAAGCGGCACGGCTACGCCCTCACCGCGTACGGTCTGCTGCTGCGCCGGGGGACGGTCTGGCGGAAGCTGGCGGTCTTCCCCCTCGCGCGGCTGCAGGGGCTCTCGCTCTCGCAGGGACCGATCGACCGTCTGCAGAGGGTCAGCGGTGCTCAGGCGCACTCGGTGACGGGGCCGATCACGGGGGTGCTCTCCGGTCTGGAGCGCGAGGACGCCCTGGCCCTCCTCGACGAGGGAAGCCGGGCGGCTGCTGTCGCCGCCCTCGCCGATACGTCGCACCGCTGGAGCGCGCACGAGATGGACACGCTGTCGGGGGAGGGGCAGCAGCCGGCGTCGCCGACCACCCCGCCGCCGGCGGTCCCGCCCGTCACTCCGCCGTCGGTTTCTCCAGTCGCGCCGCCGCCTGTGGCTCCGCCGTCGGTTCCTCCGGTCGCGCCGCCGCCTGTGGCTCCGCCGTCGGTTCCTCCGGTCGCGCCGCCGCCTGTGGCTCCCGCGCCGCCGACCCCGCCCGTCCCTCCCACCACGGAGGTCTGAGGCGTGGTGCGCGATGGCCGGCTCGGGGTCGGGATCATCGGCGCCGGCCGCGTGGGGCCCGTGATCGGAGCCGCGCTGGGCGGCGCCGGGCACGCGGTGGTGGGGATCACCGGCGGATCCGACGACGAACGCGCATCGGCCGTGCTGCCCGACGTTCCCGTCCTCGACGCCCTGGAGGTGGTGCGGCGCGCGGAGCTCGTGGTGCTCGCCGTGCCGCACGACCAGCTCGCGTCGCTGGTCGCCGGCATCGCCGAGGTCGGCGGCTGGCAGATCGGGCAGCTCGTGCTGCACACCGACCCGGCCTTCGGGATCGAGGTGCTGCGTCCGGCGGCCGAACGCGGAGCCATCCCGCTCGCGGTGCATCCCGCCATCACGTTCACCGGCACGTCGATCGATCTGCGTCAGCTGCAGGCCGGATTCGCAGCGGTGACCGCGCCGGCCGCGGTGCTGCCGATCGCCCAGGCGCTCGCGGTCGAGATCGGGTGCGAGCCGGTGGTCGTCGCCGAGGCCGACCGCGCGGCCTATGCGGATGCGATCCAGACCGCGACGGAGTTCTCGCGGTCGATCATCGGTCAGGCGACGGGCCGCCTCCGCGAGATCGGGATAGAGAACCCGGGCGGATACCTCTCGGCGCTCGTGCAATCGACGGTCGAGCGCGCCCTGCGCGAAGCATCCGATCCACCTCCGCTGCTCTGAGGCCGCCGCGGCGTCGCGCCGCTCACCGCCCGCCGGAGAAGCCGCCGCCGCCTCCGCCGCCCGAGAATCCGCCGCCGCTCGATCCGCCGAAGCTCGACGAGCTGCCCGTGGACGGCGCCGTGTACGTCGAGGCGGAGTGCGAGGTCGCCGCGAAGGCCGCGAGCGATGAGCGCAGGTACGGCGATCCCGGGTCGCCGATCCAGGACGGCCCCCGCTGCTCGACGGCATAGGCGTCCTCGAGCACGCGCCCCCACTCGTCCTCCATGCCGAAGAGCATCGCGAAGGGGAGGAGGTGCTCGTAGACGACGACCACGTTCGCGCTGCCGTCCTGACGACGCTCGGCACCGGTGTACGACTGCAGCATGCGCAGGCGGTCGGCCTCGGCCACGCGGATGAACTCGCGCACGCCCTGCAGGTACTCGTACTGCACCGCTCCCTCAGGCGTGAGGACCGTGTGCCGGGCGAAGGCGTACAGGCTCGAGGCGAGGGTGAGGAACGCCGCGAACGCGACGATCACCAGAGCGGGGATCGCGCCGACCCGGCCGCTCGCGACGCCCCAGATGGCGAGCGCGAGACCGATCACGACGACGCCGATGGCGATCCACTGCAGGATCACCGCTCCCCGGGTGCGCTCGCGGAGGGTGAGGCCGCGTTCGGCGGCTTCCTCCGCGCCGCGCTTGACGAGCCCGCCCATGCGCGCGGCGAAGGCCTCGCTCGCGGTCGGGATGTCGGCGATGCCGTCGGCCCCGCTGTCGAGGAAGAGCGCATCCCGCGCCTCCACGTCGAGCGGGTCGGGGAGGCGCCCGCCGTCGAGGCGGCGGAGGCGGGGCTGCTCCTTCTCGCCGCCCTCCTCGATGCGCAGCGCGCCGTGCACTCCCAGGTGCACGATCTCGGCCGGCACCGGCGTCTTCGCCCCCGGGAGGAGCGCGGCGGCGAGCAGAGGCGGCATCGTCGCCGGGACGTCGTACTGCGCCACCACGATGCCCGTGGCCGTGCGGCGACGGCGGCGATGCGCGGCGACCAGGAACCAGCTCCCGATCGACAGTCCGGCCGCGCCGGCGCCGGCGAACATCGGCGCGACGTCGGTGGCGGCGTTCGGCTGCCGCGCCGAGGGCTGCACGGCGGTGCCGGGTTCCACGCCGATCGCGACGGTGACGCCGTGGCCAGCGGGAAGCTCTTCCGCACGCACGTGGAACGACGCGCCCTGATCGACCGCCGTCGGTCCCTCGAGAGTGCACCTCTCGGTCGATCCGGACGCCCCGGCGTAACAGCTGCTCGCCCCCGTCAGCGCGGCGGACAGCGTCTCGTCGAAGACGATCTCGGCCTCGAACCGTTCGATGGGCTGCGTGCTGTCGAGGGGCAGGAGGTCCCAGTAGAACTCGTCGACCCCGGTGTCGGCGGCCAGGATGACGTCGCGCATCTCGTACTCGATCACGTAGGTCTGCAGGCCCCGGACGAAGTCGTCGTCCCCCGTGAGGACGTACAGCACCCCGTCGTCCGTCTCGGTCTCGTACGGGACGTCGGCGCCCGCCCCGTCGGTGACCGAGAGCACCCGCGTGTCGAGGCCGGCGTTCTCGTAGGAGGTCGCGAGTCCCCGCACGATGCCGCGGTTCTGGTCGGCGTCGGGGAACCGCGCCACCAGTTCCTCGGTGACGTGGAGGGTCGCCCGGCCGTCGTCGTCGAGCCCGACCTCGAACCGCGCATTCCACGACGCATACGAGAAGTCGTCGACGTCCGCGAGGACGGATACCGGCAGGACGGATGCCGGCACGGCGGACGCCGCAGCGCGGGAGAGGGGCTCGGACGAGTCGGCGCTCGCGACGGCCGGAGTCGTCAGGAGGAGGCCGACCGCGGCGGCGAGGGTGGCGAGGGCGCGGAGAATCCGTGGAGCAGCCATGCTCCGAGGCTACCCAGCCGCCGCCTCGGAGCGGTGCGCGGCCTCGGTAAACTGGAAGGACTTTCCCAAGGAGCCCCGAATGACTGACGCGTCCGCCGCGCCCGAGCCGAACCCGACCGACCCCGCTTCCGGTGTCGGCGACGACGAGATCCACGAGCAGAAGGCCGTGCGTCTCGCGAAGCGCGAGCGTCTGATCGCGAAGCGGACGGATGCCGGTGGCGGCGCGTTCCCGGTCGGCGTCCCCGTCACCCACACGATCCCGGCGCTGCGTGCCGAGTACGGCGAGCTCGAGGCGGGTGCCGAGACCGGCGTCGTCGTCGGCGTCGCAGGCCGTGTGGTGTTCAGCCGCAACACCGGCAAGCTCTGCTTCGCCACTCTGCAGGCCGGAGACGGCTCGCGCATCCAGGCGATGATCTCGCTCGCGAACGTCGGCGAGGAGTCCCTCGCGGAGTGGAAGGAGTACGTCGACCTGGGCGACCACGTCTTCGTGCACGGCGAGGTCATCTCGAGCCGTCGCGGCGAGCTCTCGATCATGGCCGACGAGTGGGCGATCGCGGCGAAGGCCATCCTGCCGCTCCCGAACGCGTACGCGGAGCTCAGCGAGGAGGGGCGGGTCCGCAGCCGCTACCTCGACCTCATCGTCCGCGAGCAGGCCCGCACCACGGTGCGCGCACGTGCCGCCGTGAACGCGAGCCTGCGCGCGACCTTCTCGAGCCACGACTACCTCGAGGTCGAGACCCCCATGCTGCAGGTGCAGCACGGAGGGGCATCCGCTCGTCCCTTCATCACCCACTCCAACGCCTTCGACACCGAGCTGTACCTGCGCATCGCGCCGGAGCTCTACCTGAAGCGGGCGGTCGTCGGGGGCATTGAGCGCGTGTTCGAGATCAACCGCAACTTCCGCAACGAGGGCGCCGACTCCACGCACAGTCCCGAGTTCGCGATGCTCGAGGCGTACCAGGCGTACGGCGACTACGACCAGATGGCGCGCCTGACGCAGGAGCTCGTGCAGAACGCGGCGATCGCCGTCGCCGGCTCGACCACGGTGACGTGGGCCGACGGCACCGAGTACGACCTCGGCGGCGAGTGGGACCGCATCTCGATGTACGAGTCGCTGTCGCAGACGTCGGGTCGCACCGTCACGCCGCAGGACTCGGTGGAGGACCTCATCGCCTTCGCGGAGGCGGAGGGCGTCGACGTTCCGCCGCAGGCGACTCACGGCAAGCTCGTCGAAGAGCTGTGGGAGCACTTCGTGAAGGGCGGTCTCGTGCGCCCGACCTTCGTGATGGACTTCCCCGTCGACACCTCGCCCCTCGTCCGCGAGCACCGTTCGATCGCCGGCGTGGTGGAGAAGTGGGACCTGTACATCCGCGGCTTCGAACTCGCCACGGGGTACTCCGAGCTGGTCGACCCCGTGATCCAGCGCGAGCGCTTCGTCGAGCAGGCCAAGCTGGCCGCGCGCGGCGACGTCGAGGCCATGCCCATCGACGAGGAGTTCCTCCGCGCCCTCGAGCACGGCATGCCGCCGTCCGGCGGGATGGGCATGGGGATCGATCGTCTTCTCATGGCGATCACCGGACTCGGCATCCGTGAGACCATCCTCTTCCCGCTGGTCAAGTAGCGCTCTCCCCGCGGCGGAACGCCCACTCGGGGAGCATCGCCGAGTCGACCATGGTGCGCAGCAGCGCGGCCAGACCGTAGTCGGGGTCGATCCGGCGGGCGGCGTCGAGGTAGTGCCCGGCGTGGGAGGACTTCCCCAGCGCCCAGGACAGCCAGGCCGCTGCGGTGAGCGGTGCCGTCCGCGCACGGCGCGGCGCGCAGGCGGCGGCATGGCGGACGACATGGAGCGCGATGCTCAGACGATCCGCATCGGGCACCGGCCCCCGCCCGAGGAAGATGCTGCCCAGCTCTTCCGGGATGGGTCGCCCCTGGTGGGCGTAGGCGAGCTGCGCCGTCAGCGCCCGCGCGCCGGCCGCGTGGTCGGACGCCCATTGCAGCAGGGCGACATCGCGGAACACCGGTCGTTCGAGGCACCACAGCAGCGCGGCGGTCGCGAAGGAGGGCATGTCGCCGGGGCAGTCGAGCACCATCTCCAGGAAGCCGGGGATGTCGTCCAGCAGCACCATCGCCGCGGCGACCTGCGGTGTGCGGTCGGTGACGGAGCCGTCGCGGACGTCGCAGTCGGGCAGCGCCTCCAGGTCGCGGAGGATCCGCGCCACGCGCTCCTTCTCCGCGAGGTCGGCGCGCGGCAGGACGGCGCCGGCGTGCTGATCTCCCGCGACGTCGCCGATGCCCGGCACCGGCGGCGCGGCGGGCACCTCCGCGAGGGGATGCAGCGCCGGCTCCTCGTCGAGGTACCGGGCCCAGCCGTCCGGCAGGACGCAGAGCGCGTCGACGATGCGCAGCCCCGCCTCCTCCGCGCAGCCGAGGAGCTCCTCCACCGCCACCGTGAACGGAAGGACGAGGCCGTCGCGCGTCGCCTGGGCAGGCTCGTCGGTGTACACGACCGCGGCCACGGCATCCGTCTCGCCGACCCGCGACACGAGTCCGACCGCGGCATCGGCGTACTGGTCGAGGGGAACGCCGTCGCCGGGCAGGTCGAGGCGCATGGCTCCGTGGGTCCGCGAGCCGCGGAAGGGAAGGAGCACGATGCTGTCGCGCGGCGTGAAGCCGGCGAGCAGAGGGACGATGCTGAGGAACTGGGCGGAATCGGAGGCACGGAGCACGGTGTTCATCCGGCGAGTGTGACCGGATCCGGACCCGCGCGGGGGGGTCGATCGGGCGTTGCGGACGGATCGGCGCACGTTCGCTGTCGGGGGAGGAGCAGTCGGGCTCCGCCGGGGTCGCGTCGCGTACGATGGAGGGATGGAGAACTTCTGGCTCGCAGCGGCATGGTCGATCCTGCCGACCATCGGGGTGAGCGTCGTGTTCTTCATGGTGCTGCGCGGCATCCTCCGGTTCGACCGCACCGAGCGCAAGGTGCATGCCCAGATCGAGGCCGAGGAGCGCGCCGCCCGGGGCATGCCCCCGCGCTCCTGAGCGCTGTCTCACCCATCGGCTACTGTGTAGCCAAACCCACCGGGCACGGTGACGCGCGGCCCTGCCGCCGTGTGCGCGGCGAGCCAGGAAGAGAGCAGCATGACCGAGGGCGCCTGGGTGTGGTGGATCACGGCCTTCCTCGTGATCCTCGACATCACCATCCGCATCACCGCGGTCATCGTCATTCCGCGCAACCGACGTCCCACCGCGGCGATGGCCTGGCTGCTGGCGATCTTCTTCATCCCCTTCTTCGGCGTCTTCCTCTTCCTCCTGATCGGGAACCCCCGCCTCCCGCGCGCCCGCCGGCGCAAGCAGGAGCAGATCAACGAGTACATCGCCTCCACGAGCGAGCATCTGCACTTCGGCACACTGCGCCCGCACGCGCCGGACTGGTTCGGTCCCCTCGTCGAGATGAACCAGCGCCTCGGCGCACTCCCGCTGTCGGGTGACAACGGCGCCCACCTGATCTCGGACTACCAGCAGTCGCTCGACGCCATGGCCGATGCCATCCGGCAGGCGAAGGACTACGTGCACATCGAGTTCTACATCCTGCAGTCCGACGACTCGACCGACAACTTCTTCCGCGCTCTGGAAGACGTCGCGGCCCGCGGGGTGTCGGTGCGCGTCCTGCTGGACCACTGGGCGAACCGGTGGAAGCCGCGCTACCGCCAGACGATCCGCCGGCTGAACGCGATGGGCGCCGACTGGCACCTCATGCTGCCGGTCAAGCCGCTCCAGGGGCACATGCAGCGGCCGGACCTCCGCAATCACCGCAAGCTCGTTGTGGTCGACGGTTCCGTGGCCTTCCTCGGCTCGCAGAACGTGACCGACTCGACCTACAACCTGAGGAAGAACATCAAGCGGGGCCTGCACTGGGTCGACCTGATGGTGCGTCTCGACGGACCGGTCGTGCTCAGCGTCAACGCCATCTTCCTCAGCGACTGGTACAGCGAGACCGACCAGGTGCTCGAGGAGATCGACATCGCGCACGCCGACATCGGCACGGGCGACTTGGACTGCCAGGTCGTGCCGTCGGGCCCCGGATTCGAGGTCGAGAACAACCTCCGTCTCTTCCTGGGCCTGCTCTATGCGGCCAAGCGACAGATCATGATCGTCAGCCCCTACTTCGTGCCCGACGAGGCGCTCCTCCTGGCGGTGACGGCGGCGGTCGACCGCGGCGTGCAGGTCGAGCTCTTCGTGTCGGAGGAGGGCGACCAGGCCATGGTCTACCACGCGCAGCGGAGCTACTACGAGGCGCTGCTGCGCGCGGGCGTGCGCATCTGGATGTACCGCAAGCCCTACATCCTGCACACCAAGAGCCTCACGGTCGACGACGAGGTGGCCGTGATCGGGTCGAGCAACATGGACATGCGCTCGTTCGGCCTCAACCTCGAGGTGTCGATGCTGGTGCGCGGCCAGGAGTTCGTCGCCGAGATGCGTGAGGTCGAAGACACCTACCGATCGTTGAGCCGCGAGCTCACCCTCGAGGAGTGGATGCAGCAGCCGCTGCGCTCCACGGTCCTCGACAACCTCGCGCGGCTCACCTCGGCGTTGCAGTAGAGCACCGGGCTGTCAATCCCGCTTACACGCCGGAATCGCCGCGAGTAGCCTGAGCCCATGACATCCCCCAGGCCTCTCGTGACCGCGCTCTCCGTCCTCGCCGCCGCGCTCCTGTTCACCGGATGCACGGTCGGCCCCGGTCCCACCTCGCCGCAGGCGACCTCGAATCCCTCGAGCGGGCCGGGAGACGGGTCTGCGGATCTCGACGGCGACATGGAGGGTGCGCTCCTCGACGACGGACGGATGTTCGCGATCGTCACCTTCGGCTCGTCGACGTGCGTGCCGCAGGTCGACACCGTGACGGCCGACGGGCAGACGGTCGACGTGACGCTCGTCGACGTCGAAGGGGACCAGGCCTGCACCGCCGACATGGCTCCCCGCGCGACCGTCGGCGCCCTGCCGGAGGGGGTCGACCCCTCGCAAGACATCACGCTGCAGGTCGTGTACGGCGACTTCATCGACGACATCGACCTCACCGGCGGGTCGTTCGCCGGGGTTCCGGGTCAGCAGACCGAGTACCTGCCCTCGGCCGGATGGTACGACGACCGCGGCCTGGTGCTCCTCACCTGGGGGTCGTCGGGATGCCCGCCGGTCATCGAGTCCATCGAGGGCGAGGGCAGTGCCGGCACCGTCACCTTCGAGACCGACGACGAGAAGGTCTGCACGCTCGACATGGCCCCGCGCGCGACCGTGATCGACTTCGACGGCGAGGTCTCCGACGACGAGGAGTTCGTCCTCACCCTCGTCGGCGGCGGACTCGACGGCACCGTCACGGTTCCCGCCCAGAACTGATCCCGGCGCCCGTCCGCGTCACAGGACGTGGTCGGCGTGCCCCTCGGGGAGGGCGAGCAGCAGGGCCCCCGGGTCGACGCGGCACGTGATGCGCACGGCCTCGCCGAACTCGTCGCCGTCGAGCTCCACGGGGGTCGGCAGCGACGCGGCCGCCTCGGCAGCGCTGCCCTGGTAGTAGTGCACCGAGGCGTCTTTGCCGCGCCGTTCCAAGACGCGTCGACCGGCCGGGAACCTCCGGAGCACCGAGTTCTCCCACCAGATCCGCCGCCAGACGTTGAACCAGCCGAAGGCGCCCGAGGGCGTGATGACCGCGATGTCGAGGGTGCCGTCGGCGATGGACGCGTCGGGGATCAGCGCGATGCCCGCCGGAAGGGTGCCGCAGTTGGCGAAGAGGATGCTGTGGACCTTCGTCGAGTGCAGGCGTCCGTCGTCCACCTGGTACACCGAGCGGAAGGGGGAGGCGTTGGCGAGGGAGCGCGCCGCCCCGTCGACGTAGGCGATCCACCCGACGGAGCGCTTCAGGTTCGGGCGGGTGTTCGCGATCATGTCGGCGTCGAGGCCGATGCCCGCCAGCACCACGAACGCGTGCTCCGCGGCGGCGCCGTCGGCTCGCGTGATCCGGGCCCAGCCGATGTCGATCGGTCGACGGATGCCCGTCAGGGCGGCACGGATCATCTCCTCGGGGGAGGCCAGCGGCAGCAGCAGGTTCCGCGCGAGGAGATTCCCGGTGCCGCTGGGGACGATCGCGAGCGGCACACCGGTGTGGGCGATCGCCTCGGAGACGGCTCGGACGGTGCCGTCCCCGCCGGCCACGAGCACCACGTCGGCCCCGCGTGCCAGGGCCTGCGCGGTGGCCGCCTGCCCGGCATCCTCGATCGTCGTCGTGTAGAACGCCGGTTCCTGCCAGCCTTCGGCGGCGCACATCTCCTGCACCGTCGAGCGCAGACGCACCTCGTCGACCTTGATCGGGTTGTAGACGAGCGCCGCCCGGCGGGACGCGGAGGGGGGCATCGTCATGGCGATACTCTAACGGCGCGATCGTGGCCGGCGCCCCTCCGGTCGAGCGGCGACACGCGCCCCGTAGAATCGTGGAATGATCGACCTCGCTCTTCTCCGCGACCACCCCGAGATCGTCCGCCGCTCCCAGGCGGCCCGCGGCAACGACCAGATCACGGTCGACATCGCGCTCGAGGCGGATCGCTCGCGTCGCGCGGCGCTGGCCGCGTTCGAGGAGCTCCGCGCCGAGCAGAACGCCTTCGGCAAGCGGGTCGCGCAGGCGCCCAAGGACGAGAAGGCCGCGCTCGTCGCGCAGGCGAAGGACCTCTCCGAGCGGGTCAAGCAGGCGCAGCAGGCGTCGAACGAGGCCGCGGATGCCGCCGCCGCCGCGCTGGCGAAGATCGAGAACGTCGTCATCGACGGCGTCCCCGCCGGGGGCGAGGCGGACTTCGTCGAGCTCCGACGCGTCGGCGACCTGCCCGCGTTCGACTTCGAGCCGCGCGACCACCTCGAGCTCGGCGAGATGCTCGGGGCCATCGACATGGAGCGCGGCGCGAAGGTGTCGGGCGCCCGGTTCTACTTCCTCCGCGGGGTCGGCGCCCGGCTCGAGATCGCGCTCATGAACCTCGCACTCGACAAGGCGCTCCAGAACGGCTTCGTGCCGCTGATCACGCCGACGCTCGTGCGCCCCGACATCATGCAGGGCACCGGTTTCCTCGGCGAGCACGCCGATGAGGTATACCACCTCGACAAGGACGACGACCTCTACCTCGTCGGCACGAGCGAGGTCGCGCTCGCCGGCTACCACAAGGACGAGATCGTCGACCTCTCCGACGGAGCGCTCCGCTACGCCGGATGGTCCACGTGCTACCGCCGCGAGGCCGGCTCGTACGGCAAGGACACCCGGGGCATCATCCGCGTGCACCAGTTCAACAAGCTCGAGATGTTCGTCTACACGACGCCGGAGGATGCCGAGGCCGAGCACCTGCGCCTCGTCGCCCTGCAGGAGGAGATGCTGACCTCGCTCGGGCTCGCCTACCGCGTCATCGACGTCGCCGCCGGCGACCTGGGTTCGAGCGCGGCCCGCAAGTACGACATCGAGGCCTGGGTGCCGACGCAGAGCGCGTTCCGCGAGCTCACCTCGACGTCGAACTGCACCACGTTCCAGGCTCGTCGTCTCGACGTGCGCCATCGCCCGGCATCCGACTCCGAGGGCGGGGCGGCGTCGAAGACGCAGCACGTCGCGACGCTCAACGGCACGCTGGCCACCACGCGCTGGATCGTCGCGCTGCTCGAGACGCATCAGCAGGCCGACGGCTCGGTGCGGGTTCCCGAGGTGCTGCGGCCGTACCTGGGCGGACTCGCGCAGCTCACGCCCGAGAACACCAAGGCGCAGGCGTGACGGGCACCTGGTTCGTCGCGCTCGACGTCGACGGCACCATCCTGCTGCAGGACGAATCGCTGAGCCCCGGCGTGCCCGAGGCGGTGGCGCGGCTGCGCGATGCCGGTCACACGGTGACCATCGCCACGGGACGCAGCTGGATGGCGACGCGGCGCTGGGTGGAGGAGCTCGGCCTCGACGCCGAGTACGTCGTCTGCTCGAACGGCGCCGTCACGATGCGTCGCGTCGGGGAGGACTGGGAGCGGTGGAACGTCGAGACCTTCGACCCGCGGCCCGTGCTCTCCCTGCTGCAGGAGCGTCTGCCCGACGCCCGGTACATGGTCGAGCTGGCGTCGGGTCAGCGCCTGTTCACCGAGCAGCTCGACGACTGGACGCTCGACGGCGGCCGACGCGTGACGTTCGAGGAGCTCGGCGTCGAGCCCGTGTCTCGCGTGGTCGTCGTCTCGCCGGACCACGACGAGGAGGACTTCCACCGGCTGGTGTCGGATGCCGGACTCAACGAGGTGTCGTACGCGATCGGCTGGACCGCCTGGCTCGACATCGCCCCGCAGGGCGTCGACAAGGGCACCGCGCTGGAGCGCGTCCGATGCGAGCTGGGTCTCGACGGGGAGCGCATCCTCGTCGCCGGCGACGGACGCAACGACATCGGCATGTTCGGCTGGGCCCGCACCCTGGGCGGACGCGCGGTCGCGATGGGGCAGGCGCCGGCCGAGGTGCAGGACGCCGGGAGCGAGCTGACGGACGACGTGGTCGACGGCGGACTGGCGCGCGCGTTGAACACGCTTCCAGCACCTGCCCAGGTCAGCGCGGGAGAATAGAACTCGGCTAGACTCACGCCTTGTCGGCAGAACCTTCTGTCGGGAGGGTTGTCCGAGCGGCCGATGGAGCTGGTCTTGAAAACCAGTGGGCAGAGATGTCTCGTGGGTTCGAATCCCACACCCTCCGCTTCCTGACTGGTGTCCCCCACCTACATCGCCGGCAGAACCGAAAGGCCCCGAGTGACCGAGAACACCCGCCGTCGCGCCACCATCGCGCGGCACGGCCAGTTGCGCACGCCCGGGCCGCTCAGTCAGCTCCTGAAGTTCCTCGCCATCGGTCTCGCGGTGGTGATGGTGAGCGGCGTCAGCGTCGCGGCGTACGTGGTGTACGACCTCTCCAGCATGGTCTCGGCTGATGCCGTGGAACTCGAGGGGCAGACCGCGGAGGACCTGCCCCCCGACATCGGCGAGTACAAGGGCGGCTTCAACCTCGTGCTGACCGGCGTCGACACGTGCGAGGAGGAGTACGCCTCCCTGTTCGGCGACCGCTGCAGCGGCGGCGATTCCGAGGGTACCCTCAACGACGTGAACCTGCTGGTGCACGTCTCCGAGGAGCCGCGCCGCATCACGGTCGTCAGCTTCCCCCGCGACCTCATGATCCCGATCCCCGAGTGCACCGACGAGAACGGCAAGGTACATTCGGCGATGAGCAAGCAGCCGCTGAACGTCGCGTACGGCGACGGCGGGCTGAACTGCGTCGCGAAGACCATCTCGAACCTCACCGAGCAGGAGGTGCAGTTCGCGGCATCCGTCACCTTCGGCGGCGTGATCGAGATCACCAACGCCATCGGCGGCGTGGACGTGTGCCTCGCGAACCCGATCCGCGACCGGTACACCGGTCTCGACATGGCCGCCGGCACGCACACGGTGCAGGGGCTGCAGGCTCTGCAGTTCCTCCGCACCCGCCACGGCGTCGGCGACGGTAGCGACCTGGGCCGCATCGGCAACCAGCAGCAGTACATGTCGAGCCTGGTGCGCAAGCTCATCAGCGGCGAGACCCTCGGAAACGTCCCGCTCATGCTCAAGCTCGCGAACACCGGGCTGAGCAACGTCGAGGCGAGCACCTCGCTGGCGGACCCGATGAAGATCGTGCAGATCGCCCTGGCGGTCAAGTCCGTTCCGTTCGAGGACATCGTGTTCGTGCAGTACCCGACGAACAGCGACCCGGCGAACCCGAACAAGGTCGTGCCGAACTACAACGCCGCGGATCAGCTCTGGGCCGCGATCGCCGAGAACGCGCAGCTGCAGATCACGCACGAGAACACGAGCAACGACGGCGTCGTGGTGCAGGAACCGACGGCTCCGGCCGCACCGGCCGCCGAGGAGACCGCTCCGACCGAGGGCGCGGAGGCGACCCCCGCTCCGGAGGAGACGCCCAACACCGTGGTGGCGCTCCCGAACTCGATCAAGGGCAACTCGGCGGCGCAGCAGACCTGCTCGAACGGCAACGTCCGATAGCTCCGGCGGCGGCGTCGGTTCGAGAGTCGCGTCCAGACCCGTTATGATTGCTACGTGCATCCGTGCTTTCGGGTCGGATGCCTGGAGACGTCGCATAGTCCGGCCTAGTGCACCACCCTGCTAAGGTGGAGTCCCCTCACGGGGACCAGGGGTTCAAATCCCCTCGTCTCCGCACACAGGCCCCGGTGAGCATCACTCGCCGGGGCCTTCCGCGTCTCCGGCATCCGGAGGCGATCCGATCGGACGCGGAAGATCGGGTGCGGGCCCTCGCCTCGAAGCGACGATGGAGTCGAAGGAGGATCACATGATCGGTGCGCTCAACGCCCTGGTCGACCTGATCGAGCGACGGGTGGGAGACGAGATCGACGTCTCGTCTCTCGCGCGGGATCAGGGGACCACGGAATACCACCTGCGCCGCATGTTCGCGGCGCTCGCGGGCATGCCGGTGTCGGAGTACGTGCGTCGGCGGAGGATGACCCTCGCCGGCGCCGAGCTCGCGAGCGGTGCGTCGAGCCTGCTGGACGTCGCGGTACGGCACGGGTACGGGTCGGCCGAGGCGCTCGGTCGGGCCTTCCGCTCCGTTCACGGCATCAGCCCCGCAGACGCGCGCCGAGACGGTGGTCCTCTCCGTACACAACCCACGCTCCGGTTCCGCCTGAGCGTCGAAGGGAGCACTCCCATGCACGTCACCATCACCCATCGCCCTCGCCTCCTCCTCGCCGGCTACGCCGTGCAGGTGCCGCTCATCCATCAGGGAGTGAACCCGCACATCCAGCAGCACATCGCCGGCATCGCTCCCCAGGAGCACGCGCGACTCAAGGCGCTGTCGGATGCCGAGCCCACCGGCATCCTCGCCGTCACCGCCGACATCGAACCGGACGCCCCCGAGGGATCGCTCCTCACGTACCTGCACGGCGTCGCGCTCGCGGAGTCGACCGAGGTGCCGGCGGACCTCGACGTGCTGACCGTCGAGGAAGGCGACTGGGCGGTCTTCGCCGCGGAGGGACCCTTCCCTGACACCCTCCAGGACCTCTGGGCGACCACGGCGACGGAGTGGTTCCCGTCGAACCCCTGGCGTCTGCGACCAGGGCCGTCGATCGTTCGCTACCTGGACTTCACCGGCACGCACGCGCGGTGCGAGCTCTGGCTGCCGATCGAGGCGGCCTGACCGGAGGCTCTCGCGCGAGGTCGGGGGTGGCTGGCACACTGACAGCGGGAGGCGAGCATGGCGATCGATCTCAAGAAGACGCTCGACGCGTATCAGGCGAAGCGCGGGGAGTTCCGGCTGGTCGAGGTGCCGCCGACGCAGTACCTCATCATCGACGGATCCGGAGACCCGAACACCTCCCAGGAGTTCTCGGATGCCATGACGGCGCTGTTCCCGCTCGCCTATGGCCTGAAGTTCGCCAGCAAGCGCGAGCTCGGCATCGACACGGTGGTGATGCCGCTCGAAGGGCTCTGGCACGCGCCTGACATGGAGGCCTTCACGACACGTCGCGACACCTCGAGTTGGCTGTGGACGCTCATGATCATGGTTCCCGAGCACGTCACCCCGACGATGTTCGACGAGGCGAAGAGCGCTGCTGCGGCGAAGAAGGACGCCTCTCCGCATTTGCCGTCGGTGCGGTTCGAGACGCTCGACGAGGGATTGTGCGTGCAGACCCTGCACGTCGGGCCGTTCGACGACGAGGGGCCGGTGCTCGACGACCTGCACCATCGCTTCGTGCCCGAGAACGGTCTCGCGCCGACCGGTCGGCATCACGAGATCTACCTGAGCGACTTCCGGCGCGTGGATCCCGCGAAGCTGCGGACGATCCTGCGGCAGCCGGTGGTGCGGACGACCTGATCGACGACTATCGATCAAAACTTGCCCAAGAGGTGATTATCTGTCCCCATCTGAGGCCTTAGTGCCCTAGTCTGTCTTCGTCGAGCAACGGAGGTAGCGGGTGTCAGATTACGGATGGGCGGTCACTCCGGAGAACGTGGCAGCCGTTTTGACCGCCATCGATCTCGAGGGTGATGCCTTCGAGCAGGCGGTGAGGGATTCGAAGTCGTTGACCGAAGCCGAAGCGTCACTCGTGATGAGCGGACGGAGGGAGATGGCCGATGCGTGGCACTCCTTCATGTCTCAACGCGACCTGGTGCCCGGAAAGCTGATCGCGCTCATCGCGGCGTCGGCGCAAGGTGTCGTCGACGGGGCGATGATCATCGCGACGGGCGATGACCGGATGGCGTTGGACTGGCAGGCACAGCGGACCGACCTGTTCGGTCTGACGCCCGGGGTGTGGTGACTCATGCCGTTCGTCACGCACACGCTGCGCGCCTTGCCCTCGACCACCGCAATGACAGATCTCGGTGCACGAGCAGCGCAGGTCGGAGCGAATCTCCTTGCCGCGATGGAGAACGTGAACACGCAGTGGCTGTTGCTCGCGGACGCCTTCCGGTTCATTCCCGAGAACGGTGTCGGGGATGCGATGGGTACCCCGCTTCGTTCCGCCGAGGACTTCGCGGAGGTTCTGGCGAGCGCGAGCAAAGTCCTCGCCGACGCCGCAGTCAACACGTTCGAACCGATGAAGACCACGCGGGAGAATCTTCTCAGTCGAATCGAGAATCTGAACGGTCGTCACGCATCGTACACGCTCACGCTCGAGCAGGAACTCGCCGAATTCGTCGCCGACCCTGAGAACGACCCGTTCATCACGGCGCGAAATCACCCGGACACCCGTGCGTATGCCAATGCCAAGGTGAACCTCGCCCTTCTCGATCAGGAGGCGGAGATCCTGTCGCTCGACGTGGAGCAATTCAATCGCGATATCTCAGAGGCCGAAGCGGCCGTCGCCACACAGCTCGCGGCCTTGACCGGGGGCGACGAGGTGAAGCGCGTGGACGGGACGTTCGTCCATTCGGTGCAGAGTACCTGGGGACTGACGCCGCCTGGCGCATACGTCGGCCCGGGCTCGTCACCCGACGATGTCTCCTGCGCCGAGTACTTCGAGCAGCGATCCGTGACGGCCACCGAGGCGAGGATCGACTGGTTCACGACAGCCGACGAGGCGGCGGTTCAGGAGTGGTTCGCTGCGCACCTGGAGTTCTTCTCGCTGGTCGGATTCATCCCGCCACCGCAGGCGAAGGAACTGTTCGAACGTTTGCAGTCGAAGTCGACTCGAGATTCTTCCGGCGACTGGGCTACGGGGCCGCTCGCGACGCTGGCGGACGTTGCCCCCGCCGCGATCGGCAACCTGAACGGAATCGCGGCGGCGGATAGGGCCGAGTTCGGTCGCCGGGAACTCGAGAATCTGTTGAGCCGTGATGACCTGACAGACGATCAACGGAGCAAGCTGGAGCTGATCAAGAGAGAGCTCAGCAGAGGCGCCGAGATATTGTCCCTCTTCCTCGATAGAGCCGGCGACGTTCGGTGCTCGCTCTTCGTCGGCGACCCCGACACCGCCGACCAGATCGTCACCGTCACGCACGGGATCGCGACGGACATCGGGTCCATGCCGGAGTGGGCATCGATCATGAACAACGTCAAGGAGCTCTCGGACGGACAGCTGAGCGAACGGGAGATCTATCCGTCCACCGCCGTCATCCTCTTCATGGAGTGGGAATCCGGCGACCCGTTGACGGTGCAGGGCGCAGGTCTTCCTTCCTCCGGTGCGAGTCGTGAAGTGGCCCTCGTCGAGGGGCTGCGGACAGTGAATCCCGACGCCTGGCAGGAAGGATGGGCGCACTCGCTGGGCACGAGCTCGGTTGCGACCGCCCAGAGCTACTCGCCCGGGTTGTTCGACCACCTGACGCTCTTCGGATCCGCGGGGCTGACGACGGAAGCCGTCGAAGCGTTGGAAGGACAGATGAGCGACGGCACGACGAGTGTTTCGGTCACGACCTCTAAGGAGGACTTCGTCGCATTGCTGGGGCGCATCCCCGGGCTGTCGCAACATGCGGACGATCCCCTCTGGATCGAGGGCGTCAACGTCTTCCAATCCAACGGCGGCGTTGTCCCGGACTACATCGCTGAGGACGGCGGTGTGGTGAGAGGACTACCCACGGAAGGGCACAATGCCGGAGCATCCGAGGACATGCTGTACCGGATCTTCCGCTCTGAGGGATGGCGCTATACGCATCTCCCTGTCGTGGGCCCCGCACTTCCACTCTGGCTCCTGCCGTCGGAGAGTGTCGGGTATATGGATCCGCGCTCGCAGTCCTTTCTTCAGGCGATCGCTGACTTCGCTGAGCGAGCAGAGGAGCGCCAATGACTCGCCCAGTCCGCGCGGGCAGCCGTTCGTTTCGCTTTCTCTTGACTTCTATGGTTGTGGGTTCGATGATCTCGACGTCTGGATGTGCTCCTACGGGGCGCGAGCTTTATGAACGTGCGCGGGATGTAAGTGTCACGATGAGGCAGGAGGTCGCTGCGCTTCAACTCCATGTCTTCGACGGCGAGTGGGATTCCCAGCCGTACGGTGACATTCCGGATGCGTGCGGGGCGAACGGATTCCGGTTCTACGCGTATCGGGCAGTGCCGTTGGACGCCGACTGGCGGATGCCGCAGGCGAAGACGGAGGACAAGATTCGAGCGGTCGCCGACTGGCTGGTCGAGCACGGATGGTCTGATGTCATCGTGCGCACGTATGCGGGAGGGGTGACCTCTCAGTCGATCGAGGCGTCGAAGCCCAGCGCCCACATCGACAGCCTCCTCGTGATGATCAGTACGGGCGCTCGCAACGACCTGATGAGTTTGCGCATGACGAGTACGTGCGAGGCCGGCAGCTCATGGGATCTCGACGACTTGATCGCGCCCGACTCGGGCCCGGAATACGATGCCCCGCTCGTGGAGCATCCGGCAGCCGAGCCGAGATTCGGAACATCGCCGATGCCCACGCCCAGCCCCAGCCCGGAGCCATGACGCTCGGCAAGGACGCTGAGGAGCACCATCCGCCCGCGTTTGACGACCTCCTCATCAACGCCAGGGGACTCGGGAACGACGAGGAGCACGACCGACCCCGGGGCACTGAGTTACCCACATATATCCGCAACCCGTCCTCAAGGGACGACGGCCTCTGTAGAGTCGCCCCCGGATCCGAGGTCGAGGATGATGACAGACGGGTGGACGGTGGCGACAGAACAGGTGTCAGCGGTGCTGCGGGCGGTGGATCGGGTCGAAGAGCCCTTGGCTGGCGCCGTGACGACCGCGCGCTCTGGCCGATCGGCGCAGCGATCTCATGGCGAGCGGACGCGCGGTGATCGCCGAGGCATGGGACGACCTCATCGACATCCGCTCGCAGGTGCCCGGAAAGGTGATCGACGTCTTGACGTCCGCGGCCGGGGCCATCGTCGACGGCGTTCTGGTGATCGTCGCCGGAGACGAGTCGATGGCGGAGGAGTGGCGCGGCGGACATCCCGAGCTGTTCTCCGCAGCGGTGGTGAACGGGTGAGCGCCTTCGTCGCCCACACCCTCCGCGACGTCCCGTCATCCACCGGCATGGCCCAGCTCGGCGCCGATGCTCAGGCGTGGGGGCAGCACGTGTGGGACACCATGGACGCGGTCAACACCGAGCGGAAGATGTTCGAAGGCGCTCTCACGATCACGCCGCACGGAACGCCCGCCGGGGCGATGGAGGCTCCGCGGAAGGGATGGGCGCATTCGCTGGGCACGACCGCCATCGCGATGGCAGCGGAGCAGTCTCCGGGCGTCTTCGACCACCTGACGCTCTTCGGTTCGGCGGGTCTGACCCCGGAGGCGAATGCGGCGATGGAGAACGCGATCGAGGACGGCGACCTGACCGTCTCATCGATCGGAGCATTCTGGGACTGGATCGCGGTCTGGGGGCGCCCGGGGCTCGTGTCCACGCACGAGTTCAACCCGAGCGACAGCGACGGCGTCGACGTGTTCAGCTCGAACGGCGGTGTGGTCGAGGACTACATCACCGAGAGCGGGAAGCCGGTCGTCGGTCTCGAGACCGGCGGGCACAACGCGGGGGCATCGGACGACTTCTGGTATCGGATCCACCGCTCGCCCGGATGGTTCGACATGTACGGCTTGGGCACCGCGGGAATCCTGGAGCCGTTCCTGCAGATGCCGAAGGACAGTGTGGACTACCTCGATCCTCGCGGCGAGTCGTTCCTCCAGGCGATCGCGGACTTCGCCGAGCGGGTCGAGGCGAGGCAGTGAAGCACGGGAGGCATTTCAGGCGGCGTCGGATCACATCCGTTCTCGGCGCCATCCTCGTGACAGGAGTACTCATGACGAACACCGCCTGTGCCCCGAGTGGGAGACCGAGCGGTACGGGGACATCGCTGACACCTGCGGGGCGAGCGGCTTCAGCTTCTACTTCACCCGTTCGACGCCGTCGGTGGACGGCTGGCGGCTTCCGCAGGGATCAGCCGCGGCGGCGGCAGAGGATTTGATGGCCTGGTTGGCGGAGAACGGCTGGTCACGTATCCGCCGCTGGTCCTACTCCGAAGAGATCTCGCAGCTCTCCGTGGAGGCGGAGAAGCCGTCCGCCCACATCGACGATCTCCTGATCACGATCTCGCCGGGCAAGGTCATGGACTGGGTTCGTCTCAAGGTGCAGGGCACCTGTGAGCCAGGAGATGGGGACGAGCTGTACGAGCTGATGTATCCGGACGGGTTGGAGGATCGCGAGGAGCGACCACTGGAGCATCCGACGGCCGAACCGAAGTTCGGTCTCGCCGAGCAGACGCCGTCTTTGACGCCCAGCCCGACCCCGACTCCGGAGCCGTGACATGAGACAGCGTTCGGAAGCCCTGAGGGCGACGAAGGAGCAACGGTCTCACGCACGGACCGCGGCGTGGCTGTCCATCGGTGTGGCGGCGCTGATGTGGTTGGGCTTCCCGATGATCACCGTGTTCGCGGTCTACGGCAATTTGATCCCGATCTGGCAGTTCCTCCAGTACCTCGGACCGTTCGCCGTGGCCTGCGCCGTCGGCGCCGCGGTCGACAGCAAGACCAAATGGGGATCGCGATGGGACGTCGTCCTCGGCCGCATCGGGGCGTTCAGCATCGTCGCACTCGGCGTGGTGCTGATCTGGTACATGACTGAGCACCCCTGGGGGTGGTCATGAGCGAGTCACAGCCGGAGGTCCGATCCGGAGGAGGGGTGCTCCTGTTCGCGCGGCTCGTTGTCTTCACGCCGCTCGCAGTGATGGGATTGGCCGTCCTCGCACTCTTCATCCCGGTGTACGGCATAGTCGGGCTCGTCGTCCTGCGCTATCTGGTCTTCACCTGGTGGATAGGCGGGCTGCTCTCGCTCTTCGTGATCTTCCTCGCGCTCCGCGACAAGGGCACACCGATGGTCTACGGCGTCGGCATGGGCGAGGCGCTTGTGCTGGGACTGCTCTCCCTGCAGATGCTCGCCTGAACGCCGCGACGCCGCAGCGCTCGGAAGGTAACCGGCGATCATAACCTGCGAGGCGGCTGAAAGGCAACGGCGTTCTGCGAATTCGGTGCGGCTCTTACCGTGGGATCCTCAACCGAATCAGGAGCCCATCATGTCTGCGAATGCCCCCATCGTTCACGACGTCACACCCGCAGACGAAGGCCCCGCCACCGACGAGAGCATCGAGGTGCCCGCCGAGGCGACAGCAGCGGCGCCCGCCTACGAGCGCGTCGATCTCGACCGTTACGCCGTGCTCCACGAGGGCACGGTCGGGTACGTCGAGTCGGTTCCGCCGGTGTTCGTCTGCTACTCGGGCCACCCCTATGCCCAGGCCGAGGAGATTGCGCAGGTGCACGATTTCCACCAGGCGGTCGAGGTTGTCGTCGAGCACGCGGTGTCGGTCGGGCACCCTAAGCTCTCGGCATGAGCCTCGAGATCTGGCCGGGATCGGCCTACCCGCTGGGAGCGACCTTCGACGGTCAGGGGACCAACTTCGCGCTGTTCAGCGAGGGCGCAGAACGCGTCGAGCTGTGCCTCTTCGACGAGGAGGGGAACGAGGAGCGCGTGCGCCTCACCGAGGTCGACGCCTTCGTCTGGCACGGATACCTGCCTTCGGTGCAGCCGGGCCAGCTCTACGGCTACCGCGTGCACGGACCGTACGAGCCGACCGAGGGCAAGCGGTTCAACCCCCACAAGCTCCTGCTCGACCCGTACGCCAAGGCCGTCTCCGGGGATATCGAGTGGGGGCAGTCGGTGTTCGGGTACGACTTCGGCGACCCCGACTCCCGCAACGACGACGACTCCGCCGCCGCGATGACCAAGGGCGTCGTCGTGAACCCCTTCTTCGAGTGGGCCGGCGATCGTCCGCCCAAGACGCCGTACGCGCAGACCGTGATCTATGAGGCTCACGTGAAGGGCCTCACCATCCGCCACCCCGAGGTTCCCGAGGCGCTGCGAGGCACCTACGCGGGTATCGCGCACCCCGCGATCATCGATCATCTGGTGCGCCTCGGCGTGACGGCCATCGAGCTCATGCCGGTGCACCAGTTCGTCAACGACTCAGTGCTGCAGGACAAGGGCCTGGCGAACTACTGGGGCTACAACACCCTGGCGTTCTTCGCCCCGCACGATCGCTATGCATCCACCGGCGCGCCCGGGCAGCAGGTGCAGGAGTTCAAGGCGATGGTCCGCGCCCTGCACAACGCCGGTATCGAGGTCATCCTCGACGTGGTCTACAACCACACGGCCGAGGGCAACCACATGGGGCCGATGCTGTCGATGCGGGGCATCGACAACGAGGCGTACTACCGCCTCGAAGAGGACCGCCGCTACTACACCGACTACACCGGCACCGGCAACAGCCTCAACGCGGGCAGCCCGCACGCTCTCCAACTGATCATGGACTCGCTGCGGTACTGGGTCACCGAGATGCACGTCGACGGGTTCCGCTTCGACCTGGCGTCGACGCTCGCCCGCGAGTTCTACGACGTCGACCGCCTGGCGACCTTCTTCGAGCTCGTGCAGCAGGATCCGATCGTGTCGCAGGTGAAGCTGATCGCCGAGCCGTGGGACGTCGGACCCGGCGGCTACCAGGTGGGCAACTTCCCGCCGCAGTGGACCGAGTGGAACGGCAAGTACCGTGACACGGTCCGCGACTTCTGGCGCGGCGAGCCCCAGGCGCTCGGCGAGTTCGCCTCGCGGCTGACCGGTTCCGCCGACCTCTACGAGCACGACGGCCGTCGCCCGGTAGCGTCGATCAACTTCGTCACGGCGCACGACGGCTTCACCCTGCGCGACCTCGTCTCGTATAACGAGAAGCACAACGAGGCGAACGGCGAGGACAACAACGACGGCGAATCGCACAACCGCTCCGACAACATGGGAGTGGAGGGTCCCACCGACGATCCCGACATCAACCGGCGCCGCGCGCGTCAGCAGCGCAACTTCCTCGCGACGCTGCTGCTGTCGCAGGGCGTGCCCATGATCGCGCACGGCGATGAGCTCGGCCGCACGCAGGGCGGCAACAACAACGGCTACGCGCAGGACAACGAGATCACCTGGGTCGACTGGGACGCGGCCGACCTGCCCCTCGTGGAGTTCACGGCGGCCGTCGCGCGACTGCGGCGCGAGCATCCGGTCTTCCGTCGCAGCCGGTTCTTCAATGGACGCCCGGTGCGCGCCGCCGACGGCGAGCGGGTGCCGGATGTCGAGTGGCTGCGACCGGACGGCCGCAAGATGGAGCCGGAGGACTGGGACTCGGGCTTCGGTCTCTCGGTCGGGATGTTCCTGAACGGCCGGGGCATCCGCGAAAAGGATCTGCGCGGGCGGCCCATCGTCGACCAGAACTTCCTCGTGTACTTCAACAGCGGCGACGGTCGCGTCGACGGGGTGCTCCCCGACGAGCGGCACGGTCAGGGCTGGGAGGTCGTCGTCGACACCGCCGGCGAGAAGGCCGGCGAGAAGCCGTGGAATCCGGGAGCCGCGTTCGCCCTCGAGGCGAAGTCGCTGCTGGTGCTGCGAGAGCTGGACGAGGAGGAGGCGCCGACCGACGACTCCGTGGAGGCGTCGCTCCGCATTCAGACCGAGCACGCCGAGACCCCCGCTCCGGCACCGAAGGCGGAGGCCACGCCATGACCCGGCGGCCGTTGTCGACGTATCGGCTGCAGATTAGCCCCCGTTTCACCCTCGACGACGCCGCCGATGTGACGCGGTACCTGTCGGAGCTCGGCGCCAGCTGGGCCTACCTGTCTCCGCTGCTCGGGGCCACGCCCGGCTCCGACCACGGTTACGACGTGGTCGACCATTCCCGCATCGACGAAAGCCGCGGGGGAGCCGAAGGACTGTCGCGCTTCGCCGCAGCCGCGCGCGCGGAGGGCCTCGGCATCCTCGTCGACATCGTGCCCAACCACGTCGGCATCTCGGCACCACGGGCGAACCCGTGGTGGTGGGACGTCCTCCGGCTGGGCCGCAGTTCGCGGCACGCCGTGGCGTTCGACATCGACTGGCGGCGTGGGGGCGGTCGGGTCATGGTCCCGGTCCTCGGAGCGCAGCCGGACGAGGTGATCGCGCAGGGCGACATCGTGATCGACACGACGCCCGCGGACGACGCCCCCGACGGCACGCTCTCGTACTTCGAGCACGTGCTCCCGCTGGCTCCCGGCACGGGCGCGCTCGCCGACGACCTTCCCGCGCTCCTGGCCGCGCAGAACTACGAGCTGCGCTTCTGGGAAGATCAGAACACCGAACTCAACTACCGTCGCTTCTTCGCGGTCTCCGAGCTGGCCGGCATCCGCGTCGAACTGCCGGACGTCTTCGCGGAGTCGCACCGCGAGATCATCCGCTGGATCACCGAAGGACTCGCCGACGGCGTGCGCGTGGACCACCCCGATGGGCTGACCGACCCGGGCGGGTATCTCGAGCAGCTCTCAGACGCCACCGGTGCGGCGTACACGCTCGTCGAGAAGATCCTCGAGCCGGGCGAACCGCTGCCGTCGTGGTGGCGCACCGACGGAACCACCGGATACGATGCGCTGGCCGAGATCGACCGGCTCTTCGTGGATGCCGCGGGGGCGGACGAGCTCACGGAGCTCGATGCGCGCCTGCGCGCCGCGACCCAGTTGCCCGAAGCGCTCTCGTGGCACGATCTCATCCACACCACCAAGCTCCTGGTCGCCGGGCACATCCTGCAGTCCGAGGTCCGGCGACTGGTCCGCGCGCTGCCCTCGGGCATCGTCGGCGCCGAAGAGGCCCTGGCCGAGCTGCTGGCGGCGTTCCCGGTCTACCGGTCGTACCTTCCCGCCGGGCGGGCGCACCTCGATCACGCCCTCGCCGAGGCTCGGCGTCGGCGGCCCGACCTCGCCGAGGCCTTCGGCGAGCTGGAGCCCCTGCTCTCCGATCCGACGCTCGAGGTGGCGCAGCGCTTCCAGCAGACCAGCGGCGCCGTCATGGCCAAGGGCGTCGAAGACACCGCGTTCTACCGGTACACCCGCCTGGGCACCCTGACCGAGGTCGGAGCGGATCCGTCCCAGGCCGCGGTCACGGTCGACGAGTTCCACGAGGCGCAGAGCGCACGGCTCGCCGCCTGGCCGCACTCGATGACAACCCTATCGACGCACGACACGAAGCGCTCGGAAGACGTACGGGCACGGCTCTCCGTGCTCTCCGAGGTGCCGGAGCGCTGGTCGCAGGTGCTGGGCGAGCTCCGCGCCATCGCCTCGACCGGGCACGGTCCGCTCGACGCGATGCTGTGGCAGGCGGCGGTCGGCGCCTGGCCCATCCCGCGCAACCGATTCCTCGCGTACGCCGAGAAGGCGGCGCGCGAGGCGGCCGAGTCGACGGGGTGGCAGCGCCCCGACGCCGAGTTCGAGAAGGGGCTCGCCGCGATCGCGGACGCCCTGGAGGGCCCAGCCGCGCCGGTGATCTCCGCGTTCGTCGACGAGATCGTGCTCCACGGTCGTTCCAACTCGCTGTCGGCCAAGCTGCTGCAGCTCACGGGCCCCGGCGTCCCCGACGTCTACCAGGGCACGGAGCTGTGGGATCTGTCGCTTGTGGATCCCGACAATCGCCGGCTCGTGGACTTCGCCGCACGGGCACGGATGCTGAGCGAGCTCGACGACGAGGTAGCCCGGGGCGTGTTGCCGCCGGTCGACGACTCCGCGCGCGCGAAGCTGCTCGTGACCTCGCGGGCCCTGCGGCTTCGGCGCGACAACCCGGAGCTGTTCACGGTCTACCGGCCGGGGGTCGCCGAGGGTCCCGCCGCCGAGCACGTCGTCGCCGTGGACCGCGGTGGGGTGACGGCGGTCGCCACCCGACTGCCCGTCGCGCTCGAGCGCCGCGGAGGCTGGGGTGACACCGTGCTCATGCGCCCCGACGTGCCGGCGACCGACGTGCTGACCGGTCGGCGGATCGAGCCGGGGCCGGTGCGGCTCGCCGAACTTCTGGACACCTATCCGGTGGCGCTTCTGAGGGAGGCACGATGATCGAGGTGTGGGCGCCGAACGCCGACCGCATGAGGGTACGGCGACTGGATGCCGGGGGCACGACGCTCGACGAGCGCGAGCTCCGGCGATCCACCGCGGATGCCGAGGGCTGGTGGAGCACCGACCTGGAGCTCTCCGACGGCGACCGCTACGGGTTCCTCGTGGGCGACGGCGAGGACCTCCGCCCCGACCCCCGCTCGCGTCGTCAGCCGGAGGGCGTGCACGGGCCGTCCGCCGCGTTCGACCCGACCGCGTACAGCTGGAACGACGACTCGTGGACCGGCCGCCAGCTGGCCGGCGGAGTGATCTACGAGCTGCATGTGGGCACCTTCACGCCCGACGGCACGCTCGACGCTCTCATCGCGAAGCTCGACCACCTGGTCGACCTCGGCGTCACGCACATCGAGCTGCTCCCCGTGAACGACTTCAACGGACGCTGGAACTGGGGCTACGACGGGGTGCTCTGGTACGCCGTGCACGAGGGGTACGGCGGGCCGCGCGCCTATCAGCGCCTGGTGGATGCCGCGCATGCGCGCGGGCTCGCGGTGATCCAGGACGTGGTCTACAACCACCTCGGCCCGAGCGGTAACTACCTCCCCGAGTTCGGTCCGTACCTGCGCCAGGGCGACCGCAACACCTGGGGCGACTCGGTCAATCTCGACGAGACGGCGGTCCGCGAGTACATCCTCGAGAACGCGCTGATGTGGCTCCGCGACTACCACGTCGACGGTCTGCGGCTCGACGCGGTGCACGCCCTGCGCGACCAGCAGCCGAATCACATCCTGCGGGAGATGTCCCAGCGAGTCGACGCCCTCTCCGCGCAGCAGAATCGGCCGCTCACCCTGATCGCCGAGTCCGACATGAACGACCCGACACTGATCCTCCCTCGGGAAGCGGGCGGCTACGGGCTGACCGCGCAGTGGTCGGACGACTGGCATCACGCCGTCCACGTCGCGCTGACGGGCGAGACGACCGGGTACTACGAGGACTTCGCGGCGGCCGACGCCCTGACCAAGGTCTCCCAGGGAGGGTTCTTCCACGACGGGACGTTCTCGTCGTTCCGCGACCGTCCGCACGGCCGTCCCATCCCGGAGGACGTGCCCGCGTGGCGGCTCGTGACCTTCGCGCAGGACCACGACCAGATCGGAAACCGTGCCGTGGGAGACCGCCTCAGCGCGACGCTCTCGCCGGAACGCCTGGCCGTGGCTGCGGTGCTCACCCTCACCGCCCCGGGCACTCCGATGCTGTTCATGGGCGAGGAGTGGGGCGCCTCCACGCCGTGGCAGTTCTTCACCTCCCACCCCGAGCCGGAGTTGGGACGGGCGACGGCGGAGGGTCGCATCGCCGAGTTCGAGCGGATGGGGTGGGACCCGGACGTCGTTCCCGACCCGCAGGATCCCGAGACGTTCGAGCGCTCCCACCTGCGGTGGGCGGAGCTCGACGATCCGGCGCATGCGCGCCTTCAGGAGCTGTACCGCCGGCTGATCGCCCTGCGCCGGGAGCGCGCCGACCTCACCGACCCCGCGATGTCCCGCACACGTGTGACCGTCGCCGTCAGCGCTCAGCGCGCCGAGGGTGCTCCGGACGCGCGGGTGTACCGCATCGACCGCGGCGCGACGTCGGTGCTCGTGAACCTCTCGTCGGAGGAGGCCGAGTTCGAGGTGGGTGAGACCGCCGAGCTCCTCGTGGCCACGGTGGAGGTGCGGGTCGACTCCGGGCGGGCGGTGCTTCCCCCCGATTCGGCGGTGGTCGTCGGCTGAGGCCCGCCCCGCGGGATGCCTGCGGATGAGAAGCTAGAAGGATGAGCGATTCGACCGTCATCGACTCCGTCGTCCCGCTGAGCGAGGCCGAGGTGCGGCGCATCCGCGATGACTTCCCGATCCTGGCGACGGCGGTGAACGGACATCCGCTCGCGTACCTCGATTCGGGTGCCACATCGCAGCGCCCGCGGGCCGTCCTCGACGCCGAGCGCGCCTTCGCCACGACCCTCAACGCGGCCGTGCACCGCGGCGCCCACACGCTGGCGGCCGAGGCCACCGAGGTGTTCGAGGACGCACGCCGCTCGCTCGCTCGATTCGTGGGTGCCGATGAGGACGAGATCGTCTGGACGTCGAACGCGACCGAGGCGATCAACCTCGTCGCGTACTCGCTCTCCAACGCCTCGCTCGGGCGCGGCGGGGCGGCTGCCGCGCGCCTGCGTCTGGGCGAGGGCGACGAGATCGTGACGACCGAGATGGAGCACCACGCCAATCTCATCCCGTGGCAGGAGCTCGCGGCGCGCACCGGTGCGACCCTGCGCGTCGTCCCGCTCGACGACGAGGGCGCCCTGCGGCTCGACGAGGCCCTGCGGCTCATCGGCGACCGCACGCGCATCGTCGCGGTCACCCACGTCTCGAACGTCCTCGGGGTGGTGAATCCCGTCGAGCAGATCGTCGCCCGTGCCCGCGAGGTCGGTGCGCTGGTGCTGCTCGACGCCTGCCAGTCCGCCCCGCATCTGCCGCTCGACGTGCGCGCGCTCGACGTCGACTTCGCCGTGCTCTCGGGTCACAAGATGCTCGGACCTTCGGGCATCGGGGCGCTGTACGGTCGCCGCGACCTGCTCGAGATCATGCCGCCGTTCCTCACCGGCGGATCCATGATCACCACCGTCACGACGACGACCGCCGAGTACATGCCTCCGCCCCAGCGGTTCGAAGCCGGCACGCAGCGCGTGTCGCAGGCGGTCGCGCTGGCGGCCGCCGTCGACTATCTCACCGAGATCGGGATGCCGCGGATCGCGGCGCACGAGGCAGCGCTCGGCTCGCGCCTGCTCGACGGGCTGCGCGCCATCGACGGCGTCCGAGTGCTCGGAGGCGGGATCGCGCTGCCCCGTGTCGGCCTGGCGAGCTTCGACGTCGCCGGCATCCATTCGCACGACGTCGGCCAGTTCCTCGACGACCGCGGCATCGCGGTGCGGGTCGGGCACCATTGCGCCCAGCCGCTGCATCGGAGGCTCGGTGTCACCTCGTCGACCCGGGCGAGCACCTATCTCTACACGATCGAGGCCGAGGTGGATGCCGTGCTCGACGGCGTCGCGGCGGCCATCGACTTCTTCGGAGCACGCGCATGACGTCCGGCGACCTGCAGAACCTCTATCGGGAGCTCATCCTCGACCACTCGCGCACGCCGCACGGCTTCGGGCTGCGCGAGCCGATCGCCGCGCAGTCGCACCAGGTCAATCCGACGTGCGGCGACGAGGTGACCCTGCAGGTGCACCGTGCGGCGGACGGCACGGTCGAGGCGATCGCCTGGGAGGGGCACGGGTGCGCGATCTCGCAGGCGTCCGCCTCGCTGCTGGCCGAGCTGGCCGAAGGGCTGACGGTCGACGACCTCGAGACCCGCATCGCGTCGTTCCGCGAGGCGATGCGGTCGCGGGGCAAGATCGCACCCGATGAGGAGCTGCTCGGAGATGCTGCCGCTCTGGGCGGGGTCTCGCGCTATGTCGCCCGGGTCAAGTGCGCGATGCTCGCCTGGGTCGCGGCGGAGGACGCGCTGCACAAGTCGGTGTGATCCGCGCGGTCGCGGCGCGGAGGACGGGAGGATCGGATGGTCGTGCAACTGACGCCTCTGGCGCCGATGGACTACGAGCTGTGGCGTCATCGCACGCGTGAGCGCCTGATCGCCCTCCATCAGGATTCCGGGCTTCGTCCCGGGCACGATGCCGTGGAGCACGCCGACCAGTACTTCGACGAGCTGCTCCCCGACGGGATCGACACCGAGAACGCCCGGCTGCTCCGCATCGTCGACGATGCCGAGGGGGAGCTGGGGACGGTGTGGCTCGGGATCAGCCCGACGCGTCTCTTCATCGTCGACCTGACCCTGACGCGGGTGCCGTCCGAGGCGCAGAATGACGAGCTCTTCCGTGCCCTGCTCGAGATCGCCGACGAGGTGGGCGTCTCGAGCATGACCATGGCCGTGTTCTCGCAGGATGCCGAGGGGCACCGATTCGTCGCCGGGCGCGGGTTCGAGGTGGCGTCCGTGCAGATGCTGCTCGATCCGCTCCCCGAACGCCCGGTCGCGGAGCACGTGCGGGTGCAGCCCATGACACCGGAGCGGTTCGAACGGTTCGGCGCGTCGACGCAGGCGGCGTTCGCGCACGACCTCGTCCAGTCCGGTCGGTACGGGCACGAGGATGCGCGGGAGGAGTCGGCGCGGCAGTTCGCACGCGAGCTGCCGCAGGGGCTCGCCACTCCGGGCCAGGCGCTGTTCACGGCCACGGCGGACGGGGAGGAGGTGGGCATCCTGTGGATCGGGATGCGGGAGCGCGAGGGTCGCCCCCACGCCTTCGTCCTCGACGTGGAGGTGAGCCCGGACCACCGCCGGCGCGGCTTCGGACGGGAGCTGATGCACGCGGCCGAGCAGGAGGCGCGGGCACGCGGTGCGGACTCGATCGGCCTCCACGTCTTCGGTTTCAACACGGGCGCGGCGGCGATGTACGAGCAGCTGGGGTATCGGCGCGTCGAGGAGCTCTTCCTCTACGAACGGTGACGTGCACGCAGCGCGAGGGAATAGCCGTCGATCTCCCGCGTTGCCTCCCACATGACTACTCTCGGAATCATCGGTGCAGGGAACATCGGCTCGCAGGTCGCTCGCGCGGCCGTGACGGCCGGCTACGACGTCGTGATCGCGAACTCGCGCGGGCCGGAGACGCTCGCGGATCTGATCGACGAGCTCGGGCCCCGGGCGCGGGCGGCGACCGCCGCGGAGGCGGGTGCCGCCGGAGACGCCGTCGTGGTGACCGTTCCGCTCAAGGCGCTCGCGGACGTCCCGGTCGAGCCGCTGGCCGGCAAGGTGGTGCTCGACACGAACAACTACTACTTCGAGCGAGACGGCCGCATCGAGGCGCTGGACCGGGGCGAGACCACCACGTCGGAGATGGTGCAGCAGCACCTGCCGACCTCGCGCGTGGTGAAGGCCTTCAACCACATGGCGCCAAGGACATCACGACGGACGGCCTGCCCGCGCGCACGCCGAACCGCCGCGCGCTGGCCACGGCGGGCGACGACCCGGGCGCGGTCGCGTTCGTGACGGGGCTCTACGACCAGTTCGGCTTCGACACCGTGAACGTGGGGCCGCTGAGCGAGTCCTGGCGCGTGGAGCGCGACCGCCCGGCGTACGTCGTCCGGCAGAACGCCGAGGAGCTGGAGGCGAACCTGGCGCTCGCCGACCGGCGCCCCTGAGCTTCGTTCGCAGGAAGGGGACGGGTGCGGCATCCGTCCCCTTTCTGCTGCCCTGCGACGCCCCTGGGATACCAAACTTGGCGATTCGGCTAGCGAATGTAAGAATTCCGGAATGACGGGGGCGGGGGCGACCGGCGAGTTGGAGTCGGTCAGGGTGACGCGTATTCTGCGCGACGACATCGTGCTGGGTCGACGTCCTCCCGGTTCACGTCTGGTCGAGCGAGACATCGCCGCCGAGCTGAACGTCTCCCGGCTGCCGGTGCGGGAGGCCATCAAGTCGCTCGTCGCCGAGGGCGTCGTGGTGTCCCGCCCGCGCACCTGGGCGGTCGTCCGCGAGTTCACCCAGCAGGACATCCAGGACTTCGCCGAGGTGCGCGAGTCGATCGAGACGCTCATCTTCGTCTTCGCCGCCGAGCGTCACGACGAGCTGGGGCTGCGACGGCTGCGCGACGCCTACGAGCGCGAGGCGGATGCCGCGGCGCGCGGTGACGTCGAGATCGCGCGCGGCGCGGCCGCCGAGTTCCACGTGATCGCGGTCGAACTCGCCGACAACGAGATGCTCGGCGAGCTGATCAGCATCTTCCTCACGCGCCTGCGATGGCTCTTCGGTCAGCACGACGACCTGCCCGGCATGGCGGAGGAGCACCGCGTGATCTACGACGCCATGGCGGCGCGCGACACGGATGCCCTGCGGACGCTGATCCCGCAGCACCTCGCGAGCGGACGCCACGCCGCGGAACGTCATCTGCGCGCCGCCCGCTGACCGATCCGCCATCGCTGCGGAATACCTCGGACGGGCGTATGGTTGTCTTCTGTGATACCCCCTGGGGGTATGTGAAGCGACGAAGAGGAGAGCAGACATGACCAGTACCACCTACGCCGTCACCGGGATGACCTGCACCCACTGCGAGGCAGCGGTCCGCGAAGAGGTCTCCCAGATCGCCGGGGTCACCGGCATCGAGGTCAGCGCGTCCACCGGCCGCCTCGTCGTGGCCACCGACGCCCCGCTCGACGACGCCGCCGTGCTCGCGGCCGTCGACGAGGCGGGCTACAGCGCCGTCCGCGCCTGACCCGGAGCGCATCGTGAGCGACGCAGTGGAGACCTACGACCTCGAGATCGGCGGGATGACGTGCGCCTCGTGCGCCGCCCGCATCGAGAAGCGGCTCAATCGCCTCGACGGGGTGACCGCCGCCGTGAACTACGCGACCGAGAAGGCGCACGTCGAGGTCGCGGGAGACGTCGCGGTCGACGACCTCATCGCCGAGGTCGTCCGCACCGGATACTCCGCCGCGCGCCCGCGCGTCGACGAGGGGCGCGACGACGACCCCGACTACCGCAGCCTGCGACGGCGCCTCGCGGTGGCGACGGCGCTGGCGATCCCGGTGATCGTGGTGTCGATGGCCACACCGCTCCAGTTCCCCGGGTGGCAGTGGACGTCGCTGGTGCTCGCCACCCCGGTGGTCACCTGGGCGGCCTGGCCCTTCCACCGAGCGGCCTGGCTGAACGCCGCGCACCGCGCGGTCACGATGGACACGCTGATCTCGGTCGGCGTCTCGGCCGCGTACCTGTGGTCGCTGTACGCGCTGTTCTTCGGCACCGCGGGCATGTGGGGGATGACGCACCCGTTCCGCCTCACGATCGAGCGGGGCGACGGCCTCGGCAGCGTCTATCTCGAGGTCGCGGCGGGGGTGACGATGTTCCTCCTCCTCGGCCGGTTCCTCGAGCACCGGTCGAAGCGGCGAGCCGGAGCGGCGCTGCGCGCCCTCGGCGAACTGGGCGCGAAGGACGTCGCGATCCTGCGCGACGGCGTCGAGCAGCGGATGCCGTTGGACCGGCTCGCCGCCGGAGACGTCTTCGTCGTGCGTCCCGGCGAGAAGATCGCCACCGACGGCGTCGTGCGCGAGGGCTCCTCGGTCATCGACGCGGCCATGCTGACCGGCGAGTCCGCCCCGGTCGAGGTCGGCCCGGGCGACGCCGTCACCGGAGCGACCGTCAACGTCGGGGGACGCCTCGTCGTGGTCGCGACGCGCATCGGCGCCGACACCCAGCTCGCGCGCATGGCGCAGCTCGTCGAGCAGGCGCAGTCGGGCAAGGCCGACGCCCAGCGCCTCGCCGACCGGCTCTCGTCGGTCTTCGTGCCCATCGTCTTCGGCATCGCGTTCGTCACCCTCGTGGTCTGGCTGTTGATCGGCGGCGGGGCGGCGGGGGCGTTCACGGCGGCGGTGGCGGTGCTGATCATCGCCTGCCCGTGTGCGCTCGGGCTCGCGACGCCGATGGCCCTGCTCGTGGGCACCGGTCGCGGTGCGCAGCTCGGCGTGCTCATCAAGGGGCCGGAAGTGCTGGAGTCCACTCGCCGGGTCGACACGATCGTGCTCGACAAGACCGGCACCGTGACCACGGGCCGCATGACCCTCGTCGACGTCGTGACCGCCGAGGGGGAGGACCCCGACCGACTGCTGCGTGTGGCCGCCGGCGTGGAGGACGCCTCCGAGCATCCGATCGCGCAGGCCATCGTGCGTGCCGCGGTCGAGCGGTTCGATGACGTGCCGGAGGTCGCCGACTTCCGGAACCTCCAGGGCCGCGGGGTGTCGGGCGTCGTCGAGTCGCACGCCGTCGTCGCGGGGCGGCCCTCGCTGCTGACGGACTGGGCGCTGCACCTGCCCGACGACCTCGCCCGCGCCTTCGAGGCGGCCGAGGACGACGCCCGCACCGCCGTGGCGGTGGCGTGGGACGGCGCCGTGCGAGGCGTGCTCGTCGTGGCCGACCAGGTCAAGCCGACGAGCAGGGCGGCCATCGCGGCGGTGCGCGGGCTGGGGCTCGAGCCGGTGCTGCTGACCGGCGACAACGAGCGTGCCGCACGGCGCGTCGCCGAGCAGGTCGGCATCACCACCGTCCGCGCCGGCGTGCTCCCCGAGCAGAAGGTGGCCGAGGTCCGGGCCCTGCAGGAGCAGGGGCGGGTGGTCGCCATGGTGGGAGACGGCGTGAACGACGCCGCCGCGCTCGCGCAGTCCGACCTGGGCATCGCCATGGGGACGGGCACGGATGCCGCCATCGAGGCCTCCGATCTGACGCTGGTCCGCGGCGATCTCTGGGGCGCGGTCGACGCGATCCGGTTGTCGCGGCGCACGCTCGGGACCATCCGCGGCAACCTGTTCTGGGCGCTGGCGTACAACGTCGCCGCCATCCCGCTCGCGGCGCTCGGGCTGCTGAACCCTATGCTCGCGGGGGCCGCGATGGCGTTCTCGAGCGTGTTCGTGGTGCTCAACAGCCTGCGCCTGCGCCGGTTCCGCACCGCGGCTCCCGCTCCGGTTCCCGCCTGAAGCGCCTCCCATCCGCCCTCCCGCGGCGCTAGTCTGAGCGGATCGGGTGTGTTCGCGTTCACTGGGGAGCGGTATGCGAGGCGTTGCCGTCATCGTGGGAAGTCTGTTGCTGGTCGGGGGAGCGACGGTCGTTGTGCTCGTCGACCAGCAGCGACACCACGATCTCGCCGTGCTCCGCGCGGAGATCGAGCGTGTCGAGGAGCGCCGGGACGAGGCCGCAGACGACAACCTCCGCCTGGCCGAGCAGCTCACGACCCTGCGATCGCAGATCGCCGAGCAGGACCGGCAGCTCACCGACACCACGGGTTTCCTGCCGTGAGGCGTCGGCGCCTGCTCGCGGTCACGCTCGCGTCGGCGATCCTCGTGGCCGGGGCCCTCGTCGATCACGCGACGGCCCTGTCGACGGAGCGCGCGGAGACGGCATCCGAGCTCCTCGCCGCCACGGCCCGCGCGGATGCGGCGGTGGGACGATCGCTGCACTTGCAGGACGCCGTCGCGCGCGCCGAGAAGGAGGTGTCGGAGCGCGCGGCGGTGCTCGAGGTGCGGCCCGGGTTCCTCGTCGAGATCGAAGCGCTCGCCGCGGCGCTCGATCAGGCTGACGGCAAGGTCGACACGTCGTCGCATCTCGCGTCCGCCGTGTCGGCGCAGGACACCGTGCTCGCCGAGCGCCGGGATCCGGCTGTTGTCACAGCGGCGACCGCCACGGTGCAGGCTCTCACGACGCAGGTCGAGCAGCAGGTCACCGGGTGGCGTGCGGCGCAGGTGTCGCCGGCGTCGACGCCCGGCCCCGGCGGCGGGACCGAGGGCTTCGCGCGGGTGCGCGCCGCACTCGACCGTGTGGGCGGCGCGGGAGTGGGACTGTACGAGTCGTCGTCGTGCGCCGGAGGCAACGCCCCGGCCTGTGCCAACAGCGACGGCTACATCAAGTACCGTGCCGACATCGCAGGCTGGAGCGACGGTCGCCTGCACTGGGCCATGGCGCATGAGCTCGCCCACATCCACCAGTTCCGGGTGTGGGGCGCCCTGACCTCGTCGGCGGCCTACCAGTCCATGTTCGGCGGCGACCCGGAGTTCCTGGCCAACTGCATGGCGGTCGTGCGGGGGTTCCCCGGAGACGTCGGATGCTCGGCCGAACAGCAGGCGTGGGCGTCGGGCATCTGGGTGGGCGCCGTACGCTGAGGCGTCAGCGGGCCGGGGTCGTGGTGTCGATCGCCTCGCGCAGCGGCCCGCGCAGGACCCGCCAGTACCGCACCGGCGCGACGCGGGTGAGCAGATCGATCAGTCGCGCCTCGCGGCCGATCATCGTGCGGGCTCGGCGCCGGACGGTGGCGCGGACGATGCGGGCCGCGGCATCCTCGGGCTCCGTGTGGTACATCGCGGCCTGCGCGGCCGCGGCGCGGGTGGCTACGGCCGGATCGATGGCCTCGGCGTAGCGGCCGTGCAGGATGATGCCCGTCCGCACCCCCGCCGGGTACACCGCCCCGACCGACACCGACGAGCCCTCCAGCTCGTGGCGCAGCGCCTCGGAGAACCCGCGTACGGCGTACTTGCTCACCGAGTAGGGGATGCGTCCGGCCGGGGCGGCCAGCGCGTACACGCTCGCCAGGTGGGTGATGTGGGCGGCCGGCGCGGCGCGCAGCGCCGGGAGCAGCGCCTTCGTGATCGACACGGTTCCCCAGAGGTTCACGTCGGTGAGCCAGCGCATCTCCTCCATCGTGAGCTGGTCGAGGTTGCCGAGCATCGACGATCCGGCGCAGGTGATCAGCGCCGTGATCCGCGGGTGCGCGGCCGTGATCTCGGCGGCCGAGGCGAAGACGGCGGCGTCGTGGCGCAGGTCGACGACGTGCGTGGTGACCGTCGTCGCGGCGAGCTCGGCGGCGACCGTGCGCAGCGCCTCGGCGTTGTGGTCGACGAGGGCCAGGTGGGCGCCCTGCGCGGCGAGGAGCCGTGCGACGGCGGCGCCCATGCCGCTGGCGGCGCCCGTGATGACCGTGGTGCTCCCGGCAAGGGCGAGAGGTCTCATGCATGCTCCTCCGGGCGGCTTCGGGTGCACGCCCTGTGCGTCGTCGCAGGGTGGGGAAGAACCTGATTTCCCCCCCATTCTGGCCGAGGCTGACCGCGAGCGATACCGGTACCCTCGAAGGGAGGAGGTTCGGGTGGGACGGACAGCGGATGCCATCGCCGAGGGCGTCGCGATCGCGACCGCCGCGGCGCGCCTCGCCGTGAAGAACCACATCCTCGTCGGCACGATCGCCGAAGGCGGTGTGTTCGACATCGACAAGTACATCGCCGACACCCGCGAGGCCCTGCGGGCGATGGCCGAGGAGTCCGAGGCCGCCGCCGAGACGGTGACCGCGCTCCGCAAGCGTGCCCGCGGACGCCATTCCGATCCCCGCGGCACGCACGACTACCGCGACCGCGACGTGCGCAACCTGCGCCGCCGCGCCAAGCAGTCCAGCGGCGTCGCCGCGAAGCTGCGGGAGATGATGGACGATCCCGAGCAGCTGCGGGGGATCGTGGAGGAGGCGCGCGAGGCCGCGTGGTCCGACGTGCGCCACAACCTCGACCGCCGCCTTCGTGTGGAGGGCATGCGGCCCGATCAGGACCCGGACTACGACCGCATGCGCGAGGCCCGGATGCAGGCTCTCCGGCTCGTCGACCTGCAGGCGCTGTCGTCGGCGCAGCGTGCCCGCGCGAAGCGCGCGAAGAAGCAGAAGGAGCGCGCCGAGACCGCCTGACGGCCTCGTTTCGCTTTCGCGCCGACTCTGTTGTAGGCTTGACGTCGGCCCGCTGAGCGGGCAGGAGCGCCCCTAGCTCAATGGATAGAGCATCTGACTACGGATCAGAAGGTTGGGGGTTCGAGTCCCTCGGGGCGCACCAGATCTGAAACCCCCGTCGCGGAAGCGGCGGGGGTTTCGTCTTTCCCGGCCCGGGTGACGGGCACCGTCAGCATCCTCCTGCGGTGCAGGTGAACGCGTGGTGCATCACGAACACCCCGTTCGCGATCGTCGCGACGATGCCCAGCAGCGACACGACCAGGGCGGCCCGCGTCTCCCGGGAGGTCACGGAGCCGATCCGCACGATGCACAGCAGCACCGCCGCGATCGGCAGGGCGAACTGCAGCACACCCCAGACCGGGACGAGGAGCCCGGCCCCCGCGACGGCGATCGTGAAGGGCGACGACACCCACACGATCACCGCGATCGCGAGCATCGTCAGGGCGGTGTTCCAGGCCTGGTCGCGGTCTGCGTCGGCGGTCATGAGGGCTCGTCTTTCGTGCGGAGGCACGGGTGCTCGCGGGTGTGCGAGAAAGGCCTCCGCTACCGCCAAGACGAGTTCGCGAGCGTTTTCTGTCGCGAAAAAAAATGTTCGTCGGCGGCGCGGCGTGTCGCGATATATAGGTTGCGCGGCGGTACGGGACCCCACCACTCTGAGTGCCGAACGGCGCGCGTGCGCGCGCCCGAGAGCATCCGGGGGGATGACTGTGACCACAAGGTCTGTGCTTCGTGCTGCCATGCGCGGGGTCGTCGGGGTACTGACGCTGGTGTCGTTGACGATGGCACCGGCGATCTCGGCGTCTGCCGAGACGTCTTCCCGGTCGACGGCGATCGTGCTTGCGATGCCGGCGCCCGTGCCCGCTTCGGCCGACGGTCGCGACGCAGGCCGGCGCGCATGAAGACTCATGGGTGCTCGGCGATATGCGCAACGCCACCGCGACGGCGGATGCTGCAGGCCAGATCACCGACCTCGTCGACTATGCCGACTTCGGCGGTGCAGGGTTCGAGTCAACCGGGTGGGGTTCCCTGGTCGGCAACGACGGCCAACCCGGAGACCCCACCCTCGGCCTCGACCACTATTACGCTCGCGACTACGACACCGCGACCGGGTCCTGGATGCAGCCGGACCAGTGGCGCGGCCTGCTGGTGCGACCGCAGTCCCTGAACCGGTTTGCGTATGTGGAGAACGACCCGGCCTCGTTCAGCGACCACCTCGGATTCGCGAAGAAGAAAGCCGGGAAGAAGAGCAACTACGACCCCGCACGGGATGCCGCGATCGCGAAGGCGCAACAGAACCGGTATGTGTCGTCGCTGAACGCGAAAGCCGGGGCACTGCAAGCAGTGTCACAGGCGGTCGGGACACGCGATTCGACGACCAAGTCCGTGAAGGCCAAAGCCTCGAACCCGACTGATAAATCGGCCGATTACACAGCGACCAACCATCCGCCGTGCGTCTACTCGTATCAAACGTGTGAGCTCGGTGGCCCGGCAGCGGACAACGGAAACCTGTTCGGCTGGAGCGACGCGGAGTGGCGTAACGCCGGCTCGGTCAGCGCAGGAATACTGGTCGGGGTAGGTGTGGTGACCCTTGCGATCCTGGCGGGTGGATGCATCGTTGCCACGGCGGGTGGATGCACAGCGCTGATCGTTGGCGCGACTGTCATTGGTTCGGCCGCGGGAAATCTTACGACGTACACACTCGCAAATGACCCCGAAAATCGTACGCCTCTCGGCGCTCTGATGGCAACCGCCACCGGCGCCGCAGGCGGGGTGCTCGGTGTCTTTGCCTCAAGGGCAATTGCATTCGCCATAGGGACGAAAAGTGTTCCCCTTGTTGTCGCTTCACCGCCGCGGCCCACCGTACCGCCGGTTCCGCTCGGACGCGGAAGCACGGGCCGCACCGTGCCCACTAATCTTCGAGAAGACCTTGCTATGCGCGAAGTCATGTCAGCACCCGGGGGGCGTCACTTGGCGAACATCAAGCTCAACGACCCTCGCTGGCCTGGATCGGAAGGGTGGGTGAAGATGCAACAGATCGTGAACGGCGTAAACATTCACTACGTTCGAAACACCGCTACGGGCGCGGTCGACGATTTCAAGTTTGTGAGTAACGAATGAAGCTGCAATGCGTGGAGAACAGGCCGACGTCGCTTCCACCAAGCCAACAGAACCCTGCGGCGCGATTTGAGTCGACCTATGACCTCACGGTAGGCCGAGAATACCCCGTGGTAGCGATGATGCTGTCCAGATCCGTTCTCTATTTCCTTGTCGAAGATGATCAACGCACACCACTCATGGCTCCGTCTGGAATGTTTGCACAGAGCTGGTCCTCTTTACCTGACGATTGGGAATTTGATATCAAGCGTGAACCCATCGTTAGCGAGAGTCGGACCATTGATGAGGGTACCGTCGCACTCTGGGGATATTCGGAGTTCGTCCACGACACTGCCCACTATCAGGAGCTCACGGAATGGGCCCCGCAAGCCCTTGCGGTGTTCAATGACCAGGTTCGTCGGGCTTGATCGGCTGTGCGCAAAGCCACCGCGACCGCGAATGCTGTAGGTCAGTTCACCGACCCCGTCGACTAGGCCGACTTTGGCGGCGCCCGGGTTCGAGTCCACTGGATGAAAGACGTTGGGGTGGGTTGATATACACCGCGGGAGCGACGGCATCCACAATTCTTGCGCCACCATTCGTCGGAAACGGGGTCTCATTCGCATGTGGCTGGAGTCGGCCGGTGAAACCGCCGGAGTCGCCGCAGATTCGGCAGCGTTCGCCGAGCTCGTTCCGCTCATCCGCGACATCTGGATCGAGTCCGAACCGCGAAACGGGTGTGACCGCGCGTTGCGCGACGAGATCGTTGTTCGCTCGAGCATCCACAATCAGGTGTTCGCGTCGAACGATGCCGGTGAGCGGCAAGACATGCTGGTCACAGCGGTGCGGGACGCTGCCGCCTCGTCGACCGGCGACATGATCGAGATCGAACTGATCCCTCGTGCCGGCCGTGCAGGGCTGGTCGTCACGGGCAAGATGCTCGAAGACATTGCCGCATCGGGGCATGGGCTCCGACTGGTAGCGAGATGACACAGGGCGCACCGGAATGACGGTATGGGTGGCAATGCCGTCGACAGCGATCGGGCGGACGGCAACGCACTGAGGGCACTGCGCCGCTCGGTCTTCCTCACCGTCGTGACTGCGCTCGCTTACTTCGGTGCGACTCTGTTGATGCTTACGGTCTCGGTCGCCCTGTGGGAACCGTCCATCGCGACCGTGTGGGATCAGCCGCAAATTCTCGCCGTGTTCAACGTCACGCCTCGCCTCACCTGGATTCGCACAGTCGGCGGAGCCGCGATCGCCAATGGCGTTCTCCTCCCCTTCGGATACGCCGTGCTGGCACCGCTCTCCTTCGACTGTCTCCGTGGTGCGATCTGGTTGGGGGCGCTGGTCATCGGCAGCCTGGTGGTTCATCCGCTGGCTCTGCTGATCGAGCAGGCGACGGCCTCCCGCGCCGCAGGTCGGCGGCGACCAGCTCCGGGGAGGGTGTCGTGATGCCGATTCGAGATGATGCGCAGGGTGAGCCCCTTGCTACTGCGGGCCGGCCTGTCGGGCGCGCGGTGCCGGCTCTTGTCATGTTGCTCGTCTTCGTGCTCCACAGCATCGCTTTGTGGGTGCTCATCCCCTTCGGATTCGTCGCCTGGCTCCTCGTGCACGCCTGGGCCCAGAAGGTGTCACCGCGGCAAGCCGTCGCCTGGTACGACACCAACCTCATGGCGGCATGGGCGCACGGGCCTTTCCGCATGCTGGCCGACGCTGACAGTCGACCACCATTCGTCGGCATCTCGCAGATGGGTGCGGTGCCGGGGTCGAAGATCCCCCTCTTCGATGTCGGCTGGGAGTAGGCGAAGCGGATCTGCGGGAGCGTCATATTCGCGTCTGCGACTCGTCTTCTCTTGTGTGCGCATCGACTCGCGCCCTGACCGAGAGGGCGATCATCGTGAACTCGCCTTGCCCGCCCCCCCCGAATCCGTGAGGAGAACCAGATCTTGAGGATTCCGGTGAGCAGGGCGGGGGAGCCACGGTGAGGGCGTCGGATGCAACTCCCGAAGAGCGGTTCGTCGACAGCATCCGCCGTGCCGTCGACCGCGCCGGCGTCGACTGGGGTGAGCGGGTGGTCGAGGCGGCGACCACGGCTCTCCTGGAGGGTATCGACAGCCCAGCCTACGGATTCTCGCCGGTCAGCCGACCGACGAGCACGAGACGAACGAACAGCTCCTCAAGGCTGCGTTCGCCGAGTTGGGTCTGCCGTATCCACCCCGCCAGGCTCAGCGGTCATTCCGCATGATCCACGGGTTGCTCGCACGCGACAGCATCCGTTTCGAGATCGCCCCGTGCGCAGCGCGGTACGGCGGCCACGAGGTGCGAGTGTTCGTGAACGGTCGCGACATCATCTCCGAGCACGCGGCGGGCATGGATCCTCAGCGCACGCTCTGGCCGGCGAACTCCCTGACGGCGACGGCGACGCCTCGACTCGCGTGGGTCACTCGCGGACGGGGCGAACCCGACGACCTGTCGGTGTACGCGATGATCTCCCGTGAGGGCGACGTCGTCGTCTGGGACTGGGAGAAGCAGTGGGGCATCGGCGACGACGACTTCGGCTACGCGTTCCCCGCCGACGACTATGACCGCGAGGTGGCGCGGTTGGTCGCGGATCGGTCGTGGGAGACGCCGACGGATGCTGTCGCCCGCGGCGTCTTCGAGAGAGCGGATCACGATGCTCTCGCTCGGTGGGGCCTGCAGGTGCGCTGGGTCGACGCGGCACCGGTGCCGCCGCACGAGGTGACGGTCAGCCTCTGCTCGATCGACCGCTCGCACCCTCACTCCCCGTGGCTCGACCTCGGCTTTCCCGCGGACGACCGCGACCCCGAGTCGATCGTGCAGGAGATCATCGACGTGCTCCGCGCCGAGCCTCCGCGCTGGATGGCGCTGGCGTCGACCGGTCGGCCGCCGGTCCGGCGCCGCCGGTGGTTCTCGCGGCGCCGGAGCGACTAGTCCTCGACGAGGCTCGCGATCGCCGGATCGCGTCGCGCGACCTCGACCGCGGTCGAGACGATCACCCTGCGCATGGCCGATACGGCGACGGCGGGAGTGACGTCCGACCGGTGGGCGAGGCTCACGGTGCGGGTCATCATCGGATGCGAGAGGCGCATCGATCGCAGCCCGGGCTGGTCGAGCAGCACCATGGCCGGCACGACGGCGACGCCGAGGCCACGCTCGACGAAGCGCAGCACGGCGTCCATCTCGGCCCCGGCGAGCACCGGCACCGGATCGAGGCCGGCCGACCGGAACGCGGCATCCGTCGTCGCGCGCAGTTCGTACGTCTCGTCGAACGCGATGAGGGGCAGGGTGGCGAGGTGCTCGAGATCGATCGCCGATGCCGTCGAGAGCGGCGGCTGGGCGGCGGATGACACGACGACGAGCTCTTCGGTGAGCAACGGCATCCGGGTGAGGCTGACGCCCGCGGGCGGGGGACCGGCGGACTCGGTGATGAGCGCGATGTCGACGGCCCCGACGGCGAGCTGCTCGACCAGCGAGCGGGACCCGGCCTCGGCGAGCTGCAGTTCGACGTCAGGGTGAGCGAGATGGAAGGCGCTGAGCGCCTCGGCGACGAGGCTGATGCAGAGAGTCGGAGGAGCGCCGAGGCGCACGTGGCCGCGGCGCAGGCCGGCCAGTTCGGCCATCTCCTCGCGGATCGCGTCGGCCTCCGCCAGCATGCGCCGGGCCCGGGGGAGGAGCGTCTCTCCGGCCGCGGTTAGAGCGATGTGCCCGCGTGCCCGGTGGAACAGCTCGGCGCCCAGTTCGCGCTCCAGGGTCGAGATCTGACGGCTCAGCGACGGCTGCGCGAGGTGGAGGTGCTCGGAGGCGCGGGTGAAGTGGCCGAGGCGCGCGACCTCGACGAACCCGCGGAGCTGCTCGAGGTTCATGGCCATAGCTTACCAACATGGTTCGGAGAGGAAGTATGCATTGGAGTTATTGAAACGCCCGGATTAGCGTCGGACACATGAGCGCTCGCGAACGGCAGATCTCCACCACGGTCCTCGTCATCGGCACCGGCGGCTCCGGCCTGCGCGCCGCGATCGAGATCGCCGAGCACGGCATCGACGTCCTCGCCGTCGGCAAACGGCCCCGGCAGGACGCGCACACCTCCCTCGCCGCGGGTGGCATCAACGCAGCCCTCGGCACCATGGACGCGCAGGACTCCTGGCAGCAGCACGCCGCCGACACGATCAAAGAGAGCTACCTGCTCGCGCACCCTCACACGGTCGAGATCGTCACCCGGGGCGCGGAGCGCGGCATCCGCGACCTCGAACGCTGGGGCATGGACTTCGCTCGCGAAGACGACGGTCGCATCTCGCAGCGCTTCTTCGGCGCGCACACCTTCCGCCGCACGGCGTTCGCCGGGGACTACACGGGCCTTGAGATCCAGCGCACGCTCGTCGCCCGGGCCGAGCAGCTCGACGTGCCCATCCTCGACAACATCTACATCACCCGGCTCCTCGTGCGCGACAACGTGATCTTCGGCGCCTACGGCTTCGACCAGGGCGACGGCACGAGATACCTGATCCATGCGGATGCCGTCATCCTCGCCGCGGGCGGACACAACCGCATCTGGCGGCGCACCTCCTCGCGTCGCGACGAGAACACCGGCGACTCGTTCCGCCTCGCGGTCGACGCCGGAGCGCGGCTGCGCGACCCGGAACTCGTGCAGTTCCACCCCTCCGGCATCCTCGAACCCGAGAACGCCGCGGGCACGCTCATCTCCGAGGCGGCACGCGGAGAAGGCGGCATCCTGCGCAACGCCCTGGGCGAGCGGTTCATGGAGAGGTACGACCCGGAGCGGAGGGAGCTCTCGACTCGCGACCGCGTCGCGCTCGCCGCCTACACCGAGATCCAGGAAGGACGCGGCACCGAGAACGGCGGCGTCTGGCTCGACGTGTCGCACCTGCCGCGCGAGACGATCATGACCCGCCTGCCGCGCGTCTACCAGACGATGATGGAGCTGCAGATGCTCGACATCACCGCGCAGCCGATCGAGATCGCGCCCACCGCACACTACTCGATGGGCGGCGTCTGGGTCAGGCCCGAAGACCACCAGACCGATGTCGACGGGCTCTATGCGATCGGGGAGGCGTCGAGCGGACTCCACGGCGCCAACCGTCTGGGCGGCAACTCGCTCATCGAGCTGCTGGTCTACGGGCGCATCGTCGGTCAGGCCGCGATGGCGCACGCCGCCGGGCTCGACGCACAGCGCCGGTCGGCGGATGCCGTGGCTCAGGCCCGTGCCGAGATCGACGACCTGCTCGCGGCCGACGGGCGCGAGAACGTGCGGGCGCTCCAGCGCGCGATCCGCAATACGATGACCGAGCACGCGGGCGTCGTCCGCTCGGAGGAGGGGCTGCGCGCCGGCCTCGCCGAGCTCGATCTCATCGAGGGGCGCATGGAGGACGTCGGCATCCACCCCGACATCGCCGGGTTCCAGGACCTCGCGCACGCCTTCGACCTCCGGGCCTCGGCGCTCGCGGCCCGGGCGACGATGGAGGCCGCGCTCGAGCGGCGCGAGACCCGGGGCTGCCACAACCGCAGCGACTTCCCCGACACCGACCCGACTCTGCAGGTGAACCTGGTCTGGTCTCCGACCTCCGGCGTGACGCGCGAGGAGATCCCCGCCGTGCCCGAGGAGATCGCCGAGCTCATGCGCGACGTCGACACGGCCGGCAAGCTCGTCGAGTAGCGGAATCCGTCCCCGCGCGTCCTGGCGCACGCGGCGCGAGGGGTCACGACACGCCGCATGCCGTGCGTGGAACGCGGCGTGTCTTGACCCCTCAGCGCGGGCGGAGGTCAGTCGTCGGAGTCGGGTGACTCCGTCTCCACGACGCCGATGCCGACGGCTTCGTGGTCGGCGTCATCGTCGTCCGACCCCGCGGGAGCCTTGGGCTCCTCTCCCGGAGCCTTCTCGGTGCTCGGCTCCTCGAGTTCGTCGTCCTCGGGGACCTCTGCGCCGTCGGCCCCTTCGGGGGACTCGGCCTGCGGAGGCGTGCTCGCCTCGCCCACGGCCTGGTCGGGCTCGGGGTTCGCGTCCTGCGGGCCGCCCTGGTCGGGAGTCTGCGACGCGGGGGTCGGCGTGGGGGTCTGCGCTTCCGGCGACAGGTCCTCGGTCGCCTCAGGGTCGGGAGTGCTGTTCGTCATGGGAGTCCCCTTCCGGTGGTGTCCGACATGGATGCTGCGGCCAGCATGCCTCGTTGCGGGTCGTCCGCGAAGGGGGTTGACGCCGCGGGGCCATCGGTCGAGCACGCGCCGGTCATCCGAGCGCCGGTTAACGAGAGTGAACCGAAAGTCCCCGAGGCGGCGTAGCCTGGAAGAGTGACTGCGTACGTCTCGGCCTTCGACCTCTTCTCCATCGGAGTGGGGCCGTCGAGCTCGCACACGGTCGGACCCATGCGCGCGGCGCTGGACTTCGTCCGGCGCCTGGATGCCGACGGCGCCCTGGCCCGCGCCGAGCGCGTCGGGTGCGTCCTCTACGGGTCCCTCGGAGCGACCGGCATCGGGCATGGCACCCCGGATGCCGTCGTCGCGGGTCTTCGCGGACTCTCGCCCGAGAGCTGCGATCCCGCCGCCGTCCGGTCGGCCTGGACCGACTACCCGGCCGGGCAGCCGCTGCTCCTGAACGGATCGCACGGCGTGGCCTTCGCGAAGGACGATATCGTCTTCGCCCCGCGCACCCGCCTGCCCGGGCATCCGAACGCCCTCACCCTCAGCGCGCGCACGGCCGACGGCACCGTCGTCGCCGAACACACCTACTACTCGGTCGGCGGAGGGTTCATCCGGCGCGAGGGGGAGGAGGCGCCGCTCGCCACGGCCGGTTTCCCGTACGCGTACACCGACGCCGCCTCGCTCCTCGCCCTCTGCGATGAGCACGGACTGTCCATCGCCGAACTCGCGCGTCTCAACGAGACCGCGCTCCGCAGCGAGGAGGAGGTCGCCGCGGGCCTCGACGCGATCTGGGAGGCGATGGCGACCTGCGTCGACGCGGGGCTGCACGCCGACGGCATACTCCCCGGCATGCTCAAGGTGAAGCGGCGGGCCGGAGTGATCCGCGGGCAGCTGGAGGCGGCGGAGGCCGATGGGCACCGCGAGCTCCCCGGCGAATGGCTCGGTGCGTTCGCGCTCGCCGTGAACGAGGAGAACGCGGCGGGCGGACGGGTCGTCACCGCCCCGACGAACGGTGCCGCCGGCATCCTCCCCGCCGTCGCCATGTACTGGTGGCGGTTCCTCGCCGACTCCGGGCTCGGCGCGGGCAACGCCGTCACGCCGTACGGCGAGCTGGTCGGCAGCGCCCTGCTCGGCTTCGGACCGGATGCCGGTGCACTCGCGCTCTCCCTCGGCGCGGGCCTCGACGCGGAGCAGACGGCCGAGGCGAACCGTCGCCGCGGCATCCGCCGTTTCCTGCTGACCGCCACCGCGCTCGGCTCGCTGTTCAAGGCGAACGCATCGATCTCGGGCGCCGAGGGCGGCTGCCAGGCCGAGGTCGGGTCGGCCTGCGCCATGGCCGCCGGCGGGCTCACCGCGGTCATGGGCGGCACGAACCGGCAGATCGAGAACGCCGCCGAGATCGCGATGGAGCACCACCTCGGGCTCACGTGCGACCCGATCGGCGGGCTCGTGCAGATCCCCTGCATCGAGCGCAACGCGATCGCCGCGTCGACGGCGGTGACGGCGGCACGACTCGCGCTGCGCGGCGACGGCAGCCACTACGTCTCGCTCGACGCGGTCGTCGAGACCATGCGCCAGACCGGTCTCGACATGTCGACGAAGTACAAGGAGACGAGCGAGGGCGGTCTCGCGGTGAACGTCATCGAGTGCTGACCGCCCGCCGTCGCCGAGCCACCCCCTTCTGCACGAACCACCCCCGTGCGGACGGCACATCAGGGGGTGGCTCGTACGAATGGGGGCCGGTCGGCGGCGCGCGAGGAGCATAATCACCCCATGAGCGACGATGCCGTGGTCGAGATCTCGCAGCTCCGTGTGCGACGCGGGAAGGTCTCGGTCTTCGACGGGATCGACCTGATCGTGCCACGCGGGCAGATCACGGGCCTGCTGGGACCCTCGGGCTGCGGCAAGACGACGCTGATGCGGTCGATCGTCGGCGTGCAGCGCATCGACGCGGGCCGGGTGACGGTGCTCGGGGAGCCGGGCGGCTCGCCCCGACTGAGGCGCCGCGTCGCCTACGGCACGCAGGGGGCCGCCGTCTACGCCGACCTCACGGTGCGGCAGAACCTCGCGTACTTCGCCGCCCTGCTGCAGGCGCCCGCGGGCGACGCGGATCGTGTGCTCGAGGAGGTCGGGCTGACCGCGCAGTCGGGGCAGCTCGTCGAGTCGCTCAGCGGAGGTCAGCTCAACCGGGTGTCGCTCGGCATCGCCCTGCTCGGGTCGCCGGAGCTCGTGGTGCTCGATGAGCCCACGGTCGGCCTCGACCCGGAGCTGCGGGCCGAGCTGTGGACGCTGTTGCGCGCGCTCGCCGACCGCGGGGTCACGCTCGTCGTGTCGAGTCACGTCATGGACGAGGCGCTCCGCTGCGACCGGCTCCTCCTGATGCGCGACGGCCGCATCATCGCCGACACCACCCCGCAGGGCCTGCTCGACGAGACGGGCGCCACCGACCCCGACGCCGCGTTCCTCGCGCTGATCGAGCGGGATCGAGCGGATGCCGGCATCCACCGTTCGGATACCCGCCGGTCGCGACGCACGCGGCACGGGCATCACGAGGAGGCCGGATCATGAACGGCCGGCGCACCCTGGCGACGGCCGGCCGTGTGCTGAACCAGCTGCGCCACGACCCCCGGTCCATCGCGCTGATGCTCGTCGCGCCGAGCCTGCTCGTCGGGCTGTTCGCCTGGCTCTTCAGCGGACAGGAGGGTGTGTTCGATCAGTACGGCGGGGCGATCCTGGCGCTGTTCCCGTTCATCGTGATGTTCCTCATCACCTCGATCACGACCCTGCGCGAACGCCGGTCGGGAACGCTCGAACGGCTCATGACGTCGCCGCTCGGCAAAGCCGACTTCATCCTCGGGTACGCGCTCGCCTTCGGCATCATGGCGCTGCTGCAGGCGGTGGTCACGGTGTCGTTCGCCGTCGGGGTGTGCGGACTCGACGTCGACGGACCGCTCTGGCAGCTGGGACTCGTCGCCGTCGTCGACGCGCTGCTCGGCACCGCGCTCGGGCTGCTCGCGAGCGCCTTCGCGCAGACGGAGTTCCAGGCGGTGCAGTTCATGCCGCTGCTGGTGTTCCCGCAGATCATCCTCGGCGGGCTGTTCATGCCCCGGGATCAGATGCCCGATGTGCTGTACGCGATCTCCGACTGGCTGCCGCTGAGCCACGCGATCGATGCGATCGATGCGGTGGCTGCCGGCGACGAGGGGTGGGACGTCTTCGGTCCGCTGCTCATCGTGGTCGCGTTCGCGGTGGGGGCGCTGATCCTCGCCTCGCTGACACTGCGTCGCCGCACCCGATGACGACGGATGCCGCGACCGAGGTCGGCCGCGGCATCCGGGAGTGGTCGACTACTCCGCGTCGGCTGCGGGCGGCGGGGGAGTGGTCGGGTTCGGCACACGCGGTGCGGGCGGCGTGGCCGGCGCGGCCGCCGTGTTCTCGGCCATGCCGGCGCCGATGCCGCGGCCGACGGCCTGACCCTGGATGATGCCGGCCAGGTCGAGCCCGGTCGCCGAGTGCACGCTGTCGAAGACCGAGCGGAGCGCCTTCGCGCTGTCGGCGCCTACGACCTGCGAGGCGCCGTCGTCTCCCGAGCCCCCGATGATCGAGACGTTGCCGATCGCCGAGTAGCCCTTCGCGAACTCCGACATGACGGAGGGCAGCACCTCGAGCACGCGCTGCGACAGGAACGCCTCCTGGTTCGACGCGATGGCCTTGGCCTCGGCCTCCACCGCCGCGGCGCGCGCTTCACCCTCGGCGCGGATCGCGTCGGCCTCGGCGCTCGCGCGCAGGCGCCGCGCCTCGGACTCGGCCTCGGCCTGCGAACGCAGGGCGTCGGCCTCACCGGTCGCCCGGGCGACGGCCGCCGCAGCTTCACCGTCGGCGCGCGCCTTGTCGGCCTGGGCCTGCTGCTCGGCGATGCGCGTGCGGGCCTCTGCCTGCTTGACCTGCTCGATCGCGGCGGCCTCGGCGGCGCGCTCGCGCGTGTAGAGCTCGGCCTGGGCGCGGGTCTCGGCCTCATAGCGCTGCGCGTCGGCGACGCGCTTGACGTCGGCGTCGAGCTGCGCCTGCTTGTTCTCGGCCTGCTGCTGGAGCACGGCCTGCTCGGCCTGGGCGCGCGCGAGCTGCTCGGCCTGCTCGGCCTCGGCACGGGCGCGGCCGATGCCGGCGTTGGCGTTGGCGGTGTTGGTGTCGAGCGCGGTCTGCTCGATCAGGTTCGCCTCCTGGTTGGCGATGAACTTCTGGTTGATCGCGCGGTCGGCGTTGGTCTGAGAGATCTCGGCGGCCTGGCGCTTCGCCTGGATCTCGGGGGCGCCGAGGGACTGGATGTAGCCGACCTTGTCGGTGATGCCCTTGATCTGGAACGAGTCGAGGATGAGGCCCTGTTCGGCCAGCTCCTGCGAGACGTCGGCCGCGATCTGGTCGGAGAACTTCTTGCGCTCGCGCATGAGCTCGACGACCGAGAGCGTGGCGACGATGCCGCGGAGCGCACCCTCGAGCTGCTCGGTGGTGAACTGCTCGATGGCCTTGTCCTGCGAGGCGAAGCGCTCGGCGGCGCGGCGCACGTACACGGGGTCCGAGCCGATCTTCACGATCGCGACGCCGTCGACGTTGAGGGTGACGTTGTCGAGGGACTGCGCCTCGGCGTTGAGCGAGACCTGACGTGAGCGCAGGGAGATGATCTCGTGCCGCTGGGTGATCGGATTCACGAGCGACTTGCCGTTGACGATGACCGTGACGGGAGACTCCTCGATCTCCGGACGCGTCGACGTCGTGCCGTCGGGGCCGACGGTGGCGATGGTGCGCTGCACCTTCTGCTTGCGTCCTGAGATGACGAGGGCCTCGTCGGCGCGCGCGACCTTGATCCAGCTGCGGGCGAACAGCAGCAGGATCAGCAGCAGGACGAGTGCGACAGCGAGTCCGATGCCGACGATGACGAGGATGCCGACGATTCCGGCGATCTCCATGGATGACCTCCCTGGTTCCCCCCGAGGGGGCGGTCCGACGTCCCACGGCGTGCGGGACTCAGCACCACCCTGCCAGATCGAGCGCGCGGATGCCGTCGAACGGGGTGCCGTCAGAGGGCGGCGGGGGTCAGGAGGCGGGGCGTCGCAGCTTCTGCGTGAGCGACTGCAGGGTGCGGAGCTCGTCGTCGTCGAGGGCCGACATGCGCTGGGCGATCGATCGGCCGTGCACGGTGGCGACGGCGCGGAAGGCCCGGACTCCGGCGTCCGTCGCGCGGATGAGCGACCCGCGGCCGTCTTCGGGATCGGGGCACTTCTCGACGAGTCCGCGGGTGACCATGCGGTCGACGAGCCGCGAGACGCTGGGCTGACTGATCAGCATGTTTGCCGTGATGTCGCGCAGACGCGCGGTCATCTCGGGGGCGCGCGTGACCGTGAGGAGCACGTCGTACTCGGCCTGCCCGAGGTCGCTGCCCTCGAAGTCGGCGAGCATGTCGTGGAACACCTCGTGCTGCGCACGGAACAGGCTCTCCCATGCGGCGAGGGCGAGGTGGCGATCGGTCATCGTCACAGGATACCGGGCGACCGCAGACGCAGTCAGGGCCGGTCGGAGAGGCTCCCGACCGGCCCTTGTCCCTTGCACCAAGAGTGTCCTGCAATCACATCCGGTGAGTGCCACAGCAAACATTCACCGTGGGATCACTGTATAACGGCGAGGTAACGAAAGCAACGGTTTGATCACGGAATTTCGGAGGCTCGGGATCATCCCATTCATGATGGGAGCCGAAGCGGGAGACGGTCGACGTGGCACCCTCGGCGATATCCGCCGAGCGCTGCAGACTGGACGTTGCTGGAATTGAGCCCTCTTGACGGATCCAGTGTTCGCTGGGCGTGAACCCTCTTAGCCCATGCTCTAAGCGTCGAGCGCACCTTTGCCTCCTCGGGTCAGACTGTGCCGCGTAGGTCGGGCTTACGATCGCTCTATCGGTTCGCGTCTCACTCAGGAGGACTCGCATGCCGCACCTGGAGTAGCCGTTCACGCTAGCCGCCGCCGTCGAGCACCTGCTCACGCTCGTCGGCGTCGAAGACTGCGACCAAGAGATTCTCCATGCCCTTCGCTCGGAAGCGGTTCGCCTTTTGACTCGGATTCGATCGTCGTCACCGCCAATGTCTCCGGATGTGCGGGCTTACCTCATCAAGACAGGCGACTTCACTGCCGAGGAGATGGCGGAAGCGGAAGAGCGCGTCGCTCGCGGAGAACTGCGCGAGTAGGAGAACGTCACTCGCTTGGAGACCGTCGCCACGTCTTACCGGAAATCTGAAGCTGCGAGGCGTCTCGGGATTCAGCTTGACGAGCTGCGGCGCCGTGGGCGCGACGGCGAGGTGTACGGGTTCGAGGTGTGTGAGGTTACGGTGTACCCACGCTGGCAGTTCACCGACAAGACAAACGACCGGCTACTGCCACATCTCGCTCATGTCGTCGCGTCGTTGATCGAAGACTGGAATCCCGCGAGCCTCGAGGGATTCATGACCGTGCCGAAGGACGACTTGATTCATCGAGGCAAGCGGCAGTCACCCATCGAATGGTTGCTTCGCGGAGCCAGCCCTGGCCGCATCGTCAGGATCCTCGAACGAGAGCGGTGGCGTTGATCAGCACGGGCGCTGCTTCAGATCACTCTCTGCGAGTCGATATCAGACCACACGCCTTGTGAATCCAGTGATTGGGTCGAGCGGCCAATCTACGGCGAACACGCGATTGAAGCTGATCACCATCGCGGATTCCGGTTGTTCATCCGCGGCGGCCATCAGGACGATCTCCCCAGGGTTTGCTTCGTGTGCGGAGCGTGCGACTTTGATGGACCTTGCCACGTCGCCGAGCTCAGCTCTCTGGTTACGGGGCACGTCTCGGGCGGCGAGGAGCTCAGCTCGCAACGCATCAGCGCGGGGTGTCTGCGGAATTGCGCGCAGCGCAACGCAGCTGGCCAAATAGGTAGTCTTGACCGCTGCGATGTGCGAACGGGTTGTGTCGACAACCTCGTAGCTCATCTCGAACCCCTGTTCTCGTAAGATCTGAGAGACCGCCGGGTCGTGTTTCCCGTGTTGGAAGAGAACAAAACCACCGGATGCGTTCTCGCGTAGTAGGTACTCGCCAACGCTGCGGCCGCCGGGAACGGACTTGCCTGACAGTCGTACTTTCCCGATCGTGTTCTCATACCAATTGCGTAGGTGCGGCTCGTACTTGCTGCCGAACTCGTTGTTGCATGTTTCGCAGCTCATCGTGATCACGCTGCCGCCAACCGAGTGGGGAGGCACATGCTCCCGGCTTCGCGGCTCCGGCGCGAGGCAGATCGGGCAAACACCAAAGTCGACAAAATCGAACGCGACAGGGAGTGCCTGAAACTTCCGCTCTGTCCCCACTGGCCGAGGCATACGCACCTCGAGCGTCGACCCATCCTCTAGCCGAAGAACGGCTTCGCTGACCTCAGGGACACCCCGACCATTCGCGCGTCCGGTGACGCTTTCGATTACCCCGCGTACATGACGCTGGCCGAGCGATTCGTTCACGGGTCAGACTGTACTCGCAGCCTCCGACAGTTCTGAAACGTCCGAGGTGATGTCGCGCGCGATGACGAGGGCGTGCGAAGGCGCCGCTGAGGAAACCCGACAGATCTTGCGAGGAAGATCGACCCCAGATCTGCATCTCTCTGGTCACATAGTGATTGAGCACAAAAGTGCAGGTCGCTGCTGTCGCCGCTCACATACGCCGAGGGCCCGATGATCCGAATCTCAACGACGCACTCGCCCGCCCATGAACTGATCGGCATCGGGGCGCTCAGAGCGCCGAAGCGGACAGCAACTGCGAGGTGGCTGGCATGTCGGAGGCGTGTGGTTCGATGAGGCATGGCATCGAAGTCGAAGCGTTTGAAGGCGCGTGCGAAGAGGCGGCGGCATTTGCCTCACGGGGACGCCGCAGCGCCGTCGGATCCTTATGCGGATTTTGTGGTGCAGTCCTCGGATACGGTGCAGTCGCTGTTTGCTGAACTCAGTGCTGAGGGCGATTTCGCGGCGAACGTGAGTACCAGGTTCGCTGAACGTGTAAGTGAGCTTGCGGCAATGGGCTCGCGTTTCACGCCGGCGAGGTTGGCAGAAACCGCCAGGCTGGCGTACTTTCCCTTATCTCAGGCGGGGCAGGTTGTCGCGAGCCCGGACGGCGGCGCGTGGCAGGTCGAGTTGCTCGTGCTGTTGGCGATCGCGGGTCGCAGTACGGATGAAGTGGATGTTCCACCTGCTGAGCCGAATGAGATGAGCGGGGTGGTGCAGGACGCCTGGCCGATTCTGGAAGAGATCACGAACCTGGGCTGGTTCCGGACGCTGGTCGCCGCTGGCCCGGACGCACCACTGGGGTGGCTATCGCTCAGTGTGCAGGGGTCAGAGGTCGCGATGCGCAACTCCTCGTACGCAGACGTGTTGCAGGCGACGGCGGTCGAGCTGCTTGATAGCAACCGGGGGGTTCGCGTTGCGCTGGAGAAGGGGTTGGGGTTCAGTGCCGCTGAGGCGCTAAGTGTCTTAAATGCCTGTCATTCGATTCAGGCCCGCAAGCTAAACAAGCGGGGGCAGCAGTTCGCTAGATCCCTGTCAGAGCCTGCGGGCGCGCCCGGCGACGATGTCGCATCGATGACCAAGCAGGCTGTGACTGTGCTGATGTCGATGTTTGAACCGTCTGCGGATGACTGCACGGTCGGCATCGATGAGCTTTTCGCGGAGACGGGCCTCCCAATGGAGCGTGTCGAACGGGTGGTCGCCTTCTTCACTCTTGATGCGTCCGGGATGACGGCGTTGGAGGCCGCAGAGAAGTTCGTTCAGGGGGACAACCCGTGGCGGCGTCACCCGTTGCTTCCAGGCGATGCGGGTCGGGTGATGCTGCTACACGACGGACACACAGCACCGGCGTTGAGGGAGAGGCTTGAGGACTACCTGAAAACGCAGAAGGCCGAATGGGACGCGTATGCGAAGCACCGCGGAGAGGTCCTGGAGGAGCGGGTGCTTCGCGCGGTGAAGATGATTCTTCCGACGGCGACCTACCGGAACGGGTTCGAGTTCTTCGTCCCTGCAACGGAGGCGGAGAAGGCGACTCGTTCGGTTGATGCGTATACCAAGCGGGTGGAGTGCGATCATCTGGTTCTTATCGATGACGTGGCCTTCGTCATCGAGGACAAGGCGGTTGCGTTCAGTGCCCTGTCACGGGGAGGGAAGACATCGCGCCAGCTTGGTGATTTGCGGCGCATCATCACGAGCGCAGCGAATCAGGCGGGGCGCGTGCGTTCAGGGATCGTCGATGACGGCGGGCTACGCATCGAGGGAGAGGGATGGGTGGATCTCACTCATATTCGCGAGATCCACACGATTGCTGTCAGCCTTGACGACATCCCGGCCGTGTTCACGGCGACCGCGGATCTCCTTGAGGCCGGGCTCATCGATCTGGAGAACGTCCCCTGGACGGTCTCGCTGCACGATCTCGAGCTGATCGCGGAGCTGGTGGACCGGCCAGCAGAGTTCCTCCTTTATTTGCGGCGCAGGCGCGACCCGATGACGACGATGATGTTCATGGCGCCTGACGAACTCGACCTGTTTCTCTACTTCTACGAAACTGGATTGTGGGTGGCGCCCGACCCGGCCTTGGTCAAGGATGCGTTTCCATTCATGCCGGACCCCACCACGGGTGAGCTGCGTCGCTTCCGGCAGCAGGTACCGGCGTTCATCACGAGCCGGACGGATGCCCTCGATCAGTGGCATCTCACCCGCGATGCCAGCCCCCGTGCACCGAAGCCGTCGATGCCGACGACGAGCATCGTTGACCTTATCGACGAGCTGCACGACCGACAGAGCTTCGGTTGGCTAAGTGTCGGGGCGACACTGCTTTCCGGAAACGAGGCGGCGCAAGAGAAGTTCGCGCGGCATGCAAAGGACCTGCTCAATAATCCTGACCCGGAAGGTCGCGGACGTAGCCTGACCGTTCCGGTCACCGGAAGTGTCAACGTCGAGGAAGGCTGGGTGCTGGTATGGGCGGTCAAGCCCGCCGGAATCTCCTTGGCGGCTTGGGAGACGCACATCCGGAACTACATGAAGGCTAAGGGCCACCAACTGAACATCCCGCGGGTGGCCGCATTCGCCTATGACGAGGTGAGCCGCGAGTTGATCGCTCTTTACTACGAAGGGGAGACCGAGACGCTGAATCCGTCGGCGGCAGCGTCGCTTCAGCGGCTGCGCCCCGCGTCCGCTCTGCAATCGCTGCTTCCGCCGGCTGCGAAGAATCGAAACCGGTCGCCCCGCCCACGCTGAGTCGCGCGGCCAGGTCTGCTAACTGGTGCACAGCGCTTCGGGACATCCGATCGACGGGTGCGGCGTGAAGGCCTTGTTGAGCGCGCAAGGTGACGCAGCCCGATCGAACGACGCAACACTGCGGAGACGACCTCGACGGAGGAGATCTCATGGTGTCCCGTATCGCTGTGCTTGGCGACTGTCCAGTTCCAACAGCGCCCGGTAGGAACGAACCTGGGATCGAGTCAGTCGATGGTTTCATCGTTAAGGTGGTGCTCAGCCGTGCGGCGGTCTCGGCCCCGTCCGCTGTCGGCGCTGGTCGCGGACGCGCCAGCAAAGGGTCGATAGGCTCACGGGAGGAGGGTTGGGATTGGATCAGAGCTTCTCGCCGAAGAATTTGCGCAGGATCTGGGACTTGGAAGCGCGGCGTGGGCGCGACCGCCTCAATCTGTACCCTGACGTTCGCCGCGCCTACGATCTGGCGCGTGACTCGCGCCATCGTGCTCGGGCAGCGCGAAAGGGAACGGTGCCGTACATCGGGCCACCTGAGCTGGCTCCGGAATCCGTTGCCCGTGCAGACCGTCAGGCCGCCGAGGACTTGCTGGAAGCATCACTGGCTGCAACTAGCGAGATACTTACTGGAAGCGTCGAGTCCGGCGCGTTCGCGTGGGGTTTGGACCGCGGCCATTTGATTGGTGGGAAGCGTCAGACCTACTCGATCGCGGAGACCCCCGAGGCATTCTTCGCGGATAAGCACCTTCAACGCGTCGTCGGATCAACGCTACTGAGCCGCCCGCGAGGACGCCAATCGATCGTCGCGGGACTGATTCGAACGATCGATAACAACGTACCGAAGATCGTCGTTAGGGCTGATGTCAAGGACTTCTACGACAGCATCGATCATCGACGGCTCCGTTCTCACCTCGACACAACAGCGCTAAGTCCATCGTGCCGGCGGCTGATCGACAGGTTGCTATCCGAGATGGAGACCCTCACCGGGAACGCAAGGGGCCTCCCCGCAGGGGTGGGTCTGAGCGCGAAGCTAGCCGAGCTGTACATAGCTCAAGCTGATCGCGCTCTGCGGGACACTCGCGGCACACTTTATTTCGCGCGCTACGTTGACGACATCGTTTTGGTGCGCGCGGAGGAAAGTGAGGGCGCGGTGGCACCGGGCGCTGTGATTGCGGAGATCGAAACTGAGCTTCAGCGACTCGGTCTTGCTCTGAACCCGGCGAAGACCTTGCATCGGGAACTTGTCGACAACTCGCTCGGGAAAATCGAGTTCCTGGGTTATGAGATCGAGTATCGAGGCAGGGGTGGCCCGGTGGTGAGGCTCACCGATGATCGCTACAAGACCATCCGGACTCGCGTCGACAGGACCTTCTCCGCGTGGGATCGCGCCAATCCTGCCAACCACGGACGGCGAAGCCTCCTCCTCGACAGGCTTCGCTTTCTGACGGCGAACACTCGCCTTTCTCACAACAAGCGGAACGCGCTAGTTGGGATCTACTTCTCGAATCCGCACCTAACCGATCTGAAGTCTCTCGCCGGGTTGGACCGCTATCTTCAGCACCGAGCCTCGCAGTCTCCGTTGCCTCCCGGCCTCGATCGGAAGATCGCGGCCCTGTCTTTCACTGATGGATTCAGTCGGCGAACGATTCACCGATGGTCCATGCAGCGCATGACTCGACTGAAGGGGGCATGGCGTGCCTAAGCGTCGGCAATCTCTTCGGAAGCACCCTGCGCGGGTGGTGCTGAGCGACGTTCTGCCCTACGAACTCCCGCCGTCATTCAGCAACCGTGGCCTGTACGACTTTCTTCGTGATGCTGATGTGCGCCTCGGAACAGAAACAGTCCATGCGAAGCTGCTCGACGAGACATCAGAAGTGATCCTCGGAGTTATTCTCGGCAGGGCAGTCTCCTTCCCTGCGGGTAGCACTTCTAGAACGCGCACTGCTCTCAATCTCCCTGCGGACCAGGGGGCGGTCTCCACGATCCCTTTCCAGTACACGGTCCGTCATCGGAAGAATGACTACCGCACACTGACGGTGCCGCACCCTATGGCGCAGTTGGACATCGCGCACTTCTACGAGAGGTTCGAGGATCTCATCCTCTACCACACATCCAAAAGCCGGTTCTCCCTAAGGCGGCCGGCGCGAGTCGCGCCATACGTCGTCGTGCGGGACTCGCTCTTCGCCTATCAACGGCGAACACGCGACAGCATCGAACACGACGACCACGAGTACGAATGGCTGCGCTCGTACTTCACGTACCAGCGATACTCGAATGTCTACAAGTTCTATGACTCCTCCGAGTACCGATCCTGTGAGCGCCGGTTTGGATATCTCGTCAAGGTTGATGTTGCGAAGTGTTTCGACAGTATCTACACCCATTCGATTGCATGGGCGGCCCACGGTCACGATGTAGTGAAGGCCAATCTTGGCCCGCATCTCGATCGCACGTTCGGTGGCGCCTTCGACAAGCTCATGCAACGACTGAACCACAGTGAGACGAGCGGCATCACGATCGGTTCTGAAGTATCGCGGCTGTTCGCAGAGGTCATTCTTCAAGCGGTAGATCTCGAGCTTGCGGAGCAGCTTGACCGACTGGGAATGAAGTTCGGTGAGGACTACGAGGTACTGCGTTACGTTGATGACTACTTCATTTTCCTCGCGGACGAAAGTAGACGTCCGTTCGTGGTCGACGCGTTGTCTAGGAGCTTGCGCAAGTACAAACTGCATTTGAACGCCGCGAAGGAGGAGGGAGAGCTCACGCCGTGGCTGTCGCCACTGACTATCGCAAAGAAGCGAGCTCGCCAGCTCATACGGGAAGCGACCAAGCCGCGCGATCGAGACCGCGGTGGTGTCGCCGTGAGTCGCCCATACGTCGATGCGGGCGATCTGATCGTGGGGTACAAGGCGATTCTGCTGGACACCGGCGTCAGTCACTTCGAGTTAGCAAACTATGCCCTAGCGCGAGTCGAGCGCTCGTTCGAGAAGATCCTGCGCAGATCAGGAGAGGACCTAGGCAGTGTCGAGCTCTTTAGCCAACAACTGTCTAAGCACCATCGCGCGATCACCTCAAGTCTGCTCGCGTTGACGGACTTCGTGTTCTTCGTCTACTCCGGCGCTCCCCGAATGAGCCCTGCCGTCAAAGTGGCTCGAGTTTGTAGCACGTTGCTCCGATATGCACGTTCGGAGGGCGTGCCTGCTCATGATCGCGAGCGGGTCGAGATGCGCGTCCGCGACGAGCTGATGCAGCAACTTCGGCGGTCGAAGGGATCGATGAGCCCTGATGCGGTGACAGCGACACTCATCGACTGCGTCTCGGACTTGGGCGCGAACTACGCGATCCGAGAGGGTGAACTCGCAGATCTCTGCGGATTCACCAGATCAGGAGGCAAGCTCCGTGAGCCGTCGACGATGAATGTGTTGCTACTGTTCAGTCTCCTATTGCATATGAAACGCTCGAAGGCCTACCCGGAGCTACGCCAAGCGTGCGAAAGATGGATCCTCCAGATGCAGGAGCGGTCACTGATCGACGGGGAGCTCTCGCTGCTCAACCTGAATGTGCTCACCTGCCCGTTTGTTCCTCGATCCATCCGGGAGGAGATCTGCGCACGGTACGCTGTGACGGTTACTGCGGCGGCAACAGTGGATCGTCTAGTCGCGAAATCTCGACGATGGAACGTTGACTGGGAGTCCTTCGATCTTTACGCCGCGCTCGAGCGGAAGCGAATGCTCGAGGTATATTGACTGGGCGCCCAGGCTCGCCCGACTTGTTTCGAGCACACACACCAGCGCAGAGCGTGACGCCTGGAGAATCGCCGGAGGCGGCGGGCCGTCCTAGGGCGGCCCACCGCCTCGAACCCAGCTCAGAGCGGCCGGTGGGTAGTCCTATTCCGAGCCAGTGGCTTGGAGGTTCCTGCAGCCTGCGCACAGGACCGGGTTTTCAGCTCCTCTTATGATTCTAAAGCGCTAGCCTTCAAGCTTGGGCCTGATCACGTCGGGAGCCTCATCCAACCGGTCCAGCATCTTCTTCGGATCCTTTACGACCTCATCGTCGAGCCGGTTCGATGCGATGTCCTTGGAGTTCACAACGCGGGCTCGCGCGTGCATTTCGCCATTCTCGTCCTGCCATTGCACGTACTGCAGAGGCTCGGAATCGAAGGAGAAGGACTTCAGGTGCTTGGTCTTGTCCGCCAGGTTGGCGATAGACCCGGCGTGAGTCGCGGTGTTGTCAGCCTGGAACTTCTCAGTCGTCGCACCTTCAACCAGGCCGACGAGTTGTGTGGCCGCGACAGGAACCTTCCTCTTGTCGGCGACCGCCTTAGTCCACTGTTTGAACTTCACCCATACCGAACCTGGCTCCGCCCCAGTGATCTCGACCCGTCGTACGCCTAGACCTCGCATGAACTCGCGATACCGCGATCACGTTGAGGACTTCGGCAGTGTCCGATGACGCGATGTACATGCGCCCTTCCACGACGCGAAGAGTGTTCTCATGGGTCGGCGCGGGCACTTTCGCGCGTGCTGCGCCACCTGCATCTCGACGCCTCCGGAAGCTAAACCGATGCCCATTCACCTCTTGAGCCGCGGGGTTGACCTTGATCAGCTCTCCGTTGATCCGGACGTAGAACTGTCCACTGCGACGAATGAGCTTGACGCCCTCACTCGCTTCCTTGGCGATGCGCGCTCTGTGGTGGTCATCGGAGGTGTTGTCAGTCACAAGAGCACTGTATCGACATGGTCGCTAGATTGACTTCATGCCTCCCACCCCTTCGCCCGACCCGCTGCTGATCCAAGTAGTGGGTGGAGGCGACGGAGCGCCGTGGTGGGGCGTGCCGGTGATCGCTGGGGTCTTCCTGATCGTCGGCGGGTTCCTCTCGTACTTGTGGACGCGATCGAACGACAAGCGACGAGGCGACCGAGAGCGCAACGACGCCCTCACCGAGGAACTTGTGGAACTGACTGCCGAGTTCGTCGCGCTCGGTAGCAAGTTCAGCACGCTGGCTGAGAAAAGCCTAGTCACACCCTTGGATGAGTTCTTACCCGAGCTGGTCGATGAGAGCACGGAACTCATCGGGCAACACTCAGTCCTCTTCAACCGCGCTCGTCTAGTAATGCCTCAGAGCATCCAACTGGCTGTGCAGAAGTACTCAGCGGCATGTATCTCGCTGACGTTCCCACCCTTCGGGGAATCAAGCATGACTCCCCGAATGAACAATTACGTGCAGTCTGAACAAGAACTCGTCAACGCACTGCGGCGTCTACGCGGCCTGACGGATCTCGTAACGACTGGCGGCATCGATTCACAAGAGAAGCGCATCGCCTTCGCGGACCGCGTTACGGATCAGCTCATCAAAACGATGAACGACAACGGCATCGAGATTGTAGATGGCAAGAAGAAGCCGACGGAGCCTCCGACCGTCTCATGACACAAGAAGAGCGCCCCTCTCGGAGCGCTCCGGGGCGCTTCGCTGACGAGTCGCCCCACAGACCGGTATTCGCGTTCGGTTCCGATAAGTGACCCTCGCGACTAGCATCCTGAAAAGATCGCGGCCAGCCGTTGTGCAACTCATCAGCGAGATCGACCGGTTGTCTCCGGAGCGACTGGGCAGCGTCATTCCCGCATCACCAAGGCTGGCCCTTGAGATTGTTGACGACGGTATGGTGCGGTCGTTGCCGAGATGGCGAACCAAGTTGTTGGCCCACAGTCTGCAGGAGCATACGCCCCGGGACCTACTTTCGATCGCGCGAATCCTTCTGCGATATGCGGACCTCAGCGACGATCAGGCGGCGGAAGTAGCGGCCGACATTCAAAAGGCTCTGGATGGCGAGTCTGTTGCTTCTCGTGCTACAGTCCTTGCTCTGCAAGAGCATGTCCCTGACATTGCGGATGAGATGCAGCTCGGTCTGCGAGCGAAGACGCTCGCGCGCGTGTTAAGGACCCCTAACTCGAAACTGGACGTATCGCAGCGAGAACCGGACTGGGCGGCGTTCCAGGAGGAAGTTCTCACCGCCCCCGTTGACCCTGCTGTCGAAACCGTGGCTCGCGGCGCTGCGGAGGCGTTGTACAGCCTCCTCACGCGCGACCAGGATAATCGCGCAATGGAGCGATTGCCTGTAGGCCTGCGCTCGGTCGAATCGGCCGAAGTGCTCAAACCACACTTCGACACGTAACTGAAACTTCGAGCGTCTTCATCGAGTTGCGGGATCGCGTCCTGCCGACAGTGAATCGACAGCCCCTTGGCGACTCGCTCAGATGACGGGGTGAACCGGACTCGACTGCGGCACACGCAGCAGTGTCGGAGGTGTGAGGTTCAATGTTCTTGTGGCTCGGTGGTCGCGCCACAGGAACGGCTGACCAAATGAACTTCACAAAGTACGACTTAGGACGCCTCGATGAAGGGGCGACCGTAGTCGTCACGTTGAGCACGGGAGCCAATGTGCGGCTCATGGATAGCTCCAATTTCAATAGCTATCGGAGCGGTCGCCGCCACCAGTACCGCGGCGGGCTCGCGAACCGATCGCCTATGCGTATCGCGGTTCCGTCAACGGGGCACTGGTACCTTACGGTCGATCTCGCGGGGCTACGAGCAACACAAGTCCGCTCCAGCGTGGCGGTCGAGCCGCCAGCTCTCCCCGTGGCACGCGCATCCCAGTCACCCCTCATCGGCATCCGAAACGAGCCGCCGACTCATCTGACTCCTGACGACACAGGGCAGACGTGGGACGTCTTCATCTCGCATGCTGGAGAGGACAAGCAGGCCGTGGCACTCCCGCTTTACGACGCGCTCACGGCGCGAGGTCTGAAAGTGTGGCTAGACAAGGGCGAACTGCGCATCGGGGACAGCCTTCGTCGCAAGATCGACTACGGGCTCGCGCACTCGTCATTCGGAGTGGTCATCTTCTCGAAGTCGTTTTTTGCGAAGGGGTGGCCCCAGTATGAGCTCGACGGGATCGTCGGTTTGTCCGTGGCCGGGAAGCAGCGCATGCTGCCGATCTGGCACGAGATTTCCAAGGACGAAGTCGAGGCCAACTCTCCGTCTCTCGCTGACAAGATCGCTCGGACCACGGCGGTGAGTACGATCGCTGAGATCGCGGACGAGGTCGTCGCCGTAGTTCGCGATGCAGATGCCGCCTAAGCCAGTAGACGGCCGCGTCCAACGCGCTGGCTTCTCGTGCATCAGCGAGCGCGCCCTTGGCAGCGTGAATGCGACAGCCCTGCGAGACAGCTGAAGATTCTGACAACTTCAATGAGACTAGATCTCCGTTTTGCGGACTTCGGAATCCGCAGGATTGCAAGGGATCCCTGTCTCAGTTCCGGTCAACTTTCATGAGATCGGACAGATGCTCCGCGGCGGGCGCGCGCGTTGCGCCGCGCGAGCAGGGATCCGCCGAGCAGCGCCGCGACCAGGGAGCCGATCAGGACGCCGATCTTGACGTGCTCGTCCGCCACGGAGCTCGATCCGTAGGCGAGCTCGCCGACGAGGAGCGACACCGTGAAGCCGATTCCGGCCAGGAAGGCCATGCCGGTCAGATCGGGCCACCGCAGGGTCGGGTCGAGACGCAGAGTCGGGATGCGGCTGACGAGGTACGTGGTGGCGAGGATGCCGATGGGCTTGCCGGCCACGAGTCCGACGATGATCCCGATCGTGAGGGGATCGGAGAGGGCGGACGTGAGCCCGTCCATTCCGCCGATGGTGACCCCCGCGGCGAAGAACGCGAACACCGGCACGGCGAACAGCGTCGCGACCACACCCCATCGGTCGGCGAAGTGCGGGGCCAGCCCGTCGTAGACCGGCTCGCCGCTCGCGTCCTCACCGACGCGGACGCGAGCGGACCGCGTCGGTACGACGGGGACGACGAAGCCGAGCAGCACGCCGGCGACGGTGGCGTGGATGCCGGCGGCATGGATACAGACCCAGACGGCGATCGCCAGCGGCAGCAGAAGCCACCACGCGCGGACGCCCTTCTGCACGAGCAGCGCGAATCCGGCCAGGGGCAGCAGGGCGAGGGCGAGCCAGGGGAGACTGATCGCCTCGGTGTAGAACGTGGCGATGATCGTGATGGCGATGAGGTCGTCGATGATGGCCAGCGTCAGGAGGAAGACGCGGAGGGAGGCGGGAAGGAACCTTCCGACGACGGCGATCACGGCGACCGCGAAGGCGATGTCCGTCGCGGTCGGGATGGCCCAGCCGTGCAGTGCGTCGGCCCCGCTGCCGAGGTTGATGAGCACGAAGAGGACCGCCGGGACGATCACACCCCCGACTGCGGCGACGATCGGCAGGGCCGCCTGACGCGGATTGCGCAGTCGGCCGGTGACGAACTCCTCCTTCAGCTCGAGTCCCACCACGAAGAAGAAGATCGCCAACAGGCCGTCGGCGGCCCATGCCCCCACGCTGAGGTCGAGGTGGAGTTCCGGGATGCCGAAGGTGGCGTCACGCACGGTCTCGTACCAGCCCGCTGCGGGACTGTTCGCGAGGATCAGGGCCGCCAGCGTGGCGGCGAGGAGGAGAGAACCGCCGAGCACGTCGCTGCGGGCGTTGGATCGGATGCCGCGCCAGATCTCATGGGGAGCGCGGCGGACACGGGAACGAAGGGACGGAGTGGACACGAGAAGACCTCACGCGGTCGAAGGGATGGATGGCGCAGGAGACCAGCGCCCCGATCGAGGCGCGGTCTAGGCGCGTGGCGGGGGACAGCCCGCGATCTCGCCGTGCGACAGCGTGCCCCAGACACTGGTCCATCCGTTCGTGCCGGGGTGCAGCACGACTCGCATCCACCGCCGCATCGGCGTCGCGGAACGCAGCGCGAGCGGTGCGCGCAGCGAGCCGGCGGCCGAGCGGAGAGGCATACGACCAGCGTATCCGTCGCGGGGCCGGTTCGATCGCCGCGACGTATCGCGGACCGCTGGTCGGGTCAAGCCCGTCAGCGCATCCGGCGCGCGGGGTTTGACTGGAACCTCCACCCGCACGACCCGAAGGACACCCCGTGAGCACTGCCCCGACCCTCGCCGAGACCCGACGGACCGCGCGCGAGGCGTTCGGCTGGGACACGCTGCTCCCGGGGCAGGGCGAGGCGATCGCCTCGGTGGTCGGCGGGCGGGACACGCTCGTGGTGTTCCCGACCGGGGCGGGGAAGTCCGCGGTCTACCAGATCGCGGGTCTCGAGCTCGGCGGGGTGACGCTCGTCGTCTCGCCGCTCCTCGCGCTGCAGCGCGATCAGGTGCTCTCCATCGACGCCGCCCCCGACGCCCCGGCGGCGGTCGCGCTCAACTCCCGCTCCTCGGCGAAGGCCGAGCGAGCGGCGTGGGCGGCGATCGAGAGCGGCGATCCCGTCTACGTGTTCCTCGCGCCCGAGCAGTTCGCGCGCGCCGAGGTGATGGAGCGGCTGATCCGAGCGGATGTGCGGCTTCTGGTCGTGGACGAGGCGCATTGCGTCTCGGCCTGGGGCCACGACTTCCGCCCGGACTACGCGCGCATCGGCGACGCGGCATCCGCTCTCGGGCATCCGCCGATCCTCGCGCTGACCGCGACCGCGTCGTCGCCCGTGCGGGCCGACATCGTCGAGAAGCTCGGGATGCGCGACCCGCATCTCGAGATCCGCGGGATGGACCGTCCCGAGATCCACCTCGCCGTCACCCGCCACGAGAGCGACGGCGCCAAGCGCAAGGCGGTCGTCGAGGAGGTCGTCGCCGAGCCGGGTCCGACGCTCGTGTACGTCGCGACCCGCCGCGAGACCGAGACGTACGCCAACGAGCTCGCCGAGCGCGGGCGGCGCACGGCCGCGTACCACGGAGGGATGAGCGCGAAGGCCCGCGACGCCGTGCACGAGGACTGGCAGGAGGGGCGGCTCGACGTCGTGGTCGCGACCTCGGCCTTCGGCATGGGGATCGACAAGGCCGACGTCCGCCTCGTCACCCATGCCGACGTCACCGAGTCGCTCGACTCCTACGCGCAGGAGATCGGTCGTGCGGCGCGCGACGGCGAGCCCGCCCGCGCCGTGCTCCACTACCGCCCCGAGGACTTCTCGGTGCGGTCGTTCTTCGCCGGCGGGCACACGAAGCCCTCCGAGGTGTCGGCCGTGTGGGAAGCGCTGGGCCGCGAGGGCCGGATGCGGGCGAACGCCGTCGGTGCCGCCGCGGGCCTGAGCGCCCGGGTGACCTCCCGCGTGCTCGGGGCGATCGTGGCCGCCGGGGCCGCGACCTCCACCGCGAAGGGCTTCCAGGCCCTGGACGGCCGTCATCGGGACGAGGTGATCGAGGCCGTCCGAGCGCACGAGGACGCGCAGCAGCGCATCCGCGAATCCCGCATCGCCGTCATGCGCTCGTACGCCGAGGCCGTGCGGTGCCGCCGGATCGCGCTCCTCGAGTACTTCGGCGTCGATGCCCCCGAGGCGTGCGGCGCCTGCGACCGCTGCGATGCCCTCGGCCGCGACGAGGGCGACGCGGACGCCCCGGCATCCGCCCCGTCCGACGACGCGCTCCACCCCGACGATGCGGTGCAGCACGTGGAGTGGGGCGCCGGGACGGTCGTGAGCGTCGAGTCCGACCGCATGACGGTGTTCTTCGAGGACCAGGGGTACAAGGTCGTCGCGCGCGAAGCGCTCGAACGCGGGATCGTCGAGGTCGCCTGAGGCGGTGCGCGGAGCACCGCGCAGAGTTCCCAGCACCATACGCGCATGTGGGAGGCAGGACAACCACCTTCGTCGCGAAGGTGCACGCCTCTAGCTTCAGCCTCATGAACGAGATCAACCGCGAACCAGAGCCCCGTACGGTCCGTGGAGCGGGCACCCCCGCCTCTGAGACCGACACCCGCCCCGCACTGGTGCGGGAGACACCCGCGGCGGTCCGGGACGAACCCGCGACCCTCCGCGACGACGTGCACCGCCGTGAGAAGGCGGAGTTCGGCGGATTCAAGTTCGGCTCCGCGTTCTTCGGCTGGCTCACCGCGATGGGCACGACCGTGCTCCTCACGGCGCTCGTCGGGGCGATCGGCGCCGCGGTCGGCGCGAGCAACGACACCACACCGGAAGAGGTCGCGGATTCGGCCCTCGGCACGGTCGGCGTGCTCGCCGTGATCGTCATCGGGCTGGTGCTGCTCGTGTCATACTTCGCCGGCGGATACGTCGCCGGGCGCATGGCGCGATTCAGCGGAGCCAAGCAGGGCATCGCCGTCTGGATCTGGGCGGTCGCGGTCGCCGTCGTCGTCGCGATCGTCACGGCGATCGCCGGCTCGCAGTGGGACATCCTGGGCAGCCTGCAGGGCTTCCCGCGCATCCCGGTCACCCCCGAGACGGCGACGCTCACCGGCATCCTCACCGCCGTCGGCGCCGCGATCGTCACGCTCGTCGGCGCCATCCTGGGCGGACTCGCCGGCATGCGGTACCACCGCAAGGTCGATCGCGTCGGCCTCGGTCGCTGACCGCTCACGGCGGGCGGTCGAAGAGCACGGTCGGCATCCCGTAGACTGGAGTCACCAAGGGGAGTACTCCGACACGGTGGGTTCGTCATTACGGATGCGGTCGCATCCCGGTCCACCGGTTCCCGATCGGGAATGGGGAAGACTTTGGCGCTGCTTCTGCATACGCCGAGTCTGGAGTCTCCATTGGAAATCACCCCCCTCATCTGGGCCATCACGATCGCCGTCACGATCGGGTTCTTCGTCTACGAGTTCTTCGCGCACGTGCGCACGCCGCACGAGCCCACCATCGGGGAGTCGGCCCGGTGGTCGATCTTCTACATCAGCCTCGCGCTGCTGTTCGGCGTCGGCATCGGCGTCTTCTCGGGCTGGACGTTCGGGGGCGAGTACTTCGCCGGCTATCTGACCGAGAAGGCCCTGTCGATCGACAACCTCTTCGTGTTCCTCATCGTGATGACCGGGTTCGCGGTGCCGAAGAAGTACCAGCAGAAGGTGCTGATGATCGGCATCGTGATCGCGCTGATCCTGCGCGGCATCTTCATCGCCGTCGGCGCGACGCTGATCGAGAACTTCTCCTGGATCTTCTACATCTTCGGCGCGCTGCTGCTCTTCCTGGCCTATCGCCAGGCGTTCAGCAATCACGACAGCAACCCCGCCGACGGGAAGTTCATGACCTTCGTGCGCCGGCACCTGCCGGTGAGCAACGAGTACAACGGCGACAAGCTCACGGTGGTCAAGAACGGCAAGCGGTTCGTGACGCCGATGCTGCTCACGATCATCGCGATCGGGTTCGTCGACCTGGTCTTCGCCGTCGACTCGATCCCCGCCATCTACGGTCTGACCGACGAGGCCTATATCGTTTTCACCGCGAACGCCTTCGCCCTCATGGGCCTCCGGCAGCTGTACTTCCTCATCGGCGGACTGCTCGAGCGCCTGGTCTACCTCGCCCAGGGGCTTGCGGTGATCCTCGCGTTCATCGGCGTGAAGCTCGTCTTCCACGCCCTGCACGTCAACGAGCTGCCGTTCGTCAACGGCGGCGAGCCCGTGCTGTGGGCTCCCGAGATCCCGATCTGGTTCTCGCTGCTCTTCATCGCCGCGACCATCGCGGTCGCCACCGTCGCGAGCCTCGTCAAGACGCGTCGCGACCCGGCATCCGTCTCTTCCCCGACCGACACCACCCCCATCATCGACAAGAAGGAGCACTCTTGAGCGCGTCGCGCTGTTCTGACCCGTCATCGGATTCTGACAGTACGAGCGCCCGGGTCATCCCGGGCGCGCACCCCACGATGAGCGAGGTGGCCCGCTGATGGGCGACCTGCTCTGGAACATCGCCCTCGTCTTCGCGTTCGTGCTGATCGGCGGTGTCTTCGCCGCGACGGAGATGGCGCTCGTGACGCTGCGCGAGAGCCAGATCAACGCGATCGGGCAGCGGGGCCGGCGAGGCGCGAAGGTCGCGTCGCTCGCCCGCAACCCCAACACCTTCCTCTCGGCCGTGCAGATCGGCGTGACCGTGGCGGGGTTCGCCTCGGCGGCCTACGGCGCGACATCGATCGCCCCCTCGGTCGCTCCGCTGTTCGAGTCGTGGGGCATGGACCCCGGGATCTCGCTGACGATCGCGACCATCGTGCTCACCCTGGTGATCGCGTACCTCTCGCTGGTGCTGGGCGAGCTGGTGCCGAAACGGCTCGCGATCCAGCGCAATGCGCAGTTCGCCTACGCCGTCGCACCGGCTCTCAACGGGTTCGCGATCGTCATGCGGCCGGTGATCTGGCTGCTGTCGGTGTCGACCAACGCGCTCGTGCGCGTGCTCGGCGGTGATCCCGACAAGACCGGGGAAGAGCTCAGCGACGAGGAGGTGCGCGACATCGTGGCGTCCCACCAGGGGCTGCCCGACGACGAGCGACGCATCCTCGACGACGTCCTGTCGTTGCGCGGCCGCCAGGTCAGCGAGGTCATGCGCCCACGGCCCGAGGTCGTGGCGCTCGACCAGACCGCCACCGTCGCCGAGGCGATCGCCCAGGCGCGCGACCTCCCGTTCTCGCGCTACCCCGTATCGGACAAGTCGATCGACGACATCACGGGCTTCGTGCACGTGCGCGACCTCTTCGAAGCGGCGGCGGCGGATCCCGAGCGTCCCGTCGAGGGTCTGATCCGCGCCATCCCGTACATCCCGTCGACCGCGCGCGTGCTGCCGACGCTGACCCGCATGCGGGCCGACGGGCATCACATCGCGGTCGTGGTGGACGAGTACGGCGGGACCGACGGTCTCGTCACGCTCGAGGACCTGGTGGAGGAGGTCGTGGGCGAGATCTTCGACGAGTACGACACGGCCGAGATCGACGCGCCGGGCGGAGGGATCGACGGGCGCCTCAACCTGCAGGACTTCGAGGAGGCGACCGGCCTCGAGCTTCCGCGCGGATCGTCCGACACGATCGCCGGCTTCATCACCGAGCAGCTCGGTCGGCTGGCGGTCGTCGGCGACACCGTCGACGTCCCCGGCGCGACCATCCAGGTCGCCGAGCTCGACCGTCGTCGCATCGCCCGCGTGCGGGTGACCCCGCGCGCCGAGGCCGAGTCCGAAGCCGTGATCTGATCCCGCTGGACGAACCGCCCCGCCCGACGCGGTGGGGCGGTTCGCTGCGTCCGGGCTACTCTCGGGCGCGGTGCCGCGAGACCAGACCCACGACGACATCGACGACGAGGAAGCCCACGAGGGTCCAGCCGACGAGGGGCAGCCAGACGCCGATGAGCACCCCGGATGCCGCCACCGCGAGCAGGCCCCACCACGGCGCGTCGCGCAGCACCCCGCGCGGCGGAGGCGTGCCGCCGAACCGTCGCGGCGGCCGCGGGGGTCGCCGCTTCCACCACATCGCGTACCCCAGCACCACCATGGCGGCGATGGCCGCGGCGATGAGGAACAGCACGATCTGGTTCACGAGCCCGAACATGACCCCCATATGCAGGTCGATGCCCCACCGGGCGAGCTTGGCGGGCAGCGAGTAGTCGGCGAAGTCCACCCGGTCGACGAGGTGCAGGGTCGTCCCGTCGATCGCGACCGAGTCGACCTGGGTCGGGAAGGACGCCTTGATCTCGCGCACCGTCCAGGCCGCGCCGGGCGTGGCCGGGGGCGTGATCTCGACCAGGCCCGTGTCGACGTTGGCGCGCTGCGCGATCGCGAGCACCGCATCGAAGGTCGCCGGGTTCGCCGCCCCGGTCGGGGCCGATGAGGCACCGTGATGCCCGGCGTGCTCGTCGGCCGCGGCATCCGATCCGCCGTCGAGCGTCGTATCGAGCGCGGGCGTGGTCCAGTCGAGTGCCGTTCGGAGGTTCGAGACGTTCGTGCCTCCGTACTGCGACCACGTGATGCCCGTGGCCGAGAGGAACAGTGCCCCGAGCACCACCCAGATCCCGACCGAGGCGTGCCGTCCGAACACCCGTCGGTACCCGGTGTGCGCCGGATTCGGTCGGAGGAGGTCCTTCTTCGCGCGCGCCGTGCGGATGCGGGCGATCCAGAGCACCAGCCCGGCGAGCGCCACGATCCCGAGCCAGGATGCCGCGAGCTCGCTGTAAGTGCGGCCGAACTCGCCGAGGTGCAGGTTGCGATGCAGCTGGTCGATCCAGGTGCGCAGCGGCAGCGCGCCGCTGGTGCCGTACACGGTCAGATCGCCGCGGATCTCGCCGGTTCCCGGATCGATGAACACGGCGCGCGACTTGCTCGGCCCGAGTCCCTCCTGCGCGAAAAGGATGCGCGAGGTGTCGCCCGGCTCGGGGGCGGGGCGCACGGCCGAGAGCGTCGCCTCGCCGTCGATATGCTCCTCGGCGATCGCGATCTGGTCGGCGAGGGAGAGCTGCGAGTCCGACACCGGCGCATGTAGCTCGTGCGCGTACACGGCCTGCTCCAGCGTCGGGGTCAGCGCATACAGCGCACCGCTGATCGCCGCGACGAGGATGAACGGTCCCACCAGCAGACCGGCGTAGAAGTGGAGCCGCCGCAGGAGCTCGACGAACCAGCGAGGTCGACGCCGGGGGAAGCCGTTCACCGCCGTCTCCGGTGCGGGTGACGTGGTGGTCGACATCACGAGGCGGCTCCCGTCAGCAACGTCTCGCCGATGAACCCGCCCTCGGAGCACCCGGGCGGGATCGCGAACACCGCCGACCCGATCGGGGTCGTCCACTCGTTGAGCAGGTCGAGGTCGGAGAGGCGTTGCTGCATGGGCGTGAACTGACGGTCGACGTCGGCCTGGAACGAGACGAAGATCAGACCGGACTCCGAGACGCTCGCGCCGGTGGGCCGCTCGTCGTAGTTGTACGCCCGGCGGAAGATCTTCTCCCCGTCGTCGCCGCGCGTCCGCCGCATGTGGGCGAACTGCGGGATGACCGGGAAGCCCACGGCCGTCGTGGCCTCGAAGTCCGGCTCGTCGAACTCCTTCGTGCCGGTGAGCGGTGCCCCGTTCGCCAGGGTGCGCCCGACCGACGCCTCGCGTCCGCTGCGATCCAGCCGGTCCCACGTGTCGAGGTCCATGCGGATGCGCCGCACGACCATCCCGGTGCCGCCGGTAAGCCAGCCCTCATCCGACCACACGACCCGGTCGTATTCCGCGGTGCCCGGCTCCGGATTCGCGGTGCCGTCGACCTGGCCCAACAGGTTGCGCATGGTCGTGCCCGGGCGCTCGCTGCCGTAGGCGCGGCGGAACCCCTGCTGGCTCCAGCGGAGAATGGTGAAGCTCCTCGCGTCCTTCAGGAGCATGCGCGCGGCATGCGCGACCGTGAGCGGATCGTCCGCCGCGATCTGCAGGAGCAGGTCGCCGTCGGAGAACTCCGGCTGCAGCCGGTCGATCGAGAAGGCGGGCAGGGGCGCCAGCCACGACGGACCGGTGCCCGCTGCCCGTTCGACGAGGCGAGGCCCGAAGCCGAAGGTGACGGTGAGGCGGGCGGGGGCGAGAGCCAGCTCGGGCTCGGAATCCGCGAGCGCGGGCGTGCCCTGGGTGAGCCGGGCGGCGTCGTCGGTGAGGATGCGCAGGAGCCGGCTGATCCCCTCCCGATCCGTGCCGTCCAGCAGGTCGAGGGCCAGGAACAGCCCGTGCGCCTGCGCCGCGGTGTCGATGCCGGCCTGATGCGCCCCGAAGAACGGGACGGTCTCCTCGCCGTTCATGGGAGTGGAGGGGACGGTGTCGTGCCCGGCATCCCGCCGGTCGAGCGCGACGTCGACTCCGATCGCCGCAGCCGCGCCGAGCCCGGCGACAGCCCCTCCGAGGAGGAACTGCCGCCGGGTCGACCCGGAGGACCGGTCGGAGCGCGCGCCCTCAGCGCGCGAGGGCATCAGTGATCCATGCCTTCGTGCTCGTCGTCGCCCTCGTAGTTCTCGTTGGCGCCGGAGTAGTCCTTCACCGGTGCCGAGAACTCGTACGTCGAGTCGTCCGAGAACGTGAGCGTGACCGTGACCTCATCGCCCGCGGTGAGCGCGCCGGTCAGACCCATCAGCATGATGTGGTCGGCCCCGGGCTCGAGCAGCAGCGTGCCGTCGGCGGGGATGGAGAACCCTCCCTCGATCTCGCGCATGACCATCTCGCCCGCCTCGTTCTCGACGGTCTCGTGCAGCTCGATCGTGCCGGCCGCGTCCGTCTCGGCCGACACGATCGTGACGTCCTGGTCGCTGTCGTTGGAGAGCGTGCCGAAGGCGGCGGACATGTCTTCGTCGGTCGCCTTGACCCACGCGTCCGCGATCGTGACGGAGTCGCCGGCCGGTACCGTCTCGGCGGGAGCCGCCGTGGCGGCGCATCCGGTCAGGGCGAGGGCGCTCACCGCGAGCAGCGCGGCGAGACGGGGGAGGGACTTCAGGGTGGTGGTGTTCATGGACGTGCCTTTCACAGTTGATCCGCGGCATCGCCGGACGCGGCGGGAGCCGTCTTCGGACGGCGGAGGATTCGATACAGGACGAAGGCGACGACGGCGACCGCCGCGCCCGCGCCGCCGACGAGCAGCACACGCAGGCCGCCGTCGGTGTCGTCTGCGGTCTGATTCGAGGCCTCCGGCGCGTACGACGGAGCCCCGTCGTCGGTCGGAGCCTGCACGGCGGCGAGGGGCTCTCCGTCACCGATCGTGAAGGGGACGACGCCCGAGATCGGGTGCCCGTCCTCCGACACGACCTGCCAACGCACCTGGTAGCCCGCGTCGGGCATGCCCGGCTCGAGAGCCGCGGTGACGGTGTTGCCGGTCACCGCGACCTCGCCGGTCGCCCAGTCGCGGCCGTCGGCGTCGATCACGAGAACGACCGCGCCCTGGGTCGATTCGCCGAGCACCAGCAGTTCGCCGGAGTACGTCAGGACGACGCTCTCGGGTGCGGACGCCAGGCGTTCATCGGCCGCGGGTGTGCTGTGGACGAGGGAATCGTGGGCGGATGCCGGAACAGCCGTCGCGAGGACCGCGACGACCGCCACCGCCATCCCGACCGCGAATCTGCGGACAGGGGACATGGATGACAGACCTCTCGACGGGCGCCGTGGTCGGCGCCGCATGTGCGTTCGGATGCCCGGGACGGCGGATCGCCGGCGCGAGCAGGATCACCGTCGGGCTGACGAGCCCGGACGGCGTGGATCAGACCGCAGGGGAGAGGGGTGGGGCGCGACCGCGAAGGGGGGAGAGCAGGAGCGCGCTCCGCAGCTCGACCGCGTCGGCGACAAGCGCCCGGGTCGTGCGCGAGAGCGGACGGGGGGAGACCGTGACGGCGGCGACACGGCGCTGCAGCCAGCGCACGCTCTGCTGAGCGAGGTCGCGCAGGCCGAGCAGGAGGCGCTCGCCGCGGTGCAGGGCGGCGATCGTCACGACCGCGGCCAGGAGGTGCCCGAGCCACATGGTGCCGTCGGCGACGACGGACTCCGGCACCGGGCTGGACGCGGGAAGCACGAGAGGGGCGCCGTGCACGTGGGGGGCGGGTGCGCCCGAGGGCGTGATCGTGCCGAGCACGAACAGCAGGTGGAAGAGGAACTGGCTCACCGCGACCGACAGGCTCAGCCGGATCACCGACAGCCTCCGCCCGGCGAGGAGCACGCACAACATGAACGACAGCATCCAGGGCACGAGGATGCCGAGGGGGCCGGGCATCGGGCCACCCGCCGTGACGTGACCGGCCAGAGCGGCGAAGACCGCCACGGACGACGCCGCGAACCCGCGCAGGACGGCGGGCCTTCGGGTCGGATGCACGCCCCCATTCTGTCAGGTGCCCGGGGCTCCGGCGCCCGCCGCTCGGCCGACCCGGCTGCGGACCGGGCTGTCAAGTCCCTTCTGAGCCTCCACGCCCGGCCCTACGGTCGCAACATGACCACTGAACAGCGCATCGCGCGGGCCAAGCATCCTCGATCCCTCATCGCGGGGCCCTACGGGCACCCGTTCCACCCCGTGGCGATCACGATCCCGATCGGGGCCTGGACGGCGAGCCTGGTCTTCGACATCGTGGCTTTCGCCACCGACGAGTCCGCCTTCGCGATGGGCGCCGCCCTGCTGGTCGGCATCGGGCTCGTGGGGGCGGTGCTCGCGGCGACGCTCGGGTTCATGGACTTCACGCAGATCGCGCGCGGCACCGTCGCCCGCAAGACCGCGCTGGTGCACATGGCTCTCAACCTGACCGCGACCGCGCTGTTCGCCGTCAGCCTCCTCGTGCGGTGGACCGCCGGTGCCGACGAGCCGAACGTCGCCGCCTTCGTGATCAGCGTGGTCGCGTTCCTGATCACCGGCGCGTCGGGGTATCTCGGCGGCAAGCTCGCGTACCGGTGGGGCATCCGCGTCGCCGACGAGGGCACGCAGAGCGAGGGCTTCCAGCCGACCGGACGCTGAGCGCCCGGCGTCAGCGGTGCCGCCGCAGCAGCGCGGCCGTCGCGAACATCGACGCCGCCTGCAGCGAGCGCCGCGAACGCGGATGCGTCGCCAGCCAGGTGTACACGCTGACACGCCGGCCGGGGCGGGGGAGGCCGCCGTCGACCCCGTCGTCGCCGCGGGTGTTGCGCAGGTCCCCGCCGCCCGAGTGGTCGGGCTCGTCGGTGTGCATGATGCCGGGACCCAGGCGTCGCAGCACGGCGTCGACCGCGCCGGGCGCGATCCGCTGCAGGGCGACCAGCATCCGTCCGCCGCCGCCCGCATGGATGATCCGCACCGGATGGGTGGCGGCGAACTCCACCGCGTCGGCCACCACCGCGGAAGCGTAGTACGGCGGCGGGGCCTTCGGGACCCACGGCATGCGGTTGCGGGCGTGGCGGTAGATCGGGGTGTCGATCACGGCGGGCCGCACGGAGGTGATGCTGATGCGCGCGTGGTCGTCGCCCAGCTCCCGGCGGAGACCGTCGAGCGCGCCCTCCAGCGCGTGCTTGGATGCCGCGTACGCGCTGTGGAGGGGCAGCGCCACCGCGGCCTCGACCGAGGAGACGACGATGAGCGCCCCGCCGCCCGCTCGACGCAGAGCCGGAAGGGCCGCCTGGATGCCGTGGATCTGGCCGAGGACGTTGACCTCGAGGACGTCGCGGAACTCCTCCGGCCGTGTCGCCTCGAACGACGCGTACAAGAGCACGCCGGCGTTGCCCACCCACGTGTCGATGCGCCCGAACCACTCCTCGACCTGCGCCACAGCGGTGCGCATGGCGTCGGCATCCGTGACGTCCACGACGAGCGATCGTGCGGTGCCGCCTGCCTCCTCGATGCGCCGCAACGTCTCGGCGAGACCCACCTCGTCACGGGCGAGGGCGACCACGCGCGCGCCCCGGGCGGCCAGCCGCACCGCGACCTCGCGACCGATTCCGCGCGACGCCCCGGTGACGACGGCCACCTGCGCGTCGAGCGGGCGCAGCCGGCGCCGGTGACCCGGTCTGCCGGCTGCGCCCCCCTGCCTCGAGATCAGACTCACGCGGTCATTCCTTGTTGAACGCGTCCTGTGCGGCGCCGGCCACCTTCTCGACGACGTTCGGCAGCTCCGTCGTCCCGTAGAAGCGGGAGTCGGGGTGCGTGGGCGGCGGGTACGCCGCCGAGGTGGTGGGGCCGTCGTGGTAGGTGAACTCGCCCTTGCCGTCGGGGGTCGGACCGGATGCCCAGGAGCCCTCCGCGGCGGCCGCGCCGTCGCTGAAGTTCAGGTACTGATACGACACCTCGCGGTGCTCCTTGTTGAGCGGGAAGTTGCTCGGCGTGGGCAGCTCCTCGGCTCCCGACTCCTTGAGCTCCTCGACCGCGCGCAGCCACTGGTTCTGGTGCATCGTGTCGCGCGCCAGCAGGAAGGCGAGCATGTCCCGGATGCCGTGGTCGTCGGTCATGTGGTACAGCCGGGCCACCTGCACCCGGCCCTGCATCTCGGCGTTCGCGTTGGCCGTGAAGTCCGCCAGCAGGTTGCCGCTGGCGGTGATGTACGAGCCCTGCCACGGGTTGCCGTTGCTGTCGACGGGGCGTGCGCCGGCACCGGCCACGATCCCGTGCTGCACGTCCGTGCCGCCGATGACGGCGGCGACCGTCGGGTCGTCCTGCACGGCCTCCTCGGTGATTCCCAACGGCGACTTCTCGAGCAGCTGCGCGATCATCACCGCGAGCATCTCGACGTGCCCCATCTCCTCGGCCCCGATGCCGAAGACGAGGTCGCGGTACTTGCCGGGGATGTGCATGTTCCATGCCTGGAACTGGTACTGCATGGCGACGGAGATCTCCCCGTACTGACCGCCGAGCACCTCCTGTAGCTTCCGTGCGTACACGGCATCCGGCTTCTCCGGTGTCGCCTTGAACTGCAGTTCTTGCCGGTGGAAGTACATGTTTCCTACCTCTCTGATCTGCGGGTGGGTGGACACCCATCCAGCGCCGCCGAGGGAATGTTCGCCAGGGGGTTTCGTTTCGGCGGAGCGCCTGCGACAATCGCGCTTCGATCGGACTTCGCGGAAGCGACGGTGACAGGAGGCGGCATGGCCGAGAATCGACGACGGATGGCATGCGACCGCGAGTCGGTCTTCCGCGTGCTCGCGGACGGATGGCTCTACCCGGTCTGGGTGGTCGGGGCGTCGCGCATGCGGGAGGTCGACGAGAACTGGCCCGCCGCCGGGTCGAAGCTGCACCACTCCTTCGGCGTGTGGCCGGTGCTGATCGACGACTCGACCAGCGTGCTCGAGTGGGATCCGCCGCGGCGCGCGGTGCTGCAGGCCCGAGGCTGGCCGATCGGCGAGGCCCGGGTCACGATCGAGGCGGCCACCCGGGAGGACGGCTGCGAGGTGCGCATCATCGAGCATCCGGCGACCGGACCCGCGACCCTCATCCCGAGCTTCCTCATCGACCCGATGCTGAAGTGGCGCAACAGCGAGACGCTCCGCCGTCTGGCCTACGTGGCCGAGCGGCGGTGGGACGAGGCCTGACCCCGGTCCCGCCGCCGACGGCTCCCGCGCGGCTCAGCGGATGACGTAGACGGCGCCGCCGACGATCAGGGTCAGCAGGGTCGTCCAGCCGATGATGGCGACCGCCTGCCAGATCAGGATCCGCCCCTTGCCGATGCCCGAGGCCGCGAGCATGGTCGCGGTGAAGTGGGTCGGGAGCAGCAGGGGGCCGAGCAGGCTCACCCCGGGCACCCCGTACCGCTCGAAGGCGCGCTGGAACTTCTGCCGGCGGGCGGTGCGCCGATCGTCGACCGGAGCGTCCTCGACGACGACCGCGCCGTCGGCTCCGGCCAGCTGGCGGGCACGAGTGCGGTCGACGATGGCCTTGCGGGCACCGGAGCTGGCGAGCACGAGAACGGCGACGCAGGCGAAGTTGCCGACGATCCCCGCGATCGCCGCGACGACCGGGTGGATGCCGCCGATGATGCCGATCGCGGCCGCGCCCTCGCCTTCGATGAACGGGATGGCGCCCGCGAGGGCGACGATGAGCGGCTGGACGAGATCGGGCACCTGGGCGACGAGGTCCTGGAAGGTCTCGACGAGGTTCATGGGGGACTCCTGACGGTGACGGCGGCGGGCTCTCCGCTGCGATGACTCCAGTCCAGCCGGTGCCGAGCGCCCGCAGAAGTGCCGCCGTGTCACCGGCATCCGGGCGGTGCGCACGCCCGAGGGGTGACATCTGTCACGGCCGTAGGGTGGGGAGGTGACCGCTTCCGCAGACTCCGTCCCCGGCTCGCGCCAGCTCGCGCGCGGCGTCGTCGCCACCTGGTGGTACACGGCGAGCGGCGTGGTCTTCCTCGAGGCCATGCTCGTGCTGTTCTGGACGATCCTCGCCTTCGCGGTCCCCGGCACGATCACGCCCGGAGTCGTCGTCGCGGTCGGCGGCCTCCTCTGGTGCGCCTCGACGGTGCTTCTGCTGCGCGACTACCGCCATCGGCACGACGCCGCTCCGGGGGTGGCGTGGCGCAGCATCCTCGTGCCGCTCGCCGTCGCCGTGGCCTTCGGCGTCGCCGCCGGGACGCTGGTGGGCAGCTGGCAGCTCGGGGTCATGCCGATCGTCCAGTCGCTGGCCCTGCTGAACTGGCCCGCGGGCCTGCGCTACCGGGTCACCATCGCCGCCGTGCTGGTGATGATGGTGCTCGGGTTCATCGACGCGCAGGGCGCCGACGGCGGCATCTGGTGGGTGCCCATCCTGTACACCGCGCTGCTGCCGGTCATGACGGTGAGCACGCTGTGGTGGTGGGACGTGCTCATGACCCTCGATCGCGCCCGGGCCTCCGAGGCCCGGCTGGCCGCGACGCAGGAGCGCCTGCGCGTGGCGACCGACGTGCACGACCTGCAGGGGCACCATCTGCAGGTCATCGCGCTGCAGCTGGAACTCGCCGAGCGACTCATGCCGTCCGATGCCGACGCGGGCATGGAGCAGCTGCGGGCGGCCAGGGCGAGCGTCGACGATGCGCGGCAGGGCACGCGCGACCTCGCGACGAAGTTCCGGTCCGTGCCGCTGGGCGACGAGCTGGCGAACGCCCGCGACCTCCTCCGCGCAGCAGGCCTCGACGTGACCACCGACATCGCCCCCGACGCCGGCGCCGCACCGGCATCCGCCCTCGGTCCCGTCGTGCGCGAGACGACCACGAACGCGTTGCGCCACGGCGGCGGACACCACGCGCGGCTGTCGTTGCGACGCGAGCCCGGCGGGTGGAGGTACGAGATCGCGAACGACGTCTCACCGCAGGCGACGACGGATGCCGAGGGCTCCGGCCTCGAGGGCATGGCGCGCCGCGTGGGGGAGGCCGGCGGCTCGTTCGACGTACGCCGCGACGGGGGCGAGTTCGTCGTCACCGCGGTCGTGCCCGACGCGGAGGGGGCGCGGTGATCCGGGTGCTTCTCGCGGATGACGAGGGGATGATCCGCTCCGCGCTCGCCGCCCTGCTCCGCCTCGAGGACGACATCGACGTGGTCGCCGAATGCGCGGACGGCGAGCAGGCGGTGGCCGAGGCGCTGCGCGTGCTGCCCGATGTCTGCCTGCTCGACCTCGAGATGCCGGGACTCGACGGCGTGGAGGTCGCGGAGCGTCTGCAGCGCCGCATCGCCACCCGCTGCGTCGTCGTCACCCGTCACGCCCGGCCGGGAGTGCTGCGTCGGGCCCTCGCGTCCGGCGTCTCGGGTTTCCTGCCGAAGTCGCGCGGCGCCGACGAGGTGGCCGCGGTGATCCGCAAGGTGGCGGCGGGTGGACGGTACGTCGACCCCGAGGTCGCTGCCGACGCCCTCAGCGACGAGCGCTCCCCGCTCACGGATCGCGAGCTCGACGTGCTCCGGGCGGGCCGTCGCGGCGAGACCACGGGGCAGATCGCGCGCACCCTGTCCCTCGCCCCGGGAACGGTCCGCAACCACGTGTCCGCGATCCTCGGCAAGCTGTCGGTGGCGACCCGGCAGCAGGCCGTGCTGCTCGCGGAGGAGCGCGGCTGGATCTGACGCCTAGGCTGGAGTCGTGACCGCCCCCGCCGAGAAGCCCTCCGTCCTCTTCGTCTGCGTGCACAATGCCGGACGCTCGCAGATGGCCGCCGGGTTCCTGCGGGAGCTGGGCGGCGGGCGCATCGAGGTGCGGTCCGCAGGGTCGATGCCCGGAGACGCCATCAACCCCGTCGCCGTCGCGGCGATGGCCGAGGTCGGCATCGACATCGCCGGCGAGCAGCCGAAGGTGCTGACGACCGACGCCGTGCAGGCATCCGACGTCGTCATCACAATGGGGTGCGGCGACGCGTGCCCGTTCTTCCCCGGCAAGCGCTACGAGGACTGGACGCTCGACGATCCCGCCGGACAGGGGATCGAGGCCGTCCGTCCCATCCGCGATGAGATCCGGGCGCGCATCGAGGCGCTCGTCGCCGATCTGCTCTGACGACGCCCCCTCGGCCCGCGCGAGGGGCCAGGACACGCCGCATCCCCCCGGGTGCCTGCGGCGTGTCCTGACCTCTGACGATCCGAGTCCCTCGGCTCAGTCCCGGTGCTCGTCCTCGAGGATCATGCCGACCGAGGTCGCGCAGGCATCACCCTGCCACGCCTCCCAGCCCTCGCGCACGGCGAATGCCGCGATCACGAGGCCGGCGACGGCATCCGCCCACCACCACCCGAAGAGGCTGTTGAGGACGAGCCCGAGCAGGACGGCGGCCGACAGGTATGTGCAGATGAGCGTCTGCGTCGAGTCGGCGACCGCGGTCGCGGAGCCGATCTCGCGTCCGGCCCGGCGCTCCGCGAAAGACAGGAACGGCATCACGAGCACGCTGACGGCGGTCAGCACGATCCCGACGGTGCTGTGCGCGGGCCGCTCCGTCGAGAACAGGGCGAGGACGGACGTCGAGGCGACATAGGCCGCCAGCAGGAAGAAGGCGACCGCGATCACCCGAAGGGTCGGCTTCTCCCACCGCTCGGGATCGCGGCGGGTGAACTGCCACGCCACCGCCGCGGCCGACAGCACCTCGATCGTGGAGTCCAGACCGAAGCCGAGGAGCGCCGCGGACGAGGCGAGCGAGCCCGCCGTGATCGCGACGATCGCTTCGACCACGTTGTACGCGATGGTGATGCCGACGATCAGACGGATGCGGCGGTGGAGGGTGGCGCGACGGGCGGGCGCGAGGGTCGTCGCCATCAGCAGGTGCACCCCTCGCCGCCGCAGCAGTCGGGCTCGACCAGGAGCACGACGCGCAGGAGCTCGTCGAGGGCCGCCGCGAGGTGCGCATCCGTGAGGCGGTAGCGGCTGCGCCTGCCGTCGCGCACGCTCTCGACCAGGCCGCAGCCGCGCAGGCAGGCGAGGTGATTCGACATGGCCTGCCTCGACACGCCCAGGGCGTCGGCGAGGTCGGCCGGATGGGCGTCGGCCTCGCGAAGGGCGAGCAGGATGCCGGCGCGTGTCGTGTCGGAGAAGGCATGACCGAAGCGGGCCAGGGCGGCGGTATGGGTCAGGGTCGCGGTGCTCACTCCTTCACAATACAGAAAACGATGAACTCATGGGGTGGATGCCGGTGAGGGGTCGGGACACGCCGCATCCCACCGGGCGCATGCGGCGTGTCCTGGCTCCTCGCCGGCGTCGTGGCGGCATCCGTCATCCGTCATCGAGCCCCTCGCGGGCCTGCGACAATGGACGAGCCGAATCCCGAGCCGAGGAGTCCCCGTGCAGTTCATCTCCACCCGCGGCGGCATGCAGCCGCAGCCGTTCAGCGAGACGCTGTTGGAGGGTCTCGCGCCCGACGGAGGGCTCGCCGTTCCCGCGGAGATGCCCACGGTGGATGTCGAGACGCTCGAGCGCTGGCGCGCGCTGACCTACCCGCAGCTCGCGACCGAGGTGCTGGGTCTGTTCGCGACCGACATCCCCCGCGAGGACCTCGCACGCATGACCGAGGCGGCGTACGAGCCCTTCCCGGGCGACGTCGTGCCGCTGCGCTCGATCGGCGAGGGTCTCACGCTCGTCGGCCTCTCGGAGGGGCCGACCCTGGCGTTCAAGGACATGGCGATGCAGTTCCTCGGGCAGGTGCTCGAGTACGCGCTGGAGCGCCAGGGCGCTGTGCTCAACATCCTGGGCGCGACGTCCGGAGACACCGGCTCGGCGGCCGAGCACGCGCTGCGCGGCAAGGACCGCGTGGCGATCTTCATGCTCTCCCCGCAGGGCCGGATGAGCCCGTTCCAGCGCGCACAGATGTTCTCGCTCGATGACGAGAACGTCCACAACATCGCCGTCGACGGGGTGTTCGACGACTGCCAGAACCTCGTAAAGCACCTCGCCGGCGACCTCGAGTTCAAGCGCGCGCAGAACCTCGGCGCCGTGAACTCCATCAACCTCGCGCGCATCACCGCGCAGGTCGTCTACTACTTCTGGGCGTGGCTGCGGGCGACGGATGCCGACGGCCCCGTCGAGGTGTCGTTCACCGTACCCTCGGGGAACTTCGGCAACATCCTCTCCGGCTTCTTCGCGCGGCAGATGGGGCTGCCGATCCGCCGCCTCGTGCTGGCGGCGAACGAGAACAACGTGCTCGACGACTTCTTCCGCACCGGCGTCTACCGCCCGCGCAGCGCAGCCCAGACGCTGGCGACGTCGAGCCCCTCGATGGACATTTCGAAGGCGTCCAACCTCGAGCGTTTCATCTTCGAGCTCGTGGGGCGCGACCCGGAGCGGGTCGTCGGTGCCTGGCGCGACCTCGACGAGAACGGCTACTTCGACTTCGCCGCCGACCAGCCGCGGTTCGTGGAGGAGTTCGGCATCCTCAGCGGCACGTCGACGCACGCGGATCGCCTCGCGACGATCCGTTCGGTCTACGAGGCGACGGGCGACATCATCGATCCGCACACCGCGGACGGGGTCAAGGTGGCGCGTCAGCACCTCGAGGACGGCGTCCCGATGCTCGTGCTGGAGACCGCCAAGCCGCACAAGTTCGCCGAGACCATCGACGAGGCGATCGGCGTGCAGCTCGACTACTCGAAGGAGCTGCGCGACATGCTCGGCGCTCCGCAGCACGTCACCGAGATGGCCGACGACGAGCAGGCGCTCCGCGCCTTCATCGAGGCGAACGCGCTGCGCTGATCGCGCCCGGGGTCAGTCCTCGGGGTCGCCGTGGAGCATCCAGGCGATGCCGAACCGGTCGACGAGCATGCCGAACGTCCCGCCCCACGGCGGGGTGTCCAGCGGCATGACGATCGTGCCGCCCTCGACCAGGCGGTCCCACACCTCCTGGGTGCGCGCCTGGGTGTTGCCGCTCAGGGAGACCGAGATGCCCGCGGGCTTCTCGTAGGTCATGCCGGTGGGGGTGTCGGAAGCCATCAGCACGAGTCCGTCGGGCGTCGTGAGCTGGGAGTGCATCACGAGGTCCTGCTGATCGGGATCCTGGACCATGTCGGGGTACTCGCCGAACGTGCTGACGTCGAGATCGCCGCCGAGCACGTCGCGGTAGAAGTGCATCGCTTCGCGAGCTTCGGTGCGGAACGACAGGTACGGGTTGAGGTTCGCCATGACTGCTCCTGAGTGAGAATGTGCCGCGGGTGTTGAGGCACACACAGTGTGCCCGCGCGATCACCCCGCCGCAAGAGGCACAGCTGCGGGCGCGGCAGCTCAGGCGGGCAGCGCGCGCACGGCCGCGGTGAGCACCTGCGGGACGGTGGGCACGCCCTCGGCACGGAAGACCAGAGCGCCCTCGGCGTCGCGGATGAGGACGGTCGGGGTGGCTCGGATGTCGAGCACCTCGGCCGCATCCGGGTCGCGGGCGACGTCGATCTCGGTCACCGTGGCGTCGGGGAGGAACCGCGCGGCGTCATGGAGCACGGCACGGGTGCGGGCGCAGGCACCGCAGAACGACGAGGAGACGAGTGTCAACTCCATGTGCATCCCTCCCGGGGCATCGGCCGTTCCCTGACTCAGGGTGCAACCTCCGGCCGCCGTGCGATGTTCCCTGCATCGTCGCGCGCGGGCGCCGAGTGGAGGTCAGCGATCAGAAGGCCGTCCGCGGGACCAGACCGCGGTTCGTGCGGATGTGCTCGTAGTCCCACTGGATGTCGCGGGAAGCCGCCAGCCACTGGGCCAGGCGCTCGATGTCGATCTCGTCCGCCGAGGTGAGACGGACGTCTGCGGCCCGGAACGTGCCGGATGCCGAGAGCCCGGCCACCGGGAACGACTGGCCGCTCCAGAACATCAGGCGCATGGCGTCTTTCAGGCGGCTGTACCCGACGATCGGGTTGCCGTCGAGGAACCAGACCGGATGCGCGTGCCATACCTTGCCCATCGCTTCCGGCAGCCCTCGCTCGATCTCTCGAGCGAGGATCTCGGCGATCTCGCGATCCTCCGGGGCCAAGCCCGCGTGGTAGTCGTCGATCGACCGGTCGCGCGCCACGGTCACTCCCTGTCCAGACCGAAGGTGTGTTTCACGAGAGCCTGGACGTCGCGGTCGAGGCCGTCGATGCGCACGTCGACGGTCTCGAAGCGGGAGACCATCTCGGTGCGCAGGCTGCCGATCTCCGTTCGCACCACCCGGATGAAGAGCGTGGACACGAGCGTCATCATGCCGAACATGGCGGCTGTGAAGACCCCGATCATCGTCCAGATCTGCGGCTCGGTCAATGCGAACATCCCCTATTGTCGGGGTCGACGTCCATGCTGCCAAGGGCCGGATGTCTCCGCGTCCCTCCAACACAGCACATGTGGAGAACCGACGTTCGAGCACTCCGTGTGCAGAAAGAGTCCGCCGAGCATCAGGCCTCGCGTGCGGTCGCCCGCGGATGCAGCACGCCCGAGGCGGCGCCCAGCGCCGCGCCGACCAGCGTGTCGACGATCCGCTCGCCGACGACGTCGAGCGAGCCGATCGTCCCCGTCGCAGCCCCCGTCAGCAGCAGCACCAGAGGAGTGATGAAGACGAGCGCGAGCGCGTAGTGACGCACGACCACCATCTCGATCGCGAACTGCAGCGCCCCCAGCAGCAGAGCGAGCCATATCCCCGCGGGGTGAAGCAGCGCCAGCAGCAGGAAGAGGCCGGCGCCGACGACCGTGCCCAGCATGCGATGCAGCCCGCGCTGGAAGGCCGCACGGCGGACCGCGGCGACGCCGATCACCGCGACACCCGACCCCACGATCCAGTACGTGCGCTCCGGGTCGATCGCGAGGCCGAGCAGCACGCCGACCACTGCCACGAGCACCACGCGCAGCAGGAGCATGCGGGCATCCGCGTCGAGAGCCGGGCCGGGAAGGAGCTCGCGCAGCGGTCGGGCTGGCGTGTCGCGGTGCCGCCGCAGCACGAGCGGGCTCAGGGCGATGGCCAGGGAGAACGCGAGCCCGGACGCCAGGGCGGCGAGGTAGATGCCGGCTGCGATCGCGCCGTCGGCGACGACATGCGCGGAGAGGCCGTAGAGGAGCACGAAGAACAGCGGCCCCGGCGGGCCCAGGCGGAAGCCGAACGCGAGCGCGCCGCTGACGATCGCGACCACGACGACACCGATGCTCACACGCACCTGATCGCCGGCGAGCAGGACACCGGCCGCCGCCGAAGCCAGCAGCCCGAGCGCCGCGAACGGCAGCACCCGAGCACGCTCTGCGGCCGCGTAGGATCCGGCGTAGAGGATCGTGAACGCGCCGGACGCCGCGACGTAGCCCCACGCCGGGTGGCCTGCGAGCGTCATGACCGCGATCGGCACGGAGATGGCCAACGCGGCCTGGGTGGCGAGCGGCCACCGGGGCCCTCGGGACGGGGCGAAGGCGAACAGACTCACCCTCCCATTGTCCTCGCGGCGGGAAGTCGAACGGACGACCGGTGGCTACGATGGCGATCGTGACCCCTCCGACCGTGCGCCCCGGGATCGAGGACCGCCTCTCCCGCATGATCCGGCTGCCCACCGTCTCCGCCGAGATATCCGAACGGGGGCCGGCGCCGTTCGAGGACTTCGTGTCGCTGCTCGCCGAGCTGTACCCGCTCACGCACGAGCGGCTGCGGCTCGAGCGTCACACCGATCTCGGGCTGCTCTTCCACTGGGCGGGCCGCGGTCCTGCATCCGACGGTCCCGTGGTCCTCATGGCCCACTACGACGTCGTGCCGGTCGACGAGAGCGACGGCTGGACCCACCCGCCGTTCGACGGCGCGATCGCCGGCGGCCGCGTCTGGGGGCGCGGTGCGCTCGACGACAAGGGGCCGCTGATCGTCGTGATCGAGGCGGTCGAGAACCTGCTGGCGGACGGCTTCGAGCCCGCCAGAGACGTCTACCTCTCCTTCGGTGGGAACGAGGAGACCTACGGCCACGCAGCCCAGCGCATCGCCGCGGTGCTGCAGGAGCGCGGGATCGTGCCGTGGCTCGTGGTCGACGAGGGCGGCGCCGTGGTCGACGCGCCGCTGCCGTTCGTGCCGGGGCGCGCCGCGATGATCGGCGTGGGGGAGAAGGGTGTCATGACGGTCCGGCTCTCCGCCCGCGGCGACGGCGGGCACGCCTCCGCACCGCCGTCGCTCACGGCGGTGCGCCGCATCGCCCGGGCGGTCGACCGACTGGGACCGAGGACGTTCCGTCCGCGCGCCTCGACGGCGATCCTCCGGATGCTGTCGCGCCTGGCCGATCAGACCCCCGGCAGCGCGCGGCACCTGCTGCGTCTCCTCGGGTCGGCGCCGCTGCTGACCGCGCAGGTGTTCGCGGCCCTCGGCGGCGAGCCGGCCGCCCTCGTGCGCACGACCGTCGCCCCGACGATGCAGTCCGGCGGGACCGCCGCGAACGTGCTCCCGTCCCAGGCCTCCGCCACCGTGAACCTGCGCATCGCGCTCGGGGAGACGACCCAGCAGACGGTGCTGCGCGTGCGTCGGCGCATCCGGGATCCCCTCGTGCGGGTCGAGGTCGTCGAGGCCAGCGAGCCGTCACCCGAGTCCTCGACCGACAACGCCCAGTTCGCGCTGCTGGCCGAGGCCCTCGCCGTGTCGCACCCCGGGGTGCCGGCCGTCCCGTACGTGATGATGGCCGCTACCGACTCCCGCCACTTCCACCGGTTCGCGCCCGCGGTGTACCGGTTCGCTCCGCTGGACATGTCCAACGCGCAGCGCGCCTCGATCCACGGCGTCGACGAGAACGTGGAGATCGCCGCGCTGGAACGCGGAGAGCGGTTCCACCGGGCGCTGCTCGAGCGGCTAGGGTGATCCCAGGCGCCCCGCGATGGGTCCCGGGGCCGAGGAATCAGGAGTCGCGATGACGCGCACCCGAACGCTGGGGACATTGGCGACCGTCGTCGGCTTCCTCGCCTTCGTCGAGTTCACCAGCGGCGTGTTGCAGGGGTTCTACACCCCCATGCTCACCGACATCGCCCGGCACCTCGGCATCCACGACGCCGACGTGAACTGGCTCGAGGGTACGCAGCTGATGCTCTCCGCCCTGGTCGTCCCGGCGTTCGCCAAACTCGGCGACATGGTGGGCCACAAGCGGATGCTGTTGATCTCCACGGCCCTGACGGCGGCGGCCGCTCTGGTGCTGCCGTTCACCGACTCGTTCGGCGTCTTCCTCGCCGCGTGGACCCTCATGGGGTTCTATGTCGTGTGGCTCCCCCTCGAGATCGCGCTGATCTGGTCCCGGTCCCGCCGGATGGAGGGCCGCTCGACCATCACGGCCAAGGCCGCGGGTCTCCTGGTCGCCGCACTGGAGGGCGGTGCGATCATCGGGGCGCTCGCCGGCGGGCAGCTCGTCGATGTGCTTCCCCTCTCGGTCGTGCTCCTGGTCCCGGCCGTCCTCATCCTGGTCTGCTTCTTCGTGATCCTGTTCGGCGTGAAGGAGTCGCCCGACCCGGTGGGCGGCGTGTTCGACACAGTGGGACTCGTGCTGATCTCGCTCGCGCTCGTCTGCTTCACGGGTGGCCTCAGCCTGCTCCGTGTCGAGGGCGGCCTGACGAATCCGTGGTCGTGGGCGGTCGTGGTGCTCGGCCTCCTGCTCGTCATCCCGTTCGTCCTTTGGGAGCTCCGGCACGACGATCCCCTGATCGACGTGCGGATGTTCCGCTCGCCGGCCCTCGGCCCCGTCTTCCTCACCGCGGGGCTCTTCGGTGTCAGCGTGCTCGGTGCACAGGCACCGCTGTCGACGTTCGCGCGCACCGACCCCGCCGTGTACGGGTACGGGCTCGGGACGACGGGTTTCGCGACCTCGCTGATCATCGGCGTGTACCTGATCGCGATGATCGTCGGCGCTCTGTCGTTCCCCGCGGTGGCGCGACGCACCAGTCCGCGGTGGACGCTGCTGGCGGCGTCGGTGCTGGTGGGCGTGGGATTCCTGCTCTTCCTGCCCCTGCACGACACCTACGGGCAGGTGATCGCGAACATGGTCGTCGTCGGACTCGGATCGGGGGCGCTCGTCGCCGCCCTGCCCGCCGCTGCGGCCTCCGCCGCCCCCGCTACGCAGACCGGTGTCGCGACCGGACTCACGAACTCGGTCAAGACAGTCGGCGGGGCGATCGCCTCCTGCGTGTTCGGTATCGCCCTGCTGCAGGGCGTGGCGACGTCGGCCGGTTCGGCTGCCGAGGGGACGGCCGGATCGCTGGCCGGCTACGTCACGGTATGGATCGTCTGCGGCGTGACCGCTCTCGTCGCCGCGGTAGCCCTGGTGTTCGTGCCGAAGGCCGCGTTCACGGATCGTGTCGTCGCGGTCGAAGCCGCCCGGGTGGTGTAGCGCGTCTCGGCGGCCGGGGCGGATCAGTCGCGGTCGAGTCCGAAGGTGCGCTTGACGATGGCCTGCACGTCGCGATCGAGTCCGTCGATGCGCGAGGTGACCGCATCGAAGCGGGCGTTCATCTCGCTCCGGAGCCCGCCGATCTCGGCGCGCACGACGCGGATGAACAGGGTGGACACGACGGTCAGCATCCCGAACATCAACGCCGTGAAAGCGCCGATCATGGTCCAGATCTGCGCGTCGTTCATGAATCCCATCCCCACATGGTCGCATCGTTGCGTCGAGCCTGCCAGCGTTCGCCTCAATGCGTAGACGGAGGGAACGTGATCCGTGGACAACTCACGGAGCACGTCCGGGGTGGAGGAGAAGTCAGTCCCCCTTGACGTTCACGATCTGCCGCAGAGTGTGCCGGATCGTCACGAGGGTCGCGGCATCCGCCATCACGCGGTCGATCGGCTTGTACGCCTGCGGGATCTCATCGAGGAAGGCGTCTGTGTCGCGGTACTCGATGCCGACCATGGCCTCCCGCAGCTGCTCGCGGGTGAACGTCCGCCGCGCCGCCGATCGGGAGTACGACCGTCCGGCGCCGTGCGGGGAGGAGTTCAGCGACTCCGGGTCGCCGAGACCCTCCACGACGTACGAGGCGGTCCCCATCGAACCGGGGATCAGCCCTGGCCGACCGGCATCCGCCTGGATGGCGCCCTTCCGCGACACCCACACCCGCTCGCCGTCGTGCTCCTCCGACTCGGTGAAGTTGTGGTGGCAGTTGATCCGCTCCCGCTCTTCCACCGGCGACCCGACGAAGTCCGAGACCTGACGGATCACCCGGTCCATCATCTCCTCCCGGTTCAGCAGAGCGAAGTGCTGCGCCCACCGCAGCTCACGGATGTACCGGTCGAATTCCGGCGTGCCCTCGACGAGGTAGGCCAGGTCCGGATCGGGGAGATCGATCCACCATCCTCCGGCCTCTTCCGCCCACCGCTGCCCGCTCAGCGGAAGGTCGAGAACGGGGCGCTCCTTCGCCATCCGCTGCGCCACCGCGATGTGGTGACCGGCGATCCGGTTGCCCACGCCCCGTGAGCCCGAGTGCAGGAACAGCCACACTCGGTCGAGTTCGTCCACCGAGACCTCTATGAAGTGGTTGCCCGAGCCCAGCGAGCCGAGCTGGAGCCGCCAGTTCTTCGCGTACGACCCGGGGTCGAAACCGCTCTTCTCGGCGAGCCCCTCCAGCTCGGTGATGCGGGGCTCGGCGGTGGGGACGATCTTCTTGTTCTGATGACCTGCCGACGACGGCACCGCCCGCTCGATCTGCAGCCGCAGCGGTGCGAGGTCACGACCGGCGACGTCGGCCCTCGTGAACTGCGTGCGGACGGCGATCATGCCGCAGCCGATGTCGACGCCGACGGCGGCGGGGATGATCGCGCCGAGCGTCGGGATCACCGAGCCGACCGTCGCACCCTTCCCGAGGTGAGCATCGGGCATGAGCGCCAGGTGCGGGTGGATGAACGGCATGCGCGCCGTGGTGTGGGCCTGCTCGAGGGTCTTCTCGTCGAGCATCGAGGCCCACGACAGCAGGCGTGCGGAGAGCTTCTGCATGATCCGGCGCGATCGGTCTCACGCATCCGCCGGGGGATTGTGCATGAACTCGATCCGGATGCCGTCGGCGTCCTCCACGAACGAGGCGTAGTACCGGTCGGTGTAGCGCGGGTACTCCTTGGGGTCGCGCACGGCGCTCCATCCGGCGGCCAGCGCCACCTCGTGCAGCCGGTCGACCTCCGCTCGGGACCCCGTCGCGAAGGCCAGATGCTGCCAGCCGACGCGGCCGTGGCGGTGCGGGCCGGAGTCGTCCTCCCACGCCTTGTAGAGGATGATCTCGGTCTCCCCGTCCTGATTCCAGGAGAGGGAGTGGTCATCCTCGAAACCGCTCCGGTAGCCGAGCGCGGTCAACACCGGATGGAATTGCGCCCGGCCGCGTTCGAGGTCGTCCACCGAGATGCCGAGATGATCGAGGAGCGTCATGGGCCCCAGTCTGTCAGCGGCCCGGCGCCGTGTCAGTGGGGGGCGTGATATTCGGCTTCGCCGCGCTTCCAGTAGCCCTTCACGACGGCCTGCGCCGGCTCGACGGACCACCGCTCCAGCAGCGCCCGGCCGGCCCGGACCACCGACTGCTCGGCGGCGATGAACACGAACGGATCGTCGCCGACGACCTGCGCGGCGCCGAGCTGCTCCAGCGCGGCGATGAGAGCCGATCCGGCCGGCGCGCTACCGCGCAGGACCCACTCGACCTCGACGGGGGCGGCGATCTCCACCTCGTGGTCGGTGTCGACCGTCTCGATCAGGATGCGGGCCGGTGCGCCGGCGGGGATGACGGAGGCGAAGCGGCGGATCGCCGGGATGGCGGTCTCGTCGCCGGCCAGGAACCACGAGCCCGGTGTTCCGGTGAGCACCGCGGATCCGCGCGGGCCGCCGACCCCGATCGCGGAGCCGATCGCCGCCGTCGCTGCCCACGGCGCCGCCACGCCGCTGTCGCCGTGCACGGCGAACTCGACGTCGAGCCAGTCCTCGCCCCACGCGAGCGGCGTGTATTCGCGGCTCGGCGCCATGCGCAGCTCCTCGACCGAGTCGACCGGTCCGGCGGGGAAGAACAGGCGCATGTGGTCGTCGGCGCCCAGCGAGGAGAACCCCGCGAGGTCCGAGCCCGTCAGCCGCACGCGCACGTAGTCCGGCGTCAGCCACTCGCGGGAGGCGAGGGCGACGCTGCGGAACCGCAGCTCCAGGCCGCGGCGTTCGATCGTGAAACCGGATTTCGTGTCGCTCATAAAGTAAGGCTAACCTCATTCGCGACGGTTGCGGCTCGATCCGCCCGTCCGACCGGCGCCAGCTGATGGTGCGACCATCCCGCAGAACAGGAGTCTCTCCATGTCCGTGCCCAGAACCCTCACCGCCACGAGCGTCGCGCTCGTCGGCCTCCTCGCCCTCGCCGGCTGCGCGTCCGGCACCGAGGCCGAACCCCAGGAGACCTCCGCCGCGGCGGACTCCGTCACGATCGAGGACAACACCGGCACGCACGAGATCGCCACGCCTCCCGCATCCGTGGTCGCCCTCGACAACCGCACCTTCCAGACCCTGTCGGACTGGGGTGTCGAGCTGTCCGGCGGTGCCGTCGCGCTGATGCCCGAGACGGTCTCCTACGTCGATGACGACGCCATCGTCGACATCGGACTCCACAGTGAGCCGAACCTCGAGGCGATCGTCGCCGTCGAGCCCGACCTCATCATCAGCGGCCAGCGCTTCACGCAGCACAACGCCGCGATCGCCGACCTGGTGCCCGACGCGACCATCATCGACCTCGAGCCCCGGGAGGGCGAGGCGTTCGACGAGGAGCTCAAGCGCCAGACGACGGTGCTCGGCGAGGTCTTCGGCAAGCAGGACGAGGCGAAGGAGCTCGTGGACGACTTCGACGCCGCGATCGAGCGTGCCAGGGCCGCATACGACGACGCCGACACGGTGATGGCCGTCAACACGTCGGGCGGTGAGATCGGCTACCTCGCGCCGACGGTCGGTCGCTCGCTGGGCCCGATCTACGACATCCTCGGCCTCACGCCCGCCCTCGAGGTCGACGACGCGACCGACGACCACCAGGGCGACGAGATCTCGGTCGAGGCGATCGCCTCGTCGAACCCCGACTGGATCCTCGTGCTCGACCGCGACGCGGTGTTCGCCGCCGAGACGCCCGACTACGTGCAGGCCGCCGAGATCCTCGAGAACTCCGAGGCGCTCGCCGGTGTCACCGCGGTGCAGGAGGGGCAGCTCGTCTACATGCCCACCGACACCTACCTCAACGAGGGGATCCAGACGTACACGACGTTCTTCAACGACCTCGCCGACGCGCTCGAGAAGAGCGCGGGCGCGTAAGCCCTCCGTGGCGGTCCCCGGCACGCGCCGGAGACCGCCACGACCTGCCGCCATGAGTTCCCCCTCTTCCTCCCTCGCCCGCCGCAGGGCGCGACTGTTCGATCCGAAGCTGCTCGTCGGCGTGGTCGTCGTCGCCGTGCTGCTCGCGATCTCGCTCTTCACCGGCGTCTACGACATCGCCGGCGCCTCCGACGGCGCGCAGATGTTCCAGATCACGCGCGTGCCCCGCACGATCGCCCTGGTGCTCGCCGGTGCCGCCATGGCGATGGCGGGCCTCGTCATGCAGCTGCTCACCCGGAACCGCTTCGTCGAGCCGACCACCACCGGCACGACCGAATGGGCGGGACTCGGCCTGCTCGCCGTGATGGTGCTCGTGCCGCAGCCGCCGCTGGCGCTCCGGATGGCCGGGGCGGTGCTCGCGGCCTTCATCGGCACGATGGTGTTCTTCGCCTTCCTCCGCCGCGTGGCGCTGAGGTCGTCGCTCATCGTGCCCATCGTCGGCATCATGCTCGGCGCCGTGGTGGGGGCGATCACGACGTACTTCGCGCTCGTCACCGACTCCCTGCAGATCATCGGCGTCTGGTTCGCCGGAAGCTTCACGTCGGTGATGCGCGGTCAGTACGAGATGCTGTGGATCGTCGCGGTCATCGGGCTGATCGTGTTCCTCGTCGCCGATCGGCTGACCATCGCCGGCCTCGGGGAGGAGATCGCCACGAACGTCGGCGTGAACTACAACCGCATGATCCTCCTCGGCACGGCCCTGATCGCCGTGACCACCGGTGTGGTGACCGTGGTCGTCGGCAACCTCCCCTTCCTCGGACTGATCGTTCCGAACATCGTCTCGATGGTGCGCGGAGACGACCTCCGCAGCAACCTGCCGTGGGTGTGTCTGCTCGGCATCGCAATCGTCACGGTGTGCGACATCATCGGGCGGACGATCATCATGCCGTTCGAGGTGCCGGTCTCCCTCATCCTCGGCGTCGTGGGCGCCGTGGTGTTCATCGCCCTCCTCCTCCGGCAGCGTCGTCGTGGGTAGCGCCGTCGCCGCATCCGCGGGCACGACGTCGCGGTCGGCCGGGGCGTTCGCGTCGGCGCGTGCCCGACGGCGGTACGTCGTCGTGGTGGCGGTGCTCCTCGTGCTCGTTGCCGGATCAGGCTTCGGACTGCTGGCCTGGGGGAATCCCATGCCGGTCGGCTCGGCGGGCTTCTGGCGCATCGCCCAGCACCGCGCGACCTCGCTCACGGTCATCGCCCTCGTCGCGGTCGCCCAGGCCGTCGCGACGGTCAGCTTCCAGACCGTCACCCACAACCGCATCATCACGCCGTCGATCATGGGCTTCGAGTCGCTCTACCGGGTGGTTCAGACCACGACGGTGTACCTCTTCGGCATTGCGGGCCTCGTCGCCATCCAGGGCGTCGGGCAGTTCGCGCTGCAGGTGGCGATCATGGTGGCGCTCGCGCTCGCCCTCTATGGATGGCTCCTCTCCGGCCGCTACGGCAACCTGCAGATCATGCTTCTCGTCGGCATCGTGATCGGCGGCGGGCTCGGCGCGATCAGCACGTTCATGCAGCGGCTGCTCACTCCCAGCGAGTTCGACGTGCTGGCCGCGCGACTCTTCGGGAACGTGTCGAACGCCGACCCCGCGTACCTGCCGCTCGCGATCCCGCTCGTCGTCGCGGCATCCGCTCTGCTGTGGCTGCGCGCTCGCCGGCTGAACGTCATGGCGCTCGGCCCCGAGACGGCCCGCTCGCTCGGACTCGACCACCGGCGCGAGCTGTTCGTCGTGCTGTTCCTGGTCGCGGTGCTCATGGCCACGTCGACCGCGCTGGTCGGGCCGATGACGTTCCTCGGGTTTCTCGTGGCCACGCTCGCCTACCAGTTCGCCGACACCCACGATCACCGGCTGATCCTCCCGGTCGCCGTGCTCACCGCCTTCACGGTCCTCGCGGGCGCGTACTTCGTGATGAAGAACGTGTTCTACGCGCAGGGCATGGTGTCGATCCTCATCGAGGTCGTCGGCGGCACCGTCTTCCTCCTCGTCATCCTCAGAAAGGGGCGGCTGTGATCGCACTCCACGGCGTCCGCAGGGACTACAGCAGCGATGTCGCGATCGGTCCGGTCGACCTCGCGATCCCTACGGGCGGCATCACCGCTCTCATCGGCCCGAACGGCGCCGGCAAGTCGACGCTGCTCACGATGATCGGGCGGCTGAACGGGATGGATGCCGGTTCCATCGAGATCGCCGGGCTCGACGTCGCCTCAACGAAGTCGAAGGACCTCGCCAAGGTCGTGTCGATCCTCCGGCAGGAGAATCACTTCGTCACGCGGCTGACGGTGCGCCAGCTGGTCGGATTCGGCCGATTCCCGCATTCGCAGGGGCGGCTGACGGTCGCCGACGAGAAGGTCATCAGCCAGGCGATCGACTTCCTCGACCTCGGCGAGCTGGAGAGCCGCTACCTCGACGAGCTCTCCGGGGGGCAGAGGCAGCGCGCCTACGTCGCGATGGTCCTGGCTCAGGACACGGCCTTCGTGCTGCTGGACGAGCCGCTCAACAACCTCGACATGAGGCACGCGGTGCAGATGATGAAGCACCTCCGACGTGCGGCGGAGGAGCTCGGGCGCACCATCGTGATCGTGCTGCACGACATCAACTTCGCCGGGCACTACGCCGATCGCATCTGCGCGATGAAGGGCGGCGAGGTCGTCGAGTTCGGCACACCGGCGGAGATCATGACCGACGACGTGCTGTCCCGGGTCTTCGACACCCCCGTGCGTGTGATCGACGGCCCGTCCGGTCCCCTCGCCGTGTACTACTGACGGCGGTCAGAGCTCGATGCCGTGGTCTTCGTCGTTGACTCCGGCGTTGTCGCCGCGCCGCGACTCGTAGCCGAGGAACCACCCGATCCAGACGATCGCGGCGAGCACCACGCCGAGCCAGACGTTCTGGAAGACGAGGCCGATGACCACGCCCACGATGAGCAGCCCGGCCGTGACGAGCAGGCGGGGGCCGAGGCGTCGAGATCTGTTCATGAGCACAGCCTACGGTCGCGCGTCATCGCCGGCGGTGGTCCTCAGGGGCTAGACGCGGCCCCCGTCGCGGCTCGCGGACACCACTCGCGAAGATCAGCCGGATCACGCGCTGACGGTGCCCCGCCCACGGAGCCAGCAGCTCGAGCATCCCGTCGTCGTCCACGCGCGTGCCGGTCAGGGCGTAGCCGACCTGGTGGGAGAGATGGTAGTCACCGACGCTCACCGCGTCGGGATCGCCGAGCGCCCGGAGGCGGGTCTCGGCCGAGGTCCACGGCCCGATGCCGGGCAGGCTCGTGAGGATGCGGTCGCGGTCGGCTCCGTCGACGGCCGCCCGCAGCGCGCGCTCGATGCTCTCGCCGCGTTCGGCCGCCCGCACGATCGTCTTCGACTGCGGCGGCTCGACCCCCGCGCGATGCCAGGACCAAGAGGGGATTGACCGCCACGCGGATGCCGGTGGAGCCGCGAACATGGGGCGCGGTGTCGGCCCGGGCGCGCGCTCGCCGAAGCGCGAGACCAGTGCCCGCCAGGCGCCGAAGGCCTGCATCGAGGTGACCTTCTGCTCGAGGATCGCGCAGGCGAGCGCGTCGAACACCTCGTCGGTACGCGCGAGCCGGATGCCGGGATGGCGGCGGGCCGCGTCGGCGATGAGCGGATGCCCGGAGGGGTCGAACCCCTCGGAATCGTCCTGGGCGCCGCACAGCCTCGGGACCCGATCGAGCGCGTACTCGGCCCCCGGGCCCCACGCGGTCGCGTGCACCTCGTCGCCCGCGGCGCGGAGTGCCAGCGTCGCGAGGCCTGCCGGTGTGCGCAGAGCGCGCCAGATCACGGGGCCGTCGATCACGGTCGTCGGATCGGTGGCTCCGCGCCGGAGCATGCCGACCGTACGGAGCAGGTCGAGCGGATGGACCGGACGATAGACCGTCTGACGGGGTGCGGCGGCCGACGCGGGGGCTCCCGCTGCGGCATCCGCTGTCAAGGTCATGCGCCCCACCCTACGTGGCGGGTCTGACAGTCGCGCGGGCGGAGATCAGAAGCGGTCGGGCGACGGCGTCCCGTGGCCGTAGCGGATGACGACGTCGGCGTGGCGGTCGAAGCGGTATCCGATGCCGCGGACGGTCCGGACGATGTCCTCGTAGCGGCCGAGCTTGGCGCGCAGGCGGCGCACGTGCACGTCGATCGTGCGCTCGCCGGGAGTCTCGTCGTCCTGTGCCTGCCAGAGGGCCGAGACCAGTTCGGAGCGCTCGATCGTGCGGCCCTCGCGGAGCACGAGGTACTGCAGCAGCTCGAACTCCTTGTAGGTGAAGGCGGCCGACTCGCCGTCGATGAGCACGCGCTTGCGGGAGATGTCGACCGTCACGCCGCCTTCCTCGACCGCGGCGTCCTCCTCGAGGGCGGCCTTCGTGCGGGCGATCGCGCCGGGCTCCTGCAGAGCCAGGCGGACGACGTCGAGGTCGCGGCCGCCGGAGCCGTGGGGCGCGAGCGCGACGGTCGCGTGCGTCTCGGCGCCGGGGGCGAGTTCCGCCAGCGTCCGACGCAGGGCGTCGACCAGGAGCGGCAGACTCACACCCGCTTCCGCGGCTTTGATCTCGTCGAGGCCCACGTAGAGGGCGAAGCCGCGGGGAGAGCGGGCGGCGGGCAGGTCGGCCGCCGTGGCCTCGGCGGCGCTCGACGACGGAGCGGGGCGGACGGCGGTGGCGGTGGGACGCTCGAGAAGTGCGGTGTTCGACATGATGATGAAGTCCTCAGGACGTGAGCCGATGGGCTCGGATGCGTTGCATGAATGACCGGGCGAGCCGGAAAGCGAGCAAGGGTGGATGCTCGGGGACTCAGGCCTCGCAGATCGCGAAGGGTCGAGTCGGGCGGGGTGGCTGTTCGTTCAGCGACACATTCGGCAACACATGCCAACGCGACCGGGCATCATCATCCCGGCAGTCCCGTTCGCCTCCTGGGCGGACAAAGGGCGTGCGTTGGTGGTCATGGGGGGATTATGTCCGATCGTGTCGGTCTGTGTCAAAACGACCACCGCCCCCGATCCCGGGCGTAACGTGGAAGGGATGACGATCTCCTCGCTTGCCTCCGGCTTCATCCTCACCGACGAGAAAGACGCCTCGCGCTACACCCTCACGCGCGACGGACAGCTCGTCAGCGTCCTCGACTACCGCGACGACGGCCGCACGATCGCCCTCACGCGGGCGTTCACGATCCCGACTTTCCGCGGCCACGGCTACGCCGGCACGGTCGTGGAAGGCGCGGTGGCCGACATCGAGGCGCGGGGCGACCGCAAGATCGACGCCGTCTGCTGGTACGTCTCCGACTGGTTCTCCGCCCACCCCGAGAAGGCCTCCCTGCTGCGCTCTCGCTGACCGGCTGTTCCATGACGCCGTGTTACGGATCGGGAGCCGCGCCTGCCGCTCGACACGCCGCGGTGCGGGGGACCCCGCGGCCCATCTCGCGCGTTCGGCGGCACGCCTCGAACCGAATGTCGGTGGTCCTTCGTAGCGTGTGAGCATGCGCATCCTGCACACCTCCGACTGGCACATCGGCCGATCGTTCCATGGCAACTCGACCATGGACGCTCTGGCCGAGGTGCTCGGGGCGCTCACGCAGCAGGTTCGCGACCACCGGGTCGACGTCGTCGTTCTCGCCGGTGACGTCTTCGACTCGGCGACCCCCTCGGGCCCTGCCTACACGCTCCTCGGAGACGCGCTGGTCGCCCTCCACGAGACCGGCGCGTCCGTCATCGTCACCAGTGGCAACCACGACTCCGCGGCCCGGCTCGGGTTCCAGGCCCGACTGCTTCGCGACGGCATCCACGTCCTCACCGATCCCGCCGCGATCGGAACTCCGGTCACGGTGAGCGACGCCGCGGGGCCGGTGCACTTCTACGGCATCCCCTACCTCGAGCCGGCGATCGTCCGGCAGCACTGGCCCAAGGGCGACGCGGCGGGTCGCCCGCTCCGCACCCAGGCGCAGACGATGGAGCATGCCATGAGCCTCGTGCGGGCCGGCATGCGGGAGCACCCCGGCCGCTCGATCGCCATCGCCCATTGCTTCGCGGCGGGCGTCGACGCCACGATCGGTCTCGAGCGCGAGGTGCGCCAGGGCGGGCTCGACGTCGTCCCCCTCGACGTCTTCGACGGCCCCGACTACGTCGCTCTCGGGCACATCCACGGGCGCAACCAGGTGAGCTCGCGCGTCCGCTACGCCGGCGCCCCGCTGCACTACAGCTTCGGCGAGCAGCACAAGCCCCGGGGCTCCTGGCTGGTCGAGCTCGACGCAGACGGCCTCGGCACGGTCGAGTGGCTCGACCTGCCTGTGCCACGGCGCCTCGTCACGCTCACCGGCGCCCTCGACGAGATCCTCTCCGACGCGAACGTCGCCGCCCACGCGGACGCCTGGGTGTGCGCGGTCTACACCGACGCGCTCCCGCAGACCGAGCCGATGCGGCGGCTGCGCGAGAGGTTCCCCCACTGCGCGATGGTGCAGCACCAGCCCGCGGTCCCGGTCGAGAGCGGGGTCGGTTCGTACGCGAACCGGCTGCAGACGGCGCAGACCGACGGCGAGCGCATCGACGCCTTCCTGTCCCACGTGCGCGACGGCCAGGGGGCGACCGAGCGGGAGGGCGAGCTGATCCGCGAGGTGCTCGACGATGTCGTGCGTGCGGAGGCGCTCGTCTAGATGCGTCTCCACCGTCTCGAGGTCGAGGGGTTCGGCCCGTTCCGCTCCCGTCAGGTCGTGGACTTCGACGCCTTCGCCGACGACGGGATCTTCCTGATCGCCGGTCGTACGGGGGCCGGGAAGTCGAGCATCCTCGACGCGGTGTGCTTCGCGCTCTACGGCGGCGTTCCGCGCTACGACGGGGGGGAGAAGCGGCTGCGCAGCGACCACTGCGAACCCGACGATCCGTCGGAGGTGGTGGTGGAGTTCAGCACCCCGTCCGGCCGCTATCGCGTGCGTCGATCCCCGGAGTACCTCCGCCCGGCCAAGCGCGGCGGAGGCATGACGAAGCAGGCGTCTGCGGTGGGGCTCGAGGAGCTCACCGACGACGGGTGGGTCGGGCGCGCGGCTCGTGCCGTCGACGTCGCGCACGAGCTCGACGAGATCCTCCAGCTGAGCCGCGAGCAGTTCCTCCAGGTGATCCTGCTCGCACAGAACCGCTTCTCCGAGTTCCTCCTGGCCAACAGCCGCGATCGCCAGGCGCTCCTCCGGCGTCTCTTCGGCAGCGAGCGCTTCGACGACGTGCAGACCCGGTTCGACGAGCGGCGTCGCGCCTCCGAGCAGGCGATCGGACTTCGCGCGGCCGCAGTGACCGCGCGGCTCGACGAGGCGGAGAGACTCGTCGTCGACGAAGCGCTCGACGGCGTGACGGGTGCCGGCGAGGAGCAGCTCGTCACAGACGCGGGCGACCCCACGACCGCCGCGCTGTCGAGCGCCTGGTCCGATGCTCCGGTCGGGGGTGGGCGCGAGACGCCGGTCGGAGAGGGGCCATCCGCGCGGGCCGCGGCCGACCCCGAGACCCGGCTGGCCCTGCTCCGACGGGCGGAGGCTCGGGCGGCCTACCGTGCCGAGCGGCGAGCCGCCGAGCAGGAGGAGGCTGAGCTCCGTCTGGCCGAGGCCGATACTGCGCTGCTGTCCGCGCGGGAGCAGCGCGGCGCGCAGGTCGAGCGAGATCGGGCTCGGTCGGCGCTCGCCGACCTCGATGCCCAGCAGGACGAGATCGATGCGGCCCGCATCCTCCTCGACAGGGCGCGGGCCGCCGAAGCCCTGCGGGGTCCGATCGACGAACGGCGTCGCGCCTCGGCCGCCGTCGAGTCGGCCGAGAGCGTCGTCGCCGATGCCGTCGCCGCGTGGGACCAGGTCGCCGACGAAGGCGTCGAGACATCGATCGAGAGTCTGCAGGGCTGGGTGGCGGCACGGACCGCCGAGAGCGGCGCCTGGCAGCAGGCCGCGCAGCTCGAGGCGCTCGCGGCCGATCGAGCGGCCCGTCTCTCCGAGGACCGGGCCGCCGTCGAGCGCGCCGCCGCACGGGTCGCCGCGATCGAGAAGGAACAAGCCGAGTCGCCCGCGGCGCTCGCGGCCCTCCGAGAAGCCCGAGACGACGCGCGCCGCCTCGCAGATCGGGTGGACGACCTCACAGCCCGCCGAGACCGCGCGGCCGCGCGGTGCGACGCCGCCCGCGACGAGGAGCGCCTCCGACGCGCGAAGGCCGACGCCGATCGTGAACTCGCCACGGCCAGCACCGCCCTCGCCACGGCACAGGCCGAGCTCGCAGCCCTTCGCCAGCGGCGCCTGGACGGCTTCGCCGGCGAACTGGCTTCCACGCTGGTTCCCGGAGAGGCCTGCCCCGTCTGCGGAGCACACGAGCATCCGGTGCCCGCCGCGCACGTCGACCCCGTGTCCGCCGACGACGTCGACGACGCCGAGGCGCTGCGCGACGCCGCCGCCCGCCATGAGCGGGGGGTCGCCGAACGCGTCTCCGCCGTGCAGGCCGAGCTCGCGGTCGCGGTCGCCGCCGCGGACGGACGCACCCCGTCGATCGCCGATGCCGAATGCGAGGCCCTCGACGGCGAGCTCCGCGCCGCGGTCGAGGCGCGGGAGACCGCCGGCCGGCTCGACGGTGAGATCGCGGCGTTCGCCGATCGGGAGGCTGACCTGGCGGCCCAGCGGGCCGACGCCGCGCGCGAGTCGGCCGCCGCGCGGGAGTCGCTCGCCGCGCGGGAGCAGAGCGACCGGGAGGCCGGCGCGCAGATCGAACGGGCCCGAGGCGGGCACCCGTCGGTGGCGCAGCGGATCGAGGCGATGGAGGTCCGCATCGCGGCGGCGGCCGCCCTCGCCGGTGCGCTGCTCGATCGCGATCGTCGTCTCGTGGCCGTGCGGGAGGCGGAGGAGGCATGCCGACGCGCGCTCGAGGATTCCCCGTTCGAGGAGATCTCCGACGCCGAGCGGGCGCTGCTCCCCTCGCGCGAGCAGGGGGAGCTCGACGCGCGCATCACCCGGCACACGGTGCTCCGCGAGAAGGAGAAGGGGATCCTGCTGCCTCTCGAACTGCGTGCGCTCCCGGAGGAGCCGATCGCCGTCGCCCCGGTCGAGGAGCGGGCGGCGGCGGCGCGTTCGGCCTGGATGGCGGCGGTCGACGCGGCCGGCAAGGCGCGCACCGTCGTCGAGCGTCTCGGCGGACTGATCGCGTCCGCCGCCGAGGAGCACGCACGGTCCGCCGCCGACGTCGCCGAGCACGCCGTGCTGCAGAACCTCGCCGACACCCTCGCCGGCCGCGGGCCCAACACGCGTCGGATGACGCTGGAGACCTTCGTGCTCGCCGCCGAGCTCGAAGAGATCGTCGCGGCGGCCAATCGACGCCTCGACGACATGTCGTCCGGTCGATACCGCCTCCAGCACTCCGACGCGGTCGCGGCCCGGGGCGCCGCCTCCGGTCTCGGCATCGTGGTCTTCGACGCCTTCACGGGGCAGACGCGTCCGGCGCAGTCGCTCTCCGGCGGCGAGACGTTCCTCGGTTCGCTCGCCCTGGCGCTCGGGCTCGCCGAGGTCGTGACCGCCCGAGCCGGCGGCATCCGTCTCGACACGCTGTTCATCGACGAGGGGTTCGGCTCCCTCGACGGCGACACCCTGGAGGTCGCGATGCGGACGCTCGACGAGCTGCGGCAGGGCGGGCGAACGGTCGGAGTGATCAGCCATGTCGAGGCGATGCAGGATCAGATCCCCGCGCAGCTCCGCGTCTTCGCTACCGAGGAGGGACCGAGTCTCATCGAGACCCGGTGAGCGGCCTCCGGTTCAGACGCCGTACTCCTGGCGGATCACCTCGCGCAGCTGCTCGCTGCACCGGGCGATGGCGGCACGGAAGTCGACCAGCGCTCCGTCCTCCGCACGGTCCGAGATGGCACGGAAGGCGCGGATGGGCACGCCGAACTGCTGCGCCACCCAGATGTACGCGTAGGTCTCCATGTCGACCAGGCCGGCGCCGGACGGGCGGATGACCGCGGTGATCCCGGCATCCCCCACGAAGCTGTCGCCGGTCGCGATGAGCACGCCGTCGCGCCCCGTCGTCACCCGCGCCGGCAGCGACACGTGCTGTCCTGGAACGCCCTCGAGGTCGAACACGTCGTGCTGCAGAGCGCTGCCGATCTCGTGCACGGCGGCCGGGAGCTCCGGGTCGATGCCCCCCGCGGTGCCCACCACGACCACCTCGGTGTACTCGCGCTCCGTCAGCGCGCGGGTCAGCGCATAGGTCGCCTGCATCTTCCCCTCGCCGGTGACGAGACGGTCGAAGCCCTCGAGCTGTTCCGGGAAGGCGGCGAGTTCGGAGGCCATGGCCGCGACGAGGAGTTTCACGTTCCCATCTTCTCAGGCCGGGACCCCCCCGCCGCTCCCACGGATCGGCCCGTCTCCGGCCCCACGCCCCCAGGGCACGCGATACTGGGGGGAACCGAAGAGTTGGAGGATCCCGTGACCCTGCAGAAGCAGATCTCTGAAGCGCTCGGCGTTCAGGCCGAGATCGACCCCGGAGCCGAGGTGGAGCGCCGCGTGCAGTTCCTCGCCGACTACCTCCGGGCCAGCGGTGCCCGAGGGTTCGTCCTCGGCATCTCCGGCGGGCAGGACTCGACCCTCGCCGGGCGCCTGGCGCAGCTGGCGGCGGAGCGCGTGCGCGCCGAGGGAGGCGAAGCGCGGTTCCTCGCCGTGCGGCTGCCGTATCGGGTGCAGCACGACGCCGACGATGCGCAGGCCGCGCTCGAGTTCATCGGTCCGGATTCGTCGGTCGAGGTCAACATCCAGAACGGCGTCGACGGCGTCGAGGAGGACATCGAGTTCGCCGTCACGAGCGATATCAGCGACTTCAACCGCGGGAACATCAAGGCCCGTGTGCGGATGGTGACCCAGTACGCGCTCGCCGGGCACGAGGGCTCGCTCGTCATCGGGACCGATCACGCCGCCGAGGCGGTCACGGGCTTCTACACGAAGTTCGGCGACGGCGCGGCCGACGTGCTCCCGCTGTCCGGACTCACAAAGCGGCAGGGACGCGCGCTGCTGCGCTCCCTCGGTGCCCCGGACCGCCTGTCGAACAAGGTGCCCACGGCCGACCTGCTCGACGGCATCCCCGGCCGCGCGGACGAGGACGAGCTCGGCCTCACGTACGAGCAGATCGACGACTACCTCGAGGGGCATGAGGTCGATCCGGACGTCGCGGGCCGCATCGAGGCGAAGTACCTCGGCTCCCAGCACAAGCGCCACCTCCCCGTGGGTCCCGACGACACCTGGTGGCGCTGAACGCGTCGACGCTCCGGCGTCTGTGACCTGATCGCGCGATCCCCCCGGCGCCGGGGAGGGATCGCCGTCGCACGGCAGTGTCGGATGCCGCGGCTACTGTCGAATCACCGAGGAAATGGAGCATCGTGCGGATCGACACCCCGGCGCAACGCGTCATCTGGAGTGCCAGCGACCTGAAGGCCGCTGCGGAATGCGAGTTCGCGTGGTGCCGCGCGATCGATGCGAAGCTCGGACGCGTCCCGGCCGTCGAGGAGCCGGAAGACGCCACCCTCGCGCGGGCGGCGCTGCTGGGCGACGTGCACGAGCGCAACGTCCTCGCGCGGTACGTCGCCGACCTCGGCGAGGCGGCCGTGCACCGGATCGACAAGGTCTCCTCGGTCGATGCCGAGGCTCTCGCGGCGGCGGTCGCCGAGACCGAGCAGGCCCTGCGCTCGACGGCGGAGGTCGTCTTCCAGGCGGCGTTCGCCACGGAGGAGTTCGTCGGGTTCGCGGACTTCCTGCGCAAGGATCCCGACGGCCGCTGGCGCGTGCAGGACTCGAAGCTCGCTCGCAAGGCACGCGTGACCGCTTTGATGCAGTTGGCGGCATACGCCGATCAGCTGGATCGGCTGGGCGTCCCGCGTTCGGACGAGGTCGACCTGATCCTGGGCGACGGCTCGCTCAGCACCCACGCGGTCGACGATCTGCTGCCCCTGTTCCGGGTGCGTCGGGCGCGACTGCGCGCGCTGATCGCCGATCGGCGCATCGCGGACGGCGCCGAGGGGGAGCCGCTCGGATGGGGCGACGACCGGGGCGACCTGCAGATCGTCGCGTGCGGGCGGTGCGCGACCTGCGAGGAGCAGGTGCTCGCGCACCGGGACCTGCTGATGGTGGCCCGCATGCGGCCCGTCCAGCGGGCGCGCTTGCGTGCCGCCGGGATCGCGTCGATCGACGACCTCGCCGCGGCGTCGCACGCGCCCGACGGCATGAACGGCGACACCTTCGAGGCGCTCCGGGCGCAGGCCGCCCTCCAGCTCCGTGCCGATGCCGAGGGCGGCCCGACCTACGACGTCCACTTCGCGCCGGCCATCCACACCCTGCCGGTCCCGAGCCACGGGGATATCTTCTTCGACTTCGAGGGCGATCCCCTCTATACCGAGCCGGCGGCGGATGGCGAGGGGGAGTGGGGCATCGACTACCTCTTCGGGTGGGTCGACAACACGGATCAGTACACGGCCCTGTGGGCGCACACCTTCGACGAGGAGAGACGGGCCTTCGAGACCTTCCTCGACTTCGTCGCGCTGCGCCGGAAGACGCACCCTGGCATGCACATCTACCACTACGCGCCCTACGAGACCTCGCATCTGGTGGCGATGGCCGCGCGCTACGGGGTGCGCGAGGGCGAGGTCGACCGTCTGCTCCGCGAGGGCGTGTTCGTCGACCTGTACCCGCTCGTCCTGCGGACGGTCCGCGTCGGGTCGCGCTCCTACTCGATCAAGAAGCTCGAACCGCTCTACATGGGCGACGATGTGCGCACCAGCGACGTGCAGAAGGGCGATGACTCCATCGTCCAGTACGTCGCCGCGCGCGAGCTGGCGGCCGCGGGGGCGCGGGACGAGGCCGACGCCGTGCTCGCGGACCTCGCCGATTACAACCGCTACGACTGCGTGTCGACGCGGCGGCTGCGCAACTGGCTGATCGAGATCGCGCGGGAGAAGGGCGTGACGCCGGCTCCGCCCGACGCCGCCGACGACGTGGTGTACGAGCCCTCGCCGCGCTCCGTGGCCCTGCTCGCCGACGCCGAGTCCGAGCGGCAGGCCGGCGGCGACGGCCAGGTGCACCGTATCGCGGCAGCGGCGATCGACTACTTCCCCCGCGAGGCCAAGAGCTTCTGGGTCGCGCACTTCCAGCGCCTGCGCGAGCCGGTCACGATGTGGGAGGGCACCCGAGACGTGGTGCGCGTCGACAGCGGCGCCTCGCGGGTGGTCCGGGACTGGAGCGTCGGCGAGGGGCGCCGCGTGCTCTCGCGCGACGTCGAGATCCGCGGGGAGGTGTCTCCCGGCACCACGCTCGGGGCGGGTGCCCAGCCGTTCGCGCTGTACGAGGCGCCTGCTCCCTTCGACACCGAGACCCCGTCGCGCGCGGTGCACGTGCCGCATTCCGTGACGATCACCGGGGTGCTCGAAGACGGCTATCTCGTGACCGAGTCGGCGGTGCAGGGCCAGACCTGGGACGAGCTCCCGCTGGCGCTCACCCCGGCCGCGCCGCCGCGGGTGGTCTCGCTGCAGGGAGCGATCGACGAGTGGGCGGATGCCGTGCATGAGGCCGCTCCCGGGTTCCCTGAAGACGCCGCCACCGACATCATCCGGCGGATTCCCCCGCGCACCGTGTCCGGTAATCCCATCCCCTCGGGCGAGGACGACACCATCGACGCGATCGTGCGCGCCGTGCTCGACCTGGATCGGAGCTACCTCGCGGTCCAGGGGCCTCCGGGAACGGGGAAGACCTACACGGGATCGCAGGTGATCGCCCGACTGGTCAACGACCACGGCTTCCGCGTCGGCGTCGTGGCCCAGTCCCATGCGATCATCGAGACCCTCCTCGAGCGGATCGTCGCCGACGGTGTCTCTCCGGCCCGGGTCGCGAAGGCTCCGAAGGATCCGGACGCCGAACCCGGGTACACCGTGATCCCGAAGACGGGCATGGCGGCGTTCCTCGGCGAGCACGCGGGAGAAGGCGCGGTCGTGGGCGGCACCGCCTGGGACTTCAGCAACACGATGCGGGTGGACCGCGGCGGTCTCGACCTGCTGGTGATCGACGAGGCCGGCCAGTTCTCGCTGGCCTCCACGATCGCCGTGGCGGCGGGGGCCGAGCGCCTGCTCCTGCTGGGCGACCCCCAGCAGCTCCCCCAGGTGAGCCAGGGCGCGCATCCCGAGCCCGTCGACACGTCCGCCCTGGGATGGGTCATGGACGGAGACGCCGTGGTGCGGCCGGAGTACGGGTACTTCCTCGCGCGCTCCTGGCGGATGCACCCCTTCGTCGCGGCGCCGGTGTCGAAGCTGTCCTACGCCGGACGCCTGGCCTCGGCGCCGGGCACCGAGAAGCGGTCCGTCGAAGGCATCGACCCGGGACTCCACGTCGTGCCCCTCCGCCATCGGGGCAACGCCACGCAGTCGCCCGAGGAGGCGGCCGAGGTCGTCCGCCTCGTCGGGGATCTGGTCGGGCGCGCGTTCACGGACTGCGATGACGACGTCACCGTGCGCCCTCTCGAACCGACCGACATCATCGTCATCACCCCATACAACGCGCAGCGTCAGCTCGTGCATGATGCCCTCGCGACGGCCGGGTTCGCCGACGTCCCGGTGGGCACGGTCGACAACTTCCAGGGCAAGGAGGCGGTGGTCTCGATCACGACCCTCGCCGCGTCCAGCGGGCGCGATGCGCCGCGCGGGCCGGAGTTCCTGCTGCTGCAGAACCGGCTCAACGTCGCGATCTCGCGGGCGCAGTGCGTCGCCTACCTGATCCACTCCCCGGCACTCCTCGACGACCTTCCCCGCACGCCCGAGGGCGTGGCGCGGCTCAGCGCCTTCGCACGACTCGTCGGAGCGGCGGAGTGATGTCTGCGAGAGCCCACTCGACCGATGAGATCCTCCGCGCGGCCGCCGAGTGGACGTGGCTGCCGCGCGGCGCGGAGAGCCGAGACGACGAGCTGCTGCTCGTGCGGTACCCCGAGCGGTTCGGAGGCGGCGTGCGGGGGTCGCAGGTGCGGTCCGCGCTCGACGCAGCCGAGGTCGTGCAGCACGCGATCGCGCAGACCCGGGCCTGGGGGGAGTCGGTGCTGACATTCTGGAGCAACCCCTCCGACTCCCCGGATCTCGAGGCGGACCTGCAGCGCCGCGGTGCGGAGCACGTCGATACGGTCGCGGTGTTCGCCTGCCCCCTCGCGCAGGTGTCGACGGAGGTGCCGGATGCCGTCTCGACCGAGCGTGTCGAGACGTGGGAACAGGTCAGGGAGGTCGATCGCATCAACGTCTCCGTCTGGGGCCAGCAGCCGCTCGATACGCACGGCCTGGAGGAGGAGCTCGCCGAGGTGACCGCGTCGTCATCGACGAGGACCGGTGCTCGCGTGCTGGCGCGTCTGGAAGGATCGCCCGTGAGCACGGGCGGGTTCACGCTGGCGGACGGCTTCGCGCGGCTGTGGGGCGCCGCGACGCTCGAGACGCATCGGGGGCGCGGTGCCTACCGCGGGGTCCTCGCGGAACGCGTCCGCCTCAGCCGCGAGTGGGGTGCGGTCACGGTTCTGGTGAAGGGCCGAATCTCCACCTCGGCGCCCACCATCGCGCGCGCCGGGTTCGCACACTACGGCGACGAACGCGCCTACCGCCTCGTCGTCGACTGATCGACCGGCGGACTGACCGACCGACCGGCTGACGTCGGTCGCCGCCTGGTGCCTCAGACCGTGCCGTAGAGGCGGTCGCCGGCGTCGCCGAGGCCGGGGACGATGTACCCCTTCTCGTTCAGGCGCTCATCGAGGGCGCCGAGCACGAGGGTCACGTCCTTGTCGCCGGCCATGGCCTCGATCGCCGCGACGCCCTCCGGCGTGCCGAGGAGGCAGATGGCGGTGACGTCCTTGGCTCCGCGGTCGAACAGGAACTGGATCGCGGCGGCCAGCGAGCCACCGGTCGCGAGCATGGGGTCGATCGCGAAGCACTGGCGGTCGCTCAGGTCGTCGGGAAGCCGCTCGGCGTAGGTCGTCGGCTCGAAGGTGGTCTCGTCGCGGACCATCCCGAGGAAGCCGACCTCGGCCGTCGGGAGCAGTTTCACGAGGCCCTCGAGCATTCCGAGCCCGGCGCGCAGGATCGGCACGACGATGGGCCGAGGCTCGGAGATCTTGACGCCCGTCGTGGTCGTCACGGGAGTCGTGATCTCGATCGGCGAGACCTTGACGTTGCGGGTCGCCTCGTAGGCGAGCAGTGTCACGAGCTCCTCCGTGAGCTGGCGGAAGACCGGCGACGGGGTGCGCGCGTCGCGCAGCACCGAGAGCTTGTGGGTGACGAGGGGGTGGTCGGCGACGTGAACACGCATGGAATACAGGCTAATGCGCTCGCGGCTCCGGGACGACATCGTCCGCGCGGCACCGCCCCGGGGAGGGCCACGGGCCGCTGTCGTAGGCTCGACCCATGACCGCAGCCGACGCCTCCGCGATGACGCGTGCGCTCGAGCTCGCGCGGGAGGCGGCCGTCGCCTCCGAGATCCCGGTCGGCGCCGTGGTGCTCGATCCGAGCGGGCGCGTGGTGGCCGAGGGCCGGAACACGCGGGAGGAGACCCACGATCCGACCGGGCACGCCGAGATCGAGGCCCTGCGTCGGGCGGCCGCATCGGCCGGATCCTGGAACCTCGAGGGGCACACGCTCGTGGTGACGCTCGAGCCGTGCGTCATGTGCGCGGGCGCTATCCTGCAGGCGCGGATCTCCCGTGTGGTGTTCGGGGCGTGGGACGACAAGGCAGGCGCCGCGGGCTCGATGTACGACGTGCTGCGCGATCGTCGGCTGCCGTACCGTGCCGAGGTGGTCGGCGGGATCGAGGCGGATGCCGCGACGGCGCTGCTCCGCGACTTCTTCGCGCCGCGTCGGTGACGTCTCGGGCGGCGTGCGGGAGACCTCAGTCGGAGGACTTGAGGACGAAGGCGTCCGTCGGAGGCTCGGGGTCGATCGCCGGACGGTACACGTCGGGCTCGATGTAGATGATGCGCGCGGCGGGAACGACGGCGCGGATGCGCTCCTCGATGTCGTCGATGTCGTCGGCCGCCTCCCGCACCGACTTGTCGGCCGACAGGGCGATCTTCGCGGCGACGAGCAGTTCGTCCGGACCGAGGTAGAGGGTCTTGATGTGGATGAGCTTCTCGACCGCGTCGCCGCGGGTGATCGCGTCGACGATGCGGTCGAGGTCGGCGGTGCTTGCCCCTTCTCCCACGAGAAGGCTCTTCGTCTCGATGCCCAGCACGATCGCGATCAGCACGAGCAGCACGCCGATCATGAGAGTGCCGAGCGCGTCGAACACCGAGTTGCCGGTGATGACGGTGAGACCGACGCCGAGCAGGGCGAAGCTGAGGCCGGTCAGAGCCCCGGCATCCTCCAGCAGCACGACCGGCAGCTCGGGGGCCTTCGCGCGCCGGACGAACGAGACCCAGGACTGACCCTCCTCGCGCACGACGTTGCTCTCCTTGACGGCGGTGCGCAGGGAGAAGGACTCCAGCCCGATCGCGATCACCAGCACGAGGATCGGGAGCCACCACCATTGCTCGTCGAGCTCGTGGGGGTGGCGCAGCTTGTCGACGCCCTCGTAGATGGCGAACAGGCCACCGAGGGAGAACAGGATGATCGAGACCACGAAGGCCGACACGTACCGCTCGCGTCCGTAGCCGAAGGGGTGCGCGCGGTCGGCTTCGCGCCGGGACTTGCGTCCGCCGATCAGCAGGAGTATCTGGTTGCCGGAGTCGGCGATCGAGTGCACGGCCTCGGCGAGCATCGACGCCGAGCCGGAGAGGAGCCAGGCCACGAGCTTCGCCAGAGCGATGCCCATGTTCGCCAGGAACGCCGCGATGATCGCCTTGCCGCCGCCGGATGCACTCATGCGACGAGTCTAGATCCGCCGACCGGAGGAACCCAGGCATGCCCGCCGTAGGATGACGACATGGCTGACTCTCTCCCCGCCCTCGCGTTCCTCGGTGCCGGATCGATGGGAGGGGCGATCCTCCGTGGGGTCGTCGCCTCGGGCGTCCCGGTCGACGGCGGCATCGTCGCGACGAACCGCACCCGGGTGAGTGCGGCGGATCTCGCCGACCTGCGCGATGTGTCGAGCGTGGCCCTCGAGGACCGCCCCGATGGGAACGCCGAGGCCGTCGCCGCCGCGCGCATCGTGCTCGTCGGTGTGAAGCCGGCGATGGTGCCCGACCTGCTGCGCGAGATCGCGCCGCACCTCAGGGCCGACGCGATCGTGGTGAGCCTGGCGGCTGGCGTGACCCTGCAGACCTTCGCCGACGTCCTCGGCGCCGGGACCGCGGTCATCCGCTCCATGCCGAACACGCCGGCCACGGTCGGCAAGGCCGTCACCGGACTCGCCGCCGGAGGGGCGTCCACGGCGGAGGACATGGCCCTCGTGCGCCGCCTGTTCGAGACCGTGGGGGCGGTGATCGAGGTGCCCGAGTCGCAGATCGACGCACTGTCGACGATCTCCGGGTCCGGCCCCGCGTACGTCTTCCTGCTGATCGAGGAGTGGACGAAGGTCGGTCTCCGCCTGGGCTTCAGCGAGACCGACGCCCGGTTGATGGCCGAGCAGACCTTCATCGGCTCGACCGCACTCCTCGCGGCGTCCGGCGAGACCCCGGCGGAGATGCGCCGACGGGTCACGAGCCCCAAGGGAACGACGGAGCGCGCGATCGCGGTGCTGCAGCAGGCGGACCTCGAGCAGGTCTTCGCGGATGCCGCGGCGGCGGCGCTCGCGCGCGCCCGGGAGCTCGCCGCCGGAGCCTGACGCCGACACGGCCGTACCAGGCGGCACGGCGGGATCAGGCTGATGTGGGCGGCATCCGCCTGATGCGGCGCAATCGCCTGACCTGCCCGCAGGGGCCGGTCGGAGCACGGACGGGTGCCGAGGTGCTCAGCGATCCAGGGCGGCGAAGCGCTCGATGTCGCTGTTGGTGCCGGACACGATGATGAGGTCGTGATTCGTGACGATCGTGTTGGCCTCGGCGTAGCGAAAGGGCTTGCCGGGGCTCTTCACGCCGACGACCGTCACCTTGTACTTGGTGCGCACGCCCGACTCGTTGAGGCCGATGCCGCGGATGAACTTCGGCGGGTACATCTTCGCCAGCACGAAGTCGTCGTCGAAGCGGATGAAGTCCAGCATCCGTCCGCTGACCAGGTGCGCGACCCGCTCGCCCGCCTCGCGCTCGGGGTAGATGACGTGGTTGGCGCCGACGCGGGCGAGGATCTTGCCGTGCGACTGCGACACGGCCTTCGCCCAGATCTGCGGCACCTTCAGGTCGACGAGGTTGGCGGTGATGAGCACCGACGCCTCGATCGACGACCCCACCGCGACCACCGCGACCTGGAAGTCCTGCGCGCCGATCTGCCGGAGGGCGTCGATGTTGCGGGCGTCCGCCTGCACCGTGTGCGTGACGCGGTCGGACCACTTCTGCACCAGTTCGAGGTTGCCGTCGATGGCGAGCACCTCGCGGTCCAGGCGGTCGAGCTCGCCCGCACAGGCGGCGCCGAACCGGCCGAGGCCGATGACGAGGACGGGAGCGTCGCCCCGGAGGACTTCAACCAACGATCGGCCTTTCCACGGGCAGCGAGTAATACTGCGATCGCGATGTCGCGGCGACTGCCGCGGCGAGAGTCACTGTACCAATGCGCCCCATGAAGATGGTGGCCGCGAGCACGTACGAACCGGAGTCGGGCAGCTCGGCGGTGAGGCCCGACGACAGACCCACCGTGGCGAACGCGGAGATCACGTCGAACAGCACGTGGCTGATGTCGGCCTTCGTGATCTGGGCGATGATGATCGTCGACAGCGCGACGATGGTCGCCCCCCACGCCACGACGCTGAGGGCCACGCGCTGGACGTCGCTGGGGATGCGGCGTCCGAACACCTCGACGGACTGGCGTCCCTTGGCCTCCGACCACACGGCGATCGCCAGCACGGCGAGGGTCGTCACCTTGATGCCGCCGGCGGTGGATGCCGAGCCTCCTCCCACGAACATGAGCATGCTGGCGGCCACGAGCGAAGAGCCGTTGAGGTCGGCCATGTCGATGACATTGAATCCGCCCGAGCGGGTCATCGCCGACAGGAAGAACGCCTGGAAGGTGGTGTCGCCCGCATCCATCGATCCGAACGTCTTCGGGTTGTTGTACTCGAGGATGAGGAAGACGGCGGCTCCCAGCACGAACAGCAGGACGGTCGTGACCAGGGTGAGCTTGGAGTGCAGCGACCAGCGCTTGACGTGCCACACGTGTTTGGCGAGCGTGTAGATCACCGGGAAGCCGATGCTGCCGAGGAAGACGCCCGCCATGAGGAGGGTGAGCACGAGGTAGTCGTCGGCGAAGACCGCCACGCCGCCGTCGTTCGGGGGGAAGCCGGTGTTGGTGAAGGCCATGGCCGCGAAGTACGGCGCCTCCCACAGCGCGGCGATCGGATCGACCTTCGCCATCACGAGGGCGGGATAGAGGAGCACCGCGAGCGCGCCCTCGATGATGAGCGCGGAAAGCGCCACGGTGGTGAGCAGCTGACCGACCTCGCCCAGGCGCACGGTCTGGCTCTCGTTGACCACTCCTCCGTGGGCGCGGAGCGGGTTCGTGTCGCCGGCGGCCATGAGCTTGGCCCGGAGTCCGAGCCGCTTCGAGATCACCATGCCCATGAGCGAGGCCAGGGTGAGTACGCCGAGGCCGCCGATGTTCACGCCGACGAAGATGAGCACATGGCCGAAGGGCGACCAGTGGTTGGCCATGTCGACGGTCGCGAGGCCGGTGACGCAGATGGTCGACACGGCCGTGAACAGGGCGTCGCTGAGGGGGGTGATCGTGCCGTCCGCCGACGAGATCGGCAGCGAGAGCAGAGCGGTGAACACGAGGATGAGGAGCGCGAACACCACGATCGCGAACCGGGAGGGCGACGACGTGATGAGGTGACGGCCCTGAGCGGTGACGTTGCGCATACGCTGCCCCGGAGACGACGCCGAAACGATGCCCGACATCGCGTCTCCCTTCGAACCCCGTCACCGTCGACCGGCGATCGCCCGCCGCCTCTCGGCGAGCCCTCGTCATGGTACTCCGTGCCAGGGACGACTAACCTGATCTCATGACCGACATCTTCGACGTGATCGCGGACGGAACGAGGCGAGACATCCTCCAGCTCCTGTTGCGACGCACGACCGAAGGCGAGACGGGCACGAGCGTGAGCCAGATCGTCCTCGATCTGGGCATCAGCCAGCCCACGGTGTCGAAGCACCTCAAGGTGCTGCGGGATGCCGAGCTCGTGACGGTCCGCGAAGACGGTCAGCGCCGCTTCTACAGCCTGTCGGTCGCGCCGCTGGAGGCGGTGGACGACTGGCTCGTGCCGTTCCTCGTCGACGCGTTCGGTGATGACGCGCCTGACATCGACTATCCGCTCGCCCCGCTTCCCGACGGTGCGGCGCACGCGGCCGAGGTGGTCGGACGCGCGGCGGCCTCGGCGAAGCACGTGGTCGCGACGGCTCTCAAGCGCCTCGGCGCCTGACGGCGTCCGCACGAGGACGCGACTCGCCCCCGACGACCGGGGGCTGTCGTCAGGGGCGAGGCCGCGGGTCCCCACGCCCGCGTGCACCCGAGCGGCACCGCCCGTGGCATCCGCCCACCTTCGCAGGCCACCCTGGACGAACGCGGGTGAACGCCTATGTCCGCGCTGTGATCGTCAGCGCCTCCCCGCCCGACGGCGAAAGAGCCACGAGCCCCAGGCCGCGGCGACCGCGAGGATGACCAGGCACCACCCGACCGCCCACCAGGCCTCGCCGTGCAGCGTCGCGTCGTCGAGCAGGGCGCGGATCGTCTCGACGATCGGTGTGATCGGCTGGGCCGCGGCGACGGGCTGCAGCCACTCCGGCATGCTCGCCACCGGTACGAACGCGCTCGACAGGTAGGGGAGGAACAGCAGGATGAACCCGTAGCCGTTGGCGCCCTCCGGGCTTCCGGCGGCGAGGCCGATCGCGGCGAACAGGTAGGTGATGGCGAGGATGTACAGGGCGATCAGCGCGGCGAGGCCGATCCACTCCAGCGGGGTCGCGCTGGGCCGGAACCCCACGAGGATGCCCACCCCGATGACGACCGCTGTCGCGACGAGGTTGCGCAGCACGCTGGCGACCACGTGACCGGTGAGCACGGCGCCCGCGCGCAGGGGCATGGTGCGGAACCGGTCGATGATGCCCGTGCGCATGTCGTTCGCGACGTAGACGCCGGTGGAGGACGCCCCGAAGCCCGCGCAGGTCAGGATGATGCCCGGGACGACGTAGTCGACGTACGCGCCGCTCGGGTCGATCGCCCCGCCGAAGACCCAGGTGAACATGAGCATGAGCAGCACGGGCAGCAGGATCGCCATCAGCAGCGACTCTCCGTCGCGGAGCGAGTGACGCAGGCTGCGGACGACGAAGACCCGTTCGGCGGCGAGCCCGCGCAGGCGGGGCCGCAGCGCGGGGGAGGGGAGTGCGGATGCCGCGGGGCGCGGCGCCGCGTCGACGGTGTTCATGCGGAGGCCTCCAGAGGGCGGTCGGATGCGAGGACGGGAGCGGTGACGGCGAGGAAGACGTCGTCGAGCGTGGGGCGGCGCAGGCTGACCATGCCGGCGACCTGCTCCTGGTCGAGGAGGTCGAGAGCGCGGCGGATGCCGGAGACGGTGCCGTCGGTCGGGATCGTGCGGACCACCTCGCCGCGCTCGTCGTGCACGTCGACGGCGTCCCCGCCGATGCGCGCCTTGAGCTCCGACGGGGTGCCGAGGGCGGCGATCCGGCCGTCGTGCAGGACCGCGATCCGGTCGGCCAGCCGGTCGGCCTCCTCGAGGTACTGCGTGGTCAGGAAGACGGTGGTACCGGCATCCGCCACGGCCCGGATGAGGTCCCACAGCTCGCGTCGGCTGCGGGTGTCGAGGCCGGTGGTCGGCTCGTCGAGGAAGAGCACCTCGGGGGTGACGACGAAGCTGAGCGCCAGGTCGAGCCGGCGCCGCATCCCGCCCGAGAAGGTCCGAACGGGGCGGGTCGCGGCGTCGGCGAGGTCGAATCGCGCGATCAGCTCGGTCGCGCGTCGCCGTGCGGCGGGTGCACGGAGTCCGGCGAGACGGCCGAACATCTCGACGTTCTCCGTGGCGGTCAGCACGTCGTCGACGGCGGCGGACTGGCCGGTCAGGCTGAGGCGGCGCTGCACCTCCGCGCGCTCGGCGTGCACGTCGAAGCCGCTCACGGTGGCCGTGCCTCCGTCGGCCGGAAGGAGAGTGGTCAGGATGTTGATCGCCGTGGTCTTGCCGGCGCCGTTGGGGCCGAGGAGTGCGAACACCTCTCCCCGGGAGACCGACAGATCGAGCCCGTCGATCACCGTGTCGGCCCCGAACCGCTTGCGCAGTCCGCGAACCTCGATGGCTGTGGACATGGGAGCATCCTCTCTGTGTACGTGCGAAACTGTGTATGTCCGAAACTGATGCGTATGACGGTAACACACTGTTTAGGCAATAAACAGAAGTAGGGTGGAACCATGACCGAGGAAGATCCGCTCGAGCTGCCCCGCGGCATCGCGCTCGCGTGGGGCGTGGCCGCGACGCCGCAACGCGGACCCAAGCGCGAGATGAGCGTGGAGCGCATCGTCGACGCCGCGGTCGCGCTGGCGGACGCCGAGGGCATCGGAGCCGTGTCGATGGCCGCCGTCGCAGCCAGGCTCGGGTTCACGCCGATGTCGCTCTACCGTTACGTCAGCGCGAAGGACGACCTGCTCCTCCTCATGCAGGAGGAGGCGACCGGCATCCCTCCGGAGTCGCATCTCGAGGCGGAGGGATGGCGCGGACGCCTGGTCGCGCTGTACCAGGAGCAGGTGCTCCTCTATCTCCGGCATCCGTGGATGCTGTCGCTGCCGATCACCGGCTCGCCCATCACCCCCCACAGCTCCGCCTGGCTGGACGCGTCGCTCGCCGCCCTCGAGTCCACGCCCCTCGACGCGGAGGAGCGGCTCGCGGTGGCGCTCGCGGTCACCGGTCATGCCCGATGGTGCGGGATCGTGCAGGCCGGCTACTCCGAGCAGTCCCGGACCTCGGGCATGACCCCGGAGGAGATCACCATGCGCGAGTCCGCGCTGTTCGACCGCGTCATCACGGCCGACGAGTATCCGGCCCTGCGGGCGGCGATCGACGAGCGGGCGTTCCTGTCGGAGGCGGATCCGTTCCGCTTCGGGGTGGAGCGGATGCTGGACGGCGTCGAGGCGTACATCGACCGGATCGATCGGGGCGAGCCGCATGTGTCGACCGACGAGTGGGTCGATCTCGACCGGGCGGAACTCTCGGGCGATCGCCGCGTGAAGGAGGCGCAGAAGTCCGTCCGCGAGGCCGAGAAGGCGCTGCGCGTCGCGCGGAAGGCGGAGCGCCAGGCACTGCGGGAGGCGCGGGAGCGGATCGCCAAGGCGGCCGCACGCGACTGAGGGCGCTCGCGCCCCACCGTTCACACCCGGCACACGGGTTTACACGCGTCACCGCCAACCCATAGAGTGTGCACATTCCAGAAAGGGGTACGTGGGATGCCCGAAGTACCAGACGTCCGGTTCCTGACGGTGGCCGAGGTCGCCGAGATCATGCGCGTCTCGAAGATGACCGTCTATCGCCTCGTGCATTCGGGGGAGCTGCCGGCGATCCGATTCGGGCGCAGCTATCGCGTGCCGGAGTCCGCTGTCGCGGACGCGCTCCAGCGTCCGATCTCGGACGTCGGCTGACCTCTCGGCGCCCGACGGCCGTCGTGACGGCGGGGCGCCGGTGATTTGCTAGACTGACCCGAGGCATTTTTCCGTGCCCGTACCCGGGCGTCCGACAAGCGCGACGCCCAGCCCCTGACTTAGTGAGGTTTCCGTGGGTTCTGTCATCAAGAAGCGCCGCAAGCGCATGGCGAAGAAGAAGCACCGCAAGCTGCTTCGCAAGACTCGCCACCAGCGTCGCAACAAGAAGTAAGCGACCAAGACACGAGCGCCCCCGACGGCTCCCCGGAGCATGTCGAATGGGGGCGCTTTGTGTCTCTGCCCCGCATACCGCGCAGCCGAAGGAAGCCATGAAGTCGATCACCGTCACCGAACTCGCCGACCGCACCGGCACGCCGCTCATCGACGTGCGGGAGAAGGGCGAGTTCGCCGCCGGGCACGTCCCCGGCGCCGTCAACATCCCGATGTCCGAGATCGGCAACCGTCTCGACGAGCTGCCCGGTGAGGCGTTCGACGTCATCTGCCAGGCCGGCGGGCGCTCCGCCCGCGTCGTCGAGGCGCTCGAGTCCCGCGGCTTCGACGCGACCAACGTCGAAGGCGGAACCGGCGAGTGGATCGCCCAGGGGCGCCCGGTCGAGGTCCCCTCGGCGTGACCACGCTCACGCTGATCGGCAAGCCCGACTGCCATCTGTGCGACGTCGCGTCCGAGGTGATCGACGCGGTCGTCGCCGAGTTCCCGGATGCCGCGGCGGAGCGCATCGCGATCGTCGAGCGATCCATCCACGATGATCCCACGCTCCACGAGCTGTGGTGGGAGAAGATCCCGGTCGTGCTGATCGACGGCGAGCTGCACGCGCACTGGCGCGTGTCTCCGGACCGTCTGCGCGCCGCCCTCGAGAGCGCCGTGCAGCGCGAAGCGCTCGCCGATCAGAAGGAGTCCGAGTGACCATCCGCCACGTCGTCACTTGGAAGCTCGCCTCCGAGGACGCCGCCGAGCGCGAGCAGCAGGCCGCCGAAGTGGGGCGCCGGCTCAACGCCCTCGACGGCGTCGTGCCCGAGCTGCTGTCGATCTCGGCGGGAGCCAACATGGTGCAGCCCGACGCCAACTGGGACGTCGCGCTCGTCGCGGACTTCGCCTCCGTCGCCGACCTGGACGCGTACCAGGTGCACCCGGCGCACCTGGAGGCCGCGGGCTACATCCGCTCCGTGGTCAGCGCGCGCGTGGCCGCCGACTTCGAGGTCTGAGACCGTCGTCCGGGCGGGCAACGAAACAAAACCGTAATCCCGGATCGGGCAGTCTGGGTGCGGGCATTCCATCGGCACGTGCCAAGATGATGACCTATCGACCTACGACCCGTGGGCTACCCGACACGACTCTCAGGAGCAAGCTATGCACCGTCGCACTACCTTCGCCGGCCTCGCGCTCGTGGCCACCGCCACCCTCGCTCTCGCAGGATGCGCCGGCGGTTCCGACGACTCCGGCTCGGGGGAGCCCGCCGCGGGCGACGAGTACGGCCTGGTCGAGGCCGGCACCCTCACGGTCTGCTCCGACGTGCCCTACCCGCCGTTCGAGATCGAGGACCCCAGCAGCGAGAGCGGCTACTCCGGCTTCGACATCGACCTGCTCGACGCGATCGCGAAGAAGCTCGACCTGAAGCTCTCGGTGCAGGACGTCGGCTTCGACGCGCTGCAGTCCGGCACGACGCTCGCCGCGGGCACCTGCGACGTGGGCGCCTCCGCCATGACCATCACCGACGAGCGCAAGGCGAACATCGACTTCGCCGACCCGTACTACGAGTCGCTGCAGTCGCTGCTCGTGCGCACCGACTCGGGCATCGAGTCGATCGACGACCTCGACGGCAAGGCCGTGGGCGTGCAGCAGGGCACCACGGGCGAGACCTACGCGACCGAGAACGCCACGGGCGCCGAGCTCGTGCAGTACCCGTCCGACGGCGAGCTGTGGCCGGCCATGCAGGCGGGGCAGATCGACGCGATCCTGCAGGACCAGCCGGTCAACCTCGAGCACGAGAAGGCCGACAGCGCCTACAAGATCGTCGAGACGTACGAGACCAACGAGTCGTACGGCTTCGCCTTCGCCAAGGGCGAGAAGGGCGAGCTGCTGGACGCGGTCAACAAGGCTCTCAAGGAGCTGCGCGACAGCGGCGAGTACCAGACGATCTACGACTCCTACTTCACCGCCAACTGACCGGTGTCGGGAAGTCTCGGAGGTCCTTCACGATGGCGTTGAAACGGACCACAAGAAGCAAGCTGTATCGCTACACCGTGTACGCGGTGCTGATCGCCGTCCTCGTCTGGGCGGCGGTCAGCACCGACTGGGAGAAGATCGGGAGACTGTTCTTCAACCCCCAGGTCGCTGCGGCGATGTTCCCCGGGATCATCACGACGGCGTTGGTGAACACCCTGTGGTTCACGGCCGTCGCCTTCCTCGGAGGGCTCGTGCTGGGCATCGTGCTCGCCCTGCTGAAGCTGTCGAGCATCGGCCCGTTCCGGTGGATCGCGACGATCTGGATCGAGCTCTTCCGCGGGCTCCCCGCGATCCTCACGATCTTCGCCGTGACGTTCATCCTGCCGATCGCGCTGGGCATCTCGGGGCGCGACCTGGGCGGCCCGGTCGTGCTCGGTCTGATCGGACTGATCCTCGTCGCCTCCGCATACATGGCCGAGACGATCCGCGCGGGCATCCAGGCGGTCCCGAAGGGGCAGACCGAGGCGGCGCGCTCGCTCGGCATGTCGCCCATGAAGACCACGTTCTGGATCATCATCCCGCAGGGCTTCCGGATCATCATCCCGCCGCTGACGAACGAGTTCGTGCTGCTCCTCAAGGACACCTCGCTGCTCTTCGTCGCCGGGACCTTCATCTGGTCGAAGGAGCTCACGACGTTCGCGCGTGACGCCTCGACCCAGAACACCAACGCGACGCCGCTCATCATGGCGGCGCTGCTCTACCTGATCGTGACGATCCCGCTCACGCGGTACACGGCATGGCTGGAGCGCAGGATGGCGAGGCAGCGATGAGCACCGAATCGATCGACGTCCACGCCCCGGCGATCGACATCCAGGGCCTGGTGAAGAACTTCGGCGACAACGAGGTGCTCAAGGGCATCGATCTGACCGTGACCGCCGGCGAGGTGGTGTGCGTGATCGGCCCATCCGGGTCGGGCAAGTCGACGCTGCTGCGCTCGGTGAACCTGCTCGAGGAGCCCACCGGCGGCAAGGTGCTCATCGAGGGCATCGACATCACCGATCCCGAGACCGACATCGACCGCGTGCGCACCCGCATCGGCATGGTCTTCCAGAGCTTCAACCTGTTCCCGCACCTGAGCGTGCTCGGCAACCTCACGATCGCCCAGCAGCGCGTGAAGAAGCGGAACAAGGCCGAGGCCGAGAGCATCGCGCACGCGATGCTGGCGCGCGTCGGGCTCGCCGAGAAGGCCTCCGCCTACCCCGGGCACCTGTCAGGTGGACAGCAGCAGCGCGTCGCGATCGCGCGGGCGCTGTGCATGAACCCCGACATGATGCTGTTCGACGAGCCGACGTCGGCGCTCGACCCCGAGCTGGTCGGCGAGGTGCTGCAGGTCATGCGCTCGCTCGCCGACGACGGCATGACCATGCTCGTGGTGACCCACGAGATGGGCTTCGCGCGCGAAGTGGGCTCCCGCCTGATCTTCATGGACGGCGGACACATCGTCGAGGAGGGCGACCCGCGCGAGGTCCTCGCCAACCCGCAGCATCAGCGGACGAAGGACTTCCTCTCGCGCGTGCTCTGACCGAGTGACGCGAGCGGCCCCCGGAGCACACGCTCCGGGGGCCGCTCCTGTGGGGCCGCTCAGCTGCGGGGGTGCACCGCCACCGGCTCGGGGGCGACGGAGATCCGCACGCGGTCGCCGAAGGCGGGGTGGATGCCCGGGGCGTGCTGCACCCGCACGAGATCGCCGGACTCGGTGCGCACGAGGGTCCGGCGCATGCTTCCGAGGAAAGTGCTCTCCTCGACCAGGGCGTCGGTCGCGGCATCCGCCTCCGAGCAGAAGAACACGTTCTCGGGGCGGAGGTAGACGTCGACCGGCCCGTCGGCGGGCGTCTGCAGCGGCAGGCGCTGCCCCCACACGACGACGTGGTCGCCGTCGGCGACGCCCGGGACGATGCTGGAGAGGCCGACGAACGCGGCGACGCCCGCCGTCGACGGCGTCGTGTAGAGCTCTTCGGGAGAGCCGATCTGCTCGATGCGGCCGGAGTTCATGACGGCGATCCGGTCGGAGACGGCCAGAGCCTCCTCCTGGTCGTGCGTGACGAAGACCGTCGTGATGCCGAGGCGCAGCTGGATGCGCCGGATCTCGTCGCGCAGCTGCACGCGTACCTTGGCGTCGAGCGCCGAGAGCGGCTCGTCGAGCAGCAGCACCTTGGGCTCGGTGACGAGGGCCCGGGCGAGTGCGACGCGCTGCTGCTGTCCGCCGGAGAGCTGGTGGGGGAAGCGGTCGACGAAGTCGGCCAGTCCCACGAGCGCCAGGGCGTCCTTCGCGCGCTTCACCGCCTCACCCGCGGCCACGCCCCGGCGGCGCAGGCCGAACGCGGTGTTCTCCGCGACGCGCAGGTGCGGGAACAGCGAGTACGACTGGAACACCATGCCGATGTCGCGCTTGTTCGTGGGCACCCGCGACACGTCGCGTCCGCCGAGGAGCACGGCACCGTCGTCGGAGCCCTCGAGGCCGGCGAGCACCCGCAGCAGCGTCGTCTTGCCGCAGCCCGAGGGGCCGAGCAGGGAGACGAACTCGCCGGGCGCGATGTCGAGGTCGACGCCGTGCAGCACGGTGTTGCCCGCGTAGCTCTTCACGATGCCCTGCAGCTGCACGCGGGTGCCTTCTCCCGCCTCGGCGAGCAGCAGGTTGTCCTGGGTGCGGGGGAGTGCGTGATCGATGGTCATGACCGGGCCTTTCCGTTGCCGCGGGCGACGCGGCCGATGAGGAGGAGCAGCAGGAAGACGAACGCCAGCGCGAGGAGCGTGAAGATCGCGGGGGCGTAGGGGTCCTGCTTCTGGACGACGACCATCGCCGTCTGGAACACCTGGCGGTTGAGGAGCGAGGCGATCGTGAACTCGCCGAGCACGACGGCGATGGAGATCAGCGACGCGGCCAGCAGGCCCTGACGCAGGTTCGGCGCCAGCACCTTGAGCACGACCGTCGGCCAGCTCGCGCCGAGCGAGCGAGCCGCCTCCGACAGCGTGCGCAGGTCGGCGGCGTCGATCGAGGCCTGGATCGAGCGGTAGGCGAAGGGCAGCACCGTGATGCCGTACGCGAAGGCGAGCGTCCAGGTGCCCGTGCCGAAGGCGCGGCCGATCTGCAGGTAGATCGGCGCGAGGCCGACGACGAGCACGATGGCGGGGATCGAGATCGGCAGCAGCACCGCGAACTCGAACGCCGGCTTGATCTTGCCGAAGCGCAGGTTGACCAGGATCATCGTGGGGGCGAGCAGGAGCAGCACGATCGCGACGGTGACGACGGCGAGGATCAGCGAGTTCCCCAGCCCCGTCCAGATCGGCTTGATGGCTGCGGAGGCCGCCGGGTCGAACAGGGCGATCCACCGGTCGAACGACAGGGCGCCGTCGGGTCCGCGGAGCGTGTAGAGCAGGGTCGACACCAGCGGAACCGCGAAGAAGGCGCCGACGAGGATGCCGATGACCCAGCGGGTCGTGCGGGAGGGCGCGAGACGGTTCACGACTGCCACCTCGCAGCCCGGCGCTGGATCAGCGAGTACAGGGCCATGACGATTCCGACGATGACGATCATGCCCAGTGCGAGCGCGCCGGCGAGGTTCTCCCGGCCCAGCACCGTCTCGCTCGTGAGCGACGTGCGGATCTGCAGCGGAACGATCTGAGACCCCTGGCTGGCTAGGGCGGCAGCCGTCGCATACGACGAGAACGCGTTGGCGAAGAGCAGGAGCAGGCTCGCCAGGAACGAGGGGGCGAGCACCGGGAGGCCGACGCGCGTCCAGAAGCTCGTTCGCGTTCCGCCGAGCGTGAGGTTCGCCTCGGCCCACTGCGGCTTGAGGGCGGCGAGGGCGGGCATGAACGTGATGACCATGAGCGGGATCTGGAAGTAGATGTACGGCAGGATCAGTCCCGGCAGCTCGTAGAGCCAGGTGCCGTTCTCGTAGATGTCGAATCCGAGGGCGTCCTGCAGGAAGACGGTGATGACGCCCTGGATGCCGATGGTCGCGATGAAGGCGAAGGCCAGCATGACGCCGCCGAACTGGGCGAGCACGCCGGCCGCGGCATCCACCGTCGCGCGGATCGCGCCGTCGGGGTTCATCCCGAGCAGGGCGTAGCAGACCAGCGCGCCCACGACCGCTCCGACGGCGGCGGTGAGGAGCGAGAGCCAGGCGGAGTTGGCGAACGTGTTCAGCACGACCGGATCGCCCAGTGCGGCCACGTTGGCCCAGGTGAACTCGCCGTCACGGGTGAAGAAGCCGGAGCCGATCGCCAACAGCGTCGGCACCGCGAGGAACAGCAGGACGTAGGCCGCGAAGGGCAGCAGTCCCAGCCAGGCCAGGGACGGCGCGGACCGCCGGGCCCTCGCGCTGTGCGAGGGCCCGGCGGGAGCGTCGGGGGCGGATGCCGGAGCACCCGCCCCCGGGTGGACGAGAGTCGTCACTGGACCGCCGCGGCCCACTTCTCGCCGAGCAGGGTGCCGGCGTTCGTGGACTGCTCCTCGGTGGGGACCACCGTCTCCTCAGGGGCCTCCGGGAGTGCGGACGCGAGGTCCTCGTCGATCGTGCCCGCGTCGACCATCGCCGCCATGCGGACGGGGCGCGCGCCACCCTTGAGCCAGAGGTTCTGCACCTCGTCGCTGTAGAGGAACTCCTGCCAGAGGCGAGCGGCCGCCGGGTGCGGGGCGTCGACGTTGATGGCCTGGTTGTAGTAGCCGGCGTACCCGGTGCCGTCGAGGATCTCGACCTTCCAGTCCGGGTTGTCGGCGGTGTGCGCCGCGTTCAGGTAGTCCCAGTCGAAGACGACCGGGGTCTCGCCGCTCGCGACGGTGGCCGTGGTGACGTCGACCTTGAGCATGTTCCCGGCCTTCTGCAGCTCGGAGAAGAAGTCGATGCCCGGCTGGAAGTCGTCGAGCGTGCCGTCGGACTGGACGGTCGCGAGGCCCACGGCGGCGAAGGCGGCTCCGGCCTGCGTCGGGTCGCCGTTGATCGCGACCGCGCCCTTGTAGTCGGCCGAGAGCAGGTCGGCCAGCTCGGACGGGGCGTCGAAGGCCGACGAGTCGTAGCCGATCGACATGTACCCGCCGTAGTCGCCGACGAAGAGACCGGTGGGCTCCTTGAGCTCCTCGGGGATGTCGTCCCACGTCTGCACCTGGTACGGCGCGAACGAGTCGGTGTTCTGCAGCGCGACCGTGAGTCCGAGGTCGAACACGTCGGGAGCGGTGTCGAGGCCCTTGTTCGTCTCGGCCGCCTGGATCTCCTCGGCGCTGGAGACGTCGGGCGACGCCTCGTTGATCGTGATCTCGGGGTACTTCTCGGCGAAGAGGTCGAGGATCTCGCCGTAGTTCGCCCAGTCGCGCGGCAGTGCGATGACGTTCAGCTGGCCTTCGGCCTTGGCGGCCGCCTCGAGGTCTTCGAACGAGCCGAAGTCATCGACCGACGTCGCGGTCGAGGCGTCGACGCCGGTGGAGTCCGCGTCGGTGGCGTCGGCAGCGCCGGAGCAGGCGGTGAGCGCCAGCGCGGCGGTGGTGACCAGAGCGATGCCGGCGCCGATGCGCGCGCGGCGGGTGAAGCGTGCCATGAGTGTCCTCTCGGGTCCGGCGGGATGCCGGGTTCGGGTTGCGAAAGGAACGTATTGGCCGGGAGTTACCGGTCGGAGCGGCGCGGGTGAACGAGCGGTGACCGGTTCATGGCCGAGCAGGGGCGGCGGATGCCGGGGCGCGGCGCACCGTCTGGAATCATGGGCAGGTGGATATCGGTGCCGTGCTCGGGCTCGAGCAGCTCACATGGGGCATGCTGCTGCTGATCGTCGTGGCGGCGTTCGGTGCGGGGTGGATCGACGCGGTGGTCGGCGGGGGAGGGCTCCTGCAGCTGCCCGCCCTCCTGCTCATCCCCGGGATCGCGCCGATCCAGGCGCTCGCGACGAACAAGCTCGCTTCGGTCTTCGGCACCGCCACGAGCAGCGTGACCTACTACCGGCGCGCGAGACCCGACATCCGCACCGCGATTCCGATGGCCGTGATCGCGCTCGCCGGATCGTTCGGCGGCGCGGCCGTCGCGACGCTGCTGCCCGCTGCCGCGTTCAAGCCGATCATCGTGGTGGCGCTGCTCGCGGTGGCGCTGTTCACGGCGTTCCGTCCCCAGATGGGTGCGGCCACGATGCTGCGCTTCCACGGACACAAGCACCACCTCATGGCCGGGGCCGCCGGCCTCGTGATCGGCTTCTATGACGGCATGATCGGGCCCGGCACCGGCACGTTCCTCGTGATCGCCCTGGTCGCGCTGCTCGGCTACGACTTCCTGCAGGCCAGCGCCAAGGCCAAGATCGTCAACCTCGCCACGAACGCGGGCGCGCTGCTGCTGTTCATCCCGCACGGCTCGGTGCTCTGGCTGCTCGGTGGCATCCTCGCCGTGGCCAACATCGGAGGCAGCTACCTCGGCTCGCGCATGGCGATCTCGCGCGGCACCGGCTTCATCCGCGTGGTCTTCCTCATCGTCGTGATCGCGCTGATCGCGAAGCTCGGCGTCGACGTGTGGAACGAGAACATCGCGCCCGCCCTCGCGGCGATGCACTGAGGCCCCGCACGATCGACGATCGTGCGGGGCCTCGGGTCGCAGCTCAGTCCTCGTCGCCCTCGGGATCGGCGTCGACGCCCGCCTCGGCGCGCTGCTCGGGCGTGATGGGCGCCGGAGCAGCGGTGAGCGGGTCGTAGCCGTTGCCCGACTTCGGGAAGGCGATGACCTCGCGGATCGACTCGGTCTTCGTGAGGTGCTGCATCACGCGGTCCATACCCAGGGCGATGCCGCCGTGCGGCGGGGCGCCGAACTTGAACGCGTCGAGGAGGAAGCCGAACTGCTCGTCGGCCTGCTCGTCGCTGATGCCCATGACCTCGAACACACGCTTCTGCACGTCCTCGCGGTGGATGCGGATCGATCCGCCGCCGAGCTCGGAGCCATTGCAGACGATGTCGTACGCGTAGGCGAGCGCCGAGCCGGGGTCGGTGTCGAACGTGTCCTCGAACTCGGGCTTCGGCCCCGTGAAGGCGTGGTGCACGGCGGTCCACGCACCGGCGCCGACGGCGACGTCGCCCGAGGCCACGGCATCCGCCGCCGGCTCGAACATCGGTGCGTCCACGACCCACGTGAAGGCGAACTCGTCGGGGTTCAGGTAGCCGAGACGGCGGCCGATCTCCACCCGCGCGGCGCCGAGGAGCGCACGGCTCTCCTTCGTCGAGCCGGCGGCGAAGAACACGCAGTCGCCGGGCTCGGCGCCGACGAACTCCGCCAGCCCCGCCTGCTCGGTCTCGGAGAGGTTCTTGGCGGCGGGGCCGCCGAGCGTGCCGTCTTCGTTGAAGAGCACGTACGCGAGGCCGCGGGCACCGCGCTGCTTGGCCCAGTCCTGCCAGGCGTCCAGCTGCTTGCGCGGCTGACTCGCGCCGCCGGGCATGCGTACGGCGCCGACGTACTCGGCCTGGAAGACCCGGAACGGCGTCTCGGCGAAGTACTCGGTCGCCTCGACGAGCTCGAGGCCGAAGCGCAGGTCGGGCTTGTCGGAGCCGTACTTGGACATGGCGTCGGCGTAGGTCATCCGCGGAAGGGGCGTGGCCACTTCGACGCCGATCGTCGCCCACATCGCCTGGATGATCGACTCCATCAGCGTGATGACGTCTTCCTGGTCGACGAAGCTCATCTCGATGTCGAGCTGCGTGAACTCCGGCTGCCGGTCGGCGCGGAAGTCCTCGTCGCGGTAGCAGCGCGCGATCTGGAAGTACTTCTCGACGCCGCCGACCATCAGCAGCTGCTTGAACAGCTGGGGCGACTGCGGAAGGGCGTACCAGCTGCCGGGGCTCAGGCGGGCGGGCACGAGGAAGTCGCGGGCGCCTTCGGGCGTCGACCGGGTGAGGGTCGGGGTCTCGACCTCGGTGAAGTCCTGCGCGTGCAGCACGTCGCGGACGGCCTTGTAGACGTCCGACCGCAGGCGCAGGGCGGATGCCGGCGCCGGGCGCCGCAGGTCGAGGTAGCGGTACTTGAGGCGCGCCTCCTCGCCGACCGTCTCGTTCTCGGCGAGGGCCGTCGAGACCGGGAAGGGCAGGGCGGTGGACTCGTTGAGCACCTCGACCTCGGCGGCGATGAGCTCGATCTCGCCGGTCGGCAGGTTCGGGTTCTCGTTGCCCTCGGGGCGGCGGGAGACCTCGCCGGTCACCTTCAGCACGAACTCGTTGCGCAGCGGGTGCGCGATCTCCTCGTCGCGGATGACGACCTGCGCGATGCCCGAGGCATCCCGAAGATCGATGAACGCGACTCCTCCGTGGTCACGACGGCGATCGACCCACCCCGCGAGGGTGACGGTCCGACCGATGTGCTCGGCTCGCAATGAGCCTGCCGAGTGAGTGCGAAGCACGGAGGATTCCTTCTGATCTGGAGAGGATGGACCCGCTCAGTCTACGGGGGCGGGCGTGAGGCGCCCGGCGGGGGCGGGCGCGGTCAGTAGGATCGCAGGGAACGGAAGGTGCACTCCATGAACTCCCGCCCCGGCCAGGCCTGACGTGCCGGCATCCCGTCTCCACCTCGTCCGCCACGGCGAGGTCCACAATCCCGGCCGCGTGCTGTACGGCCGTCTGCCCGACTTCCACCTCAGCGACGACGGTGCGCGCATGGCCCGCGCGGCGGCCGAGCACGTCGCCGGCCTGGGTCGCGACGTCGAGGCCCTTCGCTGCTCGCCGCTCGAGCGCACGCAGGAGTCGGCGGCGCCCTTCGCCGAGCGGTTCCACCTCGAGGCCCTGCTCGACGAGCGCGTGATCGAGCCGTCCAACGTGTTCGAGGGCATGCAGATGCGCCGCTCGCTGATGAACCCGCTGAACTGGTGGCACCTGCGCCAGCCGTCGCTGCCCAGCTGGGGTGAGCCGTACACGCTGATCGCCGACCGCATGCGCGCCGCGATGGACGAGCTGTGGCACGGCACCGAAGCGGGCGACGCCGTGATCGTCTCGCACCAGGCGCCGATCTGGATCACCCACCTCTCGGTCGCCGGACTGCCCCTGCGCCACGACCCGCGCACCCGGCGCTGCGCCCTCTCGAGCGTCACGTCGTTCGAGCGCGTGGGCGACGTGTGGCGCGAGGTCGACTACGCCGAACCCGCCCAGACCGGCGGGGCGGTCGACGTCGGCGCCGTCTGACGCGATCCCGGGCCGGCTCACTTCGGGGGCCGGGACCACGGATGCCGGACGAATACCGCGAATCCGTCCGACACCTGTCGTCGCGTCCCCCGAAGTGAGCGCTCAGGCGCCCTCGGCGAGGAACGACTGGATGATGCCGATCGCGGCGAGCTGACCCGCGGCGGCGGCCAGGAGCACCGAGGCCATGGCGCCCGGCAGCGACGCGCGGTGCGCGAGGTCGCCGGCCGCCGAGACACCGGGCAGCGAGGTGCGACCGAAGTCGTCGATCTCGATGGCGCCGGAGGGCAGCATCGCGAGACCGAGATCGGCCGCGAACGGCGCGCGCTGCGCCGACACCACGGATGCCACGAACACGCCTGCCGCGCGGGTCTCGCCCTCGACCGAGCGGATCGTGACCGCGCCCTCGGTCTCGGACACTCCGGTCGCGGGGGAACGGACCGCGGCGCCGAGGCCCTCGAGCATCCGACGGTCCTCATCGGAGAGGGGCTCCGCGGTGGGGAACACCGTGATCGAGCCGACGATGCGCCCGAGCAGCCCGATCAGATGGGCGGCCCGTGCCGCCTCGCCCAGGATCGCGATGGCCTCACCGGCGTGCTCGTGCCCGTCGCAGAACGGACAGCTGAACGCCTTCGTGCCCCAGAGAGCCGCGAGCCCCGGCACGTCGGGCAGGGCGTCGGCCATGCCGGTGGCGAGGATCACCCTCCGAGCCTCGGCAGTCGTACCGTCGGCGAGGTCGACGGTGAAGGCTCCTTGCGCCCCGCTGATGCGGTCTGCGCCCGCCTCGCGCACGTCGACGTCGCCATAGGCGGCGAGCTCGGCGCGGGCGGTGGCCCGGAACGCGTCGGGAGGAGTCCCGTCGTTCGCGATCACGTTGTGCATGTGCCGAACGGTGCCGTTGCGGTACTCGCCCGAGTCGAGCAGCAGCGCCGAGCGGTGCATCCGCCCGAGCGTCAGGGCGGCCTGGAGGCCCGCGGGGCCTGCGCCGATCACGATCGCGTCGTACATGAGGGGTCCTTCCGACCGATGGGACTTGCGTTCCCGACCAGTGTGTGACTTCATGTCGACATGAAGTCAAGCGCGCAGCATCCGTGGTCCATCGGCGACGTGGCGGAGCGTTTCGACCTGCCCACGAACGTGCTCCGGCATTGGGAGACGGTGGGGCTGCTGCACCCCGCTCGGGATGACGCCGGGCGACGCCGCTACGGGGAGGACGAGATCGTGCGCATCGCTGTCATCCAGCGGAGCAAGGCCGCGGGCATGAGCCTCGAGCAGATCGCCGTGCTCCTCGATGACAGCGGCTGGGGGCGTCACCAGGTCTTGCAGGCCCATATCGACGACATCGACCGGCGGATGGAGGAGATGCGACGATCGCGGGAGATGACCGAGCACGCTCTGCGGTGCCGGGCGCACGACATCGCCACCTGTCCACGTTTCCGGGCCGGCGTCGACGACGTCCTCGCCCGGCTGTGACGCCGCCGTATCCGGCCGACGCATAGGAACCCCGGCGTAAGCTGGGAACCGTGCCACTCGCCTCGAGGATCCACCCGATCCGCAGCGGCCGCCCCTCCCGCACCCGACGTCCCGGTCGTGCGGTCGGAGCCGCGCTCGCCGCGGTGCTCGCCGTCGGCCTGAGCGCCTGCGCTCCCGATCCGGTGAGCGAATCCTTCCTCAGCGGGGAGAACACCGGCTACGTCGCGGCCGACGGTGCGATCGTCGAGATCCCGGTCGCCGAGCGCGGCGAGCCCGTCGAGTTCGCCGGCGTCACGGAGGACGGTGAGGAGTTCGACAGCGCCGACCTCGCGGGCCAGGTCACCGTCGTGAACTTCTGGTACGCCGGATGCGCACCGTGCCGGGTCGAGGCCGGCGACCTCGAGGCCGTCTGGCAGGAGCACGGCGGCGACGACGTCTCGTTCATCGGGATCAACACCCGCGACCAGGCCGACACCGCGAAGGCGTTCTCCACCGAGTTCGGCATCACCTACCCGAGCCTGATCGACGTCGACACCGCCCAGGCCAAGCTCGCCTTCGCCGAGGCGACGCCCATCCAGGCCACGCCCACCACCCTGGTGCTCGACAAGCAGGGCCGCGTCGCCGCCCGCATCATCGGACCCATCGACGGGACCTCCATCCTGTCGACGCTCGTCAAGGACGCGCTCGCGGAGAGCGCGTGAACCCCGAAGCGATCATCGGCTCGGGAGCGCTGTGGCTGGCCATCCCGGTCGCGCTGCTCGCCGGGCTCGTCTCGTTCCTGTCGCCGTGCGTGCTGCCGCTGGTGCCCGGCTACCTCGGATTCCTCGGGGGAGCGGTCGCACCGCGTCGCGAGCGGACCGCCGCCCCCGCCGCGTCCCCCGCGGACGCCGTCGCCCCGACCCGCGGTCGGCTGGTGCTCGGCGTGCTGCTGTTCATCCTCGGGTTCAGCGTCGTGTTCGTCGCGATCACCGCGCTCGGCGGGGTCGCGAACGTGTTCCTGCTGCAGTGGGGCGAGCTCATCACCCGCATCCTCGGCGTCGTCATCGTCCTGATGGGCCTCGTCTTCCTCGGGCTCTTCGGCTTCGCCCAGCGCGAGTTCCGGTTCCACGTCGACGCGAAGTACGGCGTGATCGGCGCCCCGCTGCTCGGCATCGCGCTCGGGGTCGGCTGGGCGCCGTGCCTCGGCCCGACGCTCAGCGCCATCTTCGCCCTGTCGTTCAACGCCGGCGACCCGGTGCGCGCGGGACTGCTGGGCCTGGCGTACTCGCTGGGCCTCGGCATCCCGTTCCTCCTCGTCGCCCTCGGCTTCGGCTGGGCGACCCGCGCGATCGGGTTCCTTCGCCGCCACATCCGCGTGGTCAACATCATCGGCGGCGTCCTGCTCATCCTCCTCGGCGTGCTGATGGCGACGGGGCTGTGGACCGACCTCATGTCGCGACTGACGGCGGTGATGAACAGTGTCATCCTCCCGCTCTGATCAGCAGACGACCCCGAACCGGAAGAACAACGGTGCCGTGAGCAGCAAGCCCCCCACCTCCAGCGATCCGCTGCGGCCCTCGGACCACATCGACGGCGACGAGGCGATCAGCCAGCCGCGGCTCGGCGTGGTCGGCTGGCTGCGCTGGGGCTGGCGGCAGCTGACCTCGATGCGCACCGCTCTCATCCTGCTGCTCGTGCTGGCCGTCGCGGCCATCCCCGGCTCGATCTTCCCCCAGCGCATGGCCGACCCGAACGGCGTGACGCAGTGGGAGCGTGACAACCCGGACCTCTTCCCCCTCCTCGACGGGCTGAAGCTCTTCGACGTCTACCTGTCTCCGTGGTTCTCGGCGATCTACCTGCTGCTCTTCACCTCGCTGGTGGGCTGCGTGATCCCGCGCATCCGCCACCACGCCAAGGCGCTCCGGGCCCGCCCGCCCCGCACCCCCGCCCGCCTCCAGCGCCTCGAGGACTTCCGTCGTGTGGAGCGCGACACCGCGTCGGCGTCGGACGGGAACGCGGATGCCGAGGCGGCGGCCTCGATCGACATCGCGACCCGGCAGCTGAAGGCCCTCGGGTACCGCGTCGAGCGCTACGACCGGGGGCGCACCTTCTCGGTCTCGGCCGAGCGCGGCTACTGGCGCGAGACCGGCAACCTGCTCTTCCACCTGGCGCTGGTCGGGGTGCTGGTGACGGTGGGTGTCGGCGGCGGCTTCGCCTACACGGGACAGCGGGTGCTCGTCGAGGGCGAGACCTTCGCGAACACGCTCGTCGACTACGACTCGATGAACCGCGGACGGTTCGTCGGCGATGACGCCCTCGCGCCGTATTCGATGAGGCTCGACTCGTTCGACGTGAGCTATCAGCCCTTCGGCGAGCCCGGGTCGGGGCAGGCCGGCGACTTCTCGGCGAACGTCACCGTCACGGAGAACGGCGAGGAGCGCACCGGCGCCGTGAAGGTCAACGAGCCGCTCGCCGTCGCCGACGACGACGTGTTCCTGCTCGGCAACGGCTACGCGCCGACCATCACCGTGCGCAACGCCGCGGGCGACGTCGTCTTCACCAACAGCGTCCCGTTCCTGCCGCAGGACACGAACATGACGTCGCTCGGTGTGATCAAGGTCACCGACGGCCTGCCGGAGCAGCTGGGCCTGCTCGGGTTCTTCTACCCGACGACGGCCACCCTCGCCACGGGGGCGTTCGTCTCGGGGTACCCCGATCTGACCAACCCCACGCTCACCCTCGACGTGTACTCCGGCGACCTCGGCATCAACGACGGAACACCCCGCTCGGTCTACGTGCTCGACACGACCGACCTCACCCAGCTCACCGGTCGCGCGGTCGACGTGGACTCGATCGAGCTCGCCCCCGGGGAGACCGCCGACCTGCCCGACGGCATGGGCACCGTGACCTTCGAGGACGAGTCCCCCGAGGGCGCGGCCGACGCCTCCGAGTCGGTCAAGCGGTTCGCCTCGCTGCAGATCCACCGCGACGAGTCGGGTGTGCTGGTGCTGGTGTTCGCCCTGCTCGCTCTCGGCGGCCTCATGCTCGCGCTCTTCGTGCCGCGCCGCCGCATGTGGGTCAAGGCGACCGCGGGCGACGGCTCGGTGACGCTCGAGTACGCCGGACTCGCCCGGGGCGAGGACCCGACACTCGCCGCCGCCGTGGACGACCTGGTCACCGGTCATGAACGGCTCCTCGACGCGGACGGGGTGACCGCCGCCCGGCCGACCGACCCCCCGGCGCACGACGCCGAGGACGCGGCCACCCGCACAGACACCGACCTCGATCCGACGGACGCCGGCCCGACGGCATCCGACTCCCCGAAAGTAGACTGACACCATGTTCGACCTCGAAGTGATCTCCCCGATCCTGCTGTGGACGGCGATCGCGATCTACGCCGCGGCCTTCGTCGCGTACGCGTTCGACCTCGCGCGGCGCTCGCAGCTGTCGGCCGACGCGCAGACGGTGCGCGAGGCCGAGCTCGTCGGGGTCGGGGCCCGCGGACGTACGGGGGCCGTGGCCGGCGCCCCCGCGGAGCCCGGACCGCAGCGCTTCGTGATGGCCCGCATCGGCACGTCGCTGACGGTGCTGGCGTTCCTGTTCCATCTCGGCGCCACCCTCACGCGCGGCATCGCGGCCGGACGCGTGCCGTGGGCGAACCTCTACGAGTTCGCGATGATCGGCACCCTGCTCATCATCGCGGTCTACCTCGCCGTGCTGATCAAGATCGACCTGCGGTACCTGGGCACGTTCCTCACCGGTCTGGTGGTGGTGCTCCTCGGCCTCGCCGCGACGAACTTCTACGTCGAGGTCTCGCCGCTCATGGACCCCCTGAAGAGCGTGTGGCTGATCATCCACGTCTTCGTGGCATCGCTCGGCACGGCGTTCTTCGCCCTGGCGTTCGCGCTGTCGGTGGTGCAGCTCATGCAGTCCCGCCGGGAACGTCTCGTCGCCGAGGGCGCGGCCAAGACCGGCCCCGGCTTCCTCCGCACCTTCCCCGCGTCGGAGCGGCTGGAGAGCATGGCCTACCGCTTCACGATCATCGGCTTCATCCTCTGGACGTTCACGCTCATCGCGGGCTCGATCTGGGCGTACTACGCCTGGAGCCGCTTCTGGGGCTTCGACGTCAAGGAGACCTGGACCTTCGTGATCTGGGTGCTGTACGCCGGCTACATCCACGCCCGGGCCACGCGCGGCTGGCGCGGCAACCCCTCGGCGTGGCTCGCGATCGTCGGCTTCTCGGCCGTCATCTTCAACTTCACGATCGTCAACGTCTTCTTCAAGGGCCTGCACGCGTACTCCGGACTCTCCTGAGCCGCGCCGCCCGCGGCATCCGCCTCTCCTGACGACGCCCCGCCCTCACGTCGAGGGCGGGGCGTCGTCGCGTTCCGGGTTCCCCCTCCGTTCGAAAACGGAGACGCGATGCCGTCGGCACGGCGTGTCGGTGCGGTGACACGCCGTGCGGGGGAGGCTGGGCCTGGGTTCTCCGACCGCCCCGCACGCCGCCGCGGTCAGCTGGCGAGGACGGCCTCGGCCGAGGTGGTGCGGCGCAGGGCGACGGCGAGGGTCGTCGCGCCGAGCGACAGCAGGCCCCACACGAGGAGTGCGGCGATCGCCGAGCCGTTCCCGGCGATGAGTCCGGCGAAGGCCGGTGCGGTCGGGAGGGCCGCGCCGATGCTCGACAGCCACGACGGCACCGTCGAGATCAGGCCGGTCGCCACCGCGACCACGGCGACCAGCGCGCTCACCCAGCGTCCGACACCCCCGAGGACCGCGACGAGCGCCTGGTTGACCGCCGCGAACACGATGCCGGCGAGCACGGCGGTGCCGGCGAAAGCCCACCATTGGCCCGCGTCGTAGGCGGCGACGAACTGCACGATGATCGCCAGCAGCAGTCCCTGTCCGGCGCCGAGGAGCGCGGCGGGGGCGAACGCCCGCAGCGTGAGGGCGGCCGAGGGGCGACGCGAGGTCAGGGTGCGGGCCGTGTGCGCGCGCATCACCAGGAACGAGGCCAGACCGCCGACCCAGAGCACGACGGCGGTGAGCAGGGGGATGGCCGTGGGGCCGAAGATCTCGTCGGTCGCGGCGTCGGTCGACACCGGGTCGGCGATCACCGAGGCGATCGAGGTCGACTCGCCGTCGCTGAACGAGGGGAGGGAGTCGGATGCCGTGCGCAGACCGCCCGCCAGGTCGCCCGCGCCGGTCGCCAGGGTGTCGAGGCCGGTGGCGAGCTCGGTGGCTCCGGTGGCGAGTTCCGTCGCTCCGGTCGAGAGCTGACCCGCACCGCTCGCGAGGGAGCGGGCTCCGGCGGCCGACTGGTCGATGCCGTCGGAAGCGAGCTGATCGAGGCCGGTCTGCAGCTGCGTCGCGCCGGTACCGGCCGTGCTGAGCTGCGTCGACAGCGCCGTGCCGGTGGCGGCGATGCCGCTGGCGACGTTCGTCGCGTAGCCCGAGGCGGTGCCGGCCGAGGTGGCGGCGGTGCCCGCACGTCCGGCGGCGGCGGTGAGATCGGCGCAGAAGGTCGCGCTGGCCGTCGAGCCGGTGCACTGGGCGACGAGCGCGGCGAGGTCCCGTGCGAGGGTGGCCGTGTCGGTCGCCGCGGCGGAAGCCTGGTCGGAGGTCGTCCTGGCGGCCCCGACGAGCTGCTGGAACTCGCCGGCCGGGTCGGTCAGCGCCGCCGCGCCCGCCGAGAGACCGGCGCCGAGCTGTCCGGCTCCCGTGGCGATCTGGCGGGTGTTGCTCGCGATCGTGTCGAGTCCGGTCGCGAGCGAGGCGGCGCCCGTGTCGAGCTCGCTCGCGCCGGTGGCGATCTGCGTGGCCCCGTCGGGGATGGCGGCGGCGCCGGTGGCGGCATCCCTCGCGCCCTCGGCGAGCTCGAGCGCTCCGGAGGCCGCTTCGCCGATCTGGTCGCCGATGGTCGTGAAGCCGACCAGGATGTTCTCCGTCGTCGCCTCCGACAGCATGGTGCCGAGGGCCGAGGCCGCGACGTTCGCGATCTGGCCGGTGATGAGGCCGTCCGCGACGAGCCCGTCGTCGGGCGTGGTCACCCGGATGATCGCCTTCTGCGGCTCGCCGCCGCCGTCGGAGACGGCCTGCCCGGCCGAGGTCGCGGCGGCCGAGAAGTCCTCGGGGATCGTGATGACGGCCTGGTACTCGCCGTCGGCGAGGCCCTCGGCGGCGTCGTCCTCGTTCGAGATCACCCACGTGAGGTTCGAGTCGAGGTCGTCGGAGCCCTCGACCAGGCCCGAGGCGAGCTGGCGGCCGAGGGGCGTGACCTGTCCGTCGATCTCGACCGGCTCGTCGAGGTTGACGATCGCGGCGGTCATCGAGTCGAGGCGCTCGGTGGGGTTGTGCAGGGCGGAGACGAGGACGCCTCCGATCGCCGCCGGCAGCAGCAGGATGCCGAGGATCGTGACCCAGGTGATGGGCTTGCGGGAGCGTGCGCGCTCGATGGGAAGGGTCATGCGGTCACCTCGGTTGCGTCGTTCGCCCGGCGAGGGGCGCGGATGTCGAGGACCTCGGCTGCGGGCCAGCCGGCCTCCGTGAGGATGCTGCGGGCGACGCCGGGATCGGATGCCGTCGCGAACACCGTGAGCGGGCGTCTGGTCGCGGCGTCCCGCAGCAGGGCGGTCGCCTGATCCCGTTGCGCCGCGGTGAGGCGGTCGAGCCCGTCGATCACGACGAGCGCGGATCGGCCGCGGAGGGCCTCGCGCAGGTCGGCGAGCGCGGCATCCGAGCCGTCCGCGAGGACGCAGCCGACGTGCGCGCGCACCCAGGCGGCGCGGCCGGGGAGCAGGTGTCCGGCGACGCGCAGGCGGCCGTCCGCGGGGGCGATGCGGCCGGCGACGGTCAGGGCGAGCGCGCGTCGCGCACCGGGGTCGTCGTCGACGGCGATCAGTGCGCTGCCGGCGGCGAGTCGAACCGAGCCCGCCGTGGCAGCGGAGCCGCCCACGGAGAGATCGTCCGCGGCCACGACCGAGTCGTCGCCGGGCCAGTCGGCCAGACGACGTTCGCGTTCGACCGCCTCTCCCTCGATGTCGACGTGCGGCAGCACGCGCTGCAGCCAGGCGGGGATCTGCCAGGCGCGCTCGCCGAGGATCGCCATGAGCGCCGGGATCAGCGTCATGCGCACGAGGAAGGCGTCGATGGCGATGCCGGCGGCGAGTCCGAGGGCGATGGGCTTGAGCGACGAGTCGCCCTCGGGGACGAACGCCACGAAGACCGCGAACATGATGAGCCCCGCGGCGGTGACCACCTTCGCCGAGCCCGTGAACCCGCTTCGCACGGCACGCACGGCCGTTGCGCGGCGCTCGGCGCGGGTCGGCGACTTCGACGCGGGATCGTGCACGAAGTCCTCCCGCATGCGCGAGACGAGGAAGACCTGGTAGTCCATCGCAAGGCCGAACAGCACGCCCATGAGCACGATCGGCATGAAGCTGATGATGGGTCCGACCTTGGCCACGTGCAGCAGGTCGGCGAACCACCCCCATTCAAAGACGGCACCGACGATCCCGAACGCGGCGACGATCGACAGCAGGTAGCCGAGGGCGGCGGTGATCGGGACCCACAGCGAGCGGAAGACGATGGTCAGGAGGATGAGCGAGAGTCCGATGACGAAGATCCCGAAGGGCAGGAGGGCCTTGCCGAGCTGGTCGGAGATGTCGATCGCGACGGCGGTGAAGCCGGTGACCCGCAGGTCGATGCCGAACTCGTCGAGCCACTCGTCGTGGTGCGCCCGGAGCTCGCGCACGAGCTCGGCCGTCGCGGGGTCGTCGGGGGCCGTCTCGGGGACGATCTGCACGATGCCCGTGTCGGCCGACTCGTTCGGCGTCGCGAGGGCGACCTCCTTGACGCCGTCGACCTTCGCGACCGCGTCGCCGAGGTCCTCCATCAGGCCGAGCGGGTCGGTCGAGGTGACGATCGTGCCCGTGAGGATGAGGGGGCCGTTGAAGCCGGGTCCGAACTCCTCGCCGACGATGTCGTAGCTCTGCCGCGCCTCCGAATCCTTCGGCAGCACGCCGGCGTTGGGCAGGGCGAGGTCGAGGCTCAGTGCCGGCACCGCGACGATGCCCAGCCCCAGCACGACGGCCAGGGAGACGAGTACCGGTCGCTTCGTCACCCCGTGCACCCATCGCTCGCTGAAGCGACGACGCGGCGCGCGCGCCGGGGTGTCCTTCTTCGGAACGCGGGTACGCGGCAGCCGGCCCACGATGCGCCCCTTCACGAAACCGAGCACGGCCGGCGTCAGGGTGACGGCGATGGCCACCGCGATGGCCACGGCGACCGAGGCCGCGACGCCCATGGTCGTGAGGAACGGGATGCCGGCGAAGCCGAGGCCGATGAGCGCGATGAGCACCGTGACGCCCGCGAACACCACGGCCGATCCGGCGGTGCCGACCGCGCGGGAGGCGGACTCCTCGGGGTCGACGCCCGCGCGCACCTGGTCCTGGTGGCGGGCCATGATGAACAGCGCGTAGTCGATGCCGACCGCGAGGCCGAGCATGAGGGCCAGCAGCGGCGTGGTCGACGAGACGGTCGCGAAGGCGGTGGCGGCGAAGATGCCGGCCATCGAGATGCCGACGCCCAGCACGGCCGTGAGGAGGGGGAGCCCGGCGACCACGAAGGAGCGGAAGGTCACGACCAGCACCAGGAGCGCGATGAGGAGGCCGACGGCCTCGGTGAGGGTGACGCCCGGGATCGAGCTCGCGAAGAGATCGCCGCCGAGCGCCGCCCGGGATCCGTCCGGGAGCGCGTTCGCGAGGTCGTCCACGGCCGCGTGCAGCTCGTCCTTGGTCTCGGCCGAGACGTCGGTGGACTGTCCGTCGAACTGCAGGCGCACGATCGCCGCGGTCTCGTCCGCGTTGATCATGCCGTTGACCATCTCGTCGTAGGGCGAGGTCGCGGCGAGCACGTCGTCGAGGTCGGCGAGGTCGTCGACGGTGTCCTCGATCCGCTCCCGGTACTCCTCGTCGGTGATCCGGTCACCGTCGGCGGCCACCACGACGAACTGGGCGTTGGTGCCGCTCACCTGCGGGAACGAGCGGGAGAGCTGCTCCAAACCCGCCTGGGATTCGGTGCCGGGGATCGAGAAGGTGTTGTCCGTCCCCGCTCCGAGCACGAGGGCGCCCGTGCCGGCGAGGCCGAGGACGAGCAGCCAGGAGCCGAGCACGCGCCAGGGGTGACGGAACGACCAGCGTCCGAGCGAGGACAGGAGAGTGGACACGGGTGCCTCCGGAGCTTCTCGATTGGATACACGTCTGTATCCAATACATAGATGTATCGTAAAGTCGTCGGCGCGCGGAAATCTGTGTGCCGGGTGTGAGAATCACTCGATCGGATGTCTGGAGGCTCTCGATGACGATGCCGGCTACCCGGAGTCGCCATAACACGCGCGCGCGGCTGCTCGACGCGGCTGCGCAGGTCTTCGCCGAGGTGGGCCTCGACGGCGCTTCGGTCGAAGCGGTCTGCGAGCGCGCCGGCTTCACGCGCGGAGCCTTCTACTCGAACTTCGAGTCCAAGGACGAGCTCTTCCTCATGCTCGTCGGCCGGGTCGCCGAGGCGCGCGTCACGGCGGTGCGCGAGCGCGTCGACGAGATCACGGCGGAGGGCGGGCTCGCGCCGGGGTGCGACCCGACCGAGCTGCTGCAGAAGGTCATGGACTCGGGCGGCGACGACCGGATGGGCGTGATGCTCCTGAGCGAGATCCGCATCCGGGCGCTGCGCGACGAGCGGTTCGGCAGCGCCTACCTCGCCCAGGAGCAGGAGATGGTCGCCAGCATCGCGCAGATCGTCACCGATATCGTCGACGCGGGCGGTCTGCGTCTGCGACTCCCCGCCCCGGTCGCCGCACGCATCCTCATGATCGCGTGGGAGGGCATGACGGTGCGCGGCGCGATGGCCGGGCACGACGATGCGGCGCTCCGCAGCGCGGGCAGCGAGGAGCTCGGCCGCCTCGTGGAGCTGCTCCTGGACTGAGCGCTCGCCGCGTCAGCGTTCGGCGAGCACCCGATGGCAGCGCTCGAGCCGCGCGAGCCACCAGTCGCGGCGGTCCTCGGGGGCCGCGAGACGGTCGAGTGCCGCAGCCTCCGGTGTCGCCCTCTCGGCCGGGAGGATGCCGTCGCGCGGACGCCGGTCGGCGACATCGTCGAGGAAGAGCGATGCCGTGCCGAGGCCGCAGTCGAAGTCGAGCTCGGGGAGCGCGGCGGCGAGGGCGGCGCCCTGCGACAGGCCGATCGCGGTGTCGAGGGCGCTCGAGACGACCGCGGGCAGCCCGGCTGCGGCGATGATCTGCAGCGCATGGGTGACGCCGCCGAGCGGCTGCGCCTTGACGACGAGCAGGTCGGCCGCGCCGGCGCGGGCGACGGCCAGCGGGTCGGACGACTTCCGCACGCTCTCGTCGGCCGCCACCGGGATGCCGAGGTACTTCACGCGGGTGCGCAGCTCGGCGAGCTCGGTGACGGTCGCGCACGGCTGCTCCACGTACTCGAGGTCGAACTCGACCAGGGCGTGCACCGCGTGCTCGGCCTCGTCGACGTTCCAGGCGCCGTTGGCATCGACGCGGACGCGGCCCTCGGGGCCCATCGCGTCGCGCACGGCGCGCACGCGGGCCATGTCGTCGGCGAGCGTCTGGCCGGGTTCGGCGACCTTGACCTTCGCGGTCCGGCATCCGGCGAAACGCGCCAGCACTCCGGGCACCCGGGCGACGTCGACGGCGGGGACGGTGGCGTTGACGCGGATGCCGTCGCGCAGAGGCGTCGGCTGCGGGCGCCAGCCGAAGTCGATCGCCGCGGCGAGCCAGGTCGCGGCCTCGGCATCCTCGTACTCGACGAACGGGGAGAACTCGGCCCATCCCTCCGGTCCCTCGAACAGCAGCGCCTCGCGCGTCTCGACGCCGCGGAAGCGGGTGTGCAGCGGCAGGGCGACCACGCGGGCGGTGGCGAGCAGGTCGGAGAGGTCGGGCGTCGTCATGCGCCCATTCTGCCCTTCCGCGTCCCGCCGGCGCGGACGCACACGGGACGCAGCGCAATATCACCGTGTCGTTGACAATAGTGTGTGACACACAGTAATGTGTTCCGCATGAACGAGACGCTCGACACGCACCTGCAGGAACTGCGACGCGGCACCGTCGTGCTGGCCTGCCTGCAGCTGCTGCGCACCGCGGGCTACGGCTACGGCCTGCTCGAAGAGCTCGAGAGGCGCGGGTTCGCGACCGACGCCAACACGCTCTACCCCCTGCTGCGACGACTCGAGAAGCAGGAGTACCTCACGAGCGAGTGGAACACCGACGAGGCGCGACCCCGCAAGTTCTACCGCACCTCGGCGTCCGGCATCCGCCTCGCCGACACCCTCACCGCAGAATGGCGCTCGCTCACCACGGCGATCACCTCCCTCACCGCAGAGGAGAACTGACATGACCACCACCACCACCCTCACCGAGCGCTACATCGGCGCGACCATCCGCAGCCTGCCCCCGGCTGCCCAGAGCGACGTGCGCGCCGAGCTCGAGGCCTCCATCGCCGACGCGATCGACGCGCGGGTCGAGCAGGGCGAGACGCCGGCCGAGGCCGAGCGCGCCGTGCTCACCGAGCTCGGCGATCCGGGCGTCCTCGCCGCCGGCTACGCCGAGCGCCCGCTGCAGCTGATCGGCCCGCGGTACTACCTGATCTGGTGGCGCCTGCTGACGCTGCTGCTGTGGATCGTGCCCGCGTTCGCCGCCGTCGGCGTCGCGATCGGGAAGATCCTCGAGTTCGCCACCATCGGCGAGACGATCGGCGCGATCGTGGTGGCCGTGCTCATGACGATCGTGCACGTCGGGTTCTGGACGACCCTGGTGTTCGCGGTGCTCGAGCGCACCGCGACCGACCCGGGCGTCGAGTGGAACCCCGATCATCTGCCCGAGATCACCGAGCGGGGCGCCGGACGCAGCGAGGCCATCGCCTCGCTGATCTTCCTCGTCCTCGCGGCCGCGGCCATCCTGTGGGACGCGCTGCGCGGCTTCGTCCGCGACGGCGACGTGCCCGTGCCGATCCTGAACCCGGGCCTGTGGCCGGTGGGCATGACGGTGCTGCTCGTGCTCATGCTGGCCGAGCTGGTGCTCGCTCTCGCGGTGTACCGCGCCGGTCGGTGGACGGTCGCAGCGGCGGTCGTCAACACGGTGCTCGCCGTCGCCTTCGTGGTGCCCGCGCTGGCACTCCTGGTCTCCGGCGACCTCGTCAACCCGGGCTTCATCGACTACCTGGCCGTCGAGCACGCGACGGAGCTGGCCGACGCGAACGCGGGTGCGGCGGACCAGGGCGGCGTCCTCCGCGTGATCGGGGTCATCCTGGGCGTGGTCATCGTGGGCAGCGGCATCTGGGACATCATCGACGGCTGGATCAAGACAGCCCGCGCGAAGCGCGCCTGACGGCATCCGCTGACCACGACGCGCCGCTCCTCCCCTGGGGGCGGCGCGTCGTGCCGCGTCAAGGGGCGTTCGGCGCCGGAACGGCGGGAATAGGCTGGATGCCGTGACCAGTGCATTCGTCTCCGACCTGTTCGACCCCGCCGAATGGGTGCTCGCGCCCGGGGCCGAGGCCTACACCGACATCACGGCCCACGTGTCGAACGACGGCGGGATCGCGCGCATCGCGTTCCACCGGCCCGAGGTGCGCAACGCCTTCCGACCGCACACGGTCGACGAGCTGCACCGGGCGCTCGACATCGCGCGGCAGGACCCGCGCATCGGCGCGGTGCTGCTGACCGGCAACGGTCCGAGCCCGAAGGACGGCGGCTGGGCGTTCTGCTCCGGCGGCGATCAGCGCATCCGCGGCCGCGACGGGTACCAGTACGCCGACGGCGACTCCCCGGCGGACGCGGAGCCCGGCCAGGCCGCCCGCGTGGGACGCCTGCACATCCTCGAGGTGCAGCGCCTGATCCGCTTCATGCCCAAGGTCGTCATCGCCGTGGTGCCCGGCTGGGCCGCGGGCGGAGGGCACTCGCTCCATGTCGTGTGCGACCTCACGATCGCGAGCGCCGAGCACGGCCGCTTCAAGCAGACGGATGCCGACGTCGGCAGCTTCGACGCCGGATACGGCTCGGCGTACATGGCCCGGCAGACGGGTCAGAAGATCGCGCGGGAGGTGTTCTTCCTCGCGGAGGAGTACTCGGCGCAGCGCGCCTACGAGATGGGCGCGGTCAACCGCGTCGTGCCGCACGAGGACCTCGAGCGCGAGGCTCTGCGGATGGCGCGCACGGTGCTGACGAAGTCGCCGACCGCGATCCGCATGCTCAAGTTCGCCTTCAACGCGGTCGACGACGGGCTCGTGGGGCAGCAGGTGTTCGCGGGCGAGGCGACGCGTCTCGCGTACGGCACGGACGAGGCCGTCGAGGGGCGCGACTCCTTCCTCGAGAAGCGCGACCCGGACTGGTCGTCGTTCCCCTGGCACTACTGAGGCCGACGATGACCGCGCTGATCCCCGTCGAGACCGACGATCCGGCTCCGCTGGGGCTGGCCCTGCGTCGGGCGCTCGAAGGGGGTCCGGCCCTCGGCTTCGGGATGCTCGCGGACGTGCCCGAGCGGGTGCCGACGGGCACCGCGGTCGTGATCGCGACCTCGGGGTCGAGCGGTATCCCGAAGCGGGTAGCCCTGAGCGCCGAGGCGCTGCGGTCGAGCGCCGAGGCGACGGCCGCCCGGATCGGCGCCGGTCGCTGGCTGCTGGCGCTGCCGACCGGGTACGTCGCGGGGCTGCAGGTGCTGGTGCGTTCGATCCTCGCGCGCACCGAGCCCGTCGCGCTCGCCGGCCGGTTCTCACCGGAGGCCTTCGCCCACGCCTCGCTCTCGATGGTGCGCCACGGGAACGAGGCCCTGTACACGTCGCTGGTCCCGGCTCAGGTCGCGACTCTCCTCGACGCCGCGGACGACGTGGCCGTGGGCGCCGCCCTGCGGGCGTACCGCGCCATCCTCGTCGGAGGGCAGGCGCTCCCGGAGCCTCTGCGCGAGCGCGCCGGAGACCTCGGGGTGCGGCTCGTCCGCACGTACGGCTCCACCGAGACGAGCGGCGGATGCGTGTACGACGGCGTGCCGCTCGAGACGGTCTCCGTGCGCGCGTTCGACGGCGAGCTGCGCATCGCGGGTCCGATGCTCGCCGACGGCTACCTCGGCGACGAGACGCTGACCTCACGGGTGTTCCTGCGCGACGAGCACGGCATCCGCTGGTACCGCACGGGCGACCTCGGGCTCGTCGACGACGACGGCGTCGTGCGCGTGCACGGACGCGCCGACAACGTGATCGTCTCGGGCGGCATCAACATCTCGCTCGACCGGGTCGAGAGGATCGTCCGCGGCATCCCCGGGCTCCATCAGGCGGTCGTGGTGGGGGTCGACGACGAACGCTGGGGCGAGGCGTCGGTGATCGTGGCGCCGCGCGGCGAGGTGCTGCGGCGCAGCGAGTCCGAGCAGTTGGCGCAGGCGAGGGATGCCGTCGCCGAGGCGCTGGGCCGGCACGCGCGCCCCGCCCGGCTCGTGCTGGTCGACGAGATGGCGACCCTGGCCTCGGGCAAGCCCGATCGCGACGCCGTCCGGCGCGCCGTGGCCGACCTGGACTGACGGCCGCCGCGGAAAGCCGCGGTCGCGGCGATGTCACACTGGGGCATGGCCACCTACACGCACGGGCATCACGAGTCCGTCCTCCGCTCCCACAGCGTCCGCGACATCGCCAATTCCGCCGCGTACCTGCGACCCCACCTGCACTCCGAGACCCGCCTGCTCGACGTCGGCGCGGGCCCGGGGAGCATCACCGTGGACTTCGCCGGGGTCGTCGCGCACGTCACCGCGACCGAGATCGACGACGATGCGCTCGCTCTCTCGCGCGGACTGGCGGCCGACCGCGGGGTCGCCAACATCACCTTCTCGGTCGAGGACGTGCACGACCTGAGCTTCGACGACGGCGCCTTCGACGTCGTGCACGCCCACCAGGTGCTGCAGCACGTGAGCGACCCCGTGCAGGCGCTGCGGGAGATGCGTCGGGTGACGGCGCCGGGCGGTGTCGTCGCCGCGCGCGACGCCGACTACGCCGGCTTCCTCTGGTTCCCGATGCTGCCCGAGCTCGACGCCTGGCTGCGGCTCTACCGCGAGGCGGCGCGCGGGAACGGCGGCGAGCCGGACGCCGGCCGGCGCCTGCTCTCGTGGGCGCGCGCCGCCGGGTTCGACGACGTCACGGCGACGGCCTCGACCTGGTGCTATGCGACGCCCGAGGACCGCTCATGGTGGGGCGGCATGTGGGCGGACCGCATCCTGGAATCGGCGCTGGCGCGGCAGCTCGTCGACAGCGGTCTTGCATCGACGGCCGAGCTGCGCGCGATCAGTGAGGCGTGGCGGCGGTGGGCGGATGCCGGGGACGGCTGGTTCCTCGTGCCGCACGGAGAGATCGTCTGCCGCGCCTGAAACCCTCGCGGGCGGGATACATCCGCAGACGGACGCGGGGCGCTGCGCCGCTCGCGTACCGTGAAGGGGTGTTCCGCCGCATCTCCCGCACCTGGCTCGTCCTCGACATCGTCGGTGCGGTGATCGGATTCAGCCTCACCGCGGGCGTGCCCCTGGTGCCGGGGTCCTCCGGGCTGAGCGCCTGGATCGTCGACGGTCCGTGGTCGACGTCCGCGTACGTACTGGTCGGCGTCGTCATCTGGGGCGCGGCGGCGATCGCGCGCCTCTCGCCCGCCCTCGCGCTGGGCGTCGCGTGGGTCGGTGCGGTGCTGCAGATGTCGGCCGGACTGCCACCGGTGCCCTTCGACGCCGGCATCCTGGTGGTCCTGTTCGCCACCGCCGCCTGGGGCAGCACCCGGCTCGCCTGGATCGGCGGCGCCTCGGCCCTCGGCGGCGGCCTGATCGGCGGCGCGTACTTCGGCGTCACCTGGTCGGGCGAGCTCGTCACCGATGCGGCCAGCGCCCTGCGCGCCGCGCTCACCTCCGCGCTCCTGGGCGCGCTGTTCGTGCTCGCGATGGTGATGTCGTGGGGAGCCGGGCTCCTGTGGCGGGTGGTCCTGCAGAGCCGGGCGACGCAGGCCGCGCGGAGGCAGGCGGAGGTCCTCGCCGCGGAGGAGCAGGAACGGGTCCGCATCGCGCGCGACATGCACGACGTGGTGGCGCACTCCCTCGCGGTCGTCATCGCCCAGGCCGACGGCGCCCGCTATGCGGCGGCCTCGCGACCCGAGACGGCGACGGAGGCGCTGGGCACGATCGCGCAGACCGCGCGCGCCGCGCTGTCGGACGTGCGGATGCTGCTGACCCAGCTGCGCCATCGACAGGGCGACGGTCCGCAGCCCACGCTCGCCGATCTCGAGACGCTGTTCGCCCAGGTCCGGCAGGCGGGGGTGGAGCCGCGCATCACCGTCGACCCCATGCCGCCGGGCGAGCCGCCCGGGGCGATTCAACTCGCCGTCTACCGCATCCTGCAGGAGGCCCTGACGAACGCCATCCGGCACGGCGACGGCGCCGTCGCCGTGCACCTGGGATGGCATCCCGATCGGGTGGAAATCGAGATCCGCAACGCCGTCGTCGGCGACGGGTCGGCGCCCGTGCTCGGAGAGGCCGGGCACGGTCTCATCGGCATGCGGGAGCGCGCGCAGCTGGTGGGCGGCGGGTTCGCGGCCGAGCGCGTCGGGGGAGAGTTCGTCGTGCGGGCGACCCTCCCGATCGGCGGTGCCGCATGATCCGGGTGGTGCTGGTCGACGACCAGGCGCTCTTCCGTGCGGGTGTGCGGATGCTGGTCGCCTCGCAGCCCGATCTCGAGGTCGTGGGGGAGGCGGGAGACGGCCGCGAGGCGCTCCGCGTGGTCGAGGAGACCCGACCCGACGTCGTGCTGATGGACATCCGGATGCCGGTCATGGACGGTCTCGCCGCCACCGCCGAGATCCTGACGCGCCCCGAGCCGCCCCGGGTGGTGATGCTCACGACGTTCGACCTCGACGAGGCCGCGGCCCGCGCCATCCGGCAGGGGGCCAGCGGGTTCCTGCTGAAGGACGCCGACCCCGAGTTCCTGCTCGCGGCGATCCGCACCGTGCACGCGGGGTCGAGCGTGATCGCGGCCTCCGCCACCCGCGATCTCTTCGCGCACTTCGCCGAGGCGCCCCGCCCGGTGCCGCCGTCGTTCCGGGCCCTCACCGAGAGGGAGCGGGAGATCTTCGCACTCGCGGCGCGGGGACTCTCGAACGCCGAGATCGCCGCCCGGGAGTTCCTCAGCGAGGCGACGGTCAAGACGCACATCAGCAGGATCCTCACCAAGCTCGCGTTGCGCGACCGGGTGCAGCTCGTGGTGTTCGCCTTCGAGCACGGCCTCGCGTAGCCGCGGCTCGACCGCATCACGGGGGAGGGCGGATCATCCGGGGGATGTAGCCGGATGCTCCTGTCGGGCGACGCGGCCTCCGGCGCCCTCTCCGTAGCGTCGGAGACATGGAGATCACGACCACCGACCTGGGACTCGCCGCCCGGGTGCAGCACTTGACGAAGACCTACGGCACCGGAGAGGGGCAGGTGCGTGCGCTCGACGGCGTCAGCGTCGGCATCCGCCGCGGTCAGTTCACCGCCATCATGGGCCCGTCCGGCTCGGGCAAGTCGACGCTCATGCACATCATGGCCGGGCTCGACGCCCCGACCGAGGGTCGAGCGTTCATCGGCGACACCGAGATCACCGGGCTGGGCGACCTCGATCTGACGATCCTCCGGCGGCGGCGGGTGGGCTTCATCTTCCAGGCCTTCAACCTGGTGCCCACGCTCGATGCCCTCGGCAACATCCTGCTGCCGTTCGAACTCGACGGCCGGCGGCCCAGCGCGCTCGAGCGGGCCCGGATCGACGGGCTGATCGAGACGCTGGGGCTCGGTCCGCGGTTGCGGCACCGGCCGCACCAGCTGTCGGGCGGGCAGCAGCAGCGCGTCGCGATCGCCCGCGCGCTGGCCACGGCGCCCGACCTCGTCTTCGCCGACGAGCCGACCGGCAACCTCGACTCGCGCACCGGGCGCGAGGTGCTCCAGCTGCTGGCGAGCGCGAGCCGCGAGCACGGCCAGTCCATCGCGATGGTGACCCACGATGCGATCGCCGCGAGCCATGCGGACCGCGTGCTGTTCCTCGGCGACGGGCGGATCGTCGCCGACCACCCGAAGCAGACCGCCGAGGAGATCTCGGCGTACATGCTCGCCGCCGAGGTGGCCTCGTGACCGCCGTGACGACGGTGGTGCCGCAGACGTCGGCCACCGGTCCCCGCTTCGCCTGGCTGCGTGATCGGGGCATGGGGGCCAGCATCCTGGTGGCCGGCCTGTCGGCAGCGTTCGGCGTGCTGCTCGTCGAGGTGACGGCGTACATCGGGGCCGTCCTCCAGGCGGATCCGTTCATCGGCGACAGCGGCACGCTCGCCGTCGTGGTGACGATCCTCTCGGTGCTGCTCACCGCCGTCGCGATGTACGTCGCGGCGATCGTGACGGCGAACACGTTCTCCACGATCGTCGCGGGCCGCACCCGGCAGATCGCCCTGCTCCGGCTGATCGGTGCGACGGCGCGGTCGCAGCGCGCGGAGGTCGGCACGCAGGGACTGGTCGTGGGGCTCCTCGGCGTCGGGCTCGGCGTGCTGTGCGGGGTGCTGCTGTCGGCCGTCGGGGTGCAGGTCGGGTCGATGCTCCTCGCCAACCCCCCGTCGGAGTACTCGCTCGTCCAGCCGTTCGTCGCCCTTCCCGCGATCGGCGTCGTGCTCACGACCTGGCTGGCGGCGTGGGCCGGTTCGCGCCGCGTGCTCGCGGTCACCCCGCTGCAGGCCATCGGGGGGTCGGTCGAGCGCACGCACGAGGAGACCGCCGGGCGACGGACGCGACACGTCGGCGCGTGGGTACTGCTCTTCTCGGGGAGCGCTCTGCTCGCGGGGGGAGTGCTGCTCGGCCTGCTCACCCCGCTCGGGGTGGTCATCGCCTTCGTCGGCGGTATCCTCTCGTTCACCGGTCTCGCGCTCGGGTCGGTGCTGTTCATGCCGCCGGTGCTCCGGCTCGTCGGCCGGCTCTTCGGTCGCAGCGCCACGGCGCGCCTCGCGGCGGAGAACGCGCTGCGCTACCCGGAGCGCTCGTCCCGCATGGCCATCGGGGTCGTGATGGGCGTGACGCTCGTCACCATGTTCGCCGTGGCCCTCGAGTCGGCCAAGCGGCTGATGATGAGCCAGACGACCGAAGAGGTGCCCGCGGAGTTCTTCGCGCCGTTCGACGCCTTCGCGGCGATCATGATGGTGCTCGTCGCCGTCTCCGCCGTCATCGCGGCGGTCGGCCTCGTGAACCTGCTGACCATCGGGGTGGTGCAGCGGCGGCGCGAGCTGGGGCTGCTGCGCTCGATCGGCCTCTCGAACCGGCAGGTGCGCGGCATGGTGCTGCTCGAGGCGACGCACATCACGGTCGCCGCGACGCTCACCGGTCTCGTGCTCGGCATCGCCTACGGCTGGATCGCCGCGCAGTCCCTGCTGGGTTCGGTGCCGACGCTGCCCGATTTCGCCCCGGCGGGCCTCGTGCCGCCGCAGGTGCCCTGGCTCCCGGTGGCCGTCATCGTCGTGGCGACGGCGGTGCTGACCCTCGTGGCGGCGGCGACGCCGACGCGGCTCGCGACCCGCGTCGCCCCCGTCGAGGCGCTCGCCGCCGACTGACGCCGTCCGGGTCCGCCGTTCCGGGAGCGGCGGACCTCCGGGCTCTAGGCTGGACGGATGCCGACCGCCTTCGATCAGTCCACCTACCAGGTCCGCCTCGACTGGGGTCTGCCGGGCCTGGAGCGGCTCGCCTCCTCCGACGTGGTCGTCGTCGTCGACGTGCTGCACTTCTCCACGCGACTGGCGGATGCCGTCGAGACCGGGACCGAGGCGGGGCTCTCCGCCGAGGAGGTGCACGAGGCGAGCGCCGTCGCGGCCGCGGCGGCCAGCCGAGGGGCCACGGTGCTGGTCGGCGGCATCCGCAACGCCGCCGCCGTCGCCCGCGCGGTGCAGCAGATCCAGGAGCGGCGCCAGGCGCGCACATCGGTCGCCGTCATCGCGGTGGGGCAGACGGATGCCGCGGCGGGCGTGCGCTTCGCCGTCGAGGACCAGCTCGGGGCGGGGGCCGTCGTGGCGGCCCTGACGGAGCGCGGCATCGACCACACCGCGCCCGAGGCCGCCGTCGCGGCCGAGGGTTTCCACGCCCTTCGTCGTGCGCTCGGGCACCTCGTCTCGGCGAGCGGCTCCGGCCGGGACTCGGCCGATGCGGAGGCCGCGGCTCGCGCCGCCCAGCTCGACGCCGTCGACGCGGTGCCCCTGCTCCGCGACGGCCGCTTCGTCGCCTTCGCCTGACCCCGGACCCGGCACCCCCGGCACCGCCGAGCCACCCCCTTGAGGACGAGCCACCCCCGTGCGTGCGGGATGCAACGGGGTGGCTCGGCCTGAGAGGGGTGGTTCGGCGGGCACGATCTGCCGGGATCTGCCGGGATTGCGGATGCGGGGCGGCACGCGCGCGGGTCCGCGCTGCATCGCGGCACGCGCGTAGGGTCGGCACATGAGGTACCTTCCCGCCATCGTCGTCGACGCCGTGCTGGTCCTGCTCTTCGCGGTCATCGGCCGCGCCTCGCATCAGGAGGGCCCCGCGGGCTTCCTCCTCACCGCGTGGCCGTTCCTCGTGGCCCTGCTCGTCGGCCACGCGCTCGCCGCCCTGCTCACCCGGCGGCCGCACCGCCCCTGGTCCCTGATCTGGGGGCTCATCGTGTGGCTCGTGACGGTGACCGGCGGCATCCTCCTCCGTCTCGCGACCGGCGATACCGCGCAGGTGCCGTTCATCCTCGTCGCCACCCTCACGCTCGGGGCGCTGCTCCTCGGCTGGCGCGGCATCGCCGCGGTGCTCAGACGGCGACGCGCGGCGTCCCCTCCGGCGCCGTTCGCCGACGATGCGGACGGCGACGCCTCGGCGGCGCCCGGGGCCGCACCGGCCGATCCGCACCTCACCGCCGACCCGCACCGCACCGCCGACCCGCACCGCACCGCGGCTCACGGCGACGCGGCCTATGACGACGCGGCTCATGACGACCGTGCTCCCGACCGGCTGCGTGACGACGAGCCGCCGGCCGTCGACGATCCGGGCCGCGCGCGCTGAGTCACAGCGGGCGCCGCCGCCGCGTCACCGCGGAGACTGCGCGGCGAGCTTCGCGTCGGCGGTGATCTCCCGGCGCGTCCACGCGAACAGATGCCGCGCGTCGAAGGTGCGCGAGCACTTCGCGCACGAGGTGGGCCGCGTGGGCCGCCGATGCCGGAAGGTCTCGTGACCGGCGGGGCACCGCCCGATCCACGGAGCGAGCTCGACCGCGGTCTCGCCGCGGTGCGTGGTGCCGCCGACGTACCCGATCTCGCGCGCCACGCGCTTCCACGCCGGGCCGTGCGCAGCCCCGTGGCCCGCGAGGGCATGGGCCACCTCGTGCAGCAGCACCTGATGGATCTCGTCGTCGTCGAAGCGCGCCGCGAGGTACCGCGAGACGGTGATGCGCTGACGCGTGTAGTCGCACTGGCCGGCGCGCCGCTTAGCGTGATCGAACCCGAAGGACCAGCCGTCGTCGAGATGCAACGCGATCAGCGCTTCGCCCCAGATGCGCACACGATCGAGATCCGCCATGCGCTCAGGCTAAGGCATGCCGCCGACACCGCGGCGCGTCGGGTGCCGCGATCAGCCGGCGACGAGCTGCGTGGTGCGGCGCCGCTCGGTGGCGTCGATCGCCAGCAGCGTGATCTCGAGCTCGCGGTCCTCCGCACCCGCCTCCCGGCGGAGGAACAGCGACCGCTTGAAGCTCTCCCGCGCGGTCTCGAAGTCGCCCGCGTCGTAGGCGTTGCGGCCGTGGTGCTGGTGGGCGAAGGCGGCGATGGTGATCCACCCCTGCCCCTCCGCCTCCTCGGCGCACGCGGCGAGCTCCTGCTCGGCGGCGGCGTGCGCGCCGCGGTACTGCAGGATCGTCGCGTGCAGCACGCGGGCACGCAGCACGTCCTTGCGCGTCCCGGCCATGCGCGCCTGGCGCACCGTCGTCTCGGCCAGCGCGAGCGCCTCGTCGAGCCGGTCGAGGACCTTCAGCAGCCATACGCGTTCCAGCAGAGCCGGAAGACTGCGCTGCTCGGCGATCTCCTCGAGTCGTGCCGCGCACTCGGCGAGGTCGACCAGCTCGCGGAGGTCGTCCCGGTCGTAACCCCGGATGTAACCCATTGCTCTCCTTCCGCAGCGTCCCCTGACAGTCTGCCCGGGCACCTCGAAGCGGAGGGGTCGGCGCGCCCGCGAACCCGCATCCCGATGTCCGAGCGGCCGGATCCGGCTCGTCGGGATGCGGCGACTGACCCCTCAGCGCAGGAACAGCGACGCGTCGGGCCGCGGCGAGGCGACGGCATCCGCGTCCGTGACGACCCGCGCGCCCTGCACGAACGTCTGCACCTCGGCGCCCTGCGCGATCTTCGCGGGGTGGGGGCCGGCGGCCAGCATGCGCGGCAGCCACTCGGTCGGCAGGGGAGCGGCGGATGCCGCGATCACCAGGTTTCCGAAGCGCCGGCCCTTGAGCACCTGGGTGTCGGCGAGGACGGCGACCTGCGACAGCACCTCCTGGATCGTGGCGACCTGGCGTCGCGCGAAGGCGAGCCCGGGGCCGTCCGCCACGTTGATGAGGAGGACGCCGGAGGGGGCGAGCAGGGTGGAGACCTCGCGGTAGAACTCGACGCTGGTCAGATGAGCGGGGGTCTGGGCGCCCGAGTACACGTCGGAGACCACCAGATCGCAGTGGCCGGTGAGCGCATCCGGCAGGCGCTCCACGCCCTGCCGCGCATCGCCGATGCGGATGCGGATCGGGGCGCCTTGGCGCAGCGGCAGATGCTCGCGGACGAGCTTCGCGAGCGGCGCCTCCCATTCGATGACCTGCTGACGCGATCCGGGGCGGGTGGCGTCGATGTAGCGGGGGATCGTCAGCGCGCCCGCGCCCAGATGGACGGCCGTGAGCGGCCCCTCGGGCAGCTGGTCGATGACGGCGCCCATGCGGACGATGTACTCGAAGTGCAGGTGCGTCGGGTCGTCCAGGTCGACGTGCGACTGCGGGGTGCCGTCCACGATCAGCTCGAACCCGGAGGTGAACTCGGAGGGGACGATGGTGGCGACGCCGCCGTGGTCCAGTGCGACCCGCGGATGCTCGGTGTCACGTGCGCGCGTGCGTCCCATGCCAGCGAGCCTACGCGCCCTCGCGCTCAGTTCTGGCGGCCGTTCGCGCAGGTCTCCTGGTCGGCCGTCTGCCCCGAGATGCTCGAGTCCAGGGTGGCGCGCGGGGCCGGGGCGTCCGTCGCCGGGGCATCGGTGGACGGGGCCCCGGTGGCGGGGGTCTCGGTCGTCTCCTCGGTCCCGGGCGTCGGCTCGCTCACCTCGACGCCGCCGTTGTTGGTGACGTCGCCGGTGAGCTGCACGGGCTGACCGGCCTGCAGGGCGGCCCAGATCGTGGCGGCGGCCTCGGTGTTCGGCACGACGGTCCGGTCCGGCGCGTCGGGATCGGGGAACACCGGGTACTGGAGGAAGGCGAACTCCGAGAAGGGCACGTCCTTGACCGAGATCGCCAGCTGGGCGAGCCGGATCGGGTTTCCGAGCTCGTCGCTCGGATCGATGTTGTCGGCGATCGTGTTCGCGAGGCTCAGCACCTTGCCCGGGTCGCTGAGCACTTCGTCGCTCATCATCTTCTTCACCAGGCGGGACATGTACTGCTGCTGGTTCGAGATGCGGGCCAGGTCGCTCTCGTCTCCGACGCCGTGGCGGGTGCGTATGAACTGCAGGGCCTCGAGCCCCGAGACGGTGCGCATGCCCGGGGGCCAGTCGATGCCGGTGTGCTCGTCGCGGATGCCCTCGCCGGCGATGCACACGTCCACCCCGCCGATGGCGTCCGTCACGTCCATGACGCCGTCGAAGTCGATCTTGGCGGCGAACGGGATGGGGACGTCGGTGAGGTTCGTGACGGTCTTCGCGACGCACGACAGCCCCGCGTGCTCGAAGACGGTGTTGATCGACGCCTTCGCCAGGGGAGAGGCGACGGAACCGTCCTCGCGGGTGCACTCGGGCACCTCGACCTGCAGGTCCCGCGGGAACGACACGACCGTGACGTTGCGCGGCTCGGCGGAGACGTGCACCAGCAGGTTGACGTCGTTGAGCACCGCCCCGTCCGCATCCGCGCAGCGGTCTCCGAGGAGCCCGGTCGACACCTCGCCGCACTCGTCGGTGCCGACCACGAGGACGCTGAACTCGCCGGGGTAGGCGTCGATGGTGGGTGGTTCGACCTCGGGGGCGTCTTCCAGCGTCACGGCATCCTGGTTCACGCGATTCGTGAGGTCGATCACCAGGAAGGCGGCCACCGCGACGGCGGACACCGCCAGGACGCCGAGCACGATCCCGGCGATCTTGAGGAAGCCCTTCACCGGTCCCGGCGTGTGCTGGGGTGCATGGCGGGCGACGGTCGGGCGGTCCTTGTCACGGGCGCGGGGCATCCGGAGAGCATAGCCACGACCCCGGTCGGAACGCTGGGAAGAGTCTCCGGAAACGATTGTCACAACCCTGTGACGATCCCGTGAGAAACTTGCAGGCAATTAGTTAGTCGTGAATACTTATTCGACGGGGCGAGACCTGCTCGCCCTCCCAGGACGTTTCAAAGAGGAGATCCACTGATGCACAAGCGCATTCTTTCGGTCGTGGCGCTGGGCGCCGTGGCCACGCTGGGGCTCGCCGGCTGCGCCGGCGGCGGGGACAGCGGCAGCGGAGCCGCCGACGGAGAGGGCCAGGAGCTCACCGTCTGGATCATGAAGGGCACCAACCCCGACTCGACCGCCTTCTACGACAAGGTGTCGGAGGCTTTCGAGGAGGAGACCGGCGCCCAGGTCACGATCGAGGAGATCCAGTGGGCCGACGCCCATGACCGTTTCGTGACGTCGATCGCGGGCGGCACGACCCCCGACATCGCCGAGACCGGCACCACCTGGACCGCCGAGTTCGCCGATGCCGGCGCGCTCCTCCCGCTCGACGAGTACGTCGACGCCGAGGACGGCCTGCGTGACGACCTCGTCGAGGGCCTGTCCGTGGCCGGAACGTACGAGGACGAGCTGTACGGCATGCCGTGGTATGCCGGTGTTCGCTCGATCGTGTACCGCACCGACGTGTTCGAGGAGCTCGGACTCGAGGCGCCGAAGACGTGGGACGACATCGTCGCCGCCGGCGACGCCATTAAGGCCGCCAAGCCCGACATGCTGCCCTTCCCCGTTCCCGGTGACGCCGAGTTCCAGGTCTACCCCTGGGTCTGGGGCGCCGGCGGCGAGGTCGCCACGAAGGACGGCGACACCTGGACCAGCGAGCTCGACAGCCCCGAGTCGCAGGCCGGCATCGAGTTCTACACCGGGCTCGCCACCGAGCACGGCTTCTCGTCGGCCGGTGCGACCACGTGGAAGGAGACGGACCTCCGTGACGCGTTCACGCAGGGCAACGTCGCCATGATGCTCTCCGGCTCCTGGACCCCGAAGTCGCTCGTCGAGGCGAACCCCGAGCTCGAGGGCAAGATCGGCGCGGCGGTCATCCCCGGCGAAGACGGCGGCATCGCGCCCTCCGTCCTCGGCGGCTCGCACCTCTCGGTCTTCAACACCACGAAGAACCCGGAGCTCGCGTGGGAGTTCGTGAAGCTCATGACCACCGGTGAGTTCGCCGAGCAGTGGTCCGACGAGACCGGCTACTTCCCGGGCGTGCAGTCGGCGATGGAGGAGGCCCTGGCCTCGACCGACCCGCTGGTGGCGCCGTTCGCCGAGCAGATGGTCGACGGCGGAGCATCCGTCCCGGTCACGCCGAACTTCGGAGCCGTCCAGGCGAAGAAGACCACCAACGCCATGATCCAAGCCATCCTCAGCGGGCAGAAGGACGTCGCGACCGCGACGAAGGACGCCGCCGCCGAGATGACCGACCTGCTCAACCAGTAAGGAAGCATCACCTCCATGTCGATGGTGCAAGCGCCACTGCCGGTCACGGATGCAGAGCCCCGCTCCGCCTCCGTGGCCGGCGGCCGGCCGCGTCGCGGTCTCTCGATCGTCGCGGCCCGCCCCTGGCTCCTCCTCGCGCCCGGGCTGATCATCCTCGCGGTGCTCATGCTCTGGCCGCTCGTCCAGGTGTTCATCTACTCGCTGCAGGACTACGGTCTGCGCGAGATCAACACCGGGGAGAGCAACTGGATCGGGCTCGACAACTACGCCGAGGCGCTCACCAACCCGACCCTCTGGACGGTCGTCCTCCCCAACACGGTCGGCTTCGCCGCCGTCGCGGTGTTCGTCACGGTCGCGGTCGGCACGCTCGTCGCGCTGCTGCTGGCGCGGCTGGGAACCGTCTGGCGCACCATCGTCTCCAGCTGCATCATGGTCGCGTGGGCGATGCCCGCCGTGACCGGCACGTACGTCTGGACCTTCATCTTCGATGCCGACCGCGGCATCTTCAACACGGTCCTGAAGGACCTCGGGCTGATCGACGGCTCGGTCAACTGGTTCACCAACCAGTGGTCGTTCTACGCGATCGTGCTCCTGAACGTCGTCCACCACGGCTTCCCGTTCGTGGCGATCACCGTCCTCGCCGGACTCCTGGGCGTCTCGAAGGAGATGCTCGAGGCCGCAGCCCTGGACGGCGCGGGCGCGTGGCGCCGCTTCTGGAAGATCATCTTCCCGACCCTCAAGCCCGTGTTCTCGGTGGTCATCATCCTGTCGACCATCTGGGACTTCAAGGTCTTCGCCCAGGTGTACCTGATGCCGGGCGGTGGCGGCGGCAACCGTCAGGTGCTCAACCTCGGCGTCTGGTCGTACGTGGAGTCGTTCGGTCAGAACCGCTACGGCTTCGGCGCCGCCCTGGCCGTGCTGCTCACGCTCGTGCTGATCGGCATCACGATCGTCTACATCCGGTCGCTCATGAAGGAGGACGAGCTGTGAACCCCCGTCCCAGGCTCCGCTCGCGCATCGGCGTCGGGATCGGCGTCGCCGCCGTCCTGATCTTCACGCTGTTCCCCGTCTACTGGATGATCTCCAGCGCGCTCGACAAGAAGGCCTCCTCCGGCGGGCAGTCGCTGCTGCCGCAGGAGTTCAGCTTCGACAACTTCGCCTTCGTGCTCACGGAGGGCGGCTTCGGCACGTACCTGCGAAACTCCGCGATCGTCGCCCTCGTGACGGTGCTGGTCAGCGCGCTCGTGTGCCTGCTCGCCGCGGTCGCGGTGGCCCGGTTCCGCTTCACGTTCCGCACGACGATCCTCATGATGATCCTCGTGGTGCAGATGGTGCCGCTCGAGGCGCTCGTGATCCCGCTGTTCCTGCAGGTCAAGAGCCTCGGTCTGCTCAACAGCATCATCGGCCTGATGGTCGTCTACGTCGCGCTCTCGCTCGCCTTCGGCATCTGGATGCTGCGCGGCTTCGTCGCCGCGGTGCCCGTCGAGCTCGAGGAGGCCGCGTACATCGACGGCGCGAGCTGGTGGCGCATGTTCCGCTCGATTCTGCTGCCCCTGGTGATGCCGGGCCTGGTCGCGACGAGCATCTTCAGCTTCATCACGGCCTGGAACGAGTTCATCTTCGCCATGACCATCCTCGGTGCCGAGACCGAGCAGTACACGGTCTCCATCGGGCTGAAGTCCTTCTTCGGTCTGTACGCCAACGACTGGGGCAGCATCATGGCCGCGTCGACCATCATCACGATCCCCGTCATGATCTTCTTCGTGATCGTGCAGCGCCGGCTGTCCGCCGGCATGGTCGCGGGAGCCGTGAAGGGATGACCGACGAGCTCGAGCGCCTGGCGAACGGGGTGCTGTGGCCGGGATTCCTCGGCACGTCGGCACCGGAGTGGCTGCGCGCCGAGCTGCGCGACGGCCTCGCCGGCGTCGTGTACTTCGGTCAGAACGTCGGCGAGGGGCTCGGCGCGCTGAGCGCGGAGATCCTCGCGGCCAACCCCTCTGCCCTGATCGGCGTCGACGAGGAGGGTGGCAGCGTCACCCGGCTCGAGTCGGCGACGGGCTCCACCCTGCCCGGTGCGGCGCAGCTCGGACGGCTCGACGACCTGGTCGCCACCGAGCGCACCGGCACGGAGCTCGCCCGCCGCGTCCGCGCGGTCGGCGCGAACGTCGTGCTCGGGCCCGTGGCCGATGTGAACACCGATCCGCGCAACCCCGTGATCGGCGTGCGCTCCTTCGGCGCCGACGAGCAGCTCGTCGCGCGCCACGTCGTCGCCGAGGTCGACGGCATCCAGGACGCCGCGGTCGCTGCCTGCATCAAGCACTTCCCGGGCCACGGCGACACGCATCTGGACTCGCACCACGCGCTCCCGGTGATCGCCCTCGACGTCGAGGAGTACGAGCGCGTGCACCTGGCGCCCTTCCGGGCGGCGGTCGAGGCGGGTGTCGACACGGTCATGACCGCGCACATCGTCGTCCCCGCCTGGGGCGAGGCGCCCGCGACACTGAATCCGCGGGTGCTCGGGATGCTGCGGAGCTGGGGCTTCGACGGCGTGATCATCACCGACGCCCTCGACATGGCGGCGATCCGCGAGACCGTCGGCCTCGGCGGGGGAGCGGCCCGAGCCCTCGCTGCGGGCGCCGATCTGCTGTGCATAGGCAATCCGACCAATCCCGGAGCGGATGCCGCGTCGGATCAGGACGAGCGCGACTTCCGGGCCGCGCGCGACGGCATCGTCGCCGCGCTGCGCGACGGGTCCCTCGCGCGGGAGCGCGTCGAGGAGGCTGCGGCCCGCGTCGCCGCGCTGGCCGAGAAGCTGCGCCGTGCCGCGGCGTCGCTGCCCGCTGAGCAGGATCAGCACTACGACCCTGCCGACATCGTGCGCCGGTCCCTCTCCGCCTCGGCGGCACTGCCGACGGCATCCGCCCTCTCCGTCATCGATGCGCGGCGCCGGTCGACGCTCGCCGTCGACAGTGCGGCGGCCTATGTCGCGGGTGCGCTGGCGGGCGACGGCCGACGCGTGCGGCTCGACGTCGCCGCCACGACCGTCGAGGAGCAGGACCACGTGCTGCACGAGGCCGTCTCCGCCGAGGCGACGACCGTGGTGCTCGTCGACCGGCCCGACACGGATGCCGCGCAGCGGGGTCTCGTCGAGCGTCTGGCCGAGCGCGACGCCGGAGCCGTCGTGGTGAACGTGGGGCTCGCGACACGTTCGCCCCTGCCGCTGCCCACGATCGAGGTGGGGGCCGCCAGCAGGCTCGGCGCGCAGGCGGCGAGGGAACGCCTGGTCGGCGCCGCCGGCTGAGGCGTGGAGGCAGCCCCGTGGACGACGACGTTCTCGCGCTGGTCCGCCGCTCGGCTCCCAAGCTGAGCGCCGCGGAGACCCGGGTCGCAGAGAAGATCCTCGACGACCCGATGCTCGTCGTCGACCTGGCGATCACGGATCTCGCGGCGCTGTGCGGCACCTCGCTGTCCACGGTCGCGCGGTTTGCGCAGGCACTGGGGTTGAGCGGCTACCGCGAACTGCGCACGGCCGTCACCCGCACGCTCTCGCGCGCCCAGGGTCAGCAGGCGCGCTTCGGTCTCGAATCGACGACGATCGCCGCGGACGACGGACCGGCGACCATCGCCGCCAAGCTCGCGGCGCAGCAGATCGACGCGATCGAGAGGACGGCGCTCAGCCTGGACGCGGCGGCGCTCGACCGCGTCGCTCGCGCCGTCGTCGATGCCCGGCACATCGACCTCTTCGGGCAGGCCGCCTCCTCGCTCGCGGCGCAGGACCTCCAGCTCAAGCTCCTGCGCATCGGCTTCGCCGTGTCGCACTCGGCGGACCCGCATCTGGCCGTCACGGCGGCGTCGCTGCGGACGGCGGGCGATGTGGCCATCGCCTTCTCCCACGGCGGGGAGACCGCCGAGGCCGTCCGCGCGCTCGAGGTGGCGCGGGATGCCGGTGCCCTCGCCGTCGCCGTGACCGGATCCCGGGACTCCGTGCTCGCCCGCACGGCGGAGGTCGTGCTTCTCACGCACGCCTCCGAGTCCCCGTTCCGGATGGCCGCGATGGGGAGCCGCATCGCTCAGCTCGCCCTCGTCGACGTGCTGTTCATGCGGGTGGTGCAGCACCGGGGCGAGCCGGTGTCGATACCGCTCCAGCTGACGCACGAGGCTGCGACACGCCGCCGTCGCTGACCCCCGCTCCGGCCTGGGACGCGAGTTCGCAGAGGTTGATACCTGATCGCAATCTGATCGTCATCTAAAGCCTTGGCATCTCGGCATCCACTGGGTAGTTTCAAGGAATCACCGTGTCCGGACGACGCTGTCCGGCATGTGCAACGAAGCGCCCCCACAGGGAAGGTCACACCATGCATCACACAGCAATGCGTCGACGAGGTCTCGTCGCGGTCGCCGGAGCCGCTGTCGCGGTCGTCGCGCTCGCGGGCTGCGTCGCGAGCGAGCGCGGCGACAACGACTCCGAGGGCTCCGGAGACGTCGACGGCACGTTCGTGTTCGCGGCATCCTCCGATCCGGCCAGCCTCGACCCCGCCTTCGCACAGGACGGCGAGAGCTTCCGCGTCTCGCGTCAGATCTTCGAGGGTCTCGTCGGCACCGAGCCGGGCACCGCGGACCCCGCGCCCCTCCTCGCCGAGAGCTGGGAGTCGTCCGAGGACGGCATGTCGCACACCTTCGCGCTGAAGGAGGACGTCACGTTCCAGGACGGCACCCCGTTCAACGCCGAGGCCGTCTGCGCCAACTTCGACCGCTGGTACAACTGGACCGGTCTCGCGGCCTCCGAGGCGTTCGGCTACTACTACAACAAGCTCTTCAAGGGCTATGCCGAGAACGCCGCCGACGCCGTCTACAAGTCGTGCACGCCCGACGGCGACTACTCGGTCACCATCGAGCTGAACAAGCCGTTCGCCGGCTTCGTCGCCTCGCTCTCCCTGCCCTCCTTCGCCATGCAGAGCCCGTCGGCCATGCAGGAGTTCGGCGCCGACGAGGTCGGCGGCTCGGCCGAGGCGCCGCAGCTGTCCGAGTACGCGATGGGCCACCCCGTCGGCACCGGCCCCTACCAGTTCGAGGAGTGGTCGCCGGGCGAGCAGGTCACGCTCACGGCCTACGAGGACTACTGGGGCGAGGCGGGGCAGATCGACGAGATCATCTTCCGCACCATCGACGACCCGACCGCACGCCGGCAGGCGCTCGAGTCCGGTTCGATCGACGGATACGACCTGGTCGGCCCCGCCGACACCAAGGCTCTCGAGGACGACGGCTTCACCATGGTGTCGCGTCCGCCGTTCACGATCCTCTACCTCGCCTTCAACCAGGCGGTCCCGGAGCTCCAGGACCCGAAGGTGCGCGAGGCGCTGTCGTACGCGGTCGACAAGGACGCGCTGATCACCCAGGTGCTGCCCGAGGGCACGCAGAAGGCGATCGAGTTCGTGCCCGAGGTCGTCAACGGCTACAACCCCGACGTCACGACCTACGACTACGACCCCGAGAAGGCCAAGGCGCTGCTCGCCGAGGCGGGATACGACGAGGCCAACCCGCTGAAGCTGACCTTCAACTACCCGGTCAACGTCTCGCGTCCGTACATGCCGGACCCCGAGCAGATCTTCACGGTGCTGTCCTCGCAGCTCAGCGAGGTCGGCGTGGAGACCACCCCGGTCTCGGAGGAGTGGGTCGAGTACCTCGATCGCACCACCGGCACCTCGGACCACGGCATCCACCTGCTCGGCTGGACCGGTGACTACAACGACACCGACAACTTCGTCGGCGTCTTCTTCGGCCAGCAGAGCTCGGAGTGGGGCTTCGACAACCCGGAGCTGTTCCAGAAGCTCGACGAGGCCCGCGGGGTGTCGAACCTCGAGGACCAGACCGCGCTGTACGAGGAGATCAACGAGATGGTGGCGCAGTTCATCCCGGGCGTGCCGCTCGCGCACCCGGCGCCGACGCTCGCGTTCGACCCGCGCGTCGAGAGCTACCCCGCCAGCCCGGTGAACGACGAGGTCTTCACGGACATCGTCCTCAGCGAGTAACACGACCGACGCAGCGCCCTTCGTCTCGTCGCTCCGCTCCTCGCTCAGGGGCCGTGCAGTCGCGGTCCCTGAGCGGGCCGGTCCCCGGTCCCTGAGCGGGCCGGTCCCGGTCCCTGAGCGAGCGAAGCGAGACGAAGGGTGCTGCACCGATCTACGGAGATCTTTGTGCTGCGCACCATCGGCGGGCGACTGCTGTTCCTCATCCCCACTCTCATCGGCCTCAGCATCCTGCTGTTCGCCTGGGTCCGGGCCCTTCCCGGAGGTCCGGCCGTCGCCCTCCTCGGAGAGAAGGCCACCCCCGAGGCGATCGCCCGGGTCAACGAGCTCTACGGTTTCGACCGTCCGATCCTCGAGCAGTACTTCGTGTGGGTCACACGACTGCTGCAGGGAGACTTCGGCACGTCGATCCAGACCAACCGCCCGGTGCTGGAGGAGTTCTTCCGGCGCTTCCCCGCCACGATCGAGCTCAGCGTCCTCGCGCTCATCTTCGCGGTCGGCGTCGGCATCCCGCTCGGGTACTGGGCGGCACGGCGGCACGGGAGGTTCACCGACCACGCGTCGGTCGTGCTGAGCCTCATCGGCATCACGATCCCGGTCTTCTTCCTGGCGTTCATCCTCAAGTACGTCTTCGCCGTGCAGCTCGGATGGCTGCCGTCCGACGGGCGGCAGAATCCGCGCATCGATGCGACCCATCCCACCGGCTTCTACGTGTGGGACGGCATCATCACGGGGGAGTTCGACGCGTCCTGGGATGCGATCCTCCACCTGATCCTCCCGGCCGTGGCGCTCGGCACCATCCCGCTGGCGATCATCGTGCGCATCACCCGGGCCAGCGTGCTCGAGGTGCAGAACGCCGACTACGTGCGCACCGGCCGCGCGAAAGGGGTCGGGGCATCGACGCTCCGCAGTCGATTCATCCTCCGCAACGCCATGCTCCCCGTCGTCACCACGATCGGCCTGCAGACGGGTCTGCTCATCTCCGGGGCCGTGCTCACGGAGACGGTGTTCGCCTTCCCGGGCATCGGCTCGTTCCTCGCGCGGGCCATCTTCACCCGCGACTTCCCGGTGCTGCAGGGCTTCATCATCTTCATCGCCATCGCCTACGCGCTCATCAACCTCGCGGTGGACGTGTCGTACAGCTTCATCGATCCGAGAGTGAGGGTCCAATGATGCGCATCCTCCGACCCCGAGAGGAGGCCGCCGCATGAGCGTCGCGCTCCCACCCGCGCAGGGCGGGGCCATCGTCGACACCGTCGCGATCGCCCAGGCCGGCATCAAAGAGGGCCCCGGCGGCTTCCGGCGCGACGTGTTCCGCCGGCTCCGCCGCAACCCCACCGCCTGGATCGGCGCGGCGATCGTCGTGCTCTTCCTGCTCATCGCGATCCTCGCGCCGGTCCTCGCGCCGTACCCCGAGACCGCGCTCCCCGGGGCGAAGTTCATCACGCCCACTTACATCCCGGGACCGGGCGAGCTGTCGCAGTTCCCCCTCGGGCTCGACCGCTTCGGCGGCGACGTGCTGTCGAAGCTCATCTGGGGCGCCCGCGCGTCCCTGCTGATCGGCGTGGTGTCGACGGCGCTCGGTCTGGTGGGCGGCATGCTGCTCGGACTCCTCGCCGGAACCTTCGGCGGATGGGTCGACACCGTCATCATGCGCTTCGTCGACATCATCCTGTCGGTGCCGAACCTGCTGCTGGCGGTCTCGATCGCGGCGATCCTCGGCCAGACGCCGTTCGCGGTCATGATCGCGATCGGCGCCTCGCAGGTGCCGATCTTCGCGCGGCTGCTGCGGGCGTCGATGCTCCAGCAGCGCTCGAGCGACTACGTCCTCTCGGCCCAGACCCTCGGCCTCGGTCGCGGGCGCATCACGATGTCGCACGTGCTCCCGAACGCCATCGGCCCGGTCATCGTCCAGGGCACGCTGACCCTCGCCACCGCCGTGATCGACGCGGCCGCCCTGTCGTTCCTCGGACTCGGCGGCGGGCGCCCCGAGACGGCCGAGTGGGGGCGCATGCTCACCTACGCGCAGGTGGAGCTCGCGATCGCGCCGTGGCTCGCCTTCCTGCCCGGCATCTGCATCGCGGTCACCGCGCTCGGCTTCACCCTGTTCGGTGAGGCGCTGCGCGAGGCCATGGACCCGAGGACGCGTGCCCGATGAACGTCAAGGAGAACCGCATGAGCGGCGAGCCGCTGCTGTCGGTCGAGGGCCTCGCCGTCGACTTCGCCACGATGGACGGCGTCGTCCACGCCGTCGAGGGCGTCGATCTCGAGATATCCGAGGGCGAGACGGTCGCGATCGTCGGCGAGTCCGGATCGGGCAAGTCGACCACCGCGATGGCGATCATCGGCCTCCTCGCCGGCGGAGGGAAGGTCGCGGCGGGCAGCATCCGTCTCGACGGTCGTGACATCTCGCACGTCTCCGAGAACGAGCTGCGCACGATCCGCGGCCGCGACATCGGCCTCGTGCCGCAGGATCCGATGTCGAACCTCAACCCCGTGGCGAAGATCGGCACGCAGGTCGCCGAGACCCTACTCGCGCACGGGCTCGCGACGCGGCAGAACGTGGGGGAGAAGGTGGTCGAGGCCCTCGCCGCGGCCGGTCTCCCCGATCCCGAGCGTCGCGCCAAGCAGTACCCGCACGAGTTCTCGGGCGGCATGCGCCAGCGGGCGCTGATCGCGATCGGCCTCGCCTGCAAGCCCCGTCTGCTCATCGCCGACGAGCCCACCAGCGCGCTCGACGTCACGGTGCAGCGCACCATCCTCGACCAGATCGGCGAGATGACGCGCGAGCAGGGCACCGCGGTGCTGCTCATCACGCACGACCTCGGCCTCGCCGCCGAGCGCGCCGAGCGCGTGATCGTGATGCACCGCGGCAGGGTGGTCGAGCAGGGACCGGCCCGACAGATCCTCGAGGCCCCGCAGCATCCGTACACGCAGTCGCTGGTGCGGGCGGCGCCATCGGTCGCGGTGGCGCGCCTGCGGCCCGAGGCCTTCCGGGCGGAGGAGCGCCCGGTCGAGGAGCGGGCATCCGCGCCGGACGCGGCAGCGTCCGACGCCCTCTCGACCTCCGACAACATCGTCGAGATCGAGGGCCTCACCAAGGTCTACCCGGTGCGGGGGCGCGGCGAGGACTTCGTCGCCGTGAACGACGTCTCCCTCGCGATCCCGCGCGGGGAGACCGTCGCGATCGTCGGCGAGTCCGGCTCGGGCAAGACGACCACGGCGCGGATGCTGTTGAAGCTGATCGAGCCGACGAGCGGCGTCATCCGCTACGAGGGCAAGGAGGTCGCCTCGCTCAGCCGAGCCGAGAGCCGCGACTTCCGGCAGCGCGTGCAGCCGATCTTCCAGGATCCCTACTCGAGCCTGAACCCGATGTTCACGATCGAGCGCCTGATCGCCGAACCGCTCGACTTCTACAAGCGAGGGAGCGGCGCCGAGCGCCGTGCGCGCGTGCGGCAGCTGCTCGACGACGTGGCGCTGCCGCAGTCCATGCTGCGCCGGTACCCCTCGGAGCTCTCCGGCGGACAGCGGCAGCGGGTGGCGATCGCCCGCGCCCTGGCACTGTCGCCCGACCTCATCGTCTGCGACGAGCCGGTCTCGGCCCTCGACGTGCTGGTGCAGGACCAGATCCTCACGCTGCTCGGCGATCTGCAGCGCGAGTACGGACTGAGCTACCTCTTCATCTCGCACGACCTCGCGGTGGTCCGCCTCATCAGCGACTACGTGTGCGTCATGAAGGACGGCAGCCTGGTCGAGGCCGCCAGCTCGGAGGAGATCTTCACCAACCCGCGCGACCCGTACACGCGTCGTCTGCTGGCATCGATCCCGGGGAACGAGCTGAACATCGCCTCCTGAGCACGTCGGGTACGAGTTATCCACAGGGTGACGGATGCCGTGAGCGGCGGTGACGCGGATCTGCCTAGGGTGTCCGGCATGCATATCCGGAACACTTCTGCCGTCGCCCTGCTCGTCACCGCTCTCGCCCTCACCGGGTGCGCCGCCTCCGGCGGCTCCTCGAGGGGCGTCGAGAAGGCGACCTCCGACTTGTCGACCGCCCCGGAGTCCGAGGCGACGTCCGCGGAGGAGCTCGACGCCGACCCCGCCACGGGCGAGACGGTGTCCGGCACCGGGTACACGATGGTGACCCCGCAGGGATGGGGCATGCCCGCCGGTGGGCTCCCCGGGTTCTCGCCCGACGCCTTCGCGGCGAACCTGCAGGACGCCGACGGCTTCGCCGACAACCTCAACGTCATCCTCGCCCCGGGCCCCTTCACGCCGGAGGAGGTCGAGTCGTCGGGCGTCGCCGAGCTCGAGGCCACCGCCGACGAGGTGGTCGTGAAAGAGCGTGTGCTCATCGCCGACACCGAGGCCGTGCACGTGAGCGCCTCGATCACCGATGCGGGCACGACGTACGTGATCGAGCAGTACTACCTCAGCACGGAGGAGGAGGGCTACGTCGCGACCTTCGGCTTCAGCGAGACCGTCCCGGAGGCGGAGCGCGTGGCCCTGGCCGAGTCGGTCCTCGTCACCTGGGAGTGGAGCTGAGCCAGCGATCGTGAGCGAGCGGGCGCTTTTACCGCAGCATCCGAGATTGGTCAAGGACTGCACTTGCCATGTCGCGGATTCACGTCTATAGTTGGTAGTTGCGCTCGCTTCTCCGTGCCCTCATATGGTGGTCGGCATTCTTCTGAGCTTCTGAGCGCGCACTCCACCTGACGACAAAGGAATCGAGAAGCCCTGCGGGGCTCACGGAGGTTATTCCCTTGGCTGCTGCTCGCAACGCATCCACATCCACCACCACCAAGAACGGACGCGGAGCTTCCCGCCTCTCGTTCGCCAAGATCTCCGACACGCTGACGGTCCCTGACCTTCTCGCCCTGCAGACCGAGTCCTTCGGTTGGCTGGTCGGCAACGACGCCTGGAAGGCGCGCGTCGCCGAGGCCAAGGAAGCCGGCCGCACGGACGTCAACGAGGTCAGCGGTCTCGGCGAGATCTTCGAGGAGATCTCCCCGATCGAGGACCTCGGCGAGACGATGCAGCTCTCGTTCACGAACCCGTACCTCGAGCCCGAGAAGTACTCGATCGAGGAGTGCAAGGAGCGTGGCAAGACCTACGCCGCTCCGCTGTACGTCGAGGCCGAGTTCATGAACCACCTCACCGGTGAGATCAAGACGCAGACGGTCTTCATGGGCGACTTCCCGCTCCAGACCGACAAGGGCACGTTCATCATCAACGGCTCCGAGCGCGTCGTCGTCTCGCAGCTCGTGCGCTCGCCCGGTGTCTACTTCGACAAGACGCCCGACAAGACGTCCGACAAGGACATCGTCTCGGCGCGCGTGATCCCGAGCCGCGGCGCCTGGCTCGAGTTCGAGATCGACAAGCGCGACCAGGTCGGCGTCCGCATCGACCGCAAGCGCAAGCAGTCCGTGACCGTCTTCCTCAAGGCCCTGGGCATGACGAGCGAGGAGATCCTCGCCGAGTTCGCCGGCTTCACCTCCATCGAGGAGACGCTCGCGAAGGACACGATCGTCACCAAGGAAGACGCGCTGCGCGACATCTACCGCAAGCTGCGTCCGGGCGAGCAGGTCGCCGCCGAGGCCGCGCGTGCGCTCCTCGACAACTTCTACTTCAACCCGAAGCGCTACGACCTCGCCAAGGTCGGCCGGTACAAGATCAACCACAAGCTCGGTCTCGACGCACCGCTGACCGACTCGGTCCTGACGGTCGAAGACATCGTCGCGACGATCAAGTACCTGGTCCGCCTGCACGCGAACGTCGAGACGTTCGAGGGCATCCGGGGTGGCAAGAAGTCCGAGATCCGTCTCGCGACCGACGACATCGACAACTTCGGCAACCGTCGCATCCGCGCGGTCGGCGAGCTCATCCAGAACCAGGTCCGCACGGGTCTCTCCCGCATGGAGCGCGTCGTCCGCGAGCGCATGACCACGCAGGACATCGAGGCCATCACGCCGCAGACGCTGATCAACGTGCGCCCCGTCGTCGCCGCGATCAAGGAGTTCTTCGGAACCTCGCAGCTGTCGCAGTTCATGGACCAGAACAACCCGCTCGCGGGTCTGACCAACAAGCGCCGTCTGTCGGCGCTCGGCCCGGGTGGTCTCTCCCGCGACCGCGCCGGCGTCGAGGTCCGTGACGTCCACCCCTCGCACTACGGCCGCATGTGCCCGATCGAGACCCCGGAAGGCCCGAACATCGGCCTGATCGGTGCGCTCGCGACCTTCGCGCGCATCAACTCGTTCGGCTTCATCGAGACCCCGTACCGCAAGGTCGAGGGCGGCGTCGTCACCGAGCAGATCGACTACCTCACGGCTTCCGAGGAGGTCGACTTCAACATCGCGCAGGCCAACGCGCCGCTCGATGCCAAGGGTCGCTTCCGCGAGAGCCACGTCCTGGCCCGTCCGAAGGGCGGCAGCGGCGAGGTCGACCTGTTCCTGCCGGAGGAGATCGGCTACATCGACGTCTCGCCGCGCCAGATGGTGTCGGTCGCGACCTCGCTCGTGCCCTTCCTCGAGCACGACGACGCGCAGCGCGCGCTCATGGGCGCCAACATGCAGCGCCAGGCCGTGCCGCTGCTCCGCAGCGACTCGCCGCTCGTCGGAACCGGTATGGAGGGCTACACCGCCATCGACGCGGGTGACGTGCTCACCGCCGAGAAGGCCGGCGTCGTCTCCGAGGTCTCCGCGGACCGCGTGGTCGTCATGCTCGACGAGGGCGGCACGCAGGAGTACCACCTGCGCAAGTTCGACCGCTCCAACCAGGGCACGTCGTACAACCAGAAGGTCGTCGTCAGCGCCGGTGAGCGCGTCGAGGTCGGAGAGGTCATCGCCGATGGCCCCGCCACCGAGAACGGCGAGCTCGCGCTCGGCAAGAACCTCCTCGTCGCGTTCATGACGTGGGAGGGCTACAACTTCGAGGACGCGATCATCCTCAGCCAGGACCTGGTGAAGGACGACACCCTCTCCTCGATCCACATCGAGGAGTACGAGGTCGACGCGCGCGACACGAAGCTGGGCAAGGAGGAGATCACCCGTGACCTCCCCAACGTCAGCCCCGAGCTCCTGAAGGACCTCGACGAGCGCGGCATCATCCGCATCGGCGCCGAGGTCCGCCCCGGCGACATCCTCGTCGGCAAGGTCACGCCGAAGGGTGAGACCGAGCTGTCGGCCGAGGAGCGTCTGCTCCGCGCGATCTTCAACGAGAAGAGCCGCGAGGTCCGCGACACGTCGCTCAAGGTCCCTCACGGCGAGCAGGGCACGATCATCGCCGTCAAGGAGTTCAACGCCGAAGACGGAGACGACGAGCTCGGCTCGGGCGTCAACCGTCGCGTCGTGGTCTACATCGCCCAGAAGCGCAAGATCACCGAGGGCGACAAGCTCGCCGGCCGCCACGGCAACAAGGGCGTCATCGCGAAGATCCTCCCGATCGAGGACATGCCGTTCCTCGCCGACGGAACCCCGGTCGACATCGTCCTGAACCCGCTCGGCATCCCGGGTCGAATGAACTTCGGCCAGGTGCTGGAGACCCACCTCGGGTGGATCGCCAAGCAGGGCTGGAAGGTCGAGGGCACCCCGGAGTGGGCCGTGCGTCTTCCGGAGCAGGCCTTCGAGGCAGCTCCCGGCACGAAGGTCGCGACCCCGGTGTTCGACGGCGCGTCGGAGGAGGAGATCTCGGGTCTCCTCGACTCGACGCTCCCGACGCGCGACGGTGTGCGCCTGATCGACTCGAGCGGCAAGACGCAGCTGTTCGACGGCCGCTCCGGCGAGCCGTTCCCGGCGCCGATCTCCGTCGGCTACATGTACATCCTGAAGCTGCACCACCTGGTCGACGACAAGATCCACGCGCGTTCGACGGGTCCGTACTCGATGATCACCCAGCAGCCGCTCGGTGGTAAGGCGCAGTTCGGTGGTCAGCGCTTCGGTGAGATGGAGGTGTGGGCCCTCGAGGCCTACGGCGCCGCGTACGCCCTCCAGGAGCTCCTCACGATCAAGTCCGACGACATCCTCGGCCGCGTCAAGGTCTACGAGGCGATCGTCAAGGGCGAGAACATCCAGGAGCCCGGGATCCCCGAGTCGTTCAAGGTGCTCATGAAGGAGATGCAGTCGCTCTGCCTGAACGTCGAGGTCCTCTCGGCAGACGGAACGCTGGTCAACCTCCGCGACACCGACGATGAGGCCTTCCGTGCAGCGGAAGAGCTCGGAATCAACATCTCCAGCCGCTTCGAGGCCGCCTCGATCGACGAGATCTAATCCTTCGGCGGGGTCGGGGGACACCCCCTGAGCCCACCGAAGCAGACTTCTCAAAAAGAATTCCTACACAGGAGAATTAGTGCTCGAGTCAAACACTTTCGATGAGCTTCGCATCGGCCTGGCGACCGCCGACCACATCCGCGCGTGGTCGTACGGCGAGGTCAAGAAGCCCGAAACCATCAACTACCGCACCCTGAAGCCGGAGAAGGACGGTCTCTTCGGAGAGCAGATCTTCGGCCCGTCCCGCGACTGGGAGTGCGCGTGCGGCAAGTACAAGCGCGTCCGCTTCAAGGGCATCGTCTGCGAGCGCTGCGGCGTGGAGGTCACCAAGAGCTCCGTCCGTCGTGAGCGCATGGGTCACATCGAGCTCGCCGCTCCGGTCACCCACATCTGGTACTTCAAGGGCGTCCCCTCGCGTCTGGGCTACCTGCTCGACATGGCGCCGAAGGACCTCGAGAAGGTCATCTACTTCGCCGCCTACATGGTGATCTCGGTCGACGAGGATGCTCGTCACCGCGACCTGGGCACCCAGGAGAACAACATCCGCCTCGAGATCAAGACGCTCGGCGACCGCCGTGACGCCAAGATCGCGGAGCGCCTCGCGCGCCTCGAGGAGGAGCTCGCCTCCCTCGAGGCCGAGGGTGCCAAGGCCGACGCCAAGAAGAAGGTCAAGGACGCCGCCGAGAAGGAGATGTCGCTCATCCGCAAGGGTGCAGACGACGCGATCGCCAAGCTCGAGCGCGTGTGGGAGGACTTCCGCACGCTCGAGGTCGGCGCCCTCCGTCCCGAGGACGACGTCTTCCACGAGCTGCAGGACCGCTTCGGTCAGTACTTCGAGGCCTACATGGGCGCGGAGTCGATCCAGCGCCGTCTGGCGTCCTTCGACCTGCAGGCCGAGGCGGAGAGCCTGCACCTGCAGATCTCCGAGGGCAAGGGCCAGCGCAAGATCCGTGCGATCAAGCGCCTCAAGGTCGTCAACTCGTTCCTCGAGACCGGCATGAGCCCGGCCGCGATGGTCCTGGACGTCGTCCCGGTGATCCCGCCGGAGCTGCGTCCGATGGTGCAGCTCGACGGTGGCCGCTTCGCGACCTCCGACCTGAACGACCTGTACCGCCGCGTGATCAACCGCAACAACCGTCTCCGTCGTCTGATCGATCTCGGCGCCCCCGAGATCATCGTCAACAACGAGAAGCGGATGCTGCAGGAGGCCGTCGACGCGCTGTTCGACAACGGCCGCCGTGGCCGCCCGGTCACCGGTACCGGCAACCGCGCCCTGAAGTCGCTCAGCGACATGCTCAAGGGCAAGCAGGGTCGGTTCCGTCAGAACCTGCTCGGCAAGCGCGTCGACTACTCGGGCCGTTCGGTCATCGTCGTCGGCCCGCAGCTGAAGCTGCACCAGTGCGGTCTGCCCAAGCAGATGGCTCTGGAGCTCTTCAAGCCGTTCGTGATCAAGCGCCTGATCGACCTCGGCCACTCGCAGAACATCAAGGCTGCGAAGCGCGCCGTCGAGCGCACCCGTCCCGAGGTCTGGGACGTGCTCGAGGAGATCATCCGCGAGCGTCCCGTGCTGCTGAACCGTGCACCCACGCTGCACCGTCTCGGCATCCAGGCGTTCGAGCCGCAGCTCGTCGAGGGCAAGGCCATCCAGCTCCACCCGCTCGTCTGCGCGGCGTTCAACGCCGACTTCGACGGTGACCAGATGGCCGTCCACCTGCCGCTCTCGGTCGAGGCGCAGGCCGAGGCCCGCGTGCTGATGCTCGCGTCGAACAACATCCTGAAGCCGTCGGACGGCCGTCCGGTCACCCTGCCCTCGCAGGACATGATCATCGGTCTGCACCACCTGACCACGGTCAAGGAGGGCGCTGCCGGTGAGGGTCGTGCGTTCGGGTCGGTCTCCGAGGCGATCCTGGCGAAGGACGAGGGCTCCCTCGACCTGCAGGCCAAGGTCCGCATCCGCATCCCCGGTCTGACGTTCCTCGAGGGCGAAGCCCCCGAGGGCTACGAGCGCCACGGCCTCGTGGACGCCTCGCTGGGTCAGGCGATCTTCAACGACGCGCTGCCGAAGGGCTACCCCTTCGTCCGCGAGCAGGCCGACAAGGGCAAGCTGTCGCAGATCGTCAACAAGCTGGCCGAGGAGTACCCCAAGGTCGAGACGGCTGCCACGCTGGACCGCATCAAGGATGCCGGTTTCTACTGGGCCACCCGTTCCGGTGTGACCGTCGCCCTGAGCGACATCCTCACCCCGCCGAACAAGGCCGAGATCGTCGCCGGCTACGAGAAGCAGGCCGCGAAGGTCCAGTCCCAGTACGAGAAGGGCCTCACGACCGACGCCGAGCGTCGTCAGGAGCTCATCAAGATCTGGACCGAGGCGACCGACGAGGTCCAGGCCGCGATGAAGGCGCACTTCCCGGAGGACAACACCATCAACCGCATGGTGTCCTCGGGCGCCCGTGGTAACTGGCTGCAGATCCGGAACATCGCCGGTATGCGTGGTCTGGTGAACAACCCCAAGGGTGAGATCATCCCGCGTCCGATCATCTCCTCGTACCGCGAGGGTCTGTCGGTGGCGGAGTACTTCATCGCGACGCACGGTACCCGCAAGGGTCTGGCCGACACCGCTCTGCGTACCGCCGACTCGGGTTACCTGACCCGTCGTCTGGTGGACGTCTCGCAGGACGTCATCATCCGCGAAGAGGACTGCGGCACGTCGAAGGGCCTCGAGCTCCCGATCGCCGCGCCCAACTCGCAGGGTGAGCTGGTCCGCGACGCGAACGTCGAGAACTCGGTGTTCGCCCGTACCCTGGCGGCCGACGTGGTCGACGCCAAGGGCGAGGTCCTCGCCGCGGCCGGTGACGACGTGGGCGACGTGCTCATCGACCGCCTGGTCGAGGCGGGTGTCGAGACCATCAAGGTGCGCTCGGTCCTGACCTGCGACTCCGCCGTCGGCGTCTGCGCGCAGTGCTACGGCCGTTCGCTGGCGACGGGCAAGACCGTCGACATCGGCGAGGCCGTCGGCATCATCGCGGCGCAGTCGATCGGTGAGCCCGGTACCCAGCTGACGATGCGTACGTTCCACACCGGTGGTTCGGCATCGGCGGATGACATCACCCAGGGTCTGCCCCGTGTGCAGGAGCTGTTCGAGGCGCGTACCCCCAAGGGTGCGTCCCCGATCGCCGAGGCCGACGGTCGCATCACGATCGACGAGACGGACAAGGCCAAGAAGGTCATCCTCACGCCCGACAACGGCGACGAGCCGGTGGTCTACCCGGTGCTGAAGCGTGCCACGCTTCTCGTCGAGGACGGCCAGCACGTCACCGTCGGACAGCCTCTCCAGGTCGGCACGCTCGACCCGAAGGAGGTCATGCGCGTCATGGGTGCCCGCGAGGTGCAGCGTTACCTCGTCGGCGGCGTCCAGGGCGTCTACCGTTCGCAGGGTGTGCCGATCCACGACAAGCACATCGAGGTCATCGTCCGCCAGATGCTCCGCAAGGTCACCGTCGTCGATCACGCCGACACGACCCTGCTGCCGGGTGAGATGGTCGACCTCAAGCGCTACCAGCAGATCAACCGCGAGGCCGTGGCCGAGGGCAAGCGCCCCGCGTCGGGTCGCCCGGAGCTGATGGGTATCACGAAGGCGTCGCTCGCGACCGAGTCGTGGCTGTCCGCTGCGTCCTTCCAGGAGACGACCCGCGTTCTCACGCAGGCCGCCATGGAGGGCAAGCGCGACCCGCTGGTCGGTCTCAAGGAGAACGTCATCATCGGAAAGCTCATCCCCGCCGGAACCGGTCTCTCGAAGTACCGCAACGTCACGGTCGAGGCGACCGAGGAAGCCAAGAGCGAGCGCTACCCGAACCGGATCTTCGCATCCGACGGGGCGTACTCGGACGGCGACTTCGGATACGTCGACTTCGACGCGTTCTCGACGGACGACATCACTCCCGGTACGTACAACTGAGTGAGGCGAGAGCCGAGCGAGGTTGCGGAGCGATGACGTCGCGACACAACTGATCGACGAGTGAACGAACGAAGGCCCCGGGGTTCTCCCCGGGGCCTTCGTCGTGCACGCCGGCGGTCAGCCGAACAGGCTCTGGATGATGCTGGCCGTGTAGCCGGTGGGGGCGAGGTTCGAGTACGAGGTGTCGATGAGGATGTCGTCGCGCCAGAACAGCGTCCGCCCGTCGGTGACGGGGTACTGCGCGTTCTGCCAGGTCTTCTCGCAGCGCGTGCCGCCGTCCGGGGTGAAGCACGTGTAGCCCTCGGTGTCGGCGAGGGCGTTGAGCAGGTCGAGCGCGGGACCGCGGTTCATGCTCGAGATGGTGGTCACGAGTCCGGTGGTGTCTGCGCCGGGGTCGCGCCAGATGCAGGTGAGGGTCCCGTCGGCTCCCACCCCGGAGGGCCCCATGGCGGGGTCGTTGAGAGGCGTCTCCCCGAGCTGCGACAGCACGTCGTCCGAGAGGATGGCGCGGCAGTCGGTCGGCAAGGCGACGGCGGCCTTCGTCGGGGTCGCCGAGGGTGTCGGCGACGCAGAGCCGGTCGGCTTCTCGGATGCCGAGGGCGTCGGTTTTGCGCTCCCGCCGGCGCCGTCGGAGGCGGGGGAGCCGCAGGCGCTGAGTCCGGCGACGAGCAGGACGGCCGCCGTGGCGGCGAGGAAGCGAGCCTTCATGGCCACACCGTACTCCCGCCGTCCGCCGCACACCGGGAGGCGGGCGTCGGCGGGGCGCGGTAGTGTCGGCGGGTGAGCAGCAACGAGACCACCTCCGGTTCCGCCGTCGTCATCGGAGACGCCCTGATCGACGAGATCCGCGATGACGCCGGCGTCCGCGAGCTCGTGGGCGGCGCTGCCCTGAACGTCGCGGTCGGCCTCCGTCGCCTGGGCGTGGCGACGACGCTCGTCGCCATGGTGGGCGACGACGAGGCGGGCGCGCATATCCGGGAGTACCTCGACGACCACGGCGTGACCCTCATCGCCGGGCCGGCGCCGCACGGCTCGTCCCGCGCCGTCGTGCAGCGCTCATCGACGGGCGAGCCGGAGTACGTGTTCAACGAGGCCGCGCAGAAGCGCAGCATCCGCTACTCCGACGAGGCGCGGCAGGCGATCGCCGGGGCCGACCTCGTGGCGATCAGCTGCTTCCCGTTCGACGTGCCGGCGGAGGTCGACGCCCTGGCGGAGGCGCTGGCGGGCGCCCGCGTCGCCATCGACCCCAATCCCCGCTCGGGCATGCTCCACGACCGCGACGAGTTCGTTCGCGGGTTCGAACGTCTCGCCGCTGCGGCCGAGATCGTGAAGGTCGGAGCCGATGATGCGGCTCTGCTGTACGACGGCGATCTCGACGCGCTGAGGACGCGTCTGCGGTCGCTCGGCGTTCGGGCGGTGCTCGCCACCGCCGGGGCGGACGGCGCGGTCCTCGAGGGGGAGGGCGTCGACGTCTCGGCTCCGATCTCGCCCCTGCCCGGACGCATCGTCGACACGGTCGGCGCGGGCGACGCCACGCTCGCCGCGGTGGCCGCCGGTCTCGTGGCGGCACCTCCGGACGACGCCGCGGGATGGCAGGAGCTGCTGAAGCGGGCGATGGACATCGCCGCCGCCACCTGCCGTGCCGAGGGGGGTCTGCTGCGCACGCCGGAGTCGCTGGCGGAGGCCGATCGGGGCGTCTTCGGCAGCTGAGGCGCCGATTTCACCCACTCGCTCCGTGCAGGTATGATGGATCTTCGTGCCCCCGGTTGGCTGTTCAAGTCGGACGGGTGCGCTCTGGCGAGTTACCCAAGCGGCCAAAGGGATCTGACTGTAAATCAGCCGTCTTCGACTTCGGGGGTTCGAATCCCTCACTCGCCACCGGAGAAGCCCGGACCCCTCGTGGTCCGGGCTTTCCTCGTTCCGGGTGCGCGGTCAGCGCAGGTACGAGGCCCCGTTGAGATCGAGGACCGCGCCGGACGCCCATTGTGCTCCGGGCGACGCGAGGTAGACGACCGCGTCGGCGATCTCCTCGGGGGTGCCGACGCGTCCGAACGGGCTCTGGTTGCGGATGCCGTCGCCCTCGTCGCCCGCGAGCTTCTGCTCCTGCCGCTCGGTGCCGACGAATCCCGGCGCGACGGTCGTGACGGCGATGCCGTGCGGGGCGAGGGAGACGGCCGCGGACTGCCCGAACGCGTGGAGTCCGGCTTTGGCCGCCCCGTAGGCGGGGAAGTCCGGCTCGCCGCGGTTCGCTCCGCGGGAGCCCACGTTCACGATCGCCCCGGATGCTCCGGCGTCGATGAGGCCCCGGGCGACGAGGAAGGTCATGTTCGAGACGGCCACCAGATCGACGTCCAGCATGCGCGACCAGATCCGGCGCCACGTCGCGTAGTCCGTTCGATCGATCCGGTGGAAGGTGTCGGCGGCGGGTGCCACGGCGGCGTTGTTGACGAGCACGTCGATCGTGCCCAGGGCGGCCGATGCCTCGGCGACGACCCGCTCGGCCACATCGGGGTCGGACAGGTCCCCGCCGACGAGCGCATGCCCTGCCCCGTGGAGGAGGGCCACGGTCTGCTGTCCCGACGCGCGATCGGCGCCGTAGTGCACCGCGACCCGGTCGCCCCGCCTGCTCAGAGCGATCGCGATCGCGCGGCCGATCCCGCGCGAGGCGCCGGTGACGAGTGCAGTGGGCATGCGGGACCTCACAGACGGAAAGGGGAGCCACGTGCTCCGCGTCCAGGCTAACCGCGTCGGCGCCGGCATCCGATCTGCGCCGTCGCCCGCAGCGGGGTGGGTGAGCGACGGGTGAACTGGCGCCGTGCCCGATGCGGGACGGCCCGCGATGCGGTTGCATGGGAGCCGCGTGGCGATCCCCAGTCGTCCGCCTCCGCCCCGCGGAGCGGCCGGGCGCCGCCGGCGGGCCCTTCTCATGACAGCCCCGGCGCCCGGCCTTGTCGAGAACTGGGCCCCGCTCCCCGCCCGTTTCCTAGACTGGGACGATGCGAGCGCTCACCGAAGCCGACGTCCGGGCATCGTTCATCAATGCGGACGACGACGAACTCCGGGTGATGGAGATGCCGCACGATTTCGTGCTCGTGGACTGGGACTACCTCGACTTCTTCGCCTGGCGCGACCCCAGCGCCGGCCGCCGCGGATACGTGCTGGTCCCGCACGAGGGCGAGATCGTGGGGATCGTGCTGCGCGCCTCCGACCCGGGCCGGGGGCGCTCGGGCATGTGCAACATCTGCCACACGATGCAGCCGGGCAACCAGGTGGCTCTGTTCTCGGCCCGACGCGGAGGGGACGCCGGGCGCCGGGGCGATTCCATCGGCACCTACATGTGCGCGGACCTCTCCTGCCACGACAACGTCCGACTGGCGCACCCGCTGGCGCCGAACGAGATCCGCGCGGCCGGCCAGGTGGATCACCGTCTCGACGGCACGCGACGGCGGATGGAGTCCTTCGTCTCGCGCGTGCAGGAGACCAGCTGATCGCGATTACGCTGGAGCCGACGTCCTGTGCTCGAAGGAGAAGCCATGAGCGATGCCATCCTGTTCTCGGTCGATGAGGGGATGGCGCGGCTCACGCTGAACCGTCCCTCGCGCCTCAACGCGTTCAACGCGGAGCTCGCGCACGCCTGGCGCGACGCGACGGTCGAGGCGACGTCGCGGGATGACGTGAAGGCCATCCTGATCGACGCCTCGGGCCCGTCGTTCTGCGCGGGCGGCGACGTGATCGACATGGCGACATCGGTGGGGTCCGGAGACGACATCACGGCGCTCGCCGAGGTCATCAACGTCGGGATCCGCGCGCTCGTCGAGTCGGCGATCCCGGTGGTCGCGGCGGCGCACGGCACCACAGCGGGCGGGGGTCTCGGCATCCTCCTGAGCAGCGACTACGCGGTGATCGGCTCCCGTTCGCGCCTGGGCAGCCTCTACGCCAACATCGGACTGACGCCGGACCTGTCGGTGTCGGCACAGCTGGCGCGGGCGGTCGGGCAGCGACGCGCGCTGCAGCTCGTGCTGCAGGACCGACTGCTCACCGCCGAGGAGGCCGTCGAGTGGGGGCTCGCGGCGGAGTCCGTCCGGGGGGAGGATGCCGCGGCGGAGGCGGCGCTGGTGCGGACGCGCGGCGAGGAGATCGCGCGCTTCTGGCTCGCGGGTGCCGCGGAAGCATACGGGCAGGCCAAGCGCCTCGTGCGGGCGCAGCCGGAGCGCAGCTTCGCGGATCAGCTCGCCGACGAGGCGCGCTCGATCGGCGCGGCCCTCCAGACGCCGGAGGCGCAGAAGCGGATCGCCGCCTTCGCGGCGGCTTCCGCGCGCACGAGCGACTGACCTCTCCTGCACAACGGGCACATCGACAGCGTTGTGCCCGATCAGGCGTCGCGGCCGTTTACCGGACCCATCGCGTGGCAGGATGTTGCCCAAGCCGCTCAACGAGAGGATCGTCATGTCCCAGCCGGAGACCGCGACCACCGAGAAGAAGAACACGTCCCTGCTCATCAGGGGTGCCATCTGGATCGCCATCGGCGCTCTCATCGCCGCGGCGCTGGTCTGCGTCGTCTGGGTGCTCGTCGGAGACCAGGACGGCCTGATCGGTCGGGCGTTCCTGACGATCCTGCTCTTCGCGGGCTTCGCCGGGATCGCGATCCTCGAGGCAAGTTTGGCGCCCAAGCGCCCCGACTGGCTCGCGCTCGCGAGCATGGTCAGCTGGATCATCGCGCTGATCGTCGGGGCCTTCAAGATCTGGCTGCCGGACGACGACTACTACTTCAGCGGTGCGGAGCGCTTCCTCCAGCTGCTGCTGGTCGTCGGGATCCTCCAGCTCGCACTGCTGCACGTGCGCCTGTTCACGCCCGCGGCGCATCGCCACCCGACCACCTTCAACCGGGTCATCTACATCGTGACGGTGGTCTTCCTCGGCGCGCTGGTCGCCATGCTCGTCTTCTTCCTCACCTTCCCCGAGACCTTCGACTACGTCGACCTCTACTGGCGCATCGTCGTGGCGCTCACGATCCTCGCCGCCGTGGGCACAACGCTCGTGCCGCTGCTGAACGCGCTGTTCGCGCCGAAGAAGCCGGCCGCGCCGACCGCGAAGCCGGGCGCATTCGTATCGTGGCCCACGTTCGCCGACGGAATCAGCCCCTTGCCGGCGCTCCCGGACGGGACGCCGGACTGGAACGCCTACTACACCGGGTACCCGTCCGCCGCGCAGCCCCAGGCCGCCCTCGCCGCTCCGGTCGCCTCGTACCCGACCGACCCGGCCGGACAGTTCCCCGTGGCGCCGGCTCCGCAGGCCGCGTCGCCCGCACAGCCGGCTCCGCCCGTGCCGTCCCCGCCCACTCACCCCGCGCCGTCCCAGCCGGCGCCGCCGTCGCCGGCCGCTCAGCCTGCGCAACCCGCTCCGCCGGTGCCGCCGGTGCCGCCGCTGCCTTCCCCCGCAGCCCCGCCTTCGACCGACGCCTTCCCGCCGGCTCCGCCGGCTCCGCGGCCGCCCCAGTGAGCGAGGGCATCGAACTCGAGCTCTCGGAGCTGGCCGGCGAGATCGCCCTCGAGGCGGGTGAGCTGGCGCGTCGGCGGAGGAGCGAGGGTGTGCGCCTGGCCGCCACGAAGACGACGCTCGCCGATATCGTGACCGAGGCCGACCGGGAGGTCGAGCAGCTGATCCGCGACCGCCTGCGCCGCGCGCGGCCGTCGGACGGCTTTCTCGGAGAGGAATCCGGAGCCGCGGCCACCGAGTCCGGCATCACCTGGATCGTCGATCCGATCGACGGGACCGTGAACTACGCCGCAGGCATCCCCGCGTACAACGTGAGCATCGCGGCGGTTCGGGGCACGGCCGAGCCGGAAGCCTGGGAGGGCGTGGCCGGCGCTGTGTTCGCGCCCGCCCTGAGAGAGCTCTTCACCGCCGCCCGCGGTCGGGGCGCATGGCTCGACGGCGTGCGACTGGCGGTGAGCGTCTCCACTCCGGCGGGGGCGCTGCTCGCCACCGGATTCGGGTACGACCCGTCGACGCACGACGGTGACATCGCCACCGTCCGGCGCGTGATGCCGATCGCCCGCGACCTGCGGCGGATGGGCGCCGCCGCCCTCGACCTCGCATATGTCGCCGCCGGTCGACTCGACGGGTACTTCGAACGCGGACTCAAGCCGTGGGACTTCGCCGCCGGCGCCCTCCTCGTGCAGGAGGCCGGCGGATCGGTCACGCGGATCGATCCCGGATCGGCGCGACCGATGGTGGTCGCGGGCGGCCCCGACGTGCACGGCCGGCTGCTCGACATCCTCGGCGCCGAAAGGTGAAGCATTCATGGCTTTCCCAGCCCTTGCAGGGTAGGGTTTATCCGATCGTTATTTTCGCTACCCGAAAGCGAAGACCACCCGAGCGCACCCGAGCTTGACGTACGACCCGAGAGAACAGCTTTGCCCTTCGAGAATCCCCAGGCTGGCACTGCGCCCACACGGCGATCCAGTCGACTCCGCATGGCGGCGTCCGAAGTTCCCGCGACGGTGACCGAGACCACGGTTCCCGCGGCCGCTTCGGCGGAGAGCCCCACCCCGGTCGCCTCGTCCACCCGTGTCGCCCCCGCGGCTCCGGTCGACGAGATCGTCACCCCCTCCTCGCGTCGGGCCGCCCGCCTCCGCGCCGCAGCGCTCGCCGCCGACGAGACGCTCGCGGTCGACGCCCCCGCCGAGCCGATCGTCGAGCCCGATGAGGCGGCCTCCGTCCTCGCCGAGCCGACGCCCGAACCCGCCGACGTGCCCGCCGCGCCGCGCGCCGATGCGACGACGCCGATGGCCGAGGTGCTGATCGACGCCTTCGAGCAGGCGTCCCAGGCGTTCCGCGGCAGCTCCTTCCGCGCCACCGAGACGGCATCCGCGACTCCCGCCAGCGCTGCCTTCCCCTCCGCAGCCGAGATCACCCAGGTCGCCCACCGCCGCGCCGGTCGCTTCCGCAAGACGGTGACCGTCGGTGCGACCGTCGGGGTCATGAGCCTCGCCGGCCTCCTGGCCGTCTCGATGACGCTCCCCGCCGAGGCGCTCGCCGCGGTGCAGGGCACGTCGACCGCCTCCACGTCGCTCGTCGCCGCGCCGGCCGAGAAGGGCAAGAAGTCGAACGACGAGATCCAGGCCTTCGTCACGTCGTCCGATGTGCAGAACGCCTCGCTCACCCGCACCGACAACTTCAGCACCATCTCCCTCGTCGAGGTCGCCGCCGAGCAGGGCATCAACTACTCCAACGAGGTCTTCACCAACGACCCGGAGGCGGCCATCCAGTGGCCGTTCCTCGTGGGCGTCGGCATGAGCTACGGCTACGGCATGCGCAGCGGCCGTCTGCACGAGGGCATCGACTTCGTGCCGGGCAACGGCGCACCTGTGCAGGCGATCGCCGACGGCACGGTGCGCATCGCCACCGAGCAGGGCGGCGCCTACGGCGTGACCGTCTACATCGACCACGTCATCGACGGCGAGGTCATCACGAGCCACTACGCGCACATGCAGTACGGCTCGCTCCAGGTCAAGACCGGCGACACCGTCAAGGTCGGAACGACCATCGGCAAGACCGGCAACACCGGACGCTCCTACGGAGCGCACATGCACTTCGAGCTCATCGTCAACGGATCGACCATCGACCCGCTGCCGTGGCTCCGCGCGAACGCCGGTCGGTACGAGTACTGATCGAGCGGATTTCATGAGGACGCCACAGTGATGGTATTCTCGTGTGGTTGCCCCGCGAGGGGCAGCACGCCCCGATAGCTCAGTGGCAGAGCACTTCCATGGTAAGGAAGGGGTCGTCAGTTCAATCCTGACTCGGGGCTCGCAGCATTCGTCTCTGCGACGCGGATGCGATGCGGCAGGGTAGCTCAGCTGGTCAGAGCGCACGACTCATAATCGTGAGGTCGCGGGTTCAAGCCCCGCTCCTGCTACAGATTCAAACCCCGGTCCTCCGACCGGGGTTTTTCCGTACCCTCGCCGATTCCGGTCGCACGAACGGCTGTTCTGAGGCCTGAGAACAGCCGTTCGCGCGACCGGAGCCGCGAGCCGAACCTCAGGCGACAGTGCGCAGACCCTCCACGAGGGGAGTGGTCGGGCGGCCGATGAGCCGTGCGAGCGTGCCGTCCGTGTGGGCGAGGGCACCGTCGCGGATGCCGGCGTCCAGGGCCGTCACGAAGCCGACGGTCCCCGCGTCCAGTCCCGCCGCTTCGAGTGCCGCGGCGTGCTCCTCGGTCGAGAGCGCACGGTACTCGACCGGGCGGCCGACGACCTCGGTGAGAGCTGCTGCGAGGTCGTCGAAGGTCCAGGCGACGTCGCCGCCGAGCTCGTACGCCTGGCCGACGTGCCCGTCCTCGAGCAGGACGACGGCCGCGGCATCCGCGAAGTCCCGGCGGCTGGCCGATGCGACGCGCCCATCGCCGACGCTCGCCGCGATCGTGCCGGTCTCCCGGGCCTGAGCGAGATCGCCGGCGTAGTTCTCGGTGTACCAGTTGTTGCGGAGGATGACGGCGGGCAGGCCGGAAGCCGCGATGAGCTCCTCGGTCGCCTTGTGCTCAGGCGCGAGGATGAGCGCACTCGTCGGCGCCTGCGGCGCGCTCGTGTAGACGAACTTCGACACTCCGGCGGCGACGGCGGCGTCGATGACCGCCCGGTGCTGGTCCACCCGACGCCCGACCTCGGAGCCGGAGATGAGGAGCACAGTATCGACGTCTTCGAGAGCGGCCGCGACGGTCTCGGGGCGGTCGTAGTCGACGACGGCCGTGCGCACGCCGAGCGCAGACAGATCAGCGGCTCTGGCGAGATCGCGCACTCCGGCGACGATCGATGACGGCTCGGCGCCGCGCTCGAGGAGGCCGGCGATGACGAGACGGCCGAGGTGGCCGGTGGCACCGGTGACGAGAGTGGTCATGGAGTGTCCTTTCGTGGATGACACTCTCGACAACTCGGTCCGCCGCCCGAACCTTCCGAAGCAACGGTACCCACTTTCACGTAAGGTACCCACATGTCGGTGAGTTATGCGGGAATCCGCGCGAGCATGCCCCAGGTCTTCGAGGAGGGCTGCAGCACGCGCGTCGTGCTGGACCACATCATGAGCAAGTGGGGCGTGCTGGTGCTGTCGTGCCTGTCCGACGGCACGCTGCGCTGGGGGCAGCTCCGCCGGGAAGTCGACGGCATCAGCGAGAAGATGCTCGCCTCGACGCTGCGCACCCTCGCCGACGACGGCCTGGTGCACCGGGAGTCCTATCCGACCGTCCCGCCCCACGTCGAGTACAGCCTGACGCCGCTCGGACGCGACCTGATGGAGCGGATGCTGCCGCTGATGCAGTGGGTCGCCCAGCACTCCGACACGATGCTCCGTCGGTCGTGAAACTGCGGATTCCGTCGTGACCACCCCGGGCAGACGGCGGAATCCATCACTCGGAGAAAACGATTGACGCGATAACCGCGTGGGTCGTATGTTCTGAGCATGGCAGCGACGACGCCCATCCACTTGGAACGACCCGACGGCAAGGGACTGGCGGCCGGAACGCTGGGGCTCTGGGGCTCCACAGTCATCGGCCTGGCTTCCACGGCGCCCGTGTACTCGCTCGTGGCGACGCTCGGCTTCGTGGTCCTGGCGGTCGGCGCCCAGGCGCCCATCGCGTTCATCATCGCCTTCGTGCCGATGCTGCTGATCGCGTTCGCCTACCGAGAGCTCAACAACGCCGTGCCCGATTGCGGCACGACGTTCACCTGGGGCACCAAGGCCTTCGGGCCGTGGGTGGGCTGGATGGGCGGCTGGGGCGTCGCGGTCGCGGGCATGGTCGTGCTGGCGAACCTCGCGCAGATCGCCTCGGTGTATTTCTGGTCGCTCATCGGGCAGGACCTCGAGAACAACGACTGGCGGGTCGTGGTGGTGGCCGTGCTCTTCATCGCGGCGATGACCTGGGTGAGCTGGCGCGGCGTCGAGATCGGCGAGCGCATCCAGAACATCCTCCTCGGCATCCAGTACCTGGCCCTCGCCATCTTCGTCGTGACCGCCCTCTGGCAGTTCTTCGCGGGCACCGCTCCGGATGCCACGCCGTTCGACTGGGAGTGGTTGAACCCGTTCGCCTTCACCGACTGGTCGGGCTTCACCGAAGCGATCCTCCTCGCCCTCTTCATCTACTGGGGCTGGGACACCTGCCTCGCGCTCAACGAGGAGACGAAGGACCCGAAGCGCATCCCCGGCCGGGCCGCGCTGCTGACCACCGTCATCCTCCTGGTGACCTACGTCGCCGTGACGATCGCGGCCATGATGTACGCGGGTCTCGGCGAGGCGGGCACGGGTCTCGGCAACGAGGCGAACGCCGACGACTTCTTCCTCGCGATCAAGGACGGACTCCTCGGCCCCTTCGGCTGGGTGCTCGTGGTCTCGGTGATCATCTCGGCGGTCTCGTCCACGCAGACGACGATCCTGCCTACGGCTCGCGGAACGCTCGCGATGGGCGTCTACCGGGCACTGCCCGCGAAGTTCAAGGAGGTGCACCCGCGCTACAAGACCCCGTCGTTCTCGACGATCGTCATGGGGGTGGTCGCCTCCCTGTACTACGTCGGGATGACGCTGATCAGCGACAACATCCTGCAGGACTCGATCCTGTCTCTCGGGCTCGCGATCGCGTTCTACTACGCCATCACCGGCTTCGCCTGCGTGTGGTTCTTCCGCGCCGACATCTTCCGTTCGGCGCGGGACTTCTTCTTCAAGGGCCTGTTCCCGCTGCTCGGCGGCGTGCTGCTGACGGGCGCGTTCGTGCAGTCGGCGATCGACATGTGGGACGTCGACTACGGCTACACGGTGCTCTTCGGCATCGGCGGGACGTTCGTGATCGGCATCGGCTCGCTCGCCTTCGGCCTGGTGCTGATGTTCCTCTGGTACCTCTTCCCGCGGTCGAAGCGGTTCTTCCGCGGCGAGAGCCTCAACCGCGAGACGCAGGTCATGGTGCCCGACGAGCCGAGTGTCACGATCCGCTCGATCGACGGCGGCATCTGAGCGCCACGGCTCGACGGGGCCGGTCCCGCGGGGTGGCGGCGCGGGTGTCCTAGGCTTGCTGACGTGCGCATCCGGCTCGACATCGCCTACGACGGGACCCATTTCCGCGGGTGGGCGCGTCAGCCCACGCTGCGCACGGTGCAGGGCACGCTCGAGGCGGCGCTGGGGCGGATCGTGGGGTCTGACGTGCGGTTCGTCGTCGCGGGACGCACGGATGCCGGAGTCCACGCCTCGGGTCAGGTCGCGCACGTCGATCTGGACGAGGAGCAATGGGCGCGCATCGAGTCGCGTCGCGGACGGGCGGTCGCGGATCCCGCCGCGTCGATCGCTGGCCGGATGCGCGGAGTGCTGGGTTCCTACGCCGACGTGACCGTGCACCGCAGCTGCCGGGCGCCCGAGGGTTTCGACGCCCGGTTCTCGGCCGTGTGGCGGCGCTACCGCTACCGTCTCGCCGACGACCGATCCGGCTACGACCCGCTGCGGCGCTTCGACACCACCGGCATCCGCGGCGATCTCGACGCCGAGGCGATGGATGCCGCCGCCCGCACCCTCATCGGGCTCCACGACTTCGCGGCCTACTGCAAGCCGCGGGAGGAGGCCACCACCATCCGCACGCTGCTCGACTACCGGTGGCGGCGCGACGACGACGGGGTGCTGGTGGCCGAGGTCAAGGCCGACGCGTTCTGTCACAGCATGGTGCGGGCCCTGGTCGGCGCGTGCGCCGCCGTGGGGGAGGGGCGCCTCGACGTCGACGATCTGGTCGTGCTGCGCGACGCCCTGACCCGCACGAGCGAGTTCAAGGTCCTCGCCGCGCGGGGGCTGACCCTCACCGAGGTGGGCTACCCGGCCGACGACCTCCTCGGGTCGCGCGCCGACCAGACCCGCGCGCGCCGCGATCAGGAGGGCGACGCGGCATGACGGCGTCCTCCGTCGCGATCGATCGAGACGGAGCCCGTGCACAGCCACGGCGGGTAGCGTGGACGAGACCATGAAGGTGATCTCCTACAACCTGCAGAAGCACCGTGCCGCGGGCGAGCTCGAGGCTCTCGTCGCCGAGCACGACCCCGACATCCTGTGCCTGCAGGAGTGCGACGTGCAGCACCTCCCCGACCGGATCGACGGGCTGGCGCTCGCCGACGCGACGCAGGGCAACCGGCTCGGGCTGGCGCTCTACTACCGGTCGAGCACGTTCCGACCGCGCGAGATCCGGGCGATCGAGCTCAAGAAGTCCCTCCACGACCGGATCGCGAAGCCCGCGCACGAGCGGATGCTGGGGGTGCGCCTGGCCGACATCGACGCGGGCCGGGACATCATCGTCGCGTCGTTCCACGCGGCGCCGCTCACCGCGCTGAACTCGCTTCGCCGCCACCAGATCAAGGCCGCGCTCACGGCGCTGGCCTCTCTGGGCGACGGGCTTCCGCAGCTGATGGTGGGGGACTACAACTACCCGGTGTTCAAGGAGAACCTCGGCCAGGCGGTGCGCGACCACGGGTACGCGCTCACGCTGAGCGACGACCACACCTACACCCGCTACCGGGTGTTCCGCGGGCACTACGACTTCGCGACGTCGATCGGGTTCGCGGTCGACCGCATCACGACGCTCCCGCAGCGCGCGAGCGACCACCGGCCGATCCTCATCACCGCGCAGCCGCACTGACGGGTTTGGGGAACCGCGCCGAGTGGCGTATGCTGTCTCTTTGGTGCCCGCCTCCTCGCGGAGTCCGGTGCATCATCCGAACGTGAGCCCTCCACTGGCGTGTTCCTCCCTGTAGGGAAGAACCACCCCGGAGTGGGATTCACGAACTTCTCCGTTCGACACAAGAAAGCAGCACTATCGTGACGCGCACTTACACCCCGAAGGCCGGCGAGGTCCAGCGTGACTGGGTCGTCATCGACGCCACCGACGTCGTCCTCGGCCGTCTCGCCTCGCACGCGGCAACGCTCCTGCGCGGCAAGCACAAGCCGACCTTCGCCAACCACATCGACTCCGGTGACTTCGTCATCATCGTGAACGCCGACAAGGTCGCGCTCACGGGTCAGAAGCTCCAGAAGAAGCTGGCCTACCGTCACTCGGGCTACCCGGGCGGCCTCAAGTCGGTCACCTACGCCGAGCTCCTCGAGAAGAACCCGGTCCGCGCTGTGGAGAAGGCCATCCGCGGCATGCTCCCCAAGAACAGCCTGGGCCGCCAGCAGCTGTCGAAGCTGAAGGTGTACGTCGGTGCCGAGCACCCGCACGCCGCGCAGCAGCCCCAGCCGTACACCCTCGACCAGGTCGCCCAGTAAGCGCCGTACAGACTTAAGGACATACTCGTGGCTGACATCCAGGACACCACCGAAACCCCCCAGAGCTTCTCGACCTCGACCCCCGAGTCCGAGGCCGTCGAGGCGGCTCCCCGCCCCGTGCTCAGCGTCCCCGGCGCCGCAGTCGGTCGTCGCAAGCAGGCCATCGCCCGCGTGCGTCTGATCCCCGGCTCGGGCACGATCACGGTCAACGGCCGCACGATCGAAGACTACTTCCCGAACAAGCTGCACCAGCAGCTGATCAACGACCCGTTCACGGTCCTCAACCTCGCCGGCGGCTATGACGTCATCGCGCGCATCTCCGGCGGCGGCCCCTCGGGCCAGGCCGGCGCGCTGCGTCTCGGCATCGCCCGTGCCCTCAACGGCATCGACGAGGAGAACAACCGTCCGACCCTGAAGAAGGCCGGCTTCCTCTCGCGCGACGCCCGCGTCAAGGAGCGCAAGAAGGCCGGTCTCAAGAAGGCCCGCAAGGCGCCTCAGTACTCGAAGCGTTAAGGTCCACTGCTCCGATGCCGATCTTTGGCACGGACGGCGTGCGAGGACTCGCCAATGGCATCCTCACCGCCGACCTGGCGCTCACCCTGGCCCAGGCGACTGCTGTCGTCCTGGGCCAGGGCCGTACTGCGGAGGCTCGCAAGGCCGAAGGCAAGCGACTCACCGCAGTGGTCGCCCGGGACCCCCGCGTCTCGGGTCACTTCCTGACCGCCGCCGTCGCGGCCGGCCTCGCCTCCTCCGGAGTGGACGTGCTCGAGGCGGGCGTCATCCCGACTCCCGCGCTCGCGTTCCTCGTCGCCGATCGTGACGCCGACTTCGGGGTGATGATCTCCGCGTCGCACAACGCGGCGCCCGACAACGGGATCAAGATCTTCGCCCGCGGCGGGGTCAAGCTGCCCGACATCGTCGAGCAGCGGATCGAGGCCGCGATGGACGGCGACAAGCTGCGTCCCACGGGTGCGGGAGTCGGTCGCATCGACCGGTTCTCGGATGCCGAGGACCGCTACGTCGTGCACCTGCTCGGCTCGCTGCCCCATCGCCTCGGGGGCATCCATGTGGTCCTCGACTGCGCGCACGGCGCGGCGTCCGGCGTCTCGCCGGAGACCTTCCGCGACGCCGGGGCCGAGGTGACCGTGATCGGCGCCGAGCCCGACGGCCTCAACATCAACGACGGCGTCGGCTCGACTCACCTCGAGAACCTGGCGGAGGCCGTGGTGCGTCTCGGCGCCGATGTCGGCATCGCGCACGACGGCGACGCCGACCGCTGCCTTGCGGTCGACGCGCAGGGCAACGTGATCGACGGCGACCAGATCATGGCGATCCTCGCGGTGGCGATGAAGGAGCGCGGTCACCTGACCGACGACACCCTCGTCGCGACCGTGATGAGCAACCTCGGACTGCACATGGCCATGCGCGAGCACGGGATCACCGTCCGGCAGACGGCCGTGGGCGACCGCTACGTGCTGGAGGACATGAACGCGGGCGGCTACGCGCTCGGCGGCGAGCAGTCCGGTCACGTGATCATGAGCGAGTACGCCACAACCGGCGACGGCCTGCTCACGGGCCTCCACCTCGTGGCCGAGATGGCGCGTCAGGGCAAGACCCTCGCCGAGCTCGCCTCGGTCATGACGGTCTACCCGCAGGTGCTCATCAACGTCCGCGACGTCGACAAGGACCGCGTCGCCGAGGACGAGGCCGTCCAGGCCGCCGTGCGCGAGCTCGAGGATGAACTGGGCGACACCGGCCGTGTGCTGCTGCGCAAGTCCGGCACCGAGCCGCTCGTCCGGGTGATGGTCGAGGCGGCCGACGGCGACTCCGCACAGGCCTACGCCGACCGGCTGGCCGGCGTCGTGCGCGAGCGTCTGGCCCTCTCCGACGCCTGAGGCTCGGACTTCTCGTCCCGCCCCTCACCGGTGCCCCCGATGCGCTGGTGAGGGCGCGCGACGGGAACCTGCCGTCGCCCTCCCGGTCCGCCGCGACTCAGGACGGTTCGCGCCCGAGCTGCTCGATGTAGCGCAGGAGCACGCCTTCGCGCAGCGCCCAGGGCGAGACCTCGAGCTCGTCCACCCGCAGTGCCGTCATCGCGGCGTGCAGCGAGACCGCCGCCGCGACGATCTGGAAGGTGCGGTCGGGGGTGATGCCCGGCAGCTCCTGACGAGCGGATGCCGGGATCCGCGCGAGCCGCGGGATCCAGGATCCCAGGGCGGCGCGGGGGAGCAGCATCCGCTCCGATCCCGACCACCCGGGCGCGGGATACCCGACCAGACGCGCGAGCGACCGGATGGCCTTCGACGACCCGACGACGTGATCGGGGCGCGGCAGCGGCGCGAAGCGCGGCAGGACCGCGTCGAGCGTGCGCGTCGCATGGGCGCGGAGCCGCTCGACGTCGTCCTCTCCGGGCGGGTCGTGCGGCAGGAACTGCACCGTCATGCGCCCCGCGCCGAGGGGGACGGATGCCGCGGCATCCGGCAGCTCCTCCCCGCCGGCGGCGATCTCGAGAGAGCCTCCGCCGATGTCGAGCAGCAGGATCTGACCGGCCGACCACCCGAACCACCGGCGCACCGCGAGGAAGGTCAGCTCGGCCTCGGTCTCGCCGTCCAGCACCTGCAGCGGCTGGCCGAGCGCCGCTTCGATGCGCGCGATGACGTCGGCGCCGTTCGCGGCATCGCGCACGGCGCTGGTCGCGGTCGCGAGGAGCGCGTCGACGCGTTCGGCCTCGGCGACCCGCCGCGCCTGGACGACGGCGGTCTCGAGCGCGCGCACGCCGTCCTCGGAGATCGCGCCGTCGGGTGTGAGGTACCGCATCAGCCGCAGGACCGAGCGATCGCTCGTCGTCGCGAGCGGGCGCCCTCCCGGGCGCACGTCCGCCGCCAGCATGTGGACGGTGTTGGAACCGATGTCGAGGACTCCCAGGCGCACGGCAAGAGACTACTCCCGCCCCGATACGATGAGTGCGTGACCACCGTCGACCCCACCGAGCCCCTGTCGCCGTATCGCGAGATCGGTCGAGCGGACTGGGCGAAGCTGGCTGCGGACCTCGATCAGCCGCTCACGGAGACCGAGGTGGTCGAGATCCGCGGCATCGGCGATCGGCTCAGCCTGACCGAGGTGCGCGAGGTCTACCTGCCCCTGAGCCGTCTGCTCAGCCTGTACGCCACGTCCACCAAGCGGCTGGGCGCGGCGACGAGCTCCTTCCTGCAGGAGGAGGACACCACGACGCCGTTCGTCGTCGGCGTCGCCGGTTCGGTGGCCGTGGGCAAGTCCACGATCGCCCGGCTGCTGCGCGAGCTGATGAGCCGCTGGCCCGGGACCCCCCGCGTGGAGCTGGTGACCACCGACGGGTTCCTGTATCCGAACGCCGAGCTCGAGCGGCGCGGGCTGATGGAGCGCAAGGGGTTCCCCGAGTCGTACGACCGTCGGTCCCTGATCGAGTTCCTGACGGAGGTCAAGAGCGGCGCCCCCGAGGTGCGGGCGCCCTTCTACTCGCACATGCGATACGACATCGTGCCCGACGCGCACGTCGTCGTGCGGCGTCCCGATGTCGTGATCGTCGAGGGGCTGAACGTGCTCCAGCCGCCGGCGGCGCCCAACGACGTGGCCGTCAGCGACCTCTTCGACTTCTCGATCTACGTGGACGCCGACAGTGCGCACATCGAGAACTGGTACGTCGAGCGCTTCCTCGCGCTGCGCCAGGGGGCGTTCAGCAACCCCTCCTCGTACTTCAACGTGTTCGCGCACCTCACGGACGACGAGGCGATCACGACCGCTCTCGGCTACTGGAACGACATCAACATGCCGAACCTGGTCGAGAACGTGATGCCCACTCGGCACCGCGCCCGCCTGGTGCTGCGCAAGGGCGCCGATCACAGCGTCGAGAGCGTGCTCCTGCGCAAGCTCTGACCGCAGGCGTCCTCCGCGCGTATGTTCGGACGGCTTGCAAAAAGTCCGGCTTACCCTTGTCCCTATGTGTGGAATCGTCGGATACGTGGGCCCGCGCCCCAGCCAGGACATCCTTCTCTCCGGTCTCGCCCGTCTCGAGTACCGCGGCTATGACTCCGCCGGCGTCGCCGTGATCGACGGCGAGGGCACCCTGGGCATGCGCAAGAAGGCAGGCAAGCTCAGCGCGCTGCGCGAGTCGCTCGCCGACGCGCCGCTCCCGGAGGGCACGACCGGCATCGGTCACACCCGGTGGGCCACCCACGGCGGCCCCACCGACGTCAACGCGCACCCGCACCTCGCAGACGACGACAAGCTCGCGCTCATCCACAACGGCATCATCGAGAACTTCGCCGCACTCCGCGACGAGCTCCTCGCCGACGGCGTCGCCTTCCGCAGCGAGACCGACACCGAGGTGGCGGCCGCCCTGCTCGGCCGGGAGTACGCCGGCAACGGCGGAGACCTCGAGCTGGCCTTCCGCGCGGTCGTGAACCGCCTCGAAGGCGCCTTCACTCTCCTGGCGGTGCATCGGGACCACCCGGACCTCGTGGTCGGCGCACGCCGCAACTCCCCGCTCGTGATCGGTCTCGGCGAGGGCGAGAACTTCCTCGGCTCGGACGTCGCCGCATTCGTCGAGCACACGCGCAAGGCGCTGGCCATCGGGCAGGACCAGATCGTGTCGATCACGCCGGACGCCGTGACGGTCGTCGACTTCGCCGGCACCCCCGTGACGCCGGAGCCCTTCGACGTCTCCTGGGACGCCGCGGCGGCCGAAAAGGGCGGCTGGGCGAGCTTCATGGCCAAGGAGGTCTCCGAGCAGCCCGAGGCCGTGGCCAACACGATCCGCGGACGCATCGCCGACGGACAGGTCGTGATCCCGGAGCTCGACGGCCTCGACGAGCTGTTCCTCGGCATCACCCGGGTCATCATCACGGCGTGCGGCACGGCATCCTATGCCGCGCTCGTCGGCAAATACGCGATCGAGCAGTGGGCCCGCGTCGCCGTCGACGTCGAGCTGGCGCACGAGTTCCGCTACCGCGACCCGGTGATCGGCGCCGACACCCTGGTGATCTCCATCAGCCAGTCCGGCGAGACGATGGACACCCTGATGGCCGTCAAGTACGCCCGCGAGCGCGGGGCCCGCACGCTGTCGGTCTGCAACACGCAGGGCGCGACCATCCCGCGCGAGTCGGATGCCGTCGTCTACACGCACGCCGGTCCGGAGGTCGCCGTGGCGTCGACCAAGGCGTTCTCGGCCCAGATCACGGCGCTGCTGCTGCTGGGCCTGCACATGGGGCGCGTGCGCGGCACGGTCGCCGACGCCTCGACCGACGTCACCGAGCTCGCGGAGCTGCCCGAGAAGATCGCCCAGGTGCTCGCCGAGGAGAACGAGCACGTCACCCAGCTCGCGGGCTGGATGGCCGACACCCGCTCGGTGCTGTTCCTCGGCCGCCACGTCGGGTACCCGATCGCGCTCGAGGGCGCGCTCAAGCTCAAGGAGATCTCCTACATCCACGCCGAGGGCTTCGCGGCCGGCGAGCTGAAGCACGGCCCGATCGCGCTGATCGAGCCCGGCCAGCCGGTGTTCGTCCTCGTGCCGTCGCCGCGCCACTCGGCGCTGGTGCACTCCAAGGTCGTCTCGAACATCCAGGAGATCCGCGCCCGCGGCGCCCGGGTCATCGTGATCGCCGAAGAGGGCGACGCCGCCGTGCTCCCGTTCGCCGACGAGGTCATCCGCATCCCGCTCGCGGGCCCGATGTTCGAGCCGCTGCTCGCCGTGGTGCCGCTGCAGGTGTTCGCGATGGCGCTGGCCACCGCCAAGGGCCTCGACGTCGACCAGCCGCGCAACCTCGCCAAGTCCGTCACCGTCGAGTGACGTCGGCCTCGCGGCGCGCGGGTCGATGCGCGCGCCGCGAGTAGGCTGAACGGGTGATCATCGGGACCGGCATCGACCTCGTGGACGTCCCCCGGTTCGAGCGGACCCTCGAGCGCACCCCTCGCCTGCTGGAGCGCCTCTTCGCTCCGGCCGAGCGCGGCCTGCGGCTGCCGTCGCTCGCCGCGCGCTACGCCGCGAAGGAAGCGCTCATCAAGGCGCTGGGCGGATCGGACGGCGTGCACTGGACCGAGATCGAGATCGCCTCGGAGGCGTCCGGCAAGCCCTACTTCGTGCTCTCCGGCTCGACGGCCGACGTCGTCGTCGAGCGGGGCATCCGCACGGTCCATCTCACACTCACTCACGACGCGGGTCTGGCGGCCGCGTTCGTCGTCGCCGAAGGAGAGCCGCTGTGACCGCGCCGTTCCGCGAAGCCACCATCGACATCGACGCCATCGCCGACAACGTCCGTCACTTCCGCCGCCTCACCGGGGCCGAGGTCATCGCGGTCGTGAAGGCCGACGCCTACGGGCACGGCGCCGCCGCCTCCGCGGTGGCCGCGCTCGCGGGAGGCGCCGCGCGACTGGGCGTCGCGGAGATCCCCGAGGCGCTGGAGCTGCGGCGCCAGGGCGTCCACGCGCCGATCGTGGCCTGGCTGCATGCCCCGGGGGAGCGGTTCGACGCGGCGGCCGCGCAGAGCATCGAGGTCGGCATCTCCTCGGTGGATCAGCTCGAGGCCGCCTCCGCCGTCGCGAGTGTGGACCGTCCCCTGGCCGTGCACCTGAAGTTCGAGACGGGCCTGTCGCGCAACGGCATCGCGCCGGCGGACTGGGGACGCGTGCTCGCCGAGGCCGCTCGCCTGGAGCGAATCGGCCGCGTGCGGGTCGTGGGCCTGTTCAGTCATCTGTCGAACACGTCCGAGGCCGACGACCGGGCGGCGCTGGCGAAGTTCGAGGAGGCGGTCGCCGCGGCGGCATCCTTCGGCATCCGCCCGGAGATCCGTCACCTCGCGGCCACGGCGGCGGCGATCGATCTGCCCGAGACCCGATTGGACGCCGTGCGCGTCGGCGTCGGCCTGTACGGGCTGTCGCCGTTCGACGACCGCACCTCGGCGCAGCTCGGGCTGCGTCCTGCCATGACGCTCCGCGGTGCGGTCGCCGCCGTCCGCCGCGTGCCCGCGGGCGCCGGGGTCTCGTACGGCTACGACCATCGGACGACCCGCGACACCACGCTCGTGCTCGTGCCGCTCGGGTATGCGGACGGCGTGCCGCGGCACGCCTCCGGCCGCCTCCCGGTCTCGATCGGCGGGCGCAGGTACACGAACGTCGGCCGGGTCGCGATGGATCAGTTCGTCGTCGACGTGGGCGATGCGGACGTCTCGGTGGGCGACGAGGTGGTCCTGTTCGGCGACCCCACGCTCGGCGTGCCGTCGGCGGCGGACTGGGCGGATGCCGCGGGCACGATCAACTACGAGATCGTCACGCGCATCGGCCCCCGCGTGCCCCGGAGGACGGTATGAGCGTCGACCCGGCCTTCCTCGGCCGTCGGGAGATCCCGACCGCCGGTGAGATGGAGCGCCTCGGGTTCCTGCTCGGAGAGCAGCTCGAGGCGGGCGACCTGCTGATCCTCACGGGACCGCTCGGAGCGGGCAAGACGACCTTCACCCGCGGCCTCGCCGAGGGACTGGGGGTCCGTGGACCCGTGCAGAGCCCGACCTTCGTGATCGCCCGCACCCATCCGTCGCTCGTCGGCCGCGCGCCCCTGGTGCACGTCGACGCGTATCGCCTGGGCTCGGCGGCCGAGCTGGACGACCTCGATCTGGATCTCGAGCGCGCGGTCGTGGTGATCGAGTGGGGTCGGGGCATGGCCGAGGAGCTGGCCGACACCTGGTGGGACGTCGAGCTGGAGAGGCCGGTCGGCGGCGCCGGCGACGACCTGGACGCGTCGGAGCTCGACGCGGACGCGCCGCGCATCGTCACCATCCGGCGGCTCGAGCGCAGCGAGGTCTGAACGCACCTCGTCGACGCGCGGCGCCGAACTCCCGGGGCTCCCCGGGCCCCGTGACGACTACCCTGGAAGGGTGATCCTCGCCGTCGACACCTCTCTCGGAAGCGCTGTCGCGCTCATCGATCCCGACGGCGCGCCCCGCGCCGCGGCCGCCACCGCCGACGCGCTGGGCCATGCCGAGGTGATCGGCGACCTGCTCGTCACGGCTCTGCAGGAGTCGGGCGCCTCCGACGTCTCGCACGTGGTCGCCGGCATGGGGCCGGGACCCTTCACCGGACTGCGGATCGGCATCGCCGCGGCCCGCACCTTCGCGCTCGGCCGCGGCATCCCGGTCGTGCCGGTCCCGAGCCACTACGCCGCCGCCCTCACCGTCATCGAGAGCGAGGGCGTCGCCGGCCCGTTCGCGATCGTCACCGACGCCCGGCGCCGCGAGGTGGCCGTCACCCTCTTCGACGGAACGGATGCCGACGGCATCCCGCGCCTGCTCGCCGACACGGTCCTCGTGCCCCGCGCGGATGCCGGGGCGCATCTCGACGGTATCCGCGCGGTCGAGACCGCCGAGCTGTCGGCCGTGGATCTCGCGCGGGTCGGGGCGCGCGCGCTCGCCGCGGGACGCACGCTCGGCGATGACGAACCGCTCTACCTGCGCCACCCCGACGTGACGCTCCCCGGCGCTCCCAAGCGGGTGGGATCATGAGCCTCCGCCCGGCAACGCCCGCCGATCTCGACGCGATCATGGCGATCGAGCATCGGTCCTTCCCGACCGACGCCTGGAGCGCCGAGGCGATGGCCGCGGAGCTCGCGAGCCCGCACGGGAGCTACCTCGTGGACGAGATCGACGGCGTCGTGGTCGGATACGGGGGCGTGCGGGCGCTTCAGGGCGGTGCGGATGCCGACATCCAGACCATCGCGCTCGACGCCGATCACCGGGGTTCAGGGCGGGGACGCGCGCTGCTCCGGGCGCTGCTCTCCGCCACGGCCGCACGGGGGGCGCGCGAGGTGTTCCTCGAGGTCCGCGCCGACAACCCGGTGGCGGAGCGGCTGTACGCGTCGGAGGGATTCGAGGAGATCGGCCGCCGCCCCCGCTACTACCAGCCGGACGACGTCGACGCGATCGTCATGCGCCTCGACCTGCGCCGGCGCCCGATAGAGACCGCCGCGACGGCGGGAGAGGCGACAGCATGAGCGAGCCCCTGGTCCTCGGCATCGAGACGAGCTGCGACGAGACCGGCATCGGCATCGTCCGCGGTCGCACGCTGCTGTCGAACACCATCGCCTCGAGCATGGACGAGCATGCCCGCTACGGCGGGGTCGTGCCCGAGGTCGCCGCTCGCGCGCACCTGGAGGCGCTGCAGCCGTCCATCGACGCGGCCCTCGCGGAGGCGGGCGTGGAGCTGGCCGATCTCGACGCGGTCGCGGTGACGAGCGGACCGGGACTCGCCGGGGCGCTCATGGTCGGCGTGGGCGCGGCGAAGGGCCTCGCGGTGTCGCTCGGCACGCCGTTGTACGCCGTCAACCACCTCGTCGGCCACATCGCCGCCGACATCCTCACCCCCGACTCGGACCCGCTCGAGTACCCGACCATCGCGCTCCTGGTGTCGGGCGGGCACACCTCTCTGCTGCACGTGCGCGACCTGACCACCGACGTCGAGCTGCTCGGCGAGACCATGGACGACGCGGCGGGCGAGGCGTTCGACAAGGTGGCCCGGCTGCTGTCGCTGCCCTACCCCGGCGGGCCGGAGATCGACCGTGCCGCGCTCGACGGCGATCCGCACGCGATCCGCTTCCCGCGGGGGCTGTCCCGAGCATCCGACATGGCCGCGCACCGGTACGACTTCTCATTTTCGGGCCTCAAGACCGCCGTCGCCCGCTGGGTCGAGCGCTGTGAGGCCGAGGGCCTCGACGTACCCGTCGCCGATGTCGCGGCGAGCTTCCGCGAGGCCGTGGTCGACGTGCTGGTGACCAAGGCGCTCGCCGCCTGCGCCGACCTCGGCGTGCCCCGCCTGCTGCTGGGCGGGGGGGTGATCGCCAACCGACGGCTGCGCGACGTCGCCCTCGAGCGGGCGGCGGCGGCCGGCGTGACCGTGCGCATCCCGCCGCTCTCGCTGTGCACCGACAACGGGGCCATGATCGCGGCGCTCGCCGCCGAGCTCATCTCCTCGGGGCGCGCCCCCTCATCCCTGGAGTTCGGTGCGGACTCGACGCTGCCGGTCACCGAGATCCAGATGGCGGAGGCGGTCCGGGCATGAGCGAGCCGCAGGGCCGCGGAGCGGCGGACCGGACGGACGCCGGCGCGGCATCCCTCTCGGATCGCGCTGCGGGCTTGCCCCCCACGCGGATCGAGCGACCGAGTGGCGAAGTCGAGAATCCCGCCGGCGCGGCCCGTCTGCCCGGAGCGCGACGAGACGGGTACACGAAGATGCCGACGGGTCCGGTCGGCATCGAGCCGATCGTCGCGCGCGGCCCGGAGCTCGACGCGCCGCCGTCGCGAGCGGAGTGGGAGCCGTCTGCCGGTGGAACTCCCGGCGACGACGCCCGCCTCGCGCCGTGGGCGCTGCTGGCGGCGATCGCGGCCCTGTGCGCGTCGTTCTTCGTCGGCTGGGGCATCCCGCTCGCGGTCGTGGCGGTGATCGCGGCGGTGATGTCGCTGCGTCGGCCGGTCGAGAGCCGCATGATGGCGCGATGGGCGCTCGTCCTGGGGCTCTGCGCCATGGTGTACAGCCTCGGCTGGCTCGTCTGGGCGGGGATGCAGTTCGAGAGCTGGGGATGATCCCATGGCCGACGCCGATGAAGTCGTCGAACTCCGGGCTCTGCAGCGCAAGGCGTACGGTCGCGACGGGCGACTGACGCCGCACGACGCGGCCCGTCTGGAACACCTCCTCGCCCACCGGCCGCACGTCGACCCTGCGACGCCGCCCGCCGTGGGCGTCCCCCCGGAGGACCCGTCGGCCTCCGTCGGCCCCTCCGATCCCCTGGGGGCGGCGTTCGAGCCCGGGGCGGAGGCGTCCCCCGCGCCGACGACCCGCCGACCCCTCGGAGGCGCATGGCGGCAGTGGGCGGGGGCGGCGGCCGGAGCGCTCCTGGTGGGCCTCGGCGCGGGATGGCTGCTGTTCCACCCGGTCGGGAGCCCCGCGGTGCCGCTGACGTCGGAGCAGCAGCGGTGGCAGGACGCGTTCGCCGCGGAAGAGGGCTACGACCGCGGATCGGTCCGCGCGATCACCGTCGTGGACGATGTCGTCGTATGGATCGGCACGAAGCAGCAGGGGGACTGGACCTGCCTGGTGCTCGGCGACGGCACGACCACCTCCCCGGCGTGCAACCCGACCGAGTCGGTGCGCACGAGCGGACTCTACGCCTCGCTCACCTCCTACGTCTCGGAGGGGACGATGCGCCAGGTCTCCGCGAATCTGCACCTCGCCGCCGACGGCGCGCCGGCGGTCGTGACGAACACCGCGCAGTACTCGCCGACCACCACGACCGGCTGGGCGAGCGCCCGGGAGGAGCGCATCGCGGCCAACCTCGTGCGGCTCGGCTTCGATCCCTTCAGCGTGTGGATCGCGGGATACGACGACGGCGTCCCGGTGTGGATCGGCGTGCGGTCGGCCGCCGGGCAGACATGCCTCGTCTACGACGGCTCCGGCGATGCGCCCGAGATGGCGTGCGACCAGTTCGAGGCGGAGAACACCGGCCGCCCGGGCATCACGCTCGTGCATGTCGACCCCGAGACCGGGCTCAGTTCCACGCTGGTGTATACCCTGGGGCCGGGGGCGCAATACCTGACGATCACGCGGGAGCAGGGATTCGTGGGAGAACGGGATGACTGACGTCGAGGAGCTGCGGGCGCTGCAGCGCAAGGCCTACGGTCCGGAGGGCGGACTCACCGGGGCGGAGGCGTCGCGGCTCGACGTGCTGCAGGAACGCGTCCGCCTCTCGAGCGCCGGGAGCGCGGTCGCCGCGGAGCCGCGAGACCCGGTGGCCGGAACGGACGGTCCGCCCGTCGAGGACCGGGGCCGCACGCAGGTCGTGCCCGTCCGCTCGGCGGACATCGCTTCCCCCGTCCCGTCCCGGTCCGGCTCCGACCCCTCCGACCCCGCCCCGGACGCCGACGGCGCAGCGGCCGGGTCCTCCGGCAGTGCGGGGTGGCGCAGCCGGCCCTTGCGAGAGCAGTGGCGGCTCGCGCTCGGCGCGGCCGCGGTGCTGCTCGCGGTGGGCGTCGGCGCGGGATGGATGCTGTTCGCCCCGCACTCCGGAGGCATCCCCCTGACCGCCGAGCAGGAGGAACGGGGCCGGGACTTCGCGGACGCCGGGGACTTCGATCCCGGAACGCTGCGCGCCGTCGGACGCGATGAGGACGCGGTCGCGTGGTACGGGACCAAGAAGGACGGCGAGCTCGCGTGTCTGCTGCTGGACGTCGGCGGCGTCAGCGACACCGAGTGCGTGACGGCGGCGGACGTGCAGCCCTTCGCGCTCTCCACGTCCGTCATGGCGCCCGTGGGGACGACGGACGACGGCGGCGAACCCACGAGCGTGAGCGCCTATGTCGCCCTGTCGACCGACGGGCAGCCCATGGTCGGCATCCACCGATGGACCGCCGCCAGCACGGTGCTGTCCGGCTTCGCGGGCGACGAGCGCGACCGCGCGGAGGAGCTCGTCGCGGACGGGTACGTCGGCAATCTGTCGATCATCGGCTCGTTCGCAGACGGGCCCGTGTGGCTGGCCGAGCGCTTCACCGACGAGAGCGAGCCGGAGACCTGCCTGATCGTCGACGGAGCCGACAGAGCGACCCAGTGCGCGCCGAGCGAGACGGCGCGGCAGGACGGCATCTCCGTCGTGGCGGTGGACGGAGGTCGCGATCCGTCGCGCGCGACGGTGCTGACGCTGTCGTACACCCAGACCCAGGTGCCGTACCTCACCATCGCCGAGAACGTCGAGACGACGGCCATCCGCGTCGAGGGCGATCGGCTCGACGTCGGCGGCGAGCACGGCGACCCCATCGAGGTCCGTTCCGACGACCCTGACAACTGATCGCCCGCGGAGGGCTACGCGGCGGCGCTCACCCGGTCCGCCAGGACCGCCCTCCGCTGGTCGCCGACGCGCACCAGCAGCAGTGTGGCCTGCTGCGTGCCGCGCAGCGACAGTTTGCGGCGGAAGACCGCCGGATCGATGTCGACGCCGCGCTTCTTGATCTCGAGGCTCCCGATGTCATTCGCCGCCAGCACCGCGTTGATCGCCTTCGGGTTCGCAGCCACGGTCTCTCGCACGCGGAAGGACTGCACGAACGGGCTCGTCACCGCGGCATCCGACGTGAGGTAGGCGATGCGAGGGTCGAGCATGCCGGCGTCCAGGCTGCGGGCGACGTCGCCGATCAGCCGCGCGCGGATCACGGCGCCGTCCGGCTCGTGCAGGAATGCCCCCAGCTGCCGCACCGGGGCGTCTTCGGCATCGGCCTCCGCCGTGAGCTCGTGCGAGCGGTCGCCGCGGATCACGAGCGCCGCGCGTCGCACACCGGGACGCGCCAGCATCCCCGTCCAGAGCACCAGCTCGACCACGCTGCCGTCCGCACTCACCCACTGGGCCTCCGCGTCGGCGGGAAGCGCGTCGCGGTCGTGCGCCGGACCGAGTTTGATGCCGGTGGGCACCCGCGAGGCGAGGGCGAACGCCCAGTCGAGCGAGGGGGAATAGTCGTCAGCGGAGACGCGACGCGTCTCGCTGTGGCCCGCGGTGCGACGGGCGGGGTCCATCCACACCGCGTCGCAGCCGTCGAGATCCGCCTCCTCGGCGGGGCCGTGCTGCACGTGGGCGTCGTCGCCGAAGGGAGCGAGGTTGTAGGCGGCGATGGCGGCCGTGACCTCGTCGGCGTCGACGGCGCGCACGCCGAGCCCCGCGCCGGCGAACGCGAGGGCGTCGCCGCCGATGCCGCAGCCCAGGTCGGCGACGCGGGTGACGCCGGACTGCCGCAGACGCTGCGCGTGCCGAGCGCCCACGCCCAGGCGGGTGGCCTGCTCGAGTCCCGCGCGGGTGAACAGCATCCGCCCGGCGAACGGGCCGAACTTCGCCGCGGCTCGGGAGCGCAGATGCGCCTGTCCCACCACCGCCGAGACGAGGTCGGGGGAGTGGCCGGCGCTCCGCAGCCGGGACACCGCCCGCGCGACCTCGGCGGTCGACTCGATCGGGCCGAGCCCGTCGAGGAGGGCCAGACCCTCGGGGGTCAGCAGGGCGCGCAGCTCGGACATCTCCACCCGATCAGCCTACGGCGGCGGTCGATTGGCACTCGCATTGCATGAGTGCCAGCCGAGCGCCTAGACTGGCGTTAGCACTCTCGGGTTGAGAGTGCGAACAAGTCTTTCGTGTCAGCGTCAAGAAAGAAGAGGTAGACCGTGTCGGTTTCCATCAAGCCGCTCGAGGACCGCATCGTCATCAAGCAGGTCGAGGCCGAGCAGACCACCGCGAGTGGCCTGGTCATCCCCGACACCGCCAAGGAGAAGCCCCAGGAGGGCGAGGTCGTGGCGGTCGGCCCCGGTCGCATCGATGACAACGGCAACCGCGTTCCGCTCGACGTCGCCGTGGGCGACCGCGTGCTCTACAGCAAGTACGGCGGCACCGAGGTGAAGTTCGGTGCGGACGAGTTCCTCGTGCTCTCCGCTCGCGACGTCCTGGCGGTCGTCGTCCGCTGAGACCGCGTCTCTCGGGAGGGCCCGGATGCTTCGGCATCCGGGCCCTCTCTGCATCCGGCCAGATCCCGTCGGAATCCTGCCGAAGTCGAACGCGGGGACTGCGGCCGCGGGGGCGCGCCTCGCCCCGGGCATAGGGTTGTGCGGTGAGTTCCGCGTCGCGCATTCCCTCCCGGCAGGCATCGGGCGTCGCGTTCGCCGGCGGAGCCTACGTCCTCTGGGGGTTCCTGCCCCTGTACTTCCTGCTGCTCGCCCCGACCGGTCCGTGGGAGGTCGTCGCATGGCGGGTGATCCTGTCCCTGGTCTTCTGCATGATCCTGCTCACGGTCCTGCGGGGGTGGGCGGCGCTGCGCGTGATCCTGCGTCAGCCGAGGCTGCTCGGCTGGACGGCCCTGGCGGGGCTGCTGATCTACGTCAACTGGCAGGTGTTCCTCATCGGCACGCTCACCGGGCACGTCGTCGAGACCAGCCTCGGCTACTTCATCAACCCGATCACGACCGTGCTCCTCGGTGTCTTCGTCCTCCGGGAGCGGATCCGCCGCCTGCAGTGGGCGGCCATCGCGATCGCCGCCGTCGCCGTCGTCGTGATCGTCGTCGCCTACGGCGACTTCCCCTGGATCGCCCTCTCGCTCACGCTCTCGTTCGGCGTCTACGGCCTCATCAAGAAGAAGATCGGACCGGCCGTCGATGCCGTGAGCGGGCTGACCCTCGAATCCTTCTGGCTGGTCCCCATCGCGGTGGTGCAGCTCGTCCTGGTGGCGCAGACGCCGGAGGGGATCACGATGGGCGCCCACGGCGCGGTCCATGCGGTCCTCCTCGCGTGCGCCGGCATCGCCACGGCCGTGCCTCTGCTGCTGTTCGCGGCCGGGACGCGACGCATCGACCTCACCGTGATCGGGATGATCCAGTTCATCACCCCCGTGATGCAGTTCGTCATCGGCGTCGTCTTCCTCCGCGAGCCGATGCCGGCCGAGCGCTGGGCGGGTTTCGTGATCATCTGGATCGCCATCCTGGTCTTCGTGATCGACCTCGTGCTCGCGGGCCGACGCGGCCGCCGGACGCCCCGCCCCGAGATGGCCTGAATCCCGCGCGTCTCCGGGTGTGTCGGATCGTTAACGCACCGAAACACTTGCGACGCCTGCGCGAGGACTTCACGCCCTAGTGTTAGAGCACCCGACTGTGGTCCCGTCCACTTTCAGTTACGCAAGGGAGCATTATGAAAGCACTGAAGGGCTCGCGCTCTGCGAAGGTCTTCGCCGGCATCGCGCTGCTCAGCGCGTCCGCCATCGTCGTCGCCGGCTGCACCAGCACGCCGTCCGAGGACTCGGACGGCGGCGGCGAGCAGCCCGCGGCCGACCTCACGCTCAAGCTCGGTTCGCTGCTGCCGCAGACCGGTTCGCTGGCGTTCCTCGGCCCGCCCATGGAGTCGGGTTCCGGCCTCGCGGTCCAGGAGATCAACGAGGCGGATGCCGGCATCACCATCGATCTGACCGCTGAGGACGAGGGCGACACCGACACCAAGGCGTACGAGACGTCGATCACGAAGCTGCAGGGTGCCGGTGTGTCCGCCATCGTCGGCGCCGCGGCCTCCGGAGTCTCGAAGCTGATCCTCGACGGAAACGTCAGCTCCGGCATCCTCCAGATCTCGGCGTCGAACACCTCGCCGGACTTCACCGACTGGGACGACGACGGCCTGTACTTCCGCACCGCGCCGAGCGACCTGCTCCAGGGCGAGGTGCTCGGCAACCTGATCGCCGAGGACGGCGCGAAGACGCTGGGCATCATCTACCAGAACGACGCCTACGGCACGGGCCTGAACGCCGCCATCACGGAGACGTTCGAGGGCACCGGCGGCGAGGTCGTCGAGTCGGTCTCGTTCAACGTGGGTGACGCGCAGTTCGACGCCCAGGTCGAGTCGATCAAGGCTCAGAACCCGGACGCCGTGGCGATCGTCTCGTTCGACCAGTTCCTGACGATCGGCCCGCTGCTGGTGAACGCCGGCATCTCGGCCGACAAGTTCTACATGGTCGACGGCAACCTGTCGGACTACGGCGACGAGATCCCGGTCTCGCTCGAGGGCGCGCAGGGCACCAAGGCCGGCCCGGCGCTCGAGGACGACTTCACCGAGCGTCTCCAGACGTACTGGACCGGTGAGGGCAACCCCGAGGTCAACGACTTCACGTACGCGGCAGAGGCTTACGACGCCGTCGTGCTGGTCGCTCTCGCTTCGCTCGCCGCCGGCTCGACCGAGGGTGCGGCGATCGCCGAGAAGATGCAGGAGGTCTCGGGCGGTTCCGGCGACGGCGAGAAGTGCACGAGCTTCGCCGAGTGCGCCGAGATCATCAACGGCGGCGGCACGGCCGACTACGACGGCTACTCCGGCGACGTCACGTTCGACGAGAACGGCGACCCGCAGGGTGCCACGATCGGCATCTACAAGTACACCGCCGAGAACGTCATCGAGCGCACCAACTGAGATCGCGTGATCTGATCACCTGATCCACCGCGAAGGCCCCGGATGCTGCATCCGGGGCCTTCGTCGTGTGCGAGCAGCCGCGGGCACGGCAGCTGCGGGCTCGAGGGGCATGGAGAAGGGGGCGGGATGCCGATGCATCCCGCCCCCTCGGTCCGTTCGTGCAGCCGTCAGGCGGCGTCCGTGCCGAGCGTGCCCAGATACAGCCCGATCACCTTCGGGTCGTTCAGCAGCTCGCGTCCGGTGCCCTCGTATGCGTCCTTGCCCTGGTCGAGGACGTAGCCCCGGTCGCAGATCTGCAGGCACCGACGGGCGTTCTGCTCGACCATGATGGTCGTCACGCCCGCCTTGTTGATGTCGGAGACGCGGATGAAGGCGTCGTCCTGCCGCACGGGGGAGAGGCCGGCGGACGGCTCGTCGAGCAGCAGCACCGACGGGTCCATCATGAGGGCGCGGGACATCGCGACCATCTGGCGCTCGCCTCCCGAGAGCGAGCCCGCGCGCTGCTTGAGGCGCTTGCCCAGCTCGGCGAAGATGCTGGTGACGAACTCGAGGCGCTCCGCGTAGATCCTGGGGTTCTGATAGAGCCCCATCTGCAGGTTCTCCTCGATGGAGAGCGACGGGAAGACGTTGTTCGTCTGCGGGACGAACGCGACGCCGCGCTTCACGAGCTTGTCGGCCTTGAGGCCCACGATGCTCTCGCCGTTCAGGGTGATCTCGCCCTCGCGGACGTTGACGAGCCCGAACATGGCCTTCAGCAGCGTCGACTTGCCGGCGCCGTTCGGCCCGATGATCCCGATCAGCTCGCCCTGACGGGCGACCAGGTTGGCGCCGTTGAGGATGTTGACACCGGGCAGGTAGCCCGCGTGCACGTCCCTGAGCTCGACGACCACGTCGCCATCCGGCTGCACGGAGCCGCTCGTTGCTTGCTCGCTCATGCGGTGCCCTCCTTGTCGGGGTCGGTCGAGCCGGTCGACTCGAGCTCTGCTTCGGCCTCGGCCTCGATCTGCTCCCGGAGCCGGGCGGCCTCGGCATCCGCGACGACCGGGATGCGCCCGGTGACCGCGCCGAGATCGACGTCCTGGTGCGCACCCAGGTAGGCGTCGACCACCGCGGGGTCGTCCATGACCTGGTCGGGCGGGCCCTCGGCCACGACGCGGCCCTCCGCCATGACGACGACCCAGTCGGCGATGTGCCGGACCATGTGCATGTCGTGCTCGACGAAGAGCACGGTCATGCCCTCGTCCTTCAGGTCGAGGATGTGATCGAGCAGCGACTGCGTCAGAGCCGGGTTCACGCCGGCCATGGGCTCGTCGAGCATCACGAGGGTGGGGTCGCTCATGAGCGCGCGGGCCATCTCGAGGAGCTTGCGCTGGCCGCCCGAGAGTGCCGCCGCGAAGTCCTTCTCCTTGGCGTCGAGCTTGAAGCGGGTCAGCAGCTCGCGCGCCTTCACCTCGATGTCGGCATCCTGCTTGCGCCACAGAGCCGGGATCAGGCTGGACCAGAAGCCCTCGCCGCGCTGGCCGGTCGCCCCGAGCTTCATGTTCTCGAGAACGGTGAGCAGCGACAGCGACTTCGTGAGCTGGAAGGTGCGGACCTGCCCCATCCGGGCGACCTTGAATGACGGGATGCCCGAGAGGTTCCGGCCGTCGAACGACCAGGTGCCGCTGTTGGGGCGGTCGAAGCCGCAGAGCAGGTTGAACAGTGTGGTCTTGCCCGCACCGTTGGGCCCGATCAGCGCCGTGATGGCGCCGCGCGGGATCTCGAGGTGGTCGACGTCGACCGCGGTCATGCCGCCGAAGCGGCGCTGCACGGCGTCGACCACGAGGATCGGGTCGACCTTCTCCACGCCCGGGCGCGCCGGGCCCTTCGTCAGGCCGGTCGTCTTCGGACGACGGATGCTGCCCGTGGTCGGCACGACCGCGGGGGTCTCCGGCACGGGTTCGGGGGTCAGTTCATTTGACAAAGGTCATCTCCCTCTTGTCTCCGAGGATGCCCTGCGGGCGGAAGATCACGAGCAGCATGAGCGCGATGCCGACGAAGATGTAGACCAGCGTCGCGGCCTGGCTGTCGGACATCGGCAGGAGGCCGGCCTGCGCCATCTGGGGCAGCAGGTTCGCCATGAAGGCGAAGACCAGCCAGAACAGGACCGCGCCGAGCGTCGGACCGAACACGGTCGCGGCGCCGCCGAGGAGCAGGATCGTCCAGAGGAAGAACGTCAGCGACGTCGAGTAGCTGCCCGGGACGACGGCCGACGGGAGGACGAAGACGATACCGCCCGCGGCCCCGATCACACCACCCACGACGAGCGCCTGCATCTTGTAGGCGAAGACGTTCTTCCCGAGCGAGCGCACGGCGTCCTCGTCCTCGCGGATGCCCTTGAGGACCCGTCCCCAGGGGCTGCGCATGAGCGCCCAGACGAGGAGGATCGCGATCGCCAGCAGGATGATGCCGAACACGCGGTTCCACAGGTCGTTCGCGCTGTAGGTCCACGGTCCGAAGCCGTAGGTGCCCTGCGGGAACGGGTTCGCGTCGCGGAAGCCGCCGTTGTACTGCGCGAGGCCGTCGGCCGAGTTGGTCCACTCGTCGAACAGCTGCGTCGTGAAGAGCAGGCGCACGATCTCGCCGGCGGCGATGGTCGCGATGGCCAGGTAGTCCGCGCGCAGGCGGAGCGTCGGGATGCCGAGGAGCACGGCGAACAGGGCGCCGCCGAGGAGGCCGATCAGCATGCCGACGAACCAGGGCAGGCCGAAGCTGAGCACCGAGATCGCGTAGCCGTAGCCGCCGATGGCCATGAAGGCCGCCATGCCGAAGTTGAGCAGACCGGCGTATCCGAAGTGCACGGCCAGGCCGGTCGCGGCCATCGCGTAGGCGATGGTGACCGGGCTGAACAGGTAGACGGCCGTGTTGGAGAAGATGCTTCCGAAGTCCATGGCGGTCAGCCCAACCTTTCCTTGCGACCGAGCAGTCCCTGGGGCCTGACGAGGAGGATCACGATGAGCACCACGAGGGCGCTCGCGTACTTCAGGTCGGACGGGATCCAGAGGGTGGAGACCTCGACCGCGATGCCGACGATGAGGGAGCCGACGAGGGCGCCGAACGCCGTGCCGAGTCCGCCGAGCGTGATCGCCGCGAAGATCAGCAGCAGCATCTGCATGCCCATGTCCCACTTCACGCCGGGGCGGAAGTAGCCCCAGAGCACGCCCGAGATGGCGGCCAGCGTGCCCGCGAGGATCCACACGTACCGGATGACCCGGTCGACGTCGATGCCCGAGGCCGCTGCGAGCTGCGGGTTGTCCGAGATCGCGCGCGTGGCCTTGCCGATGCGGGTGCGGGTGAGGAAGAACGCGACCGCGAGGATCACGACGATGCTGACGCCCATCGCGATCATGTCGATGTAGGACAGCGAGATCGGTCCGAGCTGAATGGGCGTGGGGCTGGCGCCGGGCAGCTGCCGCGTGCCGCCGCCGATGAAGTACTGGAAGAGGTACCGCAGCGCCAGCGAGAGGCCGATGCTGACGATCATCAGCTGCACGACCCCGAGGCCGCGGCGCCGCAGCGGGCGCCACAGGCCGGCGTCGAGGGCCCAGCCGAACAGACCGCCGCCGATGACCGCCGCGGCGATGCCGAGCCAGAGCGGCAGGTGCCAGAAGGTCGTCGTCACGAGGGCGACGAGGCCGCCCCAGGTGACCATCTCGGCGTGCGCGAAGTTCGACAGGCGCGTCGTGCCGTAGATCAGCGCCGCGCCCATCGACGCGAGCGCCAGGAGCAGGCCGAAGTTCAGGCCGCCGACGAGCCGCGACAGCAGCTGGTCGAGGAACGTCACGGTGACGCGCTCGCCCTCGCCGAGGAAGAGGTTGAGGATCTTCGTACCGGTCAGACCGAACTCGACCTCGAAGGACGCCGTCGTCCCGGAGATCGGCTGCGTGCCCTCGGGCAGCTGCGTCGCGTCGACGATCACGCCGTCGGGGAGGGTGTCCTCGTCGACTGTGATCGTGTACGTCTCCTTCTCGGGCACGTACAGACGCCACTTGCCGTCGGCATCGGTCTCGGTCTCGGCCTCGAAGCCCTTGCCCTCGATCGACAGCTCGACGCCCTCGACGGGCTCGTTCTCGAACGTGATCACGCCGCCGAAGTAGTAGTCGGTGACCTCTTGGCCGTCATCGGTCGTCTCGGCCGACGCGGAGAGGGCGGGCTGCAGCACGATCGCGCCGAGTGCGACGAGCACTCCGATGAACGCGACGAGCCAGGGCCTCTTCCGCTGGACGGCGATTGTTGTGGGTCTCACGCAACCTCCACTGTGAGTGCTGCTTCGCACGGGACTGTCCGCCTCGGGTTGGACGACGAACTTGACTGTAGTGTGCGCCGTGCGTTTCGCCTACACCCGCGCGCCGATCGAGATGAGAGCGGTACCGAAGGACCGGGGCCGCCGCCGGGAATGTTCTCGCAGGCGAGACGCTTAGAATCTTCATACGGTTTCCGGTCGGTCCGACCGATCGCACGTTCTCGGAGTCGCGCGGCACGCGCAGGAGGAGCATTCATGGAACAGCACGATCCCTTCGGCTTCGTCGGCCTGACGTACGACGACGTGCTCCTCCTCCCGGGGCACACCGATGTGATCCCCAGCGAGGCCGACACCTCCTCGCGGGTGACGCGCCGCATCTCGGTCGCGACGCCGCTGCTGTCCAGCGCGATGGACACGGTGACGGAGGCCCGCATGGCCATCGCCATGGCGCGCGAGGGCGGGCTCGGCATCCTGCACCGCAACCTCTCCATCGCCGACCAGGCCGCGCAGGTCGACCGGGTCAAGCGCAGCGAGTCGGGCATGATCACCGACCCCATCACCACGACGCCGGACGCGACGGTCGAAGAGGTCGACGCGCTGTGCGCGCAGTACCGGATCTCCGGCCTTCCCGTGGTCGACGCGGACGGCCGCCTCGTCGGCATCATCACCAACCGCGACATGCGTTTCGTGTCGGGCTTCGAGCGCCAGTCCACGCTCGTGAAGGACGTCATGACCTCGGAGGGCCTCGTCACGGCCCCGGTCGGCGTCGCGGCGGGCGAGGTCATCGCGCTGTTCGCGAAGCACCGTGTCGAGAAGCTCCCGCTCATCGACGAGGACGGCAAGCTCGCCGGGCTCATCACCATCAAGGACTTCGACAAGAGCGAGAAGTACCCGCTGGCCACCAAGGACGATCAGGGCCGCCTGCGCGTCGGCGCCGCCATCGGCTTCTTCGGCGACGCCTGGGAGCGGGCCGAGGCCCTCCGCGACGCCGGGGTCGACGTGCTCGTCGTCGACACCGCCAACGGCCAGTCCCAGGGCGTCATCGATCTGGTGAAGCGCCTCAAGGCGGACTCGTCGTTCGCGCACATCGATGTCATCGGCGGCAACGTCGCGACCCGCGAGGGCGCGCAGGCGCTGGTGGACGCCGGTGTCGACGCGGTCAAGGTGGGCGTGGGCCCCGGCTCGATCTGCACCACCCGCGTCGTCGCCGGCGTGGGCGTGCCGCAGGTCACGGCGGTGTACGAGGCCTCGCTGGCCGCGCGTCCCGCCGGCGTGCCGGTCATCGCCGACGGCGGGCTGCAGTACTCGGGCGACATCGCGAAGGCGCTGGTGGCCGGGGCCGACGCGGTCATGCTCGGCTCGCTGCTCGCCGGGACCGACGAGTCGCCCGGCGAGATCGTCTTCCAATCGGGCAAGCAGTTCAAGCAGTACCGGGGCATGGGCTCGCTGGGCGCGATGCAGACCCGCGGCAAGCAGACCTCGTACTCGAAGGACCGCTACTTCCAGGCCGACGTCCCCAGCGACGACAAGCTCATCCCCGAGGGCATCGAGGGGCAGGTGCCGTACCGCGGCCCGCTGTCCGCCGTGGCCTACCAGCTCGTCGGCGGCCTTCGGCAGTCGATGTTCTACGTCGGGGCGCGCACGATCGAGGAGCTGAAGCAGCGCGGCAAGTTCGTGCGCATCACGTCCGCCGGGCTGAAGGAGTCGCACCCGCACGACGTGCAGATCGTCGTCGAGGCGCCCAACTACAAGAAGTAGGGCCCGCGAGGCGCACGAAAGGAACGGATGCCGCGGCATCCGTTCCTTTCGTTTTTCGGTGCAGACCGCAGCGGCCCCGGTCCGATGGGGTATGCCACAATCGTGATGAACCACCCGCTCGCCCTTCCCGCGTGCTCCGGATGATGAAGGCATCCTCTGCATGACCGTCCCCACGGTCGGGAACTCCCCAAGGAGAGCCGAACATGTCAGAAGATGTGACCCGAGTTCTGGTCGTCGACGACGACGAAGACCTCGCGCTGCTGGTCAAGACGGTGCTCCAGCGTCGGGCCGGCTGCGTGGTCGACATCGCGCCCGACGGGCTGGCCGCCGTGGCGCGCGTCTCGGAGATCCGCCCGGACGTCGTGATCACCGACATCGAGATGCCGGGACTCAACGGCCTCGACCTCCTCGCGCAGCTGCGCACCCGTCTGCCGGCCGTTCCCGTCGTGGTGATGACGGCCCACGTGTCTGTGGAGTACGCGGTCTCGGCGCTGCGGGCGCAGGCCGATGAGTTCCTCACGAAGCCGCTCGACAACACCCGCCTGGTCGAGGTGGTCACCCGTCTCGCCGAGGAGGGGCGTCGCCGTCGCGCGGAGGGCCGCCGCACCGAGAAGGTGCTCGCGGTCGGCGCGCACCCGGACGACGTCGAGATCGGCGTCGGCGGAGCCCTCTCGGCGCACGCGGCCGCAGGCGACGAGATCACGATCCTCACGCTCTCGCGAGGAGCCCGCGGGGGCGATGCCGACAGCCGGCAGCACGAGTCCCTGGCCGCCGCAGAGCTCCTCGGCGCGCGGCTGTTCCTCAAGGACCTCGTCGACACCGAGATCTCGGGCGGCGGATCGACCGTGCGACTGATCGAGGAGGTGGTCCAGCAGATCGAGCCGACCATCGTCTACACGCACTCGCCCCACGACCGGCACCAGGACCACCGGGCCGTGAACGAGGCGACGACCGTCGCCACCCGTCGCGTCGGCACCGTCGCCTGCTACCAGAGCCCGTCGTCGACGATCGAGTTCCGCCCGACGCGCTTCGTGCGCATCGACGGGTTCGTCGAGGCGAAGCTGCGGCTGCTCGAGTGCTTCGGCTCGCAGACCTCGAGCCGCGACTACCTCGCCCCGGACTTCGTGCGCGCGACGGCCCGCTACTGGTCCCGCTTCGGCGAGGGCGAGTCGGTCGAGCCGTTGGAGATCATCCGCGAGTCGGCGGCGTTCGCCGTCGCCCGCGAGCACCTCGCGAAGCAGGAGGGCTGACATGGCGCGCGTTCTCGTGACCGGCGTCGGCGGTCCCGCCGGCGTGGCCGTCATCCGCTCGCTCCTGCGTCGTCCGGAGCTCACCGTCTTCGCCGCCGACATGGACGGATGGGCGGCGGGACTGTATCTGGTGCCCGCCGAGCAGCGCCGTCTGGTGCCGCCCGGGAAGGCCGAGGACTTCGTGCCCGCGCTGGCCCGCATGGTCGCCGACGACCGGCTCGACCTCGTCATCTCCACCGTCGACGTCGAGCTCATCGCGCTCGCGCGTCGTCGCGACGAGCTCGCGCCGGCCGTGCTCGCCGCGCCCTCCGCCGACACGCTCGACACCGCGCTCGACAAGCTGCTGCTCGCCGAGCGCTGCGCGCCGACCGGTCGCGCCCCGCGGACGGTCCTCGCCGGTCCCGACGCGCTGGCCGTGGACTGGGAGTTCCCCGTCTTCGCCAAGCCCCGACAGGGTGCGGGGAGCCGCGGCATCCGCCTGGTCGCGGACCGGGCCGCGCTCGAGGACCTGCCCCTCGACGAGGGACTCATCGTGCAGGACTACCTGCCGGGGGAGGAGTACTCGGTCGACGTCATCGCGGATGCCGAAGGCCGGGTCGTCGCCGCCGTCCCCCGCACACGCGCCCGGGTGGACTCGGGAGTGGCTATCGCCGGTCGCACGGTCCACGACCCGGAGCTCGAGGAGACCGCCGCCGCCGTGGCGCAGGCGATCGGGCTCGTGGGCGTCGCGAACGTCCAGCTCCGGCGCGACCGGTCCGGGGCGGCCGTCCTGCTCGAGGTGAACCCGCGTTTCCCCGGCGCGCTGCCGCTCACGATCGCCGCCGGCGTGGACATCCCGTCGCTGGTCGTCGACCTGTTCCTCGGCGAGACGCTGCCGGAGCGCCTGGCGTTCCGCGAGATCGCCTCCGTGCGCTTCCTCGAGGACATCACGGTCGAGATCGACGACGTGCTCGTGTCGGAGCACGCCGGCCACCAGGACGAGTCATGAGCGCGGACATACTCCGCGGCGACCACCACGTGCACTCCACCTTCTCGGACGACGCGGTCTCGACGCCGGAGGAGAACGTGGCGGCGGCGGTCGCGGCCGGCCTCGACACGCTCCGTCTCGTCGACCACGTGCGCCGCGACACGACCTGGGTGCCCGAGTACGTGCGGGCGATGCGGGCCCTCGAGGTCCCGGACGGTCTGACGGTGCTCACCGGCGTGGAGGCGAAGGTGCTCGACACGGCGGGGACGCTGGACATCCCCGCTCTGCCCGAGGGCATCGACCGGATCCTCATCGCGGATCACCAGTTCCCCGGATCCGAGGGGCCGCTGGGGCCGACCGCCGTCCGCGAGCGCATGACCGCCGGGTGGTCGTCGTCGGACGTGCTCGACGACTTCGTCGCCGGCATCGTCGCCGCCATGGAGCGGCACCCGGGCAACCAGCTCGCCCACTGCTTCTCGCTTCTGCCGAAGATCGGTCTCTCGGAGGACGATCTGGGCCCCGAGCGCCTGCGGGCGTGGGCGGAGACCGCCGCCCGCACCGACACCCTCGTGGAAGTGAACGAGAAATGGGCATGCCCGGAACCCGCGGCCCTCGGCGCGTTGCGCGCGGCGGGAGCGACGCTCGTCGCCTCGACCGACAGCCATGAGGCGGGCACCGTCGGGAAGTACACCCGCGTGAAGGCGCTGGTGGAGAAGGAGGTGGCGTCGTGATCGCCGACCTGGAGTGGTGGCAGACCGTCATCGTGGTCATCCTGATGCTCTGCATCCTGCTGGGCACGCTCCCCGTCATCAACACCGGCATCCAGTTCCTGTCGCTGCCGCTGCACGCCTTCCGCAACCACTACGGGCAGGCGGCGCCGTACCACCCGAACGTCGCCGTGATCATCCCCGCCTGGAACGAGGGCAAGGTCATCGGCCCGGCGATCGAGCGGCTCCTGCAGCTCGAGTACCCGACCGACCGTCTGCGGATCTACGTGGTCGACGACGCCTCCACCGACGACACCCCCGACATCGTGCTCGCGAAGGCGGCGGCCTACCCCGGCCGCGTCATCCACCTGCGTCGCGAGGTGGGAGGCCAGGGGAAGGCCCACACGCTCAACCACGGGCTGGACACGGCGCTGGCGGACCCCTGGACCGAGGCCGTCCTGATCATGGACGCCGACGTGATCTTCGCCCGCAACGCGCTGCGCAAGCTCACGCGGCACCTCGCCGACGAGAAGGTCGGCGCGGTCACCGCCTACATCGCCGAGGGCAGCCGCGACCGCAACTACCTCACCCGCTTCATCGCGGTCGAGTACGTGATCGGGCAGCTCTCCTCGCGACGGACCCAGAACGTGCTCGGCGCGATCGCCTGCCTGGCCGGAGGCGCCCAGCTGCACTCCCGCGCCAACCTGGAGGCGATCGGCGGACGCATCCCGACCGGGACGCTCGCGGAAGACACCATGACGACCTTCGAGGGGCAGCTGAAGGGGCGGCGGGCGGTCTTCGAGCCGCACGCCGTCGTGCTCGCCGAGGAACCGCGCACGATCGACTCGCTCTGGAAGCAGCGCCTGCGCTGGGCGCGCGGGAACGTGCAGCTCACCGGGATCTACCGCAAGCTCTGGTTCCGACCGAGCCGGCACCACCAGCTGGGCAGCTTCTCGTTCGGACTGGCCTGGTTCACGATCCTGCTGCTCCCGGCGTTCATGCTGTTCGCGGCCGTCTCGCTGCTCGCCCTGCTGCTGTTCCACAGCGACGTCGCCGAGTTCGTTTTCCGGTTCATGTGGATCTCCGCCGCATGCATCTACATCTTCTCCATCCTGTTCTCCGTGCAGCTCGACGGACGGATCGGCTGGCAGTCCTGGCGCGAGGCGATCATGTTCCCCGGGCTGGGAGCGCTCCTGCTGATGGTGGTGGCGCTGTTCCCCGGGGCTCTCGACGGCATCGTCCGTGCGCTCGGGGGCACGGTCACGGACCAGACCCTCCTGGTCTGGACGATCTTCTTCTACCTGTGGGGTCCGATCTCGATGCTCGGCATCTGGCTGGCGAGGGCGGTCGAGCCCCTCCCGGGCGGGCGCTTCTTCGCGGGGCTCCTGCTCTACGTCTGCGGGTACGGCTCGCTCCTGTGCGCCATCACCGTGGACTCGTACGTCAAGGAGTGGCGTCGTGCCGACGCCGCGTGGATCAAGACCGAGAAGGTCGGACGGGTCGACTCATGAGCGAGATGCCATCACCGGAGACCGAAGCGCAGGAGATCGCGGCGGACGCGCGCGCCGAGCGTCGGCTGATCTGGCAGGCGGCGCTCGCCCTGGTGGTCGTCGTCGGCGTGGTCGTCGTCCGAGAGCTGTTCCTTCGATGAGCGGACGGCCGCTGGCGCTGGTGGTGGAGGACGACTCCGACCAGATGTCGCTGCTGCGCCGCTACCTCGACCGGGAGGGGTACGACGTCTTCCCGGCGTGCGACGCGGAGACCGCGATCGCGGCCTTCCCCGACATCGATCCGGAGCTGGCGGTGCTCGACCTGCTCCTGCCGGGGATCTCCGGTCACGAGTGCGCGCGGCTCGTGCAGGAGGCCTTCCCCCGGTGCTTCCTGGTCATCAGCTCGGTGCTCGATCCGCTGGAGTACCCCCGGGCCGACGCGGCGCTGCCGAAGCCCGTGATCCGCTCCGCCCTGCACCACGCCCTCGCCGGAGCGGGACGATGACCGCGTCGACCGAGATCGCCCCCGAGCGCGGGTGGCGGCGGTACTTCGACGACCCCACGCCGCTGATCAAGCAGGCGCCGACGCTCATCGCCGTGGTCATCGCCGCGCTGCTGATCGTCGTCCTGCCCGACTTCCCCCTCACGGAGATGGCGGTCGCGCTGACCGGCATCGGCATCGTGCTGGCCGTCACCGTGCTGGCGGCGGTGCTGGGCGCCCAGGGCATCCGTGACGGATGGCTGGTCATGATGATCCCGATCATCGACATCCTCAGCATCGGTCTTCTCCGCGCGGGCACCGGCGGATCGCAGTCGCTGTTCACGTCGCTCGTGCTCCTGCCGGTGATCTGGATCGCCGCGGCGCCGGGCTTCCGGCACGTCTTCATCGTCGCCATCACGACGTCGTTCGTCTTCCTCATGCCGTACGTCGTCGATCCGCCGTCCGACACGGTCTCGTGGCTCCGCGCGGTGATCAGTCCGCTGGTGTTCGCCGCGGTCGGCGCGATCGTCAACGAGCTGTCCCGCCTGCAGCGTCTGCGCACGGCGCAGGCCGAGGCGCTGGTCTCGGAGCGCACGGCCGCGCTCGCCGCCAACGTCGAGATGGTCGAGCAGGTGCGTGCCAGCGAGCAGGAGTACCGCGAGCTGACGGAGTCGTTCCAGAGCCTCTGGAAGTCGATCACGGGCCAGGCGGTGATCGCGACCGACAACGACGGGATGATCACGAACTGGAACCCCGGCGCGGTGCGCCTGCTGGGCATGTCCGCCGAGGACGCCGTGCAGCAGGTGCGCGTGGATCGGTTCTTCCCGCCCGACGTCCTCGCGCAGTTCGCGGACGCCGACGACGCGGGGGACGCCTCGTCCGGAGGTCTGCCCGCGGGCCTGGCCGCCCTGTTCCGCAAGGCCGACTCCGGTCTCTCGGTCGAGGCGGACGTCGATGTCGCGACGGTCGCGGGCACGACGGTTCCGGCCCGCGTCACCATCACGCCCTACCAGAACGCCCACGGCGCCCGTCAGGGCTACCTCCTCGTCATCACCGACGAGACGAAGGCGGTCGAGGTGGCCCGCATGAAGGATCAGTTCGTGGGCATGGTCTCGCACGAGCTGCGCACGCCGCTGAGTTCCATCATCGGATTCCTCGACCTGCTCCAGGACGACCCGGCGCAGCCTCTCACCGACGAGCAGAAGGAGTTCGTCTCGGTCATCGAACGCAACGCGAAGCGACTGCTCAACCTGGTCGGCGATCTGCTCTTCACAGCGCAGGCCGAGTCGGGTCGGTTCCCGCTGGAGCGGGAGGATGCCGATCTGCGCGAGATCGTCGAGTCCGCCGTCGCGTCGGCCGGTCCGCAGGCCCAGAGGGAGGGCATCGAGGTGCTGTCCGAGGTGCCCGCCGAGCCGGTGCGGATGTCGGTGGATCCCGGAAGGCTCGGACAGGCGCTCGACAACCTCCTCTCCAACGCGATCAAATTCACGCCGGAGGGTGGCAGCGTCACCGTGCGGGTCGACGTGCAGGACGGGATGGTCCGGCTGTCGGTGGCCGACACCGGGATCGGCATTCCGGAGGACGAGCAGGGGATGCTGTTCACCCGCTTCTTCCGGGCGTCCACGGCCACCCGCAACGCGGTGCCGGGCGTGGGGCTGGGGCTCACGATCACCCGGGCCATCGTGCTCGCGCACGGCGGGGCGATGGACGTGAGCAGTCAGGAGGGCGTGGGCACGGAGTTCCGCATCCTCCTTCCCCTGGCGCCCCGGACGGAGGCGCTGCGTCTCACCGACCTGCGCGGCGCCTGATAGCCTGGTCGGCTCGCTCTCCTGCGGGCGGAAGGACGGCACCGCACCGTGGGCTATATCGATGTTTCCGGCGTCTCGCTGACGCTGCCGGATGGCAGGCCGCTGCTCGACGAGGCGACGTTCCGCGTCGGACAGGGATCCACCAGCGCGCTCATCGGACCCAACGGCGCGGGGAAGACCACCCTGCTGCGCATCATCCGCGGTGAGCAGAGAGCCGACGACGGCGTGGTGACGATCGACGGCGGCCTGGGCGTCATGGACCAGTTCGTCGGGCACGGGACCGCGGGGCAGACGGTGCACGAGCTCCTCGTGCAGGTGGCGCCCCGGCGCATCCGCGCCGCCGCCGAGGCGCTCGAAGCGGCTGAGGACGCCCTGATCGATCGCGACGAGCACGACACCCAGATCGCCTACGCGACGGCGATCGCCGAGTACGCGGATGCCGGCGGCTACGAGCACGAGACCGTGTGGGACCAGTGCACGGTCGCCGCGCTCGGCCTCCCGTTCGAGCGCGCGCGGTTCCGGGAGCTCACCTCGCTCTCGGGCGGCGAGCAGAAGCGCCTGGCCCTGGAGGCGCTGCTCCGCGGCCCGGACGAGGTCCTGCTCCTCGACGAGCCGGACAACTACCTCGACGTGCCGGCGAAACGGTGGCTCGAGGAGCAGCTCCGGCAGACGTCGAAGACCGTCCTCCTCGTCTCCCACGACCGAGAGCTGCTGGCCCGTGCGGCCGACCGCATCATCACCCTGGAGCCCGGGGGAGCGGGCGCGTCGGCGTGGGTGCACGGCGGCGGCTTCGGCACCTACGCGCAGGCGCGGAGCGACCGGCTGGACCGTCTCGACGAGCTGCGTCGCCGGTGGGACGAGCAGCACGAGAAGCTGCGGATCCTCGTGGCGAACCTCAAGGTCAAGGCGTCCGCGAACGACGGCTTCGCCTCCCGCTACCAGGCGGCGCAGACCCGCCTGCGCCGGTTCGAGGACGCGGGGCCGCCCGAGGAGCGGCCGCCCGCGCAGGACTTCGACATGCGCCTGCGCGGCGCGCGCACCGGCAAGCGGTCGGTGATCGCCGAGCGCCTCGAGCTCACCGGTCTGATGCGGCCCTTCGACGCCGAGATCTGGTACGGAGACCGCATCGCGGTCCTGGGATCGAACGGATCAGGCAAGTCGCACTTCCTGCGCCTCCTCGCCCGCGGAGGCAGCGACCCGGATCCGTCGCTCGGACACGTGACCTCCACGGGCGAGCAGCTGAGCGAGGTCGCGCACACCGGACGGGCGGTGCTCGGGGCGCGCGTCGTGCCGGGGCTCTTCGCGCAGACGCACGCGCACCCGGAGTTCGTCGGGCGCACGCTGCTGGAGATCCTGCATCGCGGCGACGACCGGCGCGCAGGTCTGCCGCGGGATGCCGCGAGCTCCGCACTGGACCGCTACGGCCTGGTGCGCCAGGCGCAGCAGACCTTCGAGTCGCTGTCGGGCGGGCAGCAGGCGCGGTTCCAGGTGCTGCTGCTGGAGCTCTCCGGCGCAACGCTGCTGCTGCTCGACGAGCCGACCGACAACCTCGACCTCGAGTCGGCGGAGGCGCTCGAAGGCGCGCTCGGGCGCTTCGACGGCACGGTGCTGGCCGTGACGCACGACCGCTGGTTCGCGCGCTCGTTCGACCGGTTCCTCGTCTTCGGCTCGGACGGCTCCGTGTACGAGTCGCCCGAGCCGGTGTGGGACGAGCGCCGGGTGGTGCGACCGCGCTGAACCCTGCGGCGGGCGGCCGCCGACGGATGCCGATGCCGCGGCCCCGGCGATCCGCTCGGGGGTCTCAGGGCAGTCGGAAAGGCGCGGCGGCGCGTGCGCCGTCGTCGAGGGCGAGTTCGGCGAGCGTCTCCCCGATGCCGGTCGCGAACTTGAAGCCGTGGCCCGAGAACCCCGCGCCGACGACGATCCGACCGCGCCGATCGAGCACGAAGCGGCCGTCGGCGGTCGAGGTGTAGGTGCAGCTGATCGGCACGGCGCTCGCGGGATCGAGCCCCGGCATCCATTCCCGGACGTACTCCGCCACAGCCGCCTGGTGCGTGGGCCGGTGCGGACGGGCGTCCGGATCGACCTCGTCGCCGACCCCGTGGAAGCCGACCTTGACGCCCTCGCCGGGCGTCGGCATGCCGTAGACCGTCGCCGGATGGCGCTCGGGGTCGACGTAGTGGTTGAACGACGGCCAGGCGTGCCCCGTCCGGGGCGCGAAGTGGGCGGGGGTCTCCTCGGTGACCCTCAGCGGCGGCAGACCGATCCCCGGGAGGATGCCGGTCGACCAGGCCCCGACCGTCACCACGACCGTCTCCGCCTGCAGCACGGCGCCCTCGGCGAGTCGGATCCGGACGTCGCCGCCCTCGTCGTCGATGCCCGTGGCCGGGGTGCTCCATCGCACCTCGCCGCCGGCCGCGACGATGCGCCGCTCCAGCTCGACCAGGGCGTCCGCGGCGCGCACGACCCCGGCATCCCGCGACCACAGGACGTCGTCGTCGAAGCGCATGCCCGCCCAGCGGGCGCGCGCCTCCCCGGCGCTGAGCATCGACGCCGCGATGCCGCGGTCCGACAGACGCGCGGCGATCGTCGGCAGGTCGACCGATCCGTGGGTGACGAGCCCGTGCAGACGGAGCAGCGGCGCCCCGCCGACCACGCCCAGCGCGTCCCAGCCCGCGCGCGAGCGCTGCAGGAGGTCGAGGTAGTGATCCTCGATGTAGGCGTCGTTGAAGTTGCGGGTCGCGCCGTGCGACGCCCCCTGGCGGTGCCCGCGTGCAAAGCGCTCCAGCACCAGCGGTCGCTCTCCGCGGCGCGCGAGCGCCCAGGCCGTCGCCAGACCCATCACGCCGCCGCCGATCACGACGATCCTCCCGGCATCCCTGTGCATGCACCCTCCGCTGCGTCGGTTCCAGTCTCGCAGCCGTCGTCGCGTCCGGTGCCCGGGTAGGCTGGGGTGGTGACCATGGAGATCGAGCTCGGCCGAGGCAAGCGCGCCCGTCGCGCATACACGTTCGACGACATCGCGGTGGTGCCCTCGCGACGCACCCGCAACCCGGAGGATGTGTCGACCGCGTGGACGATCGACGCCTTCGGCTTCGAGATCCCCGTGCTGGGTGCGCCGATGGACTCCGTCGTCAGCCCCCGCACGGCCATCATGCTCGGTCAGTTGGGCGGCCTCGGCGTGCTCGACCTCGAGGGCCTGTGGACGCGGTACGAGAACCCCGAGCCGCTGTTCGCCGAGATCGCCGGTCTCGGTGACGACGAGGCGACCGTGCGCATGCAGCAGCTGTACTCGGAGCCGATCAAGCCGGAGCTCATCACGCAGCGGCTCGCCGAGATCCGCGAGGCGGGCGTCACCGTCGCCGGCTCCCTGACCCCGCAGCGCACGCAGGAGCACTACGACACCGTCGCCGCCGCCGGCGTCGACCTCTTCGTGATCCGCGGCACCACGGTGTCGGCCGAGCACGTCTCGAGCGTGGCCGAGCCCCTCAACCTCAAGAAGTTCATCTACGACCTCGACGTGCCGGTCATCGTCGGCGGGGCCGCGACGTACACCGCGGCGCTGCACCTGATGCGCACCGGCGCGGCCGGCGTGCTGGTCGGATTCGGCGGGGGAGCGGCGTCGACCACCCGGGCGACCCTCGGCATCCACGCCCCGATGGCCACGGCCGTCTCCGACGTCGCGGCCGCACGGCGCGACTACCTGGACGAGTCGGGCGGCCGGTACGTGCACGTCATCGCCGACGGCGGCGTGGGCACCTCGGGCGACGTGGTGAAGGCCCTCGCGATGGGGGCGGATGCCGTCATGCTCGGCGTGGCCCTGGCCCGCGCCACCGACGCTCCGGGCGGCGGGTTCCACTGGGGGCCCGAGGCCCACCACCCGAAGCTCCCGCGCGGACGCCGCGTGCGGGTCGGCGGCATCGGCACCCTCGAGGAGATCCTCTACGGTCCCGCTCCGGTCGCCGACGGCACGGCCAACCTGATCGGCGCGCTGCGCAAGTCGATGGCGACCACCGGATACTCCGATCTCAAGGAGTTCCAGCGGGTCGAGGTCGTGCTCGCCCCCTACGAGGCCTGAGACCCCGAACGTCGTCGTGTCGTCGCCTGCGCCGCTGTTTCCGCCGACCCTCCGCGAGGTGATGCTCCGCGGGCGCTGGATCGGCATGCTGCTGTTCTGCCTCCTCGTCGCCGGCGTGTTCGCGTGGCTGGGGCAGTGGCAGCTGGAGCGCGCGATCGAGACCGATCCGCCGGAGCCGGGAGCCACGGAGCAGGTGCAGCCGCTGACCGAGGTCGTCGAGCCGGGTCAGTACCTCGCCGAGCCGCTCGTCGGCCAGAAGGTCGAGACCTCGGGAACATGGGTGCCCGAGGACTTCCTCGTGGTGTCGGAGCGCTTCAACGACGGAGTCGAGGGCTACTGGGTCACCGGTCAGCTGCGGGTGGCGGAGCGCACCTCCCTCGCGGTGGCGTTGGGCTGGGCCGCCGACCGCGAGACGGCGGATGCCGCGATCGCCGAGCTGGAGGAGTCGGCGGGAGAGGATGCCGTGCAGATCACCGGTCGTGTGATCTCCGACGAGGGGCCCGCGGTGCCCCCGCACGACGAGCCCGACCGCATCGACCGCATGTCACCCGCCGCCCTGCTGGGTTTCTGGCACGACACCGAGCAGCTGGACGTGTACCGTCCCTATCTCGCGGCCTCGGAGGCGACCTCCGGGCTCGAGGACATCTCGTCACCGGCGCCCGACGAGCGGTCCGCGGTGAACTGGCTCAACATCTTCTACGCCGCGGAGTGGGCGATCTTCGCCGGGTTCGCGTTCTACCTCTGGTACCGCCTCGCGAAGGACGCCTGGGAGCGCGAGGTCGAGGACTTCGAAGAGGCGAGCGCGGCCTCCGCCTGACGCGGCGCGACGACGCCGACCGGCATCCGAGCCGTCCGGTGAGCAGTGGGTGACCAATCGACGAACACTGTTGAGGATGTCGGACCCTCTCCGTAGGCTCGCTGGCATGCGCTCGCTCGGGGATCCCGGGCGTACGCGCGACAGGCTCCACGAGGGCCCGCCGTCACCGAAATCCACAACGTCGAGGAGACCGAACGCATGTCAGCCCCCCACGACGACGCCCGCCCGGGCGTCGAGTCGTCTGCACATCGGAAGCGGGGGCGCAGCGGCGCTCTCGCCGTGACCACGGCCGTCGCGCTGACCCTCGGGTCGCTCGGCACCGTCCCCGCCTTCGCCGAGGAGCCGAGCGAGGGCTCGACGGCCCCCGCTTCGCCGACGCCGGCCGAGACGCTCGCACCCCCGGCCGCTTCCGAGACGCCGGCTCCGGAGCCGAGCGCCCCCGGTGCGACGACTCCCGCACCGGCGGAGGAGGCCGCGCCGGCGGCCCCGGTCGAGCAGACCGCGCCGGCTGCGCCGCCGGCCGCGCCCGCCGAACAGACGGCGGCACAGGCCGCCGTCGCCGCCACGCACACGATCGCCGAGGTGCAGGGCTCGACCGACGTCTCGCCGGTGAACGGGCAGACCGTCACGGTCGAGGGCGTCGTCACGGCGGACTACCGCACGGGCGGGTACAAGGGCATCGTCATCCAGACCCAGGGATCGGGCGGCGCCGACGACGCGACGCCCGGGGCCTCCGACGGCATCTTCGTGTATCTCAACGCGCTCGCGCCGACGCTCGACATCGGCGATCTCGTCTCGGTGACGGGATCGGTCAGCGAGTACTTCGGCCAGACCCAGCTCTCCCCGTCGACCCTCGCGGGCATCGAGGTGCTGGCGGAGGACGCCGGGGTGCCTGCGGCCACCCCGCTCCCCGACACCGTCCTCGGCACCGACCGGGAACAGTACGAGAACATGCTCGTCGCTCCCGCGGGCACCTACCGCGTCGCCTCCAGCCACCAGCTGTACAACTTCGGCACGCTGTGGCTCAACGCCGGCGACCTGAACGTCAAGAGCACCGAGACGACGCGTCCCGGTGACGAGGCCGCGGCGATCGCCGCCGCCAACCGGGCGAACCGCATCCTGCTCGACGACGCCTGGTCGCTGCAGATCAACAACCGCAACCACCCCGGCGACCAGCCCTACTTCACGGCCGACACCGTCGTGCGCAACGGCGACGTCGTCGACTTCAGCGACACGGGCTACATCCTCCAGTGGGGCTTCGACGACTGGCGCCTGCAGCCGACCGTGCCGATCGACGACGCGTCTCCGGCCGAGCTCAAGGCCGGCTTCGAGTCGACCAACCCGCGGACCGAGACGGCTCCGGACGTGGGCGGCGACGTGCAGGTCGCGTCGTTCAACGTGTTCAACTACTTCACGACGCTCCAGACCGAGAACGCCGATGCGCGCGGGGCGGCGGACGCGGAGGAGTTCGCGATCCAGCGGTCCAAGATCGTCGCCGCCATCAACGGTCTCGATGCCGACATCGTGTCGCTCATGGAGATCGAGAACTCGGTCAAGCTGGGCAAGCCGATCGACACCGCGCTGGCCGATCTGGTCGACGGGCTGAACGATGCCGCCGGCAGCGAGGTCTGGGCCTACGTCCCGACGCCGACCGCCCTGAGCGATGCGGCCACGACCGACTTCATCACCAACGCGATCATCTACAAGAAGGATGCGGTCTCGCCGGTCGGCGACAGCGCCACCGTGATCGACGAGTCGGTGTGGGGCAACGCCCGTGAGCCGATCGCCCAGGCGTTCGACATCGACGGCCGCGTGGTCACGGTCGTCGCGAACCACCTGAAGTCGAAGTCGCCGCCCGAGAACGCGGGCGCCGAACCGGCCGACGGCCAGGGCTTCTTCAACGCGGACCGCGTGGCCCAGGCGGAGTCGATCCTCGACTTCACCGCGCAGCTCGAGGAGACCAGCGGCAGCAGCGACATGCTGCTCATCGGCGACTTCAACGCCTACAGCGAGGAGGACCCGATCGAGGTCTTCACCGCGGCGGGGTGGAGCGACGTGGTCGCCGACGAGACCGACGGCCAGTACACCTACACGTTCGACGGCGAGCTGGGCTCGCTGGACCACGTGATCGCCTCGCCCTCGCTCTCCCCCTCCCTCACCGGCGCCGGCGTCTGGGGCATCAACTCGCCGGAGTGGAGCGACCGCGGGTACGCATTCGGCGCGACCGAGGCGGGCACTCCGTACCGGTCGAGCGACCACGACCCGATCATCGTCGGCATCGACGGCGACGTTCCGCCGGTGAGCATCGACGTCGTCACGATCAACGACTTCCACGGGAGGATCGAGGCCGACGGTGCCGCGGCAGGAGCCGCAGTGGTGGCCGGAGCGGTGCAGCAGTTCCGCGCCGCGAACCCGAACACGATCTTCGCCGGCGTCGGCGACCTGATCGGCGCGTCGACGTTCACCTCGTTCATCAACGACGACAACCCCACGATCGACGCGCTCAACGCCGCCGGTCTCGAGGTGAGCGCCGCCGGGAACCACGAGTTCGACCAGGGCTGGGAGGACCTGCGCGATCGTGTGCAGGACCGCGCGGACTGGGAGTACATCTCGTCCAACGTCTTCGTGACCGAGACGGGCGAGCCCGCGCTCGCACCCGCCTGGATCAAGGAGCTGCAGGGCGTGCGCGTCGGCTTCGTGGGCGCCGTGACCGAAGACCTCGATTCGCTCGTCTCGCCGGAAGGCATCGCCGACCTCGAGGTGCGCAGCATCGTCGACTCGGTGAACGACGTGGCCGACGACCTGCGTGACGGCGACGAGTCCAACGGCGAGGCGGATGTCGTCATCCTCCTCGTGCACGAAGGGGCGGAGAGCACCGACCTCGCCGCCGTCACGCCCGACTCGCCGCTCGGCGAGATCGTCTACGGGGTGGACGGCGACGTCGACGCGATCGTGTCGGCGCACACCCATCTCGCCTACAACCACGTCATCGACGGCCGACCGGTCATCTCGGCGGGGCAGTACGGCGAGAACCTCGGGCTCATGAACCTGCAGGTCGACCCGGTCAGCAAGGAGCTGCTCTCCATCACCAACGAGATCAAACCGCTCACCCAGGACGGCAAGGCGCTGTACCCGGCCGTGCCCGAGGTCGCCGCGATCGTCGCGACGGCCAAGGCCGAGGCCGATGAGCTGGGTGCGATCCAGGTCGGTGCGATCACAGCCGACTTCAACCGCGCACGGCAGTCCAACGGCGCCGAGAACCGCGGCGGCGAGTCGACCATCGGCAACTTCGTCGCGGACGTCCAGAAGTGGTCGACGGGCGCCGACATCGCGCTGATGAACCCGGGTGGGCTGCGCGCGAACCTCGCGTACGCGTCCACGGGGCCCTCGGATCCCGCCGGCACCGTCACCTACCGCGAGGCCGCGAACGTGCAGCCCTTCGCCAACACCCTCGTCACGCTCACCATGACGGGCGAGCAGATCGAGGGGGTGCTCGAGGAGCAGTGGCAGCCCACCGGGGCGGCGCGGCCGTTCCTCAAGCTCGGCGTCTCCGAGGGTCTGGTGTACACCTACGACCCGACGGCGGCCCAGGGAGAGAGGATCACGTCGATCACACTCGACGGCGCACCGATCGATCCCGCGGGCTCGTACACGGTCGCAGCGAACTCCTTCCTCGCCGCCGGGGGTGACAACTTCGTCACCTTCCGCGAGGGTACGGACAAGCGCGACACCGGCAAGATCGACCTGCAGTCGATGGTGGACTGGTTCGACGAGAACGGCACGGCCCGACCGGATCAGGCGCAGCGCGCGGTCGGCGTCACGGTCAGCCCCGCGGATGCCGACGGCTTCAGCGCCGGCGACCAGGTGACCGTGTCGCTGTCGTCCCTCGCCTTCAGCGGGGGAGAGGCGGCGCCGGGCGAGGTGACGCTGTCGCTCGGCGACACCGTGCTGGCGACGTCGGCGGTCGACCCCACGATCGTGGACACCACCGACGAGGCGGGGCGCGCGACGCTGACCTTCGCGGTTCCGTCCGGGGTGTCGGGCGAGCAGCAGCTCACGGCGGCGGTCGCATCGACCGGGACGTCGGTGCAGATCCCGATCACGATCGCGGGCGAGGAGGAGTTCGCCGGCACGATCGGACTCGGCAGCTCGAAGGTGGCTGCGGGCAAGAAGCTCGAGGTCACCGGCACGGGCTACGAGCCCGGCGAGAACGTGACGCTGCAGCTGCGTCCGAACAAGGGCGCGGCGATCGACGCGGGCACGGCGCAGGTCCGGGACGACGGGTCGTTCACGGCTTCCGTGACGGTGCCGAAGAGCGCCCCGGCCGGGAAGTACACGGTCGCGGCGACGCAGGCCGACGGCGACGAGGCCACCGCCTCCGTCACCGTCACCCGCGCGGGCGGAATCGGGGGCGTCATCCGTGACATCTTCGACTGGCTGTGGGATCTCCTGACCGGGTGGTTCTGACCCCCACCGAGGTGCGATGACGCGGAGGCCGTCGGGAGCGATCCCGGGGGCCTCCGGCGTCGTGCCCGGCTCCGCCGCCGACGGATTCGCGGCCGACGCGCGCCGACTAGACTGGTCGCATGCCCGAACCGAAAGTCGCCAGCTTTCCGGCGATCCGCGGCGCGCTGAAGTTCTACCAGATCGCCTCGATCATCACAGGAGTCATGCTGCTCCTGCTGCTCGCCGAGATGGTGCTCAAGTACACGCCGATCCACCTCGAGCTCTTCCTGGGCGGATCGGGCGGGCCGCTCTGGTTCGCGGGCGTCATCGCCGGGGCGGACTGCCAGTGGTGGTCGCTCTTCGCCCCGTGGACGAACTCCTGCGAGATGACCTCGCTGGGTGACGGTTTCAACCTGTCGCTCTTCATCCTGGTCGCGCACGGCTGGTTCTACGTCGTCTACCTCTTCGCCTGCTTCCGCATGTGGAGCCTCATGCGCTGGCCGTTCCCGCGCTTCATCCTCCTCGCGCTCGGCGGTGTCGTCCCGCTCCTCTCGTTCTTCATGGAGACGGTGGTCGCCCGCGAGGTCAAGACCTATCTCGCCACCCGCGAAGCCGCCGAGGCGCCTGCGACGGGTTCAGGGACCGACGTGTCCAAGGAAGGTGTCCGTTGACCGAGAAGTCCGAGACCCCGCAGTCCGAGACCGAGCAGCGCCCGGCGCTCGTCGTCGACTTCGGAGCCCAGTACGCCCAGCTCATCGCCCGGCGCGTGCGCGAAGCCGGCGTCTACAGCGAGATCGTGCCGCACACCGCCTCGGCGGAGGAGATCGCCGCCCGCAACCCGGTGGCCATCATCCTCTCCGGCGGTCCCTCGTCGGTCTACGAGGAGGGCGCCCCGCGCCTCGACCCGGGCGTCTTCGACCTCGGGGTCCCGACCCTCGGCATCTGCTACGGCTTCCAGTACATGGCGCAGACGCTCGGCGGCGAGGTCGCCCACACGGGTCTGCGTGAGTACGGCGCGACGGATGCCGTCATCACGGGTGACGGCGGCACGCTGCTCGCCGGTCAGCCGGCCGAGCAGAACGTCTGGATGAGCCACGGCGACCAGGTGTCACGCGCCCCCGAGGGCTTCGACGTGCTCGCGGCCACCGACGCCACCCAGGTGGCGGCGTTCGCGAACGAGGAGCGCGGGCTCTACGGCGTGCAGTGGCACCCCGAGGTGAAGCACTCCGACCACGGCCAGCGGGTGCTCGAGAACTTCCTCCACCGCGGCGCGGGCCTCGCCTCCGACTGGAACAGCGACAACGTGATCGCGGAGCAGGTCGAGCGCATCCGCCAGCAGGTCGGCGACGCGCGCGTCATCTCGGCGCTGTCCGGCGGCGTGGACTCGGCGGTGTCGACCGCCCTCGTCCACAAGGCGATCGGCGACCAGCTGACGGCGGTGTTCGTCGACCACGGCCTCCTGCGCAAGGGCGAGCGCGAACAGGTCGAGAAGGACTACGTCGAGTCCACCGGCGTGCGCCTGATCACGGTGGACGCCGCAGAGACCTTCCTCGGCCATCTGAGGGGCGTCACCGACCCCGAGGAGAAGCGCAAGATCATCGGGCGAGAGTTCATCCGTGCCTTCGAGAAGGTGCAGCTCGACCTCGTCGAGGAGGCGAAGGCCGACGGCGGCGCCCCGGTCAAGTTCCTCGTGCAGGGCACCCTCTACCCGGATGTCGTCGAGTCCGGCGGAGGCGCCGGCACGGCCAACATCAAGTCGCACCACAACGTGGGCGGCCTCCCGGAAGACCTCGACTTCGAGCTGATCGAGCCGCTCCGCGCGCTCTTCAAGGACGAGGTCCGCGCGATCGGACGCGAGCTCGGCATCCCCGAGGCGATCGTCGGCCGTCAGCCCTTCCCGGGCCCCGGCCTCGGCATCCGCATCATCGGCGAGGTCACGGCTGAGCGCCTCGAGATCCTGCGTGAGGCCGACGCCATCGCCCGCGAGGAGCTCACGAAGGCCGGGCTCGATCAGGAGATCTGGCAGTGCCCGGTGGTCCTGCTCGCCGACGTCCGCTCGGTGGGCGTGCAGGGCGACGGACGCACCTATGGTCACCCGATCGTCCTGCGTCCCGTGTCGAGCGAAGACGCGATGACCGCCGACTGGACGCGCCTGCCCTACGACGTGCTGTCGAAGATCTCCAACCGGATCACGAACAGCGTGCGCGACGTCAACCGTGTGGTGCTCGATGTGACGTCGAAGCCCCCGGGGACGATCGAGTGGGAGTGACGGGCGAGGGTGCGTCCGTCGCCTGAGGTCGGGCAGTCGCTGCCGGACGCCGAATACCTGGTGCTCTCGAGCCGGCTGATCCCGGACCTCGACGGCGGGTACACGATCGCGACCCTGTCGCGCGCGCGTCAGCTCGCCGGGGCCGGCGTGGCCGACGGGCTCGGACCGCAGCTGCTGACGTTCGATCCGGGCACCGCCGAGGACCATGCGCGACACCGGGAGACATTCGTGTCGCGCGGGATGCTCACCGACGCCTCGCGTCTGCGGAACCTCTTCGACGAGGCGACGGATCCCGGCGGCGGGGCTGCGGCATGGCTGCGCAAAGCCGCCGATCCCGTGCTGTACGCGAGCGAGGGCGTGGAGTACCGGGTGCTCAGGGATGCCGCCTCCCGGCCTTTCGCCGCCCTTCCCGTGATCGCGGGCGACCCGGACTGGCACCGGACCGTCGAGCCCGTGCAGGTGTACGACGCCGCCGGGCAGGTCATCGGGGGTGTGCCCGGCTTCGGCGGCCTGTACCGAGCGTGGCTCGCGCATCTCGTGGCCGGCTTCGGCGAGCGGCCGATCGTCGTGATCTGCGAGGCGCGGCAGCTGGGCGAGCTGATCTCGGAGTGGTCCGACCCCCGGGTCCGCATCCTGCACACCATTCACACCATCCACCTGGAGGCGCCCTATACCGCCGACGCCCCGGTGAATGCGCTGTGGACGCGGTGGCTCGGCATCGCCGACCGGTTCGATGCGGTGATCTGGCCGACCGCCACGCAGCGCGACGACGTCTTCGCGCGTTTCGGCGGAGATGCGCGGCACGAGGTGGTCCCCAACCCCATACCCGCCGTCGAGAGCCGGGACGACCTGCGCGAGCCCGGCCTGGTGGTGGTGCTCGGTCGCCTCGCGCCGGGGAAGCGGATCGACCAGGCCATCCGGGCGTTCCTCGCCGCGGACGTCCCGGGAACGCGCCTGGAGATCTGGGGCGGAGGTCCCGAGCAGCAGCGCCTCGCCGACCTCATCGACGAACTCGGCGTGGGAGACCGCGTGGTGCTCGCCGGATTCACCGACGATCCGGGCCGTGTGCTCGATCGGGCGTCCGTCGTGCTCACCGCCACCGCGTTCGAGGGGCAGCCGCTCTCGGTGGTGGAGGCCCTGCTGCACGGCACACCGGTCGTCTCGTACGACGTGCGCTACGGCATCCGCGATGTGCTCGCCGGGGGCGGCGGGGTGCTCGCGCCCAGCGGTGACGTCGACGCCCTGGCCGTGGCTCTGCGCGGCGTATTGAGCGACCCCGAGCACTGGGCGCGGCTGAGCGCCGAAGCCCCGGCGGCGGCCGCGGAGTGGAGTCCCGAGACCTCGCTGGACGCTCTGACCGCCGTGATCGCCGGCGCCGTGGGGCGCCCGGCGCGCCGCTGATCCGAGCGCCTCGACCGGGATTCGCAAGAAAGTTCGGCGGATGTGTCGATCCGACCCGTTCGCGTTCGACGTCTTTGATGAGAGGGTCGAGAGACGATCCCACGATCAAGGAGAACATCATGAAGTTCATGCTCATCATGCGTGCGACCGACGAGGCCGTCGAGGCGTATAAGGACCTCCCGTTCGACGAGGTCATCGCGGCCATGGGCGCGTACAACGAGTCGATGATGAAGGCGGGCGTGCTCGCCGCCGGCGAGGGCCTCACCGACGCCGCCGAGGGCTTCGTCGTCGACTTCAGCGCGGAGACGCCGCTGGTCACGGACGGCCCCTACGGCGAGACCAAGGAGCTGTTCAACGGCTTCTGGATCATCGAGGTGTCCAGCCGCGAGGAGGCGGCGGAGTGGGCGAGCCGGGCGCCGCTCGGACCGGGTTCGTTCCTGGAGGTGCGGCGGGTCACCGACATGTCCGACTCCCCCCAGGACAACGAGTGGATCGAGAAGGAGGCGGGCTGGCGCGAGGAGCAGGCCCAGCGCGCTCAGCAGTGACATGAGCGCGACGGATGACGACGGCACGGTGCGCTCGCCCTCCGGTTCCGGGGCCGGATCGGTGGAGCGCACCGTCGCCGCGGTCTGGCGCATCGAATCGGCACGCATCGTCGGCACGCTGACCCGGTTCGTCGGGGACTTCGGCCTCGCGGAGGATCTCGCCCAGGAGGCGCTGGAGGACGCGCTGCGGCAGTGGCCGCTCGACGGCGTGCCGCGCAACGGCGGGGCCTGGCTCACGGCAGTGGCGAAGCGCAAGGCGATCGACACCTGGCGGCGACGGGAGCGTCTGGACGACCGTCTGTCGACGATCGCGCACGATCTCGAGCGGGAGCAGGCCGAGGCGGCGGGTGCGGATCCCTGGGATCCGGATGCCGTCGACGACGATGTGCTGCGCCTGATGTTCATCTCGTGCCACCCCGTGCTCGCCCGCGAGGCGCAGGTCGCGCTCACGCTGCGGGTCGTCGGCGGCCTGTCGTCGGAGGAGATCGCCCGGGCCTTCCTCGTGCCGACGGCGACCGTGCAGCAGCGGATCGTGCGGGCCAAGAAGACGCTCGCGGCGGCGAAGGTGCCGTTCGAGCTGCCGCCGCGGGAGGAGCATCGCGCCCGACTCGGTGCGCTCCTCAACGTTCTCTACCTCGTGTTCAACGAGGCGCACGCTGCGAGCAGCGGGCCGGACTGGATGCGGCCGGATCTGGCCGAGGAGGCGATCCGGCTCGCCCGGGTGCTGGCGGGCCTCATGCCGCAGGAGCCCGAGGTGCACGGGCTCCTGGCCCTCCTGGAGCTCACCGCCGCCCGGTTCCCGGCGCGCGTGGACGCCCACGGAGACCCGGTGCTGCTGGCCGACCAGGACCGGCGCCGCTGGGATCGCGGACGCATCACGCGGGGGAGGGCTGCTCTCGCCCGGGCCGACGGGATCGGGCGGGGGCGCGGCCCCTTCGCCCTGCAGGCGGGTATTGCGGAGTGCCATGCGATCGCCGCGTCGGTCGAGACCACCGAGTGGGATCGCATCGTCCTGCTGTACGAGGCGCTGGGCCGTGTGGCCCCCTCGCCAGTGGTCGAGCTCAACCGCGCGGCCGCGGTGGCGATGGCGACCGGCCCCGCGTCGGCGTTGCGGATCCTGGATCAGCTCTCGGCGTCGGGGGCGCTGCGCGGCTACCATCTGCTCCCCGCCACCCGCGGCGAGCTGCTGCGACGGCTGGGCCGGGAGGAGGAGGCGCGCGGCGAGTTCATCGCCGCCGCGGCCCTCGCCGGCAACGACCGGGAGCGCACCCTCCTGGAGAGGAAGGCCGCGGGGGCGCAGAAATGACCCGCCCCCTTCGGAGAGCCGGAGCTGCCGAAGGGGGCGGGCGTGTCGCACCGCTGTGCGGTGACGTGCGTGGTGCGGGGGTCAGCGCTTGGCGCGCTCGCCGCGTCCGACGATCAGGCCGTAGATCAGCAGCACGATGATCGCACCGCCGATGGCCAGCAGCCACGTGGACAGGTCCCAGAACTCTTCGAGACCGACGCCGAAGATCATGCTTCCGATCCAGCCGCCGAGGATCGCGCCCACCACGCCGAGCAGCAGCGTGACGAGCCATCCGCCGCCCTGCTTGCCGGGAAGGATCAGCTTGGCGATGGCGCCGGCGATGAGACCGAGCAGAAGAAAGCCGAGAAAGCTCATGTTGACCTCCTGTATCCGGACGGATCTCGTCCGATGGAGAAGATTCTGCCCTCACAGCCGGCACTCAGGAACCCCCTTGTGCGGCGGAGCGCGGATATGGCAAGAGGCCCGCCCCCTCGGAAGGGGACGGGCCTCGGGTGCCGGATGCAGCGATCAGTCGCTGCCGCGGACGATCGCGATGATGCGGAGGATCTCGACGTAGAGCCAGACGACCGTGACCATGATGCCGAAGGCGCCGAGCCAGCCGTACTTGCGCGGGGCGCCGTTGCGCACGCCCTGCTGGATCTGGTCGAAGTCGAGCACGAGCGAGTACGCGGCCATGAAGACCACGAGGACGCCGATGATGAGGCCGAGCGGGATGCCGAAGATCTCGGCGCTGTAGAGGCCGAACGCCTGGCTCGCGGGCAGCACGCCCGTCCACATCAGGACGAGGTTGAGCAGCGAGAAGACGAGGTAGCCGAGCATCGCGATCATCACGATCTTGGTCATCTTCTTCGAGGCGCGGACCTTGCCGCTCGCGAAGAGCGCCAGCGTGACTCCGACGACGGCGACGGTCGCCAGGGTGGCCTGCAGGACGATGCCGGGCCACCTGACCTCGAAGAACGCCGAGATGCCACCGATGAAGAGGCCCTCGAACGCGGCGTAGCCGAAGATCAGCGCGGGGCGGACCTTCTTGCGCGAGGTGAAGGTGACGACCATGGCGAGGACGAATCCGCCGAGGGCGCCGACCATCCACGGCACGAGCGAGACATTGGAGAACGAGTCGATGTTGATGCCGCCGAGGGTCCACACCCAGCCGATGGCGGCGGTGACGAGGAGGATGCCGAACAGGCCGGCTGTCTTCCACACCGTGTCCTCGACCGACATGCGGTCGGTCTCGATCGAGCCGGCAGGCGGGGCGGCGTACATGCCCTCGAGCCGCGCGTTGGTGGCGGCATCCATGCTCGCGTGCTGGAACGAGGCGCTCTGCGCCCCCTGAGCAGCCTGCGGGGCGCCGGGGTAGGTCGCGACGTTGCGCGGATCCTGCTGCTGGAACGCCGGATTGTTGAAAGCGAAGTTGCTCATCTGTGGGCCTCACTCCTGAAAGGGGGTCGTAGGTCGCTTTCCTCCACGATACCGGGGAGGCGCGTTCCGTGGGGTGTTCTACGCTGTGAGCGTGCTCAGGAAATCACCGCTCGTCATCGGGCATCGCGGGGCCCCCGGCTACCGTCCGGAGCACAGCCGCTCCTCGTACGAGCTCGCCCTCGCGACGGGGGTCGACGCCGTCGAGCCCGATGTCGTCGCGACGAAGGACGGAGTCCTCGTGGTCCGGCACGAGAACGAGATCTCCGGGACGACCGATGTGGCCCGGCATCCCGAGTTCGCGGATCGCAGGACCACCAAGCGGGTCGACGGCGAGGCGCTCACGGGCTGGTTCACGGAGGACTTCACCTGGGCGGAGCTGTCGACGCTGCGCGTGCGCGAGCGCCTGCCGGAGATCCGTCCCGCGAGCGCCCTCGGCGACGACGCCGAGCCGATCCTCCGGCTCGTCGACGTGCTCGACCTCGTGCGCCGGGCGGCGCGCGAGCAGGAACGGGAGATCGGCGTCGTCCTCGAGGTGAAGCACGCGACGTACTTCGCGAGCGTCGGGCTGGACCTGGCTCCGCTCATCGAGCGCGACCTCCGCCTCGCGGGGTGGCCCGACGAGGGGCTCCCGCTCATCGTCGAGTCCTTCGAGTCCACGGTCCTCGGGCAGTTGCGGGAGCGCGGCATCCCCGCCTCCGTGGTGTACCTCATCGAGGCGTCGGGCCGCCCGTACGACCAGGTCGTGGCCCACGGGCGGCAGGCTTCCAGCTACACGGCGACGGTGACCGCCGCGGGGCTCGACGGGCTGGTCGGCCGGGTCGACGGCATCAGCGTCGACAAGCGGATGCTGCTGGCCCGCGGCACCACCATCGTCGACGACGCTCACGCCCGCGGCCTGACCGTCTTCACCTGGACCTGCCGCCCCGAGAACGCCTTCCTGGCCCCCGAGCACCGCAGCGACGGGGGCAAGGCCGCTTTCGGCGACTATCCCGGCGAATGGGACGTGATCGCCCGGACCGGCGTCGACGGGGTCTTCGTCGACCACCCCGACCTCGGAGTCGAGTTCTTCCGAGCGTGACGCGCCGCGCCGCCTCCCGGCGCGGCGGATGCCAGACTGACGCGCATGAGCGGAATCGTCGTGGAAGGCGTCAGCAGAGCGTTCGGCGCCGTGCAGGCGGTGCGGGCGGCGACGCTGCGGGCCGAGGCGGGGCGGGTGACCGGGCTCGTGGGGCCGAACGGGGCGGGCAAGACCACCCTGCTCCTGATGCTGGCCTCGCTCCTCGCCCCGGATGCGGGCACGATCCGCATCGGCGGCGTCGATCCGGTCGACGACCCCCTCGCCGCGCGACGACTGCTGGGCTGGATGCCGGATGCGCTGGGCGCCTGGCCCTCGCTGACCGCCCGGGAGACGCTCGTCACGACCGCCCGCCTCTACGGCATCCCGCGCGCCGAGGCCGCAGGACGCGCGCTGGGGCTGCTCGAGATGGTGGAGCTCGTCCCGCTCGCCGACGCCCCCGCGAAGGTCCTGTCGCGCGGGCAGAAGCAGAAGCTCGGGCTCGCGCGCGCCCTCGTGCATGACCCGAGCATCCTTCTGCTCGACGAGCCCGCGTCGGGTCTCGACCCCGAGGCGCGCGTGCACCTGCGGGTCCTGCTCCGGCGTCTGGCCGCGCAGGGGCGCACGATCCTGATCTCGAGCCACGTGCTGTCCGAACTGGAAGAGGTCGTCGACGACGCGGTCTTCCTCGTGGGTGGGGCGGTGGTCGACGCCGCCCCCGCGCAGGCGACCGTGCGCGCCTGGCGGATCCGCCTGGTCGAGGCGTCGCCCGAGCGCTGGGCCGCGGATGCCGGGAGGGTCGCCGCGACGCTCGGCGTCCCCGCCGAGTCGTTGGGCGCGGATCGCGGCGCGGTCCTCATCGGGTTCGACGGCGAGGGCTCCGCGTCTAACGCCCTGCATCGCCTAACGGCGGCCGGCCTGGCGATCTCGGAGTTCGCCCCGGCGCAGAGCGCCCTCGAGCACGCGTTCCTGCATCTGAACCAGCCGTCGGCTCCCGGAGCGGTGCCGTCCCCGCCTCCGCCCCCCGCGGCGGCACCCGGAACGGAGGCCGGCGCATGAACACGGCGCACATCGGCACCATCGCCCGCCTCGAGCTGACGCAGCGTCTGCGCAGCGTCGGCTGGTACGTGCTGCTCGGTGTCTTCACCCTCGTGCTCCTGGGCGTCACGGCCCTCGCGTTCGCGGTCTACTCGTTCGGCGACGCGGTCGGCGCGGGGGTCTACTCGATCGTCGTGAACATGGTGCTGCTGCTCGTCGTGCTGGTGTCCCCGACGCTGAGCGGCAACGCCATCAACGGCGATCGGGACGCCGCGACGCTCGCGGCGATCCAGGTGACCGCGGCGTCGACCGGCGACATCATGCTGGGGAAGCTGCTGGCGGCCGTCGCCACCGGCGGCGCGTTTCTGCTCGTGGCCCTGCCGTTCCTGGCCCTCTCGCTCCTGGGCGGCGGCGCCGATCCGTTCGTGCTGCTGATCTCGCTGCTCGTGCTCGCGGTCGAGATCGTCATCGTCGCGGCGATCGGCGTGGCGCTCAGCGGACTGATCGCGCGCCCCCTCTTCTCGGTCGCCACCACCTACCTGGTCGTCGCGGCTCTGGTGATCGGCACGCTCATCGTGTTCCTGCTCGGGGGCATGGCGGTGCGGAGCGAGGCGACGAGCTACACCCGGCCGTACGACCAGGACGGGCAGGCGATCTGCGACGAGTGGACGGGCACCTCGACGTACGAGGTGCCCCGGTTCGACCTGGTGTGGTGGGTGCTCGCCGCCAACCCCTTCGTCGTGCTCGCCGACGCCACCCCGACGGAGTACGGCATGGGCGGCTATCCGGTCGACCTGTTCGGGCAGGTCAAGTACGGCGTGCGCAGCGCTCAGCTCTCGCCGCTCGAGCAGCGGTGGGACGAGTGCGACCCCGACGCCCTGCGCACGCCGCAGGAGGTCATCGACTCGACCGTGCCGAGCTGGTTTGTGGGGCTGGGCGTGCAGCTGGTGGTCGCGGGCTCGCTGTTCGCCGGGGCCTGGGCGCGCACGCGCACCCCCGCCCGACGGCTGCCGCCGGGCACGCGCATCGCCTGAGCGACGGGGCGCGGAGCGGTGTCGGTGGCGCCGCCTAGACTCATAGGGACATGACCGAAGCCCCCCTCATCGTTTCCGGAACCGCCGGCCCCCAGGGCCGCGACGAGCTCCTCGCCGGCCTCAACCCGCAGCAGCTCGAGGCGGTGACCTACCGCGGCCCCGCCCTGCTGATCGTGGCGGGCGCCGGTTCCGGCAAGACCAGCGTGCTCACGCGGCGCATCGCCTCTCTCCTGCGCAATCGCGAGGCCTGGCCCAGCCAGATCCTCGCGATCACCTTCACGAACAAGGCCGCGGGCGAGATGCGCGAGCGCGTCGAGGGCCTGGTCGGCGACGCCGCGCGCGGCATGTGGATCTCGACGTTCCACTCGGCGTGCGTGCGCATCCTCCGCCGCGAGGCCGACCAGTTCGGCTTCACGAAGTCATTCACGATCTACGACTCCGGCGACTCGCGCGCCCTCATCAAGCGGCTCGTCAAGGAGCACGAGGCCGATGCCTACGGCCTCACCCCGGCATCCGTGCAGTCCCGCATCTCGAAGCTCAAGAACGAGCTGGCGGATGCCGAGTCCTACGCCCGTCAGGCGAACATGTCGGATCCGGCCGAGCGCATCTTCGTCGACCTCTTCGCGGACTACCAGCGGCAGCTGCAGCGGGCCAACGCCTTCGACTTCGACGACCTGATCGGTCAGACCGTCTACCTGTTCCGGGCGTTCCCGCAGGTGGCCGACACCTATCGCCGCCGGTTCCGCCACATCCTCGTCGACGAGTACCAGGACACCAACCACGCGCAGTACGCGCTGATCCACGAGCTGACCCGGCCCGTGTCGGGTGCCTCCGCCGACGAGGGCTTCGCCTCGAACGGCATGATGATCTTCGAACCCGAGCCGCAGGCCCGGGCCGACGCCGACGCCGCCGGTGCGTCGCTGACCGTCGTCGGCGACTCCGACCAGTCGATCTACGCCTTCCGCGGGGCGGACATCCGCAACATCAGCGAGTTCGAGCGCGACTTCCCGGGGGCGAAGGTCGTACTCCTCGAGCAGAACTACCGCTCGACGCAGAACATCCTCTCCGCCGCCAACGCCGTGATCGGCAACAACTTCGACCGCAAGGACAAGAAGCTCTGGAGCGACCGCGGCGACGGTGACAAGATCATCGGCTTCACCGGCTACTCGCAGCATGACGAGGCCCAGTTCGTGGCCGACGAAATCGAGGCGCTCCACCGCGCCGGCATGCCCTACTCCGAGATGGCGGTCTTCTACCGCACCAACTCGCAGTCGCGTGCGCTCGAGGAGATCTTCATCCGCTCCGCCGTGCCCTACAAGATCATGGGCGGCACCAAGTTCTACGAGCGCGCCGAGATCAAGGACGCCCTGGCCTACCTCGTGGCCGTGGCGAACCCCGCCGACGAGATGGCGGTGCGACGCATCCTGAACAAGCCGCGACGCGGCATCGGCGACGTCACCGAGACCGCGATCGCGCGCTTCGCCGAGGAGCAGGGAATCACCTTCCGCCAGGCGCTGTCCGTGCCCGGGCAGCTGGGGGTGGGCCCGAAGATCCAGGCGGCGATCGGGCATCTCGACGCGGTGCTGGCCGAGGCGACCGAGATCATGCTCCCCGCCACCGGCGAGATCCCGGCGCCGACGACCGTCGCCGAGGGGCTCAGCCTCCTGCTGTCGAAGAGCGGGTACCTCGACGCGCTGCGCGCCAGCCGCGACCCCCAGGACGAGGCGCGCGTCGAGAACCTCGACGAGTTCGTCGCGGTCGCGCGCGACTTCGCGCGCAACAACCCCGAGGGAACGATCCTCGACTTCCTCACCGAGGTGGCTCTCGTGTCGGACGCCGACGACCTCGACGACGAATCGGGCTCGGTGTCGCTCATGACGATGCACACGGCGAAGGGTCTCGAGTACGACGCCGTCTTCGTGACGGGCGTCGAGGAAGACCTCATCCCGCACCGCATCTCGGCGGGCGAGCCGGGCGGCCCGCAGGAGGAGCGCCGGCTCTTCTACGTCGGCATCACCCGTGCCCGCAAGCGCCTGCACCTCTCGCTGGCCATGACCCGGGCGCAGTTCGGCGAGGTCACGGTCGCCATGCCGAGCCGGTTCCTGCAGGAGATCCCGAACGCGCTGATCGACTGGCGACAGTCGCCGGGCGACGTGAACTCGCGCGGTGGCATGCAGTCGCGCGCCCTCAACGCGCGCCGTGCCGGAGGTTCCGGCTCGGGCGACCGCTTCGGCGTCAAGCCGCTGCCGGGACGCGAGTCGCTCAAGCCGCTGTCGACCGCGATGGACCGCTTCCCCAACCGCGTCACGGCGAAGGTGCGCGACAACGGCGACCTCGAGCTCGCGGCGGGGGACCGCATCCGTCATGTCGACTTCGGCGAGGGGCGGGTCGACGCCGTCACCGGCGAAGGCGCGAAGCGCATCGCGCACGTGCGGTTCGACAGCGCGGGTCAGAAGAAGCTGCTCATCAAGGTGGCGCCGATCGAGAAGATCTGAGGCGCGGCGTCCGAGCGGCGACGAGGGTTAGGCTGGCTGATATGGCCCTGTTCTCCCGCCGCAAGAAGTCCGGTGAAGATACCGTCACGTCCGCCTCCGAGACCGCCGAGGAGTCGACCGTCGGGCGGGATGCGTCGACGGAAGCCTCCGCCGAGGCGTCTCCTGAGGCAGCGCCGGAGGCGCCGGCGGCCGAGGCGCCGAGCGTCGCCATCTCCGTGCAGGCGTTCCGCGGCGTCGGGGCCGAGGCCGGCCCGGCCGTGACCCTCCCCGATGCCCCCGACGAGGCGCAGGTGCAGACCACGGCGCCGACGACCCCCGCGGCCCCCGCGCCCGAGGCGCCCGTCGAACGTCGCCTGCCGCTCGCGCCGGCGCTCCCCCCGGAGCAGACCGAGACCGTGCCGGGCATGAGGGACAACGTGCTCCTGCGCGAAGCGCTCAAGGAGGTCGAGAAGGGTGCGACCAACGAGCAGCTGCTCGGCGTGCTGCGTCAGGCTCTCCAGGGGCATCTGTTCATCCGCGTCAACGGCGACGCGCGCGCCCAGATCAGCGAGGGCAAGCCGCTCGCGGTCGCCGTCGTCCGCGACGAGGAGCGGCAGTTCATGCTCGCCTTCAGCTCGGCCGTGGCCGTGCGCGACTCGGTGCAGCTCGAGCCCGACCCCGCGGCGACCTCCGCGGTGGCCCAGCCGGCGACCTCGGTCATGCAGCAGGTCGTCTCGGGCGACTTCGCCGGCCTCATCATCGACAACGCCTCCGCGCCCCACCGCGTCGTGTTCCCGACCGAGCTCCTGCAGAAGACGCTGGAGCAGGCGGACGCAGAGATGACGGTGAAGTCGCTCGTCGCCGCGCCGCGCGCCCAGGACTCCGCGGCCAAGGTCGGCGAGGCCCTGACGCGGACCCGCATGTGGGTGGCCGTGAACGGCGGCAACGCCGACGGGCAGGTCGGCATCGCCGAGGCCCAGACCACCGACGGCAAGCGCTACCTGCAGCTGTTCTCCCACCCGCTCGAGGTGCTCGCGCTGGGGCGCGGCGACCGGCCGCTGCCGTTCGAGCCCTCGCAGCTCGCGAAGGTGCTCGTGGGCCATGAGGACATGGCGGGGGTCGTCGTCGATCCGGCGGGACCGACGCTGATCGTGGAACGCGACGCGCTCGCGCCGGTGATCGAGCTGGCGGCCGACGCGGCGGAGTGACGGCCGCGGCGCTCTTCCGCCGTCGTCCGAAGCACCCTAGGGTCGGTGCATGGCCTCCGAACGCGTGACCCTGACCGTCGCCGATCCCGACGGAGAGCGCGAGGTCGCGCTCTCCAGCCCGAACCGCGTCGTATGGCCCGACCTCGGCATCACCAAGGCCGAGCTCGCCGAGTACGCGCAGGTGGTGGCCGTGCCGTTCCTCGCGGCCAACGGCAACCGCCCGGTGTCGCTCGAGAGGTTCCGCGACGGCGTAGGATCCGCCGACGGGCCTCGCGCGGAGGGGTTCTTCTCGAAGAACCCGCCCAAGGGCACTCCGGACTTCGTCGATGCCGTGACCGTGACCTACAACAGCGGACGCCGGCATCCGCAGATCGTCCTCAACCGGCCCTCCGCCATCGTGTGGGCCGTGCAGATGAACACGATCGTGTTCCACCCCTGGGCGTCGCTGGCGACCGAGTCCGACAATCCCGTCGAGCTGCGCATCGATCTCGATCCGCAGCCGGGCACCGACTTCGCGGATGCCGTCGTCGCCGCCCACACGCTCCGCGAGGTTCTGCGCGAGGCCGGACTCGAGGCGTTCGCCAAGACGAGCGGCAACCGGGGGCTGCACATCTTCGCGCCGATCGAGGCCACCCACGAGTTCCTCGACGTCCGCCATGCGGTGATCGCCGCCGGCCGGGAGCTGGAGCGGAGGATGCCGGAGCAGGTCACGACGAACTGGTGGAAGGAGGAGCGTGGGGAGCGCATCTTCGTCGACTTCAACCAGGCGAACCGGGACCGTACGATGGCCGGCGCCTACAGCCCCCGAGCGCTGCCGGGGGCGACGGTGTCGACGCCGGTGCTCTGGGAGGAGCTGGACGACCTGGACCCGCGGCGCTTCACGGTGCGCAGCATCCCGCAGCGTCTCGAGGAGGTCGGCGATCCGTGGGTGGCGAAGCAGGACTCCCCGGGGCGGATCGACACCCTGCTCGAATGGTGGGAGCGCGACAAGGCGCAGGGCCTCGGCGAGCTGCCGTTCCCGCCCGAGTTCCCGAAGATGCCGGGGGAGCCGCCGCGCGTGCAGCCCAGCAAGAAGGTGGCGGCGAACTGGGACGCCGACGGGAGCCCCGCGGACGGGAGCTGACTCAGGCGAGCACGTCCGCCAGGTCGTAGCCGGCGACCGTGTCGAGCTGGTCGTAGGTGCAGGAGCGGGCGTCGCGGTCGGGGCGCCAGCGCTCGAACTGGACGGTGTGCCGGAATCGTGCTCCCTCGAGCTGGTCGTAGCGCACCTCCAGCACGCGCTCGGGGCGCAGGCGCACGAACGACACGTCCTTCGAGGCGCTGAACCGCGACCGCTCGCCTTCGCCGGTCACGGCGGCTCCGCTGTCGTCGCGCTCGACCAGCGGTGCGAGCTCGTCGACGAGCTGCCGGCGTCGCGCATCGCTCCAGGCGGCGACGCCGCCAACCTGCCGCAGTGTGCCGTCCGCGTCGTACAGCCCGACGAGCAGCGACCCGACTCCCGTCCCCGACTTGTGGATCCGGTAGCCGAGCGCCACCACGTCGGCCGTCCGGGCGTGCTTGACCTTGATGAGCGTGCGCTTGCCGGGCGCGTACGGCTGGTCGAGGGGTTTGGCGACGACCCCGTCCAGACCGGCGCCCTCGAACTCCGCCAGCCAGCGCACGGCGGCATCGCGATCCCGCGTCGTGCGCGTGAGGTGCAGCGGGTGCCCGGCATCCGCGAGGAGCGTCTCGAGGCGTGCCCGGCGCTCCCCGAAGGGGGTCTGCTGGAGGTCGTCGTCGCCGTCGGCGAGCAGGTCGAACGCGATGAACATCGCCGGGGTCTCCGCGGCGAGGCGCGCGACCCGGGAGGCGGCCGGGTGGATGCGCTGGCTCAGGGCCTCCCAGTCCAGCCGCTGAGCGCCCGCGGGCCCGGTCGCCACGACGATCTCGCCGTCGAGCAGGCACGGGCCGGGCAGCAGCTCGGGCAGCGCGTCGACGAGCTCGGGGAAGTAGCGCGTGAGCGGCTTCGCACCGCGCGACCCGATCTCGACGGTCTCGCCGTCCCAGGCGATCAGCCCGCGGAATCCGTCCCACTTCGGCTCGAACAGGAGGCCGCCGGGCGTCCGGGACGGATCGGGGACCGCCGCGGCCGCCTTCGCGAGCATCGGCGCGGGGATGTCGTAGCGCATGCCTCCATCCTGTCCGTCGCGAGACACCGCGGGAAGAGGCTTGCGTCGAGGCGGGGGTTCAGGGGAACAGGTCGTCGAGCTCGTGCGGAAGCCCGGCATCCGCGAGGGCGGTGCGCGCCCCCAGCCAGCCCGCCATGCCGTTGACCCCCGGCCCCGGCGGCACGGCAGCCGACGCGAGGTACACCCCTCGCAGCGGCGTGCGCCACGGCGTGGGGGAGACGGTCGGGCGCTGCAATGCCTGGCGCACCGTGAAGGCGCCGCCGAGCACATCGCCCTGGATCTCGGCGGGGTTGACGGCCTCGCGAGCGGATGCCGGAACGGCATCGTGCGAGAGGATGCGGTCGCGGAAGCCGGGCGCGAAACGCTCGACCTGCCGGGTGATCAGCTCGGTCGCGTCGAGATCGGAGTCCAGCGGCACGTGAATGTACGTCCAGAGCACGGCCTTGCCCTCGGGCGCGCGGGTGGGGTCGAAGACGGAAGGCTGCACCGTCAGCACGTAGGGCCGATCGCTGACGCGCCCCTCCGCCACCGCGTTCTCGCTCTCCTGGATCTCGGCGCGCGTGCCGCCCACGTGCACGGTCGGCGACTGGGCGACGTCGGCGTCGGCCCACGGGACGGGCCCGTCCAGCTCGAAGTCGACCTTCGCGGCGGCGGGACCGTAACGGAACCGCGAGACGGCCCTGGCGTACCGTGCGGGCAGGTCGGGGTGCGTGCGGAGGAGGCGCGGCGAGGTGTTGAGCAGCAGGACGTCGCCGGCACGGGGGTCGCCCCAGTCGAGCGTCGAGAGATCGGTGACCTCCGCTCCGGTCTCGACCGTGCCGCCGTGGGCCTCGAGGTCGGCGACGAGCGCATCGGCGATGCTCTGCGCCCCGCCGCGGGGGTACATCCAGCCCTGGGCGTGACCGAGCGCGGCGAGCAGGAGCCCGGCCGCCGCTCCGGCGAGAGACGGGATCGGGGCGTTCGCGTGCGCGAGCACGCCCGTCATGAGGGCCGCGGCCTCCTCGGTGCGGAACGCCCGGGAGGAGAGCGGTGTGCCCTGGTCGAGCATCCGGAACGCGTAGCGCAGGGCGGTGAGCGGATCGCGGGGCACACGCAGCAGCTGATGACCGGTGAAGTCGACGACGCCCTCGATGTGCCGGCTGAGCGGACGCAGGCGGGCCAGCCAGGCGTCGCCGTCGACGCCGAGCCCCTGCGCGGTGCGCTCGATGTCGCGCCACGCGATCGCCGCCCGCCCGTCGTCGAGCGGGTGCGCGTAGGAGATCTCCGGATGGATCCACTCGACGCGCTCCGCGAGACCGAACGCGCGGAAGAACGACGACGACAGCGCAGCGGGATGGACGGCGGAGCAAACGTCGTGCCGGAAGCCGGGGAGCGTGCCGGGAACCGTGCGCACCCCGCCCCCGATCGTGTCGGCCGCCTCGAGCACGCGGACCCGGTAGCCCGCGCGGGCGAGGGAGACTGCACTGACCAGCCCGTTCGGGCCGCTTCCGATGATCGTCGCGCGCGCCATGACGCCAGTCTCCCACGCGCAGACCCCGCGGGCGCGGGTGGGAGTCGACGGCATCCGACCCGGGCGGTCCCCGGCGGCGCGGGATCGTGCGATCCTGGAGGGGATGAACGAAGTCCAGGGGCCGACCCCCACCGGAACCTCCCGCCCGTACCGCTCGCTCGCCGAGGCCCTGCGCGCCCATCGCATCGACCCGGTGAACCACGAGTTCATCGGCGCGATCGTCGACGCCGCGGACGTGACGTCGCTGATCGACCGCGGACGCTACATCGAGGCACTGCGCCGCGGCGACCGTGCCGCCCTGCACATCGGACGCACCTACACGAACGGCTTCACCGAGGACGAGGTCATCACCGTCGGCTCGACCCGGCTCCGCCTGCAGCCCAGCGAGGGGCGCGCGCCGTACTTCTACGTCACCCATCCGAGCGAGTACGCCGCGGCCGCCCCGACCCGCACCGGCACGCGGAAGCGCGCGTCGGCTCCGCGGACCCCTGCGGCGCCGCGCGAGCGCGCCCCGCAGCCCGTCGAGGAGCGCGACTACGGCGTCTGCGACGTGTGCTTCATGGTGCGCACCCCGTCGGGAGGGTGCGGCTGCGACTGAGCGCCCGGCTCAGGCGAAGGCGCTCATCCCGGTGATGTCGCGGCCGAGGAGCAGCGCCTGCACGCTCTCCGTCCCCTCGTAGGTGTGGATGGCCTCGATGTCGGCGAGGTGCTGCATGACGCCGTTCTCGAGCAGGATGCCGTTGCCGCCGAGCAGGTCGCGGGCCGTCGAGGCGATGCGCCGGGCCGCCCGTGTGTTGTGGAACTTCGCGAGCGATGCCTGGGTGGGCCGCAGCCCTTCGGCCGTCTCGAGGTCGGCGAGCCGCCGGCAGTACAGCTGCATGGCGGTGAGGTCTTCGAGCATGTGGGTCAGGCGCTCCTGCACCATCTGGAACTTCGCGAGCGGCTTGCCGAACTGCGTCCGCTGCGACGCGTAGGCGAGCGCGGCCTCGTAGCAGGCGGTCGCGTGACCGAGCGCCGACCAGGCGACGCCGGAGCGCGTGGCGTAGAGCACGATCGAGGCGTCCTTGAAGCTCCGGGTGCCGGGCAGCACGGCGTCGAGCGGCACGCGCACGTCGTCGAGGCGGATGTGCGCCTGGTGGATCGCCCGCAGCGACGCCTTGCCGCGGATGACGGTGCCGGCGTACCCGGGGGCGTCCTGCTCGACGAGGAAGCACCGCACCGCGCCGTGCTCCTCGGTGCCCTCGTCGTCGACGCGAGCCCAGACGAAGGTGATGCCGCCAGAGGCGCCGTTGCCGATCCACTTCTTCGCACCGCGGAGGACCCACTCGTCTCCGTCGCGTCGCGCGACGGTCTCGAGCGAGACGGAGTCGGATCCGTGGTCCGGCTCGGTGAGCGCGAACGACCCGAGCACGGAGGCGTCGGCGAGCGCGGTGAGCCACTTCTCCTGCTGCGCCGGAGAGCCGAACAGCGCGAGGGTGCGCAGGGCGAGGCCTCCCTGCACCGCGAGGATCGTCCCGAGCGAGCCGTCCCCGCGGGAGATCTCCATGTTCACCAGTCCGGCGGCGAGGGGCGAGAGCCGCGTGAGCGACGGATGCCGGACGCCGTCGACGACCAGATCCATCTCTCCCATGCGCCGGGCCGCTGTCAGCGGGTACTCGGAGCGGTCCCAGGCATCCGCCATCTGCGGAGCCACCTCGTCGACGTAGGCCTTCGCGCGATCCCACGCGGCTCGGTCCTCGGCGGGGATGTCGGCGAACACGGCGTAGTAGTCGGTGTCCTGTCGGCCGGTGACGTCGTAGGACGAGACGCGCTCGCCGGGCAGGGGAGTGGCTTCGATGCTCATGGTGCTCCTTCGTGGCACTAAGTATCGTACGCCTCGAAACTCAGTTCCACGAGCTGCGCCGGTCGCGCAACGGTCCTTCAGCCGAGTTCGGCGCGCACCCGTCGCGTGATCTCCGCGAGCGGCATCGAGCGCGGGAAGACCGCGACGACGACGTCGTCCTCGGCCGGTTCGGCCGCGGCATCCGGGAGCACTCCGAAGCGGCGCATCGCCGTGTCGAGCGCCTGCCGCAGCGCGGAGGCCGGGATGCGCTTGCCGCGGAGCATCTGCCGCAGCACGTGGTTGTGCACGGCGGTGACCACGGCGGCGAAGCTCACCGCGTCGAGGGGATCGAGGTCGGGAAGCGACGCTCGCAGGTACTCGTCGAACAGTCGCTCGTACCGGAACACGGCCACGATCTCGCGCTCGCGCAGGGCGGGGATCTGCCGCACCAGCTCGTAGCGGCGGCGGGCGACCTCGGGTTCCGCGGCGAAGTGGCGGAAGACCACCATGGCGCCCTCCGTCACGGTCGACCACGGGTCGCCCTGCGAGGCCGCGAAGTGCTCGCGCAGCACATCGAGGAGCAGCTCGTGATCGGCGAAGACGACGTCGTCCTTGCCGCCGAACTGTCGGAAGAACGTCGAGCGCGAGACCCCCGCGGCCTTCGCGATCTGCTCCACCGACGTCTGATCGAAGCCGTGCTCGGCGAACAGATCGAGGGCGGCGGCCACGACGCGCGTGGCGCTGGCGGCGGCCGGGGCGGATTCAGTCATGCTCCGATGCTAGGTCACCCGCTCGGGCCGCCGGGAGGCGGTCTCGCGCGCGGAGGGCGTCCAGGCCGAGGTAGTAGGCTGGGGGACTGGTCGATGTCTCGACATCGAGAGAATTACCAGACAGCAGCCCAGTGAAGGAACCACAGTGGATCTGTACGAGTACCAGGCACGAGACGTTTTCGAGAAGTACGGAGTGCCGGTCCTCGCCGGCATCGTCGCCGACACCCCCGAGGAGGTGAAGGCAGCCGCGGAGAAGATCGGCGGCGTCGTCGTCGTCAAGGCTCAGGTCAAGACCGGTGGTCGTGGCAAGGCGGGCGGCGTGAAGGTCGCGAAGACCCCCGACGAGGCGTACGAGGCCGCGAAGGCCATCCTCGGGCTCGACATCAAGGGCCACGTGGTCAAGCGCGTCATGGTCGCCCAGGGCGCCCGCATCGCCGAGGAGTTCTACTTCTCCGTGCTGCTCGACCGCGCGAACCGCTCCTACCTCTCGCTGTGCTCCGTCGAGGGCGGCATGGAGATCGAGCAGCTCGCCGTCGAGAAGCCCGAGGCACTCGCCCGCGTCGAGGTGAACCCGCTGACGGGCATCGACAAGGAGAAGGCGGTCGAGATCGCTCGCGCCGCGAACTTCCCGGAGGACCTCGTCGAGAAGGTCTCCGACGTGTTCGTCAAGCTCTTCGAGGTCTACAAGGGCGAGGACGCCACCCTCGTCGAGGTGAACCCGCTCGTCCGCACCGAGGACGGCGACATCATCGCCCTCGACGGCAAGGTCACGCTCGACGACAACGCCTCCGAGATCCGCCACCCCGAGCACGAAGAGCTCGAGGACAAGGACGCCGCCGACCCGCTCGAGGCGAAGGCGAAGCAGTCCGGCCTCAACTACGTCAAGCTCGACGGCGAGGTCGGCATCATCGGCAACGGCGCGGGCCTGGTCATGTCGACGCTCGACGTCGTCGCCTACGCCGGCGAGGCCCACGGCGGCGTCAAGCCCGCCAACTTCCTCGACATCGGCGGCGGCGCGTCGGCCGAGGTCATGGCCGCCGGCCTCGACGTCATCCTCGGCGACCCGCAGGTCAAGAGCGTCTTCGTCAACGTCTTCGGCGGCATCACCGCGTGCGACGCGGTCGCCAACGGCATCAAGGGCGCGCTCGAGACGCTCGGCGCCGCGGCATCCAAGCCGCTCGTCGTCCGTCTCGACGGCAACCGCGTCGACGAGGGCCGCGCGATCCTCGCCGAGTACGCGCACCCGCTCGTCACGCTGGCCAGCACCATGGACGAGGGCGCCGACAAGGCCGCCGAGCTCGCCCACGCCTGATCCGACGCCGAGACACCAGACGTCGAAACTTAAGGACTGAGAGAAATGTCGATCTACCTCAACAAGGACTCCAAGGTCATCGTCCAGGGCATCACCGGCGGCGAGGGCACCAAGCACACCGCGCTCATGCTCAAGGCCGGCACCCAGGTCGTCGGCGGCGTGAACGCCCGCAAGGCCGGCACCACGGTCTCGCACACCGACAAGGACGGCCACGCCGTCGAGCTCCCCGTCTTCGGCTCGGTCGCCGAGGCCATGAAGGAGACCGGCGCCGACGTGTCGATCGCCTTCGTGCCCGGCGCCTTCACGAAGGACGCGATGGTCGAGGCCATCGACGCCGAGATCCCGCTGCTCGTCGTCATCACCGAGGGCGTGCCCGTCGGCGACTCGGCCGAGGCCTGGGCCTACGCGCAGAGCAAGGGCAACAAGACCCGCATCATCGGGCCGAACTGCCCCGGCATCATCACGCCCGGTGAGGCGCTCGTCGGCATCACCCCGGCGAACATCACCGGCAAGGGCCCGATCGGCCTCGTGTCGAAGTCGGGCACGCTGACGTACCAGATGATGTTCGAGCTGCGCGACCTCGGCTTCTCGACCGCCATCGGCATCGGTGGCGACCCTGTCATCGGTACCACGCACATCGACGCGCTCGCCGCGTTCGAGGCCGACCCCGAGACCAAGGCCATCGTCATGATCGGCGAGATCGGCGGCGACGCCGAGGAGCGCGCGGCCGAGTACATCAAGGCACACGTCACCAAGCCGGTCGTCGGCTACGTCGCCGGCTTCACCGCCCCCGAGGGCAAGACGATGGGCCACGCCGGCGCCATCGTCTCCGGCTCCGCGGGCACCGCGCAGGCGAAGAAGGAGGCCCTCGAGGCCGCCGGCGTCAAGGTCGGCAAGACGCCGTCCGAGACCGCTGCCCTCATGCGCGAGATCGTCGAGTCGCTCTGAGCCGCTAGACTGAGACGGAAGGCCCCGGGCTCCACCCCGGGGCCTTTCTCATGCCCGGTCCCCGGTGTCCGGCATCCGTCCACTGCGCCGCCACATCTCCGCGACATAGAGCCTTCCGGTCGCGCGAATGGTCGCTCCGAGGCTCGAGAACAGCCGTTCGTGCGACGGGAACGACGGGTCGGGTCTTCGAGCGCACACGAGAAGGGGGCGGATGCCGCAGCATCCGCCCCCTTCCTTCGACGGGTGTCAGATCCCGACGCCGAAGAGCGCCTCGATCGGACCGCGCGCGAAGAACACCAGGAACCCGGCGCCGACGACCCACAGGAGCGGGTGGATGCTCTTCGCCCGTCCGGAGAAGGCGTTGATCACGATCCAGCTGACGAAGCCCGCGCCGATGCCGTTCGCGATCGAGTAGGTCATCGGCATCACGGTCGCGGTGAGGAACACCGGGAGCAGGACGCGGAAGTCGCTGAGGTCGATGTTCTTGATCTGCGACAGCATCATCGCGCCGACGAGCACGAGGGCGGCCGCGGCCACGGCGCCCGGCACCAGCGAGGTGAGCGGCGTGAAGAACATCGCGAGCAGGAACATCGCGCCCGTGATGACGGTCGCGAAGCCGGTGCGCGCGCCCTCGCCGATGCCCGCGCCGGACTCGACGAACACGGTCGCCGACGACGACGAGGTGCCGCCTCCGGCGATCGCCCCGATGCCCTCGACGACCAGGGCGGATTTGATGCGGGGGAAGTCGCCCTTCGCGTCGGCGAGGTCGGCCTCCTTCGCGAGACCCGTCATGGTGCCCATGGCGTCGAAGAAGTTCGAGAACAGCAGCGTGAACACGAACATCACGAGGGCGACGACGCTGACCTTGCCCAGGTCGAAGCCGAAGTCGACCTGGCCCACGAGGCTGAGGTCGGGGAGGCCGACGATCGCGCCGGTGAAGCCGAAGTCGAGCCCGAACGGCCAGACCAGGTTGACCAGCGCGCCGAGCACCGTGCCGCCGACGAGGGCGATCAGGATGGCGCCCTTCACGCGCAGTGCCATGAGCACACCGCCGATCAGGAGCGTGATGACGAAGAGCAGGGTCGGGATCGAGCCGACCGAGCCGCCGATGCCGAGGTCGACCGGAGGGGATGCGTTGCCGGTCGCGGTCACGAAGCCGGCGTTCACGAAGCCGATGAAGGCGATGAACAGGCCGATGCCGACCGTGATGGCCAGCTTGAGCTGCACCGGCACGGCGTCGAAGATCATCTTCCGCAGGCCGGTGGCGGCCAAGAGCACGATGATGACGCCGTTGATCATCACGAGCGCCATGGCCTCGGGCCAGGTCACGGACCCGACCACGGAGAAGGCGATGAAGGCGTTGATGCCCAGTCCCGCGGCGAACGCGAAGGGCAGGCGGGTGACGATGCCGAACAGGATCGTCATGACGCCGGCCGTGAGGGCCGTGGCCGCGGCCACCGCCGAGCCCGTGAGGGTGTTGCCGTCGATGTCGGGAGTCGAGAGGATGATCGGGTTCAGGATCACGATGTAGGCCATCGTGACGAACGTCACCAGGCCCCCTCGGATCTCGGTGCCGACGGTCGATCCGCGCTTGCTGATCTCGAAGAAGCGGTCGAGCGCGTTCTTCGGCTCGGTCGCGGGCGCGGCGGGTGCGGGGGACGGGGCAGTTGTCATTCGGGTGAACCTCCGGATGAGACGATATCGTGTCGCCCGCGCCTCGCGCGCCCGCCCCGAACCGCACGGGTTCTCGTCGTAGTCTCGAAGCGCTATGCAACGCCTCCTCGTCGCGCTCCTCGCCGCGTTCGACGCCGCCATCTCCGCGGCCGTCGGTCTCGTGGCGCTGCTGGCGCCCCTGACCCTGCTGTGGACCCTGGCCTTCGGGGCGACGGCCGACTGGGGGGCGCTCTGGCCCCTCACCGGCACCCTCTGGGCCTTCGGGCACGGGGTCCCGCTCGACGTCACGATCGGCCAGGAGGTGCTGATCGCCGTCGGCGTCCCGACCGAGGCGGCGACGTTCACGCTGTCGGTGGCTCCGCTCGCCTTCCTCGTCTTCACCGTGCTGTTCGCGGCGCGCTCGGGCCGACGGGCGGCGAGGGCGGGAGCGTGGGCGATCGGCGCGCTGTCGGGCGCGGTCGCCTTCGGGGTGATCGCCGCGGGAGTGGCCGTGACGACCCGTCTCGCGGCGCTCGAGACGTCGCTGCTGCTCGCGATCGTCCTGCCCACCGCCGCGTACCTCGTCGGCGCCCTCTGCGGGGCGATCCGAATCGCGTGGGAGGACGGCGACGCCGGACTGGTCGACCGCATCCACGACCGGGTGGATGCCGCCGGCGACTGGGCTCCGGTGCCTGCGGCGATCGCGCGGGGGAGCGCCTTCGCCCTGGTGGCCGTCGTCGGGACGGCGGCTCTCGGGCTCGCGGTCATGACCCTGCTGCGCGGGGGCGAGGTCGTCGCGCTCTTCCAGGCCGCGCGCGTCGACGCCCTCGGCGCCGGAGTCATCACCCTCGGTCAGCTCTTCTACCTGCCCACCCTGCTCGTGTGGGCCGCGTCCTGGCTCGCCGGACCCGGATTCGCGGTCGGCACGGGCACCGCCGTGTCGCCCGCGGGCACCCAGCTCGGTGTCGTGCCCGGCATCCCCGTTCTCGGCCTCCTGCCCGAGAACGGCTCGATCTGGATGCTGATCGTGGTGCTGCTGCCGATCGCGGCGGGGGCGGTCGCGGGCTGGGTGGTGCGGTCGCGGCTGGTCTGGGAGGGCACCCCGCTGGGCAGTGCGCCGCGGGCCGTGATCGCCGGCGGGATCGCCGCCGTGACGGCGGGCGTCGCCGCGATGTCCGCGCTCCTCGCCGGAGGGTCGATGGGGCCCGGACGCCTGGCCGAGGCGGGACCCGCCGTCGGGCCGTTCGCCCTCGCCCTCGGGGGCGAGGTGCTGCTGGGCGCCGCGATCCTGCTGCTGTCGCCGCGCAACCGCGACGAGCTCGCCGAGGAGCGCACCGACCGATGGGTCGCCGAGATGACGGCATCCGGTCCCGGGATCGGGTCCGTCCCCGACGCCGCGTTCGACGGCCAGGCGACCGCGACGGACCGGCTCTCCGACGACACGGCGCCGCTCGACGACGACGTGCGCTTCTCGCCGCCTCCCCGGGATCCGGGCGGGCGGGACGACTGACCGCACGGGTACCGCCGTCTCCCGGCGGAGGGGCCGTCGCGCGCACGGCTAGACTGGGCGCGTGCTCACGGTCGCCGTTCTCATCTCGGGCACCGGCTCGAACCTTCGCGCCCTTCTCGAGGCCGCCCGCCATCCCGATTTCCCGGCGCGGGTCGTCGTGGTCGGCGCGGACCGCGAGGCCGAGGGCCTCGCGCATGCCGCGGCGTTCAACATCCCCAGCTTCACGGTGCCCTGGCACGAGCACGAGAGCCGCGAGGCCTGGGGCGAGGAGCTCGGAAACCAGCTCGCCGTCTGGGAACCCGACCTCGTGGTCCTCAGCGGGCTCATGCGCCTGCTGCCCGCCTCGCTCGTGGCCCGGTACTCGCCCCGCCTCGTGAACACCCATCCCGCCTACCTGCCCGAGTTCCCCGGCGCCCACGGCGTGCGCGACGCCCTCGCCGCGGGAGTGGCCGAGACCGGTGCGAGCGTCATCGTCGTCGACGACGGCGTCGACACCGGGCCCATCCTGGCGCAGGAACGGGTCCCCGTCCTCGACGGCGACACCGAGCACACGCTGCACGAGCGCATCAAGCCGGTCGAGCGACGCCTGCTCATCGACGTCGTTCGCCGCATCGCGACCGGCGAGCTCGTGCTCGACGGCGCCTCCTGACCCTCATCACCCCCTCCCGACGCACGAAGGAGCTCTCCCATGGCCGGCCCCCGCCACGACCCCTCGCTGTACCGCGATCGCGACACGGTGCCGATCCGCCGCGCGCTCGTCTCGGTGAGCGACAAGAGCGGCCTGCTCGACCTCGCCGGAGCGCTCGCCGCGTCGGGGGTCGAGATCGTCTCGACCGGCTCGACCGCCGCCACCATCCGCGAAGCCGGGTTCGACGTGACCGACGTCGCGGCGGTCACGGGTGTCGCCGAGATGCTCGACGGGCGCGTGAAGACCCTGCATCCGAAGATCCACGGCGGCCTCCTCGCCGATCTGCGGCTGGAGGACCACGAGCGCCAGCTCGCCGACCTCGACATCACGCCGTTCGAGCTCGTCGTCGTGAACCTGTACCCCTTCGTCGAGACGGTCGCCTCGGGAGCGCTGGGCGACGACGTCGTCGAGCAGATCGACATCGGCGGCCCCGCCATGGTGCGCGCGGCCGCGAAGAACCACGCGAACGTCGCGATCGTCGTCTCGCCGCAGTCGTATCCCGGCATCGTCTCGGCCCTGGCCGACGGGGGCACGACGCTCGCACAGCGCCGCGAGCTGGCCGCCCGCGCCTTCGCGCACACCGCCGCGTACGACACCGCGGTCGCCTCCTGGTTCGCCGAGGGCACGCTGCAGGACGAGGGCGACCTGCCCACGCACCTGACGATCCAGGCCGAGCGGCTGGCCACCCTGCGCTACGGCGAGAACTCGCACCAGCGGGGAGCGATCTACACCCGCGCCGGCGGGCACGGCATCGCCCAGGCCACCCAGCTGCAGGGCAAGGAGATGTCGTACAACAACTACGTCGACGCGGATGCCGCGCTGCGCGCCGCGTACGACATGGTGCTCCCCGCCGTCGCGATCATCAAGCATGCGAACCCCTGCGGCATCGCGACCACGGCCCCGAACGCCCTCGACCCCATCGCCAGCGCCCACCTGCGCGCGCACGAGTGCGACCCGGTGTCGGCGTACGGCGGCGTCATCGCGGCCAACGGCACCGTGACGCTGAAGATGGCCGAGAACCTCAAGGACATCTTCACCGAGGTGATCGTCGCACCGGCGTTCGAGCCGGCCGCCCTCGAGGTGTTCAAGGCCAAGAAGAACCTGCGTCTGCTGCAGCTGCCCGAGGACTGGCAGCAGGAGCGCATGGACGTGCGCCTGGTCTCCGGCGGCCTGCTGCTGCAGGACGCCGACCGGTTCCCCGACGACATCGTGTCGGTCGCGAAGGACTGGGAGCTCGTCTCGGGGGAGCGTCCGAGCGACGAGGAGATGGAGAACCTCATCTTCGCGTGGAAGGCCTGCCGCGCGGTGAAGTCGAACGCGATCGTGCTCGCCAAGGGCAACGCCACGGTCGGCGTCGGCATGGGGCAGGTCAACCGCGTCGACTCATGCCGTCTCGCGGTCGAGCGGGCGGGGGATCGCGCCGCGGGCTCGGTCGCGGCATCCGACGCCTTCTTCCCCTTCGCGGACGGCGCCCAGGTGCTCATCGACGCGGGGGTCACGGCGATCGTGCAGCCCGGCGGCTCGGTGCGCGACGAGGAGGTCGTGGACGCGGCGCGCAAGGCCGGCGTTACGATGTTCTTCACCGGAGAGCGCCACTTCTTCCACTGAGGCCTCGCGCGGTCGAGCGCGAGGGGTCACGACACGCCTGATGAGAGTCGGCGGATGCGGCGTGTCGTGACCTCTCATAGTGATGTCCGATTTCCGCCAGCCGATGTCCGCCGGTCGTGACAGCATGGGGGCATGAGCCTCCCCGTGACCGACTTCGACGAGCGGTATCGCGCGATCCACGCCCGCGACACCCGCTTCGACGGGCAGTTCGTCACGGCGGTGCGCTCCACCGGCATCTACTGCCGGCCGAGTTGCCCCGCTCGCACCCCGAGACCCGAGAACGTCACCTTCTACCCCACGAGCGCCGCAGCGCACGAAGCCGGGTACCGCGCGTGCAAGCGCTGCCTCCCCGAGGCCGCGCCCGGCTCCCCGGAGTGGGACGTGCGCGGCGATGCGGCCGCCCGGGCCATGCGGCTCATCTCCGCGGGAGTGGTCGAGCGCGAGGGCGTCGCGGGGCTGGCCGCCCGGCTGGGGTACTCCAGCCGGCACCTCACCCGGCTCCTCACCTCCGAGCTGGGAGCCGGTCCGCTGGCGCTCGCCCGCGCGCACCGGGCGCACACCGCCCGTATGCTGCTCGTCGGCACCGACATGCCCGTCTCCGACGTCGCGTTCTCGGCGGGCTTCGCCAGCATCCGCCAGTGCAACGACACGATCCGGGAGGTGTTCGACCTCACCCCGAGCCAGCTGCGCGCCCGGCGACGGATGCCGACGGCCGCGGTCCCCGGGGTCATCGACCTCGTGCTCCCCTACCGTGGGCCGCTGGACGCCGCGGGTCTGTTCGCCTGGATGTCCGCGCGAGCGCTTGCCGATGTCGAGGAGGCGACCGCGACCTCGTTCTCCCGCCACCTCCGGATGCCCGGCGGCCCCGCCTGGTTCGAGCTGCGGCAGGATGCCGCGGACCGCCTGCACCTGCGGGCCCGGGTCACCCGGCTCGGCGACCTCGCGCCGCTCGTCGGCATCGTGCGACGGCTGTTCGATCTCGACGCCGATCCGCTCGCGGTCGACGGAGCGCTCGCCGCGCATCCCGAGCTCGCGTCGCTGGTGGGGCGCACGCCCGGCATCCGCGTGCCCGGGGCGGCCGACCCGCACGAGATGCTGATCCGCGCGATGGTCGGGCAGCAGATCACCGTGGTGGCCGCGCGCACCGCGCTCAGCGGCCTCGCGCAGGCTCTGGGGGAGCGGGTCGAGAACGGCCTGCTGTTTCCGACGATGCAGGCCATCGCCGAGCACGGCGCCGAGGTGCTGCGCGGGCCGGCCGCCCGGATCCGCGCGATCACCGGAGCCGCGGCGGCTCTCGCCGACGGGTCCCTGCCGCTCACGGTGGGCGACGACGGCGCCGCACAGCGGGCGGCCCTGCTCGCGATGCCGGGGATCGGTCCGTGGACGGCGGACTACGTCCGCATGCGGGTGCTCGGAGACCCCGACATCCTGCTGCCCGGTGACGTCGCGATGCGCGCGGGGGCCGCCGCCTCCGGGCTCCCGTCCGCACCGAAGGACATCATCCGGTGGGCCGAGCGCACGGCCCCCTGGCGCAGCTACCTCACCGCGCATCTCTGGCGGGCCGCCCCCGTGCGCCCCGTCGCCGCACGAACCCCGCGGGCATCGACGAAGGAGACCTCATGACCGCCCTCATCCAGACCATCGACACCCCGGACGGACCGTTCACGCTGCTCGTCGACGAGCAGCAGCGCGTGCTCTCCTCGGGGTGGACGGCCGACCGGGAGGCGATCCTGGCCCGTCTCGCCCCCGCCCACCGGCCCGACGATGTCCGCGACGGAGAGACGGATGCCGCGGATGCCGCCCGCGCCTACTACGACGGAGACCTGCGCGCGATCGACGGCGTCGCCGTGGCGCAGCGGGGCACCGGGCTCCAGCTCCAGGGCTGGGCCGCGCTGCGCTCCATCGCACCGGGGGCGCCGCTGACGTACACGTCGTTCGCCGCGGCGCTCGACAACCCGCGGGCGGTGCGTGCCGCGGCCTCGATCTGCGCCCGCAACGCGCCGGCCCTCTTCGTGCCCTGCCACCGGGTGCTGCGCTCGGACGGGAGCCTGGGAGGGTTCGCGTGGGGACTCGGGGTGAAGCAGAGCCTGCTGACGCGGGAGGGCTCGGGCGGCGGACGCTGAACGGGCGGCGGACGGGCGCAGCGGTCGCGAGGGAATTCCTCTTGCGCCCAGCTGGTTCACAGCAATAGGCTGGTGGGCTGTCGCGCCGACCGGACGACGCAGCCGAGACCCGAGGAGGACACCATGGCCACGATCGCCGTCCCGAAGATCGCCCTTCTCGGCTCCGCCACGGTGCGCCCGCTCTCGTAGAGCCGCTCGCGCCCGCTCGCTCCGCTCGGCCGCAGGACCGGCTCTCCGCTCCGCGTCCGCCCTCTCCGCACCACTCCGCTCGACACTCATCTGAGAGACATGTCCTCCTCGCCCTCCCCGCAGACCACCGCCCCGTCCTCCTCGCTCTCGACCGCCGCAGCGCTGTGGCGGCTGAAGCCGTTCGTGCGCCCCGTCATCTGGCGGCTCGCCGGAGGTGCCGCGAGCGCGCTCGCCGCCGCCCTCATCGCCCTGATGATCCCGATCGTGCTCGAGCAGATCATCCGCGGCCCGGTGCAGACCGGTGAGACGAGCGCGATCGTCTGGGGCGCGCTCGCCGTGCTCGGACTCGCCCTCGGCGAAGCCCTCATGGTGTGGCTGCGTCGGCAGTTCGTGCTCAACCCCGCGACCGAGGTCGAGTACCGCATGCGCGCCGACCTCTACTCCCGGCTGCAGACGCTGCCGGTGTCGTTCCACGACCGCTGGCAGTCGGGACAGCTCCTCAGCCGGATGATGCAGGACATCAACCTGATCCGCCGGTGGCTGGCCTTCGGACTCGTGCTGCTCGTGGTCAACGTGCTCACGATCATCATCGGCGCCGCGCTCCTGTTCCGCTGGCATTGGCTGCTGGGCACGATCTTCCTCGTGACGGCGATCCCGCTGTGGATCCGCGGGTACCTCTTCGAGAAGCGCTACGGCGCGCTCACCCGCCGCAGCCAGGATCAGGCCGGCGATCTCGCGACCAGCGTGGAGGAGAGCGTGCACGGCATCCGCGTCCTGAAGGCGTTCGGCCGCGGGAAGCACGCGCTGAGCCGCTTCAGCCGACAGGCCGAGACGCTGCGCGAGACGGAGATGAGCAAGGCCGGCGCCGTCGCGTCGATCTGGTTCTGGCTCGACCTCATGCCGCAGATCGCCTTCGGCCTCAGCCTGATGTCGGGCATCTGGCTGATCTCCCAGGGCGCGATCGAGCTGCCCGAGCTGTTCGCCTTCTTCGCGATGGCGACCGTGCTGCGCTGGCCGATCGAGTCCATCGGCTTCCTCTTCTCGTTCATGCTCGACGCCCGGACGGCGACGGACCGCGTGTTCGAGATCTTCTCGGAGACCAACACGATCACCGACCCCGCGACGCCCGTGCACATCGAGCACCCGCGCGGGGAGCTGGCGTTCGAGAGCGCGCACTTCCGCTACCAGGACGCGGCGCCGGACGAGCGGGACCTGCTGGACGGCATCGACCTGGTGCTGCGCCCGGGCGAGACCATGGCGCTCGTCGGCCTCACCGGCAGCGGCAAGACCACGCTGACGACGCTCCCCACCCGGCTCTACGACGTCACGGGCGGCCGTGTGACCCTCGACGGCGTCGACATCCGCGACCTGCCCCTGGCCGAGCTGCGCCAGCACGTCGCGATGGCGTTCGAGGACGCGACGCTGTTCTCGGCCTCCGTGCGCGAGAACGTGCTGCTCGGACGCGCCGACCTCGACCTGCACGGCCCCGAGGCCGAGCGGATCCTCCGCGAAGCCCTGGACGTCGCTCAGGCCGCGTTCGTCGACACGCTTCCCGAGGGCGTCGAGACGGTCATCGGCGAAGAGGGGCTGAGCCTTTCGGGCGGGCAGCGTCAGCGCCTCGCCCTGGCGCGCGCGGTCGCCGCGGCGCCCAAGGTGCTGGTCCTCGACGATCCCCTCTCGGCGCTCGACGTCGACACGGAGGCGCTCGTGGAGGAGGCGCTGCGCCACGTGCTCGCCGACACCACAGCCATGATCGTCGCCCACCGTCCCTCGACGGTGGCGCTCGCCGACCGCGTGGCCCTGCTCGAGGCCGGGCGCATCACCGCGGTCGGCACGCACGCCGAGCTGCTGCGGAGCAGCCGGCACTACCGGCACGTCATCTCGAGCCTCGAGGCGGAGGAGGCGGCGCGCACCGGCGCCATCCCGATCATCCGTGATCCGGACGACGATGCCGACGCGGCCGACGCGGCCCTCGGGGACGACATCGAGGCGGGGATCCGCGAGGCGGAGTCCGACACACCAGGCTACGAAGCGGTCAGCGAGAAGGAGGTGCGGTCGTGAGCTCCACCCTCACCGGAACCCAGGACGAGGACCGCTCCCGGTACACCCGCGAGGAGAGCAGGGCCATCCGTCGCCGCTCTCTCCGCCTGCTCGGGTCGCTCGTGCGGCCCCTCAAGCCGCAGATCGTGCTGGCCGCGGTCGTGCTCGTGATCTCCACGGCGCTGCAGGTGTCGGGCCCGATCCTGATCAGCATCGGGCTGGACCGGGCGCTGCCCGCCGTCCTGGAGCAGGCGGACTGGCTGCCGACCTTCCTGATCGGCGGCGTCTACCTGCTCGCGGGCGCCGTGGCGGCTGCCCTGATCGCCTGGTACGTCATGATCGCGGCCCGTCTGACGCAGGCGGTGCTGCTCGATCTGCGCAAGCGGATCTTCCTCCACACCCAGCGGCTGAGCCTCGAGTTCCACGAGTCGTACACCTCGGGCCGCATCATCTCCCGTCAGACGAGCGACCTGGACTCGATCAAGGAGCTCCTGGACGGCGGTCTCAACGAGCTCGTCTCGGGCGTGCTCTTCGGCATCTTCACGTTCATCGCGCTGTGCGTGTGGGACTGGCAGTCGGGCGTCATCCTGGCCCTCGCGGGCGTGCCGCTGTTCTTCCTCATGCGCTGGTTCTATTCGCGGTCCCAGCTGGTGTACCGCGAGTCGCGCGTGATCAGCGCGCAGGTGATCGTCCAGTTCGTCGAGACCATGACCGGCATCCGCGCCGTGAAGGCGTTCCGCAAGGAGCCGCGCAACGACGTCGCCTTCCAGAAGGTCGCCGGTGAGTACCGCGACGTGAACCGTCGCTCGATGCTGCTGTTCGGCACCTTCGAGCCGGGACTGATGGGTGTGGCCGCGCTGACGCTGGGGCTCGTCGTGCTGTGGGGCGGCCTGCGCGTCTCGACCGGCGTGCTGAGCGTCGGCGTGCTGCTGTCGGCGGTCCTGTACGTGCGCAACTTCTTCGCGCCCATGCAGGAGATCGCGATGTTCCTGAACTCGTATCAGTCGGCGACGGCCGCGCTCGAGAAGGTGTCGGGCGTGCTCGAGGAGGTGCCGACGGTTCCCGACCCCGAGAAGCCGGTGGACCTGTGGCAGGCGCGCGGGCATGTGCGGTTCGAGGACGTCACCTTCGGATACACCGACAAGACGATCCTTCCGGACTTCTCGCTCGACATCCCCGCCGGACAGACCGTCGCGCTCGTCGGCACCACGGGCGCCGGCAAGTCGACGCTGGCGAAGCTGATCTCGCGCTTCTACGACCCGACGCAGGGGCGCGTGACCCTCGACGGCGTCGATCTGCGGTCGCTGCATCCGAAGGACCTCCGTCGCGCGATCGTCATGGTCACGCAGGAGGCGTACCTGTTCAGCGGGACCGTCGCCGACAACATCGCGCTCGGCAAGCCCGATGCGACGCTCGACGAGATCCGCGCCGCGGCGCGTGCAGTCGGCGCCGACGGGTTCATCTCCTCGCTCCCGGACGGCTACGACACCGACGTCAACAAGCGCGGCGGACGCGTCTCGGCGGGCCAGCGGCAGCTGATCTCGTTCGCGCGCGCCTTCCTCGCCGACCCGGCCGTGCTGATCCTCGACGAGGCGACGGCGTCTCTGGACATCCCGTCCGAGCGGCTGATCCAGGAGGCGCTGCAGACGCTGCTCGCCGAGCGGACCGCGATCATCATCGCGCACCGCCTGTCGACGGTCGCGATCGCCGACCGCGTGCTCGTGATGGAGCACGGTCGGATCATCGAGGACGACACGCCCGCGGCCCTGATCGGCGGCACGGGCAAGTTCGCCCAGCTGCACGCGGCGTGGCAGGAGACCCTCGTCTGACCCGGGCGTCCGCGCACGCGGGACACGGCGGGACGCCCGGTGGGTAGCATCGAGGCATGGACCCGTTGATGCTGCTCGGAGAGTGGTGGTGGACGGCGGCCGTCGCCGCCGGCGGGGTGACGGCGGGCGCGATCGGTCTCCGTCGTCGCACCACCCGGAGCGGTCGACGCCTCGCGTACGATGCCGCACGTCATGATCTGAAGACCGCCCGCGTCGCGGTGCTCGAGAAGCGCACCGCGGTCAAGGTCGCGCGGGCCGACCATGCCCGCGTCGCCGCCGAGCGGTCCGCGCGGCGCGCGACGCCCGAGCAGGTCGCGAGCGCGAAGCGGATGCTCCGCGACGCCGAACTCGACGTCCGAGCCGCCACGGCGAACGTGCGGGCCACCCGCGCCCGCGTGACGGCCGCGCGCGCGTCGATCCCGACGCGGTCGGCGCCGCGGCCCCTGGATCGTCTGCGGGCGCAGCACGACGCCGTCGTGGCGCGCTGGATGAGGTACGAGACCGACACGGCGCACCAGATCGCCTACCCGTCGATGACGGACGTCAAGGAGCCCGCCACCGCGGCCTACCTGCGCGCCGCGAACCGGGCGACGGAGGCGCGGCGTTCCGCGGGGGACACTCCGACCCCGGCGGAGTACTCGGCCTACCGGGACGCGGTCGCCGAACTCGAGCGGGCCCTCGACGTCGCCGAGCATGCCGCGCGCACCCAGGCGGGGGAGGCGCCCGCGGCGCCGGCCTGGCAGAACGCGGCGCACGACGTGCTCACCCGCTCCGTCGACGCCATCGATCGAGCGGCCGGGGCCGCGGCAAACGCGTTCGCCGCGTGGTCCGAACGCCGGCGTCCCCGCGACGATCAGGAACGCTGACCTCGGGCGCTGACGCCCCGGCATCCCCCTCGACGCGCGCGGACGCCGCCGTCAGGCCCCGACGGTACGGGTCCGCACGAGCTCTCGGTACCAGCGCCCGGAGTCCTTCACCGTGCGCTCGAGGGTGTCGAAGTCGACCCGTACGATGCCGAAGCGCTTGGCGTAGCCGTAGCCCCACTCGAAGTTGTCCAGCAACGACCACACGAAGTACCCGCGCATGTCGACGCCCCGCGAGAGCGCGCGGTGCGCGGCGGTGAAGTGGCGTCGGAGGTAGTCGGTGCGCTCGGGGTCGGGCACCGAGCCGTCGTCGGCGACGGCGTCGTCGAAGGCGGCGCCGTTCTCGGTGACCATGAGCGGCTGCTCCGGGAACTCCTCGGACAGCGAGACCAGCAGTTCCTCGAGCCCGTCGGGGGCGATGTTCCACCCCATCGCGGTGTACGGTCCCGGCTGCTCCACGAACTCGACCACCTGGTCGCTCCCGGGCCAGGCGGTGCCGCCCTCGGCTCCCTTGTGCCCGTCGTTCTGCTGCTTCGGCGAGACGCCGTCCCAGAGTCGCACGGTGGCCGTCGAGTAGTAGTTCACCCCGAGCACGTCGATCGGCTGGTGGACCGTGGCGAGGTCGCCGTCGCGCACGAACGCCCAGTCGCTCACGGACGCTGTGTCCTCGATCAGATCGGCCGGGTACTCGCCGCGCAGGAGCGGGCCGGTGAAAGCCCGGTTGGCGAGAGCGTCGATGCGGCGCACGGCTTCGTCGGCGCCGTCGCCCTGACCGCGGAGCACGTGGAAGTTCAGGGTGACCGAATAGTCGGGATCGCCGGTCGAGGTCGCCCGCAGCGCCCGGATCGCGCGTCCGTGGGCGAGGTTCAGGTGGTGCACGGCGGCGAGGGCGGATGCCGGCTCCCGCCGCCCCGGTGCGTGCCCGCCCTGTCCGTAGCCGAGGTACGCGGAGCACCAGGGCTCGTTGAGGGTGGTCCACGTGTGCACGCGGTCGCCGAGCGCCGTCCCCATGATCTCGGCGTACCGCTCGAACGCGTCCGTCGTGGCCCGCGTCGTCCAGCCCCCGGCATCCTCCAGGTACTGCGGCAGGTCCCAGTGGTACAGCGTCGCGACCGGGCGGATGCCGCGGTCGAGGAGGCCGTCGACGAGACGCGAGTAGAAGTCGATCCCGGCCCGGTTCACGGCGCCCGCGGCGGTCGGGACGATCCTCGGCCAGGCGATCGAGAACCGGTACGCCTGCAGACCCAGGTCGGCCAGAAGGTCGAGGTCGTCCTCGACGCGGTGGTAGTGGTCGCAGGCGACGTCGCCCGTGTCGCCGTTCCACACCCGTCCCGGCGTCCGGCTGAACGTGTCCCAGATGGAGGGGGTGCGGCCGTCCTCGGCGGCGCCGCCCTCGATCTGATACGCGGCGGTCGCGGAGCCGAAGGTGAAGTCCTCGGGGAAGAGGAGTCCCGATCCGCGGTAGTCGGACGGCGTGGGGGTGGTCATACGGCGCTCTCCTTCGAGTGCTGTGGCGATGGTTCGGGAGCGCTCCCACGAACCGGCGGAGGGCGACGGGGTCTCGATGGGGGAGGGGGATTCGAGACCCCGCCGCCGGTCTAGGACGTGACGCGGATCTCGGCGATGACCTCGCCGTACTCGGTCTCTCCGACCGGGGTGAATCCCACCCGGAGGAAGAAGGCCTCCGGTCCGTCGTCGCCGGCTTCGTAGATGACGTTGACGTGATCGACGCCGCGGCGCCGCGCCTCGTCGACGAGGCTCTCGACCGCGAAGCGGCCGATGCCGCGCCCCTGGTCGTCCGCGTCGACGTTGATGCGCCACAGCACGGAGCGGAAGTGCTCCTCCGGCGCCTCGGGGTCGAAGTTCGCGCTCACGAAGGCGACCACCTGGTCGTCGTCGAGCACCACTCGCTGCCAGGCGGTGGCCGGGTTGACCACCGTCGCGGCGATCCCGTAGGAGACCGGCGCGAGGAACTGCTCCTGTCCGGGCTTCAGCGACAGGTTGTTCACGGCGACGATCGTCGCAGCGGAGAGTTCGACCATGCGCAATTCGGACATGACCCCAGGCTAACCCCTCGCACGCACCCGCACACTCGTTCGCCGCACATTTCTCCCCCGGCGTCGGGGGAGCCGTCGCGACCGGGGTCGGGGTCGCTCAGGTATCTTGGTATCGAGACAAATCGCCCCGTGAACGGAGATCATCCGGTGACTGACGACGCCATCATCTACACCTACACCGACGAGGCACCCGCTCTCGCCACCGCCTCCTTCCTGCCGATCATCTCGGCCTTCACGGGCCAGGCGGGCATCGAGGTCGAGACGAGGGACATCTCGCTCGCGGGCCGCATCCTCGCGGCCTTCCCCCAGAAGCTGACGCCGGAGCAGCAGGTCGGCGACGCGCTCGCGGAGCTCGGCGGTCTCGCCACGCTGCCCGAGGCGAACATCATCAAGCTGCCCAACATCTCGGCATCCATCCCGCAGCTCAAGGCCGCGATCGCCGAGCTGCAGCAGGCCGGCTACGACATCCCCGACTTCCCGGACGACCCGACCTCGCCGGAGGAGAAGGACGTCCGTGCGCGCTACGACCGCATCAAGGGCTCCGCCGTCAACCCGGTGCTCCGCGAGGGCAACAGCGACCGCCGCGCGCCGCTGGCCGTGAAGAACTACGCCAAGAAGCACCCGCACCGCAACAAGCCGTTCGCCGAGGGGTCGAAGACCCGCGTCGCGACCATGGGCCACGACGACTTCAAGTCGAACGAGAAGTCATGGGTCGCCGCCTCCGACGACGTGCTCAGCATCCGCCACACGGCGAAGGACGGCACGGTGACCGTGCTCAAGGAGGGGCTGAAGGTCCTTCCGCGCGAGATCATCGACGCGACGTTCCTCTCGGCCGCCGCGCTGGACGCCTTCCTCGCCGAGACGCTGGAGCAGGCCCAGTCCGACGACGTGCTCTACTCCGTGCACCTCAAGGCGACGATGATGAAGGTCAGCGACCCCATCATCTTCGGTCACGTCGTGAAGGCGTTCTTCGCCGACGTCTTCGCCGAGTACGGCACGCAGCTCGCCGAGGCGGGCCTGCGCCCGAACGACGGCCTCGGCTCGATCCTCGCGGGTCTGTCGGGCATCGCCGACGGCGAGAAGATCCAGGCGGCTTTCGACAAGGCGATCGCCGAGGGGCCGCGCCTGTCGTACGTGAACTCCGACAAGGGCATCACGAACCTGCACGTGCCCAGCGACGTCATCGTCGACGCGTCGATGCCGGCCCTCGTGCGCAACGGCGGCAAGCTGTGGGGCGCGGACGGCGGCGAGGACGACACGATCGCCGTCATCCCCGACTCGTCCTACGCCGGCGTCTACCAGGCCGTGATCGACGACGTGATCGCCAACGGCCCGCTCGACCCCGCCACGATCGGCACCGTGCCGAACGTCGGTCTCATGGCGCAGGCGGCCGAGGAGTACGGCAGCCACGACAAGACGTTCGAGATCGCGAGCGACGGCGTCGTCCAGATCCTCGACGGCCAGGGCAACGCCCTGATCGAGCACGAGGTCTCCGCGGGTGACATCTGGCGTGCGACTCAGACCAAGCACGTCGCGGTCATGGACTGGGTCAAGCTCGCCGTGGGGCGCGCCCGTGCGACCGGCGCCCCCGCGGTGTTCTGGCTCGACGCGAACCGCTCGCACGACGCGCAGATCATCGCCAAGGTGCACCAGGGTCTCGCGCTGCTCGACACGCACGGCCTCACGCTGACGATCCTCGCGCCCGAGGAGGCCACGCGGTACACCCTCGCGCGCATGCGCCACGGCCTCGACACCATCTCGGTGACCGGCAACGTGCTGCGCGACTACCTGACCGACCTGTTCCCCATCCTCGAGGTGGGCACGAGCGCCAAGATGCTCTCGATCGTTCCGCTGCTCGCGGGTGGCGGGCTCTTCGAGACCGGTGCCGGCGGTTCTGCGCCGAAGCACGTGCAGCAGCTCGTCGAGGAGAACTACCTGCGGTGGGACTCGCTGGGCGAGTTCTTCGCGCTCGCCGCGTCGCTCGAGCACTTCGCCGACCGGACCGGCAACGAGAAGGCCCGGGTGCTGGCGGAGACGCTGGATGCCGCGACCGGCACGTTCCTCGAGGAGGACCGTTCGCCGGGCCGCGCCCTCGGCACGATCGACAACCGCGGCAGCCACTTCTACCTCGGCCTGTACTGGGCGCAGGAGCTGGCGAAGCAGACGAAGGATGCGGAGCTCGCGGCCGCTTTCGGCCCGGTCGCCGCAGCGCTGACCGAGAACGAGGAGAAGATCGTCTCCGAGCTCGTGGCCGTGCAGGGCTCGCCGGTCGAGATCAACGGCTACTACCGTCCGGACTCGGCTCTGGTCGAGGCCGTCATGCGTCCGTCCGCGACGTTCAACGGCATCATCGACGCGCTGAGCTGATCGCCGCGCGAACGGAAGAGGGGCGGATGCTGCGGCATCCGCCCCTCTTCCGTATCCGTGCCTCCGTCGGGGGAGGGACGACACCGCGTGACGCGTGCGTCAGTTGTGGACCGAGACCTCGAGTCCGACGGGCGACCAGTCGTAGACGTACTTCGCCAGGTCGATCGGCAGGTTCACGCAGCCGTGGCTCATGCGTCGGCCGTAGTTGTTGTGCCAGTACGTGCCGTGGAAGCCGATGTTCGTCGTGAACCACGTGATCCACGGGACGTCCTCGGTGCAGTACGGAGCGCCTTCGTAGCACCCCATGTCCTGCATCCGCGTGTGGGCGAAGACCTTGAAGTTGCCGGTGGGCGTCGGCGTGCCCGGCAGGCCCGTCGAGACGGCCCAGCTGTTCACGACCTGGTCGTTCTCGTAGAGCGTGGCGCGCTGGGTGCTGAGGTTGATGTCGATGCGACGGAAGAGGGTGACCGCTTCGAACGGGACCTCGGTGACGCTCAGCGCGAAGACGCCGTTGCCGTCGGCGAGCTGCGCGGCGAAGTCCTCGGCGACCGTGGTGGTGTCGGCGATCGCACGGCCGTTCACCCCCTCGGTCTCGGCGCGCAGCACCTTCCCGTTGGAGTCGACGATGTTCGCGGCGTTGACCGGCGCGCGATCGACGAGGGCGGGAAGGCCGTCGACCGTGGCCTGGATCGCCTGGGGGTCTGCCTCGATGCGCAGCATGTCGCCGTCGTCGACGACGGTGAGCCAGGTCGCCGCCACCTCGGGCGCGACGGGCACCGTGCGCTCCTCGCCGACGTAGAAGCCGATCGTGCCGAGCATGGTGTTGAGCGAGGCGGCGGTGACCGCGGCGTCGTCGTCGGTGATGGCGGGAAGCGCTTCGGTCGGATCGCCCGAGAACTCGACGGTGCTGCCGCCGTCGGCGAGAGCCTCGGTGATCGCGGCGGTGAGCGCCTCGACGTCGATCGCGGTGCCGACCTCGGCGGGGGTGACGACGTAGGCGCCGGTGGCGGCGTCGAACGCGACCCCGGCGTCCGTCGGATCGTCGAAGCTCGCAGGCACGGTCGCGCGCAGGACGGCCTCGGCCGCTTCGGCGTCGAGGGTGATGTCTCCGGGGACCGGGTCGCCCATCCAGGCGCCGAGGTTCCACATGGGCCGGGCGGCGAAGGCCTCGTCCGCCAGCGCGGTGGCGTCGGCGGTGAGTCCGAGGTCGGCTCCCGTGAGGACCGTGCCGTCGCCGGCGCCGGTGAGGGCGATCTCGGTCTCGGCGAGATGCGTGCTGATCGTCTCGGCGGCCATGCCGGGCGTCATCCATCCGACGTTCGTGCCGGCGACGGTCGTTCCCGGGGCGATGAGCACCAGCGACGCGGCGCCCGCGCCGAGCGCGACCACGCCGAGGCCGAGGCCGATCCACAGGCCGACGCGGCGCTTCTTGGGGGACGGCTCGTTCGGCGCCCAGGCCAGCGGCTGCTCGCCGCTGGGCGGCTCGGAGGTGGCGGAGGAGGGCTCGTCTGCGACGGGCGCGGATGCGTCGGGCAACGCCTCGGTCGCAGCATCGCGCGCTGAGATCACATCGGTCACGAACTCCACCCCCCGGCTGTCGACGAGTCGTCTGTCGTCAATGGTACGGGAAAGCGGGTAACGAGGGGGCAACGGTCGAGTCGCCCCCTCGCGGTCACTCGACGATGGCGATGCCGTCGATCTCGACGAGCATCTCCTCGCGCGGCAGCCCGGTGAAGACGGTGGTGCGCGAGGGGAGGACGCCGCTGGTGGTGTGCGCGGTCACGAACGCGCCGTACGCCTCGTTCATGATCGGGAAGTCCTCGCGCTTGGTGAGGTACACCCGCAGCATGACGACGTCGTCGAACGAGGCGCCGGACGCCTCGACGATCGCCTTGACGTTCTCGAGCGTGCGGGTGGTCTGGGCCGCCACGTCGCCGGGGTGGAGGTACTCGTTGGTCACGGGATCCACGGGGCCCTGGCCCGAGACCTGGACGAAGGGTCCCTTGCGCACACCCTGCGAGAAGGTGTGGGCGGGAGCGGGGGCGGCGTCGGTGGAGATGCGGGTCTTCGCGGTCATGCGACCAGCCTAGTAGCCTTGTTAGATGCCTCAACAAATTCGGGACGACCACGACGCGCGTACCGTGGTCCTGAGCGCGCAGCAGGCAGCCGACGGCCGGGTCCGCGTGTATCGCGGCGCCACCGTGGTCGACGGCACCGGAGCGAAGCGCTTCGTCGCCGATGTGGCCGTGGAGGGCGCGCGCATCGTCGCCGTGCTCACCCCCGACGACCCGACGGCGCTGGTGCTGCCCGACGGCGCCGTGGAGCGGGACGCCCGCGGCCTCGTGCTCGCGCCGGGGTTCATCGACATGCACGCGCACAGCGACCTCGCGCTGCTCACCGGCGCCGCGCACGACGCGAAGGTCCGGCAGGGCGTCACGACCGAGGTCATCGGGCAGGACGGACTCGGATACGCCCCGCTCGACGACGCCACGGCCCCGGTCGTCGCCGCGCAGATCGCCGGATGGAACGGACCGACCTCCGCCCCCTGGCGCAGCGTCGACGACCTGCTCGCGGCGATCTCCGAGACGGCGGTGTCCCACGCGGCGGTGCTCGTCCCGCAGGGGAACCTCCGGATGATGGTCGTCGGCCACGAGAACCGCGCCGCGACGCCCGAGGAGATCGAGGCCATGTCGGGGCTGCTCGCGGCGGGCCTCGACGCCGGCGCGTTCGGCATGTCCAGCGGCCTGACCTACACCCCCGGCATGTACGCCGACACCGCCGAGCTCGAAGCGCTGTGCCGGGTGGTCGCGGAACGGGGCGGTTACTGGGCCCCGCACACCCGCAGTTACGGCGCGAGCGCGCTCGACGCGTACAGGGAGGCGCTGGACATCGGGCGCCGCACCGGATGCCCCATCCATCTCACGCACGCCACCATGAACTTCGCGCCCAACCGCGGTCGGGCCGATGAGCTCCTCGCGCTGATCGACGAGGCCGTCGCCGACGGCGTGGACGTGACCATCGACACGTATCCGTACCTGCCGGGCGCGACGACCCTCGCCGCGCTGCTCCCCAGCCGGCTCGCCGAGAGCGGCGACCTGCTGCAGACGATCGCCGCTCTCGACGACGAGGGACGCGAGGCGGTGCGCGTCGAGCTCGAGGAGATCGGGTGCGACGGCTTCCACGGGGAGCGCGCCGACTGGTCGGCCATCCAGATCTCGGGCACCGGCGATCCTGCCCTCGCCGCGCTCGTCGGTCGCACGATCGAGGAGATCGCGCTCGACACCGGACGACGGGCCGTCGACGTGGTGCTCGACACGATCCTGCAGGATGCCGGGGCCACCGGCATCCTCATGCACATCGGCGACGAGGCGAACGTGCAGGCGATCATGCGTCACCCCCGTCACACCGGCGGCAGCGACGGCATCCTCATCGGTGCCCGCCCGCACCCGCGCGGACGCGGGGCGTTCGCCCGCTACCTGGGCCACTACGTCCGCGAACTCGGAGTGCTGACGCTGGAGGAGGCCGTGCGGCACCTCTCGGCCACTCCCGCCCGCCGGCTGGGGCTCGACGTGGGCGATGCGCCCCGCGGCATCCTCCGCACCGGCGCGACCGCCGACCTGGTGCTGTTCGATCCCGCCTCCGTCGCGGCGGGGGCGGACTTCGAGACCCCGTTCGAGCCGCCCGTCGGCATCGTCGAGGTCCTGGTCGCCGGCGTGCCGGTCGTGTGCGACGGCGCCATGACGGGTGAGACCCCGGGCCAGGCGCTCCGCATGCCCCCGCCTCCGCACCGTGCCACGGTGCCCGGGATCGACGGGCGGATCGACCCCTCCGCGCCCGGCTTCGTCTGGACCGCGCACACCCCGGTCGTCGCCGACGTGGGACTCGACGCCTCGGTGCGCCGCCTCGGCGCGGAGCCCGGAGCGGATCCCGGCGACGGCCCCGCCATCCGCCTGGTGCTGGACGCGGATCTCGGTGACGCGGCGACCGCAGCCGGACGCATCGGCGACGAGGCGTTCGTGCTGACCGCGGGAGCCGACGGCATCGAGGTGCGCGGGGCGACTCCGGCGGGAGTCTTCCGCGGGGTCACCGCGCTGCGCCAGTTCCGCGAGCCGGACAGCGACCGCACCGTGGTCCCCGCCGGATCCTGGGGATCCTCGCCCGCCCACGCCTGGCGCGGCGTCATGCTCGACGTCGCCCGTCACTTCCGGCCGGCGGAGGACATCCGCCGGCTCATCGACCTCCTGGCGGACCACCAGCTGAACGTGCTCCACCTCCATCTCACCGACGACCAGGGATGGCGCTTCGAGGTGCCCGGCTACCCGCGGCTGACCGAGGTCGGCGCCCGTCGTGCGGCGACGCAGCGGGGGCACGGCCCGCTCGCGACCGTCGTGGAGGGCGCGCACGAGGGCTTCTACACCCGGGCCGAGCTCGACGACCTCGTCGCCTACGCGGCGGAGCGCTTCGTGACCCTCGTGCCCGAGGTCGAGCTGCCCGGGCACGTCCAGGCGGCGCTCGCCGCCTATCCGGAACTGGGCAACACCGACGTCGGGGAACCGGTCACGGGGCCGTGGGAGCGTTTCGGCGTGAACTCCCGCACCCTCGCACCCACCGAGGCCTCACTGGCGTTCGGCCGTGCGGCGATCGACGCCCTCTGCGAGGTGTTCGACTCGCCGTGGATCGGCATCGGCGGCGACGAGGTGCCGGTCACGGAATGGGCCGAGAGCCCGGCGGCCGCGGCCCGCATGGCGGAGCTCGGCCTCCGCGACCCCCATGACGTGCAGCCGTGGTTCACGGCGCAGTTCGTGGCGCACGTGCGCGAGCGCGGGCGGACGGCCCTGGCGTGGGACGAGGTGCTCGAAGGCGACGTCCCGGAGGGGGTGCGGATCCTGGCCTGGCGCGGGCCGGTCGCGATGCGCGAGGCGATCCGCCGCGGCATCCCCGTCATCGCCTGCCCGGACCTGCAGGTCTATCTCGACTACCCGCAGGCCGACTCCGACGAGGAGCCGATCCGGGTCGGGCCGCCGCTGGAGATCGAGAAGGCGTACACGCTGCGGATCGAGCCCGGCGCGGTCGGGGGACAGGCCAACGTCTGGACCGAGCACCTCCCGACCCGGGACCGGGTCGACTTCGCCCTGTTCCCGCGGCTGGCGGCGGTGGCGGAGCGCCTCTGGGACGGAGGCGAACCGCGGCCCTACGCCGACTTCGCCCGCCGCCTCCCGACGCATCTGCGCCGCCTGGCCCAGGCCGGCGTGCGCTACCGTTCCCCCGACGGTCCCGCTCCCGGGCAGCGACGGCCCGGAGTGCCGGGCAAGCCCATGACGGTCGAGACCCGGGAGGGCATCGTGGCGGGACTCGTCGAGCGCCTGGTCGCGCGGGCGGCGGCGGCGGACGGCACCGCGGCGGGGATGTAACGTTTCGATAAACCCGGCGACTCGCCCGAGACGCCGGGGTTGCATATTCGATGTTCGTAAGGTCTACTAACAAACATGTCCGTGTCGGATGAACAGCGCCCCGCATCGCCGTCGGAGTACGTCGATGCGAACGCGCACGCCTTCGGGCCGGGCCGCCACCTGCGCTCCAAGGCCAAGGTGCTGCCCGAGCATGCGCGCGGGCACAACCGCGCCCTCGTGCTGCAGACGCTGTACCACTCGGGGGCGATGAGCCGCGCCGACCTCTCCCGCGAGACCGGGCTCACCCGGGTGACGATCTCCGATCTCGTCGCGGAGTTCATCGCCGACGGCATCGTGATCGAGATGGGCGTGCGGGAGACCGCGGGACCGGGGAAGCCCCCCATCCTCATCGACATCGACCGCGTCGGCCACCAGATCATCGGCATGGACCTCTCGGGACCCGACGCCTTCGCCGGAGCCGTGCTGAGCCTCGACGGCGACGTGCTCGAGCGGCGCGAGGTCCCGCGACCGCCCGCCCCGGACGGCGACGCCGCCTACGCGGCCACCCTCGAGCTCGCCCGCGAGCTGGTCGCCGCATCGACCCGCCCCCTGCTCGGCGTCGGCATCGGAACGCCGGGTGTCGTGCGTCCGGACGGCCTCGTCCTCAGCTCGCCCAACCTGGGGTGGACGGACTTCCCCCTCGAAGCGAAGCTCGGCGCCGATCTCGATCTGCCGGTGCTGGCGCGCAACGATGCCAACGCCGCGGTCCTGGCCGAGTACACCTTCGGCCCGGCCAAGCCCGACTTCATGCTCATCAAGATCGGTCGAGGAGTCGGCGCCGGCCTCATCACGAGCAGCCAGCCGCTGCTCGGCAGCCGCTTCGCCGCGGGGGAGATCGGACACGTGGTGGTCGGGACCGACGGCGGTCCGCGCTGCGTGTGCGGCAAGATCGGCTGCCTCGAGGCCTGGGTCGGCGTCACCCGGCTCACGGAGGCGCTCGCCGCGGACCCTGGGGCTCGCACCGAGATCCTCCGCGACGCCGGCACCCGCATGGCCATCGCGATCGCCCCGATCGTCGCGGCGCTCGATCTCTCCGAGGTCGTGCTCTCCGGCCCGGCCGAGCTGCTCGACGGGGTGCTGATCGACGCGGCCAGCGAGACCCTGCACGCCCGCACGCTCGAGGGCGTGTTCGAGGACGCCCTCATCCGCCTCACCGCGCAGGACGACATCGTGCTGCGCGGCGCCGCCGTGATGGTGCTCTCGGGGCAGCTGGGAGTCTCGTGACCCGTACGGCCCCGAGTCCGGCGGCGCCCGAGCTCCCTCCGCAGCGGCAGACCGTGCGCGACGACATGTCGACCCGGCCCGTCCGCGTCGGCCTCGACGTCGGCGGCACCAAGATCGACGCGGTGGCCGTCGCGCCCGACGGGGAGATCCTCGGCCGTCTGCGGCGCCCCACCGGGTGGGGAGAGGATGCCGTCGTCGACAGCATCGTGCAGGCGGTGACCGCCCTGGCGCGGGAGACCGGTCTCGCCCTCACCGACATCGGATCGGTGGGCATCGGCATCCCCGGGGTGGTGGACGTCGACGGCGGACGGGTGATCCATGCGGTCAACCTGGGCGTGGAGTCGCTCGACCTGGCCGCCCGCGCGCAGGCGGCGCTCGGCATGCCGTTCCGCGTCGAGAACGACGTGAAGGCCGCCGCGCTCGGCGCCGCGGTCCTGCGCGGAGCCAGCGAATCGATGGCGTACCTCAACCTGGGCACCGGAGTCGCGGCCGGCATCGTGTTCGGCGGCCGCATTCACCGCGGCGCGCGCGGCACGGCCGGCGAGGTGGGTCACATCTCGGTCGACCCGAACGGACGCCTGTGCGGCTGCGGGCAGCGCGGCTGCATCGAGACGTTCTGCGGCGGCGGGGCCCTCGCGAAGGCCTGGGGACGCCCCGGCGCCCTGCCCGTTCAGGACATCCTGGATGCCGCGGACGCCGGCGACCCCGCCGCGATCGCGCTCCGCGACGACCTGCACCACGGCGCGGCGGCGGCCGTGCGGGTGCTCGTGCTCTCCGCCGACGTCGAGACCGTCGTCATCGGCGGGGGCCTCACGGCGCTCGGGAGCCGCCTCGAAGACGGCATCCGTGCCGCCCTGCGGGCGGATGCCGAGCGCTCGGCGTTCATGAGCACGCTGCGCCTCGATGAGAGAATCGAGATACTCGCGGCCGGATCGCCGGCCGCCGCATTCGGCGCCGCTCTGATCGGCGCGTCCGTTTCCGAGAAGGAGATCGTCTTCCATGGCTGAGGTCGTCATCGTCGAGAACGCGGAAGCCGCCGGCTCCCTCGTCGCCACCGAGATCGTCGCGCTGATCGACGCCCGACCGGATGCCGTCCTCGGACTCGCCACCGGTTCGACCCCGCTGCCGGTCTACCAGGCCCTGCGCTCGCAGCTGGCGGGCCGCGACCTGTCGCAGGTGCGCGGGTTCGCGCTCGACGAGTACGTCGGCATCGACCCGGCGCACCCCGAGAGCTACCGCTCCGTCATCACCCGCGAGGTCGTGGAGCCCCTCGGCCTCGACCCGCGCCGCATCCACGTGCCCAATGGTGCGACCGAGACGATCCAGCACGCCGGCGACGACTACGAGGCGGCCATCGCGGAGGCCGGGGGCGTCGACCTGCAGATCCTCGGCATCGGCACCGACGGTCACATCGGCTTCAACGAGCCGGGCTCCTCGTTCGCCTCCCAGACCCGGGTGAAGACCCTCACCGAGCAGACCCGCCTCGACAACGCGCGGTTCTTCGACTCGATCGATGACGTGCCGATGCACTGCATCACCCAGGGGCTCGGGACCATCCTCCGGGCCCGCCACCTCGTGCTGCTCGCGTTCGGCGCGGGCAAGGCGCAGGCGGTCGCCGACGCCGTCGAGGGCCCGCTCACGGCATCGCTGCCGGGCTCGGCGATCCAGCTGCACCCGCACGCGACCGTGGTCGTCGACGAGGCCGCGGCGTCCCGCCTCGCGCACGCCGACTACTACCGGTACACCTTCGCCAACAAGCCGGCCTGGCAGGGCATCTGACCCGAGCCCGGGCCGGCGGTCAGAGCGGCTGACCGGGCCACGCCAGCGGCAGTAGGTGCTCGGTGCTCAACGGCGCCAGCGGGAGGGTCGCGACGTCGGCCGGCGTGATCCACCGCAGCTCGTCGATCTCGGCCTGCACCGCGACCGCGTCGGGATCGATCGTCGTCCAGAACGCGTCGGCGACCACCCGGTGACCCGGTTCGTTCGCGGCGGCCGAGACGAAGCGCCCGAGCGGGCGGAGCTGGTCCTCGTCGAGGCGGAGGCCGAGCTCCTCGTCCAGTTCGCGCACCAGGGTTGCGGCGGGGGTCTCGCCGGGCTCGGGCTTGCCTCCGGGCTGCATGAAGCGCACCGTGCCGCGCTTGCGCACCACGAGCACGCGTCCCCGGTCGTCGGCGATGATCGCCGCACTCACGTGGATGTCAGGCATCGGGGGCGAAGACCTTGCCGGGATTCAGGATGCCGAGCGGGTCGAACACGCGAGCGATCCCGCGCTGCAGCTCCCACTGGTCGTCGCCGATCTCGGCCGCCAGCCAGCGGCGCTTGAGCGTTCCGATGCCGTGCTCGCCCGTCAGGGTGCCGCCGAGCGCGATGGCCGCACGGAAGAGCTCGTCGGCGGCCTCCCAGACGACTGCGGGGGTCTCGGTGCCCTCGAAGATGAAGTTCGGGTGCAGGTTGCCGTCGCCGGCGTGCGCGACCGTCGGGATCGTCATGCCGTAGCGCTGCTCGATGCGGGCGATCTCGTCGAACATCGCCGGCATGGCGCTGCGCGGCACCGAGACGTCTTCGATGAGCGTCGTGCCGAGCGAGGCCATGGCGGCGTGCATGGACCGCCGGATCGCGAGCAGCCGCTCGCCCTCTGCGGGGTCATGGGTGACGGCGGTGGTCCCCCCGTGCGCGCGGAGGACTTCGGCGATCGCGTCGGCTTCGACGGCCGCGGCCGGTCCGTCGGTCTGGATGGTGAGCTGTGCGGCACCGGCCGACGGGGCGGGGAGGCGGAGGAGAGCGTGCACGGCGGCGAGGCTGGCGGCGTCCATCAGCTCCATGATCGCGGGCTGCACGCCGGCCGCCGTGACGCCGGCGGATGCCGCGGCGGCGGAGCGCACGTCGGGGAAGGTGGCCGTGACCGTGCAGGGGCTGCCGGGCACCAGTCGCCGGAGCTTGAGCGTCGCCCCGACGATCACGCCGAGGACCCCTTCGGAGCCGATGACGAGGGAGGTGAGGTCGAGGCCCGTGACGCCCTTGACGCTGCGGTGGCCGAGGTGGAGCAGTCGGCCGTCGGCGAGCACCAGGTCGACGCCGAGCACCGCGTCGCGGACCACGCCGTACTTGGCGCACAGCAGGCCCCCGGCGCCGGTGGCGATGTTGCCGCCGACCGTCGAGATCTCCCGGCTTGCGGGGTCCGGCGCCCACCAGACGCCGTGCGGAGCCAGCGCGCGATTGAGGTCGGCGTTCAGGATGCCGGGCTGCACGACCGCGAGCAGATCGTCGGGGCGCACCTCGATGACGGCGTCCATCAGACGGGTCGAGAGCACGATCTCGCCCTCGCCGGCGTTCGCTGCTCCGGCAAGGCCGGTGCCGGCGCCGCGCACGACGACAGGGGTTCGGGTCGCGGTCGCGATGCGGAGGGTGGCCTGGACGTGCTCGACGGTGCGCGCGTGCACGACGGCGAGGGGCCGCCCTACTGCCGCATGACCGGAGCGGTCGGCACGGGCCTCCTCGAGCGCAGCGTCGCTCGTGTCGACGAGGCCGCCGAGAGCGGCGGTGAGCTGCGCGACGACGCTCATCCCAGTGCGCGTCGCCCGCTGATCACGCCGGCCACGACGGCGACGACCGCGAAGGCGGTTCCGATGAGGGCCTGGCCCATGGACCACCAGGCGATGGTCACACCGACGTAGATGAGGAGCTCGACCGCGGCGCGGAGGAACGGGTGCAGGCGCAGCACCGGTCGGGGCGACAGGAACAGCGCCCACACCAGGATGACGACGATCGGCGCGCCGATGCCGAACACGATGTTCCAGGGCAGCGTCCAGGTCGCGAAGCCCCAGAGGGCGAGCGAGGCGACGGCGGTGACCAGGACGACGGCGCGGATGACGTCGAGAACCGTGATGACGGGTCGATCGACGCCCGGTACGGAAGCGGGTTCCTGGGGCATGGCTCCAGTCTATTCCGCGGGCGCGGGCACCTCGTCCGCCGGTGCGGGGGTCTCGACGGTCGGTGCGATCGACGGCTGCGCGGGAGTCTGCGGAGCCGTGGGCGCGGGGCTCGTGCTCTGCGCGGCGTCGGCGGGAGCCGAGGTGGCGGCGACGTCGGCCGTCTCTTCCGAGCGGGCGGGGGTGGAGGTGTCGACGACGGGCTCGGTCGGCGCATCGCCCTCCGGCGTCTCGATCGGCGTTTCCTCGACGGGGTCGCAGGGTCCGGTGACCTCCGCCGGCAGAGCGCTGAGCCGGACGGGTTCGGAGAACGTGCCCTTCACGGGCTGCCCGCCCACCATGTACGCGAGCGTGACGTTGAGGTCGAGCTCGGACTGCCAGAAGCGCGGGGACAGCTGCACGGAGCCGGCGCCGCTGTCGTCGAGAACAGCGGGGACGGTGAAGTCGAGGAAGCTGCCGATGTACGGCTGCACCGTGGCGCCCGCCACGCCCTCGACCTGCAGGGTGTAGCGCGTCAGGGTGAGGCCGAGGACCTCGCTGGGGTACGTGCAGCCCGACGCCGCGACGACCCGCGGCGCGCCCTGCGGGATGCCGGGGTCGGTGCCCGGGTCCTCGGGGTCGGTGCCCGGGTCTTCAGGGTCGGTGCCCGGGTCCTCGGGATCGGTCCCGGGGTCGGTTCCCGGATCCGTGCCGGGGTCGGTACCGGGGTCCGTGCCGGGTTCGGTCCCGGTTCCGGGCTCCGGCTGGGGAGTCGTCCCGGAACCGGTGCCGGGCGAGTGGGTCGGTGCGCTGGGAGCGGTCGGCTGGGCGGCGACCGGAGTCGTCTCCTCGGCGTCCGGAAGGTCCTCGGCGTCGTCGGTCTCCTCCACCGGGGGCGCCTTCTTCTCGTCCTGCTCCTCGTCTTGCTCCTCGTCGCTCTTCTCGGCGTCGAGCGAGGGGTCTGCGGCCACGTCTGCGGCGATCGAGGAGGAGTCGGAGTCTCCCGCGGTGGGCTGCGAGGTCGACGGCGCGGACGTGAGTCCCGGGAGGATGGTGGCCGCCGCGACGACGCCCGCCACGACGAGTGCCGCGGAACCGGCGCCGATCAGCGCGCCCATCCCTGTGAGGATGCCGCCGGACGCACCGGCTGCGCCGCCCCCGGCTCCACCCGCGGCGCCGCCACCGGCTCCGCCGCCCGTGCTCGCGCCGCCGGCCGCACCAGCGCCACCGGCCGCGGAGCCGCCGGCCGTGCCGAGAGCGCCCGCACCACCGTCGCCCACGACGACCCCGTTCGCGATGCTCGAGGGCATGGCCGCCATCGCGACCAGCGGCGCACCGCCGCCCTGCAGAGCGGCCAGGTAGCCCGCCGAGCCCGCGACACCCAGCACCAGCGGGAGCAGCACGAGGGCAAGCCGCTTCGAGACGTCTTTCGCCTCGGCCGCGACGATCATGCAGCGGGCGCATTCGTCGAGATGGGCCTCGATGCGACGGTGGTCCCGCGTGCTGAGGTTGCCGCGCGAGTAGGCGCCCAGGTGCTCGATGGTCCACTGGCACTCGGAGCCCGGAGCGGAGCTGCGCAGGTGGGCCTGGATCCATGCCTCGCGGAGTCCTTCCCGTGCACGGAACGCGAGCTGCGACACGGCGCCGGCCTTCATGCCGAGGAGCGGGGCGACCTCCTGCGGCCGCATCTGCTCGATCTCGGTGTACCAGAGGACCTCCTGCCACCGGGTGGGGAGGCTGCGGAACGCCTGGGCCGTCAGGCTCCGGTCGAGGGCCTCGTTCGACGCCTGATCGGTCGTGTCGGGGTCGGCGACGGTGTCGAGCTCGTCCATCGCGTCTTCGCGGCGGGACCGCCCCCAGGCGGCGGCCGTGTTGCGGATGCTCGTGAACAGGTAGGCGCGGAAGGATCCGTTGGGTCCGCCGCCCTTGACGATCGCCTGGTAGATGCGGGTGTACGACTCCTGCACCAGGTCGTCGGGGTCGATCGAGGACGTCACGGAGCGCGCGACCGCGATGCCCGACGGGTAGTGGCGCCGCCAGAGTTCGCCGAAGGCCTCCGCGTCGCCCGAGCGGGTGCGCAGGATCAGGTCGGCGTCGGCGAGTACGTCGCCGTCGGCAGGAGTGTTCTCTTCGTGCACGTCGGTCCCTCGATCGTGGGGCACGAGATGCGCCTCCACAGGAAGAGACGCATGAGATACCGATTCCTCACGCGCCCGGACCATTCTCACCCGAATCTCTCAGGAAGGCCAGACCCGTGATCACCTGCGCCGCCCGACCGCGGTGAGGAGAAAGCCCAGTCGAGAGGCGGAATCCGCGAGACCATGCCAGGATTCGCGAAGAATTCTCCCAGACTCGCGTAATGAATCGGCCCCCTCGACGTCTCATGAGGAGAGACAGCCATATGGACTCCACCGGGGGGCGGGGTCCGGCGCCGATGCGAGGGGTATATGCATCGGTCGGGCGGGTCGGGAGCCTCGGGGGAGGAGTTCTCGGCTCGCTCGCTCTGAGCGGGGGCTCAGGCCGCCGATCCCCGGGGGGATCGGCGGCCTTCTCGTTCGTGCGGCGTGCGACCCGGGCTCCGGGGGTGAGGCGTGTCGGCCGTCAGCCGATCCACACCCCGGCGACGTTCAGCTCCGCGTCCAGCAGCACGGCGTCGCCGAGAAGGCCGATCCGCAGACTGCCGAGACGATCCGCGCATCCGACCGCCCGGGCGGGCGTCTCGGTGAGGGCGCGCACCGCGTCCGGGAGGGCGACCCCCGCGTCCACGGCGCGACGCAGGGCCACATCCTGCGTGAGGGTGGAGCCGGCGATGGCTCCCGTGTCGTCGGCGCGGGCGATCCCGTCCTCGACCGTCACCCGCACCGCGCCGAGGTCGTAGTGCCCGTCCGCACTGCCGGCCGCGGCCATGGCGTCGGTGATGAGCGCCACGCGGCCCGGAGCAGCGTCGAACACGAGCTTGATCACGTGCGGATCGAGGTGCACGTTGTCGGCGATCGCCTCGAGGGTCACCCGATGGTCGGCGGCCGCGGCGAGCACCGGACCGGGGGCGCGGTGGTGGATGCCGGGCATGGCGTTGAAGGCGTGCGTGAGGATCGAGGCGCCCGCTTCGAACGCGGCGACCGCCGTCGCGGCATCCGCATCGGTGTGGCCGACCGCCGCGGCCGCCCCCGACGAGACGATCTGCCGGATCGCGTCCAGGGCGCCGGGGAGCTCCGGGGCGATCGTGACCTGCCGGACCGAGCCTCGTCCCGCGTCGAGGAGGCGGGCCACGTCGTCGCGGCGCGGTTCGCGCAGCAGAGAGGGCTCGTGGGCTCCGTGATGGCCGGGATCGAGGAACGGGCCCTCGAGGTGCGACCCGAGGATGTCGGCGTCGGACTCGACCAGGTCGGCGATCAGCGCGGCGCTGCGGGCCAGATCGTCGAGGGACGCGGTCACGAGCGAGACCACGGCGCGGGTCGTGCCGTGCGCGCGGTGCAGCGCCCGGGCGGTCCGGATCGCCTCCGCGCCGTCGTCGAACGACGACCCGGCGCCGCCGTGGCCGTGGATGTCGATGAACCCGGGGGTCAGCACGGCCCCGGGACCCGCCGCCTCCGAGGCGTCGACGACGGTGTCCGCGGCGCTCCAGCCGCGGCCCGTGCCGCGGTCGGCGACGCGTCCCTGCTCGATGCGCACCCACGCGTCGTCGGTGATCGAGCCCTCGTCGACCAGGCGGGCGGAATGGATGACCAGCGAGCCGGTCGCGGAGGAGTGCACGGTCATCTGTCGCTCCAGGGGATCTCGGCGGCGGGGTGGAAACGGATCCCCTCAGCCTTCCACAGCGGCGCCTGGGCGCCGAGACGCCCGCGGAACGACTCCCACTCCCGACCCGGCGCCTCCCGCGGCGACCATGCGACCTCGGCCTCCGCGGCGACGCGCGGGAACACGAGCCGCTCGACGTCCTCCAGCGTGCGGGCGGTCTCGGACCACAGCGGCGCCTCCACGCCGAGGATGGCGTCGTCCGCGACGTCCAGCACGGCGGTGGGCTCCCACTCGTAGGCCCTGCGCACGTCGATGATCGCCGCCCAGGTGAGGCCCAGCGGGAAGTCCTCGGAGTACTTCATGTCGAGGTAGGTCGCATCGGCCGGCGACATGATCAGCGAGCCCCGGCGCTCCACGAAGTGGGCGGCCTCCGCGGCGTGCGTGCCCCGCGGCACCGTGAGGCCCCAGTACTGGCCGACCGTGCCCTCGGCGATGTCCTCGGCCGCTCCGACCTCGTGCCAGGCGACGGGGATCTTGCCGGCATCCGTCACGATCCGCGTCGCGCGCTCGACGAAGTGGTCGAAGTCCTCCTGCGTCGTGCCGAGCGACTCGTCCCCGCCGATGTGGATGTACGGGCCGGGCGTCATCTCGGCGACTTCCCGGACGACGTCGCGCACGAAGTCGTAGGTGCGCTCCTCGCGGATGCGCACGCTGGAATGGCCGACGCCCCAGCCGGTGTAGACCTCGCCCGCGACCGGGAGCGGCTGGCCCATGCTCTCGGCCTGCTGGACGAGTCCGTCGTTGAGCACCGGAGCCTCGACCAGGTCGGGATAGGCCACGCCGATCGCGTGGGTGTGCCCCGGGAGGTCGATCTCCGGGATCACGACCATGTGACGGGATGCCGCGTACGCGACGATCTCGCGGTAGTCGTCCTTGGTGTAGAAGCCGCCGGGGTCGCCGTCGGCCGCGCTGGACGACGACAGCTCGGTCAACCGCGGCCAGGAGTCGATCTGCAACCGCCAGCCCTGGTCGTCGGTGAGGTGCAGGTGCAGGCGGTTCAGCTTGAGGGCGCTGGTCGCGTCGATGAACGTCTTCACCTCGGCCACGCTGAAGAAGTGGCGGACCACGTCGAGCATGACACCGCGGTGCGGGAAGCGCGGCGCATCGTCGACGTCGACGTGCGGGACGCTCCATCCCTCGTCGTCGCGCAGCAGCTGGAGCAGGGTCTGGACGCCGTAGAAGAGTCCGGCCTCGTCGGCGCCGGAGATCTGCGCGTGCTCGCCGACGCGCAGGGAGTAGGCCTCGGATGCCGGGATCGCGTCCTCGAGCCGGAGCACGACGTCACCCGGCTGCGGGGTCTCCGACGCCTCGGCGCGGACGGGCCGGAAGCCCGCGCGGCGAGCGACGGCGTCGATCAGGATGCCGGCGGCGGGGGAGTCGCCGTGCACACGGGTCGCCGCGGTGATCGGCATGCGTCCCTCGCGCACGACGGCGGCGGCGGGCAGCGGAACGAGGGGGAGCGAATGGGGAAGGACCATGAACAAACCCTAGTCGCGCGGCGGTGAGCCGACCAGGGGGAATCCGCTATGCTCGTTCTGTCGCGACTGGCGTCTGGGTGGACTACCACCGGGGAGCGACCGACCACGGAATTCGACCGCGCGCCTGGGCCGATGAGAACACCCCTTCGAATCCGTCGTCAGAGGAGCCCGTCATCATGACCGACCGTTACTTCAACGCCCCGCTCGCCGAGGTCGACCCCGAGATCGCCGAGGTCCTCGACCGGGAGCTGAAGCGTCAGCAGACCTTCCTCGAGATGATCGCCTCGGAGAACTTCGTTCCCGTGTCGGTGCTGCAGTCGCAGGGCTCCGTGCTCACGAACAAGTACGCCGAGGGCTATCCGGGGCGCCGCTACTACGGCGGCTGCGAAGAGGTCGACGTCGCCGAGGAGCTCGCGATCTCGCGGGCCAAGAGCCTGTTCGGCGCCGAGTTCGCCAACGTCCAGCCCCACTCCGGCGCCTCCGCGAACGCGGCCGTGCTGCACGCCATCGCCCGCCCCGGCGACACGCTGCTCGGACTCTCGCTCGACCAGGGCGGACACCTGACCCACGGCATGAAGATCAACTTCTCGGGCCGCCTCTACGACATCGTCGCCTACGGCGTGAACCCCGAGACGTCGACCATCGACATGGACGAGGTGCGCCGTCTGGCCCTCGAGCACAAGCCGAAGGTCATCATCGCGGGCTGGTCGGCGTACCCCCGCACGCTCGACTTCGCCGCGTTCCGTGCGATCGCCGATGAGGTGGGCGCGCTGCTCTGGGTCGACATGGCGCACTTCGCGGGTCTCGTCGCCGCCGGACTGCACCCGAACCCGGTGCCCCACGCGCACGTCGTGTCGTCGACCGTGCACAAGACCATCGGCGGACCCCGCTCGGGCTTCATCCTGACCAACGACGCCGACATCGCCAAGAAGATCAACTCGGCGGTGTTCCCGGGTCAGCAGGGTGGCCCGCTCATGCATGTGATCGCCGCCAAGGCGACCGCCTTCAAGCTCGCCGCGACCCCGGAGTTCGCCGAGCGCCAGGAGCGCGTCCTCCGCGGCGCCGCCCTCATCGCCGAGCGCCTCTCGCAGCAGGATGTGAAGGAGGCCGGCATCTCGGTGCGCTCCGGCGGCACCGATGTGCACCTCGTGCTCGTCGACCTGCGCGACGCCGAGATCGACGGCAAGCAGGCCGAGGACCTGCTCCACGACATCCACATCACCGTCAACCGCAACGCCGTGCCCAACGACCCGCGTCCGCCGATGGTGACCTCGGGTCTGCGCATCGGCACCCCGGCGCTCGCGACCCGCGGCTTCGGAGACACCGAGTTCACCGAGGTCGCCGACATCATCGCTCTCGCGCTCCTCCCCGGTGCCGACGTCGAAGCCCTCCGCGCCCGGGTCGACGCGCTCGCCGCAGCCTTCCCGCTGTACCCGGACCTGCAGCAGTGACCGCGAAGATCCTCGACGGCAAGGCGGCGTCGGCGGCGATCAAGGCCGAGCTGACGGAGCGCGTCGCGGCGCTGCGCGAGCGGGGCATCACGCCGGGCATCGCGACCGTGCTCGTCGGCGCCGACCCCGCCTCGCAGCTGTACGTCGGCATGAAGCACCGGCAGTCCGAGGCGATCGGCATGAACTCGATCCAGCGCGAGCTGCCGGCGGACGCCACCCAGGCCGACGTCGAGGCGCTGATCGACGAGCTCAACGCCGACCCCGACTGCCACGGCTACATCGTCCAGCTGCCGCTGCCGAAGCACATCGACACGGACGCGATCCTCGAGCGGATCGACCCCGCGAAAGACGCGGACGGCCTGCACCCGACGAACCTCGGGCGGCTCGTGCTCAACGTCAACAGCCCCATCCACACCCCGCTGCCCTGCACGCCTCGCGGCGTCATCGAGCTGCTCGTGCGCAACGGCTACGACCTCCACGGCAAGCATGTCGTGGTCGTCGGGCGCGGCGTGACCATCGGGCGCTCGATCGGCCTGCTGCTCACGCGTCGCGACCTCAACGCCACGGTCACCCTGACGCACACGGGCACGGTCGACATGCCGCGGTACCTGCGCGAGGCGGACGTCATCGTCGCTGCGGCGGGCGTCAAGCACCTCATCCGCGCCGAGGACGTCAAGCCCGGAGCCGCGGTGCTCGATGTCGGCGTGACGCGCCAGACCGCCCCCGAGACGGGCAAGAACCTCGTCTTCGGCGACGTCCACCCCGACGTGGCCGAGGTCGCCGGCTACGTCTCGCCGAACCCCGGCGGAGTGGGGCCGATGACGGTGGCCCTCCTCATGACGAACGTGGTCGAGGCCGCGGAACGGCTCGCCTGACGGCATCCGCCCGGTGCCACCCACCCGATGGCATCTCGCAGAACTGCAGAACCTCGCAGAGGATCCTCGGATTCGGTGCGAGGTTCTGCGTTTCTGCGACCGGATGCCGTCAGCGTCGGCGGACCCGAGCGTGGACGGTGTCGTAGACCTCGCCGGCCTTGGCCTGCAGTGTGTCGTCGACCCGGTCGTAGATCACCCAGCCCACGAGCAGCAGGAACGGCGGGAGGACGTAGCCCCAGAATCCGCGGGCGTCGACGCCGCTCAACCACACCGTGAGCGCCCAGACGATCAGTTCGACGAGGTACACGAGCACGTACTGGACGACCTTCTCGCCGGCCCTCGTGCGTTCGGCGGCGGACTTCGCGGCCGACCGGCGGAACGCGGCCCCGAGCGTCGGCTTCACGAACAGCGCGGCGAGGGTGAGGACGATCGCCGCCCACAGCGCGTGCCACCCCACGGAAACACCCCGCAGCAGCAATCCGATCAGCAACAGGACCGCCACGGTGAACACGTAGAGCGACCCGAACCGGACGACGGCCTTCTTCATGCGATCAGGATCCCACAGTCCGTGCGGGAGGGCACCCCGGGGATGCCCCGCACAGTCAGTGCTGGCCGACCAGGGAGCTCTGGATGTTGGAGATGCGGGCGTGCTCGTCGAAGCGGAAGGTCGCCGAACCCGTGGGATCGACGACCGTGGCGCCCGAGAACGCCTCGTCGGTCCAGGTGAGAGTCCAGCCGGCGAGGCGGGCGAGATCCCACACGGCGGTGCGCGCATCGGCCAACGAGATGCTCGCGAGCATCCGCGGCATGACGATCATGGCGTCGGCGACGGTCAGCGGCGGAAGCGGTGCGTCGAGCAGGAAGACCGCGCGGGTGCCGCCGCCGACGGGGGCCGAATAGTAGGGGGAGCGCCCGGTGAGCTCGACGGCGACGCCGCCGATCGTGTGGCCGGCGGCCGCGATCCAGTCCTCGTCGCCCGGCGCATCCGTGGGGAACGGCACCTCGGCCGTGGTGAGCTCGGCGAGACCGTGCTCCTCGCCGTACGCGCGGAGCTGCGCGGCCACGCCCTGCGGGTCGCCCTGCGGGTGCGCCCAGGCCCACAGCATCGACCGCGGCCCCGGAGCGATCGTGGCGATGAGGTGCGCCCGGGTCGCGAGCTGACGCGAGGGGTCGTCCTTCGCCGTGAAGGTGAGCGTGCCCGCCGTCATGTCGGCGTCCCAGCGATGCTCGCCGAGCGCATCGGCCGCAGCCGAGAGCTGATCCTGGCGGATCATGGAGTACAGGGCGGCACGGTCGGCGAGGGGCTGGAGCGCAGCGAAGGTCATGCGAACAGTCTCGCCCGCGACCCTATGAATCCGCCAGTCCCGCGGGCGGCCGGATCAGTAGCTCGCGCGCTCCTGCTCCGGCCCGCCGCCGACGCGGGGAGCGATGAAGCGCGCGGCCAACGCCTCCGAGGCGCGTGCGAGCAGCGCGACGTCGGCCCCGACCGCGACGAAGGCGGCGCCGGCCGCGAGGTAAGCCTCGGCCGCCGCGGGGTCGAAGGCGTTGACGCCCACCGGCGTGCCCGTCGACGCCACGGCGGCGAACACGCGCTCCACGGCCGCCACGACGTCGGGGTGCGTCTGCAGACCCAGCAGCCCCATCGAGGCGGAGAGGTCGGACGGCCCGACGAACACGGCATCCACCCCGTCGACCGCGGCGATCTCGGCGGCCGCCTCGACGCCCGCGGCCGTCTCGATCTGCACGGTCAGTGACGTGTGCCGGGCGCTGTCCTGGAGATAGCCCTCCACGCGGTTCCAGCGCGCGCTGCGCGCGAGAGCGCTGCCCACGCCGCGCACGCCCTCGGGCGGGTAACGGGTCGCGGCGACCGCCGCCCGCGCCTCCTCGGCGGACGACACCATGGGGACGATGAGATTCTGGGCACCCAGGTCGAGGACCTGCTTGATCGCGACCGTATCGTTGGCCGGCACGCGCACGAGCGGTGTGACCGGGTACGCGGCGACCGCCTGCAGCTGACCGAGCACGGACTCGAGGGTGTTCGCGGAGTGCTCCATGTCGATGAGCAGCCAGTCGAGGCCGGAACCGGCGGCCACCTCGGCGAGGAGCGGGCTCCCCGAGCACGCCCATATGCCGATCAGCGGGCGGTCGGAAGCCGCGAGGGCCTCGCGGAAGGAGGGGGTCAGACGAAGCGGCATGCGATCGTTCCCATCGGTCCGTAGTCGCACAGCACCTCGTCGCCGCGCCACACCCACATCGGGCGCGTGAACGATCCTGCCAGGATGATCTCCCCGGGCTCGAGGCGCGCGCCGTGCTGATGGAACTTGTTCGCCAGCCACGCCACCCCCGTCGCGGGGTGGCCGAGCACGCCGGCGGCGACACCGGTCTCCTCGATCTCGCCGTTGCGGGAGAGCACACCGGGAACCCAGCGCAGGTCGATCTCGTCCGGCCGCTTGCGCACCGTGCCCAGGACCATCGCCCCGTAGGCGGCGTTGTCGCTGATCGTGTCGACGATCGTGCGTCCCTCCAGCTCGATGTGCGAGTTGAGCACCTCGAGCGCGGGGACGGCGTAGTCGATCGCCGCGAGCGCGTCGTCGAGCGTGCAGTCCGGGCCCTCCAACGGATCCTTCAGCACGAACGCGAGCTCCACCTCGATGCGGACGTTCGAGAAGTGATCCACGGGGATCTCGGCGCCGGACTCGTAGACCGTGTCGTCGAACATCACGCCGTAGTCCGGCTCGGTGATGCCGGTGGCCTGCTGCATCGCCTTCGAGGTGAGCCCGATCTTGCGCCCCACGAGGCGTCTACCCGCCGCGATCTGCGCATCGCGCCAGACGCCCTGGATGGCGTACGAGTCCTCGACGGTGGCCTCGGGCCAGCGTGCCGTGATCCGCGGGATCACCCCGTGCGTGCGGTCGGCCTCGGCCAGCTCCGCGGCGATCTGCGCGACCGCGTCGTGCGACAGCATCCGCGCTCCCTACAGCTGGTGGCCGAGCTTGTACTCGCCCTGCTTGTATTCCGGCATGGACGCCTCGCCCTCGTCGGGACGCGTGTAGGAGAACCCGTCGGCGCCGATGGTCACGGCCATCTCGCTGGAGTCGGTGCGGGCGACGACGGGCTGCGGGTTGCCGTCGAGGTCGAGCACGAGCGACGCCTCGGTGTACCAGGAGGGCACGACGGGGTTGCCCCACCAGTCGCGGCGCTGGTTGTCGTGCACGTCCCACGTGATGACGGGGTTGTCGGGGTCGCCGGTGTAGTAGTCCTGCGTGTAGATCTCGACGCGGTGGCCGTCGGGATCGCGCAGGTACAGGTAGAACGCGTTGGAGACGCCGTGGCGGCCGGGGCCGCGCTCGATCGCGTCGGAGCGGCGCAGGGCGCCGAGCTTGTCGCAGATCGCGAGGATGTTGTGCTTCTCGTGCGTCGCGAAGGCGACGTGGTGCATGCGCGGCCCGTCGCCGCCGGTCGCAGCCGTGTCGTGCACGGTGGGCTTGCGGCGCATCCAGGCGGCATAGACCGTGCCCTCGTCGTCCTGGATGTCCTCCGTGACGCGGAAGCCCAGATCCTGGTAGTGCCGCACGGCGCGGGGCACGTCGGGGGTGACCTGGTTGAAGTGGTCGAGGCGCACGAGCTCGCCCGGGGTGTGCAGGTCGTAGCGCCACGACAGCCGCTCGACGTGCGTCGTCTCGAAGAAGAACTCGTACGGGAAGCCCAGCGGGTCGACCACGCGCACGGAGTCGCCGATGCCCGTCACGAAGCCGTCCGCCGCACGGCGCACGTCGCAGCCGAGCTCGGTGTAGAACTCCACGGCGCGGTCGAGATCCGCGGCCGAGCGCACGCGGTACGAGAAGGCGGCGACGGCGGCGATCGGCCCGCGGCGCAGCACGAGGTTGTGGTGGATGAACTCCTCGGTCGAGCGCAGGTAGATCGCGTCGTCGTCCTCCTCGGTGACGTACAGGCCGAGCACGTCGACGTAGAACTCGCGCGACGCCGCGAGGTCGGTCACGACCAGCTCCATGTACGCGCAGCGCAGGATGTCGGGCGGCGTGCTCGTCGGCGTCGCGACGGGGTTGTCGGAGTGGATCGGCGCCTCCTGGGAGACGAAGAATCCGGACGAGGTGAGGGTCTTCTGGGTCTTGTCGGTCATGTCAGCGTCCTTGCTGGAGGGGGTCAGTTCTTGCCGAAGGTGGGGTTGTGGGGAGCTCCGAGCGTGATGTGCACGCTCTGCTGATCGGTGTAGAAGTCGATCGAGCGGTAGCCGCCCTCGTGGCCGAGGCCCGACGCCTTCACGCCGCCGAACGGGGTGCGGAGGTCGCGCACGTTGTTGCTGTTGAGCCACACCATGCCGGCCTCGACCGACTGTGCGAAGTTGTGCGCACGGCGGAGGTCGTTCGTCCAGATGTAGGCGGCGAGGCCGTACTTGGTGTTGTTCGCCAGCGCCAGCGCCTCCTCCTCGGTATCGAAGGGCGTGATCGCGACCACGGGACCGAAGATCTCCTCCTGGAAGATGCGGGCATCGGGAGACACGTCGGCGAACACCGTGGGCGCCACGAAGTTGCCCTCGTCGAAGCCCTCGGGGCGTCCGCCGCCGGCGACGAGACGGCCTTCGCCCTTGCCGATCTCGATGTAGCCCATGACCTTGTCGTAATGCTCGGGGTGCACCAGGGCTCCGACCTCGGTCGCCGGGTCGTGCGGGTAGCCGACCTTCACGCGCGCCGCCTGGGCGGCGTAGCGCTCGACGAACTCGTCGTAGACCGAGCGCTCGACGATGATGCGCGAACCGGCGGTGCAGCGCTCGCCGTTGAGGGAGAACACGCCGAAGATCGTCGCGTCCACCGCCGCCTCGAGATCGGCGTCGGCGAAGACCACGGCGGGAGACTTGCCCCCGAGCTCCATCGAGAGACCCTTGAGGAACGGGGCGGCGTTGCCGAAGATGATCTGCCCCGTGCGGCTCTCGCCGGTGAACGAGATCAGGGGGACGTCGGGATGCTTCACCAGGGCGTCCCCGGCATCCTCGCCGAGTCCGTTGACGAGGTTGAAGACGCCGGCCGGAAGCCCCGCCTCCTCGAAGATGCCGGCCCAGAGCGAGGCCGAGAGCGGCGTGAACTCCGCGGGCTTGAGGACGACCGTGTTGCCGGTCGCGAGGGCCGGACCCAGCTTCCACGACTCCAGCATGAAGGGCGTGTTCCAGGGGGTGATGAGGCCGGCGACGCCGATCGGCTTGCGGTTGACGTAGTTCATCTGGCGACCCGGCACCTTGAACGCGTCGTCCGCCTGCGCGACGATCAGGTCGGCGAAGAAGCGGAAGTTCTCGGCGGCGCGCCGGGCCTGGCCCAGCGCCTGCGTGATGGGCAGACCGGAGTCGTACGACTCGAGCTCCGCCAGACGCGCATCGCGCGACTCCACCAGATCGGCGATGCGGTGGAGCACCCGGGAGCGCTCACGCGGCAGCATCCGCGGCCAGGGGCCCTCGTCGAACGCCCGCTTCGCTGCGGCGACCGCGAGATCGATGTCGGCCTTCTTGCCCGCGGCGGCGGTCGTGTAGGTCTGGTTGGTGACGGGGTCGAGCACGTCGAACGTGTCGCCGTCGACGGAGTCGACGAAGGAGCCGTCGATGTAGTGCTGGATGTGGTCGGGGAGGTCGGCGGGGATGCGCGGATCGGTCATGACAGGTCTCCGGTCGTGGGGGCGGAACGGGTGTGCAGGGCGTCGAGGAAGGCGTCCATCGTGCGCCAGCGGTGACGGCGGGCGGCGAGCTCGATCTCGAGGGGGTCGGCCTCCTCGCGGATGAGCTCGAGGATCTCGGTGTGCTCCTCGACGGAGTGCCTGGCGCGGCCCGGGACCGACGCGAAGGTCGAGTCGCGGATGCCGGACAGGCGCGACCACCCGCGGTGCACCAGGTCGAGGATGTGGGGATTGGGGCACGGCTCGAACAGCACCGAGTGGAATTGGCGGTTGAGCTCCGTGAACGCGTGCGCGTCGAGATGGTCGAGCATGCGGGCCATGCGGTCGTTGATGCGCGCCGCCTCGTCGAGGGCCGCCTCGTCGAGGAACGGAGCGGACAGCGCGGTCGCCGAGCCCTCGACGACGCCGAGCGCCTGCATCGTGTGTGCGTACTCGCTCTCGTCGACGAGGGTGACCCTGGCCCCGACGTTGCGCTCGAACGTCACGAGCCCCTCGGCCTCGAGCCGGCGGATCGCCTCGCGCACCGGGACGACGCTCATGCCGAGGTCGTCGGCGAGCGAGCCGAGCACGAGACGGTACCCAGGGCTGAAGATGTGCCCGGTGATGCGCGAGCGGATCCACTCGTACGCGACCTCGGACTTGCTCGTGGCGGTGGTCGTCATCGCTCGCCGCCGTCCTGGGCCGCCTCGTACCGCGCGCGCCACGCGGCGTTCAGCGGGAACAGGCCGTCGACCGAATGCCCGGCCTCGACCTGCGCCGCGATCCAGGCGTCCTCGGCCTCCTGCGCGAGCGCGGCATCCGCCACCTCCTCGGCGAGCGAGGGTGGGATGACGATGACGCCGTCGCCGTCGCCGACGATGATGTCGCCGGGCTGCACGGCGGCGCCCCCGCAGGCGATCGTGACGTCGACCTCCCAGGGCACGTGCCGGCGACCGAGCACGGAGGGGTGGGCCCCCTGCGAGAAGACGGGGAGTCCGATCTCGGCGACCGCGTCGAAGTCGCGCACCCCGCCGTCGGTGACGACGCCCGCGGCGCCCCGGGTGCGGGCCCGCAGTGCCAGGATGTCGCCGAGCGTGCCGGTCGAGGCGTCGCCGCGGGCCTCGATCACGATGACCTCGCCCTCCTCGACCGCGTCGAACGCGCGCTTCTGGGCGTTGTACCCGCCTCCGTGGCCGGCGAAGAGGTCTTCCCGGAACGGCACGAAGCGGAGCGTCTTCGCGGTGCCGACGATCTTGGCGCCGGCCAGATTGGCCGAGACGCCGTCGACGAAGCAGGCGTGGTGGCCGCGTTTGCGCAGCTGTGCGGAGAGACCGGCGGTCGGAGCCTCGAGCAGCTTCGCGCGCAGGGCCGGCGACAGCCCTTCTGCTCGCTCAGGCGCGATTCCTGAGCGAGGAGCATCATGGCGAGACGAAGGGCGGTCGGGAGCCGGGAGGCCCGCGGCCTCGGCGGATCCCCAGGCCTCGGTGCGCTGCAGGTCGTCGACCGCCGGCAGCGACCCGAGGTCGGGGTCGAAGGGGATCTCGCCCTGGGTCACGGTGGTCACGAGACGCCCGGAGGAGGGAGCGCCGGGTGCCTGGGGAGCGTCGACCTCGATCTCGACGACGTCGCCGGGCACGATGACCGACGAGCCGGCGGGCGTGCCGGTCAGGATGACGTCACCCGGCTCGAGCGTGAAGTGCTGCGAGAGGTCGGCGACGAGTTGGGGGAGCGGGAACAGCAGGCCCGCCGTCGTGTCGTCCTGACGCAGGTCGCCGTTGACCCACGCACGCACCCGGAGCTCGGCCGGGTCGACGGTGCGGGCGTCGATCAGCTGCGGACCCAGGGGGGTGTACCCGTCGCCGCCCTTCGAGCGGACGTTGGAGCCCTTGTCGTTCGCGCGGAGGTCGTAGAGTCCGAGGTCGTTCGAGGCGGTCACCCAGCCGACGTGCTCCCACGCGTCCTCGAGACGGACGCGGCGGGCAGGAGTGCCGATCACGAGCGCGATCTCGCCCTCGAAGGCGAGCAGCTCGGTGCCTGCGGGGCGTTCGACCGTGCCGCCCGAGACGCCGACGGAGCTCGCGGGCTTGAAGAAGTACGAAGGAGCGGCGGGACGGCGGCCCCGCTGGTCGGCCCGAGACGTGTAGCTCAGGTGGATCGCGATGATCTTGCCGGGGCGGCTGATGGTGTCCGTCACGGGGCGCCTCCTCGCGCGTCGTCGATGCTTGTGCGTCGTATCCGAAATCATATATCATCGGTCGTACCCCGGCAAGCGATTCGACCGAGACTCGGATGCGCGCCGTGACAGTGCAGTCACGAACAAAGGAGACACCGCATGAGCGGGCAGTCACAGACTGGGTTCACACCCACCGGAACCATCGCGACGGCGGCCGACCGCCGGCGCGTCGTCTTCGCCACGGTGGTCGGGACCACCGTGGAGTGGTACGACTTCTTCATCTACGCCACGGCGGTCGGGTTGGTCTTCGGCCAGCTCTTCTTCGCACCGCTCGGCGCCGACAGCGCTCTCATCGCCTTCGCGACCGTGGGCGTGAGCTTCCTCTTCCGCCCGCTCGGCGCGTTCCTCGCCGGTCACTTCGGCGACAAGCTCGGCCGCAAGACCGTGCTGATGTGGACGCTGATCCTGATGGGGGCGGCCACCGCTCTCATCGGCGTGCTACCCACGTACGAGGCGATCGGCGTCACCGCGCCGATCCTGCTCGTGCTCCTGCGCATCCTGCAGGGCATCTCCGCCGGCGGCGAGTGGGGTGGCGCCGTGCTCATGGCCGTCGAGCACGCGCCCCGCAAGAAGCGCGGCATCTTCGGGGCCTCGCCCCAGATCGGCGTGCCGCTGGGCCTCCTCCTGGCCTCGGGCGTGATGGCGGTCATGACCGCGATCGCCCCCGGCGAGCAGTTCCTCGCGTGGGGATGGCGCGTGCCGTTCCTGCTGAGCGTGGTGCTCATCCTCGTCGGATACTACGTGCGCCGTCGTGTCGAGGAGAGCCCGGTGTTCGCCGAGCTCGCCGAGCGCAAGGAGAAGGCGCGGATGCCGATCCTGCAGCTGTTCCGCAAGCACCTGCTGCTCGTGATCATCGCCGCGCTCGTCTTCGCCGGCAACAACGCCGTGGGGTACATGACCACCGGCGGGTACATCCAGAACTACACGACCAACCCGGAGGGGCCGATCGGGCTCGAGCGCGGACCCGTGCTGTGGGCCGTCGCCGGCTCGGCGGTCACCTGGCTGCTCACCACGCTCCTCGCAGGGTGGGTCTGCGACCGGATCGGTCGCCGCACGACCTACATCATCGGCTGGGTGCTGCAGCTGATCGGCGTGTTCGCACTGTTCCCGCTGGTCAACACCGGCGAGATCGGCCTCGTCTTCGCCGGTCTGGCCGTCCTCACCATCGGACTGGGCTTCACCTACGGGCCGCAGGCGGCGCTGTACACGGAGCTGTTCCCGGCCAGCATCCGCTTCTCCGGCGTCTCGATCTCGTACGCGATCGGGGCGATCGCCGGGGGCGCGTTCGCTCCGACCATCGCCACGGCAATCGTCGCGGCGACCGGATCGACGCAGGCCGTCACCTGGTACCTCGCGGGCATGACCGTGCTCGGCCTGATCGCGACGCTGCTCCTGCGCGATCGCTCCGGCATCCCCCTCGGACCGGATCACGAGGAGGAGCAGTCGGTCAGCCCGATCTACGGCCTGGCGAAGGCCTGAACCACTCCGCTCCCGTCGCCCTTCCCGTCTTCCGCCCCCGGGCCGAGGACGGAAAGGGCGATGGGAGCACACAACGACGACGAGAATAGAAGCGTCCGGAAGGAATCGACGACGATGCAGTTCCACCACCACGGCTATGTGTCCGGTGACCCGCGCGTGAAGGATGCCGAGGGAACCGGTATCGGGCGCTCGGAAGACCTCCCCAACGAGGTCGACGTGCTCATCGTGGGCTCGGGTCCCGCCGGCATGCTGCTCGCCGCGCAGATGTCGCAGTACCCGGAGGTGACGACCCGTCTCATCGAGAAGCGCGAGGGGCGCCTCGAGCTCGGCCAGGCCGACGGCATCCAGCCGCGCAGCGTCGAGACCTTCCAGGCGTTCGGGTTCGCCGAGCGCATCACCGCCGAGGCCTACAACATCGGGTGGATGAACTTCTGGGGTCCCGACCCGGCCGACCCCCAGAGGATCGTCCGGACGACCCGCACCGCGGACTACGCCTACGACATCTGCGAGTTCCCGCATCTCATCGTCAACCAGGCCCGTGTGCTCGACTACTTCGCCGAAGCCGCCGCCGACGGCCCCGGACGCATCGTCCCCGACTACGGGGTGGAGTTCCTCGGGCTGACGGTCCACGACGACGGCGACCACCCGGTCGAGGTGCGCGTGCGGCACACCGCCGGTCCGCGAGCGGGGGAGGAGCGCACCATCCGTGCCAAGTACGTCGCCGGCTGCGACGGGGCGCGCAGCGGCGTACGCGAGGCCATCGGCCGCAAGCACGTCGGCAGCATGGCCGCCCACGCGTGGGGCGTCATGGACGTGCTCGTCAACACCGACTTCCCCGACTGGCGCATCAAGTGCGCCATCAACTCCCGCGCCGGGAACATCCTGCACATCCCGCGCGAGGGCGGGTACCTGAGCCGGATGTACATCGATCTGGGCGAGGTCGCGGAGGACGACGACCACCGGGTGCGGCAGACTCCCATCGCGGAGATCATCCGCAAGGCGAACGCCATCCTGCACCCTTACACGCTCGACGTGCGCCAGGTGGCGTGGCACAGCGTGTACGAAGTCGGGCACCGCGTCACCGACGGCTTCGACGACGCGCTCGATGCGGACAGGACGCCCCGGGTGTTCCTCACCGGAGACGCCTGCCACACGCACAGCGCGAAGGCCGGTCAGGGCATGAACGTGTCGATGCAGGACGGCTTCAACCTCGGGTGGAAGCTCGGCTCGGTGCTCACCGGGCGGGCGCCCGAGAGCCTCCTCGCCACGTACGGCGCGGAGCGCCAGCCCGTCGCGCAGCAGCTCATCGACTTCGACCGCGAATGGTCGAGCCTCATGGCCCGCAAGCCGGAGGAGATCTCCGACCCGGGCGATCTCGCCACCTACTACCTCGCGACGGCGGAGTTCCCCTCCGGCTTCATGACGCAGTACACCGCGTCGATGATCACGGGATCCGATGCGCACCAGGGGCTCGCGGCGGGCTATCCGCTCGGAAAGCGCTTCAAGTCGGCGGAGGTCGTGCGCGTCGGCGACGGCAATGCCGTGCACCTCGGGCATCACGCCCGGGCCGACGGACGCTGGCGCGTCTACGCCTTCGCGGACCGCGACGGCACCGCGCTCGCGGCCTGGGCGGCGGAGGCGGAGTCGCTGTTCGCCCGCTTCACCCCGGCGGATGCCGATCAGGACGCCGTGTTCGACGTCAAGGGGATCTACCAGCAGCCGTTCGAGGAGATCGAGGTGACGACGACGCCGGCGCTGTTCCAGCCCCGCAGCGGTCCGCTCGGGCTGGTGGACTGGGAGAAGGTCTACGCTGCGGGTCCGAGCAAGTGGACGGACGTCGACATCTTCGCGGCGCGCGAGCTCTCGCGGGACGGCGTGGTCGTCGTCGTGCGGCCGGACCAGTACGTCGCTGCGATCCTCCCGCTGGACGGCACGGCGGAACTCGAGGGGTTCCTCCAGGGGGCGTTCCTCCCCGCACGCTGATCCCCGCGGGGAACCCGGTCCGGAGTCGTGGAGGAATGTCGGCGCCCCGGCGTACCGTGGTCGCGGACGGGCGACGGCGCCCGACAGAAGGAGTGCGTGATGGACTGGAAAATCGAACTCATCTTCGTGCCGGTGTCTGATGTCGACCGCGCGAAGGACTTCTACGTGAAGATCGGCTTCAACGCCGACCACGATCAGACGCCCGTGGAGGGTCTGCGCTTCGTGCAGATGACGCCGCCGGGATCCGCCTGCTCGATCGCGTTCGGCACCGGACTGGGGCTCGACCTCGAGCCGGGGCAGCAGAACACGATCCAGGTGGTGGTGCCGGACGCCGACGAGGCGCTCGCGCACCTGCGCGGCCTGGGCGTGGAGGCCGACGGCGTGGACGACCAGGACTGGGGTCGCTTCGTCCGCTTCGCCGACCCCGACGGCAACACCTGGACGCTGCAGGAGCTCCCGGACTACGGCGCTCAGGGCTGAGCGCGCCCGCCTCAGTCGAGCGAGAGCGGGGTGCTGACGCTCTGAGGGGCGCTCGTGCTTCGACGCGCGTTGCTCGTGCATTGACCGGCGTGCTCGTGCGCGGACTAGCGGGCTCATGCTCGGACGGGCGTACTGAGGCTCGGACGGGCATGCTGACGGTCTTGAGGGACGTGCTCATGCTCTGAGGCGCGTGCGACTGCGGCGTGCCGTCGTGTGGCTCGGTGTCGGGCGGTGTGGGGTGCGCCAGGTGCGGTGGGGGTCCCACCAGGCGGGTCCGCGGAGGTGGGGGATGCCGTTCTGCATGCGGATGTCCCACCCGGAGGTGTCGAGGGTGCGGTGGTGGTGCCAGCACAGGGCGACGCCGTTGTCGGTGCTCGTGGGTCCGCCGCGGGCGTGTTCGGTGACGTGGTGGATCTCGCACCATGCTGCGGGAACGTGACAGCCGGGGATGAGGCATTCGCCGTCGCGAAGGGCGATGGCGCGGCGTTGGGCGGTGGTGAAGATCCGGTCGGTGGAGCCGATGCCGGTGATCCGGCCTTCCGGGTCGAACAGCACCCGCTGCACGGTGCCCCCGCAGGCGGTGTGCCGGGCGGCCGAGACCGACACGGGGGTGTCGATGCCGTCGATGTGCGCCCATCCGCGCCCGGTCGCATAGTCGCTCGCATCGACGGAGACGACCAGCGTCGGCGCCGCCCCGCCGAGGGTGGGCATGTCCCGGTGCCGGGCGGCGATGCCGAGGGCTGCGGTGAGGGCGTCGTGCTGCTTCTGCGCCCGAGTGCGGGTATCGATCATCCCGCCGGGATCGCTGCGAGGCAGGATCGAGTTCTCGCCCGGTCGAAGCGCCTCGGTGGAGGAGGCGGGCGAACCGGCGGACGCGAAGGTGTCCGGCGCGGACGGTGAGCCCTCGTTGTCCACGAACCGCACCCCGGGCAGGGGCGGCCCGTCGACTTTCGGGTTCAGGTACGCGTCCCAGATGCGCTGCAGCTGTCCCGCGGTCTCGGGCAGCAACGACCCGCGGATCGGGATGACGCCATGCCGCGCCCGGCCGAGGATGATCCCCCGCTCGCGCATCGCGATCTCCTCCGCCGGGACCGCCCCATCCGGGTCCAGGTACGTCACGATCGCCTGCGCCAGAACCCTCAGATCCTCCGGCGTCGCGGCCGGACCGGACTCGGACTCACGACCGCCCTCTGCCTCTGCATCGGCATCCAACCGGGGACTGCCGTCATCAACGGCGTCCCAACCCCGCGCGAACGCGGCCAACTCCGCGTCCGCCTGCAACCGCTCCGCCGCACCGATCCGCCCCGCGGCCTGCTCCACAGGTCCCGTGGCGGCGAGAACCCCCGCGACTCCGACCACGCCGGACAACAGCGCCTCCCGCAGGGCGGGCCACCGCGCCGGCAGCAGTGCCCCGGTGGTGAACTCGACCTCCCGGTGCACCACCCGCGCCGCTTTCACGACCCGCCCCGCGCCCGCCACGTCCGTGCGGAGCACCCGCTGCAACAGCTCCCCGAGCGTGCGGCATCCGACCCCGCGCAGAACGTCGCCTCACCCGACCCCGCCGGACGCCCGTCGACCGACGCGACCGTCTCCACGACCACCGCATCGACCAGCCGGGACACCTCCCCGGCGGCACGCAGCACCTGCATCTTCGCCGCATCCGACAACCCCACCACCCCGTCTGCAGACAGCACGCGTCGGAGGTCGGTCGCGACCTGATCGAGCATCTCGGCGGGGTTGTTCATACCGCTCAGTCAACACACGGCCACCGACATTCACCCGCGATATACCCAGGTCATTCGCGATAAACGCTTGAATGGGGATGACCCTGCTTCTGGCGCGGGCAGTGCAGACGGAGTCGCCCACAAGACGGCGGCTCCGTCGGCCACCGCCGTCATCCGCGTCAGCCGATCGCGACCGCGCCTCCCGAGACGACGATGCCGCCCGAGGTGGGGATGGTGACGGTCAGCAGGCTCGGGCGGCCGACGTGCGCGCCCTGCCGGATCCGCACGGTGGAGCCGGCCACGCCGAGCTCGCGCAGGTAGGCGCCGGTGGATGCCGCGGCCGATCCGGTCGCGGGGTCCTCGGTGATGCGGCCCACGGGGAAGAGGTTGCGTGCTTCGAGGTCCGTCGGACCGGTGGGGTGCAGCACCGTGACGGTGCCGAGCCAGCCCTGTTCGCGCATGAGGCGGGCGACGTCGGCGGGGGCGAAGCGGAACTGGTGGAAGAGGTCGCGATCGGCGAGCACGAGGATCGGATGCCAGTTGCCGGCGAAGGCCTCGCGGGCGGGATAGCGATCGTCGAGGTCGGCGACGTCGAGGCCCAGAAGGGCGAGCAGCCGGTCGCGCACCGACGCGTCGAGATGCCGGACCTGCGGCTCCACGCTCGTGAACGACACGGTGATCGCACCGTCTCCGTCGACCGTCGAGCGCATGGTCACCGCGCCCGCGGCGGTGTCGAACACCGTCGTCCCCGGGCCGTCGCTCTCCGCCAGCGCGACCGCGGTCGCCACGGTCGCATGACCGCAGAACGGCACCTCCGCCGCCGGCGACCAGTAGCGCACCCGGTACCTCGGCGGGTCGTCGGCATCCGCATCCGCAGCGGACGACCGGCTCACGAGGAACGCTGTCTCGGAGTAGCCCACGTCGGCCGCGATCCGCCGCATCGCCTCGTCGTCGAGTCCCGTGGCGTCGAGCACCACCCCCGCGGGGTTGCCGCCTTCGGGCGTCGCGGCGAACGCGCTGTAGCGCAGGACCTCCGGATCACGACTCACGGCGCGAGCCTAACGGACGGCGGCAGCCGCCGAACGGGTGCGCGACGCTTCACGAGTTCACGCGGATGATCTCCTGCTGGTAGGGCGCGATCACGTCTCCCGAGATGCGCAGGTCGAGGAGGAGGAAGCGCCGGGTCTCGGCATCCTCCGCCGCCCACTCGCCGAGCCGGTCGAGATCGTCGAGGGTGCGGACGACCACGCCCTCTGCGCCGACGGCCGCGCCGAACGCGGCGAAGTCGACCTCGGGGATGCGCATGGGGCCCTCGGCGAGGCCCTTGAGCCCGTACAGGTTCACCTCGGCGCCGTAGGCGGCGTCGTTCCAGATGACAGCCAGGCCGCGACCCCGCGCGGCGCGCACGGCGGATTCGAGATCGGCGATGGCCATGAGCCCGCCGCCGTCGCCGGAAGTCAGCACGACGGTCGACTCCCGTCGCGCCAGTGCGGCGCCCACGACGCTCGGCCAGCCCTGCCCGATCGACTGGAAGGCGGTGCCGATCATCATCATGCGATCGGGTGCCGCGACCGGCCAGTACATGTTCGCCCAGCCGATGAAGTGGCCCCCGTCGGAGACCACGACGCGGTCCTCCGGCAGCAGCTCGGCGATGCGCCGGGCCGCGGAGCGCGGATCGAGTCGACCGTCGGGGGCGAGCGCGTCGCCCGCCTCGTAGGCCCGGGCCGCGGCGACGTCGACCGTCTCGCGCCAGGGGAGTGCCGGGACGGGAGCGGATGCCGTCGGCGACGCACCGCTCGTGACCGGGACGGATGCCGCGCGCCGCGGGTCGGCCCCGAAGCTGTGCACGACGCTGGGGTTGGCCGCAGCGGCGTTCAGCCGCGCGACGAGGGACTCGGCCGCCAGGCGGGCGTCGGCGCGCACGAAGCCGCCGACGTGGGCGTGCGTCGCCGCGAGGGCCGTGTCGATCTGGAAGACACGGGTGCCCGGGGCGAACAGCGCGCCGAAGCGCATCGTGAACTGGTTGAGGGAGGCGCCGAACACCACGGCGACGTCGGCCTCGCGGATGAGCTCCATCGCCCCCTCCGCGCCGAAGCCCCCGGTGACGCCCAGGTCGTACCGCTGATCGGGGAACACGCCGCGGCCGAGGGCGGTCGACGCGGTGAGCGCTCCCGTCATCGCGGCGAGCTCGCCCAGCACCTCGCCCGCTCCCGCCAGCCAGGCTCCGCGTCCGGCCAGGAGGAACGGGCGCTCGGCGTCGCGCAGCGCGGTCGCGATCTCCTCCAGCATCCCGTCGGCGAAGGCGCCGGCCGGGGCGAGCGGGGCGGGCACCCGGGGAGCGGGCGCGGCCGGGAGGGGGCCGGCGTCGCGCGAGGCGACGTCGTACGGGATCGCCAGCACCACGGGCACGCGGTAGGTCAACGCGTGCTCGATCGCGATGACGGTCGTGGCCGCGGCATCCGCCCGGCCGACGGTATAGGTGCGCGCGCCCACGGCCGAGGCGAGCGCGATCTGGTCGACGTCCCACGGGCGCGGGCCCGAGGTCGGCTCGTCGCCGACGACCAGCACGAGCGGGACGTGCGCCTGCACGGCCTCCGCCAGCGCCGTGAGGGTGTTGGTGAAGCCCGCCCCGTACGTCGAGGTGCCCGCGGCGATGCGGCCGGAGGCGCGGAAGTGGGCGTCGGCGGCGACGACCGCTCCCTGCTCGTGGCGCACCGCCGTGAAGATGACGTCGGTCTGGGTCTCGAGCGCGTCGAGGAAGTAGGCGTTGCCGTTGCCCATCACCCCGAACACCGCATCAACGTGCTGGGCGAGGGTGAGGGCGACGTGCGCGGAGACACTGGGCATGGCGAAGCCTTTCGAGACAGGGACGGAGAACCGGGGGATCCGTGTGTGTCTCGCAGCCGCTTCGACGCGACGTGCTTCGTGCCTCTTTTTCAGGCACCGGCCGAAATCAGCCGGACGCCGTCAGTCTAGCGGCCGGCTGCCCCGCGGATGCAGGACAATGGGCCGATGACGGATGCAGCTGACGCGCGCGAGACACTCACCTGGGACGGCTTCGGCACAGCGACCCGCGATCTGGCGCGGAGCATCCTCGCCAGCGGTTTCGAGCCCGAGGTGGTGGTCGCCATCGCGCGGGGAGGGCTGCTGCCGGCCGGCGCGATCGCGTACGGTCTGGGTGCGAAGAACTGCGGCGCGATCAACGTCGAGTTCTACACGGGAATCGGCACCGTGCTCGACGCGCCCGCCGTGCTTCCGCCCGAGCTCGACATGGCCTACCTCGACGGGCGCCGGGTGCTACTGGTCGACGACGTCGCCGACTCGGGCCGGACCCTCGCGCTCGCTGTCTCCCTGCTGCAGGAGAAGGGCGCCGACGTACGGTCGGTCACGATCTACACCAAGCCGTCGACGGTCATCCAGCCGGACTACGCGTGGAAGGACACGGACCTCTGGATCAACTTCCCCTGGTCGTTCCAGGGCACGGTCCACGAGGAGGACCAGGGGCTCGCACCCTCCGCCTGACCCGCCCCCGGCGCGGCCGTCGCAGGGCGTCAGCCCCGCAGGAACTCCCGCAGCGCCTGGACCGTGTCGGCCTCGGCGGGCGCCTTGTCGGGGCGATACCCCTTCACGCGCGCGAAGCGCAGCGCCAGGCCGCCCGGATAGCGGGAGGAGCGCTGCACGCCGTCGATCGCGATCTCCACGACGATCTCGGGCCGCAGGAACACGGCGCCCTGGGTCCGTCGCGTCTCGTAGGCGGGGAACGTCTCGGTCTGCCAGCGCAGCAGATCGTCGGTCAGCCCCTTGAAGGTCTTGCCGACCATCACGAACCCGCCGGGGTCGCCGAAGGCGCCATCCGGATCGCGCGCGCCGAGATGCAGGTTCGACAGCCAGCCCTGTCGCCGGCCGGAGCCCCACTCGGCCGCCAGCACCACGAGGTCGAAGGTGAGCACCGGCTTGACCTTGACCCAGGACTTGCCCCGTCGGCCTGCGGTGTAGGGCGAGTCGATCCCCTTCGTCACCACCCCCTCGTGCCCGGCCGCGAGCGCCTCTCGCGACAGCTGCTCCGCCGCGTGCGGGTCGGCGGTGACGATCCCCGGCATCCGCCAGTCGCCCGCCACGCGCTCGAGCTCGGAGAGCCGCGTGCGCAGCGGTTCGTCGATGAGGTCGCGGCCGTCGACGTGCAGCACGTCGAAGAACCAGGGGCGGAGCGCCAGCTCGCGCGACGCGTCGGCGCCGAAGCGCGACATGGTCTCCTGGAAGGGCCGCGGCCCGCCGTCCTCGTCGAGCGACAGCGTCTCGCCGTCGAGGATCAGGTCGTGCGCCGGCAGCCCGCGGACGATCTCGACGAGCTCCGGCACGCGGTGCGTCACGTCGGCGAGACTGCGCGTGTACACGCCGACCTCGTCGCCGCGCCGGTGCACCTGGATGCGCGCGCCGTCGAGCTTGTACTCCACCGAGGCCTCGCCGGTGATCCCGATCGCCTCGGACGGGGTCGATGCGGTCGAGGCGAGCATCGGCAGCACGGGTCGTCCGACCCGCAGTCCGACGCTCTCGAGCTCGTCTTCGGTTCCGGTCAGCGCGAGACGCGCGGTCTCGCCGAGGTCTCCCGAGAGCATGGCGGCCCGGCGCACCACCGCGATGGGGCGGTCGGAGGCGCGGGCGATCGCGTCGAGCAGCACGCCCCCGAGCGCGCCGGTGCGCAGCTCGCCCAGCATCGCCCGGGCGAGGAAGTCCCACTCCGCGGCCGTGGTGCGCGAGGCGAGGGAGCCCAGCAGCTCGGCGCGCAGAGCGGTGGAGCCGGCTCCGGATGCCGCGGCCAGCGCGCTGAGCGCCGCGTCGACATCGGCGATGCGCAGGCTCGATGCGGCGGCGTGCGACACCTCGAGCCCGCTCAGGCTCCGCCAGCCGACCCCCAGGCGTCCCTGGCGCGGGCTCGCCAGCAGCAGCCCGACGAGCGCCGCGACGTCGTCTTCGTCGGCTCGCTGCAGCAGGCCGGCGAGGGCGTCGATCTTCGCGAGACGCGACGAGGTCGCGGCGACCTGTTCGGTCGTCGACACGAGGGCGGAGAGCAGCATCCCCGCATTCTCGCACCGGCCGCCGACATCCGAGAGGCCGTTGACGCGGGAGCGCTCAGCGCTCAGCGACCGTGGAACTCCGGCGTGCGCTTCTGCTGGAAGGCCGCGAACCCCTCCCGGTAATCGTCCGTGTCGCAGAGCGCCGCCTGCGCGGCGTTCTCGTGATCCATCGCCTCCCAGAGCACCAGGCGCTCGTCGCGGATGCGTGCGATCAGGCGCTTGCTCGCCAGGAACGCGGCGGTCGCGCCGCGTGCGGCGGACCTCGCGGCATCCGCCGTCGCCTCCGCCACCTGGTCGTCCGGCAACACCCGGGAGAACAGGCCGGAGGCCACGGCCTCCGCACCGCTCATGAGCCGGCCCGTGTAGATCAGGTCGAGGGTCTTGTGCGCGCCGAGGCGGTCGAGGAACAGTGCATGCCCGCCCGAGTCGAGGGTCGCTCCCAGGGCGGCGAACGGCGAGCCGATCCGGGCCGACTCGGCCACGTAGACGACGTCCGTCGCGATCAGCAGTCCCAGCCCGACGCCCAGGCACGCCCCGTGCGCGATGGCGAACGTGGGCGCCGGGAAGCGCGACATGCGCTGCAGCAGCGGCGTCACGAGACCGCCGAGGTACCCCATCACGTCGTCCTCGCGGGGATCGACCGCCGAGATGTCGCGCCCGGCGCAGAACGCGCGCCCCTCGCCGCGCAGCACCAGTGCGCGCACCCCCGCAGCCTCCGCCTCCGCGTACGCGGCGTCGAGGTCTCGTACGGCCTGCTCGTCGAGCGCGTTCAGCCGTGCGGGGGCGTTCAGCGTCACGCGGGCGACGCCCTCGGCGATGGCGAGATCGATCATCCGGTGCTCCTCTCGGGCCGCGGCCTCAGACGTCGTAGTCGACGACGACGCGGTCGCTGGTGGGATGGGACTGGCAGGTGAGCACGAAGCCCCGCGCGATCTCGTCGGGCTCCAGCGCATAGTTCTCGGTCATGCTGACGCTGCCCTCGATCACGCGCGCCCGGCACGTGCCGCACACGCCGCCCGCGCAGGCGAACGGGGCGTCCGGTCGCCCCCGCAGCGCCGCGTTCAGGACCGACTCACGGGCATCGACCGGGCTCTCCACGGTCGACGACACCCCGTCGAGCGTCACCTCGATGCGCACCGTCCTCTCGCCCGCGCGCACCTCCACGGGACGCGCGGTGCGGGCGGACTCCTCGCCGGTCGTGAACAGCTCGAAGCGGATGTGCTCGCGTGCGACGCCGACGTCCGCCAGCACGGCGCGGCACAGGTCCACGAGCGCGAGGGGACCGCAGAGGAACCACTCGTCGACGTCGGCGGGCGGGATCAGCGAGGCGAGGATCGTCCGCAGCTTGGGCTCGTCGATGCGGCCCGACAGCACGGGTGCGGTGCGCTGCTCGCGGGACAGCACGTGATGGAGGGTGAGCCGGGTCGGGTAGCGGTCCTTGAGGTCGGCCAGATCCTCGAGGAACATGACGTCCAGCGTCGAGCGGTTCGTGTACAGCAGTGTGAACCGCGCGGATGCCGAGCGCGAGAGCACGGTGTGGGCGAGCGCCATCAGCGGTGTGATGCCGGAACCCGCGGCGATTCCGACGACGTGCCGGTGATCGAGGTCCGGCAGCGCCGACGTGAACGTGCCCTGGGGACTCATGACCTCGATGCGGAACCCCGGCGTCAGCCCGGTCTGCGCCCAGGTCGAGAACACACCGCCCTCGTCGCGCTTCACGGCGACGCTCAGCCGGGTGTCGCCCCCGTCCATCCGGTGCTCGGGTGCGCGGCACAGCGAGTACGACCGGCGCACCTCCCTGCCGTCGAGCACCGTGCGCAGGGCGACGTACTGCCCGGGCAGGTGGTCGTACTCCTCGGCGAGCGCCGCCGGCACCGTGAACGTCACCTCGACGGCATCCTCGGTGAGCGGGCGCACGTCCTCGACCACCAGTTCGTGGAAGCGGGCGCGTCGCCGCGGCGGAGGAGCCGAGCGGGGGAGAGGGGCATCGGATGCCGCGACCGGGGCGAACAGCGACATCAGTGCACCTTGAAGTGGTCGAAGGGCTCGAGGCACGCGCGGCACTCGAAGAGGGACTTGCACGACGTCGACCCGAACCGGGAGACCTCGCGGGTGTCGAGGGACCCGCACCGCGGGCAGCGGACGCTCAGCGCGAGACGGATGGGCCCGGCGGGCACGGCGGCGCGCCCGGTCGGCGGGGCGATCCCGTAGGCCGAGAGCTTGTCCTTGCCGGCATCCGTCATCCAGTCCGTGGTCCAGGCGGGAGAGAGCACCAGCCGGACGTCGACCTCGGCGAACCCGGCGGCGGTCAGCGCCAGCACGACGTCGTCGCGGATCGTGTCCATCGCGGGGCAGCCGCTGTACGTGGGCGTGATGTCAACGCGCACGCGCTCGCCCTCGATCACCACGTCGCGCAGCACGCCGAGGTCCGCGATCGTGAGCACGGGCACCTCGGGGTCGGGCACGGAGGCGGCGATCTCCCACGCCTCCCGGGCGCGCAGCCGGGTCACCACGTCGCCCCCGGGTGACGGCGGGCGAGCACCTGCATCTCGGCGAGGATGTGTCCGAGCGGCGTCGCATGGGAGCCGCGTCGTCCGCCGGCGGAGGAGGCCGCGACCTCGGGAATCGGGATGCCGGCCTCGGCGAACACGGTCGCCACCACCGCGTCGAATCCGCTCCGGAGGGACGACGGCCGCGCGGCGACGCCGTCGAGACGGTCGACCAGCTCATCGTCGCGGAATAGCTCGTCGGCGTACGGCCAGACGTCCGAGACGGCGCGGAGGATGCGGCGGCGCGACTCGTCGGTGCCTCCCGCCAGGCGCAGTACCCACTGCACGGCGTGGTCGCGGTGGTAGTCGACCTCCTTCCACGCCTTCTCCGCGATCGCCGCGAAGGTGGGATCGGTGCTCGCACGCAGGGCCGCGTACAGCTCGAACATGTACGTCGACACGACGAACTGGCGGGCGATGGTCTGGGCGAAGTCGCCGTTGGGCTGCTGCACGATCCAGGCGCACCGGAACTCCGGCTCGTCGCGGAAGTACGCCAGGTCGTCCTCCGAGCGTCCGTCGAACGAGCCCGCGTAGTGCAGGAACGACCGGGCGTGGCCCAGCAGGTCCAGCGCGATGTTGCCCAGCGCCACGTCCTCCTCCAGCTCGGGCGCCCGCGAGATCCAGGCCCCCAGCTGCTGCGACAGGATCAGTGCGTCGTCGCCCAGGCGGAGGGCGTACTCCGCGATGTCGGCGGAGGCCGCGACGGCGCCCACGCCCGCGAGCTCCTCCGACAGGCGCAGCTCCTCCACCGAGACGTCGCCGTGCCCTTCGTCTCGGTCCGCGTCGAGTCGTATTCCGTTCACAGGTGCGGCACCCCCTCGGACGCGGTGTAGTACACGGCATGGCGGTAGTTCTTGCCCGCCGCACTCTCGAAGTAGGCGCCCTTCGCGTCCGGGTCGCTCGTGGTGATGGCCGCGGCCGGGGCGACCCAGATCGACACGCCCTCGCCGCGCCGGGTGTAGAGATCACGCGCGTTGCGGATCGCCATCTCGGCGTCGGGGGCGTGCAGCGACCCGACGTGCACGTGGCTCAATCCGCGGTTCGCGCGGACGAACACCTCCCACAGCGGCCAGGGCTCGCGCTGATCCGTGCCGGGCGTCGCCATCACGCCACCGCCCTCTCGCGCTCGGCCTGCTTGCGGGCATACTCCGCCGCGGCCTCCCGCACCCACGCGCCCTCCTCGTGCGCGGAGCGGCGACGCTCGAGACGTTCGGCGTTGCACGGGCCGTCGCCGCGCAGCACCCGGAAGAACTCGTCCCAGTCGATCTCCCCCATCACGTAGCGTCCGCTCTCCTCGTCGAAGCGCAGGTCCGGATCGGGGAGCGTGACGCCGAGGATCTCGGCCTGGGGCACCAGCATCCCGACGAAGCGCTGCCGCAGCTCGTCGTTCGAGAACCGCTTGATCTTCCAGGCCATCGATTGCGCGGAGTTGGGGGACTGGTCGTCGGGCGGTCCGAACATCGCCAGGCTCGGCCAGTACCAGCGGTCGACGGCGTCCTGCGCCATCCGGCGCTGCTCGTCGGTGCCCTGCATGAGGGTGAGCAGGATCTCGAACCCCTGCCTCTGATGGAAGGACTCCTCCTTGCACACCCGCACCATCGCGCGGCCGTAGGGGCCGTACGAGGCGCGGCACAGCGGCACCTGGTTGCAGATCGCCGCCCCGTCGACGAGCCAGCCGATCGCGCCCATGTCGGCCCAGGTGGGGGTGGGATAGTTGAAGATCGAGGAGTACTTGGCCCGGCCGTCGATGAGCTGCTGCATCATCTCGTCGCGGGTGATGCCGAGCGTCTGCGCGGCGGAGTACAGGTAGAGTCCGTGACCCGCCTCGTCCTGCACCTTCGCCATCAGGATGGCCTTGCGCTTGAGGCTGGGCGCCCGGGTGATCCAGTTGCCCTCGGGCTGCATGCCGATGATCTCGGAGTGCGCGTGCTGCGAGATCTGCCGGATCAGCGTCTTGCGGTAGGCCTCGGGCATCCAGTCCCGCGGCTCGATGCGCTGCTCGTTCGCGATGAGCTCGTCGAAGAGACGCTGCTCGTCGGGGATCTCGGTCCCCGCGATCGAGAGGTCTGCCGGGCTGGTCATGGGGGTCTCCTCGCGTGCAGCATCTTTACTGACCGATCGTTAGGTAATTCTCACACGACGGGTCGCGGACTTCAAGGCCGTGGATCAGTCGTCGATCGGTGCGAGCCGCGGCGGCCACACGGTCGCGCCCAGTTCGCGCGAGATGTTCCGGGCGGTCTCGCGCAGCGCGTCGACCACGGCATCGGATGCCGGGGCCTGCGTGGTGGGGAGCACCACGGCGACGGCGGCCACGATGTCGTTCGCGGCGTCGGCGACGGGCGCGGCGACCGACGACTCTCCGAGCACCGCCTCGTCGGACTCGCTCGCGGTGCCGCGCTCGGCGATCGCCGGCAGCTCGAGCGTCAACCGTGCGACGTCCGTGATCGTGTCGCCGGTGAGACTGCGCAGCGGCTGCTCGAAGACGCGGCGCTGGAACCCCAGGTCGTGGGCGAGCAGCACCTTTCCCATCGCCGAGGCGTGGGCCGGGATCGCGACGCCCGTCTCGAGCATCTGCTGGCTGTCGTCCGGTCGCAGCTCGTGGTGGATGACGAGCACGTCCGCGAAGTGCGGGGCGCCCAGGCGGACGGCCAGGTTCGTGCGGCGCGCCAGCTCCTGCGTCCAGCGCATGGCCCGGGCGCGCACGTCGAGCGTGTCGAGGTACACGTTGCTCAGGCGCAGGAGTGTGGGGCCGAGCATGTACCGCTGCCCTCCGCGCTCCTTGGCCACGAGGCCGTGTTCGCGCAGCGACTTGACGATCCCGTGCACGGTGGACGGCGGCAGGCCGAGCGCGGCGGAAAGATCGGTGATGCCGAGGTGTCGCGCGCCCTGGAGCAGGTCGAGGATCTTGGCGGCACGGTCGATCGCCTGGATCACGGTGCGCCTCCTTTCCGGTCGTCGTCGAGCCGGCGGTGCGTGATGTCGGGATCGATCTTGACAAGAGGACCCGCCCCGAGCATATTCGACATTGACGAATTTCTTTCCGATTAACCCGACGACGGGTCCATCGATCGGCTGAGGGACCCGTGACAGATCAAAGGAGATCGCACGATGAAGAAGCTCATCAACGCCCCGGAGGACGTTCTCGTCGAATCGCTGAAGGGCGTCGCGGCCGCGCATCCCGAACTCTCGGTCGACCTCGAGACGCACGTCATCACGCGGGCGACGCCGAAGGCCGAGGGGAAGGTCGCGATCGTGTCGGGCGGCGGCTCGGGCCACGAGCCTCTGCACGGCGGCTACGTCGGCGTCGGGATGCTCGACGCCGCGGTCGCCGGGGAGGTCTTCACGTCTCCGACGCCGGACCGCGTGCAGGCCGCCACCAAGGCCGTCGACCGCGGTGCCGGCGTGCTCCACATCGTGAAGAACTACACGGGCGACGTGCTCAACTTCGAGATGGCGGCGGAGCTCGCCTCGATGGAGGGCATCGAGGTCGGCACCGTCGTGGTGGACGACGACGTGGCCGTGCAGGACTCCCTCTACACAGCGGGGCGTCGCGGCGTCGGACTCACCGTCCTGATCGAGAAGCTCGTGGGTGCGGCGGCGGAGGAGGGGCAGGACCTCGCCGCGGTCGTCGAGCTCGCGCAGCGCATCAACGCGCAGGGGCGCTCGATGGGCATGGCGCTGACGAGCTGCACCGTGCCCGCGGCGGGCAAGCCCACCTTCGACCTCCCCGACGATCAGATGGAGATCGGGATCGGCATCCACGGAGAGCCCGGCCGGCACCGGGAGCCCCTCGCCCCGGCATCCGACATCGCCCGGCAGCTGGTCGAGCCGATCCTCGCGGACCTGGACCTCACCGGTCCCGCGATCGTGATGCTCAACGGCATGGGGGCGACGCCGCTCATCGAGCTGTACCTGATGTACGGCGAGGTCGCGGCGCTGCTCGAGAAGGCCGGGGTGACGGTCGTCCGCAACCTGGTCGGCAACTACATCACCTCCTTGGACATGGCGGGATGCTCGGTCACGGTGCTCAAGGCCGACGACGAGCTCCTGCGCCTGTGGGACGCGCCGGTCAACACACCCGGCCTGCGCTGGGGCGCCTGACCCCGGCTCTCGTCGCGGCGCGACGACGCGCCCGGTGACCGCATCGACGGTCCCGGGTCCGTCGGAGGGCGTCGCGAGACCCACTTCCCCCACCCATCTGCGAAGGGACGCCATGACCACCCGCACCGTCACCACCGCCACGCTCCAGGACTGGATCGCGCGCTTCGCCGCGGCCGTCGCCGAGAAGCGCGAGTGGCTCACCGAACTCGACTCCGCCATCGGTGACGCCGACCACGGGGCCAACATGGCCCGCGGCATGACGGCGGTGACGGAGAAGCTCGGAGCCGGAGCGCCCGGGACCGTCGACGAGCTGCTCAAGACGGTGGGCATGACGCTCGTGAGCTCGGTCGGCGGCGCCAGCGGCCCGCTGTACGGCACGTTCTTCCTGCGCACGGGCATGACGGCCGGAGCCGTGACGGAGCTGGACGCCGGCGCCCTCGCCGCCGCGCTGCGGGCCGGTCTCGACGGCATCGTCGCCCGCGGCAAGGCCGAGGCCGGGGACAAGACGCTGTTCGACGCGATGTCCCCCGCGGTGGACGCGTTCGACGCCGCGCTCGCGGACGACGCGGACCTGATCGCTGCCGCGCAGGCGGCCGCCGAGGCGGCGGCTCGGGGCCGGGACGCGACCCTCCCGCTCGTGGCGCGCAAGGGCCGGGCGAGCTACCTGGGAGAGCGCAGCGCGGGGCATCTCGATCCCGGCGCCGCCTCCACGACCCTGCTGTTCGAGGCTCTCGCCGCGGCGATCGCGGAGGCGTGATGATCGGCGTCGTCGCCGTCTCCCACAGCACTCGGCTCGCGGAGGCGGCGCTGGAGCTCGCCCGGCAGATGGTGCGGGGCGCCGATGCGCCGCTGCGGGTCGCCGCGGGCGCGGGAACGGATGCCGACGGCGCGCCCGTCCTCGGGACAGATGCCGTGGCGGTGGCCGCGGCGATCGACGAGCTCGCCGGTGAGGCCGACGGGGTGCTCGTGCTCATGGACCTGGGGTCCGCCGTGCTCAGCGCCGAGCTCGCGCTCGAGCTGCGCAGCAGCACGGTGCCCGTGCGGCTGGCGCCCGCGCCCTTCGTCGAGGGCCTCCTCGCCGCCGTCGTCGCCGCCGGGGCCGGGGGAGACCTCGACACGGTCGCGGCCGAGGCCGCGGCGGCCCTGGGCGCGAAGACCGATCAGCTCTCGGACGACGGCCCGGTCACGGAAGAGCCGGTGCCGACAGACGGGGGAGCCGAGGGCGAGGGAGCACCGTCGGAACCGGACGCCGTCGCCGTGCGGGTGGTGCGGGTGCGCAATCCCCAGGGCATGCACGCACGCCCGGCCGCGATGATCGCCGAGGCGGCGGCGGGGGAAGAGGTGCGACTGCGTCGGCTGCCGGACGGTCCGGAGGCGCCGTCGAGCAGCCTCATGCGACTGCTCACCCTCGGCGCGCGCCAGGGCGATGAGATCGAGCTCTCCGCCCGGGGAGCGCAGGCCGAGGCCGCGCTCGACCGGCTGGTCAGCCTCTTCGACGACGGATTCGGCGAGGGGACGGATGCCGCGGCGGAGGTCCTGCCGACCTCGGAGACGGCGCCGGCTCCGGTGCCCGCCGGCTCGCCCGACAGCGCCGTCGCGCCGGGGACGGTGCTGCACGGTCGCGGAGTGAGCCCCGGCGTGGCCGCCGCGACCGTCGTGCACCTCGCTCCCGCCCTGCCCGAGCCGGACGCCGCGGTCATCGTCCCTCCGGAGCAGCGCGATGCGGAAGCATCCACGATCCGGGCGGCATCCGCTGTCGTGGCCGATCGCCTGCGGGCGCGGACCGACGCGGCGTCCGGAGAAGCGCGCGACATCCTCGACGCCGCGCGCGTGCTGGCCTCCGATCCCGAGCTCCTCTCCGAGGCGACGGCACTCGTGCGCACGCAGGGGCGCACCGCGGCGCGCGCGGTCTGGGAGGCGGCGGCGGCGCACGAGCAGGCGCTCGTCGCCCTCGGCGGCCGGATGGCCGAGCGCGCGGTCGACGTGCGCGACGTGCGCGACCGCATCGTCGCCGAGATCCTCGGCCGGGAGCTGCCCGGTGTGCCCGAGCGGGACCGCCCGTTCGTCGTGGTCGCGGTCGATCTGGCCCCGGCCGACACGGCGGCGCTCGCCGGCGGCGCCTGTGCCGCTCTCGTCACCGAGCACGGTGGTCCCACCTCGCACACCGCGATCATCGCCCGCTCGCTGGGGCTTCCGGCCGTGGTCGGCGCCGCGGGCGCGACCGGGATCGTCGAGGGGGAGACCGTACTCGTGGATGGCGACCGCGGGACGGTCGAGGTCGCGCCGGCCGTCGAGCGCGTGACCGCCGCCCGGGCCGCCTCGGCGGTCGTCGCCTTCGACGGTCGGGGAAGGCTCGGTGACGGGCATCCGCTCCCGCTGCTCGCGAACGTCGGAGGTCCGGACGACGCCGAAGGAGCGGCGGATGCGGCAGCCGAGGGGATCGGCCTGTTCCGCACCGAGTTCTGTTTCCTCGGCCGCACCGACGCCCCGGGCGTCGACGAACAGGTGGCGGCGTACCGCGGCGTGCTGGCGCCCTTCGCCGGTCGCCGGGTCGTCGTGCGCACCCTCGACGCCGGGAGCGACAAGCCGCTGCCCTTCGCGAACACAGCGCCGGAGGACAACCCCGCCCTCGGCGTGCGCGGCCTGCGCATCGCCCGGCGCGCCCCCGCCCTGCTCGACGATCAGCTCCGGGCGCTGTCGCTCGCGGCGGCGGCGGAGTCGGCGGTGGTCGAGGTGATGGCACCGATGGTGGCCACGGTCGAGGAAGCCCGCGACTTCGCGGAGCGCGCCCGCGCGGCGGGCCTGGAGCGGGTCGGCATCATGATCGAGACCCCCTCCGCCGCGCTGCTCGCCGCCGAGATGCTCGAGGTCGTCGACTTCGTCAGCCTCGGCACGAACGACCTCGCCCAGTACACGCTCGCCGCCGACCGGCTGCTCAGCGATCTCGGCGACCTCACCGACCCGTGGCAGCCGGCCGTGCTGCGGCTGATCGGAGCGGTGGGCGCCGCCGGTCGCGCGGCCGGTCGCGGGGTCGGGGTGTGCGGCGAGGCGGGTGGAGATCCGGCACTCGCGCCGGTGCTGGTGGGGCTGGGCGCGACCTCTCTCTCGATGACGGCCCGCTCGCTGGGGCGGGTGGCCGCCGCGCTCTCCACCGTGAGCGCCGACGACTGCCGGCGGGCCGCCGAGGCCGCGTCGAGCGCCGGGACCGCCGACGAGGCCCGGGCCGCCGCCTCCGCGGTGCTGGATCGCGCGAGCGGAGGCTGATCCGCGGGAGATCCATGCCCGCGTCGGCATGCGTCTCATATCGTTCTGGTCTCGACACCCCGGCGCGCGAGGGGCCGCCGCCCTCAGGGTCCTACGCTCACGAGTGAGGCGCCGCGGAGGGCGGCCCGTCACCCGGAGGAACCGCGCATGTCCACGTCCCGCCCGCTCGTCCAGGCCGTCCTCGGCTCTCTCGCCGTCGCCGCCGTGCTCGCCCTGTCGGCCTGCGCGCCGGAGGTCGAGCCCACGGCGTCCCCGTCGCCCGCGGCCGAGGCGCCGACTGCCGAGCCCTACTCCGGCCCCCTCGTCTTCGTCGGGGACGAGCTCGACCTGTTCGCGCTGACCCCCAGGAGGCCGCGAGCCTGTTCCCCGGGGTGGGCGAGGTCGAGACGCTGCAGGCGGTGCTCGAGCAGATCTCCGACGGCGGCGGCCCCGAGCCGGTGCCGGCCGTCTGCGCGGCGGTCCTGGCCGAGCAGTCCCTCGGCGCGGTCGAGGCGCGGACGCTGTCGTGGACGGTTCCCGCCGAGTCCGCGCCGTCCGGGTTCGGGCGCCAGTACATCCTGGGGTTCCCCGACGAGCAGCATGCCGCCGGGCGCATGGATCAGCTCGTCGCCGCGGCGGAGCAGTGCGCGAGCTTCGAGTGGGACGGTCCCGCGACGTTCGAGACCACGATCCTCGAGGAGGCCGACGGCGTCCGTGCCCTCGCCGGCGTGCTGCACACCGGGGAGGGCGAGTTCGACACCCGGCTGTACGTCGGCTTCGCCTCCGTCGGCAACGTCCTCGTCGACGTCTTCCAGCCCTTCACGGGGGAGACGTCGTTCGATGCGGACTCCCTCGCGGCGCTGCTGCGCGACCGCGCGTCCGAGGCTCGAGCCTTCGTGATCGAGCAGCTCACGGCCGACCCGCCGACCGAGCGTCCGGCCGACGCCCCGGCGGATGCTTCTGCGCCCTGGAGCGACTGGACGATCAGCCTCGACGGCGTCGGACCGGTCCGGCTGGGCGCAGACGTCCCGTCGGCCCTGGCGGCCTTCGAAGGGGTGCAGATCGTCGAGCCCGCCTACGCGAACGGGCCCTGGAAGATCATCGCGCCCCACGGCGTCTCGACGCTGTCGGTGCAGCCGGCGCCGGGAGGAACGACCGTCGGCGCCGTCGTGGTCGGTGCGGACTACAGCCACGGCGACGTCGACCAGGACGGATCGGCCCTGCCCGCGGCATCCGGCGTGCGGATCGGGGCGCCCCTCGCCGAGGCGCGCGCGGCCTTCCCCGGTGGCACGAGCGTCACGGTCGTCTCGTCGGGCGAGGACTTCTACGACGTCGCGACGCGTGACGGACGCCTGCTCCGGTTCCGGGCGGATCGCGAGGCGTCGGACCCGGCGGCCGTCGTCATCGGCATCACGCTGGAGGACGCGACGACGCGGGAGGAGCCGGTCTTCGGCTGACGCTCGACCCGGTCACACCGGTACCGGGGCGGGCGACGGCTCCTTGGTCACGAGGGTGAGGACGTCGTAGGTCGCGACCGTCTCGTCGGACTGGTTGCGGATCACGGCATCCCAGCGCACCTCGCCGTAGTCGTCGGTCTCCCGCGGGGTGATCTGCTTCGCCGTGAGCTCGACCCGGATCTCGTCGCCGGGCGAGACCGGGGTGACGAAGCGCAGGTTCTCGAGGCCGTAGTTCGCGAGCACGGGACCGGGCTCGGGGTCGACGAAGAGGCCGGCGGCCCAGGAGACGAGCAGATACCCGTGCGCGACGCGGCCCGGGAAGAACGGGTTGGCCGCGGCGGCCGCCTCGTCCATGTGCGCGTAGAACGTGTCGCCCGTGAAGCGCGCGAAGGTCTCGATGTCGTCCAGGGTGACGGTGCGCGACGCGGACACGACCTGATCGCCGATCCGCAGCTCGGCGAGCGACTTGCGGAACGGATGCCGTCCGCCGCTGCGCGCGACCGACCCTGCGTGCCACACGCCGGTGAGGGCGGTGAGCATCTCGGGCGAGCCCTGCACGGCCGTGCGCTGCATGTGGTGGAGCACGGCGCGGATGCCGCCGAGCTCCTCGCCGCCGCCGGCGCGGCCGGGGCCCCCGTGCACCAGGTTGGGCAGGGGCGAGCCGTGCCCCGTGGAGGAGCGTGCGTCGTCGCGGTCCAGCAGCAGCATCCGCCCGTTGAAGGGGGCGATGCGGGTGGCGAGCGCGACGGCCTGCGCGGGGTCGTGCGTGGCGATGCTGGTCACCAGCGAGCCGCCGCCCCGAGCGACGAGGTCGACCGCCTCGTCCGTGGTGCGGTAGGTGAGCAGCGAGGCCACCGGTCCGAAGGCCTCGACCTCGTGCACGGCCCGGGAACCCGGGTCGTCGAAGCGCAGCAGGATCGGCTCGACGAACGCGCCGTCGGGGGCCGGCGCGCGCGTGCCGTCCGCGTGCACGACCTCCGGCGCCTCGGTCGAGCCGAGCACGACCGTGCCTCCGCCGGCCTCCAGCGCATGCACCTGGCGCAGCACCTCGTCGCGCTGCCCCCGGGACGCCAGCGGCCCCATCGTCACGCCCTCGGCTCGCGGGTCGCCGACAACCGTCTTGTCGGCGATGCGCCGGCGCACGGCATCCACCACCGCGTCGGCCGTGGCGGCCGGGACGATGGCCCGTCGGATGGCGGTGCACTTCTGCCCCGCCTTCGTCGTCATCTCGGTCACGAGCTGCCGCACGTAGGCGTCGAACTCCGGTGTCCCCTCGACAGCGTCGGTGCCCAGCACCGAGGCGTTGATCGAGTCGGTCTCGGTCGTGAACCGCACGCCGCCGGTCTGCACGGACGGATGCCGGCGCAGGGAGTCGGCCGTCGAGGCGCTGCCCGTGAACCCGACGAGGTCGCCGAGCCTCAGGTGGTCGAACAGCTCGGGCACGCTCCCGCTGACGAGCTGGAGCGACCCCGCGGGGAGGAGCCCCGACTCGACGAGGATGCGCACCATGGCTTCGGTCAGATACCCGGTCGGCGTCGCCGGCTTCACGAGCGTCGGCATCCCGGCGAGGAACGCGGGGGCGAACTTCTCGAGCGAGCCCCAGACCGGGAAGTTGAAGGCGTTGATCTGCACCGCCACCCCGGGCAGCGTCGTGTACACGTGGCGGCCGAGGAACGACCCGTCCTTCGACAGCGGCTCGACCGGTCCGTCGACGTGCACCGTGCTGTTGGGCAGCTCCCGTCGTCCCTTGCCGGAGTACGAGAAGAGCACGCCGATGCCGCCGTCGATGTCGACCCAGGAGTCCGCCCGGGTCGCGCCGGTGCGCGCGGACAGCGCATAGAGCTCGTCCTTGCGTTCGGTCAGCGCGAGCGCGAACTGCTTGAGCAGGACCGCCCTCTGGTGGAACGTCGACGCCCGCAGGCTCGCCTGGCCGACCGTCCGCGCATGTTCGAGCGCCGCGGCGAGGTCGAGCCCGCTCGTCGACACCCGCACGATCGGGTCGCCGGTCGCGGCGTCGCGCACCTCGGTGGCGTCGGGGTCGTCGGACGGCATCCACCACGCATCCTGCACGTAGCTCGGCAGATATCCGGTCATCGCGTCTCCTCGGTCCAGTCGTAGAATCCGGCGCCGGTCTTGCGACCCAGGCGCCCCTCCGCCACCAGGCGACGGAGCAGATCGGGTGGGGCGAAGCGGTCGCCCAGCTCGCGTGCGAGCTCTTCCGCGATCCCCAGGCGCACGTCCAGGCCCACGAGGTCGGTGGTGCGCAGCGGACCGATCGGATGCCGGTAGCCGAGGGTCATGGCGGCGTCGATGTCGGCCGCCGTGGCGACGCCCTCCTCGAGCATCCGGATGGCCTCCAGGCCGAGGGCCACGCCCAGGCGGGAGGAGGCGAACCCGGGGGAGTCGGCCACCACGATCGGCGTCTTGCCCAGGGCCTCGACCCAGCCGCGCGCCCGCTCGACGACCTCGCCGGCCGTGCGCCCTCCGCGCACGATCTCGACCAGCGCCGAGGAGGGCACGGGATTGAAGAAGTGCAGGCCGAGAACGCGCTCGGGCCGGCGGCGGGCGGCGGCCAGGACGTCGATCGGGATCGAGGACGTGTTCGTGGCGAGCACCGCGCCGTCGGGCAGCACCGCCTCCGCGCGGGCCAGCGCCTGCTCCTTGAGGGCGCGATCCTCGGGCACCGCCTCGATCAGCAGCTCCGTATCGCCGAACAGCGTCACGTCGGTCCCGGTCCGGAGGCGCGCGGTGAGCTCGCTGGCGTCGAGCCCGGGGTCGCGCTCGACCGAACGGCGGATGCTGTCGCCCACGCGCTGCGCCGCAGCATCCGCGCTCGCCGCGTCGCGCTCGACGACCACGACGTGCGCTCCGGCAAGCAGGAAGGCGTGGGCGATGCCCGCCCCCATGCGTCCGCCGCCCAGCACGCCGACGCGGCCCGGGGCGCTCACCGCGCCTCCTTCCGCTCGAGGAACGCGGTCATGCGCCGCTCCTTCTCGGGGTTCTCGAAGAGCTCGGCCTGCAGGGTCTTCTCGATATCGGGATGCTCGGAGCGGGGAGCACGCAGCGCCAGCTTGGTGTGCCGAGTGGCGAGGGGGTCGTTCCCGGCGATCCGGTCGGCGAGCGCGTGCGCGGCGTCGAGGAGGTGCTCCGCGGGGTGCAGCGCCGAGACGAGTCCCCAGTCCCGCGCCTCCTCGGCCCGGAGGATCCGCCCGGTGAGCAGCAGCTCGGCGGCCCGTCCGGCGCCGACGATCTCGGGCAGACGCCAGGTCGCCCCGGCGGCGGCCATGATGCCCAGGCTCGTCTCGGGATTGCCGATCCGCAGCGCGGGGGTGGCGATGCGGATGTCGGCGGCGTAGGCGAGCTCGGCCCCGCCGCCGAGCGCGTAGCCGTCGAGCGCCGCGATCACGGGCATCGGCAGCTCGGCGATGCGGATGAAGGCGCTCGCGTTGATCGCCCGATGCGCGTCGTCGGCGCGTCGCGCCCGCAGCTGGGCGATGTCGGCGCCCGCGGCGAAGTCCCCGCCCGCCCCGGTCAGGATGAGGGTGCGCGGCTCGGCCTCCAGCTCCGCGCACAGGCCGTGCAGGGCGTCGATCGTCCGCTGGTCGATCGCGTTGCGCTTCTCGGGACGGTCGAGGACCGCCGTGACCCGGTCGGTCCGGCGCTCGATCCGCAGCGTCTCGTTCATGCGACCCGTTCCAGGATCATGGCCGTGCCCTGTCCGACGCCGACGCACAGGGTCGCGAGGCCGAGCCCCGCCTCCTCGCGCTCCATGCGTCCGAGCAGCGTGACGACGAGGCGGCACCCGCTGGACCCGAGGGGGTGCCCGAGGGCGATCGCCCCGCCGTCGCGGTTGACGATCTCCGGGTCGAGGCCGAGCCGGCGCATCGAGGCCAGGGTCTGCGTCGCGAACGCCTCGTTGATTTCGACCGCGCCGAGATCTCCCGCCGTGAGGCCCGCGCGACGGAGGGCCTTCTCGGTCGCCGGCACCGGGCCGAGCCCCATGATCTCGGGGGCCAGCGCCGCAGACGTCGCGGTCACGATGCGTGCGCGGGGGCGCAGGCCGTACCGCCGCACCGCCTCGCCGCTGGCGACGACGACGGCGGACGCGCCGTCGTTGAGCGAGCTCGAGTTGCCGGCCGTCACCACGCCGTCGGCCGAGACCACCGGCCGCAGCGCGGCCAGGGCGTCGGCGCTCGTGTCGCGGCGGGGTCCCTCGTCGGTCCGGACCTCGCCCGCGCGGGTCGGCACGGCGACGATCTCGGGGTCGAAGCGGCCGGCGTCGATGGCCGCGACGGCGCGCCGGTGGCTGCCCAGGGCGAAGGCGTCGGCCTCGGCGCGCGTGATGCCCTCGCGGCGCGCCACCTCCTCCGCGGTCTCGGGCATCGTGAACGTCGCGCGGTCGCGCGCGGCGAGACGCGGGTTCGTGAATCGCCAGCCGATCGACGTGTCGAACGCCTCTCCAGGCTTCGCCCACGGGCGCTCGGGCTTCGCCTGCACCCACGGCGCGCGGGTCATGGACTCCACGCCGCCGGCGATCAGGAGATCGGCGTCGCCGGCGCGGACGGCCTGAGCCGCCATCGCGATGGCGGACATCCCCGAGGCGCAGAGCCGGTTGACGGTGACGCCGGGGATCTCGTCGGGCAGGCCGGCCAGCAGCACGGCCATCCGCGCGACGTTGCGGTTGTCCTCGCCGGCCTGGTTCGCGGCTCCCAGGATCACCTCGTCGACGGCCTCCTCGGGGGCGCCTGCGCGCTCCAGCGCCGCGCGCACGACGAGGGCGGCGAGGTCGTCGGGGCGCACGCCGGCGAGCGATCCGCCGTAGCGGCCGATCGGGGTCCGCACCCCGCCGATCAGAAAGGCATCCGTCATCTCGTCGTCCTCACACCCGGCCGAAGGCGTGCAGCGGATGCTCGATCAGCTCGACGACCCGCCGGAGGAAGCTCGCGGCGTAGCCGCCGTCGCACACCCGGTGGTCGAACACGAGCGACAGCTGGGCGACGCGGCGCACCACGACCTGCCCCTCGACCGCCCACGGGCGCTCGAGCACGCGACCGACCCCGAGGATCGCGACGTCCGGGTGGTTGATGATGGCCGCGGACCCGTCGACGCCCAGGCCGCCGTAGTTGTTCAGCGTGAAGGTCGAGCCGCGCAGGCGCTCCGGGGGAAGCCCGCCGGTCCGTGCCGAGGCGGTGATCTCGCGCAGCGCGTCGTCGAGCCGTTCGACCGAGAGCCCGTGCGCGTCGGGGATCACGGGGACCAGGAGTCCGCGCGGGGTGTCGGTGGCGATGCCCAGGTTCACGCCGTCGAAGGTCAGCAGCTCCGTCGCGTCGTCGCTGAGCCGGGAGGCGAGCACGGGATGCTCCTCCAGGGCGATGAGCGCGAAGCGCGCGACGAGCGCGGTCAGCGACGGCGCCCGGCCTCCCTCGGCCGCCATCTCGCGGCGCAGATCCCACAGGCGTGTGGCATCGACGTCGACCCAGACCGTGGCCTCGGGGATCTCCGAGCGGCTGCGGCTGAGCCGGGCGCTCACGGCCTGACGGAGCGGTGACAGTCGCTCGCGGGAGACGACGGGGAGCCCGTCCACGACGGATGCCGGGGCGACGGCTGCCGGGGCGACGGATGCTGTGGCTGCCGGGGTGGGCACGCCGTCGACGGCGTGGTCGACCGCCGCGCGCAGGACGTCGGCGCGGGTCACGGCACCGTCGGCGCCGGTCGCGGCGATCGTGCGGACGTCGAGGCCGAGGTCGCGCGCGAGGCGGCGGACGAGCGGCGACCGGACGGCGACGGGGCGTCTGCCCGCGTCGCCGGTGGAGGTGCCGACCGGGGAGGCGGGTGCGGTCGGGACCGCAGGGGCCGGACGCTCGGCGGGCATCGGCGGCTGCACGGCGGCAGAGGTCCGACGGCGGCGCCGGCTGCGGCGTCCCTCGGTGGTCCCGTAGCCGATGAGCACGTTGCCCGATCCGGCCCGCTCCTCCTGGCGGTACGCCTCGTGCTCGGGAGCGCCGAAGGCGTCCGCCCCGGCCTCCGGCGGAGCCTCCGCCCCGGCATCCGGCGCGGCATCCGTCCCGGCGGTCGGCGGCGGCGGGGTCATCGCGTCGGCATGGGCGACCTCGAGCACCGGCGCGCCCACGGCGATGGTGTCGCCCGCCGCGCCGTGCAGTGCCGTCACCGTGCCGGCGAAGGGGGAGGGCAGCTCGACGATGCTCTTCGCGGTCTCGACCTCGGCGATCGGCTGATCCGTGGCGATCGTGTCGCCCACCTGCACGAGCCACTGCACCAGCCCGGCCTCGGTGAGGCCCTCGCCGAGGTCGGGGAGGCGGAACACCCGCGCGGTCAGCGTGCTCACGACTCGTCCTCCCAGTGCAGGGTGTCGAGCGCGTCCAGGATGCGGTCGACGTCGGGCAGGTACCAGTGCTCGAACTTCGGCGGCGCGTAGGGGATGTCGAAGCCGGTCACCTTGCGCACCGGCGCCTCCAGGAACTCGAAGCAGCGCTCGAACACGCGGGCCTGGATCTCGCTGGCGACGCTCACGTAGCCCGGCGCCTCGGCGATCACCACGGCGCGTCCGGTCGCGCGGACGGCGGCGGTGACCGTCTCGTCGTCGAACGGCGAGAGCGAGCGCACGTCGACCACCTGCACGCTGCGCCCCTCCTCGGCGGCGACCTCCGCGGCCTCCAGCGCCAGCGGTACCGCCGACCCGTAGGCGAGCAGCGTGGCGTCGGTGCCGTCGCGGGCCACGCGGGCGCTGCCGATCGAGGCGGTGACCGAGGTGTCGACCTCGCCCTTCGTCCAGTACAGCTTCTTGGGCTCGAGGAACACGACCGGGTCGGGCGAGGCGATGGCCGCCCGCAGCAGGGAGTAGGCGTCCTGCGGGGTCGACGGGCACACGACCGTGAGCCCGGGGGTGTGCGCGTAGTACGCCTCGGACGAATCGCAGTGGTGCTCGACGCCGCCGATGCCGCCGCCGAACGGGATGCGGATGACGAGCGGCATCCGCATCGCCCCGCGCGTGCGGTTGCCGAGCTTCGCGACGTGGCTGACGATCTGCTCGAACGCCGGCAGCGCGAAGGCGTCGAACTGCATCTCGACGACGGGGCGCATGCCGTTCATCGCCATGCCCACGGCCGTTCCGACGATGCCCGACTCGGCGAGCGGGGTGTCGAAGCAGCGGTCCTCGCCGAAGCGGGCGGTGAGTCCATCGGTGATGCGGAACACACCGCCGAGCGCCCCGACGTCCTCCCCGAAGACGACGACCTCCGGATCCGCGGCGAGGGCGTCGGCCAGGGCGCGGTTGAGGGCCGCGGCCATCGTGAGCGTCTCGGTGCGCGTCGTCGTCTCCGCGGCGTCCGTCGTGTCGGAGAGGCGGATGCTGTCGGGGGCCATGGTCATCGGGATCCTCCGGCGGGGGCGGGGTGCTGTTCGGCGTCGCGCTCGAGCTCTCCGCGCAGGAGCGCCCACTGCTCCTCGCGCTGCGGCGAGCGGGTCGCGGTCACGAAGCGGAAGAGGTCCTCGGGGTCGTGCTCCACGTCCGTGTGCAGCGCGGTGCGGAGCGACGCGGCGATGGCTTCGGCCCCGGCGGCGTACGCGGCCTCGCGCTCCTCGTCGAGAGCGCCCTCCGCCACCAGGTGCGCACGCAGGCGGCGCAGCGGGTCGCGATCCGCCCAGGCCTGCACCTCGGCGCGCTCGCGGTATCGGGTGTCGTCGTCGGCGTTCGTGTGCGCCTGCATCCGGTAGGTGTGCGCTTCGACGAGCGACGGACCGCCCCCGGTGCGTGCGCGATCCACGGCCTCGCGGAGCACGGCGAGCACCGCGGCGACGTCGTTGCCGTCGACGCGCCGACCCGGCATCCCGTACCCGATCGCCTTGTGCGCGAGCGAGGGCGCTGCCGTCTGGCGGCTGAGGGGGACGGAGATGGCGAACTCGTTGTTCTGCACGAAGAACACGACGGGAGCGCGGAACACCGCGGCGAAGTTCAGGGCTTCGTGGAAGTCGCCCTCGCTCGTCGCCCCGTCACCGCACAGCGCGAGGACCACCGTGTCGTCGTGGCGCCGAGCGGCGGCATGGGCGAAGCCCACCGCATGGAGCAGCTGCGTGGCCAGGGGCGTCGCCTGCGGGGCGACACGGTGCTCCCGGACGTCGTAGCCCGAGTGCCAATCGCCCTTCAGCAGCACCATCGCCTCGGCCGGCGGCACGCCGCGACCGATCACCGCCACCGAGTCGCGGTAGGTCGGGAAGAGCCAGTCCCGGTCGCCGAGGGCCATCGCCGCCGCCACCTGGCAGGCCTCCTGCCCGTGCGACGACGGATACACCGCGAGCCGACCCTGACGCACGAGCGCGCTCGCCTGGTCGTTGATGCGTCGCCCCTCGACCAGGCCGCGGTAGGCCTCGAGCAGGGTCTCGGTCGGGGGCAGCGCGTACTCCGCGTCCGCCGTGACGACGCCCTCGGCGTCGATCAGCTGCACCGCGCCGTCGCGCGGCAGCATGGCGCTCTCCTGCATCTGCTCGCCTCCCTCGCCGAACGTGATGAGGACAGCATCCTCCCCGTGCGACAGTCGTCCAAGGGGCGGGTGGGAATCGTGGACGATCGGCGGGGGATTGCGGGATTACTGAACGAAGTGTCAGTATTCACGGACGGGACGAAGGAGTGCCATGACCGCGATGGACGCGATCGACCACGCGATCCTCGACGAGCTGCGTCGTGATGCGCGTGCGTCGATGACGGCGATCGCGGATGCCGTGCACATCTCGCGCGCCGGTGCCCATGCACGCATCAAGCGTCTGACGGATGCCGGAGTCATCACCGGGTACACGGTGCGCACCGATCCGGTCCTTCTCGGGCACCACGCGAGCGCCTACGTGACGCTCGCGATCGAGCAGGCGAGCTGGCAGATGGTGCGCGACCGGCTTCGGGCCATCCCCGAGATCGAGCACATGGCGCTGGTCGGCGGCGACTTCGACGTCATCCTCCTCGTGCGCGCCCGGGATGCGCGGGATCTCCGCCGCATCGTGCTCGAAGACATCCAGGCGATCCCGTCCATCCGCTCCACGCGGACGACGCTGATCTTCGAGGACTCCATGCGCTAGGGCAGTACTTCTCCTGCACGGACAGTGCGCAGAGCGGGGTTGTCCTGAATCGAGCGCTTTTCGTTGGTGACCTGGGTATATCGGGCGGAAATGTCGGTGGCGACCGATGGAATAGGGGGATGAACGACCCCGCTCGCCTGCTCGATCAGGCCGCTGCCGATCTGCGTCGGATGCTGTCCGCAGATGCCGTGCCGGGGCTGACCGAGGACGCGAAGATGCGTCTCCTTCGGGCGGCGGGAGAGGTCTCCCGTCTCGTGGAGGCGGTGGTCGTGGAGACGGTCGCGTCGGTGGACGGGCGTCCGGCCGGCTCGGGGGAGGTGACGTTCTGCTCCCGGTTCGGCTGCCGCACGCTCGGCGAACTGCTGCAGCGCGCGCTTCGTACGGATGCGGCGGGGGCGGGCCGGGCGGTCGCGGCAGGACGACTGATGCGTCGCGAGGTGGAGTTCACGACCGGGGCGCTGCTCCCGGCGCGGTGGCCGCAGATGCGGGAAGCACTGCTGTCCGGCGCGGTCGGTGTCGCGGGAGTGTTGGCGGCGACGGGGCCGCTGGAACAGGCGGCCGGGAGGATCGGAACGGTGGACCGTCTGGAGGCGGATGCCGAGCTGGCGGGGTACGCGCAGGGGTGGAGTGCCGTCGACGAGGACGCCATGGGGGACGGGGATGGCGATGGCGAGAGGCCGCCCGGTCCGGCGGCGACACCCGAAGATCTGCGCCTGTTGGCTCAGGCGATCGTGACCCACTTGGACCCGGACGGCGCGGTGCCGGCGGAGGACATCGCGATGCGCGCTCGCGGACTCGTGCTGGGGCACGCCAGACACGGAGTGATCCCGATCCGGGGGTCGTTGCTGCCCGAGACGGCCGGGCAGCTCCAACGCATCTGGGATGCATATCTGAACCCGCGTGTCGACGGCCCGCCCCTGCCCGGACGCGTCGCCTTCAGCGAGACCGACACGTCAGCCGCTGCGACCATCGATCGTGACGAGTCGTTCGGACCAGGGGAGAAGGCGCTTCTGCCGGACGAAGATGCGACCGGGTTGATCGACACCCGCTCGCGCGCGCAGAAGCAGCACGACGCGTTGACGGCGGTGTTGGGCATCGCCGCACGGCACCACGACATGCCTTCCCTGGGCGGGGCGGCGCCGACGCTGCTGGTGTCGGTGACGGCGCAGGACTACGCGACTGGGCGAGGGTGGGCGCACGTGGACGGCATCGACAGCCCCGTCTCGATCACTACCGCTCGGCATACCGCGTGCGGGGGATCGGTGCAACGGGTGCTGTTCGACCCCGAGGGGCGCATCATCGGGATCGGCTCCACCGACCGGATCTTCACCACTGCGCAACGCCGTGCCATCGTTCTGCGCGACCGGCAATGCCTCATCCCCGGCTGCCATGTGCCCGCCACATGGTGCGAGATCCACCATGTTCAGGAGCACGCCGCTGGCGGACCCACCCACACGGACAACGGCGTCGCGCTGTGCTGGCACCACCACCGCACGCTCGACATCTCCGGATGGGAGATCCGCATGGACAACGGCATCCCGCACGTCCGCGGCCCCGACTGGTGGGACCCTCGCCGCGCCTGGCGCACCCCACCACCCCAGGCACGCCCTCACAGCTCACGCGCATCGCTCCTCGCCTGACCTCCTTCGGCGTACGACATGGATCCGCGGGAATCCGACGCGTGCCACACTGGGGCGATGGGTGAGTCGACGGTCCGAGCCGCAACGCCGCGCGGCCGGGGCGTCGAACCGGCGCGGCGGGGTCGTCCCGGGTTCGATCGGGCCACCCTCCTCGACGCCGCGGTCGCGGTGTTCAACGAGTCCGGCTACGACGCGACGTCGGTCGCCGCCCTCGCGGCGCGCCTGGGTCTGTCGAAGGCGGCGATCTACCATCACTTCGCCTCGAAGGAGGAGATCCTCGAGACGGCTCTCGGTGCAGCGCTCGACGGGCTGGAGGGAGTGCTCGCCGAGACCGGGGGCATCCCGCCGACCGACCGGCTCGCTGCGGTGCTGCAGGGCGCGGTGCGGGTCCTGGCGGCGAACCTGCCCTCCGTCACCCTCCTGCTGCGGGTCCGCGGCAACAGCGAGATCGAGAGACGGGCGCTCGACCGCCGCCGCGCGTTCGACCAGGCCGTCACCGCGATCGTGCGCGAGGCTCAGACCGACGGCGCCGTGCGGGCGGACGTCGACGCCTCGGTCGCGACGAGGCTGCTCTTCGGCATGGTCAATTCGCTCGTCGAGTGGTACCGCCCGGGTGGCCCGGAGGATGCCGACGGCCTGGCGCGAGACGTCCTCACCGTCGCCCTCGACGGCCTCCGCACCCGCTGACGGCGGAGCGGAGGCGGCCGGCCGCTCAGTCGATCGTCAGGACGAAGCCGTCCTCGGCCGCCGCCACGCCCACCCGGGTCAGGTCGTCGACGCGGAACTCGGGGGAGTGGGCGTGCGCGTGCGGCCCGACGCCGATCACGCGCATCCCGGCGGCGTGTGCGGCCTGGATGCCGGCGCCGGAGTCCTCGAACACCACGCAGTCGGCGGGGTCGACGCCGAGCGCGCTCGCCGCCTGGAGGAAGCCCTCGGGATCGGGCTTCGACGCCGACACGCTCTCGGCCGTCACCGCGAGCGTCGGCACCGTGAGACCGGCCCGGGTCATCCGTGCCTGCATGAGGGCGACGTCGGCCGACGTGACGATCGCATGCGGGTGCGGAGCCAGCGCGCGCAGCAGGGCGGCAGCTCCCGCGATCTCCACCACGCCGTCGAGGTCGCTGCTCTCCGTCGCCAGCATGGCCGCGTTCTCGTGAAGGTTGATCGCATGATCCCGCTCGGGCAGGAGGATCGCCATGCTCTGATGGCCCTGACGACCGTGGATGACCTCGAGCACCCGCTGCGGGTCGAGAGCATGCGGCTCCGCCCAGGCGAGCCACAGACGTTCGACCACGGCGGTCGAGTCGACGAGGGTGCCGTCCATGTCGAGGAGGACGGCGCGGGCGGGAACGGTCTCGGTCACCCACTCAGGCTACTGCCGCGGTGCGGGCCCCGCGCTCGCGAGACGCCGCTCGATGGCCGCTCGGAGGCCGCGCGGCGGCCGCCGCAGCACGCCGCGTCAGTCGCCGCGCAGTGCGCGGGTGGCGGCGGCGCTGCGCTCCAGCGCCTCGACCGCGAGATCGCGGCGCAGTTGCGCGGCGCCGATGAAGAGGCAGTCCACGAGGGCGAGCTGCGCGATGCGGCTGACCATCGCTCCGGCTCGGAAGCGGGACTCGCGGGCGTGGGTGATCAGGGCGTGGTCGGAGGCGCGCGCGAGCGGCGAGCTCGCCGAGCCGGTGATCCCGATCGTGATGGCACCGGAGTCGCGGGCGGTCTGCAGGAAGCGCACGGCCTCCGGCGTGGTGCCGGAGTTCGAGAACCCGATCGCGACCGTCGGCTCGATGCGCAGCGCCGCGGCGGCGCTGGCCTCATGGGCGTCTTCGAGGGCGATGGCGTTGTGCCCGATGCGCAGGAGCTTGTGCCCCAGGTCGGTCGCGGCGAGGCGACTGGCCCCGATCCCGAACAGGAGCACCCGAGCGGAGACCTCGATCGCATCGGCGGATGCCGCGAGCGCGGTGTAGTCCAGGCGTTCGACCGTCTCCTCGACGGCCAGTCGTTCGAGAGCGGCGAGCTTGAGGGCTGCCTCGCGGAGGGTGTCGTCGGCCGCGATCTCGGCGCCGAATCCGGAGCCGGTGCCCAGCTGCACGGACTCGCGCCCCAGTTCGGCGGCGAGGCCGCGGCGCAGGGCTGCGTACCCGCTGACGCCGATGACGCGGCAGAAGCGCACGATCGAGGCGACGGACGTGTCGCACGATGCCGCCAACTCGGTGATCGTGCTGTCGATGACCTGGGTGGGGTTGTCGGCCACGACGCGGGCGATGCGCGCCAGCGAGGGGGGCAGCGTGTCGACCGATGCCGCGATGGTCGTCTGGATGCTCATGCCGGTCCTCTGCTCACGTGAACAATTCTTTCATGCAGCGCGTGATCTGCGTACACTATTTTTATGACTCTCTCGCCGCGCGTGCTCGCCATCGATCTCGGCAAGACGCGATGCCGCCTCGTCGCGGCGGGGCAGGAACGTCGGTCTGCACCTGAGGGTACAGGTGCGCCGGGTCTCACCGTGCCCGGCGGCGTCACCGCCGCCCTTGAGGCGATCCGTCCGCTGCTCGACGGCGCCGACGTCCCCGCCGCCGCACTCGGCGTGGGCGCGGCGGGAGCGTGGGCCGCTCCCGCCGCGGCGGCGGAGCTCGCCCGGCTGCTCGCCCGGGAGTACGGGGCCCCCACCGTGGTCGCCTCCGACGTCGTCACCGCGCACATCGGCGCGCTGGGCGGACGCGACGGGGTGCTCCTGATCGCCGGCACCGGCGCGGCGGCGCTGGGCATCGACGCCGAGGGCGCGCGGCTCATCGACGGCTGGGGTCCCGACGTGGGTGATCTGGGCAGCGGCTCCTGGCTGGGGCGGGAGACGCTCCGTGCCGTGCTGCGTGCCACCGACGGCCTGGGGCCCGCCACGGCGCTGACCGAGGCCGTCGTGCCGACCGTGGGTCCGGCATCCGCCATCGTCCCCTGGGTCGGGCAGGAGGGGCCGCTGGCCCGCCGTCTGGCCACGCTCGCCCCCCTCGTGCTCGATGCCGCCAGAGACGGCGACGAGGTCGCCCGGGCTATCGCCGCCGAAGCCGTCGCCCTTCTGACCGCCTCCGCCTTCGCGGCCTCGGCGTCGTCGTCCGAGGTCGTGCTCCACGGCGGGCTCACGGCGCACGACTGGTTCCGCGGAGAGCTGACGACGGCGTTGCAGTCCGCCGGACGTCGGGTGCGCCCCGCCGCCGGCGACGCTCTCGACGGAGCGCTCCTGCTCGCCACCCGATTCGATCTCCACCACGAAAGGTTCGTGCACCGTGCCGAATGACGACACCCGACTCACCGCCCTCATCGACGAGCTCTCGCGGCTCGACACCGAGGCGGTGACCACCGAGCGCGGTGATCTGGACCTGCTGTCGACCGCCGAGCTGGCACAGCGCATGAATGCCGAGGACGCTCGCGTCGCACCGGCCGTCGCCGCGCAGTCCGCGCAGATCGCCGCGGCTGTCGACGGCATCACGGATCGATTCCGTCGCGGCGGACGCCTCATCTACATCGGTGCGGGAACGGCGGGTCGCATCGGGGTGCTCGACGCGAGCGAGTGCCCGCCGACCTTCGGCACCGACCCCTCCCTCGTGGTCGGCATCATCGCCGGCGGCGAGACCGCGATCCGCTCGGCGGTCGAGAACGCGGAGGACGACGCGGAGGCCGCCGGCGCCTCCCTGTCCGAGCTCGGGCTCACCGACGCCGACACGGTCGTGGGGATCTCGGCCTCCGGCCGCACCCCGTACGTGATCGGCGGTCTGGAATATGCGCGGCGCGTCGGCGCGTTCACGGTCGCCCTCGCCTCCAACCCCGGATCGGCGATCGGCGCGGCCGCCGACATCGCGATCGAGGTCGTCACGGGCCCGGAGTTCATCTCCGGCTCGACGCGGCTGAAGTCGGGGACGGCGCAGAAGCTCGTGGTCAACATGCTCACCACGCTCTCGATGATCAAGCTGGGCAAGACCTACCGCGGCGTCATGGTCGACCTGCTCGCGACCAACGAGAAGCTGCACGCGCGGTCGGTCCGCACGGTGTCGCAGCTCGCGGGCGTCGGCACCGACGAGGCCGCTCGGGCGCTGGCCGCGGCCGATGGATCGGTCAAGCTGGCGCTCCTGATGCTCGCGACCGGCGCGGAGGCGGGGGTCGCGGCATCCGCGCTCGATGCGGCGGGCGGGCTTCTGCGCGAGGCGATCGCGGCACTGAGCTGACCTGCGGCTCTGGTCGCAGCGCACCCCGCCCCGGCAGGATGGGGGCATGCGCAGCGCAGACACCCACGCCGGAGCGGAGCAGCCCGAGCCGCGGAGCCGCGTCGCCCTGCGCCGGGAGCGCCTGCGCTCGCACCGCCTCACCGCACCGGCCGCCACGGTGCTCGAGGCCGCGCAGCACATGCTCGCGGTGCAGAGCCAGGACTTCACCGCAGGGCGGTGGGCGCTCGCCGTGCGCACTCGCGGGCGGGTCACGCTGTCGGCGGTCGACCGGGCGTTCGACGACGGCGATCTGGTGCGCGCCTGGACCATGCGCGGCACGCTGCACACGATCCCGGCCCGCGACCTCACCTGGCTGCTGTCGATCACGGGGGCCCGGCAATCGGCGCCGCAGGGAGCCTCCCGGGATCGGGCGCTCGGCATCGACGACGAGGTCCTCGCGGCCGCCCTGCGCGTGATCCGCCCGGTGCTCCTCGACGGCGGATGCACCCGCGCCGAGGCGTTCGCCCGGTGGACGGCGGCGGGCATCGATCCCCGAGAGCAGCGGGGCGTTCATCTGCTCGGAGCGCTCGCCATGCGCGGGGAGATCTGCCAGGGTCCGGTGGCCGAGGCCACGTCGTCCGGGATCCGGCGCGAGCAGCGCTTCGTGCTCGTCGACCGGTGGATCCGCGAGCATGCGCGTCCGAGCGACCCGCTGGCTGAGTTCTTCGTCCGCTACGTCGAGGGCCACGGACCCGCCGGAGCATCCGACTTCGCCTGGTGGTCGGGTCTTCCGCTCGGCACCGCGCGGGAGGCGGCCGCGCGCGCGGCACCCCGCCTGGCCGAGATCGACGAGGGGCTGTTCGTCGGCGCAATCCGGCCGCGACGTTCGCCGGCGGCACCCTCCGTCGTCGCGCTGGGCGCCTTCGACGAGTACTACATCTCCTACGCCGACCGCACGGACGTCTGCAGTCCGGAGCATCTGGCCGCCGTCGGTCCCGGCAAGAACGGGATGGTGCGGGCCGTGGTGGTGGCGGAGGGTCGCGTCGTCGGCGTCTGGCGGATGCCGTCGACTCCGGGCGCACGAAGGGCGGGCGTGCCGGTGGCCGAGCTCTTCCCGCCGGTCACGGTCGCGTCGGACGAGGTGTCCGCCGCGATGCGTCGCTACGCCGACTTCCTCGAGCGCGGCTGACGACGGCTACTCGGCGGCGTGGCGTCCGAGGAACTCGTACACCTCGTTGTCGTCCACGCCCGGGAACGCGCCGCGAGGGAGCGGCGAGAACATGTGCGTGTGCACGCGGGCGCTCGGCCACGAGCGACCCTGCCAGCGCTCCGTCAGCTCGGCCGTGGGGCGGCGGCAGCAGGCCTCGTCGGGGCAGCTCGACACCGCCCGGTCGGTCGTCTCCCGGCCGCGCCACCAGCGCGCGTCGTCGAAGGGGACTCCGACGGTGATCGAGAACTCGCCGTCGCTCGACGAGCCCGTCTGCGTCGAGCACCAGAACGTGCCCGAGGGCGTGTCGGTGTACTGATGGTGCTCGGTCGTGCGGTTCTGCTGCGTGAAGGCGGCCCGCGCCTGGAACTTGCGGCAGACCCGCTGACCCTCGACCGCTCCGGTCACGTCCATCGGCAGCGGCAGATCGTCGTTCTCGTACACGCGCGTGATGGCGCCGGTGGCGTCCACGCGGAGGAAGTGCAGGGGCATGCCGAAGTGCTGGGTGAGCAGATTGGTCATCCGCATCCCCGCCGCCTCGTGCGTCACGCCGAAGCCGTCGCGGAAGTCCTCGACCGCGAGATTGCGGTCCTTCTTCGCCTGCTGGAGGAACGCGACCGCGGCAGTCTCGGGCATCAGGCAGCACGCGGCGAAGTAGTTGATCTCCAGGCGCTGCTGGAGGAAGTCGGCATAGTCGGTGGGCGGCGTGTGGCCGAGCAGCCGGTGCGCCATCGCCTGCAGCGCCATCGAGCGCAGCCCGTGTCCGCCGGGGATCGACGCCGGCGGCAGATAGATGCGTCCGTTCTCCAGATCGGTCACGGAGCGCGTCGAATGCGGCAGGTCGTTCACGTAGATGAGCTCGAAGCCCAGGCGCTCGGCCATGATGCTGACCGTGCGGTGGCTCAGCGCGCCCTGCACGTGACCGGCGGCGCGCAGCTGCTTCTCGGCGAGCTTCTCGATGTCGCCGAAGTAGTTGTTCTGGGCGCGCATGCGCAGGCGCAGCTCGGTGTTGGCCCGCCGGGCCTCCTCCGGGGTCGCGATCGCCTCGCGCTCGCGGCGCTGCAGTTCACGATGCAGACCGAGCACGGATTCGATCGTCTCGTCGCTCATGGCCTTGGTGACGCGCACCGGGGCGACGCCGAGCTGACGGAACACCGGACTCGCCTGGGCGCGCTCGAGCTCGATCTCGAGCGCGGCGCGTCGGTTGGGCGGCTCGCCCGAGATGAGGTCGGTCACCTCGGTCCCGGTGGCCTGGGCGATCGCCTGCAGCAGCGAGAGCTTCGGCTCGCGTTTGCCGTTCTCGATCAGGCTGAGCTGCGACCCGGCCACGCCGACGAGGGCGCCCAGGTCGTCGAGCGTGTAGCCCTTCGCCTGCCGGTGATGCCGGATGCGGTGACCGAGGGTGGTGAGGTGAATGCCGGAGGACGCCATTGTTTGAGTCTAGTGAAAGATCCGCGATTCTTACGTAAGGAATGGGTCGAAAACGACCCGAATTGCTGGCGAAGATGGAAGCAAGCCCCACACTTCAAAGGAGCAGTCATGGCCATCGCCGATGTCTTCACCCCTCGCACCTCGCCCGTCGCCGCCGCGCGCACCTTCGGCACGGCGCCGAGCTATGACACCCCCGCGATGGCGGAGCTCACCGCCTGGGTCGAGGAGATGCGCGCCCTGACCCAGCCCGATGCCGTGCACTGGGTCGACGGCTCCCGCGCCGAGAACGACTGGCTGCTGCGCGGCCTGGTGCAGGAGGGCAAGCTCATCAAGCTGAACCCCGAGTGGCGCCCGGGTTCCTACCTCGCCCGCTCGCACCCGAGCGACGTCGCCCGCACCGAGGGGCGCACGTACATCGCCTCCGCCACCGAAGACGACGCGGGGCCCACGAACAACTGGGCGGATCCCGTCGAGATGCGCGAGAAGATGACCGGGCTCTTCGCCGGATCCATGCGCGGACGCACGATGTTCGTCGTGCCGTTCTCGATGGGTCCGGTGGGCGGTCCGCTCTCGCACATCGGCGTGCAGATCACCGACAGCGCCTACGCTGTCGCGTCCATCGGCATCATGACGCGCGTCGGCGACGCGGTGACCCGGCAGATCGCCGAGGGTGCGCCGTGGGTGCGGACGGCGCACACCGTGGGCGCGCCGCTCGCTCCGGGCGAGCCGGATGCCGAGTGGCCGTGCAACGACGAGAAGTACATCGTGCACTTCCCCGACACCCTGGAGGTCTTCTCCTACGGATCGGGCTACGGCGGCAACGCGATCCTGGCGAAGAAGTGCTTCGCGCTCCGCATCGCCTCGGTGATCGCCCGCGACGAGGGCTGGCTCGCCGAGCACATGCTGCTCATCCGGGTCATCGACCCGCAGGGCCGGGCGTTCCACGTGGCGGCGGCGTTCCCCTCCGCGTGCGGCAAGACGAATCTCGCGATGCTGCGCCCGACCATCCCCGGCTGGCGCGTCGAGACGCTGGGCGACGACATCACCTGGATTCGGCCGGGGGAGGACGGCCGGCTGTGGGCGATCAACCCCGAGGCCGGGTTCTTCGGCGTCGCGCCCGGCACGGGTGAGGCGACCAACGTGACGGCGGTCGAGACGCTGTGGGGCAACACGATCTTCACGAACGTGGCGCTCCGCCCCGATGGCGACGTCTGGTGGGAGGGGCTCACCGAGAACGCCCCCGCCGAGCTGACCGACTGGGAGGGCAACCTCTGGACGCCGGACTCGGGCCGCCCCGCGGCGCACCCGAACTCGCGGTTCACGGTCTCGGCCGCGCAGTGCCCGCAGATCGCCGAGGACTGGGAGGAGGCGGTGCCGCTCGACGTCATCCTGTTCGGCGGACGCCGCGCCTCGAACATCCCGCTCGTCGTCGAGGCGACGGACTGGACGCACGGAGTGTTCCTCGGCTCGAACATCTCGTCCGAGCGCACCGCCGCGGCCGAGGGCACGGTCGGCGAGCTGCGCCGCGACCCGTTCGCCATGCTGCCGTTCTGCGGCTACAACATGGCCGACTACTTCTCCCACTGGCTGAAGGTCGGCCGCGGGCTGCGGTTCGATCGGGCCCCGCGCATCTTCCAGGTCAACTGGTTCCGCCGGGGCGACGACGGGCGCTTCCTCTGGCCCGGATTCGGCGACAACGCTCGCGTGATCGACTGGATCATCCGCCGCGTCTCCGGCGACGTGCCGGCCGTGGACAGCCCGATCGGACGCCTTCCGCGGCCGGAGGACCTCGATCTCGACGGGCTGGACATCCCCGCGGCCGACCTCGACGAGCTGTTCCGCGTCGATCCCGCGGCGTGGAAGGCGGAAGCCGACCTCACCGAGGAGTTCTACGGCATCTTCGGCGACCGGCTGCCCGCGGCGCTGCGCACCGAGCTGGCCTCGCTGCGATACCGCCTCGACAAGGCCTGACGCGCGGATGCCGCGCTGACGCGAAGACCAGGTGCCGGTTCGGGGGAGCCGGCGCCTCCGGGGCCTTGCGCCCCACACCCGCGAAGGCGGGATGTCCGAGACGAACCCATGGCTGAGTGGTCTCCGGCATCCCGCCTTCGCGTCGTCGATCGGCCTCAAGCGAGGAGCTGATGCCTCGCGAGGTCGCGATAGAGCGGCGTGGACTCCACGAGCTCCGCGTGCGTCCCCTGCCCGACCACCGCGCCGTCCTGCAGCACCACGATCAGGTCGCTGTCGACGACGGTCGAGAGGCGGTGGGCGATCACGACGAGCGTGCGATCCGTCGACACCGCGTCGATCGCCTCGCGCATGCGCTGCTCGTTCACCCCGTCGAGTGACGAGGTGGATTCGTCGAGCAGCAGGATCGGCGCCTCCGTCAGCAGGGCCCGGGCGATCGCGAGGCGCTGACGCTCGCCGCCGGAGAGCATCACGCCGTCCTCGCCGACCGGCGCGTCGAGGCCGAGGGGGCTGCGGGCGAGCACGTCGCCCAGGTTCACGGCGTGCAGCACGCGCTCGCATTCGGCGTCGGACGCCTCGGGTGACGCGAGTCGCAGGTTGTCGGCCAGGGTACCGGCGAGCGTCGGTGCGTCCTGCTCGACGTAGCCGAACTGCGCGCGCAGCTCCTCGCGAGGGTAGGTGCGCGCGTCGTGGCCGTACAGGCGGACGGAGCCGCCCGTCGGGTCGTAGAACCGCTCGACCAGCGAGAGGATCGTGCTCTTGCCCGCACCGCTGGGACCGACCAGCGCCACTCGGGCGCCGCGCGGCACCGCGAACGACACCCCCCGCAGCACCTCCCGATCCACGGCCGCCTCGACCGGGTCGCCGCCGCTCTCGAGATGCGCGTCCGCCAGCAGCGTGCGTGCCTCCGCGGCCGCGGATTCGCGGGCGGCGACGACGGCGTCGGGGTACTGGAAATGCACATCGCGGAACTCGAGCGCCGGCGCGTCCGGCCGCGCAGGATCGCGCACGAGCGAGGCGGCGAGAGCCTCGTCACCCGCGGTCTCGGTCGGGAGGTCGAGGATCTCCTGGATGCGCCCCAGCGCTCCGAGCGCCTGGTTCACGGAGGTGATCGCGCCGAACGTCGTGGCCAGCGGCATGACGAGCAGGAACAGGAACATGATGAAGGCGATGAGCGAGGCGATCGAGATCGCACCCGCGGCGACGCGGAATCCGCCGACCCCCAGCACAACGAGGAGCGACAGCTGGAGGGCGATGCCGGCGACCGGCACGACCAGCGAGGAGATCTTGGCGATGCGCACGCCGATGCCGTAGGCCTGGGAGGCGAGCTCCGAGACGCTCGCGCTCTCGCGCTCCGTGGCGCCCGAGGCCCGGATCGTGCGGATCGACCCCACCGCCCGCTCCACGCCCGAGGCGAGTTCGCCGACCTTCTCCTGCTGCGCGGTGGACGCCGTGCGGATGCGACCGCTCAGCGCCACGACCACGACGACCGAGACGCCGATCACGAGCACGATCAGCAGGAGCAGGATCGGGTCGATCACGAGCATCGCCACGAGGGCTCCGACGAACAGCACGGCGTTGCCGACGGCATCCGCCAGCCCCTGCGTCAGCACGGCGTACAGCAGGGTCGTGTCGGTGCCCACCCGCGACACCAGGTCGCCCGTGCGGCGCGCGTCGAACTCCGATGTCGGCAGATGCAGGATGCGGGCGATGAGCTGCCGGCGGCTGGAGTACACGACCGCCGTGCCGGTGCGCTGGAGCAGGTAGTGCTGGAAGCCGGAGATGATCGACGAGACGATCACGAACCCGACGAGCAGCCAGACGAGCACGCCCAGCGTCCCTCCCGCCTGCACCGCCTCGATCACCTGCCCGACGAGGAGCGGCTGGACGAGCGAGGTCGCGGCGCCGACGACGCTGAGCACGGCGACGACGACGAGCGTGCGCTTGTGCTCGAAGAGGAAGGGGAGCAGCTGGCGGAACGTGGCGCGCGGACCGGTCTGCTGCGCACCGCGTCCGCGTCGGCGTTCGGTCGCCGTACGGGACATGGAGGACCTCGTTCTGGAGAGAGGGGGTACTACGACCGTACTTCGTGCGGCGGGCGTCGGAGTGCCGTCACGTGCGACCGAATCGGCGATGCGCGGCCTGCTTCGTGACGCCGAGGGCGCTCGCGATGGCCTGCCAGGAGTACCCGGCCAGGCGGGCGCGACGGACCTGCGCCTCCTCGGCGCGGGAGATCTCGCGGCGGATGCCGGTGAGCCGGGTCAGCTCGGCCAGCGGCTCCCCCTCGGGATCGGTGGCGATGGCTGTGCGGATGGTCATGGAGTCTCCTCTCGCTGACGTCAGCCTATGTTGACGACCCGTTGCCCGTCAATACATCTTGACGACCGGCAGCGCGCGGTCACGCACGACGCCCCCGACCCCTCGGGGGACGAGGAGGCGGGGGCGTCTGGTGTCGACGGGCTCAGGGCTGCGGCAGAGCCGCGACGCCGAGGTCGTCCTCGTAGTCGTGGTCCTTCGTCTCGGGCGAGAGCAGCAGCGCGATGAAGGTCAGCACGCCCATGGCCGAGAGGTACAGGCCGACGAGCCAGGGGGCGCCGTCTCCGAGCTCCCACAGCCACACGGCGATCAGCGGGGCCACCGCCGCGCCGAGGATCGACGACACGTTGTACGAGATCGCCGAGCCCGAGTACCGGACGTTGGTCGGGAACAGCTCCGGCAGGAGCGCGCCCATGGGACCGAACGTCGCGCCCATCAGCATGAATCCGAAGACCAGGAACGCCTGCGTGAGGGCGCCGCTGAACTTGGGGTCGAGCGTGGGGAGCAGGAACGCGTTGAACGTGAGGCCGAACACGATGATGAGACCGGTGACCCAGAGCAGTAGCTTGCGGCGACCGATGGCGTCGGCGATCGGGCCCGAGAGCAGTGTGAAGATGCCGAAGAACACCACGCCGATGATCTGCATCAGCACGAAGTCCGTGTAGCCGAAGCCGAGGCCCGGGTAGAACTGCGCGGCGAAGGCCGAGGCGTCGAAGGTCTTGCCGGAGGCCTCGGCGGCGGCCTGTGCGGCAGCGGAAGCGGTCTCGAGCGAGGCGGGCTTGGTGCCGTACGTCAGCGTGAAGTTCGTCATCAGATAGAAGAGCACGTAGGTCGCCAGCATGATGAACGTGCCGAGGATGAGCTGCTTCCAGTGGTGGCGGAAGACCGTGCCGAGCGGCAGCTTGCGGATGACGCCCTTCGTCTCGGCCTTCTTGAACGTGTCGGACTCGACCAGCTTGAGGCGCACCCACAGGCCGATGATGACCATCACGGCGGAGAAGAGGAACGGGATGCGCCAGCCCCACTCGAGGAAGGCGTCGGAGCGCAGCGCCGGGCTCTCGGGGTGGGGGAGCAGCCAGTTGATCGCGAGGAACAGGAAGTTCGCGATGATGAAGCCGAGGGGAGCTCCGAGCTGCGGGAACGTCCCGTACCAGGCGCGCTTGCCCTTCGGGGCGTTCTCCGTGGCCACGAGCGCCGCGCCCGACCATTCGCCGCCGAGCGCGAAGCCCTGGGCCAGGCGCATGATCAGCAGCAGCAGGGCGGCCACCCAGCCGATCTGCTGGAACGTCGGCAGCAGGCCGATGACGAAGGTGGCGATGCCCATGGTGAGAAGCGACGCCACGAGCGTCGCCTTGCGGCCGAACCGGTCGCCGAAGTGGCCGAACACGACCGCTCCGATCGGGCGCGCGACCATGGCCGCGCCGAAGACGCCGAACGAGGCGAGAAGCGACGTGGTGTCGTTGCCGGTCGGGAAGAAGAGGATCGGGAACACGAGGACGGCCGCCGTGGCGTACGCGTAGAAGTCGTAGAACTCGATGGTCGTGCCGACCAGGCTCGCGGTGATGACACGCGAGCGGGGATTCGCCGGCGCTGTGGTGGTGCTCATGCTGCTCCTTCGGTAGGTGCGTTGGTATACCAACGCACCGGGCGATCCTACGGCAACCTGGGAGTTGCCTGGACGCGTATGACGCTTCTCGACGGAGGAGGAGCGCGGATGCCGCGGGCCCGAGGCCGCCGCGATCAGCGCCAGAGCACGGCGAGCGCGGCGTTGACGAGCGCCAGGATGCCGACCAGCCAGAACATGACGGGCGGAACGGCGGCGCCGCGCTTCTGACGCGCCGAACCCATGCCGAGAAGGGCCCCGATCACCAGCAGCACGACGAGCTTGACCGCGATCTTCGTGTAGTTGAGCTCACGGTCTCCCAGACCCCACGGGGCGGCGAGCGCGAGGCCGGCGACGCCCGCGATCAGCAGGCCGTAGTCCATGATCCTCGTGAACACACGCTTCCCGCCGAAGGCCTGCGCGGCCCACGAGCCGAAGAGCACGGCGAAGCCGACGAGGTGGACGAGAAGCACGATCAGGCGAAGGGTCTCCATGACCTCACGTTAGAAGCGCGGCACCGCGGCCGCCAGCAAGGGAAGCCTCAGAGCCCGGGGGTCTCGGCCCGCAGCTCCCGGATGACGAGGGCGGTGCGCAGCGCGGCGTCCGCGGCCTCGGCGCCCTTGTCCTCCTTCGAGCCCTCCAGGCCCGCACGGTCGAGGCCCTGCTGCTCGTCGTCGAGCGTGAGGAGCCCGAAGCCGACCGGCTTGCCGGCATCCAGCGACACCCGAGTCAGCCCGTCCGTCGCCGCGGCCGAGACGTACTCGAAGTGCGGGGTGCCGCCGCGGATGATCACGCCGAGCGCGACCACGGCGTCGGCGCCGCCCGCGAACGCCGCCTGCGCCGCGACCGCCAGCTCGAACGACCCCGGCACGCGCACCAGGCGGTGCGTCGCATGGGCCGCGTCGAGCACCCGCACCGCGCCCGCGATCAGGCCATCCGAGATGGTCTCGTGCCAGGTGCCGGCGACGATGACCACGTTCAGTCCCCGCCCGTCGATGTCGCCCGTCCGGGGCGCTCCTGCACCGCTCATGCGTCGTCCTTCCCTGCGAGGGCGGCCTTGAGCTCGTCCTCGCCGATGATGTGACCCATGCGGTCACGCTTGGTCTCGAGATACTGATGGTTGTTCGGTCCGACGCCGACGATGAGAGGCACCTGCTCGATCACGTCGAGGCCCAGCTGGCGGAGCTGAGTGACCTTGTCCATGTTGTTCGTCAGCAGGCGGACCTTGGACACGCCGAGATCGGCCAGGATCCCGGCCGCCGCCGCGTACTCGCGGGCGTCCGCCGGAAGGCCCAGGGCGAGGTTCGCGTCGACCGTGTCGAGGCCCTCCTCCTGCAGGCTGTACGCCCGGAGCTTGTTGATGAGGCCGATGCCGCGTCCTTCGTGGCCGCGCATGTAGATGACGATGCCGCCGTCCTTCTCGATCGCCTGCAGCGCGGCGTCCAGCTGCGGGCCGCACTCGCACTTGAGCGAGCCGAACGCCTCGCCGGTCAGGCACTCGGAGTGCACGCGCACGAGCGCGGTCTCCTGCGGCTCGCCCGAGACGACCGCGATGTGGTCGGTCCCCGTCACGCGGTCCTTGTAGGCGAGGAACCGGAAGCTGCCGTGTGTGGTGGGCACCGTGGCGTCGGCGCGCAGGCTGACGCGGCGGTGCCGCACGCGGCCGCCATCCTCCTGCGGGTCGATCTCGTTCAGGTGCGCGATCAGCTGCTCGATCGTGATGACCGGCACGCCGTCGCGGGCTCCGAGCTCGAGCAGCCCCGGCATCCGCATCATGCTGCCGTCCTCGGCGACCACCTCGGCGATCGCGCCCACCGGTCGCAGCCCGGCGAGGCGCATCAGGTCGACCGCGGCCTCGGTGTGGCCGCTGCGCTCACGCACGCCGCCGTCGACCGCACGCAGCGGGAGCACGTGCCCGGGACGGATGATGCTCGTCGCCGTCGACGCGGGATCGGCGAGGACGTTGAGGGTGTGGGAGCGGTCGTGCGCGCTGATGCCCGTCGTGACGCCCTCGGCCGCGTCGACGCTCACGGTGTAGGCGGTTGCCCTGGCGTCCTCGCTGGCGGCGACCATCGGCGGCAGGTTGAGGCCGTCGGCGAGGTCCGCCGGCATGGGGGCGCAGATGAATCCCGAGGACCACCGCACCGTCCACGCCACCCACTCCGGGGTCGCGAGTTCGGCGGAGAGGATGACGTCGCCCTCGTTCTCGCGGTTCTCGTCGTCGGCCACCAGGACGGGGCGTCCGGCGCGCAGGGCGTCGAGGGCTTCGGGGATGGTGGCAAGGCTCACAGCGAGCCTCCTTCCGGTGCGGTCCGGAACGCGAGCAGGCGCTCGACGTGCCGGGCCAGGATGTCGGTCTCGAGGTTGACGCGGTCTCCGACCGCGCGGGTGCCGAGGGTGGTGGACTGGAGGGTCTCGGGGATGAGCGACACCTCGAACCAGGCCGGGGCCTCGTTCGGCGCGCTCACGGCGCTCACGGTCAGCGAGGTGCCGTCGACCGAGATGGACCCCTTGTCGACGATGAGCGGGGCGAGGTCGGCCGGCAGGGCCATGCGGAGCACGCTCCACTGGGCGCCGGGACGGACCTCGAGCACCGCGCCCACGCCGTCGACGTGACCCTGCACGATGTGACCGCCGAGGCGCGCGCCGACCGGCATCGCCTTCTCGATGTTCACGCGCGTCCCCACCGAGGCGTCTCCGAGCGCGGCGACGTCGAGCGTCTGCTTCATGACGTCGGCGTCGAAGGTGTCGGCGGTCGAGTCGACGACGGTGAGGCAGACGCCGGAGACGGCGATCGACTCTCCGTGCACGGCATCCGCTGCGGCCTTGGGTGCGCGGACGGTGAGCCGCCACCCGTCTCCCGACGGGGCGATGGCGGTGATCTCGCCGATCTCCTCGATGATCCCGGTGAACATCAGACGGCTCCTTCGTCGACGGGGGTGGGGTGAGCGATCGCGAGCAGGTCGTCGCCCAGCGGGACCCACTCGTCGATGGTCAGGCGGCGGGCCTCGTCGATCGAGGTCACGCCGATGTCGGTGAGGGCGAGCCGACCGCCCCCCAGCAGCACGGGCGCCAGGTAGGCCAGCACCCGGTCGGCGAGGCCCGCGGCGACGAACGCGCTCGCGAGCGTGGGCCCACCCTCCACGAACACCCGCTGGATGCCGCGGCCGTGGAGGTCGGCGAGCACGGCCGCGAGGTCTCGTGTGCCGTAGAACAGAGGCGTCCGCGGATGGCGGCGCACCGCGGCCTCGGCCGGGGTCTCGCGCGCACCGATCACGACAGGCACGGGCTGGGCGGAGAAGAGGTCGTCGCCGTCGCGCGCGGTGAGGGCGGGGTCGTCGGCGAGCACGGTGCCGGTCCCCACGACGATGGCGTCGGATGCCGCGCGATGGCGGTGCACGTCCGCCCGGGCCGCGGGACCGGTGATCCACCGGCTCGACCCGTCGTCGGCCGCGGCGCGCCCGTCGAGGCTCTGCGCCCACTTCACGGTGACGTGCGGGCGGCCGAGCCGCTGGGCCGTGAGCCAGCCCTCGATGAGCCGGCGGGCCGCATCCTCCTGCTCGCCGGATTCGACGTCGACGCCCGCCGAGCGCAGGCGTTCCGCGCCGCCGCCCGAGACCGCGCCCGGGTCGTCGAGGGCGTACACGACACGGGAGACCCCCGCTTCGATGAGCGCGAGGGCGCAGGGGCCCGTGCGGCCGGTGTGGTTGCAGGGCTCGAGCGTGACCACGGCGGTCGCCCCGCGCGCGGCGCCCGGCGCGAGCTTCGACAGTGCGTCGACCTCGGCGTGCGGGGTTCCGGCACCGCGGTGCCAGCCCTCGGCGAGGATCTCGCCGTCGCGGGAGAGGATGACGGCGCCCACCTGGGGGTTCACACCCCGAGGTCCGCGCTCCGCGAGTTCGAGCGCGCGGCTCATCGCTCGTCGCTCGGTCTCGTCCACTGCCATCCGTCGTCCTTCGGTGAGGCTCCGGGGATGCAGGACGGCGCGCACGTCGGCGCATCGTGCTGCCTCCCTTCCGGACTAGCGGGATCTCTCCCGCATCACCGTCGGTCCCGGATTTCCACCGGATCGGCACCGGGATCTCCCTCGGCGCTCGCGGACTGTCACCGCCGGTTCGGATTCCCACCGACCCCGGAGCACGTTGATGCTCTGAGTGTACTCAACGCACCTCCGGGCATTTCATTCCGCGACGGCAGACCCGGTCGATGAGCGGCGCCGTCACTTGCCGATCCCCTCCGAGAGGCCCTTGATGAAGTACCGCTGGCTCGCGAAGAACAGCACGATCACCGGAAGCGCCGCCACCACCATCCCGGCGAAGACCACGGGGTAGTCCGTGCCGAGCTTGCTCATCAGGCTGGTGAGCCCGACGGGGAGCGTCTGCACGCCCGTGCCGCTGGTGAAGACCATCGCGAACAGGTACTCGTTCCAGGCGAACAGCACGTGCAGGATCACCGTGGAGATGATGATCGGCTTGCACATCGGCAGGGTGATCCGCCAGAACGCGGTCCAGCGGCTCGCGCCGTCCATCTCGGCCGCCTCGTCGACCTCACGCGGCAGGTCGATCATGTACGCGCGGATCAGGAAGGTCGTGAACGGGATGCGGAAAGCCGTGTAGAGGATCAGCAGCGCCCAGAAGGTGTTGTACAGGCCCATCGCCTGGAACATGCGGACGAGCGGCACCAGCGCCACGGCGGGTGCGAGCATGAGCCCGCCGAGGATCACGAACGACGCCGCGCGGCCGAACGGCATCCGCACCCGCGTGAGGCCGTAGGCGGCCCAGGCGCTGATGAAGACCGTCGCGATGGTCGACGTGACCGTCACCAGCACGCTCGCCATGAGGTAGTCGCTGACCCCGCGGTTCCAGGCGTCGGCGTAGTTCTCCCAGTCGAGCTGGAGCGGCAGGGCGAAGGGGTTGCCGAACAGCTCGGCGTTGGTCTTGAAGCCGTTGAGCACCATCCACAGCAGGGGATAGGCGACGACGACGACGAGGGCGAGCAGGAACGACCAGAGGAAGACGCGGCCGATCGCGCCGAGGAACCCGGTGCGGGTCATCAGAACTCCACCTTCTTGCGACGGGTGTACCAGAGCTGCGCGACCGCGATGATCAGGGTCACGACGAAGATGACGGTGGCGATGGCGGCGGCGTAGCCGAAGTCGTTGCGGACGAACCCGCTCCGGTACAGCCAGGTGGCCAGCACCTGCGTCGAGTTGTTCGGGCCGCCGCTGGTCATGACCATCACCTCGTTGAACACCTGGAAGGCGCCCGACACGGTGACGATGATCATCAGGCCGGTCATCTCCCGGACGAGCGGCACGGTCACGTGGAAGAACCGCCGTACGGGGCCGATGCCGTCGAGGGCGGCCGCCTCGTACAGCTCGGTCGGCACGCGCTGGATGGCGACGGCGAAGAGCAGGGTCGAGTAGCCGAAGCCCTGCCACTGGCTCATGGCGATGATGGCGACCATCGCGGTCGACTCCTGCCCGAGCCACGGCTGCGCCAGCGCGTCGAGCCCGACGGCGGAGAGCAGGTGGTTGAGCATGCCGAGGTTCGGCTCGTAGATGAAGTAGAACAGCAGTCCCGCGACGGTCAGCGAGATCGCCGAGGGCACGAAGTAGATCGCCCGCAGGGCCTTGCGCCAGCGGGTGCTGCGCAGGCTCTCGATCATCGCGGCGAGCACGAGCGCACCGCACACCTGGAACACGATCGACAGGATCGCGTAGAGCGCGTTGTTGCCCAGCGACGTCCAGAACACCGGGTCGCGGAACAGCTTCTCGTAGTTCTCGAGCCCGACGAACTCCGAGACGCCGGAGTAGATGTCCCACTCCTGCGTCGAGAAGGCGAGGTTCTGCACGAGCGGCAGGTAGACGAACACCGCCAGCACGACGAGGGCGGGGAGCACCCACGCGAGTGAGGCGAGACGGGCGGCCCGACCGCGCACGGGGCGGCCGGACGGGCGCCCGCCGCGGTCGGACGTGGTGATGACCTCGGTGACCGTCGGGGGCAGGCGCAGGCCCGCCCCCGACGACGCCTCAGCGAGCGGAGTCGTTCGCTGCTCGGACACTCTCGAGCACTTCCTCGGCGCTGGTACTGCCGCTGATGATCGCCTCGCCGCCGGCCAGCCAGGCGTCGGCCACCTCCGGCACGGTCACGGTGTCGAGCCACCCGATGAGCCGGGAGGCGTCGTTGACGGCGGTGATCCCCTCGAAGACGGCCCGGCTGGACGTCTCCTCGGTGACGGCGCCCACGACCGCGCTGGGCTGGCCGTAGGGGAGGGCCGAGAGCATCTCGGCGTGCGCGGGCTCGGTGGCGAACTTCATGAAGTCGACGGCGAGCGCGGCCTGCGGGGAGCGGGCGTTGACGAGGTAGCCCTCGGGCGATCCCTCGATCGCGCCCACATCGCCCTGGGCGCCGTCGGGGACGGGCAGCGGGAAGATCCCGAAGTCGTCGGTCGTGAGGGTGGCGCCCTCGACGGTGACCGTGTCGAACTCGAGGATCTCCTGGTAGTACATCGCCGCGCGTCCGCCCGCCAGGGCCTCCTGCGCCGTGGTGTAGAGCACGCCGTTGGTGCCGTTCCCCGTGTCGGTGCACTCGTCGACGAGCGTCTGCAGCTGCTCGAGCGACTCCACGTAGCCGGGGTCGCTCCACTCGGCGGTGGCCGGGTCGAAGTCCGCCTGGAGCACATCGGCGGGCACGTTGTAGGCGAAGAGCTGCTGCAGGTAGTGCAGGGCGGGCCATCCGTCCTTGTTGCCGAAGGCGATCGGCTCGTAGCCCGCGGTGCGCAGCGGAGCGCACGACTCGATGAGCTCGTCGAAGGAGCTCGGCACCTCGATGCCGGCGGCCGCGAAGGCGCTCTTGCTGTAGCCCATGAACTTGCCGTTGTTGTACAGCGGGATGCCGTAGTACTTGCCGTCGCTCTCGAAGGCCGAGAGCGAGGCCTCGCCGAAGCGGTCGCCCCACTCGGTGCCCGGTGCGATCACCTCGCTGAGGTCGGCGGCGAGGCCTCCGTCGATGAAGTTCTGCGCCCAGTCACCCGTCCAGGTGAAGTAGATGTCGGGCAGGGCTCCCGAGGCGGTGAGGGTCTTCGTCTTGTCCTTCACCGACTGGTCGGTCTCCTGGATGAGCTCGATCTCGACGTCGGGGTGCTCGTCCTCGTACGCCGCGGCCAGCTCCTCGAAGTAGGCCTGGAGGGGCTCGCCTCCGAACTTGGTGAGGATCGACAGCTTCCCCTCGTAGACGGGGTCGGCGGTCACGTCCGCCGCCGGAGCGGGGGCGCCGCCGGCGCAGCCGGCGAGGAGGAGGGCGGATGCCGCGACCGCTGCGGCGATCGGGAGGGGGCGTGTGCGCATGGTCTGCCTCTCTGAAGGGCGGACCCGGTCCGCTTCGCCGCGGGCACCGATCCGCCGTTGGAATGTCGGTGCGTGCCTGTCGTGTGAGTGTAGCGAAAACCTGGTACCGGTACCAGTATGGATTTTCCGAATCGCTCCATGATCGTCCGCGACGCGGAATCTCGCTGGTTGACCGGTGGTCGATCCGTGTGTCAGCATGTGGGCTACCTGATACCGGTACCACATTGCGGTGGGCTGACATGCGGCGCCGCACGAAAGGATCGATGATGCTCAAGTTCGACGAGAACGAGTTCCGCACCCAGATCGCCAGCGCGGTCGCGCTGCGTCCGCAGATCGAGGACCTGGTCGATCGGCTGCTCGCGCAGGGGATCGACAACGTGCTCCTCGTCGGCGCCGGCGGCACCTACAGCCAGATGTGGCCCTACGAGCTCCTGGCGCGCGAGCGCTCCACGCTTCCCGTCCGCGCCGCCATCGCCGCCGAGCTCGTGGTCGCCGGCGACGCGCTGCTCGGCGAGCGCACCGCGGCGGTGTTCACCTCCGTCACCGGCACCACGGAGGACGTGGTGCGCGCCATGGAGTACGTCACGGCCGCCGGTGCGACCACGATCTCGTTCACGGGATACCCCGACTCGCCCATCGCCCAGGGGGCGCACCACTCCCTGACGTCCGAGCCCAAGACCTGGCCCTTCGACATGCAGCTGCTCCTCCTCATCGGGGGGCTGCTCCACAAGCGGGGCGAGTTCGACGGCTACCCCTCCCTCGCCGACGAGCTCGTGCACCTCCCCGACGCGCTCGTCGCGGCGGCCGAGCAGGCAGAGTCCCAGGCGGCCGCCTTCGCCGACGCGCACAAGGACACCGACTACTACTTCCTCATCGGCGGCGGCCCGCTGTGGTCCTTCGCCTACCTCTACTCGATGTGCATCCTCGAGGAGATGCAGTGGCTGCGGACCACCCGCGTGCACAGCGCCGAATTCTTCCACGGGTCGCTCGAGCTCCTCGAGAAGGACACCTCGGTCATGATCTTCCAGGGCGAGGACCGCACGCGTCCGCTCACCGACCGCGCGCAGGCGTTCGCCGAGCGCATCTCCGAGGACGTCACGGTGTTCGACACGCGCGACTACGCCCTCGAGGGCTTCAGCCCCGAGAACCGCGCGCTCATCGCGCCGATCGTGCTCGACACCGTGATGGGCCGGGTCAGCAAGCACCTGGAGCGCGTGCGCGACCACTCGCTCGACCTGCGCCGCTACTACCGCGTCATGGACTACTGAGGCGGGGTGGGCGACCCTGCCATGCGTGTCCTCGGCTTCGGAGACAACATCGTCGACCGGTTCCTCGACCGGGCGGTCGAGTACCCCGGCGGCAATGCGGTCAACGTCGCCGTCTACGCCGCGCGCCTCGGCGCAGACGCCGAGTACCTCGGGGTCTTCGGGGACGACGACCTCGGGCGCTTCCTCCGGACCTCGATCGAAGACGCCGGCGTCCCGACTCCCCGGTGCGTCGTCCGCACGGGGGAGTCGGGGGTGTCCTCCCTGCGCGTCGTCGACGGCGACCGGGTGTTCCTCGGATGGAACGGAGGAGGGGTCACCGTGGAGCATCCGATCGACCTCGCCGACGGCCGTGCCGACTACGCGGCGACCTTCGATCTCGTGCACTCGAGCGTGTACTCCCGCACCGAGGCGCAGCTGCCGGAGCTGCGGTCACGCGAGGTGCTGGTGAGCTTCGACCTGTCCAGCGAGGACGAGTTCCGCGACGGCGCCTATCTCGACAGGGTCGCCCCCTTCGCGGACCTCGTCCTGCTGTCCTGCTCCGGACTGGCGGATGCCGAGGCCTTCGCGCTCCTCGACGAAGCCGTCGGTCGCGGGGCGGGGCTCGCCCTCGGCACGCGAGGGACCGACGGAGCGCTCGTGACCGACGGAGCGGTGCGGCTCTCTGCGCCGGCCGAACGCCTGGAGGACGACGCCATCGTCGACACGATGGGATGCGGCGACGCCTTCGTCGCCGGCTTCCTGGTCGAGCTCCACCGCTCGGGGTGGCGGCGCGATGCTCGCGCCACGGCATCCGCCCTGCAGGACGCCCTGCACGCCGGAGCGCGCGCGGCGCGCGATCAGTGCCTCGTCGAGGGCGCCTTCGGGCGGGGCCGGCCGGCCGGGGAACCGGCCCCGGCTAACATGTGGTGAATCCGTGATGAGAAGGGGGACGAGGGCGATGGCATCCGAGCGCTCCGTCCCACCCACGATCTCGGAGGTCGCCGCGGCCGCCGGTGTCGGGCGGTCGACTGCGGCGCGCACCCTCGGCGGCTACGGCTATGTCAGCCCCGAACTGCGCGAGCGCGTGCTCGCGGCGGCCGAGCACCTCGGCTACCGCACCAACGCCCTCGCGCGCAGCATGTCGACGGGCGTCACGCAGACGCTCGGAGTGATCATCGCCGACATCGCGAACCCCTTCTTCGGCGGGGTGGTGCGCGGCATCTCCGACGCATCGCGGGCGCGGGGCTTCGAGACGCTGGTCCTGAGCACGCACGAGGACCTCGCCGAAGAGGTCGCCGCGACCGACGTGCTGATCGACAAGCGCGTCGACGGCATCATCGTCGCCTCCGCCGCGCTCGACGCCGCCGCGGCCGGGCACATCCAGCAGGCCCGCGACCGAGGGATCCCGGTCGTGCTCGTCGACCGGGCGGTGACGGGACTGGCGCTGGACGCCGTCGTGATCGACAACCGGGACGCCTCCCGTGACGCGGTCGCGCGGCTGATCGCCGCCGGGCATCGGCGCATCGGGTTCGTGTGGGGTCCTCCGGTCGAGGACCGGCCCCGGCGTCGCCGCGACCTCGTCGACGTCGCCTCCCGCAACCTGTGGACCGACGGCGAGCGTCTGCAGGGCTATCTCGACGCGCTCGACGACGCCGGGATGCTGTTCGACCCCGACCTGGTCATGGTGGGGCGGAAGACGGAGGAGAACGCCGAGGCCGAGGTCGCCCGCATGCTCGGCCTCGACGTCCCGCCCACCGCCCTGTTCTGCACCGAGAACGACGCCGTGACGGGCTCGCTGCGCGCGATGCGCGCCGCCGGCCTCCGCGTCGCCGCCGACGTCTCGCTCATCGGCTTCGACGACAGCTCGTGGGCGGCCGTGATGGAGCCGCCGCTGACCATGATCGAACAGCCGACGCTGGCCCTCGGGACCCGGGCCGCCGAGGTGCTGTTCGCGGCGATCGAGGGGGAGGCCGCGGCACCCCGGCTGCACACCCTGCACACCCGGTTCGTCGAGCGCTCCTCGGTGGCCGCGCCGCCCGTCGGCTGAGAGCGCGGTCCCGCCGCCTCACTTGAGCAGACGGGACAGCCTCCGGTCCGCGAGGATCTTGCCGCCGGTCTGACACGTGGGGCAGTACTCCAACGACCGGTCGGCGAAGAACACGCTGCGCACCGTGTCGCCGCAGACGGGGCACGTCTCGCCGCGTCGGGCGTGCACCTGCATCCCGCGGCGCTTGGCGTCCTTCAGATCGGCGGGTGGCTTGCCGGATGCCGCGGCCACGGCCTCTCGGAGCGTGGCGAGCATCGCGTCGTACAGACGGTCGACCTCCTCCGCGTCGAGGGTCGCGGCGATCGCGTAGGGCGACATGCGCGCGGCGTGCAAGATCTCGTCGGAGTAGGCGTTGCCGATGCCGGCGATGACCGCCTGATCGCGCAGCAGGCCTTTGATCTGCATGCGCCGGCCGTCGAGCAGCCCCGCGAACGCCTCGCGCGTGAAGCCCTGGTCGAGCGGATCGGGGCCGAGTCGTTCGATGCCCGGCACCTCCTGGGGATCACGCACGACGTACACCGCGAGCGACTTCTTGGTGCCCGCCTCGGTCAGGTCGAAGCCGCTGTCGTCGTCGAAGGCCACGCGCAGCGCGATGGGCGTCTTCCCCGGCTTGATGAGCGTCGCGGGCAGTGCCTCGTACCAGCGCAGCCACCCGGCCTTGGCGAGGTGGAAGACGAGATGGAGAGCGTCGCCGAAGGACAGCACGACGAACTTGCCCCGTCGTGTCGCACCGGTGACCCGCGCGCCGTGCAACGCGGTGATCGGCGGATCGTAGGTCTTCAGCGCCGCGATCGCGGACACGCTCGCGCGGGTGACGGTCAGGCCGACGGCGCGCTCGCCGAGGAAGTCGACCAGTCCTTGGACCTCCGGCATCTCAGGCATGCGGCCATCCTGCCACCGGCATCCGACTTCGTCACCGGTCTGGACATCGCGGCCGCGATGTCAGAGGATCGGCCAGCCCTGCGGCACGCGATCGTCGGTCGCGAGCAGGCCGCCGACCCATCCGTCGTCCCGACCGCGCGGACTGACCAGCACCTGGCGCTGCAGCCCCTCGTAGCGGAAGCCCAGCGCACGGGCCGCGCGGGCCGAGGGGACGTTCCCCACGACCGCGCGCCAGTCGACGCGCACGAGACCGCGCTCCGCGAACGCCCAGTCGAGCACCGCGCGGCCCGCCTCGACGACGTACCCCCGGCCCCGAGCGGCCCCGGCCACCCAGTAGCCCAGCTCGGCCTGCGCCCCGGAGGGGTGGTCGGTGACATGGTGCAGCCCGATCGATCCGACGACCGCACCGTCGGCGTGCATCGACCAGGTCGCGTGCGAGCCGTCGGCCCACCGCCGCGCCGTCAGCTCGACGAACTCGCGGGCGCTGTCGCGCGTGTAGGGCGAGGGGACGGTCGTCCACCGCGGGATCTCCGGGTCCTGGCACGCTTCCGTGATCTGATCGATGTCCTCGGGGGTCGGCGCAGCGAGCACCAGGCGCTCGGTCTCCAGCCGTACGGGTTCCATTCCGCAACCGTATCCGTCCGAGCGGTCCGGTCGTCCTCGGAGCCGGTGTCGGGGGCGGCGGCTAGGCTTGTCGGGTGACTGTTCCGGGGATCCTGCGCGCCTTGGAAGAGGCGACTCTGTACCGCGACGCCCTCAGCTGGGCACAGACCGACGCCGACCTCGGCATGGTCGACGGGCTCGATGCGCCGACCATCGCCGGGCTGCTCGAGAAGCGCCGGGCGAGCGGCAAGCCCGCTTCGCTGCTCGCCGTCGTCCCCACCGGTCGCCGGGCCGAGAGCCTGGCGCAGGCGCTCGGCGCGTACCTGCCCGAGGCGGAGATCCTCACCTTCCCCGCGTGGGAGACCCTGCCGCACGAGCGCCTGAGCCCGAGCCCCGACACGGTCGGCCAACGACTGCAGACCCTCCGCCGCATCGGGGAGTGGTCCGGGGAGCACCCGCTCGTCGTCGTCTCCTCCGTGCGCGCGGCACTGCAGCCGATCGCCGGGAATCTCGGCGACATCGTGCCCCTCGAGCTCGAGGTCGGCAGCCGCGGCTCCGAGCTCGACGACGTCGCCGCGCAGCTGGTCGAGCGCGCCTACTCGCGCGTCGACATGGTGTCGCGCCGCGGTGAGTTCGCGGTGCGCGGCGGCATCCTCGACGTCTTCCCGCCCACGTCCGAGCACCCGTTCCGCGTCGAGTTCTTCGGCGACGAGATCGACCAGATCCGGGCGTTCTCCGTCGCCGACCAGCGCTCACTGCCGGGCGAGGTCGCCCGGGTCGACCTGCCGCCCAGCCGGGAGCTCCTGCTCACCGCCGACGTGCGCGAACGCGCCCGCGCCCTGGTCGGCGGATTCCCCGCCATTGCCGGGATGCTGGAGAAGATGGCGGAGGGCATCCCGGTGGAGGGCATGGAGTCCCTCCTCCCGGCCGTGTCGGGCCCCCTGAAGTCGCTGGTGGAGTACCTGCCGGAGGCGAGCGCCACCGCGATCATCGATCCGGAGCGCTCGTCGGCCCGCGCGATCACGCTCGGCGAGACCAACCGCGAGTTCCTCGACGCCGCCTGGAGCGCGGCGACGTCGGGAGCCTCCGCGCCGATCGATCTCGGCGCCGGCGACTTCCTCACGATCGCCCGTCTGCGGGAGGTCGTGCGCGATCGCGGCGGCGTGTGGTGGCGGCTCAGCCCGTTCGGCGCGGGGCTCGGCGAAGACGACGGGGAGGCGGCGAACCTCGACGCAGCGGTCATCCCGTCCTTCCACGGCAACGTCGACGGGGCGATCTCGTTCGTGCAGTCCCGGGTCTCCGACGGCTGGCGGGTGGTCGTGATGGCGACCGGCGCCGGCCTCGTCGACCGTGCGCGCGACGTGCTCGCCGACCGGGGCATCGCGGCGCGCGTCGTTCCCTCGCTGACCGACGCGCCCGACGCGGGCGTCGCCACCCTCGTGGTGGGCGCGGTCGAGGCCGGGTTCCAGGTCGCCGAGGCGAAGCTGGCGGTGCTGACCGACAACGAGTTCTACGGCCGCACGATCGGCGGCGACCAGCGCGTGGTCAAGAAGCTCGCCTCGCGGCGCAAGAACGTCGTCGACCCGCTGCAGCTGAAGGCCGGCGACTTCGTGGTCCATGCGACGCACGGCATCGGGCGCTTCGTGGAGATGACCCAGCGCGAGGTCTCGACCGGCGGACGCAACGCCACGAAGTCGGTGCGCGACTACCTCGTGCTGGAGTACGCGCCCTCGAAGCGCGGCTATCCGGGCGACAAGCTCTACGTGCCGACCGATCAGCTCGATCTGCTCTCGAAATACGTCGGCGGCGAGGCGCCCACCCTGTCGAAGATGGGCGGCAGCGACTGGGCCCAGGCCAAGGGCAAGGCCCGCAAGGCGGTGCGCGACATCGCCGTCGAGCTGGTCAAGCTCTACTCGGCGCGCATGAGCGCCAAGGGCCACGCGTTCGGCCCCGACACCCCGTGGCAGCGCGAGCTGGAGGAGGCATTCCCGTTCGCGGAGACGCACGACCAGCTGCAGACGATCGACGAGATCAAGGCCGACATGGAGCGGCCGATCCCGATGGACCGGCTGCTGTCGGGCGACGTCGGCTTCGGTAAGACCGAGGTCGCCGTCCGCGCCGCGTTCAAGGCGATCCAGGACGGCAAGCAGGTCGCGATGCTGGTGCCGACCACACTGCTGGTGAAGCAGCACCTCGAGACCTTCACCGAGCGCTTCGCCGGCTTCCCGGTGAAGGTGCGCCCGCTGTCGCGCTTCCAGACCGACAAGGAGGCGCGGCTCACGCTGCAGGGCCTGCTCGACGGCACCGTCGACATGGTCATCGGCACGCACCGCATCCTCACCGACCAGGTGCTGTTCAAGGACCTGGGCCTGATGATCATCGACGAGGAGCAGCGGTTCGGCGTCGAGCACAAGGACGCGCTCAAGAAGATGAAGACGAACGTCGACATCCTCGCCATGAGCGCCACGCCCATCCCGCGCACGCTCGAGATGGCGGTCACCGGCATCCGCGAGATGTCCACCCTCGCCACTCCGCCGGAGGACCGGCATCCCATCCTGTCGTTCGTCGGCCCGCGCAGCGACAAGCAGATCGCCGCGGCGATCCGGCGCGAGATCCTGCGCGAGGGCCAGGTGTTCTTCGTGCACAACCGCGTGCAGTCGATCCAGCGCGTCGCGGCCCAGCTCGCCGAGCTGGTGCCCGAGGCCCGCATCGCGGTCGCCCACGGGCAGATGGGCGAGCACGCGCTCGAGCAGGTGGTCGACGACTTCTGGGAGCGCAAGTTCGACGTGCTGGTCTCGACCACCATCATCGAGACCGGGCTCGACATCTCCAACGCGAACACGATCATCATCGACCGGGCCGACCGGTACGGGCTCAGCCAGCTGCATCAGCTGCGCGGGCGAGTGGGTCGAGGTCGCGAGCGCGCGTACGCGTACTTCCTGTACGACGAGATGAAGCCGCTGAGCGAGACGGCCGCCGATCGCCTCCAGACCATCGCGGTGAACAACGACCTGGGGTCGGGCATGCAGGTCGCTCTGAAGGACCTCGAGCTGCGCGGCGCCGGCAACCTGCTGGGGGCGGAGCAGGCCGGGCACATCGCCGGGGTCGGCTTCGACCTGTACCTGCGGATGATCGGCGAGGCCGTGGCGACGTTCCGCGGTGAGGAGGTCGAGACGGGCACCGAGCTGCGGCTCGAGCTGCCTCTCGACGCCCGCATCCCCGAGCACTACATCGACAGCGAGCGCCTGCGCCTCGAGGCGTACCAGAAGCTCTCGGCGGCCTCGGCGGCGACGGCGAAGGACGACGCGATCGACCTCGTCATCGACGAGCTCACCGACCGCTACGGCACGCCGCCGGAGGAGGTGGAGGGGCTGTTCGCCATCGCCCGTCTGCGTCGCCGCGCCGCGCGCGCAGGGCTCGCCGACGTCGTGGTGATGGGGTCGAACCTGCGCATCGCCCCGGCCCGGCTGGAGGACTCGATCAAGGTGCGGCTGCAGCGGCTGTACCCGAAGGCGAAGCTCGTCTCGGGCGGCGAGGCGCTCGTCGTGCCCCTGCCGACCGTTCCCGCCGCGGTGGGGGTCGGGCTCGAGCCGCTGCCCGACGCGCAGCTGCTCGAATGGGTGGGTCAGCTGTTCACCGCGATCTTCCCCGAACCGGTCCCGGCCGAGTGAGGGGCGAGGCGGCTCAGCGGTCGTCGGCGGCGGTCGCGAGGTAGAGCAGGTTGCCGTCGGGGTCCCGGACCTGCGCGACGCGCTCGCCCCAGGGCTGGTCCTCGGGTGGATCCACCAGCTCGGCCCCGGAGTCGACCGCGACCGCCGAGACCCGGTCGACGTCGTCGCAGTACAGCCACACGGCGATCGCCTCGCCCCGGGCGACCTCCGGCTCCCAGCCGATGCCGAGAGGGGCGCCGCCGAGGGTGAGCGCGACGTACACGTCCCGCCCCTCGTGCGCGAACCGATACGTCACGGCGGCGTCGAACGCCGTCTCATAGAAGCGGCACAGCCGGGGGAGATCGCTCGTGCGGAGGATCGGGAACACGCTCGTGATCGTCATGCGTGCACGGTAGGTCCGCCCCGGGCGGTCGTCAACGCCATCCGCTACTCCAGAGCGGTCGGGACGTCAACGGGGTGCGGCGTCGGGATGTGCGGGAGGATGCTGTCGGCATGTGGGTACTTCTGATCATCCTCCTCATCGTGTGGGCGGGTCTCGCGGTCTTCGGATTCGTGATCAAGGGTCTGCTGTGGCTCGCCGTCCTCGGCGTCGTGCTCTTCCTGGCGACCCTGGTGATCGGCATGCTGCGACGCGGCGCGGCGACAAAGGAATAGGGCCCCTCCGGTGTGGCGGGCCGCCGCACTACGCTGTCACCATGTTGTACGAGCACGCCGGGGCTCGCCCCCGCATCCATGACACCGCCGTCATCGCTCCCACCGCCGTCATCTCGGGCGACGTGGTGATCGGCCCCGGCTGCCAGGTGCTGCACGGAGCCGTGATCACGGCCGAGGGCGGCCCGATCGTCCTGGGTGAGCACGTCATCGTGATGGAGAATGCGCTTGTGCGGGCCACGGCCGTCGATGCGGTCCACATCGGCGATCACACGCTCGTGGGCACGCTCGCGAGCGTCGCCGGGGCGACGATCGGCCAGGAGGTGTTCCTCGCCTCCGGGGCCCGGGTCTTCAACGGCGCGATCGTCGGTTCGCGCTGCGAGGTGCGGGTCAACGCGATCGTGCACCGCCGCTCCCGTCTGCCCGAGGGCACGGTCGTGCCGATCGGATGGGTCGCCGTCGGCCACCCCGTGCAACTGCTGTCGCCCGATCGCGACGCCGAGATCGCCGCGGCTCAGCCCGACCTCGACTTCCCGGGGCATGTGTTCGGCGTCGACCGCGACACCCCCGACCTGATGGTGCAGCTCACCGAGCGCTACGCGAGCACCCTCGCCCGTCACGCGCACGACGTCCCGATCGGCGGCACGGATGCCGCACGCTGAGCGCCCCGCGGACGGCGTCGGCCTCGTGCGCCCCGACGTGACCGCGGCGGACGCCGCCGAGATCGCGCGCGCGTGCTACGGCCTCGTCGCGACCGCGGAAGAGCTGGGGAGCAACCAGGACCGGAACTTCGTGCTGACCGAGCCCGACGGCAGCCGGAGCGTGCTGCGCATCGACAATCCGGTCTTCGGCGACGACGCGCGGGACGCCCAGCACGCGGCGCTGGAGGCGTACCGGAGTGCAGGCGTGGCGGTGCCCGCGGTCCTGCCGGGACTCGACGGCGCGCTGACGCAGCGGTGGCACGGCTTCGCCGCACGGCGCAGCGAGTTCGCCCCGGGGGAGCCGCTGGTCGACGCCGGCTACCTCGCCCCGGTCGTGCTCCGCGAGTTCGGCGCGCTCGCCGCGGCATCCGTCACGGCACTCGCCGGGCTGCGTCATGCCGGGCTCGATCGCGCGCACATGTGGGACATGAGGGTCGCGTCCGCGGAGGTCGACCGGCTGCTGCCGTCGATCGCCGATGCGGCCCTTCGCGATCGGGTGCGCGCCGCCGCCGCCGAGGCGGAGGAGGCGCTGGCGCCGCTCCGCGCTGCGCTGCCGGTGCAGCCCGTGCACGGCGATCTGACCGACGACAACGTCACCGGCCTCCGCGGGGCGGATTCGCGTCTGCACCCGCACACGCTGCTGGACCTCGGCGACCTCTCGATGGGCTGGCGCGTCGCCGAGCTGGCGGTCTGCGCGTCGTCGATGCTGCATCACGAGCCCAACCGTCCCCTGCGGGTGCTCGAGACGATCGAGGCCTTCCACGAGGCCGCGCCGCTCACCGCCGAGGAGGCCCGCGCCGTGTGGCCCCTCGTCGTGCTCCGCGCGGCGTTGCTGGTGGCGAGCGGATGGCGCCAGCTCGAGATCGACGGTGACAACGCCTATGCCCGCGAGCGCATCGCCGGCGAGCAGGCCATCTTCGACGCCGCGACCGTGCTGCCGCTGCGAGAGGGGATCGAGCACGTCCTGGCCTGCGTGGGCGTGGAGGCCCCCGTCTTCCGTGCCACGACGGAGGGCGCCGCGCTCTCCGCGATCCTGCCCGACCTCGTCGGGGAGGTCACGGTGCTCGACCTCGGGGTGGAATCCGCGGCGCTCGACGAGGGACGCTGGCTGTCCGGTGACGTGGAGCGGTCGCTGGTGGCCGAAGCCCTCGCCGGGGGTGCCGCAGCTGTCCTCCTGCCCTATGGCGTGTACCGCCTCACGCGCACCACCGTGGACGCGGAGGATGCCGCCGCCACCTGGTCCGTCGAGACCGAGGTGCATCTCGCGCCCGGGCCGCGCGTGCGCGTCACCGCGCCTCTCGCGGGCGCGCTCCGCGCCCACGGGGAGTCGCCGCGCATCGTGGGTGACGGCTGGACGCTCGACCTGCGGGGCGCAGAGCTGGATGAGCACCCCGACACGGCCGTGCAGGTCGGCCGGGTCGTGGGCTGGGTCCCGGCATCCGACGAGCCCCGGGTCGTGGTCGTCGGCATCCGTCGGGTCGACGCGCCGCCGCTGCCCGTCCCCGTGTCGGGCGCGGCCCTGGTGCGGCCCGAACGCGCACCCGCATGGCGGCGGTTCACGGCCGATCCGGCCCCGCTGCTCGGTATCCCGTCATCGGCCCAGCACGACGAGTCGCAGCGCGAGCTCGAACGGCGCGAGCGCATCTTCGCGAGGGCGCAGGAGCGCTACTACGAGCGTCCGCCTCAGATCGAACGCGGGTGGCGGCACCACCTCGTCGACACGACGGGGCGGGCGTACGTCGACATGGTGAACAACGTCGCCGGTCTGGGCCACAGTCATCCGAAGGTCGCCGAGGCCGCGAGCCGGCAGCTGCGCACGCTCGGTACGAACTCGCGCTTCCTCTTCCGCGACCTCGCCGAGTACAGCGAACGGCTGCTGGCCCTGATGCCTGCCGAGAGCGGCTTCGACACCGTGCTGCTCGTCAACAGCGGATCCGAGGCCGTCGACCTCGCCCTCCGGCTGGCGCAGGCGGCGACGGGCCGCCGGACCGTGGTGGCCCTGCGCGAGGCCTATCACGGCTGGACGATGGCGAGCGACGCGGTCACGACGAGCGCGTACGACAATCCGTACGCGCTCGAGAGTCGTCCCGACTGGGTGCACGTGGCGGACGTGCCGAACAGGTTCCGGGGGACGTACCGCGGCGACGACACCGCGGGACGCTATCTCGCCGATCTCGACGAAGATTTCGCCCGCCTGGCGGACGAGGGGCGCGACGTCGCGGCGTTCGTGTGCGAGTCGGTGCTCGGCAACGCCGGGGGAGTGCTGCTGCCGGAGGGGTATCTGGCGGGCGCCTACGAGCGGGTCCGCGCGGCCGGCGGGCTGTGCATCGCCGACGAGGTGCAGGTCGGGTTCGGCCGCATGGGCTCCACGTTCTGGGGCTTCGAGCAGGCGGGCGCCACCCCCGACATCGTGACGATCGCGAAGCCGATGGGCAACGGGTTCCCGATCGGCGGCGTGATCACCTCCCAACGGATCGCCGACGCCCTGGCCACGCAGGGGCAGTTCTTCTCGTCCGCGGGCGGCAGCACCCTGAGCTGCCGGGTCGGCATCGCCGTGCTCGACGCCATGGTCGAGGACGACCTGCAGCGCAACGCCGAGCGCATCGGCGCGCGGCTCGCCGCGGGTCTGCGCGGCCTCGCCGACCGGCATCCGCTCGTCGGGGTGGTGCACGGCGCCGGTCTGTACCTCGGCGTGGAGCTGGTGCGCGACCGCACCACGATGGAGCCCGCCGCGGCCGAGGCGGCGGCGATCTGCGAGCGGATGCGCGAGCTCGGCGTCGTGGTGCTCACCACGTCGGAGCGCTCGAACGTGCTGAAGATCAAGCCGCCGCTGTGTCTCACCGCCGACAGCGCCGACCATGTCGTCGCCGTCCTGGATCGGGTGCTCACCGAAGGATGGTGATCGCCTCGCCTTCGGATCCGGTTCCGATCGGCGATGTTACATGCGTATTTCGTACCGATTTTGGGGGTCGCGCAAGGGAATAGCGGTACTCCATACTGATGCACAGCGTCGGACGACCCGAAGTCCGGCCCCTGCTCTTTCTCGAGGAGTACACATGGCCCTGAAGACGAAACCGCTCGCGCAAGGCGGGGGCACCCTCCGACGAAACCTCGGCCTCTGGGCGATCGTCGGACTCGGACTCGGCTACATGACGCCCACCGTCGTGTTCGACACCTTCGGCATGGTGGCGCGCGACACGAACGACGTGGTCCCGGCCGCCTATCTCGTCGCCCTCGTGGTGATGGTGTTCACGGCGATCAGCTACGGCAAGATCGCGAGCGCCATCCCCAGCGCCGGGTCTGCGTACACCTACGTGCGCGAGTCGATCCACCCGAACCTCGGGTTCATGGTCGGCTGGACCTCGCTCATCGACTACGTGCTGCTGCCGATGGTGAACTGCCTCATCATCAAGAGCTACCTCGAGGCGATGTTCCCCGACGTCCCCGCCTGGATCTGGGTCGTGCTCTACTGCCTTCTCGTCACGAGCATCATCTACATGACCATGCGCGGCACCTCGAACATGAACATGATCCTGCTGGTCTTCTCGATCGTCGTCATGGCCGTGTTCGTGGTCCTCGTGGTCGCGCAGCTGCTGCGCGGCGAGGGCGCCGCGACCGTCCTCTCGGTCGGCGCGTTCCTGCACGACGACGTGACCTTCACCGCGGTGCTCACCGGTGCCACGATCGTCTGCTTCTCGTTCATCGGGTTCGATGCGGTGACGATGTACGCGGAAGAGGCGAAGGATCCGAAGATCATGCCGAAGGCGATCCTGCTCACCGTGCTCCTCGGCGGCGGCATCTTCCTCGTCGCGTCCTACGTCTCCCAGCTGCGGTTCCCCGACTGGAACGAGTTCGCGCCGGGCGGCGACATGCAGTTCGTCGAGGACTCGACGCTGCCGATCATCGGCGAGCTCGTCGGCGGCGACGTCCTGATGGCGGTGCTGACGGCGGCGGGCTTCTGCGCCACGCTCGCCTCGGGCCTCGCCTCGCACGCGTCGGTGTCGCGGATGCTGCTCGTGATGGGCCGCAACAACGTGCTGCCGCAGAGGGTGTTCGGCTACATCAACCCGCGCACGCACACGCCGACCTTCAACATCGTGCTCGTGGGGGCGATCTCGCTCCTCGCGATCCCGTTCACGCTGGAGCTGATCGCCGCCTGGATCAACTACGGCGCCCTGATCGCGTTCACGTTCGTGAACGTCTCCGTGATCGCCTGGTTCGCGATCCGCAAGGGCCGCCGCAAGACCCCCACAGACGTCTTCCACTACATCGTGATGCCCGCGATCGGCATGCTGCTGACCGGCCTGCTGTGGGTGAACCTGCACCAGGACGCCCTGGTCGGCGGACTCACGTGGACCGCCCTCGGATTCGTCTACCTGCTCGTGATCACGCGCGGCTTCCGCCGCAAGGTCGCGTCGTTCGACGAGAACCAGGCCGTGACCGGCTTCAACAAGGTCGTGAAGGTGCCGGTCGACGAGACCTGATCCGTGAAACGAAGGGCCGCCACCGGGTGCTCCGGGGCGGCCCTTCGGCGTGCGAAACGGGGGCTCAGATGACGCCCTGCGCGAGCATGGCCGCCGCGACCCGCTCGAAGCCGGCGATGTTGGCGCCCGCGACGTAGTCGCCGGGGACCCCGTAGCGCTCGGCCGCATCGAAGGACGCGCGGTGGATGTCGCCCATGATCTCGCGCAGCTTGCTCTCGCTGTCGCCGAAGGTCCAGCGCTGGCGCGAGGCGTTCTGGCTCATCTCCAGCGCGGAGGTCGCGACGCCGCCGGCGTTCGCGGCCTTGCCCGGCGCGAAGAGCACGCCGGCCTTCTGGAACGCCTCCACCGCCTCGGGGACGCAGGGCATGTTGGCGCCCTCGGAGACGGCGCGCACGCCGTTCCCGATCAGCGTCTCGGCATCGGCGAGGCTCAGCTCGTTCTGCGTGGCCGAGGGCACCGCGATGTCGACGGGCACGTCCCAGACGCTGCCGCCCTCGACGAAGCGGGCGCTCGAGCGACGGTTCGCGTACTCGACGATGCGGGCGCGCTCGACCTCCTTGAGCTGGCGCAGCAGGTCCACGTCGATGCCGGCGTCGTCGACGACGTAGCCGGACGAGTCGGATGCCGTCACCGGTACGGCGCCCAGCTGCGTGGCCTTCTGGATCGCGTAGATCGCGACGTTGCCCGAGCCCGAGACGCCGACGCGCTTGCCGTCGAAGGAGTCGTTCTTCACCGCGAGCATCTCCTGCGCGAAGAACACGGCGCCGTAACCGGTGGCCTCGGTGCGCACCTCGGCGCCGCCCCACCCGGTGCCCTTGCCCGTGAACATGCCCGACTCGTGACGGTTCGTGACCTTGCGGTACTGGCCGAACAGGTAGCCGATCTCGCGTCCGCCGACACCGATGTCGCCGGCCGGGACGTCGGTGTGCTCGCCGAGGTGGCGGTAAAGCTCGTTCATGAACGACTGGCAGAAGCGCATGACCTCGGCATCGGACTTGCCGTGCGGATCGAAGTCGGACCCTCCCTTGCCGCCGCCGATGCCCTGGCCGGTGAGGGCGTTCTTGAAGATCTGCTCGAAGCCGAGGAACTTGATGATCGAGAGGTTCACCGACGGGTGGAAGCGCAGGCCGCCCTTGTACGGACCCAGCACCGAGGAGAACTGGATGCGGTAGCCGCGGTTGACCTGGAGCCTGCCGGAGTCGTCGACCCACGGCACGCGGAACAGGATCTGGCGCTCGGGCTCCACGAGGCGTTCGAGGATGCCGCCGTCGACGTACTCCGGGTGCTCGGCGAGCACAGGGGCGATCGAGTGCAGCACCTCGTGCACGGCCTGGTGGAACTCCGGCTCGTGCGGGCTGCGCGACAGCACGGTGTCGAAGACGGGCTGGACGGAGGCGTCGAGCGGATGGAAGACGGCGGGGGCGGTTGCGGTCACGCGGAAGGCTCTCTCGGTGGGGGATGGGGGTGCGGGGCGATCGTGTCGCGTGAGGGCGGCGCCGGATCGGGCGCGAGTTTTCACTCTAGCCTCCGGTCCGCGGCTCGATTCCCGCACCGGATCCCGGCCCGGGGCGACACGGCTCGACTCACCCGGTGTTCTGCAGGCCCGCGGCCACGCCGCTGACCGAAAGGAGCAGCAGGCGCTGCTGCTCGGCGTCGGCGCCGGAGCCCGTCGCCTCGGCATCCGCCGGCGCGCGCAGCGCCCGCAGGGCGCGGAGCTGCAGCAGCGAGAGGGCGTCGACGTACGGGCTGCGCAGCTGCACGGCCCGCTGCAGCACGGGCTTGTTCTCGAGGAGTCCCTCACCGCCCGTGAGCCGGATGACCCAGTGCCGGGTGAGAGCGAGCTCGTCGAGCACGAGGGCGGCCAGGTCGTCGCGGTCGCCCAGGGCGAGGTACTCGCGGGCGATGCGCTCGTCGGTCTTCGCGAGGCTCATCGCCACGTTGTCGACCATGGTGCGCAGCAGCGGCCACTCGCGGTACGCCTCGACCAGCAGGTCCGCGTCGCCGACCGCCTCGAGCGCGGTGCCGAGTCCGAACCAGCCGGCGAGATTGATGCGGGCCTGGGTCCAGGCGAACACCCACGGGATCGCCCGCAGGTCCTCCAGCGACTCGACCGAGAGGCCGCGGCGCGCGGGGCGGGAGCCGAGGGCCAGCAGCCCGATCTCCTCCATGGGGGTCACGGTCGCGAACCACGGCGCGAAGCCCTCGGCCTTGACCAGCGAGAAGAAACGCTCGCGCGAGGAGCGGTCCATGATCGCGGCGACCTCGGCGTACCGCGCGGCCGCCGCGCTCGTGCGCTGCTCGACCGAGGGCGAGGAGGCCAGCAGCGTCGCCGCGGCAACCTGGTCGATGTGGCGCATGGCGATCGCCGGCTCGCCGTAGCGAGCGAAGATGACCTCGCCCTGCTCGGTGAGCTTGAAGCGGCCGTCGACCGAGTGCGGCGGCTGGGCGAGGATCGCGGAGTTGGCCGGACCGCCGCCGCGCCCGAGCGCGCCGCCGCGACCGTGGAAGAGGGTCAGCTCGATGCCGGCGCCGAGCGCCCACTGGGCGATCTTCTCCTGGGCCTCGTACAGCGCGAGGTTCGCCGCGACGGGCCCGACGTCCTTCGAGGAGTCGGAGTACCCCAGCATCACCTCGAGGCGGTTGCCGGTCGCGGCCATGCGCTCGCGGAACTCCGGGAAGGTCACGGCCTCGGCGAGGATGCCGGGCGCCGCCTGCAGGTCGGCGAACGTCTCGAACAGGGGCACCACGTCGAGCACCGGGGCGGCGTCGCCGAGCGCGTGCCGCGCCAGCCGGTGCACGTTCGCGAGGTCGGACGCGGCCTGCGTGAACGACACCACGTAGCGGCCCGCGGCGCGGAGCCCGCGGTCGCGCTGGATGTCGGCGATCGCGCGGAAGACCTCGAGGACCTCCTCGGTCTGCGCGCTGAGGGGCTGGTCCGATTCGAGCTCGGCCAGCGCCTTCGCGTGCACCTGCGAGTGCTGGCGCACCTCGAGCTCGGTGAGGTGGAAGCCGTACGTCTCGACCTGCCAGATCAGGTGCTGCACCCCGCCGAAGGCGTGGCGCCGTGCTCCGGCGTCGGCCAGCGAAACCTGTACGCGGCGGAGGTCAGCGAGGAGATCCTCGGGGCGGGCGTAGCTCTGCACGGTGTCGCGACGGCGGGTCGCGCCCACACGGTGGGCGAGCAGCAGCAGCACGCGACGGTGCGGCTCGTCGGGGGAGCGGGTCGCGATCTCTTCGGCCGCTTCGGGCTCGGCGGCGGCGAAGTCGTCCCACAGGCGCGAGACCTCCGCGCTCGGGGGAGTGCTCTCGGCATCGAGCGTCAGCGTGCGGCCGATGCGCTCGAGGGCCCGCTCCAGCCCCCGCAGGACGTGGTCGGACGCGATCTGCGACGCCTCCCGCGTGACGGATGCCGTCACGAAAGGGTTCCCGTCGCGGTCCCCGCCCACCCACGAGCCGATCCGCACGAACGCGGGGACGGCCGGGGCGCTCGCGCCGGACTCGTCGCCGCGCAGGGCGTCGTCGATACGGCGGTACACGTGCGGGACCGTCGTGAACAAAGTCTCGTCGAACACGCCCATGACGGTGCGCACCTCATCGGTGGGCGAGGGCTTCTGCGAGCGCAGGGGAGCGGTGCGCCACAAAGTGTCGATCTCCTCCAGCATCCGGCGGCGCGCGCGGTGCTGCTCGGCGCCGCCCGCGCTCGCGGCGTCGTGCTGGGTGAGCAGCTCGGAGAGACGGCGGATGCTCGACGAGACGGCGCGGCGGCGGGCCTCGGTGGGGTGCGCCGTGAAGACGGGGTGGAACCGCAGGCCGGCGAGCCGTCGGCGCGCCTCCTCGTCGCCGACCTCGGAGCGCAGGCGGGCGTACGCGGTGGCGACGGTGTCGGCGGCGTCCTCGCGGCCGGGCTGGCCGGCGCGCTCGCGGAGCACACGGACGCGCTGGTGCTCCTCGGCGAGGTTCACCAGGTGGAAGTAGCAGGTGAACGCGCGGGCGACCTCGTCGGCGCGTGCGATGGTGAAGGACTCGGCGATGGCGGCGGCGCGCTCGAACGCATCGGACGTCTCGTCCTCGTACGCCTGGATAGTGGCGAGCCGGAGGCGCTCGACGTCGTCGAACAGGTCGTCGCCGCCGGCCTCTCGGAGCACCTGGCCGAGCAGGCCGCCCAGCATCCGGACGTCGGCGCGCATGGCCTCCGGAATGCCCTGTCCGGCCTCGAAGCGTCCGATGACGCGAATGGCTTCGGTGTTCGTGGGCTCGGAGAAGCGGGGTTCGGAGGTCACCATCCGAGCGTATCTCGGCCGACGGGGGTGCCCCGAACGCATGACGACGTGCGACGGCATCGGCCCGGCCGGGGCCCGCGGCGCGACCTAGCATGGGAGGGATGCGCATCTCGAAGAACCCCCTCCGCGGTCAGCAGTTCCCGGCCGTCCTGCTGCTGCTGGCGGCGGGCCTCGGGCTGCTGCTGGCGAACCTGCCCTCGCACGACGCGCTCGCCGCGGTGCTCGACCTGCACGTCGCGGTGCCCGGCACCGGGCTCGACCTCTCGCTGGCGCACTGGGTGTCGGACGGTCTGCTGGCGCTGTTCTTCTTCGTGGTCGCGGTCGAGCTGCGGCACGAGCTGACGCACGGCGAGCTGGACTCCGTCCGCAAGGCCGTGCAACCCGCGATCGCGGCGGCGGGCGGCGTCCTGGTGCCGATCGCCGTCTACCTGCTCATCGCCGGCGGCGCGGAGACCTCGGCGGGGTGGCCGATCCCGACGGCGACCGACATCGCTTTCGCGCTCGGCGTGCTGGCCATGTTCGGACGGGGCCTGCCTCCGGCCGTGCGGGTCTTCCTGCTCGCGCTCGCGATCCTCGACGACATCATCGGGATCGTGTTCATCGCGGTCCTCTTCGCGGACGACCTGCAGTGGGGGATGCTCGCCGGGGCGGTCGTGGCCGTCGCCGCGTTCTGGTTCCTGTCCCGCCGGCTCGGCGCGCGCGGGCACGCGGCGATCGCCGTCGCCATGGTCGTCGTCGGTGCGGTGTGCTGGGGCCTGGTCGCCCTTTCCGGCATCCATGCGACGATCGCCGGCGTCGCGCTCGGGCTCGTGATGGCGCCGACGCCGGCCGAGCGGTCGCGGCACGCGCTGGAGCCGCTGGTCAACGGCGGCATCCTCCCGCTCTTCGCGTTCGTCGCCGCGTTCGTCGTGATCCCGGCGACCTCGGCGACCTCGCTGTCGCCCGCGTTCTGGGGGATCGTGGTCGCGCTGCCCGTCGGGAAGATCATCGGCATCTCCCTGTTCGGGTGGGTCGCTCTGCGCATCCGTCCCCGAGGGACGGCCCCGGCACTGCCCTTCGCCGATCTGCTCGCGGCCGGCGCGCTGGGCGGCATCGGGTTCACCGTGTCGCTGCTGCTCGCGAACCTCGCGTTCGCCGACACCCCTGCGCTGCGCGACCAGGCCATCCTGGGCGTGCTCGTCGGATCGCTGCTCTCCCTCGTCGTCGCCGGCGTCGTCGTCTCCCTGCGCGCTCGGGGGTACCGCCGTCGCGGCGGAGGCGGCGTGCCGTCCACCCTGCAGCCCACGACCGCTGAGGAGTCGTCATGACCGCTCGATCCGACCGTGCCGAGCCGGACGGCGGCTCCCGCGCGTCCCGCGACGACGCCCGGACCGACGCGCTGCGCCAGGCCGCCGAGACGATGCGCGCGGTGCGCGAGAGATGCGTGTGGTCGCAGCGCATCACGCACCGCGATCTCGTGCCGTACCTGATCGAGGAGTCGCACGAGGTCATCGAGGCGGTCGAGGACGGGTCGCGCGCCGACCTGCGCGAGGAGCTGGGCGATCTCCTCTGGCAGGTGCTGTTCCACGCCGCGATCGCGGCGCAGGACCCGGAGGACCCGTTCGACATCGACGACGTCGCCCGCACGCTGACCGAGAAGATGGTGCGCCGGCATCCGCACGTGTTCGCCGACGCGGTGGCGACGACGCCCGAGGAGGTGCTCGTGCACTGGAACGCGGCCAAGGCGGCGGAGAAGCGCACCCGGACCAGCGTGCTCGACGGCGTCCCGCGGGGCATGCCCGCGCTGGCGCTCGCGCAGAAGCTCGCCGGACGTGCCGGGGGAGCCGGGGTCGAGGTGCCGGTGGCCGAAGGTCCCCGCACGGAAGCGGAGCTCGGCGAGGCGATCCTGGCCCTGGTCGGACGCGCCCGCGCCGAGGGGTGGGACGCGGAGCGCGCGCTGCGCGAGCGCCTGCGCGCACTGGAGCACGACGTGCGCGCGGTCGAGGGCTGACCGGCACGGGGCGCTCGGCAGACCTGGGAAGATGGACGGGTGGCTACTGTGAACCCGCCGCGCGGCATGCGCGACATCCTCCCCGCCGACAAAGCCCGCCGCGAGCGCGTGCTCTCCGTCATCCGCGAGCGCTACCTGGCGCACGGATTCGACGAGATCGAGACGCCCGTGCTGGAGGAGTACTCGCGTCTGCATGCGGGCATCGGGGGAGACAACGAGAAGCTCGCCTACAACGTGCTGCGCCGCGGACTCGACGCCGAGGCGATCCGCGCGGCGGCTGACGACCCCGCCGCGCTCTCCGACCTGGGACTGCGCTACGACCTCACCGTGCCGCTCGCGCGGTTCTACGCGAGCAACCGCGGGCAGCTCCCCGGGGTGTTCCGCGCGATCCAGATCGGTGCGGTCTGGCGCGCCGAGCGCCCGCAGAAGGGGCGCTACCGCCAGTTCGTCCAGTGCGACATCGACATCATGGGCGACGACTCGGCGCGCGCCGAGGCCGAGCTCCTGGTCGCCTCGCTCGACGCGGTCGACGCGCTGGGGCTGACGGGCGCGACGATCCGCATCAATGACCGGCGGGTGCTGGACTGGATGCTCGACAGCTTCGGCTTCGCGGCCGAGGAGCGGCCGGGCGTGCTCATCACTATCGACAAGCTCGACAAGATCGGCCCCTCGGGGGTCGCGGCCGAGCTCCGGGATCGCGCGGCCACCGCGTCGGCGGTCGACGCGTTCGAGGCGTTCCTCGGGCGTCCGGCGCCGACCGCAGCCGCGTTCGGCGAGGAGCAGATCCGCGCCGCGCTGCCCGAGGGTGCGCCCGCCGACATCGTCGCCCACCTGGTGGGCATCGGCGAAGCGGTGGCCCAGGGTCGCGCGTCCGCCGCGGCATCCGGCGGCGCGGGCATCCCGCTCGTCTTCGACCCCTTCCTCGTGCGTGGCATGGGCTACTACACCGGCACGATCTTCGAGCTGGCGCACCCCTCGGTCGACTACTCGCTCGGCGGCGGCGGCCGCTACGACGGCATGATCGGGCGCTTCCTCGGTCAGCAGGTGCCGGCCGTGGGCTTCTCGCTCGGGTTCGAGCGCCTGGTCGACCTGGTCACCGCCGGAGCGGATGCCGGCGGCGACGCGGTCGTGCTCGTGCATGACGCCGATGTGCCGGTGGCCGAGCTGCTCCGTCACAAGGCGACGATGATCGCGTCCGGGGCGCGGGTGCGTCTCGAACGTCGCCCGAAGAACCTCAAGGCGCTGCTCGAGCGGGCGTCCGCCGACGGTTTCCGCTCGTTCGCGACAGTGTCGGCCGGGGCGACCGAACTGGAGCGCAAGCCGCTGGCCTGACCGGGCGCGGGCGAGCGGCCCACGGGACGGATGCCGTTCACGACCCGTTCACGTGGTCGCGGTCGAATCGCCGCATGGCTCGAACGCGGGTGATCGTCGGCGTCCTGGGGATGGCCGCCCTGACCGTGGCCGGCACGCGGGCGCTGCTGATCCGCCAGGCCGCGGTGGCCCGCCGCCGCATCGGCAAGCCGCTCGGGGAGCAGTCGCTCGACGCCGACCGCATCTGGCGGCGGTCGCTCGACGGAGCGCCGGTCGAGCTCCTGCTGCTCGGCGACTCCCTCGCGGCCGGCCTCGGGGCGGCGCGACGCAAGGACACGCTGGGCGGGCGCCTGGCGAAGGCGCTCGCTGCCGGGCTGCACCGGCCGGTCCGCCTCCACACCGCCGCCGTCGTCGGATCCGAGTCGCCCGACCTCGATGCCCAGCTCGACGGGCTCCCGACCGGGTACCGCCCGGATGTCGCGGTGATCGTCGTGGGCGGCAACGACGTGACCCATCGGCTCCCGGTCGGGGTGTCGATCCGCCATCTGCGCCGGGCCATCGACGTGCTGCGGGCCGAGGGGACGGAGGTCGTCGTGGGCACCTGCCCCGACCTCGGCACCCTGCGGCCGGTGCCGCAGCCCCTGCGTCGCATCGTCTCGGGGCTGTCGCGACGCCTCGCGGCCGCTCAGAGCGAGGCCGCGGCGGAGGGCGGCGCCGTGCCGGTCGACCTCCGGCGCTCGGTCGGTCCGCTCTTCTTCGACGAGCCGGAGCAGATGTTCAGCCTCGACCGCTTCCATCCGAGTGCGCTCGGCTACCGGCGCACGGCCGAGGCGCTGCTGCCCGCCGTCGCCCGGGCCGCGCAGGCAGCGCTCAGCTCGGAGAGTCGCCGTCCCCGGTGAACGACGCCGCCCATTCGGCGACGCGGCGCGCGCTCTCCTCGTCGGAGAGGTCCTCGACCCGGGTCATGACGGACCACCGCACGCCGAAGGGATCGCGGATGCTGGCATAGCGGTCTCCCGAGACGAACAGCGACGGCGCCTCCCGCACGGTGGCTCCGGCCTCGACGGCCCGGTCGACGACCGCGTCGACATCGGCCACGTACAGGCCGATCGAGTAGCAGTCGTCCTCGCCCTCCGGCGCGGGGACCAGGTGGTATTCGGGACTCGGCTCGCCCAGCTGCAGCCGCCCGGCGCCGAAGTCGAGATCGGCGTGCGCCACGACGTCGCCGAACTCCGTGACATCGACGACGCGCGCACCGAACACGTCGCGGTAGAACTCGATCGCCTCGCGCGCCCGGGGGATCGCGAGGAAGGGGGTGAGGGAGGTCGCGCTGTGCGGGCGGCCTGCGGTGGTGTGCGCGCCGGTCGCGCCGGTGGAAGTCGTCTCGTCCATGGCGGCCACGCTACGGCGAGGGGCGTCGATGTCGCTTGAACATCCGCGACAGATGCGCGGGGTGCTGCGGCCGTCCGCCCCCGTCCCTAAGGTGGGCGCATGGTCGATCCCACGCGCGGCGTGCTCTACCCGGCTCGTCTGCCGGAGTTCCACCGTCTCCCCGCGACCGGGTCGGCCGCCGATCTGGTCGCCTGGTTCTGGATCCCGGAGTGGGACCTGGCGCCGGGGCGCTCGTCGCGTCAGCATGTCGCCGGCTACCCGGCGCTGAATCTGGTGGTCGAGGCCGAGGGCGTCGCGATCTCCGGGCCGACGACGCGGGCATCGCACCGCGATCTCCGCGGCCGGGGGTGGGCCGTGGGGGCGCTGCTGCGCCCCGCCGCAGTGCCGGGCCTCGGGGTGGAGCCGCATACGCTGATCGATGCCGAGGCCCCGTTCGCGGCTCCGGATCTGCATGCCGCTGTGTCCGCCGCCATGACGCGCGGCGACGAGCGCCGGGAACGCGCCGTCGAGGCGTTCTCGGCCTGGCTCGAGAGACGCGTGGGCCCGGTCGGTCCTGCCGGGCGTCAGGCGAACGCCCTCTCCGACGTGCTGCTCGGCGCGGGTGCGGCCTCCACCCCGGAGGAGGCGGCGGCCCGGCTCGCCGTGTCGGTGCGCACGCTCCAGCGCCTGGCGCACCGCACGGTGGGCGTGTCCCCGGGGGCCATGATCCGGCGGCGCCGCCTGCAGGACGCTGCCGAGATGCTGCGCCGAGACCCGGGCGTCGACCTCGCCACGGTCGCCGCGGGGGTCGGCTACGCCGATCACGCCCACCTGACCCGTGACTTCCGCGCCGTGCTGGGTACCGCGCCGCGGGTCTACCGTGCCGAGGCCGGCGGCTGAGCGGGGGGACGCGCGCGGCCGAACCTCAGCCGCAGCAGCCGATACACGACGCCGACCAGCAGGGCGGCCGTGCCGACGAGCGACGCGACCAGGGGCAGCGTGGTGACGAGGAGCAGGCACCCGAGCGCGCCGAGCACCTGCAGCGCCCGCGGATAGCGGCGCGCCGGCCCCTCCTGACGGAACGCGGCGGCGTTCGCGATCAGGTAGTACAGGAGCACGCCGAATGAGGAGAACCCGATGGCCTCGCGGAGATCCCCGAGCAGCACGATCGCGATCACGGCGGCGCCGACGACGATCTCGGCGCGTCGCGGCACGTGCCAGCGGGGATCCACCCGGGCGAGCGCGCGCGGCAGATCGCCCTCCCGTGACATCGCCAGCGTGGTCCGGCCGATGCCGGTGAGCAGGGCCAGCAGGGCGCCGAGGGATGCCGCAGCGGCCGCCACGCGGAGCACGGGAGCGGCGGCCTCGAGGTCCGTGAGCGCGAGGACGTCGGCGAGCGGCGCGCTGCTCCCCGCGGCATCCGCTCCCAGCGTCAGCATCACCGTCACCGCGACGATCGTGTAGACCGCCACCGCCCCGCCCAGCGCGCCGACGATCGCGCGCGGGATCGTGCGGGCGGGGGAGACCACTTCCTCGCCCAGCGTGGCGATGCGGGCGTAGCCCGCGAATGCGAAGAACAGGAGGCCGGCCCCCTGCAGCACCCCGTACGCCGTGACCTCGGGAAGGGGCGGCGGGTCCAGGACGGAAGCCGACGAGAGTCCCGCTGAGACGACGACGGCGAGTCCCAGGAGCGCGCAGACGACGAGGATGCGCGTGACCAGGGCCGTGCGCGTCACGCCGAAGCAGTTCACGGCGACGAGCGCGGTCACCGCGGACACGGCCACGGGCGTCTGCCAGCCCTCCGGCGCGGCGTACGCGGCGAAGGTCAGCGCCATGGCGGCGCAGCTCGCCGTCTTGCCGATCACGAAGCTCCAGCCGGCGAGGAATCCCCACCACGGGCCGATCTCGGCCCGGGCGTAGGCGTACGTGCCTCCGGCGACGGGGTGCACGGCGGCCAGCTGGGCCGAGGAGGTCGCGTTGCAGTACGCGACGAGAGCCGCGATGGCGAGGGCGATCAACAGCCCCTGGCCCGCTGCGGAGACGGCCGGTCCCCAGACGGCGAAGACACCGGCGCCGATCATCGAGCCGAGACCCAGGAACACGGCGTCCCGGAGTGTCAGGCGTCGTGCGAGCGGCATCCGGTCATCGTCCCACGCCGCGGTGAACGGCGGGTGTCGTGCGGGCGGCGGCGGACGCCCGGGGCGCGAGGTCCTTGCGACGATTGTTCTATTTTAACTATAATTAACGGCGAAGGAGGTCGGGATGCTGATCACGGTCGACATGGCGAGCCGCGCCCCCCTGTACGAGCAGGTCGCCGGCTCGGTGCGCGCCGACATCGTCGCGGGGCGGCTGGTCCCCGGCGACCGCCTCCCCTCGGCGCGCGAGGTGGCCGAGACCCTCGAGATCAACCTGCACACCGTGCTCCGCGCCTATCAGCAGCTGCGCACCGAGGGTCTGATCGACCTGCGTCGCGGTCGGGGAGCCGTCGTCTCGGCATCCGTCGGTCCGCTCGCCGAGCTCACCCACGATCTGCGCGACCTCGTCGCCCGCGCCGCCCGCCTCGGCGTCACGCCCGCCACCCTCGCCGCCCTCGTGAAGGAGATCACCCCATGACCCCCGACGTCCGTCACGCCCGCACCGCCTTCCTGTGGGTCGGGGTCGTCGTGCCGCTCGCCATCGTCGCGGTATCGGCGATCGTGATCACGCTGTGGCTGCCCGAGATCCCCGATCCCGCGGCCGTCCACTGGAGCGAGTCCGGCCCCGACGGCTTCGGCCCCGGGTGGACGCACCTCGTCCTGCTCGGCGTCATCGCGGTCCTGATCGCCGCCTTCGCCGTGCTCGCCTGGTTCGCGCACCGCCTTCCCGAGAAGGGACGGTCGGCCCGGGCATCGGGGGCCGGCACCCCGCAGTGGTCGGTGACCGCGCGCTTCCTGGGAGCGGTCAACCTCGGGCTGGCGGCGCTGATCTCGCTCGTATCGCTCGCCGGGGTCGGGTCGCAGCGCGGGCTCGCGGATGCTGCGGACGCGCCCGGCATCGGGTATGCGGTGCTGGGCGGCCTGCTGCTCCTCGTGGTCGGCTCGCTCGCCGGGTGGTTCCTGCAGCCGCGGACGCCGGAGCCTCCGGCCCCGCGTACGGAGCCGGCCGCGCCGCTGGACGGCTCCGGTTCGGAGCGCGTCATGTGGGTCGGCACGGCCTCCATCGCCCGCAGCGGACGGGGCGTGTTCGGCGCAACGCTGCTGGTCGTCGCCGCGCTCGCCGCGATCATGGCGGCGACGGGGAGCGGAGGCACCATGGCGGTCGTGATCACCCTCGCCGCGGGCGCCGTCGTGCTGCTCGCCCTGGTCACGACCTTCGCCTTCCGCGTGCGCATCGGCCCGGCGGGGCTGCGGGTGCGCTCGCTCGCGGGGTGGCCGCGGATCGACATCGCCGCCGCCGACATCGCGTCGACGCGCGTGATCGATGTCGACCCGTTCGCCGAGTTCGGCGGTTGGGGAGTGCGATACGCCCTCGACGGGCGCTACGGGGTCGTCCTGCGCCGCGGTGCGGCGGTCGAGGTGACGCGCACGAGCGGGCGGAGGTTCGTCGTCACCGTCGACGACGCCGAGACGGCGGCCGCCGCCCTCGCCACCGCCGCGCAGAGGGCCACGTCGGCGACGAAGACCGCTCCCGGCTCTTGACGCCCCGGTCGACGGGCCGATTGGCTGTGGTCATGGAACCCACACCCGAGTCCTGGTCGAAGGCCGACGACTACCTCGCGGAGACGCTTGTCGGGCACGACCCGGCGCTCGAGGCCGCCCTCGAGGCGCAGCGCGCCGCGGGCATGCCCGACATCGAGGTCGCCCCGGTGGGCGGCAAGCTGCTCCACCTGCTCGCCCGCATCAGCGGCGCCCGGCGCGTGCTCGAGATCGGCACGCTCGGCGGCTACTCCACGATCTGGCTGGCCCGTGCCGTCGGTGAGGGCGGACGCGTCGTCACCATCGAGGCGGAGGCCGACAACGCCGCCATCGCCCGGACGAGCATCGATGCGGCCGGGGTCGGGGAGCGCGTCGACATCCGGATCGGCCGGGGCGAAGACGTGCTGCCGACCCTCGTCGGGGGCTTCGACCTCGTCTTCATCGACGCCGACAAGGAGTCCAACACGCTCTACCTCGACTGGGCGGCGAAACTCGGGCACCCCGGCACCGTCATCGTGCTCGACAACATCGGACGGGACGGCGAGATCGTCGACGACGACACGACCGACTCGAAGGTGATCGGCACCCGCGAGGGGCTGCGGATGCTGGGGGAGGACCCGCGCTTCGACGCCACCGCTCTGCAGACCGTCGGCGCCAAGGGCTGGGACGGCGTCGCGCTCGCCGTGGTCGTCTGAGCCATGCGGCGACCGGTGCGCCCCTGGTCGGAGGGAGCCGGCGGGCTAGACTGGGCGCGGATCGACGACGCTCCACACATCTTCCCCCTGAGCAAGGAGCACATCAGTGGCACTGATCGAGGCTGTAGGCGCACGCGAGATTCTCGACTCGCGCGGTAACCCGACCGTCGAGGTGGAGGTGCTCCTCGACGACGGCATCGTCCAGCGCGCGGCCGTCCCCTCCGGGGCATCCACAGGTGCGTTCGAGGCGTACGAGCTCCGCGACGGCGACAAGGGCCGCTACGGCGGCAAGGGCGTCTTGAAGGCCGTCGAGGCCGTCATCGACGAGCTCGGCCCGGCGATCGAGGGCGTCGAGGCGAGCGAGCAGCGCATCGTCGACGAGATCCTCATCGAGGTCGACGGCACCGACAACAAGAAGCGCGTGGGCGCGAACGCCATCCTCGGCGTCAGCCTCGCGGTCGCCAAGGCCGCCGCCGATTCGGCCGACCTGCCGCTGTTCCGCTACCTGGGCGGCCCGAACGCGCACCTCCTGCCCGTGCCGCTGTTCAACGTCATCAACGGCGGCGAGCACGCCGACAACGGCATCGACATGCAGGAGTTCTTCCTCGCCCCGATCGGTGCCGAGACCTACTCCGAGTCGCTCCGCTGGGGCGTGGAGACCTACCACGTGCTGCGCAGCGAGCTGAAGGCCGCCGGCTACGCCACCGGCCTGGGCGACGAGGGCGGCTTCGCCCCCGACCTCCCCAGCAACCGCGAAGGCCTCGACTTCCTCGTCAAGGCGATCGAGAAGGCGGGCTTCACGCCGGGTCGCGACATCGCGCTCGGCCTCGACGTCGCCGCGACCGAGTTCTTCTCCGACGGCGTCTACCGCCTCGACAACAAGGACTGGGACGCGGAGGCGCTCACCGAGTACTACGTCGGTCTCGTCAACGACTTCCCGATCGTCACGATCGAGGATGCCCTCGCCGAGGACGACTGGGACAACTGGAAGCACCTCACCGAGGCGCTCGGCTCGAAGGTGCAGCTGGTCGGCGACGACCTGTTCGTCACGAACCCGGCCCGCCTGGCCGACGGCATCTCGCGCGGCGTGGCGAACTCGCTCCTGGTGAAGGTCAACCAGATCGGCACGCTCACCGAGACGTTCGACGCGGTCAGCCTGGCGCAGCGCTCGGGCTACACGGCCATGCTGTCGCACCGCTCGGGCGAGACCGAGGACACCACGATCGCCGACCTGGTCGTCGCGACCAACGCGGGCCAGATCAAGGCGGGCGCCCCCGCTCGCAGCGAGCGCGTCGCGAAGTACAATCAGCTTCTGCGCATCGAGGAGGAGCTGGGCGACGCCGCGGTCTTCGCCGGCCGCTCGGCGTTCCCGCGCTACCAGGGCTGACCGCAACCGAGACACCGACGAAGGAGGGGCCGTGGCACGACGACCGGCTCCTCCTTCGGCGTATCCGCGTCCGGCCGCGGACGCGCGACCTCCCGCGGGCGGGGATCGGCGCGCGGCCTCCCGCGCCCGGCGCGCCGAGCAGCGGGTCGACGTGCGGGAGTGGGCCTCCGGCATCCGTCTCTCCGCCTTCTCCGTGATCATGCTGTCGCTGGTCGTGCTGGGCGCATGGGTGCTGGTTCCCACGCTCGGCACGTTCATCGACCAGCGTCAGAAGATCGCGGCGCTGGAGGCCTCGGTGAAGGTGAGCGAGGAGCAGATCCAGGCGCTCGAGAAGGAGCGCGAGCGCTGGCAGGATCCGGCCTACATCACCACGCAGGCGCGGGAACGGCTCTACTACGTCAAGCCCGGCGAGGTCGTGTACCTGATCGACAACGACCTCGACCCCGCGACGCTCCTGCGCGAGCAGGAGCCGGTGAGCGACACGCTCGAGGAGACCTCCTCGGATTGGATGCCGCAGCTCCTGCGCACCCTGACCGGGAGCGGCCTCAGCGACACCGCCGCCGTCGCTCCCTGAGCGTCGGGTCGGAGCCGCCTCCCGTACTCTGGTGGGGTGAGCACGCCGCCCTTCCCCGCCCCCACGCCCGCCGAGCTCGCCGTCGTCTCGACGCAGCTCGGCCGCCCGGTCCGCGGTGTCGTCGGCATCGCGGCGCGCTGCGCCTGCGGCAACCCGACCGTCGTCTCGACCTCTCCGCGCCTGCCCGACGGCACGCCGTTCCCCACCTTCTACTACCTGACCCACCCGGCGGCCACCGCGGCGATGTCGACCCTCGAGGCCACCCAGGTGATGCCGGAGCTCGCGGCGCTCCTCGCCGACGACGAGGACGTCGCCGCGGCCTACCGGGCGGCGCATGAGGCGTACCTCGCCGACCGCGCGCAGTTCGGCGAGGTGCCCGAGATCGACGGCATCTCGGCCGGCGGCATGCCCACGCGGGTCAAGTGCCTGCACGCGCTCGCCGGTCATGCCCTCGCGGCGGGTCCCGGCGTGAACCCCATCGGCGACGCCGCTCTGGCGCGCTCCGCGTGGTCCCCCGAAGTGTGCCGGTGCGAGGACCCCGGTGCCGCCCTGCGCGCAGAGACGGATCCCTCCGCGTGAGCCGCGGACGGATGCTGCGCGGCGCCGTCGCTCTCGCGATGGTCGCGGCATCCGTCCTGCTCCTCGGCGCGACGGCCACCCCCGGACCCGGCACCGCCCCCGTGCCGGACGATCCCACCGATCCCGTGCGGGCGTCGGAGTACTGGCTCGACGGCGCGCGCATCCGCGAGGCCTGGCAGACCACCCGGGGCGACGGCGTCACGATCGCCGTGATCGACACCGGCATCGGCAAGGTCCCCGAGACGTTCGGCGGCGCGGTGGTCGGCGGGACCGATGTCTCGGGCGCCGGGTCGCCGGACGGCCGGACGCGGCGCCGCCGACGGGACGGGCATGATCGGCGTGGCCCCCGAGGCGGATCTCCTCTCGATCTCTGTCGGGTTCGGCGCCGCGGCGGCCGTGCCCTTCAGCGAGCAGGTCGCGAAGGGGATGCGCTGGGCCGTGGACCACGGCGCCGACGTCATCAACCTGTCCTTCACCACGAACACCCTGGACTGGGACCAGAGCTGGGACGAGGCCTTCCTCTACGCCTTCGAGCACGACGTGGTCGTCGTGGTCGCGGCGGGCAACCGGGGGAGCGGCACGAGCATCATCGGCGCCCCCGCGACGATCCCCGGGGTGCTGACCGTGGGCGGCGTCGACCAGACGGGCACCGCGAGCGTCGAGGCGTCGACCCAGGGCATCACGATCGGCATCTCCGCGCCGAGCGAGGGGCTCCTGGGAGTCTCGGCCGACGGGAAGCTCGCCTCGTGGAGCGGCACGAGCGGAGCGGCGCCGATCGTGGCGGGCATCGCGGCGCTGATTCGCTCGGCGCATCCCGATCTGCCGGCCATCGACGTCATCAACCGCATCATCAAGACGGCTATCCCCGTGCCCGGCGTGACCGCGGTACCCGATCCGCTCTACGGCTACGGCCTCGTCGACGCCGCGGCCGCGATCTCGGCGGACCTGCCGGCGGTGGACGAGAACCCCATGGGCGACCTCGCCGAGTGGATCCGCCTGTACCGCCGCGCCGACTCGCAGCCGGAGCCGGAGCCCCAGCCGAGCGTCGCCCCCGTGCGCATCCCGCCGCTGCCCGACGCCGATGCGCCCAGCGAACCCGGTTCACCGCTGCTTCCCAGTGCCGAGTCACTGCGTTACGGTACCCTCCCGCTCATCGCTCTCACAGTCCCTGGTATCCTGGTAGCGCTTGGCGTCACCGCTGCTGCCCGGCGCATCCGCTCGGCGCGCGCTCCACGCCCGCCACATCCCTGACTCCGAGGAGTTGTCCCCCTGTGCCTCAGAACAGCACTGTGCCCAAGATTCTGATCGTCGGTGGAGGCTACGCGGGCTTCTACACCGCGTGGAAGCTCGAGAAGCACCTGCGCAAGGGCGAGGCGGAGGTCACGATGGTCGACCCGCTTCCCTACATGACCTACCAGCCGTTCCTGCCGGAGGTCGCCGCGGGCGGCATCGAGGCCCGCCACTCGGTCGTCTCGCACCGTCGCCACCTCGAGCGCACGAACATCGTCACCGCGAAGGTGACCGGCATCGACCACGCCCACAAGGTCGCCACCATCACGCCGCCGTCGGGCGACGCGTACGAGTACGCGTACGACCAGATCGTCGTCACCGCGGGCGCCGTGTCGCGCACGTTCCCGATCCCGGGCATCGCCGACAACGCGATCGGCCTCAAGACCATCGAGGAGGCCGTCGCGATCCGCGACCGCCTGATGTCGAACTTCGACAAGGCCGCCACGCTGCCGGCCGGTCCCGAGCGCGACCGCCTGCTGACGGTCGTCGTCGTCGGCGGCGGGTTCGCCGGTATCGAGGTGTTCGCCGAGCTGCGCTCCCTCGCGTCCGCGCTGGTCGGCAAGTACCCGGAGATCCGCTTCGAGGACACGCACTTCCACCTCATCGAGGCCATGGGCCGCATCATGCCCGAGGTCTCGCTGCCGACCAGCGAGTGGGTGCTGAAGGACCTCGCCAAGCGCGGGGCCAATGTGCACCTCGACACCCAGCTGACCGGGGCCATCGACGGCAACGTCGAGCTCTCCACCGGCGAGGTCATCCCCACCGACCTGATCATCTGGACCGCCGGTGTCATGGCGAACCCGACCGTCGTGCGCGGCGGCGACCTGCCCGTCGAGGAGCGCGGTCGCATCCAGACCCGCGCCGACCTCCGCGTCGGAACCCCCGAGGCCTTCGTCGAGGGCGCCTGGGCCGCCGGTGACGTCTCGGCCGTCCCCGACCTGTCCGGTGGCGGCGTCGGCGGGTACTGCGTCCCGAACGCCCAGCACGCCGTCCGTCAGGCGAAGCTGCTCGCCAAGAACCTCGTGGCCGTGCTGCGAGGCGAGGAGCCGCGCGAGTACTTCCACAAGAACCTCGGTGCCGTCGCCGGCCTCGGCCTCTACAACGGCGTCTTCCAGTCGGGCAAGATCGCGCTCAAGGGCGTCATCGCCTGGATCGCGCACCGCGGCTACCACGGCCTCGCGATGCCGACGTGGGAGCGCAAGTGGCGCGTGCTGTGGGGCTGGTGGAACAACCTGTGGCTGGGCCGCGACCTCGTGAACCTGCAGACGGTGCAGAACCCGCGGTACGTGTTCGAGGAGTTCGCCGCGCGTCCGCGCCCGGCCGTCGACGCCTCGCCCGCCGCGGCCCCCGCCGCCGCCGACCCGCAGAAGGTCCCGCAGAAGGACGCCGCGGCCGCGCCCGCCGCGACCGCGAAGGCGGAGGCCGAGAAGGCCCCGGCCGCGAAGAAGCCCGCGGCCAAGAAGCCGGCTGCGAAGAAGCCCGTCGACGACGCGGCCGCCGAGCCGGCCACGGCAGACGCCGCCGCGAAGTAACCGCTTCGTGCGAACGCCCCGATCCCGCCGAGGGTCGGGGCGTTCGTCGTCTCGGGCTGCGGCGGTCGTCTTCGCACCCGGTTCATAGGTCGGCCGGATAGCGTCGGTCGGGCAAGGGGAGTACTCCCGTCTGCGGTGGTGTCGTCATTACGGACATGTCGTCGTGTCCCGGCCCATCGGCCCCTCGGGGTGGAGGAGACCTGGCGTCCGGATGCCGGACCGCCGCGACCCCTGCGCCTCGACGTGTCGGGACCGGTGGTGCGGCCGACACGAAGGAATTCTCACCATGGGACGGTTCTCCCGACTGCTCGGCCTCGCGGCCGAGGCCCTCGACAAGACCACGCATTCCGGGACGCCGCTGCCGGACCGCCGCCCGGCCCGGCAGGACCCGGCGCCGCCCACCGCGGCCTCTGCCGCGAGACCCACCACGCCCGGTGGATACGCACCGCCGCCCGCGCCCGCCTCCGCGCGTCCGTCTTCGCGCGCGTCGACCGCGGACCGGGCGGCGATCGCCCGCTACGACTACCTCCTCCAGACGGCGGACCCGCACCGCGTCGAGGAGATCCACCGCGAGGCGTTCGCCCGGCTGACCCCGGATCAGCGCGCTCAGGTGCAGCAGCGGATGAGCGCCGAGTTCCCCGCGCACGATCGCCCCGCATCCGCCTCGCCCGAGCACCTCGCCCGCGCCGCGGGACGCGCGGAAGCCGCCCGTCCCGGGCGCATGAAGGGCATCCTCGCGCGCGTCGGGGGAGCCGGCGTGGCGGGCGTCGCGGGCGGCGCGGCCGTCGGAGTGCTGGGAGCGGTGGCGGGTGGAGCCGTGCTCAGCGCCGCTGCCGGTCCGCTCCTCGAACAGGCGGCCGGGCTCGGCGTCGACTTCGACGCCTGGGCGCAGGGGATCGATGCCGAGGCGCTGGTCGGCGGCGTCGACGTCGAGGGCCTCACGGGGGCGGCGGATGGCCTCCTCGGCTCGGCCGGCGAGGCCGTCGCGGGGGCGGGCGAGGCGGCGTCCGGCTGGGGGGAGCGGCTGGGCGACCTCGGGCTGCCCGACATCCGCGATCTCTTCGGCCGGTAGGGTCGGCGGATGCCGCGGCGCGGCGTGCCCCCGCTGGGACTCGAACCCAGACTGAAGCGATTTTAAGTCGCCTGCCTCTGCCATTGGGCTACGGGGGCCCGTGCGCCAGCCTAGCCGCGCCGGGTCCGTGCGATTCGGTCCCAGACTCTGTGAACCGGAGTCCGGGAGCCGTAGGGTGGGGGAGTGCTCGACCTCGCAGACGGAGTGAGCTCCGACCCCCGCCCCGCGGCAGCCCCCGAGTGGCACGACCCGGCGCGGTACTGGCCGCGACTGAGCGCCGCGACCGCGCACCTTCCCGCACCGGTCGGCGTCATCGACCGCGATGCGCTCCGCCACAACGCGATGGACCTGCTCGTCCGGGCGGGAGGGCTGCCGATCCGTGTGGCCTCGAAGTCTGTGCGCGTGCGGGCGGTGCTCGAGGCCGTCCTGGCGCTGCCGGGGTTCCGCGGCATCCTCGCCTTCACCCTGCGTGAGGCGCTCTGGCTCGCACGGGACCACGACGACATCGTGCTCGGCTACCCGACGGTCGACCGCGGCGCGCTCGAAGAGCTCTTCGCCGACGACGAGGCCGCACGGCGGATCACGCTGATGATCGACGACCCGGTGCACCTCGACCTGATCGACAGCGTCGCGCCCGCCGACCGGCGCCCCGAGATCCGCGTCGCGATCGACGTCGACGCGTCGTGGAAGTCTGCGCTGCTCGGGCACATCGGCGTGCGGCGATCGGCCCTCTTCACGGCGGGAGAGGTCGCCGCATTCGCGCGGACGGTCGTCGCACGACGCGGCTTCCGCCTGGTGGGGCTGCAGATGTACGACGCCCAGATCGCCGGTCAGGGCGACGCCGCCGGCGCGGATGCCCCGCTCATCCGGGCCGTGCAGGCACGCTCGCGCCAGGAGCTCCGCGAACGCCGTGCCGCCATCGTCGCCGCGGTGACGGCGGTCGCGCCCCTGGAGTTCCTCAACGGCGGCGGCACCGGCTCGCTGGAGTTCACGGGGAGCGATGAGTCGCTCACCGAGGCGAGCGCCGGGAGCGGACTGCTCGGCGGGCATCTGTTCGACGGCTATCGGTCGTTCCGGCCGGCGCCCGCCTCCGCCTTCGCCTTCGACGTGGTGCGCCGCCCCGCCCCCGACATCGCGACGGTCCTGGGCGGCGGTTGGATCGCCTCCGGGCCGGCCGTCGCCTCGCGGCAGCCCCGTCCGGTCTGGCCCGAGGGCCTGCGCACCCTGCCGCGCGAGGCCGCGGGGGAGGTCCAGACGCCGCTCCAGGGCCCGGCGGCGACCCGGCTCGGCGTGGGCGACCGCGTGTGGTTCCGGCACGCGAAGAGCGGAGAGCCGGCCGAGCGCATCGACACCTATCACCTCGTCGCCGGCGACGAGGTCGTGGACGAGCTGCCGACGTATCGCGGCGAGGGGAAGGCGTTCCTGTGACGAGAATGGGCGGCACCTGGCAGAACTGGGGGCGGTCGGCATCGGTCCGGCCCGCGCGGGTCGAACGGCCGCGCACCCCCGAGGGCGTGCAGCGGGCGGTGAAGGCCGCGAGAGCCCAGGGACTGCCGATCAAGGCGGTGGGGTCCGGGCACAGCTTCACGGGAATCGCGATCGCCCCCGGCGTGCTGCTGGAGCTCGACGACATGCAGGGACTCGTGTCGGCCGATCCGGAGACCGGCCTCGTCACCCTCCTCGCGGGCACGCGGCTGCATCGGATCCCGGGTCTCCTCGCGCGGTACGGCCTCGCGATGGAGAACCTCGGGGACATCGACCGGCAGTCGATCTCCGGTGCGCTGTCGACGGGCACGCATGGAACGGGCGCGGGCTTCGGCGGCCTGGCCGCGCAGGTGGTCGGCATGACCCTCGTCACCGCCGCCGGCGAGTTCCTGCGGGTGGACGGGGAGCAGAACAGCGACCTGCTGCCCGCGGTGGCCCTCGGCCTCGGCGCGCTCGGCATCATCGTGGAGGTCACGCTGCAGTGCGTGCCGGCGTTCCTCCTCGAGGCCGTCGACCAGCCGGCCCCGCTCAGCGACGTGCTCGCCTCCCTGCACGACCGGGTGCGGGCAGCGGATCACTTCGAGTTCTACTGGTTCCCGCATACCGAGGTCGCCCTCACGAAACGCCAGAAGCGCCTGCCGGAGTCCGGCGTGCGCAAGCCCCTGCCGCTCGTCGGTCGATGGGTGGATGAGACCCTTCTCTCCAACGGCGTGTACCGGGCGACGTGCGCGGTGGGACAGCTGGTCCCCGCCCTCACGCCCCCCGTGAATCGACTCGCCGTCCGGCTCACGGGGGACCGCGCCTACACCGACCACTCGCACCGCGTGCTCACCCAGTCGCGCACCGTGCGATTCCGTGAGATGGAGTACGCCGTGCCGGCGGAGAACGTCGTCTCGGCGTTCCGGGAGGTGACGTCGGTGATCGAGCAGCGCGGGTGGCGGATCGAGTTCCCCCTCGAGGTCCGGTTCGCCGCCGCGGACGACCGCTGGCTCTCGACCGCGTACGGCCGTGACAGCGCCTACATCGCGGTGCACCGCTACTGGCGCGCCGACCCGACCGCGTACTTCGAGACGGTCGAGGAGATCATGCTGGCGCACGGCGGACGCCCGCACTGGGGAAAGTTGCACACCCTCGACGCGGAGCAGCTGCGCGAACGGTACCCCCGCTTCGACGACTTCCTGGCCGTCCGCGACCGTCTGGATCCGGAACGGGCGTTCCGCAACCGCTATCTGGACCGGGTCCTCGGCCCGTGATCCGCCCGCTCCGGCCAGGAATCGGCGCCCAGTCGACGTGCAGGAGCCGTGGATAGGATGAGACAAACACGAGGAAGGGTGGGCCTCTGATGGAATGGCTCGTGCCGGTATTGATCATCGTCGGTGTGATCCTGCTAGTCGGGATCTACCTGTGGGCCACGTACAACTCGCTCGTGCAGCTGAACGTCCGCGTCGACGAGGCATGGAGCGGCATCACCGTCCAGCTCAAGCGTCGTGCCGACCTGATCCCGAATCTGATCGAGACCGTCAAGGGCTACGCCTCGCACGAGAAGGCGGTCTTCGAGAACGTCACCCGTGCGCGCGCCGAGACCCTCTCCGCCAGCAGCCCGGGCGCGGCCGGTATCGCCGAGGGGCACCTGCAGCAGGCCCTGCGCAGCCTCTTCGCCGTCGCCGAGGCCTATCCGCAGCTGCAGGCCAGTCAGAACTTCCTGCAGGTGCAGCAGGCGCTCGTCGACACCGAGGACAAGATCCAGGCCGCGCGCCGCTTCTACAACGGCGGGGTGCGCGAGCTGAACACCAAGATCAAGGTCTTCCCGAACAACATCTTCGCGCGCGGCCTCGGCTTCACCGAGCGCGAGTTCTTCGAGGTGGCCGACAGCGGCGCGATCTCCGAGCCGCCGCGCGTCCAGTTCTGAGGGCGAGCCGCGCCCCTGCCCTCGGCGGCGGCGCGCGCTCGCAGCGGGTCACCAGGGGTCGAGAACGATCCCGGTCCCGGTGAACGTCGCATCGCCGCGCACCGACCAGTCCTCGGTCCGATAAGTGGCCGTCCGCTCGGCCCCGTCGAGACCCGTCCCCGTGACCGTCGCCACCAGCACGCCGCCGTCCGAGGTGAATCCGTCCGGCTCGAGCCGGATGACCGGTTCGGCGTCGATGCGGTAGCTCACCTCGGCGACGGTGCGGAACTCGGCGCCCCACGGCAGGCGGATCCCGCATCCCTCGGGCGCGGGATCGCTCGACGACGCGCAGGTCTCGAGCAGCGCGTCGAGCTGCTCCTGGGCGGCCTCGGTCGCAGCGGGGCGGAGTGCCGCATCGATCGCGATCTCGGTGGCCGCGCCCGGGAGCACGACGGCGTCGTTCGCTCCCGACAGCAGGGCCGGAGGCGCCGCCGTCACCGCGTACGCAGCCGGGACCAGAGCCAGGCGCTCGGATGCCGGGAGCACGGCGTCGCCGATGCGCACGGAGTCCCCGATCGCGGTCGACGGCGTCAGAGCGCCCAGCGCGCTCTCCCCGAGACGCCAGCGATCCGACTCCCGCGCGAGCGAGAGCGTCGCCTCGTGCGGCGTGCCGTCGAGCGTGAAGGTCACCTGGGCCGTCGCCGTCCGGCCCTCCTGATCGACGGACACGACCTCGGCATCCTCGATCAGCGCTTCCGCGTCACGGAACGCCGTCAGCGCGGCATCCGAGACGTCGATCCCGGTCGACTCGACGGCCGCCGGGTCACCCGACTCGAGAGCCCGGAGATAGGTCGTCGCCGCCTCCTCGGCGGAGATCGGCCGATCCGACGATCCCCGCAGCCAGATGACCGCAGCGGCGATGACCAGCAGCGCCGCGCCGCCCGCCAGGAGCACTCCTCGGCGCCGCCTCATGCCGGCTCCGTGGTGAGGACGGGCGCTTCCCGGGCGTGGACATGGCGGCGCACCGCCCCGCCGAGAGGCACGAGGGCGTGATGCACCGCGTCCGCGGCATCGCCCCACCCCGACACCGACAGGTTCTCCAGCCCCTGCCAGGCGCCGGCCAGCATCAGCTCCCGGGCCAGCGGCTCGGCATCCGCAGCAGTCGCCTGCGGCTCCCACCAGGCCGACTGCACCTGCAAGGTGGACGTGGCACGGTCGGCCTTCAGATCGACGCGGGCGACGATCCGATCGCCCACGAGCACCGGGAGCGAGTAGTACCCGTACCGGCGCTTCTCGGCCGGGACGTAGATCTCGATGCGGTAGTCCAGCTCGAACGCCCGGAGCGCACGGTCGCGGAACCACACCACCGGATCGAACGGCGTCAGCAGGGCTGCGCGGTCCAGCTGACGCGGCAGGACGGCGTCGCGGTGACGCCAGGCGGCGAGGGGCCGCCCGCCGCGCTCCCACCCGCGAACGCGGACGGGAGCGAGCTCCCCCTCGTCGACGAGTGCCTCGAGCGCGGACGACACGGTCGCACGGTCGCGGATGCGGTAGTAGTCGGCCAGGTCCGCTTGCGTGGCGACGCCCGAGGAGCGCGCCGCACGCCGGATGAGCTCCCGGATCGCATCGGCGCGGTCGACCTGTCGTGCGAGCACGGGGGCGGGGATCACGTGCTCCGCGAGCGCGTAGGTGCGCTCGAACCCCTTGCGTCCGCTGATCGCGACGTCGCCCGTGCGCCAGAGGTGCTCGAGCGCCAGCTTCACGTCGTCCCAGTCCCACCACGTCCCGCGTTCGCGGGGGGCGTCCTCGCGGAGGTCGACGGGACGGAGCGGCCCGCGGTCGCGCAGCTCGTCCTGCACCCATGCCAGCGTGCGCGGGTTCTGGCTCGGCCAGGAATCCGGCTTCGCCCACCGACGGCGGTAGTCCTCCATGCGGAAGCGCCAGAGCGGCCAGTCCTCGATCGGGATGAAGGTCGCCTCGTGCGCCAGGTACTCGACGTAGTGCGTGGTCCGCGAGAGGAAGACGCGGTCGAGCAGAGCGGGATCATACGCGCCGAGGCGCGAGAACAGCGGCAGGTAGTGCGACCGGGCGAACACGTTCACCGAGTCGATCTGCAGCACGCCCAGCCGCTCCATCGCGCGGTGGACGTGGCGGGCGGAGACCGCCGCCGGACGGGCTCGGCTGAACCCCTGGGCGGCCAGTGCCATGCGCCTCGCCTGTGCGCTGCTGAGCGTCTCTGTCACGGGGGCCAGCGTATCGTCGGCCGCCGACATGATGATCGGGCGCGTCCCGGTGCCGCCGTAGACTTGGGCGATGAGCGAAGAGCAGCGACCGCGGTTGAGGGACATCCTCCGCCCGCGTCCGGTCCCGACCGACCGGACGGTGACCACCGAAGCCGACGAGGCGGTCCCGCTGCCGCTGCGCATCACGGCCGGCTACGCCTGGCGGCTGCTGCTCATCGCCGCCGTCGTCGCGGGGTTCATCTGGATCGTCATCCAGCTCAAGCTGCTCGTGATCCCGCTCATGGTCGGCATCCTCGTCACGGCCCTGCTGTGGCCGGCGTTCGACTGGATGATCCGCCACCGGGTGCCCCGCTGGGCGGCCGTCGCCGTCTCCATCCTCGGCACGATCGCGATCGTGACCGTCCTGCTCTGGCTCGTCGTCTGGCAGATCCGAGCGCAGCTGCCGGACGTGCAGGAGCGCACCGGCGCGGCGATCGAGGACTTCCGGCAGTTCCTCCTCAACGGTCCGCTCCACCTCACCGAGACGCAGATCCAGAACTACATCGACCAGGGGTTCGCACTGGTCGACGAGCAGGCGCAGTTCCTGCTCAACGGAGCGCTCGCGGTGGGTACGACCGCCGCGCACGTGGTGACCGGCGCCGTCCTGTCGCTGTTCATCCTGATCTGCCTCCTCGCCGACGGCGCCGGGATCTGGCGCTGGACCCTGCGCATCTTCCCGCGGGCGGCGCGCCCCGCCGCCGACGGGGCCGGTCGCAACGGCTGGACCACCATCGTGAACTACGCGCGCACGCAGCTGCTCGTGGCCGCGATCGACGCCGTCGGGATCGGCACCGGCGCCGCTCTGCTCGGCGTGCCTCTGGCCCTGCCCGTCGCCGTCCTGGTGTTCCTGGGATCGTTCGTGCCGATCGTCGGCGCGGTGGTGACCGGAGCCATCGCAGTGCTGCTCGCCCTCGTCTACAACGGCGTCTGGATCGCGCTCGCGATGCTCCTCGTCGTCCTCGGCGTGCAGCAGCTCGAGGGCCACGTGCTGCAGCCGATCCTCATGGGATCCGCCGTGAAGGTGCACCCGCTGGCCGTCGTGCTCGTGGTCGCCGGAGGGTCGATGATCGGCGGCATCCCCGGAGCCCTGTTCGCGGTGCCGCTGGCGGCCTTCGTCAACGTCGCCGCCGTGACCATCAGCACCGGGTCGTGGCGCACGGGCGCGACCCCGCAGGCGGATCTGATCTGGAGCACAGTCCCGCGTCAGCGGAGAAGGAGTATTCGATGAGCGAAGTCCCCAGCCTGACAGAGTTCGAGCACGCCGCTCAGAGTCTGGCCGAGGTGATCTCGCACACACCGACGCTGCCGTCCCGCGCCCTCTCCGACATCCTCGGCGTGCCAGTGGTGCTCAAGATGGAGAACCTCCAGCGCACGGGTTCGTTCAAGATCCGCGGCGCGGCCTACCGGCTCTCCCGCCTGAGCGCCGAGGAGCGCTCGCGCGGAGTGGTCGCGGCCTCCGCCGGGAACCACGCGCAGGGCGTCGCGCTGGCGGCTCAGGCCCTCGGCATCCCCGCGACGATCTTCATGCCCCTCGGGGTCCCGGTGCCGAAGCTGCTCGCCACCCGAGGTTACGGCGCCGAGGTGGTGCTCGAGGGCGAGACGGTCGCGACCTCGCTGCGGCTCGCCGCCGATTTCGCGGAGCGCACCGGCGCCGTCCTGATCCCGCCGTTCGACCACCGCGACGTCGTGGTCGGGCAGGGCACCCTGGGTCTGGAGCTGCTCGAGGACGCCCCGGACGTCGAGACCATCGTGCTGGGCATCGGCGGCGGAGGGCTCATCGCGGGCGTCGCCGCGGCCGTGAAAGCGCGAGCGGCCGAACTCGGACGCGAGGTCCGCATCATCGGCGTGCAGGCCGAGAACGCCGCCGCGATCCCGCCCTCGCTCCGGGCCGGGCGGCCGGTCGACATCGAGACCCGCCCCACGATCGCCGACGGCATCCTCGTGGCCCGCCCGGGCGCCATCCCCTTCGACATCATCAAGGATCTCGTCGACGAGGTCGTCACCGTGTCGGACGACGACCTCGCACGCGCCATCCTTATCCTGCTGGAGCAGGCGAAGGTCGTCGTGGAGCCGGCGGGAGCGGCCGGGGTCGCCGCGATCCTCGGGGGCAAGGTCCAGAGCGCGGGCACCACCATGGCGGTGCTCTCGGGCGGCAACATCGACCCGCTGCTCCTGCAGCGCGTCGTCTCGCACGGGCTCGCCGCATCCGGCCGGTACCTCACGATCCGCATCCCCCTGCCCGACCGTCCCGGGCAGCTCGCCCGCGTGTCCGAACTCATCGCGGAGGCCGGGGCGAACGTCACCGAGGCCTCGCACACGCGTCACGGGCACGGGCTGCAGATCAGCGACGTCATCCTCGAGCTCAGTGTCGAGACGCGCGGTCCGGAGCACTCCGAGCTCACCCTCGACACGCTCCGTCGAGCGGGCTTCGAGCCGATGGTCGTCCCGGACTGACCCGGGCCGTACGCAGGACGCCCCTCCGGCCGTGCGGCGGGAGGGGCGTCTTCGCGTGCGGGGGCGGTCAACCCGTGTAGGTCTCGACGTTCACGATCTCGACCGAGATGGAGCGGCCGTTGGGCGCCTCGTACGACGACTTCTCGCCGACCTTCAGACCCAGGATGGCCTGCCCGAGGGGGCTCGCCTCGCTGTAGACGTCGAGGTCGCTTCCGACCGCGATCTCGCGGCTGCCGAGCAGGAAGACCTCTTCGCCGCCGGCCACGAGGGCGGTGACGACGGTGCCGGGCTCGACGACGCCGCGGCTCGCCGGAGCCTCGCCGACCTTGGCGGTCTTCAGCAGGTTCTCGAGCGTGCGGATGCGCGCCTCCTGCTTGCCCTGCTCGTCCTTCGCGGCGTGGTAGCCGCCGTTCTCCTTGAGGTCGCCCTCCTCGCGGGCGGCCTCGATGCGCTTCGCGATCTCGTCGCGCCCCGTCGTGGAGAGGTGTTCCAGCTCGGCGACGAGCCGGTCGTACGCTTCCTGCGTGAGGAAGGGAACCTGAGCGTCCGTGGACATGACGAAGCTCCTTCTTTCGGATCGCGCCCGCGCACCGCGGGGGATATGCCAAGACGCCCCGGCACGGTGCCAGGGCGTCGTCTGTCTGCGTCGAGTCTAGGCGACCCAGCAGGTGTTCACCAAACCTGTGGTGGCGGCGGAGACGGTCGGCACCCGGGCGGACTGGGCTTGGGAATGGCTGGCGACGTCGGGGATCTCCACGACCTTCCACCCCACCACACCGAACTCCTCGTCGAGGGCCTCGACGATGCACACCACGTCCTTGCCCTGCACGCCGCTCACCTGGAAGCGCACGTCGACGCTGTGCTCGTCGACGAGCACGAAGCCCAGATCATCCGCGTCGACCGAGTTCATGGACTGCGTCACCGTCATCCAGCCGTACGCGCCGACGGCCAGCACCGCGATCGCGCCGGCGACGATCCACGGCGTCCGTCGGGTGCGCCCGCGTCCGTAGCGGTCGTCGAGCTGCTCTGGCGTCGTCACGGGGCGGGTCATCCGATCGTTAGGCTGGAGATACCAGGTTATGCGACCTGCGTACGAAAGGCCGATTCATGCTCGCTCTGACCGAGACCCCGATGCCGACGCCCACGATGACCGTCGACCCGGAGGCCGTCACCCCCGGGTTCGTCGGATTCGCGGCCATCGTCATCGTGCTGATCGCGGTGATCCTCCTGATCTGGGACATGAACCGCCGCATCCGCCGCGTCCGCTACCGCGAGGAGGTGCGCGAGGAGCTCGATGCCGAGCAGGCCGCGCAGGCCGCCGACGAGGCGACCGAGACGGATGCCGACCTGCCGATCGCCCGCGAGGGCGATGACGACCCGCGCACCCCCTGATCCGTCCGGCGCCGGCCGCTCAGGCGGCGCCGAGAGACGGAGAGAGCGGCGCGAGCGCGATGAGCAGGCACGCCGCCCAGTGGCAGAGGAACGCCAGCACGGTGCACACGTGGAAGATCTCGTGGAAGCCGAAGCGTCCGGGCCACGGGTTCGGCTTCTTGAGCGCGTACACGATCGCCCCGCCCGTGTAGAGCAGCCCGCCCACGATCACGAGCACCATCATCGCCGGATTGGCCTGGAACAGGTCGACGATGTACATCACCGCCGCCCAGCCGAGCAGCAGGTACAGGGCGACGTAGAGCCATCGCGGCGCGTTGATCCAGAACACCCGGAAGAGGATGCCGAGGATCGCGCCGCCCCAGACCAGCGCGAGCAGGAGCGCGCCCTTCTCGGGCGGAAGCGCCAGGGTGGCGATCGGCGTGTACGTGCCGGCGATGAGCAGCAGGATGTTGGCGTGGTCGATGCGCTTGAGCACGGCCTTGACCCTGGGGCCCCAGTCGAAGCGGTGGTACACGGCCGAGTTGCCGAAGAGCAGCAGGGACGTGGCCATGAAGACCGCGGCCGCCCACTTCGCCGGTGCGCCCTGCGCGAGGACGATGAGCACCACTCCGGCGGCGATCGCGACCGGGAAGGTGCCTGCATGGATCCACCCGCGCCAGGTCGGCCGGATCTCCACGGCGGCATCGACCGCGGCCGCCTCCTGCAGGGGGAGCTGAGGGAGGTCGGGGCCGGCGTCTTCGGGGGTGCTCACCGTCTCACTCTAGGCGCGGGGTCATGCCGCCAGCCGTACATATCCCGGGTGCTCGCGCCTGGCGTTCCGCCGCCGAGGCGGTAGCGTAGGACGGTGATGTCACGGGACAACCAGGGGCGCGGGCCGCTGTATCGGCTCTACAGCAATCGGCTGCGGCGTCACCTCGACCCGACCGTCGTGCCGCATCACGTCGCGATGATGATCGATGGCAACCGGCGCTGGGCGCGCCAGCTGGGGTACGCCTCGGCGGCGGAGGGGCACCGCGCCGGAGCGGCGAAGATGCGCGAGTTCCTCGGCTGGTGCGACGAGCTCGGCGTCGCGGTGGTCTCGCTGTACCTGCTGTCGAGCGACAACCTGCGCAAGCGCGACACGGCAGAGCTGGAGGATCTCATCGAGATCATCGCCGAGCTCGCCGAAGCGCTCTCCCGCGAGGGGAACTGGCGCGTCAAGCACGTCGGCCGGTCCGACATCCTCCCTCCCGAGCTGGCGCGCGTGCTGGCGGAGGCCGAGGAGCGCACGAAGGACCACACCGGGCTCCACGTGAACCTCGCCGTCGGGTACGGCGGTCGGAATGAGATCGTCGACGCCGTCCGCAGCATCCTGGTGAAGCACGAGGCCTCCGGGGGCACGATGGAAGACCTCGCGGCGCAGCTCACGCCCGAGATGATCGGGGAGCACCTGTACACCGGCGGGCAGCCCGACCCCGATCTCGTCATCCGCACGAGCGGCGAGCAGCGGCTGAGCGACTTCCTGCTGTGGCAGAGCGCGCACAGCGAGTTCTACTTCGTCGAGGCGCTCGGTCCGGACCTTCGCGAGGTCGACTTCCTCCGCGCGATGCGCGACTTCGCCGACCGCGACCGCCGCTTCGGACGCTGACTCCCGCTTCCTCTCCGCCGCCCGCAGAGGGAGCGCGTCCCGGCGCGTCGCCGGCCGTTCATCCAGCCGTAACGAATCGCGGCGTGTCGAGCCGTCGAAATGTCGACGGCAGGTCGTACCTTCAAGGCATCGGGCACGGCGCCCGGTCGAGTCGGCCACAGGCAAGCGACTCGTGGCCCCAGGTCGACTCGTTGGCATAGCCGGGATTCCCCGGGTCGGGAGTGGGTCGTGACCACACGTACAGCGCAGCAGCAGGCAACCCGTCAGTCGACGAGGCAGGCCGGCTCCACACAGCCGGATCAGGATCTCCGCACCTACGTGCTCGACACGTCGGTGCTGCTGAGCGATCCGCAGGCGTTCTTCCGCTTCGCGGAGCACTCCGTCGTGCTCCCCGTGGTCGTGATCACGGAGCTCGAGGGCAAGCGGCACGATCCGGAGATCGGCTACTTCGCGCGCCAGGCCCTCCGCCACCTCGACGACCTCCGGGTCGAGCACGGACGCCTGGACTTCCCGGTCGAGGTCGGCGACGGAGGGACCCTCCGCGTCGAGCTCGCGAACGCCGACACCTCCGTGCTTCCCGCCGGCATCCGCCTCAGCGACAACGACAGCCGCATTCTGTCGGTGGCGATGAACCTCGCCCAGGACGGCCAGGACGTGACGATCGTCTCCAAGGACCTTCCGATGCGGGTCAAGGCCGCCTCTCTCGGACTGCGCGCCGAGGAGTACCTCGCCGAGCAGGCCGTGGACTCCGGGTGGACGGGCATCTCGACCCTCGACCTCTCCGGCGACGACATCAGCGACCTGTACGAGAGCGAGGTCGGGATCAGCGAAGAGGCCCGCGGGCTTCCCGTCAACACCGGGCTCATCATCCACTCGGAGCGCGGGTCCGCCCTCGGCCGGGTCACGGGCGACGGCGAGTACCGGCTCGTGCGCGGCGACCGCGACATCTTCGGGATGCACGGCCGCTCCGCCGAGCAGCGGATCGCGATCGACCTGCTGCTCGACCCCGAGGTGGGCATCGTCTCGCTCGGCGGCCGGGCGGGCACCGGGAAGTCCGCCCTCGCCCTGTGCGCCGGGCTGGAGGCAGTGCTCGAGCGGCAGCAGCAGAAGAAGATCATCGTGTTCCGGCCGCTGTTCGCGGTCGGCGGGCAGGAGCTCGGATACCTCCCCGGAGACCAGGGGGAGAAGATGGGTCCCTGGGGCCAGGCCGTGTTCGACACCCTCGGCTCGGTCGTGTCGGGGAACGTGATGGAGGAGGTCGTCGAGCGCGGCATCCTCGAAGTCCTGCCGCTGACGCACATCCGCGGACGCTCGCTGCACGACGCCTTCGTGATCGTCGACGAGGCCCAGTCGCTGGAGCGCAACGTGCTCCTGACCGTCCTCAGCCGCATGGGGCAGAATTCGCGGGTGATCCTCACCCACGACGTCGGTCAGCGCGACAACCTCCGCGTCGGCCGGCACGACGGCATCGCGAGCGTCATCGAGACGCTGAAGGGCCACGACCTGTTCGGGCACGTGACCCTCACGCGCTCCGAGCGGTCGGCCATCGCGGCCCTCGTGACCGAACTCCTCGAGGGCGGAGAGCTCAGCTAGCCCACCCCGCCGCGCCCCCGCACGCCGGGCGCGGGAACGACGGATGTCGGATCGAACAGCGGTATCGGTCCGGCATCCGTCGTTTCGTCCCCCGGACCGTCGGGAAGGTGACGTCCGAACGGCGGGCTCACGCATGAGCGCTGCGACGGATCGCCGCCTGGATGGCGCCAGCGGCAGTGGCGGCCCCCGGAACCTGCGGCACCTGGCGTTGCGGCCGAGGCGTCCGGGAACACGGAACGCCGGCCCCGAGAGGGAGCCGGCGTTCCGAAGAGCGCGGGGGTCAGCCCGGGTGCGTCATCGAGAGCAGGTCGAGCTTCTCGTCGAGCTGCTCCAGGGTGAGCTCGCCTCGCTCCACGTAGCCGAGGTCGATCACCGCGTCGCGCACCGTGATGCCCTGGGCGACGGAGTGCTTCGCGATCTTCGCCGCCGCCTCGTAGCCGATGAGCTTGTTCAGCGGCGTCACGATCGATGGGCTCATGCCCGCGAAGGCGGCGGCGCGGTCGAGGTTCGCCTGCAGGCCGTCGATCGTCTTGTCGGCGAGCACGCGCGCGGCGTTCCCGAGCAGGCGGATCGACTCGAGCAGAGCCGTGCCCATGACGGGGATCGCGACGTTCAGCTCGAAGGCGCCGGACGCTCCGGCCCAGGCCACGGTTGCATCGTTGCCGATCACCCGGGCGCACACCATCAGCACGGCCTCCGGCACGACGGGGTTGACCTTGCCCGGCATGATCGAGGAGCCGGGCTGCAGGTCGGGGATGTGCAGCTCGCCGAGACCGGTGTTGGGGCCCGAGCCCATCCAGCGGAGGTCGTTGTTGATCTTCGTCAGCGACACCGCGATGGTGCGGAGTGCGCCGGACGCCTCGACCAGGCCGTCGCGGTTGGCCTGGGCCTCGAAGTGGTCCTTCGCCTCGGTGATGGGCAGCTCGGTCTCCGCCGCGAGCAGCGCGATGACCTTCTGCGGGAAGCCGAGGGGCGTGTTGATGCCGGTGCCCACGGCGGTGCCGCCGAGCGGGACCTCGGCGACGCGGGGGAGGGCGGACTGCACGCGCTCGATGCCGAGCCGGATCTGGCGGGCGTAGCCGCCGAACTCCTGGCCCAGCGTGACGGGCGTGGCGTCCATGAGGTGGGTGCGCCCGGACTTGACGGCGTCCTTCCACAGCTCGGCCTTCGCCTCGAGAGCGACCGCGAGGTGGTCGAGCGAGGGGATGAGGCTGTCGATGAGCGCCTGGGTGACGGCGATGTGCACCGAGGTCGGGAAGACGTCGTTGGACGACTGGGAGGCGTTCACGTGGTCGTTGGGATGCACGTTCGCGCCGAGGATGCGGGTCGCCAGCGTCGCGAGCACCTCGTTCATGTTCATGTTCGACGACGTGCCGGAACCGGTCTGGTACGTGTCGACGGGGAAGTCGCCGTCATGGCGGCCGGCGGCGACCTCGTCGGCGGCCTGGGCGATCGCGTCGGCGATGGCGCCGTCGAGGGTGCCCAGCTCCTTGTTCGCAAGGGCCGCGGCCTTCTTGATGCGGGCGAGGGCGGCGATCTGCGTCGACTCCAGTCCCTTGCCCGAGATCGGGAAGTTCTCCACGGCGCGCTGCGTCTGCGCCCCGTAGAGCGCGTTCACGGGCACGCGCACCTCGCCCATGGTGTCGTGCTCGATGCGGTACTCGGTGTCGGTCATTCCGATCCCTCCTGCGGTTCGGGGTCGATCCCCACGGTGATGACGGGCACGGCCGTGCCCTCGGCCAGACGGTAGTTGGCGCCGACGATGCCCAGGCGGCCCTCGGCGACGGCGGTGCTGATGATCTCGGACGACTGCAGCAGGTCCGCGACGGTGTTGCGCAGGTGCTCGCGTCCGACGAGCTCGGCGTCGATCTCGGCGACCGTGGTGCCGCCGCTCTCCGCCAGCACCTTCCGGGCGGCCGGGACGATCGGCGCGATCAGCTTCCAGATGTGCGGGGGCACGGGAGCGGCGTCGATGGCGGTGCCGTCGATCGCCGCGCGCACGGCGCCGCACGAGTCGTGGGCGAGGACCACGATGAGCGGCACGTCCAGCACCGCGACCGCGTACTCGAGGCTGGCGACGATCGACTCCCCGATCACCTGTCCGGCGTTGCGCACCACGAACAGGTCGCCGAGGCCGAGGTCGAAGATGATCTCGGCGGCGAGACGCGAGTCCGAGCATCCGAAGAGGGTGGCCACCGGGTTCTGGGCCGCGGCGAGATCCTTTCGCCGGGCGACGTCCTGATTCGGATGCCGGGGCTCGTCGGCCACGAAACGGCGATTGCCGTCCTGCATCTGCTTCCAGGCGGCGGCGGGCGTCAGGTCGTGGCTCATGGGGCCTCCGTGAGTGAGCGGATCTGGGGGACCAGCGATGCGGCGAGGTCGGCGGTGGAATCGGCGGAGCGCGATCCGTACAGCAGCACGTAGTCGTCGCCCGCCTGGGTGCCCAGGCCGTAGGAGACGTTCTGGTCGGCCGTGGAGCCGCCGGGGGTGTAGACGTCCCACTCGATCCCGTCGATCCGGATCGTGTCGGTCGGAGCCGTGCCGCCGAGCTGCTGAGGCGCCCAGGAGGCGTCGGCGTCGAACGCCTGCGCGATCTTGACGAAGCCGCGCTCGTCGTCGGCCGCCGGCGCCAGGGTGATGTTCCACACGACCGGGGAGCCGCCCACGAGCTCTGCGGCGTTGACACGCCAGAAGTCCCCGGTCTCGGGCACCACCACGGGGCTGTCCACGGTCGATTCCACATCGGCCGCGATGCCGGGGAGATCCACGGAGGGCGCAGCCGCGGGCTCGCCGCGCGGCACCGCGAAGATGATCACGACGAGGACGGCGAGGGTCGCGAGCAGTGCGGCGATGAGGTTGCGCACGCTCTGGCTCGAGCGGTAGGCCTTGCTGGACGCGGCCTTGCGGGCGGCGGTCTCCTCCGGCGTCTCAGGACGCCCGAGCTCGGCGACGATCGGGGCGGGCTTGTTCACGATCCGCTCTCGTCGCTCGCGGCGGCGCGCGCGGCCTCGAGGCGCCGCTTGGCGCCCAGGAGCCATTCCTCGCAGCGTGCCGCGAGGGCTTCTCCGCGCTCCCACAGGGCGAGCGACTGCTCGAGGGTCGGCGCACCCTGCTCGAGCTCCGCGACCACGGTGACGAGCTCGTCGCGGGCGGCCTCGAACGTCAGCGTCTCGACAGGGGTATCGTTCAGCGCGCTCACCCCTCCATCCTACGTCGTGCGGTCCCGCCGGTCGGTTCGGCGGGAGAGCGTCAGGGAGCCTCGGCGATCTCGCCCTCCGACCGGGCGGCGACGGAACCGCGGTCGACGGTGATCGTGAGCGCGGCGCCGGCGGGGGCATCCGCTGCATCCCGCAGGATCACGCCGCCGTCGAGGTGGGCGATCGCGTAGCCGCGCGCCAGCGTGGCGGCGGGGGAGAGCGCCCGCAGGGAGGCCCGCAGCTCGCTCGTGCGCCGACCGGCGGCGTCGAGGTGGCGCGTGAGCGTGTCGCGTCCGCGCGAGAGCAGCAGCCAGATCTCCTGCGCCCGACCGTCGATCAGCGGGTCGGGGGAGCGCAGCACGGGCCGCGACCGCAGCTGCTCGAGCTGCGCGATGTCGTGTGACACCCGCTGCATGACCCGGCTGGTGGCGCGCGACCGCAGCTGCGCGATCAGGGCGCGCTGCTCGCCGACGTCGGGCACGACGCGCTTGGCCGCGTCGGTCGGGGTGGAGGCGCGCAGGTCGGCGACGTCGTCGAGCAGGGGATGGTCGTTCTCGTGGCCGATGGCGCTGACGACGGGGGTGGATGCCGCGGCGACGGCGCGCACGAGGCGCTCGTCGCTGAACCCGAGCAGGGTCTGCGGGTCGCCGCCGCCGCGGGCGACGATGATGACGTCGACATCGGGGTCGGCGTCGAGGCGGGCCAGGGCGGCGAGGGTGTCGGGCACGCAGCGGTCGCCCTGCACCGCGGCGTACTCGGTGCGGAAGCGCACCTGCGGCCACCGGAGCTCGGCGTTCCGGTGCACGTCCTTCTCAGCATCCGAGCGCTCGCCGGTGATGAGGCCGATCACGTGCGGCAGGAACGGCAGGCGCTTCTTGCGCGAGGGATCGAACAGCCCCTCGCGGCGCAGCTGCATCCGCAGCTTCTCCAGTCGCTCGAGCTGGTCGCCCAGACCGACGTGCTTCATGGCCGAGACGGCGAAGCTGAAGTCGCCGGCCTTCACGAAGTAGTCGGCCTTGACGGCCGCGACGACGTGGTCCCCGACGCCGAGGTCGGTCGGGATGCGGCCGCGGACGCTGGACCAGATGCGGATCGAGATCTGGGCGTCGGACTGCACGTCCTTGAGGCGGGCGAAGACGTTGCCGGCGCGCACGTTCCACGAGGTGATCTCGCCCTCGACCCAGACGGTGTTCCACCGGGCGACGAAGTCGCGGATGGTGGCGTTCAGACGGGCGACCGAGGTCGGAGCATCCGCGGTGGAATCCCGGGGCGCGACGGCATCCGCCGGAGGTGCCTCGCCGGGGCCGGTGACGGCTTCGAAGACTGTCATGCGCTCTCGCTCTGGGTTGCGGTGCCCGCCTGTTTCCCGGCCTTTGCCAGGGTGGGCACCGGTAGAATCGAGGAGTGACTTCGACTGCCGTTCATCTCCCCATCCCCCGCCTCCCACGAGTGCGTGCGGCGGCCGGGCGGCTTCAGGATAACCCGGTGGCCGGACACAAGCGGGTGCTGCTCGCCGCTCCGCGCGGGTACTGCGCCGGCGTGGACCGTGCCGTCGTGGCCGTCGAGAAGGCGCTCGAGCGCTACGGAGCCCCGGTGTACGTGCGCAAGCAGATCGTGCACAACATCCACGTCGTGACCGAGCTCGAGGCGAAGGGCGCGATCTTCGTCGAGGAGGTCGACGAGGTTCCCGAGGGCGCGCACATCGTCTTCAGCGCCCACGGCGTCTCGCCGGCCGTCGTCGACGCGGCATCCGACCGCGGCCTGCACGCGATCGACGCGACCTGCCCGCTGGTCACCAAGGTGCATCGCGAGGCCGTCCGCTTCGCGAGGGACGACTTCGAGATCCTGCTGATCGGTCACGAAGGGCACGAAGAGGTCGAGGGCACCGCCGGCGAGGCGCCCGATCACGTCACCGTCGTCAACTCGCCCGACGAGGCCGACACGGTCGTCGTCAAGGACCCGAACAAGGTCGTGTGGCTGTCGCAGACCACGCTCTCGGTCGACGAGACGATGGAGACCGTCAACCGTCTGCGCACCCGCTTCCCGGAGCTGCACAATCCGCCGTCCGACGACATCTGCTACGCGACGCAGAACCGCCAGGTCGCGATCAAGAAGGTGGCCGTGGGTGCCGATCTCGTGATCGTCGTCGGCTCGGCGAACTCGTCGAACAGCGTCCGCCTGGTCGAGGTCGCGCTGGAGTACGGGGCGAAGGCCGCGTACCGCGTGGACTACGCGGAGGAGATCCGTCAGGAGTGGCTCGACGGCGTGGAGACCATCGGCGTCACCAGCGGCGCCTCGGTGCCCGAGGTGCTCGTGCGCGAGGTGCTCGACGCGATCGGCGATGCGGGATACCGCGACGTCGAAGAGGTCCGTACGGCCGAGGAGGACCTGATGTTCTCGCTCCCGAAGGAGCTGCGTCAGGACTCCACCGGCCAGCGCGACGCCCGTGCGCTCGGCGGACGCGCCGCGGTCGGACGCGGCTGAGGATCGCGCGTGACCGAGCAGCGTCCGCAGTACGGCGAACTCGCGACGCCCGAGGAACAGCGTCGCGCGGCCGGACTGCCGCCCCTCGCCGAGACCGTGCCCGCGGCCTCGCCCGCGCCGACGGATGCCCCCGCCGGCGACGCAGGTCGCGCCGAGTCGCCGAAGCGACCGCATCCGATCGACCGGCTGGTCACCATCGCGCTGCTCGCCTACGGGCTGGTGAACGTGATCGTGACCGGGCTGTCGTATCTCGACCCCTCGAGTGTGATGAATCAGACGATGGCCATGCTCGGCATCGAGGGCGAGTTCACGAACTTCGCCCAGGGCCGGGTCTGGGGAACGATCGCCGCCGTCGTGCTCGCGGTCGGCTGGGCGGCGACCGCGGGGCTGTCGATCCGCCGGCTGCGGCGTGGTCGGATCACGTGGTGGGTGCCGATCGTCGGCGCCGTCATCACGGTCGGCGTGGCCTCGGCCTGCATCGCGGTCCCGATGATGGGCGACCCGGCCTTCGTCGCCTATATGGATCAGCTCGCCCGCGGCTGACCTGCTGACACGCTCCGGCGACCCGAGCCGGACAGACGAGAAGGGCGCCCCCGACCGGGGACGCCCTTCGTCGTGACGGGATTCGTCAGCTCTTCGACTGGCCGTAGGAGCCGAGCTGGCGGGTCGACTCCACGACGCGAGCCGCCATGGCGGTCTCGGCGATCTTGCCCCAGGCGCGCGGGTCGTACTGCTTCTTGTTGCCGACCTCGCCGTCGACCTTCAGGACGCCGTCGTAGTTCTTGAACATGTAGTCGGCGATCGCACGCGTGTACGCGTACTGCGTGTCGGTGTCGATGTTCATCTTGATCACGCCGTTGGCGACGGCCGTGGCGATCTCCTCGTCGGTCGAGCCGGAGCCGCCGTGGAAGACCAGGTCGAGCGGCTTCGCGCCGGTGTTGTACTTCGCCTGCACCTCGGCCTGGATCTCGCCCAGGAGCTCGGGGCGCAGCTTCACGCCGCCCGGCTTGTAGACACCGTGGACGTTGCCGAAGGTGAGAGCGGCGATGTAGCGGCCCTGCTCGCCGAGACCGAGAGCCTGCACGGCCTGGTCGACGTCGGCGAAGGTCGTGTAGAGCGCCTCGTTGGAGCCCTCGTGCTGGACGCCGTCCTCCTCGCCGCCGACCACGCCGATCTCGACCTCGAGGATGGCGTTGATCGCCTTCATCCGCGGCAGCAGGTCCTTCGCGATCTCGATGTTCTCGGCGAGCGGCACGGCCGAGCCGTCCCACATGTGCGACTGGAAGATCGGGTTGCGTCCCGCCTTGACCTCGTCTTCGGAGGCGGCGATGAGAGGCTCCACGAAGCCGCCCAGAGCGTCCTTCGGGCAGTGGTCGGTGTGCAGCGCGACCGTGACGGGGTAGTTCTTGGCGACCTCGGTCGCGAAGCGGGCGAAGGCGAGGGCGCCGGTCGCGCGGCCCTTGACCGTGTGGCCGGCGAAGTAGTCGGCGCCGCCGGTGGTGACCTGGATGATGCCGTCGGAGCCGGCCTCGGTCAGACCCTGGAGGACGGAGTTGATGGTCTGCGAGCTGGAGACGTTGAACGCGGGGTACGCGAAGCCGCCGGCCTTCGCGCGGTCGAGCATTTCTGCGTACTGATCCGGGGTGGCGACGGGCATGAGAACTCCTGCGATAGATGAGCCGGGACAGCAGTCACTCTAGCGGGGGAGGACTGCGGATGCCGGAGGGCGGGGTGCCGGGACGGCGACTCCGTCCTGCTGTGGTGTTAAGAAACGCTGATCCTTCGCACCGGATCGGCCGAAAGCCCGCGGGAACAGGATGCTGCGTCGTTAGGCTGGCCGCATGGTGAGTCTGACTGCTGATCTGAGCCCCCTCCGTCCCGACCGCAACCTCGCGATGGAGCTGGTGCGCGCCACGGAGGCCGCGGCGATCCGTGCGGTGCCGTTCATCGGCCGCGGCGCGAAGGAGGCCGCGGACGGTGCGGCCGTCGACGCGATGCGCGCCTTCCTCGGCACGGTCGACTTCCAAGGGCGCGTCGTGATCGGCGAAGGGGAGAAGGACAACGCCCCGATGCTCTTCAACGGCGAGGTCGTGGGCACGGGCGAGGGGCCGATGTGCGACATCGCGGTCGACCCGATCGACGGGACCTCGCTGACCGCCGCCGGTCGGCAGAACGCCCTCTCCGTCATCGCGGTGTCGGACCGCGACACCATGCTCGACGCGTCCAGCGTGTTCTACATGGACAAGCTCGTCACCGGTCCGGCCGGCGTGGGCGTGGTCGACATCCGCCTGCCCATCGGCGAGAACATCCGCCGTCTGGCGGGGGCTCTCGAGAAGCCCGTCGACGAGATCGTGGTGTCGGTGCTCAACCGTCCGCGTCACGAGCAGCTGATCCAGGACATCCGGGATGCCGGGGCGGGGACGAGGCTCATGAGCGACGGCGACGTCGCGGGCGGCATCAACGCGGCACGTCACGATGCGCGCACCGACATGTGCGTGGGCATCGGCGGAAGCCCCGAGGGGATCGTCACGGCGTGCGCGATCAAGGCCCTCGGCGGTCACATCCAGGGTCGGATGTGGCCGCGCGACGACGAGGAGCGCCAGCGGGGGATCGACGCGGGACTGGAGATGGATCGCATCTACGAGGCGGACGACCTCGTCCAGGGCAACAACACGATCTTCGTCGCGACCGGCGTCACCGACGGTCAGCTCGTCGCGGGTGTGCGCCGTGAGCGCGGGTACGTCTACACCGAGAGCGTCGTCCTGCGCGGGGCCTCCGGCACGCTACGTCGTATCGCCTCGGAGCACCTCGTCTCCAAGTGGCTGTAGGCGGCGTCCGGGCTCTGGCGGCCCGCTGAACCCCGCGGGAGCGCTCGGTCATCGTTACCGAGCCGGTACGCGGTCGTCGGCATCGATCCGCCGAATCCTCGTGCATCGTGTCAGAATTGGCAGTGGGTTTGTCGCCGTCGACGGAGCCGTCTGACACGACAGGCACAGGAGGGCGAACACATGACAACGCCGCAGACACGCAGCTCGAAGGCTGCGCCGACGAAGATCGTCACCACCAGCACCGGACGGATCCTGCGCGTGAGCGCGGATGCGGAATCGGTTCCCGCCGTCCCGGCGGCCCCCACCCCGGCGCAGGCCGAGGCGTCCGACCCGGCGCGCCGCGCCGATGTGCTCTTCCGCAAGCGACGCGACGAGGGCCACGAGCTCAGCGCCTGGTGGATGATCGGCGCCTTCCTGGCGACCAGCGGCCTGGTCATCGTCCTGCTGAGCGGCGTGCCCGGCATCGCCTGACCTCGCCGCGGCACGCGGCTGCTCGACCGGCACGGTCGGAGCACCTCAGTCCCGGTCTGATCGGTCACCGCCAGGCGTCGCGGAACCGATCCTCCTCGGCCTCGGCCTCGGCCTCGGCCTCGGCCTCGGGCGGGGTCTCGTCCTGCTCGAGCGCCACCTCGACCGCCTCGGATGAGGTGGCGCTCGCAGCCGCATCCAGACGAGCGCGCACCTCGCCGATCTCCGCACGGGCCACCGCCGCAGGGGCGACCTCCTCGACGAGTTCGGGTGCCGTGAACCGCCGGGCTGTGCTCACGATGCGCTGCGGCTCGGCGTCGAGCGTCGTGCCCTCGATCCCGGGGAACTGGCGAGCCGTGACCAGCACCCGCGTCTCGAGCGAACCGGCGAACCGGTTGTAGCTGTCGACCGTGCGCTCCAGCGCTCGGCGCAGGTCGTCGGCGTGACCGGCGAGCGTGCCCAGGCGTTCGTACAGTTGCGTCCCCAGCGCGAGCAGCGTCTTGGCCTCGGCCGAGACCTCCTGCTGGGTCCAGGTGTAGGCCACGGTCTTCAGCACCGCCCACAGGTTGACCGGCGAGGCCAGGGCCACACGGCGACCGAATGCATAGTCGAGCAGGGTCGGATCCTCGTCGATCGCCGCAGCGAGCAGCGACTCGCTCGGGAGGAAGCAGATGACGAACTCCGGGCTCGACTCCAACCCCGCCCAGTACGCCTTCTTCGCGAGGGCGTCGATATGCGCGCGCACGGCCTTCACGTGCTTCTGCATGTGCCCGCGGCGCTCCACGGCGTGCGCGTCGCCGTCGGGGACCGCGGATGCCTCGAGGTAGGCGTCGAGGGGAACCTTGGCGTCGACCGCGATGGACGCCCCGCCCGCCAGCCGGATGACCATGTCGGGTCGCCCGCGGCCGTGGTCGGAGGAGATGGTGGTCTGCAGGTCGAAGTCGACGTGCCGGGTGAGACCGGCAGCCTCGACGACGCGGCGCAGCTGCGTCTCGCCCCAGACTCCGCGGGTGGCCGTCGAGCGGAGGGCGCCCGCGAGAGACTCGGTGGTGGCGCGCAGCGCCTCGTCGGACTCCTGCGCGCGGCGCAGCTGCTCGGCGAGCGAGCCGAACTGCGCGTGCCGCTCCTGCTCGAGCGAAGTCACCTTCTGCTGCATCTGCTGCAGGGATTCGCGCACCGGGGCGAGCGCCGTGAGCACGGCGTTCTGCTGCTGCACGCGCAGGGCCTCGGCGCGCTGCTCGGCGCGCGTGTGCTCGATCGCGTCGCGGTAGAGGTCGTACTGGCGGTCTCGGTCCTCGCGGGCGGCGTCGAGCTCGGCCCCGAGGCGGGCCACGTCGGCGGCGCCCCGTGCGGCGCAGACGAACCACCCGGCGGCGACTCCCGCGCACAGCGCGGCGAGGACGAGGAGAACGATCAGCGGAGCATCCATGCGCCCATGATGCTCCGGGCCTCCGACATCGGGGTGCGGGCTCGCGGGTTCAGGCGACCGCGCGTTCGGCGACCCCGGCCAGCACGGGCTCGGCGACCGCAGACGGCGCGCCAGACAGGCGCAGCCCGAGCAGCTCGGCCAGGGAGTGCACGTCGGATGCGCCCGCGCGCCGCGCCGCATCGATCACGATCTGGGCGCAGGCCCGGGCGTCGGCGAGCGCGTCGTGGTGCGCGAACTCCTCGAAGCCGGCCGCCTCGGCGGCCTTCGGGAGCCGGTACGACTCGAGCTGATAGGTCTTGCGTGCGACCTGGAGGCTGCACAGCGAGCGGAACGGAGGGCAGACGCCGCCCGTCGCCTCGGCCGCGCGGCGGAGCACGTTGAGGTCGAAGCCCGCGTTGTGGGCCACCAGCACGTCGGCGCCCGCGAAGTCGCACAGGCGCTCGAACTGGTCGACCCACCGTGCGGCCGAGAGCACGTGCTCGGGGCGGATGCCGTGGATGCGGACGTTCCACTCCTGGAACTCGTCGTGCCCGGGCGGCGGCTGGATGAGCCAGCCGGCGGTGGCCACGACCACCCCGTCGCGGACGCGGACCAGACCGACCGCGCAGGCGGAGGCGGGGCTGGAGTTCGCGGTTTCGAAATCGATCGCGGTGAAGTCCAGGGGCACGTCCTCACTCTCGCGCCCTCGGGGCTGTTCCGCCGGGAAGGCGCGCCGTAGGCTGACGACATGCCGGATCCGAGAGCCACGTCCTTCGGCGCCCAGGCCGGGGCGTACGAGTCGAGCAGGCCCGAGTACCCCTTCGAGGCCGTGGCCTGGATGCTGGACCTTGCTCCGCTCGGTGCGCGTCGGGTCGCCGACGTGGGCGCCGGGACCGGCAAGCTCACGCGGGCCCTCCTGGCTGCCCCGGACGCCGAGGTCGTGGCGGTGGATCCGGACCCCGAGATGCTGGCGACGCTCCGCGCGAACGTGCCGGGGGTTCCCACGTTCCTGGGCCGGGCCGAGCGGCTTCCGCTGCCCGATGCGAGTGTGGACGCGGTCGTGCTCGGGCAGGCGTGGCACTGGGTCGATCCGGAGCCCGCGTCGCGGGAGGTCGGGCGGGTGCTGCGGCCCGGAGGGGCGCTCGGCCTCGTCTGGAACCTGCGCGACGAGCGCGTCGACTGGGTACGCGAGCTGAGCGCCATCATGCATCGCAGCGCCGCCGAGGAGATGCTCTCCGCCGGGGACCCGGTCGTGGGGAGTCCGCTCGGACCGCTCGAATCCGCGTCGTGGGAGTGGTCGCGCCCGGTCACCCGCGAGGAGCTGCACGGGCTGGCGTCGTCGCGGAGCGCCGTGATCACGGCATCCGAGGAGGAGAGGGCGCGCATCCGACAGGAGATGGACGCGCTGTTCGACGACCTCGGTCTCGGAGACGGCACCGTGGACCTGCCGTACACGACCCGCGCCTTCCGCGCGCGGCGGGCGTAGCACGGCCATGGCACGGCGGCCCCGAGAGTATGCGGACGGGCGGCGTCGCCGTCGCCCCGTCCTCGTGGTCCTGGCCGCGGTCGCGGTCATGGCCGCCCTGGTCGCGGCGGACGGCATCCGCAGGTATGTCGAGGGCGAGGCCGAGCTCCGCACCGATCCGGCGTTCTACGCGCTGCCCACCGCGATCCCCGACGGGAAGCCCGGATCCCTCATCCGCAGCGAGCCGATCGCGAGCGCGCCCGCCGGTTCGACGGCGTGGCGCGTCGTCTACCGTTCCCAGGACATGGCGGGCGCCGAGGTCCCCGTGTCGGGCGTGGTGCTCGTGCCGAACACCCCCGCCCCGCCGGAAGGCAGAACGGTGGTGGCGTGGGGCCACCCGACCACCGGGGCCGCACCGCAGTGCGCGCCCTCGCTGGGGCTCGATCCCTTCCAGTACGTCGAGGGCATGCACGAGCTCCTCGCCGAGGGGTACGCCATCGCCGCGACCGACTACCCGGGGCTCGGCATCCCCGCGGCATCCTCCTATCTGCTCGGCATCCCCGAGTCGAACAGCGTCCTCGACATCGTGCGCGCCGCGGGGCACATCGAGGAGGCGCAGACCGGAGACGACGTGATCCTGTGGGGGCATTCGCAAGGCGGTCAGGCCGTGCTCTTCGCGGCCGAGCGCGCCGCGGAGTACGCGCCCGAGCTGACCGTCCGCGGAGTGGCGGTGGCCGCGCCCGCCGCCGACCTGATCGCGCTCATGAGCGACGACATCAGCGACATCTCGGGCGTGACGATCGCGTCCTTCGCCATCCCCGCCTACACGCAGGCCTATGCCGATCGTTTCGGCGAGGACGCGATCGAGGCGATCCTGACCCCTGCGGGCGCCGAGGCCACGCCCCGCATCGCGGAGCTGTGCCTGCTCACCCAGAACGAGAAGATCCACGCGATCGCCGGGCCGCTCGTCGGCGGCTACGTCACGAGCAACCCCGCGACCACGGAGCCGTGGAAGACGATGCTCCAGGAGAACAGCGCCGGGGGTACGCCGCTCACGGTGCCGGTTTTCGTCGGCCAGGGCGAGGCCGACGAGCTCGTCATCCCGGCCGCGACCGAGAAGTACGTCTCCCTGCTGTGCTCGCAGAAGGCGGACGTCTCGTTCCACCGGTTCCCGGGGATCGACCACGGGCTCGCGGCCTACGCCTCCGTGCCGGAGCTGCTGCTGTGGCTCGACGCGCTCGAAGCGGGCACGCCGCCGAGCACTTGCCCGTGAGCCGCCGGCGACGGGCCTTCCGAGCCGCCGGGTAGACTCGTACCCCGTGGCTCTCACTATCGGCATCGTCGGCCTGCCCAACGTCGGCAAGTCCACCCTCTTCAACGCACTCACCAAGAACGACGTGCTCGCGGCGAACTACCCGTTCGCGACGATCGAGCCCAACGTCGGCGTGGTGAACCTCCCCGACGCGCGCCTCGACAAGCTGGCCGAGATCTTCGGCAGCGAGCGCATCCTCCCCGCCGCCGTGTCGTTCGTCGACATCGCGGGGATCGTCCGCGGCGCCAGCGAGGGCGAAGGGCTGGGCAACCAGTTCCTCGCGAACATCCGCGAGGCCGACGCGATCGCGCAGGTCGTCCGCGGTTTCGCCGACGACGACGTCGTGCACGTCGACGGCGCGGTGAACCCGGCATCCGACATGGAGACCATCAACGCCGAGCTCATGCTCGCCGACCTCCAGACTATCGACAAGGCGATCGTGCGCTACGAGAAGGAGGTCCGCGGCAAGAAGATCGATCCCTCGGTCCTCGAGGCCGCGAAGGCGGCGAAGGATGCTCTGGAGCGCGGACAGCTCCTCTCGACGAGCGGTCTCGACCTCGCGCCGATCAAGGAGCTCGGCCTCCTCACCGTGAAGCCCGTCATCTTCGTCTTCAATGTCGACGAGGGCGTGCTCACGGACGACGCGCGCAAGGCCGAGCTCGCCGCCCTCGTGGCGCCGGCGCAGGCCATCTTCCTCGACGCGAAGATCGAGTCCGAGCTCAAGGACCTCGATCCCGAGGATGCCGCCGAGCTGCTCGCGTCCACGGGGCAGGACGAATCCGGCCTCGACCAGCTCGCCCGCATCGGCTTCGACACCCTCGGGCTGCAGACCTACCTGACGGCGGGTCCGAAGGAAGCGCGCGCCTGGACGATCCCGAAGGGGTCGAAGGCTCCGCAGGCCGCCGGCGTGATCCACACCGACTTCGAGAAGGGCTTCATCAAGGCGGAGATCGTCTCGTTCGACGACCTCGTCGAGACCGGGTCCGTCGTCGAGGCACGCGCGAAGGGCAAGGCCCGCCTCGAGGGCAAGGACTACGTCATGCAGGACGGCGACGTCGTGGAGTTCCGCTTCAACAACTGAGCCCGGATGCGGGTCGCGGCCCCGCGGCGACCCTCGCGTGTCAGTAGTGGTACCGCGCCTGGAGGAGTTGACGGGCGTTCTCCGGTGAACGGAGCAGGTAGCCCGTCTCGACCAGGGAGTCGTATTCGTCCTTGGAGAGGAACACGGCAGAGCCGCGCTTCGAAGTGATCTCGATCTCGGAATGGTCGAGGTTCACGCGCTCGATCAGCCCGAAGAGATCGCGTCGAGCCTCGCTCGCGGTGATCGCCATGTCTCCTCCTGAAGTGGTACCGGAAATGGTGCCATTCCGAGGCGGAGCGAGGTCCGCCGGATGCCGGGCGATCATCCGGTGCGCGTCGGGTCGATGATCTCGTCGACCAGCGACACGCCGCCGGTGCTGCTCAGGGTCTGCGACAGGGCGTTGATCCACGCCGGGTTGAGGGCCGGAGGCTCGGTCGCCTCGAAGACGAACCGCAGAGGGATCGAGGGGTGCAGCCAGATCGTGGATCGGCCGGGGGCCTCGCCGTCCTTGTGCACCCAGGAGAGGGTGAAGCTCTCCTGACGGCGCAGCTTCGTCACGATGACGACCTTCAGGTGCGCGAGCGCGCGGTCTTCGATGAGAATCGGGGTGAGTGAAGCCCCGTACATGAGCTTTCCCATCCCTCCACGGTACGCGCGCCGCGCGAGCGGGTGTAGTGGTCGTCGAGCGGTTCGATGCGGGCCCGCCGGGTCGATTACGCTGGGTCCGACCCCCCCTCACTCAAGGAGACTTGCCGGAACATGGTCGACACTCAGATCTTCGAGCCCGACGCGCGCGCCATCCCCTATGCCGTGGAGGGCGAGGGTCCCGCGCTCATCCTGATCGCCGGGCACGGGCTGAACGTCACCTACCTCGAGCTGCTCTCGCACTCCGTCTCGGAGGAGGACTTCCGGGTCGTGCGCATCGGCTCCCGTCGGTCGACCGACGCGTCCGTCTCGATGAACGACCTCGCGCAGGACGTCGTCGACATCATGGACCATCTCTCGATCGCCGACGCGTGGGTCGGGGGTCACGCCTTCGGCGGCGCCGTCGCCCGAGTCGTCGCGCTCGATCACCACGATCGCGTCAACGGCGTGCTGCTGCTGGGCGTCGATGAGGCCGGCCCCTCCGCCGAGGCGCTCGCCTCGATCCCGGCGCCCGCTCGGGACGCGGCGGTCGACGCCGTGCAGGCGGCCGCATGGCAGGCTCCCGCTCCGCTCGCCGCGGGCGTTCCCGTGCTCGTCGTGCAGGGCACGGAAGACCCGATCGCGCCGGCCGCGAACGGCGAGGCGCTCCAGGCCGCCGCTCCGGATCGGGTGAGCGTCGTGGCCGTCGAAGGCGGCGGCTACCTGTTCCCGTTCACCCACATGGGTGCCACCTCGTGGGCGATCGAGGACTACCTCGACTGGGACTGATGCCGGCGTCTGACGGGCGGAGCCGATGACCGCCACGATCGTCGCCCGCAGCCTGACCGGAGGGCACGGCCACCGTGTGCTCTTCGAGGACCTGGATCTCACGGTCGCGCCGGGCGATGTGATCGGCGTGGTCGGCGCGAACGGGGCGGGCAAGACCACGCTTCTGCGCCTGCTCGCCGGGGCCGATGAGCCGATCTCGGGCACCGTGTCTCTCGCGCCGTCCGATGCCTTCGTCGGATGGCTGCCGCAGGAGCATGAACGGGTGGAGGGGGAGACCATCGCCGCCTACATCGCTCGGCGCACGGGGTGCGCCGAGGCGACGAGGCAGATGGATGCCGCGGCTGCCGCTCTCGCCGATCCCTCGCTCGCCGCGGCCGGGGTCGATCCGGCCGACGCCTACTCTTCGGCTCTCGAGCGCTGGCTGGCCAGCGGCGCGGCCGATCTCGACGAACGTCTGCCGGCCGTGCTCGCCGATCTCGGCCTCGCGAGCGGGGGAGCGTTGAGCGCGCAGTCGCTCATGACCTCCCTGTCGGGCGGGCAGGCGGCGCGCGTGGGCCTCGCCGCGCTGCTGCTCTCGCGGTTCGACATCGTGCTCCTCGACGAGCCCACGAACGACCTCGACCTCGACGGCCTGGACCGGCTCGAGGCGTTCGTCCGCGGCCTCCGCGGCGGTGTCGTGCTGGTCAGCCACGACCGTGAGTTCCTCGCCCGCAGCGTCACCGACGTGCTCGAGCTGGATCTCGCGCAGGGCACGAACCGGCTGTACGGCGGCGGGTACGACGCGTTCATCGAGGAGCGGGCGACCGTCCGCCGGCATCTGCGCGAGAAGTACGACGAGTTCGCCGAGAAGAAGGCCGACCTCGTCGCGCGCGCACGGACCCAGCGCGAATGGTCGAGTCAGGGCGTGCGCAATGCCCTGAAGAAGTCGCCCGACAACGACAAGATCAAGCGCCGGGCGTCGATGGAGTCCAGCGAGAAGCAGGCGCAGAAGGTGCGGCAGATGGAGAGCCGCATCGCGCGCCTCGAGGAGGTGGAGGAACCGCGCAAGGAGTGGCAGCTGGAGTTCACGATCGGGTCCGCCCCTCGCTCCAGCACCGTGGTGGCGACGCTGAACGAGGCGGTCGTCCGCCAGGGTTCCTTCGCCCTCGGGCCCCTGTCGCTCCAGGTGAACGCCGGCGACCGTATCGGGATCACCGGTCCGAACGGCGCCGGGAAGTCAACGCTGCTGCGCACCCTGCTCGGAACGCAGCGGCCCGACGAGGGTGAGGCGAGCCTCGGCACCAGCGTGCAGATCGGCGAGATCGATCAGGCACGTTCACTCCTGGTCGGCGATGCGCCGCTCGCCGGCGCCGTCGAGGCGCTCGTCCCGGAGATGTCGTCCGCCGACGTCCGCACGCTCCTCGCGAAGTTCGGCCTCCGTGCGGATCACGTCACGCGCCCCGTCGACGGTCTGTCGCCCGGAGAGCGCACGCGTGCCGCCTTGGCGCTGTTGCAGGCCCGCGGGGTCAACCTCCTCGTCCTCGACGAACCGACCAACCACCTCGATCTGCCCGCGATCGAGCAGCTCGAACAGGCGCTCGAGTCGTACTCGGGCACGCTGCTTCTCGTCACGCACGATCGGCGGATGCTCGACACCGTGCGCACGACGCGGCGCTGGCAGGTCGTCTCGGGCCGGGTGGCAGAGCTCTGAACGCTCAGCGACCCTGACGCTTCTTGTACGGCTTGGGCTGTCCCTTGACGATGGGCGCGCGCCCCTTGCCCTTCGACGCCTTCGCCTTTCCGCCGGCGGGCGCCACGTTCTTGGGCGCGGGCGGGGGAGCCGCGGCGACGGCGGCGCGAGCCTCGACGAGGAAGAGCTCTCCGACGTTCGTCAGTCGGGGCGTTCCCTCCCGGTTCACGAGCGCATGCCCGACCTCGGCCTCGAGCTTGTCGAGCGAGGTGTAGAGCGACGCGAGGGGGATGCCGAGGGCCTCGGCGGCACGGGAGAAGTGCAGCGTCTCGGCGAGGACGACATAGCGGCGCAGCAGGGCGATCTTCATGGGTGTGCCTCCACGTCCGCGCCGATCGCGGCTCTTGTTCCAACCTACGGCGTCCGACGGGGGAGGCGGATGCCGCGGCTCCGGTCCGCGGCATCCGGGGTCCGGCGGTCAGTCGACCTGCGACATGACGGCGAAGGAGACGGCGCCCTCGTCGTCGACGCCGGCGTCCAGCACCTTGTCGTCGAGCGCGGCAGCGGCCGTCTCATCGAGGAAGAGGCGGGCGCCGGAGACCTCCACGACCTGGTCCGCCGGTTCCGGGTCGGGGGCGACGAGGACCGCCAGGCGCGATTCGCCGCTCGGACCCTGGCCTTCCGTGGAGTGGATGCGCAGGCCCGCGTCGGGCGCCTCGCTCTGTCGGGTCACCAGGGTGGAGACGATGGCGGAGGCGTTGTCGGTGAGGGTGAGCACGAGACTCTCCTTCCGGTCGGGGCATGCCGCGGTCGCGACACGTCCGGGCCACGATTCCCCAGCCCGCCGTCGCGATCAAGCCGGGCGCGCCGGTTCGGAGGACTTTCTCACCCGGCGAGGCTCTTGCGGAGGAAGACCTGCTCGGTCCCGTCCCCGTCGGGGACCCTCTCGCTCACCTCGTAGCCGCACGATTCGTAGAGGCGGAGGTTGGCTTCGCTCAGGCTGCCGGTGAAGAGCTCGGAGACCGGCGCGGAGGACGACTGCTCGGCGGCCTGCAGCAGCGCTCGTCCGATCCCCGACCCCTGCATGTCGGGGGCGATCGCGATCCGACCGATCAGCAGCAGGTCCTCGGTCTCGCGGAACCGGATGGCGCCGACCAGGCGGCCGTCCACCCGCGCACCGAGTCCGGTGCCCATGCGGAGCTCGGCGCGCATCTCCTCCAGCGTCTGCGTGAGCGGGGGCATGTCGGCGCTGCCGTAGATCTGCGCCTCAGACACGAAAGCCGCGCGTTGAATGGTCAGCACCTCCCCGGCATCCGCCTCGGTGAGCGGGGCGATGGCGATTTCGGGGTGCGGGTCGTGCGATGTCATTCGTGCTCCTTCCGCTCGCCACCTTCGAGCGCGGCGCCGCGGCTGTCAACCCCCTCGAACCGTCCGGGGAGAGCGGCTAGCGTCGCGATCAGGAGGTACATCATGGCAACCAAGACAACGTCGAAGTCGAAGTCGAAGTCCACCGAGTCCGCGTCCGCTCAGGCAGGGGTGAAGACCACCCGTCGTCAGAACGCCGAGAAGGGCTTCACCGCCTCGCCGACGCTGGCGGCGAACCTGCAGGCCGTGCTCGTCGACCTGCTCGAGCTCGCGTTGCAGGGCAAGCAGGCGCACTGGAACGTCGTCGGACGCAACTTCCGCGACACGCACCGCCAGCTGGACGAGATCATCGAAGACGCCCGCACCTTCAGCGACACCATCGCGGAGCGCATGCGCGCACTGCACGCCGTGCCCGACGGGCGCAGCGCCACGATCTCGGCCACCACCTCGCTGCCGGAGTTCCCGGCGGGCGAGGTGTCGACCACCGAGACCATCGACCTCGTGACCGAGCGCCTCGAGGCGTGCGTCGGCACGATGCGCAAGGTCCACGACGACGTCGACGAGGAAGACCCGACGTCGGCCGACCTGCTGCACGCCATCATCGAGCGTCTCGAGCAGTTCGCCTGGATGGTGAGCGCCGAGAACCGGAGCCCGGCAGGGCGATGACGCCGGAATGACCACCCGTACGGGGAGCGACGCGGTGGATCGCGGCCGGGGTCAGTCCGACGGGACTCGCCCCGGCCGCTCAGCGCGCCGGATGACCCGCGGCAGAACGAGCCACAGGGCGAGCACCGCGATGAGCGACGAGATGAGCGCGACGATCCCGGCGGCGCGGTCGACCGTGAAGTCGATGATGAGCGTCGTGACGCCCGCCGTGAGCGCCCCGATGACCACCAGGTCGATCTTCACGATCCGCGCGGCCACGCGGACGAGCTCCGGCTTGCGGCGTCGCCCGAAGAAGGCGCGGTGCATGCCGACGGGAGCGAGCGCCAGGATCGTCGCGAGCGCGGCCAGGGCCACGAGCACGACGTACAGGTCGCGCTGGAACTCGTCCATGTCCTCGAAGCGCGGCTGGAAGGCGACGGCGAGCAGGAATCCGGTCAGGATCTGCGTACCCGTCTGCATCACGCGCAGCTCCTGCAGCAGCTCGTCCCAGTTGCGGTCGGCGCGCTCATTCGCCGTCTCGTCGCGACCATCGGGTCGGTCGTCGTGGCCGACATCGGGTATGTTCTCACCACTCATGCGCTCAGTCTCCCGAACACCGGAGACGCCTGTCCAGACTCTTGCATTCACCGAAGGAAAGAGGCACTCATGACGCTTCCCCCCATCCACGAATGGTGGCCGCACCTCTCCGTCGAGGCGCGCCACGAGGTCATCGACGACGGTTCACCGCATCTCGGCGAGAAGGTGCGCGAGGAGATCCGCCAGATCACCGGCGCCGTAGTCGGTGTGCAGGAATCGCTCTCGGCGGAGGACGTCGAGTACGCGCGCACCCAGATCGAGCAGGTCGACTGAGCCCACGCCCGTCGGCGAGGTCGATCCGCCGGAGAGCTCTACGCCTCGGGCGTCGTCGCGGGGCGGGACAGCGCCTCGGCGAGGTCGGCGCGAAGGCCCGGCATCGCGTCGGTCGGCACGGCGAGGGCCAGCAGGGCCCGGCTGAAGTAGTTGCGCGCCGCGGCGGCGAGGGTGAGGTCGACGATCTGCCGGTCGGAGTACCCGACGTCGCGAAGCGCCTGCGTATCGGCATCCGTCATCGACGACGGATCCGTGGAGAGCTTCTCGGCGTACCGGATGACCGCCCTCTCCTCGGGGCGGAAGCCGCTGTCGTCACCGTGGGCGAAGGATTCCAGACCCTCTTCATCGACGACACCCGCGCGCAGCGACCGGCGGCCGTGGGCGAGCAGGCAGTGGGTCGATCCGAGGGCGCGGGCGGCTCCGAGCGTCGCGGCCTCGTACCCGCGGATGCCGATCGAGGGGACGACGGCGTGGACGAGGTCCTCGAACGCCGCGTAGGCCTCGGGATTCACGGCCATCGCCCGGGTGTGGCTGAAGACCAGCCCGTCCTCGGCGAGGTCGTCGGCGTACATCTGCGCCGCCCCGCCTTCGGCGGACTCCGGGCTCGGCGGAGTGATGATCATGCGGACTCCTTCCCTGAGGCGACGCCCGTGCGCTCGTCGCGGTAGTCCGCACGATACGCCGGGCACGACCGCCGGGGAAGTGGCCTCGGCGCCACCGCCCCCCGACAGGCGTAGCATCGAGGGATGACCGATTCGCAGGGACAGACCACCGGACAGGACGCGCCTCTCGGGCTGCAGCCGCTCTCCGGCACCCTCCATCTGCTCGACGCGGATGCCGTCGGCTGCTGCGGCGGTGGCGCCTGCCACCTTCCGTCTCCTCAGGCCCCGTAGAGCTTCCCCACCCGGCGACGTCCGCGGCCGCCGGGCGTTCGGCCTCAGTGGCCGCCGTGGAACCCGCCGCCGGCTTCTTCGACCGGCTTGCGCACGAACGGGCTGAGAGCCACGGCCGCGAGCGAGATGATCGCCGCGATGAGGAACGCCGTACGGGCGCCGGGCGCGCCGGCGACGGCGGTCGCGAGTCCTTCGTGCTCACCCGCGTGCAGGATCGACGAGTAGGTCGAGAGCAGCACGGCCACGCCGGCGGCTCCGGCGACCTGCTGCAGCGTGTTCAGCACGGCGGATCCGTGCGAGTACAGCGTGCGCTGGAGCGAGCCCAGAGAGGCGGAGAACAGCGGGGTGAACGACATGGCCAGGCCGACCGACATCATGGCCTGCACGATGATCAGCACCCAGGGCTCGGTGTGCTCGGTCACCGTCGAATAGAAGAACAGGGAGGCCGACACCATGACCGTGCCGGGGATCAGCAGCGTGCGCGTGCCGCGGGCGTCGTACACCCGCCCCATCACGGGTCCGAGCAGGCCCATCAGCACGGAGCCGGGGAGCATGATCAGGCCCGCGTCCAGCGGAGACAGCCCGACGACGTTCTGCAGGTACTGCGGGAGCAGCGTCAGCGTGCCGAACATCGACAGCGCGAGGATCGACATGATGACGACCGCGATCGAGAAGTTCGCCGAGCGGAAGACCCGCAGGTCGAGCAGCGCGTCGTCGACCCGCTGGAGCATCAGCTGACGCCAGACGAACAGGGCGAGCGAGACCGCGCCCACGACGAGCGCGATGATGCCCGTCACCTCGCCCGAGGCGCCTTCGCCGCCGAACTGGCTCAAGCCGAAGACCACGCCGCCGAAGCCGAGGGCCGCGAGGGGGATCGACAGAATGTCGAGAGGCAGGCTGCGCGTCTCGCCGAGATTCGTCATCCACCGCACGCCCATGGCGAGGGCGATGAGCGCGATCGGCAGGATGATCGCGAAGAGGGCCCGCCAGCTGAACACGCCGAGCACAGCGCCGGCGAGCGTCGGCCCGAGGGCCGGCGCGAGCGAGATCACCAGGCCGACGCGGCCCATCATGCGCCCGCGGGAACGAGCGGGGACGACGTTCATGATGGTGGTCATCAGCAAAGGCATCATGATGCCGGTGCCGGCCGCCTGGATGACGCGGCCGACCAGCAGCAGGGCGAACCCGGGCGCGACGAGGCAGACGAGGGTTCCGAGCGAGAAGGCGACCATCGCGGCGGTGAAGACCTGACGCGTGGTGAACCGCTGCAGGATGAATCCCGTGATCGGGATCACGACGGCCATCGTCAGCATGAAGGCGCTCGTCAGCCACTGACCGAGCTCGGGCGGGATGCCGAGATCCGCGTTGAGATGCGGGATCGCGATGCCCATCGTGGTCTCGTTGAGGATGGCGACGAAGGCGGCGACGAGCAGAAGCCAGATCACCCTCATGTCGCTGCGGGCGATGCCGGAATCGGCGGAGGCGTGGGTGGTCGGGATCGAACCGGTGTCGACGGCGGACATGCGGCCTCCTGGGCATGAGTGTCGTGGAGAAGAGGGCGCGAGCGCGCGGAGAACATTCAGCCTAACCACAGGTTCCGACATTTCATTCCGCGATCGGCGAGATCCGTCCGCGGCCCGCGGCCCGCGGTGTCCTCGGGCCTGGATACGCTGACGGGATGAGCATGGGTGGCATGGGCGGTGGCGGGCATCGCGCCGCGTTCCGAGGGGTGGACGAAGACGCGCAGCGCCGGCTCAACGCGGAGGCGCCGCAGATCCGCAACCTCGGCGGCCGCGTCGTCGCGCTGTTCCGCCCCTACCGGTGGCGCATCCTGCTCACCGGCGTCCTCGTCGTCGTCGGGGCCGGCGTCGCCGTCATCCCCCCGCTGATCGTGCAGCGCGTCTTCGACGAGGCGCTGTTCCCCGTCGACGGGGGCGGCCCCCATCTGCAGCTGCTGGTGGGCCTCGTGACGGCGATGATCGCCCTGTTCCTCGGCTCGGCGGCACTGGGAGTCGCCCAGACCTGGCTGACGTCGACGGTGGGCAACAACGTCACCGGAGATCTGCGCGTCCGGCTGTTCGAGCACCTCCAGGCCATGGAGCTCGGGTTCTTCACCCGCACGAAGACCGGCGTGATCCAGTCGCGCCTGCAGAACGACGTCGGCGGAGTCTCGGGGGTGCTGACGAACACCGTGACGAGCATCCTCGGCAACGTCGTGACGGTGATCGCCTCCTTGGTCGCGATGATCCTCATCGACTGGCGACTCACCCTCATCGCCGTCGTGCTCATGCCGTTCCTCGTCCTCGTGCAGCGCCGTGTCGGGCAGGTGCGCGCCCGCATCGCCGGCGAGACGCAGGAGTCGCTCTCCGAGCTGACCTCGATCACGCAGGAGACGCTGAGCGTGTCGGGCATGCTCCTGTCGAAGGCGTTCAACCGGCAGCGCACAGAGTCCGAGCGCTACCAGGCCGAGAACCGGAACCAGGTGGTCCTCCAGGTCCGCCGTGCCATGAGCGGGCAGGGCTTCTTCGCGGTCGTGCAGGTGATCATGGCCAGCGTGCCGGCGATCATATACCTCGTCGCGGGATACCTGATCGCGGGCGGCACCGGGGCGATCACGGCCGGCACCGTCGTCGCCTTCACCACGGTGCAGGCGCGGCTGCTCCAGCCATTGATGGGACTCATGCGCGTCTCCCTCGATCTGCAGACGTCCTCGGCGCTCTTCGCCCGGATCTTCGAGTACCTCGACCTCGTGCCCGAGATCCAGGACGCACCGGACGCCATCCCGGTCGACCGCGCCCCCGGACCCCGCGGCCGCATCGAGTTCGCCGACGTCGTCTTCCGGTATCCGGATGCCGCGGACGACGCGCGCCCGACCCTGGACGGGGTGTCCTTCGTCGCCGAGCCCGGCCAGCACGTGGCATTCGTGGGTCCGTCGGGTGCCGGCAAGACCACGGTGCTGTACTTGGCGCCCCGGCTGTACGAGGCGCACGGCGGTGCGGTGCTGTTCGCCGGCGCGGACGTGCGCACCCTCACCCAGGAGTCGATCATCGACGACGTGGGCATCGTCTCGCAGGAGACCTACCTGTTCCACGCGACGATCCGCGAGAACCTGCTCTACGCCAAGCCGGACGCGACCGAGGACGAACTGGTGGCCGCCTGCACCGCCGCCAACATCCACCACATCATCGCGGGCTTCGAGCAGGGCTACGACACGGTGGTCGGCGAGCGCGGCTACCGCCTCTCCGGGGGTGAGAAGCAGCGGATCGCGATCGCGCGCGTGCTCCTGAAGGATCCGCCGATCCTGCTGCTCGACGAGGCGACGTCGGCGCTGGACACGGTGTCGGAGCGCGTCGTGCAGGAAGCCCTCGACGAAGCCGCGCGCGGCCGGACCACCATCTCGATCGCTCATCGGCTGTCGACCGTCATGGGCGCCGATGTGATCCACGTGCTGGAGGCGGGTCGCATCGTCGAGTCGGGCACGCATACAGAGCTGCTCGCGCACGACGGCCTGTACGCCGAGCTGGCCGCCCAGCAGATCGCCGCCACCCGGGTGCTCGCGACCGAGGCCGTCGTCGAGCAGCAGGTGTCGGGCGGGGTGGGGAGCGCCTTCGCCGATCGCCGCGCGGACCGCGCTCCCGAGGACTCGGCAGCACGCGACGCGGCCGCCTCGCTGACGGCATCCGTCCCCCTCGCGGGCGACCTGCGTCCGGGGACCTACCCGCCGGAGCCCTGAGCGGCGGAGACAGGACGCGGTGCCTCGCCGTGTTCTGATCGGGCGACATACTGGGGGAATGGATCAGGGCGCACATCGCGGACTCGCACTCCGCAGGATGACCGTGAGCGATCGATTGGCGCGACTGTTCTCCACCGCCTCCCGCGCGTTGCCGATCGTGGGCGCCGTGGCGGTCGCGCTCGCCGTGGTCACCGTCGTGTCCGAGAGCGATGCGCCCCGCGGCACCCCCGTCGTGCAGCAGGTCCTGCGTGGCGTCCTCTTCGTGCTCTCCTGCTTCGTCGGCTCCTACGTGCCGGCACCGGGCCAGCCCGACGAGCCCTCGCTCCTGGGCACACTCGTGCTCGTCCTGGCGCTCGCGACGTCGCTGGGCGGCGTGGCGCTCGCCGTCGTGTCGGTCTTCGCCCGGGAGCTCGCGCTCGGGGCGTCGCTGCTGCGGAGGTCGAGAGTCGTGGTGGTGGGGGAGTCGGACGCGGCGAAGACCCTCGCACTCCGGTTGCGTCGGGTGCACCGCAACGTGATCACGGTGGGATACGACGAAGGCGCGATGATCCGCGTCGCCGACAGGGAGGAGATCATCCGAGACCGGCGTGTGCGCCGCGCCCTGCGCGGCGCGGAGAGGGCCTACGTGCTGCACGAGTCGAGCGTTCACGGAGCGCTCACGGCCGCCGAGATCCGAGCGCTTCCGCGCAGCCCGCAGACGTTCCAGATGTTCGACTGGGCGCTGGACCGGCTGGTGTTCCGAAGGGACATCGAGAACGGCCGCCTCCCCCGGATCGAGACTTTCTCGCCCGTCGAGATCACGGGCATCCATCTCGCCCATCTCATCGAGCATCTCGTCCGAACGAGGCAGCGGGAACTCCGGATCAGCGTGCGCGGCGACCATCAGGCCCTGGGCATCCTCTCCGAACGGCTCGGATTCATGGAGGGCGTGCTCGCCTTCAACGGCGGAGTCGCCTTCGTCGGCGCCGACGAGCCGGCGGATGTCAGCGTTCTCGGCGTCACCCAGAGCGAGTACGTGACTGCAGTGGAGTCGGCGCTGGAGCGGACGCCGCTCGTGCTGTCCATCGCGCCGGAGCAGTACTTCGCCGCCGTGGCCGGACGGATCTCGGCGCTGTCGGGTCGAGCGAGTGGCTCGCCGACCGGGACCGCTCGGGAGTGATCGTGTCCGCCGCGAAGGTCGTCCTGGTGGACGAGTCCCGCGTGGGACTGGAGGTGACGGAGGTGTCGTTCGGCGTGCGCGACCGATGGGCACGGGAGTTCCACAACGCCCACTCCGATTTCGGCGCCCAGGGTCGGACCGTCGCGGCCTGGCCGAATCGGTGGCTGGATCGGCCGCCGCACGAACGGCTGCGCACGATGGCGCGCGCAGCCGTCGACCTCATGCTGCGCGACCTGGACCAGTGCGGCTATCACCTGGCGGTGCGCGACGGACCGCATGACCGCCTCACCGACGCCGAGGTGGAGGTCTGTGCACGGAACATCCATGATCAGTACCTCTCGTTGACCTGGCGCGACGAGAGCGGGGCGATGCGGCGGTGCGCCGAGCACTTCGTCGACCCGGACGGGGTTCTTCGCCCCACGACTCCTCCGCCGAGCTGGGAGGCCGACGATCCGGACGGACGCGAGAGGAACCGTGCCATGGTGCGCTCGGTGTATCCGGCGCTCGCCGCCACCTTCGGCTATCGCATCACGCGCCGCCGCGACGAGCCGTCCGAGGACACGTCAGTCGACCGCGGCGAACTCCCGTAGCCGCAACTCGAAGCGGCGATGCGCATCGCTCAGCACGTCGGCCGGGCGGACGGCGGAGTCCTCGAGGGATGCCAGACCGTGCATTCGCGAGAGAAGATCCTGGATCGCCATGTCGTCCGCGAAGACGATCCGTTCCGCGAACGCCGGCACCAGGGAGCGCAGCGCCGCGCCGATCTTCCCATACGAGTTCTCGAAGACGACGACGGGTCGCCCGGCGATCAGCGCGAAGAGAGCGCCATGCAGCCGGTCGGTGACCACGAGGTCCGAGGCGTGGAACTCGTCGATCTTGTCGTAGACGAGCTTCGCGCCGAGTTCGAGATTGCTGAACCGCACGTCGGGAACCACGGTGTCCGTGACGACGGTGCGGATGCCCGCGTCGGCGGCGGCGGCCCGCAGCTCGGCGATCCGTGATCCGGGCCTCCTCTCGAGATCCGCTCGTTCGGCGAACAGGGTCCGCGACAGGCGGGGCCGGAACGGGAACGGGTAGAGCTGTCGGGTGGCGAGCTCCTCGGCGCGGACGACCGATTCCTCAGCGAGGTGCGAGCGCGCGATGTCGAGGGACGGGTCGTCCCGGACGGTGAGCAGCAAGCGGGGATGCCTGTCGTATGCCGCCATGGATGCTCGGAGGTTCGCCGTGTCGCGGAAATGGATCGACTGGGGGAGAGACACGATGCGGTTGTGTGGGAAGCGCGCGACGACGGCCAGCCGGGCCGCCTCCTCGTGGGGCCAGAGGTCGCCGAGGTTCCCGCCCCCGTTCACAGCGATGAGATCGTGCGCGTCGACCGCGTCGGTCAATCGCTGCCAGTTGGCGGCGAGAGCGCTGCGCGAGATCGCGAAGACGGGGCGGTCGGGGAAGGCGCTCTCCAGCAGCGCCACGGCGTTGTAGTTGATCGCCAGGTCGCCGAGATTCCCCCACTCATGCGTGCACAGGAGGAAGACGGTCGGAGCGTTCCGGTCTCTCTTCAAAATCGCCTCGAAGGATCGACCGAGCAGCTTCTTGTCGATGGCGTCGAGAAGGAGGGCGTCATCGGCTCGCATGGTCATCGACTTTCTCGGAGGAGACGGGAGGGGACCAAGCCGAGCATAGCCGCGTGACGACGCGGCGCCCGGACGACCCCGTCAGCGCAGCACCGCGCGCACCGACTCCGCGACCAAGGCCGCCAGGCGCTCCGGGGCGTCGGACGGGAGCGGGTCTCGGGAGAACGTGAAGCGGACGGAGGTCTGCGCCACCGCCGGATCCACACCGCAGGCGAGGAGCACCGGGGAGGGCTCGTCGTCGCCCGCGGCGCAGGCGGATCCGCTCGACGAGATCACCCCGCGCCGCTCGAGCTCGAGGAGCACCGACTCCCCGCTGGTTCCCGCGAACGTGAAGCTGGCGGTGGCGGGCAGCCGGTGGACCGGATCGCCGGTGAGCCGGGCCTGCGGCACCGCGGTGAGCACGGCGGCGACGAACCGGGCGGTCGCGGCGCCCACCCGCTCGGCCGTCGGCTCGCGCTCGGCTTCGGCAAGGTCAAGGGCGGTCGCGAGAGCGACCGCCCCGGCGACGTTCTCGGTGCCCGAGCGGCGTCCGCGCTCCTGGCCGCCGCCGTGCAGCAGCGGTTCCAGCGGCACCCGCCCGCGCACCGCGAGCGCGCCGATGCCCTTCGGTGCGCCGAGCTTGTGCCCGGCGATCGACACCGCGTCGGCGCCGAGGTCGTGCAGAGGCAGCCATCCCGCCGACTGCACGGCGTCCAGGTGCAGCGCGACGCCCGACTCGCGCGTCACGCGTGCGAGGTCGGCGGCGTCCTGCACCGTGCCGATCTCGTTGTTCGCATGGCCGATCGACACGAGGGCGGTGTCGGGCCGGATCGCCGCGCGCAGCGCGTCGGCATCGATCCGTCCGACCGCGTCGACCGCGACGGACGACACCTCGACGCCGTGGAAGCGCCGCAGGAACTCGGCCGACTCGCGGATCGACTCGTGCTCGATGGGCGACACCACGAGATGGCGGCGTCCGCGGGCGAGGGCAGCAAGCACGATGCCCTTGACCGCGAGGTTGTTGGCCTCGGTGCCGCCGCCGGTGAAGACCACGTCGCCCGACCGCATGCCCAGGACGCGGGCGACGCGACGCCGGGCATCCTTCAGGGCATGCGATGCCGCCTCGCCCGCGGTGTGATGACTCGAGGGATTGCCGAAGACGCTCGTCAGATAGGGGCGCATGGCGTCGAGCACCTCCGGGCGGACCGGCGAGGTGGCGGCGTGGTCGAGGTACAGCACGGCGTCAGGCGATCCGCAGATCGAGCCCCAGGTCGAGCGCTCGGGCCGAATGGGTGAGCCCGCCCACCGAGATCACGTCGACGCCGGTCGCGGCGATGTCGGCGATCGTCTCGAGGGAGACCCCGCCGGAGGCCTCGACCGTCGCGCGACCGGCGATCAGCCGCACGCCCTCACGGAGGTCCTCCAGAGTGAAGTTGTCGAGGAGCACGGTGTGGGCGCCGCCTTCCAGCACCGCGGGGATCTGGTCGAGACGATCGACCTCGACCACCACATGCGCCGTGTGCGGCAGTCGGCCGAGCGCCTCCCGCAGGGCGGTCGCGAGATCGGCGCCCGAGCGGGTGAGGACGGCGAGGTGGTTGTCCTTGGCCATCACCGCGTCGGACAGCGAGTAGCGGTGGTTGCGTCCTCCGCCGCTCAGCACGGCGTGCCTCTCGAACGCCCGGAGGCCCGGCGTCGTCTTGCGGGTGTCGGCGATGCGCGCGGTCGTCCCCTCCACGGCACGCACGTAGGCGGCGGTGACCGTGGCGATGCCGCTCATGCGCTGGGTGAAGTTGAGCGCCACCCGCTCGGCGGTGAGGATGCTGCGCGCCGAGCCCGAGACGGAGGCGAGCACGTCGCCCGCGCCGAACTCGTCGCCGTCCCCGACGTGCAGGTCGACCGTGAGCGCCGGGTCGGTCAGGGTGAAGGCGTGGGCGAACGCGGCCCCGCCGCTGAACACCCCCGGCTCGCGCGCGACCAGGTCGGCAGTGGCGATCGCCTCCTCGGGGATCAGGGCGGTGCTGGTGAGGTCGCCCCACGGGGCGTCCTCCTCGAGCGCGGCCCCGACGACGCGGGTGAGGGTGGTGGGGGTGAGCATCAGACTCCGATCAGGGCAGGTTCGCGGAAGTGGGCGCCGACCGAGACGGGGCGGGCGAGCGCCGCGGATGCCGTCGCCTCGGCGAGCAGGAGGAGGTTGGCGTCCTCGTGGTCGGCGAGGGTGCGCGGCGAAGGGCAAGAGGTCCGCCAGCCGCGGACCGTCTCGAGCGCTCGCCGCAGGCCGTCCTCGGTGCGCAGCAGTCCGACGTCCTCCCACATCAGCTGTTGGAGGGCGGCGCGGCGGAAGGGGTCGACGGGGGAGCGCGCGGGCTCGGTCGTCGTCGCGAGGGAGGTCCGCGGCGCCACGTCGGGCCACGGCGCGGTGAGAGCGGCGGCGGCCCGGGCGCCGAAGACGGCGGCCTCGAGCAGCGAGTTGGAGGCGAGGCGGTTCGCACCGTGCACTCCGGTGCGGGCGACCTCGCCCACGGCGAAGAGACCAGGGAGAGACGATCGCCCCTCGAGGTCGGTCGCGACGCCGCCCATGAGGTAGTGGGCGGCCGGCGTGACCGGGAGGGGCACCCGCGACCAGTCGAAGCCGCGCTCGCGGGTGACCCGGTCGATCGTGGGGAAGCGGCGGGCCAGGCGTTCTGCTCCGAGCATCGTGGCGTCGAGGCGCACGGGCGCCCCCTGCACCGCGGCTCTCCGCGCGATCGCGCGCGCCACGACATCACGGGGCGCGAGCTCGCCGTCGGGGTGGACGTCGAGGGTGAAGCGCCGGCCCTCCTCGTCGATCAGCGTCGCCCCCTCGCCCCTCACGGCCTCCGAGATCAGGAACGCCGGCCCCGCGGCGAGGATTGTCGGATGGAACTGCACGAACTCGAGATCGGCGACCGTCGCCCCGGCCCGCAGCGCGGCCGCGATGCCGTCGCCCGTGGCTCCCGGGGGATTGGTCGTGTGCCGGTAGAGCTGTCCCGCCCCTCCGGTGGCGAGGATGACGGCATCCGCCTCGAGGTCGCGGATCCCCTCCGCCTCGAGCAGGCGGATGCCGCGCCCCACGCCGCGTTCGACGAGCAGATCGACGAGGAACGCGTGCTCGCGGATGCCGATCTCCGAGGCGCGCACGGCCGCCGACAGGGCGCCGGCGATCGCGGCTCCCGTCGCATCGCCGCCCGCGTGCGCGATGCGCGCGTGGCTGTGCGCCGCCTCCCGGCCGAGGAGGAGCTCGCCGTCGGCGGAGCGGTCGAACGCGACGCCGCGGGCGACGAGCTCGGCGATGCGCGCCGCAGCCTCGGTCACGAGCACCTCGACGGCCGGGACCGACGAGAGGCCGGCGCCCGCGGTGACGGTGTCCGCCGCGTGGGCACGAGGGGAGTCGCCCGCGCCGTGCGCTCCGGCGATCCCGCCCTGCGCGAGCGGCGTGCATCCCTCCCCGAGGGCGCCCTTCGTGACCAGCGTCACGGCGTGACCGGCCTCGTGCGCATGGAGCGCCGCGGTGAGACCGGCGATGCCGGACCCCACCACGACGACGTTCATCGCACGACCGGCTTCGCCGCCAGCATCCGCTCCAGGGCGACTCGGGCGGGCTGCGCCACGTCGTCAGAGACGGTGATGCGGTTCGGGGTCCGGCCGGCGACGAGCTCCTCCAGCACCCAGGCGAGGTAGCCGGGGTGGATGCGGTACATCGTCGAGCAGGGGCATACGACGGGGTCGAGACAGAAGATCTCGTGCTGGGGGTACTGCGCCGCGAGGCGGCGGACCAGATTGATCTCGGTGCCGATGGCGAAGGTGGTCGGCTCTGTCGCGGCGTCGATGGCCCGGCGGATGTAGTCGGTCGACCCCGCCTCGTCCGCCGCGTCCACGACCTCCATCGGGCACTCGGGGTGCACGATTACGCGCACGCCGGGGTGATCGAGGCGGGCCTGCTCGATCTGCGGAACCGTGAACCGCCGGTGGACGGAGCAGAACCCGTGCCACAGGATCACGCGGGAATCCTGCAGCTCCTGGGCCGTCGAGCCGCCGAGCGGCCGGCGCGGGTTCCACATCGGCATCTGCGTCAGCGGCACGCCCATGGCCTTCGCGGTGTTGCGGCCGAGGTGCTGGTCGGGGAAGAAGAGCACCCGGCGCCCGCGGGCGAAGGCCCATTCCAGCACCGTGTGCGCGTTGGACGAGGTGCACACGATGCCGCCGTGCCGGCCCACGAACCCCTTGATCGCCGCCGAGGAGTTCATGTAGGTGACCGGGATGACCGGCACGCGCCCCTCGCTGTCGACCGCCTCGAGGTCGCCGAGGACCTCCTCCAGCTGCTCCCAGCAGCCCTCGACCTGATCGATGTCGGCCATGTCGGCCATCGAGCAGCCGGCCGCGAGGTTCGGCAGGACGACCGCCTGGTCGGGGCCGGACAGCAGATCGGCGGTCTCGGCCATGAAGTGCACGCCGCAGAACACGATCGCCTCGGCATCCGGGCGGCCCTTCGCCGCCGTCGCGAGCTGGAAGGAGTCGCCCACGTAGTCCGCGTGGCGCACGACCTCCTCGCGCTGGTAGAAGTGCCCGAGCACCACGACGCGCTCGCCGAGGGCCTCCTTGGCGGCGCGGATGCGCTCGTCGAGCTCGGTCTCGTCGGCGTCGCGGTACCGGGCGGGCAGCTCGCCCTGACGCGGTGCGCCGACGGGGATGACGTCGCCCATGGACGACCCGGGCCCGTATCCGGGTCGGGTGTCGAAGTCCCAGGGACCCACCGCGAGGTCGGTGGTGCAGGTCGCGTCGGTCGACGTGCCGGCAACGATCGCCTGGATGGCGTGGTCGACGGAGCCGTCGGCGACGGTCGGGGTGAGGACCGAACCGTCGGTCTGCGCAGGGGTCATCGGATGCTCGTCTCCTCGGGGTCGAGCGGGCCGCGGTCGGCCAGCTCCACGTCGGTGTTGTGGCGGTAGAGCCGCGCGGGTCGGTGGCTGCCGGTGCGGAACCGGTCGGTCGCCGTGAGGCTCCCGGAGGTCTCGACCTGGCGTCGGAAGTTGGCGGGATCGAGGTGGCGCCCGAGGATCGCCTCGTAGGCTTCGCGCAGCTCGGCGAGGGTGAACTCCTGCGGGAGGAAGCCGTGCGCGACTCGGCTGTACCCGATCTTGTTCCGCAGGCGCCAGAGCGCGTACTCGACGATGTCGAGGTGGTCGAACGCGAGGTCGGGGAGGGCGTCGACGTCGAACCACTCGACGTTCTCCGGGGCGTGGCCCGACGCGCGGTGCGCGGCGCTCTGGGCCTGCACGTCGTCCTGACGCAGCAGCGCCCAGTAGACGATCGACACGACGCGGGTGGGCGAGCGGTCGACGGCCCCGAAGGCGTACAGCTGCTCGAGGTAGGTGGGGGAGAGCCCGCTCGTCTCGGCGAGGGTGCGCGCCGCCGCGTCGACCGGCGACTCGCTCGCGGAGAGCCAGCCCCCGGGCAATGCCCATCGGCCGGCGAACGGCTCGCGCGTGCGCCGGACGAGGGGCAGGGCGAGCACGGGGGATCCCTCGTCGGGCAGGCGCAGCGTGAAGATCACCGTCGACACGGCGACACGGATCTGCGCACTTCGGGTCATGGCGACTCTAACCTCCGCGCACGATCTTAGTGTCATCGCGACATTTAGTGCCAATCAACGACCTGAGCGACCCCGAGTCCGAAACGTTATCTTGCGGCCGGAAGAACCCTTGTCGACCGAGCAGTGGTTTGTTAGGTTACTGTCCTAACAAACCCGAGCCGGTGGCAGCGCAGCCCCGGCGGGTCCGGTCCTCACTCCCGAGGATCGGCTCCACCCGGAGATCCCTCCATGCAGTGCAGCACCGAGAGGAAGCAAGAATGACCCGTAACGGCACGCGCAAGATCGCGCTCACCGCGGCGGCGGGGGCGACCGTCCTCGCCCTGGGCCTGACCGCCTGTGGTTCGGGCGGGAGCGCCGACTCCGACGCGAACGGCGACCGAGCCCTCCGCGTCTGGGCCGGAAGCCAGACCCCGATCACCGCGAACTACAACCCCTTCGCCCCGACGGTGCTCCACGGCGCCCTCGGACCCATCTACGAGCCGCTGTTCTTCTTCAACAAGACCGCCGACTCCGAGCCGATCGGCCTCATCGGCGACTCGTACGAGTACAACGAGGACGGCACGGCGATCACCATCACGATCAAGCCCGACCTGAAGTGGAGCGACGGCGAGCCGCTCACCGCCGCCGACGTCGCGTTCTCGTTCAACTACGAGGCGAACAACCCGGAGGGCAACGGCCTCGTCTCGGCCGAGGCGACCGACGACACCACGGTCGTGCTGACGTACTCCACGGCCCAGTACACGACCGAGTTCCAGCGGCTCGGATCGACGTACATCCTGCCCGAGCACATCTGGAAGGACGTCACCGACTTCGCCAACTTCGCGAACGAGGAGCCCGTCGGATCCGGCGCCTACGTGGTCGACAAGACCACGAGCGAGTCCTACACGCTCGTCGCCAACGAGAACTTCCGCGACGCCGACGACCTCGGGGTCACGAAGGTGCAGTACATCGCCGTCGACAACAACCAGACCGCACAGGACCTCCTCGCCGCGGGCGAGCTGGACTGGACCGGCATGTTCATCCCGAACCCGGACGACGTGACCGGCAACGGGGCGATCGAGTGGATCAACACCCCGCAGGACCCGACGGTGCTCTACACCTGCGCGAACGTCGACCTCGGCTGCACCGGACCGCAGACCGACGTCGCCGTGCGTCAGGCGCTCAATGCGGCCATCGACCGCAGCACCATCAAGGAGAAGGCGTTCGTCGGCCTGACCGGAGACATCTCGCCGACCTACGCGCTGCTGCCCCGCGACGAGAAGTGGGTCGCCGATCCCGCCAACGAGGTCAGCCCGCAGGAGGCGAACGCGGAGGACGCCGCCGGCATCCTCGAGGCCGCCGGCTACACGAAGGGATCCGACGGCATCTACGAGAAGGACGGCACCCCCGTCGAGCTCAGCCTGATCTCGGTCGACGGCTGGACCGACTACAACGACGCCGCCAAGCTCATCGCGGAGCAGGCCGAGGCGGCGGGCATCAAGATCAACGCCTCGACCGTGCAGTGGCAGGAGTTCTCCGACGCCCGCCAGGGCGGCGACTTCCAGCTCATCGTGGGAGGGATGATCGGCACCTCGGTCGCCGACCCGTTCCAGATCTACCGCGACTGGTTCGGCGGCACGCAGGTGCAGTCCACGAGCCCCGTCGGAGCGGAGGTCCCGGCCGGACGCTGGAACTTCAGCCGGTACGACAACCCCGTCGTCGACGCGGCGATCCAGTCCGCCATCAGCACCGATGACGAGGCGGCCAAGAAGGAGCTGTACGGCACGATCCAGTCCGAGATCGTGCGGGACCTGCCCTACATCCCGCTCGTGATCAACGCGACCCAGACCTTCTACAACACGAAGGACTACACCGGCTGGCCGACGGAGGACGACCTCTACGCCTTCCCGCCGTCGTGGGGGGCGATCGCCGCCGGGTACGTGCTGACGCAGCTGCAGCCGGTCGGCTGACCGGTCGTCGGGGAGGCAGGAAGTCGAGGAAGACGCACTCATGAAGTTCTACGCACGACGGATCGGGTTCTACGCGTTCACGCTGTGGGCCGCGATCTCCCTCAACTTCCTGCTTCCCCGCATGATGCCCGGCGACCCCGCCGACATCATGATCGCCAAGATGCAGCGCGCGGGCGGAGAGGTGTCCGAGAACACCATCCGCAACATCAAGCTGCTGCTCGGCGGCGACGACGCGTCCCTCTGGGAGCAGTACCTCTCCTACTGGGGACGGATGTTCCAGGGTGATCTCGGCGTCTCGGTGACGAAGTTCCCCACCCCGGTCTCCGAGCTCATCGGGCAGGCGCTGCCGTGGACGCTGATTCTCGTGGGCACCGCGACCGTGATCTCCTTCGTGCTCGGCGTCGTGCTCGGCGCCTGGGCGGGATGGAAGCGGGGCACGTGGGTCGACCACGTGATCCCGGCGACCACGGTCCTGCAGTCCATCCCGTACTTCTGGATGGCGCTGATCCTCGTCGCGGTGTTCGCGGTCGGGCTCGGCTGGTTCCCGATCTTCGGCGGCTACGACGTGTTCGACTTCCCCGACGGCCCCGAGCCGACCTGGGCCTTCTTCTCGAACGCGCTCTCGCACGCGATCCTCCCCGCGCTCACGATCGTGATCAGCTCGGTAGGCGGCTGGCTGTTCGGCATGCGCAACATGATGGTGTCGACGCTTGCCGAGGACTACGTGCTCACCGCCGAGGCGAAGGGGCTGCACCCCCGCCGCATCCTCACCACCTACGCCGCGCGCAACGCCGCGATCCCGTCGGTCGCCGGATTCTCGATCACCCTCGGCTTCGTCGTGGCGGGCTCCATCGTGATGGAGCAGGTGTTCACCTATCCCGGCATCGGCAAGCTCATGTTCCAAGCCGTCACCAACAACGACTACGCCCTCATGCAGGGGCTGTTCCTGGTCATCACGATCACCGTGCTCGCCGCCAACTTCTTCATGGACCTGATCTACGGATTCATCGACCCGAGGGCTCGCCAGAATGTCTGACACCAAGCTCGTCCCCCTGCAGATCGTCACGGAGCAGCCGGCCGAGGAGCCGGCGACCACCGCGACCCTCGCCACGCAGCGTCCGCGACGGGGACGCGGACTCCTGCCGACACGCTCGCCCAAGTTCGTCACGGGGCTCGTGCTGGTCGTCGCGATCACGCTGTTCGCGGTCATCGCGCCGCTCTTCGCGCAGAACCCCCGCAGCACCGACAACGCCGCGCTCCAGCCGCCCTCCGCCGAGCACTGGCTCGGCACGACCAAGCTCGGGAACGACATGTTCGCGCAGCTCGCCACCGGCGCCCAGGGGTCGCTCCTCGTGGGAGTGGTGGCGGGCGGGATCGCGATCGTGCTCTCGCTCCTGTTCGGCGTGCTCGCCGGATACCTCGGCGGCTGGCGGGAGGACGCACTCGCCCTCCTCACCAACGTGATGCTCGTCATCCCCGGCCTGCCGCTGGTCATGGTGATCGCCTCGTTCGTGCCGCAGCGCAGCTGGCAGCTGGTGGCCGTCGTCCTCGGCATCACCTCCTGGGCGGGCGCCGCCTACGTGCTGAGGCTCCAGACGCGCTCGCTGCGCACCCGGGACTACGTGTACGCCGCGAAGGTCGCGGGGGAGCGGTCGTTCCGCGTCATCCTCGTCGAGATCATGCCGAACCTCCTGCCGCTGCTCACCGCGCAGTTCCTGTTCGCGATCATCTTCGCCATTCTCGGCGAGGCCGGTCTGTCGTACCTGGGGCTCGGGCCGAACTCGTCGATCACGTGGGGCACGATCCTCAACGACGCCCAGTCCGGGCAGGCGCTCGGACGCGGTGCCTGGTGGTGGTTCGTCCCGCCGGGCATCATGATCGCGCTGCTCGGGGCCGGCCTCGCCCTCATCAACTTCGCGATCGACGAGGTCATCAACCCCAAGCTGCGCAACGCCCCGGATGCGGCCCGGCGCGTGCGCAGGGCCGCGAAGACGAAGGGGGTGACCGCATGAGCGCGCCCGTCCTGACCGCCCGCGACGTGTCGATCGAGTACGAGGTCGATCCGCCTGTGAAGGCCGTGCGCAACGTCTCCCTGACCCTCCACCGCGGCGAGATCCTGGGTCTCGCCGGGGAATCCGGATGCGGCAAGACCACGCTCGCGTACGGCATGAACCGGCTGCTCAAGGCTCCGGCTCTCATGACGAGCGGGGAGATCGTGTTCCACGACCGCGACGGCCGCGACATCGACGTCGTCGGGCTCGAGGCCGACGGCCTCCGCGCCTTTCGGTGGGACAAGATCTCGATGGTGTTCCAGGGAGCGATGAACTCGTTGAACCCGGTGATCAGCGTCAAGGCGCAGATCTTCGACATCTTCGACACACACCGTCCGGGGATGTCCCGCGCCCGCAAGCAGAAGCGCGCGGAGGAGCTGCTCACGCTGGTCGGCGTCGACCCGACGCGGCTCACCAGCTTCCCGCATGAGCTCTCGGGGGGCATGCGCCAGCGCATGATGATCGCCATGGCGCTCGCCCTCGACCCGCAGGTCATGATCATGGACGAGCCGACCACCGCGCTCGACGTCGTGGTGCAGCGCGGCATCATCCGCGAGATCATGCGCCTGCGGGAGAAGCTCGGCTTCGCCGTGATCTTCATCACCCACGACCTCCCGATGCTGATCGAGATCTCCGACCGGATCGCCGTGATGCTGCAGGGGGAGATCGTCGAGGAGGGCACGGCCGAGGAGATCTACCGCACGCCGCGGCATCCGTACACGCAGAGGCTGCTGTCGAGCTTCCCGAGTCTCCGCGGGGACCGCGGAGACTTCGTGCGCACGGGGATGCAGGAGAGTCAGGAGCAGGTCCGATGAGTTCCGCCCACGGTGCCGAGGCCGGGAGGCCGACGCTGGAGGCCCGCCACCTCTCGAAGGACTTCACCCTCCGATCCGGGTTCCGCACCGACGTCCTGCATGCCGTGAAGGACGTCTCCTTCACGCTCGAGGCGGGCCGCACGATCGCGCTCGTGGGCGAGTCCGGGTCGGGGAAGTCGACGATCGCACGGATGCTCATGAAGCTGGAGAGGCCGACGAGCGGGCAGATCCTGCTCGACGGCGTGGACTCCGGCGTCCGCGGGCGTGCCCTGGCGCGCTACCGCTCCGACGTGCAGATGGTGTTCCAGGACCCGTTCGCGTCGCTGAACCCCTTCCACTCGATCGTGCATCATCTGGAGCGTCCGCTGCGCATCCACCACCCGCATCTCAGCGCCGCGCAGGTCCGTGAGCGGGCGCTCGAGCTGCTCGAGCGCGTGCGGCTGACCCCGGCCGAGAGCTTCGCCGAGCGGCGACCGCACGAGCTGTCCGGCGGGCAGCGCCAGCGGGTCGCTATCGCCCGAGCTCTCGCGCCCGGCGCGCGGTTCATCGTCGCCGACGAGCCGGTGTCGATGCTCGACGTCTCGATCCGCCTGGGCGTGCTCAACCTGCTTGCGGCCCTGCAGCGCGAGGACGACCTCGGCGTGCTGTACATCACGCACGATCTCGCGACGGCCCGCCACTTCTCCGACGAGATCATGGTGCTGTACAAGGGCGACGTGGTCGAGCGGGGTCCCGCCGACCGGGTCATCCTCGACCCGCAGCACGCGTACACGAAGACGCTCCTGGGCGCGGCGCCCGAGCCGGAGAACCTCGGACGCCTGCGCGACGAGGTCCGCCGCGAGCTGGCAGGGGAGACCCGCTAGACTGGCCGCACAATCGAACACGGGCCGAATGACCCCCGCGGGAGAGCCCCGGCGAACGCAGCCGGGCACCGAAGGAGCAAGCCTCCCCGCCAATCTCTCAGGTACGCGTACCGCGCGGTTCCGGCCACTCTGAAAAGCGATCCCGAGCTGCTGCGGGATCCGCCGACGGTGAAAACCCGCCTCCGCGCGCGGGTGAAGCTCTCAGGCCCATGACAGAGGGGGAGTTCCGAGGAGCGGCGATGCCGCCGCTCCGCCCGCACGCATCCGGGAGAACTCATGCCAGACCCCCGTTACACCCCGCTCCGCGAACGCCATGAGGCGCTCGGCGCCTCCTTCACCGACTTCGGCGGGTGGCAGATGCCGGTGCGCTACACCTCCGACCTCGCCGAGCACCACGCCGTGCGGCAGGCGGCGGGCATCTTCGACATCTCGCACATGGCCGAGTTCCTCATCACCGGCGACTACTCGGGGGACTTCCTCGATCACGCGCTCGCCGGGCGGCTGTCGACCCTGCCGGTCGGCAAGGCGAAGTACTCCCTCCTCCTGTCCGAGCAGGGCGGCATCGTCGACGACGTGATCGTCTACCGACTCGCCGAGGATCGCTATCTCGTGATCGCCAACGCCGGCAACCGCGGCTACGTCGACTCCGCCTTCGCCTCCCGCGTGCGCTCGTTCCCCTCGATCCTCGAGCGGGAGATGGCCCCCCGGGCCGAGGGTGAGGAGCGCAGCTTCGCCGGGTTCCTCGGCGATCGCGGGGTCGATGTGGAGGACGTGTCGGACTCCTTCGCGCTCATCGCCGTCCAGGGGCCGGCGGCGCAGGGCATCCTCGCCGCCACGGAGGGCATCGAAGCCCTCGGCACACCCTGGTCCGAGCAGAGGTACTACGCCTGGACGGATGCGTCCTTCCGCGGCGCGCCGCTGCTCATCGCCCGCACCGGGTACACGGGCGAGGACGGCTTCGAGCTGATGATCCGCGTCGACGACGCCGGCGCCCTGTGGGACGCCGTACTCGCCGCCGGGGCGCCGCACGGTCTGGTGCCGGCGGGCCTCGCCGCGCGCGACACGCTCCGCCTCGAGGCGGGCATGCCGCTGTACGGCCACGAGCTGACGACCGCGACCAAGCCGGCACAGGCGGGTCTCGGCCGGGTGGTCGCGAGGGACAAGGCGGGGTTCGTCGGCAAGGAGGCCGTGGATGCCGCGGCCGATGCGCCGGTGCTCGTGGGCCTCGTCGCCGAAGGCCGTCGCGCCGGCCGCGCCGGCTACGCGGTGGTGGACGCCGAGGGCGCCCCTCTCGGCGAGATCACCAGCGGCGCCCTGAGCCCCACCCTCGGCCACCCGATCGCGATGGCCTACATCATTCCTTCCTCCGCGGAGGAGGGGACGAACGTGTTCCTCGACGTGCGGGGGACGAGGATGTCCGCGACCGTGACCGCCCTGCCTTTCTACCGGAGGACCATATGACCGACCTCAACGCGCTGCACTACACCGACGAGCACGAGTGGATCGCCGCCGACGGCGACACCGTCACGATCGGCATCACCGACTACGCCGCCGACAAGCTCGGCGACGTCGTGTTCGTCGAGCTGCCCGCGGTCGGCACCGCGCTCTTGGCGGGCACGGTCGTGGGCGAGATCGAGTCGACCAAGTCGGTCGGGGAGCTGTACGCCCCCGTCGCCGGCACGGTCGTCGAGGTCAACGACGCCGTGGTCGACGACCCCTCGCTGGTGAACGCGGAGCCGTTCGAGGGCGGCTGGCTGCTCAAGGTGTCGGTCGCCGAGGGTGCCCTCGACGGCCTGCTCGACCGCGACGCCTACGTCGCACTCACCGAGGGCTGATCCGGACGTGGTTCCCTTCGCCGACCGTCACATCGGACCCACGCCCGCCGCCCAGCGGCAGATGCTCGACGCCCTGGGCATCGCCGGCGACGCCGCCGCCGAGGGACCGCTCGAGGCGCTCATGACCGAGGCGGTGCCCTCGTCGATCTTCACGCCCGCGGCATCCGAGTCCGAGCTCGCCGGCAGCAGCATCCCCGCCGCCGCGAGCGAGACCGAGACGCTGCACGAGCTGCGCGCCCTCGCGTCCCGCAACACCGTGAACCGCGCCATGATCGGCCTCGGCTACTACGGCACGATCACCCCGCAGGTCATCCAGCGCAACGTGTTGGAGAACCCGTCCTGGTACACGGCGTACACGCCGTACCAGCCCGAGATCTCGCAGGGGCGCCTCGAAGCCCTGATCAACTTCCAGACGATGGTCGCCGACCTGACCGGTCTGTCGACGGCGAACGCCTCGATGCTCGACGAGTCGACGGCGGTCGCCGAGGGGATGCTCCTCGCCCGCCGGGCGTCGAAGGTCGCGTCCCCCGTGTTCGCCGTCGACGCGGATGCCCTCCCGCAGACGCACGCCCTGCTCCGCAACCGCGCGGACGCCGTGGGCATCGAGCTGGTCACGGTCGACTTCGCGGCGGGCGAGGAGCTCCCGGCCGAGCTGTTCGGCGTCTTCATCCAGTACCCGGGTGCATCCGGCCGGATCTGGGACCCCTCGGCCGTCATCGACGCGGCGCACCTCGCGGGCGCGCTCGCGGTGGTCGCGGCCGACCTCCTGGCGCTCACCCTGATCACCTCACCGGGCTCCCTGGGCGCGGACGTCGCGGTGGGGACGACGCAGCGCTTCGGCGTGCCGATGGGCTTCGGCGGCCCGCACGCGGGGTACATGGCGGTCCGCGCGGGTCTCGAGCGCCAGCTCCCGGGGCGCCTCGTCGGCGTCTCGGTGGATGCCGACGGCAAGCCGGCATACCGGCTCTCGCTGCAGACGCGCGAGCAGCACATCCGCCGCGAGAAGGCGACCTCGAACATCTGCACCGCCCAGGTGCTGCTGGCCGTGATGGCCTCGATGTACGCCGTGTACCACGGTCCCGACGGGCTGCAGGCGATCGCGCGGCAGGTGGCCGACAAGGCCCGGCTCCTGCGCGACTGGCTCGTCGAGGCCGGGGCCGAGGTCGTGCACGACGCGTTCTTCGACACCGTCCGGGTGCGGGTGCCCGGGCGCGCGGCGGAGTACGTCTCCCAGGCCCATCACGGCTACGGCATCCTGCTCCACGCCGCGGACCCCGACACCGTCGGCATCTCGGTCGACGAGACCACGACGCACGACGAGCTGCACCAGGTCGCGCGCGTGTTCGGGGGCAAGGCCGACCGGGCGTTCGGGTTCTGGGCGAGCGGTTCGCAGGGAGCCGTCCCGAGCGGCCTGGTGCGACAGGACGAGTACCTCACGCACCCGGTCTTCCACGCGCACCGCAGCGAGACCGCGATGATGCGCTATCTCAAGAGCCTCGCCGATCGCGACTACGCGCTCGATCGCGGCATGATCCCGCTCGGGTCGTGCACGATGAAGCTCAACGCCGCGACCGAGATGGCGGCGATCACGTGGCCCGAGTTCGCCGTGATCCACCCCTTCGCCCCGGCATCCGACGTGGCCGGGTACCTCGAGCTGATCGACCAGCTCGAGTCCTGGCTCGCCGAGGTCACCGGCTACGACGCCGTGTCGCTGCAGCCCAACGCCGGATCGCAGGGGGAGCTCGCCGGGCTCCTGGCCATCCGCGGCTACCACCTCGCGAACGCCGACGAGCAGCGGACGGTGTGCCTGATCCCCTCGTCGGCCCACGGCACGAACGCCGCATCCGCCGTCCTCGCCGGCATGAAGGTCGTCGTCGTCGCCTGCGACGAGCTCGGCAACGTCGACCTCGACGACCTGCGGGCGAAGATCGCCGCGCACGCCGACGAGCTGTCGGCTCTGATGATCACGTACCCCTCGACGCACGGCGTGTACGAGCACGACGTCGTGGAGATCACCGCGGCGGTGCACGAGGCCGGGGGCCAGGTCTACGTCGACGGCGCGAACCTGAACGCCCTGCTGGGCTACGCGCGGTTCGGGGACCTCGGCGGAGACGTGTCGCACCTCAACCTGCACAAGACGTTCGCCATCCCGCACGGCGGCGGCGGACCCGGTGTCGGGCCGGTCGCGGCCAAGGCGCACCTCGCCCCGTTCCTCCCGTCGCACCCGCTCGCCCAGCGCTCCGAGCACGCGGGCGGGCACGTGTTCGACGGCGGGGTCGTCTCGGCGGCGCCGTACGGCTCGGCGGGTGTGCTGCCGATCTCGTGGGCGTACGTGCGGATGATGGGGGCGGACGGCCTGCGCCGCGCCACCGCCGCGGCCGTGCTCTCGGCCAACTACGTCGCGGTGCGGCTCGCCGACCACTACCCGGTGCTCTACACGGGCGAGAACGGACGCGTCGCGCACGAGTGCATCCTGGATCTGCGTCCGCTGAAGGAGGCCACCGGGATCACGGTCGACGACGTCGCCAAGCGCCTCATCGACTACGGCTTCCACGCACCCACCATGTCGTTCCCCGTCGCGGGGACCCTCATGGTCGAGCCCACCGAGTCGGAGGATCTCGGCGAGATCGAGCGCTTCATCGAGGCCATGATCCAGATCAAGGCGGAGGCGGATGCCGTCGCGGCGGGTCGCTGGCCGGCGCACGACAACCCGCTCGTGGGCGCCCCGCACACCGCGGTCTCGCTGATCGCGGGGGAGTGGACCCACGCCTACACGCGCGAGGTGGCCGCCTACCCCGTGCACGCCCTGATCGCCGGAAAGTACTGGCCGCCCGTGCGCCGGATCGATCAGGCGTACGGAGACCGCAATCTGGTGTGCGCATGCCCGCCGGTGGAGGCCTTCGCCTGACCCGGGCATCCGACCACGACGGCGCCGCGGCTCTTCGGAGCCGGCGGCGCCGTCGTGTTTCCTGAATGTTTCCTATGGTCACCACTCAGTAACGGTTGATTAGCCGAATGCGCCGCCTGCTGCATGCCGAGATACCCTGAACTATCCCTACGCGTTCAATGAGGAGCGCGCAGTCTGAAGTACACGTCCACAGGAGGACACATAGTGAAGCGCAACAAGATCGCCCTTGCGGGCACCGCGCTGTTCGCGATCGGCGCCCTGGCGCTCGCGGGCTGCGCGAACGGTGGCGGCGGCAACTCCGACGGCGGAAGCGCCGGCGGCGAGGTCGACCCGGACGCCATCATCACGACCAACGGCTCCGAGCCCGAGAACCCGCTGATCCCGACCAACACCAACGAGGTCGGCGGCGGAAAGATCCTCGACGAGATCTTCGCCGGGCTCATCTACTACGACGCCGAGGGCAAGCCGGTCAACGACATGGCCGAGGAGATCACGACCGAGGACCCGCAGCACCTCACGGTCAAGCTCAAGGAAGGCCAGACCTTCACCGACGGCGAAGAGGTCACCGCCGACAACTTCATCAAGGCCTGGAACGAGGGCGCCAAGGCCTCGAACCAGCACCTCTCGAGCTACTTCTTCGAGGACATCGAGGGCTTCAGCTGGGACGAGGACTCGGAGCTCACCGGTCTGCAGCAGGTCGACGACTACACGTTCACGATCGCGCTCAACAAGCCGGCCTCCGACTTCGCCCTCCGCCTGGGCTACTCGGCGTTCTACCCGCTCCCCGACGTCGCGTTCGAGGACATGGAGGCGTTCGGCGAGAACCCGATCGGCAACGGCCCGTACATGCTCGACGGCGAGGGCGCGTGGCAGCACGACGTCCAGATCGACCTCGTGCGCAACGACGACTACCAGGGCGGCCGCAAGGCGCAGAACGGCGGTCTGACGATCAACTTCTACGCCACGCAGGAGGCCGCCTACGCGGACCTGCAGGGCAACCAGGTCGACGTCATCGACCAGATCCCGGCCGCATCGCTGCCGACCTTCCAGGACGACCTGGGCGACCGTGCGGTGAACCAGCCGTCGGCCGTCTTCCAGTCGTTCACGATCGGTCAGTTCCTGCCGCACTTCTCCGGTGAGGAGGGCATCCTCCGCCGCCAGGCGATCTCGATGTCCATCGACCGCGAGCAGATCACGGAGAAGATCTTCTCCGGCACCCGCACCCCGGCCTCCGACTTCACGTCGCCGGTCATCGACGGCTGGTCGGACTCCGTCCCCGGCAGCGAGGTCCTCGGCTACGACCCGGAGAAGGCGAAGGAGCTGTGGGCCGAGGCCGACGCCATCGCGCCGTGGGAGGGCTCGTTCCAGATCGCGTACAACTCCGACGGAGGCCACCAGGAGTGGGTCGACGCGGTGACCAACCAGATCAAGAACACGCTCGGCATCGACGCCTCGGGTGCACCGTACCCGACGTTCGCCGTCATCCGCGAGGAGATCAACAACCGCACGATCAAGACCGCGGCCCGCTCCGGCTGGCAGGCGGACTACCCGGGTCTGTACAACTTCCTGGGCCCGCTCTACGCGACCAACGCCGGTTCCAACGACGGCGACTACTCCAACCCGGAGTTCGACGAGCTGCTCTCCGCCGGCATCAGCAACCCTGACGCCGACGTGCAGATCGAGGACTTCACCAAGGCGCAGGAGATCCTGTTCAACGACCTGCCCGCGATCCCGCTGTGGTACTCCAACGTGACCGGCGGTTACGGCGACAGTGTCGACAACGTCACCTTCGGCTGGAACTCCGTCCCGCTGTACTACGAGATCACGAAGACCAAGTAAGGTCCGACGCGCAACAGCCCGCGAGGCGGTGACGGAGATCGTCACCGCCTCGTAGGCTGTTGTCACCCGACCTGCTCGCGTTCCTCAGAAAGGGACAGCGGATGCTCTCTTACATCCTCAGACGACTCCTGCAGGTGATCCCGGTCTTCTTCGGGGCCACCCTGCTCATCTACTTCCTGGTCTTCGCCATGCCCGGAGACCCCATCCTCGCCCTGTTCGGCGACCGGACGCCGAACCCGGCGCTCGTCGACGCCCTGCGCGAGCAGTACCACCTGAACGACCCGTTCATCGTGCAGTACTGGTACTACATCACCGGCGTGTTCCAGGGCGACCTCGGCACGACCTTCTCGGGTCGCCCGGTCTCGGCCGTCCTCGCGGACACCCTGCCCGTCACCGGCCGTCTCGCGGTCATGGCGATCGGCATCGAGTTCACGCTGGCGATCATCATCGGCACGATCTCCGCCCTGCGCAAGGGCAAGGTCTTCGACAACGTCGCCCTCCTGGTGGCGCTCGTCGCGATCGCGATCCCGATCTTCGTGCTCTGCTTCCTGGCGCAGTACTTCCTCGCCATCCAGTGGGGCTGGTTCAGCCCGACCGTCGGCGCCGACAACGACTGGGGCGGCCTGTGGCTGCCGGCGATCGTGCTCGGGTTCAGCCTCTTCGCGGTGAGCATGCGTCTGATGCGCAGCTCGGTCATCGAGACGCTGAACCAGGACTGGGTGCGCACCGCCTACAGCAAGGGGCTCTCGCGCGGACGCGTGATCCCCGTGCACGTGCTGCGCAACTCGCTGATCCCGGTGATCACCAACTCCGCCACGAACTTCGGCGTGCTGCTCGTCGGCGCGACCGTCACCGAGGGCATCTTCAACGTGCCCGGCGTGGGCAACACCCTGTTCCAGGCGGTCCAGCGCGGTGAGGGCCCGACCGTGGTCTCCTTCGTGACCGTCTTCGTCATCCTGTACGTGCTGGTCAATCTCGTCATCGACCTGCTCTACGGTCTGCTCGACCCGAGGATTCGCTATGTCTGATCCCACGACTCAGAAGCACTACGTGGCCCCCGTCGAGACGGAGTCGATCGCCGTCGACGCCGTCCGCATCGCCGAGAAGCCCAGCAACCTCTGGCGCGACGCCTGGCGCGACCTGCGCCGCCGCCCGCTGTTCTGGTTCTCGGTCGTCCTCGCGACCCTGTTCGTGGTCATCGCCGCCTGGCCGTCGCTGTTCACCAACGTCGACCCGCGCAGCTGCGACCTCATGTTCAGCAACGAGGGACCGGCAGACGGGCACCCGCTCGGCTACACGTTCCAGGGCTGCGACATCTACTCGCGGCTGATCTACGGCGCGCAGACCTCGCTCGCGGTCGGCATCATCGCGACCCTGATCTCGGCCTTCCTCGGCCTGATCATGGGCGCCCTCGCCGGCTTCTACGGCGGGTGGCTCGACGCGCTGCTGTCGCGCATCGGCGACATCTTCTTCGCCATCCCGTACATCCTGGCCGCCGTCGTCGTCATGACGGTGTTCTCGGACGCGCGGTCGGTGTGGACGCTGGCGCTGGCGATCGGCGGGTTCGCGTGGGCCTCGACGGCCCGTGTCGTCCGCGCCGAGATCCTGCGGGTGCGGCAGGCGGACTTCGTCGTCGCCTCGCGCTCGCTGGGCCTGTCGAAGTTCCGCACGCTCGTGAACCACGTGGTGCCGAACGCCATCGCGCCACTGCTCGTGGTCTCGACGCTGGCCCTGGCCGCGGCGATCGTCGCGGAGGCGACGCTGTCGTTCCTCGGCGTCGGCCTCGGCAGCAACGTCATGTCGTGGGGCAACGACATCAGCCAGGCCCAGGCCGCGCTGCGCGTCGCCCCGATGGCGCTCATCTATCCGTCGATCGCGCTGACCCTCGCGGTGCTCGCGTTCGTGACCCTGGGCGAGCTCATCCGAGACGCCCTCGACCCGAAGGCGAGGGCCCGCCGATGAGCGACCGCATCACCGACCAGGTCCCCCTGCTGAGCGTCCGCGACCTCACGGTCGCCTTCCGCACCCAGGAGGGCATGCGCGAGGTCCTGCACGGCGTCAGCTTCGACGTCATGCCGGGCGAGACCGTCGCGATCGTGGGCGAGTCCGGCTCGGGCAAGTCCACCACCGCGACCGCGATCGTGGACCTCCTGCCGGGCACCGGCACCGTCACCGGCGGCTCCATCACGCTCGAGGGCCGCGAGCTCACGACGCTCAGCCGTACGGCGATGGAGAACGTCCGCGGCCGCGACGTCGGCTTCGTCCCGCAGGATCCGATGTCGAACCTGAACCCGGTGTGGAGCATCGGCTTCCAGGTGAAGGAGGCGATCCGCGCCAACGGCATCGCCCAGGGACGCCAGGGCGTGAAGGACCGCGCCGTCGAGGTGCTCCAGCAGGCCGGCCTGGCCGACGCCGAGCGGCGCCTGCACCAGTTCCCGCACCAGTTCTCGGGCGGCATGCGCCAGCGTGCGCTGATCGGCATCGGCCTCGCGGCCGACCCGAAGCTGCTGATCGCCGACGAGCCGACCTCGGCCCTCGACGTGACGGTGCAGCGGGTCATCCTCGACCACATGGCGTCGCTCACGCGCGACAAGGGCACCTCGGTGCTCCTGATCACCCACGACCTCGGCCTCGCGGCCGAGCGCGCGGAGAAGATCATCGTGATGAACGGCGGCAACATCGTCGAGGCCGGGCCCAGCCGCCAGATCCTCGAGGATCCGCAGCATCCCTACACGAAGCGCCTGGTCGCCGCCGCGCCCAGCGTCGCCTCGCAGCGCATCCAGGCGGTGGTGGAGGATCGCGGCGTCGAGACCCTCGAGGACCTCGCCGACATCCCGCCCACGGTGCGCGTGGCCGGACTCACCAAGGACTACCGCATCCGTCAGGGCGGCTTCCGCAGCGAGGCGTTCCGCGCCGTGGACGACGTGTCGTTCGAGATTCCCAGGGGCAAGACGCTCGCCCTCGTCGGCGAGTCGGGGTCGGGCAAGTCCACCGTCGCGAAGATGGTGCTCAAGCTCGAGGAGCCCACGGCCGGCACGATCGAGATCGACGGGCAGGATGTCTCCGGGTTCTCGAACGCGCAGGCGTTCGGCCTCCGCCGCCGCATGCAGCCGGTCTTCCAGGACCCGTACGGGTCGCTGGACCCGCTGCGCAACATCGGCAACACGATCGCCGAGCCGCTGCAGATCCACGGCGTCGGCGACCGGGCGTCGCACCGGGCGCGGGTCGAGGAGCTGCTCGACCAGGTCGCGCTGCCGCGGGCCCTCGCGACCCGGTACCCGAACGAGCTCTCCGGTGGTCAGCGTCAGCGTGTCGCGATCGCCCGGGCTCTCGCGCTCAAGCCCGACATCGTCGTGCTCGACGAGGCGGTCTCGGCTCTCGACGTCCTGGTGCAGGACCAGATCCTGAAGCTGCTCGCCGACCTCCAGTCGGAGCTCGACCTCACGTACCTGTTCATCACGCACGACCTCGCGGTGGTGCGCGTCTCGAGCGACCTGGTCTGCGTCATGGAGCGCGGCAAGGTGGTCGAGCAGGGCACGGTCGACGAGATCTTCGCGAACCCGCAGCAGGAGTACACGGAACGTCTGCTCCAGGCGATTCCGGGCGCATCCATCACGCTCGGCGGACACTGACCGTGACGAACCCCGAGCGTCCCGAGGACGCGCGCGTCTACCGCGCGTCCTCGGGACCCGTCGTCCTCGTCCTCACCTCGCTGCTCGCGCTGTTCCTGCTCGGCGACACGGTCGTGCGCGGCAGCTGGATGCAGATGCTCCTCGTGGCGCCGTGGGTGCTGCTGGGGCTGTGGGCGGTGTACGAGCTGAGCTTCGTCTCCGCCGTGCGCGTGGACGCACAGGGCGTGGTGGTGCAGAACATGCTCCGACGCACGAGCTTCGGCTGGCGGCGGGTGCGCGACATCGACTTCCGGTGGCAGCTGCAGTTCTCGCTCGACGACGACTCGGTCGTCACGTGCTACGGCGGACCGGCCCGGTCGCGCCCGCCGCGCAAACGGGGGAGCGAGGGAGAGACCGCCCAGGCGCCGACCGGCATCCTCGCCCTCTCCGACATCCGGGGCCGCTGGGAGGCGGCGCCCGCCTCGGCGGATGGCCCGATCCGGCGCGAGTGGGATGTGCGGGCGCTCATCGCCCTCGCCGCCCTCGTGCTGTGGGCCGTCGGCGCCGTGCTGGTCGTCAACGCCGGCTGAGCGGCGGCCGCGCGGTGCGCGCGGCGCTCGGCTACCCGGGGAGGCCGAAGAGCTCGGGCCACGTCGCCGCGGCCCAGGGATAGCCCACGAACACGGTCGCGTCGATCAGGAAATGCGCCACCAGGAACGGCAGTAGGCGGCCCGTGCGCAGGTAGAGCCACCCGAACAGCAGGCCCATGGCCAGGTTGCCGATGAACGCACCCGGGCCCTGGTAGAGGTGGTAGGTCGCGCGCAGCACCGAGGTCGCGACGACGATCCAGACCGGGCTCCAGCCGAGTCGGCGGAGCCGCGCGAAGAGGTACCCGAGCACGACGAGCTCCTCCTCGAGCGAGGCCCGGGCGGCCGCCAGCAGCAGGATCGGCACCGTCCACCAATGCGCGTCGAGGCCGGCGGGGTCGACGGCGACGAAGATCCCCAGAGCGCGCCCGACGACATAGAGGGCGAGGCCGGGGATGCCGATGGCGAGCACGAGGAGGATGCCGCGGCCGACGTCGCGACCGATCCGGGTGCCGTCGAGCCCCAGCCTGCCGAGATGCGGACGCCGGCTCTGCCACAGGAGGAACCCGACCAGCAGCACGGGCACGAGCGAGAAGCCGATCGAGAGCAGTTGGTAGATCAGGTCGAAGACCTCGCGGTCGCTGCGCGAGGGGTTGAGGGTGGCGGTCTGGTCGGCGAGCGGGGTCTCGTCGGTCAGCCGGTACGCGAGCTGCACGACGGCGTAGACCGCGGACTGGCCGAGCCCCAGTGCCAGCACGATGACGATCTCCCACCGCAGCCGGACGCGCCAGGGCGCCGCTCCGCGCGACGAGGAGGCCGCGGCATCCGTCTCCGGGCGCTCGGGGACAGCGGGTGCAGGAGTCATTTTCCCGATGGTACGGCCTCCGTCCAGCCGTGGGCCGTGCGCGTGCGTTATCCTGGAACGTCGGCTTCCCGGCGCACACCCACACCCTTTTAGGACTCCTGCATGGCGCACGCCCTCCGCTCTGACCTTCGAAACGTCGCAATCGTCGCCCACGTCGACCACGGCAAGACCACCCTCGTCGACGCGATGCTCCGTCAGACGGGCTCGTTCGGCGAACACTCGCACGTCGAGGAGCGCGCGATGGACTCGAACGACCTCGAGCGGGAGAAGGGCATCACGATCCTCGCCAAGAACACGGCGATCACCTACAAGGGCAAGCACGCCCAGGGCCAGGAGATCACGATCAACGTGATCGACACCCCGGGCCACGCCGACTTCGGCGGCGAGGTCGAGCGCGGTCTCTCGATGGTCGACGGCGTCGTGCTGCTCGTCGACGCCAGCGAGGGTCCGCTGCCGCAGACCCGCTTCGTGCTGCGCAAGGCGCTCGAGGCGAAGCTGCCCGTCATCCTCCTGGTCAACAAGACCGACCGCCCCGACGCGCGCATCGCCGAGGTCGAGGAAGAGGCGCACGACCTGCTGCTCGGGCTCGCCTCCGACCTGGTCGACGACGTTCCCGACCTCGACGTCGACGCCCTGCTCGACGTTCCCGTGGTCTACGCCTCCGGTCGTGCCGGCGCGGCCTCGAGCAACCGTCCGGCCGACGGCTCGCTCCCCGACAACGACGACCTGGAGCCGCTGTTCGAGGCGATCCTCGAGCACGTGCCGGCCCCGGCCTACGACGACGAGGCCCCGCTGCAGGCCTGGGTCACGAACCTCGACTCCAGCCCGTTCCTCGGACGCCTCGCGCTGCTGCGCGTCTTCAACGGCACGCTCAAGAAGGGCCAGACCGTGGCCTGGGTGCGCGCCGACGGCACGACCAGCAACGCCCGCATCACGGAGCTCCTGAAGACCCGTGCGCTCGAGCGCTACCCGGCCGAGTCCGCCGGCCCCGGCGACATCGTCGCCGTCGCCGGGTTCGAGAACATCACGATCGGCGAGACCATCGCCGACCCCGAGGACGTCCGGCCGCTGCCGGCGATCACGGTCGACGACCCCGCCATCTCCATGACCATCGGCACGAACACGTCGCCGCTCATGGGCAAGGTCAAGGGGCACAAGCTCACCGCGCGCATGGTCAAGGACCGCCTCGACAAGGAGCTCATCGGCAACGTCTCGCTCAAGGTGGTCGACATCGGCCGGCCGGACGCGTGGGAGGTGCAGGGCCGCGGCGAGCTGGCGCTCGCGATCCTCGTCGAGAACATGCGCCGCGAGGGCTTCGAGCTCACGGTCGGCAAGCCGCAGGTGGTCACGAAGAAGATCGACGGCAAGACCTACGAGCCCTTCGAGCACCTCACGATCGACACGCCGGAGGAGCACCTCGGCGCCATCACGCAGCTCCTCGCGAACCGCAAGGGCCGCATGGAGAACATGACGAACCATGGCACCGGATGGGTGCGCATGGAGTTCATCGTCCCGTCGCGCGGCCTCATCGGATTCCGCAGCGAGTTCCTCACCACGACGCGCGGCACCGGCATCGCGAACGCGATCTCGCACGGCTACGAGCCGTGGGCCGGTCAGATCACCACGCGCCAGAACGGCTCGATAGTCGCCGACCGCATGGGCGTCGTCACCCCGTTCGCCATGATCGCCCTGCAGGAGCGCATGTCGTTCTTCGTGCAGCCCACGCAGGAGGTCTACGAGGGCATGGTGATCGGCGAGAACTCGCGCGCCGACGACATGGACGTGAACATCACCAAGGAGAAGAAGCTCACGAACATGCGTGCCGCGAGCTCCGACACGTTCGAGTCGATGACGCCGCCGCGCGTGCTCACGCTCGAGGAGAGCCTCGAGTTCGCCCGTGACGACGAATGCGTCGAGGTGACGCCCGAGATCGTGCGCATCCGCAAGGTCAACCTGGACGCGAACACCCGTGCGCGCGAGGCGTCTCGCCTCAAGCGCCAGGACGCGAACGCCTGAGTCTCTTCGAGACCCGAGAGAGGGCCCCGCGCCGCCGTCTGGCGGTCGCGGGGCCTTTCTCATGAAAAGGCCAGGTCCCGCCAAGGTTCTGTCCAGCCCCGACAAAGGGGTCGTCCAGAGTGGGGGTGCAGAATCGATGACTTGCGCCCGCCGAGTCGGCTCCCGATGTGCCGCCCTGCACGCAGGTCCGGGCGCTCGACGACCCGAAAGTCGATTCCTTGCTGCATCATCCCCACACCCGTGCTTCCCGGCGCGCCCACGAGGCCGCCTCCGCCCTTTCCGCCGTGCGGTCGCGCCGCCCCGCGCTGATCCTCACCGCGGCCGTCGGCGCCGCGCTCGGCGCAGCGCTCACCGCCGGCCTCGTGTCGGCGCCCGCGGCCGGAGCCGAGCGCGCCGACCTCTCGGCGAGCGGCGCGGCCGCGAAGGTCGCCTGGCCCTCCTCGCACATGATCCAGGTGCCCGACCAGCCCGCCAAGGCGCTGCGGACGGCGCAGGACTCCCTCACCGCCGCCGAGGCGCTGAACGCCGACGTCGCCGCGTCCGGCCTCGATCTCGGCGCGACCCCGACGGCCGTGGACACCGCCGCCCTCCAGGAGGACATGGAGACCCTGGCCGAACGTGCCGAGACTCCCGCGCTCGAGCTCGCCGTCGTCGCGGTCGAGGCCGAGAGCCGCAGTCAGGAGGTCGCCGGTGCAACCGCAGAGCTGCAGACCGCGTTCTCCGCCGCGCAGGAGAAGAAGGCGGCCGAGGATGCCGCGGCTGCCGCCATCGCGCAGGCCGAGGCCGAGGCGGCCGCTCTCGCCGCCGCGAACACCCCGGATGGCGCGAAGGCGACCGCTCGGTCGATGGCGGCGAGCACCTACGGCTGGGGCGACGACCAGTTCTCCTGCCTGAACTCCCTGTGGCAGAAGGAGTCGAGCTGGAACTACCGGTCGTACAACGGGGGCAGTGGAGCCACCGGCATCCCGCAGGCTCTCCCGGGCAGCAAGATGGCCTCCGCGGGCAGCGACTGGGAGACCAACGCGGCCACCCAGATCGCCTGGGGGCTCGGGTACATCTCGTCCGTCTACGGCACCCCGTGCAGCGCCTGGGGCCACTCGCAGGCGACCGACTGGTACTGACGCCCGACCGCGGTCAGCGGAGTTCCGAGATCAGCACCGCGTTGGTGCCCGGCGCCGTGGCCTCGAAGACGTGCGGGGCATCGCCGGGATAGGTGAGGTAGTCGCCCGGGGAGAGGAGCGCGGGTGCGTCGGCGGGGCCGACGTGCGCCGCACCGGACATCAGCACGACGTGCTCGATGGTGCCCGGGTGGTGCGGGTCGGAGCGCCGGGCCGCACCGGGTTCGGCCGTGATGAGGTACAGGTCCCGCCGTGCTCCCGGAGGACTGGCGGCCAGCAACGTGGCGCTGTAGGCGGCGGCCGCGGAGGGCACGCCGGCGAGGTCGGCCGCGCGGATCAGGGTGGGACCGTGCGACGGCGGGTCGACGAAGACGGCGAACGGGACGTCGAGCGCGACGCCGAGCGCCCAGAGGGTCTCGACGCTCGGGTTGCCGGCACCGCTCTCCAGCTGGGAGACCGTGGCCTTCGACACCCCGGCCCGGCGTGCCAGCTCGGAGACCGAGAGTCCGGCGGCCTCGCGCTCGCGGCGGAGGGTGCGGGCGATGCGGGCGCGGAGGTCATCCATCCGTTCATCATGTCAAACGATCGTTCGCTTGACTAGGCGCTCCGGTGTGTTCACAATGATGACCATGTGTTCACTGTGTCGAACGATGCGGACGGCCGCCCGATGAGCGCCGAGCGCGAGGTCTGGCGCGAGGCGCTCGGGGTCGTCCTCGCGACCAGCGCGTACGGCATCTCGTTCGGTGCCCTGGCGGTGGCCGCGGGACTGGACGTGTGGCAGACCTGCGTGCTGAGCCTGCTGATGTTCACCGGCGGATCGCAGTTCGCCTTCGTCGGCGTCTTCACGGCCGGCGGACTGGCCGCGCTGCCCTCCGCCATCGCCTCCGCCGCGCTCCTCGGCGTCCGCAACGTCGCCTACGGCATGCGGATGGCGCCCGTCGTCGCGGGGAGCCCGGCCCGCCGCGCCCTGGCGGCGCACTTCACGATCGACGAGTCCACGGCGGTCGCGATCTCCCAGGGCGATCCGCGGCTGCGACAGGTCGGCTTCTGGGTGACCGGTGTGGGCATCTTCGTCGGATGGAACGTCACGACCCTCGTCGGGGCTCTCGTGGGCGACGTCCTCGGCGACCCGAAGACCTGGGGGCTCGACGCCGCTGCCGCCGCGGCCTTCCTCGCCCTGCTGTGGCCGCGGCTGCAGCGTCGCCAGGCCGTCGCCGTCGGCGTCGCGGCAGCCGTCGTGGCGGCCGCCCTGACGCCCTTCCTCATGCCGGGGCTCCCGGTGCTCGTGGCGGCGCTCGTGGCGATCGCGGTCGGGTGGTTCAACTGGTGGTCTCCGCCCGCGCCGGGCGGAGACGCCGTGCAGGAAGGACCCGCATGAGCCTCTGGAGCGCCATCCTGCTCGCCGCGCTGATCTGCCTGGCGCTGAAGGCCGTCGGCTACCTCGTCCCCCCGCGCGTGCTCGAGGCGCCCCGGCCCGCCCGCATCTCGGACCTGCTCACGGTCGCCCTTCTCGCGGCGCTGGTCGCCGTGCAGACGCTGGGCGACGGCCAGGCGATCGTGGTCGACGCCCGCGTGCCCGCCCTCCTCGTCGCGGCCGGCCTGCTGTGGTTGCGCCAGTCGTTCCTCGTCGTCGTGTTCGCCGCCGCGCTCGTCGCGGCGCTCCTGCGGCTGCTGGGCCTGGCCGTCTGAGGGGAGGAGACGCGCGTAGGATCGGAACGTGCGCGTCAGCTGGGTGTCGAGGATCGTGTCGTGGGTCGCCGTGGCCCTGGTGGGCGGCGTCTACGGGGTCGCGGGGACCATCGGCCACAGCCTCGCGTGGGGTCCCGTGCCGGTCGGCCTGATCGTGGGGGCCATCGCCTGCGCCGCCATCCTCATCGCGGTGCGCGCCCTGACGCACGACCGCGGGGCCGCGCTCGCCGCAGGCCTGGGGATGCTCGGGATGCTCGTGCTGATCTCCGGCGTCGGGCCCGGCGGATCGGTGGTCGTCGAAGACACCGTCGCGGGCCGCATCTGGACCTACCTCATCGCCGGCATCGTGCTGCTGGTCGTCGCCTGGCCGTCGTTCCGGCGCCCGGAGGCGCGTTCGGAGACTCCGGCGTCCGACATCCCTCCGCCGCCGCTGATCACCTCGGTGCCCTCCGCGCCGACCTGGTCGCCGCACCCGGGCGGAGGCCGCGCCGACGGGCACGGGAAGTAGACTGGAGCGGTGACGTATGTGATCGCCCTGCCGTGTGTCGATGTGAAGGACCGCGCCTGCATCGACGAGTGTCCCGTCGACTGCATCTACGAGGGGGAGCGGTCGCTGTACATCCACCCGGACGAGTGCGTGGACTGCGGGGCGTGCGAGCCGGTGTGCCCGGTCGAGGCGATCTACTACGAGGACGATCTGCCCGACGAGTGGCAGGACTACTACAAGGCGAACGTGGAGTTCTTCGACGAGATCGGCTCGCCCGGCGGGGCGGCCAAGGTCGGCGTGATCGCCCACGACCACCCCATCATCGCCGCGCTCCCGCCCCAGGGCGAGTGAACCGGGGATGAGCGTCCACGACCTGGCCGACTATCCCTGGGATGCGGTCGTCCCGTTCCGCGAGTTGGCGGCACGGCATCCTGACGGCATCGTCGACCTGTCCGTCGGCTCGCCCGTCGACCCCACGCCGGAGGTCGTCCGCCGCGCGCTCGCCGAGGCGACCGACGCCCACGCCTACCCGCAGACCGTCGGCTCCGTAGCGCTGCGGGAGGCCATCGTCGACTGGTACGCCCGTCGCCGCGGCGTTGCCGACCTCACGACCGACAACGTGCTGCCGACGATCGGCTCCAAGGAGTTCGTCGCGCTGCTCCCGACCCTCCTCGGTCTCGGGCCGGGGGACGTCGTGGTGCATCCGCGCGTCGCCTACCCCACGTACGAGGTCGGGGCGCGCGTGGCCGGCGCCAGCCCCATGCCGGCGGACGACCCCTCGGACTGGCCCGAGGGCACGAAGCTGATCTGGATCAACACCCCGGGCAACCCGGACGGGCGCACCTGGACGGTCGCCGAGCTGAGCGCCGCCGTCGCCCGCGCTCGCGAACTCGGAGCCGTCCTCGCGAGCGACGAGTGCTACGCCGAGCTCGGGTGGGACGGCGCGTGGGCCTCGCAGCCGGTCCCGTCGGTCCTGGATCCCCGCGTCACCGGAGGCTCCCGCGCCGGACTGCTGAGCGTGTACTCCCTGAGCAAGCAGTCGAACCTCGCGGGGTACCGCGCCGCCTTCGTGGCCGGATGCTCGCGGATCGTGGCCGGGCTCCTCACCGCCCGCAAGCACCTCGGGCTCATGCCGCCGGCCCCGGTGCAGCACGCCATGGCCGTGGCGCTCGCCGACGACGCGCACGTCGCGGCGCAGAAGGAGCTGTACCGCGAGCGGCGTGACCTCCTCCGCCCCGCCGTCGAGGCCGCGGGCTTCCGGATCGACGGGTCCGAGGCCGGGCTCTACCTCTGGGCGACCGAGGGACGCGATGCGTGGGACACCCTTCGGAGCCTCGCCGAGCTCGGCATCCTCGTCGGACCGGGGCCCTTCTACGGGACGAGCGCCGCACAGCACGTCCGGCTGTCGCTGACCGCGCCGACGGAGCGCGTGGCCGCGGCGGCGCGCCGTCTCCACGACGCCGCTCGATAGGGGTTCTGTAGGTTTCCCCCTCGTGACGGCCATCCGTTTGGCGGATGCAACAGTAGGCGCATGCGCCTACTAGGCTGTAGAGGCGATTCGGTCGTGACCCGGCCTGGTGCTGAGCGCCGAGTGATCGCCCGCCCGCATGCGGCTCGGTTCCAAGGATGACCGGCCCGCTCGGGCGAGACGAGACAGACTGACGGGCAGAAACCCAGAGGAGGTCCGCGTGAGTGCAGCGGCAGACCAGCAGGCCACGGCGAAGCTGACGATCGGCGACACGACGGCCGAATTCCCCCTGCTGCAGGGCACTGCCGGCCACAACAGCATCGACTTCTCGACGCTGACGCGGCAGACCGGCTACACCGGCCTCGACTACGGCTTCGTGAACACCGCCTCGACGAAGTCCGAGGTCACGTTCATCGACGGCGACAAGGGCATCCTGCGCTACCGCGGATACCCGATCGAGCAGCTGGCCGGGCAGACGAGCTACCTCGAGGTCGCCTGGCTGCTGATCTACGGCGAGCTGCCGTCGGCCTCCGAGCTGGCCGAGTTCGACGAGAAGATCCGTCGTCACACGCTTCTCCACGAAGACCTCAAGCACTTCTTCTCGGCGCTGCCGCACACGGCGCACCCCATGTCGGTGCTGTCGTCCGCCGTCGCGGCCCTGTCGACCTACTACGAGGGCCAGACCGACCCGCACAACCCCGAGCACGTCGAGCTCAATATGATCCGCATGCTCGCCAAGCTGCCGGTCATCGCGGCGTACGCGCACAAGAAGAGCGTCGGTCAGGCATTCCTGTATCCCGACAACTCGCTCGGGTTCGTCGAGAACTTCCTGAAGCTCAACTTCGGCGTGCACTCCGAGCCCTACGAGATCAATCCCGTCATGGCGCGGGCACTCGAGCTGCTGCTGATCCTGCACGAAGACCACGAGCAGAACGCCTCGACCTCGACCGTCCGTCTGGTCGGCTCGACCGGCGCGAACCAGTTCGCCTCGATCTCCGCCGGCATCCAGGCTCTCTCCGGCCCCCTCCACGGCGGCGCCAACGAGGCGGTGCTGACCATGCTCGGCCAGATCCGCGACTCGGGCCAGAGCGTCGCGCGCTTCGTGGAGCGGGTGAAGAACAAGGAAGAGGGCGTGAAGCTCATGGGCTTCGGGCACCGGGTGTATAAGAACTACGACCCGCGCGCGAAGCTCGTCAAGGAGGCCGCCGACGAGGTGCTCGCCTCGCTCGGGGTCACCGACCCGCTGCTCGACCTCGCGAAGGAGCTCGAGGAGATCGCGCTGGCCGACGACTACTTCCGCGAGCGTCGCCTCTACCCGAACGTGGACTTCTACACGGGTGTGATCTACAAGGCCATGGGCTTCCCGACGCGCATGTTCACCGTGCTGTTCGCGATCGGACGACTGCCGGGCTGGCTCGCCCAGTGGCGAGAGCTGCAGCTCGACCCTCAGACCAAGATCGGCCGCCCGCAGCAGCTGTACGTGGGTTCGCCCGAGCGCTCGTTCCCGACCCGCTGAGCCGACCCGGCGAGCGTCCGATGCCCGTCGTCCATGCGGAGGCCTTCGTGCCGGTCGATCCGGCCACAGCCTTCGCCGTCTCGCAGACCACGGGAGCGACGCGCCGGCACTGGGATCGCTTCATCAGCGAGCAGCACTTCCTCGACGGGGCCGAGGCGCCCGCGAAGGACGTGCGCACCTTCACGCGCCAGAGGTTCGGGTTCTCGACGGTCAGCAGGTACGTCTCCTACGCCCCGCCGTCGAACGTGGGGATGGTGATGGAGCGCGGACCCTGGTTCTTCGAGAAGCTGGGCGGCGGATGGCGCTTCACGCCGTCGGAGGACGGCACGGGGACGCTCGCCGTCTGGAAGTACAACTTCACCTGCCGCCCCGCATGGCTGGCGCCGGTCGCGGAGCGCATCGGTGCGGGGATCCTCGGTTTCGAGATCCGCCGCCGGCTGGACGACTTCGTCCGCGGCTGCGGCGATCCCGAGGTGCTGCGAGCCGTCCGGAGCGACGCGGCAGGCTCGGTCTGACGCCGTCCGCGCCGACGGAAAGGGCCGCCCTCCGGGGAGAGCGGCCCTTCACGGTACGGGGTGAGGCGTCGGGTCAGCGCCCCTGGTAGCCGCGGCCGCCACCGCCCTGACGGGACTGGCCGCCCTGGCGCGACGAACCGCCCTGATGGGAGAGACCGCCCTGGCCCTGGCCGCCCGAACGCGGGCGACGACGGCGCCGCGACGGGGGAGTGGCCGCGCTGGATTTCTCGCCGCCGACGGGGCGCTGCTTCGGAGCCTGTCGCTGGACGGGCTGGGCCGGCGCGGGGCGCACGTGCGCCGCGCGCTCGGGGACGAGCTCGGTCACGGCATCCGTCGTGAGGTTCTCGAGCGGAGCCGAGATGGCGGCCTTGCGCAGGAGGTCCTTGACGTCGCGACGCTGCTCGGGCAGCACCACGGTCACGACCGTGCCCGCGGCGCCTGCGCGGGCCGTGCGGCCCGAGCGGTGCAGGTACGCCTTGTGCTCGACGGGGGGATCGACGTGCACGACGAGGTCGACGTTGTCGACGTGCACGCCGCGCGCGGCCACGTCGGTCGCCACGAGCACGCGCACGCCGCCGTCCTCGGGAGCCGTGGAGAAGGCGCCGAGGTTGCGCTCGCGGGCGTTCTGCGACAGGTTGCCGTGCAGGTCGACGGCGGGGATGCCCGAGGCGGTGAGCTGCTTCGCGAGCTTCTTCGCCTGGTGCTTGGTGCGCGTGAACAGGATGCGCCGTCCGGTTCCGGAGGCCAGGTCGCGCACGAGCGCGGTCTTGTTCTCGGTGGAGTCGACGACCAGCACCCGGTGCGTCATCTCGCCGACGGGGACGCTGGCCTCGTCGACCTCGTGACTCACCGGGTTCACGAGGAAGCGGCGGGCGAGGGTGTCGATGCCGCGGTCGAGCGTGGCGCTGAACAGCAGGCGCTGACCCCCGGCCGGGGTGGCGGCCAGGATGCGTGTGACACCAGGCAGGAAACCGAGGTCGGCCATGTGGTCGGCCTCGTCGAGCACGGCGACCTCGACGGCGCTGAGCCGCACGATCTGCTGCTTCATGAGGTCTTCGAGGCGACCCGGGCAGGCGACGACGATGTCGACGCCGCCGCGAAGCGCCTGCTCCTGCGGGCGCTGGCTGACGCCGCCGAAGACCGTCGTGACGCGCAGGCCCACGGCCTCCGCGAGGGGAGCGACGGTGGCCGCGATCTGCGTGGCCAGCTCGCGCGTCGGGGCGAGGACGAGTCCGCGCGGGAGGCCCGCACGGCGGGCCTTGCCCGAGGCGGCGAGCCGTGCGACGAGGGGCAGGGCGAACGCGATCGTCTTGCCGCTGCCGGTGCGGCCGCGGCCGAGGAGGTCGCGGCCGGCCAGGGAGTCGGGCAGGGTGTCGCGCTGGATGGCGAACGCTTCGGTCTTGCCGGAGTCGGCGAGGACGGCGGCGAGTTCGGCGGGCACGCCGAGGTCGAGGAAGGTGGGCATGGATGCTCCGTCCGTGCGCACGCAGCGCACGATAGTGGGGTGAGGTGGGCGAACGCGCTCGTCGGGGACCAGCGCTCCGGTTCGCCGTACGAAAGGCCAGCGAATGCTGGTGGGGGGAGCCGGGTGACTCGCTCCGGTCCTCAGAGACCCCGTGACGACGACGATCTGCCGGACCGGCGGTCCGGGCAACGATTCATCCTATCAGCGCCGCCTGCGAGCGGGCTGCAGGCGGCGCGGTCGGTGCGCTCAGGCGTGCAGCGCCTCGTTCAGGGTCACGCCGACACCCGCGCGGCGCACGGCCTCGACCGCGCCGCTGAGCGAGTTGCGCCGGAAGAGCAGGCCGTTCCGCCCCGACAGCTCCGCGCCCTTGACCGTCGTGCGGGTGCCGTCGGCGGTGACCGGGCCGTCGGCCAGCACGACCTTGGTGCCGGCGGTGACGTACAGGCCGGCCTCCACCACGCAGTCGTCGCCGAGAGAGATGCCGATGCCGGCGTTCGCGCCGAGCAGGGTGCGGGCGCCGATCGACACCCGGTGCGAGCCGCCGCCCGAGAGCGTGCCCATGATCGACGCGCCGCCGCCGATGTCGCTGCCGTCGCCGACCACGACCCCCTGCGAGATGCGCCCCTCGACCATCGAGGCGCCGAGGGTGCCGGCGTTGAAGTTCACGAACCCCTCGTGCATCACGGTCGTGCCTGGGGCGAGATGCGCGCCGAGACGCACGCGCGAGGCATCCGCGATGCGGACTCCCCGGGGCTGCACGTAGTCGGTGAGCCGCGGGAACTTGTCGAGTCCCTGCACCTGGATCCCCACGCTCTGCAGCAGCGGGCGCAGGCGGGCGGCGTCGTCGGGGTGCACGGGACCGGCGTTGGTCCAGGCGACGTTCGGGAGGTGCGCGAAGATGCCATCGAGGTTCAGCTCGTTGGGGCGCACCAGCAGATGCGAGAGCGCGTGCAGACGCAGGTACGCGTCGGCCGTCGAGGCAGGAGCGACATCGAGGTCGATCTCGAGGCGCACGGTCTCGACGGTCACGTTCCGACGCTCGTCGGGACCCGTCTGACCGTCTCCGGTGAACCCGCTGCTCTCGGGCAGCGCGCCGGTGCCCAGCTCTGCGAACCAGGCGTCCAGGACGGTGCCGTCCCCGGCCGTCGTGGTGAGTCCGATACCCCATACCGTGCGCGTCGCAGTCATGCTCCCACGCTAGCGTCTCGGAGGTATGCGCCCGCTGCGTGCGCGGTGCACAGCCGTGCAGCCCGACGTCCTAGGCTGGGGGAATGGTGCTCGATCTGACCGCATCCTCCGTCGACCTCACGCGCGCGATCTGCGACATCCCCAGCGTGTCCGGCGACGAGAACACCCTTGCCGATGCCATCGAGGAGGCGCTGACCCCCTTCGCGCACCTGGAGGTGCTGCGGCACGGCAACACCGTGGTGGCCCGGACCTCTCTCGGCCGTGCGCAGCGCGTCGCGATCGCCGGGCACATCGACACGGTGCCGATCAACGCGAACCTGCCGACCCGCCTGGTGGCGATCGAGGGTCAGCCGCATCTGTGGGGCCGCGGCACGGTCGACATGAAGGGCGGGACGGCCGTGCAGCTCAAGCTGGCGGCCGAGCTCACCGAGCCCGCGGTCGACATCACCTGGATGTGGTACGACAACGAAGAGGTCGAGGCCTCCAAGAACGGGCTGGGGCTGCTCGCGGCCGATCGTCCCGACCTGTTCCACGCCGACTTCGCGATCCTCGGCGAGCCGTCCAACGGCGAGGTCGAGGGTGGCTGCAACGGGACCCTCCGCGCCATCGTGCGCACGAGCGGCGTCCGCGCGCACAGCGCCCGGGCGTGGATCGGCGAGAACGCCATCCACCGCGCCGCTCCGATCCTCAGCCGGCTCGCGGAATACCGCGCCCGCGAGGTCATGGTCGAAGGCCTCCTGTACCGCGAGAGCCTCAGCGCGGTCCGCATCTCGGGCGGCGTCGCCGGCAACGTCATCCCGGACGCGTGCGAGGTCGAGGTCAACTACCGCTTCGCCCCCAGCAAGACGGCGGCGGATGCCGAGGCGCACATCCGCAGCGTGCTGGCCGGTTTCGACGTCGAGATCACGGATGCCGCCGAGGGCGCGCGACCCGGACTCGATGCGCCGATCGCGCAGCAGTTCGTCGAGGCGGTCGGCGCCGAGCCGCGGCCCAAGTACGGCTGGACCGACGTCGCCCGCTTCTCGGCCCTCGGCATCCCGGCCGTGAACTACGGCCCGGGCGACCCGCACCTGGCGCATCACGACGAGGAGCGCGTGCCTCTCGCCCAGATCGATGCCGTGGAGCGGGGGCTCCGGGCGTGGCTGACCTCGCCCTGACCGCGGCGCGACGCTGGGCGGGGATACCGCTGGCCGCCCGGATCGCCGTCGTCTATCTGATCGCGCGCGTGATCACGACGGGGTTCCTCCTCGCCGCGGCGTCGCTCTCGACCTCGCTGTCGCGCTTCGGGGCCGGCGCGGGCCTCGTCGACTTCGTCGTCGGCTGGGATGCGCAGTGGTACTGGCTCATCGCCGAGCAGGGGTACCCGACCGAGCTCCCGCTCGGACCCTCCGGCGAGGTGCGGGAGAACCCGTGGGCGTTCATGCCCGTCTTCGCGTACGCCGCCAAGGCCCTCGGTGTCGTCTTCGGGTCGTGGGGCATGGGGGCGTTGCTGCTCTCGGTCGTCGCCGGATACCTGGCGTGCCTGGCGCTGCACCGTCTGCTGCGGGACCGGATCGGCGGGTCGGCGGCGATGTGGGCGGTGGTGTTCTTCGCCACGGGGCCGCTCGCGGCGCTGTTCCAGGTGGGGTACGCCGAGACGCTGTTCCTCCTGCTGCTGTTCCTGGCATTGGACGCGGTCGCCCGACGCCGGTACGCCCGGCTGTACCTGCTGATCCCGGTGATGGCGTTTACGCGCCCCGGCATCCTCGCCTTCGCCCTCTTCCTCGGGCTGCACGGCATCGCACGCTGGCGGGGTCGTCGCACCGAGCCGCTCCGGCGCTCGGAGGTCGTGCACATCCTCGCGCTCGGCGCGCTCGCCACCGTGGCGGGGTTCTCCTGGCAGGTGATCGCCGGGATCGCGACCGGCGAGGCGGGGGCGTACCTGGCGACCGAGCTCGCCTGGCGCCGCCCCTGGATCGGGGGCGGCGCCGGAGGGTTCGTGCCCTTCGAGGGATGGATCCAGGCCTCCGGCTTCTGGTTCACGCAGTGGGGGATGCCGTCGGCCTGGGGTCCGGTGGCGCTGGTGCTGCTGGTGGCGCTCGCAGCGCTCGCCCTCCTGGCCCTGCCGGCGGTGAAGGCGCTGGGGGCGGACCTGCGGCTCTGGACGGCGAGCTACCTCGTGTACCTCCTGGCCGTGTTCTTCCCGCAGTCGAGCACGTTCCGCCTCCTCCTTCCGGTCAGCCCGCTGTGGGGCGCGGCGGCCGTGCCCCGCTCGCGCACGTGGCGGCTCGTCGTGCTGGCCGGCTGCCTCGCGCTCCAGTGGGTCTGGATCCACGCCATGTACACCCTTGGCAACACCTACTGGCAGGTTCCGTGACGACGACGCGACGCGGTATTTCTTCCCAGGTGACTTCCAGGTCCCGGCGACACCGATAAACTCTTCCCATACCACCGAGGAAAGGAAGCCGCGATGGCAGCGATGAAGCCGAGGACCGGCGACGGTCCCATGGAGGCCGTGAAAGAAGGACGACTCATCATCGTGCGTGTTCCGCTCGAAGGAGGAGGCCGTCTGGTCGTCTCCGTGAACGACGCCGAGGCCAAGGAGCTTCACGACGTGCTGGCCGCCGTCGTGGCACCGGCCTGAGACAGCTCGGTCCGTCTGCGCGGACCGCACGAGGGCGGCGGATCATCGGATCCGCCGCCCTTTCGCGTGTGCGGAGTCCGGTCGGTCGCGTTCGCGCTCAGTCGCGCTCTGGAACGGTGATGAGCTGGAGCAGACCCTCCCCGGCGGGCGACACGGTGGCGAGCACGGCGGAGGACTCCTGCGTGGCCTGGATCAGCGAGCGGTACGCCGAGGTCACCTCGTCGCGCTGCACGGGGTCGGCCACGCGTCCGCCCGCGAGGACGCGGGGGACGAGGACCATGCCCCCGGTGCGCACCAGACGCAGTCCGTGCTCGACGTAGTCGATGACGTTGTCGGCGTCGGCGTCGACGAGGACGATGTCGTAGGACGCCTCATTCATGCGCGGCAGCACATCCGCGGCACGGCCCGTGATGAACCGGGCCTTCGTGGCCGGGATCCGGGCGTCGGCGAACGATTGGCGGGCGGCCGCCAGGTGCTCCGGCTCGTTGTCGATCGACGTGAGGACCGCCTGGGGGGCGCCTCTCAGGAGCCAGAGTCCGGAGACGCCGGCTCCCGTGCCGATCTCGACGATCGATCGGGCGGCGGTGGCGGCGGCCAGGACGGCGATCTGCGACCCCACCGCGGGGCTGATCGGCGCGGCGCCCAGCTCGAGGCCGTGCGCCCGGGCACGGGCGATCGCATCGGGCTCGACGATGGACTCGCGGATGAAACGCGCGTTCGCGTCGTGCTCGCTCATGGTCTGATCCTCCCGTCTGCGCTGTGACCTTCCCAGAGTATTGGCTCCCCGCGCCGGGAGAGCGCAGGCGCGGCGGTAGCCTGGAGACATGCAGTTCGGCCTGACCTTCGAGAAGCTGTTGCTGATCGGTCTCATCGCGGTGCTCATCGTGGGCCCCGAGCGGCTGCCGCGCATGGCCGAGGGTTTCGCCCGCGTCGTCCGACGGGCGGGGGAGTACCTCCGCGACACCCGCTCCCGGGTGCGGGAGGAGATGGGTCCCGAGATCGACGACGTCGACTGGCGCAAGCTCGATCCCCGTCAGTACGACCCGCGCCGGATCATCCGGGACGCCCTGCTCGAAGACCCGAAGCCGGTGTCCCCGGCCGCGGCATCCGCGATCGCCGAGCCCGCGCCGCGCCGTGCCCCGGCGGAGTTCAGCGCCGCGAACCTGCCGCCGTTCGACGCCGAGGCGACCTGACCCGATCCCGCGTCAGCGCGCGATGCGCTCGCGGAGCACGACGAGGTCGGCGTCGGTGAAGAGCGCCCGCGGCAGGGCGGTGAGCACCGCCTCGTCGCGGATCTTCAGCACCACGGCGTCCCTGCCCGCCCGCAGCGACTGGAACGTCCGGTAGTCGATGCTCGAACGGCGCTCACCGCTGCGGATCCGGAGACCGTCGTCCTGCAGGGCGATCGCGACCGTCGTCCCGGGGGGCATGCTGGCCCGGACCGCGCGCCGAGTGGTGGCGTTCGTCATGATCACGGCGAAGAGCAGCACTCCGACGATCGCCGGGGGCAGCCAGGCGGCCGATCCCACGGCCTCCGGTCCGGCGGCGGTGCGCGTCGAGAGGTTCAGGATGCTGAGCACCAGGGCTCCGAGCAGGGCGCCCCACATCACGATGGCCGTCGGGCGGGTGAGCGAGACGAAGGCCGCATCCCGTGCCATCCCGCGCAGCAGCGGGTCGTCGACGGTCACGGTGCGCGGCGCGGACGGCATCCGCCCATTCTCCCACGTCGCCCGGAACGGGAGGACCGACCGGCGAGCGGTCAGCTCAGCGACACGGGCAGGGAGCGGCCCGCGAGGTTCCTCCCCCGGCGGGCGAGCGTCCGAGCGAGCCCGCGGACCGCGGCCGCCGCGGCATCCGTCTGCGCCGAGAGCACGACCGGCGCCCCGGCGTCCCCTCCCGCGCGCAGAGCGGGACTGAGCGGGATCGAGGCGAGGAGCGGCACGCTCGACTCGGCGGTGGAGAGCGCCTCGGCGACCGCCGCTCCTCCGCCGGAGCCGAAGAGCTCGAGGACGGTGCCGTCCGGCAGTGTGAGGGCGGCCATGTTCTCGACGACCCCGATCACGCGCTGGCCGGTCTGGCGAGCGACGAGGCCGCTGCGGATCGCGACTTCGGAGGCGGCGGCCTGGGGCGTGGTGACGACGAGGACCTCGGCGTGGGGCAGCAGCTGCCCGATGGAGATGGCGATGTCTCCCGTGCCCGGCGGCATGTCGATCAGGAGCACGTCGAGGTCGCCGAAGTGCACGTCCGTGAGGAACTGCGAGACCGTGCGGTGCAGCATCGGCCCTCGCCAGGCGACCGCGCCCTCGCCCTCCCGCAGGAACATGCCGATCGAGATGGTCTTCACGCCGTGCGCGACGGGAGGCAACATGAGGTCGTCGATGCGCGTGGGCTGGGTCCCGACCGGGATGCCGAGGAGGCCCGGGATCGAGAACCCGTGCACATCCGCGTCGACGAGGCCCACCGCAAGGTCCAGGTCCGCCAGCGCCACCGCGAGGTTCGCCGTGACGGTCGACTTGCCCACCCCGCCCTTGCCGCTGGAGACGAGGATCACGCGGGTCAGGGACTCCGGCCCGAACGGCATCTGCCGAGGCGCGCGTCCGTCGCGCAGCCGGTCGGTGAGCGCGCGGCGCTCCTCGGGGGTCATGACGCCGACCTCGACCGCGACGTCGGCGATGCCGGGCACGGATGCCGCGGCACCGCGCACCTCGGACTCGATGCGGCTCGCGGCGGGACATCCGACGATCGTCAGGACGATGCCGACCTGGGCGCGATCGCCGTCGACCGATACCTCGCGGACCATGTCGAGCTCGCCGATCGGTCGCCGCAGCTCCGGATCCATGACGGCGGCCACGGCGCGGCGGACGTCCTCCGCGGAGCTCATGGTCGAGGCCGCGGGGCGCGGGTGGCGATCGGACCCGTACGGGGAGCGGCGGGGGCCGACGGGGCCTCGGCGTCCGCCGCGGGGGTGTCGGCGTCGCCGAGCTCGGCGAGCAGCGCCTTGAGCTCCTGACGCAGCACGTCGCGGGTGACGGTGTGCGAGTTGCGCTCCTCGAGGGCCATCCGCAGGGCGACGATCTCCCGTGCCAGGTACTCCGTGTCGGCGAGGTTGCGCTCGGCGCGCTGGCGGTCCTGCTCGATCTGAACCCGGTCGCGGTCGTCCTGTCGGTTCTGGGCGAGCAGGATCAGCGGCGCCGCGTACGACGCCTGCAGCGAGAGCATCAGCGTCAGCGCCGTGAACCCGAGGGCGGCGTCGTCGAAGCGCAGGTGGTCCGGCATGAGCGTGTTCCACCCGATCCACAAGATGCAGAACAGGCTGAGGAGCAGCAGGAACGCCGGGGTTCCCATGGCACGCGCGACCCATTCGGTGAAGCGGCCGAACCGGTCGCGGGAGGTGGGCTTCGTGCGCGTGGTGCCACGGCCCAGCGGGGCGTCGAGGCGAGGGGAGCGAGCCATCAGCGCACCTCCGGGGTGGTGTCGGACACCTCTTCGATGTCATGGGTGCGCCAGTCGTCCGGCAGCAGGTAGTCGAGAACGTCGTCGACGCTGATCGCGCCGACCAGGCGGTGCGCCGCGTCGACGACGGGGAGCGAGACCAGGTCGTAGCTCGCCAGGAGGCGGGCGACCTCGGCGGCGGAGGCCGTGACGGGCACCGGCTCGAGGCTGTCGTCGACGATCGCGCCGAGCCGCTCGTGCGGCGGATAGCGCAGCATCCGCTGGAAGTGCACGACCCCGAGCAGTCGACCCGTCGGGGTCTCGAAGGGCGGCAGCGTGACGAACACGGCCGCGGCGAGGGCCGGGTGCAGCTCGTGGCGACGGATCAGGGCGAGCGCCTCGGCGACGGTCGCGTCGGCCGAGAGGATGATCGGCTCGGGAGTCATGAGGCCACCGGCCGTGTCGGGGCCGTAGCGCAGAAGCATGCGGACGTCCTCCGCCTCCTCCGGCTCCATCAGCTCGAGGAGCTGCTCCAGGCGGTTCGGGGGGAGCTGCGCCAGCAGGTCCGCGGCGTCGTCCGGCTCCATCTGGTCGAGGATGTCGGCGGCGCGCTCGTCGCCGAGCCGGTCGAGGATGTGCACCTGCTCGTCTTCGGGCATCTCCTCGAGCGCGTCGGCGAGGCGGTCGTCGGAGAGCTCCTCGGCGACCTCGATCATGCGCTGCTGAGGGAGATCGAGCAGCGTGTTCGCGAGGTCGGCGGCATGCAGCTCCGAGTACGACGCGACGAGCTGCTCGGCGGACTGCGACTCTCCCGGCGCACGCTCCTCGTCGACCTCGTTCCAGGCGGCGAAGGTCGTGGAGCCCTTCGCGAACGGCGAGGCGCTCGTCTTGGGACGACGCAGGAAGAGCTGGCTGACCGCCCACTCGCCGAGCCGGTTGGGCTCGATCGCGACGTCCTCGAGCACGGCCGTGCCGCTGCCGTCCTTGAAGCTCATGCGGCGTCCGAGCAGCTCCGCGAGCACGCGCACCTCGCCGGGGCGCGGTGAGAAGCGGCGCACGTTGATGAGGCCGGTGCTGATGACCTGGCCGGAGCGGATCGACGTGACGCGTCCGATGGACAGGAACACCTGACGGCGGCCGGGGATCTCGACCACGAGGCCGATCACGCGGGGTGCCGCGGTACTTCGGTACACGATGACGACGTCCCGGACCTTGCCGAGCCGGTCGCCCACGGGGTCGAAGACGGCGCACCCGGCCAGGCGCGCGGCGAATACCCGTTGTGTGCTCACCCACCCAGCGTAGTCCGCGGCAGGTCGGCGGTACCGCGACGACGCTCCCGCCACGTCCAGTGATCGACATGGGAGAATGGCCGGATGAGCATGCTCAATCGTCCCGTGAACGGTACCGACACCGGCGAGGTCGTGGCTTCGCTGCGCGACTACGAGGCGGCGCAGAAGGCGGTGTCGAAACTGATCGCGGGGGAGGTCCCCGCCCGCGACATCGCGATCGTCGGCCAGAGCATCCGCACGGTCGAGCGCGTCACGGGCAGGCTCGGCTACGCGACCGCCGCCCGTTCGGGCGCCATCAACGGCGTGCTGATCGGACTCTTCCTCTCGGCGATCCTCGTGATCGGCAACCCCGAGGTGCCGATCCAGCTGTTCGTGGGCTTCGTCCTGATCGGCGTCGCGATCGGCATGATCCTCAGCCTCCTCACCTTCGCCATCGTCCGCCGCCGTCGCGACTTCGCGAGCGTCACGCAGTTCACGGCCGATCACTACGAGGTCACGGTGCTGCCCTCGTCGCTGGCCAAGGCCCGTCAGGTGCTGGGGAGCGACCGCCCCGCGCCCGTGCGCCCGCCGGTGAACCTCGACGAGCCGCCCCGCTACGGCGAACGGATCACACCGGGCGGCACGGCGCCGGGGCAGCCCCCGGTCCCGCCGACGGAACCGGTCATCCCGCCGCGCCCGGCCGACCCGGTCGCTCCGGAGGACGATGCGCCGGCCGCAGCCCCGGACGGTGCACCCGCGCCCCCGGCCGACGCGGACGGGTCCGCTCCTCCCGCGCCGGGCAGGGCCGAGCCCGCCTGATGGAGGAGCGCGAGCGCTTCACCTTCGACGTCGAGCTCCCGAACGCGACGACGACGGTGTCGGCCGAGCGGACGGGAGGGCGCGGCGCTGCGACCGTCCTGGTCGCGCACGGCGCCGGCGCAGGCATGGACCACCCGTTCCTGACGGGCTTCGCCGAGGCGCTGACCGCGGCAGGCCTGTCGACCCTCCGATTCAACTTCCCCTACGTCGAGCAGGGACGGCGGATGCCCGGCCCCACCGCTCACGCGGTCGCCACCTGGCGTGCGGCCGTCGCCCTCTTGCGCCGGGAGGATCCGGCGGCACCGGTCTGGGCCGTCGGGAAGTCCTACGGCGGGAGGATGGCGTCCCTGGCGGTCGCCGAGGGGCTCGAGGTGGCGGGCCTCGCCTACCTGGGGTATCCGCTGCACCCGCCGGGCCAGCCCGAGAAACTGCGGGCAGAGCACCTGCCGGCGATCGCCGTGCCCCAGCTGTTCGTGGAAGGCACGAACGACCCGTTCGTCCAGCCGCTCGGCCAGTTCCACGACGTCGTCGCGACCTGTCAGGACGCGACGGTGGCCTGGATCGACGGGGGCGGCCACAGCTTCGAGGTCGCGGGGCACAAGCGCCCGGCATCCGAGGTGGGCGCGTCGGTGGCTCCCCTCGTGATCGATTTCGTCTCCGCACGCTGAGACGCCCCCGCCCGCCGTGCGGGAGAGGGCGTCTCGTCGTTTCTCGCAGCCGGAGCGCTCAGCCCTGCACGCGGGCCATCCAGGCCTCGACCTCGTCCGCGGTGCGAGGGATGCCGGCCGACAGGTTCACCGGGCCGTCCTCGGTCATCAGGATGTCGTCCTCGATGCGCACGCCGATGCCGCGGAGCTCGGCGGGGACCGTCAGGTCGTCGATCTGGAAGTACAGGCCGGGCTCGATCGTGAACACCATGCCCGGGGCGAGGATGCCGTCGTAGTACATCTCGCGGCGCGCCTGCGCGCAGTCGTGCACGTCGATGCCCAGGTGGTGGGAGGTGCCGTGCACCATGTAGCGGCGGTGCTGGCCCCCGGCATCCGCGTCGAGCGCCTTCTCGGCCGTCACGGGGAGAAGGCCCCACTCGGCTGTGCGGGCGGCGATGACGGTCATGGCTGCGGCGTGGATGTCGCGGAAGCGCACCCCCACGCGGGCCGCGGCGAACGCGGCGTCCGCCGCCTCGCGCACCGTCTCGTAGACGCGGCGCTGCACCTCGGTGAAGGTTCCCGAGACGGGGAGGGTGCGCGTGATGTCCGCCGTGTACAGGCTGTCGGCCTCGACGCCGGCGTCGACGAGGATGAGGTCGCCCGGCACCACCGTGCCGTCGTTGCGGGTCCAGTGCAGATAGCAGGCGTGCGGGCCGGAGGCGGCGATGGTGTCGTAGCCCTCCCCGTTGCCGTCCTCGCGGGCGCGACGGTGGAAGACTCCCTCGACCACGCGCTCGCCTCGGGCGTGCGCCACAGCGGCGGGCAGCTCGCGGATGATGTCGTCGAAGCCGTTCGCCGTGATCTCCACCGCCCGCCGCATCTCGGCGATCTCGAACTCGTCCTTGATGAGGCGCAGCTCCGACACGACGCGCGTCAGGGTCTCGTCCTCGTCGAGCACGAGCTCGCCGTCGACCGGGGAGAAGCCGGCCAGGTGCGCGGTCGCGATATCGAGATCGGCGGCGACCCCCGCGAGCGAGGGCCGGGGCCCGATCCAGAACTCGCCCACCGTCGCGTCGGCGTAGAACTCGGTGGTGGTGCGGTCGGCGCGCTCGCGGAAGTACAGCGTCACGTCGTGGCCGTCGTCCGTCGGATCGAAGACGAGGACCGAGTCCGGCTCGGAGTCGGACGCCCAGCCGGTGAGGTGCGCGAACGCCGAGTGGGCGCGGAAGACGTAGTCGGTGTCGTTGCTGCGCTGCTTCAGCGAACCGGCGGGGATCACCAGGCGCTTGCCCGGGAAGGCGGCCGAGAGGGCCGCACGCCGCACGGCCGCGAACGGCGCCTGGGCGCGTGCCGCCGGAAGGGTCTCGGGACGCTCGGCCCAGCCGGTCGAGATCGTGTCGAGGAAGCCCTGGGGGAACGGCTGCCTGCGGTTCGTGTTGCTGTTCTCGGCCTGCGCCTCGGGCTCGGCGACGGTGTCGCGTTCTGCGGTGCTCATCTTCCCAGTCTCTCACCTGGGCGCACGAGCGCCCCGTCAGCCGGCGGGCTCGAGCTGCACGACGATCGCGCGGTGGTCGCTGCCGCCGGCATCCTCCAGCACGACCGAGCCGGAGGGCGTCCAGTTCGGCGATGCCATCACGTGGTCGATCGGCGCACCGGCGAGGATCGGGTACTCGCTCGGCCAGGTGCCGCTCAGCCCGTTCCCGGTGCGGGAGGCGACGTCGCGGCAGTGACCCATGTCGCCCCCGCCCACCCCGAGCGGCGCCATGTGGTCGATCGTCGCGTTGAAGTCGCCGGCGAGGATGAAGTCACCCTCGGGGCACTGGTCGGCGATCCACTGCAGGTCGCTCTTCCACTGCTCCATCTCCTCCATGCGCGGCGCGACCGCGTGAACGGCGACGACAGTGGGTCCCGAGCCGTCGATGGGCATCAGCACGACACTCGGCACCGAACCGGTGTTGCTCGAGCCGTCCTCGGAGGACTCGATCACGGAGTACTCGCCGAGCTCGGGGGAGACGAGCACGGTGGTCTGCCAGGACTGCGGGCCGTCCGGGATGTCGGGACGGAACTGCACGTGGTGCACCCACATCGGGTGCCCCTGCTCGCGCAGCATGATCGCGATGCGCTCGCCCACCGCCTCGGTGGTCTCGGGAAGCGCGACGATGTCGGCGCCCTGGTCGAGGATCTGCTGGGCGATCTGCTCGGCGGGCACCGCCTCGCCGGCGGTGTTCCAGGTGAGCACGCGGAGGCTGGAGTCGGTCTTCTCCGGCAGGGCGTCGGCGCCGAAGCCCCGGGTCGCACCGATGACGCCGGTCGCCCCGGCGCCCAGCAGCGCGACCACCAGCACCGAGGCGGCGAACCCGCGCAGGGGCCGGGCGAGCAGGAGCAGCAGGGCGACGACGGCCAGCGCCAGGAAGGCGGTCAGGACGAGGCCGCGCACGGCGACGATCTGAGCGAACGGGTACGTCTGCTCCAGCCGGAAGAACTGCGGCCACACCACGACGGCCGTGGCCGCCGCGAGCAGCACGGTGAACAGGATCCCGAGGAGTCGAAACATCGGCAACAGCCTAGGAGCGCCGCCTGTGAAGTGCCTGCCGCAGCCCGCCCCGCGCGTCTCCCGGGCGCGTCGCTCGGTACGCTCGGAGGATGGCCGCCTCCGCACCCCGCCGCTTCGTCGGTCCCGCCGACCTGCACCTGCACTCGAACCAGTCCGACGGCACGGAGTCGCCGGCCGAGGTCGTACGGCAGGCGGCGGCGCACGGGCTGCGCACCGTCGCGCTCACCGACCACGACCGGACCACCGGGTGGGACGAGGCGGCCGAGGCGGCGGCGTCCCTCGGCCTGACCTTCCTCCCCGGCATGGAGCTCTCGGCGAAGCACGAGTGGCGGAGCGTCCACGTGCTCGGCTACCTGTTCGATCCGTCCGACTCCGCCCTCCGCGCCGAGACGGAACGCATCCGCGGCGACCGCATCGGACGGGCGGAGCGCATCGTCCGCAACATCGGCCGGGACTACGACCTGGTGTGGGAGGACGTGGTCGCTCAGACCGCTCCGGATGCCACCGTCGGACGCCCGCACATCGCCGACGCGCTCGTCGCCCGCGGGATCGTGCGGGATCGGACCGAGGCCTTCGACGGCATCCTGCACCCCCGCGAGGGATACTACGAGCCGCACTACGCGCCCGACCCGCTCACCGCGGTGCGCCTGATCACGGATGCCGGGGGAGTGGCGATCATCGCGCACCCCGTCACCGCCGGTCGTGACCGCATGATGCCCGTACCCTTCCTCGAGAGGCTGGTCGATGCCGGTCTGGGCGGCTTCGAGATCGACCATCGCGAGAACACCGCCGCGGGCAAGCGGATGCTGAGGGACTTCGCCGCCCGGCACGACCTCATCGTCACCGGCTCGAGCGACTACCACGGCGCCGGAAAGCCCAACCGTCCGGGTGAGAACACCACCTCCGACGAGATGGTCGAGCGGCTGATCGCCCGCGCGACCGGCACGGCGCCGCGCTACCCCTGAACTCCCGGCTCCCGTCCGACGGACGTTGATACGGTCGGCGGATGCAACGCGCCACAGCCCTCGAGCGCCGCATCGACGCGGTCGCCCACCGTCTGCTCCATGGCGCCCCCGCGCGCGGGTTCCGCGCGGCGCTGATCGAGTTCGCCGTGTTCGTGCTCAAGCAGGCGTGGGCGTGCGTGTTCGGCGCGGCCCTGCTGCTCGCCATCGTCGCGGCCCGCCTCTGGTACCCCGACGACGCGGTGATCGCCCGCAACGACGCCCTCACCCTCGCGGCCGTCGCCATCCAGATCGCGATGCTCGCGTTCCGCCTCGAGAGCGGTCGGGAGCTCTGGGTCATCGTCCTGTTCCACTTGACCGGCACCGTGATGGAGCTGTTCAAGACGGACGTCGGCTCGTGGACCTACGCGGGCGACGGCATCCTGCGCATCGGCGGCGTGCCCCTGTTCAGCGGATTCATGTACGCCGCGGTGGGCTCGTACATGGTCCGCGTGTACCGCGTCTTCGACCTCGGGTTCACGCGCTATCCGCGGCGCTGGGTCACGGCGATCGTGGCCGCCGCCATCTACGTCAACTTCTTCCTGCACCACTTCTGGTGGGACGCCCGGTGGGTGCTGCTGCTCGCGGTGGTGCTGCTCTGGATGCCGACGGTGATGCACGCCCGGGTCTGGCGCCGCACGCTCAAGCTGCCCCTGCTGCTGGCGTTCGCGGGCGTCGCCGTCTTCATCTACTTCGCCGAGAACATCGGCACACTCGCCGGCGCCTGGGCGTATCCCGACCAGGCCGACGGCTGGCAGCTCGTCTCGCCCGGCAAGCTCGTGTCGTGGTTCCTGCTGATGATCATCTCGGTCGTGCTGGTCACCTGGGTGTACCCGCCGCGCGAGCCGACGCGCCTCCTCGCCGAGCCGGCTGCCGGAGCCGGGGAGCGGGTCGCCGGCGGAGGACGCGGACCGGTATGACGGAAGGGGGCGGATGCCGCAGCATCCGCCCCCTTCCGAACGAGGTGTCAGGCTCCGGCGACCGGTGCGGCGCCCGTGCCCGATCCGCCGCGACGGCGACGGCGGCGACGTGCCGGAGCGGACTTGCCGTCGTGGTGCTCCTTGCCTGCGCCGTCGTGCGTGCCGGCGCCTTCCGCCGCGCGGTCCGCCGCGGGTGCGCTGTCGGCCTCGCCGGACGACGCGGGGACCGCGCCCTCGGCGAACGTGGAACCGACCTCCGACGAGCCGCCGCGACGACGGCGGCGACGGCGCGTGCCGCCCTCCGCGGTGCCCTCGGCCGCCGCATCCGCCGCGCGCTCGGGCCGCGGGGTGCGCGGAGCCTTCTTCGCCTCGGCCTTCGGGGCGGTGGTGAGACGGCCCTTCGTGCCCTCGGGGATGTCGAGGTCGGTGTAGAGGTGGGGGCTCGACGAGTAGGTCTCGACCGGCTCGGGCTGACCGAACTCGAGGGCGCGGTTGATGAGGGCCCACTTGTGCAGGTCCTCCCAGTCGACGAACGTGACCGCGATGCCGGTCTTGCCCGCGCGGCCCGTGCGGCCCGCGCGGTGGAGGTACGTCTTGTCCTCGTCCGGGATCGTGTGGTTGATGACGTGCGTGACGTCGTCGACGTCGATGCCGCGGGCCGCGACGTCGGTCGCGACCAGCACGTCCTTCTTGCCGGCCTTGAAGGCGGCCATCGAGCGCTCGCGCTGGTCCTGTCCCATGTCGCCGTGCACGCCGCCGACGTTGAAGCCGCGGTCGTTCAGCTCGTCGACCAGGCGCTGCGCCGCGCGCTTCGTGCGCGTGAAGATGACGGTCTTGCCGCGCCCCTCGGCCTGCAGGATGCGCGCGATGACCTCGTCCTTGTCGAGCGAGTGCGCACGGTAGACGAGGTGCTTGATGTTCGCCTGCGTGAGGCCCTCGTCGGGGTCGTTGGCGCGGATGTGGATCGGATTCGACATGAAGCGACGGGCCAGCGCCACGATCGGGCCGGGCATCGTCGCCGAGAAGAGCTGGGTGTGGCGCACGGCCGGCACCTTCTGGAAGATCTTCTCGATGTCGGCGAGGAAGCCGAGGTCGAGCATCTTGTCGGCCTCGTCCAGCACGACCTCGGTCGCGTTCGAGAGGTCGAGCAGGCGCTGACCGGCGAGGTCGATCAGACGACCCGGCGTGCCGACGACGATCTGCGCGCCGGCCTTCAGCTGATCGATCTGGCCCTCGTAGGCCTTGCCGCCGTAGATCGCCACGACACTCGTCGCGCGGTTGCTGGTGAGCAGGTCGATGTCCTCGTACACCTGCACCGCGAGCTCGCGGGTCGGGACCACGATGAGGGCCTTCACGCCCGGCTCCGGGTTCAGGCCGAGACGCTGGACGACGGGGATGCCGAAGCCGAACGTCTTGCCGGTTCCGGTCTTCGCCTGACCGATGATGTCCTGACCAGGGAGGCCGAGGGGAATGGTCTGCTCCTGGATGGGGAACGCGTCCACGATGCCCTTGGCGGCGAGTGCATCGACGATGTCCTGATCGATTCCGAGATCAGAGAAAGTAGTCACTTTGTTCAGATTGCCTGTCCGGCGGTCGCGCTGAGACCGCCACGTAAACGATCCACGCCGTCTTCGTGCCACAGGCGCGGGGTCCCGCTCCGACGGCGGGACACCCTCCAGCCTACCCGAGCGGCGCCGTCCGGCCGGGACCGCCCTCGGCCCGCCCGGCTTCCGGGTGCGCCGTCCGTCGCCGGCGGGCCCGGGGTAAGGTGATCGTCGTGGCGAACTCGGGAGGAACACCTCGTGGTTAAGTGGTTCTGGCAGCGCGATTCGGCGCCGCGACGCACGCTCGCTCTGCGCAGCCGCGGCGATCAGGGAGACGCGACGCGTGTGGACTTCGCGGAACTGGCGCCCGAGCTCCCGCGCTTCCTCGGCCAGGCGGCCTACCTGCAGCTCGGGTACTTCGAGACGCTGACCCGGCTCATCCGGGCCACGCCCGAACTCGCCGAGAAGGAGTCGCTGTCCCGCGCCGCCGGGGCCGCCCTGACCAAGCACCGCGGCATCGTCGAGCTCATCCAGGCGGGGGGCGACGACCCGACGCAGCTCATGCTGCCGTTCCGCGAGAACCTCGACGCCTTCCGTCGCAAGACCATCGGCGCTCGCCCCCGCGAGACGCTGCTGGCGGTGTACATCACCGCGGGGATGCTGGACGACTTCTACCTCGCCCTGTCGTCGAGCTACGGCGAGATCGGCCACCGGGTCGCCGCGATCCTGCGCGAGGACGACGCCCGGCACGAGATCGTGGCCATCATCCAGGAGACGATCGAGAGCGACGAGGAGTGGCGGTCGCTTCTGTCGATGTGGGCGCGCCGCCTCGTCGGCGACACGATCCTCGTGTGCCGCTCGGCGTTGCGCCCCGAGCGCCTGGCCGTGAACGACGAGCGGATCGAGCCGGTCTACACCGAGCTCATGGGCGCCCACGCGCGTCGCATGGACGCGATGGGGCTCGCCTCCTGAGCCATCGCCGGGTCAGCCCTCGGCGGAGCAGGTCACGCGAGACGAGCACGGCGGTCAGATGCCGAGCGCGGCGACCTTCGCGGCATCCGACCGGCGGCGTGCCGCGACGAGCGTCACGGTCGCGACCACGGCGATCGCCGGCGAGCCCAGGATGCTGGCGACCCACAGCCACGGGTTGTCCTGCGCCAGCCCGGCCCACTGCAGCCCGGTGTACACCACGGCCGAGAGGGCGGTGGCGGTGGCCGGGGTGACGGCCACGCCCCGCAGGTCGCGGCCGTCGATCAGATAGTGCGCGGCGATGCCGAGGAGGCAGGCGCCGATCATCGCGAGCAGGATGTACATCGCGTCAGGCGACGAAGCCGACGCGGCGCGACTCCTCGGTGCCCAGCTCGATGTAGGCGAGGTTCGCGGTCGGGACGATGTACGAGTTGCCCTTCACATCGGCGAAGCTCAGGTGCGGCGTGCCCTGCTCCAGGGCGGCGGCGACCTGGGCGCGGACGTCGTCGGCGCTGGTGCCCGTGTCGAAGCTCAGCTCGCGGCCGGTGTTGATGATGCCGATGCGGATTTCCACGCGTGCTCCTCGGAGTGTCAGGACCGGGTTGAAAGGCGGAGGGGGCGTCCCGTCCGCGGTCTGGCTCAACTGTACCCCGGCCTCCCCGCGCGGGATCGGCGGCTGCGGCCGGTTTCGCCCTGAGCGCACGGGGCGTGCGACGGCGATGTCCGAGCGTCCCGCTAGCGTGGAGGACATGACAGAGGATGCCGCGCAGCGAGCCGTCGAAGAGGCCGCCGTGACCGCATCCGGGGTCATCATCGGCGGTCCGGGGACGGGCAAGACGCGCACGCTCACCGACCGGGTGGTCCATCTGCTCGACTCGGCCGGGCTGCGCCCGGAGGAGGTCCTCGTGCTTGCGCCGAGCCGCCAGGCCGCGACGGCGCTCCGCGACCGCATCGGCGTGCGGATCGGCCAGGCGACGCCGGGCCCGCTCGCCCGATCGCTCGGGTCCTTCGCCTTCCAGCTCGTGCGCGGCGCCATGGTGCAGGCGGGCGACGAGCCGCCGGCGCTCCTGACGGGCGCCGACCAGGACCGCATCATCGCCGAGCTGCTCGCGGGCGACGCGGAGGACGACCTGATCGAGTGGCCCGAGCGGCTCAGCCCCTCCGTGCGGGCCTCGAAGGGGTTCCGTTCCGAGTTGCGCGCCCTGATCGCGCAGTGCACCGAGCTCGGCGCGTCGCCGGACGAGCTGCGGGCCTCGGGAGACGAGGTCTGGCGTGCCGCCGCCGACTTCCTCGTGGAGTACCGCTCGGTGCTCGATGCGCTGCGAGCGGCGCATCGGGACGCCGCCGATCTGCTGAGCGAGGCCAGCGAGATCCTCCGGTCCGCGGAGCCGGCGACGCTCGGGCCGCTCGCCGCGCTGCGAGTGGTCCTCATCGACGACGCGCAGGAGCTCACGCGCGGGGGAGTGGCGGTGGTGCGCGCCCTGCGGGAGCGCGGGATCGCGGTGCTCGCGTTCGGCGACCCCGACATCTCGTCCGGCGCCTTCCGCGGGGCCAGCCCCGAGCTGTTCGCGCAGCTCGCCGGCGCGCTGGGCGAGGTGCACGTGCTCGACGGCGCGCACCGGCAGCACCGGGAGCTCACCCGACTCACGCGAACCGTGACGCAGGCGATCGGAGCAGCGGGACGCGTGGAACATCGGCGGGCGCCGGTGGGCGATGCGGACGACGACGGCGGCGGAGTGGTCACGACGTTCCTGGCGCCCTCCCCGCACGAGGAGTACGACCGCATCGCGGGGGTCATGCGGGACTGGCACCTGGCCGGCGGCATCGCCTGGGATCGGATGGCCGTGATCGCGCACGACACGCGGCAGGTCACGATGCTCGAGACGGAGCTCGCGGCGCGCGAGATCCCCACCCGGGCCGCGGGCGTCCAGCGCCCGCTCGGCAGCGAGGGCGTCGTCCGCGACATCGTGGGCATCGTCCGCCTCGCGCTCACCCCGGTCGACGACCGGACCCCGGCCGATCTGGAGGAGGCGCTGCGGACGCCGTTCGGCGGCATGGACGCGATCGGCCTGCGCCGTCTGCGGTCCCGGCTGAGGCACCTCGAGCTGGAGCAGGGCGGCGCGACGCCGGCCCGAGAGCTGCTGCGGCGTGCGATGGCGACTCCGGCTCAGCTGACGCTCATCGATGCGCCCGAGTCCCGGACGGCCGCGCGCTTCGCCGACACCCTGGCAGAGGTTTCCGCGGCTGCCGCGGCGGGAGAGACCGCCCACGACCTGCTGTGGCGGATCTGGGACCGGGCGCGCGCGGTCGACGGGCGCCGGCTGCAGGTCGCCTGGCGGGAGATCTCGCTCCAGCCCGCGGGGGCCGAGACGGCGCGATCCCTCGACGCGCTGGTCTCGCTCTTCGACGCGGCGAAGCGCTTCGTGGAGCGCACCCCGAACGAGAGGCCCGAGGCCTTCGTGCGCGACATCCTCGACAGCGAGGTGCCCGAGGACTCGCTCTCGACCCCCGATCGGCCCGGCCGGGTCACGCTGCTCACCCCGGCGACCGCGCTGGGCACCGAGTTCGACGCCGTCGTCGTCGCCGGGCTCCAGGACGGGATCTGGCCCAACCTCCGGCTCCGTGGAGGCCTGCTGCAGACGTGGCGACTCGCCGACACCGTGACCGCGCGGCGCACCGGCGCGCGCATCGAGGCGCCGGGCATCGTCGATCGTCGCCGTGCGGCGCTCCACGACGAGCTCCGGCTCTTCGTCCGCGCCATCTCCCGTGCCCGGACGCGCCTGCTCGTGACGGCCGTCGACGACGACGACCTCAGCCCGAGCCCGTTCTTCGCGTTCCTGCCGCAGCCCGACGCTCCCGAGAACCATGCCTCGGCCGAGCATCCGCTGACGCTGCGCGGTCTGGTCGCGCGGCACCGGCGAGTCCTGACCACCTCGGGGTCGGCGGCCGCTCGACGGGAGGCAGCGGGGCAGCTGGCGGTTCTCGCCCGCGAGCACGTGCCGGGCGCCGATCCGACCGAGTGGTACGGCATCCTGCCGCCCAGCACCGATGCACCGCTGCGCGACCTCGTGTCGGAGGGGGCGAGAGTTTCGCCCTCCACGATGGAGTCGTACGAGGAGTGCGGTCTCAACTGGGCGGTGGCGGCGCTCGGCGGCGACGCGGTGATGCCGCCGACCGCCGGGATCGGCACCATCATTCACGAGGCGATGGAGAAGGCGCCCGACGGCGACCTCGAGCGCATGCGCGCGGTGGTGGAGGAGCACTGGCCGGAGCTCGACTTCGAGACCGAGTGGATCGGACGCAAGGAGCGGCGACGGGCGGACCTGTTCGTGGACAGGCTGCACTCGTACCTCGGCGAGGTCCGCCGAGACGGGGGCCGCGTGCTCGGGAGCGAGACGCGTTTCGACTTCGCGGTCGCGCTCCCCGACGACGAGCGGCCGCCGACCGTGCATCCGATCGGCAGCAAGGGCATCGGCGCACGGGCCGTCGTCAGCGGGTACATCGATCGCGTCGAGGCGTACCCGGTGCCCGGGGGCGAGCATGCGCACGCCCGGGGCCGGGGGTGGGTGGAGATGGCGACGGGCGCGGAGGGCGGCGAACGGGCGATCGTCGTCGACCTGAAGACCGGCAAGAACGATCCGGAGTCGGACTCGGGCGTGGTCGAGCACGCGCAGCTGGCGGCCTATCAGGTGGCCGTGCAGGAGGGGCTCATCGAGGGCGCGGCGGCGCACGCGCTCGCCGGCGCCCGTCTGGTGATCGTCTCGAAGACCCTCGCCAAGAGCGACTACCGGGTCGCCCACCAGCACCCGCTGGACGACGCGGCGCGCACGGCGTTCCTCCGACGGGTCGCGGATGCCGCTCGCGGGATGGCGGCCTCGAGCTTCACGGCGCAGGTCGAGTCGCACTGCGCCGACACCCAGCGTCGGGTCTACCCGTGCCGCATCCACACGGTGCCGGCGGTGAGTGCGTGACCGGTTGGCAGGGCACGTTCGGGATCCGTGCCACCGATGTCGCCGCCGCGCTCGGGCAGCCCTCGCCGACACCCGCTCAGCAGCAGGTGATCGAGGCCCCGCCCGAGCCGGCGCTGGTCGTCGCCGGCGCCGGCAGCGGCAAGACCGAGACGATGTCGGGACGGGTGGTCTGGCTCGTCGCGAACGGGCACGTCCGCCCCGACGAGATCCTCGGGCTGACTTTCACGCGCAAGGCGGCGGGAGAGCTCGCCGAGCGGATCGGGCATCGCCTGGCCGTGATCGACGAGTACGGTCGCCGCGGCCTGCTCCCGCATCTCGCCGAGATCGTGCGCTCCGGCGCGCTGCGTCGGGTGGACGAAGCGGTCGAGGGACGTCAACGGGAACTCGTGCGCTCGCACGTGCTGGACGAGCTCGCCGACGCGTACGCGACGGGATGGGACCGGGCGACCCCGCGCGCGGCCGAGGACCTCATGATCCGGCCGCGCGTCTCGACCTACAACGCGTTCGCCGACGGCATCGTCCGCGAGCATGCCGCCCGTATCGGACGCGACGGCGACGTGGCCATGCTGAGCCAGGCGGCGTCGTGGATGCTCGCGCGAGAGGTCGTGCTCCGGGCGGACCTGCCCGAGCTCGAGGGCATCGACTACGCCCTCGGCACGGTCATCGACGCCGTGCAGCGGCTTGCCGGCGACGTGCTGGACCACCGGGTGGACCTCGCGCGGGCCGAGGCGATCGCCCGCGACACGGCGGCGTCGTTCGAGCCGTTCCGCGGCAACGCCGACGTCGACAAGGCCGCCGTGAACCTCACGAGCCTTCCCACGCTCGCCCGGCTCGTCGAGGATTACGCCTCCGAGAAGCAGCGCCGCGGCGTGCTGGACTTCGCCGATCAGGTCGGCGGCGCCTACGACATCGTCGAGTCGTCGCCCGACGTCCGCGCCGAGCTCCGCGAGCAGCATCGGGTGGTCCTGCTCGACGAGTACCAGGACACCTCGGTCATCCAGACGCGATTCCTCGCGGAATTGTTCCGCGACTCGGCGGTCATGGCCGTCGGCGACCCCCATCAGTCCATCTACGGCTGGCGCGGCGCGAGCGCCGACAACCTGTACGCGTTCGCGGGGGCCTTCGCCCGGTCGACGCCCGGGCGCACGTACAGCCTGATGACGAGCTGGCGCAACGATCGGGGCATCCTCGACATCGCGAACCGCGTACTCGAGCCGTTGCAGCGCCCCGGCCTGGACGTCCCGCCGCTCGACCCGCGCCCCGGCGCCGGCGAGGGCACCGTCGACGTGCGGTTCCCGTTCACCGTGGACGACGAGGCGGCAGAGGTCGCGCGCTGGTTCGTCGAGCGCCGCGCCGCCCACGACGCGGATGCGGCGGGTCGTCCGCACACCGGGGCGATCCTGTTCCGCTCGAAGCGGCACATGCAGACGTTCGCCGCTGCTCTCGCGGCCGAGGGGGTCCCGCACCGCATCCTGGGTCTGGGCGGTCTGCTCGCGACGCCCGAGGTCGTCGACGTGGTCTCCACCCTGCGCGTCGTGCACGATCCGAACGCCGGCTCTGCGCTCATCCGCCTGCTCACCGGCCCGCGGTTCGGTGTGGGCGTCGCCGACATGGCGGCGCTGCACGACCTCGGGCGAAAGCTCGCCGAGCGCGACACGGGCATGATGCCGCTCCCTGAGGAGGTGCGGGTGCGCTTGCGGTCCTCGCGCGGCGCCGACGAGGCGGTGTCGATCATCGACGCGGTCGACGTGGTGCGCGCGGTCCGCGACGACTACCGGATGCTCGAGCACATCTCTCCCGAGGGACGCTCCCGCATCCGCGCGGCCGGCGAGATGCTCGAGCGCCTGCGCCGAGCGTCCTCGCAGCCGATCCCCGAGCTGCTCCGGCTGATCGAGCTCGAGCTGCGCCTCGACATCGAGCTCGCCGCGAACGAGACCCGCGGTCCGGCGCGCGTGGCGTCGACGCAGCTCCGGGCGTTCTCGGACGAGGTCCGCGCGTTCCTCGCGGCGGACGAGCGCGGATCGATCGGGAGCCTCCTGGCGTGGCTCGACAAGGCCGAAAGCACCGACGAGCTGATGCCGCGCCCGGAGCCCCCGGAACCGGGCGTCGTGCAGCTGCTGACCATCCACGGCTCGAAGGGTCTTGAGTGGGACGCGGTGGCGGTCGTCCGCCTCGTGGTCGACGAGCTGCCCAGCCGCGTGTCGGACACTTCGGGCTGGTTCGGCTTCGGCGTCGTGCCGTTCGCCCTGCGCGGCGATCGCGACGCCCTGCCGCGCTTCGAGTGGGACCCCGTGGCGGCCGCCGGCGACGAGGCCGATCCCCGCAAGAGGTCGGCGCTGGCGCAGTCCTCTCTCTCGGGCGGCATCACGAAGGCCCACCCTCGCGGCGGCGCGCTCCGCCGATTCAAAGACGCCTACCGCGCCTACCAGCAGCAGGAGGAACGTCGGCTCGCCTACGTGGCGATCACCCGCGCGCGGACCCACCTCCTCCTCAGCGGCGCCCACTGGGCGGGCCAGAAGGCGCCCCGGACCCCGAGTCCGTTCCTGCTCGACGCCCTCGTCGTGCTCGGGCTCGACCCGATCGAGCCGGTCGACCCGGACGAGAACCCCTACGACGGCCCCGGGGCCACCCTTTGGTGGCCGCTCGATCCGCTAGGCGCCCGCCGCGGTCCCGTCGAGGCAGCGGCCGCAGCGGTGCGCCAGGCCGCCGAGCGGGCCGAGGAGCCCGTACCCACCGAGGAGCTCGCACGTCTGCTGGCCGAGCGAGCCGCGCGACTGCGGGGCGTCGACGCGCAGGCTCCGACCCGCGTCCCCGCGTCACGCTTCAAGGACTACGTCACAGATTTCCAGGGAACCCTCTCCTCGGTGATCCGACCGATGCCCGAGCGTCCCTACCGGCAGACGCGGCTCGGCACCCTGTTCCATGCCTGGGTCGAGCAGCGGTCGTCGCTCGTGGGCACGGGAACCCGGGTCGACGAGGCCCTCTGGGAGACGGACGCCGACGACGAGTCGACGGACGACGCCGGATCCCTCGCGGGGGAGAGCGCGGACCGGCTCGAGCTCGAGGCGCTGCAGGCCACGTTCGAACGCAGCGAGTGGGGCGCGTTGCGTCCGCTGGCGGTCGAGATGGAGATCGACTTCGCCCTGGGCGCCGGACTCGAGGGCGTCGGAGATGCCGCGCACATCGTCATCTGCAAGCTCGACGCCGTGTACCGGCGGGACGACCGCGGGGGGCGGATCGAGATCGTCGACTGGAAGACGGGCAAGCCTCCGCGCACCGAGGCGGAGAAGGAGGAGCGGATGCTGCAGCTCGCGCTGTACCGCCTCGCCTACCACCGCCGCTTCGGCGTTCCGCTCGACGAGATCGACGTGGCCCTGTACTACGTGGCGGACGACCGCATCATCCGCGGCGACCGGGTCTACTCGGAGGCGGAGCTCTTCCAGCGCTGGAGCGCGGCTCGCGCAGCGCGCTGAGCCTCCTCGTCGTCGCCGTCCGCGTCCTCCCGTGACGCGCCAGCTGCTGCAGCCGGCGACGCTGCGTCCCGCGAGGAGGACCGGTCGGCGGCATCGGGGGAGAACAGGTCGGCCACGCCCGAGAGGTCCTCGGTCTCGACGTTCACCATCTCGGCGCGACGTGCAGCCGCGGCATCCGCGTCGTCTCCGCGGTCGGCGGTGTCCTGCTGCTCGGCCGCCCACAGCTCGTCCGGGCTGTACGCGTCGGTCTGCATCGAGGTGTCTCCGCCGGCCGACTGCCCCGCAGGCACGCGGTCGAGGGCGTCCAGCGCGGAATCCACTCCCGCACTCCGATCGGCGACCACGGCGAGATCCTCGTGGCGCAGCCCTTCGGCCAGTGCCTCCAGGAGCGCGGCGGCGTCGTCGACGATGTCGGGGCGGCGCAGCGCGTCGCCGTGCACCAGCCACCGGGCGAACTCCAGCTCGGCGAGGAGCCGGGCCCGCACCTCCAGGGCCTGATCGGGGGCGCGGTCGAGGGCGCGGGTGTAGGAGGCCTGGACATCGGCGGCGGCATCCGGTGCGGCAGACAGCCAGGAGAGGTCGATGGCGGGATCGCCGATGGCGAGGCCGTGCCATCCGATGAGGCCGACCACGTGCGGACCCCGCTCGTCGTCGTCGTCGAAGAGGAACGACGTCGCCTGCACGCCGTTCAGCGTGATGGTCGACTCGAACCGCCACAGGTCGTCGTCGGCGACGGCCTCCCGCCACCGCACGGTCAGGCGGGCGGGCACCCGGCCGGTCGCGGCGGCGTCGTCGACGAGGCGACCGATGTCGGCGCGCGCCTCCTCGGCCGAGCGCGAGGGCAGCCCCGCCCCGCGGACGACGGAGGTGGGGAGCCCGTGGACGGCGGCGATGGCCGCGCCCATCGATTCCGCGGCGCCGCGCCCGGCGGGCACGTGCGCCGCTTCGATCTGGAAGCCGGGAAGGAGCTCGGTCACGAGAGCGGGGGCGTCGCCGACGCGCGTCTCGCCGACGTACTCGGGCGCGCGGAACGGGAGCATCGCCCGGGCACCGGCCGTCAGCGCGCGCAGGGCGAGCGCCTCGGCGGCCAGTTCGCGGGCGGCATCGTCATCGTCCGCGACCCGGATCGCGAGCTCGCGGCCGTCGGCGAGAGACGCGACGGCGGAGTCGAAGCGGGCATCACCGTCCGCGCTGAGCGCACGGGCCCCCGTGACCTCCGCACCGGGCAGTGCCGCTGTCACCGCCGCGGCTAGAGTGAAAGGTGAGCGTGCCATGCCCCCAGGTTAGGTCGGCGCGAGGGCGGTCCCGCCTCCGCCACGCCCGTGAGAGAGGGAGTCGATGACCAGGAACCGTCCATCCCTCGACCGCGCGGCCGAGCTCCGTGACGAACCGGACGTCATCGATCGTCTGCGCCAGGAGCCCGGAACGCGCGTCGTGGTGGTGCGTGAGGGACGCGTGCGGGTCTCCGACCTGCGACTCGTGCGCACGGACCCGGCCGAGCCGATCGACGCCGCCTGGGCGCTGCTGGGCCGGGAGCAGGACGGCACGCCCCTCCTGGTCGCCGCCGTTCCGCGCGAGGAGGAGCCGGTGGATGCCGCGCCCGAGGAGACCTGGCTCGGGCTGCGCGACCTCGGCGCGAGCCTCGACGCCGCGGAGGCCGACCTGCTGGTGACGGCGCTCGCCGTGGCGGGATGGCTGCGCGACGCGGCCTTCTGCCCGACCTGCGGCGGGGGGACGGAGCTGCGGCAGGCGGGGTGGTCCCGGCGCTGCCTCGCGTGCGGACGCGACCACTTCCCCCGCACCGACCCCGCCGTCATCGTCGCGGTCGAGAGCCGCGACGGCGAGCGTCTGCTGCTCGGGGCGAACGCCAACTGGGGTGGACGCATGTACTCCTGCTTCGCCGGCTTCGTCGAGGCGGGGGAGCCGCTGGAGTCGACCGTGCAGCGGGAGATCCTGGAGGAGGCCGGGGTCGCCCTGTCCGCCGTCCACTACGTCTCCTCCCAGGCCTGGCCGTTCCCGCGATCCCTCATGATCGGTTTCCGGGCGGTGGTCGACGAGGAGTCGGCCGCGCGTCCGGACGGCGAGGAGATCATCGACGTGCGGTGGTTCACCCGCGCCCAGATCGCGTCCGCGTTGGCCGGCGACGGCCCCGTCGGACTCCCCGGTCCGGCGTCGATCGCACGCGCGCTGATCTCCCGCTGGTGCGAGGGCGACGCGTGAGCGCACTCGACGCCCTCGACGAAAGACAGCGTCAGGCGGCCTCCGTGCTGCGCGGACCCGTCGCCGTGCTGGCCGGAGCGGGGACGGGCAAGACGCGGGTCATCACGCACCGCATCGCGCACGGGGTCGACACCGGGGCCTACTCGCCCTCGCGCGTCATGGCGGTGACGTTCACCGCCAAGGCCGCGGGTGAACTGCGCGGACGCCTGCGCGCCCTCGGCGTGGAGGGCGTCGCCGCTCGGACCTTCCACGCCGCGGCGCTGGCGCAGCTGAACTTCTTCTGGCCCACGCTCGCGGGCGCACCCGCCCCGTCGATCATCGACAACAAGGTCCGGATGCTCGGGCAGGCAGCCGATGCGCTGCGCCTTCGCCCCAGCACGGCCACGCTGCGCGACATCGCCTCGGAGATCGAGTGGCGGAAGGTGTCGATGCTGTCGATCGAGCAGCACGCGGCGCTCGGGCGGTCGGTCACGGGCATCGACGCGACCCAGCTGGTCGAGTTGCAGCGCGGATACGAGGCGCTGAAGGACGAGCGGCACCAGCTGGACTTCGAGGACGTGCTGCTCGCCTGCGCCGGGATGCTGGAGGCGGAGCCGCGCGTCGTCGCCTCGGTGCACGAGCAGTACCGCCACTTCACCGTCGACGAGTTCCAGGACGTCTCGCCGCTGCAGAACCGCCTGCTCGAGCTGTGGCTCGGCGACCGGCGGGACATCTGCGTGGTGGGCGACGCCAGCCAGACGATCTACTCGTTCGCAGGGGCGGAGCAGCGGTTCCTGCTCGAGTTCGAGCGTCGGCATCCGGACGCCACCGTGGTGCGCCTCGAGACCAACTACCGCTCGCAGGCGCCGATCCTCGCTGCCGCGAACGCCCTGATGAAGGGGCGTCCCGGCGCGCTCGAGCTCACGCCGGCGCGCGAGCAGTTCGCGACGGAGGTTCCCACGGTCACCGCCTACGACAGCGAGCGGGACGAGGCGGAGGGCATCGCCTCGGCGATCGCAGCGCAGATCGGCGACGGCGTCTCTCCGGCCGACATCGCGGTGCTCTACCGCGCCCACGCGCAGTCCGCCGCGATCCAGCAGGCGCTGGCCGCGGCCGGGATCGCGACGACGGTGCTGGGCGGTACGCGCTTCTTCTCGATGCCGGAGGTGCGACAGGCCATCCTCGCGCTCCGCGCGGCGGCCGTCGCCCCCACCGAGCACGGCTTCCTTCCCGCGGTCCAGCGGGTGCTCCGGGAACTGGGTCTGACGGACGAGCCCCCGGCAGCCGGCGGCGCGCAGCGGGACGGCTGGGAGGCGCGGCGCGCGATCCTGCGCCTGGCGGAGGAGGCGGGGCCGGCGGCGACCCTGCGCTCGTTCAGCGACGCGCTGATGGCGCGGGCGAAGGACCAGCACGAGCCCGCCATGCGAACGGTCACGTTGTCCACGCTGCACGCGGCCAAGGGCCTGGAGTGGCTGCACGTGCACCTGGCCGGATGGGCCGAGGGGGCGCTGCCCATCTCGTACGCGACCGGCTTCGACGCGATCGACGAGGAGCGGCGCCTCGCCTACGTCGGAGTCACGCGAGCCGCGCGAACGCTGTCCCTGTCGTGGTCCCGATCGGCGGGGCGAGGGGAGCGGGCGCCCTCGCGGTTCCTGGCGGAGATCGGAACGACGTCTCGCGGCACCGGCATCCTGCGTGAAACCCCACCGCGCGCCGCTCGCGCGAGCCGTCCGCGCGAAGCGTGATCTCGGCGGGGTGCCCGGTCTCCTTCTCCGAGAGCATCCGAGCGACGACGGCGCCCGCCGAGGCGATGAGCGCCGCCGGCACCGGTCCCGGGTCGCGGCCGATGAGCTGCGCGTGCAGGCGCGGCCAGGCGGGGTCGGCCTCCCGCGCCAGGCCGTCGCGGCACGAGAGGCACGGCGACTCGCCCGGCAGCACGAGGGGACCGATCGTCGCCCGTCCCGGACCGAGCGCCACCGGCAGATGAGGGATGTCGTCGCGAAGGAACGCGGCGAACCGCAGCGCCGCCGCCGCTCCCGGGACGACGACGACCGCGACGTCCCCGCGGTGCGAGGGGAGTCCGTCCGGCACGCCTTCGTCGGTGAGCGACTCGCGGAGACGGTGGTGGCATCGGGCGTCCGACACGTCGTGGCTCTCGACCCACGCGGCGTGCGGGAGGGGGGTCTCGTCGCGCAGGAACGGCTCCACGCGTTCGAGCAGCAGCCGCGCGGCGACGCGGGGAGCGCCCATCGCATGGGCGAGGACGTCGAACGAGGCGCGCCGGAACGGGCGGCGCAGGCGGGAGAGGAGCAGTTCGACCCACGGCTCCTGCGCGTCGACCAGGGCACCGTCGTCGACGCCGATCTGGATCGTGTGCTCATCCCTCCACAGCAGGGGGAAGGCAGGGTCCAGGCGCGTCAGGGCGCTCGACGTTCGCTGGGGCATCCGTCGATTGTCGGCACGCGGGCGGCTCGGCGGGCGGGTCACCGCGCATCGGTGGAGAAACTGCCGTAGTCCCCCCGGTTGGGGAGGAGAAGTGGTCGATCGCGTCGGTCGGGGAGCACCGGGCCGGGTCAGACCGGGCGGTCGCCGTCGGGTCGTTCGTCGCCGCTCTCGTCGTCCGGCGTGTCGCCCGAGCCGCCGTCCCGAGAAGCGTCCTCGTCGCCCCGGTCACCGGGGTCCTCCGAGAAGTCGTCGCCGTCGAGCAGACGCGCGAGCGCCTCGTCGAACTCGTCGGCGGCGGGCTGCTCGCCCCGTGCCGTCGCCTGCATGCGGGCCACCAGCGCCGTCGGGTCGTCGATGTCCTCCGCCGTCGGCATGAGATCGGGGTAGTCCCACAGCGCGTCCCGCGCACCCACCCCCACCGCGTCCGTCACGGCCTGCCACATCGCGGTGGCCTCGCGCATGCGGCGCGGGCGGAGCTTGAGACCGACGAGCGCCCCGAGGGCGTCCTCGGCGGGACCGCCCACGGCGCGACGGCGGCGTGCCGCCTCGGCCAGACGGGCGCCGTCGGGGAGACGGGAGGTCGCCTGGGCGGTGACCACGTCGACCCAGCCGTCGATCGTGGCGATCAGGTTCTCGAGCCGTGTCAGCGCCTCGCGCTGCGCCTCGGTCTGCGAGGGCAGCAGCGCGCCGCCCTCGATCGCTGCCCGCAGCTCCTCCGGATCCGACGGGTCCAGACGGCTGGCGACATCCTCCAGCGCATCGACGTCGACCGTGACGCCGCGTGCGAAGTCGGTGATCTGCGCCATGACGTGCAGGTGCAGCCACTTGGCGTGCCGGTAGAGGCGCGCGTAGGCGAGCTCGCGGGTGGCGAGGTAGAGCGCGATCTGATCCTCCGGGATCTCGAGCCCCTCGCCGAACGCGGCGATGTTCTGCGGGATGACGGCGGCGGTGCCCGCCGGGAGCACCGGGATGCCGACGTCGCCGCCCGAGACCACCTCACGCGAGAGGTTGCCGAGCACCTGCCCGAACTGGGCCGCGAACACGCTTCCGCCCAGCCCCCGCATCAGCTGTCCCGCGCCCTGCACGACGCCGCGCATGTCGTCGGGCACCTGGGCGTCGAGAGCGCTGGTGAGCGCATCCGCGATGCTGGTGGAGACCGGGCCCGCGATCTCCTTCCAGACCGGCAGCGTCTTCTCGACCCACTCGCCGCGGGTCATCGCCACCGGCGCCTGGGCGAGTTCGGAGATGGTCGTCGCCTCGCTGAGCCAGAGGGCGGCGAGCGAGAACGCGTCGCCCAGCGACGAGCGCGAGCCGTCGGTGATGCCCTGGCCGTCGCGGTTCGCGATGTGCAGAGCCTGTCGGAGGGTGTTCTCCCACGGGTCGCCGCCGAACGCGCCCTGCAGCTGCGACATGATCGTCTGCATCATCGCCGGGTCGAGCGCGAAGCCGTCCATGCCCTCGAAGGCGCCGCGGAGGGCCTCGGGGTCGATGTCGCCGCCCTGGCCGGACAGCATCCGTCGGAGGAACTCCTGGAAGTCCTCGGGTGTCGGGTCGTTGTCTGCCATGTCGATCGCCCTCTCAGCACGCCTATAGCCGTGCCATCTACGCTAGTCACAGGTTTCCGCGAGCGACCCCCCAGGCGGCAGATCGCTGTACGCCGCTCGCGAACGACGGAGGATGCTGTGCAACGAACGCGGCCTGTGAAGCTCGGACTCGGAGTCTGGGCGCTGATCGTCGCGCTCATCGCCCTCGTGGTGCTGACCTTCCTCCCCACGCCGTACGTGATCCAGCGTCCGGGTCCGGTCTACGACACCCTCGGCACGGCCGCCGGCACCGACGGCGAGGACGTGCCGCTCATTAGCATCGACGGCGCCGACACGTTCCCCACCGGCGGCACCCTCGACCTGACCACCGTGCAGGTCGTCGGCAACCGCGAGCGCACGCCCAGCTGGTTCGAGCTCGCGCTCGCCTGGACCGACTCCTCCCGGGCGGTCGTGCCGCTCGACTCGGTCTTCCCCGAGGGCGTGACCAGCGAGCAGCGCGACGAGCGCAACGCGACGCTGATGATCGACTCGCAGCACGAGGCGACGGCCGCGGCCCTCAATCAGCTCGACTACGACACCGGCGCGCAGGTCGTGGTCGTCGAGGCCGTCGACGACACCCCGTCCGACGGCGTGCTCGAGCCGGACGACGTCATCACCGGGATCGACGGCTCGCCGGTCACCTCGGCGAAGGAGTTGCGTCAGCAGATCCAGGACGCCGGGGGAGAGGCCGTCGACCTGACGGTGCTCCGCGACGGCGAGGAGCAGGACGTCGAGCTCACGCCGGAGGAGCACACCGAGGGCGGGACCACGACCTGGCTGATCGGCATCACGCTGCGCACGGACTACGACTTCCCCGTCGACGTCACGATCCAGCTCGACAACGTCGGCGGGCCCAGCGCCGGCATGATGTTCGCCCTCGGCATCATCGATCAGCTGACCCCCGGCGAGCTCAACGGCGGAGAGAACATCGCAGGCACCGGCACGATCGAGGCGGACGGCACGGTCGGGCCGATCGGCGGCATCCGTCAGAAGCTCTACGGTGCGCGGGACGCCGGCGCGGAGTTCTTCCTCGCCCCGGCATCCAACTGCGACGAGGTCGTGGGCCACGTGCCGGACGGTCTGCGGGTGATCCGCACGGCCACGCTCGAGGAGTCGCTGGACGCGCTGGAGGTCATCGCCGACGGCGGCGACGTCGACGAGCTCCCGGCCTGCACCGCCGTGCCCTGACCCTGCTGTCCCCGTGATCTCGCCGTGACCCGGATGACAGCCTGCGCACAGTGACGCGAGCCTAGGATGGAGAGGTGACCTCGACCTCAGCCCCGAACCCGGCCACTCCTCGAACCTCCCGACGCATCTTCGGCATCTCGCTCGCGATCATCGCCGCGCTGATCGCCGGATTCTTCGTGTTCGCCTCGCTCTACACGGAGTTCCTCTGGTTCGACCAGCTGGGCTTCACGGGCGTGCTCACCACGCAGTGGATCGCCACGGTGGTGATGTTCCTCGTCGGGTTCCTCGGCATGGCCGTGCCGCTGTTCGTCGTGATCCAGCTCGCGTACCGCCTGCGGCCGGTCTACGTGCGGCTGAGCTCGCAGCTCGACCGCTACCAGGAGGTCATCGAGCCGCTGCGCCGGCTGGCGATGTGGGGCATGCCGATCTTCTTCGGAATCTTCGCGGGCTTCGCGGCGGCGGGCAACTGGAAGACGGTCTGGCTGTGGGCGAACGGCGTCGCCACCGACAGCGTCGACCCGCAGTTCGGCATCGACACCGGCTTCTACATGTTCGCGATGCCGTTCTACTCGATCGCGCTGGCGTTCGCCTCGGCGGTGCTGCTGCTCTCACTGCTCGTCACCGCGCTCGTCTCCTACCTCTACGGCTCGGTGCGCATCGGGCAGGGTGAGCTGCGCATCTCGAAGGCCGCCCGCATCCAGCTCGCGGTCATCGCGGGTCTCTACCTCCTCGTGCAGGCGGTGAGCCTGTGGCTCGACCGCTACAAGACCCTCGTCTCACCGGACGACCGCATCACGGGTGCCGCGTACACCGGGGTCAACGCGACGATCCCCGGTCTCGCGATCCTGGCGATCGTGGCGGCGCTGGTCGCCGTGCTGTTCTTCGTGACCGCCGTCATCGGCCGCTGGCGCTTTCCTCTCGCGGCCACGGCGCTGCTCATCGTCGCCTCGCTGGTCGTGGGCGTCGGCTACCCCTGGGTGGTCACGACCTTCCAGGTGAAGCCGAACCAGAACGCGTACCAGGCCGAGTTCTACCAGCGGAACATCGACGGCACGAAGGCCGCGTACGACGTGGCCGACCTCGAGACGACCAGCTTCGAGGCCGAGACGGATGCCGAGGCGGGCCAGCTGCGGGCGGATGCCGACACCACGGCGTCGATCCGCATCATGGACCCGAAGGTCATCAGCCCGGCGGTGCGCCAGCTCGAGCAGTACCGCGCCTACTACCAGTTCGAGGAGACGCTCGACGTCGACCGCTACGAGATCGACGGCCAGATGCAGGACACGGTCGTCGCCGTGCGCGACCTCGACATCACGCGCCTCGGCGAGGGGGACAACTGGAACAACCGCGTGGCGGTGTACACCCACGGCTACGGCCTCGTCGCGGCGGCGGGCAACCAGCGCACGAGCGACGGCGAGCCGGTGTTCCTGGAGCGCGGCATCCCCTCGGCCGGATTCCTCTCCGAGCGGGAGGACTTCGAGCCCCGCGTCTACTTCGGTGAGAACTCGCCGGAGTACTCCATCGTCGGCGCCCCCGAGGGTCGCGACCCGGTCGAGATCGACTACCCGCGCGGCAAGGACGGCTCGAACGAGACGAAGACGACGTTCGAGGGCGAGGGCGGCCCGAGCATCGGCGACACCTTCACGAAGCTCCTGTACGCGCTGAAGTTCCAGTCGGAGCAGATCCTGTTCTCGAACCTCGTGAACGAGGACTCGCAGATCCTCTACGACCGCGACCCCAAGACGCGCGTGCAGAAGGTCGCTCCGTACCTCGAGCTCGACAGCGACCCGTACCCGAGCGTCGTCGACGGACGCATTGTCTGGATCGTCGACGGATACACCACCAGCTCGACCTACCCGTACTCCACGAGTGTGAGCCTGTCGGATGCGATCGCCGACTCGAACGTCCGGGCGCCGAACCTGGCGATCGACGAGATCAACTACATCCGCAACTCCGTCAAGGCCACCGTCGACGCCTACGACGGATCGGTGACGCTCTACGCGTGGGACGACGAGGACCCGGTGCTGAAGACCTGGCAGAAGGTCTACCCCTCGACCGTCAAGCCGATCAGCGAGATGTCGGGCGAGCTCATGAGCCACGTGCGCTACCCGACCGACCTCTTCAAGGTGCAGCGCGACATCCTGGGCATCTACCACATCGACACCGCGGGCTCCTTCGCCCAACAGGACAACCGGTGGCAGACGCCCAACGACCCGCGCAGCAACGACATGCTGCAGCCGCCGTACTACCTGACGATGCAGATGCCGGGGCAGGAGGGAGCGCGGTTCTCCATGTTCTCGACCTTCATCCCCGCGTCGCAGGGCGCCGGGAGCAGCCGAGACGTCCTGATGGGCTACCTGGCGGTCGATTCGGATGCCGGATCCGAGGCGGGCGTCAAGGCGGAAGGCTACGGTCAACTGCGTATGCTCGAGATCAACGACGACACCACGGTGCCGGGTCCCGGGCAGGTGCAGAACACGTACAACTCCGACACGGCGGTCGTACCGCAGCTCAACCTGCTCCAGCAGGGGGAGTCGGAGGTCATCTACGGAAACCTGCTCACCCTGCCGGTGGGTGGCGGTCTGCTCTACGTGCAGCCCGTCTACGTGCAGTCGTCGGAGGGCACGCAGCTTCCCCGTCTGCAGAAGGTGCTGGTCGCGTTCGGCGACCGGGTCGCGTTCGAGGACACGCTGACGGAGGCGCTGGACGCGCTGTTCGGCGGGGACTCGGGGGCGACGGGCGGTGACGACGAGGTCGAGCCGACGGAGCCGGACCCCGAGACGGGCGAGGTCCCCACGACCGAGGAGCCGGCGGCGCCGACCGACGCCGAGGCCGACGCGCTCGCGCAGGCGCAGCAGGCCCTGCTCGACCGTGACACGGCGCTGAAGGCAGGCGACCTCGAGGCCTTCGGCGAGGCCGACAAGCGCCTGACCGAGGCGGTCCAGAAGCTGCTCGACATGGAGCAGGGCGCGGCGGAGTAGTCCGCCTCCCCGCTCATCCGCGGCGTTCGGGGACGGTCAGATCAGACCCTCGCCCTCGTAGCCGGAGGGCCCGTCGTGGTCCTGCGGAGGTTCCGGGGTGAGGTACAGGCCCGAGGGCTGGGACGCCGTGACGGCCAGGTCCCGCATCCATGCATGGTTCAGGCGCGGCGGTCGGCTCCCGAAGTACTTGAAGACCAGCGAGCTGGAGGGATGGATCCAGACCGTGGTCCGGCCGCCTCCGACGCTGGCATCCTCGCGCCAGGAGAAGGGGAACGGCTCGCCGCGGCGCAGCTTCGCCGTCATGACGAGCTGGAGGTGCGTCAGAGCGCGATCCTCGATCTCGACCTTGGGCCCGCCCTCGTAGGTGAGTCGTCCCATGAGTTAGCTCCTCGGTGTGCGCGGCGGGTGCACGCTCCCGTCCGCGGGGTGACCCTTCAGGCTCGCACCTCCGTGCCGTGCCGCGAAGGGGCTTCCGTTCTCCGCGGAAACGGAGGATCGTGGCAGGCGTGTACCGGTCGCTCCTCCGCGGACGAGCAGGCGTCGACGGTGCGGGTGATCGTCGAGCTCTCCGGGGAAGGCGAAAGGCCCCCGATCCGAGGATCGGGGGCCTTTCTCTTGTTGCGGGGACAGGATTTGAACCTGCGACCTCCGGGAGCTGGGCGTACTAGACTCGAACCTTGCGGCAATTTGCGGTATCTGCTGCCGATCTGGGATTTCCCTATCTTCATGAAACCAACGCAAACCACCACAAATTGGCGATGACGACTGATTTCTGTCGAGCGAATCTGTCGAGCTCTGTCTCGGGCGTGTGTCCTGGCACAGACGGCGAGGGCGCCGGTCCTCAATGACGAGCCCCAGAAGGGTGACTGCTCTCTCACGAGGTGCATCAGTACGAGATCCTGCGACGGCGTAGGTGGCGCGGAGCCAACCTAGCGGCGCCCGAAGCTCTCAATTCCGAAGTAATCCCTGACTGTCGCGGAGAGCGCGTCAGAGGAAAGCCCTAGGTTTACGCTGCGAGTGGAGGCATCTTCAGAGTTGACTGCTTGGATCAGAGCTGATGCATGCTCCCAATGCTGATCGACCGCGACTCGCACCGAGGTAGGAGCTACGAGCGCTGGCTGGTCACACGCTTGGCTAAAGGCCTCAAGCCGGGAAGGAGCGCGAGGAAGACATCATCGCTGGGGCGATGGCTGTCCCTCTCCAGGTGATTCGAGAGTTCGGACAGCCTGACGAGTCGGGTTGGACTAACCAGCTGATCTTCGGGGACAACTTGCAGGCGGCGAAGACGCTGCTCGACATGAAGCGGAGCGGAGAGCTCAAGAGCGCTGACGGGCAGCCGGGCGTGCGCCTTGTATACATCGATCCTCCGTTCGCGTCGGCCCGAGATTTCGTCGGGGGCGATGAGGAACGCGCGTATCAAGACCGAGTCGTGGGCGCCGCCTTCTTGGAGTTTCTGCGCCGTCGACTCGTGATGCTGCGAGAGCTCATGGCCGACGATGGCTCCATTTTCGTGCACCTGGATTCGAAGAAGGGTCACTACGTCAAAGTCTTGATGGACGAGGTGTTTGGCGAGCGGAACTTCCGCAATGAGATTGTCTGGCACTACTACAACAAGATGCAGGGCAACATTAAGCGGTTCGCGTCTAACCACGACGTCATCTACTGGTACTCGAAATCCTCCACGTTCAATTTTTCGCCCCTCAAGGAGCTGCGCGAGGGGGGGAGCGGTCAAGCAACTCGCGCGGAGATGGGACAAGGAGACGCAGAAGGTGGTCAACGTGAAGGGGGAGGACGGCAAGGTGGTCTACCAAGAAACCGCCGTCAAGACTGTCGACGATGTTTGGCGTATGTCGATGCTCCAGCCCGCTGACCGCAGTCAGAACCAGAGGTACCCGACGCAGAAGCCAGAAGCGCTGCTGGAGCGAATCATGAACGCGACGACCAAACCCGGCGACCTCGTCCTTGATGCGTTCGCTGGGTCCGGCACAACGCCCGCTGTGGCCGAGAAGCTGGGGCGACGGTGGATCGCCATGGACTCCGGCAAGCTTGCCGTCTACACGATTCAGAAGCGAATGCTGACTCTCAAGGCGAATATAGGTAATAAGGGGCGAGACCTCACTCCCGCAGCATTCACTCTCAGCAATGCGGGGCTATACGACTTCGCGCGGCTCCGCGAACTGGCCTGGCCGGAGTGGCGATTCTTCGGCCTCAATCTCTTCGGATGTACTGATGAGCCGCACTCTGTTGCAGGCGTCGCCCTCGATGGATACCGCAACGGTGCGGACGTTCTGGTGTTCAATCATCGCCAGGATGGCGGCGTTGTTCTGGATCACGGATTCATCGACAACCTGCACTCTCAGATTGGCACGCGCTCAAGCGCGGACGTCTTCATCATTGCTCCGGCCGCCAGCGTGGCGTTCCTTGAGGATTACATCGATCGCGGCGATGTTCGCTACTACGTCTTGCGCATCCCGTACTCGATCGTCAACGAGCTCCACGACCGCCCGTTCGAAGCGCTCCGCCAACCGATCGGTTCCGAAGACGTGAACCGCACGGTGGATGCTGTGGGATTTGACTTCATTCAACAGCCGACCGTGCGATGCCGGTATTGGGAGGGAACCGAGAACGGACGGGGTCATGCGTACGTCCAGATCGAAGAGTTCCACAGTGAGGCGTTGGCTCGCGGCGCGACCGAGCGGGGCAACAGAGAGACCATCTCTGCAGTGCTGATCGACTACGACTATCCGTACGACCAGGCCGCGGACTCTAAGGCGGCTCCGCCTTTCGTGCTCGACGACGCCGTCTTTGCCGCGGAGCTCAAGGAGAACGCGTGGACGTTGAGCATTCCTTTGAAGAAATTGGGTGAGTTCGTGATGATCGTCTACCTTGATGTGTTCGGCAACGAGTACACGGAGGTCAAATCCCGCAGCAGTTTCAGCGCCGGGGTGGATGCGATGGCGCCTGGAGGAACTAGCTGATGTCCGCTGTGACGACCTCCTTTACTAACACGGACCTTGTGCTCAAGGTGACAAAAGCCATCGATCCCAGTGTGCTGGACCTGACACCGTTTGAGCCGTTTCTCGATGCTCTGTGCGGCACACGCGACTATCAGAAGGATGCGATTCGGGTAACGCTGAGGTATCTGGCCGGTGGGCGCTACGAGAACGCTCGCGCACTGATGCTCGAGAATCTCGACGCGACGCCCACCCTGCGCGAAGTCTACGGAACCGAACTCGCCGCCGAGCGAAAGCTGTTGTTCCCTGACCAGTTGTCGTGCAGCCTCGACCTCGCGACCGGCACTGGCAAGAGCTATGTGATGTACGGTGTCGGCGCAATCATGCTCGCCCTCGGAGCTGTCGACCAAGTGCTCGTCCTTTGCCCGTCGCTGACGATCGAGGCTGGACTCACCGAGAAGTTCAAGAGCCTGGCCGCAAGTGAGGCCCTTCGAGCGGCGATGCCAGATGCTGTCGCCTACGCCGCGCCTGCTGTAATCAACGGGACCGAGTCCATCGTGCCGGGCAGCTTGTGCGTCGAGAACTTCCACGCGACGTTCGTCTCCTCACGGAGCTCGATCCGACCTACGCTCGCAGGGAAGGGTGAGCGAACTCTGATCTTGAACGACGAGGCGCATCATCTGCACTCCACGGCGGAGATGCGCCGGTGGGCGGAGTTCGTTGCTGACGCGGACCTCGGCTTTCGCTACGTCGTGGGTCTCTCAGGCACCTGTTACGTCGACAACTCCTACTTCCCGGATGTGATCTTCCGATATTCGCTTAGAAACGCTATCGACGCCGGTGTTGTGAAGACGATCGACTACGTCGCCGAGGATTCCGCGGGGCCGCAAGATGAGAAGCTACAGAAGATCTACGACAACCATCAAGGCAACAAGAGCTTCTACCGCAAGGTCAAGCCGCTAACACTGCTCGTCACGCGCGACATCGCGGCTGCCAAGCGTCTAGCCTCTGAGGTTGCCTCATTCGTCGGGGAACGAGAGGGACTCACGGCAGATCAGGCGGCTTCCAAGGTGCTCACGGTCACATCGGATCCGGACCATCGCCGAAACGTAGTCAGCTTGGGATCTGTCGACCAAGTTGATAGCTCCGTCGAGTGGATCGTCTCAGTGAGCATGCTCACCGAGGGGTGGGACGTCAAGAACGTGTTTCAAGTTGTCCCGCACGAGGAGCGCGCCTTCTCAAGCAAGCTTCTTATAGCCCAGGTGCTGGGAAGAGGGCTACGCGTTCCGGATTCATACCGAGGTGAACGACCCATCCTCACAGTCTTCAATCACGATTCGTGGTCCTCGCGAATTCGGCACCTCGTCGACGAGGTGCTTGAGATCGAGAGCCGATTGGTTTCGCAGGTTGTATCGAAAGAGGTCGACTACAATTTCGACCTCCAGAACATCGACTACAGCAAATCACAGGAAGCGGAAGAGCACGAGGCGCCCGCCGAGTACGACTTCTCCAAGGGGTACGTCACGCTGGTCTCGCAGGTTTCGGAGCTAGAGCGTGAAACCACATACAGCCGCGTCCTCAGCGGTAGTCAGCGCCATAAACGAACTCTGATCCGTTACCGCATGTTCACGATCGACGAGGTCGCCGAGCATATTCACTCCAAGTTCCGAGCGATCGATCTTGAGGAGTCGACTGAGTACGCGAAGAAGTACTCCCTCAGCTGGTTGCAAAGCCTCATTCGTGAGTCGCTCGAGAGAGTTGGGGAGACTAGCGATCAGGTCAGCGAAGACAATCGACAGAGACTCCAGTCGGCTTTCGGAGTGGTGCATCGAAAGTCGAGCCACACAGTTCGCTACGTGTCGAGGCCAAACGAGGTCGTCACGTACTCGACGGCGGAACGTCGTCGAGACAGCATCAACGTTTCCGCGCTGAGACGCGGCGATGCCACTGTGTTCATAGATGAGGACTCGCGCGGGCTGAGCGAAGAAGAGACGCAGCGAGTTCTGAGCGACGTCTTGGAGGATGACTCGTTGCCGCGATCAGCGGTTGAAGAGGTAGCAAATAAGTTCCTGTTCAAGACTCCTCAGAACATCGTGATCGCTAACCATAAGCCCGAGAGGCTGTTCATCAAGGAGTTGGTGAAGGCCGACAACGCCGCAGCCTTGGTGGGTTGGATCAAGTCCACCGATCAGGACTTCTACGATATCGAGTTCGGTTGGCGGAAGGGGGAGCACTTCCGCCGGGGGCATTTCAACCCGGACTTCTTCCTCGCAACGAACGACCGAGTTGTCGTCGTCGAGATCAAGAGCGATGACGAGATCGACGAGCCATCGGACGAGAACCGTGCGAAATACGCAGCGGCTAAGGCGCACTTCGCCGCTCTCAATGCGATGCGGGAAGACGACAAGTACACCTTCCACTTCTTGACTCCGCGCGACTATGGCGCGTTCTTCCAGTTCTTGCGGGAGGGGCGCGATGGCTACTCGTCGACGCTGGATGCGGTGCTGGAGTCGTCCTGACGGCTAGGTGAGAGCTGCGTCGTCCGTAGGGGCGGGCGCATGTGGCGACGAGGCAACCCCTCCCGCACGATAGAAGCGCTACGCCCTGCCGTGATCCAGACTGCAGCCAGGGCCACATCAGGAGCCCTGTAGCATCAGTGCACCGACCGGAGGCCTCCGTGCCGCCATGCGAAAGAAAGATGTTTCGATGCCCTACCCATTCATCCCGGAGCCGTCACAGTTCGGTAGACAGTTCAACATAATGGCGCTGGTCGGGAATGGATTCGATATTCAGGTCATGCGCGAGTACGCACAGACCACCACTACACGCTACCCAGATTTCTACCACTTCATGAAGATGAAGAACGTAGATGCCTCTAATCTCGTTCTCAAGGAAATGGAGCAGGCGCTGGAGGACGGCAAGCTCAACTGGAGTGATATCGAAGCGTGCATCACAAGTCTCGAAAGCCGAAGGGTGCCGGTATCCGAGATCCGCTCGTCGCTCGATGAAGTCCGGAACTGCTTCTCAGAGTTTCTCAACTCGGTAGTGAGTGCACCGCTCCTGTCTCGCTTGAGCGAAGACTCCCAAGCGAACGAATGGGCAAGGAAGTCGGCATCTGGTTTCCTGGCTGATATAGCTAGTGCCGACGACCTGCGCAAGATTCCGTTCGGGATGCGTAAGGCGAACTACGACCTCTACAACTACTATTTCGTCAACTTCAATTACACCTCCATGCTGGACGATTACATCCACATGGATCCGGTGCAGTTCGATCCGGTGCCACACTCAACCGTGGATACGAACTTCTGGTTCAACACAGATCCGAAGCGCCTGTCCGGGGACAGCTGGAACTTCAACTCCTCGAGCTACGTTGAGACGCAGGTCGTGCACCCGCATGGATATCAAGACATCCCGCGCTCGATCCTCTTCGGAACGAACGGTGATGGGAACCCGCGGAGCGCTTCGGCCAAGCTGGCGAAGACCTACTGGGCCCGCGTTGACCAGCGCTACGGCCACTTGTTCGGTGACACCGATCTGTTCATCGTGTTCGGATGCTCACTTGGATCCACGGACTCGTGGTGGTGGGAGCACATCGCCATGTCCCTCGCGGCAGCAGAGGGGAATAACCAAGCGCTCCTGCTGTATTGGTGGAACGCCCCATCGGCGACAAAGCTCTCCTCGGAGGCCGTAATGGAGCTGTTCTTTGAAGGCGCCAATGTCTTCGAAGAAGATCGAGCCGCACTAGCGACCAGGATCTGCATCGTCAGCTATGACGATGAGGATGACCGAGTGTGGTTGAGTACATCGCGCGAGGAGCAGGCCTGAACGGCGCAGCCCTCACACGTCACGATTGTCCCTAGCCCTCGCCTTTGTGACTCGGTAAACGGTAGCAATGCTGACGCCGAGCGCCTTGGCAATGTCAGGGATGCTCTCGCCAGCGTTTCGTAGAGCCTGAGCTTGGCGGTTCATGGCTGAGTCGGTTACGCGAGGCCGACCGCCGACTCGTCCCTGAGCTTTCGCGGCCGCGAGGCCGGCGATCGTGCGTTCTCGGTTAAAGTCGCGCTCCATCTCAGCGAAGATCGCCAGCATCTGGAGCATGGCTCTCCCCGTGCTCGTCGTAGAGTCGAGCCCGTCACCGATGCTGCGAATGAAGATGCCGCGCTCCGCCAGGTCTGCGATGAGCGATGCGACGTGAGCTGTCGATCGTCCGATCCTGTCAAGCTTGTATACCGTGATGACATCGCCAGGCTGTGCGTCTTCCAACATCGCGTCCAGCGCAGGCCGACTCACCTTCGCGCCGCTAACACCCTTGTCGATGTACCTGTTGCGCTTGAGGACATTTACCTTATCGAGCGCATCGAGCTGGAGCTGCTCGTCCTGCTGGCCGGTGGATACTCGGACATAACCGAGCTGGGTTCCCTGGGTTGTAGAAGGCTTCATATCTAATTTTACTCTCAGCTACTCACGCGTTATCGAGACTCGCGAATCCCGTGAGTTTTGAGAGTGGCTATTCGAGCTCAATCACCGGCAAGATGGGCCAATACCGGAATCGCAGGAACCGTTCGTTTTTGAGAGCGGCCACTCAGCCCCTATGCCTTCGTGTAGTAGACGCGGTCGCCGTAGCGAGAATGGAGCGTTGATTCGGGAAGGCCAACCAGATCGGCAGCTTGCTTCCAGGTCAGCCGAGAGTTCCTTGACGGCATGACGAGCTTGCTGAGTTCGTCCACCACGAGGGCGTCCACCACATCGATCATCGAGTGCGCGACCTGGAAGCGGTGCATCGGGGTGACCGCGTCGTACCCGCTGACGATGCCGCGCAGCACGTGCGAGGCGATGCTCATGTCGGGCTGTCTGCCATCGACGACATTCTTGGTCAGCACGGTCTTCACCAGTTCGGCCGCGACGTCCACGAGATACCTTGGCTTGTTGTTCTGCATGCTTCGAGCTTCGAGGCCGATTTCGCGCAGGCAGTCGCTAAACGAAATCTCGGATGGCGGATCAACGCAGTCATAGAAGCGCTGCTCCCAATCGTCGCCGTCGGCTTCACTGATCATCGTCGTCACCTTCTGCCAAGGGCACATGTACGTGGATCTCCCCGGGCCTTCCGGATAGGGGATGGAGCTCAATCTGTAGTCCGTGCTCGACCCAGAGCTGCGCTGCGTGCTCGAACTGCCAGGGATCGAGGAGAACGCCGTCTCGGGTTCCGTACGACTCATCGGCTCTCGGGAGAACGCGTGCTCGCCGCGCAACGGACGCCAGCTCATCGAGAAACGCCTCTCGCATCAGAGTGCCTCGATTGTCGAAGCACGACTCTGGTCGGCGTGAGTAGTTGTGCCTCGGCCGGATATGCTCGGTCCAGCGCCAATTCTCCGCTCTCACCAGTCGTTCAATGAGCCCGGTCTCATCAGAACCGTCGAGGTGCGCGCTCACCGTTTCGAGGTACAGCGGCGTCAAGCCGACGAGGAAGTCAGGCTGGAGTACCATTGGTGCGCGCAGTCGTATACCAAGTCAGCGACGACGAGAGTCGGATGGATGTCGTGGACTGGGCTGCGGGCAGCCATCGCGCAGCGCCTCAGCCGTTCATTCTCGGCACTGACCGGGGGGACAAGGCGTTCGAAACGCTCCGGGTCGGCAAGTCGCTGTTCGTTGACGACATCTCGAAGGCACCGGATGACTGGGCAGGATCCGGCGATGGCTACAACACGTTCATCACCACTCCGATCACATCTGCCACGGTGGGTTTTGGCCTGCTCACCGTCGATGCACCGGAAACCGACTCGCTCACAGAAGACGATGAGAACGACCTGCGTCTCATCGCCGGCATCCTCGCGATGATCTTCGCGGAGAAGACCCGAAAGACCCCGGGCCGTGCTGCCGGATCTCCGGCCTAATGTCATACGTTTCGCGTACACTGGCCGCATGACGATCGCAGACCCGGGCAAGGTGGAACTTCTCTCGCGCGCCTCTGACCTCCGCGACCTCTCCAACCCTGCCGTCCGTGAGCAGATCGTCAACGAAGCCAAGCAGGACGCTCAGAAGAGCGTCCTCCGCGGTCGGCGCAACAGGCTTTTCCACCAGGCGAGCTGACCCGTCTGGCGACGGGTGCGTGCTTGGACTGTGAGAGGGCTCAGGTGACTGTGAAGTCGGGCTTCGCCCAATCCGGGGGAGTGTCGAGGGCGTCGCGGATGACGAAGTACCGCTTCCTCTTTCGGCGCTCGAACTCGTCGTCTCCCCAGTAGCCCTCGGTCATACGCAAGAGCCCGTAGTACTCGAGTTCCTTTGTCGCCCGTGTCCACGTGTCGTCAGAGAGCCCGTACTGCTTCTTGCGGTGACCATCCATGAACTCGCCGTCATCATGCTTTGATCCGCCGTTGAGTTCGAGCAGGGCAAGGAGCGCAGCGATTGCTCGGCCGCTGAGCCGAAGAATCCACCCGTTGGTCCACAGGGTAAAAGGAACGCCGACCCAGCGGTTACCGTTTCCCTCCCACGTTTTCCCTGAGCCGTCTGGGTGCAGCAGAAGCAGTCCGGGCTTTCCGTCCGGAAGCTTGCCGGGGGTGATGAGCTCGTGCTTCCGCAACCACCTCTTGGCGTCGTTCGCCCGTCGGGGCCCCGAGTCCGAGGGCAGGTTCAGCAACCGAGCCAGAGACTGCGTCGGGCGATCGGGAACTGTGAACGGCGCACTCGTTGCCTGCATCACGAGGGTCATGTGCAGCTTGAGTCGCAGCTCGTGCGACTGCACCAGCCTGGCCGCCGTGGGGGTCGCATCGGCACGCTTGACATAGGCGATCGGGAGAGCAACGGTGCTCTTACGTTTGGACTTATCGGTGGCTCGACCGAGCGCTTCGATGGCCTCTGAAGGGACGTCCATGGGTGCTCCCGCAAAGAAAGTAGACGTCCTCAGCGGAGTGACGTGAGATCCAGGGGTACCAGTGATACCTGGGGTACTGAGATCCTTCCTTATAAGATACCGCTCAAAGCGTCGTCTGTCTCCGCTGGAACGGCGTCCGGCCTCCGCAGGTAACGTGCCGTGTCTCCGCTGTAGACGGCTCCCCGCTCCGCCCAAGCCGTGATTGAACGGGTTTGCTGTCCTTCTCCGTCTAGCGAGAGAGTGTCCTCATAGCCGGATGCCCCCTCCGTCGGCCAGGACGGGAGGGGGCATCCCGAAGAGAAGGGAGGACCCGATGAATGCAGGCTTCCGCATCACTGTCACGATGAGCGTATCCGGAATCACCATCACTATCGAGCCGTTGTAACTGAGGGAGGGTCGGGCGTCTAAGCCCGTCCCTCCCTACGCGTCTGGTTCATGGCGCCGCGCGTCGTCGTTGCTGGCACCGTGTTGCCACCGAATGGCTGCATGCCTGGCTGCCTCTGCAAGAGTGTGGGTGTGCCTAATCGCTACGGTGACGAGCTGTCCATGCTTCAGGAGATACATCTCAGCCAGGAGTCGGATTCCGCGAAGCATTTGATCGCCTACGGCGTTCATGCGCTACGCACGGCGGCGTTCATCGAGACGACGCGCGACCCGATCATGACGATGCTTTCCATCGGGGTGGAGAAGACGTTGAAGCTCAGTCTTGGCCTGCGGAACGTCGAAGACACCGGCACATGGCTCCCGGCCAGGATTCTCAAGAACGAGTACCGGCACGACCTCATCAAGATGGAGCAGCTACTGCGGGAAGTGATCCGCGCCAATCTGGAACATGCGACGCATCGGTCATTCGTCGATGAGGCCCTCGCTGCGGTCGATGCAGATCCAGTATGGCCACACCTTGTGGCCGCCTTGAACAGGTATGGGCAAGAGGGCCGGTTCTACAATCTCGATGCCCTAGCTGATAACCCCCAGCGAGAAGAGAGTCCTTCAACCTACTGGGATGTGGCCGAGCGGGCCGCACTGGATGACGACGACGACCTCCACGCACTATTTCAGCAGATGCTCGAAGATTTCTCGCTGTCCGCCGAGTTCTACAAGAGGTTGAACGTTCGAATGGCTGACAGCTTGCGGCGCTTCCGGGACTTGGTGGGGTTGGCCGCTGTTCAGGGTGTGCTGGGTGAGCGCGCCAAAGCGTGGGGCCATGAATTCAATACGATCGGTCGTCAGATCACCGACGCCTAGGTGACCGCCTCATAGCCGGACGAGGACTCAGACTGAGCGATGTCCAGCAAACGGTCGCCGAGCCCAGCCCGAGCCCTAGAGGGCTCGAAGGGCCGCCCGGAAAATGATCGCCGCGACGAAGACCATCACGCTGCACCACAACAAGGAGACGGCGTGTGAGCACCGGCTGAATCGAAGTGTCAGAGGCGATCGGTATCCTTCGTCCGTGTCTGACCTGGAGTGTTGCTGGCAGTGCGGGCGATGGGGACAACGCCAGTACGTCCGCAGTTGGCGATCAGACAGCATCGGCCAATGGGAGTGCGCGAACGATCGTGCGTGTCTTCGCAGAGCGGCGCGTTCGAGAAGGTAACGCGGCTGCTGTCCGTATAACGTTCCTCAAATGAGACGCCTCGGCGTCTCTCTCCACAGGCGTCAGTCCGGGATGTCAGTGGTCTCACATAGGCTGTCCGCCGTGCATCTCATTTGGGGGTGCCCATATGAGACGGAGAGGTTGCGCTCATGGCGAAGCTAGACGAGATCACGGATGAAGAGCTATTTGATAAGGGGATGGTCTCGGTCTATTTCCTGAGGAGCTTCATCGGAAACCAATACCGCGCTTACGTGGCATTGCAGGTACTCGTCGTGATCCTGCTGACGACTACCAGTGTCTGGGCGTTCTTAACCGCGATCAGAGCGTTCACGAACGACCTGCCGATCCTCGGGTGGGCATGCGTCGTTGTTGTCGGGTCGGTGGCTGCTGTTGTCGTCGGATCGCTGGTACTACTCGTGCAGCGCGGTGCTCTGGTTCGCAGGGTTATGTCTGCGCCAGTGGATCGGGCGGGGGAGTGACCATGTCTGATGACAGCAGGATCAGCGCGAAGGCTCAGGAAGAAGCCCTCTACAGACTGAGCAGACGGAATAGGAAAGGCGTTTCGCTCGATCGGCGCATCCATCGTCTGGCCGACGTGGTTGAAGCGCAGATCGACGACGATGAGGCACAACTCGTCTTCGGGGCGCTCCCAGAGGATGATCAACGCGAGGTGGTGCTGGTGTTGTTCGAGCGCCGCCGGGCTGCTCGATCGCTCTTCTGGCTGAGCATCCTCATGGTCGTGGTTGTGTTGGTGATCATGAGCTGGATCGGCGGGGATACGTACTGGCCAATGTTCATCGCCGGTGCCGGAGGAGGGCTATTCGCGCTCACAAGGTTTATCCGGTGGCGCACGAGCGACCACCGTGTCCTTAGGCTTCATTTCACCAGCTAGCTTGGGGGGCCTTGGTGAGTGCCGCTGTTTCGGGCGATTGCAACGTCGGAGAGCACCGCGGGTGCACACGTGATGCGTGGGATGTCGACGTCGACCAGATTGGGAGATGCGGGTGTGCGTGCCACGTGGACGGGCGCTGGAAAGTGATCAGCCCCGAGCTGGCTTCCGATTGGCTCGTCCGCAGCGCCTTGCCGGCGTTCTGCGATCTCGGAGGCTTTGCTGAGGATGCCGAGTGGTTGCGCCGGCTGGTGCCATACCAGGGTCATACACCGTCTGGGCGTCTGAAGGGTTGGAAGGGTGCCGGGCGCCGGGTACTGGCGATCGAGGAACGGGTCAAAGATGCCTACCACGCGTTGATTCACGAAGCGCGCGAGGCTGGCCGATCGCTGAACGCGAATGATCTGCCTGAACTCGATCCAGACGCACGGGCAGAGGTTCGAGGTGTAGCTGTGTTCGCGAGGAACGCGATGCTGCCGTCGAGGGTTGGCTGGGACGCTTACCGGGTGTTCAGCACGATCAGCCGCTTTGCTGCGCATGCCGGTCACTTCTACGGCATGGACGACGAGGCCACGGAGACGATCAGCCAGGTATGGCATGAAGCTTGGACCGCGATCAGTGATCGGGCTCGCCTCAGTGGGTTGGAAGCCGTCTGATGGAGTTCGGCTATTCGCGGGTCTCGACTGTCGGGCAGGATCTCGAAGCGCAGCGGCTCTTCTTGCTCGGGCAAGGCATCCGGAAGGAGAGGATCTTTTTCGACCACGGCTTCACGGGCAAGACCATCGAGAGAGCAGGACTGCAGACCCTGCTCGCGGCGGTGCGTGAGGGCGACAAGATCATCGTCCCTCGGCTCGACCGTTTCGCGCGCAACGCGGAGGAGACTCTCCGGCTGGTTCGTGAGATCACGGAACGCGGTGTCATCTTCCAGTTCACGCACAGCGTCTATGACCCGCGTGATCCGTTCAGCAAGCTGTTCATGACCTTCCTGGCTGCTCTCGCCGAGGCCGAGGGCGGATGGATTAGCCTGCGTACGCGGGAGGCGATGGCGCGGCCGAGCGTGCGCGCGAAGCTCAAGGGGCGCCAGCCCCGGTTCTCGCCCAGGGAGGACGCGGCAATCGCGCGTCAACTCGAGCAGGGCGAGTTCACCCCAGGGGAGGTCGCGACGCTGTTCCATACGTCCCGGGCGAGTGTGTATCGAGCAGCAGAGCGGCACCGTCAGCGGTCGAGGCGAGACGCCGGGATCTCCGATGGGTAAGGACGTCTACTACGTCTCGTTCCGTGAGAGTGCCGTCGTCACCGAGGCCGTCTTGGCCCGTTCCAAGGCGGAGGCGATTCGGCTCGTCAAGGACGGCGAGGGCAAGCGTGTCAGTTTCGAGATAGACGAGACCCGGTTTCCGACCAACTTCGAGGCCGAGCGCGAATCAGAAACAGACGCAGGCTGAGAACGATGCCAGGGCACCCGGCGTCGGATGCTCTGCGGGCTGTGGAGACTTCGATCCGCAGTCCGGCGGATGTCACGGAACTGGTCGTTGGCTGTCACGAAACCGGCCGGGGAAGAGGGGGTGCGTCGTGCGACTTGCGATCCCTAGGGCACCTGGGTTCTGGTGAGCTTGCGGTACAGCCAGCGGATACCAATGAACGCCGGCAGGATCAGCACCGCGTAGACGAGAGTCGACCAGTCTGCGCGGGCCACCGATATGAGAACGCCCACGAGCACCATTGCCGCGTAGAGGAACGCTGGACTGCTCTTCTCGCCCTCGGGTTTGATGAGGATCAGGAGAGCGGTCAGGGTTGAAACGACCAGAACCGCCCCGGCTCCGACGACGCCGAGCGGACCGAGGAGGGGGTCCAGTATAGGAGCGGGGTACACCGGCCCGATATCGCGCCAGTCTGTTCCATCCATCGGTCTCATATTTCGTTCCTTCTTGTGTCCGCGTGCGTCGTCGCGGAGACTGCCCACTGGGGCGATGCGTCTCTGAGACGGCGCGGACGGGTCTTCTCGGAGTCCTCATTCTTGCGGGTTGCGGCCGTAGTCGCGCAGCACGCACGAGGTTGGCTCCCAGCGGTGTTCCGGGAGATGTTGTGGAACGTCTCTCGGCGATGACGCTGGTTTCGCCCGGCGCGGATCCTCGGGCATCTGGGTTCTGCGGGACTGGTCGCCCGGGATCCCGAGCGACCAGTTCCGTTGGGTGTTACTCGGAGGTGGTGGGTTCGATCCTCGCGGCGATCTTCTCGACGGGTGTCAGCGGGTAGCCCCAGTCGGCGATGATCTCCAGGTAACGGGCGGTGGTGGTGCTTGGGTGCTGCCAGGTGCTGCGACCGGTGTTCTCCTCGATGCCGCCGAGGGTGATCGCCAGGGCGACGTGCTGGGCTTTGATCGGGTGGTCTGCGAGGTAGCCCTCGAATCGGTTGGTGTTGTATCCGTTGGCCGGTTGGGTGATGTTGAGCAGGTTTGCGGCGAGGGCGTTGCCGTGCCTGAGCGCGGACGACACGTGGTGACGACCTGCTGTGAGTAGTTCCGCGATGATCTGTGGGTGTTCTTGGGGGAGGGTCTTTCTGCTGAGGAATGTGGTGAGCCATTCGCGGCGTACGGTCTCGGCGGCATCCCATGCCTTGTTGTTCTCGATGATCGTTTTCCGTTCGGCTTTCTCCTCGTCGGTCATGGGTCCGCGCGGGGCGTCACCGCCGGAGTTCCGCTTCTTGAATCCGTGGGCCTTGGGGGTTTTGAGGTAGTAGGTGATGTCCGCGGTTCCGGAGCGGTAGACCTGCACGTACGCGGATGCACCGTCGAGTCCAGTGATCGCATCGATCGTTACGGGCTGTCCGTCTGCGGTCGCCAGGTCCCGGATGCGGACGAGGGTGCGGTCGTCCCACGACGGGCGGTCGTCGAGGATTGTGAAGCCCTTCGCGGTGAGGTCGGTGATGGTGGCGAGGCGCAGGTTTTCTCGGTCTCGGTCGTCGCGGGCGCGTTGCGCGTTGTAGGCGAACTGCTCGGGGTTGTTCGTGGCGGCCTCGATCAGAGCGGCAACGACTTTCTGGTCACCGTCGAATTCCATGAGCACCGCGGCTTGATCGAGGGTGAGCGCGTGGGCGCTGATGGCCTCTGAGGCCGTGGTGTTTCCCGCTACTTCGAGGCTGGTCTTGACCTCTTCGCGCTTGGTGCCGGTGCGCTTGGCGATGGCGGTCACGGTGAGGCCTTCGAGTTCGAGTCTCTTGTACGCGGCGACCTTGTCTGTGTCGGTCATCGAGTCGCGTTGCTCGTTCTCGACCAGTTGCTGGATGATGCGGTCGGCTTCTTCGCCCTGTGCGTCGACGAGGTACACGGGGATGCTGGTGAGTCCGGTCTCGCGTGCGGCGAGTACTCGGCGTTGTCCTGCTCTCACGTGCACTGTGCCGTCGGGGGTGCGGTGGCCGAGTACCGGGGTCAGGACGCCGTTGGCGCGGATGCTGTCGAGGAATCCGGTGTCGAGTCGTGCTTCGGTGCGCACGTTCGTTTCCAGGGTGATGGTGTTCGGGTCCGCCTCGATGAGGGTGCCGACGTTGATGTTGGTGTTCGTCATGGTCTGTCTCCTACCTCTCGTTTCTTTGCCCTGAAGGCACGAATGTGCCTGTCAGGGAGAAGGACGGAGCGCCACCCGGAGGGCCGTGGGGGAGAGAATCTCGGGCGAAATAAGCGCAGCGCGTCCGAGATTGTCGGAGGAGCGGGCCCCGCGGAGCGGGGCTTGCGTGGAGGACGCCGACCGTAGACTGCCGCAGGCTTCACGGCAAAGAAACGCGCGCCCGCGCGTTGGGGCACTGCGGACGGCTCCGCCGGCCGTCCGTTCAGGGGAGGAGCTCAGCGACGATGCTGCGCCTTCCGGCTAGGGGAGGGGGCGGCTGAGGGCGGTGGCGGCATCGACGACCGCAGGCGTTGCGAAGCTGAGGGCGGTGATGTCGGTGAGCGTGATGGGGGCGGGATCGGCTGTGGTGCTCCAGAGCATGAGGTTGGTCCAGTGCGGGCGGTGGTAGGACCACCACTGGAGGCCTTGCCAGGTGCGTGCGCCAGCCGGGTTCTTCTCATCGAAGATCGCTGCGGCGCGCCTTTGCCCCGCGGGGCGATTGCGGATCACGACCTCGCTGGGTCGCATGCCGATCCGGAGCAGGTTGGCGGGGTCGTCGAAGTCAAACAGTGCGAGGTCGTCAGGGACTGTGAAGGTCGCGAGAGCGCGCCGCACGCCTGGCGTGCCGGTGTCGAACATGCGCGGCGTCCAGCGGGCGAGATCCCCGAAGGTTTCACCGATGGCGCCTTCGGGTGACTTGGCGAGGTACCAGGAGTCGTAGAGGTCGGTGTTGTCCCAGCGTCCGCGGCCCTGGGGCTTGTGGAGGTAGAGGGGGTGCCCGTTCTGCCCGGGCTTGGCGTTGGGTTGGTGGTAGAAGACGCGGTAGACGAGCATCAGGCGAAGGCGCCGGCCATGGCCTGATCGAGGGCGTCGATCACGGGTCCGGAGCCTTGGGTGGTGATGACGTCGATGGGGCGGGCGCCGTCGAGGTAGGCGTTGTTGCCGATCAGCCAGGAGTTCACGGTGTCGTCATCTGCCCAGAGCAGGCGCGCTCTGGCGACGACGTGCTCGAGGTCCACGATCGCGCGGGTGTTCTCGGAGTTCGGGGACTCTTGGCCGCTGATCCACCGGGTTGGCTGCGAGTTCGACACACCCAGGGTGCGCGCCAGTACAGCGCGGCTGCCCAGGGCTTTGGCGACGAGTTCGGTGCGGGCGGGGATCATCAGACTCTGCGTGACCACGGATCCGGCGGCCACTTCGGCGGAGGTGGAACGAGGCGCGCGGTTCACAACGGTCTGGGCGGTCACAGACTTGGCCTCAGCGTTTCGCAATGAAGCGGTGGAGTTGAGGTCGCTCCCTGTTGTACGGATTACGCGTGATTTTCCGGCAGACGCGGCCTTCATGCGCTGGGACTTGCGCAGAGCTGCACCGTTCCTCGAGGGCTTCTTGGTGGCCATACTCAGATGATACGCCCAATACAAGAATTGGGCGCTTGCATTCGACAGCGCCGATCAGAGGTGTGGGCCGTCGTAGATGTTGTCGGGCCCATTGCCTGTCACGGGTCCGGTGTTGGGGTTGACGTTGATGCTGCGGTCGGGCGCAGGCCGAGTCGGTGGCGGGGTCCCGTGCGTGGCGGCCTTGAAGAGCGGGACGAGCGGGCGGGGGTCGATCCAGGTGCGGTCTCCGCGTGGGCTGCTCTGTGCGGATGCTTCATCCCAGGCGTCTCGGTCTACCTTCGTGAAGTCGAGTGTGAATGGGCTTTGCGCGGCGATGTCGCGTAGGAAGACCTGGGTGGTGCGGCCGTTGCCTTCACGGAAGGGATGAGCCTGGTTGAGGTAGGCGAACGCTGTCGCGGTGGAGTTCACGAACCGTTGACGGTCGATTCGCTCCCAGTCGATGTCTTGGACGAAGCCGTGCACCTGGTCGATGAGCTCATGGATCTCGCCGCGGCGCGGCTTCGCGAACTCGCTGTCCTCGCTCTTCTGGATCCGCACGTCCCGGACTTCGCCGGCCCAGTCGTAGACGTCCTGGAAGAGGTGCCGGTGGATCGCCCGTAGATGGTTCAGGTCATACGTCTGCGGGATTGAAACGACGCCTCTGTCGATCTCGCGCATTCGGAAGCGAGTGGCGTCGTACTCGAGGGCGAGTAGTACAGCATGGTCTCGCACCTCGAGCTTGTTGCGAAGTGTCCCTTGCCGAGTCTGCGCGTCGTATGTCTCGGGGTAGAAGTAGGACTCCCATGCCTCCCATCCGGTGGCCACGCTCAGGACGCGGCGGGGTGTTGCTGCGTCGCGTGCTCGTGAGCGCGACGCAGGTACTCCGCATGGTCGTAGTCACCGCGTTCGTAGCTCAGCAGGTTCTCGACCGCGGCGCGTTCGGGTTCCCACCCGGCGAGGTAGGTCATCGCGAACGTCTGCCGGTAGCTGTCTCGGGTTTTCTCGTCCATGCCGACAAACAGTTCCGGCCACATGGCCACCACGTCGCACCCGGTCATCCCAGCCTCCTTAGGGCCAAGTCAACCATGGGATGGCCATTGTCACAGATACCCGGTGTCCGGCCAGTGTGACCGGTCGCAGCGAGCACCGGCCAATGAAGGCCGGGGGTCACGCGTCACTGGGTGTGGTGCTGCGTGCGGTAGCCGTCACTGATTTCGTCGCGGACGGCGTTGACGGCGAGCTGGACCCTGATCGCTTCCTTCTTGTAGTCGGGCATCTTCGGGTCCTCGAGCGATGCCCGAAGCTTGGCGTCGTCGCCTGCGCGCTGATCCCACAGGTGCGGGATCCGGTCCCTACCGAGCAGTCCGATGAGGGTGAGTGCTTCGGCGCCCATCTTGGACGACTCCTGTCGGTCCGATGATCCGCCTCGGTTGAGGTTCTCGAGCAGCCGGGACAGCGTCTCCAGCTCGAACATAAGGTGCGCCTGCCGAAGGGCCTCTCGACGGTCAGCCGCTGCAACCTCGGCGGCGGCTGCACGATCGCCCTCGGCGATCTTCTGCGCGTTCCGGCGGTCTTTGGAGGAGACGACTAGGGCGACGATCGCGGCGCCGATGGCAGCGATCACGACGAGTACCTGAATCCAATTTCCGATGACCTCTGTGTCCATGGTGTGAGTCTGACACCGGTCACGGACACGGCGTCCGGTCGGGCTGCCGCTCACGAAGGTACATGTGTGTCCGGGCCTGGCAGATGTCCGGCCATTGACCTAAGCATCGACGGATAGGCGATGGTCGGGGACGGTCAGACGTGTCGGCTGGCATGCCTGACCGGCCAACAGCGGACAAGGTGGCAGAGGTGGTCGGTGAGCTGCGCGGCCATGGGAGAGTGCGCGCCGGCCATGTCCGGCCAGTGGCCGCTGCGGATGATGACCGATGCGCTGCCACGATGCTGGCCTTGTGTCCGGTCACGGTGTGACCGGACAGGACTCGTCTCGTGGTGCGTGTCGGAATCAGACGGCGGTCAGTCGTGGAGACGTAACAGTGATGTTCGTGTGTTCGACGGACAGGCGGACATTGAGGCCGACATCGCGAGCACGTGCGGACACGTCCGCGATCTGTTGGATGACCTCGGCCAGGCTGTGTCCGCTTTCGGGCAGTTCCGAGGCGGGACGGACACCGAGGCTCGTGGCCGAGGTGACGTCCGCGATCTCGGACTCGTCTACGTGGACGTAGAGGGCAGTGGTGTCGAGTGAACTCTGACCGAGCAGGCTCTGGACGGCTCGGATGTTCTTCGTGCGCTGGAAGCCCTCCCGGCCTGCGCGGCGCCGGAGGCTGTGGGTCGACCATCCGGGGCCGAGCATCCGCACGACCCATTTGTAGACCGTGCACGGGTGAAGGTGGCCGTTGGTTCCCCCGGGGAGGTAGTAGGACGTCCGTCCTTGAAGCGCCTCGATGTCGAGGAGTGTCTTGAGTGTCGCGTCGTCGAGCGGGATGCGGCGGCTCCGGCCTCCCTTCCCGACGACGGTGAGGATACGTCCGTCGCGGTTGCGGGGGTGGCTGGTTGCGATCTCTGTGCGCCGGAGACCGAGGCTTGCGCCGAGCTGCAACACAGCGCGTTCGTGCAGGGTTGCGCGGCCGAGAGCAGAGAGGATCGAGGTCTCAGGTGCCGGTGGGCGGGCGTAGCGCGGCACCCGCACCTGTGGGATGCCGACAGCGGGGTCTCGGGCGAGGAGGTCATGCTGGTGCGCCCAGCGGAAGAACAACCGCAGGCTCGTGGCCACCTTCTTGCGGTACTCCGGTCTCCACTCAGGATGCGTCGCGAAGTATGCGATGACTTCTTCGGGTCCCGCGAGGGTCAGGTCGCCGGCGAAGCGCGAGAAGCGCACGACGTCTCCGACTCGTTGTGCGATCGTGTTTGACGCTCGCCCAGCAGCCACCAGTGTGGTCTGATATCGATCCAGCAAATCCAACTCCCTGAAACAAGTTGGAAAAATCTACACAGGGTGCGTGTCGTGTGGGCGCGGCTGTCGGTGATTGTGGATAAGGTACCTGGCATGGCCACCCGACCATTGGCGCAGACGGAGCAGGAACACATCTCCGTCCGCACGGTGCTGATGATGTTCCTCTGCGGGAACATGAAGCTCGCCGGGCTGCAACGACGGACTGGGCGCGACTACCGGACCCTTCAGACGAAGCTGTTCTTCGACGGCAGGGGAAAGTGGAAGCCCGAGGACGTCACTCAGCTCGCTGAGATCTTCGGAGTGTCCGAGGCATGGTTGCGCGGGGAATATCCGCTCGATCCGATCATCGAGTGGGAAGAGCCCGGAGCCGAGACAACTGAACAGACAGAAAACCAATCACGGACGCGTGATGTTGAGGATCCCCCCGTCAACGACGAAGGCCCGATCCCCTCTGCTGAGGGAACCGGACCTTCGCTTCTTGTTGCGGGGACAGGATTTGAACCTGCGACCTCCGGGTTATGAGCCCGGCGAGCTACCGAACTGCTCCACCCCGCGGCACGAGGAATAGCCTAACACGCGTTTCCGGGGCACGCGAATCGAGGCGCGGAGTCGGCGTGGTGAGGGAGGATGAGGTCATGTCTTCCCCTACCGCCGTTCCCGTCGCCGTCTGCCAGTTCGCGCCCGGTCCGTCCCGCACGGAGAATCGCGAGCGCATCGCCGAGCAGGTGGCGGAGGCCGCGGCGCGCGGAGCCCGTCTGGTCGTCTTCCCCGAGTACTCGAGCTACTTCGTTCACCCGATGGACGAGACGCTCGCCGAGAATGCCGAGGACCTCGACGGCGAGTTCGTCGGCGCGCTGACCGCGATGGCCGCCGAGTACGCGGTGGTGATCGTCGCGGGGCTCGTCGAGAAGGCGACGGAGGGCACTCGCGTGCGCAACACCGTGGTGGCGGTGCGCGGTGACGGGGTGCGCGCCGTGTACCGCAAGCAGCACCTGTACGACGCGTTCGGTCAGACCGAATCGGACTGGGTCGAGCCGGGAGCCCTCGGCGAGGCGGCGGTCTTCGAGCTCGGCGGCCTGCGCTTCGGCCTGATGACCTGCTACGACCTGCGGTTCCCCGAGGTGGCGCGCACGCTCATCGATGCGGATGCCGATGCGCTGGTCGTCCCCGCCGAGTGGGTGCGCGGTCCGCTGAAGGAGCACCACTGGACGACGCTGCTGGCCGCGCGGGCCATCGAGAGCACGGCCTACGTCATCGCCGCCGACCACCCGGCGCCGATCGGCGTCGGTCATTCGCAGATCGTGGATCCCCAGGGCGTGGTGCTCGCGGGGGTCGGCGAGGTCGAGGGCATCGCCGTGGCGACCGTGGAGCGCGGGGCGATCGAGCGGGTCCGAGCCGGCAACCCGTCCCTGCGGATGCGCCGCTACACCGTCGTGCCCCGCTGAGCGGTCGGTCCGGCGGCGCGCTCAGCCGCGCAGCGACGCGAGGCGGGACACCGCCTCTTCGAGGACCGAGACCTTCTTGCACGCGGCGAAGCGGACGATCCCGGAGGATGCCGGTTCTCCGCGACGCTCGGGCGACAGGAACGCCGCGAGGGGGATGGCGCCCACACCGACGCGCTGGGGGAGCGAGCGACAGAAGGCGACGCCGTCCGCTCCGCCGATCCCGCTGGCGTCCGCGAGCGTGAAGTACCCGCCCTGCGGGGTGTACACGGTGAAGCCCGCCGCCCGCAGGCCGGAGCCGAGCAGCTCGTGCTTGCGCGCGAGGGTGGCCGCGGCATCCGCGAAGAACGCGTCTCCGAGACGGAGCCCGACCGCCACCGCCGGCTGGAACGGCGAGCCGCCGACGTAGGTGAGGAACTGCTTCACCGTGACCACGGCGGTGACGAGCTCCGCCGGACCGTGGAGCCAGCCGATCTTCCAGCCCGTGGCCGAGAACGTCTTGCCCGCCGACGAGATCGTGAGCGTGCGCTCCGCGGCGCCGGGCAGGGTGGCGATCGGGGTGTGGGGCGCGTGGAAGGCGAGGTGCTCGTACACCTCGTCGGTCACGATGACCGCGTCGTGCCGGTGCGCGAGGCGGACGACCTCGGAGAGGACCTCGCGCCCGAACACCGATCCGGTCGGATTGTGCGGGTCGTTGACGAGGATGATCCGGGTGCGATCGGTGACCGCGTCGGCCAGTCGATCGAGGTCGGGCTGGAAGTCCGGCGCCTGCAGCGGGACGGTCCGCAGGGTGCCACCGGCGAGAGCCACCGCGGCGGCGTAGGAGTCGTAGTAGGGCTCGAAGACCACCACTTCATCGTCGGGGCCGTCGATCAGCGCGAGAAGCGTGGCGGTGAGGGCCTCGGTCGCTCCCACCGTCACCAGCACCTCGGTTACGGGATCGACGTCGAGCCCGTAGAACCGCTTCTGGTGCTCGCTGATCGCGGCGCGGAGGTCGGGGGTGCCCCGGCCCGGAGGGTACTGGTTCACGCCATCGGCGATCGCCCGCCGGGCGGCTTCGATCACCTCGACAGGGCCGTCCTCGTCCGGGAAGCCCTGACCCAGATTGATGGCCCCGGTTTCGGCCGCGAGGGCGGACATCTCTGCGAAGATGGTGGGCGAGACGGCTCCGTCCGCCGCGAGAAGACCTGCACCGGCTGCCGTGCGCCGCCATGCGCCGGGAATGACACTCATGAAGAACAGGCTAAGGCCATAGCGGAAACTCACCTTCGACATACGAAACGCACAGACACGCGGAGCATGCTGAAGGGGCGTCGAAGGAGCAGACCATGAACGAAGACAACACGCAGGACTCGGCACCCGTCGTGCCGCCCACCGAGGCCGCAGAGGCAGCCGGCCGTCCGCCGGCGGACACCCCGGCCCCCACGCCGGAGGTTCCGCAGGCCTCCTCGGCGCTCGAGGTCGCGCCGCCCGCCCAGCGCCCGGCCTTCGCCGCTGCCGGCCACGACATGCCGTCGACGTTCGCGTCGCCCGTCGTGTCGGCAGCACCGTTCACCCCCGGGGCCGCGTCGCAGCCGACGGCCACGGCGCCGGGTGCCGCGTTCGGCCTGCACTCCGGTGTCGCCCCCGCCCAGCCCACGCTCCCGTTCGGGACCGCCGCGGGCGGGTCGGGCGAGCAGCCGTCCGACGGAGGCGCCACCGCGAACGGCGGCAAGCCGCGGGGCGGGGTCCGGCTCGCCGCGCTCGTCGTCGCCGCCGCGCTCGTCGGGGGCATGGCCGGATTCGGCGGCGGGGCCATCTGGAACGCCGTCGGGACCCCGCCGTCCAGCGGCGTCGCCACGGGACCGCAGACCGTGACCGTCAACAACCCCGGCTCGGTCAACGAGACCACCGCCGTGGCGTCCAAGGCCCTTCCCTCGGTCGTGACCATCGAGGTCGCCGGATCCAGCGAAGCCGGCAGCGGCTCGGGCGTCATCATCAGCGACGACGGGTACGTGCTCACCAACACCCACGTCGTGACCCTCGGAGGAGCGGTCGCCGATCCGACCATCCGCGTCACCACCTCGGACGGCCGGATCTTCGAGGCGACCGTCGTCGGCACCGACCCCATCTACGACCTCGCGGTGATCAAGCTCAACGGCGCGGAAGACCTCACGCCCATCGAGTTCGCCGACTCGTCGAAGCTCAACGTGGGCGACACGGCCGTGGCGCTCGGCGCTCCTCTCGGCCTGTCGAACTCGGTCACGACCGGCATCGTCAGCGCCCTGAACCGCAGCATCCAGATCGCCTCGTCGGCACTGCCCGACTCCTCGTCGGAGGACGCCCCGCAGGAGCAGGCTCCGGAGGAGGGGCAGCAGGGTCCGTTCCAGTTCGACCTTCCCGGCAACGGGCAGCAGCAGACGTCCGCGTCGATCTCGATCGCGGTGATCCAGACGGATGCCGCGATCAACCACGGCAACTCGGGCGGCGCCCTCGTCGACAGCAAGGGCGAGCTGATCGGCATCAACGTCGCCATCGCGAGCGCCGGCTCCTCGGAGGAGTCGGGGTCCATCGGACTCGGCTTCTCGATCCCCTCGGACATCGCGAAGCGCGTGTCGGAGGAGATCATCTCCGACGGCAGCGCCTCGCACGGTCTGCTCGGCGCCTCGGTGCAGGATGCGGCATCCGTGGAGTCCGCGAGCGTCGCCGGCGCCTACATCGCTGGCGTCACCGACGGCGGCTCGGCCGCCGCGGGCGGACTCGAGGAGGGCGACGTCGTCACGGCGTTCAACGGGGTGCCGATCACGAGCGCCAGCGACCTCACGGCACAGGTCCGTGCCGCCGCGGGCGGGAGCACGGCGGAGGTCACCTACATCCGCGACGGCAAGCAGTACGACATCGAGGTCACGCTCGGCGAACTCGCCGGCTGAGACCCGGGTGCACGCAGCGCCCCGAGAAGGACGCCGCCTCCGCGATAGGCTCGCGAGGTGGCGTCCTTCTCCTTCGGCTCCGGCAATGCGGCCAAGCTCCTGCGGATCCCGCTGTACGCGCTGGGCCGCATCGGGACCCTCGTGATCCCGCGCGGGGACCGATGGGTCTTCGGATGCGGAGCGGGCATCGGCGACGGCGCCCTCGCGCTCCAGCGCCATGCGGCGGCCCTCGGCCATGACACGCTCTGGCTGACGGCATCCGACCGGGAGGACGCCGACGCCGCGGCGCTCGGCGTCCGCACCGTTCGCAAGCAGGGCCTGCGCGGCTGGTGGGCCACCGCGCGAGCCGGGGTGATCGTGGTCACGCACGGCTTCGGCGACGTCAACCGCTACGCCGATGCGGGCGCGTTCGTGGTGCAGTTGTGGCACGGGATCCCGCTGAAGCGCATCGGCCTCGACTCGCCGGCGACCACGCAGGTGCCCCCCGTACCCGGGGCGCGGTACCTGCGCCGCCTCGTCGGCCTCCTGTACCGGTCCGCCGCGCGCCGCATCCGCGTGCTGCCGGCAGCGTCCCACCGCTCTCGGGGGAGGCTCGAGTCCGCCTTCGGACTCCCCGGCGACCGCGTCCTCGTCACCGGCGAACCCCGGGTCGACGTCCTCTCCGCGCGATCGGCGGACGAGCGCCGCGCCGCCGCATCCGCTCTGCTGCGGGAGAAGCTCGGCGAGGTCTCCGACACCGCCCGCCTCGTGCTCTATGCCCCGACCTGGCGCGACGGAGCGCCCGACCCCGCGGTGCCGACCGCCGAGGAGTGGATGCGCATCGTCCAGGTCCTCGAAGCCCACGACGCCGTCCTCCTCGTGCGGTCGCACCCGCTCGGGGCGGGGGCGTACGCGCCGCCGGTCCCGTCTCGACGGGTGCGGATGCTGGGCGCCGACGTGCTTGCGGACGTGACGCCGGCGCTGCCCGCCGTCGACGTGCTCGTTACCGACTACTCGTCGCTGGCGTACGACGTCGGGCTGCTCGCGATGCCCGTGGTCTACCTCGCGCCGGACGCGGAGGACTACGGCCGCACGCGGGGCTTCTACGGCCGCTTCGAGGAGGTCGCCGGGCCTGGCGCTGCGGCCTCGTGGTCCGAGGCCGCAACGGATCTCGAGGGGCTCCTCGCCGACGAGGCGGCCTTCGCAGCGCGCGCGGAGAGGTCCGCTACGCTCAGCGCGGAGATGCATGCGTTCCGGGACGGGCGCAACACCCGGCGGGTGTACGAGGCGATCCGCGCGCGGGCCATCCGCGCGCCGAAGGGAGCAGCAGCATGACGACGGCGCGCATCGACGAGGCGGCGCAGACCCTGATCGTCGCCGGGACCGGACCCCGCCCCGCGCACGCCGAGCTCGTCGGTCCGCGCGCCCGTGTCGAGGCCCGACTGACCGGGGGAGGCAAGACCTGGACCGCGACGTTCCGGCTGCAGGCCGCGCGCTGGGGCGGTCCCGCCCTCCCGCTGCCGTCCGGCCGCTACGAGATCCGGATCGCCGACGCCGACCTCTCCGAGGCGTCCGTCGCACCGACTCTGCTCCCCGGCCTCCGCGTCGCGGTGACCGCCGACGTCGTCCGCATCGCCCCGCCGATCGACCCCGTGTACGAGTCGGCGGAAGGGCAGGCGACGCTCGAGGAGCGGTACATCGCGCAGGCGGGCGGCACCGAGAACGCGGTCTTCTTCGAGAGCTTCTACGGGCGCAGCGTCGGCTGCAACCCTCAGGCCATCGACCGTGAACTCGCGGCGCGGGCGCCGGGAGTGCGCCGGTACTGGAGCGTCGTGGACTTCTCCGTCCCGGTGCCCGAGGGGGCGGTGGCGGTCGTGGAGGGCAGCCCGGAGTGGTGGCGCGCCCGCGGTGCCGCACGGCTCCTGATCGTGAACGACTGGCTGCGTCGGCGCTTCGCCCGCAAGCCGGGGCAGAAGGTGCTGCAGACGTGGCACGGCACGCCGCTCAAGCGCCTGGCGCTGCACCGACCCGGTTTCGACCCCCGGCGCATGGCGGCGGTCGTCAAGGAGTCGCGCCGGTGGGACGTCCTGCTCGCGCAGAACACCTACGCCGAGCGCATCCTGCGCAAGGCCTATGCGTTCTTCGGGCGTCCGATCTGGGTCGACGGCTATCCGCGCAACGACGCCCTCGTGACGGGCGATCCGCAGGTCGTGCGGGCGGCGCTCGGCATCGGCGCGGACGAGCGCGTGCTGCTCTACGCGCCCACGTGGCGCGACGACCGGTCGGAGATGGTCGACTTCGTCGACGCGGAGCGGCTGGCCGAGCAGACCGACGCGGTCGTGCTCGTGCGCGGCCATTCGCGGACGCTGCCGGAGGGGCGCGACCACGCCGGGGCGCGGGTCATCGACGTCACCGGCTATCCCGAGACGTCGCAGTTGCTCCTGGCGGCCGACGCGCTCATCACCGACTACTCCTCGGTCATGTTCGACTTCAGCGTCACGGGCAAGCCGATGTACTTCCTCGTGCCCGACATCGAGCACTACCGCGGCACGCTCCGCGGGTTCTACTTCGATCTCGTCGAGCGCGCTCCGGGACCGCTCGTCCGCACGCAGGAGGAGCTCGTCGCCGCCCTGCGCGACGAGAAGAGCGCCGCCGCGTACGCGAGCCGCTATGCCGCATGGCGTCGGCAGTTCAACACCCTCGACGACGGGCACGCGGCGTCGCGGGTCGTGGACCGTCTTCTGGACCAGGGGTACCTCAGCCGCTGAGGGCCCGGGCCGATCGGGCTCAGGGGAGCGGGGTGTTCCGCGTGCCCAGTCGCGACGCGTCGATCGTGTCCTGCGCGCCTCGCAGCACGCCGCCGAGGAACCCGATGCCCCAGGAGAAGTGCATGGTGGGCAGCACCGCGAGTGTCCAGAGCCGCTGGCGTACGCCCCCTCCGCCCGGCGCGAGCGCCACGGCGATCACCAGCAGCAGGTAGGCCACCAGTGGCAGGTACACGACCGAGATCAGGAGCGAGGCGAGTCCGGCGACGACACCGGTGAGCTGGAGGATGCCGACGACCACGGCGAGCGCCGTCAGCAGCACGAGCGCGGGCGGGGCGAAGTAGCGCATGCTGTTGCGTCGACCGAAGCGGCGCACGAGCTCGCCGCGCCAGGCCCCGGTTGCGCGGAACTGGCGCGCCAGCCGCACCCAGCTCTCCCGCGGCCAATAGGTGACGGACAACGTCGGGTCGAACCAGACCCGGTGGCCGGCCCGACGGATGCGAAGGTTGAGTTCCCAGTCCTCGCCACGTCGGATGGTCTCGTCGAAGAGGCCCACCTCGTCGAGTACCGGCCGACGCATCACGCCCAGGTACGCCGACTCCGCCTCACCCTCCTCGGTGCCGCTGTGGTAGGCCCCGCCGCCGAGACCGACGGGGGAGTTGTAGAGGCGGGCGACGGCACGCTGGAAGGGCGTGCGTCCCTCCGCGTGCATGACGCCCCCGACGTTGGCGGCGCCGGTGCGGCTGAGTGTCGTCAGGGCTCGGGCGGCATAGCCCGGGGAGAGTTCGGAGTGCGCATCGACGCGGATGATCGTGGAGTAGCGGCTCGCGCGGATCGCGGCGTTCAGGCCCACCGGGATGTGCGCCGCGGGGTTCTCGACGAGGTGGATGCGCGGATCGGCTGCCGCCAAGCGCTCGGCGACCTCGTTCGTGCCGTCGCTGGACGGACCGAGGGCCAGGATGAGCTCCACGGGCTCGTCGAGGTCCTGGGCGAGCACCGAGAGGACGGCGTGCTCGAGGTAGGCCCTCTCGTTCAGCACGGGCATCACGAAGGAGACTCCGAGGGGAGCGGCGGTCGGGACGTCGTCGTGCATTCGTCGATCATGTCACGCGGGATCGCTCCTTCGCTGGATCGCGCTGGCGTCGAGGGGACTCAGTATCCTGGAGGGATGGGTGCGGTGTCTGATGCGAAGAAGGCCTATCGTCTGCTGAGGCGGGCCCTCGCCTCGCGCAGCGCGGTCCAGCGGGTGCGACGTCGGCTGGCGACGCTCGAGCCGTACCCGGAGGACCACTTCCGCATCGCGGTCTATTTCGCGGACGGCGACGTGAACATGTACCAGATGCGTCAGTGGTACCGTCCGCTCGCGAAGCTGGCCGAACGCTGGCCCGTCGTGGTTCTGGCCCGCCACGCGACCGCAGCCGAGAAGCTGCTGGAGGAGGATGCCCCGCCCGTCGCGTTCGTCCCGCGGGTCCGCGACCTCGAGCGGTTCGTCGCGAAGCAGGACATCCGTATCGTCCTCTACGTCAACCAGAACACCCGGAACTTCCAGATGTTCCGCTACGGGCGCCGGTGGCACGTGTTCATCAACCACGGCGAGTCCGACAAGATGTACATGACCACCAATCAGTACAAGGCGTACGACTACGCGCTGGTCGCCGGCCAGGCCGCCCGCGATCGCCTGTCGCGCACGCTCTGGGACTACGACGTCGACAGCCGCACCATCGAGATCGGCCGGCCGCAGGCGGACCACTACTCGGGCACGCTGCCGTACACGCCGGACGACCGCCGGGTGGTGCTGTACGCCCCCACCTGGGAGGGGGATCGTCCCAGCGCCCACTACGGCTCCATCGCCACGCACGGCGAGCGTCTCGTCGGCGCCCTGCTCGCCACGGGCCGCCATCGCGTGATCTACCGTCCGCACCCCCGCAGCGGGGTGGTCGACGAGGCCTACGGAGCCGCGCACCGGCGGATCGTGGAGGCGATCGCCGCTGCGAACGCCGCGGATGCCGGTGCGCAGCACCTGTACGACGACGGCCCGGAGCTGAGCTGGCAGCTGTCGGCCGCCGACGTCGCCGTGGTGGACATCTCGGCGATGGTCTACGACCGTCTCGCGGCCGGGAAGCCGCTTCTCATCACCCGCCCGTCCGACGAGCGCGCCTCCGTCGACACCAACGGGTACCTCTCCGATTGCGAGTGGCTGACCGCGGATGCGGCATCCGACATCGTCGAGGAGGTCGAGCGGGTCCGCGCCGACGAAGCGGCGGTCGCACGCCTGCAGATGTGGGTGCGGCACTACTTCGGCGACACCACGCCCGGTGTCGCGACCGAGAAGTTCCACGCCGCGATCGCGCAGCTGCTCGAGAAGTGGGACTACTGGCAGGCCCATGAGGTCGGCGCCGTGCGTCCGGACGAGGACGACGACGACGACGAAGGCGACCCCGAGGCGTGAGCGGGGACTTCCCGCGGGCACGGGCCGCGGCCACCCGGCTCGAATCCGTCCCGCAGAGCGGGTCGACCAACGCCGACCTGCGGGCGCTCGTCGCCGAGGAGGCGGCGTGGCCGCATCTGTCGGTGCTCCTGACGCGGAACCAGACCGCGGGACGCGGGCGCCTGGACCGGTCGTGGGTCGCGCCGGCGGGAACGGCCCTGGCGGTCTCGGTGATCCTCCGGCGGCCCGCCGATCCGTCGTCGCGCGCCTGGATCCCGCTGCTCGCGGGAGCGGCCATGGCGGATGCGATCGCGGCGCAGCTGCCGGACGCGGCCGTCTCGGTGAAGTGGCCGAACGACGTCCTCGTCGCCGATCGGAAGATCAGCGGGATCCTCGCGGAGGTCGCCGGCGACGCCGTGGTCGTCGGCGCCGGGGTCAACACCGCGATGGACGAGGCACAGCTCCCGGTGCCGACCGCGACCTCGTTCGCCGTGAGGGGCGTGGCGGTCGACGAGGACCTGCTCGTCGCGGATTACCTCGGCGCGCTCGCCCGTCGCCTGGACGACCTGATCGCTGCGGGCGACCCCGTCGCGAGCGGGGCGTGGGAGGCCGTGAGCGAACGCTGCAGCACGATCGGACGAGCCGTCCGCGTGATGCTCCCGGGCGACGAGACGCTCGACGGCACGGCCGTCGGACTGGATGCGGAGGGCCGCCTGCGCGTCGTGGCACAGGGCCGGGAACGAGCGGTGCCCGCCGGCGACGTGGTGCACGTCCGCCCGCGACGAGACTGACACGCCGTCTCCGGCACCCGCCATGTCGGTGATCGCAGGCACAATGGTGGGGTGACGCAGCCTGTGACGCTCGGCGGTCGGCCGATGATGCCGCCGCCCGGCGCGCCCATCGAGGAGCGGCTCATCGCGCGCTTCCGGGGCCACGCGCGTCGGCTCTTCTGGTCCGCCCTCGTCCTCGTCGCCGTCTTCGGTGCGACCGCATTCTTCTACGACAACCTCCCGAGCCCGTTCGAGAACTGGATGCTGCTCGCTGCGGCGGGGGCCGTGGTGCTCCTGCTGGTCGTGATCCCGTTCGTCGTGTGGATGTCGAAGTCGGTGACCGTGACGACGCGCCGCGTCATCCTGCGCCGCGGCGTGGGTGCGCGTCAGAGGCGGGAGATGTCGCATGCCCGCGGCTACACGATCTCGGTCCGCCGCGGCCCCCTGCAGCGGCTCTGGGGTGCGGGGACGATCACCCTCTCGAACGGGGTCGACGCGCCGCTCCGGCTCGTCGACATCCCCCACGTGACCCTGGTGCACGAGACGCTCGCGGATCAGATCGAGGTCAGCCAGATCCTGGCCCACCGCGACGCGCAGTCCTCGGGCGACGGCTTCGGGGTCGACTGACCTCGAGAGAGCCCCGGTGCACCAGGTGGCCGCGCCGGGGCGACGACCGGCATGTCGCCCGGGCCGCCGACCATGCACGAGAATGGTCGAGACGAAACGGAGACATCACATGGCGTTGCGCGTGGGCGTTATCGGCGGAGGACAACTGGCCCGGATGATGATCGCCCCGGCGGTCGAACTCGGCCTGGACATCCGGGTGCTCGCCGAGGGAGAGGGCATGTCCGCCGGACTCGCGGCGACGGCGGTCGGGGACTACCGCGATCTCGACGTCGTCCGCGCGTTCGCCCGCGACGTCGACGTCGTCACGTTCGACCACGAGCACGTGCCGCAGGACGTCCTCCGTGCCCTGGTCGCCGAGGGGGTCGCCGTGCACCCCGGGCCCGACGCGCTCCGGTTCGCCCAGGACAAGCTCGACATGCGCGCCCGGCTCGCCGAGCTGGGCATCCCGCAGCCGGACTGGGCTCCCGTGCGCAGCGCCCGCGAACTGCAGGACTTCCTCGACGCGCACGACGGGCGAGGAGTGGTGAAGACGCCGCGCGGCGGATACGACGGCAAGGGCGTCCGCGTGGTGGGCGATCCCGGGGAGGCCGCCGACTGGCTCGACGGACTCGCCGACGGCGAGGCCCTGCTGGTCGAGGAGCTCGTGCCGTTCGTGCGGGAACTCGCGCAGCAGGTCGCGCGCCGGCCGAGCGGCCAGGTCGCGTCGTACCCGGTGGTCGAGACCGTGCAGCGCGACGGCGTCTGCGCCGAGGTGATCGCGCCCGCTCCGCACGCCGTCGAACGGCTGACGGAGGTCGCAGAGGAGATCGGCGTGCGGATCGCGGAGGGGCTGGGGGTGACCGGGATGCTCGCGGTCGAGCTCTTCCAGACCGACGACGACCGCATTCTGGTGAACGAGCTCGCGATGCGGCCGCACAACAGCGGGCACTGGAGCCAGGACGGCGCCGTGACCGGGCAGTTCGAGCAGCATCTGCGCGCGGTCGCCGATCTCCCGCTCGGCAGCACCGCGCCGCGGTCGCCGTGGTCGGTCATGATCAACATCCTCGGCGGCCCCTCCGAAGGATCTCTGGGCGACCGGTTCGAGAGCGCGATGGCCGCGTACCCCGAGGCCAAGATCCATACGTACGGCAAGGACCCGCGTCCCGGACGCAAGGTGGGCCACGTCAACGTCTCGGGCGAGGAGCTCGACGACGTCGTCTACACGGCGCGCGCCGCGGCCTCCCACTTCGACTGAGGGATCGGCTGCCGTCACTCGGCATCCGAGTCGGCGGCTGCCGCGTGCCGTTGGGGGAATCTCCAGCGCCAGACCGTAGCCTGAAGGGCGTGACTGAGCCACTGCACTCCTCGTCCGCGCCCCTGGTCGGCGTCGTGATGGGATCCGATTCCGACTGGCGAGTGATGAGTGATGCGTCGCAGGCGCTCGCCGACTTCGGAATCGGCCACGAAGTCGAGGTGGTGTCCGCGCATCGGACCCCCGACAAGCTCATGAGCTACGCCCGCGAGGCGCGTAGCCGCGACATCCGCGTGATCATCGCCGGTGCCGGCGGCGCGGCCCATCTCCCCGGCATGCTCGCCTCGATGACGCCACTGCCGGTGATCGGGGTGCCGGTCCCGCTGGCCTACCTCGACGGGATGGACTCGCTGCTCTCGATCGTGCAGATGCCCGCCGGCATCCCCGTCGCGACCGTCTCGATCGGCGGCGCCCGCAACGCCGGTCTGCTCGCCGCGCGCATCCTCGGCACCGCGGATGCCGCGCTCGCCGATCGCGTCGAGGCCTACGCCCGCGAGCTGGAGGAACAGGTCGAGGCGAAGAACGAACGGCTGAAGGGCTCGCTGTGACCATCGCGCCCCCACGTGCGGGAGGGCGTCCGCTCATCGAGACGCGCCCGATGCGTCACCCGGACTCCAGCCAGTCCGGAGCGATGACGAAGCGCGGGTGGTGGCTCATCGCCCTCAATCTGCTGTTGCCCGGCGCGGCGCAGGTGCTCGCCGGCAACCGGCGGCTCGGCCGGATCGGGCTGCGCGCCACCCTCACGGGCTGGTTCCTCGTGATCGTGACGGCGGGGCTGGCCCTGTTCGCCCGACCCGTGCTGCTGTGGCTGACGGTCGGTGCCGGATGGGTGTCGGCCGTGGTCCTGACGCTCGTGCAGATCCTGCTCGTCGGCTACGTCGTCCTCTGGATCGTGCTCACGCTCGACACCCTGCGGCTGGTGAGGCTCGTCAAGGTGCCCCCCGCCTCGCGTATCGCCATCCCCGTCGTCGCCTTGATCCTGCTGGGGCTCGTCGGGGCGGGAGCGGGCTACGCCGCCACCGTCGTGGAATCCACTCGCAGCACCGTCGGATCGATCTTCGGTCAGAGCGGCCCGAGCCTTCCTCCTGACGACGGCTACTACAACATCCTCCTGCTCGGCGCCGACAGCGGCGACGGCCGGGACTCCATGCGTTTCGACAGCATCTCCGTCGTCTCGGTCAACGCCGACACGGGTGCGGTGACCATCACCGGCATCCCTCGCGAGCTTCCGAACGCGCCGTTTAGCGAGGGGAGCCCGATGCGGGAGCTCTACCCGAACGGCTTCGAGGGTCACGGATCCTCGTCGTGCGGATGGAACGGCTGGATGAACCACGTGCGCAACGCCGCCGAGGTCTGCCGCGACGACAAGGGCGCCGGCCTGTACCCGCAGGCGACCGCGCAGGGTTCTGAGCCCGGCATCGAGGCGACGAAGGACGCGGCCGAAGGGGTGCTCGGGATCAAGATCCCGTACTACGTCTTCGTCGACATGCATGGGTTCGCCGACCTGGTCGACGCTCTGGGCGGCGTCGACATCACCGTGACCGAGCGCCTGCCGAAGGGCGGGCCGCCCGAGGGCTGGCACGGAACCGACGCCAATGAGTGGGCGATCGGATGGATCGAGCCCGGCGAGCAGCACATGGACGGCGACACCGCCCAGTGGTACGCCCGCTCGCGCTACACGACCAGTGACTGGGACCGCATGAAGCGACAGCGCGAGCTGCAGGCGGCGATCCTCGCGCAGTTCACCCCCGAGACCGTGCTGACGCGGTTCAAGGAGGTGGCGGCGGCCGGGACCGCTCTGATCGACACCGACCTGCCGCAGGACAAGCTCCCGGAGTTCTTCGACCTCATGATGAAGGCGAAGGAGCTGCCGGTCACGTCGATCGAGCTCACTCCCGAGAGCGGCGTCGACGAGCACCAGCCGGACTACGCGTACATCCACGAGATGATCCAGCAGGCGCTGCACCCGCCCACGCCGACGCCCACGCCCGCACCGTAACCCGATATCGCGCCGCTCCGCGGTCCGGATGGGCAGCGAAAGAGCCCACGGCCCTCTCGGGAGAGTGCGGAGAGAGCCGTGGGCTTCCGGTGTGACCACCGGATTCACCAGACGACGGTGATCGGAGGGGGAGGGATCACCGTCGTCCAGCCGACCGCCGCCGATGGCGACGATCTGGACTATGCGCGCTTGCGGCGCGTCGTGGCGACGACGAGGATGCCCCCTCCGACGGCCAGGGCCGCAGCCCCACCGCCGATGAGCCACGGAGAGACGTCCCCGCCGGTCAGGGCGAGCTCCATCGGGCTGCCGGTCAGCGGAAGCTCCGTTCCCGCCGCCGCGACCGCAGGGTCGCGCATGCAGCCGGACGAGGCGTCGTTGACCGTGATGACCGCGGTGTACTGGCCGATGCCGGCAGCCGCGGCGGCTTGCGCCGTCGTGGCGACCCCGCCCGAGGTGAACGTGACGGCGTATGAGCCGCTGCCACCGTCCGGCGGTCGGAATGTGACCGTCAGGCTTCCGTCGGCGGCCGCGGTGTTCCCGGACACGGCGGCGTCGGCCGCGTTGATCCCCGAGACGGAGACGCCGACCTGCTCCCCGGACAGGAACGAACCTGCTCCGAAGACGATGGTCGAGACGTCGCAGATGTCGATGATCGGGTCGTCGACCGTCACCTTCGGTTTGTCGGCGTAGGGGCCGGGATCGGCGGTTGCGGCGGTCGGCCCTGCGAGCAGGATGACGCCGGCGGCAAGGCTGATGGCAGCCAGCTTCTTCAGCATGATTTCTCCCCAGATGTCACGCGGAATCGCCTCCGGACACACCCCTGCGTCCGACTGCGCGGTCTCTTCCTGCCCCCACGGCAGGTTGTCAGAGACCAGATATTCCCCAGTGAGATGAAGGTACCCCATCACGGGGCGAAAGTCACGAAGCGCAGCGCAGTTCTTCTCGCGTCGTGTCCGGCGCCTCGATCGTCGGGGTGCTGACCACCCGGGTGAGGCGCTCGCCGGCCCCGGTGCCCTGGAACTCCACCGTGATCGTGCTGGATTCGCCGGGTGCGAGGAGGACGTCGTGCTGCACGGTGGACCGTGACCCGATCATCGCGGTCTGCACGGGTTCCTCCGTCCCGTCGCGGTCCGCGTGCGACAGGGAGGCGCCCTCCGGTCCGTACACGGCGACGAGGGTGCGGATCGTTCCGGCGGGAACGCCGTAGAACTCTCCGCCCGTGACGTACGGCGGCAACGTCGTCGCGGCATCCGCGGGAGCGTCGTTGGTGAACGTCACGCGGATCTGCGTGGTCGGCTCACCCTCGCAGGTCCCGATCGCCGTCGTGATCGACTGCCGCGCGTAGAAGTCCATCTTCCCGCCGGTCGTGTCGTTGTAGAGGACGCCGACGTGGCTCTCGTCGTCTCCGTCGGCCGGGATGGCGCCGCTCAAGGACGAGTCCGCGAGCACGCGCTGCTCCTCTTCGTGCGCGCTCCAGATGCGGATGCGGTTCTCGCCGGCGGACGCCGTCAGCGCCTCGAGCAGCGCGGGCGCATCGCCGTTCGTGAGTGCCGCGCCGAAGAGTCCGGCGGCGGCCTGCGCGAACACCTGGTCCTGCACGACCGGGTCGGGGATCGTGGCGTAGATGTCGGACAGCAGGATCCGGACCACGTCGTCGGCCGTCGCGGTGAACGGGCCGAAGCTCAGCGGGCCGACGGCGTCGGTCAGGTGGGCGGCGACCACCGCGTCGACCGCGACCACCCCGTCGACGGTCCCCCCGAACACCCCCTGCCAGCGGGTCGCGATCGCGGGACCGGCCTCGGTGAAGTCGGGGATGCTGCTGAGGTTCTGCAGGTAGCGTCCCGGGCCGTCCTCGAAGAGGGCGACGGTGGACTCGCTGAGGGTGAGCGGGGCCTCGAGGGGCGGGAAGTCCACGGCCGATGCCTGGCGCTCGAGCGAGATCCGGCCGTTCTCGGCGCGCAGCAGCGCCACGGACCCGACGATCCCGCCCGACGAGCGCAGCTCGGCGTTGTTCTGCATCGCGAGGACGTAGAACCGCGGACCGTTGGCTCCCAGCATCGAGGGCAGCAGCACGGATGCTCCGTGGAGGGTGCCGACCACGGTCGCGGCCTCGGTGACCGCTGCGCGCATCTCGCCCACGGCATCCGCCAGGGGCGGGAGGGTGGCGTCGGCGTCGATGCGCACGGCGCGGTCCAGCGCCGTGTCGAGTGTCTCGGACGCCGTCTCGAGCGGGGCCTGGATCAGGCCCAGCGGACCGAGGTCGATCGCCCCGTCCCGGAAGCCGAGGCTCGTGAGGTCGATGTCCGCCGCGGCGGCGAGCATCGGTTCGAGGGCGTCCTGGGCGACGTCGTCGGCGATGACGGCGATGTCGCTGACGGCGCGGAAGTTCGGACCCAGCCACGGCACGTAGCCGAAGCCCTGCCAGACCGGGTCGGCGGTGAGATCCCGGGCCGAGGCGGCGTGGATGGCGATGGTGTCCGAGATGTCCGCCGCGCGTTCGAGGTCGCCCTCGGCGATCGCCGACTTCAGACCGGCGGCGCCGTCTGCTACGCGTTGCAGACTCTCAACGGCTCCGATGCCGCGGACCGTGACCCAGCCGACGAGGAGGACGAGGCAGGTCAAGACGATCCCGAGAGCCCAGCCGACCCATCGGCGCTGCCGAGGAAGTCGACCGTCGCTCACGTGAGCATTCAAGCACGACCGCACCGCCCAGCGGGAGTCCGCAGGGAAATCGCTGTCAGAGGCGGGCGCCGGAGCGGCGCACAGTGGTCGCCCGGGAGGCGGCGATACCCTGAGTGCATGGGTGCTCGACTGCGTATGGTTCTGGATCAGCTGGTGCACGTCGTCGACCAGGATCAGGCCCGGGCGTCCATCGATCTGGCCCGGGGACTCGTCCGGACGGCCCCGTCCGGGTGCGCGGTCGACGCGATCGTCTGCGCGTCGAGCGAAGTGACCGTCGAGGGCATCGGGGAGGTCCGCACGCTCGGTCTCGCGCGCCGGGAGCTCGCCGCCTCATGGCAGCTCGGCATCGCGCCCGGTGTGGGCGGCGGCCTCATCCACTCCGCGTCGCTCATGGCGCCACTCGTCCGCCACGACCGCGTCCACGACAACGACCAGACGACCGTGACGCTATGGGGGCTCGACGCGTGGGACGCGCCGGCGGAGTCCTCCAAGTCGAACATCGCCTGGCACAAGGCGATGCTCCGCCGGGCGGTCAAGCACGCCGATGCCGTCGTCGTGCCCACCCACGAGATCGCCCGTCGCCTGAGTGAGATCGCGAAGCTGGGGGAGCGCATCCGGGTGATCGCCGGTGCCGCGCCGGAGGGCTTCGCCATCCCCGTCGACGCCGCTGAGCGGCGGGCGGCCCTGGGACTCCCCGACCGCTACGTGGTGCTCACCGGCACCGCGTCCTCTCTCGCCGAGGGGTTCCGCGGTGCGATCGCGGCCGACGCGCACGCCGTGGTGCTGGATGCTCCCGAAGGAGCCGAGCCTCGGCTCGTGGAGCTGGCGGCGTCCGCCGGGCTGCCCGAGCAGCGCGCCCACATCCGAGGCGCGCTCGATCCCGACGACCGAGCGGCCGTCCTCGCCGGCGCTACGGCGCTCGCGGCCACGAGCCCGGTCGCCGCCTGGCCGTGGCGGGTCATCGAGGCCATGCACCTCGGGGTGCCGATCGTCGCGATCGACGGCGGGGCGCACCGCGACGTACTCGCGGACGGAGGCATGCTGGTCGCCGCCGACGAGTTCGCGGATGCCGTCGCCCATGCCTCCTCGGAGGGAGCGCGACGTCTGTCGGTGCTCGCCGCGGACCGTGCGAAGGCCTTCTCATGGGCCAGTTCGGCCGAGCGGGTGTGGGCGTTGCACGCGGAGCTGTGACCCGATCGCGAAATCCAGAGCGGTTCGATGCGTGTCCACCGCGTGTTCGCGCGGAATTTCCGCCAGAATGACGGTGTGACTGGACACCCCCCACGTCCTCTTCGTGACGGCGCCCCCCACCGCTGGCTCACGGCTCTGCTCGCGGTGGCCGCAGTGGTGATCGGTGTGCTCGTGCCGACCGGTGCCGCACTCGCCGCCCCGGCGACCTCGACCGCGGCGGGGTCGTCGCTCGCGCGGGCCGCCGTCGACCCGGCGACGGGGATCACGAAGACGACCCTGGACGGGTTCACCCCTGGCAACATCATCAGCGACGCCGTGTTCACGAACAAGAACACCATGAGCGAAGCACAGATCCAGGCGTTCTTCGAGAGCAAGGTCGCCCGGTGCCAGGGCGGCACGGACGAGAACGGCAAGCCGATCGTCTGCATCAAGGACTTCCGGATCACCTCGGTCACCCGGCCCGCCGACGCGTATTGCAGCGGCTACACCGGGGCGCCCAACGAGTCGGCGGCGCGCATCATCTACCGCGTCGCGCAGGCCTGCAACATCAACCCGCAGGTGCTCATCGTCATGCTCCAGAAGGAGCAGGGCCTCGTGACCCACACATGGCCGAGCGCCTGGCGGTACAACATCGCGTTGGGTCAGGGGTGCCCCGACACCGCGCCCTGCGATCCGAACTACATCGGGTTTTTCCACCAGATCTACGGCGCAGCACGTCAGATGCAGATCTACATGGAGGGCCGCTGGTTCCAGTGGTACGCCCCGGGCAAGACCTGGAACATCCTCTACAACCCGAACGCCAACTGCGGCAGCGCGCCCGTCTACGTCGCCAACAAGGCGACCTCGGCCCTCTACTACTACACGCCCTACCAGCCGAACGCCGCCGCACTGCGCGCGGGCTACGGCATCGGCGACGCGTGCTCCGCCTACGGCAACCGCAACTTCTACAACTACTTCACCGACTGGTTCGGCTCCACGCAGGCCGTCGCCAACAACCCCTTCGGCAACATCGAGCTCGTGCAGGCGCTTCCCGGAGAGTTCCAGATCTCGGGCTGGGCCGCGGATCGCGACACCCGCGACCCGATCGCACTCCACGTCTACGTGGGATCGGTGGGCAGCGCCCACGTCGCCGACCGGGCGCGCAACGATGTCGGCGCGGCGTATCCCGACCTCGGTCCGAACCACGGGTTCGACATCCGCGTTCCCGCGACCGGGGCCGGGGCCGTGGACGTCTGCATCTACGGCATCAACGTCGGGTCCGGCGCGAACGTGCTCTTCCTGTGTCAGACGATGCAGGCGATGAGCGGTCCACCGCAGGGTCTCCTCGACTCGGTCGTGCCGGTCGACGGCGGCGTGCAGGTCGACGGCTGGGCGGTCGACCCCGACACCACCGGACCCACGTCGGTGCACATCTACGTGGACGCCGTGGGCACCGCCATCACCGCCGACAAGAAGCGCCCGGACCTGGTGCCTCACTTCCCGGCCTACGGTGAGAGTCACGGGTTCTCGGCGAAGATCCCCGCGTCCCCGGGAACGCACAACGTCTGCGCGTACGCCATGAATGTCGGTCCGGGTGCTCCCGTGCTGCTGCGGTGCCAGACGGTCGACGTGCCGGGCACGGTCGACCTCGGCCGTGCTCCCTTCGGCGGCTTCGAGGGCGTCTCCCTGGACGGCAAGGTCGCGACGGCATCCGGTTGGGCGATCGACCCCGACACCACGGCCCCGATCAGCATCCACCTGTACGTGGGCGCGGCGGGCGAGGCGTACACCGCCGACAAGGAGCGTTCCGACGTCGGAGCCGCCTACCCCGCCTACGGGAGCAAGCACGGCTTCGTGGAGAAGCTGACCGTGCCCGTGGGCAAGACCGACATCTGCGCCTACGCGATCAACAACGGCGCGGGAGGACACACCTTCCTCGGATGCCGTTCGGTGACGGTCGCGAGCCCGGTCGGCCCCGATCTCGGACGCGCGCCCTTCGGCTCCTTCGAAGGCGTGGAGGTGCACTCCGACGGCGCGACCGTGAGCGGGTGGGCCATCGACCCCGACACGGCGGACCCCATCTCGGTGCACATCTACGTCGACTCGACGAGCGCGGCGTACACGGCCGACAAGACGCGCAACGACGTGGGAGCCGCGTACCCGGCCTACGGTCCGAAGCACGCCTTCGGTGAGCGGATCGCGATGTCTGCGGGAACGCACCAGGTCTGCGTCTACGCCATCAACAACGGCGCGGGCGGCCATACCTTCCTCGGGTGCAAGTCCGTCACGATCGCGGCTCCGCCCATGGCGGACCAGGGCCGTGCGCCGATCGGCGGGTTCGAGGGCGTGTCGGCCTACACCGGAGGCGCGGAGGTCAGTGGCTGGGCGATCGACCCGGACACCGCGGACCCGATCTCGGTCCACATCTACGTCGACAACACCAGCGCGGCGTACATGGCCGACAAGACCCGCAACGACATCGGCGCGGCATATCCGGCGTACGGTCCGAAGCATGCGTTCGCCGAGCGGATCGCGATGTCCGCGGGCACGCATCAGGTCTGCGTGTACGCCATCAACAACGGCGCGGGCGGTCACTCCTTCCTCGGATGCCGGTCCGTCACCGTGGCGGCCGCGGCGGCGGGTCCGGATCTCGGACGCGTTCCCTTCGGTAACTTCGAAGCGGTCACGGTCGAGGGCGGCAACGCCACGGTGAGCGGGTGGGCGATCGACCCCGACACCGCCGACCCGATCTCGATCCACATCTACGTGGGTTCGACTGGCGCGCCGTACACGGCGGACAAGGCGCGGAACGACGTCGGGGCCGTATACCCCGCCTCGGGCCCGAAGCACGGCTTCGCCGAGACGATCGCGATGGCGGCGGGGACGCATCAGGTATGCGTCTACGCCATCAACAACGGCGCGGGAGGACCGGCACTCCTCGGATGCAAGGAAGTGGTGATCCGCTGAGCGAGCGATCTCCCGCCGCCGAACGTGCTGTGTCAGCTGGCTCGCCGGTATCCGACTCGTCGCGCCTTCCGGCGCTCGACGGCCTTCGAGGTGTGGCGGCGGCGATCGTGGTGGCCTACCACTTCGTGCTCGCAACGCACCTGAGCGACGACTACCTTCGCGTGCTGGCTGGGGGTTCGAGCGACTCTGGCGCGGTGAATCTTCTCGCCAACACCCCGGTGCGCTACCTGATAATGGGGCCGGAAGCCGTGGTCGTGTTCTTCGTCCTCAGCGGTTTCGTCCTCGTTCTTCCTCTGCTGCGGGGGAAGGGTCTGGACCTCTGGAACTACTTCCCCCGTCGGGTGCTCCGGCTCTGGTTGCCCTCAGCAGCAGCGGTCGTCCTGGCCGTCGTCGTGATCCTGGCTACCCCGCAGGACCCCGCCGGCCTTCCCAGCTCCTGGGCGCAGGCTTTCAGCTTCCCCGCTCCGACCGTGACCGACGTCGCGAGTTCCTTCTTCCTCATCACCGGCTCTCCGGTGCTGAACAACCCCTTGTGGACCCTGCGGTGGGAACTCTTGTTCTCGCTCCTTCTGCCGGTCGTCTTCGTCGTGATCGCACTCATCCGCCGCGGACGAACGGCATGGATCATCGTCTGCGGCGCCGCGACCGGACTCGGTGCGCTGTGGGGTGTCCCGGCACTCACTTACGGTCCGATGTTCCTGGTCGGCGGCATCCTCGCGGCCGTCTTCAGCGCTCGTGGCCAGAGCGCATCGCCGTTCCGAACATGGAGTGCGTTCGTCGGGGGACTTGTCCTGCTCGCCGTACCCGACATGGTCCGTCTGTGGACTCCTGAGGGTGCGCGAGTCGTCCTTCATCCGCTGTCGCAAGCCGCCGTCGTCTGGGGTGCAGCCCTGCTGGTGCTGGCTCTGAGCTCTTCATCGCACCTGTCGCGCTTCTTCTCCCTCCGGCCTTTCCGCTTCCTCGGCCGGATCTCCTTCAGCCTCTATCTCGTGCATGTACCGCTTGTCCTGGGTGCCGTTCACCTTCTGCCCGAGCACCCCTACCGGGCATTGATGATCGTCGCTCCGGTGATCTTCGCGGTCTCCTGGCTCTTCTGCCGGTACATCGAAGAGCCAGCGGCTCGGCTGGGGAGGGTCGCGGGCACGCGGACGTCCCTCGTCGTCGGCCGTATCGCCGATCGGGCGTCCGCTCGGCCGTGACCGGACGCCGCACCGCGGCGCCGAATCCGGTCACGTCGGCGAAGATCGGGCGCCAGCGCGGTGCAGACGCCCTTCTCCCCGCGTTCTTCAGCCGAGGTACGCGGCGAGCGATTCCAGCATAGAAGACGGCGTGAACCCGGCCGCGGTGATCTTGTCGAGGCTGAGCACGCTGTTCGCCGGACGCGGGGCCACGGGGCCGGCTGCGGAGGCGAAGTACGCGTCCGTGCTGACGCCCGACACGCGCTCGGGGTCGTGGCCGGTCGCGGCGAACACGCGCTGCGCCAGTGCGGCCCAGGTCAGAGGATCGCCGGCGGAGCTGACGTTGTAGATGCCGTAGGGGCTGCGCTCCCGGAGGAGATGGCGCACGGCGCCGGCGATGTCGGTGGTGAAGGTGAGCCGGCCGGTCTGGTCGTCTACGACGGCCGGGTCGATGCCGCGGTCCGCCAGGGAGGCCATGGTGCGCACGAAGTTCTTGCCCTCGCCGATCACCCAGGAGGTGCGGATGATGTAGTGCCGCGGCACGGTGGCGACGACGGCGTCTCCGGCGGCCTTCGTCTGCCCGTACACGCCCAGGGGGCGTACGGCGTCGTCCTCGGTGTACGCGCCGTCCTTCGTGCCGTCGAAGACGTAGTCGCTGGAGACGTGGACGAGGGTGATGCCGTGCTCGGTGGCGACCCGTGCGAGTGCGGCGACCCCGGTCACGTTCGCCGCCCACGCATCCGCGCGGCCTTCCGGCGTCTCGGCGAGGTCGACGGCGGTGTACGCCGCCGCGTTGACGATCGTGGCGTAGTCGCGCCACCGGCGCGAGTCGACGAACGACGGGTCGGCCAGGTCGATCTCGGCCCGGCCCGCGTACTCGAACTCGGGGGAGTCCCCGAAGGCGTCGCGCAGGGCACGGCCCAGCTGGCCGTTCGCGCCGATGACCAGCGTCTTCTTCGGCGGGATGGGCGTCACGTCGGCGAGGCGCGGGTGCGCGAGGTCCTTCGCCGAGATCTCGACGTCGGCCAGGGGGATCGGCCAGGCGATCGCGGCGGTCTCGTCGGCCAGGTTGAGGAAGGAGTACTCGGCATCCGCCGACCAGTGGTCGTTCACGAGATACGTGTAGGCGGTGTCGGGCTCCAGCGTCTGGTAGGAGTTGCCCACCCCGCGCGGCACGAAGATCGCGCGCGACGGGTCCAGCTCGGTCGTGAAGACGGTGCCGAACGTGGGGCCCTCGCGCAGGTCGACCCAGGCGCCGAAGATGCGTCCGGTCGCGACCGAGACCCACTTGTCCCACGGCTCGGCGTGGATGCCGCGGGTCGTCCCCGCCGCGTCGTTGAACGAGATGTTGTTCTGGACCGGTCCGAAATCCGGAAGCCCGGCGGCGAGCATCTTCTCGCGCTGCCAGTTCTCCTTGAACCACCCGCGCGCGTCGCCGTGCACGGGGAGTTCGGCGACCAGCAGGCCCGGGATGGGGGTCTCGGTGATGGTCAGCGACTTGCCGAACTCCGTCATCACTGGCCCTTGGAGGCGTAGAACGATTCGGTGGCGTCCTTCGACGGCGCCCACCACGACTCGTTCTCGCGGTACCACTGGATGGTCGAGGCGAGGCCCGACTCGAAGTCTCCGAACTTCGGGGCCCACCCCAGCTCGGTGCGGAGCTTGGTCGAGTCGATCGCGTAGCGAAGATCGTGGCCCGCACGGTCCGTGACGTGGTCGTAGGCGTCGGCCGGCTGTCCCATCTCGGTCAGGATCAGCTCCACGACGGACTTGTTGTCCTTCTCGCCGTCGGCGCCGATGAGGTAGGTCTCGCCGATCTCGCCCTTGTCGAGGATCGTGAGCACCGCCGAGGAGTGGTCGTCCGCGTGGATCCAGTCGCGGACGTTCTGGCCCGCGCCGTACAGCTTGGGGCGGATGCCGCGGATGACGTTCGTGATCTGCCGCGGGATGAACTTCTCGACGTGCTGGTAGGGGCCGTAGTTGTTCGAGCAGTTCGAGATGGTCGCCCGGACGCCGAACGAACGCACCCAGGCGCGCACGAGCAGGTCGCTTCCCGCCTTCGTCGACGAGTACGGGGAGGACGGGTTGTAGGGGGTCGACTCGGTGAACCGCTCGGGGTCGTCGAGCTCGAGGTCGCCGTACACCTCGTCGGTGGAGATGTGGTGGAAGCGGCGGTCGTGTCGGCGGGCCGCCTCGAGCAGCGTGTACGTCCCGATGATGTTGGTGTCGAGGAACGGCCGCGGGTCGTGCAGCGAGTTGTCGTTGTGGGACTCGGCCGCGTAGTGCACGACCGCGTCGACGTCCGCGAACAGCCCGTCGACGAGTTCGGCGTCTGCGATGTCGCCCTCCACGAAGCGCACGCGGTCGGCGGGGAGGCCCTCCAGAGAGGCGCGGTTGCCCGCGTAGGTCAGCTTGTCCAGCACGGTGACGTGGGAATCGGTGTTCGCGATGACGTGGTGCACGAAGTTGGAACCGATGAAGCCGGCGCCGCCGGTGACGAGCAGTCTCTGCATGGGAACCAGCGTACCGGGTGCGTCGGAGCCGAACCCCGGCGTTTGTCCAGGTGAGCGCGATCAGGGAGACTGTTACCCATGCGTGGCATCATTCTCGCCGGCGGCACTGGCTCCCGGCTGCACCCGATCACTCTCGGCGTCTCCAAGCAGCTGGTCCCGGTCTACGACAAGCCGATGATCTACTACCCCCTGTCGACGCTGATCCTCGCCGGCATCCGCGACATCCTGATGATCACCACGCCGCACGATGCGGAGTCGTTCCAGCGTCTCCTCGGCGACGGATCCCGCTTCGGCGTCTCCATCACGTACAAGACGCAGCCCTCGCCGGACGGACTCGCGCAGGCGTTCATCCTCGGCGAGGAGCACATCGGCTCCGACTCGGCGGCGCTGGTGCTCGGCGACAACATCTTCTACGGCCAGGGGATGGGCACGCAGCTGCGTCAGTACACCGACCTCGACGGCGGCGTGGTGTTCGGATACTGGGTCGACGACGCCACCGCCTACGGCGTTGTCGAGTTCGACGACGCGGGCAAGGTCGTCTCCCTCGAGGAGAAGCCGGCCCAGCCGAAGAGCAACTACGCCGTACCCGGTCTGTATTTCTACGACAACGACGTGATCGAGATCGCGAAGGCGCTGAAGCCCTCGCCCCGCGGCGAGCTGGAGATCACGGACGTCAATCGCGAGTACCTCGACCGGGGCAAGCTGAAGGTCCAGCTGCTCACGCGCGGCACGGCCTGGCTCGACACCGGGACGTTCGACTCCCTGGCAGAGGCGACCGACTTCATCCGCACGGTCGAGAAGCGTCAGGGGCTGTCCATCGGCTGCCCGGAGGAGGTCGCCTGGCGCATGGGCTTCCTCACCGACGACGAGCTCCGGCGCCTCGCCGAGCCGCTGCGCAAGAGCGGCTACGGCGAGTACCTCCTCAAGGCGCTCGCCCAGGGACGCTGACTAGGCTCGACCGAGTCCAGAGGCATCGCGCTCCGCGCGGTCGATGAGTTGTGCCCTCCGATCGGGGGCGGTGAAGGGATCAGATGACGACGCCGGGGCAGAAACCAGCGAGATTCCCGGACGGCGGGCGCCGTCTCGTCATCTACGTCGTGTACGACCGCCGGGGCACGGTCGAGGACTTCGTGCGGTACGCGCTGGAGGGCATGCGCGACGACGCCGCGCACATCCTCGCCGTGGTGAACGGGTCGCTGGACGACGCGGGTCGCGCGCTGCTCGAGACCGTGACCGACGACATCCTCGTGCGCTCCAACGACGGGTTCGACATCTGGGCGCACAAGGAGGGTCTCGCGCACATCGGCGACCGTATCGCCGAGTTCGACGAGGTGCTGCTGACCAACGACACGTGGTTCGGCCCCGTGCAGCCGTATGCTCCCGTCTTCGACCGGATGAACGCGCAGGACGTGCACTTCTGGGGCATGACCGATCACGAGTGGGAGCCCCTGAACAAGTTCACCAACGAGGGCGAGCTGCCGTACCACCTCCAGTCCTTCTGGATCGCTGTGCGCAAGGAGATGTTCCTCTCCCCGGAGTGGCACGCCTACTGGCGGGATCTGCCGGAGATGCCGTCGTACTTCGACGCGGTGCTCAAGCACGAGACGCAGTTCACCAAGCACTTCCAGGATCGCGGGTACTCCGCCGCCGTCGCCTTCGCGTCCGAGGACTATCCCACCGAGCATCCGGCGCTCTTCAACGCCGACCTCCTCCTCGCCGACGGATGCCCGCTGATCAAGCGGCGCCCGTTCTTCCACTACCCGCCGTTCCTCGACCGCCACGCGGTGATCGGGCGCCGTACCGCGGCGGTGGTGGAGAGCTACGGGTATCCGATCGAGCTGATGTGGAGCAACCTGGCCAAGAACGTCCAGCCCAAGACGCTGAACACGGACGCGGGGATGCTGGAGGTCCTGCCCGACGGTCCGGCGGCGGCGGCCTCCGACTTCCGGATCGCCGTCCTCGCCCACTGCGCCGATCCCCGGACGGTGGATCACCTGACAGGGCGCCTCGCGCTGCTTCCCGTCGGCGTCGACCTCGTCGTCACCACCCTCGACGAGGCCGGCGCCTCCCGCATCCGACAGGCTCTCGACGACACTCCGCTCCCGATGGTGCAGACCGTCGACATCCGCGTGCTCCCGTCCTCGGACGGGCGGGACATGAGCGCGTTCTTCGTGGGATGCCGCGACGTCCTGGAGTCCGGTCAGTACGACCTCGTGGTCAAGATCCACACCCGCGCCCCGCGCAAGCGCGGCGCGAACATCGCGCGCTACTTCCGGCGCTACCAGCTCGAGAACCTGATCTCCAGCCCGGGTCAGTTCTCGGCGCTGCTGGGGCTGTTCGCCCGCGAGCCCGGTCTCGGAGCGGTCTTCCCGCCGATGATGCACATCGGCTACACACTCGCCGGTCGGGGCTGGTCGCAGTACCGCGAGCCGGCTCTCGAGATCTGCAAGCGCCTCGGCATCAAGGTGCCCTTCGACGGCGCGACGCCGCTGGCACCGATGGGCGGGATGTGGGTCGGCCGGCCGGAGGCGCTCCGACTGCTCCTGCAGGACCGTCTCGGGTACGACGACTACGCGGTGACGTCGAGCGGCAAGCGGGACGCAGCCGACCTCGCCCGGGTGCAGGAGCGCCTGGTGCCGATGGCGCTCGGCGAGCTGGGCTACCACTGCCGTACCGTGCTGAACCAGGAGCACGCGGGGATCGCCTACGCCAACCTCGCCTACAAGCTCGATCAGCTGTCGATCACGCCGCCCGGATACCCGCTGGAGCAGATCCAGTGGCTGCACCGCGCCGGATGGGCGGGTGCCGGCGGCATCGTCGCGATGACGCGCATGTACATGCGCCTCAACCACCCGGGCGTTGCGGCGCGCCTCGCGCCCGTTGTCCGCCCGTTCGTCGGGCTGGCGCGTCGGGGGATGCACGTGGTGCGGACCGTCCGGCACCGGGGACGGCCGATCGAAGGGGAGATGCAGTGATGTCGAGCCAGCGCCCGGTAAGCCTCACCGCCGAGAGCAAGCGCGCCGTGATCTACGTGATCTTCGATCGCCGCGGAGCGGTAGAGGAGTACGTCTCGTACGCGTTGAGCGGCTTGCGCGACGACGCCGATCACATCCTCGCCGTCGTCAACGGCGCGTTGAGCGAAGAGGGCCGGACGCGTCTGGAGGCCGTCACCGACGACATCCTCGTGCGCCCGAACGAAGGCTTCGACATCTGGGGCCACAAGGCCGGGCTCGAGCACCTCGGCGACCGGATCGACGAGTTCGACGAGGTCGTGCTCACCAATGACACGTGGTTCGGCCCCGTGCGCCCCTACGCGCCGGTTTTCGAGCGCATGGCCGATCGCGAGGTCGACTTCTGGGGCATGACGGACAACGTCCGCATGAAGAACCCGGCGACCGGTCACGGCGTGGTCCCGGACCACCTGCAGTCGTTCTGGATCGTCGCACGCCGCCGGCTGTTCCAGTCCGAGGCCTGGCGCGACTACTGGCGCTCGCTCCCCGCCATGGACGACTACTACGCCGCGGTCCTGAACCACGAGGTGACCTTCACCCAGCGCTTCGTGGAGGCGGGATTCGTGGCCGAGGCGGCCTTCCCCGCCGAGCGCTATCCCACCGACCATCCCGCGCTCTTCAACGCCGATCTGCTGATCGCCGACGGCTGCCCGCTGGTCAAGCGGAGGCCGTTCTTCCACTGGCCTCCCTACCTCGACCGGCACGGCGTCATCGGACGCTGGATCGCTGAGGACATGGCGTCGCACGGCTACCCGGTCGAGCACATGTACTCGAACCTCGCGCGCAACGTGGCTCCCAAGGACCTCAACGTCGACCTGGGCCTCAACGACGTGCTCGCCGACGTGGACCAGGGATTCGACGCGTCCAAGCCGCCGCGCGTGGTGGCGATCCTCCACATCTTCTACGTCGACATGACCGACGAGATGCTGGATCGGGTCGACACGCTCCCGACCTCCTACGACCTGGTCGTCACGACGCAGGACGAGGAGCGGGCGGCGGCGATCCGCGCGATCATCGACGCGCGCCCTCGCGAAGGGCGACGGGTCGACGTCCGCGTGGTGGCCTCCAACGACGGACGCGATCAGAGCGCGTTCCTGGTCGGCTGTAAGGACGTGCTCCTCAGCGGAGACTACGACCTGGTCGTCAAGCTCCACTCGAAGAAGACCCCGCAGGACGGCTTCAACGTCGGCCGGGCGTTCAAAGAGCAGCAGTTCTCGAACCTCCTGGCGAGCCCGGGGTACACCGCCAACGTCCTCGCGCTGTTCCAGCGGGAGCCCGGACTCGGCCTCGTGTATCCGCCGATGGTGCACATCGGCTACCCGACGATGGGCCGCGCCTGGTGGTCGAACAAGGCGCCGTTCGAGAAGTTGGCCGCCCGGATGGGCATCATGGTGCCGCTCGACGACATCTCGCCGCTCGCTCCGTACGGGTCGATGTTCATCGCCCGGCCCGAGGCGCTGCGTCTGCTCGTCGAGCAGCCGTGGGAGTACTCCGACTTCGGCGGTGCCGAGGCCTACCAGGACGGCGGACTCGCCCACGTGCTCGAGCGCGTGCCGAGCTACGCCGCGGCGGAACTGGGCTACCACACCCGGACCATCACGAACGCCGAGTACTTCGCCGCCAGCTACACGACGCTCGACTTCAACTTCGACGAGATGTCGTCGACCGTTCCCGGGCGCACCTACGAGCAGATCATCTTCCTCCGCGGCATCGGCCACGTCGGGGAGGGCAAGCTCCGCGACTTCGCGCGCATGTACCTGCGCCGAAATCACCCCGGTGCGGGGGAGCGGCTGCGCGCCCTCCGCGAGCGCGTGGTCGGCGGCCTCCGCAGAAGACTGCCGGGCCGGCGCTGAGGCGCGCCGAAACCGGCGAACACGCGCCCTGAGACTAGGCTCAGGGGCGACCCGAACACCCGAGAAGGAATACCGTGGACAGATTCACTCGGCTCGCCGCCGAGCCGTTCACCACGATCGATGCCCGCGGCCTCCGCGACGGCGGACGTGGCGGCAAGGTCGGCGAACTGTACCGTCGGCGCGAGCTGCTGATGCTGCTGATCCGTCGCGACCTCCAGGCACGGTACCGCGACAGCTTCCTCGGCTTCCTCTGGACCGTGATCCGCCCGCTGGTCCAGTTCCTGGTGTACTACATCGTCCTGGGGCAGCTGCTCGGCGCCGCGCGCGGCATCGACAACTTCGCGATCTACCTCTTCGCCGGCTTCACGCTGTACACGTTCTTCGCGGACGTCATCTTCGGCGCGACGGGCTCGATCATCGGCAACGCCGGTCTGGTCAAGAAGATCTATCTGCCCAGGGAGATCTTCCCCCTCGGCAGCATCGGGGCGGCGAGCTTCATGTTCCTGGTGCAGCTCGGCGTGCTCCTGGTGGCGGCGCTGCTGCTGAACGGCCTGCCCGCGCCGGTCCACATGCTCTGGTTCTTCCCCTCGCTCGGGATGGTGCTGGTGTGGGGTGTCGCGATGGGGCTGCTGCTCTCGGCGCTCAACGTGTATCTGCGCGACATCCAGTACCTCACCGAGGTCGTCATGATGCTCGCGATGTGGGCGTCGCCGATCGTCTACTCCTGGAACATGGTGAAGGACATCGTCGCCCAGTACCAGTTGCCGACGTGGCTGCTCGACCTCTATCTCGCGAACCCGCTGACCATCGGTGTGCTGGGATTCCACCGGGCGTTCTGGGGCGCCGGCACCATCGCCGACTACCCGGCGAACCTCGGACTCCGGATGCTGGTCATGGCCGTGATCGGCCTGGCGTTCCTCTGGATCTCGCATCGCGTGTTCACGCGCATGCAGGGCAACTTCGCGCAGGAGCTGTAAGCCATGATCGACAACACCGACCTCGAATCGCGCCCGGACATCATCCGTCTGAGGAACATCAGCAAGCAGTTCCGGGTGCGCAAGGACAACAACCTCAAGGACCGCATCGTCCACTTCGGGCGGCACGGCAAGGCGTTCCGCGAGGAGTTCACCGCCGTCCACGAGGTCTCGCTCGACATCAAGGCGGGAACCACCGTCGGACTCCTCGGCCAGAACGGGTCAGGGAAGAGCACGCTGCTGAAGCTCATCGGCGGCATCGTCGCCCCGACGACCGGGACCGTCGAGTCGCGCGGACGCATGGCGGCGCTGCTCGAGCTCGGCGCGGGCTTCCACCCGGACCTCTCCGGGCGTGAGAACGTCTACCTCAATGCCGCGATCCTCGGCCTCAGCCGCAGCCAGATCGACGCCCGATTCGACGAGATCCTCGAGTTCAGCGGCATCGGCGAGTTCATCGACACCGCCGTGAAGTTCTATTCCTCGGGGATGTACGTGCGGCTCGCCTTCGCCGTGGCCGTGCACACCGACCCCGACATCCTCCTCGTCGACGAGGTGCTCGCGGTCGGCGACGAGGCCTTCCAGCGCAAGTGCATGGATCGGATCCACCAGTTCCGCAACGAGGGCCGCACGATCATCCTCGTCAGCCACTCGGCGCAGCAGGTCCAGGAGTTGTGCGACCGCGGCATCCTGCTGCATCACGGCGAGCTGGTGTTCGACGGCGACATCAACGCGGCCGTCGACGGTCTGCGCGACGTGCTCGCCGGCCGCGAGGTGGGGGAGGCCCCTCCCGAGGAGACGATCCACCCGATCCAGGTCAAGCGCATCGAGCTGGTCGACGACGCCGGCGCGAGTGTGAAGGAGCTGCCCACGGGTGCGCCCTTCACCATCCGGGTGCACGTCGACACGCTGCGCCCGATCGACCGCTGGGAGATCGGCTTCAGCATGGACACGCCGCTGGGACAGATGGTCATGGCGTCCAACACCGAGGTCCTCGGCGTCACGCTCGACCGGATCGCCGGTCCCACGGTGGTCGACCTCCGGGTCGCGGACGCGCGGTTCGGTCCCGGAGACTACTTCGTCAATGCGAACGCCGCCGGGGTGAGCGAGCCCAGCAGTCACGGTCTGATGCGCGGGGCGACCCTGCGCGTGCGCACCGACAACACGACCATGGGCACCGTCTCGGGGATGATCAGCGTGACCTCGGCGGAGAAGGAATGACGGGGACGGCCCGCGTCGCAGCGGTCGTCCTCGCGTACCGACCCACCGCGAGCATCGTGGACAACGTCGCGAAGCTCGCGGAGCAGGCCGATGCCATCTACGTGGTGAACAACTCTCCGGAGGACGCGGCGACGGACGAGGTGCTCGCGGTGGTCGACGCGATCGACGCGGTGACGATCCTCGATCAGGGCCGGAACGTCGGCGTCGCGGCCGGCTTCAACGCCGGGATGCGACGGGCGCTGGCAGACGGCCACGACTTCGTGTGGATCTTCGACCAGGACAGCACCGTCGCAGAGGGCATGCTCACGGCACTGCTCGGCGCCTTCGACGCCCCGGGCCGCCCGGTCGCGATCGCCGGGCCCGCACTGCGCGCCGAAGAGACCGGTCACCTGTACGACGGCGAGCTCCGCAGCGGGGTGCGGGACCAGACCGCGCTGATCTCGTCCGGAGCCCTGTTCTCGCGTGCCGCGCTCGAGCGCATCGGCCTCCATGACGAACGGCTCTTCATCGACTACGTCGACCACGACATCTCGTTCCGCGCCCTTCGGGCGGGTCTCCGGCTGGTCAAGGTGTACGACACCGTCCTGGACCACCGCTTCGGCGCCTCCGTCGAATCCCGCTTCCTCGGGCGACGCATCTACCTGTCGAACTACTCGCCGATGCGTCACTACTACATGACCCGGAACCGCATCATCATGATCCGCCGGTACGGTTTCGGCCGATGGTTCTGGGAGGACGCCGCCTACGCGACCAAGGCCTGGATCAAGGTGCTGCTGTGCGAGAGGGACCGCGGTCCCAAGGTGCGCGCGGCGCTGCGGGGTCTGGTCGCCGGCGTGCGGTTCCGTCAGGTGGATACGAAGGTCGACTGAGCTCCGCTCCCGCCGCCTTCGGCAGGAGGAGGCGGCCCGGGTCGGGGTGAGCGTTGCGGATAAGATGGGCGATGATGTCGGAGAAGTCGGGTCGGGTGCTGGTGATCGTTCCCGCGTGGAACGAGGAGTCGAACGTGGGGATCACCGTTCGGGAGATCCTCGCGGCGGATCCGGGGTACGACGTGGTGGTCGTCGACGACGGGTCGACGGACCGGACGGCCGACGTCGCGCGTGAGGCCGGGGCCTCCGTGCTCGTGCTCCCCTTCAACCTCGGAGTGGGCGGCGCGATGAAGACGGGGTTCACCTTCGCGCAGCGGCACGGGTACGAACGGGCCATCCAGGTGGATGCCGACGGGCAGCACAATCCGGCGAACATCGCCGAGGTGCTCGCCGGACTCGCACGCGCCGACATCTCGATCGGCGCCCGCTTCGCGGATGTCGGCGACTACTCGGTGCGAGGACCCCGCCGTTGGGCCATGCTCTTCCTCGCCTCGGTCGTGTCGCGGGTCGCCAAGGCGCGTCTGACGGACGTCACGAGCGGCTTCCGGGCCGCGAACGCACGCGCGATCTCGCAGTACGTCAAGTACTACCCGGCGGAGTACCTCGGCGACACGATCGATTCGCTGGTCGCCGCGGCGCATGCCGGGCTGAGGGTCACCCAGGTGCCGGTCGCGATGCGCCCCCGCAACTTCGGCCGTCCGTCGCAGGGACCGATCGGCTCGACCATCTACCTCTTCCGCTCGGTGTTCGCTCTGGGGCTCGCGCTGATGCGCGGCCGTCGCTGGGAGGCGGGCGCATGATCGTCATCGTCGGCGTGATCTTCGCGCTCTTCATCCTCGCCATCATCGTGTGGATGCTGCTGAGCCACCGTCTGCGCGAGAAGTACGCGATCCTCTGGCTCGTGATCGGGATCGCGATGCTGGTGCTGACGATCTTCCCCGACCTGCTGTTCTGGCTCTCGGAGGTGCTCGGCGTGCAGGTGCCCGCCAACCTGCTCTTCGTGGCCGCGCTGGCGCTGCTCATCGGGGTGACGCTGCACCAGTCGTGGGAGCTCTCGACGGGGGAGGACGAGACGCGGCGGGTCGCCGAAGAGGTCGCCATCCTCCGGGCCGAGATCGAGTCGTTGCGCGCCGAGCGCGACGATCGGGATCGCGCGCCCCGCGACGAGTGACGCGCCTCAGCGGCTGACAGCGAAGAGGTCCGCGTCGCGCAGGCTGGCCCGCGGAGTCGTGCGGGTGATGCTCGACCACGCGAACCACACGAGCGTGCCGAGCGCGACGGCGAACGCGACCGAGCCGATGATCCAGACACCCATCGGGCTGAGCGGGGCGTTCCACCACCACTCGATGTCCCGGTCCAGGTTGAGGCCGGTCACGTCCGCACCGGTGATGTACCGCCGGAGGTTCGTGTGCAGCGCGAGGCTGTTCGCGCCGATCAGGCCCGCCGCGACGATGCCCGCCTGGATGCGGCTCAGCCCCAGCATCGCGTCGCGGATACCGACGAGGGCGACCCCGGCGAGCATGATCACGAGCGGATACACGTAGCGCGGCTGCACTCCCGAGCCGACCAGGATGCCTTCGCGGACGAGGATGTAGAGAGGCACGACGATCAGCGCCGCGACGACTCCGGCCAGCGCGAGCCACTTCCGTCCGTTGCCGTGCCGCAGACCCCAGAACACGACCGCGGCGAACAGGCCGTAGACGGTGCCCCAGACGAGGGTCGGCATCATGGTGTCGAGCCAGCCCAGACCCCAGAGGCCGAGAGACCCGATCCAGAGCTGGGGGAGCTCCTGGATGTTGGAGAAGAGCAGCGAGACGAAGGGCATGTCCCCGGTCTGACTCTCGCTCGTCAGCACGCCCGACTGGCCGCTGGTGAGGAAGAGGGCGGCCGCGATGACGGCGAGGAAGGCCGGCAGGATCAGCTGCAGGAGGAACGCCTTGGTCGGGCGGAACGCGAGCACGATCGCGACGGCCAGGGCGACGATGCCGTAGGCCGCGGAGTCGCTGCGGGAGCCGGCTCCGAAGATCATCAGAGCGGTGGAGAGCACCGCCAGCCCCGCCTTCCGCCGCCCGGTCTGCTCGAAGAAGCCCCAGACAGCGAGCCACAGCCCGCTCGCCTGGAGGATGGCCCAGCTGCTGGGGTTCGCGCTCGGGATCAGGAACATGCCGAGGGGCACCACGCCGATCAGCGCGGACCACACGAGGTTCGGCCGCATGCGCAACGGGAGCAGGAAGAAGAGCGCGCAGAGCGTGCCGACGAACAACAGAGCGTTGAACGCGCGCATCATCAGAATGGAGACGGAGACGTCGTCGGTCACGAAGACCGTCATGGTGCCGTAGAACACGGGCGGGTAGCCGTTGTCGACCCAGTCGCCGCGCAGGGTGCGCGACATGGCGTCCTCGTCGAGGGGACAGGTGGCCGCCTGGTCGGGCTGGAAGGCGTAGCACTGCGCCGCCTCGGCGAGATCCTCGGGAAGCACGCGGACCGCGTCCGACTCGGTGGTCTCGCAGCGGCCCTCGATCGGACCGTTGGCGCACCAGATGCTGCCCATGTGGTAGTCCTCGTCGGGACTCGATCCCTGAGGGGACGACACGCCCCATGCCACGAAGGCGATGAACAGGGCGAGGGGGACGATCACGGCTGCGACGATGTGTCGTGTCCGGCGGGTCATCGCAGAGGGCTCCTCGGTTCGGGGCGCGCGGCCATGCCGCCGATGGTTTCGGCGGTGCGAACGGTCGCGGGTATTCTTGGGGGGTGCGTCTTCACCGAGTCCCATCCTATCCGCGCGCCCCGCGGACCCTTCGATGCACGCCCGCCTCGACCGGAGATCGTCCGGTGCAGGGGCCTGCGCGGTGAGCGGCTCGGGCGAGCGCGCGCTGAGCGTCGTCATCCCCTCGTACAACTCGGCCCCCTGGCTGCCGTCCACGATCGACGCGCTCGCGGAGGCCGTGCGGGTCGCCGGCGCAGCGGTCGAGGTCATCGTCGTCGACGACGGCAGCGATGACGACTCCGACGCCGTGGTGCGGCGCTTGGCGACGACCTTCCCGGGCGACCTGCAGATCGTCCGGCAGGAGAACAGCGGACGCTTCCTCGCGCGCTGGTCCGGCATCGAGCGTGCATCCGCCGACCTCGTGCTGCTGCTGGACTCGAGGGTGATCCTCGCGCCCGACGCCCTGTCGTACCTGCTGTCGGCCGTGGCCGCGGACCCCGCGCCGGCGGGCTGGAACGGCCACGTGCACACCGATCCGACGTCGCCGCTGGTCGGCCGCTTCTGGGAGGTGCCCACGTTCGTCTTCTGGGGGCGGTACCTGCGCGATCCCCGTCCGTACGACTTGACGCCCGAGACCTTCGACTCCGCACCCAAGGGCACCGGCGCCTTCCTCGCGCGCACGGAGACTCTGCGCGAGGCGTTCCTCCAGGCATGGCCCGAAGGCGACGCCAAGCTGATCTCGGACGACACGAAGATCCTGCGATGGGTCGCGGAGCACGGCGGCATCCGCCTGGATCCCGGGTTCTCGGCGACCTACCGCCCCCGGACGACCGTCCGCGGCTTCGTGCAGCACTCCTTCGACCGCGGCACGCTGTTCGTCGACAGCTACGCCGGGACGTCGCTGCTGCGCTCGATCGTCCTCCTCGTCGCTGCGGCCGCGCCGATCGTGGCCCTCGCCCTCCTCGTGTGGCTGACGGCGATCGGAGCCGGGCTCGTCGCCCTCGGCGTGGCGGCGGTGCTGGTGCTCGGGCTGCTCGCGCCGTTGGTCCCGGCGGCGATCAACCGGTGCCCGGGCCGGGCCGTGCTCGCCTACCTGACCTATGTCCTCGTCTTCCTCGTCCCCTTCTGGAGCGGCCTCGTGCGGGGCATCGTGATCCACCGGTCGGCGTTCTCCGACCGGACCCGTTCCGCCGGCTCCCCGGCCTGAAAGGCGCATTCATGATCATCTTCATCTACGGAACCACCGCCGAAGCCATCAAGATCGCGCCCGTGGTCCGACGGCTCGGTCGCCAGGGCATTCCGGTGCAGCACTGGGTCACGCAGCAGCACACCGAGTCGCTGCGCAAGGCGATGCCCGAGCTCGGCTTCCCGGCGCCCACCGAGGTGATCGCCAACGGCTTCCGCGGGAAGCCGCTGAAGTCGCCCGTCCAGATGATCGGGTGGATGTTCGACGTCGCGCGCTGGTCGTTCGGCAACATCCGCCGTATCCGCAGGTCGCTCCCCGCCGGCTCCGTGGTGGTCGTGCACGGCGACACGATGACGACCGTCCTGGGAACCTTCATCGGCCGCCGCCTCAAGGTCCCGGTGGCGCACATCGAAGCCGGCCTGCGGTCGGGCAACTGGAGGCACCCCTTCCCGGAGGAGCTCGACCGGCGCATCGTCGGCAAGTTCGCGCACATCCACTACGTCCCGACCGAGGAGGCGGCGAACAACCTCTCCACGCAGCGGAACGTCGTGCTCACGCACGGGAACACCGCCAAGGATGCGGTCCGCGACGCCGCGCGCGACACCGACGCCGTCACTGAGCCCTACGGCCTCGTGCTGCTGCACCGCTTCGAGTTCATCTCGAACTCGGCGCTGGTCACCGAGACGCTGCAGACGCTGGACCGCCACAGCCCGCTCCCGCTGCACCTGATCGTCGACGCGTATTCGCGGGACGCCATCGAGCAGACGATCTCCGACCTGGGTCTGACGAAGTTCACCGTCATGCCGAAGCTCGAGCACAGCGAGTTCGTCGCGGCGCTGCGCGCGGCGAACTTCGTGGTGACCGATTCCGGCGGGATCCAGCAGGAGGCGGCGGTGTTCGGCATCCCGACCCTCGTGCATCGCAAGGTGTCGGAGAGCCGGGAGGGCATCGGCACCAGCGCCCTCCTCTCCGGCTGGGACCAGAGCGTGGTCGCCGACTTCCTCGCGCATGCCGACGACTATCGCGTCTCGGACGTGGATCCGGGGGCGTCGCCCTCGGACATCATCGTCGAGGACCTCATCGCCCGCGGTCTCGCGCGACCTGCTCCCCGTCCGACCGCCTGAGCGGACCACGACGCGCCGGACGCGGCGCGGACGGGCGGCGACGCGCCTCGCCCCGCGGGCGAAGCGTGGCCCGACGGGCGTCAGACGGCGGCGATCGCCGTGCGCAGTCGCCGCGCGTTCCTCATGTCGATCACGAAGAACGCGATCAGGACGACGGTGCCGATCGCCGCGTAGGAGACCAGCATCCCGGTGATGTCGGGGATGGTGACCGTGAAGGCGATCCACTGGGCGATCGAGGCGGCCAGGAGCAGGATCGCCGCAGCCGGCGAAGCCGAGCTGGTCATCTTGATCATCATCCCCTGGGCGGCGATCCACGGGAGGTACGCGAGTGCGGTCGGGACGAGCAGGTCCGCGGCGGGGGCGTACGCGGCCGGGTAGATGAGCCCCACGATCCAGTCGCCGAGCAGCAGGAACACGATCACCATCGCCACGCTGGTCGCGAGCGACAGCCCGAGGGTCGCGAGCACGCCGATCCGCGACAGGTTCGGGTTGTCGCGGTGCTTGACGAAGCGAGGGAGCAGGTAGAGCGACAGCGTCGACGGGAGCAGGAAGCCCGTCTTCACCAGGACGGTGACGGAGGCGTACATCCCCGCGAGGTCCTCCGGCGCTCCCGCGCGGAGGAAGATGACGTCGGAGCTCGTCAGCCACGCGAACGCCACCGTGAGCACGACGATCGTCATGCCGGCCCGGCTGAAGACGCCCTCCCGGGGACGGGGGACCCGGCGAGCCGTCCAGACGCCTCCCACGACGGCGACGACGAGAGCCGCGAGGACAGCGCCCACGATGCCGCCCAGGCCCGTGCCGATCGCGATCGCGAGCACCGCGAACGCGACACGGGCGATCTGCGAGAACGTCGACCACCAGACGGCTCGGGCGACCTGCGCCGAGCCCTGCAGCAGGCCCATGGCGTCGGCGAACACGAAGCTCAACGGGATCGTGGCGGCCGCGGCCAGGATCACGAGAGGCGTGGTGGCGAGCGCGGAGGCGAGCCACGGCGCGAGGGCGGCCACGACCGCGGCGCCGCCGACGCCGAGAAGGATCGCGTCGAGGGGCCAGCGACGGCGCCGCTCCGGTGCCGCGTCGTCCGACGTGAGGGCGGATGCCGTCTGCACCGTGACGCTGCTCTGCAGAGAGGCGCTGCCGATCGCCGCGACGTTGACGATCACGAAGAACGCTGCGAGGAGGCCGAAGTCGGCGGGGGAGAGGAATCGCGCGCTGAGGAGCTGGAACGCGAACGAGGCGATGATCCCCAGACCGCTCGCGACGCCCACGGCGAGGAGCGCCTTGCCGTGCGACCGCACGTGCACGCCGAGACCGGTCCGCTGGCGTCCCGAGTCCATCACCGTGTCGTGCTCGGCCATCGCGTGATCATCCTGACGTCAGTGGGGGAGTGCGCGAGCGCACCGGTCGTACACGGAGACCCGTGCCGCGGCCATGATACCCGCGGGGTCTGGGGGCACGCCGTGCGACGGCGCAGCTCCACGGCCGTCGTGATGCAGGAGGGTAAGCTTCTTCGTTGTGACACCTCCCCAGGACTCCGACACCGCGGCAGCCGCCGTCAGCGGGACGCGCATCGCCCCGAGCGCCGACGTCTCCGACGACGCGATCATCGGAAGCGGCAGCTCCATCTGGCATCTGGCACAGGTCCGGGAGCGTGCGGAGCTCGGCCGGAACTGCATCGTCGGCCGCGGCGCCTACATCGGCACCGGCGTGCGCATGGGCGACAACTGCAAGGTCCAGAACTACGCCCTCGTCTACGAGCCGGCCGTGCTCGGCGCGGGCGTCTTCATCGGCCCGGCGGTCGTGCTCACCAACGACACCTATCCCCGCGCGGTCACCCCGGACGGCCAGCTGAAGACGGCGGACGACTGGGAGCCGGTCGGCGTCACCATCGCCGAAGGCGCCTCGATCGGCGCTCGGGCGACCTGCGTCGCACCGGTCCGCATCGGCGCCTGGGCCACGGTCGCCGCCGGCGCGGTGGTGGTCAAGGACGTGCCCGACTTCGCGCTCGTGGCCGGCGTGCCCGCGCGACGGATCGGATGGGTCGGCCGCTCCGGCATGCCGCTCACCGAGTCCGAGCCGGGCCTGTGGGTCTGCCCGACGACGGGCGATCGCTATCTCGAGACACAAGGCGTTCTCGCATTGGAGGAACGATGACCGAATTCATCCCGGCGGCGAAGCCGCTGATCGGAGACGACGAGCGCGCGGCCGTGGACCGCGTCCTGCAGAGCGGCATGGTCGCCCAGGGCCCCGAGGTCGCCGCCTTCGAGAAGGAGTTCGCAGGCCACTTCGTGGAGGACCGCCCGGTCGTCGCGGTCAACTCCGGGACCTCCGGTCTGCACCTCGGCCTGCTCGCGGCGGGCGTCGGACCCGGCGACGAGGTCATCGTGCCGTCGTTCACCTTCGCGGCCACGGCCAACGCCGTCGCCCTCACCGGCGCGACCCCCGTCTTCGCGGACATCGAGCCGGAGACGTTCACCCTCGATCCGCGCGCCGTCGAGGCGGCCGTCACGGAGCGTACCCGCGGTATCCTCCCCGTGCACCTCTACGGGCACCCCGCGCGCATGGCCGAGCTGGGCGACGTCGCGGCGAAGCGCGGTCTTGCGCTCTACGAGGATGCCGCGCAGGCCCACGGCGCCGCGCTGAACGGCCGACCCGTCGGCACCTTCGGGGAGATGGCGATGTTCTCGCTCTACCCCACGAAGAACATGACGAGCGGTGAAGGCGGCATGGTCGTCACCGCGGACGAGGAGACCGCCCGTCGCGTGCGCCTGCTGCGCAACCAGGGCATGGAGCGGCAGTACGAGAACGAGCTTATCGGCTACAACGCCCGGATGACGGACATCCACGCGGCGATCGGCCGCGTGCAGCTCACGAAGGTCGATGCCTGGACCGAGAGCCGCCGGAGCAACGCCGCGTTCCTCGATGCGAACCTTACCGGTGTCATCGTCCCGCCGGTGGCGGACGGCGCCCGGCACGTCTACCACCAGTACACGATCCGCGTCGAGGAGGATCGCGACGGCTTCGCCCGCGCGCTCAAGGAGGAGTACTCCATCGGAAGCGGCGTCTACTACCCGATCCCGAACCACCGTCTCCCCTCGCTGCAGCAGTACGCGCCGGGGCTCGACCTGCCCGAGACCGAGCGCGCCGCGCGCGAGGCCGTCTCGCTGCCGGTGCATCCCTCCCTCTCGGCGGAGGACCTCGATCGCATCGTCGCCGCCGTGAACGCGCTGGCCGGAGCGGGCAGCTGATGGCGGCTCTGCGCGCCGGTCTCCTGGGCATCGGTTCCATGGGGCGCCATCACGCGCGGATCCTCCGCGACGTCGAGGGCGTGGAGCTCGTGGCCGTCGCCGATCCGGGAGGGGACCCCTACCGTGTGGCGGGCGGCATCCCCCTTCTCGCGGACGTGCACGAACTGATCGCGGCGCGCATCGACATCGCGGTGGTCGCGATCCCCACCCGGTTCCACGCGGAGGCCGCGCTCGCGCTGGCCGAGGCGGGGGTGCACACCCTCGTCGAGAAGCCCATCGCCGACGACAGCGCCTCCGGCCACCGGGTGAGCGAGAGCTTCGCGGCACGCGGGCTCGTCGGCGCCGTCGGGCACGTGGAGCGCTTCAACCCCGCTCTGCAGCAGCTGCGCCGACGCCTTGCGGAAGGCGACGCGGGATCGGTCTACCAGATCGCCACGCGACGGCAGAGCACCTTCCCCGCCCGCATCGGCGACGTCGGGGTCGCGAAGGACCTCGGCACCCACGACATCGATCTGACGGCCTGGGTCGCCCAGTCGTTCTACTCCTCCGTCAGCGCCCAGACGGCGTTCAAGAGCGGACGCGAGTTCGAGGACATGATCGCCATGACCGGTCGGCTCGAGAACGGGATCGTGACGAACCACCTCATCAACTGGCTCAGTCCGATGAAGGAGCGCGTCACCATGGTGACGGGCGAGCGCGGCACGTTCGTCGCCGACACGGCGACGGGCGACCTGACGTTCCACGCCAACGGCACAGAGCCGCTGGAGTGGGAGTCGGTCTCCTGGTTCCGCGGGGTCTCGGAGGGCGACGTCACGCGCTTCGCCTTCGCCAAGCGAGAGCCTCTGCGCTCGGAGCTCGAGGCGTTCCGCGATGCCGTGCTCGGACAGCCGAGCGAACTGTCGACCATGGGCGAGGCGGTGCACACGCTCGAGGTCGTCGAGTCGGCGCTGGAGTCCGCTCGCGACGGCGGGAAGCTGGTGAGCATTGGGCGCGCAGGGAGCTGACCTCCTGGTCGTGGGCTCCGGCTTCTTCGGACTCACGATCGCGGAGCGGGCCGCGGAGGCGGGCCGGAAGGTCACGGTCATCGACCGCCGCTCCCACATCGGCGGCAACGCCTACAGCGAGGCGGAGCCCGAGACGGGGATCGAGGTGCACCGCTACGGCGCGCACCTCTTCCACACGTCCAACCCCACGGTCTGGGAGTACGTCAACCGCTTCACCTCGTTCACCGACTACGTCCACCGCGTCTACACGACCCACAAGGGCACGGTGTTCCCGATGCCGGTGAACCTCGGCACGATCAACCAGTTCTTCCAGTCGGCCTACACGCCCGACCAGGCGCGCGCGCTCGTGCGGCAGCAGGCAGGCGAGTTCGACGTCAAGACCGCCGAGAACTTCGAGGAGAAGGGGATCGCGCTCGTCGGGCGACCGCTCTTCGAGGCGTTCTTCCGCGATTACACGGCGAAGCAGTGGCAGACCGACCCGCAGAAGCTCTCCGGCGACATCATCAGCCGGCTGCCCGTGCGCTACACCTACGACAACCGCTACTTCAACGACACCTGGGAGGGGCTGCCGACCGACGGGTACACGGCCTGGCTGGAGCGCATGGCCGACCATCCCCGCATCGAGGTCGAGCTGGGCGTCGACTTCTTCGACTCCTCGCAGCCCCTGCACAAGGCCGCGACCGTCGGCCAACTGCCCATCGTGTACACCGGGCCGGTCGACCGCTACTTCGACTACGCGGAAGGTGCTCTCAGCTGGCGCACGCTCGACTTCGAGCAGGAGGTGCTTCCGATCCGGGACTTCCAGGGCACCAGCGTCATGAACTACCCCGACATGGACGTGCCCTTCACGCGCATCCACGAGTTCAAGCACTTCCATCCCGAGCGCAAGGACGTGTACGAGTCCGACAAGACCGTGATCATGCGGGAGTTCTCGCGGTTCGCGGGGCGGGACGACGAGCCGTACTACCCGGTCAACACGCCCACCGACCGCCAGGGTCTGCTCGCCTACCGGGAGCTGGCGAAGGGGGAGGCCGACGTTCACTTCGGCGGACGCCTGGGCACCTATCAGTACCTCGACATGCACATGGCGATCGGCTCGGCGCTGTCGCTGTGGAACAATCAGCTGGCGTGAGCCTCGCGGAGGATGCCGCCGGTTCGGAGGCGTCCGGGCGCGATCAGTAGACTCGACCCCATGCCTGCCTCGTCATCGCCTGCCGCCACGCCCTCGACGTCGCCAACCGCGACGCGCGGAACCACGGAGACGCGGGCGCCCCGGCTCTGGTCGCGCACGACCACGGCGCTGCTGCTCCTGGTCGGCGTGGTGATGGGCGCGATCGGGTTCGCGACCGTGATGTCGATGGGGGACATGCTCTGGCACAGCGGCCGGGACGCCGAGCTCGTCGCCACCTACGACGCCTATCAGGAGACCGGCACCCTCCTCATCAAGGAGACGGGTTCCGGCTCGTACGGCGTGCAGGCGCCCGCGGACGGTCCGCTCACCTTCGCGACGTGGGACGACGACCCCGGGTCGTACCTCATCGCCAGCCTCATGTCGCACGTGACCGGATCGTCTTCGCCGTACCCCGGTCTGACGATCGCCCAGGGTCTCCTCGTGGCGATCCCGCTGGTCTGGCTTCCGCTCGCCGTCGCCCGGATCGTGGGCCGAGCCCGCGCGGGGTTCGCGATGATCCTCCTGCCGTTGGTCACCTGGCTGTTCAACCACGGTGCGACCCTCGTCGGAACCGAGTACGGCCTCTCGGACCAAGTGAGCACGCTCCCGGTCTACTCGCTGTACGGAACCGCCGCGTCGTTGGCGTTCCTCTCGCTCTCGCTGATCGTCCTGCTCAGCGCCTACCGCCTGAACCTCGTGGGCCTGATCGGCGCCACGCTCGGCATCGCCGTGCTGGCGGCGTTCGGCAACATGTCGCGATCCCTGTCGGGGATGGGGATCGCGGCCGCCGTCGGCATCCTGTGGTGGATCTTCGCCCGAGGCCGATGGCGGTGGGTCTCCGCCATCGGCGGCGCGCTCGTGACGATCCTGCTGGCGACGGTGATCCAGACCGGCATCATGACGGCGATCAACGCCCAGCGGGCGGAGACCACCGGACAGGCCATGACCGAGGTGCCGGACGCTCACACGGCGTGGCACTCGCTGTATCTCGGGCTGTCGTACCCCACACCGCTGAACGGCCAGGCGTCGCACTTCCCCGTCACCTGGTCCGACGAGTTCGGCTGGGAGAAGGCCCGCGAGGTCGACCCCGACGTGCTGGTCGCGAGCGAGAAGTACGACGCGATCCTCAAGGACCTGTACCTGGAGCAGGTGCTCGCCGACCCCGTCGGGGCCGTGAAGCTGTACCTCCAGAAGTCCCTCTTCCTCGCCAAGCACTTCGGCGGACTGCTGCTCTTCATCGTCATCGGGTTCGTGGTCGGGATGTCGGTGCGGTCTCGGCCGCGTCCGCTTCTCGGGAGGGTGCTGGCCATCGCCGCGCCCCTGCTGCTCCTGGGCCTCGTGCCGGCCATCCTGGTCATGCCGATGCTGTACTACTACTCCGAGCTCTCCGCGGCTCTCGGGCTGCTGGCCGCCGTGTCGCTCGGTGTCATCGTGTGGGCGCTGACGTCCTGGCCGGCCCGGGCGCGCGCCCGGGAGGCGCGCCGCCTGCAGGCGCCCGAGGCATCGGATGCCGAGGCAGGGGTGAGCGTCGTTCTCGACGCCGATGCGCTCGACCGCGACGCCGTGACCGTGGTCGCGGCGGAGCTGTCGGAGGGCGACGAGGTCATCCTGGTGTCCGCGACGGCGGATGCCCCGGGCTCCGGCGCCGACGCCACGACGACCGGCGCGGACGTTCGGCACCTCACGCGACCCGGCTCCGGGGCGGGTGAGCGCCTGCGATCCGGCATCCTGCAGACGACGGGGCGCCGTGTGATCGTGCTCGGAGCGCCCTGGAGCGGCTCCGCCGCGGACCTGATCGAGGCCGCACGGCTGTCGGAGGGTGAGACGTCGCCCGCGGTTCCGGCGGACGAGCCGCGTGACGTCATGCGGGACGCCCTGCTGGGTTCGGCCGAGACGGCTCCCCGGCGCTTCGCCCTCGACGGAGCCGACGCCCGCGGCCTCGCCCACGTCTCGAAGGAGACCGGACCCCTGTGGTTCGACGAGATGCGGTTCGGTGCGGCCGAGAAGGGGGCGAACGTCGTCGCGCTCGGCAACGGATCGTCGGCCGAGCCCCGCCCCTCGTTCCGCACCCGGGCTGCCGGCTTCGGCCGGATCGCCCTGCGGCGCGAGGAGTACGCGGCGGCTCCGTCCCGCTGAGGGGGCGTGGGTCGTGCCCACGGCCGGGATCAGGAGGCGACGGCCATCGTCAGGCGGATGCCCTGCAGCGTGCGGGCGATGCCGTCGGCGAGGTTCGTCGAGGCCCGCTGGTCCAGATCGGGCCAGACCGTCGATCGCATGCGGAGATCCCGGCTCTGCAGCGCCGAGACCGGTGAGCTGCCCATGACGATCTCGGGCCGCCGTCCGACCACGCGGCGGAATTCGCCCAACAGCGCTCCGATGCTCACCGAGCGTCCCGAGGCGAGCACCTTCATCCGGTACGCGCCGGTCGGCTCCTGGACGAGCCGCTCGCAGGTCGCGAGGACGAGGGCGGCGCAGTCATCCACGAAGATGTAGTCGCGCAGGGTGTCGAGAGGCACGTACACCGACAGCGGCGTGCGCCGCACATGCGCGCGGCAGAGGTGCGAGATCAGACCCTGCGGCTTCGCGAGACTCTGACCCGGACCGTACAGGTTCGCGATGCGTCCGACCACGCAGCGCACCGAGGCGCCTGCGGCGAACCGCTCGGCGGCGCGTTCGATCTCCTGCTTGGCGAGCCCGTAATCCCCGAGAGGGTGGGGAGGCGTCGACTCGTCGAAGGGGGCGCCGTGGGATCCGGCGTACATCGCGCCCGCCGAGGACGCGACGAACAGCAGGCCCCGTTCGCGCACCTCCGGCGGCAGCGCGGCGATCGCCGCGAGCAGGCTCTCGAAGCGGGCGACCTCCGTGTGCAATGACGCGGCGCTGGACCCGGTGACCCCCACGCCCGCACACCAGAAGACACGCCAGGGTCGGTCTCCGGCGTGCGCCACCAGGTGCTCGACGCCGGCGCGGAGGTCGTCCTCCGCCTCCGGTCCTCCCCATCGGATGACCGGTCCGCGCCAGGCGGGCGTCCCTCGAAGGCTCAGGCTGCGCACGACGGCGGAACCGAGCAGACCTCGGGCGCCGATCACCCAGTCGACGGGCGTCATCCGAGCTTCTTGCGCCTGCCGAGCGGGCCGTCGGCGGGATCGCTGACGATGAGGTACGGGGGCTTGCCCATGGCCATGTTGACCGCCATCCCCAGGTACTCCGCGACCATGCCCAGGGAGATCAGCAATGCCCCGGAGGTGAGCAGGATGACGGTCATGAGCGAGGTCCACCCGGCCGGCAGGTCGGCCCCGAGGAACCACTGCACCACGAAGACGATCGCGAGGATCACGCCGATCGCGGCGAACGTCGCCCCGACGAGGGCGACGACGCGCAGGGCGCGGGTGCCGCTCGACAGCACGAGTTTCCAGAAGTGACTGAGCAGCTTGCGGCCGGAGTAGCCCGACACGCGCTCGCCCTCGTCGCGGAAGTGGACGTCGGCGGTGACGGCGCGGGAGGCCACCCACCCGAAGGCGATGTCGAGGTACACCCCGGAACCGGCGTAGGCGGCGACGCTGCGGCCGATCTCGCCCAGGATGAGGCGGAAGCTCTGGAAGTCGGAGGTCTTCTGCCCGTCGGCGAGCCCCGACATCAGGGCTTTCGCCCCGCGGGAGGAGGCGTTGCGCAGAGCGCCGTGCGGCTTGGTCGTGATCGGCTTGGCGTAGACGAGCGGCGCATCGTTCGCGACGGCCGCGTCGAGCAGCACACCGATGTCCGCGGGGTCGTGCTGGCCGTCCTCGTCGATCGTGGCGATCCATTCCGAACCGCTCGAGGCCATGCCCGCGAGGGTGGCGGCGTGCTGACCGAAGTTGCGGCTGAGCCAGACGGGGCGCACGAAGTCGAACTCGGCGGCGAGGGCGCGGATGACCGAGGCGGAATCGTCGGGACCGTTGTCATGGACGAGCAGGACCTCGCTGACCCGCCACGGGATGCCGGCGGGGGAGAGCGTCATCTCGGTGACCGCGAGGATCTCGTCGACGAGTGACCGCAGCGTCAGCTCGCCCTTGTAGACCGGCACCACAATCGAGATCTCGTGCGGGTCGGCAGTGACGTCTGAGGACATGGGGGCCTTCGCGGTCGAGCGAGGAGGGGTCCGTCGCCGCACTAGACTAGCAATCCGGGACAATCGTTACGAAATCGGTGGGCGGTCCATGCGAGCATCTCTACGCCGCGTCCTCGCGAGGGTTCTCGGGGACCAGCGGGTGCGCTTCCTCGCCGTCGGCGGCGTGAACACGGTGCTCGGCTACGCGATCTACGCCGTGCTCGCGCAGTGGGTGTTCGCCCACGTGCCGCTGGGGTACTTGCTCGCGCTCATCATCTCCTACGCCATCGCGATCTGCGTGGCGTTCGTGCTCTACCGTCGCTTCGTCTTCGTCGTCAAAGGCAACGTGCTGGTCGACTTCGTCCGCTTCGTCGGCGTCTACGCGGTCTCGATCCTGGCCAACGCCGCCGCGCTCCCGGTGCTGGTGGAGCTCCTCCACCTGCACCCCCTCGTGGCGCAGGCGATCGTCCTGGTGGTGACGACGCTCATCAGCTTCGTGGGCCACAAGCACTTCTCGTTCCGGCGTCGCAAGCCCGCGGCGCCGGTCGCGGACACCCCTGCGTCCCCTCAGGGTTCGTCGGGCCCCGGCCCCATAGACTCGTCATCGTGAGTCACGCTGCCGTCGGGGCGCCCGGGACGCCCCGGCGCTATCTGCATTCGCTGTGGCTGCTGTCCGCGCGCGATCTCAAGGTGCGCTACTCGACGAGCTTCCTCGGCTACCTCTGGTCGGTGCTCGACCCGCTCGTGATGAGCGCGATCTACTGGTTCGTCTTCACCCAGATCTTCCACCGGGACGTGGGGGAAGAGCCGTACATCGTGTTCCTGATCAGTGCACTGCTGCCCTGGGTGTGGTTCAACTCGTCCGTCTCCGACTTCACCCGTGCGTTCAAGAAGGACGCGCGTCTGGTGCGCTCCACGTCCATCCCGCGATCCATCTGGGTGAACCGCATCGTCCTCAGCAAGGGCATGGAGTACCTCTTCTCCCTGCCCGTGCTGGTGCTGTTCGTCGTCTTCACCCCCGGCACCGAGGTGGGCTGGGGCGTGCTGTGGATGCCGGTGGCCATGCTCCTGCAGACCATCCTGCTGGTCGGGCTCGGCCTGCTGGTCGCCCCGCTGTGCGTCATGTTCGTCGACCTCGAGCGCACGACCGCCCTCATCCTGCGGGCGATGTTCTACGCGACCCCGATCATCTACAACGTCACCGATCTCCCGGGCCTGTTCCAGACGCTGGGCGCCTTCAACCCGCTCGCCGGGATCTTCATGCTCTACCGGATGCCGTTCTTCCCCGACCAGTGGAACCTGTTCACGCTGACGGTCAGCGTGGTCATGACCTTCGCGATCCTGGGGCTCGGCGCGTGGGTGTTCCGGGCCATGGAGCGTCCGGTGCTGAAGGAGCTGTGATGGAAGCGGCGATCGAAGTCGAGGATCTCGGGGTGCACTTCCGGCGCAACCGGCGCGGCCGCCGGAGCTTCAAGGATCTCTTCGCCGGAGCGTCCCGGCGCTCGCGTCCGGGGGAGTTCTGGGCCCTGCGCGGGGTGTCCTTCCGCGTCCACGCCGGCGAGTCGATCGGCGTCGTCGGTCGCAACGGCCAGGGCAAGTCGACCCTGCTCCGCCTCGTCGCGGGCGTTCTCCTGCCGGATGAGGGTCACGTCACCGTGAACGGCGGCGTCGCCCCGCTCATCGAGATCACGGGCGGCTTCGTCGGTGACCTGACCGTGCGCGAGAACGTGCGGCTCACTGCGGGTCTGCACGGGATGTCACGCGACGAGGTGTCGCGCCGGTACGACGACATCATCGCCTTCGCGGAGCTCGCGGGCTTCGAGGAGACCCCCTACAAGCACCTTTCCAACGGCATGAAGGTGCGGCTGGCGTTCTCGGTCGTCTCGCAGCTCGACGAGCCGATCCTGCTCGTCGACGAGGTGCTGGCGGTCGGTGACAAGGCCTTCCGGGAGAAGTGCTACAAGCGCATCGATGAGCTGCTCGCCGATGGGCGCACGCTCTTCTTCGTCAGCCACAACGAACGCGACCTCCGGCGGTTCTGCACCCGTGGGCTCTACCTCGACAAGGGTGGCCTCGTGCTCGATGCGCCGATCGCGGAGGTCCTCGAGCGCTACAACGCCGACTACTCCGCCTAGCGCGAAACCCTCATCGACGCAGCGGCGGACGCCCGCCGTCGCTCCGGCTCAGAGTCCAACGACCGCGGCCAGGTTCTGCACGGCGCTGCGCGCCGCATCCACGGCGCCCGAGACGCCGGAGCCGCTGGAGATCGCTCCACGGAGCTCGGCGAGACGCTGCGCGTACGCGGAGACGCCGTCGCGCCACTGCGGGTCGATGGACGACGGCGGCAGGGCATCCGACAGTCGCTGCGCATCCTGCTCGAGGGTGTCGAGCACCGCCAGTCCGTCCTGTCCGCTCGAGCCGGCGATGATGTCGAGCCCGCGGGGCGCGTCGGTGATCCATCCGCTGACCTGGCTGCGGAACGTCTCGATCGTGGGGTCGGCCGGGACCGGCGGCGTGTTCGCGGGCGGCTCGGAGGAGTCGGGGTCCGGCGACGCCTCGGGCGAGGCGGACGGGTCGGGCGTCGCCGATCCGGTCGGGGACGACGACGGGCTCGGGCTCGCACTCGCGTCCGGCGTCGGCGCATCGCCGCGGGGGAGGAGGAAGAACAGCAGGGCGCCCACGATCGCGAGCGCCGCGATGGCGAGTCCGACGATCAGCCACAGCCGACGGCGGTTCTTCGGCTTGCTCTCGAGAGGTGCCCAGCGGATGTCGGGCTGCGGCGACTCGGCCATCGTCATGCCTCCAGAGGGGCCATGGGCTGCCAGGAGCGGTCGCGTGAGATGCGTCCGCCCTCCCGCAGACCGCGGAAGAGGTTGCTCGTGCCCCGCACGGTCCGCTCGACGAAGAAGAGGCGGATGAGCTCCTTCGCGAACGTCATCGCGGTTCCGAGGCCGAAGAGCACCGGGTTGTAGACGCCGTGGGTGCGGTAGTAGTGCTTGATGAAGGCCCGGTTGCGCATGATGTAGAAGCGGTAGGCGTTGCTCGAGGCGTTCATGTGGCGGATGCCCATGTCCCACTGCTTGATCTCACGGGTGCGACGCAGCACGAACTCGTCGACGATCACGGCCGTGGTCTTTCGGGAGGCGAGCCAGCCGTACATCTGGTCGTCCCAGTAGATGAAGAAGCGCGGGTCGGGGAGGCCGATCTGGGCGACGATCGAGCGGTGGATGAACATCCCCTCGAAGCATCCGCTGTTCATCTCCTTGAACCCCGAGGCGTCGAAGCCGGACGGGGCGAAGGGGATCGGGATGCCCATGCGGTCGGCGATGCGGTACTGCCAGTAGAACTCGCTGCCGTCGTAGTCGTACCGGCGCCCCTGGATGCTCTTGAACCGCGGCGCCCACTTGCCCATCTTGGCGAGGCCGTCGGGAAGCACCTCGACGTCGTCGTCCATCATCCAGATCCATTCGGACCCGATCTCGTAGGCGGTGCGCATGCCCTCGCTGAACCCGCCCGAGCCGCCGGTGTTCGTCTCGAGGCGTCGGTAGACGACCTCGGTGCCGATCCGCTCGCGGAAGGAGTCCACGACCTCGGTCGTGTCGTCGGCGGAGGCGTTGTCGATGATCACGACGTGCCCCGGCTTCGGGTCCATGCCGGAGATGCTCTCCAGCAGGCCCGTGAGGAGGTGGGAGCGGTTGTACGTGACGATGACGATGGTCGCGGTCTTCGGATCGAAGACGGCGGATGCCGGGGTCACGCGCGCTCTCCGGCGACGGCCAGGGGAGCGGGGTCGTGCTCGAGGGGGAAGACGGTGTGCAGGACGTGAGCCACGGGGGAGTTCTCCGAAGGGGATGTGCGCCGGCTGCCGCCGAGACGGGGCAGGGTGCTCTGCGAGCACTGATCAGCCTACCCTCCGCGGCTCGGCGGACGCGGGGCGCCACCCCGGTCGGGCGGAGGCACCACGATACGATGACGCGATGAAGGTATTGATCACGGGCGGCGCCGGGTACATCGGATCCACCGTCGCGACGGCGTGCCTGGAGGCCGGCATCGAGACGGTCCTCATCGACGACCTGTCGACCGGGCTGCGCGCGTTCGGCGAGGGCCGCTCGCTCTATGTGGGAGACATCGCCGACGAGGCCTTCGTCGATGCCGTGCTCGCGGAGCATCCCGACGTCGACGCGGTCATCCACTGCGCGGCCCGGATCGTCGTGCCCGAGTCCGTCGCGGAGCCGCTCGGATACTACGACGCGAACGTCGGCAAGTCCGTCCGGCTGTTCCAGCGGCTGCGGGCGGCGGGGATCGACCGCATCGTCTTCAGCTCGTCGGCATCGGTCTACGCGGGCGATGCGGGGGAGGGCGTCGCCGAGGACGGGATTCTGGCGCCCGCGAGCCCGTATGCGACCACCAAGGCCATGGTGGAGCAGATCCTGCGTGACGCGGCCGCGGCGGGAGACGTCCGTGCGATCGCGCTCCGGTACTTCAATCCGATCGGTGCGGACCCCCGCCTGCGCACGGGTCTGCAGAACCCCCGGCCCTCGCACGCGCTGGGCAAGATCATGCAGGCTCGGGCCGAGGGCGTGCCGTTCACCATCACCGGCACCGACTGGCCCACCCGGGACGGGTCGGGTCTGCGCGACTACATCCACGTCTGGGACCTGGCGCTGGCGCACGTCGCCGCGGTCCAGCGCTTCGACGAGATCTCGCCGACGACCTCGCCCTACCGGGTGATCAACATCGGGACCGGCGACGGGGTCACCGTGCGCGAGCTCGTCGCGGCGTTCGAGCGCGTCACGGGTGAGGCCCTGGACGTCGTCGACGCCCCTCGACGTCCCGGCGATCAGGCGGGGGCGTTCGCGATCGTCGACCGTGCCCACGAGCAGCTGGGCTGGCGCGCGGAGCGGTCCATCGACGACGGCGTACGCGACGCGCTCGCGTGGTCGCAGCGGCTGCCGGCGCTGATCGGCGCCTGAGCGGCCTCAGTGCTCGGAGCGCAGGGTCGGGATCGCCCCGGTCTGCGCGGCGTCGATGTTCTCCCGCCACGATCGCGACTGGCCGGCCCGCAGTGCGCACAGAACGAGCAGGAACCACCCCGCCCCGACGACCGTGAAGCTCTCGAACATCGAATCCACCGCGAGGGTCACCAGGGTGATCGGCGTCCACGCGTAGACGACCGAGCGGCGGATGCTCGCGACCAGCCAGGAGCGCACGAGAGCGACACCGCCGAGGATGAGGAACAGCACCAGACCGGCCGCGCCCAGCTGCAGGAGGATGTCGAAGTACGCGTTCAGCGCGCTCTGGTGCCGGTCCTCGAGCTGGAAGTTGATGAACGTGAACGGGTACTCGCCGCGCGCCCAGGATCCGAACCATCCCCAGCCCTCGATCGGCTTGAGGGCGACGAAGTCGAGGATCTTGTTCCACAGGTCCGCGCGGATCGAGAAGTCGGAGCCGGCATCCAGCAGCGCGATGATCTGATGCCGCAGCACGAACGCCGCGGTGAGGGCGACGGCGACGAGCGTGCCGAGCGTCCACTGGACCATGCTGCGCCGTTCCGGTCGCGCGTGCCGCACGAGGGTGAGCGCGAAGGTCACGATACCGACGGCCGCCGCCAGCACCAGCACGGTCGGGGAGGACGAGAGGAAGGCGAGTCCGGCGGCGAGGGCGATGGAGGGGATCGCGAGCGCGCGCGAGACCGACTGCGTCCGCCATTCGATGACGAAGGTGATGAGGGCGAGCACGGCGATGAAGCCGAGCATGTTGCGGCTGCCGAAGATGCCCTGCAGCGGGCCGCCGATGGGGAGGTTCCCCTCGATGCCGAGCAGCGTGAACGGCAGGTCGAGCAGGATGCCCGAGACGATCTCGAGGCCCAGCGACACGGACAGCAGCACGCGCAGCGTGTCGCCGAGGGCGCGGACGGTCTGCAGGGTGTCGCGGATGTGGCCGATCGTGAGGGCCAGGAAGGCGTAGCCGGCGAGGGAGAGCCAGCCGAAGGCCGTCTCGGTGCGATCGCTGGTCCACAGGAGGCTGAGGAGGGCCCAGCCGAGGAAGGCGAAGAGCGAGGAGGGGGCGATCCGCAGCGCCGACAGCTCCTCCCGTCGCACCCACAGGATCGCCGCGCCGATCAGGCACAGGACGGCGATGATGGTCGCCATCGTGACCTGCGAGGTCATGCGCTCGATGGCGAAGGAGGCGAACACCGCCCCGAGGGAGGCGAGCGTGAACGCGCGGGCCATCTCGACCGAGCCGAGAAGCCTCGAGATCCCGTGGGTCGCCGTCACGGGATCCGCCGCGGCGGCGCGCCCCGCTCGGAGATCTGCTCGCGCTCGCCGACGCCGACGAGGGGGACCGACTTCAGCTTGAAGGTGAGCAGGATCAGCAGCATCCAGCCCCACAGCATGATGGGCGTGGACTCCGACAACCCCTGCACGAGCAGCACCACGGTGAAGAGGGTCGGCAGCAGCGTCAGCGGGGAGTAGCGGCGCTCGGCGTCGAGGTCCCAGCGCGGGCGGTCGACGGCGAAGAACCAGGCGCGCCAGAGCAGGCCGAGGTACGCGGCCGCCAGGAGGATCAGCCCGACGACGCCGAGCTGGAGCAGCGCGTCGAGCCACATGTTGTGGGCGTGGAACACGGTGAGACCGTGATCGACGATCCAGCCGTCGAAGGCCGGATCGGTCGGCACCCAGGGACTCGAGAAGCCGTTGCCGAACACGGGATGCTCGGCGGCGCGCTCGAGCACCTTCGTCCAGATCTTGTCGGAGCGACCGGTGAGATCGGCGCTGCGACCGACCAGGGCGAGCAGCGGCTCACGGAGCAGCCACAGGGCCGAGCCCACGACGACCGTCCCGCCGATCGCGATCACGTAGATGCGGGTGCGCGCTCCGGGCGTGCGGGCTCGCCGCATCAGCAGCGCGACGAGCAGCACCACGGCCGCGGCGGCGGTGCAGGCGAAGGCGGTGGCGGACGCCGTGCGGAGGAGGAAGTAGGCGGCCAGCAGCATCCACAGCGCCAGGGTGGTGCGCCACCGCGCCCGGGCCGCGAACAGCACGCCGAAGGCGATCAGCGCGAACAGCGAGATGATGCCCAGGAGGTTGGCGTTGCCGACGATGCCCTGGATGCGTCCGCCGTCCAGGAGGTTGTCGCGCACCCAGTACCACTGCGGGTCGATGTCGCCGTCCGGCACCGAGGTGAAGTTGGGCAGGAGCGGGCCGTGGATCACGAGCGAGACCCACAGCTCGAGCGCGAGCGACAGGCCGAGGATCCACTTGAAGGCGGAGGAGAGCGCCCGGACGATCTCGGGCCAGCTGAGGACGTGCGCGATGAAGAGGCCGTTCACGGTGACGGCGGCGAGGAGGAGCCAGGTGAGCACGGAGGCGCCGCGCCACTGCGACCATGCGATCGACAGCAGCGCGAAGGTCGTGTACGCCACCGCCGACCAGGGCAGGCGACGCCACCGGAAGGGCTGGGGCTGCCGCCTCGCCAGCATCGGGATGCCGATGGCCAGCGTCGCCAGGGTGAAGACCGCCAGCGTGATCGCTGCGCCGACGATCCCGAGCAGGTTGTACACCGCGGAGTGGGCGAACGTCACCAGCAGGGAGAGGATCACGAAGCCGCGCAGCAGCAGGTGCCCCGTGGACTCGCGCTCGGGGGCGCGGGGCGGGGCGGTGACCGGATGCTTCGTGTACTGGGCCATCGCGTTCAGGCTACCGCCACCGGCATCCGCTCGTCTGTGAGGCCCGCGCGCCGGCTCTACGCTGGGACCATGCTGCTGCGTCTCACGAATGCCCCCCGCGACTACGCCTGGGGATCCGACACCCTGCTGGCCGAACTCGAGGGCCGGGAGCCGACCGGGGCCCCCGAGGCGGAGGTGTGGTTCGGCGACCATCCGGGCGACCCCGCCGACGTCGACGGCGACGGGACGCTCGACCAGGTGACCGGCGGCTCACTGCCGTATCTGCTCAAGCTGCTCGCCGCCGCCCGCCCGCTGTCGATCCAGGTGCATCCGACCGTCGAGCAGGCGCAGGACGGCTGGGCGCGGGAGGGCTCGCTGCCCCTGGACCACCCCGAGCGCAACTATCGCGACGCCAACCACAAGCCCGAGCTGCTGGTGGCGCTGAGCGACCGCTTCGAGTCGTTGAGCGGTCTGCGCCCGGTCGACCGGACGCTCGACCTGCTGACGGCGCTGGGCGGATCGGAGCACGTCGCAGCCCTCCGGGACCGTCTCGCGGGCGAGGGCGATGCCCTCCGGGAGACGCTCGAGTGGCTGCTGGACGGCAGTGCCGGCGCGGCGGTCGAGGGCATCATCGCCGCCGTGGTCGAGGCGTCCGCCACCATCGAAGGGGAGTGGCAGACGGCCGTGCGCGCCGTCGCCCGCATCGCGGAGACCTATCCGGGAGATCCCGGGGTGGTGGTCGCGCTGTTGATGAACCATCTGGTCCTGCGGCGGGGCGAGGGCGTCTTCCTCCGAGCCGGGCTGCTGCACGCCTACCTCTCGGGTCTCGGCGTCGAGATCATGGCGGCGAGCGACAACGTGCTCCGGGGTGGACTGACCCCCAAGCGCATCGACGTGCCCGAGCTGCTCTCGATCGTCGACACGACGCCGGGCGAGGTCCCGGTACTGCGTCCGCAGGCGGCGGGACCGGTCACGGTCTACGACGTGCCGGTGCCGGACTTCGCCCTGCACCGCATCGTCGTCGACGACGAGCCCGTGAGCGTGGCCGTGGAGGGCCCGACCATGGTGCTGGCCACGACGGGATCGGTCCGGGTCGAGTCCGCCGAGACGTCCGTCGACCTCTCGGTCGGAGCCGTCGCCTTCGTGTCCGCCGATGAGGGCGAGGTGCGCGTGTCGGGTACGGGCGAGGCCTTCGTGGCGATGCCCGGGCGCTGAGCGACCACGCCGCGCATCATGGCGGTGTCGGGCGCGACACGCCGACGGGACGTCAAGAACCTTCGAGACCGGATTGAGGGTTTACGATCTGCGACTTGACCGGAGCGAATGACACGGGTGTAATTAGGTGATGCACGGCCCGGCGGGGGCACTCACGAGGGGTTGGAGGTCGAGATGACGGGATACCGATCCGACGTACCGGAGAACTGGTTCGTCGATCCGGTCAACCTCGGGGTCCCCGGGGTGCGCAGGGTCGAGTCCGACGACGACAATGCTCTCGCCTGGCAGACCGACGCGCTGTGCTCTCAGACCGACCCGGAGGCGTTCTTCCCCGAGAAGGGCGGATCCACGCGCGACGCCAAGCGGATCTGCACCTCGTGCGACGTCCGCGGCGAGTGCCTCGAGTACGCGCTCGACAACGACGAGCGATTCGGCATCTGGGGCGGCCTCTCCGAGCGCGAGCGCCGGAAGCTCAAGCGTCGCGCCAGCTGACCCGGTGCCGCAGCGCGCGGAGCTTCGCGGGCGCGCCGGAGACGCTGCCTCGACGTCCGTGATTCCGCGCATAGGCTGACCACGTCATGCCAGCCCGAGTTCACGCCATCATCGTCGCGCGCCCCGGAGCCACCGCCCGTGCGCAGCTGCTCCGCACCTTGGAGGCGGTCCGCGCCCAGACCGTGGCGCCGTCCGCCGTGACCCTCGTCATGTGCGGCGACGCCCGCACCGCCCGCGAGAGCGAATCCGTCGCGAGCACGGTCGAGGGGATCATCGAGACGCGATCGTCGACGTCCTTCGCCGACGCCGTCGAGCTGGCGCGGCCGCGTGTGGCGCCGGGCGACGCGGTCTGGCTCCTCGCGCACGACACGGCCCCGCATCCGCGTGCCCTTGAGCGGCTGAACGGGATGCTCGAGCGCTGGCCGTCCGCGGCGATCGTCGCCCCGAAGCTCGTGGCGACCGACAACGAACGGGAGATCGTGTCGCTGGGCGTCACGATGACCTCGCTGGGCCGCAGCGTCGAACTCGCCGCGGGTGAGCTCGACCAGGGTCAGCACGACGGCGTCGACGAGGCGCTGGGCGCGGACGTGCGCGGCATCCTCATCCGATCCGAGGTCCGCGACGCCCTGCGTCCCGACCCCGCCCTCGCCGGCGCGGACGAGGGCCTCGACCTGGGCGTCCGCGCGCGACTGGGCGGCGGACGAGTGGTGCTGGCTCCTGCGGCGCGCATCTCCGTGTCGCCGGACGGTCCGGCCGCCCTTCCCTCCGGGCGCACGCGGCGGGCCTACGTGACCCGGCTCGCGCAACTCCACCGTCGGCTCTCGTACGCCCGCCCGGTTCTGCTGCCCCTGCACTGGCTCAGTCTTCTTCCGCTCGCGCTCTGGCGCTCCCTCGCGCACCTGGTCGGGAAGCGGCCGGAGGCGGTGGCACCGGAGTGGGGCGCGGCCGTCGTGGCCCTGCTGCGCTTCGGCGCCGTCAGCCGTTCGCGTGCGGCGATCCGCTCGTTCCGCACGGCGTCGTGGACGAGCATCGCCCCGCTCCGCGTCACCTCGTCCCAGCTGAAGCGCCGCCTGGACGACGGGCACGGCAGCGAGGGCGGCGCGGTCAGCGAGCTGCACTTCTTCTCCGGCGGCGGAGCCTGGGCCGTCCTCACCGCTCTGGTGGTGAGCATCGTCTGCTTCACGTCGCTGCTGGCCTGGCCCGCGCTGGGCGGAGGGGCGCTGCTGCCCCTGCGCGACACGGTCACCGGCCTGTGGCACGATGCCGGCTGGGGCATGCGCGGTCTGGGGATCGACGTCGTCGGGCCCGCCGATCCGTTCGCCGCGGTGACCGCGGTGCTGGGTTCGCTGTGGCCGGGGCATCCGTCGTTCGTGCTCGTCCTCCTCTGGATCCTCGCCCTTCCCCTCGCCGTCCTGGGCGGATGGTTCGCCGCGACCCGCGTCACCGACCGCGCCGGCCTGCGCATCTTCGCGGGCGTGGCCTGGGCGGCGGCGCCGACCTTCCTCGCCGCCCTCGTCGACGGACGACCCACAGGCGTCCTCGTGCACCTGCTGCTGCCGTGGCTGTTCCACGCCGCGGTCGTCGCCCACCGCTCCTGGGGTGCGGCCGGTGCGGCATCCCTGATCTTCGCCGCGGTGGCGGCCTGCTCGCCGTCGCTCGTCCCGGCACTTCTGCTCCTCTGGGTGATCGCTCTGGGCATCACCCTCGGCACGGCCCAGTTCCGCGGCGCCGTGCGCCTGCTCTGGCTGCCGGTGCCGGCGCTCGCCCTCTTCGCCCCGCTGATCCTCTGGCAGCTGGAGCACGGCTCCCTCCTCGCCCTCCTCGGCGACCCGGGGATGCCGTGGGCGGGACCCCAGGCCGCGGCGGACGTCGCCGGGCGCACCGCGATCGCCACCGGGTTCCCGACGGCGGACTTCGCCGGCTGGAGCTCCTTCGGCCTCGCCCCGGTGGGATCCTGGGCGGCGGTGCTCGGCGCGCCACTCGCCCTGCTCGCCCTCGCCTCGGCGATCGCGCCCCGTTGGCGGGCGGGCATCACGCTGCTGGTCGTCGCCCTCGCCGGCTTGGCGACCGCGTTCCTCGCCGCGGGCATCGCCGTGACGTTCGCGCAGGGCGCCCCCGTGGCGATCTGGCCCGGTGCCGGACTCAGCCTGGCGTGGATCGGCCTCGTCGGCGCCGCTCTGGTCACGCTCGACACCGCCGTCACCATGCCGGTGCTGCGCACCATCGCCACAGGCGTCGCCGCGATCGCGTTGATCGTCTGCGCCGTGCCCGCGCTGACGGCCTTCCACATGGGGCGGTCGGTGCTCACCGACGGGCCGACGTCCACCCTCCCCGCCTACGTCGCCGCGCAAGCGGCGGGCGACCGGACGATCGGCACCCTCGTGCTGACGCCGCAGAACGACGGAGGGCTTGCCGCCGAGGTCGTCTGGGGAGCGAGTGAGACCCTGAACGCACAGACGACCCTGATCTCGACCGCCGAGCGGCCGCTGGGCACCGACGTCTCCACGGCGGCGGTCGATCTGATCTCCGCCCGCGACTTCGACGCCTCCGGCCAGCTGGCCTCCCTGGGCGTCGGCTACGTGCTCCTCGCGCAGGTGCCGGGGGAGGAGGCCGACAAGGCCCGCGCGCTGCGCACCTCGGCGGTGACCAAGATCGATCAGCGTGCCGGGTTCGTGCACGCCGGCACGACCGTCCGCGGAGTGCTCTGGCGCGTCGAGGGAGACGTGGCGGAGCCGGCGGGACTGACCGCCGCGCAGGCGCAGAACGCCGGGTTCGTCACCACGCTGCAGCTGCTGGTCGTGTTCGCGGCCCTGCTGCTGTCGCTGCCCACCCGGGCGTCGCGACGCGCTGCCCGTGCGAAGTCGCGCATCGTCGGGCGAGCACCCGACGAGCCGATCGTGCTGCCCCGTCGGCACGAGGACGTCCGGGACGAGGAGCACCCCTACGAAGAGGAGGCCGAGGCCGTCGTCGCGGACACCGGCCCCGATACCGATCCCGACGGTGCGTCGTCCCCGGCCGATCCGCCGACCGGGGCGGATGCCGCCGACGCCGGCGCACCGGATGATCCCTCGGTTCCCGAGGCGGAAGCGGAGGCGGGGGAGGACGCGCCGCCGGCCGTCGCCGCCGCCCGCCCGGGGATCGTCCACGCAGAGGAGGAGCAGCGATGAGTCGCGAACGCGCCATCCGCATCGTCGCGAACGGTGCCCGGGTCGCCGTGGGCGCGGCCGTCGCCGTGGCGTGCGTCGTGGGCACCGTCGCCGCGATCCATGCGCCCTGGCCCGAGGTGGCACACCAGGCTGCGCAGGTCGAGGTGACCCCCTCGCCGGGCGCGCCCCTCCTCGTGTGCAACGGCGACCTGCGCGCGATCGGCCGAGACCTGTCCGACCCGCTGGCCCAGCGATCCGCGGGAACCCCCGCGATGACGACCGGGAGCACGGGGGAGGAGCCGATGGAGAGCGCCCTCTCCACGCCGATGCTCGCGGATCCCGGCCCCCTGCTCGAGCTCACCGGCACGGTCGACGGACGCTCCGCATCGCTGATCGCCGCCGCCGAGTCGCTCACGGCATCCGCGCCGGACCTGGCCGGTTTCGCGGCCCTGCCGTGCGGCGAGAGCCGACTGGACTCGTGGCTCGTCGGCGGCAGCGTCGCCACCGGGACCAAGGACATGATCGTCGTGACCAACGCCGCCGCGGTGGCCTCGACCGTCACGCTGTCGATCTACGGCGAGTCGCGCAGCGAGCGCACGGTCGTCGTGCCCGCGAACAGTCAGGCCGCCTGGCCGCTGTCGTCCCTCGCCGCAGGCAACGCCGCCCCCGTGGTGCAGGTCTCGGCCGAGGGGGCGCCCGTGCGCGCGGTGCTGCAGTCCGCGTTCGTCCGCACCCTCGATCCCGCCGGGATCGACCTGCAGGACGCGGTGCCCGCCGCCCAGCAGCATCTCACGGTCGCCGGCGTCCTCACCTTCGACGGCGAGGGCGACAACTCCGACATGACGGTACTGCGCCTCCTGTCCCCGTCGGACGAGACGCAGGCCACCGTGACGGTGCGTGCCACCGGCTCCGCATCGACGGCGGAGGAGTTCACCGTGCCGCTGCCGGCGGGGATGCCGCAGGAGATCTCGCTCCGCGATCTCGCCCCGGGGGCATACAGCGTCGACATCACGGCCGATGCGCCGGTCGTGGCCGCGGTGCGTCAGCAGGAGGGCTTCGGGCTCGGCTCCGACTTCGCCTGGGTGACGCCGGCCCCGGAGATCGACGGCGACGCGCTTTTCGCCGTGCCGGAAGGCCCGGCCGCGCAGCTGCACCTCGTGAGCGCCGACGACGGCGACGTCACGGTGACGCTGAGCGAGGCCGACGGAGACGGCGCACGCGACGTCGTCGTCCCCGCGGGCAGCTCGGCGAGCGTGGACGTGGATCCCGACGCCGTCTACCTGCTCCGCTCGGCCGGACCCGTTCGGGCGGCGATCACGATGCGGGGTGAGGGGGCACTGGCGGCCTGGCCGCTCGCCCAGGGCGCGGGAGCCGAGCAGAGCATCACCGTCTACCCCTGAGCGGCGCCGGGGATCAGCGGTCGTGGCCCAGATCCCAGGGCTCACGCCCGACGTACTCCGCCGCAGCGCGGAAGACGGCGCTCTCGATCGCCATGCGGCGGTGGGCGCCGTCGTCGTGCCCGGGAGGGAGCAGGCGCTCGATCGGCAGGCGGAAGAGCACGATCCGACGGTTCTGATGGTCGAGCTGCCACCGGGGCACCTCGTCGGCCGACACCGAGGTCGGCATCGCGCCGATCTCGAAGCGGACCTGCTGCAGCTCCGGCCACGTGCCGCGCAGGAACTCCACGGCGGTTCCGACGGCGAGGTCGAAGCGATCGAGCCGCCCGTCGAGCGGAGCCAGCGGCGGCTTGACGACCTCGCTGCGTCCCAGGCGACCATGGCGACCGTGGCGGTCTCCGCGGCGGGGGGCTGCGGTGGCGCGGAACGCACGTCGGCGGGGCATGACGAAAGTCTAGGCGGTGTGTCCGACTCCGCGGCGCGGCATCCCGGGCGCCGATCGGCCGAGGCATAGCCTGACCGGGATGGACGGAAGACTCTGCTCGAAGGTGGGCTGCGCGCGAGAAGCGGTCGCGACCCTGACGTACGACTACGGCGACCAGATGGCGGCACTGGGACCGCTGGGGCTGGCCCGCCACCCGCACGCGCACGACCTGTGCGCTCCGCATGCCGAGCGGCTCTCGGTGCCTGCGGGATGGCTCGTCGTCCGTCACGAGGCGCTCCGCGCCTGACGGCGACGCCGCGGTCAGACGCCGACGCGACGACCCGTGAGGCGTTCCGCGCGACGATCGCCGGCGACGAGCGCGCGGTGCTCGCGTTCCCGTCGCAGCACCGTGATCGCGACCAGCGCCCGTTCGGGCGAGGTGGGGGGCAGCGGCGACACGTACGGCGTCGCCTCGGCCAGCAGATCGTGTGCCACGCGCACTCGCGCGCCCGGGGTGAGCCGCGGGGCGGCCTGGAGGAACTGCGAGATGCGCCGCGCCAGCCGGTCGGGCATGCGCGCCACGTCAGCGATCTGCGCCCAGCCGGTGAGCTCGGGCGGGAGCACCGGCGAGTGGGGCATCAGACGCGGCGTGCGCACCCGTTGGCTGTAGGTTCCCGCGACCAGATCCCCGAGTCGCTGCGAGCGGTGCGTCACCGCGCCGGTCAGCACGGCGACGCCGCCGAAGGTCATGTAGATCTCGAGCACGCCCAGCAGTCCGCGGATGAAGGCGTGCCGGAATCCGATCGCGCCGCCGTCCGCCCGGACGATGCGTCCGCCGACGGCGAGTTTGCCCAGGCTGCGCCCCCGCGTGGCGGTCTCCACGGCCACCGGGATCACCAGGAAGCTGACCACGATCGAGAGCACGTTGGCGATCCGATCCGTCGCGTCCGTCAGGAGGCCCGCGTTCAGCAGCCAGATGCGCAGGAACAGCCAGAGGGCGAAGACCGCGAAGCCGATCGCCATGTCGATCAGAGCGCCGAGCGCCCGCATCAGGAAGCCCACGGGCTGCACGTCGATCGCGACGGCTTCTCCGGAGAGGACCTCGTCGGACGTATCGATCGGCGCGGACATGAGTACAGTAAACCAGGTGGATGCCGATGCGCTGACCGATGCCCGCCGCGCCGAGTGGGAGCGTCTGGACGCCCTCAGCAGAGCGTCGCTCGACGGCGCGGGGGTCGACGAGCTGATCGTCCGATACCGGGCGGCGTCGGCCGATCTGGCGGAGCTGAAGACCTCGGTCGGCGAGTCGCCGCAGGGCGCCTACCTGTCGACCATCCTCGTCCGCGCCCGCATGCGGCTCACGGGGGCCGGCGACAGCGTCCTGACGCAGGCCGGCCGGTTCTTCGCACTGCAGCTGCCCGCAGCTCTCTACCGGCTGCGCTGGACGACGCTCGCCGTCGCGGTGGCGTTCGTGGCGATCGCGGCCGTCGCCGCATTCTGGATCGCGAGCGATCCGGCACGGGTGGCGACGCTCGGCACGCCGGAAGCCCTCCAGCAGTACGCCGATGAGAGCTTCACCGGGTACTACACCGAGAACCCCGCCGCCACCTTCATGGGCATGGTGTGGACGAACAACGCGTGGATCGCCCTCCAATGCGTGCTGTTCGGTGTGACCGGGATCTGGCCGGTGTACATGATCGCGCAGAACGCATTCGGCATCGGCGTGTCCGGAGCCGTCATGATCGCCCACGGCAAGGGCGACGTCATGCTCCTCTACATCCTCCCGCACGGGATGCTGGAGCTGACGTGCATCTTCGTGGCCGCCGCCGCAGGGCTGCACGTGTTCTGGTCCTGGGCGGCTCCCGGCCAGCGGTCGCGGGGGGAGTCGCTGGCGGCGGAAGGGCGCTCGCTCGCGACGGTCGCCCTCGGGCTGGTCTTCGCCCTGTTCCTCGCGGGACTCGTCGAGGGCTTCGTGACCGGATGGGCGCTGCCGTGGCCGGTCAAGATCGGCATCGGGGCCGCCGCACTGGCCGTCTTCCTCGTCTACATGGTCGTGATCGGAGGGCGAGCCCATCGCCGCGGTCAGACGGGCGATCTCGTGGAGTACGAGGCGGGGACCCCGCGCCTGGTGGCCGGCTGATCCGCGGAGGCCTCAGAGCCGTCCGGCGGCCTTGAGCTCCAGGTAGCGATCGGCGATGCGCGGCGGCAGCGACTCGGGATCGGCGGCGATGGCCTCGCCGCCCGCCCGCCGGATCGCGTCGGCGACGTTCTCGGCGTCGCGCAGGGTCCGCTCGGCGGCGGCCGCCAGATAGACCTCCTCGCGCGACCCGCGGCGCCGCGCCAGGTCGGTGATCTCTGCGTCGGTGACCGATCCGACGAGGATGCTGGTCGCGCGCGACGCGTCGGGGAAGGCCCCGAGGAACCCCCGAGCGGACTCGGCCGCGTCCTGCGCGGTGAGCACGACGATCAGCGAGGGACGGGTGGTGAGCGTGCGGACGGCGGCGAACGCGCCGTGCCAGTCGGTGTCGACCAGCCGGGCGTGCACCGGCGCCATCGCATCCGTCAGAGCAGGGAGCAGAGCGGCGCCCTCCACACCCGTGACGCGCGCACGTACGACCCGGTCGTACATGAGCAGGTGCACGTGGTCGCCGGCGCGGGAGGCGAGCGCCGAGAGGAGCAGCGCGGCCTCGAGCGCCGCGTCCGCGCGTGTGCCGTCGCCGACCCGCGCGGCGGCGGTCCGACCGGTGTCGATGATCACGACCACGTGCCGATCGCGTTCGGGGCGCCAGGTGCGCAGCATCGTGGTGCCCGCGCGAGCGGTCGCACGCCAGTCGATGGAGCGCACGTCGTCCCCGCGGACGTACTCGCGCAGCGAGTCGAATTCGGTGCCCTGGCCCCGCACCTGGATGCTCGTGTTGCCGTCGAGCTCGCGCAGGCGGGCCAGCCGCGAGGGGAGGTGCTTGCGGGAGGAGAATGCCGGGAGCACCCGGATGGCGCCGCGCACCCGGTGGGTCGCCTGCCGTCCGGCGAGTCCGAGCGGGCCGCGGGAGCGGATCACCACGAACTCGCTCACGAGCTCGCCGCGGCGGCGCGGCAGCAGCGGGATCGCGACGCGCCGGCGCTCACCCGGAGGCACCTCCAGGGGTACGCGCGTGGAGGGTGCGCCGGCGGTGGGCTGCCAGGCGTCGCGGAGGAGCGCTCGCAGCGTCCGCGATCCGGTGTTCTGCAGGGCGACGCTCGCGGGGACAGGCTCCCCGAGGCGGGTACGGCTCGGCACGCGTCGGGTGACGGTGGCGGATCGCGGGCTCGCAGCGGACGCCACGTCGACCGCCACCAGCACCGTGCAGAGCCCGAGCCATCCGCCGAACACCGCGTACGCCGGATAGCCCGCGAGTCCGGCGAGGACCAGCGGGACGACGCCGACCGCGAGGGCGAGGGCGAGGCGACCGGTGACGAACACCTAGATCGGCACCCGGGTCTGCTGGAGCACCGAGGTCAGCACCGAGTCGGCCGACACCCCCTCCATCTGGGCGTCCGGCCGCAGCTGCAGCCGGTGGCGCCATACCGGTACCAGCATCGTCTGGATGTGGTCGGGCGTGACGGCGGGCGAGCCGTTGAGCCAGGCCCAGGCCTTCGCCGCCGCGAGGAGTCCGGTGGACGCTCGCGGGCTCGCGCCGAGTTCGACGGAGGGGGACTGCCGGGTCGCGCGCGCGAGGTCGACGACGTACCCGAGCACGTCGTCGGTGACCTCGACCCGTCCCGCCGCGTCCTGGGCCGCGCGGATCTCGTCCGCCGTCACGACCGCTTCGATACCCGTGAGCTCTCGCGGGGAGAATCCCGACGCATGCTTCCGGAGCACCCCGACCTCCGCGTCGCGCTCCGGCATCCCGACGACGAGCTTCATCAGGAAGCGGTCGAGCTGCGCCTCGGGGAGGGAGTAGGTGCCCTCGTGCTCGATCGGGTTCTGGGTCGCGGCCACGAGGAACGGGTCCGGGAGGGGGCGGCTGGCACCGTCCGCCGAGACTTGGCGCTCCTCCATGGCCTCCAGCAGCGCCGCCTGGGTCTTCGGGGGCGTGCGGTTGATCTCGTCGGCCAGGAGGATGTTCGTGAACACCGGGCCGGCGCGGAAGTCGAACTCGCCGGTGCGGGCGTCGTACACGAGGGAGCCCGTCACATCGCCCGGCATGAGGTCGGGGGTGAACTGCACGCGCTTGGTGTCCAGGCCCAGCGCCCGGGCGAAGGATCGCACGACGAGCGTCTTGGCGACACCAGGGACGCCCTCGAGGAGCACGTGGCCGCGGGCGAGCAGCGCGACGAGGAGCCCGGTCACCGTGCCGGGTTGCCCGACGACGGCCTTGTCGACCTCGCTGCGCACGCGATGCATGGCGTGACGCAGCGGAGCGTCGTCGGCGGGGATGTGGTCAGCGGTCACGTGAGGCCTCTGCTTCCGTCGGGAGGGTGGGGTGGTCGGTGGTCGTCGTCATCGGTCGCCTCGATCTGCGGGGCGGCTGTTCTCGACGGCGTCCTCCAGCTCGGCGAGGCGCCGGGCGAACTCGACGAGGGACGCGTCGTCGGTCGGGAGGGCGCCGCCCAACAGGGTCTGCAGCGTGCCCCGGGGGATGCGCAGACGATCGGACGCCGCGTCGGCGATCTCGTCCGTGGTGGCCCGCGCGGCCAGACCGAGGCCTCGGGCGAGCCGGCGCTGCGCTCCGTCGCGCAGAGCGGCGGCGGCATGCGGGGCATCGCCCGCACGCGCCGTGAGACGGGCGCGGCCGTGCATGGTCTCGGATGCCCGGACCGTCACGGGCAGCGTCTCGGACACGAGAGGGCCGAAGCGACGCCCGCGCCACACGGCGGCCGCGACGCCGGACAGGAGCAGCAGGAGGATGGCGGGCGTCACCCAGGGCGGGGTGAGGTCGCCGAGCGTCTCGGCGGTCGACGCCTCGACGTCGGAATCGCCCAGGGTGGGCACGTACCAGACGACCCGCTGGGTCTGCCCGAGGAGCGCGAGCCCGAGGGCCGCGTTGCCGTCCTCGGCGAGGTACGCGTTGCTGAAGAGTTTGGTGCCGTCCACGACCGTCGTGCGGACTCCGTCCGACTCGGCGACGAGCACCGCCGCCCCCTCGGCGTCTCCGAAGCAGCTCTGCACTCCGTCAGCCGCGACGAAGAGCCGGTCGGGCACGATCGTGCCGATCTCCGCGAACTCCGGCACGACGCAGTCTGCGGATGCCGACGTGAGAGATGCCGCGGCATACTGTCCGAGGCCCTGCTCGGACAGCAGGTGCGCTCCCGCCGAGAGGAATACCACGCGCTCCGCCGGCGCGAGCAGCTCGGCGAGACCCTCGTCACTGAGGGTGTAGGGGTTGCTCATCACCAGGGTGGTGTCGTCGTCGATCGCGGCCCGAGCGTCCGACCGCGACCGGAAGACGTGCACGTCCACGCCCCGATCGCGGAGGATCTCGGCGAGAGCGAGTGCGCCCACGTCGTCCCGGCCCTCGGGGTCGAGGGACCGCGTCTCGCTCGGCGCGGTCGCCGCGACCTGCATGCCGATCCACGCGACGCCCACGAGCAGCACGGCGATCAACGTCCATCCGACGACGGAGCGCCACCGGGGCGGGCGCACCTCCGCCGTGGACGCGGGGGAGTCCTCGACGAGCGTCATGCCGGAACCCCCTGCGGACGGCGGGCGCGCAGCCGGTCATCCGTGTCGGAGAGCGCGCGGTAGGACTCGGCCGTGGCCGGCTGCCGCAGATACCGCACATCGTCGAACGCGCTCGCCGCGCTGCGCACGGCGCTCGCCTCGTCGGCGAAGACGGCGCTCGCCTCCCGGGCGATGGCCTGTGCGGTCGCACCCGGTGCGGGGTCGATCAGATCGCGCTCGAGGAGATCCCTCGCCAGTGCGCGGAAGCGCAGGATCGTCGCGGCGTCCCAGTCGCCGGCCTTCGCACTGCGCTCGGCGTCCGTGCGGAGTTGCGCCGCCGAACGGTCGTCGTCGGCGCCGAGCAGACCGGCCGATGGGCCACGGACGGCCCGCGATCGCCGCGGCCGCCCCCAGATGAGGAGGACGGTGACCAGGGCGGCCCCGATCAGCACGCAGACCACGATCAGAGCCGCCGGTCCGACCGCCTCGCCGTTGCCGGTGCTGAACAGGTCGCGGATGAAGTGGCCGATGTCACGGGCGAGATAGTCGAACCAGGTCGGCTTCGCGTCCGCGTACCTCGAGTTGGACAGCTCCTCCTCCGCCCATCGCCGCGCCTCGTCGCCGTCCGGTACGAAGAGGTCGTCGAGCCGTCGGATCATGCGGTGGCGTCGCCGTCGCCCGGCGCAGCCCATCCGGACCCGGCGGGGGAGCCGGGCGCGGGGGCAGCCGGGGCGGGCGCTCCGTACGGCGGGAGGGGAGGAGCGGCGGAGCCGGGGGGCGGTGGCGCGTATGCCGGGGCGGCGTAGCCCGGCACGGGAGCGTGGGCGGGGGGCGCCGCCGGAGGGCCCGCCGGTGTCGGGGCGTAGCCGGGTGCCGGCGCGTATCCGGGCGCCGGGGGGTACCCGGGCGCGGACGGGCCGGGCTGCGGTGCGCCGTATCCGTAGGGAGCTCCCTGCTGGCCGGGATAGGGGTATCCGCCCGGGGCGCCGGCGTACGGCGCCGTCATCAGGACGTGCTCGGGCAGCTGCCGGGGCGGAGGAGCGCTCGTCACGGCGCGCGCGGGGTCGACGACGTACGGGTCGCCGAGCTGCTCCTCGGTCCAGCCGAGCTCGCGGCGTTCGACGTGCGCGACGAGGCTCTGGTCGAGGCCCTCGTACCGCATACGGCAGTCGAGGTACACCAGCGCCCCGGCCGTGCTCTGCACCACGAGGGTGACGGCCTGCAGCGCGATCACGAGGATCTGCGGCACGAGCGCCAGGAGCACGATGCCGATGATGTTGCCGACGTCCTCGGAACCGGTGGGGGCGACCACGCCGACGAACATCTGCGTCAGCAGCGACATGGGCACGCCCACGACCTGCATCGCGAGGTTCATGATCACGCCGATGAGCGCCGTGACGCCGAACGCCACCCAGAACCGGCCACGCGTCAGCCGCCAGGAGCGGACCAGTGCCTCGCGGAAGCGCCCGCGCTCCAGCACCAGGACGGAGGGCACGAGCAGCAGCTTCGTGCTCAGCCACACGTAGAGGGGGATGCACGCGAGCACGATCAGCACGATCACCACCACCCCGATGCCGACCAGCTCCTGTCCGCCGTTCACGCCGCCGGCGATGAGACCCACGACGATGAGCGCGACGACGATCCCGACGCCGAACACGGCGGCGATCGCCAGCGCGGAGAAGCCGATGAGCCGCCAGAAGGCGGGCAGCATCTTCCTCCACAGCATTCCGAGCGAGGCCTTCACGCCGATCGCGGCATAGCCGATGTCGGCGGCGACGACGCCCTGCATCATGGCGGTGAACGCGACCGAGGCCAGCGCGATCAGGACGGTGACCAGGATGTTGATCCCGATCGTGCCGAACATGACGGCCTCGAAGTCGGGGGAGGAGGGGGTCAGCGTCATCAGACGGGAGAAGGTGGCGACAAGGACCACGCCCAGCACGGCGGCGGTGACCACGGTCACGACGAGCTGGACGACCACGGCAAAGCCGAACAGCACCTTGGGGTTGTGACGCAGGGCTGCGAAGGCCTTGCCGAGCAGGGTGCCGAATGTGAGCGGGTGCAGGGGGATGATGCCCCTCCGCGGGGCGGGGGTCCAGCTCTGGGCAGTCACTCGGGTTCCCTCCGTTGTGCGCCTCCATCGTGCCATATCCCGCTGCTGGTGCGGAGACCTGGGGATGGTGAGACGCGGTGCCATAAGGTAACAGGTATGACCTCACGCATCCTTGTGGTCGATGACGACACGGCGCTCGCCGAGATGATCGGCATCGTGCTGCGCACGGAGGGCTTCGAGCCGGTGTTCTGCGCCGACGGCGGGCGCGCCGTCGAGGAGTGGCGCACTCAGCGTCCCGACCTCGTGCTCCTCGACCTCATGCTGCCGGGGATGGACGGCATCGAGGTCTGCACGCGCATCCGCGCGGAGTCGGGCGTGCCGATCATCATGCTCACCGCGCGCACGGACACCGCCGACGTGGTCCGCGGGCTCGAGGTCGGCGCCGACGACTACATGGTGAAGCCCTTCAACCCGAAGGAGCTGGTCGCGCGCATCCGCACCCGCCTGCGTCCGGTGACGCAGACCGCGAGCGAGCAGCTGCGCGTCGGCGATCTCACCGTCGACGTCGACGCCCACGAGGTGCGGCGGGGCGCCGACCCCATCGCCCTCACGCCCCTGGAGTTCCAGCTCCTGGTCGCCCTGGCCTCCAAGCCGCAGCAGGTGTTCTCCCGCGAGATGCTGCTCGAGCAGGTGTGGGGCTACCACTACAAGGCCGACACGCGCCTGGTCAACGTGCACGTGCAGCGGCTCCGCGCGAAGGTCGAGCTCGATCCCGACAACCCGAAGATCGTGATGACGGTGCGGGGCGTCGGCTACCGCGCCGGCAGCGCGATCTAGCGACGCATGGCCGCGACTCCGACGACGACGACGGCAATCGCGGTGCTTCGCGACTGGCGCGGATGGCCGACCGTGCTCGCCGCGCTCTGGCGGCGGTCGCTCCGCTTCCGGACGCTCGCGGTGACCCTCGTCGCGACGTCGCTGGCAATCCTCGTCACCTGCATCACCATGGCTCTGGTAATCCAGAACGACCTCTTCGTCTCGCGCAAGAATCAGGCGCTCGAAGACGCGCGGCGCGCCGTCGACGTGGCCCAGAGCACGCTCGACGTCGCGGAGGTCGGCGACGATCCGGCCGCACTGGCCGACCTCTGGAACACGATCCAGGAGGGCATCGCCCGCAACTCGAACGCCGACCAGCTCACCGGCATCCGCATCGACTCCGACGCCGACGGCGTGCGCCTCAACGGCTTCACCGCGGGACTCAGCGCGAGCCTGCTCAGCCAGGGCCTCCGCGCGCGTGTGGTCGAGTTCGACGACCGGCAGGCGTGGCAGTCGGTCGCCCTGCCGGTCGAGGGCGGCGGGACGGTGCCCGGGATCATCGTCGGCCAGCAGCTCGTCGTTCCCGAGGCCGGCCCCTTCGAGATCTACTTCGCCTACGACCTCTCCGATGCCGATCAGACGCTGGTCTTCGTGCAGCGCACCCTGTGGATCGCCGGCATCGGGCTCGTCGCCCTCGTCGCCGTGATCTCCTGGATCGTCCTGCGGACCGTCTCCACCCCGATCATCCAGGCGGCCGAGACCAGTGCCCGGCTGGCGTCCGGGGACCTCGGCGTCCGCCTCGAGGTGCACGGCGAGGACGAGCTGGCGACGCTCGGTCGCTCCTTCAACGCGATGGCCGACAGCATCGAGTCGCAGATCAAGGAGCTCGGCGAGCTGTCGATGGTGCAGCAGCGCTTCGTGTCCGACGTGTCGCACGAGCTGCGGACTCCGCTGACGACCATCCGCCTGGCCGCCGACATGCTCAACGACCAGCGGGCGGAGTTCGATCCCGTGACCGCCCGCGCGGCCGAGCTGCTGCACGCGCAGGTGCAGCGCTTCGAGACGCTGCTGTCGGACCTGCTCGAGATCAGCCGGTACGACGCGGGGTCGGTGCAGCTCGAACTGGAGGCGACGAGCCTCGCGCACGTGGCGGAGGACGTCATCGAACAGATGCGTCCCCTCGCCGAGGGCCGCGGCTCCGAGCTGCGCCTGGTCGCCCCCGGCGGATACTCGCCGGTCGACATGGATCCGCGTCGGGTGCGCCGCATCCTGCGCAACCTGATCGGCAATGCCATCGAGCACGGGGAGGGGCGGCCCGTGGTGATCACGGTGGACAGCAACCAGCACGCCGTCGCCGCCGGCGTCCGCGACTCCGGCCTCGGGATGGATCCGGACGACGCGCACCGCGTCTTCGATCGCTTCTGGCGCGCCGACCCGTCGCGGCAGCGGACCATCGGGGGCACGGGTCTCGGTCTCTCCATCGCGCTCGGGGACGCGACGCTGCACGGCGGAACGCTCGCCGTCTGGTCGGAGCTCGGGGTGGGTACCAACTTCGTCCTCACCCTTCCCCGCAACGGCCCGACGATCGACGGCCCGAGCCCGGTGGCGGTGGAGCCCCAGGAGCCGCTCGCGGAGCTCGGAGATGCGACGCAGCCGATCTCCCTGGCGGACGTCCCCCGCGACCTCCTCGAGGGCGGTGATCGCGCATGAGCGACCGGATGATCCGACAGATGCTGCGCGCCGCGGCCGTGGTGGCGATCGGCGCCCTGGCGCTGAGCGCCTGCACGGGGCTTCCCACGAGCGGTGACGTCAACGTGGGGCTGGAGCTCGGGGAGTCGCCCGACGACACGGACTTCCTGCCCCTGGCCTCCGGCCCCGCGCCCGGAGCCGACCCGCAGGAGATCGTCGAGGGCTTCATGGAGGCGGCGATCACACCGGCCGACAACTGGGAGATCGCGCGCCGCTTCCTCACTCCGGAGATGCAGAGGTCGTGGCGGCCGGGCACCGGGGTCGCCGTCGACGTCTCGGCACTCGATCGCACCGTCGCGTCGTCGGTCGGGCAGGAAACCGTCGAAGAAGCGGAGACCGCCGAGGTGCAGGTGCTTCTCGATCAGGTCGCCAGCGTCGACGAGTCGGGGGAGTACTCGCCCTCGCCCGGCCCCTCCAACCTCGCGTTCGCGGTCGAGCGCGAACCGGACGGGGAGTGGCGGATCTCGCAGGCCCCCGACGGCACCGTCATCGACCAGGAGCGGTTCTCCAGAGTGTTCGAGGGCTACCCCCTGCAGTACTTCGACAGCACCTGGTCGCGGCTCGTTCCGGACGTGCGCTGGTTCCCGCGGAGGGCGAGCATCGCGACGACCGTCGCCCAGGCTCTGATCGGCGGGGCTCCGAGCGAGTGGCTCGAGCCCGCCGTGCAGAGCGCCTTCCCCGCGGACGTGCAGCTCGCCCAGGACGCCGTGCCCATCAACTCGTCCCAGGTGGCGGAGGTGGCGCTGACCCGCGCGGCGTCGACGCTCGATCAGACGACGCTCGGCCGCATGCGCACGCAACTGCAGGAGACCCTGCGGGCCGCCGGCGTGCGGATCTCGCAGGTGCGTTTCGTGGTCGATGGCCGCGCGCTCGACGCTCCGCTGGCGGACACGGTCGAGCCGACCCCGGAGACCGGCCCGCTGATCCTCGCCGCCGACGCGTTCGGGGCGATCGTGGGCGACGAGATCACACCCCTCGACGGGATCAGCGAGGAGATCCTCGGCATCGCCGACCCGATCGCCTCGATCGACGTGGCCGCCGACGATTCGCGCGCGGCCGTGCAGCTGGCCGACGGCCGGGTGTACCTCGCGGCCGACGGTCGGCTGGACGAGCTGGACACCCCGCCGTCCGTGGTACCGCCCTCGCTCGATCCGTACGGGTACACCTGGACGGTGCCGGCCGGGGAACCGGCTGCGTTGCAGGCCTGGGAACCGGATGTCTCGCCCCGCCAGATCGCGGGGGCGTGGCCGAACGCGTCGTCGGTGCTGCGCCTGCGGGTGTCCGGCGACGGCGCGAGAGTGGCGGCGGTGGTCGCGGTCGGAGGGCAGCAGTGGATCGTCGTGGCGGCGATCGTCCGCGACGAGACGGGCGTGCCCGTCGAACTCGGTCCCCTCAAGCAGCTGACGCAGATCGAGGGCGACGTGGAGGGGCTGGCGTGGGTCGGCGACTACCGGCTGAGCGTCCTGGCTGATCCGTCGAGTCCGGACCTGCTGACCCAGATGGTCGGCGGGGTCGGCTTCGTGGAGACGGCGCCGACCGGATCGACGTCTCTCGCGGGCGCCCGCACGGCGGCCGGAACGCGCATCCTCGCGGGCGGCTCGCTCTACGCGCACGCCGGATCCGCGTGGCGCGAGGTCGCCACCGACGTCCGCGTCCTCGCGACCCGCGCCGGGCAGTGAGTTCGCACGTCACTGATCCTGCACATCCCGACTCCGCACCTTCCCCGCCACGGAAGCTGGAGGGAGGGGAGGATGCCGCACAGGGGCGCGACCAGGATCGATGCATGAACCCTCGTCCCCGGCTGCACGCTTTGACGGAAGAGCTCCTGGCGTTCGCGCTCGCCGCGACCTGTGCCGGATGCGACGAACCGGGCACGGTGCTCTGCCCGGACTGCCGCAGACGACTGCGGCCCGACCGCGTGCTCCTCCGCACGCCCGCCGGACTGCGCGTCCGCGCGTTGCTGCCGTTCGAGGGCGTGGCGGCGCGCTGCATCCGCCGTCTCAAGGGCGACGGCGAGACCCTCCTCGCTCGCCCCCTCGGCGAGGCGCTCGCCGCGACCTTCCCGAACGACCTGAGCGCCCCCGCGCTGGTCGTCCCCGTCCCCACCTCGCGTGCGGCGTTCCGGAGGCGCGGCTACCGGGTCCCCGACCTGCTGATCCGCCGTGCGGGCCGGGCGCCCTCTCCCCTCCTGCGCGCCGTCGGCCGTCGAGCGGATCAGCGCGGGCTCGGCGTCGCGCAACGCGCCGACAACGTGCGGGGGAGCATGCGCGCCCGTCGCCGGGGCGACGGGGCGTCCGTCGTGCTCGTGGACGACGTCGTCACCTCCGGCGCGACCCTCGACGAGGCGGCCCGCGCCCTTCGCGCCGCAGGCTTCGACGTCCTCTCGGCCGTCGCGCTCGCCGCCACGCCGAAGCACAGCGAACTCACCGCGAACTCGGCGAAGACACGGAGCAACTGACCCGTGACTTCCGCTCCGGGGCGGACTACGGTGGGTGGTCACAAGGCGACCACGGTCCGCCCTTGGCCGGGTGGACCCGACAAGGAGGCAGCAATGGAAACGAGCATCGTCGGCGTCGGAGTGGGTATCACCGATCGCTTCCGAACCGTTGTCGAAGAGAAGATCGCCAGGATCCAGACGTTCGCGGCGCGCGCCCAACGGCTGGATGTGAAGGTCACCCACCGCGTGTACCGCAACGGACAGGTCCCCGAGGAGACCGTCGAGCTGACCCTCGTGAGTAAGGGGCCGGTCGTCCGCGCCGAGGCGACGGACGGCGACAAGTTCGTCGCCCTCGACCTGGCGATCGACAAGATGGCCGAGCAGCTGCGCCGCGCGAAGGAGAAGCGCGTCGACGGACGGCAGCACCCGAGGGGCCCGCACTTCGAGAAGGGCAGCGGATCGCTCGAGGGCATCGACGTGCAGCCGGCCTCGGTCGACGTCCTGCAGGCCGTCGCCACCGGCAGCATCCCCGTGCAGAACGACCAGGAAGAGGAGTACTCGCCGGTCGTCATCCGCACCAAGAGCTTCGACGCCGAGTGGATGACGGTCGAGGAAGCCGTCGATCGCATGGAGCTCGTCGGCCACGACTTCTTCCTGTTCGTGGACGCTCGCACGGATCACCCGAGCGTCGTCTACCGCCGCAAGGGATGGGACTACGGGGTGATCGCCCTCACGGCACAGGCGCCGCCTGCGGAGGCGCTCGCCTCCTGACGTACGGCGAAGGGCCCGGCTCGGAGGAGGAGCCGGGCCCTTCGGTCGTCCGGAGTCAGTCGAACATGCCGTCGAGGAGGCCGCCGATGACGAGGCCGCCGAGGATGCCCGAGGCGATGCCGTTCCCGCCGCCGCCGCGGGGCCCGCCGCCCCAACCGCCGCCGCCGCCCCAGCCGCCGCCGCCCCAGCCCTGATCCTGCGGGCGGGAGGAGTCGATGTCCCGCTGGGCGAGCTGCAGCGCCTCCGAGGCGAGGTGCGCGACGCGTCGCGCGACCGCGAGAGCCTGCTCCCGGGTCTCCTCGGCGGGCAGCAGATCGGTGAGGTCCACACGCAGCCGCTCCGCCTCGGCCAGACGCGTGCGGGCATCGGCGCCGATCCACCCGCGGTGTCCCGAGATGAGGCCGCGGGCGACCCCGAGCTGACGATCCGCGTCGTCGATCGCGTGCTGCACCTGGGGGAGGGACGGCAGCGGGTTCGCCGCGCGGTGCTTCGCGGTGGCGATCGCCTCATCGAGGGCCGTGTTGGCCTCGCGCAGACGCGACAGCTCGGCGAACGGGTCGTTGCGCGCTCCGGAGGGCTCCAGCGAACTGAGCGCCTCCTGCAGCGCGGAGACGGCAGCCGCGACCGCGGGGACGGCGGGGGCGGACCGAGCGGCGATCAGATCGTTGCGCGAGTCGGCGATGACCTCCGCCAGCGTCGACTCCGCGCGGAGCGCCTCGATCTCGAAGTCCTCGACCGCGTCGAGCAGTGTCGCGGCCCGGCGGGTGGCCTCCGTCGCGGTCTCGAGAGCGAGGTTCGCCTCCTCGTTCTGACGCGCCTCGCGACGGCGCTCCGACACCTGGGCCCCGTGCACGGCGAACGCGATGAGCTGCTCGGCCTCCTTGGCGCTCGCGGCGATCTGCGTCATCGCGGAGTCCGCGTACCTCGAGGACAGGCGCTCGATGGTCGCGGAGGTGGCGGGGATGCGGGCGCTCAGCGCCTCGGCATCCGCCCGCACCTGCGCGACGATCTCGGGCGCGCGGCGGACCTTGGCGATCGACTCGGCCAGGACGGCCGTCTTCTCGTCGAGGAGGTCCTGGGCCCAGTCGCACAGCTGCACGATCCGCGCGTTGCGCGTGCGCAGCTCCTCCGGGGTGTCGGGGATCTCATCGTGATTGAGCTGATGCAGCTGGAACGCCTCGCGGAGGTGCGTCCGCACCGCGGTCAGTGCGTTCTTGAGGTCGTTCGTCAGCGAGTCGCCGAGCTCGGCGACGGCGAACGCCAGTTCGTCCGAGGTCGTGCGGATCCGCTCGTCCGCGGAGACGAGAGCCTGCTCGGCGCGACGCGCGAGATCGGCGTCCTGCTCCGCGAGGGCTTCCTGTTCACGTTTGCGCCTGCCCCAGATTCCTGCCATGACCCGATCCTACTTTCCCGGCGCCGCGCGTGGATCGCGCATCGCTCGCGGCGAACGCCAGCAGCGGCGGCGTTCAGGAGACGATCGCCGGAAGGGGAGCCTTCGCGGGACGACCGCGTTTGGGTCGTTCCGCGGCCAGACCGAGCGACATGGCGTGCTGCGGATGCCGCGACAGACGCTCCTCGACATGGTCGAGCCACGTGGCCTCCGCCTCCGCGGCGAGGATCAGGGCATCCAGCACGAGCGCATGGGCGATGTCCTCGGCGCTCTCTGCCGGCGACTCGGGCGGCCGCTGCGCGCGGAGCTCGGCGAGCTGCTCGAGGGTGGCACTGCGCTGGGCCGCGATGGCCGCGCGCGCATCGACCCCGGGAAGGGTGGCCGCGACCGCCAGCTTCACCGCGACCTCGTCCCGCGCCGCGCTCGTGCGTACCACGGGGGAGGAGAACCACGCGGCGACGTCGGCGGACCCGGCCTCCGTGATGCGCCAGTAGACGTGCCCGTGCTCGTCGGCGTCGCCCCGACGGACCAGGCCGTCCCGTTCGAGGCGCTCGAGGGTGTTGTAGATCTGACCGACATTGAGGGGCCATCGAGATCCGGTGCGCCGAGCGAACTCGGTGCGGAGCTGATAGCCGTAGCACGGACCCTGGTCGAGGATCGCGAGCAGGCTCCGGCGAACGGACATCCACACCTCCTGAGGCCTCCAGCATATGCATACGGGGAAACCGTGCGCTTCGACCATGGAGGCGACGTGGAGGTCACGGCCCGGTAACATGACAAGGTATGTCTGGTGCACGCCCTGCGGCGCGCCGGTACCCGACCCATCAACAGGGAGATGACATCCGTGGCCAATCCTCTTGAGAAGCTGCTGCGCGCCGGTGAGGGGCGGGTCATCCGCCGTCTGAACCAGGTGGTCAAGGCCGTAGGAGCGCTGGAAGAGGACTTCTCCAAGCTCACCGATGACGAGCTGCGCAACGAGACCGCGGAGCTCCGCGCCCGCTTCGAGAAGGGCGAGACGCTCGATCAGCTCATGCCCGAGGCCTTCGCCGCCGTGCGGGAGGCGGCGAAGCGCACGCTCGGCATGCGCGCCTACGACGTCCAGATCATGGGCGGCGCCGCGCTCCACCTGGGCAACATCGCCGAGATGAAGACCGGTGAGGGCAAGACCCTCGTCGCGACGTTCCCCGCGTACCTGAACGCGATCGCGGGCAAGGGGGTCCACGTCATCACGGTCAACGACTTCCTCGCGAGCTATCAGGCCGAGCTCATGGGGCGCGTCTACCGCGCCCTCGGCATGACCACCGGCATCATCGTGTCGGGTCAGACCCCGGCGGTCCGGCGCGAGCAGTACGCCTGCGACATCACCTACGGCACGAACAACGAGTTCGGGTTCGACTACCTCCGCGACAACATGGCCTGGCGCAAGGAGGACCTCGTCCAGCGCGAGCACTTCTTCGCGATCGTCGACGAGGTCGACTCCATCCTCATCGACGAGGCGCGCACCCCGCTCATCATCTCGGGACCGTCGTCGGGCGAGGCCAACCGGTGGTTCGCCGAGTTCGCGAAGCTCGCCCGCACGCTCGAGCCCGGCGTCGACTACGAAGTCGACGAGAAGAAGCGCACGGTCGGCGTGCTGGAGCCCGGGATCGAGAAGGTCGAGGACTACCTCGGCATCGACAACCTGTACGAGTCCGCGAACACCCCGCTCATCTCCTTCCTCAACAACTCGATCAAGGCGCTCGCGCTGTTCAAGAAGGACACCGACTACGTCGTCATGAACGACGAGGTCATGATCGTCGACGAGCACACGGGTCGCATCCTCGTCGGCCGCCGCTACAACGAGGGCATCCACCAGGCCATCGAGGCCAAGGAGGGCGTGCCCGTCAAGGCGGAGAACCAGACGCTGGCGACGGTCACGCTGCAGAACTACTTCCGTCTCTACGACAAGCTCGCCGGCATGACCGGTACGGCCGAGACCGAGGCGGCCGAGTTCATGTCGACCTACAAGCTCGGCGTCATCCCCATCCCGACCAACAAGCCGATGATCCGCAAGGACCAGGCCGACCTCGTCTACAAGAACGAGACGGCGAAGTTCGCCCAGGTGGTCGAGGACATCGCCGAGCGCCACGCGAGCGGGCAGCCCGTGCTCGTCGGCACGACGAGCGTCGAGAAGAGCGAGTACCTCTCGCGGCTGCTCGCCAAGAAGGGCGTGAAGCACGAGGTCCTGAACGCGAAGAACCACGCGCGCGAGGCCGAGATCGTCGCCCGCGCCGGCCGTCTGGGCGCCGTCACGGTCGCCACCAACATGGCCGGGCGAGGCACCGACATCATGCTCGGCGGCAACGCCGAGTTCCTCGCCGTGCAGGAGCTCAAGTCGAAGGGGCTCGACCCGGTCGAGACGCCCGACGAGTACGAGGCCGCCTGGGACGAGACCTACGAGGCGATGAAGGAGATCGTCGCGGAGGAGGGCGAGAAGGTCACGGCCGCCGGCGGCCTCTACGTCCTCGGCACGGAGCGCCACGAGTCCCGGCGCATCGACAACCAGCTGCGCGGTCGTTCCGGCCGACAGGGCGACCCGGGTGAGAGCCGCTTCTACCTCAGCCTCACGGACGACCTGATGCGGCTGTTCCAGTCGGGCGCGGCCGAGGCCATCCTCGCGCGGACGAACTTCCCCGACGACGTCCCGATCGAGTCGGGCCTGGTCTCCCGCGCGATCCGGAGCGCCCAGTCGCAGGTCGAGGCGCGCAACGCCGAGATGCGCAAGAACGTGCTCAAGTACGACGACGTCCTCAACCGGCAGCGCGAGGCGATCTACGCCGACCGCCGCCACATCCTCCAGGGCGACGACATCGCCGATCGCGTGCAGCACTTCATCGAGGACGCGATCAGCGGCGTCGTGAAGGACCACACCGGCGAGGGCCACAACGAGAGCTGGGACTTCGACGCGCTCTGGACCGAGTTGAAGACCCTCTACCCGGTCGGCGTGACCATCGACGAGGTCGTCGCCGAGGCCGCTGACCGCAAGGGCATCACGGCCGAGGGCCTGACGCGCGAGCTGCTCTCCGACGCCAAGATCGCCTACGAGGCCCGGGAGGCCACGCTCGGCGAGGCGGCGACGCGCGAGCTCGAGCGACGCGTCGTGCTGCAGGTGCTCGACCGCCGCTGGCGCGACCACCTCTACGAGATGGACTACCTCAAGGACGGCATCGGGCTGCGCGCGATGGCGCAGCGCGATCCGCTCATCGAGTACCAGCGCGAGGGCTACGCGATGTTCCAGTCGATGATGGGGCAGATCAAGGAGGAGTCCGTCGGCTACCTCTACAACCTCGAGGTCGAGGTCCGCCGCGCCGGCGACTCCGAGGTCACCGAGGTCGAGGCCAAGGGCCTCGCCGAGGGCGGAGCGGACCAGCGCCTGGAGTACTCGGCGGCGAACGACGCCGGTGAGGTCGAGGTGCGCAACGATCGCGGCCAGGTGCAGCAGGCGGCGACGGATCGACTGCGTCAGGCCGCAGCGCGGACCCAGGCACCGCAGGCGGAGCCCGAGGACGCGCCTCGCGGAGCCTTCGGCCAGCGGACGGATGCCGGAGCCCCGGCGGCCGGCAACCGGGAGCAGCGCCGCGCGCAGGCCAAGAAGAAGAGGTAACGGTCTTCGGGACGCCTCGAGGCGTCATCCGAGGGACGGGGAAGAGGGCCAGTCGCACGCGATTGGCCCTCTTCGCATCCCTGTAGGCTTGGCCGATGACACCATCGCGCCACTTCGACCAGTCGTCGAAGCTCAAGAACGTCCTGTACGAGATCCGCGGAAACGCCCTCGTCGAGGCGGCGCGACTGGAGGCCGAGGGCCACAGGATCCTCAAGCTCAACACCGGGAATCCGGCGACCTTCGGCTTCGAGGCGCCGCAGCAGATCGTCCAGGACATGCTCGCCGCCCTTCCGACGGCCCACGGGTACAGCGACAGCAAGGGCATCGTCTCGGCCCGCCGCGCCATCGTCAGCCGGTACGAGGAGATCGAGGACTTCCCGCGCTTCGAGCCCGACGACGTCTACCTGGGCAATGGCGTCTCCGAGCTCATCACGATGACCATGCAGGCGCTGCTCGACGAGGGCGACGAGGTCCTCATTCCCGCTCCGGACTACCCCCTCTGGACGGCGATGACCAGCCTCGCCGGCGGCACCCCGGTGCACTACCTCTGCGACGAGGACGCGGGGTGGGAACCCGACCTCGAAGACGTCCGCTCGAAGATCACCCCGCGCACCAAGGCGATGGTGATCATCAACCCGAACAATCCCACCGGCGTCGTGTACTCGCGCGAGGTGCTGGAAGGGCTCGTGCAGATCGCCCGCGAGCACCAGCTGCTGCTCCTCTCCGATGAGATCTACGACCGGATCCTGTTCGACGGTGCGGTGCACATCCCCACCGCGACGCTCGCGCCCGATCTGCTGTGCCTGACCTTCAACGGGCTCTCCAAGACCTACCGCGTCGCCGGCTACCGCTCCGGGTGGCTCGTCATCACCGGTCCGCAGGATCACGCGAAGGGCTTCCTCGAGGGGATCACCCTGCTCGCCTCGACCCGCCTGTGCCCGAACGTGCCGTCCCAGTACGCGGTGCAGGCCGCGCTGTCCGGCGTGCAGTCGATCGACGCGCTGATCGCGCCGACCGGCCGTCTGCACGAGCAGCGAGACGTGGCGTGGCAGGGTTTGGAGGCGATCCCGGGCGTCTCGTGCGTGAAGCCCGAGGGAGCGCTGTACGCGTTCCCGCGCCTCGACCCGAACGTGCACGAGATCCGCGACGACGCCCGGCTGGTCTACGACCTGCTCGTCTCGGAGCACATCCTCCTCGTGCAGGGGACCGGCTTCAACTGGCCGACGCCGGACCACCTGCGCGTCGTGACCCTGCCAGAGCCGCGCGTACTGGCCGAAGCAGTCGAGCGACTCGGGAACTTCCTGTCGAGCTATCGTCAGGACTGAGCGGCGCCGTCGGGGCCATCGTCGCCGCCAGGCGCCGGACTCCGGCGACGAGTGAGGATCGCGGTGCCACGTCGCCGATCGGTCGTGCGTGCAGCAGAGCGGCATCCGCTCCGCGCTGATCGAACGGCAGGAAGACGACGTCGGTGATACCGGCGAAGCGGTCGAGCGTGCGGCGGATCTGGGCCCGGGCGTCGAGACCGAGGGGGCCCTGGCGCAGACCGTTCACGACCACGGTCACCGGCGTCGGAGCCGTGAGCCGTCGCAGCTCCGCATGGTCTCGCACGAAGCGGCTGATGCCGAGCGGGTCCGCCGAGGCGACCGCGATGATGGCATCCGCCTCACGCAGAGCGCTGGTGGTCGCCGCGTGACGACGAGGACCCAGGACGTCGTAGGTCGCCTCCTCGTCCGCGTCGAATGCCGCTCCGACGTCGACGACGGCTTCCTCGGCCCACTCCCGGCACGCTGCCAGGGCGAGCGGTAGACGCTCCGCGGAGAGTTCGGGCCACCGGCTCGGGCGGTTTATCCCCGGGAGTACGTCGATGCCGCCCCCGCTGGTCTCGACCGCCGTGCACAGGCGTGCGAGCTCCCGCGCATCGAGCGCCCCCAGCTCCGCGCGGCGGCACGCGGACGCGATGCCCGGCGAGTCGTCGCCGAGTGCCAGCAGCAGCGAGACCGAGGGCGCCACGGTGTCGGCATCGATGAGCGCCGTCCGGCGGCCCAGACGGGAGAGCTCGACGGCGAGCTGGATGGCGATCGTCGAGCGCCCGGGGGAGCCGTGCGGCCCCCACACCGCCGTGAGCCGGTGGGGCGTCGTCGCCACGGTCGCCGTCGGCGGGTGCGCGAGCAGTGCCGCGGCGACCTGCCATCCGGCGGCATCCGCCGGCAACGCGGTGCCGAGGCCGAACCGGGAGAGCAGCCTGCTCGCCGCGTCGCCGAGGGGGAGCAGCCGCACGCCGGCGCGGTCGCAGGCCGAGACGAGGTCGGTGGTGAGGACGTCCCGATGGGCGGGGAGGATGAGCGCTTCGGCGTCGGCGAGCAGCGGCGCGAGGGAGGCGGTGGGGGCCGTCACCGCGACGACCTGGATGCCTTCGAGCTCGAGCTCCTGGGCGAGTGCCGTGGCCCGCGGCTCCTCGAGGGCGATGAGCACCGCCGTCACGGTCGACTCCCGACCGGGACGATGGCGAGGGCGGAGCCGCCCGTGATCTCCGCGAGCACTTCTGCGACATGCGCCCGGTCCACGACGAGTTCGACCGAGGTGCTGCCGTCCGACAGCATGCCGTCCGCCTCCGTCACCTCCCCGACGATCGCGTCGGCCAGGAGCAGCCGGGGCGAGTCGTGGCTCCGGCCGTCCTCCCGCACCGGGACGGTCCAGAGCTCGACCACCGTGCCGGCGTCGACTTCGGTGGGGATCGGCGTGCCGGTCTCCACCACGACGGTGGTGCGTCGAGTGTCGTCCGCTGCGATCGCCGCAGAGGAGCGCAGCAGTTCCCCGGATTCGATGGTGCGGGCGGCCACCCGCCCCGATTCGAGCTGCTGAGGCGCCAGATAGTCGTCGGTGAGCCCGCCGAGCGCGACCTCGGCGACCTGGAAGTCGTCGGAGACCAGGGGCTGGCCCTCCACGATCGTGCGCGTGGCCTGGAGGACCGGCGTCGCCGTGTCGGCGGACGCGACGAGGAGCCACACGCCCGTGATGGACACGACGACGAGGAGGATGCCGATCAGGAAACGCAGATCGCCCCACGGGGCGCGATGTCGACGAGGGATGCTGGTCATGGCGACCATGCTCACAGAACGCGGACGCTCGTCGCGGGAGTTATCCACAGGGCACTTCTGGTGAGGGCCGCCGCGGTCCGAGGGGGAGAGAATGGAGTCATGTCCGAGACTCCCGCCGCCCGCGCTCCGCGCTTCGTGGCGCCTGCGCAGGCGGCAGAGCTGCTCAGCATCGGCGTCGATGAGGTGATCTCGCTCGTGCTCGCCGCACGGTTGCGCGGCGCACAGCTCGGTGTGCCCGCGAGATGGCGCATCGAAGAGGCGAGCATCGAGGATTACCTGGCGGAGGAGTCCGAGACGTCGCGGCGGATGGCCCTCTGGCGGCAGTCCCAGGAGGCGAGTTTCCCGGAGGTCTGGGGGATCTCCTCCGCTCAGCGCAGATGACCGGCCGCGGTCCGCACGGTGAGCAGGGCGCGGAAGGGCACGATGCGGAACTCGCGGACGGCTCCCGCCAGGCGCGCGGCGCCGGCGTCGTGCACCGCGAGGTCGAGGTGATCCGCGCCCGCACGATCGATCGTGCCGTGCACGTCCTCCGCGCTGCGCGTGCGCAGGTGGAGCGGCACCCGGCGGCGGGCGAGATCGCGGAGGACGAAACCCAAGGTCATCCGCTCGTGCAGCGGGGACGGCGCCGATGCCGCGTCGTCGAGGCTGCTCAACAGCATCCCGTGGTCGGTGGCGACCCCTCGCACAGCCTCCAGAGGGACGAGGACCATCGGCCGGGTCGTGCCGGCGCCCACGGGCGCTGACTCGGCGGCCACCCAGTCCGGACCGACCGTCCGCAGGACGAGACGATGGCGCTCGCCTCCGGCGAGCTCCAGCACCACTGTCGTGCGCCCGTCGCACATCCGGGCCAGGCGCTCGCGCAGCGTGAGCTGAGCGATCCGGAGACGTTCGGACTCGGCATCGAGAGCGGCGCGCTCTGCCTCCCATTCGGAGGCGAGCTGGCCCTCGAGGTCCTCGAAGAGACGATCCCAGTTCACCGGACCGAGCGTAGGGGAGCCCGGCGTGCCTGCGTCGAGTTATCCACATGCGGCCGCCCTCGCATCCGCGTGTACGGGATATCCACATACCTGTGGCGGACCGCGCCGCCACGAGGACACCTCATGCTCTACTGGCCCGCGATCCTTCCGACTGAGAGTGTGACGATGACGCTTCACGAGTACTTCGCACGGCAGCCCACGCCAACTATCGAACTCCCCGATCCCGCCCCGCTGCTGCGCAGCCTCACCCAGGGCGTCCTGGAGGTGCTCGCCGGAGTGCGCGAGGTCGACCAGCTGGCGCGTTGGTTCAGCGAGGATGCCTTCCGGACCCTGGTGACCCGGGCCAACCTCTCCGCCCGGGCTCGGAGCGCGCGCGGAGTCGCCCCGGCCCGGCCGGTGTTCGAGCTGCTCTCGCTGCGCGCCACGGAGCCCGTCGACGGGGTCATCGAGGCGGTCGTCGTGGTCGCGGGCCCTGGGCGCACCCGTGCCGTCGCCATCCGCCTCGAGGGCATGGACCGGCGGTGGCGCGCGACCTCGCTGGCGATCCTGTAGCCGGACTCGTCCTAGGCTGGAGGGGTGTCGACCCTCACTGATCTCGCCCACGCCCAGGGCCTTCTGACCGACAGCGACGTCGAGTGGCTGCACCGCCTGGCGGGAGACGGTCAGCTCCTCGCCGACCTGTCCTCCGCCGACATCGTGGTGTGGGTGCAGACGGACGACAACACCTTCATCGCGGTCGCGCACGCGCGTCCGAGCGGTGCGGCCACCCTCTTCTACCGCGACATCGTCGGTGAGCGCGTCCGGCCGCAATGGCGCACCCAGGTCCAGGGCGCCTTCGACACGGCCGAGATCGTCGACTCCTCCTCGCCGGACTGGTTCGAGGAGACGCCGACACGGGTGCGCGCCGTACCGATCGTGAACGAGCGCAGCGGGCCCGACGGTCGACCCTCGGTGATCGGCGTCGTCACGCGGCACACCAACCTCGGCGAGGCGCGGACGCCGTCTCGTCAGCAGATCACCTTCGACGATTGCGCCAACGACCTCTTCCGCATGATCGCGGACGGCAGCTTCCCCGACCTCGCGGCGCCCACGTCGCCCCGACGCGGCGCTCCGCGGGCCTCGGACGGCCTGATCCGCATCGACGTGGACGGGATCACCACCTTCGCCAGCCCGAACGCGCTGTCGGCGTTCAATCGGATGGGCTTCGACGACGAGCTGGAGGGCGAGTCCCTCGCCGAGGTCACGACCCGGCTCGTGCCGCCGTCCCGGCAGGTCGACGAGTCGCTGCCCGTGGTGGTCACTGGGCGCGCGCCGTGGCGCACCGACATCGAGGCGCGGGGCGTCACCGTGTCGCTGCGCGCCATCCCCCTCAAGGACCACGGCACGAGGATCGGCGCGATCGTCCTCTGCCGCGACGTCTCAGAGCTGCGGCACCAGGAGCAGGAGCTCATCACCAAGGACGCGACGATCCGGGAGATCCACCACCGGGTGAAGAACAACCTGCAGACGGTGGCCTCGCTGCTGCGTATCCAGGCCCGGCGCACCCATTCGGACGAGGCGCGCGACGCGCTCACGCAGGCCATGCGCCGCGTGGACTCGATCGCGGTCGTGCACGACACCCTCGCTCAGGGGCTGACGCAGAAGGTGGACTTCGACGAGGTCTTCCACCGTGTCCTGAAGCTCGTGGCGGAGGTCGCCTCGGCGCCGAACACGCGCGCCCGCACGCAGTCGACGGGGCGCTTCGGCGTGCTGCCGAGCGAGTACGCGACGCCGCTCGCCCTCGCGCTGACAGAGGTCGTGACGAACGCCGTCGAGCACGGTCTCGCCGGGCAGGAGGGCATCGTGACGATCGACGCCGCCCGGACGGAGGAGAACCTGCGGGTCACGGTCCGGGACACCGGGCACGGTCTGCCCGAGGGGCGGATCGGTCAGGGCCTCGGCACCCAGATCATCCGCACGCTCATCCAGGGCGAGCTGGGCGGCACGATCGAGTGGCGGGGGAGCGACGGAGACGGCACCGAGGTGGTCATCGACATCCCGCTGCGGTGGCTCGACAAGTAGGTCGTCGCCCGGACACGGGAAACCCCGTCACGGAGCGGACTCGCGTGACGGGGTCGGGGTGAGTTTCAGGAGGCGCGGCGAGCGCGAGCGGCGCGGCGCTTGAGCGCGCGGCGCTCGTCTTCGGAGAGCCCGCCCCAGACGCCGGAGTCCTGGCTGGTCTCGAGGGCGTACTGCAGGCAGATCTCGGTGACGGTGCAGGTCGCGCAGACCGTCTTGGCCTTCTCGATCTGGTCGACGGCCGGGCCGGTGTTGCCGACGGGGAAGAACAGCTCGGGGTCGACGGTCAGGCAGGCGGCTTTGTCGCGCCAGTCCATGGGGGCTCCTCGGTGTGGATTTCGTGAGACATCACGATGCGATGTCCTGGATTCGGGTGTCGGCTCGGGATCCGTTACCCTGGTGGATGCGAGCAGATGCCCGCGAATTGTGTTGCGAGCGAAGTCGCTCGCCCCACGCCGCTGTGGGAGCACATGACTGTTTCTATTGTGTTACAGGAAACCTTCGAAATCAAGGGTTTCCGTTTTTCCTCGCCGATTCCCAGGAGACTCCCGTGCGCGCACCCGGCCTCGCCCTCGCGGCTGCCGCGGTGCTGGCTGCGGAGGGTGCGGCGCTGGTCGTCTTCGCCCTGATCGAGCTCCTGGGGCTCGGGGCCGGCGACGCGGCATCCCTTCCGACGGCCGTGGCTCTCATCGTGCTGACGCTGATCGGCGCCGCAGCCCTCTTCGCCTTCGCCTGGGGCACGCGATCGGGCCGTTCCTGGGCGCGGTCGGGAGGTCTGGTGTTCCAGGTGCTCGCGATCGGCCTCGCCTTCGCCACCCTCACGCTGCAGCCCGTCGTCTGGGCGTTCGTCGTCGGCGTCGGCCTGCCGGGTGCGGTGGGGTTCGCGCTGCTGATCGCGAGCGCGCGTCGCGAGAACGCCTCCTCCGAGCGCTGATGCGCACCGGTCAGCGGGTGGGGAGCGGACTCAGGCGTCGATCCCGAGGACCTTGCGCAGGCGCGCGACGTGCCCCGTGGCCTTGACGTTGTACTGAGCGAGCGCGATCGTGCCGTCCTCGTCCAGCACGAAGGTCGACCGGAGGACGCCCTCGATCGTCTTGCCGTAGTTCACCTTCTCGCCCCACGCGCCGTAGGCCTCGTGCACGGCGTGGTCGGGGTCGCTCAGCAGCGGGAAGCCGAGACCGTCGCGCTCGCGGAACTCGGCGAGCTTGGCCGGGAGATCGCGCGAGATGCCGACGACCCGGTAGCCGGCCCCCTCCAGGGACGCGATGCTGTCGCGGAAATCGCAGGCCTGGGTCGTGCATCCGGGCGTCATCGCGGCGGGGTAGAAGTACAGGACCGTCTTGCGACCTCGAAGATCGGCGAGCCGCACGGTGCTGCCGTCCTGGTCGAGGAGGGAGAAGTCGGGGGCGGGGGTTCCGGGTTCCAGGCGCTGGGTCACCCGTTCAGCCTATCGGCCGGTGCCGTGCGGCTCGGGCTTGTCGGCGAAGGTCTGCAGGAGCCGCTGCAGGGAGTCGAGTCGCGCGCGTCCCGTCTCGCCGAGCTCTCCCGCGTCGGCCGCCTCGATCAGGGCGCAGTCGGGAGCGTCCGCCAGGTGAGTGCACCCGCGCGGGCAGTTCTCCGCGATCGCCGCCAGCTCGGTGAACGCGGCGAGGATGTTCGCGGGATCGACGTGCCCGAGGCCGAACGACCGCACCCCCGGAGTGTCGATCACCCATCCGGACCCGAGGGCGCTGCGGTAGCGCAGAGAGACGGTCGAGGAGGACGTGTGCCGTCCGCGACCGGTGACCTGGTTGACATGGCCGGTCGCGCGCCCGGCGGTCGGCACGAGGGCGTTGACGAGCGTGGACTTGCCGACGCCGGAGTGCCCCACGAACACGGTGGAGTGTCCGACCAGGGCGGCTCCGATGCGCTCCGTGGGCATGACGTCGCGTGCGCTCGTGAAGACCTCGAGGTCGAGCCCGTCGAAGTGGCCCAGGAAGGAGGACGGGTCGGCGAGGTCGGTCTTCGTCACCACGAGCAGAGGGCGGATGCCGGCATCCAGGGCAGCGACCAGATAGCGGTCGACCAGGCGTTCGCGGGGCTCGGGATCCGCCGCCGCGACGACGATGAGCATCTGATCCGCGTTGGCCACGATCACCCGCTCGACCTGGTCGGTGTCGTCGGCACTGCGGCGCAGGAGCGACGTCCGGTCGACGATGCCCACGATGCGTCCGAGGGTGCCCTGCTCGCCGGTGGTGTCGCCGACCACGCGCGCACGATCGCCGGTAACGATCGGCGTGCGGCGGAGCTCCCGGGCGCGAGCGGCCGTGATCGTGCGCTCGTCGTCGCCGTCCTCGTCGAGCAGGACCGAGTAGCGTCCGCGGTCGACACCCAGCACCCGGCCGATCTGCGCATCCTCGTGCGCGGGGCGGCGCTTGGTCCGCGGGCGGTTCGCCTTGGGGTTCGGCCGCGATCGGACGCTGCTCTCGTCGTAGTCCTCGAAGTCGTCCTCGAGGTCGTCGGCGTCGTCGAGCCAGCTCACGCGACCGGGCCGCCCAGCATCCGCTCCCAGAGGAGGGTGAACTCGGGCAGGGTCTTGGCGGTCGTCCCGATGTCGTCGATCTCGACGCCGGGCACCCGGAGGCCGACGAGGGCCCCGGTCGTCGCCATGCGGTGGTCGTGGTGCGCGGCCCACGTGCCGCCGCGCAGCGGGCGGGGGGTGATGCGCAGGCCGTCGGGGAGCTCCTCGGCCTGACCCCCCAGCGCGCGGATGTTGGAGACGAGCGCCGCGAGCCGGTCGGTCTCGTGCAGACGGATGTGGCCGATGCCCCGGATCGTCGTGGGGGAGTCCGCGAACGCGGCCAGGCCGACGAGGGTGGGGGTCAGTTCGCTCGCCGCCGACAGGTCCATGTCGAGGCCGCGGATGCCGTGTCCCGCGCGCACGGTGAGGGCCCCGCCGTGACGACTGGTGTGCGCGCCCATGGCCTGCAGGATCTCGGGCAGGAGCGCGCCGGGCTGCGTGGAGTGCGCAGGCCAGCCGGTCACCGAGACCGCCCCGCCCGTGACGAGGGCGGCAGCGAGGAACGGCGCGGCATTGGAGAGGTCCGGCTCGATCGCGATCTCCTTCGCGCGCGGAACGCCGGCCTCGACGAGCCACTCGCCGACCGCGGGGCGCTCGATGCGGATGCCGCGGCGGCTGAGCGCCTCGATCGTCATGTCGATGTGGGGGAGGCTGGGCAAGTGCTCCCCGGTATGCACGAGATGCAGCCCGACGTCGAAGCGCGGGGCGGCCAGCAGGAGCCCGGACACGAACTGGCTCGATGCCGAGGCGTCGATCTCGACGCGGCCGCCGCGGATGCGGCCGTGGCCGCGGATCGTGAAGGGGAGGGCCCAGGTGCCCTCGTCGTCGATGTCGACGCCGAGGTCGCGCAGGGCGCTGATGAGGCCGCCCATGGGGCGGTGCAGGGCCGTCTCGTGAGCTGTGAGGTGCACGTCCGCCGCGGCGAGGCCGGCGAGCGGGGCGATGAAGCGCATCACGGTGCCGGCCTGACCGCAGTCGATGGTCACGCCGCCCGCGAGCCGGGAGGGCGTGATCACGAGGTCGGGGCCGAACTCTCCCGCCCCGTCGACCTCTTCGATGCCGATGCCCAGCGCGCGGAGCGCATCGACCATGCGGCGCGAGTCGTCGGAGTGCAGGGGGGAGATCAGACGACCGGGCCCGTCGGCGATCGCGGCGATCAGGAGTTCGCGGTTCGTCAGCGACTTCGAGCCCGGGATCGTCACCGTCGAATGGACCGGGCGATCGGCGACGGGCGCGGTGTAGGCGCCCCGGACCGGGGAGGGGGAATACCTGTTGGCGCTCATCGGTTTCCACCTTAGTGACAGGCGGCCCACCCGCCGAGGAGGTGACACGATGCTCGCGACCCTGGAGCGCGGAACGGTCGAGATCGGCGGCCTAGACTGGCCGGTGATGGATGACACCGCAACCGCAGGAACGCTCGACGACTCCCGGCGCGAATTCGAGGAGCAGGCGATCCCCTTCATGGATCAGCTCTACGCCGCCGCGATGCGTATGACGCGCAACCCCGCCGACGCCTCCGACCTCGTGCAGGAGACCTTCGTGAAGGCCTACGGCTCGTGGTCCACCTTCTCGCAGGGCACGAACCTGAAGGCGTGGCTGTACCGCATCCTCACCAACACGTACATCAACATCTACCGCAAGCGGCAGCGCGAGCCCTTCCAGGGAACGATCGACGAGCTCGAGGACTGGCAGCTCGGGGGCGCCGAGTCGACCACCACCACGGCCTCGCACAGCCGGTCCGCGGAGGCGGAGGCCATCGACCACATGCCGGCATCCGTCGTGAAGGACGCGCTGCAGGCCGTGCCCGAGGATTTCCGGCTGGCGGTGTACCTCGCGGACGTCGAAGGGTTCGCGTACCAGGAGATCGCCGACATCATGAAGACCCCCATCGGTACCGTGATGAGCCGTCTGCATCGTGGCAGGCGGATGCTGCGGGAGCTGCTGGCCGATTACGCCGCGGAGCGGGGAATCTCCGCGGCCGAGAAGAGGAGCGGGAAATGAGCGACTGCGGTTGCGACAAGGCTCGTCAGGACCTGGAGGAGTACCTCCGCAACGAGGTGTGCAAGACCGAGCACTCCGAGATCCGCGAGCATCTGGAGAACTGCCCGTCCTGCCGTGACGAGGCGCTGGTGGCGACGACCCTCACCGAGGTCATCGCCCGGGCGTGCAAGGAGACGGCTCCGGAGGAGCTGCGCGACCAGGTGTTCGCACGCCTCCGCGAGGCGCAGGCCGCCCAGCACTGACCCGTCGACGCGGGATGTCGTGACCCGCCCGTAGGGTGGTTCCATGACGCTCATCGACGTACGCGACGTTCCCGCCGACCAGACCTCCCGCGAGCGGCTGCAGGCAGCCGGGTTCGACTACCGAGTGGTCGATCTGTCCGATCCCGCGGCCGCGGTCCCGTTCCAGCGGGCGGTGGGCCGGGGATTCCTGGGCGAGGAGCAGAGCGAAGAGGCTCTGGCGCACGGCAGGAAGACGTTGTCCCGCCGACGCACCATCGGCGTCTTCGAGCAGGGCGCGGCGCCCACGGCATCCCCCGTCGGCACGATCGACTCCTGGGTCACCCCGCTGACGGTACCCGGGGGCGAGGTCGGCATGTGGGCCATCAGCGGGGTGACGGTCGCGGCCACGCACCGTCGCCGCGGCATCGCCCGCTCGCTCCTCGAGGGCGAGCTGCGGGCGGCGCGCGCGGCCGGGGTCCCGGTCGCGGGGCTCACCGTCTCGGAGGCGACGATCTACGGCCGCTACGGGTTCGGGTCCGCGCTCCCGGCGCTGCGGTTCACCGTCGACACCCGGCGGGCGGGCTGGGGCGGCCACGAGCCGGCCGGAAGGCTCGAGTACCGCGACCGCGAGGGCCTCGTCGACGATCTCGCCCAGGTGCACGACGCCGCCCGACGCACCCGCTCGGGCCGGATTCCGGGGTGGACGGGGCGCTGGGAGGGGCTCGCGGGTCTCGCCCCCGGAGAGGCCGACCGCGACAAGGTGCGCGGTGTGCGCCATCTCGACGAGTCGGGTGCGGTGCGCGGTGCGCTCGTCTACACCCTCGAGGAGCGACCCGCCACGTTCCGGTTCTCCCTGCGGGTCCGGCTGCTCGTCGCGGAGACCGCCGAGGCCCGCGCCTCGCTGTGGCGCTTCGCTCTGCAGCACGACCTCGTCGACGAGGTCACCGCCGATCTGCAGGCCCCCGACGACCCGCTGCCCTGGCTCGTGACCGATCCCCGCGGCGTCACCCAGGAGGTGCACGACCACGGCTGGCTGCGCATCCTCGATCTGCCGACCGCGCTGTCGTCGCGCACGTACTCCACCGGCCTGGATGCGACCCTCCGGGTCACCGACCCCCTCGGCTTCACGTCCGGCGTGTGGCGGCTCCGGGTCGACCGTTCGGGCCGAGCGCAGGTCGAGCGCGTGGACCAGGAGCACGCCGACGTCACCCTGGGCGTCGCCGCGCTGTCCGCCCTCTATGCCGGAGGCGTGCGCGCCGGTGCGCTGCACGGCGCGGGACTGCTCCAGGCGTCGGAGGAGACCGTCGCGGACCTCGACCGCGCTTTCCTGGCCTCGCCGGCTCCGTCCCTCGACATCTGGTACTGAGCCGCCCCGGCATCCGAGTCCCGGCTCGACACGGAGAAGGGGGGGGGGGGGGGGGGGGGGGGGGGGGGGGGGGGAGGGGGGGGGGGGCGGGGGGGGGGGGGGGGCGCGGGCCGCCGCACGACCGGCCCACCGCACGACCACCCCGGCGCCCCGGCCCCCGGGTCCGCCCCCGGTCCCCGCCGCCGCCCCGCCGCCGCCGCCCGGGTAACCCCTGCCCCGCCGTTTCCCCAAGCCCCGCTGCGGGGCCCCCCCCCCGGGGCCGCGCCCCCCTTCTCGTCTGCATGGATCAGCTCAGCGTCAGTGCTTCCCGGAGCAGCGTCGCCTGCTCGGCGGCATGCACCTTCGACGACCCGGTGGCCGGAGAGGCCGAGGCGGGGCGGGACACCGGACGGAAGGATCGATCACCGGGCACGTCGGCGAAGGCGAGAGCGAGGAACGGCCAGGCGCCCTGGTTCTCCGGCTCCTCCTGCACCCACACGAGTTCGGCGTTCGGGTACGAGTCGGTGATCGCCTTGAGCCCGTCGATCGGCGTCGGGTACAGCTGCTCCAGGCGCACGAGCGCGATCTCGGGGTTCGGGTTCTTCTCCAGCTCGGCGCGCAGATCCCAGTGCACCTTGCCCGAGTGCACCAGCACCCGCTTGACGGCTCCCCGGTCGAGACCGCGGTCGTCGTCGATGACCGGCTCGAAGCGGCCCTGCGTGAAGGCGTCGACCGGGCTGGTCGCACCGCGCAGGCGCAGCATCGCCTTCGGCGTGAAGACCACGAGCGGCTTGCGCGGGCGCGCGTACGCCTGGCGACGGAGCAGGTGGAAGTGCGAGGCGGGCGTCGACGGGCGCGCGACGATCATGTTCTCCTGCGCGCACAGCTGCAGGAAGCGCTCGATGCGCGCCGACGAGTGGTCCGGTCCCTGTCCTTCGTAGCCGTGGGGGAGCAGGAGCGTGACGCTGGACTGCTGGCCCCACTTCTGCTCGGCGGCCGAGATGTACTCGTCGATCACCGACTGGGCGCCGTTCACGAAGTCGCCGAACTGCGCCTCCCAGAGCACCAGGGCCTCGGGCGCCTCGACCGAGTAGCCGTACTCGAAGCCGAGCGCGGCGTACTCGCTGAGCAGCGAGTCGTAGACGAAGAAGCGGCCCTGCGCGTCGGACAGGTTCGACAGCGGCAGCCACTCCTGACCGTTGGCCCGATCGTGGAGCGTGGCGTGACGCTGCACGAACGTGCCGCGGCGGGCGTCCTGGCCCGCCAGGCGCACCGGTGTGCCCTCGACGAGCAGCGAGCCGAAGGCGAGGAGCTCGCCGAAGCCCCAGTCGATGTTGCCGTTGCGGCTCATGTCGAGGCGCTTGTCGAGGAGCTGCTGGATCTTCGGGTGCACCGTGAAGCCCTCGGGCTTGTTCACGAAGGCATCGCCGATCAGCTGGATGACCTCCTTCGGCACACCGGTGACCTCCGGCTCGCCGACCTGATCGTCGACCGGTGGCAGCTCGGCCGCGACGGGCATGGTCCCGGTCTCGGCGGCGTGCGTCTCGGCGAAGGCGATCTCCAGACGGTTCTGGAAGTCGGCCTTGGCCTCGTCGTACTCCTGCTCGGTGATGTCGCCGCGGCCGACGAGCGACTCCGTGTAGAGGCGACGGACCGAGCGCTTCGCCTGGATGAGGTCCGTCATCAGCGGCTGCGTCATCGACGGGTCGTCGCCCTCGTTGTGCCCGCGCCGGCGGTAGCAGACGAGATCGATGACGACGTCGCGGTGGAAGCGCTCGCGGTACTCGAAGGCGAGCTGCGCCACGTGGATGACCGCCTCGGGGTCGTCGCCGTTCACGTGGAACACCGGCGCCTGGATCGTCTTCGCCACATCGGTGGCGTACACCGAGCTGCGCGCGTCCTGCGGGGTCGTGGTGAATCCGACCTGGTTGTTCACGACCACGTGCACGGTGCCGCCGGTGCGGTAGCCGCGCAGCTGCGACATCTGCAGGGTCTCGACCACGACTCCCTGGCCCGCGAACGCGGCGTCGCCGTGCACGAGGATCGGGAGCCAGGCGAACGTGCCGATCGGCTTGCGATCCTGCTTGGCGCGGACGATGCCCTCGAGCACGCCGTCGACGGTCTCGAGGTGGGAGGGGTTCGCTGCCAGGTAGACCGGGAGCTCGGCGCCGTTGTCGGCCACGAAGGTGCCCTCGGTGCCCAGGTGGTACTTCACGTCGCCGGACCCGCGCTGGTTGCCCGGGGTCTGGGTGCCCTCGAACTCCCGGAACACCTGACCGTAGGTCTTCCCGGCGATGTTCGTGAGAACGTTCAGGCGGCCGCGGTGCGCCATGCCGATCGCCGCACCCTCGAGCCCCGAGCGGGCCGCGCCCTGAAGGATCTCGTCGAGGAGCGGGATCAGCGACTCGCCGCCTTCGAGCGAGAAGCGCTTCTGGCCGACGAACTTCGTCTGGAGGAAGGTCTCGAACGCCTCGGCCTCGTTCAGCTTGCGCAGCACGCGCAGCTGCTCGTCGTGGCCGGGCTTCTGGTACTTGACCTCGACCTTCTCCTGGAACCAGCGCCGCTGCTCCGGATCCTGGATGTGCATGTACTCGATGCCGAGCGTGCGGCAGTACGAGTCGCGCAGCACCCCGAGGATGTCGCGCAGCTTCGCGACGCGCCGACCGCCGAAGCCGCCCGTGACGAACTCGCGGTCGAGGTCCCAGAAGGTGAGGCCGTGGCTCTCGATCTCGAGATCGGGGTGCGACCGCTGCACGTACTCCAGCGGGTCGATGTCGGCCATCAGGTGCCCGCGGACGCGGAAGGAGTTGATGAGCTCCTGCACACGCGACTGCTTGTCCACGCGCTCCGCGAGGTCGACAGCGATGTCGGGGTTCCAGTGGATCGGCGCGTAGGGGATGCGCAGGGCGGCGAAGATGTCGTCGTAGAAGCCGCGCTGCCCGATGAGCAGCTCGTGGACCTTCTTGAGGAACTCGCCCGAGCCGGCGCCCTGGATGACGCGGTGGTCGTACGTGCTGGTCAGGGTGATCGTCTTGCCGATCGCGAGCTCGTTGAGCGTCTTCTCGCTCGCGCCCTGGAACTCGGCCGGGTACTCGAGGGCGCCGGCGCCGATGATGCAGCCCTGGCCCTTCATGAGACGAGGCACAGAGTGCACGGTCCCGATGCCGCCGGGGTTCGTCAGCGAGACGGTCGTTCCCTGGAAGTCCGCGGCGGTCAGCTTGTTGTTGCGCGCACGGGTGACGAGGTCCTCATAGGCGGAGAGGTACTCGGTGAAGGTCATCGTGTCGGCGCGCTTGATGCTGGGCACCATCAGCGCCCGCGTGCCGTCGGGCTTCGGCAGGTCGATCGCGATGCCGAGGTTGACGTGCGCGGGAGCCACGACGGAGGGCTTGCCGTCGATCTCGGCGTAGAACACGTTCTGGCTGCGGAACTCGTCCAGCGTGCGGATCAGCGCCCAGCCGATGAGGTGCGTGAAACTGATCTTGCCGCCGCGCGTGCGCGCCATGTGGTTGTTGATGACGATGCGGTTGTCGATCATCAGCTTCGCCGGGATCGTCCGTACGCTCGTCGCGGTCGGGACCGTGAGCGACTCGTCCATGTTGGCGGCGAGCGTCTTCGGCATGCCGCGGAGGACGGTGACCTTGTCCTCCTCGGCCGACTCCGCGTTCGCCGGGTCGGATTCCTTCGCCGGCTTGGGCGCCTGCGCCGGGATGGGGGCAGCGGCGGCGGGGCGTGCGGTGGTGCGCGCCACCGGCTGCGCGCCGATCACCGGGATCGGGGCCGTGACGGGGTGGGAGGAGGGCGCCGGGGCAGCGTTCGCCGGAGCGGATGCCGCGGGCGCGGAGGCGGCGTTCTCGGAGTGGTACTTCTCCAGGATCGGCCACCACTCCTTGTCGACCGAGTCGCGGTTCACCTTGAACTGCTCGTAGAGCTCTTCGACGAGCCAGGAATTGGCTCCGAACCCCCCGTCGCCGCCGACGCCGGTCACCTGGTTCGACACGCTCGATCGCCCTCTTTCATCGCTGAAGATCACAGTGCTCGCAAGACGCGGGATGCGTCCGGGTCCGCACACTCTCGAACACCAAGCCTAACGTGTTTCGCAGCCTCGATCTTCGATGCCATGCCCAGGACGGAGACGATCTCGCTACCGTGGAGTCATGGAGTTCTCAGGTGCGCAGCCGACCGTCGATCTGACCTATTCCGACGTGTTCCTCATCCCGCGCAGATCCGCGGTCACCAGCCGCCTGCAGGTCGACCTCGCGCCCCACGACGGAACGCCCGCCACGCTCCCGCTGGTCGCGTCGAACATGAACTCGGTCACCGGCCCGCGGCTGGCGGCGGTGCTCGCCCGGCGCGGCGGTCTGGGCGTGCTCCCGCAGGACATGCCGCTCCAGCAGCTCGACGCGGCGATCCGCGACGTCAAAGCGCAGCCGGTCCTGTGGGACACGCCGCTCGTGCTCCCGCCGGAGGCGTCGGTCTCCGAGGCTCTGCGCCTGCTGCCCGCGACCGCGGGTCACGGCATCGTGGTGGCCCGCGGGTCGGCGCCGATCGACGTCGACCGCATCCTCGGCATCCTCCCCGCCAGCCGGCTCGCGACGGCGCTGCCCGACGCGCAGGTCGGCGACCTGGTGCACTCCGGCACCCCCTCGATCGACGCGGACGACATCGGCTCCGAGCGCCACGCCTTCGACGTCATCACGGATGCGGGCGTCGAGATGGTGACGGTCGTGCACCACGGGCATCTCGTGGGCACGCTGAGCGCGCGCAGCGCGTTGCGTTCCACCCTGTACCGACCTGCTCTCGACGACGACGGCCGACTGGCGGTCGCCGCGGCGGTCGGCATCAACGGCGACGTGGCCGCGAAGGCCACGGCACTCGCCGGCGCGGGAGTCGACGTCCTGGTGCTCGACACCGCGCACGGCCATCAGGAGGGGATGCTGCGCGCCCTGCGCACGGTGTCGGAGCTCGGCCTCGGGCTGCCGATCGCCGCCGGCAACATCGTCACCGCCGACGGGGTCACAGACCTGGTGGACGCCGGCGCGTCCATCCTGAAGGTCGGCGTCGGCCCCGGGGCGATGTGCACCACGCGCATGATGACTGCGGTCGGACGCCCGCAGTTCTCCGCGGTGCTCGAGACCGCTCAGGCCGCCCGCGAGCTCGGGGCGCACGTGTGGGCCGACGGCGGGGTGCGCTATCCGCGAGACGTCGCCCTCGCGCTCGCCGCGGGCGCGGCATCCGTCATGATCGGCTCGTGGTTCGCCGGCACGATCGAGGCGCCGGGCGAACTGCAGGAGGACGCGGAGGGGCGGCTGTACAAGGAATCGTGGGGGATGGCCTCGACCAGAGCCGTCCAGGCGCGGTTCGGGCGCCTGGACGCCTATGAGCGGGCGCGCAAGGAACTCTTCGCGGAGGGGATCTCGTCATCGAGGATCTACCTCGATCCGCTGCGTCCGGGCGTGGAGGACCTGCTCGACATGATCACCTCGGGCGTGCGGTCGTCCTTCACCTACGCCGGGGCCGCATCGGTGCCCGAGTTCCACGAGCGCGCCCTGGTGGGCCTGCAGTCCGCGGCGGGCTACGAAGAGGGCAAGGCTCTGCCGGTCAGCTGGTAGGGCCGGTCAGCCGCGGGGAGGGGCGCCCCCACCCTCAGCCCGAGTCGGTAGAATCGTGCGCACTATGGACGACCCTCCCAGTTGCAGTAGATCGCCCCACCGTCCGCGCCTCTCCTCGGGGAGGACACCCTGATGGACTACATCATGTTGGGCGTGGGGCTCCTGCTCACGGTCGGCACCGGCCTCTTCGTCGCGAGCGAGTTCGCGCTGGTCAACCTGGACCGCGCCGATCTCGAGGCGCGCCAGGAGCGCGGCGAGTCCCGGCTCTCCCTCACCATCAGCGCGCTGAAGCACACCTCGACGCACCTGTCGTCCGCGCAGCTCGGCATCACGCTGACGACGCTCCTGACGGGGTACACGATGGAGCCGGCGCTCTCGAACCTGCTGCGGCCCACCCTGACCGCCTGGCGCATACCCGAGCCGGCCGTCGCCCCCATCGCGACGGTCGTGGCGATGTTCGTCGCGACGGTCCTGTCGATGATCCTCGGAGAGCTCGTGCCGAAGAACTTCGCCCTCGCCCTGCCCCGCGCGACGGCGAAGCTCGTCGTCCCCTTCCAGGTGGCCTTCACCACGGTGTTCAAGCCGGCGGTCGTCGTGCTGAACGGCAGCGCGAACGGCGTGCTGCGCAGCATGGGCATCGAGCCCAAGGAGGAGCTGTCGGGGGCGCGCAGCGCGGAGGAGCTGTCGTCGCTCGTGCGCCGCTCGGCCAGCGCCGGCGTGCTCGAGGCCGACACCGCGACCCTGCTGGATCGCACCCTCACCTTCTCGCGCCTGACGGCGGCCGACGTCATGACGGCTCGGCCGAGCATGCACGCGATCGCCGCGGGCGATTCAGCCGACGACGTGATCCAGCTCGCCCGGCGGACCGGGCACAGCCGATTCCCCGTGTACGACGACGATCTCGACGACATCACGGGCGTCGTGCACCTCAAGGCGGCCGTCTCGGTGCCGCGTGAGCGTCGCGCCGAGGTGCCGGTCGGGGCCCTGTCGACCGAGCCGCTGCGCGTCCCCGAGACCGTGCACATCGACGGGCTGATCTCCGAGCTCCGCGCCCGGGGCTACCAGCTGGCGGTCGTGGTGGACGAGTACGGGGGGACCGCGGGTCTGGTGACCCTCGAGGACCTCGTGGAGGAGATCGTCGGAGAGGTGTCCGACGAGCACGACCGGACGCGCGCCGGCATCATCCGCAGTCGCGACGGCCTCACGTTCCCCGGGGAGCTCCGCCCCGACGAGCTGCGCAGCCGCGCGGGCGTCGAGGTGCCCGAGGGCGACGTGTACGACACCGTCGGCGGGTACGTGATGAGCGTGCTCGAGAGGGTCCCCGCGGTCGGGGACGAGGTACCGCTCGACAGCGGCACGCTGCAGGTGGTCCGTATGGACGGACGCCGGGTGGACCGCATCCGGTTCGTGCCGAGACCGGATGCCGACGGCGCCGAGGAGGAGACCCGATGAACGATTGGGGAGGACTCGCCTGGCTCGTCGTGCTTCTCGCCGCGAACGCGTTCTTCGTCGGCGCCGAGTTCGCGGTGATCTCGGCACGGCGCTCGCAGATCGAGCCCCGTGCGGAGCAGGGCTCGCGCCCGGCGAAGACCGCACTCTACGCGATGGAGCATGCGACGCTCATGCTCGCCACCTCGCAGTTGGGCATCACGATCTGCTCGCTGCTGATCCTGAACGTCTCGGAGCCTGCGATCCACCATCTCCTCGCGGTGCCGCTGCACGCTCTGGGATGGCCGGATGCCGCAGTCGACGCGGTGTCGTTCGCGATCGCGTTGATCATCGTGTCGTTCCTGCACGTCGTCTTCGGCGAGATGGTGCCCAAGAACCTGGCCTTCTCGGTCCCGGATCGCGCGGTGCTGCTGCTCGCGACGCCGCTGGTCTGGGTGTCCAAGGTGTTCATGCCCGTGATCTGGGCGCTGAACGCCTCGGCCAACGCCGTCCTGCGGCTGTTCCGCGTCGAGCCGAAGAACGAGGCCGCCTCGACCTTCACCCTCGACGAGGTCGCCACGATCGTGGACCAGTCGCGTCGTGAGGGCGTGCTGAGCGACGCCGCGGGCACCGTGCTCGCGGCCGTCGAGTTCACCGACAAGAAGGCGCGCGACGTCGCGGTGCCGCTGGGCGACCTGGTGACGCTGCCGCAGTCGACCACGCCGGACGACATCGAGAAGGCCGTCGCCCGTTACGGCTTCTCGCGGTACGTGATCGTCGACGACGAGGACGCGCCGGTCGGCTACGTGCACCTCAAGGACATCCTGCGCGCGGCGGACGGTCCCGACGCGCCGGCGAAGATGCAGGAGCCCCTCCCGTCCAAGCGCATCCACCACATGGTGCCGGTGCAGGAGGACACCGACCTCGAGGACGCCCTGGCGCTCATGCGGCGCGCCGGACGCCACCTGGCCAAGGTCCGCGACGCCGAGGGCCGCACGACCGCGGTGCTCTTCCTCGAGGACATCCTCGAGGAGCTGGTGGGCGAGGTGCAGGACGCGACCCGTCGCGTCCGCGGTCACTGAGCCGCGGCCGATCCCCGTCCGCCGCTGCTCCGCACGACGAAGGCCGCCGGACCCTCTTCCGGTCCGGCGGCCTTCGTCGTGGCCGTGCGGGTACGGCCGGTCAGCGCCAGCGCGCTCGGTCGTACTGCGGCGGCCACGGCACCTCGGCGCCCAGCTCGTGTCCGGCCCGCAGCGCGAAGTGGGGGTCGCGGAGCCATTCCCGTCCGGCGAAGATCGCGTCGGCCGCACCGTCGGACAGCACCTGCTCGGCCTGGGCGGAAGCCGTGATCAACCCGACGGCCGAGGTGGGGATCCGGCCTCCCTGTCGCACGGTCTCGGCCAGCGGCACCTGGTAGCCGGGGAAGACGCTGATCTGCTGGTGGGCGACGAGCCCGCCGCTGGAGACGTCGATCAGGTCGGCGCCGTGCTCCGTGGCCCAGGCTCCTACCTGCGACGCCTCCTCCGAGGTGAACCCGCCCTCCGCGTGGTCGGTCGCCGAGATCCGCACGAACACCGGCACCGTGTCGCCCGCGGTCTCGCGCACCGCGTCGAGCACGCGCAGCAGCAGTCTCGCGCGGTTCTCGAGCGGACCGCCGTACTCGTCGTCGCGCAGGTTCGACAGCGGCGAGAGGAACTGGTGCAGGAGGTACCCGTGGGCGCCGTGGATCTCGAGCACGTCGAAGCCGGCGTCGAGCGCACGGCGGGTGGCGGTGCGGAACGCCTCGACGATGCGGTCGATGCCGGCCGTGTCGAGGGCGACGGGTTCGGCGAAGCCGTCGAACGCCACGGCGGAAGGAGCGGTGGTGACCCACCCGCCGTCGGTCTCGGGGACCGAACCGCGGGCATCGGCCCACGGCCACCACGTCGACGCCTTGCGGCCGGCGTGGGCGAGCTGGATGCCGGCGAGGGAGCCGCGGTCGTGGATCGCCCGGACGATCGGCGCCCAGGCGTCGCGCTGCTCGTCGTTCCAGAGACCCACGTCCCGCGGCGAGATGCGGCCCTCCGGAACGACGGCCGTCGCCTCGGCGACGATCAGGCCGGCGCCGCCCGAGGCGAACTGGGTCAGGTGTCCGTGGTGCCACTCCTGCACGACGCCGTCCACGGCGCTGTACATGCACATCGGCGACACCCAGAGGCGGTTGCGGAACGTGACGGATCGGATGGTCAGCGGGGAGAAGAGGATGCTCACCGTTCGACGCTACCGCCGCTCCCGCACCCCGAGGGTCGCCGCACTAACGTGGAGTCATGGTGCGAGTGCGCGAGTGGTCCCGCGAAGACACGGCACGCCTTCTGCGCGTGCCTTCCGCCGACGACGACAAGTACACCCGCGGTGTGGTGGCGCTCCGCACCGGATCGGAGGCGTACCCCGGTGCGGCGGTCCTCGGTGTCGAGGCCGCTTGGAGGGCGGGAGCCGGCTTCGTGCGCTACGTGGGCGGTCCGCGCGCGGTGGATGCCGTGCTCGCCCGACGACCCGAGACGGTCGCCGGCGGCGACGTGGGGCGAACGCGCGTGGACGCCTGGGTGGTCGGGTCGGGGACGGATGCCGGGCATCGCTCCCCGGAGGAGGAGGCGACGCTCCGCGAGATTCTCGACGGTGACGCCCGTGTGGTCGTCGACGCCGGGGCGCTGGACCTCGTGGGGCGCACGCACGCTCCGATCCTCGTGACGCCCCATGCCGGCGAATTCGCCCGGCTGCGCGAGCGCCTGCGTCTCGCCCCCGACGTCGACGACCGGGCGGCCGCGGCGTCCGAGGTCTCCGAGGAGCTCGGTGCGCACGTGCTGCTCAAGGGTTCGCGCACGCTGCTCGCCGCTCCGGACGGCACGGTGCTCGCTGTCGCGGCGGGGACCGGGTGGCTGGCGACCGCCGGCACGGGCGACGTGCTCGCGGGTGTGCTCGGGGCCGTACTCGCCGCGAACGCCGACGCACCTCTTGTCGAGGCGGCGGCGGCGGGGGCGTGGCTGCACGGCTACGCGGCACGGATCGCCTCCGAGACCGTGAACGGGGAGCCCGGGCATCCGATCGTCGCCCTCGACGTCGCCGCAGCGCTCCCGCGGGCCATCGGGGACGTGCTGGCGTGACCCGTCGCGCCCGGGCGCGGCTCCTGCTGCTGTGGGGCGCCTTCCTCGTGGTACACGTGGTCACGGCGGCGCTCGGCTGGGTTTATCCGAGTCAGCCCATGGGCGACGTCGTCCTCGTCTACGAGCCCTGGGCGTCGGCGGCCCTGAGTGGCGGCGCGGTGGTGGGAGTCACCGACACCTGGGTCTACCCGCAGCTCGCGCTCGTCCCCATGCTCGCCGCCGGGCTCCTGTCCACCCCTCTCGTCGGCGTCCTCGGTGCCTCGACCGCGTATCTGCTGGCCTGGGCCGCGCTGATGACCGTGCTCGACACCGTCGCCTTCGCGACGCTGCTCGGCCGCTCGCCCGCCGCGCCGCGCCGCGCCGCCGCCTGGTTCTGGACCGGCGCCCTGCTGCTGCTCGGCCCCGTCGGGCTGTACCGCATCGACGCGGTCACGGTTCCCGTCGTCGTGCTCGCGGCGGCCTGGCTCGTGTCGCGACCGGCGCTCGCCGCGGCGCTGCTCGCCGTCGGCGCGTGGATCAAGATCTGGCCAGGCGCGGTGCTCCTCGCCGCCGTGGTGGCGGGTCGCGCACGCCTGCGGATGCTGTCCGCCGCGCTCATGGTCACGGCCGGGGTGATTGCGACACTGCTCCTGCTCGGAGCGCGCGAGGAGGTCTTCGGCTTCCTCGCCGAGCAGACCGGACGCGGCCTCCAGATCGAGGCGGTCGCGGCCACCCCGTTCCTGTGGATGGCGGCGAGGGGCGACGCGCGGATCGAGTACAGCTTCGACATCCTCACCTTCCAGGTCGCCGCCCCCGGTGCGGACGTCGTCGCCGCGCTGCTGACGCCGCTCATGGCGGTGGTCGTGGTCGGCCTCACGGTGCTCGGCCTCTCCCGTGCGCGGCGGGGCGCGTCGATGGCCCGCCTGCTGCCGCCGCTCGCTCTGGCCCTCGTGACCGCGCTGATCGTGACCAACAAGGTCGGCTCACCCCAGTTCCAGACGTGGCTGATCGCTCCTGTGGTGCTCTGGATCGTGTTCGACCGCCGGCGCGCCGGCCTCCCCGCCGCGATGGTGCTCGGCCTCTGCCTGCTCACCTGGCTCGTGTACCCCATCGGGTACGACGCGCTGCTGCAGGCCTGGCCGTTGGCCGTCGTCGTCCTGTCGCTGCGAAATGCTCTCCTCATCGTCCTGCTCGTCGTCGCGGTGCGCGCGATCCTGCGCGCCCCGGCATCCCGTCCGACCCCCATCCAGGAGTGAAACCCATGCTGATCGCCTTCTCCGTCGCACCCTCCGGCTCCGGCACCGAGGACGGCTCGGTGCACGACGCCGTCGCCGCCGCCGTCCGCGTCGTCCGCGAATCCGGGCTGCCCCACCGCACCTCGAGCATGTTCACCGAGATCGAGGGTCCCGACTGGGACACCGTGATGGCGGTCGTGAAGAGGGCGACCGAAGCAGTCCTGCCCTTCGGATCGCGCGTGTCGCTGGTGCTGAAGGCCGACATCCGTCCGGGATACTCCGGGGAGATCGACGGCAAGCTCGAGCGTCTCGAGAAAGCGCTCTCCGAGACGCCCGACGTCGACTGAGCGCGGACGCGTGCGCCCCGGCTTCCCCGCGCCCGCTAAGCTGAACCGGTGAATCCCTCGACAGAATCGAGGGGTGCGGCGAAGAGGGCGCTCCTCTCTCTCGCCATAGGCAGCTTCGGAATCGGCATGACCGAGTTCGTCATCATGGGGCTGCTGCCGGACATCGCCGGCGACCTCCTTCCGGGTGTCTGGGCATCCAGCCAGGAGGATGCCTTGAGCCAGGCCGGCTGGCTGATCTCGCTGTACGCCCTGGGCGTCGTGATCGGCGCACCGACCATCGCCGGGTTCGTCGCACGCTTCCCGCGCCATCGCGTGATGATCGTGCTGGCGCTCGCCCTCACCGTCTTCAACGCGCTGACCGTCGTGCTGCCGACCTTCGAGCTGGTCGGCGTCTCCCGCTTTCTCGCGGGGCTGCCGCACGGGGCCTACTTCGGCATCGGCGCCCTCGTGGCCGCGGAGGTCATGGGCCCGGGGAACCGCGCCAAGGGCGTCGCCTTCATCCTGACCGGTCTGACCGTCGCGAACGTCGTCGGCGTGCCGCTCGGGACGTTCCTCGGGCAGCAGTGGGGGTGGCGTGCGGCGTTCGCGGTCGTCGCCCTGGTCTTCGCCCTCGCGACCGTCTGCATCGCGGTCTTCGTGCCCGAGCACCCCGGGACTCCGGGACGCACGATGCGGCAGGAGCTCGGCGTGTTCCGCATCGGGCAGGTCTGGTACACGCTCGGCATCGGGGCGATCGGCTTCGGCGGGTTCTTCGCGGTGTACAGCTACATCGCGCCCCTCGTCACCGAGATCGCCGGCTCCCCGCAATGGGTCGTGCCGATCGTGCTCGTGCTGATGGGCATCGGGATGACGGCCGGCAACCTCGCCGGCGGTCATTTCGCCGACATCGATCTGCGGCGCACCCTCCTGGTCGGACTGCTCGCGATGGCCGTCGTCTATGCGCTCCTCGCGCTGCTGTCGTTCTGGATCGTCTCCCTGGGCCTGATGGTGGTGATCGTCGGCTTCGTCTCGTCGATCCTGAGCCCGTCGGTGCAGACCCGGCTCATGGACGTGGCGGGCGACAACCAGTCGATCGCGGCGGCGATGAACCACTCGGCCCTGAACATCGGCAACAGCCTGGGCGCGTTCCTCGGCGGCACGGTGATCGCCCTCGGATGGGGCTACACGGCTCCGGCGTGGACGGGCGCCGCGCTCGCCGTCGCGGGACTGGGGATCGCGGTGCTCTCCTATCGCGCCGAGACCCGCCGCCGCGTCCTCGTCGCCGCCCACCGGTCGTAGTCTGAGGGGGTGAGCCACCCCGAACGCCTCCCGGTCGCCGGGACGGTCGTGCTCCTGCGACCGGCGGTCGAGGGATTCGACGTCCTGCTCGTCCGGCGCCCGGATCGCGGCTCGTTCGCGGGAGCCTGGGTGTTCCCGGGCGGCAAGGTCGAGGACGATGATCGGCGGCCTGGAGCCGCCGAGGCGGACGATGCCCGGCGCGCCGGGATCCGCGAGACCGCCGAGGAGGTGGGGCTCGCGATCGACGATCTGCGTGTGTTGTCCGAGTGGCATCCGCCGATCGAGGCGCCCACCCGCATCCGCACCTGGTTCTTCCTCGCCCCGGCGCCCGACATCGAGCCCTCCCCGGCGCCGGACGAGGTCGCGGACCTCGCCTGGGTGCGGCCCGCGGAGGCGCTTGCTCGCCACGCGTCGGGGGAGTGGACGCTGTTCCCGCCCACGTGGCTCACGCTCCACCAGCTGTCGGCCTTCGGCGACGCCGAGTCGGCGCTCGCCGCGGCAGGGGTGCCGTCGCTCTTCCGCACCCGTGTGCTCGAGACCGACCTGGGGCGGGTGTTCGCCTGGGATCAGGGCCGCCTCGACGCCACCCGGCTGCCGTGGCGGTTCGTGGACGCCTGACTCAGGCGTCCAGCAGACGGCGCAGGTGGGTCCCGACCGCTTCGTGCTCGATGAGGAAACCGTCGTGTCCGAAGTCGCTGGTGAGCACGACCGCCTCGGTGCCGTCCAGGGTGTGCGGGACGCTGCGCGCGATGCGGTGCTGACCGTCCACGGGGAACAGTCGGTCGCTGTCGATGCCCAGCACGAGGGTGGTGGCCGTGACCGTGCGCAGCGCCTCTTCCACACCGCCCCGGTCGCGGCCGACGTCGTGCGAGTTCATCGCCTCCACCAGGGTGATGTAGCTGTTGGCGTCGAACCGCCGGGTGAACTTGTTCCCGTGGAAGTCGAGGTACGACTCCACCGCGAAGCGGCCCCCGTGGCCGAGCGGTGACACCCCGGACTGCCAGGACCTCTGGAAGCGCTGGTTGAGCTCGATCGGGCTGCGGTAGTTCAGCAGCGCCATGCGTCGCGCCAGGGCGAGGCCGCGGTGCGGGCCGTCGCCGTCGCCCAGGTCGTAGTACTCCCCGCCCTGGAAGCGCGGATCCATGCGGATCGTCTCGAGCTGGACGGTGTTGAGCGCGATCTGGTCGGCGGTGGTGACGGGAGGCGACGACAGCACCGCGAGCCGCTCGACGCGCTGCGGGTGGGTGACGGCCCACTCCAGCGCGTGCATCCCGCCCATCGAGCCGCCGACGACCGCCGCCCACGTGTCGATGCCGAGGGCGTCGGCGAGCAGCGCCTGGGCCGCCACCTGGTCGCGGATGGTGAGGTACGGGAACCGCGACGCCCACTCGTAGCCGTCGGGGGCGATGCTGGCGGGACCCGTCGACCCCTGGCATCCGCCCAGCATGTTCGGTGCGATGAGGAACCACCGGTCGGTGTCGAGTGGCGCCCCGGGCCCGGTCAGCTCCTCCCACCACCCGGCGGTCGGATGCCCGGCGCCGGCCTCTCCGCGGACGTGGCTGTCACCCGTGAGCGCGTGGAGCACGAGCACGGCGTTGTCGCGTGCCGGATTCAGCTCGCCCCAGGTCTCGTAGGCCAGACGGATGCCCGGGAGCTCCGCGCCGCTCTCGGTGCGGAAGGCGCCGAACGTCGCGAACCGGCGGCCGCCGATCGGGTCGCCGTCGCGCCAGGCGCCCGTCGCCGGCGGGCGGGCGCGGAGCAGGCGGACGTCGGCCTCCGTGACGAGCGCCGAAGGCACGGTGTCCTCCGAGGTCGTCTGCCAGTCCATGTCTCCATTCTCGCCTGGCCGGAGCGTCGGCCGTCGAACGTTACGCCCGTGGCGTCAGCCGGACGCGGAGAGGCCCCGGACCGCAGGGGTCCGGGGCCTCTCCGCGCCGTGGCGCGACGCGGTCAGGCGCGCGCGGCCTCCGACACGCGGCGAGCCGCGGCGAGGGCCTGGTCGAGATCCGCCTTGAGGTCGTCGATGTTCTCGATGCCGACCGAGAGGCGCACGAGTCCGGGCGTGACGCCGGCCGTCAGCTGCTGCTCGGGGGTGAGCTGCGCGTGGGTGGTCGACGCCGGGTGGATCACGAGCGAGCGCACATCGCCGATGTTGGCGAGGTGGCTGAACAGCGACAGGCTGTTCACGAACTCGCGACCGGCCTCCACACCGCCCTTGAGCTCGAACGACAGCACGGCGCCGACGCCGCGGGGGGCGTACTCGTTCGCGGCGGCGTACCAGGGCGAGGACGGCAGACCGGAGTAGTTGACGGTCGCGACGTCGTCGCGGTTCTCGAGCCACTCGGCGATCTCCTGCGCGTTCTGCACGTGGCGCTCGATGCGCAGCGACAGGGTCTCGACGCCCTGGATCAGGTTCCAGGCGCTCTGCGGCGCGATGGCCGAGCCCAGGTCGCGCAGCAGCTGGACGCGCGCCTTGATGATGTAGGCGAGCGGGTCTCCCACGGCCGCGGTGTAGCTGGCTCCGTGGTACGAGGGGTCCGGAACCGTCAGACCGGGGAACCGCTCGACGTTCTTCGACCACTCGAACGTGCCGCCGTCGATGATGACACCGCCGATCGTGGTGCCGTGCCCGCCGAGGAACTTGGTGACCGAGTGCACGACGATGTCGGCGCCGTGCTCGAACGGACGGATGAGGTACGGCGTGGCGATCGTGTTGTCGACGATCAGCGGCACGCCGCTCTCGTGCGCCACGTCGGCGACGGCGCGGATGTCGAGCACGTTGATCTGCGGGTTCCCGATCGTCTCGGCGAAGAACAGCTTCGTGTTCGGCCGGACGGCGCGGCGCCACTCCTCGGGGTCGTCCTGGTTCTCGACGAAGGTGACCTCGATGCCGAGCTTCGCGAGCGTGTACTTGAACAGGTTGTACGTGCCGCCGTAGATCGAGCTCGATGCGACGAAGTGATCGCCCGCCTCGGCGATGTTGAGGATGGCGAACGTCGACGCCGCCTGGCCGCTCGCGAGCACCAGTGCTCCCGTGCCCCCCTCGAGGGCGGCGAGCCGCTGCTCCAGCACGTCCTGCGTCGGGTTCTGGATGCGCGTGTAGATGTTGCCGAACTCGGCCAGGGCGAACAGGTTGGCGGCGTGGTCCGCGCTGTCGAACACGTACGACGTGGTCTGGTAGATCGGCGTGGCACGTGCCTTCGTCACCGGGTCGGGCGCGGCGCCGGAGTGGATCTGCTTGGTCTCGAAGCGCCAGGTCTCGGGTGCGGACATGTGTTCCCCCTGGAACGGTTGGAAGGTCGGGTGGCGGATGCCGTTGCAGCGAGAGTACGGAACCCGGCCCGCTGTCAACAACGACCGAGAAATGTGACGTAACACTCGCGCGCGGCGAAACGACGCGGAACATCGTACGGTGGAGGCATGGTGAACAGACGTGCAGTGGTGACGGGTGCCAGTTCGGGGATCGGCGCGGCGACGGTGCGGGAGCTTCGTCGTCGGGGCTGGGACGTGGTCGGCGTGGCGCGCCGCGAGGAGCGGCTGACCGCGCTGGTCGCCGAGACCGGTGCGTCGGCCATCGCCTGCGACCTGACCGACTCCGCCGCGGTCGACGCGCTCGTCGCCGAGGTCGACGCCACGGGCCCGGTGCACGCGCTCGTGCAGGTCGCCGGAGGAGCCCGCGGCACGGATCGCGTCGAGGACGCGTCGATCGAGGACTGGCAGTGGATGTTCGACGCCAACGTGCTGTCGACGCAGCGCCTCGTGGCAGGCCTGCTTCCGCTCCTCCGCCGCGCGGCGGAGGCGGACGGCCACGCCGACGCGGTCTTCGTCACCTCCACCGCGGCGCAGGCCGCCTATGCCGGCGGCGGCGGGTACAACGCGGCCAAGGCAGCCGAGGCGATGGTCGTGCGTGCGCTGCGGCAGGAGCTGAACGGCGAGCCGATCCGGGTCGTGGAGGTGGCTCCGGGCATGGTCCACACCGAGGAGTTCACGCTCAACCGTCTGGGCGGCGACGCGGTCGCGGCCGAGGCCGTGTACGCCGGGATCGACAGTCCGCTGCGGGCGGAGGACGTGGCCGACGTGATCGCCTACGCCCTCGAGGCCCCCGGCCACGTGAACCTCGACCTCGTCACCCTGCGCCCGGTGGCGCAGTCCGCTCAGCATCTGCTCGCGCGCGGACCGCTGCGGGTCCGGTCGGTCGACTGACGGTGGCGCGCAGTCTCGCCGAGCTCGCCGAGGACGGCCTCATGGACCCGGGCTGGGCGGCGGCGCTCGCGCCCGTCCAGGGCACGATCACGTCGCTCGGGGAGCGCCTACGGGAGGAGCAGGCCGCCGGTCGCGGCTACCTGCCGACGGGGGAGAACGTCCTGCGGGCCTTCCAGCGTCCGCTGTCCGAGGTGCGCGTGCTCATCACGGGGCAGGACCCGTACCCGACGCCCGGGCATCCCATCGGTCTGTCCTTCGCGGTGGATCGCCATGTGCGTCCGTTGCCGCGCAGCCTCGCCAACATCTACAAGGAGCGGGAGAGCGACCTCGGCATCTCTCCGGCTCCGCACGGCGATCTCACCGCATGGAGCGACCAGGGCGTCCTCCTGCTCAACCGGGTGCTCACCGTCCGTCCGGGCGCTCCCGCCTCGCACCGCCGGTGGGGGTGGGAAGAAGTCACCGAACTCGCCATCCGGACGCTCGTCGCCCGGGATCAGCCGCTCGTCGCGGTGCTCTGGGGTCGTGACGCGGCCGGCCTGCAGCCGATGCTCGGGGACACTCCCGTCGTCGCCTCGGCGCACCCGTCGCCGCTGTCGGCGAGCCGGGGGTTCTTCGGGTCCCGCCCGTTCTCCCGCGTCAACGCGCTGCTCGCCGAACTCGGTGCTCCGCCCGTGGACTGGCGGGTAGAGGGCGAAGCCGCCGGATCCCTAAGCTGAGCCCATGCAGTTCGAACCCGGGGACCGCCGCCGCCAGCTTCCGCGGCATCTGCGCCCCGGTCCCGCACCCGAGGTCTTCTCCTACACGATCCGTCCCGCCCGGCCGGCGGATCTTCCCCACGTGCGGGAGATCTACAACCACTTCGTGAGCAACTCGGCGGTGACCCTCGACGAGCGGCGCAGCAGCATCCCTTCCTGGCGGGAGAAGTTCGCCCTCCTCGAACGGCTGGACCTCCCGTTCCTCGTCGCCGTCTCACCCGCCGGTTCGGTGCTCGGATACGCGCTCGCCCAGCCCTGGGCGGGGAAGAACGCCTACCGCTACACGGTCGAGGACTCGATCTATCTCGGCCCGGGGGCGGGCGGGAAGGGTCTCGGTGTCGCCCTCCTGCAGGCGGTGATCGACGCGTGCGCGCAGCGGGGGATCCGGGAGATGGTCGCGGTCATCAGCGACTCGGGGGCCGAGGCGTCGATCCGGCTGCACGCCCGCCTGGGTTTCGTCGAGGCGGGGCGGATGGGCCGGGTCGGGTACAAGTTCGGCCGGGAGCTGGGCACCGTGTACATGAAGAAGTCCCTGCGTCCCGTGGGCCGTCGTCGCCGTCTGACGGGTGTCGGCCGCGGTCACTGACCCTTCGGGATCACCGGGATCGCAGCGAGCAGCGCGCGGGTGTACTCCTCCCGGGGGCGCAGGAGGACGTCGGCCGTCGCACCCCGCTCGACGATGCGGCCGTCCTTCATGACCGCCACCGTGTCGCTGAGGTTCTGGACCACGCCGATGTCGTGCGACACCAGGATCAGTGTCATGTCGGTCGTGCGGCGCAGCTCGACGAGCAGCTCGAGGATCTGCGCGCGGACCGTCACGTCCAAGGCGCTCAGCGGTTCGTCGCCGACCAGGATCCGCGGGCGGTGCGCGATCGCGCGGGCCAGGGCGATGCGCTGACGCTGCCCGCCGGAGAACTCGTGCGGATAGCGGTCGCCGGCGTCCGGGGTCAGGCCCACCTGTCCGAGCACCTCGCGGACCCGCGCGCGGTGGTCGCCGGGGACGTCGAGCGCCCACAGCGGCTCGCGGATGATCTGCCCGGCCGTCATGCGCGGGTCGAGCGACGCGTAGGGGTCTTGGAAGACCAGACCCGTCTGGCGGCGCAGCCAGTGCAGCGATCGCGCGGATGCCGTCGCCTCCACGGGGCGCCCGTCGAGCGAGACGGTGCCGGAGGTCGGGCGGTCGAGCCCCAGCAGCAGACGGACCAGGGTCGACTTGCCCGAGCCGGACTCGCCGATGATGCCGAGCGAGGATCCCTCCACGACGTCGAGGTCGGTGGGGTGCAGAGCGGTCTGCCGCCGCGTGCGCTCGAAGGCGCGGCGCCGGGGGACGACGAAGTCCCGACGCAGGGCCCGGGCCTCGATCAGGCTCATGCTCGTCCCTCCGGTCGCCACAGGGTCGCGGTCGCGTCGCGGAGCAGTCCCTGCGTGACGGGGGAGGTGGGCGTCGTGAGTAGGCGCTCGACGGGGGCGCTCTCCACGACGCGCCCGTGCTCGAGCACCACGCCGTGGGTCGCGACCTGCGCCAGGACCGCGAGGTCGTGCGTGATGAAGGCGAGCGACATGCCCTCGTCCTCCACGAGCGAAAGGAGCAGCGACAGGATCTCCGCCTGGATGGTGACGTCGAGCGCGGTCGTGGGCTCGTCGGCGATGAGGAGCCGGGGGCGGCACGCGAGCGCCATCGCGATCGCCACCCGCTGGCGCTGTCCGCCCGACAGCTGGTGCGGGTAGCGATCGACGATCGTCTCGGGCTCCGGCAGCCGCACCCGGGCGGCTTCCGCGATGGCCCGCTCCCGTGCCTCACGCCGGCTCAGGCCCTGGTGGATGCGCACGGACTCCGCGATCTGGCGGCCGACGGTTCGGATGGGGTTCAGCGCCGTGCGCGGCTCCTGGAAGACGATGCCGATCTCGTCGCCGCGCAGGCGCGCGAGCTCGCGGTCCGGCATCCCGATGAGCTCGACGTCGTCCCAGCGGATGCTGCCGCCGGCCGTCGCGCCGTCGGGAAGCAGACCCAGGACGGCGAGCGCGGTCAGGGACTTGCCCGATCCGGACTCTCCGATCACGCCCAGACGAGTGCCGTCGGGGACCTCGAAGGAGACGCCGTCGACGACGCGGCGCCCGTCGATGTCGACGGTGAGGTCTTCGACCACCAGGCTCATGCGACCACCGCCGGGGTGTGCGTCTCTGCGGACCGATGGCGCAGGGTGGGGTCCGTCGCCTCCCGCAGCCCGTCGCCGAGCAGGTTGAGCGCGAGCACCGTGAGCGTGATGGTCAGCCCCGGCCAGATCACCGACAGCGGATGCACGCCGATGTACCGCTGCAGGTCGGCGAGCAGCAGCCCCCAGCTCGGTTCCACGACCGACGCTCCGAAGCCGAGGTACGACAGCCCCGCCTCGGCGAGCACGGCGACGGCCATCGACCACGACAGCTGCACGATGAACACCGGGGCCACGTTCGGCAGCAGGTGGCGCGCCAGGCTCTGCGACGGTGTGAGGCCGGACGCCCGGGCGGCGAGCACGAAGTCGCTCTGCTGCACGCGGCGCAGCTCGGGGCGCGTGACCCGGGCGATGTTCACGCCGAAACCGATGCCCACGGCCCAGATCACGACCCAGAGCGAGCCTCCCCACACGGAGGAGATCATCATCGCGATGAGCAGCACCGGGAAGGCGATGAGGATGTCGACGAGCACCGACACCGCTTCGCGGAGCCACCGGGCGGTCAGGGCGCCGAGCGCGGCCAGCGCGATCCCCACGACGGTCGCGACCACCCCCGCTCCCACGCTCACGAACACCGTGGTGCGGGCGCCGGACATGATCAGGCTGAGGATGTCGCGACCCGTGTCGTCGGTTCCGAGCAGGTGCGGCCAGCCGGGTCCGAGCCAGCGGTCCTGGACGCGGGACGCCTGCGGGTCGAAGGGCGTCCAGAAGAGCGAGACGAGGGCGGTGAGCGCGATGACCGCCACGACGACGAGTCCGAAACGCCCGGTGGGGGTCGCCCACAGCCGCCGGAGCCACAGGGGTGTCATGCCGCCTCCCTCTGTCGCGGATCGATGGCGCGATGCAGGAGGTCGACGACGAATCCGACCACCAAGACGAACCCGGTGAGAACCAGCAGCTCGCTCTGCACCTTGACGAGATCGCGGGTGCCGACGTCGGCGACCAGCATCCGTCCGATGCCCGGGAGGGTGAACAGCTGCTCGATCACCACGGATCCGACGATGATGCCCGCCACCTGAAGCCCGAGCACAGTCACGATGGAGAGGCCGACCGCCGGGATGCCGTGCCGGACGAGCGCCTGCGTGCGGGTGAGGCCCTTCGCCGCCGCGGTGCGCACGAAGTCCTGGCCGGCTGCCTGGAGGGTGGCGCTGCGCACGAAGCGCATGAGCATCGCCCCCTCGACGATCCCGATCGTGAGGGCCGGCAGCAGCAGCGACTCGAGCGCCCGCCCGGGAGTGCTCCAGCCCGTGCGGGGGAAGCCCTGCGGCGGGAGCCAGCCCAGCCACACGGAGAAGACGACGATGAGCATCATCCCGGCCCACACGACCGGCACGGCGGCGAGCGTCTGCGCGCCGACGCTGAGGGCGGTGCCGGACCGGCGTCCGCGCAGCAGCGCCGCGACGATGCCGAACGGAACGGCGATGAGGACGGCGATCAGCAGCGACAGGATGCCGAGCGGCACCGTCACCTGCGCCTTCTGCAGCAGCTCCTCGCCGACGGATGCGCCCGAGAGCAGCGAGGTGCCGAGGTCGCCGCGGAAGACGCCGCCGATCCAGTCGGTGTACTGCGTCACCAGCGGCCGGTTCAGGCCCAGCGATTCGCGGAGCGCCTCGACTTCTGCGGGGGAGGCCTGCGTGCCGGCGATGAGCTGGGCGACGTCTCCGGGGAAGACCCGCAGGGTGAGGAAGATGAGCACGCTCGCCACGAGGAGCCCTGCGACGAGTAGGGCCCCTCGGACGAGCGCGTACCGGATCACGGGCGGTGTCGGCTCCGGCTCAGGAGGCCGCCGCGACCGTGACGCCGGCCAGGTCGATGCGGGAGTTGATGGAGTCCTCGGGGAACCCACTGACGATCGGGCTGACGGCCGTGATCGTCTGGCCGTTGTAGAGCCAGTCGGCCGCGTGGTCCTCGGAGACGATGCGCGCGGCCTGCGCGAGCAGCTCCGCGGACTCCTCGGGGTCGACCGCCGCCTCGGCCTGGGCGTACAGCGCCTGGACCTCGGCGTTGTCGTAGCCGAAGTAGTAGTCGGGGTTCGCGAAGTTGCCGAAATCGCGCGGCTCGACGTGCAGCACGAAGCTCAGGTCGTAGTCGTGGTTGGTGTAGACGTCCTCGAGCCAGGCCGGGAACTCGACCGAGTCGACGTCGAGGGTCACGCCGACCTCGGCGAAGTCCGAGATGAGCACCTTCGGCACCGTCGTGCCGTAGAACGACGGGATGGTAAGGGTGAGCTCGAGGTCCTCCTGGCCCGCCTCGGCGAGCAGTTCCTTGGCGCGATCCGGATCGTACGAGATCACGTCCGACAGGTCCTCGTAGCCCGGGTCGAGCTCGGGGATGGGGCCGGAGAGCGGGGTACCGGCGCCGACCGCCTCGATCAGGGCCTCATGGTCGATGGCCGAGCGCAGCGCCTCGCGCACGCGCACGTCGTCGAGCGGAGCCTTCGCGTTGTTGAAGGCGAGTGTGGCCTTGTCGGTCGTGCGTCCGGTGGTGAGGGTGAAGTCCCCGGTGTCCTCCAGCTGAGATGCGAGGTTCGGATCCACGGCGGTGAGCACATCGACGTCGCCGGCGATGGCGGCGTTCACGCCCGCGGTGAAGTCGGGGATGTACTGGAACTCGACCTCGGCCACACCGGCCGGCTCGCCCCAGTACGCGTCGTTGCGCGCGAAGGTGATGCTGCTGCCCTTGTTCCACCGGGTGAGCGTGAAGGGACCGGTGCCGTTCTCCGCCGTCTTGAGGTCGGTGGTGTCGCCGGTCTTGAACACCAGCCCGGCCGGGCCCGTCAGGGCGAAGAGGAAGTTCTGATCAGGGGCCGACAGCGCGATCTCGACCGTCGTGTCGTCCGGCGCGGTGATCGAGGCGACGGACGCGAACTCGGCGTGACCCTGGAGGGTCTCGTCTGCGCGCACCGCCTCGTACGACGCCACGACGTCCGCCGAGGTCAGGGGCGTTCCGTCGTGGAACAGGATGCCGTCGTTCAGCGTGAACGAGTAGGTGAGGCCGTCGTCCGACACGCTGTAGTCCGAGGCGAGACGCTCAACGATCTCGTTGTCCTGGCTGCGGCTCACCAGTCCCTCGTAGATGTTGTCGATGAGGATCTGCTCCAGGGCGGCTCCGCTGGTGCGGCGGATGTCGAGGTTCGTCGGCTCGAGCACGAGTCCCACGTGGAGCGTCGCGTCGGGGTCGGGCTCACCGGTCGCGGTGGCGGCCGGCTCGGGAGCGCCGCTGCACGCGCTGAGGATCACAGCGGTGGCGGCGAGCGCGGAGATGAGCGCTACACGTCGTGAGCGTCGGAACATGGTGGTTTCCTCTCGGTGCGGCAGATGCTGTGTGCCGGTGGGACGAGCCTAGGGATCGGTGCGGGGGTGCGGGGCCGCGGCGGAACGGGACGTCACAATCCGTCGTGCAGAGACGCGGACGCCGAGCCGATGAATGCGGCGAGCTCGACCGGTGCGGTCTCCTGCACGTTGTGGGTGGCGTCGAACACGGCCACGCGCGCGGCGGGCACGCGGCGGGCGAAGTCGGCGGCGTCGGCTTCGCTGACGAATCCTCGAGTCGCGCGGACGAGGGTGACCGGCGCCGTCGCGCGGGCGAGATCGTCCCACCCGCTGTCGTGCAGCATCGAGGGCGAGGCCGCGGGGCCCGGATCATGAGCGGCGAGAGCCTGCGCCGCGAGGTGGGCGAAGTGGTGCTTCCACTCGACCCGGCCGTCCGGACGGACGCGGGTGTTGAGGAACACCCCTCGTTCGGTCTCGGGGCGCGTGCCGCCGAAGCCGAGGGCGATCGCCTTGTCGACGAGCTCCTCGCGGCTGGCGAAGTCCGTCGGGCCCGCGTAGAACTCGCGCAGCGCCGCCGGTCCCGCGCTGGTGTCGATCCCCGGCGTGATGTCGATGATCACGAGCCGCGCGACCAGGTCGGGCCGGGCGGCGGCCAACGCCGCTCCGGTGAGTCCGCCGAGCGACTGCCCGACGATGGTCTGAGGAGTCTCGGTCCAGGCGTCGAGTGCGGCGGCCACGTCGGCAGCCAACGTGCGGGGGCTGTAGTCCTGGTCGCTGCGCCAGGAGGAGTCCCCGTGGCCGGCGAGATCGATCGCCAGGACGGGGCGCGCGAGCGCGAGCGCCGTGGTGTCCCAGGTATGGGCGTTGAGACCGGCGCCGTGCAGCAGCGTGACCTCGGGAGCATCGCCGCCGAATCTCAGAGCGCTCAAGGTCCGGCCGTCCGGGAGCGCCAGCGTCAGCCGCTCGACATCGGGAACGGGAACATCCAGTGCCTCGGCCTGCGCGGGAAGATAGCTGAACTCGCTCTTGTCGGTCGCCACGTCCATATTCTGCTCCCGTCGCGGAGCCTTCGCGAAATGCGAGAGCAGATTGCTCAATGACAGCCGGTCTGCGCTTGGCGTATCTATGCTCATTAGCAAATCCCACTTGGCATTCAGGATTTTCGGACGAATCGAGGATGCTGCCTCCGCGGACCTCGGACGAATATCATGGACGCATGAGCGAGAAGCGCGTGCACCTGTCGAAGACCGAACCGACCGCGTATCGGGCGCTGGACGCCTTCTCGCGCACCGTCGGGGAGATCTGCGCCGCGAACGGCATCGACGATCGCCTCAAGGAGCTCGTCATGATCCACTGCTCGCAGCTCAACGGCTGCGGGTACTGCACGCGAATTCATGTCGATCGCGCCCTCGCGGCCGGTATCGACACCGACACGCTCATGCAGATCGCGACCTGGCGGGAGAGCGGGGTCTTCTCCGAGCGCGAGCAGGCGGCGCTCGAACTGGCCGAGGCCTTCACCTTCATCGCCGAGGAGGGCGTGTCCGACGATGTGTACGACCGTGTCGGAAGCGTCTTCACCGAGAAGGAGTACGCCGCCCTGAGCTGGGCCTGCGTCTCCATCAACGCGTTCAACAGGGTCGTCATCGCGGGCCGCTACCCGGTGCCGCCCCGCACCGCCGAGGGGCAACCGTGACCGTGCTCGTGGTCGACGGCGTCACCAACGTCCGCGATGTGGGCGGCATCCCCGCCGCGAAAGGCAGCATCCGCACGGGCGTTCTGCTGCGATCTGGCCAGCTCTCGGGGGCGACGACGAGCGGGGCCAGCGAGCTGCGGGCCCGGGTGCGCCACATCGTCGATCTGCGCGACGGGGAGGAGGTGGCGGCGGAGCCGAGCGAGATCGACGGACCCGACACCACGCACCTGCCGCTCTTCCTGGGGTCGGTGCGCTCGTTCTTCGAAGCCGACACCAGCCTCGACGATCTCTACCTCCACCTGCTCGAAGAGAGCGGCGAGCGGCTGGTCGAGGCGATCCGGATCATCGCTGCGGGAGAGCCGACCCTGGTGCACTGCACCGTGGGCAAGGACCGGACCGGCGTGACCGTGGCGTTGGCGCTCTCCGCCGTCGGCGCCGATCGAGACGCGGTCATCGCCGACTACGCGCTGACCGAGTCCCAGCTCCCGCCGGAGCGGAATCGGCGCATCGCCGCCTATCTGCGGCAGCAGCATCCGGAGGCGGTGCACGCGATCGCGCTCGCGACGCAGTCTCCTGCTCCCGTCATGCGTCGGCTGCTCGACATGATCGACGAGCGGTGGGGATCGGCGGCGGGCTACCTGCGCGCACAGGGGATGACCGATGGCGAGCTGCGCGATCTCGAGGCCGCGCTCGTGGAGCCGGCAGCCGGAGCGAGCTGACGCGACGAACCAAGGTTAGGCATGCCTTGGTGGGTGTTACGATGGACGCATCATGGAAGCATCCCTCGACAGCCGCAGCGCGCGTGCCCGGCGGCGGGCAGCCCGTCGGCGTTCCCACCACCTGGTGACGGCCGACGAGAACTCGCTCGTCGATCTCGAGCTCTTCCTCTCCACCCTTCCGCTGTGCGCCTCGGGGCGTGTGTTCATCGAGGTCCCGACCGTGCAGGACATCCGTGTCATCGAGGCACCGGCACGCATGACCGTGACCTGGCTCGCTCGTGAGCAGCGGTCGGGCGCCCCCGGTAGCGGACGCTCGTGCGCTCCCGGCGAGGCGCTTGCACGGGCGACCTGCGCCTGGGCAGACGAGATGCTCTGCGATGAGGAGGACGCCACTCGGGTGACGCTTCTCGGCGGCTATCTCGGCTCCGCCGACATCGTCGACCACCTGACCTCCCGGCTCGGCGTCGAGGCGGGTCGCATCAGCGCTCCGGAGCGTTTCGGACTCCTCCCCGCCGAACGCTGACGTCAGGGGCGGCGAGGCAGGTAGTTGCCGTCCTGCAGGCCCGCCTCGATCTCGAAGCGGTTGCGCAGCGGATCGCGCCCGGCGAAGAAGTACAGGACGGGCATCAGGAAGCCGTAGCGCAGCCACTGCGCCTTGTGCACCCGCTCGTGTCGGAGCACGGCCTCGGAGGGCATGGCGTCTCCGGTCAGGAAGCAGCCGCCGACACAGACGCCGCCGCGGTTGAACGTCCAGGACGGCATGCCCCGGAAGATCCAGAGTCCCCCGCGGCGTTCGACGGGGCCGGTGCTCCAGAGCCCGCCCCAGATCCACCCGACGGCCGTTCCCCACGCATAGCCGACGCGGCTGATCGGCGATCGCAGGAGGAAGGACGGGATGCGGCGGTCGAGTCGACGGCCCCGTTCCAGCACGTCCGAGGTCGTGCGCTGATCGCTCATGCGACCGCTCCTACGAGGCGGAGCAGGGCTCCGAGGTCGTCCACCGCATCGGCCGGCGTGCGCGGTGCGAAGCCGGCGATGGTCGCCCCCGCGAGCGGGAACTCCTCGCGGAGGCGGCGGATCGCCGCGGCCAGCGTGGCGGGGGAGAGCCCGAAGGGGGCGGGGTCGGACACGCCGCCCAGCTCCGACGGGTCGAGCACGTCGACGTCGATGTGGACCCACACCCGCGACGCTCCGGTCGCCCGTACCGCATCGGCCAGCGCCTCCGCGCGGTCGAGGTGGGTGACGCGGAGGTTCGTGAGTCTCGAGAGGGCGTCCGGCTCGGCGTCGTCGAGCGTGCGCACCCCGACCGTCACGACGCGGTCGCGGGGGACGCCGGGATCGAGCGCCAGCTGAGGCTCGCCCTGGCCGAGGACGGCGCTCAGGGCCATGCCGGAGAAGGCCCCCGACGGCGAGGTCTCGGGAAGGTTGAGGTCGGCGTGCGCATCGCACCAGACGACCGCGAGGTCGTCGACACCGCCCGGGAGAGCCGCGAGCGCGGCGACCGTGATGCTGCAGTCGCCCCCGATGAGCACGGTGTCCGCGGTCAGGTTCTGTGCGACGAGCTCGCGTGTCCGCAGCAGCGCGCTCAGTCGGCGCACCCCGGTGCCGAGCGCCTCCCCGGCTTCGACGGGTACGTCGAGGACCGTGGTCGCCGCGCGGGGGAGATCCCCGGCGATCGCCGAGGCTCCGTCCACGAGGAGCATCGCGCGCGCCGCAGGAGAGCCCTGCCACTGGGGGACGACGAGAAAACGCACCATGGGTGCCTCCCGGAAGAGGAAGAGCGGATGCCCCGGACATCACGTCCGGGGCATCCGCGAGGGGGTCAGGAGCCTTCGATGGCCGAACGCGGTGCGCTGCCGCCCGCCTTGAGCTCGGCGAGGCGCGCCTCCACCTCGGTCAGCTCGCCGAGGTCCTCGAGGCTCTCGAACTGGGCGTCGAGGCTCGAGGCGGCCAGCTCGGCCTTGCCCTGCGCGAGCGCCTCCTGGCGACGCACCTTGTCCTCGAAGCGGCCCAGCTCGCTGGTGGGGTCGAGCACGTTGATCGAGCCCACGGCGTCCTGCACCTTGGTCTGCGCCTCGGCGACCTTGGCGCGCGCGAGGAGCTCGCTGCGCTTGTTCTTGAGCTCGCCCAGCTTCTCCTTCATGCCGTTGAGGCCGCTCTTGAGCTTGTCGACGATCTCGGTCTGCGCGGCGATCTGCGGCTCGGCACCGCGAGCCTCGCGCTCGGAGCTGATCTGACGCTGCAGGGCGATCTTGGCGAGACTGTCGAACTTGTCGGCATCCGCCGTGTTGCCGCTGGAGCGCATCTCGTCGGCCTTGCGGCTCGCGGCGAGGGCCTTGTTGCCCCACTCGGTGGCCGCCTGGACGTCTTCCTCGTGGTCCCGCTCGAGCAGACGCAGGTTGCCGATCGTCTCGGCGATGGCGGACTCGGCGTCGGCGATGTTGTTGGTGTAGTCGCGGACGAGCTGGTCGATCATCTTCTGCGGGTCCTCGGCGGAGTCGAGGAGGGCGTTGATGTTCGCTCGGACGAGCGTGGAGATACGTCCGAAGATGGACTGCTTGGTCATGCGAGGTTCCTTTCGAAGGGTCGGAGTCGAGGTCTGTGTGGGTGGTCGTTGCGGATCAGAAGCGTCCTCCTCCGGAGCTGCGGCGTCCTCCACCGGAGCGTCCGCCCCCGCCGCCGAAGCCGGAGCTGCGGAATCCGCCGCCGCTGGAGCGCCATCCGCTTCCGCGGGAGGAGCGCCCGCCCCCGCCGCTGGAGAGGATGCCGCCGATGATGCCGCCGAGGATGTCGCCGCCGAGGCCCGAGCCGCCCGAGCCGGAGCCCCCGCCGAACAGGCCTCCGCTCCACCCGCTGTCGTTCCACGAGGGCGAGGTGTAGGACGAGACGTCCGCCGAGGCCGCGGAGAGCGACTGGCGGGCGAGATCGAGAGCGCGTCTCGCCTCGGCGAGAGCGGGCTCGGGAGCCGTGGCCCGCAGGTTCAGCGCCTGAGTGAGGCTCGCCTCGGCCTGCGAGAGACGCGTGCGCGCGGTCGACCCGACGGTTCCTCGGCGGGTCTCGATGAACTCGCGCGCCGTGCGGATCTCGGAGTCGGCCTGGCCGAGCGTCTGGTCGAGCATCTGCTGGGCGCGCCGCGCCCGCTCGACGCTCTCGCGCCCTCGGTCGATCGCCCCGTCGATCTGCACGTTCGCGGCGGTCAGGGCGTCGAACGCGCGGCGCGGGTCACGGGCGCTGCCGACGAGGTCGGCCTGCGCGTGCTGCAACTGCTGGAGCGTCGCGGCGATCGCCGAGCCGATCGAGCCATCGGGATCGGGCAGCTGCCTGGCGGCGGCGACGTCCGCCTGCAGCTCGGTGACGAGCGCGGGTATCCGGGACTCCGTGCTCTGCAGATCGGCGGCCAGGGAGGAGATCGCCTGGACGAGCTGCGCCGCTTGCGCCGTGGACTGCTCGGCCGTGCGGATCGCGAAGGCGGCTTCTCCTGTCCGGCCGGCCGCGATCGCCTCCGCGGCGGCATCGATCGAACGGTCGGCGAGGGCCGCGCGCTCCTGCGCCTGCTCCGGGTTGTCGGCGACCGTGGCGAGGGCCGAGGCGTCATAGGTCGCCGAGAGGCCGGCGAGTGCCGCAGCGGCGCCGTCGAGCTGCGGCTGCAGCGCCGCCCGCTCGGCGCGCACGCGCTCCAGCTCCTGCGGGGCGTTCTGCTCCAGCTTGCGCAGCGCGTCGAAGGCCTCCGTGTTGGCGTCGAGCAGATCGTCGATCTCGTCCGCGATCCGGATGATCCGGATGTGCCAGGCCCGGCGATCGTGGATCGTGTCCTCGATCTCGTCATCGAGCTTCTGCCTGAGATCGAAGGCTTCCGACAGGCGCTCCTTGGCGGCGTCCACGGCCTGGACGAATCCGGCCGTGGCGTCGTCGCCGAACTGGGCGATCGCGAATCCGAGCTCTTCGCGGCTCGACGTGATCGCGTCGTCGGCCTGCACCAGCGCCGACCCCGCCTGTGTCTCGACCTGCTCGTCGGTGAGCGTCGAGAAGGGGTCGTGGGGGTCGGGATGCTCGGGCATCGCGCCGCGGCGCCTGATCTCGGCGTTGCGGCGACCGCGCCGGACCAGTGCGATCACGAGCCACACGATGAGGGCGAACGCGACGACGCCCACGACGAGGAGCAGCACTCGGAGGGCACCGGCTCCGCCGTCGCCCTGGATCTCGTCGGCGGCGACGAGGATCGCGCCGTCCCAGTCCTCCTGTGCGAGAAGCGGCTGGATCTTCTGCTCGATGTCGTCGAGCTTGTCGTTGCTGAGGGGACCGCCCTCGACCGCCGAGATGAAGTAGCTGCGCTGGTCCGTCGCGATCGCCAGCAGGTACTGGTCGGGTCCGAGGCCGTTGCGGGTCGCGACCGCGTCGGCCCACCCGACCCGGTCGGACGGCGAGGTGAAGGCGTCGACGAACACGACGAACAGGTCCGCCGAGGAGTTCTCGGTGAGCTCCTGCAGACGGGACTCGAGGGCGTCGTCCTCGCCCGCGCTCAGCACGCCCGCCCCGTCGGTGACGTAGCCGGCGTCGAGCGTCACCGGGTCGGTCGCGGAGGCCGACGACGACGCGAACAGGCTCGTCAGCGCGGCGAGCGTCAGCGCGGCCAGCGCCAGCCCCCGTGTCTTCATCGTGATCCCTCCGACCGGCAGCCGAGCCCCATGGCACGAGTCTATTCACAGAGCCCGACACGCGTCACCATCGGGCGGGGGATCGCCGTTCGCCCTCAGCGGAGGCGCATACGCTGGAGGGCATGGACGACAGGTACGGATCGGATGTACTCGCCGCGGGCTGGCGCGAGCGCGCCGCGAAGCCCGTCCCGACGGTGCCGGCCGAGGTCGACCTCGTCGTGGAGGTGGCGGAGGACGGGTACTGCGGAGCCGTGACGCGCGTGCAGGCGGGGAACGTCGAGCTCGAGGACTGGAAGGGACGCAGGCGCCTGTTCCCGCTGGGAGGCGGCTTCCTCATCGACGGCGCCCCGGTGCGGCTCGCCGCCCCGGCCGCCCGGCCGGAGGGGCCCAAGCGCACGGCATCCGGGTCGTTCGCGGTGGCCGATCAGCGGGCCCGCGTCGCGCTGCCCAGCCGCATCCTCGTGGAGGGCAAGCACGACGCCGAGCTCGTGGAGAAGGTCTGGGGAGACGACCTGCGTGTCGAGGGCGTCGTGGTCGAGTTCCTCCAGGGGGTCGACCTTCTCGACGAGCTGCTGGCAGCCGAGCCGCCGACGGCCCGACGCCGCTACGGCGTGCTCGTCGACCACCTCGTGCCGGGATCCAAGGAGTCCCGGATCGCGGATGCCGTCGCCCGGGGTCCGCACGGACGCCACGTGCGCATCGTGGGCCACCCGTTCGTCGACGTCTGGCAGTGCGTCACGCCGCAGGCCCTGGGCATCGCGCGGTGGCCGGAGGTCCCCCGGGGGACCGACTGGAAGACCGGGATCTGCCGCGCCTTCGGATGGCCGCACGAGACCCAGGCCGACACCGCCCGGGCCTGGCAGCGCATCCTCGCGTCGGTGCACAGCTACCGCGACCTCGAGCCGGCCCTCCTCGGACGGGTCGAGGAGCTCATCGACTTCGTGACGGCTCCGGCCGCCTGACCGCCGCACGGGGCGCGAAGGTTCCGCGGCTACCCTGGAACCATGCCCGAACCCCGCACCTTCCGTGACGAGCCCGTGTCCTTCGTGCGCCGGAGCGGGCGGATGTCCGAGGCGCAGGAGCGCGCCTTCTCGGACCTCGCGCCGCACTACCTGCTGGACGTTCCGCGGGATGTCGCCTGGACGTCGGTGCACCCCGAGGCGCGGCTCGACGTCGCCGCGGAGTACGGACGCGAGGCCGATCTGATCGTGGAGATCGGATCCGGACAGGGCCACGCGATCGTCGCCGCCGCGACCTCGCGCCCGGACGAGGACTTCCTCGCGGTGGAGGTCTTCCGCGCCGGCCTCGCCCGGACGATGCTCGACGCCGACCGCGAGAATGCCCGCAACCTGCGGGTGGTGGAGGCGAACGCCCCCGAGGTGCTCTCGTCGTACCTGCCCGAGGCGGCGGCCGCCGAGGTCTGGATCTTCTTCCCCGACCCGTGGCACAAGAAGAAGCACACGAAGCGGCGTCTCGTGCGCCCCGGATTCGCGGACAACGCGGCCCGCGCCCTCGCCGACGGCGGTCTGCTCCGCCTCGCGACGGACTGGGAGGACTACGCGCTGCAGATGCGCGAGGTGCTGGACGGCGAGCCGCTGTTCGAGCGCGCCTTCGCCGGTGAGTGGGCGGATCGCTTCGAGGGGCGCGTGATGACCGCCTTCGAGCGCAAGGGCATCGCCAAGGGCCGCGACATCCGCGACCTCGTCTATCGACGTCGGCCCCGCGCGTGAGTGCCGCACCGCGCTCGGTGGTCGTCGGTCCGGCGATCGCGCCCGCGGTCCTGGTGTGCGCGGCGGCGCCCGCGTTCTTCGTGCTGCAGGTGCCGTGGGTGGGCTGGCTGCTCCTCGCGCTCGGCATCGGGGCGGCCGCCTGGCTCGAGCGCGGACGGATCGCGGCATCCACGCCCTCGCTGACCCGCGACCTGTCGCTCATCGCGCTCGGGCTGCTCATCGTGAGCGTGATCCCGCTCGCGGCCGAGCTCGACAACCTGGCGATGCTCCGGTTCACGCTGGCGCTGGGCGGTGCCGTGGCCGTGCCCTACGCGGTCTCCCGCTTCGTGTACCGCGATCGGGCGATCTCATTCCCCTGGCGTGCGCATCGTCGCTGGGGTCGCCTGCAGTGGGGCTGGCTGGTCGCCGTGCTGGTGCTCGGCTGGGCGATCCTGCCGTTCTACTTCATCACGAGCGGCGTGTACCAGAACTGGCCGGTCGTCGACACGCCCGACCTGATCGCGCGACTCTTCGTGGGCGTCGGCGCCGTGGGCATCTGGGACGAGCTGTTCTTCATCTGCACCGTGTTCGCGCTCCTGCGCCGGCACTTCCCGGATGCGCTCGCGAACGTGCTGCAGTCGGTGGTGTTCGTCTCGTTCCTGTGGGAGCTCGGCTATCGCGAGTGGGGCCCGGTGCTGACGATCCCGTTCGCACTGCTGCAGGGCTTCATCTTCCTCCGGACGCATTCGCTGGCGTACGTGGTGACCGTGCACCTGCTGTTCGACGCCGTGGTGTTCGGTGTGCTGGTGCACGCGCACAATCCGGGGCTGCTGCCGATCTTCCTGGTCTGACTCGTCTTTGATTGCCGCGGGTCGCCGCGGGGCGCGAGAATCGGAGCATGCTCATCGCCGGTCTGGTCCTCGCGGCGGCTGCCGCCGCCTTCCACGTGTTCATCTTCGCCCTCGAATCGCTGAAGTGGACGGAGCCCGAGACGCGCCGGATCTTCGGTGTCGCGAGCGAGGCGGATGCCGTCACGATGAAGCAGCTGGCGTTCAACCAGGGCTTCTACAACCTGTTCCTGGCGCTGACGACGCTGTTCGGGATCGGCTTCGTGCTGTTCGGCTTCACCACGATCGGGCTGACGCTGACGTTCGCGGGAACGGGCATGATGCTCGCCGCCGCGCTCGTGCTCGTGCTCTCGGACCGCACGAAGGCGCGGGCGGCCGCGATGCAGGGCACGCTGCCGCTGCTGGCCGTCGTCGTCACGGCCGTGGGCGTCGCGATCGCGTGAGCGGGTTCAGTCGCGGAGCACCGCGGCGACCGCGCTGATCTCGATCACGGCGCCCGGGACACCGAGTGCGACCACGACGGCGGCCGTCACCAGCGGCGGAGCGCCGTCGCGTGCGAGCTCGCCGGCCACGGCCCCGTATGCGGCGCGGAGATCGGCGTCCTGATGGATCAGCACGGTCCAGTGGATGACGTCGTCCAAGGCGGCGCCGACGGCCTCCAGCGCCGTGGCGGCGTTCCGCACGGCACGCAGGGCCTGCTCGCCGGCATCCGTCGAGACGATGGCGCCGCTCTCGTCCACGCCGTTCTGCCCCCCGACGTGAATGGTCGTGGCACCCGGGGGCACGACGGCGACGTGGCTGAACGCGGGGCTGGTGACGAGCCCCGGAGGGCTGAGGAGTGTGATGTCCATGCCGAGATGATGCCCTCGGCCACTGACACTGCTGAGAGGCGCCCGGGTGCGGGACGAGGCGAGCGTGCCGCCCGCCTCGTCCCGCCATGCGTCAGAAGCGCAGCAGAACCTTGCCGACGCGCCCCGCGCTCTTGCTGAGCCGTACGGCGTCGGCGGCGTCCGCCGCATCGAACACACCGGCGACCGGGAGCGTCAGGGTCTCGTCGGTGACCCTCCGGATGAGTTCGCCGAACAGTTCGGCGCGGATGGCCGGATCCAGCTGCTGGATCACCTTGCTGCCCCAGAACCCCTTCACGGTCGCCTGCTTGAAGATCACGTCTCCGGAGGCGAGCTCCATGACGGGGGAGCCCATCGCGCCGAAGGCGACGAGGGTGCCGCCCTCGGCGAGGAGCGAGAGCACCTCCCCGGAGGCTGCACCGCCGACAGAGTCGACTCCCACCGCGGGCTCCGCGCCGTCCAGGAGCCGCGCGACCTCTTCACGCCAGCCGTCCTGATCCGTCGCGACGACGTTCTCGATGCCCTGGGAACGCAGCTCCTCGACCCCCTCGGCGCGCCGCACGAGTCCGAGCACGCGGACACCCCGCGCGGCGCCGAGCTGCGTGAGCATGCGGCCGACCGCGCCGTTCGCCGCGTTCTGGACGATCCACTGGCCTTCGGCGACGTCGAGGGACTGCAGCAGGCTGATCGTGCTGAACGGCATCGACACCAGCTGCGCGGCGCTCTCGTCGGAGAGTCCTTCCGGCACGGGGATGAGGCCGGCCGCGTGCGCCACGAGGTACGGGGCCCAGGCGCCGAAGGTGCCGCCGGTGGCCACGCGCTGGCCCATCTGGAGATGCTCGACCCCCTCGCCGAGCGCTTCGACGATGCCGAGCGCCTCGGTGCCCGCGGGGGCGGGGAGATCGGGCACGAAGCCGTACGTGCCGCGGATCGTCCACAGATCGTGGTTGTGGATCGGGGACAGCACGACGCGGAGCAGGACCTGTCCGGGGCCGGGCGTCGGGACCGGTCGCTCCTCGAGGCGGAGCACGTCCTCCGCCTCGCCGAACGAGGAGTGCACGAGGGCGCGCATGGTCGTCGGAGTACTGCGCGGCTCAGTCATCGGACACCGTGATCGTGACGTCGATGTTGCCGCGGGTGGCGTTCGAGTACGGGCAGACCTGGTGCGCCGCATCGGCGAGCGCCTGGGCCTGGTCGTGGGGGAGCTCGGGAAGGACGACCTCGAGCTGCACGGCGAGGCCGAATCCGCCTTCGCCGTTCGATCCGATCTGCACCCGGGCACCGACCGAGGAGTCGGTGAGGGTGACCTTCTGCGCCCGGGCGACGGCCTGCAGCGCCGAGTGGAAGCAGGCGGCGTATCCGGCGGCGAAGAGCTGCTCGGGGTTCGCCCCGTCGCCGCGGCCTCCCATCTCCTTCGGCACGGCCAGGTCGAATTCGAGACGGCGGTCGCTCGTGGCGACGCGGCCGTCGCGGCCTGCTCCGGTGGCGAGGGCCTCTGCGGTGTAAAGGGCTTCCATGTGTCGGTTCCTTTCTGGGGGTGGAGGGAGGGTCAGCGGTTCGCGCGGTCGTCCGCGCCGGGGAGGAGCGCGGTGAGCTCGTGGAGCTGGGCGATGAGGCGTCGCCGGTGGGCGTCGTCGCGCACGCCCAGCAGTCGCGCGATCTCGGCCGGGACGTGGGCGAGTTCCCCTCGGAGCTCCTGGCCGCGGTCGGTCGGCGCCACCTCGACGACGCGCTCGTCGTCTGCGCGGCGGCGCTTCGTCACGAGACCGGCGCTCTCGAGGCGGCGGATCAGCGGGGAGAGCGTTCCCGAGTCCAGCTGCATGGCGTCGCCGAGCGAGCCCACGGTCTGGACGCCCTCGTTCCAGAGCAGCACGAGCACGAGGTACTGGGGATAGGTGAGGTCCCACGGCGCGAGCAGGGCGCGGTACGCCTGCGTCGTCGAGCGCGCGGCGGAGTACAGCGTGAAGCAGACCATCTCATCGGTCACGGGCATGAGATAACTCTTGCACGCAATCGAATTGTGCACAACCGGATTATCCGGTGGCCTCGTCTCCCTTCTGCAGCGCGTCGCTCAGCCATCTCGCGTAGAGGTTCCACGGCTCTCCGGCCGCCTGGAGCCGGTGGATGTGCGCGGCGAGCTCCGGAGTGAGCGTGAACCACTCGCCGCCCTCGCGCGCGGCCGCGAAGTCGCGATGACGCTGCTGCTCGACCGCGCGCCCGCCGCGCTCGAAGGCGAGGAGCTCCTCGTGACGGATGCTGGACAGCCGTTGACGGGGGCGCCGGCTCGTCCCGATCTTCACGCGTCGGTCGAAGCGGATGTAGTAGACGACGTCGATGCGGGGGAGAGGGAGGTCAGGGTCGGGGGCGTCGCCGAAACGCCATCCGCACGTGGCGCACTCCCACCCGTCCGCCGTGCGTCGCCCGGCGCGATTCCCGCACAGGTTGCACGGGCCGGGAAGGGCGGGCGGCGTCGACATGTCCTCGACGGTACGCGCCGGGGCCGACATCGCACCGACCCGCCCCGCCGTCTCACGCGGGTACACCCTCGTCGGCGACGGGCGCAAGGGGTGGTCGCCGGTCGGACGGGTGTGACAGGTTGGGCGCATGCTCGCCCCGAGCGTGAGGAGACTTGCATGAGCACTGCTGCAGAGCCGGCGCCCGCCACCGCGTCCATCCCCATCCTGACGCAGGAGCCGTTCCCCGACACCCCGGGGAGCCCGGAACCCGAGTGGTTCAAGACCGCCGTGTTCTACGAGGTGCTGGTCCGCTCATTCAAGGACGGCGACGGCGACGGATCGGGCGACTTCCGCGGGCTGATCGACAAGCTCGACTATCTGCAGTGGCTCGGAGTCGACTGCCTCTGGATCCCGCCGTTCTTCCCGTCGCCCCTGCGCGACGGCGGATACGACGTCGCCGATTACACGGGCATCCAGTCCGACCTGGGCACGACCGCGGACTTCCAGCAGTTCCTCGACGAGGCGCATGCCCGCGGCATCCGCGTCATCATCGACTTCGTCATGAACCACACCAGCGACGAGCATCCGTGGTTCCAGTCGAGCCGGAGCGACCCCGAGGGGCCGTACGGCGACTTCTACGTGTGGAGCGACACCGACGAACTCTACGAGGACGCGCGCATCATCTTCGTCGACACCGAGCCGAGCAACTGGACGTGGGATCCGGTGCGCCAGCAGTACTTCTGGCACCGGTTCTTCTCGCACCAGCCCGACCTCAACTTCGACAACCCGAAGGTGCACGAGGCCATGATCGACGCCATGCGGTTCTGGCTCGACATGGGGCTCGACGGCTTCCGGCTCGACGCGGTGCCGTACCTGTACGAGCGGCCCGGCACGAACGGCGAGAACCTCCCGGAGACGCACGAGTTCCTCCGCAAGGTGCGCAAGGTCGTCGACACCGAGTACCCGGGCCGGGTGCTGCTCGCCGAGGCGAACCAGTGGCCAGCCGACGTCGTCGACTACTTCGGCGACCCGGAGGTCGGCGGCGACGAGTGCCACATGTGCTTCCACTTCCCGGTGATGCCCCGCATCTTCATGGCGGTGCGCCGGGAGTCGCGGTACCCCATCAGCGAGATCCTCGCCGAGACGCCGCCCATCCCCTCGGGGTGCCAGTGGGGCATCTTCCTGCGCAACCACGACGAGCTCACGCTCGAGATGGTCACCGACGAGGACCGCGACTACATGTGGAGCGAGTACGCGCAGGACCCCCGCATGAAGGCGAACATCGGCATCCGCCGTCGCCTCGCGCCCCTGCTCGACAACGACATCGACCGCATCGAGCTGTTCACCGCCCTGCTCCTGTCGCTGCCGGGCTCTCCCGTGCTGTACTACGGCGATGAGATCGGCATGGGCGACAACATCTGGCTCGGCGACCGCGACGGCGTGCGCACACCGATGCAGTGGACCTCCGACCGGAACGCCGGCTTCTCGACCGCGAACCCCGGCAAGCTCACCCGGCCGGTCGTGCAGGATCCGGTCTACGGGTACCTGGCCGTGAACGTCGAGGCGCAGCAGGAGGACCGGTCGTCGCTGCTGCACTGGACGCGTCACATGATCCAGGCGCGCAAGCGGCACCCCGCCTTCGGTCTCGGCAGCTTCAACGATCTCGGCGGCTCGAACCCGGCGGTGCTGTCGTACTCGCGTGAGCACACGAACGACGACGGCACGGTCGACGTCATCCTGTGCGTGAACAACCTGTCCCAGTTCCCGCAGCCGGTGGAGCTGGACCTGCGGCGCTTCGAGGGCCTCGTCCCCGTCGAGCTCGTGGGCGGCGTGCCGTTCCCGCGGATCGGCGAGCTGCCGTACCTGCTGACGCTGGGCGGGCACGGGTTCTTCTGGTTCCAGTTGCAGGCGACGACCGACGACGCAGAGGAGGTGGGGATGCTGTGATCGCGATCGACCATTCCCTTCTGGAGGATTATCTGGTGCGGACCCGCTGGTTCGCCGGAAAGAGCCGTCCGTTCCGCGTGACGCGCGTGCAGGCGCTCGCCGACGTGCCCGGCGGCGAGCGCGGACCCGATGTCACGGTCTTCCTCGTGACCGTCGAGTACGGGGATCAGGAGGCCGGCACCGAGCAGTATCAGGTGCCGCTCGCCCGCTACGACGACTTCGAGGAGCGCATCGGGCACGCGTTCATCGGCTCGGTCGAGGCGGACGGCCGCGTGCACCACCTGTTCGACGCGGTGCACGACCGCGACGCGATGTCGCTGTGGCTGGACGGATTCATCGGCGCCGAGCAGGTGGGCGTGCACGAGGTCGGCGGGCTGCGGTTCCGGCGGGTCGCGGGCGGCGACCCGCTCGATGCGGCGCTCCGGGGGTCGCCGATCTCGGGCGAGCAGTCCAACTCGTCGGTGCGCTTCGACGACACGGCGATCATGAAGCTCTTCCGCAAGGTCAGCCCGGGGGTGAACCCCGACATCGAGATCCACCAGGAGCTCACCCGCGGGCACTCCGAGCACATCGCCGCGCTGTACGGCTGGATCGAGACGGAGGTCGACGGAGAGGTGCTGCAGCTCGCCATGCTGCAGGAGTTCCTGCGCACCGCGGCAGACGGCTTCGAGCTCGCGACCGGCAGCGTGCGCACCCTTCTCGCCGACCCCGCGCAGAGCATCGAGGAGTCCGGCGGCGACTTCGCCGGCGAGGCCGCCCGGCTCGGAGCAGCCATCGCCGAAGTGCACGCCATGCTGCGCGAGCGCTTCCCTGCGGAGCGGCGCGGGGCCGAGGCGACGGCCGAGCTCGCCCGCGCTCTCGCCGAACGGCTCGATCGGGCGCTGCTCGCGGTGCCGGAACTCGAGCCGCATGCCGAGCGTCTGCGCGCCGCGTTCGGAGCCGTGGCGTACCTCGGCGGACTCGACGTCCAGCGCGTGCACGGAGACCTGCATCTCGGCCAGACCCTGCGCACCTCGCACGGCTGGCGCATCGTCGACTTCGAAGGGGAGCCCGGCCGCCCGTTCGGTGAGCGAGCCCTGCCGGACTCGCCGTGGCGCGACGTCGCCGGCATGCTGCGGTCCTTCGACTACGCGCCCGGCGTGGTCGAGATGTCGCAGGGCGGCACCGCTCCCGAGCAGGACGAGGAGAAGGAACTCCGCGCGGCACGGGCGAGGGAGTGGTCCCATCGTGCCCGAGAGAGCTTCCTCAGCGCGTACACCGCGGCGCTCGCCGAGGCGGAGCAGCCCGGCGACGAGGCCTCGGATGCCGACGCCGCACGCTCCGCCGCCGACCGCCGGGTGCTGCTCGACGCGTACGTGCTCGACAAGGCCGTCTACGAGGCGGTGTACGAGAAGCGCAACCGGCCCGGCTGGATCGGGATCCCGCTGGCCGCGTTCGAGGAATTCGAGCAGACACGGCCGGACATCGGCTGAGCGACGCGAGAAGGGCCGCTTCGTGAGAGCGGCCCTTCTCAGTCCCGCCTGGACACCTCGAGTGCGCGCCGGACGCCCCAGGCGTAGTCCGCCGGACGCTCCCACGCGGCGAAGTGGCCTCCGAGCGGGAACTCGCGCCAGGCGACGACGCGGAAGAAGCGCTCCGCGAACCGGCGCGGCGCGTTGACGAGGTCGTGCGAGAAGATCGTGAACACGCAGGGGGCGTCGATCCGTGGCCAGGGTTTCGGTCCTGCGAGGGCATAGGGCGCGAACGAGGTGCCGATGGTCCCGGTGAACCAGTAGGCCGAGATCCAGGTCAGTGCCTCGTCGAGGGTGAAGACGTCTCCCCATCGTCCGTCCGAGTCGGTCCAGCGCATCAGCTTCTCGCCGATCCATGCGGCGAGCCCGGCGGGGGAGTCGCCCAACCCGACGGCCACCGTGACGGGACGGGTGGACTGCTCGTGCATGTAGCCGCCTTCGGCCGCCTGCCACGCGTGGCCGCGGGCCGCGTACGCGCGCTCGCTCGCATCCAGGTCGTCCGGGGGATCGACGAGGAAGTGGTACTGCGAGACATCGGTGAGATGCATCGCCGTCACCGCGTCGGGGTGCCGGGCCGCGAGGGCCTCGGCGACGTCGCACCCCACGTCGCCAGCGGAGACCACGTAGTGGTCGAAGCCGAACTCGGTCATCGCGACGGCCACGGCATCGGCCATCTCTATCGAGGACAGGCCGCCCTGCGCGACGGGTGCGGCGAAGGGGAAGCCCGGGAGGGCGGGAGCGACGAGCGTCACGTCCGGCAGGAGCGGGAAGAGTCTCTCGAAGCGCAGCACGGAGTCGGGCCAGCCGTGCAGGAGGAGGACGACCGGCGCGTCGGCCTCTGCCTTGCGCACGATCGCGCGGACCGGCGTCGCGGCGGAGGCGGTCTGCACCCACGGATACGCCGCGATGCGGGCCTCGTGCCGTGACCAGTCGAACCCGTCTCGCCAGTGCGCGAGCAGCCGATCCAGCTCGTCGATCGCGATGCCCCGGTCGGGCGTGGGATCGACCAGGGAGACGCGTCGCAGGCGTTCCAGGCGGAGCCTCAGATCGGCCATCGCCTCGGGCGGTGTCCTCTCGAACGTGTGCGCCATCATCGCCTCCCCTCGTCAGGATACGGCGGGGCCGACGGTGACGGGCGGACCCGCCGGCCCGAACGAGGGTGAACGAAGAGAAGCCGCCTGGATACCAGGCGGCTTCTCTTCGTGACGTGCTCCGCGCGAGACGGACCCGCGCGGATGAATCGTGTGCCCCCGACAGGAGTCGAACCTGCGACCTACGGTACCGGAAACCGGCGCTCTATCCACTGAGCTACGGAGGCGTACCGAACGACGATATCACTGCTCGGGGGTGGTCTCCGAACCACCGGCCACGGTGACCGGCGCGCCGGTCAGCGCATCGAGGTCGGCAGCAAGCCTCTCGGCGAGGTAGCGGTGCCCGTCGGTGGACGGATGCTTGCGCCCGATCTCGACGTCGATGACTGCCAGGTAGTTCTGCTCGGTGATCCAGTCCTCGGCGATGGGGGAGATGTACCACCAACCGCGGGCGGCGGCACGATCCGCCAGGTCCGCGTCGATGCGGGCGGTGCCCTCGCCGATCGGCAGCTCGTGCGGAGCCGGTCCAAGGATCACGATCGTCGCCTCCGGGTACTTCGCCGCCATGGCGTCCCACGCCGCATCGACCGCCTCGCGGTAGCCCGCCTCGCCCTGGGCCCGGTCGTTGATGGAGCCCTGGATGACGATGAGATCCGGATCGATGCCCGGGTCGAGGGCTGCGATGCGCTCACCGAAGGGCGGACGGTCGAGTCCGGGCTTGAGGTAGCCGCTGCCTCGGCCGCCGTCGACGACCGTCTCGCCGTCGAGCAGATCGGCGAGCACGTACGCGTACCCGAGCGTCGGGTCGGAGGCCGCCGAGCCGTAGGTCCAGGAGTCGCCGAAGACGAGGACGCGCGGGTGGTCCGGGAGCGCGAGCGGCGCCGGAGCGATCGCGGCCGTCGGCTCGCCTTCCGCCGCGCCGACGGGGGCCGCGGCGGGGAGCGGCGCCCAGGGGCGCCAGACGCCCAGGACCCCGGCGACGACGGCGAGCGTCAGGGCGACGGACGCACCGGCGAGGCGCAGTCGTCGGCGGGCGGAAGCGGCGGTCATGGCATGAGGGTAAGTCACGAAGGCCGCTCCGCAAATTCGGCCCCGCGCCGCGCCGTAAACTGGGGGGTCTATGAATCCTGAAACGCTCGCCGCAGCCCTCCTCTCCGTCCTGACCCCCCTCGCGGACGAGCGACGCCCCGGCGAGCCTCTGGAGCTCACGGCATCCGACATCGTGTTCGAGCGGCCGCGCAACCGCGACCACGGCGACTGGGCCTCGAACATCGCCATGCGCCTGGCCAAGCCGCTGGGCGCCAGCCCCCGGGAGCTCGCCCAGCAGATCGTCGACGGCCTGATGCGCGTCGACGGCATCGCGAGCGCCGAGGTGGCCGGCCCCGGTTTCATCAACATCCGTCTCGACGCCGCCGCCGCCGGCGCGCTCGCGAAGACCATCGTCGAGGCGGGCTCCGCGTACGGGACCAACAGCTCGCAGGAGGGGGTCAGCGTCAACGTGGAGTTCGTGTCGGCGAACCCCACGGGCCCGCTGCACATCGCCCACACACGCTGGGCGGCATTGGGTGACGCGATCGTGCGCCTGCTCCTGGCCAGCGGCGCCCGCGCGGTGCGCGAGTACTACATCAACGACGCCGGCGCCCAGATGGACCGCTTCGCCGGTTCGCTGGTCGCCGCCGCCAAGGGCGAGCCGACCCCCGAGGGCGGGTATCCCGGGGAGTACATCGCGACGCTCGCCGCACGCATCCTCGAGGCGCGCCCCGACCTGCTCGACCTGCCCGAGGCGGAGCAGCTGCGGGTCGCGCAGGACCGCGGCTACGAGTACCAGCTGGCCGAGATCAAGCACTCGCTCGACCGCTTCAACGTTCCGTTCGACGTCTGGTTCTCCGAGCGCACGCTCCACGCGAAGGATTCCTCGGGCACGAGCCTCATCGACCAGGCCGTCGACCGCCTCCGCGAGCAGGGACACGTCTTCGACGAGGACGGCGCGGTGTGGGTGCGCACCACCGACTTCGGCGACGACAAGGACCGCGTCATCCGCCGCTCGAACGGCGAGTACACGTACTTCGCCGCCGATGCCGCCTACTACCTCAACAAGGGCGACCGCGGCTTCGAGAACAAGATCTACCTGCTCGGCGCCGACCACCACGGCTACGTGCACCGCCTGAAGGCCGTCGCGGGCGCCGCAGGCCAGGACCCCGAGAAGAACGTCGAGGTGCTGATCGGCCAGATGGTGTCGATCAACGGCGCCCGCCTCAGCAAGCGCGCAGGCAACATCATCGAGATGGACGACCTGCTCGACTGGCTCGGGACGGATGCTCTGCGCTACTCGTTGGAGCGCTCGCCGGCGGACTCGCCGCTCGACCTCGACCCCGAGCTGCTGCAGAAGCGCACGAACGACAACCCCGTGTTCTACGTGCAGTACGCGCACGCCCGCACCCACAACGTGAGCCGCAACGCCGGGGACTCGGGAGTCGACCGCTCGGAGTTCGCCCCGCAGACGCTCACGCACGAGACGGAGGCCGCCCTCCTCGGAGCCCTCCAGGAGTTCCCCCGCATCGTGGCGTTCGCCGCCGAGGTGCGTGAGCCGCATCGTATCGCCCGCTATCTCGAGGAACTGGCCGGGCTCTACCACCGGTGGTACGACAACTGCCGCGTGATCCCGCAGGGCGACGACCCGATCGAGAGCGTCCACCGCACGCGCCTGTGGCTCAACGACGCGGCGGGTCAGGTTTTCCGCAACGGGCTCGACCTTCTCGGCGTCTCCGCGCCCGAACGCATGTGAGCGACCGGCGTCCGGGGCGGCAGGAGAGGATGGCAGCATGAGCGATCGCAACGAGACCCTGCCGTACCCGGAGCCGGACGCCCAGCATCCGACGCTGGTGATCCCCGGCGCGGACCCCGTCGACGAACCGCGGAGCGGCCGTCGGCGTCGGCGGTGGCCCTGGGTCGTGCTGGTCGTGGTGCTGGTCCTCGCAGCCCTTGTGGTCGCGGCGGAGTTCGCGGCGCGCTCGATGCTGCCCGGCATCGTGCGCGGTCTCGTGATCGAGCAGCTCGATCTGCCCGCCGATCAGCAGCTCGACGTCGATGCCGACGGCATCCTGCTGCCGCAGCTGATCGCCGGACGCCTCGACACCCTTCGCCTGTCGACCGATGCGGTCACGCTCGAAGGCGTCACGGGCGCGGTCGACGTGACCGCGACGGGCGTGCCGCTGCGGGGCGGCGACCTGGGCGGCGCGGACGGGACGATCCGCATCGATCAGGACCAGTTCACGTCGCTGCTCGCCTCCACCGATCTGCCGATCGAGACCGTGGAGTTCGCGGAGCCGAACGCCACCGTGGGCGGGGCCATCGCCGTCTTCGGCATCGAGGTGCCGCTCTCCCTCACCCTGACACCCGGAGCCGTCGAGGGAGACCTCGAGCTGACGCCGGTCCGGGTCTCGGTGGGTGGTGTCGAGATCGAGGCGTCGCAGGTCGGAGCCGACCTGGGCTCGATCGGACAGAATCTCACGCAGTCGCGGCGCATCTGCATCGCTGATCAGCTGCCGGCCGGACTCACCCTCACCGGCGTCGCGATCGTCGGCGACGAGGCGGTCATCGATGTGGACGTCGACGGAGCGATCGCCACCGATCCCGCTCTCCTCGAGAAGGGCGTGTGCCCGGCCTCCTGAGTCACGACGCGTCGCGAGCCGCCTCCTGCGCCTCGCGGAGCTCGGCGGTGGCGATCTCGACGTCGACCTGGGCACGCTGAACGCGCCGCTGCGGGAACGTGGTGGCGCCGAAGCGGGCGCGAACACGATCGCGGGCCTCCTCCTCGCCGGTGACGATGTACGCGCAGGCGATGAGGATGACCTGGGCCGAGAGGTTCAGCCAGATCAGCAGGGCCAGCAGTGACGCGAAGGAGGCCAGCAGGGGATTGCTGGTGGCGCCGCCGACGAACAGCGAGGAGAGCTCCTGCAGCACGAGCAGTCCCGCGCCGCCGAGCAGGGCGCCGGTCCACAGCGAACGTGCGGCCGGGCGCACACCGGACAGCAGGAGGAACACGGCCACGATCAGCAGCACGTCGACCGCGAACACCACCAGGAGGGAGACGATCCGGACGCCCCATGCCGTGGCGGGGGAGTCGGCGGGGAGACCGAACAGGTCGCTCAGCCAGCCGATCCCGATGCGTCCCACCACCGTGACGAGCGCGGCGGCGACGAAGGACACCCCGATGCCGATGGCCAGGGCGAGGTTGCGGAGGATGACCCAGATGAACAGGATGTCGCTCTGCGCCGTGCCGGCGACCACGCGCACGGCCGTGCGGAGCGAGCCCACCGCTCCGAGCGCCGCCCCGAGCAGGGCGATGATCGAGATGATGCCGGCGATCGACAGGGATGCGGGCTGCGTGAGGTCGGCCGGATCGATGACACCGCCCTCGCCGATGAGACCGGGGACCACCGACTGCACGGCGTCGATGATCGCGTTCCAGGCGGCCGGGTTGCCGGAGAGCCACAGCGCGGCCACGGAGAATCCGAGCAGCACCCCGGCGAATACGCTGAACAGGGCGCGGTAGGTGATGCTGTCGGCGAGCATGGCCCCGCGGCGCTCGCTGTACAGCAGGAAGGCGCGCACCGGCTTCCGGATCAGCGCCCAGCGGATCACCGCCGCCACGAGGCGGGGGATGAGGGGCGTGCGGGCGGTCGAACCGGGCGTCGTCGAGTCTTCCATCACTGCCACTCTAGGAGCGCCGCGCCCCGGGCGGACAGGGGTTGCGCGGGGGTCGTCACCATGGCAATGGGGTCCGCGACGGTGCCCTAGAATCGGGGTCATCCTCGATGTGCGATTCCGCCCGAGACCCGCTCCACGATTGGTGATCGTTGCTTCCCCCTGCCGACTCGCTCGCTCCCGCCTGGCTCACCGTGCCCGAGGACGCGAACGACCTCGCGGCCGGTGTGTGGCCCGCCTCCGCCGTCCGAGACGACGACGGTGGCCTGGTGCTCGCCGGCGTCAGCGCCGCATCGCTCGTCCGCACCCACGGCACCCCGGTCGTCGTGATCGACGAGGACGAGGTGCGCACGCGCGCGCGGGCGTTCCGGCTCGCCTTCGAGCGCGCCGCCTCCGACGCCGGCACCACCGCCCAGGTCTACTACGCGGGCAAGGCGTTCCTGAGCACGACCGTCGCCCGGTGGGTCATCGACGAGGGCCTCCGCGTCGACGTCTGCACACGGGGCGAGCTCGAGATCGCGCTCGCCGCGGGTGTCGCCCCCGGATCGCTCGGCTTTCACGGCAACAACAAGTCCGTGGCCGAGCTGGAGAGGGCCGTCGAGGTCGGCGTCGGCAGCATCATCGTCGACAGCGCCATCGAGATCGAGCGCCTCGCGGCGATCACGGCACGGCGGGATGCGGTCCAGCGCGTGCTCGTGCGCGTCATCAGCGGCGTACACGCCGAGACCCACGACTTCCTCGCGACGGCGCACGAGGACCAGAAGTTCGGATTCCCGCTGGAGGATGCCGCGGCGGCCGTCGCCCGCATCCGCGAGGTGCCGGGACTCGAGTTCGCCGGCCTGCACTGCCACATCGGGTCGCAGATCTTCGGCGTCGCCGGGTTCCGCGAGTCCGCGTCGCGCCTGCTCGAGCTGCACGCGGCGCTGCTGCAGGACGGGCCCGTGCCGCAGCTCAACCTCGGCGGAGGGTTCGGCATCGCCTACACCCGCGTCGACGACCCGACGCCGATCGACGTCCTCGCCGCGGAGATCGTGTCCGCCGTCGCCGAGGGCTGCGCCGCCCGCGGCATCCCGGTCCCGGCCCTGTCGTTCGAACCCGGTCGCGCGATCATCGGCACCGCGGGCGTCACGCTCTACGAGGTGGGCACGACCAAGGACGTGACGATCGCCTCGGGCGCCGTGCGGCGGTACATCAGCGTCGACGGCGGCATGAGCGACAACGCGCGGCCCGCGCTGTACGGCGCCCAGTACTCCGCCCGGCTCGCGTCGCGCCGGGGCGACGGCGAACCGCAGCTGAGCCGTGTGGTCGGCAAGCACTGCGAGTCCGGCGACATCGTGGTGGACCACGAGTACCTGCCCGCCGATCTCGTGCCGGGCGATCTGCTGGCCGTCCCCGTCACCGGCGCGTACTGCGTCTCGCTGGCGAGCAACTACAACCATGTTCCGCGTCCGCCGGTCCTCGCCGTGCGCGACGGCCGTTCGCGGGTGATCGTCCGGGGCGAGACCCTCGACGACCTCCTGTCGCGGGACGCGGGCATCGACGGGGCATCCGCCCCCGAGGGAGAGAAATGACCCACCCCCGAAGGAGCAATCATGGCTGACTACCGACGACTTCGAGTGGCGCTGCTCGGCGCCGGAGCGGTCGGATCCCAGGTCGCCGACCTCCTGCTCCGACACGGGGACGAGCTCGCGGATCGCGCCGGCGCCTCCCTCGAGCTCGCGGGCATCGCGGTGCGCGACGTCGACGCCCCGCGCGACGTCGACCTGCCCCGCGAGCTGTTCACCACGGACGCCGAGTCGCTGATCGTGGGTTCGGACATCGTCATCGAGCTCATGGGCGGCATCGAGCCGGCCCGCACCAGCATCCTGCAGGCCATCGGCTCGGGCGCCGACGTGGTGACGGCCAACAAGGCGCTGCTCGCCACGCACGGCCCCGAGCTCTTCGAGGCCGCCGACCGCGTCGGGGCGTCCGTGCACTACGAGGCGGCGGCGGCGGGGGCGATCCCGATCATCCGCCCGCTGCGCGACTCGCTGGCCGGCGACCGCATCGTGCGCATCATGGGCATCGTCAACGGCACGACCAACTACATCCTCGACCGCATGGACACCGAGGGCGCCGACTTCGCCGACGTGCTCGCCGACGCCCAGCGTCTCGGCTACGCGGAGGCGGACCCGACGGCCGACGTCGAGGGGCACGACGCCGCGCAGAAGGCCGCGATCCTCGCCAGCCTCGCCTTCCACACCGCCGTGCCCCTGGCCGCGGTCCACTGCGAGGGCATCACCGCGATCACGGCGTCGATGATCACCGAGGCCCGGGCCGCCGGCTTCGTCATCAAGCTCCTCGCGGTGTGCGAGCGGCTCACCGTCGACGGCACCGAATCGATCTCGGTGCGCGTCTACCCGGCCCTCGTGCCGAACTCGCACCCGCTCGCCTCCGTGCACGGGGCGAACAACGCGGTCTTCGTCGAGGCCGAGGCCGCCGGCTCCCTGATGTTCTACGGCGCCGGCGCCGGCGGCGTGCAGACCGCCTCCGCCGTGCTCGGCGACGTCGTGTCCGCCGCGCGCCGGCACATCGCCGGCGGCGTCGGCGTGGGGGAGTCCACCCGCGCCAACCTCCCGGTCGTGCCGATCGGGCACGTGATCACGCGCTACCAGATCACCCTCGAGGTCGCCGACGCCACGGGCGTCCTCGCCACCGTCGCCGGGATCCTTAGCGACGGCGGCGTCTCGGTCGCCACGATCGTGCAGACGGTCGAAGGCGAGGAGGAGCCCACGGCTCGTCTCATCATCGGCACCCACCGCGCGGCGGAACACGCCCTGAGCGCCGCCGTCGCGGCCCTGGCCGACAGCTCGGTCGTCGAGCGCGTCGTGTCGGTGCTGCGCGTGGAAGGCGAGTGACGATGGCCGTCGGACGCACCGTCGACGTGCGCGTCCCGGCGACGAGCGCCAACCTCGGGCCCGGGTTCGACACCCTCGGGCTGGCGCTCAGCGTCTACGACACGCTCGTGGCGACCGAGCTCCCCGCGGGGCAGCTGGAGATCGAGGTCGCCGGCTCGGGCTCGGCGGACATCCCGCGCGACGCGTCCAACCTCATCGTGCGCACGGTGGCGCACGTCTACGCGGACGCCGGCCGGCCGATGCCCGGTCTGCGGATCGTCGCCGACAACGGCGTGCCGCATGGCCGCGGCCTGGGGTCCTCCGGGGCCGCCGTGGTCGCCGGCGTGCTCATCGCCAAGGGGCTCCTCGCGGGTGACGTCGACCTCGACGACACCGCGCTGCTGCGACTCGCGACCGAGATCGAAGGGCACCCCGACAACGTCGCTCCGGCGCTCTTCGGCGGCCTGACGATCGCCTGGATGGGCGAGCGCGGCCCCCAGCACAAGAAGCTGCTCGTGCACCGCGGCGTCTCGCCCCTGGTCCTGGTTCCGGCGTACACGATGTCGACCTCGCAGGCGCGCTCGCTGCAGCCTCCGCAGGTCTCGACCGCGGATGCCGTCTTCAACGTCTCCCGGTCGGCCCTGCTGATCGCGGCGCTGACGCAGAGCCCGGAGCTGCTCCTCGATGCCACGGCCGACCGCCTGCACCAGGACTACCGGGCCGGCGCCATGCCCGAGACGCAGCGACTCGTGCAGTCGCTGCGCGCGGCGGGGTTCGCCGCGGTGGTCTCGGGCGCGGGTCCGAGCGTGCTGGTGCTCGCCGACGGTCCGGGCAGCCGTCTCGACGCCGTGGAACTCGCCGACCGCGTCACCGACACTCCGTGGGAATCGCTCCTGCTCGCCGTCGATGTGCGTGGTGGTACAGTGGGGGATCGAGCGGAGGGCTCCACGTAACTTCTTCGTGAATCTGGCCCCATTGCACCTCTTGCAAGACCCGCACGCCAATCCTCACGGCATACGTGCCAAGGCCGGCTGACGCCGAGCGTCAGCCCGTGCGATCGTGCGCAGCACCCGTTGCGCACGTTCACCGCTCACATCCCGAGACATAGAGGGAGTACTCGTGGAGAACCTCTCCGAGACCCAGACCGAACAGGCCGCACCGGCCGTCGAGGCGCCGGCCGCAGCGAGCGGCGACGCCCCTGCGCAGGCGGCACCGGCACGCAAGCGCGCACCGCGACGTGCGACGACCGCGTCCGCCGCCGACAAGGCGCCGGCGGCCGAGAAGCCCGCCGCCGAGGCGCCGGCCGCAGACGCCGCGCCCGCCGCGAGCGGCGACGCCCCCGAGGGCGCCGACGCCGCGCCGAAGGCCAAGGCGCCGCGACGCTCGCGCGCCAAGAAGGCGGACTCCGAGGCCTCCGCCGCGGAGCCGTCCACCGACGCACCTGCCGCTGAGCCCGCTGCCGCCGCCGAGGCTCCGGCCGACGCACCCAAGACGGGTCGCGGGCGCCGGGCGCCGAAGAAGGCGGCCGAGTCCGACGCGCCGGCCGCCGAGACGACCGCGGTCGAGACGGCGCCCGCGGAGAACGCCCCGGCCGAGGAGAAGACCGCCGAGTCCGGCGGCTCCGGCGACTCCGGCGAGGAGCAGGGCGGTCGCAGCCGGAACCGCAACCGCAGCCGCAACCGCGGGCGCGGACAGAACGGCTCCGCCCAGGACCAGCCCTCGACGCCCTCGACGGACGACGAGCAGGCGGGCGCGAACGGCCGCAACCGTCAGCGCAACAAGCGCCGCAGCGGCACCCCGAACGACGAGTTCGACACCGAGATCGGCGAGGACGACGTCCTGATCCCGATCGCCGGCATCCTCGACGTCCTCGACAACTACGCCTTCGTGCGGACCACCGGCTACCTCGCCGGCCCGAGCGACGTCTACGTCTCGCTCGGCCAGGTCAAGAAGTACAACCTCCGCAAGGGCGACGCGATCGTCGGCGCGATCAAGCAGCCGCGCGAGGGCGAGCAGCAGGGGCGCCAGAAGTACAACGCGCTGGTCAAGGTCGACTCGATCAACGGCCTCTCGATCGACGACGCCGCGACCCGCGTGGAGTTCGGCAAGCTGACGCCGCTGTACCCGCAGGAGCGCCTGCGTCTGGAGACGGCTCCCGAGAAGCTCACGCAGCGCATCATCGACCTCGTGGCGCCGATCGGAAAGGGCCAGCGCGGCCTCATCGTCGCGCCGCCCAAGGCCGGCAAGACGATCGTGCTGCAGCAGATCGCCGGTGCGATCGCGCAGAACAACCCCGAGGTGCACCTGATGGTCGTGCTCGTGGACGAGCGCCCCGAAGAGGTCACCGACATGGAGCGCACGGTCAAGGGCGAGGTCATCGCCTCGACCTTCGACCGCCCGGCCGAGGACCACACCACGGTCGCTGAGCTCGCGATCGAACGCGCGAAGCGTCTGGTCGAGCTCGGTCGCGACGTCGTCGTGCTGCTCGACTCCATCACCCGCCTCGGACGCGCGTACAACCTCGCCGCACCGGCATCCGGCCGCGTGCTCACCGGCGGTGTCGACGCCTCCGCGCTGTACCCGCCCAAGCGGTTCTTCGGCGCCGCGCGCAACATCGAGAACGGCGGATCGCTCACGATCCTCGCGACCGCTCTCGTCGAGACCGGCTCCAAGATGGACGAGGTCATCTTCGAGGAGTTCAAGGGCACCGGCAACAGCGAGCTCCGCCTGTCCCGCGCCCTGGCCGACAAGCGCATCTTCCCGGCGGTCGACGTGAACGCGTCGAGCACGCGCCGCGAGGAGATGCTGCTGTCGTCCGACGAGGTCAAGATCACCTGGAAGCTGCGTCGTGCCCTCGCGGGTCTCGACACCCAGCAGGCCCTCGAGGTCGTGCTCGGCAAGCTCAAGGAGACCCAGTCCAACGTCGAGTTCCTGGTGCAGATGCAGAAGTCCATCCCGACTCTGCCTTCCGGCGCGCACGACAACAACATCCGCTGAGCGGAGCCGGTGTGTTCGAGTCCGTCCAGACTCTGATCGACGAGCACCGCCGGGTGCAGGAGGAGCTCTCCGACCCGGCGGTGCACGCCGACGCGGCACGGGCGAAGCGCGTCAACCGGCGGTACGCCGAGCTGTCGCGGATCGTCGCCGCGCACGAGGCGTGGGTCGCGGCATCCGACGACCTCGACGCCGCGCGCGAGCTGGCGCGCGAGGACGACGCGTTCGCCGACGAGGTGCCGGCGCTCGAGGAGCAGGTGCAGGGCGCGCAGGAGAGACTGCGGCGGCTGCTCATCCCGCGCGACCCCGACGACGCACGCGACGTGATCATGGAGATCAAGGCGGGGGAGGGGGGCGCGGAGAGCGCCCTGTTCGCCGCCGACCTCCTGCGCATGTACATCCAGTACGCGGCCTCGATGGGGTGGAAGACCGAGCTGCTCGAACGCAACGAGTCCGACCTCGGCGGGTACAAGGACGTCCAGGTCGCCATCAAGGGCTCGTCCAGCGACCCGGCGCAGGGCGTCTGGGCGCACTTGAAGTACGAGGGCGGGGTGCACCGCGTGCAGCGCGTTCCCGCGACCGAGTCGCAGGGGCGCATCCACACCTCGACGACCGGCGTGCTGGTCTTCCCCGAGGTCGATGAGCCCGACGAGATCGAGATCAATCAGAACGACCTCAAGATCGACGTGTTCCGCTCCTCCGGCCCCGGCGGCCAGTCGGTCAACACCACCGACTCCGCGGTCCGCCTCACGCACCTCCCCACCGGGATCGTGGTGTCGATGCAGAACGAGAAGTCGCAGCTGCAGAACCGCGAGGCGGCCATGCGCGTTCTCCGTGCCCGCATCCTCGCCAAGCAGCAGGAGGAGCGGGATGCCGCAGCGTCCGACGCCCGGCGATCGCAGATCCGCGGCATGGACCGCTCCGAGCGGATCCGCACCTACAACTTCCCGGAGAACCGGATCGCGGACCACCGCACGGGCTTCAAGGCCTACAACCTCGACCAGGTGATGGACGGCGCCCTCGGCCCGATCATCGAGTCGGCGATCGCCGCCGACGAAGAGGCGAGGCTGGCCGCCGTCGGATCCGAGTCCTGAACCGCCGGACCCCGCGCTAGGCTCGGCGCGTGATCACCTTTCTGCTGCGCGCTCTGCTCTACGTCGCCTCGGCGGGCGTCGGGCTGATCGTCGCGGACCTCCTGCTGGAGGGCTTCCGCATCCAGTGGGCGCGGTGGTGGGGCTTCGCGCTGTGCATCGTGATCTTCGCGGTGCTGCAGAGCATCCTCTCGCCGTTGATCACCCGGGTGACCGACCGGTACGCACCGGCCCTGATCGGCGGGATCGGCATCATCTCGACTTTGATCGCCCTGCTCATCGTGGTGCTGCTCCCGCTCGGGGGCCTGCGGATCGTCGACGCCACCGGGTGGATCCTCGGCGCGGTGATCGTCTGGGTGGTCACTGCCCTCGGCACGGTGCTGCTCGGGCGGGTCTTCCTCCGACCGCGGCCGAGCGCGGAGCGGGCGCGCCGCGACCGCTGATCGCGCGTCAGATCGAGTAGTCCGGGGCGGTGAGCAGCGCCCGGGTGTCTTCGCCGGGCGTGTGATGGCGCGGTTTGGCGGGAACGCCGACGAGCACGCTCCCCGCCGGCGCGTCCCGCGTCACGACGGCGTTCGCCCCGACGATCGAGTGCGCGCCGATGACCACGGGGCCGAGGATCTTGGCTCCCGCGCCGACGGCCACGCCGTCGCCCAGGGTGGGGTGCCGCTTGCCGGTCGTGCGCGAGCGGCCGCCGAGGGTCACCCCGTGGTAGAGCATCACGTCGTCGCCGATGACCGACGTTTCGCCGATCACGACGCCCATGCCGTGATCGATGAAGAACCGCCGGCCGATGCGCGCACCGGGGTGGATCTCGATGCCGGTCAGCCAACGCGCGAGCTGGGAGTTCGCCCGGGCGAGCAGTCGCAGGCGCCGCCTCCAGAGGGCGTGGGACAGGCGATGCGCCCACGCCGCGTGCAGGCCGGGGTAGAGCAGGGCGACCTCGAGCGCGGTGCGCGCCGCCGGATCGCGGAGCCGTGCCGCCGCGATGTCCTCGCGCATTCGTCCGATCATGCGCGGGGCGTCAGTCCTCGCGCAGGTCTTCGAACAGCGCAGTGGAGAGGTAGCGCTCTCCGGTGTCGGGGAGGATCACGACGATGTTCTTGCCGGCGTTCTCCGGACGCGCCGCGACCTGCAGCGCCGCCCACGTCGCCGCTCCGCAGGACATGCCCACGAGGAGGCCCTCCTTGGCGGCGAGCTCGCGGGCGACGCGGAGGGCGTCGGCGAACTCGACCGTGATGACCTCGTCGAGCACGTCGCGGTCGAGGATCGCGGGCACGAAGTTCGGTCCGATGCCCTGGATCTTGTGCGGCCCCGGGTGGCCCTCGCTGAGCACGGGGGAGTCCTTCGGCTCGACGGCGATCACCTGCACGTCGGGGTTGTGCGCCTTCAGCGCCTGGCCCGTGCCCGTCACGGTGCCTCCCGTGCCGACACCCGCGATGAAGATGTCCACGGCCCCGTCGGTGTCGCGCAGGATCTCCTGCGCGGTCGTCTCGCGGTGGATCTGCGGGTTCGCCGCGTTCTCGAACTGACGCACCCAGACGGCTCCGGGGGTGTCCTCGACGATCTGCTTCGTGACCTCGATGGCCCCGCTCATGCCCTTGGTGGGGTCGGTGAGGACGATCTCGGCGCCGAACGCCTTGAGGAGGATCCGTCGCTCCTTCGACATCGAGGCCGGCATCGTGAGGATGACGCGGTAGCCGCGCGCGGCGCCGACCATGGCGAGGGCGATGCCGGTGTTCCCGCTGGTGGACTCCACGATCGTGCCGCCGGGCTTCAGCTCGCCGGAGGCCTCCGCGGCGTTGATCATCGCGATGCCGATACGGTCCTTCACGCTGGACGCCGGGTTGTAGTACTCGAGCTTCGCGAGGACGTTCGCACCGAGGCCTTCGGTGACGCGGTTGAGCCGGACCAGCGGGGTGTTGCCGAACGCGGTCGTGATGTCGGAGTGGATGCCGGACATGGGAGAGCCTTCCTCTGCGGTTCGCTGGACTCCAGCCTAAGGGGAGGGGAGCGCGCGGCGCCCTTTGTGACGGGGCCGCGCCCTAGGCTGGAGGGATGCCCGACTCCTCTCTCGCCACGGTCGTCCGCGCCGCCGCGCAGCGTCTCGCCGACGCCGGGGTGCCCGATCCGCTGGTCGACGCCGAGCTCCTCGCCGCGCACGTCCTGGGAGTGCGCCGGGGTGAGCTCCAGGCGGCGGTGATCCGCGGAGACGCGATGGATGAGGACCGCCGGGTCGAGCTCGAGGGGCTCCTGGAGCGGCGAGCCGGCCGCGAACCCCTGCAGCATCTCACCGGTACGGCGCCGTTCCGTCACCTCGAGCTGTCCGTGGGACCGGGGGTGTTCGTGCCCCGTCCCGAGACCGAGACGGTCGTGCAGCATGCGATCGACGCGCTCCTGGGCGACTCCGATCCGTCACCCATCGCCGTGGACCTCGGGACGGGGAGCGGTGCGATCGCGCTGGCGATGGCGACCGAGGTGCCGCACGCGCGCGTCTTCGCCGCCGAGATCTCGCCGGACGCCCACGCGTGGGCCCGACGGAACACGGCAGGGCACGAGAACGTGACACTGGTGCTGTCGGATCTCGCCGACGCCTTCCCCGAGCTCGACGGCACGGTCGCGGTCGTGGCCTCGAACCCGCCGTACGTGCCGGATGCCGCCGTCCCGCGCGACCCGGAGGTGCGGCTCTTCGACCCGTCTCTCGCGCTGTACGGCGGGGAGGACGGGCTCGACGTCGTGCGCGTCCTCAGCACCACCGCACTGCGGCTGCTGCGTCCGGGAGGGCTGCTGGTGATCGAGCACGGCGAGTCGCAGGGAGCGGAGATCCGCGATCTGCTGGTCGCGGACGGGTGGCGCGCACCCGCCACGCATCGCGACCTGACCCTTCGCGACCGCGCCACCACGGCGCTGCGTCCCTGACCGCCGGGCACGGGTCTCGCGTTCCCGAATCCGCTCAGGTCGCTCCCCTAGAATCGACGTGACATGTCCTCCATCTTCGACTGCGGCGACGAGGCGCAGCTTCTCGCCGGAATGCGCCACGCACGCCAGGCGATCGGCCGCGGCGAGCTCATCGTCATGCCCACCGACACCGTCTACGGCGTGGCAGCGGACGCCTTCTCGCCCGCCGCCGTGCAGCGTCTCCTGGACGCGAAGGGCCGGGGCCGGAACCAGCCTCCGCCCGTCCTGATCGGTTCGCGCGAGACCCTCGCGGCGCTCGTCGAGACGATCCCCGAGCCCGTGCAGCGCCTGGTCGACGCGTTCTGGCCCGGCGGCCTCACGATCGTGCTCCCCGCTCAGCCGTCCCTCGTGTGGGACCTGGGGGAGACCGAGGGCACCGTCGCGGTCCGCATGCCCGAAGGGCGGGTGGCCCTCGAGCTCCTCGCCGAGACGGGTCCGCTCGCCGTCTCGAGCGCGAATCTGACGGGGCAGGCCGCGGCCATCTCCGCGTTCGACGCCGAGAGGATGCTCGGCGACAGCGTCGCGGTGTACCTCTCGCACGGGATGAGCCGCGACGGCATCGCGTCGACCATCGTCGACGCGACCTCGCTCGTCCGCCGCGGTGCATCGGACGAGGACGGCCGGGTCCGCATCCTCCGCGACGGCGCGGTCACCCGGCAGCAGCTGGAGGAGGTGCTGGGCGAGCTGCTCGAGCCCGCGCCCGTCCCCGACTCGCCGGCGGGCCGACAGGGCGGGGATTCGTGAAGCAGTACCTCTTCACGATCATCCTGACCGCGGCCATCACCTTCGTGCTGACCTGGGCGGTCTGGAAGCTCAGCCTCCGATTCAAGCTGTATCCGGGCATCCGCGAGCGCGACGTCCACACGACGCCCACCCCGCGGCTCGGCGGGGTCGCGATCTTCCTCGGGATCGCGGCGGCCATGGGGTTCTCGGCGGTCAACCCGTTCTTCCAGACGATCTGGATGCCTCCGCAGACGATGTGGTCGATCCTCGTCGCGGCGCTGCTGATCGTCGTCATCGGCGTGGTCGACGACCTCTGGGATCTCGACTGGATGATCAAGCTCGGCGCGCAGTTCCTCGCCGCCGGCATCCTCACGATCGGCGGAGGACTGCAGATCCTGTCGCTGCCCGTCGGCGATCTCCTGGTCTTCTCCAGCTGGCTCAGCATCACCATCACGATCTTCGCGATCGTCGTCGTGATGAACGCGGTCAACTTCATCGACGGTCTCGACGGCCTGGTCGCCGGCGTCTGCCTGATCGCGAACGGCGTGTTCTTCGCGTACTCCTACATCTTCACGCGCGACTCCGGAGCCTCCAGCTACTTCAACCTCTCCACGTTCCTGGCCGCCGTGCTCATCGGCGGATGCCTGGGCTTCCTGCCGTGGAACTGGAGCCCGGCGAAGCTGTTCATGGGCGACTCCGGCGCGCTGGTCATCGGCCTGCTGATGGCGACCTCGGCGGTCGCCCTCACGGGGCGGATGGACCCGTCCGCGCTGGACCCGGAACGGCTCGGCCGCTCCCAGCTCCTCGGCGCCTTCATCCCGATCCTGCTTCCGCTGATGGTCGTGCTGCTCCCTCTGCTGGACTTCGGCCTCGCCGTGCTGCGCCGTATGCACGCCGGCAAGTCGCCCTTCTCGCCGGACCGCAAGCATCTGCATCATCGGATGCTGGACCTGGGGCACCGGGACCGCGACGCCGTGCTCATCTTCTACGCGTGGACGGCGGTGATCTCGCTCGCCGTGCTGCTGATGTACGTCGGCGCGCGCGAGGACTGGCCCGGCCAGTACCTCCCCGGCGTGGCCTTCGGCGTCGTCGGCGTCGCCGCCTGCCTCGTGATCACGCTCAACCCCACCCGACGCCGCGCTCGGCCCGCGGCCCCCGCCGAACCCGACCCGACCCCCGTGGAGCCCTCATGAGCCCGAACCCCGTGTCCAGCACGCCGATCCTCCGGCGCACCCTGATCTGGTCGGCGGTCGCCACGGTGGTCCTGGCCGTCGTCGCCGGCGTCGCCGGATTCCTGGTCGCCGAGGGGGAGGGGCTCGTCAGCGGGCTCCTCGGAGTCCTCCTGGCGGCGCTGTTCCTCGCGATCACCGGCATCAGCATCCTCGTCGCCAACCGCTGGTACGGCGATCCCCTCTACGTGCAGCTGTTCTTCGCGATCGTGCTGGGCGGGTGGCTGCTGAAGCTCGGCGTGTTCGTGGTCGTGATGATCGTGCTCAGCGGTCAGCCCTGGATCGAGCCGATGGTCTTCTTCCTCTCGATCGTCGCCGGGGTGCTCATGTCGCTCGTCATCGACGTCCTCGTCCTCACCCGCATGCGCCTGCCGCACGTGAGCGACACGTCGCTCCCGACGGAGGTCCCCGAGGACCGGGCGCCCGGCGCCGCGCCCTCGAACGCCGACGCGCGTCCGGACGAGGGCGGCGCGGACTCGCGCACCCCCTGACTCTGATAAGGTTTACCTGTGCCCGCCGCTCGCCCGCGAGCGCTTGCGCTTGAAGCACACCGACCATCGTCGCCCCGGTTCTGACCGGTGCCCCGAAGCTGGAGCCCGCGCTGTTTAATCTTGCTGCGACCCTGACCCCCCTCGCCTCCGATGGTGAGTTCCACGGCCCTTCGATCGACGAGTTCTTCCCGGAGATCCTCTTCTCGGTCGCCGGCATCCCCGTGCACCGGATCCACCTGGTCCAGCTGCTGTCGGTCATCGCCGTGGTACTGATCCTCTGGCTCGGCACGCGACGCATGAAGGTCGTCCCCGGCCGCTTCCAGAGCCTGGTCGAGATGGGTCTCGGCTTCGTCCGCGGCGGCATCGCGCACGACCTGCTCGGTCGCAAGGACGGCGATCGCTTCCTGCCGATCCTCACCACGATCTTCTTCATGGTGCTGTTCATGAACATCACGGGCATCATCCCGTTCCTGAACATCGCCGGCACGAGCATCGCGGCGGTTCCGCTGCTGCTCGCCGTCGTGAGCTACGTGACCTTCATCTACGCGGGCATCCGCCGGCACGGCTTCCGCTTCTTCAAGAACGCGCTGCTGCCCCAGGGCGTGCCCGGCTTCGCGCTCCCGATCGTCGCGCTCATCGAGCTCGTCTCGACGTTCGTCCTGCGCCCGGTCACCCTCATGCTCCGACTCCTGATGAACATGGTGGTCGGCCACATGCTCCTGGTGCTGTGCTTCGCAGCCACCCAGTTCTTCTTCTTCACCGCGGGCGGCGGCTGGGCAGCCCTCGGTGTCGGAACCCTCGCCTTCGGCGGCGCCTTCACTCTCTTCGAGATCCTCGTCGCCGTCCTCCAGGCCTACGTCTTCACCGTCCTCACCGCGGTCTACATCCAGCTCGCGGTCGCAGAAGAGCACTGAGCGGGTCGGCAACACTGCCGTCCCACCCAACGAAAGGAAAAACCCGTGGACGCTACTACGGTTCTCGCAGACATCAACGGTCACCTCGCCTCCGTGGGCTACGGCCTCGCAGCGATCGGCCCGGCCATCGGTGTGGGCATCGTCGTCGGCAAGACCATCGAGGGCGTGGCCCGTCAGCCCGAGCTGGCCGGTCGTCTCCAGGTCCTCATGTGGATCGGTATCGCCTTCACCGAGGCGCTTGCGTTCGTCGGCATCGCCGTCGGATTCATCCCCTTCCCGTAATCCCCACCGACTTCTGAAGGAGACAGGATGCTGAACGCTCTTGTCACGAACCTCGCGGCTGAGGGTGAGGCGGCGCACAACCCGCTGATCCCCGCGTGGTACGACATCATCTGGTCGGGCCTGTGGTTCATCGTCATCCTCGTGGTGGTGTGGAAGGTCGCCCTTCCGAAGCTCACCGCCATGCTCGACGAGCGGTCCGCCGCCATCGAGGGCAACATCGCGAAGGCCGATGAGGCGCAGAAGCAGGCGGAGGCGGCACTCGAGGAGTACACGCGTCAGCTCGCCGAGGCTCGTACCGAGGCCGGGGAGATCCGCGAGGCCGCTCGCGAGGACGGCAAGAAGATCGTCGCGGAGGCGAAGGAGACGGCTGCGGCCGAGGCCGCGCGCCTCACCGCGACCGCGCACACGCAGATCGAGGCAGAGCGTCAGACCGCTCTCGTCTCGCTGCGCAGCGAGGTCGGATCGCTCGCACTCGACCTCGCCGGCGGCGTGGTCGGGGAGACGCTCTCCGACGACGCACGTGCGACGGCCGTCGTCGACCGCTTCCTCGCCGACCTCGAGGCATCCGAGAAGGCGGCTCAGTAATGGGCAGCGCGACCACTCAGGCACTCGCGGCATCCATCGAGACGCTTGCCGCAGCGAAGGACGTCACCCTCGACACGGCCCGGGAGCTCTTCGCTGTCGCGCACACCGTAGGAGACTCGTCTCAGCTGAGCGGCGCGCTGTCCGACCCGTCGGCTCCCGCCACGGCACGGCAGAACGTCGTGTCCGCGGTCTTCGGCGGGTTGTCGGCGAACACGCAGACGGTCGTCCAGGCCGTCGTGGCGGAGCGGTGGTCGAACGCCGACGAGCTGCTCGACGGCATCGATGAGCTCGCGATCCGGGCGGCGACCCTCGCCGACCCCGGTGCCGACATCGAAGGGGAGCTGTTCGGATTCTCCCGCGTCGTCGCGGCGAACCCAGAGTTGGAGCTCGCCCTGGGCAGCCGGCTCGGCAGCCAGGAGGCGAAGGTCGCCCTGGTCGATCGCCTGCTCGCCGGGACGACCAGCGCGCCCGCCGCCCTGATCGTCTCCTCGCTGGTGCGCCAGCCGCGCGAGCGCCGCATCCGTCAGCTCCTGACGCGCGCCATGCGCATCGTCTCCTCCCAGCGCAACCGCGTGGTGGCGACGGTGTACAGCGCCACGGAGCTCAACGACGGGCAGCGCGCCCGTCTCGGCGAAGCGCTCTCGCGTCGCTACGACGGTGAGGTCGCGCTCAACGTCGTCATCGACCCCAGCGTCCTCGGAGGGCTGCGCGTGCAGATCGCCGATGACGTGATCGACGGCAGCATCTCCGCACGACTCGCCGACCTTCGCCAGAAGCTCGCGGGCTAACACGACTTCGCGCGGGGAACCGCGCACCCAGATACAAAGGGAAGACAATGGCAGAACTATCGATCAGCCCCGACGTCATCCGTGACGCGCTGAAGGACTTCGCCGCCGCGTACGAGCCCACCGGGGCAGCGGCGACCGAGGTCGGCACGGTCATCGACGCCGCTGATGGCATCGCGCACGTCGAAGGACTGCCCGGTGTCATGGCGAACGAGCTCGTGACCTTCGCCGACGGCACCAAGGGTCTCGCTCTGAACCTCGACGAGCACGAGATCGGCGTGGTCGTCCTCGGCGACTTCACCGGCATCGAGGCCGGACAGGAAGTCACCCGCACGGGTGAGGTCCTCTCCGTCCCCGTCGGAGACGGCTACCTGGGCCGCGTCGTCGACCCGCTCGGCAACCCGATCGACGGCCTCGGCTCGATCGCCACCGACGGCGTCCGCGAGCTCGAGCTGCAGGCGCCCGGCGTCATGCAGCGCAAGTCGGTCCACGAGCCGATGCAGACCGGCATCAAGGCCATCGACGCGATGATCCCCGTCGGCCGCGGCCAGCGTCAGCTCATCATCGGCGACCGCCAGACCGGCAAGACGGCCATCGCGATCGACACGATCATCAACCAGAAGGCCAACTGGGAGTCGGGCGACGTCAACAAGCAGGTCCGCTGCATCTACGTCGCCATCGGCCAGAAGGGCTCGACCATCGCCTCGGTGAAGGGCGCGCTCGAAGAGGCCGGAGCACTGGAGTACACCACGATCGTGGCGGCTCCGGCATCCGACCCCGCCGGCTTCAAGTACCTGGCCCCCTACACCGGCTCCGCCATCGGCCAGCACTGGATGTACGGCGGCAAGCACGTCCTCATCATCTTCGACGACCTGTCGAAGCAGGCCGAGGCCTACCGCGCCGTGTCTCTGCTGCTGCGCCGCCCGCCGGGCCGCGAGGCCTACCCGGGTGACGTCTTCTACCTGCACTCCCGTCTGCTCGAGCGGTGCGCGAAGCTGTCCGACGAGCTCGGTGCGGGATCGATGACGGGCCTCCCGATCATCGAGACCAAGGCGAACGACGTCTCGGCGTACATCCCGACCAACGTGATCTCGATCACCGACGGCCAGATCTTCCTCCAGTCCGACCTCTTCAACGCCAACCAGCGTCCGGCGGTCGACGTGGGTATCTCGGTCTCGCGAGTCGGCGGTGACGCGCAGGTCAAGTCGATCAAGAAGGTCTCCGGAACGTTGAAGCTGGAGCTCGCGCAGTACCGCTCCCTCGAGGCCTTCGCGATGTTCGCGTCCGACCTCGACGCGGCGTCGCGTCGCCAGCTGTCGCGTGGTGCGCGTCTGACCGAGCTGCTCAAGCAGCCGCAGTACTCGCCATACCCCGTGGAGGAGCAGGTCGTTTCGATCTGGGCCGGCACCAACGGCAAGCTCGACACGATCGAGGTCGAGGACGTCCTGCGCTTCGAGCGCGAGCTGCTCGACTACCTGCGTCGCAACACCTCGGTGCTCGACACGCTCCGCGAGACCAACGTCCTCGACGACGCGACGGTCGCCGAGCTGGAGAAGCAGACGGACGCCTTCGTGCTGGAGTTCCAGGGCGGCAAGGGCCAGTCGATCGGTGCTCCGGGTCACGAGGAGCACGCGGCAGCCGAGGCGGACGACGTCAACCAGGAGAAGATCGTCAAGGGTCGTCGCGCGTAATCGCGTGAGGTACTGATTCATGGGCGCACAACTCCGGGTCTACAAGCAGAAGATCAGTTCTGCTCAGACGACCAAGAAGATCACGAAGGCGATGGAACTCATCGCGGCTTCGCGCATCCAGAAGGCGATGGGACGCGTCAAGGCGTCCACTCCCTTCGCGCGGGCCGTGACGAGGGCCGTGTCCGCCGTCGCGACGCACTCGAACGTCGACCACCCGCTCACCCGCGAGCCCGAGACGATCCGCCGTTCCGCGGTCGTGATCTTCTCGTCGGACCGCGGCCTGGCCGGTGCCTTCAACTCGCAGATCCTCCGCGAGGGTCTCGAGGTGGCCGAGCTGCTGCGCGGTCAGGGCAAGGAGCCGGTTTTCTACCTCGTCGGTCGCAAGGCCGTCGGCTACTTCCAGTTCCGTCGTATCGAGGCGGCCGCGGAGTGGACCGGTGACACCGACACCCCCTCGTTCCACACGGCCGAGGAGATCTCGTCGACGCTGCTCGACGCGTTCTCGCGCGGCGGTGACGACGGCGGGGTCGACGAGATCCACCTCGTGTACAACCGCTTCGTCAGCATGATGACGCAGTCTCCCGAATCGGTGCGCCTGCTTCCGCTGGAGATCGCGGAGGCCGACGACTCGGAGGCGGGGAGCGCCGTCTACCCGCTGTACGAGTTCGAGCCGGACGCCGAGACCGTTCTCGACGCGATCCTGCCGGTGTACATCCAGAGCCGTGTCTTCAACGCGCTCCTGCAGTCGTCCGCTGCCAAGCAGGCGGCGACGCAGAAGGCGATGAAGTCCGCCAGCGACAACGCCGACAAGCTCATCACCGACTACACCCGCCTGCGCAACAACGCGCGCCAGGCCGAGATCACCCAGCAGATCGCCGAGATCGTCGGTGGCGCCGACGCTCTCGCATCGAGCTGACAGACCCTCAGGAAAGAGACGAAGAAATGACCACCACCGCTACGGCTGACCAGCCCGCGACCGCGGTCGTCGGGCGCGTCGCACGCGTCAACGGTCCGGTTGTCGACATCGAGTTCCCGCACGACTCGATCCCCGACATCTACAACGCACTGAAGACCACGATCACGATCGGCGAGGAGTCGACCGAGATCACGCTCGAGGTCGCGCAGCACCTCGGCGACGACCTCGTGCGCGCCATCGCCCTCAAGCCGACGGACGGCATCGTCCGCGGCCAGGAGGTCCGCGACACCGGCGAGGCCATCGCGGTCCCGGTCGGCGACATCACCAAGGGCAAGGTCTTCAACGTCATCGGCGAGGTCCTCAACGGCGAGCCCGGTGAGACCATCGAGGTCACGGAGCGCTGGCCCATCCACCGCAAGGCGCCGAACTTCGACCAGCTCGAGTCGAAGACCACCATGTTCGAGACCGGCATCAAGTCGATCGACCTCCTGACGCCGTACGTCCAGGGTGGCAAGATCGGTCTGTTCGGTGGCGCCGGCGTCGGCAAGACCGTCCTCATCCAGGAGATGATCCAGCGCGTCGCGCAGGACCACGGTGGTGTTTCGGTGTTCGCCGGTGTCGGTGAGCGCACCCGTGAGGGCAACGACCTGATCCACGAGATGGAAGAGGCGGGCGTCTTCGACAAGACCGCGCTCGTGTTCGGCCAGATGGACGAGCCGCCGGGGACGCGTCTGCGCGTCGCCCTCTCGGCGCTCACGATGGCGGAGTACTTCCGCGACGTGCAGAAGCAGGACGTGCTGCTCTTCATCGACAACATCTTCCGCTTCACGCAGGCCGGTTCCGAGGTCTCCACGCTGCTCGGCCGCATGCCGTCGGCCGTGGGTTACCAGCCGAACCTGGCCGACGAGATGGGCCTCCTCCAGGAGCGCATCACCTCGACGCGTGGTCACTCGATCACCTCCCTGCAGGCGATCTACGTCCCGGCCGACGACTACACCGACCCGGCTCCGGCGACCACCTTCGCCCACCTCGACGCGACGACGGAGCTCTCTCGTGAGATCGCGTCGAAGGGTCTGTACCCGGCCATCGACCCGCTGACCTCGACGTCGCGCATCATGGACCCCCGCTACTTGGGCGAGGACCACTACCGCGTCGCCACGACGGTCAAGCAGATCCTCCAGAAGAACAAGGAGCTGCAGGAGATCATCGCGATCCTCGGTGTCGACGAGCTCTCCGAGGAAGACAAGATCGTCGTGTCTCGGGCGCGTCGCATCCAGCAGTTCCTCTCGCAGAACACCTACATGGCGAAGAAGTTCACGGGTGTCGAGGGTTCGACGGTTCCGCTCAAGGAGACCATCGAGTCGTTCGACGCGATCACCCGCGGTGATTTCGACCACGTGGCGGAGCAGGCCTTCTTCAACGTCGGTGGAATCTCCGACGTCGAAGAGCGCTGGGCGCAGATCCAGAAGGAGAACGCCTGACCATGGCGCTCAACGTCAGCCTCGTCTCCGCCGACGCGGAGGTCTGGACGGGAGAAGCGAGCCTCGTGATCGCCAAGACCGTCGAGGGTGAGATCGGCTTCATGTCCGGTCATGAGCCGGTGCTGGCCATCCTCGCCGAGGGCCAGGTCCGGATCACCCAGACCGATGGCACCAAGGTGCTGGCGAACGCGCAGGACGGGTTCCTCTCGATGGAGGGCAACGTCCTGACGATCGTGGCCGGCAACGCGGCTCTCATCGCCTAGCAGTCCATCTCGATGCGTCCGCCTCGGACCCCCCAGGGGGTTCCGGGGCGGACGCTTCTTCGTCTCCCGAGGCCCCATGAAGATCCTGCTCCCGCCGTCCGAGACCAAGCGTCCGGGCGGCGACGGTCCGCCGCTCGACCTGGACGCCCTCGCCCTTCCGACGCTTCGTCGAGAGCGGGAAGCGGTGATCGATGCCCTGGTCGAGCTGGCCGGCGACGAAGCGGAGTCCCGCCGCATCCTGAAGCTCAGTGCCCGTCAGGCGTCCGACGTCGCCCATAACCGGAGGCTGCGCGAGGCGCCCACCATGCCCGCGGTCGATCGCTACACGGGCGTGCTGTTCGACGCGCTCGACGCGTCCGCCTTGGCGCGCCCGTCGCGGCGGTGGCTCGCCGAGCACGTCTGGATCCACTCCGCGCCGTTCGGCCCGGTCGGCGCACTCGACGATGTGCCGCTCTATCGTCTCGCCGCCGGTGCGTCGCTTCCGGGTATGCCGGCCCTCCGCCGTCACTGGGCGGAGGCGACGTCAGCGGCGATCGCCGCCGACCGACCGGGGTTCGTCCTCGACCTGCGGAGCGAGGCGTACGTGGCGCTCGGCCCGATCCCGCCATCGGTCAAGTCCGCCTACGTTCGCGTCGTGACGGAGCAGGGCAGGGCGCTCAACCACTTCAACAAGAAGTCCAAGGGAGCGCTGGTGCGGATGCTGGCGGAGGACCGTCCACGGATCGGGTCTCTGCGCGCCCTACGGGGCTGGGCCGAGGCGCGGGGAGTGGTCCTTCGCGACGCGGACGAGCCCGGCATCCTGGAACTCGTCGTGGCGGAATGATCCCCCTGACCATGGGTATTCCTTCCCCGCGCGCGCCGTTGCTGGGAATATCGACGCTTCGCTAGGGTGGGTGTCGCGGCGCGCACGGCGCTGACTCCATCGGATCCGGAGGGGATTCATGTACGACGACATTTACGGCTATGGCGGATTGACAGGTGGTGCGCTCGTCGCGCTGATCCTGGTCTACACGATCCTGCCGCTCGCGATCTACGCCCTGTACTCGTGGTTCTACATGAAGATCTTCGAGAAGGCCGGCGTCGAGGGCAAGTGGCGCGCCTGGGTGCCCGTGTACAACACCATGATCTTCTACAAGCTCGCCGACCTGAGCCCGTGGCTGGTGCTGTACATCGTCGGTGGACTCTTCCTCGGCGGCATCATCCCGTTCCTGGGGTGGTTCCTGCTGCTGCCGCTCATCGGCATCGCCGCCCGCATCCTCGATCTCATCGCCGCATGGCGCGTCGGTCTGAAGCTGCAGAAGGACGCCGTCTGGGTGGTCCTCTACTTCTTCCTGCCGCCGGTGTGGCTCGGCATCAACGCGTTCGACAAGTCGCGATGGAACCCGAACATCGTCCCGGCCTCCTGGGCGAACAACGGTCTGCTCGGCGACAAGACCGTTTGGCAGGGCATCCCCGTGCAGCCGCGGCCCGCGGCCGCTCCCGGCTACGGCGCTCCGCAGGGCTACGGTGCCCCACAGGGCTACGCTCCGCCGGCCCCGCAGGGCTACGCTCCACCGTCTCAGCCCGGCTATGCTCCGCCGGCTCAGCCCGGGTACGCGCCTCCTGCGCAGCCCGGCTACGCTCCGCCCGCACAGCCCGGGCAGACCCCGCCCGCACCGCCGGTGACGGGAACACCGGGCAACCCGCCGGTACCGCCGGCCACGCCTCCGGCACCGCCTGCGCCCCCGGCCACGCCTCCCGCACCGCCCACCGCACCGCCCACGGCTCCGCCGGCGCCTCCCACGCAGCCGCCGACGCAGCCCCCGGCCTGATCCGGTCCCGCAGAGCCCCCGACCTCGGTCGGGGGCTCTGTGCGTTCCCGCGACATCGCGGGCGGTCCGAGGGCATGACGGACTCGGCTAACGTGGAGGGATGGTCATGTCACAGCGCCGTGTGGGCGCGTCCGGACTGCTCGTGTCGGCCACGGGTCTCGGCTGCAACAACTTCGGACGGGCGGGAACCGCGACCGAGACGATCGACGGGACCCGCGAGGTGATCGATGCGGCGATCGCGAACGGCATCACCCTCTTCGACACCGCAGACATGTACGGCGCGGTCGCGGGCACCAGCGAGACGCTGATGGGCGAGGCGCTGCAGGGCCGACGCGACCGCGTCGTGCTCGCCACGAAGTTCGGTCACGAGCGCGACATGGGGTACGACTTCCCGGCCGGGCGAGGGTCGCGCCGGTACGTGCGCCGAGCGGTGGAGGAATCGCTGCGTCGACTGCAGACGGAGTGGATCGACCTCTATCAGCTTCACCTGCCCGATCCGGAGACCCCGATCGCGGAGACCATCGACGCCCTCGACGAGCTCGTCCGCGAAGGCAAGATCCGCTACTACGGCCACTCCAACTTCACCGGATGGCAGATCGCCGAGGCCGAGTTCACGTCGGCCGCGCGCTCGTCGGGTCGGTTCGTCTCCGCGCAGAACCACTACTCCCTCCTCGCCCGCGCCGCCGAGCGCGAGGTGCTCCCTGCGGCCGAGCGCTACGGCCTCGGGTTCTTCCCGTTCTTCCCGCTGCACAACGGGCTGCTGACCGGCAAGTTCACCCGGGAGGGCGGACCGGACTCCAGCCGGATCATGTCGTCTCGCCGTCACGTGTGGGAGAACGCCCCCTGGGACGCGCTCGAGTCGTTCGCGTCGTTCTGCCGGGAGCGCGACATCACCATGGTGCAGGCGGCCTTCGGATGGCTCCTGTCGCGGCCGGCGGTGTCGAGCGTGATCGCCGGCGCCACGTCGGCGGCGCAGGTGGAGGCCAATGCCGAAGCGGGGGACGCCTGGCGGCCGACGACCGACGATCTCGCTGCCATCGACGCTCTCTTCCCCCTTCCCGAGGATCCCGGGGCGCGGGTGTGAGCGGGCAGAGGGAGTCGACTACGATGTGTGAGAACCATGCGGCTGGCCGATTGTCCGCAGGTCCCTCGGAGGCATCAGGTGGCTGAGACGACAACGACGACGCACAGCGTCACCGTCGGGCAGCGACGCATGCTCGTGTCCTGGGCGGGGACGACGGATCAGGGTCGGCGCCGTGACACCAACCAGGACGCTTTCCTCGCGGACTATCCGCTCTTCATCGTCGCCGACGGCATGGGCGGTCATGCCGGGGGAGAGATCGCCAGCCAGAGCACGGTGCAGCGCCTGCAGGCCGTGGTCGCCGACGGCGGCGTGGGTCGCGAGGCCATCGAAAAGGCCCTCGAACTGGCCGTGGCGGACATCGCCGACCACCCGGAGACGACCGACGAGGGCACGGGCACGACGCTCACGGGCGTTTTCCTCGAGTTCCAGGAGGGCGAACCGCACTGGGTGTCGCTGAACATCGGCGACTCGCGCGTGTACCTGCTGCGCGATGACCGCCTGCTGCAGGTGACCACCGACCACTCGGTGGTTCAGGAGCTGATCGCCGCCGGCAAGCTGAGCCCGGAAGAGGCCGAGGGACACCCGTACAGCAACGTCATCACCCGCGCGGTCGGCGCGAGCGAACTCACACCGCCCGATTACCTCACGATCGACATCCGGCCCGGCGACCGGTTCGTGATCTGCTCCGACGGGCTGACCAAAGAGCTCACGGACTACGGCATCCAGCACTTCCTCCGCGAGAACCCGGAACCGGGGCCTGCCGTCGACGCGATGCTCGCGGCGGCGCTAGAGAACGGCGGTCGCGACAACGTGACGCTCATCATCGTCCAGGTCTCGGAGATCGACTCGTCCTCCACCGACGACGGATCCGGGGCCTGAGGGCTTCGAGCCTGTGAGGGGCGGGGGTGGGCCCGCGCCCCTGATGTCCAATGGTGGGCATGGACCCGCTGCCCATCGTTCTTCCCACCGTGCCGCCTCCGACGCGGCGTCCGAGCCTTCCCCTCCTCGCGGCGGCCATGCCCGTTGTCTCCGGATTCGTGCTGTGGGCGATCACCGGATCCCTGTTCGCCCTCTGTTTCGCGGCGCTCGGGCCGCTCATGATGCTGGCATCGCTCGCCGATGCCGCCCGGGGTCGTCGTCGGGAGCGGCGCCGGAACGCGGACGAGGCGGAGGAGGGCTGGTCCCGCGCCGAGTCCGAACTGGCGCGGCTGCACGGCGAGGAGCTCCAGCGGCTCCGCTCCCGGCACCCCGACGCGGCGTCAGCGCTTCTCGAGTCTCCGTTGCGCGGTGCTCCCGCCGACGTGAACACCCTGGTGACCGTGGGCGCGGGCGACGGCGTGAGCGTCGTCCGCAGCACGGGAGGCGAGGGCGAGCGGGCGCGGAGCTTCCAGGAGCGGAGCAGGGTGATCGCGGATGCTCCCGTGCGTGTGCCCCTCGGTACGGGCATCTGCCTGCGCGGACCGCGACGCCTGGCGGACGCCGGCGCTCGTGCCCTCGTGATCCAGCTGTGCCTCCGGTTCGCCCCCGCCCAGCTCGTGTTGGTTGGCGAGAGCCTCGAGGAGCACGGCTTCGCGGAACTGCCCCATGCGTCCGGAGGTCACAGCGGGATGCGTGTGGGGGTCGGCGCCGCCGGTGATCGTCGGCCCGCGGCGGACTGCCTGATCTGGGTCGTCGACAGCGAGGGAGAGGTTCCGGACGGCATCACGACGGTAATCGATCTCGAGGATCCGCGACGGGCGACACTCCGGACTCCCGAGGGGTCGTCGGAGCTCGCAGTCGAATGCCTGTCACGAGATCAGCTCCAGGCCGTCGCCCGACATCGCCTCGAAACAGGCGGTGGAGGCGCGTCCCTGCCGACCACACTGGCGTTCCCCGATCTCGACCAGCATCCGTCTCCGAGCGGTCTGCCGGCCGCCATCGGCAGGGCGCTCGACGAGGACGTCGTGATCGACCTCGTCGAGGACGGTCCCCACGCCATCGTCACCGGCACCACGGGCACCGGGAAGAGCGAGCTGCTCGTGACCTGGGTGACGGCCATCGCGAGCGTCCACGGTCCGGATCGTGTGAACTTCGTGCTCGCCGACTTCAAGGGCGGGACGGCGTTCGAGCCGCTGCGTCAGTTGCCCCACGTCGTGGCGGTGGTCACCGATCTGGACGAGCACGGCGCCCGTCGCGGCGTCTCGAGTCTCACTGCCGAACTGCGGCGCCGGGAGGGCCGACTGGCGGCGGCCGGAGTGCGCGACATCCGCGACGCCGACATGCCGCGTCTCGTGATCGTCGTCGACGAGTTCGCGGCGCTCCTCCATGAGCATCCGGACCTCGGCGCCGTCTTCACCGACATCGCCGCCCGAGGCCGAGCCCTCGGGATGCATCTCGTGCTGGGTACGCAGCGAGCGTCGGGCGTGATCCGCGATGCCCTGGCGGCGAATTGTCCGCTGCGGCTGAGCCTGCGCGTCGCCGACGCGGCTGACAGCCGGGTGATGATCGGCACGACCGCCGCCGCCGAACTGCCCGGGGGAGCGGACGGCCGCGGCCTCGCGATGGTCCGTCGACCGCAGGATCAGCAGCCCCGCGCGCTGCGCATCGCCCGGACGGGCGCGAAGGATCTGGCCGGGGTCGCCGCACGCTGGGCGGACGCCGCCCCGCCCCGAAGTCCGTGGCTTCCTCCCCTCGCCGAACTGCTGCCCCTGACCGAGCTGCAGGCGGCCGAGGGAGGAACGGGAGAGGGGGAAGCCCTCTGGGGACGCGCCGACGATCCGGCGGCGCAGGCGCAGCCGGCCTTCCGCGTGCGGATCGGTCAGGATCGCGGGATCGCGGTCATCGGCGCGGCAGGATCGGGGAAGACGACCGCCCTGCGGGTGCTGGAGGAGCAGATACCGGATGCGACGCGCATACCGACGGATCCCGAGGCGATGTGGGACGCCGTGACGGAGCTCGCGGCCGGAGGCGCCCCGCCGTCCCGGCTCGTGGTCTGCGACGACATCGACGCGCGCCTCGCCGAGCTTCCGGCCGAGTACGCCCAGCAGCTGGTGCAGCACTGGGAGAGGATCCTCCGGTCGAATCCGGGGACGACCTTCGCGATCAGTGCGTCTCGACCCTCGGGGCCGGCGGGACGCCTGCTCGAGTTCCTGCCGACGCGTGCGCTGCTTCGGACTGGGTCTCGCGTCGAGCACCTCGCCGCGGGCGGGGAGACGTCCGGCTTCGACCCGCACCGTCCGCCGGGGAGGGCGCGGGTGGGGGAGAGCGAGGTGCAGATCGCCTGGACGGATCCGCGAGGCTCCGCGACGGGCGACCCTGCCGTTCCGGAATGGGCGCCGACCTCCGCGCTGTCCGGGCTGGTGACTCCGGCGCCGGCGGCCATGACGGAGCGGCTGCGCGCAGCCCATCCGCAGTGCGATGTCCGGATCGTGGCGGCGTCGACCGGTTCCGCGGCGGCGCAGGGTGCGCAGAGCTCCGGTCCTGTCGTGCTGGTGGGCGATGCCGAGTCCTGGCAGCGCGAGTGGTCGCTCGGGCAACGCGTGAGAGCAGAGGGCGATCTGCTGGTCCGGGCCGAGCGCCCCGGAGACCTGCGTCAGCTGACGGGGATCCGCGAGGTCGCCCCCTACTGCCGTCCGCATGAGGGACGAGCGTGGCTCGTCCGGGGCGGCGAGCAGCCGCTCCGGGTCGTGCTGCCGTGGGCGGTGCAGCGAGCCGTCCCGCAGCCCGGTCTCGGGCGGAGCGACGCCGGGCCGAGCGATGGCGGGCCGAGTGATGCCGGCTCCCGGCCCGCGACGACCGTGTCGCGATCGGCGACGGCGTCGTCACGACGAGAACGGCGCGTGCAGGGTCAGTGAGGCGCGGGTTGCGCAGAAGTCCGCGCTCAGAGGCCGCTTCCGGGGCGGATCGACCCGACCGGCTCGCCGCCGCCCAGCACCGACAGGGAAAGAGCCTCGGTGAGGGTCGAGATGTGCGCGGCGGTCAGCCCACCGGCCCGGGCGAGCAGGGTGGCCGCGACGATCGTGGTCGCGCGTGCCGATCCGTCGAGCATCTTCAGCGCCACTGTCGTGCCGTCCGGGGCGACCATCACCATGACGCCCTCGGCTCCGCCCTTCGCGAAGACTCCGAGGGTCTCGATCGCCACCGTGTCCGGGCGCCCCGGACCCTCGATGGTCCAAGGATTCTCGCGCACCGCCTTGACCAGCGAGCCCGCCACGCGATGCAGGGCGAAGGGGGAGCGGTCCGATGCGGTGCCGATGCGGTGGATCGCGCGGGCGAGTCCCGTGAGAGTCATCGCGTACACCGGGGCACCGCATCCGTCGATGGCGGTGTGGGCGATCTTCTCGCCGGTCAGCCGCTCGATCACGTCGCGGATGTGGACCTGGAGCGGGTGGCCCGCGTCGAGGTAGCCCTCCGTCGGCCATCCGGTCGCGACGCACGCGCGGAGCATGGCGGCGTGCTTGCCGGAGCAGTTCATGCGCACGCGCGCGGGCTCGCCGTGCTCGCGGACCATCTCGTCGCGGGTCGCCGTGTCCCCGGGCCATGCGGGCGGGCACCCGAGCGCGTCCTCCGTCAGCTCTCCCGCGGCCAGCACGTCCCGCACGGTCGCGGCATGACGGTCGGTGCCCGAGTGGCTCGCGGTCGACATCGCCAGTTCGGCCCCTTCCAGGGCGGCGCCCGCCGTGACGCAGGCGACCGCCTGCAGGGGCTTCATGCTCGAGCGCGGCAGGATCAGGGCGTCGGCGTTGCCGTAACGAGCGACGACCTCGCCCTCCGGCGACAGGACCACCGCAGCGCCGGCGTGACGCGACTCGATGAACCCGCTCCGTTCCACGACGGCGAGTTCGACGGAATCCTGAACGGTGAGAGTCTCGAGCATCCGACAAGACTATCGCCGCACCCCGGACGCGGCCCACCCGGAGCAGCGATCCGGATGAGCGGTCGGCTGGCAGACTGGACCCATGGCCGAGAACTCCGCGATCCCCCTGGGGGAGCACCGTTACGCCCTCACCGCCCAGTGGACCGGCAACACCGGAACCGGGACGAGCGGGTACCGCGAGTACCGACGCGACGTGACTATCGCGGTCGAGGGCAAACCCGAGCTGCTCGCCTCCGCCGACAAGCCGTTCCGCGGGGATCCGACGCGCTGGAACCCCGAGGACCTGCTGCTCGCGTCACTGTCGGAGTGCCATCTGCTGTCGTACCTGCACGCCTGCGTCACCGCCGGGGTGGTCGTCGTGTCGTACCGCGACCGCGCGACCGGCGTCATGAAGGAGGACGGTGCCGGGGGCGGAGCGTTCGTCGACGTTCTGCTGCGGCCGGAGGTCGTCGTGGCCGAGGCCTCCATGATCGAGGCGGCCGAGCGCGCCCACCAGCAGGCGCACGACTGGTGCTTCATCGCGAGGTCGATGAACTTCCCGGTGCGTCACGAGGCCACGGTCACCGCCGACGCATGACGAGCGCGACGACTCTCCATCGCGGCGATGGACGCCCGGTCAGCGACGCTCGTGCGGGAGGGCCTGCCTGATCTTCTCGATCGCTCCCTGGGCGGGAGCCTCGTTGTAGGCTCCCGCCAGCTCCTGCCCGGACAGGCCGTGGATGGCGGCCATGATCTCGTCCGTCGCCAGGCGCCGCGCGCGTCCGCTGGACGCGGGGCCGTGCGGCGAGAGATCGAGCGGCGTGCCGAAGCGCACGGTCACGCGTTCCTTGAGCGTCGGCATCTTCGCGCCCACCGGCATCACGCGATCGGTGCCGATGAGTCCCACCGGGACCACGGGCGCGCCGGTCTGGAGAGCGAGGAACGCGACCCCCGTCCGTCCCTTGTAGAGCCGACCGTCGGTGGACCGCGTGCCCTCCGGGTACAGCGCGACGGCCAGCCCTTCGTCGAGCAGCTGGCGCTGGAGGTCGAGGGCGTCCAGCGCCGCCTGGCCCGCTCCTCGCTGCACCGGGATCGCGCCGATCGACTCGAAGAAGGTCTTGCTCAGCCAACCGCTGAATCCCGGGCCCTCGAAGTAGCTGGCCTTGGCCAGGAAGTGGACGGGGCGGGGCGCGGCGACCGGAATCGCGATCGAGTCGATGAACGACAGATGGTTGCTCGCGAAGATCACCGCTCCGGAGCGAGGGACGTTCTCCCGGCCTTCGACCCGAGGGCGGTAGATCGTCCGGGCCAGGGGGCTGATGATGCTGCGGCCCAGCGCATAGGCGAACCCCGCATGTCGCGGCTTCGCCGTCTCAGCGGTCTCGGCGGGCGCATCTTCCGGGTCCACGGACGGCTCAGAGGTCATCTGTGCAGGCTACTCCGGGGCGCATGCCTTCCTCGGAATGAAGCAGACACGGCCGCTTCCCAGCGCGGGCAAAGGGGGATGGGGGAGTATGGAGTGTCCGTCCCGCGATCTCGAGGTCTCACTGTGCGCACCCGCCCGCTTGTCCTTCTGTCCACCGTCGCGGCAGCGACCCTGCTTCTCGCCGGATGCTCCGGGACCTCCGAGCCGGATGCGTCGAGCACTCCGACGCCCTCCAGCTCGTGCGCCCTGGACGCGCAGCCGGGCGAGACCTCCGACGCGGTGACCGTCGAGGGCGAGGGCGTCGACGCCACCGTCTCCGTGCCCGCCGACGCGGCCTTCGCGGGGGTCGAGCGCACCATCGTGGCCGAGGGCGACGGCGAGGAGATCGGCGTGGGCGATCTCGTGTCGGTGCAGTACCAGATCATCGACGCGGCGTCCGGCGAGGTCCTCGACTCCTCCGCCCGCGGCGAGGGCGGCGTGCTGCCGATGCTGCTGGACACCACCAACTCCTCCCTGTTCGTCGCCGCCCTCGAGTGCGAGCCCGTGGGCAGCCAGGTCGCCCTGGCGCTTCCGGGCAGCGTCCTGGGCGAAGGCGCGAACAATGTGGTCGTGTACGCCGAGGCCATCGAGCAGCTTCCGGAGGTCGCCACGGGCGCGGCCGTCGACCCGACGCCCGGCATGCCGACGGTGTCGCTGGACGACGAGGGAGCACCGACGGTGACCATCCCCGAGGGGGACGCGCCGGCGGAGACGCAGGTGGCCGTGCTGAAACAGGGCGACGGGGCGACCGTCGGCGCGGGCGACCTCGTCGTGGTGCAGTACCTCGGCGTCAAGTGGTCCGACGGCTCGGAGTTCGACTCCAGCTGGAGCCGCGACGCGACGCCCGCGCAGTTCCAGACCACGGGTGTCGTGACCGGTTTCCGCAAGGCGCTGGAGGGTCAGCAGGTCGGCTCCCAGGTGGTCGTCGTGATGCCGCCGGCGGACGGATACGGGGCGAGCGAAGGGCACGAGCTCCAGAACGAGAGCCTGGTGTTCGTGGTCGACATCCTCGCGACCTCGCCGGTCCAGCAGTAGTCGAGCCGCTTCCCGGGTGTCCTAGGCTGGCGTGATGCAGCGCATCGTCGTCCTCGGCTCCACCGGTTCCATCGGCACGCAGGCGCTCGAGGTCATCCGGGCGAATCCGCGGCGCTTCGAACTCGTCGGCCTCGCCGCCGGGTCCAACGTCGAGGCGCTGCGGGCGCAGGCGGCCGAGTTCGGCGTGGAAGACACCGCGCTCGGCGCCGCGGAGGCCGAGCAGCTGGTCCGCGACGTCGACGCCGACGTGGTCCTCAACGCCATCACGGGGTCGATCGGTCTCGGTTCGACCCTGGCGGCGTTGACGGCGGGACGCACCCTCGCCCTCGCGAACAAGGAATCCCTCATCGTCGGAGGCGAGCTCGTCCTCGCAGCCGCGGCGCCCGGACAGATCGTGCCCGTCGATTCCGAGCACTCCGCGATAGCGCAGGCTCTGCGCAGCGGCGAGCACGGCGAGGTGCGTCGGCTGGTGGTCACGGCATCCGGCGGCCCGTTCCGCGGACGCCGTCGCGACGAGCTGACCGAGGTCACTCCTGCTCAGGCTCTCGCCCACCCGACCTGGGACATGGGCCGGGTCGTGACGACCAACTCCGCGACCCTCGTCAACAAGGGGCTCGAGGTGATCGAAGCCCATCTCCTCTTCGACGTCGCGTACGACGACATCGAGGTGGTGGTGCATCCGCAGTCGATCGTGCACTCCATGGTCGAGTTCGTCGACGGCTCGACCATCGCGCAGGCGTCGCCCCCCGACATGCGCCTGCCGATCTCCCTGGGGCTGGACTGGCCGCACCGCGTGGGCGGCGTCGGGCGACCGCTGGACTGGACCCGCGCGTCGTCGTGGACCTTCGAACCCCTCGACGACGAGGCGTTCCCTTCGGTGTCCCTGGCGAAGGCCGTCGGCCGGGCCGGTGCGACCTTCCCCGCCGTGTTCAACGCCGCCAACGAGCAGGCCGTCGACGCGTTCCACGAGGGTCGTCTGCCGTTCCTCGGCATTGTCGAGACGATCGATCGCGTCGTGGACGCGCACGAGCCGCCGTCGACGCTCACCATCGAGTCCCTCGCCGCCGCCGAGCGCTGGGCGCGTGCAACGGCGGACCGGCTCATCGCCTCCTGATCCGGCGTCAGTCCTCGTCGGGATACGGGACGGGCCACCGGGGCTCGGGCACGGGCCAGCCGGCCGCGCGCAGGGCTCGCCGTGCCAGCTCGCGTGCGGAGTAGGGCGTGCGCACGCCGCGGATGTCGCGGTAGTCCTGGTGGCCCGGGCCGGCCCAGAGGATGGCATCGCCGTCGCCGACGAGCGCGACGGCCTCGACGATCGCGCGCTCCGGCGGGGAGTACTCGTGGATCTCGGCATCCGGACGCGCCGTGCGCGCACCCTCGACGAGCGTCGCGCGGATCGAATCGGGATCCTCGAATCGGGGGTGGTGATCCGTGACGACGAGGACGTCGCTGCCCTGGACCGCGGTACGAGCCATGTCGAAGCGCTTGCTCGCATCGCGGTCGCCGTCGGCGCCGAAGAGCATCAGCACGCGGCCGGGCGTCACGCGGCGGACGCCGGCGAGGGTCTTCTCGAACGCGTCGGGGGAGTGGCCGAAATCGACGAAGACGGCCGGGCCGCGATCGCCCGAGACCAGCTGCGTGCGCCCGGGGAGGTACGCCCGGATGCCGCCGTCGCGCTCCAGCGCGTCGACGATGCGCTCCCACGCGTAGCCGCCCTCCAGCATCATGACGATCGCCAGGGCGGCGTTCGCCGCCATGTGCGGGCCGATGACGGGCACCGTCGTGGTGAGCGAACCGGCCGGGCCGGTCAGGGTGAAGGTCGTGCCGGAGGCGCGTTCGTCGTCGATCCGGACCACCCAGTCCGCCCTCTCGGCAGCATCGGGGTCGGCGGCGATGAGGGGCGTGGCGACCGTGACGACGGGGATCTCGGCACGCTCCACGACGACAGCGCCCGCGGCGGAGTCGAGACAGACCACGGCGCGATCGGCGCGGTCCGGGCGGAAGAGCGGCAGCTTCGCCTCGAAGTACTCCTCCATGTCGGCGTAGTCGTCGAGGTGATCGTGGCTCAGGTTGGTGAACCCCGCGACGTCGAAGCGGATGCCGTCGACGCGATGCCGCGAGAGGGCCTGCGCACTGACCTCCACCGCGACGGCCTCGACCTCGCGCTCGCGCATCAGCGCCAGGAGCGCGTGCATCTCCGAGGCCTCGGGCGTGGTGAGGCGGGAGACGATGACCTCGCCGGCGATGTGCCGTTCCGCGGTCGAGGACAGGCCGGTCACCACGCCGATCTGGTCGAGGATGCCCTCGAGCAGGTGCGACACGCTGGTCTTGCCGTTCGTGCCGGTCGTGGCGAAGAGGAGGGGGAGCGGGTCGTCCGCCCCCGTCCCGTACACCCAGGCGCTGAGATCGCCCAGGACGCCCCGCGGGTCCTCGACCACGAGGATCGGCAGCCCCGCGTCCGCTGCGATCCGGGCTCCGGCGTCGTCGGTGATGACCGCGACGGCGCCCTGCGACGCAGCGGCCGCCGCGAAGTCGGCGCCATGCCGGTTCACGCCCTGGATGGCGACGAACGCCTCGCCGGGGCGGAGGTCGGCCGTGGCGAGCGTGATCCCGCTGAGGGAGACGCCGGCGATGTCGCCGCGCACCTCTCGGGCGAAACGGGAAGCGAGTTCGGACAGCTCACGCCGGGGCGGGTTCGCGGGGCGGAGCACGGGAGGCAGGCTTGGTTGTTCCATCGACATGTCGCTTCCATGATCTCACGGGGGCGCCCGAAACCCCCGAGCGCGGGCGTGCCGCGGGCGCGCCGCCGGTGGACGACGGTCCGAGGCGGATTCCTAGACTGCAGGCAGTACCTTTGCCTGGTGGAATTCCTGCTCTATGCGGGTGGCATCCTCTTCATGCTGATCGGCCTCGGGCTCTCGATCGGACTGCACGAGATCGGCCACCTCCTGCCCGCCAAGCTCTTCGGCGTGCGCGTCGGCCAGTACATGATCGGGTTCGGCCCGCGCCTGTGGTCGCGTCGGATCGGCGAGACCGAGTACGGATTCAAGCTGCTGCCGGTGGGCGGATTCATCTCCATGTCGGGGATGTACCCCGCATCGAAGACGTCCAGCCCGGCGAAGGGGATCTTCCGCGCCCTGGTGCAGGACGCCAGGGCGGCGAACGACGAGACCATCGCCGCGGGGGAGGAGGACCGGGTCTTCTACCGCCTCCCGGTCTGTAAGCGCGTCATCGTCATGCTCGGCGGCCCGTTCATGAACCTGGTCCTCGCACTGCTGATCTTCACCGTTCTCGCATCGGGGATCGGCCTCCAGCAGGGGACCACCACGATCGCCTCGGTGACCGAGTGCGTGCTGCCCGCGTCGTCGACGCAGACGGAGTGCGCGGCGGACGACCCGCCGTCGCCTGCCGCGGAGGCCGGCATCCGCCCGGACGACGTGCTCGTGTCGATCGACGGCACGCCCGTGTCGACCTTCGCCGAGGCCACCGCGATCGTGCAGGCGGCTCCCGGCGAGACGCTCGAGGTGGTGGTGCGCCGGGATGGCGCGGAGCGGCCGCTCGAGATCACCCCGGTCGCAGCGAAGCGCACGCTCACGGATGCGAGCGGACAGCCGCTGCTGGACGACGACGGCTCTCCGATCGTCAAGGAGGTCGGCTACGTCGGCATGGGGGCGCAGATGGGCTTCGTGCCGCAGCCGCTCTCGGTGGGGCCGAGCATGGCCGTCGAGAACGTCGGCCGGGTCGCCTCGCTGATTGCCACGCTGCCCGTGCGTCTGTGGGACGTCGGCGTCTCGCTCGTGACCGGAACCGAGCGCGACCCGAACGGCCCGCTCAGCGTCGTCGGGGTCGGCCGCATCGCGGGCGAGGTCGCCGCCACCGAGGCGCCGGTGCTGAACCGCTTCGCCGTGCTGCTGAACCTCCTCGGCTCGCTCAACATCGCCCTGTTCGTGTTCAACCTGATCCCGCTGCTGCCCCTCGACGGAGGGCACGTCGTCGTCGCCCTCTGGGAGGGGATCAAGCGAGGGTGGGCGCGTCTCTTCCGCCGCCCGCCGCCCGCCCCCGTGGACGCGACGAGGCTGGTGCCGTTGACCGTGGTCGTGGCCACGCTGCTCATCGCGATGGGCGCCCTGCTGCTGCTCGCGGACCTCGTCAATCCGGTGAACATCCTGCAGTAGCAGGACGACGCGACGCTCAGCTCAGCGCGTGGGCGACGAGGCGCTCCAGCGTGCGGATGCCGTCACGGGACAGGATCGACTCCAGGTGTCCCTGCACCGACGCGAAGCGCTTCCCGCGCAGGGCGTAGACGTCGCCGGTGCGCGCATCGGCCGAGACCTCCGCGGCGCCGACCGTGCGCGTGCCCGGTGCCACGCGCGCGGTGAAAGTGTTGTAGAACCCGATCGAGGCGTCCTCGCCGAACACCGGCACCGACTTCTGGAGTCCCTGGTGCGGTGCCGCGAGCGGCTCCAGATCGATCCCGAACCGGTTTGCGAGGATCTGATGACTCAGGCAGACGGCGAGCAGGGGCGTGCCGGCGTCCAGGCGGAGGGAGACGACCTCCCGCATGCGTGCGACGCGCGGGCTCGCCGCATCGCGGGGGTCGCCCGGACCGGGACCCGCGACCACCAGATCGGCCGATACGACATCGGCATCCCCGACCTCGCTCCAGGCGACGATGTTGACCGCGAGGCCGAGGTGGCGCAGCTGGTGGGCGAGCATCGTCGTGAAGCGGTCCTCGGCATCGACGACCGTGGCGGTGCGCCCGGCGAAGGGGCCGTCGTGATCGTCCTCCTGCGGGTTGAGCCAGAACTCCGCGAGCCGGGCGTTCCTCGATGAGAGCAGGGCGGCGACCTCCGGGTCGGCGGCCAGGGATCGCGTCTCGCCCGGGGCGTCGGGATCGGTGCGCGCCTCGGCAACCGTGTCGCGGTCGATCGCGCCGATCGCGCCGAGGACTCCGGCGGCCTTGCCGTGGGTCTCGCTGACCTCGCCCCGCGGGTCGGAGTGGCGGACCAGGGTCGCGCCGACCGGGACCCGCAGCTCGTGGTCGGCGAGGTACACCGTGCGGATGAGGATGGGGGCGTCGAGGTCGTGGCCGCCCGCGCCGTCGGGCGTGAAGAGCGCGGCCACGCCGGAGTAGTAGCCGCGGGGCTGCCGCTCGTGCCGGCGGATCACGGCGCACGCGTTCTGCATCGGCGACCCGGTGACCGTCGGGGCGAACATCGTCTCGCGGAGGATGTCGCGCGGGTCCAACCGGCTCTCGCCGCGGAGCATGTACTCGGTGTGCGTGAGGCGCGACATCTCCTTGAGGTGGGGGCCGGTGATCCGGCCTCCGTCCGAGCAGACGGCGCTCATCATCTTGAGCTCCTCGTCGACGACCATGAACAGCTCCTCCGTCTCCTTGGTGGAGGACAGGAACTCGACGAGGGTGTCCTTGGTCGATCCGCCGGCGGGATGACGGAACGTGCCCGAGATCGGGTTCATCGTGACGACGCCCTGACGTGCGACCACGTGCGCCTCGGGGCTCGCGCCGACGGCGATGTGGCCGGGGGTGACGACCGCGAACGTCCAGTACGCGCCCCGCTCGTGCGTCAGCAGGGCGCGGAACCAGGTCAGGGCCGCGGTGCGCTCATCACCGTCGATGCGCGCCGCGAAGTCGCGCCGGATCACGAAGTTCGCCCCCTCGCCGCGCCCGATCTCGTCGGCGATCACCTTCTCGACGATCGCGGCGTACTCCTCGTCGTCGATGTCGAATCCCTGGTCGTGGAGCGCGACGTCCTCGGAGGGCAGGGCGGCCAGCACCTCGTGTGCCGGGAGACGGAGGTGCTCCTCCACGACGAGGCAGCGGAGGGGCGCCCCGTCGTCCTGCGCGACGAAGCCGCGCTCCCGCACCTGACGATAGGGGACGAGGGCGAAGACCTCGCGGGGGATCCCACCGGACTCGAGCGGGATGTCCGCGAGAAGGTCGACGTCGACGACCTCACCCGTGAGCAGCTCGACGCTCTCGGCGCCGTCGCGGGCGATGAGGACGAACGAGGCGGTCGGGTCGGCGGCGAGCTCGGCGAGTCGTGAGAGGGTCATCGATGTCTCCTGTGCAGGGCTCCGGCTCGGCGCAACGAAAAGACCGCCCCGGAGGCGGTCTGGATTCGTGGGATCGCGAACACACCGCCTAGGAGGCGGGCCACCAGGTCTGGTTCGCGAGCATGGGGCGAAACTACCACACCGTCGGAGGCGGTTCCGGGCGACCGCACGCCGTGCGGGTGCCCGCATCCAGCCCGCGTGCATCCGGGCGGCGTAGGCTGAGGGTGTGCCAGCAGTGAACCTTGGGATGCCCAAGATCCCCGAAGTCCTCGCCCCGCGTCGCAAGTCCCGCCAGATCAGAGTCGGCAAGGTGCTCGTGGGCGGCGACGCCCCCATCAGCGTCCAGTCCATGACCACGACGAAGACGACCGACATCAACGGCACCCTCCAGCAGATCGCCGAGCTCACCGCCTCGGGATGCGAGATCGTGCGCGTGGCCGTGCCGTCGCAGGACGACGCGGACGTGCTGCACATCATCGCCAAGAAGAGCCAGATCCCGGTGATCGCCGACATCCACTTCCAGCCGAAGTACGTCTTCCAGGCGATCGACGCCGGCTGCGCCGCCGTACGGGTCAACCCCGGCAACATCCGCAAGTTCGACGACCAGGTGGGTGCGATCGCCAAGGCCGCGCAGGACGCTGGAGTGTCGCTGCGCATCGGCGTCAACGCCGGGTCGCTCGACCGCCGCCTGCTCGAGAAGTACGGCAAGGCGACGCCCGAGGCCCTCGTCGAGAGCGCGGTCTGGGAGGCGTCGCTGTTCGAGGAGCACGACTTCCACGACTTCAAGATCTCGGTCAAGCACAACGACCCGATCGTCATGGTCAAGGCGTACCGGCAGCTCGCCGAGCGCGGCGACTGGCCCCTGCACCTCGGCGTGACCGAAGCCGGCCCCGCCTTCCAGGGCACGATCAAGAGCGCGACGGCGTTCGGCATCCTGCTCGGCGAGGGGATCGGCGACACGATCCGCGTCTCGCTGTCGGCCCCTCCCGCCGAGGAGGTCAAGGTGGGCCACCAGATCCTGCAGTCGCTCAACCTACGCGAGCGCAAGCTCGAGATCGTCTCGTGCCCGTCGTGCGGCCGGGCGCAGGTCGACGTCTACACCCTCGCGGAGGACGTCACGGAGGGCCTCAAGGACATGACGGTGCCGCTGCGCGTGGCCGTCATGGGCTGCGTGGTGAACGGCCCGGGAGAGGCGCGCGACGCCGACCTCGGCGTGGCCTCCGGCAACGGCAAGGGCCAGATCTTCGTCAAGGGCGAGGTCATCAAGACCGTGCCCGAGGCAGAGATCGTCGCCACCCTCATCGAGGAGGCCAACCGCATCGCCGCCGAGATGGGACCCGAGGCGCCGCTCGGAACCGCTCAGGTCCTCACGGTCTGACCGGCCCGCCCATGCCGCACACCCTCGTCACCTTCGCCGACGGCGCCGTCCAGGCGGAGAGCGTCGTCACCCGTGTCGTCCCGTCGCCCGAGGGCGATGTCGTGGTCGTCGAATCGACGCCCTTCCATCCGGTCGACCACACCTGGCCCGACCAGCCCGGGGATTCCGGCGTCCTGCGAGCGGGCGAGGACGAGGTCGTCGTCACCGAGGCGCTGATGGCGGCATCCGGCGCCGAGGGGGAGTTCGCCGTGGGCTCCGAGATCCCCGTCCGACGCGGCTCGGAGGGATGGACCTGGCTGGTCGCGCACCGGCTCGACGGGGCTGCGCCGGACGCGCTCACCGAGGGCAGCCACGTCCGGCTGCTCGTCGACGAGGACCGCCGGGCGGGGCTGAGCCGCGGGCACACCGCGTGCCACCTCGCGTCGCTGGCGCTGGACCTGGCGCTCGCCGACCTCTGGCGGAAGGACCCGGGGCCCGACGCCCTCGGCTCTCCGGACTTCGAGGGGCGGGCGAATCAGAGCAGTCGGATCACGGAGGACGGCAGCGTCGACGAGTACCGGCTTGGCAAGAGCCTGCGCCGGGCGGGCTTCGACACCGAGGCGTTCGCGGCGACGCTCGCCGAGCGCGAGGCGAGCATCAACGCCCAGCTGCGCCGGTGGGTCGAGTCCGCGGCGGCCAGCCGCATCGAGACCGAGGGCGGCACGATCATCGATCGTCGCCGCTGGCACTGCGCGCTGCCCGAAGGCGAGGCGGTCATCCTCTGCGGCGGCACCCATGTCGACTCCCTCGCCGCCTTCGCTGCGATCACGGTCTCTCTCGACCTCGGCGATCCGCAGCTGCTCATCATGACGACGACGGCGATTCCTGCGCACTGACGCCCTCGGGCGCGACGTCGGCGGCGGACAGCTCGACCTCGCCGCGGGCGATGTCGGCGCGGACGACCGTCACACGGACGACGTCGCCGGGGACGGCGCCCCCGCCCACCGAGGCGGATGCCGTCACCGCCGGGTCGGCGATCTGCACGGTCGCGCGATCCTCCCGCCGCTCGATGACCGTCGCCTCCAACTCGGTGCCGACCAGGGGAGCGAGCAGCGCGGCTTCGACGATGTTGACCGTCGCCGCGTTCAGCCGCGACGCGCGCTGGGCCGACTCCTGCATGAGCCCGGGCAGATCGCCCAGCGACTCGCGCACCCATGTCGGCACGGAGCGGCCCTCCGAGACGGCGAGGCAGATCGCGAGGACCCAGCGATCGACCAGCCGCCGCAGGGGAGCGGTGGCATGCGCGTAGGGGGCGCCGATCGCGGCCTGGACCACCTCGTCGGGCGCGGCCCCGTCGAAGGCGACGTATCCCGCCCCGCGGAACAGTGCCGACGCGGCCGAGAGGATCGGGAGAGTGAGGGGATCGTCGCGGTCGAGGAGCCGCAGGTACTCGCCGTACCCGCCGCTCGTCCAGGGGCGGCCGAGAGCCCGAGTCTGGAGCCGGAACGAGGCGAACGCCGCGGGATCCGGTTCCGGCATCGTGCGGAGGATGCCGACGCCCGCCTCCCGCATGAGATCGGCCGCGGCCATCCCGGTGAGGAGGGAGAGCTGCGCGTTCCACTCCTCGACGGGAAGGGGACGGCGCCGCTCGATCGAGTATCCGCCGTCGGGCGTGCGGACCACCTCCTCATCCGGCAGGTTGAGGCTGGCGCCCCCGCGCCGACGCTCCTGATCGAGCAGCAGCGCGCCGATCTCGGGCAGCAGCGCCGCCGGGCCGTCCTCGCCGGCGTCCAGCGACCGCTGCGTGCTCCCGTAGTCCAGCTGGGCGCGCGACCGGATCACGGCGCGCTCCAGTGCCCGGTGCACCACCTCGCCGGCGTCGTCCAGGTCGAAGGTCCACACCAGGGCCGGTCGATCCACACCGGCGAGCAGCGAGGCCCGGTCCTCGCTCAGCGCACGCGGATGCAACGGGATCGACCCGTCAGCGGCGTACAGGGTCTGGCCCCGACGCCGCGCCTCGGCATCCACCGCCCCGCCCGGCTTCACGAAACCGGGGACGTCCGCGATCGCGTACCGCACCGTGTACCCGGATCCGCGGCGCTCGAGGTGGAAGGCCTGGTCGAGGTCTCGGGACCCGACCGGATCCAGGGTGGCGAAGGGGACGTCGCGCAGGTCCCGTCCGGTCGGCACCCCCTCGGCGGCCTCCGCCTCCGCCCGGGCCTCGGCGGAGAACTCCCTCGGAGCGTCCACGGTCTCCCGGAGGGCGGCGAGCGCCCGGGCGAGCTCGGAGTCGGCGGCGGAAGGGGCGACATGCGAACGGCGCTGCGGCATGCACCCACCCTAGGCGGACCTCGCCGACCCGCCGCCGCACGGATGGCGTTAGCGTGGAGCCATGACCACTGCTGCAGCCAAGGCCCAGACCCTCGTCGACCTGTACGACGCCCCGGAGATCCTCCGCGTCGTGAACGTGTGGGACGTGGTCTCCGCCCGCGCCGTCGCCGCGCTGCCGGAGACGAAGGCGATCGCGACCGCCGGCCACGGCATCGCCGCGTCGTTCGGCTACGACGACGGTGCGACGCCGCGCGATCTCATGATCGACATGGTCGGACGCATCGCCGCGTCCGTGGCGGTCCCCGTCACGGCGGACCTCGACGACGGGTACGGCGACGCCGGGGAGACTACGCGCCTCGCCATCGCCGCCGGCGTCGTGGGCGCCAACGTCGAGGACCGGCTCCAGCCCCTCGACGACTCGGCCGCGGCCGTCGCGGCGATCGTTCGCGCCGCCGAGGCGGAGGGCGTCCCGTTCGCGCTCAACGCCCGCACCGACGCGTTCGTGCGCGCGGGCTCGCGTCCGATCGAGCAGAGCATCGCCGATGCGATCCAGCGCGGGCGCGCCTATCTCGACGCCGGCGCCACTTCGGTCTTCGTGCCCGGCATCCTCGATGCGAACGTCACCCGTCGGCTGGTGGAGGGGATCGGCGAGCGGAAGGTCAGCGTGATCGGACTGCCCGGCGCGCTCGCCGCCTCGGCGTACGAGAAGCTGGGCGTCGCGCGCATCTCCTACGGCCCGCTTCCTCAGCGGGTGGCACTGACGGCGCTGCAGGAGCTCGCCTCCAGCCTCTACGAGGGCGGGGTCGTCCCCTCGGGCCTGCCGGCCCTCAACTGATGCGCGAGGGCGGACGACCGCGGGTCAGTAGACTTGCCGCGTGGTCACTCGTCTCTCGAACTTCTTCCTCCGCACGCTCCGTGAAGACCCGGCGGGCGCCGAGGTCGCCAGCCACCGGCTGCTGATCCGCGCCGGATACATCCGCCCGCAGGCGGCGGGGATCTTCGCCTGGCTGCCGCTCGGTCTCCGGGTCAAGTCCCGGATCGAGACGATCGTCCGCGAGGAGATGTCCGCGGCCGGCGCGCAGGAGGTGCACTTCCCGGCGCTCATGCCGCGTGAGCCCTACGAGGCGACGGGACGCTGGGAGGAGTACGGCGACCTGCTCTTCCGGCTCCAGGACCGTAAGGGCGGCGACTACCTGCTCGCGCCGACGCACGAGGAGGCGTTCACGCTCCTCGTGAAGGACCTCTACTCGTCGTACAAGGACCTTCCCCTGACGATCTACCAGATCCAGGACAAGTACCGTGACGAGGCCCGACCGCGTGCCGGCCTGCTCCGCGGACGCGAGTTCACCATGAAGGACGCCTATTCCTTCGACTCGTCCGATGCGGGCCTCGACGCGAGCTACCAGGCGCAGCGCGACGCCTACGAGCGCATCTTCCAGCGCCTCGGGCTCGAATACGTGATCGTTCAAGCGGATGCCGGGGCGATGGGCGGCTCCCGCAGCGAGGAGTTCTTGCACCCGACCCCGGTCGGGGAAGACACCTTCGTGCGCAGCGCCGGAGGGTACGCCGCCAACGTCGAGGCGTTCACGACCGCGATTCCGGAGCCCGTCGCGTTCGACGCCGACGCGTCTCCCGTCGTGTTCGACTCGCCCGACACGCCGACGATCGAGACGCTCGTCGCGCATTGCAACGCCACGCTCGAGGGCGAGTACGCGGCGGCAGACACGCTGAAGAACGTGGTGCTCGCCCTGACCCACCTCGACGGCACGCGCGAGCTGGTCGTGGTGGGACTCCCCGGCGATCGCGACGTCGACCCCAAGCGCGCCGAGGTGGCGTTCGCCCCCGCCGAGGTCGAGACCGCGACGGCCGAGGACTTCGCCGCGAACCCCCTGCTGGTCAAGGGGTACATCGGTCCGTGGTCCGACACGGGGGCGATCCTCGGCGAGGAGTCCGCCACCGGCATCCGCTATCTCGTCGACCCGCGCGTCAGCGAGGGGACGAGCTGGATCACCGGGGCGAACATCGACCAGAAGCACGCGCACTCCGTCGTCGCCGGTCGCGACTTCGCCTGGGACGGCATCGTCGAGATCGCGAACGTGCGCGCCGGGGATCCGGCACCGGACGGCTCGGGTCCCGTCGAGCTCGCGCGCGGCATGGAGATCGGCCACGTCTTCCAGCTCGGCCGCAAGTACGCCGAGGCGCTCGGCCTCAAGGTACTCGACGAGAACGGCAAGCTGGTGACGGTCACGATGGGCTCGTACGGCATCGGCGTCACCCGGATCCTGGCGATTATCGCCGAGCTGAACAACGACGACAGGGGCCTGATCTGGCCCGCGTCCGTCGCACCGTTCGACGTGCAGGTCGTCGCCGCCGGACGAGACCAGGTCGCGTTCGAGGTCGCCGAGGACATCGCCGCGCAGCTGGAGGCCTCCGGCTTCGACGTGCTGTACGACGACCGGCCGAAGGTCTCGCCCGGCGTGAAGTTCGGCGATGCCGAGCTGGTCGGCATCCCGAAGATCGTCATCGTGGGGCGTGGAGCCGCCGAGGGACAGGTCGAGCTGTGGGACCGCAGCACGGGGGAGCGCGACACCGTCTCGGCGGCCGAGGCGGTCGAGCGCCTGGTCCGCCGCTGACCTGCAGCTGTGACGCCGCGTCCTCCCCGGGGAGGGCGCGGCGTTCCGCATCCGGCGTTGCGCCGGTGTCAGAGCGAGCTGCGCGTGGCACGCTGGACGCATGATCGACGAACCCCTGCCCGAGGCTCTCAGCGCCGAGATCAACGCCGTGCTCGACGACGCCGGAGTGAACGCCGACCGCCGCCTGGTGATGCGGATGCTGCGCACGGCGATCCTGCTCGGCGAGGACGGGACGAGCCGCCTCGACCTGAAGATCGCCTCGGCCGCGCTCTCGGAGATGCGCGACGCGTTCCGCCTCTTCGCGCCCTACCACGGGGTGCCGAAGGTGACGGTGTTCGGCTCGGCCCGCACCCGCACCGACGATCCGCTGTACGTCCAGGCCAGGGACGTGGCCGCGGCCCTCGCCGAGGACGGGTGGATGGTGGTCACCGGCGCCGGCCCGGGGATCATGCAGGCCGCCGCGGACGGCGCGGGACCCGAGCTGTCGCTCGGCGTCTCGATCCGGCTGCCCTTCGAGGAGAAGCCCAACGGACTGATCGCCGGTCAGGACCACGTCGTGGCGATGAAGTACTTCTTCACGCGCAAGCTCATGCTCATGAAGGAGTCACAGGGCTTCATCTGCCTGCCCGGCGGATTCGGGACGCTCGACGAGATGTTCGAGCTGCTCACCCTGCAGCAGACCGGCAAGGCGGAGCCCATGCCGATCGTGCTCCTCGACGAGACGGACGGCACGTTCTGGCGCGGGCTCCAGCGGTTCATCGACGAGCACCTGTCGCCGGCCGGCGTCATCTCGGAGGGCGACTTCGACCGGGTCCTCGTGACCGACTCCGTCGAGGCGGCGTGCGCGGAGATCACCCGGTTCTGGCGCAACTACCACTCCCTGCGATGGGTCGGGGACACGCTGATCCTGCGGCTGCGCACCGCGCCGACGGACGCGGAGCTCGCCGCACTCGACGAGCAGTTCTCCGTGCTCCTCTCCGCCGGGTCCATCGAGCGGACCGATCCGCGCGCGGTCGAGGTCGCGGACGACGACGTCGTGGAGCTGCCCCGGCTCGCCCTGCATCTCGATCAGCGCCATGTGGGTGACCTGTTCCGCATCATCGCGGCGATCAACGACCTGCCGTCCGCCTCCGACGACTGACCGTGGCGCGCCCGCGGTCGGGCCGCGTGGCGCCCTCCGACGGGCAGGCGGTATCGTTGTACGGATGTCGCGCCTCGAGATTCCGCGCGACGAGAGCTGAATAGGGAGCCGTCATGGACATCGAACTGAGTCTGCTGCGTGGGATCGAGAAGGAGAAGGGCATCCCCTTCGACGAGCTCGTCGCGATCATCGAGCAGGCGATCCTGACCGCGTACTCCAAGCACGTCTCGGCCGAGGGCGACATGCCCGACGGCGTCCGCGTCGATCTCGACCGCAAGACCGGGCACGTCGCCGTGCTCCAGGCCGTGAAGGACGAGGAAGGCGCCGTCATCGGCGAGGAGGATGCGACCCCGAGCGACTTCGGGCGCATCGCCGCCTTCGCCGCGAAGCAGGTCATCAGCCAGCGACTTCGCGACATCGCGGACGACGCCGTGCTCGGCGAATTCCGCGGCAAGGAGGGCGACATCGTCGCCGGCGTCATCCAGCAGGGTCCGAACCCGCGGATGATCCACGTGGACCTCGGCTCGGTCGAGGCCATCCTGCCGCCAGAGGAGCAGGTGCCGGGCGAGGAGTACTCGCACGGCTCCCGCCTGCGCGTCTACGTGACCAGCGTCGCCAAGGGCCTGAAGGGGCCGCAGATCACCGTCTCGCGCACGCACCCTGGTCTGGTGCGCAAGCTCTTCGCCCTCGAGGTGCCGGAGATCGCCGCCGGACTGGTCGAGATCGTGTCGCTGGCGCGTGAGGCCGGGCACCGGACGAAGATCGCCGTCAAGGCGAACGATCCGTCGATCAACGCCAAGGGCGCCTGCATCGGCGAGCTCGGGCGCCGCGTCCGCGCCGTCACCGAGGAGCTCTCCGGCGAGAAGATCGACATCGTCGACCACAACCCGGAGCTCGCGGCGTTCGTGGCCAACGCGCTGTCGCCGGCGAAGGTGACGAGCTCCTTCATCCTCGACGCCAGCACGAAGGCCGTCCGCGCGCTCGTCCCCGACTACCAGCTCTCGCTGGCGATCGGCAAGGAGGGGCAGAACGCCCGGCTGGCGGCCAAGCTCACCGGCGCGAAGATCGACATCCAGCCCGACAGCGTCCTGGACTGAGCGCGAAGGACCGGCGCGGCTCGCGTCGCGTACGGCCCGCAAGGGAACGCAGGTGTAAGATGGAACCCGTACGAACGTGCGTCGGCTGTCGCATGCGTGCTCCTCGCTCCGCTCTCCTCAGAGTGGTGTCCCAGAACGGCGTCCTCATCGTGGATGAGCGCGCGGTCCTGCCGGGGAGAGGCGCGTGGCTCCACCCGACGCAGGAGTGCATGGAGGCCGCTCTGCGGCGCCGTGCCTTCGGACGAGCACTCCGCGTGTCGACTGCTGTGGACACGCAGACCATCGAGAAACGGCTGAACGGCTATGGAAACAAAGTGAACGGCTCGAAATGAGACCCGTCCGCGACTAATGGTCTGCCCTGTCTGGGCAGACCGACCCAGACAGGAGAATTGTGGCTGGTAAACCACGCGTGCACGAGATCGCCGCCGAACTCGGCGTCGACAGCAAGATCGCACTTGCGAAGCTGAAAGAACTGGGCGAGTTCGTCAAGAGCCCGTCCTCGACCATCGAACCCCCGGTCGCGCGCAAGCTGCGCGCCGCGATCGAGGCCGATGGCTCGCTGAAGTCTGCGGGCGAAGCCGCTCCCGCGAAGGCCGCCCCGGCGAAGCCGTCCGGAAAGGCCGCGCCCACCCCCGGTCCTCGCCCCGGCCCGAAGCCGGCACCCGAGGCTGCGCCGAAGGCTGAGGCCGTGCCGTCCGCTCCGGGGCCGTCCGCGCCCGCTGCTCCGGCAGCGCCCTCGGCTGCTCCGGCGGCCGGTGAGTCCGCCGCGCCGAAGCCCGGCGACTCCACGGCGCCCAAGCCCGGGGCCCCGCGCCCGGGCAACAACCCGTTCTCCTCGGCGCAGGGCATGGGACAGCGTCCCACCGGCCCGCGTCCGGGCAACAACCCCTTCGCCTCGGCGCAGGGCATGGGCCAGCGTCCGACGCCGGGCAACATCCCGCGTCCCCAGGCGCCCCGTCCGGGTGCCCCGCGTCCCGGCGCCCCGCGTCCCGGCTCTCCTCGTCCCGGCGCCCCCCGTGGAGGCCAGGGCGGTCGTCCGGGCGCACCGTTCCAGCAGCGTCCCGGCGGTCCGGGTCGTCCCGGCGGCGCCGGCGGTGGTCCCGGTGCAGGTGCGCGTCCCGGCGGCGGCTTCGCGGGTCGTCCCGGCGGAGGAGGCGGCCGTGGCCGCGGCCCCGGCGGCGGTACCGCGGGCGCGTTCGGCAAGGGCGGCGGCAAGAGCAAGCAGCGCAAGTCGCGGCGGGCGAAGCGGCAGGAATTCGAGATGCGGAGCGCCCCGGTCGTCGGCGGCGTCAACGTCACCCGTGGCAACGGGGAGATCATCCGCATGCGCCGCGGCGCGTCCATCGCGGACTTCGCCGACAAGATCGAGACGCTGACCGGCTACACGGTGCAGCCCGGCACGCTCGTGACCATCCTGTTCAACCTGGGCGAGATGGCCACGGCGACCGAGTCGCTCGACGAGGCGACCTTCGAGGTCCTCGGCGAGGAGCTGGGCTACAAGATCCAGATGGTCTCGCCCGAGGACGAGGACAAGGAGCTCCTGGAGGGCTTCGGTCTGAATCTCGAGCAGGAGCTCGAAGCCGAGAGCGAGGACGATCTCGAGATCCGTCCTCCCGTCGTCACCGTCATGGGTCACGTCGATCACGGTAAGACCCGACTGCTCGACGCCATCCGCCAGACGAACGTCATCGCGGGTGAGGCCGGCGGCATCACGCAGCACATCGGCGCCTACCAGGTGTGGACCGAGCACGAGGGCATCGAGCGTGCCATCACGTTCATCGACACCCCGGGTCACGAGGCCTTCACGGCCATGCGTGCCCGAGGAGCCCAGGTCACCGACCTCGCGATCCTCGTGGTCGCCGCCGACGACGGCATCATGCCGCAGACGGTGGAGGCGCTGAACCACGCCCAGGCGGCGAACGTGCCGATCGTGGTCGCGGTGAACAAGGTCGACAAGCCCGAGGCCAACCCGGCCAAGGTCCGTCAGCAGCTGACCGAGTACGGTCTGGTGGCCGAGGAGTACGGCGGCGACGTCATGTTCGTCGACGTGTCGGCTCGAGCCAACACCGGCATCCAGGAGCTCCTGGACGCGGTGCTGCTCACGGCCGACGCGGGTCTGGACCTCACGGCAAACCCGAACAAGGCCGCTCGCGGCGTCGCCATCGAGGCGAAGCTCGACAAGGGCCGCGGTTCGGTCGCGACCGTGCTCATCCAGTCCGGAACGCTCCGGGTCGGAGACGCGATCGTCGCGGGAACGGCCTATGGCCGCGTCCGCGCGATGGCCGACGAGAACGGCGAGCAGGTCCTCGAGGCCTTCCCGTCCCGCCCCGTGCAGGTCCAGGGTCTCAACTCCGTGCCCCGTGCCGGCGACGTCTTCATCGTCACCGAGGAGGACCGCACGGCCCGTCAGATCGCCGAGAAGCGTGAAGCGGTCGAGCGCAACGCGCAGCTGGCCAAGGCCCGCAAGCGCATCTCGCTCGAGGACTTCACCCGTGCGCTCGAAGAGGGCAAGGTCGAGTCGCTCAACCTCATCATCAAGGGCGACGTCTCGGGTGCCGTCGAGGCGCTCGAGGAGTCGCTGCTCAAGATCGAGGTCGACGACTCGGTGCAGCTGCGGATCATCCACCGCGGTGTGGGTGCGATCACCGAGTCCGACGTCAACCTCGCGACGATCGACAACGCGATCATCGTGGGCTTCAACGTCCGGCCCGACACGAAGGCGCGCGAGCGCGCCTCCCGCGAAGGCGTGGACATCCGGTTCTACTCGGTCATCTACAACGCGATCGACGAGATCGAGAACTCCCTCAAGGGAATGCTCAAGCCGGAGTACGAAGAGGTCCAGTCGGGCGTCGCGGAGATCCGCGAGGTGTTCCGCTCCTCGAAGTTCGGCAACATCGCCGGTGTCATCGTGCGGTCGGGAACCATCACCCGGAACGCGAAGGCCCGCGTCATCCGCGACGGCGTGGTCATCGCCGATGGTCTCGCCATCGAGTCGCTGCGCCGCTTCAAGGACGACGTCACCGAGGTGCGCACGGACTACGAGGCGGGTATCGGCCTCGGCAAGTACAACGACATCCAGATCGGCGACGAGATCGAGACGACCGAGATGGTCGAGAAGCCCCGCGGCTGAGTCGTAGGCTCGACGAGTGGATGCCCCGTCCCATCATCGGGGCGGGGCATCCGCTCTTCTCGTGGTTCGACCACTGGTACAAGGAGGAGCAGCAATGGCTGGAGAACGACAGGCACGCCTCGCCGACCGGATCCGTGTGATCCTCGCCGAGCGCCTCGAGAAGGGGCTGCGCGACCCGCGGCTCGGGTTCGTGACCATCACCGATGTGCGGGTGAGCGGCGACCTCCAGCACGCCTCTGTGTTCTACACGGTGCTGGGGTCGGAGGAGGAGCGGGTCTCGAGCGGAGCGGCTCTCGCCTCGGCCACGGGGATGCTGCGGAGCGAGGTGGGGCGTCAGCTGAGCACCCGCCTGGTCCCGACGCTCGAGTTCATCCCGGATGCACTCCCCGAGAACGCCGACCACATCACCGCTCTTCTGCGCCAGGCGCAGGAGCGGGACGCGGAGGTGGCGAAGCTGGCGTCGTCGGCATCGCACGCGGGCGAGTCCGACCCGTACGTCCGTGCCGATGATGCGGAGGACGAGCGGCCGTAGCCGCCCTCGACCGATCGGCCCCGTCGCCCCTAAGGCGACACGCTTGATATATCGCGAGCGGCCGGCGGGACCGCGCTCGTGCGTTGTTAGCCTCTGCGGGGCGAGAAGGGCTCGTCGCGGCAGAGGGGGTGCGGTATCGGCGGGTCGTTCGCGTCCGAGGAGTCCGCGGGCCCGGCGCCCGCGGTGGAGACGCTGCTCAACGACCTCCGCGCCGCCGACCTCCCCTGCGCGCCGCACGTGGTGTCGCGCCTGCTCGCCGAGCTCGGGGCCCATGGCCCGACGATCCGCGAGGTCGCCGCACGACTGACCCGAGGCCAGCGGCAAGGGCTGCTTGCGCTTCCTGCGCCCCTGCCGGTCGTGCCCTCGATCGCGGCGGAGTACTCGGGATACGCGTTCTCCCGCCGTGACCGCGATCTCCTTCTCGCTATCCAGACCACCCTGTCGGACGATCTGGAGCCGATCCTCGCCTTCGACGGACGCACGGGCGCCGAGGTCGCCGGCGGACCCGTGGGGCGAGAGCTCTCGATGCACGCCGGGAAGGTGCGGCTCGCCGACCCGCGCCTCGGGATCTGGATCCACGGCACCACGCCCGCGGTGGACGCCGCGCGGGTTCATGAACGCCTCCGCGCGGTGTTCGTCGACCGCGGGCGCACCGTGGACGCCGACTGGCACCGTGCCAGGGCGGCGATGAACGGCGCACCGTCCGCCGCGCCCGCCCTGATCAGGGCCGCTGGGGACCTGTCGGAGGCCGGGCTCGCGGACCGCGCGCTGATGATCGCCCGCGAGGCGGCGGCGCACGCGAAGGGGGCGGCGCTCGAGGACGCCCGTCTGGCCGCGGGCATCGCCGCGGTGACGGCGGGATACGCGATGGACGCGACCGCCTGGCTCGGAACGCTGTTCCCGCTCGGCGAGGAGCGCCGCCGTCTCCTCGCCCTGCCCGGGCTGCTCTGCGCGCAGGCGCACCTGCAGGGGACGGTCCCGGACGTCGACCCGCAGTCCTTCCGGCCGACGACGGCCGACCCGGAACTCTGGCACGCGTGGGCGCGCGCGGCGGCGTTGGCAGCGCCCCTGTGCGCGGAACGGGGCGATCGGCGAGGGATGCGCGCGTGGCTGAGCGTGCTCACCGACGCGTCGTCGCCCGCGGGCGTCGAGGCGGGTCTGCGCGATCCCGCCGTCGCACTCAGCTGGACCCTGCTGGGGGAGGTCGATGGGGTCGACGGGCGGGACGGCGGGCCGTTCGGCACGCTGCGTGCGGCGCTCCGCACTGCGCTGGAGGGCGACGTGGACGGCGGCATCCGGCTGCTGGCGCACGGCGCGAACCTCGACGGCGGCTCCGATGCGCTCGTGAAGGGCTGCGAACGCAGTCCGCTGGTGCGTGCGTATCAGGCTGTCGCGCACGCCCTGCTGCTGTCGTGGCGCGGGGACATCGGACCCGCGAGGGACCGCCTCCTCCGGGCCGCGTTGAAGCTTCCGGTCGCGATGCCGTTCGCGGGGCTCGGCGTGGTGCTGGCTCGGCGTCTCGACCTGGCCGTGCGGGGCGACCTCGGACCGGTCTCCCGGGCGCTCACGGCCGCTCTGCCCGGACCGCGCCGGATCGACGTCCTCCTGGACCGCGGCATCCGCGCCTTCCTCGCAGGGGACGACGCGGCGGCCGAAGCCCATGTACGGCTCTGGGGTGACGTCGGTGCGCCGCGCACGCTCTTCGGCGTCCCCGGCCTCGCGGAGATCGCGGCCCGGCACCGGCACGGGGAGGCCCGGCCTCCGGCGGAACCCCCGGAGACGGCGCTGGCGCGGTCGCTGCAGGAGCGCCTCGCTCTCATGTCCGACCACGACGGGGAGAGGCGACGCGACGAGGTGCTGATCGCGAGTCGCGCCCTCCGGTCACCCTTCCTCCGCGGGCGGATCGAGGCGATGATCGGGATGCGCGCGGCGACGCGGAGCGAACCGGCCTCCGCCCGCACCCATCTGCGTCGCGCACGGAGCCTGTTCGAGCTCGCCGGCGCCGACGCGTGGGTCCGTCTCGTCGAGCAGCGGCTGTCGCGTCTTGAGGAGGGACTGTCGTCTACGGTCGCCGATCCGCTCGCGGCCTGTCGTGCCGCGTGGGCGTCGCGACTCACCGGCCGCGAGCTCGAGGTCGCGATGGCCGCCGTGTCGGGGGCGGGCAACCGCGAGATCGCCGCCGCGCTGTCGGTCTCCGTGCGTACCGTCGAGGTGCATCTGAGCAGGGTCTTCGCGAAGGTGGGGGTGCGCAGCAGAGTGGAGTTGACGGTTCTCGCGCACCGCGTCGGGCTGCCCTCCTGACGCTCAGGCCGGAAGCGCGAGGGTGCCGTCGCCGGCTTCGGCGAGCCCGTCGGCGATGAGCGAGTCGATGGCGCGGTCGCGCTGGCCCGGATCCGGCCATTCGGGCAGCAGGAGCTCGAACGACACGGATGCGGGCGCGGCGTCCCGCAGCATGCGGAGGATCGCACCCCGCGCCTGGCGATCCGACCCTTCGTAACGGGCCTGTCGCCGACGGGTGTCCGCCGTCGGAGGCCGACCGGCCGCCACCCACGCGCAGGTGCGCAGGAGGGGGCAGTCCTCGCAGGCCGGCGTCCGCGCCGTGCACACCGTCGCGCCCAGCTCCATGGCCGCGGCGTTGAACAGTGCCGCCTCGCGCTCCGGAGCGGGCAGGACGGACTCCATGAGCACGAGATCCCGGCGGGACGGCGGCGCCGGATGCGCCCGGCCCTCGACGGCACGCGCCAGCACGCGCCGTGTGTTGGTGTCGACCACGGGATGGCGGTCCCCGTAGGCGAAGACCGCGACCGCCCGAGCGGTGTAGTCGCCGATGCCCGTCAGGGCCAGCAGCGCCTCGACGTCGCGGGGCACGGTCCCGCCGTGCCGCTGCGTGATCTCGATCGCGGCGCGGTGGAGCCACAGCGCACGCCGCGGGTATCCGAGATTCGCCCACTGCTGCACGACCTCGGCCGGCGTCGCGGAGGCGAGTGCGGAGGCGGTCGGCCAGCGCGTCAACCACGCTTCGAGGTGCGGGATGACGCGCGCCACCGGGGTCTGCTGCAGCATGAACTCGCTCACGAGAACGCCCCAGGCGCCGAACTGCGTGTGAAACGCCGGCCTGCGCCACGGCAGGTCGCGCGCCCGTTCCCGATACCACGGCACCAGACCGTCCGCGAGGTCGGCAGCGGGGGAGTTCACGAGCACTCGGACAGCCTAGGCGCTGCGCGCGACGGATGCGCCCCGCGACCGGCGGAGCGGTCGGCGGGGTGTCGGGACGGAGCGGCGGTATTCGGGGCGGAGCCCCGCGCCCGCGTAGGCTGGGGGGATGGTCTCGCCCGGCATTCTTCTCGTCGACAAGCCCGCAGGCCTGACGAGCCACGACGTGGTCGCGCGGACGCGTCGAGCGTTCGGCACACGCAAGGTCGGTCACGCGGGCACGCTCGATCCCATGGCGACCGGGCTGCTCGTGATCGGCATCGAGGGCGCTACGCGCCTGCTCACGTACATCGTCGGCGTCGACAAGACGTATGAGGCGACGATCCGTCTGGGGGAGACGACCTCGACGGACGATGCCGACGGCGACATCCTCACGCGGGCGGATGCCGACGCCTGGTCGAGCGTGACCGAGGCGGGAATCGCCCGAGGGATCCACGCGCTCACGGGTGCCATCTCGCAGGTGCCGAGCTCGGTCTCCGCGATCAAGGTCGACGGACGACGGGCCTACGACCGGGTCCGGGCGGGGGAGGACGTCGTCCTCGCAGCCCGCGACGTGACGGTGTCGCGCTTCGAGGTGGTCGCCGAACGTCACGGCGACGGCGTCCGTGACCTGGACGTCGTGGTCGACTGCTCCTCGGGCACCTACATCCGCTCGCTGGCGCGCGATCTCGGAGCGGCGCTCGGAGTCGGAGGACACCTCACGGCGCTGCGGCGCACACGCGTCGGGGACTTCGACGTCGCGGATGCCGTGACCATCGATGCGCTGGAGGGCGCGCCGACGCTGACCCCCGCCGACGCGGCGGGGCGGGTCCTGCCCGTACTCGCGGTCACCGCGGACGAGGCGAAGGACCTGCGACACGGCAAGCGGCTGTTCGGCCAGGCCGACAGACTCGACGGCGCTCTGGCGGCGGCCGTCGATCCGGAGGCGGCGCTGATCGGCATCGTCGAGAAGCGCGGGGGCGATCTCAAGAGCGCCATGAACATGCTGGAGGCCGCACGATGATCCTGTGGTTCACGATCCTCCAGATCGTCGTCGCCCTCGCGGCCGGCCTCTTCTGCCTGATCGCGGGATTCGCCGGACGCCGCCCGAGCGATTACTCCGTCGGCGCCCTCGCTCTCGTCGAAGCGCTGCTGCTGGCCCAGGTCGTCGTCGCGATCATCGCCCCACTGGTCGGCAACCCCCCGACCGGAGACCTGCTCGAGTACTGGGTCTATCTCGTCTCCGCCGCGCTGCTGCCGATCGGGGCCGTGCTGTGGGCGTTGATGGAGCGGAGCCGATGGAGCACGGTCATCCTCGGGGTCGCCGCGGTCGCCATCGCCGTCATGATGTGGCGCATGCAGGTGATCTGGACGATCCAGGTGGCCTGACTCCGACGGATCGAGTCGGCCGTGAGAGCCTCGCGGCGCATCTAGGATGGAATGCGCTATGAGCACCACCGCCCCCTCCACCCGGATGACCGGGATCGGTCGCGTCCTCGTGATCGTCTACGCCGTCATGGCGCTCGCCGCGACCGGCCGGAGCTTCGTGCAGATCGTCCGCCGGTTCGACGAGGCCCCGCTGGCGTACTCGCTGTCGGCGCTCGCGGCGGTCGTGTACATCCTGGCCACCCTCGCGCTCGTGCTCGCCCGTCGTCGCGGGTGGTACACGGTGGCCTGGGTCGCCATCGTGTTCGAGCTGACCGGCGTCCTCGTGGTCGGAGTGCTGAGCATCGTGCTGCCCGACCTGTTCCAGCACGAGACGGTGTGGTCGCTGTTCGGGCGCGGATATCTGTTCATCCCCCTCGTGCTGCCCGTGTTCGGCATCTGGTGGCTCCGGACCCACCGTCCCGCCGTCGAGGCGGCCGTCCCGTCGGCGGAGGTGCGCGCGTGATCGTGTTCCGCGATCTCGCCGACATCCCCGGCGACTTCGGGCCGAGCGCCGTCGCCATCGGCAAGTTCGACGGCGTCCACGCCGGGCATCGCGCGGTCATCGAGCGACTCGAGGAGAGGGCTGCCGAGGGCGGCCTGCGGACGGTCGCCGTCACGTTCGACCGCAACCCGCTGGCGGTGATCCGTCCCGACCGCTGCCCCGAGAACGTCGTCACCGTCGATCGCAAGATCGCGCTCCTCGGCGAGCTCGGCCTGGATGCGACCCTGCTGCTCACGTTCGACGAGAAGCTGGCGGCGGAGAGCGCGGAGGACTTCGTCTCGCAGATCCTCGTCGGCGCGCTGAAGGTGGCGACGGTGCTCGTCGGGGCGGACTTCCGCTTCGGGCACCGCGGCGCGGGCACGCCCGACCTCCTGCGCGAACTCGGGCCGCGGTACGGGTTCACGGTCGAGGTGATCGATGACGTGTACCTGCCCGGCTCCGAGCGACGCGTCTCGTCCACCTGGATCCGGGAGCTGCTGCTCGAGGGCGACGTCGCGGCCGCCGCCCGGGTGCTGGGCCGCGCCCCGGACGTCCGGGGAGAGGTGGTCCACGGACTCAAGCGGGGCCGCGAGCTCGGCTTCCCGACCGCCAACCTCTCGGCGGTCGTCGACGCCTTCGTGCCGGCGGACGGCGTGTACGCGGGGTGGCTCGTGGATCACGACACCGGGATCCGTCATCCTGCCGCGATCTCCGTCGGCACCAACCCGACGTTCGACGACGTGCTCGAACGCCAGGTCGAGGCGCACGTGCTGGGGGAGACCGGGCTGGACCTCTACGGCCACGACGTCACCGTCGAGTTCACCGAGCGGCTGCGCGGGATGGTCGCGTTCGAGGGCATGGAGAAGCTCGCTCGGCAGATCGCCGCCGATGTCGCGGATGCCGAGCGGGTGCTCGGCCTCTCGCGGGACTGACAGCTCCGTCGACCGCGGCGCGCGCTCCGCCGGATGTTGCCGCGGATGGCGTAGACTGTGCACCAGTTCCCGCCGAATCTCGTGCGTGCTGCACGCATCGCCGGGGGGAACGACGATCTGCCGTCCGCACGGTCCTGGCTCACGCCACACGCGGACATCGAGAACGCCGGAACCCCTGGGGTGCTCCGGCCTTCAGGCTCAGGAGGAGCATGCCGACCACGGCAACCGCCGCAGCGCGGCGCAAGAAGTCGTCCCGTCGTGATGACGAGGCGCCCCTCATCCCGATCCTCGCGCGCAAGGTGCGCGAGATCGAGGCGAAGTCGCAGAAGGGCAAGCTGGGACCGACCAACAGGGTCAAGTTCCAGGTGATCGCCTTCCTGGTGCGCGAGGAGCGCGCGCGGGTCAAGGCGGATGCCGAGATCGCCGACAACGCCCGTGCCGAGCTGCTCAAGCGCCTCGACGGCGTGGCGACGATCCTGGCCAAGACCGCGGCGCGCGACACCTCGCTGATCCAGCTCCTCGAGGCGGACCAGGCGACCTCCCCGGTGGCCAAGCGGATGCGGCGGGACTGGCTGCTCGAGTCCGGTGCAGAGCTCGCGCCGGAGGAGCTCATCATCGCGGACGTCGCTCCCGTGCAGGAGCCCGTCGTGCCCGCGGCCATCGCGGAGCGCCAGGTCACTCCGCCGTCGGTCGAGGCCCGGCAGCTCGCGAATCCGTTCCTGGCCCCGGACCTCACCCCGCGCGCGACGACCACCCCGCGCCGCCGGCTCGACGGCTGGGAGCTGATGGGGCCGCTCTACAAGGCGTTCGAGACGGGCGCCGGAGGCGCTGCCGCGAGCATGGAGCTCCCGCCGGCCCCGGAACAGGACCACATCTCGCCCAAGGGTCTCGAGGTCATGGTGCATCAGTCGCGCTTCCTCGAGGCGGTGCGCACCGGTCACCGCAGCTTCCTGCTCGCCGACGAGCCGGGCCTGGGCAAGACCGCCCAGTCGGTCCTCGCGGCCTCGGTCGCCGACGCCTACCCGCTGCTCGCCGTCGTTCCGAACGTCGTCAAGATGAACTGGGCACGCGAGGTGGAGCGGTGGACGCCGCAGCGCCGGGCGACCGTCATCCAGGGCGACGGCGACGACATCGACGCGTTCGCGGACATCTTCATCGTGAACTACGAGATCCTCGACCGTCACCTGTCGTGGCTCGCCTCGATCGGGCTCCGCGGCATGGTCGTCGACGAGGCGCACTTCATCAAGAACCTCTCGTCCCAGCGATCGCAGAACGTGCTCTCGCTCGCGTCCCGCGTGCGCGAGCGCACCCCGGGCGGACGACCGCTCATGCTCGCGCTGACGGGCACCCCGCTGATCAACGACGTCGAGGACTTCGACGCGATCTGGCGGTTCCTCGGGTGGACGACCGGCGAGAAGCCGGGACCGGAGCTCATGGAGAAGCTCGACGCCACCGGGTTCACCCCGGCCGACAAGGCCTTCTATCCGGAAGCGCGCGACGCGGTCATCTCGATGGGCATCGTGCGGCGCAAGAAGAAGGACGTCGCGGCCGATCTGCCCGACAAGCTCGTCGCCGACCTGCCCGTCCAGCTGGACGACGAGTTCGGCCGAAGCATCCGGCAGGCCGAGCGCGAGCTGGGGGACCGGCTCGCCGCACGCTACCGCCGAATCATCGAGGCCCGCGGCGATCGGGGGCTGGCACCCGGCGAGATCGACGACGACATCGTGCGCCTGGTGTCGCAGAACGAGCTCGAGGAGTCGAAGGCGGCGGGCACCGCGGGCGACAACGTGTTCACGATGGTCCGGCGCATCGGCCAGGCCAAGGCGCACCTCGCCGCGGACTACGCCGCCCAGCTGCAGCGATCCGTCGGCAAGGTGGTCTTCTTCGCGAAGCACATCGACGTCATGGATCAGGCGGAGGCCCACTTCGCCTCCGCCGGGATCCGCTCGGTGTCCATCCGCGGCGACCAGAGCGGCACGGTGCGCCAGCAGGCCATCGACGACTTCAACGGCGATCCCGAGGTCGGCATCGCGGTATGCTCGCTGACCGCCGCCGGTGTCGGCCTGAACCTCCAGGCCGCCTCCAACGTGGTGCTCGCCGAGCTGTCGTGGACGGCCGCCGAGCAGACGCAGGCGATCGACCGCGTGCACCGCATCGGACAGGACGAGCCGGTCACCGCGTGGCGCATCATCGCGGCGCACACGATCGACACGAAGATCGCGGAGCTGATCGACCAGAAGCAGGGTCTCGCCGCGCGCGCTCTCGACGGGGAGGTCCTCGACGAGGCGGCGGCGGAGCCGGTGCAGCTCGGGGCGCTCATGCACCTCCTGCGGGAGGCGCTCGGGGGCGCGGCGAACGGGCGTTAAATTACGCGGTTCTTGATCGCGATTTCGGCTCATTCGAGGTGTTGAAGCGGAACTTCGACGAATCAGGTGGAGACAGTGTTCAAGATCCGCGCTTTTCGGCACCTCGAATGGCGCGCATGCGCCGGAGAGCGCTAGGGTCGATCGAAGGCAGCGTCGCCGTCCCCCTTTTCCCCGAACGTCTGAAGGCAGCAGCATGAAGATCGGCATCCTGACGAGCGGCGGCGACTGCCCCGGCCTCAACGCAGTCATCCGCGGCGTCGTGCTCAAGGGCACCACGACCTACGACATGGAGTTCGTCGGCATCCGCGACGGATGGCGCGGCGTCGTGGACGCGGACTTCTTCCCGCTCACGCGCCACGAGGTCAAGGGCCTCTCGAAGGTCGGCGGGACCATCCTCGGCACCAGCCGGACGAACCCCTACGAGGGTCCCCGCGGCGGTGCGGAGAACATCGCGGCGACGCTCGCGGCGCACAACATCGACGGCATCCTCGCGATCGGCGGAGAGGGCACCCTCGCGGCGGCCAACCGCCTGGCGAACGACGGCATCAACGTGCTGGGCGTGCCCAAGACCATCGACAACGACCTGCGCGCCACCGACTACTCGTTCGGATTCGACACCGCGGTCAACATCGCGACCGACGCGATGGACCGGCTGCGCACCACCGGAGACTCGCATCAGCGCTGCATGGTCGCCGAGGTCATGGGCCGCCACGTCGGCTGGATCGCGCTGCACGCCGGGATGGCCGCCGGCGCCCACGTGATCTGCATCCCCGAGGTTCCGATGTCCATCGAGGAGATCACCGATCTCGTGTCCAGCGCCCACGACCGCGGCCGCGCTCCGCTGGTCGTCGTCTCGGAGGGCTTCACGCTCAAGGGCATGGAGACCGCCTACAGCGACAAGGGCCTCGACGCCTTCAACCGCCCGCGTCTGGGCGGGATCAGCGAGGTCCTCGCTCCCGAGATCGAGCGCATCACGGGCATCGAGACGCGCTCGACGGTGCTCGGCCACATCCAGCGCGGCGGCTCGCCGTCGGCCTTCGATCGCGTGCTCGCGACCCGCCTGGGCCTGCAGGCCGCGGATTCCCTGGTCGCCGAGGCGTGGGGGCGGATGGTCGCGCTCCGCGGCACCGACATCGTCGAGGTCCCGTTCGCCGAAGCGCTCGGCGAGCTCAACACCGTGCCGCGCAGCCGGTACGACGAGGCGGCGGCTCTCTTCGGCTGAGAGCCGTCGCGCCCTCCGGGATCAGGCGATCCCCGGAGATCAGGCGATTCCGGGGCGGATCGGCCTGGTGCGGCCCATCCGCCTGTTCTCGTGGCACGGAGCCGGACCTCAGGCCAGATGCAGTCCCTGGGCTACGGCGTCGAGGATAGTCGCGCGGACGGAGGCGGAGTCGTGCATGATCTGCTGGTAGTCGAAGCGCAGGACCGTGTAGTCGCGGAGGGCGGCGAGGGCAGCCGCCCGCTCCGAGCGCCAGGCGACGCGCTCGATCACGTCGAGATCGACCGCGTCCCTGCGGACCGCCGCCTCCCAGATTGCGAGAGCGTCGGGACGGGGCAGGCACCGGGCGACAGGGAACAGGACGTTGAGCGGATGCTCGTCCGTGGCGAAGCGGGGGACCGGCACCGGTCCGCGGGCACGATGCACCCGCACGCCGTCCGGGTCGAACCGCGACGCGGAGTGGGGGAGGGCGACGTGCACGGAATCCGTCGGAACGGTCCACCATCCGAGGAGCGCGGCTGCGCTTGCAGTGAGATCAGGCGATCACGCGGCATCAGGCGATCACGCGGGATCAGGCGGATGCCGGGAAGATCCGCCTGATCTCACCCCATCGCCTGATCCCGCTGCGTCGCCTGGGGCCGCTCAGTCCGCGACGCCGAGGGTGTCGAGGATCCAGGCCATCTCGAACGCCCGCTCGCGCCACGAGTTGTAGCGACCGCTGACGCCGCCGTGCCCCGCGACCATCTCGCACTTGAGCAGCACGTCGGCCGCGCCGGCCTCCCGGAGCCGCGCCACCCACTTCGCCGGTTCGACGTAGTGCACGCGCGAGTCGTTGAGCGATGTCACGGCGAGGATGCGCGGGTACCGCACCCCCTCGCGCACGTTCTCGTACGGCGAGTACGACTTCATGTAGGCGTAGATCTCGCGGTCGTGCAGGGGATCGCCCCACTCGTCCCACTCGATGACAGTGAGCGGGAGGGACGGGTCGAGGATCGTCGTCAGCGCGTCGACGAAGGGCACCGCGGCGAGCACACCCGCGAAGAGCTCCGGCGCGAGGTTCGCGACCGCGCCCATGAGGAGCCCGCCGGCGCTGCCGCCCTCGGCGACCAGGCGGTCGGGGGAGGTGACTCCCGTCGACACGAGGTGCTGGGCGCAGGCGACGAAGTCGGTGAAGGTGTTGCGCTTGTGCAGCAGCTTCCCGTCCTCGTACCACTGCCGTCCCATCTCGCCGCCGCCCCGGACGTGCGCGACCGCGAAGACGACCCCGCGGTCCAGCTCCGACAGGCGGGCGACCGAGAAGCCGGGGTCGATCGAGTGCTCGTACGAGCCGTATCCGTACAGGTGCACGGGGCGCACGGCGTCTCCGGGAGCGCCGAACTCCTTCTTCCAGACGAGGGAGATCGGAACGCGGGTGCCGTCCTCGGCGGTCGCCCAGGCCCGCTCCTGACCGTAGGCATCGGCGTCGTAGCCGCCCAGCACCGGGACCCGCTTGCGCAGGACGAGCTCCCGGGTGGAGAGGTCGAGGTCGTACACCGTCCCCGGCCTGACGAACGACGCGTAGCCCAGACGGAGGAAGGGCGAGTGCCACTCGGGGTTGCCGCCCACCCCCGCCGAGTACAGCGGCTCGTCGAAGGCGATGTCCTCCACGGCATCCGTCGAGTAGTCCAGGAGGCCGACGCGCTCGAGGCCCTCGGACCGGTACTCGACGGTGGCGAAGTCGCGGAAGGCGTCCACGCCGAGCAGTCGCCGGCCGGGCTCATGGGGGAGGATCGTGCGACGGGCGCCGCGCGGGTCGTCGGCGGGGACCGACACGAGCTCGAAGTCGAGGGCGTCGTCGTTGTGCAGGATGAGCAGGCGGTCCTCGCCGTCGACGACCGCGTGCTCCAGGGAGTACTCGACGTCCTCCTTGCGTGGCCAGACGACCTTCGCCTCGGAGGTCACCCCGTCGCGCAGGTCGACGAGGTGCTCCTCGCTGGTGATGCTGGAGCCGACGCCGATGACGAGGTACCGGCGGCTGCGGGTGATGCCGGCACCCAGCCAGAACTTCTCGTCCGGCTCGTGGAACAGGCGGACGTCGTCGTCGACCGGCGTCCCGAGCCGGTGCAGCCAGAGGGTGTCGGGCCGCCAGGCGTCGTCGCGGGTGGTGTACAGGACGGCCGTGCCGTCGGGGGTGAAGAAGGCGCCGCCCGTGTTCGGGATCTCGTCCGGCAGGGTCTCACCGGTCGTCAGGTCCTTCACCCGCACGGTGTAGAGCTCGTCGCCTTCGTGGTCCGTCGACCACAGCAGCCGGGTCGCGTCGTCGGTGGTGTCGAACGCGCCGAGCGAGAAGAACTCGTGGCCCTCGGCCTCGACGTTGCCGTCGAGCAGAACGGTCTCGCCCGGGACCGGGACGCCGGGGGAGAGCACCGGAGGCGTCCAGTCGTCGGGAGAGGCGGCCGCCCGGCAGTGGATGGCGTATTGGGAACCCTCCTCGGTGCGGCTGTAGTACCACCAGTCGCCGCGGCGCGTGGGCACCGAGAGGTCGGTCTCCTGGACGCGGCCCTTGATCTCCTGGAACAGGGTCTCGCGCAGGCCGGCGAGGTGGGAGGTGGCCTCCTCGGTGTGGGCGTTCTCGGCCTGCAGGTGCGCGATCACCTCGGGCGCGTCCTTCTCGCGGAGCCACTCGTACGGGTCCTGGAACGTGTCGCCGTGATGCGTGCGGGGGGTCGGGCGTCGGTCTGCGATCGGGGCCTGGGTCACCGCTCCACGCTATCCCAGGTCGAGTTGACCGGCACGGGACAGGGTGGGAGGATTCAACGGGGCCGGTAAACGGAAGTAAAACCCACGGTGAACTCTTCGTTCATCACGTCGATCCCGTCGACATCTCCCTCTTCCTCAACGACCGAAAGCGAACGGTGGAAACCGCAGCCCTCATCGTCGTGCTGGTGATCCTGCTGGCACTCTTCTTCGACTTCACTAACGGATTCCACGACACGGCGAACGCGATGGCGACGCCCATCGCCACGGGCGCTCTGAAGCCCAAGACCGCGGTGCTGCTCGCCGCCGTGCTGAACCTTGTCGGCGCCTTCCTCTCGACCGAGGTCTCCAAGACCGTCTCGCACGGGATCATCCACGAGGAGGGGATCCAGGCGGCGGTCTTCCTGCCCATGATCTTCGCCGGGCTGATCGGCGCGATCACCTGGAACATGCTGACCTGGCTGCTGGGACTCCCGTCCAGCTCGTCGCACGCGCTGTTCGGCGGACTCATCGGCGCCACGCTGGTGGGGGTGGGCGTGCAAGGCATCGACTTCGGGATGGTGCTGTCGAAGATCATCCTGCCCGCGCTGATCGCCCCTCTCACGGCGGGTATCATCGCCTTTGTCGCCACGAAGGCCGCGTATTCGATCACGCGCCGGTACGACCGCAAGCCGGACGGACGCGACGGCTTCCGCTGGGGTCAGATCTTCACGTCCTCTCTCGTCGCCCTCGCCCACGGCACGAACGACGCCCAGAAGACGATGGGCGTCATCACCCTCGCGCTGATCACGGTCGGCTGGCAGAACGCCGATCAGGCGGATCCCCACATCTGGGTCATCGTCGCCTGCGCCGTGACGATCGCCCTCGGCACGTACCTCGGCGGCTGGCGAATCATCCGGACCCTGGGCAAGGGCCTCACCGAGGTCAAGCCCGCGCAGGGCTTCTCGGCCGAGAGCGCCACCTCCGCCACGATCCTCGCGTCGAGCGCCTTCGGCTTCGCGCTCTCCACCACGCAGGTCGCCTCCGGCTCGGTCATCGGCTCCGGACTGGGGCGACGCGGCTCGACGGTCCGGTGGCGGACCGCGGGGCGCATCGCGATCGGCTGGCTGCTCACGCTGCCGGCCGCCGGAGCGGTGGGGGCGCTGGCGGCGCTCATCGCCCTCTGGCTCGGCAACTGGGGCATCGCGATCGATGCGGTCCTCGCCCTCGCGATCATCCTCGGCCTGTTCCTCCGCTCCCGGAAGGATGCGGTCACGCACGCCAACGCCATGAGCGACGTGGCAGAGTCGGGTCTCGCCGTCGAGCTTCCCGACACGCCGCCTCCGACGCGCCGACAGCTGCGCGTCGAGCAGGCCAAGGCCGAGGCGAAGGCCCGTCAGCAGGCGAAGGCCGATGCCAAAGCGCGGACGAAGGCGGACGCTCAGGCGAGGTCCGACGCGAAGAAGGGCACGAGCGAATGACCGTCTCCATCGACTGGTTCGCCTTCCTCCAGGTGTTCGCCGCGGCCCTGATCGGCGCCGTCGCGATCGTGACCTTCTACGCCCTGGGGCTGCGGCTGCTGGTTCGCAGCGGCCATGCCCCGGTCGTGAGCCCGGCCGAGTTCACGGACGCGATCACGGTCATCACGGAGAAGGATCTGCGTCGGGCGGAGAAGCGCGCGGCGAAGGCCGCTCGCAAGAGCCCCCTCACCGCGGGCCAGAAGCGTCTCGCCCTCGTCGGCGCCTACGGGTGCTTCGCCCTCTGCGCGCTCGCGGTGGTCGCCGGGATCTACATCATCGTCGCGGGGCACTGAGGTCGGGTCGGCCCGGCGTCGTAGGCTGGGCCCATGCCCGGTCCCTACGCGTTCGGTCGGCACGAGCCGGCATCGCACACGATCATCCACGTGAGCGATCCGCACTTCCTCGCGGGAGGGGCCCGGCTCGGCGGCCGCTACGACGTGGAGGATTCGTTCTCCCGCACCCTGGAGGCGATCCGAGGGATCCACCCGTCGCCCGCGGCGATCGTCCTCACGGGTGACCTGACCGACCTGGGCGAGCCGGATGCGTACCGGCGTCTGCGGGCCGCCATCGAGCCGGTCGCCGACGAGATGGGCGCGCCGGTCGTGTGGGTGGCGGGCAACCACGACGAGCGACCGGCGCTCCGTCGCGAGCTGCTCGGCGGCCCCGCGACCGAGGAGCCGGTCACGGGGGTCTGGGATCTCGACGGACTGCGGCTCATCGCCCTCGACACGTCGGTGCCCGGGTGGCACCACGGAGATCTCGACGCGCAGCAGCTCGCCTGGCTGGCCGAGCAGCTGGAGAGCCCGGCCCCGCACGGCACTCTGCTCGCGATGCACCATCCGCCCCTCCCGAGCCACCTGCCTCTGTTCGACATCCTCGAGCTGCGTCATCAGGACGAGCTCGCGGCCGTGATCCGGGGGAGCGACGTCCGCGGCATCCTGGCCGGGCACCTCCACTACTCGGCCTCGGGCTCCTTCGCGGGCGTGCCCGTGAGCGTCTCGTCGGCGACCTGCTACACGATGGACGTCTCGCGTCCCGCCGCCGAGGTCAACGGGATGGATGCCGCCCAGGCGTTCCAGCTCGTGCATGTCTACCCCGACACGATCACGCACACGGTGGTGCCGGTCGTCGAGGCCGAGAGCGGCGATTACTTCTCGGAGGAGTGGCTCGACGCCATGGCCCGGCTGAGCCCGGAGGAGCGCCTGGAGGCGTTCTCCCGCAAGCCGACCCGCTGAGGCGCCCCCCAGGGACGAAGCGGCTCACGGCGTAGACTGATCGCATCCCCCACCTTCCGTACCCGCCACGACCCACAAGGATGTGACATGGCTCCTGCCGCGCCAGCACCTACCCGCACAGAGACCGATTCCCTCGGAAGCATGGAGATCCCCGCCGACGCGTACTGGGGCATCCATACCGCCCGGGCGGACGCGAACTTCCCGATCACGAAGCGCCCGATCTCGGTGTATCCCGACCTCATCCGCGCTCTCGCCATGGTGAAGCAGGCGAGCGCACGGGCGAACCGCGAGATCGGCGTTCTCGACGCCGAACGCGCCGGACTCATCGAGCGCGCCGCGCAGCGCGTGATCGACGGCGAGTTCCACGACCAGTTCACGGTCGGTGTCATCCAGGGCGGCGCTGGCACCTCGACGAACATGAACGCCAACGAGGTCATCACCAACATCGCGCTCGAGATGGCGGGACGCGAGAAGGGCGACTACGAGTTCCTCTCGCCGATCGACCACACCAACCGCAGCCAGTCGACGAACGACGTCTACCCGACCGCCGTCAAGATCGGCCTCTCGCTGACGCTGCACTCGCTGCTCGAGGAGCTGGACCTGCTGCGGCTGTCGTTCCTGTCGAAGGCCGCCGAGTTCCACGACGTGCTCAAGGTCGGCCGCACGCAGCTTCAGGATGCCGTGCCGATGACGCTCGGGCAGGAGTTCCACGGGTTCGCCACGACGCTGGGCGAAGACCATAGCCGGCTCACCGAGAACGCGTCGCTGATGTTCGAGATCAACATGGGTGCCACTGCAATCGGCACCGGCATCACGACTCACCCGGACTACGCCCCCGCGGTGCTGCGCCACCTGCGCGAGATCACGGGGCTCGACCTGGAGACCGCGAGCGACCTCGTCGAGTCGACGAGCGACACCGGCTCCTTCATGTCGTTCTCGTCGTCGCTCAAGCGCAACGCGATCAAGCTCTCGAAGATCTGCAACGACCTGCGCCTGCTCTCCTCGGGGCCCCAGGCCGGACTCGGCGAGATCAACCTCCCCGCCCGCCAGGCCGGCTCCAGCATCATGCCCGGCAAGGTGAACCCGGTGATCCCGGAGGTCGTGAACCAGGTCGCCTTCGCGGTGGTGGGCGCCGACATGACCGTGACGATGGCGGTCGAGGGCGGGCAGCTCCAGCTGAACGCGTTCGAACCGGTGATCGCGCACTCCATCTTCCAGTCGATCACGTGGATGCGTCAGGCGATGTGGACCCTTCGCGTCAACTGCGTCGAGGGCATCACCGCCAACCGCGACCGGCTGGGCACCATGGTGGGCGCCTCGGTCGGCGTGATCACGGCGCTCACGCCGTTCATCGGGTATGCGGCCGCGGCCGCCCTCGCGAAGACGGCGCTGCTGACCAACCGGAACGTGGCCGATCTCGTGGTCGAGGCGGGGCTCATGTCGCGCGACGAGGTGACCAAGCAGCTCTCGCCCGCGCGGCTCTCGGGTCTCGAAGCGGTGACGGCGGCGATCCCGATCATCCCGGCGGACGACCTGATCGAGATCTGATCGGCAGACGAGAAGGGCGGACGCCGCAGCATCCGCCCTTCTTTCGTCCCAGCCGGTGGACGGTCAGTCGATGATGCGGCAGTGCGTGGTCAGCTCCCCGAGCCCGTCGATGCCGACCGTCACGGTCGAACGGTCGCGGAGGAAGATCTGCGGGTCCCGCGAGTAGCCGGCTCCGCCCGGGCTTCCCGTGGAGATGAGCGTTCCCGGAAGCAGCGTGAGGGATTGCGACAGGTGCGCGATCAGGGTGGCCACCGAGCGCACCATCTGACCGGTCGTCGCATCCTGCACGGTGTGCCCGTCGACGACGGTCCAGATGTGCAGGTCCTGCGGGTCGGCGATCTCGTCGGCGGTGACCGCGAACGGGCCGGTCGGCGTGAAGCCGTCGAAGGACTTGCAGCGCGACCACTGCGCCTCGGCGAACTGGATGTTGCGTGCCGTGATGTCGTTCACCACCGTGTAGCCCCAGACGTGATCGAGCGCGTCGGCGACCGAGACGTCCTTCGCGGGCGTGCCGATGAGCACGCCGAGCTCCGCCTCGTAGTCGACCGCCTCGCTGAGGCTCCGGGGCCAGGAGGTGGTCTGCTGATGCCCGGCGAGAGAGTTGGGCCAGAGGGTGAACACGGTGGGGGCGGAGTCGGTCTTGAGCCCGAGCTCGCTCGAGTGCGCCGCGTAGTTGAGTCCGACGGCCAGCACGGCCGGGGGTGCGAGGACGGCGGAGTCGAACGACCAGCCGGTGAGTGGATGCCGGGTCGCGGAGCCCTCCGACAGCGCGTCGCGAAGGGCGGAGAGCCCCTCCTCACCGCGTTCGATGAGGTGCTGCAGCGTCGGGGGAGCGTCGGCGAGAAGGTCTGAGACGAGGATGGCGTCGCCGTCTTCCACCACGGCGAGAACCGCACCAGGGGAATCGGGACGGCGCAGATGAGCGAACCGCATGCTTCTACGGTACCCGGTGCGCGCGTGCAACCCCGAGCGCGCGGCAGGTACGGGGCCGGTCTCGGCCCATATGCTCGGGGTATGAGTTCCGGAGGACCGTCCCAGCCGCAGGAGCCGTCGCCCTACACGCCGCCGCCCGCGCCTCGCCACGCCCCGTCGCCGGCGCAGCCACCGGCCCCGCAGTATGCGCCTCCGCCCGCGCAGCCGCGGGCCCCCCAGGGTTCCCCTCGGCAGTACTCGCCTCAGCAGTACTCGCAGTCGCCGTACATGCCGGATCGGTTCTCCCGTCCGCCGTCCTACGCCTCCGCTCTGGCGCAGCCCACGCACTACACGCCCCCCGCGCCCGCCGCGCCGTCTCCTGCCGAGGCGCTGCCCGCGCTGCCGGTGCCCACGAAGAAGGGCCGCAGCGTCTCCCTGTGGCTGTTCGGCTTCCTGGGGTTCCTACTGCTGGCGCTGATCGGCTACTTCGGCTGGGCGCTCGGCCCCTCGGCGTCCGTCATCGGCCTGCTCCTCGCCCTCATCCCGCTGACGATCGTCTTCCTCGGCGTGCGGATGATCGATCGGTGGGAGCCCGAGCCGAAGAGCCTGGTCATCTTCGCGATCGCCTGGGGTGCCGTCGCCGCCGTCGGACTCACGCTGCTCTCCGACCTCGTCCTGACGCTCGCCGTGGGACTGCGCGACGACGCGGTGTCCGCCGTGGTGCAGGCGCCCATCGTCGAGGAGTTCTGGAAGGGGCTCGGCGTCTTCCTCGTCTTCCTGGTGGCGCGGCGCGCCTTCGACGGTCCGATCGACGGCGTCGTCTACGGCGCGCTCGTCGGCGCCGGATTCGCCTTCACCGAGAACATCCAGTACTTCGCCATCAGCCTCATCGAGGGCGGCGGCGGGCAGCTGACGGTCACCTTCGTGGTGCGCGCCCTGCTGTCGCCGTTCGCGCACGCCATGTTCACCTCGCTCACCGGGTTCGCGATCGGTCTCGCGGCCCGTCGGCACGCCTCGGCAGGGGCCGCGCTCGGGGCCGGGCTGCTCGGCCTGATCGGCGCGATCCTCCTGCACGCGCTCTGGAACGGCTCGGCGACGTTCGCCGACTTCTTCGCGCTGTACTTCACCCTCCAGGTACCGCTGTTCGTCGGGTTCATCATCGGCATCATCGCGCTGCGGCGGGAGGAATCGCGCCTGACGCGTGCCCGGCTCGGGGACTACGCCGCGGCCGGCTGGTTCACCCCCGAGGAGGTCACGATGCTGGCGACGCCGGCCGGACGCAAGGTGGGGATGGCCTGGGCGTCCCGGCTGCGCGGCGACCGCCGCCCGCTGATGCGCGAGTTCATCAAGGACGCCACGACGCTGGCCTCGGTGCGTCAGCGCGCCATCACGGGTCGCGACCCGCTCGCGGCGGAGGACGAGCGGGCCCTGCTCATCCGCACCCGCGCGACGCGTGCGGCGCTGCTCGCGTACTGAGCCGAGGCGGATGCCGGTGAAAACACTCAGCGCCCGGTGCTGCGGCGATGCCTGCATGTCTACCGGGCGCTGAGTTGGTCTTCCCCCAGCGTGCACCCGCCTCGCAGACGTGTCAAGACCGGGATCGCTGGTCGCCGTCCCGTCGAGCCGGTGTTCGCTGTGAGCAGGTGCGCGGCCGTTGACCCGCTCCGTGCGGCTCGGGTTGACTGGATGCATGACTGATCGCACAAAGCCCGAGTTCGACGCCCCCACCGGCCCCGCCCCGACGGAGCTGGTCATCCGCGACATCATCGAAGGCGACGGCACCGAGGCGAAGCCCGGCGACACCGTCACCGTCCACTACGCCGGCGTGGAGTTCGACTCCGGCGAGGAGTTCGACTCCTCCTGGGGTCGGGGCGAGACCATCCAGTTCCCGCTCCGCGGCCTGATCCAGGGCTGGCAGGACGGCATCCCCGGCATGAAGGTCGGCGGCCGCCGCGAGCTGGTGATCCCGCCGCACCTCGCCTACGGTCCCGCAGGAGGCGGGCACTTCCTCTCAGGCAAGACGCTGATCTTCATCATCGATCTCGTCGCGGTCGACTGAGACCCCGTCATCGAGACGCCCCGTCCCCTTCCGGGGGAGGGGCGTCTTCCTCGTTTCGCTGTCAATTCGTATTCATGGGAATATATCTTCACGAGGCAGGGTTCCTATCCCTGTCGCCGCAGATGCGGCCCCCGTCCCGTGAGGAGATTCCATGACCATCGACATCCCCGGCTACCGCCCCGGCACCTGGGTTCTCGACCCCGCCCACAGCGAGGTCACCTTCAGCGTCCGCCACATGATGATCTCGAAGGTGCGCGGCTCCTTCGGCGTCAAGAGCGCGACGCTCGTGGCCCCCGAGAACCCGCTCGACGCCAAGGTCGAGGCGAGCGTGGACGTCACGTCGATCGACACCAACGACGAGGGTCGCGACGGCCACCTCCGTTCCGCCGACTTCTTCGACACGGAGAACTACCCGACGATGGAGTTCGTCTCCACCGGCGCGCGCGTCGAGGACGGCGACTTCTTCATCGACGGCGACCTCACGATCCGCGGCATCACCAAGCCGGTGAGCTTCGAGTTCGACTTCGGCGGCTTCGGCAACGACCCGTACGGCAACTACAAGGCCGGCGCCTCGGCGAAGACCGTCATCAACCGCGAGGACTTCGGTCTCACCTGGAACGCCGCGCTCGAGACCGGCGGGGTGCTCGTCGGCAAGGACGTGACGATCAACCTCGACCTGCAGGGCGCGCTCCAGCAGGACTGAGGCTCAGCTCTTCGAGAACCCCGGGCCGATCACGGCTCGGGGTTCTCTGCGTCGTATTCGCGGAACCGCGGGCTGCGCTGCACGAGGAACGCGACGAGCGCGATCACGATCACCCCGCCGAGCAGGGGTGGGAACCACAGGGCCGTGAAGGTCGAGAGCGTGCCCGCGTAGAGGGCGCCGACCCGGGGCCCACCGGCGACGACGACGATGAAGACGCCCTGCAGGCGGCCCCGCATGGCATCCGGAACCGCGGCCTGCATCATCGTGTTGCGGTAGATCGAGCTGACGTTGTCGGCGGCGCCCGACAGGGCGAGAGCGATGCACGCCGCGACGATCAGCGCGATGTTCGGCGACGTCTCGGACACCGGGGGCAGCAGGGCTCCGAGAAGGAGCACGGCGCCGAAGGCGAGGATCGACGCCCCGTACGCCTCCACCGCCCTCTCGATGCCGCGGCCGTGCCAGCGGTACTGCACCACGCGGCCGGAGAGCAGGCTCGAGGCGAAGGTGCCCACCGCGACCGCGGCGGTCAGGATGCCGGTGGTCAGGGCGCCGCCGCCGAGGAGCACCGTGCCGAGCGCGGGGAAGAGCACGAGCGGCTGGCCGAAGGTCATCGCGATGATGTCGACGATGTACTGCATCCGGATGTTCCCGGCGCCGCGGAGGAACTGCCAGCCGTCCACCAGTGAGGCGAGTCCGGGCCGCACGATCCGACCCTCCGGCCGCAGGGTCGGGAGCGTCCACAGTCCGAGGAACATGGACAGCATGAGCACGACGTCGATCGTGTAGGTCCAGCCGTATCCGGTGAGGGCGACGAGGAGCCCGGCGAGGGCGGGGCCGGCCATGACGGTGATGCCCATCGAGACGCCGTTGAGCGCCGAGGCGGCGGCGAGCTTGTCGCGGGGGATCAGGCGCGGCACGATCGCCGTCCGGGTCGCCATGCCGACGGAGTTCGCCGCCGAGTTGATCATGCTGAGCACGTACAGCCACCAGATTGTCTCGCCGCCCGTCCATGTCAGTGCGGCGAGGAGGGCGGTGGAGAGGAAGGTCACGGTCGCGGCGATCAGTGCGACGCGACGGCGGTCGAAGGCGTCGGCGAGCATGCCGCCGTACAGCCCCGCGAGGATCATGGGGACGAGACCGGCGACGGCGATCATGGAGACGGCGAACGTGCTCCCGGTGAGCTCGAACACGTGGAGCATGACGGTCACGATCGTGAGCTGTCCGCCGATGCCCGCGAGGGCGGAGCCGATCCACATGCGGGCGAAGGCGGGACTGGCCGTCAGGGGGGAGAGATCGATGAAGTGTCCGCGTGATCCGCTCATCGCGGCGCCTGGTCGTGCTGCACTCCTCGAGCGTATCGGAGTATCGCATCCTCGCCCGGGGCAGCGGTCGCCCGGAGGGGACGGCGGCTGGTAGACTCTTCAGGTTGCCGTTCGATCGGCCGCGGATAAAGAGAGCCCACGCATCAGGCGTCGGGCGCCGCGCAACAAGCTGAAAGGGGATCGAATCTATGGCACTCGAAGCAGACGTCAAGAAGGCGATCATCGAAGAGTACGCGACGCACCCCGGTGACACCGGATCCCCCGAGGTGCAGGTCGCAATGCTGACGCAGCGCATCAAGGACCTCACCGAGCACCTGAAGGAGCACAAGCACGACCACCACTCGCGTCGTGGTCTGTTCCTGCTCGTGGGTCAGCGCCGTCGTCTGCTCGGCTACCTCCAGGACATCGACATCGAGCGTTACCGCTCGCTGATCGAGCGTCTCGGACTCCGCCGCTGAGCGACTAGCGTTCAATCGCGCAAAACATTCTTGAGAAGGCCGCCCCAGGTGTGGGGCGGCCTTCGTCGTATCCGGCCGGATGGATCCCTTGACTTCGCGGCACGAGCGATGTTCACTGCCAGTTCGGTTCTCGAAGGAGGCAGACCATGGAGCAGACCCCTGCAACCGGGCCGACGACCACGCGCCAGCCGCACACCGCGGGCCGGCACATCGATGCGGCTCCCGCCGAGGCGGACCCGCGCGAAACCGCAGCCGACCGTCGCGATCGGGCGTGGCAGCAGCTCAGCTCGGCCGTCGCCATCGCGGTCTTCCTCTTCGTCTACATCACTGCGCTGCGCGACGACGGCGTGGAGAGCGCCACGGTTCTGCTCTTCGGGTTCCTGCTGTGGACGCAGCTGTCCGCCGGCGTGGCTCGACGCCCTGGGCGCCCGCAGCCGCGGAGAGCACCCCAGCACCCTCTCCGTGTCGTCGCGGCCGTCGCGGTCCTCCTCCCGGCGCTCGGGCTCTTCGGGGCGGCCGTGTTCGTCGACGATGCGCCGCTCGTTCTCCGTCTCGCCCCGAGCGCGGTGGTGCTCCTGGGTCTGGGTGGATATGGGATCGCCCTGCTGCGGTCGTCTCGCTCCGCGGCCCCGCGCACGCGCCCCGTTCCCGTCCGGCTGCGGGGCACCGCTCGCGTCGGCACGATCCTCGTGGGCGTGGCGCTCGCACTGGGCGCAGTGACGGCGACGGCGGCCGGCTTCCTGGGACACGTGCTCTCCCTGGCGACGATGATCGGCTTCCTCGTGTGGATGCTCGCGTTCTCCTCCGAGATCGGCCTCCCCGCCGTCGGAGCTGCGTGGCGATGGCCCCATTTGCTCTCCCTCGTGCTGGCGGAGGGAGCTCTGATCGCGGTCGTCCTCCTCCCGGTGTCCGCTCCGATCGGGGCGATCGTCGGTGTCGGCATCCTGCTGGTGTTCGTCGGGGCGTCCTTCGCTCCGGGGCGCTAGACGTCGCCGCGGGCCCGGGACGACGCGCCGGTCAGGCGGTCGCGGCGACGAGGTCCGGGTGGTGGATGCCGGCGACATCCGGATGCGCGCGCAGACGCGACTTCAGGGCGTTCTCGCCGTAGAGCGCGTGGATCGGGTTGGCCGGATCGTCGGTCACGCCCGTGGCCGCGGCAGCCAGCTCCGCCGGCAGCTCGATGAGCGGAAGCCGCTTGTCGAGCGCGGGATTGAAGAAGAACGGGATCGAGATCCGCTCGTCCGGCGCCTTCGGCGACACCACGCGGTGGTTCGTCGCCTTGAGATAGCCGCCGGTCGCGTACTCGAGGAGTTCGCCGATGTTGACGACGAACGCCCCGGGCACCGGGGGAGCATCGACCCACTGTCCATCGCGTTCGACCTGCAGGCCGCCCTTGCCCGGCTCGACCCAGAGCAGCGTCAGCACCCCGGAGTCCTTGTGGGCGCCGACTCCCTGCTGCGGCTCCGGCTCGTGGGTGCCGGGGTAGCGGACGATCTTGATGAGGGTCGACGGCTCTCCGAAGTGCTCGTCGAAGTACGACGCCTCCGCCCCGAGAGCCTCGGCCCACGCCCGCAGCAGCTTGCGCGCGACGTCGGACAGGGTCGCGTGCCATTCGGTCACGATCTCCTGGAGCTCGGGCTGAGCGGAGGGCCAGAGGTTCGGGCCGATGAGCCGGTTGAAGGCCGGCCCCTCGCTGACCGGCTCGCGCTCGGGGCCGATGTCGATCTGCTCGCGCCAGTCGATCGCGCCCTGCGTGCGCTCGCCGCCGATGCGGGTGTATCCGCGGAAGTGCGGGCTGTTCACGTTCTCGATCGCGAGCTTGTCCTCCTCCGGCAGTGCGAAGAAGTCCAGCGCCGCCTGGTGCAGGCGCGCTTCCAGCTCGGGTGAGATGCCGGTGCCGGTGAGGTAGAAGAAGCCGACGTCGTGTGTCGCGGTGCGAAGGTCGGCACGGAAGCGTTCCGCCGCCTCCGGGCCGTCGTCGAGCCGGGACAGATCGAGGATCGGGAGCGAGAGTTCAGCCATGGCACGAGGGTACGTCCCGCGACGCCGCGACCGCGCAGTGTTGCGCAGGGTTACCGACGGGAAGGCCGGTCCTCCAGCATCCGCACCACGGACGCCGCCAGGGCATCTGCGCCGAAGTGGTCGGCCGCGGTGACGGTCACCACGGCGTCGCCGACGAACAGGAGGAGCTGGCCGTGCGCCCCGTGCAGTCGCCAGGCCGACCCCGGCCCCGCCCAGCCCGCGAGCGCGTAGCGCTCGTATGCCGGACCCTCCCCGGCCGGCACCCAGTCGGCATGCATGGCGTCGACCCAGTGCGCACCGACCAGACGCCGCCCGTCCCAGACGCCTCCGTCGCGGAGGAGCCGGCCCAGCCGGGCGAGCTCCTCGGTGCGCAGCAGCAGTCCGCTGCCCGCCAGGATCCAGCCGTTCCGGCAGCGCTCCCACTCGACGGGATCGATCCCGAGGGGGGTGAAGAGGCGGGGACGCAGGTAGTCGACCACATCGCCCACCCGAGCAGCGAGCACCCGCATGGCGGTGTAGGTGCTGGCGTTGGAGTACTGGAAGACCCGCCCGCGCGACGGGCGGGAGAGGAACTCGCGGGCGAGGTCCGGCCAATCGGTCATCATCGTCTCCGACCAGGGGAGGTCGATGCCGCTCGACATCGTGAGCAGATCCCTGAGCGTCACGCGCTCGGCCCCGGCTCCGTATTCGATGTCGGCCAGGTACTCGGAGATGGGAGTGTCGAAAGAGATCTCGCCCTCGTCCGCGGCGATCCCGGCCGCCAGGACGCACACGCCCTTGGCCGCCGAATGGATGTCCTCGCGCACATCCGGCGTCCAGCGGTACTTCGCGACGTCGTCGCCGATGCGGACATGGAGGCCGTGCGCCCCGAAGCCGGAAGACGCCACCTCGTCGACGATGCGGTCGCGGACGTCCTCGGCTCGGGTCATCGTCTCAGGCTACCGCCGCGATCCGAGCCGCTCGGGCGGGCGCGGGCGGCGTGACCCCGTGGGGTCGTTGCGCCGTCCTTCCCGGGACGACAGCTCGGGGTCGGCGAACAGCCAGCGCGGCCGGGGCTCGACGAGAGGGCGGAACACCCATCGCACCGGCCGGGTCGCCAGGAGCAGCGCCACGAGCACCGACAGGATCGTGACCAGCGGCAGCCAGATCCAGGTCGGGTCGAGGCCCCGCAGGGCGCCGGATTCGCGGAAGGGGTAGAGCACGAACGAGTGGAGCAGGAAGACGTACATCGTGTACTGGCCGAACGCCGTCCACCAGTACGTCCCGCGGGGGATGAGCGCGAAGAACGAGGCGCACAGCACGACCGCGAGGAGCATGAGCGCAAGGCGCACGCCTCCGGCCCACCACTGGTCGCCGGCGAGGTCGGCGTAGGCGTCCTCGTAGAACAGCCAGTGCCGCAGGTCGAACTCCTGCCAGAACGGCAGCCAGTGCCAGGCCGCCCAGCCCGCCGCGCCCAGCACCGTCACCGCGGCCACGCGGATCCACCACGGACGGAAGTCCAGCAGCCGCAGCCGCGCCACGATGTCCTTGTCGCGCAGCCACCACCCCAGCGTGAAGAACGGGAGCAGTCCGAGGGTGCGCGACAGCGAGAACGTGCTGTCGACGTTGGGGAGGTAGCCGACTCCGATCGAGATCGCGACGGTCCAGAACAGTGGCCAGCGGAGAAGGGCGAGATAGGGCAGCACGAGCCGGAAGATCCCGAGGGCGAGCAGGAACCACAGGGTCCACGACGGCTTGGTCGGGTTGGGGTTCGCCTGCCCCTCGACCAGCCACTTCGTCAGCGTCCACAGGGTCTCGAAGATCACGTAGGGGAGGAGGATGTCGGTGACGACCCTCGCCATCTGCGTCTTCGTCGGCGAGCCGGACTTCGAGAAGTAGCCCGAGATGATCGCGAAGGCCGGCATGTGGAAGGCGTAGAGAGCGAGGTAGAACGCGAAGGCGATGTCAGAGTCGTAGATGAGCCGCTGGATCGCGTGCCCCAGGACCACCAGGACGATGCAGGCGTACCGCGCATTGTCCCAGAAGGGGACGCGGCGGCGCGGGCGCGGAGTCGATCCTGTGGCCGGCGCGGGGGAGCCGGCTCCTGTGGTGCTCATTCTCCGAGGCTACCGTCGGGAATAAAGTTGTCGGCAGCGCGTTGACTCATATACATTCAAGTGAATAGAAACGGATGCCGAGAGGCGTCTGCTTCGGAGAAGACGGAGCAATCATGAGCGAGCAGTCCGGAACGCCGTCGATGCAGTTCGGCATCATGTCGGTCAGCGACATCACGCGCGACCCCACCACCGGCATCACCCCCAGCGAGCAGGAGCGCATCCAGGCGACCCTGGCGATCGCGACCCATGCCGAAGAGGTCGGGCTGGACGTCTTCGCGATCGGCGAGCACCACAACCCGCCGTTCTGGTCCTCGAGCCCCACGACCTTCCTGGCCGCGCTCGCCGCTCGGACCGAACGCCTGATCGTGTCCACCTCGACGACGCTGATCACCACGAACGACCCGGTCCGCATCGCGGAGGAGTACGCGATGCTCCAGCACGTATCGGGCGGACGCATGGACCTCATGCTCGGGCGCGGCAACACCGGCCCCGTGTACCCGTGGTTCGGCAAGGACATCCGACAGGGCCTCCCGCTCGCGATCGAGAACTACGCGCTGCTGCACAAGCTGTGGCGGGAGGACGTCGTGGACTGGGAGGGCAAGTTCCGCACTCCCCTCCAGGGGTTCACCTCCACCCCGCGCCCGCTCGACGGAGTCGCGCCCTTCGTCTGGCACGGTTCGATCCGCACCCCGGAGATCGCCGAGCAGGCCGCGTACTACGGCGACGGGTTCTTCGCCAACAACATCTTCTGGCCGAAGGAGCACTACCAGCGACTGATCGAGCTCTACCGCCAGCGCTACGCCCACTACGGGCACGGCACGCCCGAGCAGGCGATCGTCGGCCTGGGCGGGCAGGTGTTCATGGCGGCGAAGTCGCAGGATGCCGTCGATCGGTTCCGCCCCTACTTCGACAACGCGCCCGTCTACGGCCACGGTCCCAGCATGGAGGACTTCACCGAGATGACGCCTCTCACCGTGGGCTCGCCGCAGCAGGTCATTGACCGGTACGCGGCGATGCGCGACCACTTCGGCGACTACCAGCGTCAGCTCTTCCTCATCGATCACGCGGGGCTGCCGCTCAAGACCGTGCTGGAGCAGCTGGACATCCTCGGCTCCGAGGTCGTGCCCGTCCTCCGCAAGGAGCTGTCCCACAACCGTCCGGAGACGGTGCCCGACGCCCCGACGCACGCGGCCCGGGTGCGCGCCGAGTTCGGCGACGGCCCCACCCGGCAGGCGCGTCCCGGCGCCAACCGCGGCGACAACCTCACCGGTGACACCCCGTACCAGGACACCCCGGCGCCCGCCGGTGCCGCGTTCGGGCTCGGCCGGAAGGAGGCGTGAGATGACCACGCGTCGGATCGCGGTCGTGTCGGCCGGACTCTCGAACCCCTCCTCGACGCGCATGCTCGCCGACCGCCTCGCGGCCGAGACGATCAAGGCCCTCGCGGAGCGCGACATCCAGGCAACCGTCGACGTGATCGAGCTGCGCGACTACGCGCACGACATCACGAACAACATGCTCACCGGCTTCGCGCCCCCCGCTCTCGAGACGGCGATCAACACGATCGTCTCCGCGGATGCTCTGATCGCCGTGACGCCGATCTTCTCCACCAGCTACTCCGGACTCTTCAAGTCGTTCATCGACGTGCTCGATCCGGACGCCCTCACCGGCAAGCCGGTGCTCATCGGCGCGAACGCGGGCACCGCTCGGCACTCGCTCGCGATCGACTACGCGATCCGCCCGCTGTTCGCCTACCTGCACGCCGAGGCCGTGTCGACCGGTGTCTTCGCCGCCTCGAGCGACTGGGGCGGCGCGGGAGACGACGTGGCTCCGCTCGCCAAGCGGGTCGAGAAGGGCGCACGCGAGCTCGCCGAGGCGATCGCGCGTCGGGATGCCGCGGTCGTCGCAGACCCCTTCGATCCGTCCACGTACCTCGGTGAGGGGCGCTCGTTCGGCCACATGCTCGGAGGACTCGCGGGGGAGTGAGCGTGAACAGGATGCCATCGACAATGTCCGCCCGGCATCGTACGGTGGCGTCATGTCCGCCGCAGAGCTCCTCGTCAGCGCGCGTCGCTCCCTGACCGGCGCGCTCCTCCTCCCGCACGACGACGGCTTCGACGCCGCGCGCCTGCCGTGGAACCTCGCGGTCGCGCAGCATCCGGCCGCGGTCGCGATCCCCGCCGGTGTCGACGACCTCCGCGTCCTGCTGCAGGCGGCCCGTGACAGCGGGCTCCGCATCGCCGTCCAGCCGAGCGGCCACGGCGCCTCCGGTGACCTCGCCGAGACGATCCTCGTCCGGATGTCGCGCTTCGACGATCTGCGTGTGGATACGCAGGAGGGCGTCGTGACCGCGGGAGCCGGGGTGAGCTGGGGGGCGGTGGTCTCGGCCCTCGAGGGCTCGGGTTGGGCTGCTCCGGCGGGGACGAGCCCGGTCGTGAGCGTCGCGGGCTATACGCTCAACGGCGGCCATTCGTGGTTCAGCCGCACGGCCGGGCTCGGGTCCGACAACCTCCGCGCCGTGTGGCTCCTGCGTCCGGACGGCAGCCACGACCGCATCGACGATGACACCGATCCCGAGCTGATGTGGAGTCTGCGCGGCGCGGCGGGCGTCGTCGGCATCGTCACCGCGCTCGAGATCGACCTCGTCCCGACCCCTCACCCGTGGGGTGCGTCGCTGATGTTCGACGCGGCCGATTCGGCGGCGGTGCTGCGGGCGGTGCGCGACCTCGCGCCGGAGGCTCCGGCGTCGCTCAACGTGTTCGTCAACTCCATGCGCATGCCCGACGTGCCCCTGCTCCCCGACGAGGTGCGCGGCCGGAGCTTCGTCGCCGTCCAGCTGCTCTCGGCGGACGGCGCCGCCGCATCGGCCCTCGACGCGCTGTGCGCGGCTGCCGCACCGCTGCGTCAGGCGGAGGGTCCCACCTCGCCCGCCGCGCTCATCGCCCAGTCGAACGAGCCGACCGAGCCGATGGCCGGCCGTGGCGTCTCCGCGGCGCTGACCGGCATGGACGACCGGCTGATCGACGCGCTGATCGATTTCCGCGAGCGTCCGGAGCAGTGGCCCCTCATGGGCGTGGAGCTGCGGATGCTCGGCGGGGCGCTGCGGACTCCTCGCCGTCCCGGCTTCGCGGGCGTCGGCTCATCGGAATGGCTGGTCCACGGGCTGGCGCCCCTGTTCCCCGATGCCCCGGCGCTCGCCGGCGAGGCGAGCCTCGCCGGGCTCGCAGACGTACTGGCCCCCGCAGCCTCGGATCGGCTGGTGCCGACGTTCCTCAGCGCCGGGGAGACGCTGGAGCGCTCCGCGCCGACGGCCGATCTCGAGCGACTGCGCGCGGTCCGCGAGCGGCTGGACCCGGAGGCGCTCCTGCACGAGGGCCGTCTGCCCCGGTGAGAAGGGGATGCGGGGGACGCGTCGTCGTCCCCCGCATCAGCGGTCAACCGCTCTTGCGTCGGAACTCGCGCCGCGTCTGCGGAGCCGCAGCGCCGTGGACGGCGGAGTCGCCGTCCAGGTGGGCCTCGCCCTGCCGGTGGTGCGCGTTCTTCTTCTCGAGCGCTTCCTTGAACTTGCGCTTCATCTCCTCTGAGGAGGAGGCGCCATCTTCGGTGCTCATGCCCGCCAGCCTAGGCCACGGGTGCGTCGCCCGGGAGGCCGCGTCGTGCGCGACGCGTGACCAGGTCGATCACGAGTCCCAGCCCGATCGCCACGACGACGGACACGGGGACGGCGACGAGCGGACCGCCGGGAAGGATCGCCGCGACGGCGGCTCCGACGGAGGCCTGATAGGCGGCCCATCCCGCGGCGGCCACGACGACCAGCGCGAGGTACCGCGGAGCGTGCACGCGCGACGCGCCCGCCACGAGGTTGATGGCCAGACGCGCGAAGGGGACGAAGCGCGCGGTGAAGAGCACCGTCGCCATCCCTCCGTCGAGCCGGCGATGCGCCCACCCGAGGGCGCGGCGCACCCGCGGCGACCGCATCCACCGCCATCGCTCCGTGCCGACGTGCCGTCCGATCAGGTAGCAGGCGACGTCGCCCAGCGCTGCAGCCGCGGTGGCGCAGGCGATGACCGCCCAGAGCGGGGGAGAACCGGTGGAGACGGATGCCGCGCCCAGGGCGGTCACCGCGACCTCGCCGGGGATCACCACGAGGAACGCGTCGCCGAGGACCAGGAGGCCCATCCCGACGAGAGCCCACGGGCCGGTGAGCACGGTGGTGAGCAGATCAGCGGGCACAGCCCTACGGTGCCTCCCGGCGGTGAACGGCGAATGAAGTCCGCATAGCCGGTGACAGGCTTTCGTGCATCGGGTGAACATCCGGTGCGCAGGGCCCGTCCGCGCCTCCGTCGCCGTCGTCGGGCGCCATCCTGGGGATGTGAGAGTCGCGATCGTGACAGAGTCCTTCCTTCCGCACATGAACGGCGTGACCGGGTCGGTGCTGCAGATCCTGCGTCACCTCGAGAGGCAGGGGCACGAGGCCCGCGTGCTCGCTCCGGCCGCCGCAGGCATGCCGGCCGAGACGCACGGAGCGCCGGTCGAGGCGATCCCCAGCTTCGCCCTCCCCGGATACCGGAACGTGCGCGTGGGCACCTCGCCGGCGTCGCGCCTGGCCGCCTCGCTACGCGGATTCGCGCCCGACGTCGTTCACCTCGCCTCTCCGTTCGCCCTGGGATGGCGCGGCGTGCTCGCCGCCGAGCGGCTGCAGGTCGCCTCCGTCGCGGCCTACCAGACCGACGTGGCCGCCTACACGGAGAGGTACCGCGTCGCCGCCACGACCGGTCTCGCCCAGAGCCACATCGCCCGGCTGCATCGTCGCGCCACGCTCACCCTCGCGCCGTCCTCGGAGTCCGCGCTCCAGCTGGAGCGGCTCGGGGTCGATCGCCTGCGGCGGTGGGGTCGCGGCGTCGACGCCGAGAGATTCCATCCCAGCATGAGGGACGACGAGCTGCGGGCGACCTGGGGAGCAGGGGTCGTCATCGGCTACGTCGGGCGTCTCGCCCCCGAGAAGCAGGTCGAGGACCTGGCGGCGCTGCGGTCCATCCCGGGCACCCGTCTCGTCATCGTCGGAGACGGCCCCAGCAGGGCGCGCCTGGAGGCGCTCCTCCCGGACGCGGTCTTCCTCGGCCACCTCAGCGGTGCGGCGCTCGCCGCAGCCGTGGCCTCGTTCGACGTGTTCGTACACCCGGGCGAGAGCGAGACCTTCGGGCAGACCCTGCAGGAGGCGCATGCCAGCGGCATCCCCGTGGTGGCCACCGGTAGCGGCGGTCCGCTCGACCTTGTGCGCATGGGGATCGACGGCTGGCTCTACCGGCCCGGCGACCTCGACGACCTTCGCATGCGCGTGTCCGACCTCGCCGGCGACGCACGCAAGCGGCGGGCCTTCGGCGAGGCCGGTCACGCGGCGGTGCAGACCCGGTCCTGGGCCAGCGTGTGCGACCAGCTGCTCGGGCACTTCGACGAGGCGCAGCGCCTGCACGCGATCGATCGGTCGCTCCGCGCTCGCCGGGTCGTGCGCCCCGAGCCGCCCGCCGCGTCCGAGCCGGTCCGGTGGCAGCGCTACGTGGCCCTGGGCGATTCGCTGACCGAGGGGCTGTGCGACCCGGCGCCCGACGGCGCGCTGCGCGGATGGGCCGACCGCCTCGCGCTGCTCCTCGCGGCGCGCGGCGGCCTGCACTACGCCAACCTCGCGATCCGATCCAAGCGCGTCGCCGACGTGTGCGGCCCGCAGCTGGACCGCGCGCGGCAGCTGCGCCCGGACCTCGTGTCGATCCTCGTCGGGGCGAACGACCTCGTGAAGCCGCGTGTCGACATCCCCGCCCTCGCGACGGCGCTCGAGGGCGCGGTGGGGGAGCTGCGCGCCGGGGGCGCCACCGTGCTCCTCGTCACGCCGTTCCTGCCCGGACAGCGCGCCGCATCGATCTACGCGGCGAGGTTCTCGACTTTCGCGACGGCACTCGCCGGTGTCGCGGCCCGGACCGGGGCGATGATGATCGACACGGACCTGCACCCGACGCTGCGCGAGCGCGAGCACTGGGGGGAGGACCTGGTGCACCTCAGCAGCAGCGGTCACCGGTTCCTCGCCTATCGGGCGGGCGAGATGCTGGGCGTCCCGCACGCCGACGCGCTCGGCGCCCTGGATGCGGCGCTGCACGAGTCCACCGCGATCGGGCGGGGGCTCTGGTGGTCGCGCCACGCCCTCCCGTGGGTGTGGCGGCGCCTGCACGGCCGCACCGCGGGCGACGGCCGGGTCGCCAAGCACGACGACTACGTGTACGTCGGGCGCTCGAGCACGAGCCGCGGCGTGTCGGTCGGCTGAGCTCAGCGGCGGCCCATCCCGCGGTAGTTCCAGCCCTGGGCCCGCCAGGCCGCGGCATCCAGGCAGTTGCGTCCGTCGACCACGATGCGTCGCCGGACCAGTGCGCCGGCGTGCGCGGGGGAGAGCTCGCGACGGTACTCGTCCCACTCGGTCACGATCACGACCGCATCCGCATCGCGCAGCGCTTCGTCGCGGTCCCGCGCGAAGCCGAGCTGCGGATGCGCGGCGGCTGCGTTGTCGATCGCGGCCGGGTCGGTGACCACGACGTCCGCGCCGAGCCCGCGCAGGCGCACCGCCACGTCCAGGGCCGGCGAATCTCGGATGTCGTCGCTGAACGGCTTGAAGGCGGCCCCGAGGACCGCGATCCGGCGTCCGAACAACTGGCCGTCGAGGGCGTCGATCACGAGCTGCACCGCACGGTCGCGGCGGCGGAGGTTGATCGCGTCGACCTCGCGCAGGAACCCGACCGCCTCCCCGCGGCCGAGCTCCTCGGCGCGGGCGGCGAAGGCGCGGATGTCCTTCGGCAGGCAGCCCCCGCCGAAGCCGATGCCCGAACCGAGGTAGCGTCGCCCGATCCGGGTGTCGTGCCCCAGGGCGTCCGCCAGCAGCGCGACGTCCGCGCCCGCGGCGTCGGCGATCTCGGCCATGGCGTTGATGAACGAGATCTTGGTCGCGAGGAAGGCGTTGGCCGCCCCCTTCACCAGCTCGGCGGTGGCGAGGTCGGTGACCAGGAACGGGGTCTCCGCCTCGACGGCGGGACGGTAGGCGTCGCGGAGGAGGTCGGCGGCTCGCGCTCCCTCCTCGCCGTCGGGCACCCCGACCACGATGCGATCGGGGGAGATCGTGTCGTGGACCGCCCATCCCTCGCGGAGGAACTCCGGGTTCCAGACGAGGGTGGCGCCCGCCGGCTCGATCCTCCGCGCGAGGGCGGCGGCCGTGCCGACGGGCACGGTGGACTTTCCCGCGACGATGTCCCCGGCGCGCAGATGCGGCAGCAGCGCGTCGACCGCGGCGTCGACGAAGCGGAGGTCGGCGGCGTGCCCGCCCGGGAGCTGCGGCGTGCCGACGGCGAGGAAGTGCACGTCGGCCCCGGCGGCGTCGGCCATCTCGGTGCGGAAGCGCAGCCGTCCCGACGCGATGCCCTCGGCGAGCAGCTCGCCGAGCCGCGGTTCGAAGAAGGGGGCCTCACCGCGCGAGAGCATCGCGATCCGCGTCTCATCGACATCGATGCCCACGACGTCGTGTCCGAGGGAGGCCATGGCTGCGGCGTGCACGGCACCGAGGTACCCGCATCCGATCACTGACATGCGCATGGAGCCCACGTCAGCGGATGCCGCGCACCGGGCGGCGTCCCTGCGGTGAACGGCGCGTGACGGGCGGGTGACGCTTCGAGATCCTGCCACGTCACGGGCATTTTCCGGCGTCGCTGATAGAGTGGGCGAGGCTGACCCAGGTCGGTCGTACAACTGCACAACGACTCATGGAGCGATCGGCGGAGAAGCTGGTCCCCTGTGGTGGGTTCCTCGGCGCTCGTCGGGTGGCTTTCTACTGGTGGCCAGCGCAGGTGAGATTCGCGAGAATGCTCGCGCGCCCATATCCGGCCGTTCCGCTCCTTCATGAACACGCTCGCGCGTCACACGGACCCGCGAGTCTAAACAAAGAAGGAGAGACCTCTTGGAAGGTCCTGAAATCACCGCCACCGAGGCCGTTCTCGACAACGGCCGCTTCGGCACCCGCACCATCCGCTTCGAGACCGGCCGCCTCGCGCAGCAGGCTCAGGGCGCCGTCGCCGCCTACCTCGACGGCGAGACCATGCTCCTCTCGGCCACCAGCGCCGGCAAGCACCCGCGTGAAGGCTTCGACTTCTTCCCGCTGACCGTCGACGTCGAGGAGCGCTCCTACGCCGCCGGCAAGATCCCCGGCTCGTTCTTCCGGCGCGAGGGCCGCCCTTCGACCGAGGCGATCCTGGTCTGCCGTCTGATCGACCGTCCGCTGCGCCCGTCGTTCGTCGACGGCCTGCGCAACGAGGTCCAGATCGTCATCACCGTCCTCTCCATCGCCCCGGGCGAGTTCTACGACGCTCTCGCGATCAACGCCGCTTCGGCGTCGACGCAGATCTCGGGTCTGCCCTTCTCCGGTCCCGTCGCCGGTGTGCGCCTCGCGTTCATCCCCGGCCACGGCGAGCACGCCGACCAGTGGGTCGCGTTCCCGACGGCCGAGCAGGTCGGGGAGGCCGTGTTCGACCTCATCGTCGCCGGCCGTGTGATCACGAAGGCCGACGGCACCGAGGACGTCGCGATCATGATGGTCGAGGCCGAGGCCACCGAAGGCAGCTGGAACCTCATCAAGGCCGGCGCGACCAAGCCCGACGAGGCCGTGGTCGCCCAGGGTCTCGAGGCCTCCAAGCCGTTCATCGCCCAGCTGGTCAAGGCCCAGGCCGAGCTCGCCGCGACCGCGTCGAAGGAGCCGGGCGTGTACCCGGTCTTCCCGCCGTACAGCAGCGAGGTCTACGACTTCGTCGCCGAGCGTGCGTACGGAGAGCTGAGCGACGTCTACCAGATCGCCGACAAGACCGAGCGCCAGAACGCCGACGACGCGATCAAGGACCGCGTCAAGGCCGAGCTCATCGAGGCGACCGAGGCCGGCAACCTGCCCGCGGCCGCTCCGCTGGAGTTCTCCGCGGCGTACAAGTCGGTCACGAAGAAGATCGTCCGCGGACGCATCCTCACCGAGAACGTCCGCATCGACGGCCGCGGCCTGGCCGACATCCGTCCGCTCGACGCCGAGGTGCAGGTCATCCCGCGCGTGCACGGGTCGGCGATCTTCCAGCGCGGCGAGACCCAGATCATGGGCGTCACCACGCTGAACATGCTCAAGATGGAGCAGCAGATCGACTCGCTGTCGCCCACCACGAGCAAGCGCTACATGCACCACTACAACTTCCCGCCCTACTCGACCGGCGAGACCGGCCGTGTGGGTTCGCCGAAGCGTCGCGAGATCGGGCACGGCTTCCTCGCGGAGCGCGCCCTCGTGCCGGTCCTGCCGAGCCGCGAGGAGTTCCCGTACGCGATCCGCCAGGTGTCCGAGGCGCTGGGCTCCAACGGCTCGACGTCGATGGGCTCGGTCTGCGCGTCGACCCTGTCGCTGCTCAACGCCGGTGTGCCGCTGCGCGCGCCCGTCGCGGGCATCGCGATGGGCCTCGTCTCCGACCAGGTCGACGGCGAGACGCGCTACGCCGCGCTCACCGACATCCTCGGCGCGGAGGACGCCCTCGGCGACATGGACTTCAAGGTCGCCGGCACCAGCGAGTTCGTCACGGCGATCCAGCTCGACACCAAGCTCGACGGCATCCCGTCGTCGGTGCTGGCCGGTGCGCTGACCCAGGCACGCGACGCGCGTCTGACGATCCTCAACGTCCTCAACGCCGCGATCGACGCTCCCGACGAGATGGCGCCGACCGCGCCCCGCGTCATCAGCGTGCAGATCCCGGTCGACAAGATCGGCGAGCTGATCGGCCCGAAGGGCAAGACGATCAACGCGATCCAGGACGAGACCGGCGCGCAGATCTCCATCGAGGAGGACGGCACCGTCTACATCGGCGCGACCGACGGCCCCTCGGCCGAGGCCGCCCGCGCTCAGGTGAACGCGATCGCCAACCCCACCAACCCGGAGGTCGGCGAGCAGTTCCTCGGCACCGTCGTGAAGATCGCCACCTTCGGCGCCTTCATCTCGCTGCTGCCCGGCAAGGACGGCCTGCTGCACGTCACCGAGGTGCGCAAGCTCGCCGGTGGGAAGCGCGTCGAGAACGTCGAGGACGTCCTGTCCGTCGGCCAGAAGATCCTCGTGAAGATCACGAAGATCGACGACCGCGGCAAGCTGTCGCTCGAGCCCGTCATCGACGAGGCTCCGGCTGCGGACGCCGCACCGGCCGAGGAGACCGCCGCCGAGTGATCGGCTCCTCCTGAGGGAAGGGCCCGAGATGTGACCGGAACGGTCGCTCTCGGGCCCTTCTCCGTGTTCGTGACCAAACCGTTACGGGAAGTTTGTCCGCCGTTCCGTGGATTGGTCGGCCGGCCCGCCGCCGTCGCCTACTCTCGAAGTACGCACCGGGGGGTGTGACACGCGGGTACGCAGGTCGGTGCACACCGATCGACGTGGGGGTGAAGAGGATGCGGTTGTTCAGCGCAGGCGGCGAGGCCGCTGCCGAGCGCGCACCGCAGCTGATCGAGCACCCGTCGGCTCCCATCCCGATCGTCGGGCCCGCCGTGGGAGAGTCGATCCGCGTCCCGCTGGGCGAGACCGGATTCGAGACGTTCCCCCTCATGCTGGGCGCTGCGGAGTTCGGCTGGAACGTCGACCTCGAGACCAGCCACGGCATCCTCGACCGCTTCGTCGAGATCGGGGGCAACGCAGTGCACACCGCCGACGGGTTCTCCGGCGGGCGAAGCGAGCACATCATCGGGCAGTGGCTGCGCTCCCGCGGGCTCCGCGATCGCGTCCTCCTGGCCGCGCGCATCGGCGCCCATGCCGACAACCCGGGCCTCGGCTCCGTGAACCTGGTGAGGGCCGTCGAGGGGTCCCTGACCCGGCTCGGCGCCGAGCGCATCGATGTGATCTACCTCGACGGCACGCTCGACGCGACGACCAACCTCGAAGACACGCTCGCGACGGTCGAGTGGCTCGTCGAAGCCGGCAAGATCGGCGCGGTCGGGGCCTACGGCTTCGCGCCGGAACGCCTGGTCGAGGCGCGCATCCTCGCGGCCGCCGGCTACCCGCGCATCCAGGTGATCGACGCGCCGTACAACCTGATCCGACGGCAGCCCTTCGAGGGCGATCTGCGCCTCGTAGCCGGTGCGCAGAACCTCGCCGTGACGCCGTCGCACGCGCTGGAGCACGGGTTCCTCTCGGGTCGTCACCGCAGCAAGGCGCTGACGTCGCGCGGCGTGCGCGGAGAGCAGCTGCGCGGCCACCTCAACCGGCGCGGCATCCGCGTGCTGCGCGCACTGGACCAGGTCGCCGAGGAGCTCTCGGTGCCTGTCGCGGCGGTGTCGATCGCGTGGCTCCTCGCGCAGCGGACCGTGGTCGCTCCGATCGTGAACACGTTCGCCGCCGAGCACGTCGACGAGCTCATGCAGGGCGCCGGCGTCTCCCTGTCTCGGGTGCAGGTCGCCGATCTGACCCGAGCGGGCGTCTGAGCGCCTCCCGCCCTCCGTCCTCCGCGTGGCATAGGGTGGAGGGACGAACGCCCGGCGAACGCTGGCGATGAAGCGAGCGAGTTGTGACGCACTACATCTATCTGGTCAGGCACGGCGAACATCAGGATGCCGAGCACGGCCTCGCCGACGGACCCCTCTCCCCGCGCGGGCAGCGCCAGGCGGAACTGATCGCCGATCGGCTGTCGGGGCTTCCGCTGGACGCCGTGTGGCATTCGCCGCTGCTGCGGGCCAATGAGACCGCGCGCGCCATCGCCGGTCGGCTCCCGTCCGTCGACCCCAAGCCGACGTCGTTGCTGTTCGACTGCGTGCCCACCGGCATGACCGAGGAGACCCCGGCGGCGTTCGAGCCCTTCTTCGGCGCCGTGACCGAGGCCGAGATCGAGGCGGGTCGCGCCCAGATGGCGGATGCCGTGAACGAGTTCCTCGTGCGCAAGACGGGCGAGGTCCACGAGGTCCTCATCACGCACAACTTCGTCATCTCCTGGTTCGTGCGCGAGGTGCTCGGCGCGCCCGAGTGGCGCTGGATGACGCTCAACCAGGCGCACTGCGGACTCACGGTGATCGCCCAGAAGCAGGGCCGTCCCTGGACGCTGCTCAATCACAACGACACCGGTCACCTCCCGGTCGAGCTGCGCACGGGCATCCCGGACGCGATCCCGGTGTGACGAGCGAGCCGCCGTGTTCCGGGGCGACCGGAGCGCTCAATAGACTGGGAAGATGACCACGCAGGTTGCACTCGTCGGCGGTACCGGCAAGCTCGGAGGCATCATCCACGCCGTCGTCGACGAGCTCGACGGCTTCGAGGTCGCTCGCATCCTCACCTCGTCGAGCTCGCTGTCCGAGCTGGACGGCGCCGACCTCGTCATCGACGCATCCACGCCGCAGGTGAGCATCGACGTGGTGCGGCACGCGGCCGAGCAGGGCATCAACGTCCTCGTCGCGACCTCGGGCTGGTCGGCCGAGCGCATCGCGCTCATCCGCTCGCTCGTCGACGCCGCGGGTACGGGGGCCGTGTTCATCCCGAACTTCTCGCTCGGTTCCGTGCTCGGTTCCGCCCTCGCAGCGGCGGCTGCACCCTTCTTCGACTCCGCGGAGATCGTCGAGGCGCACCGCGAGAGCAAGGTCGATTCCCCGAGCGGAACTGCGGTGCGCACGGCGGAGCTGATCGCCGCCGCCCGATCCGACCTCGGTCCCGTCCGCGCTCCCCACGCAGATCAACGGGCGCGGGGACAGCAGGTGGGCAGCGTGCCGATCCATTCGCTGCGCCGACCCGGGGTCATCGCGAAGCAGGACGTGATCCTCGCGGGTCCGGGGGAGTCCCTCACTTTCACCCACGACACCGTCGAGCCCGCGCTCGCCTATGCTCCCGGCATCCGCCTGGCCGTGCCCTTCGCCCGCGATGCGGTGGGCGTCATCGTCGGGCTCGAGAGCATGATCGACATCGGCATCCGCTCATGACCTCCCGCATCGGCGTCGGCGTCATGGGGCTCTGCCTCGCCCTGTATCTCGTGGTCGTGGGTCAGCGCGCCGTGCTCATGCTGACCACCGGCGAGCCCGTGGCGATCGGGATCGGCACCGCGCTGCTCGTCATGCCGCTGATCGGGGCCTGGGCGCTCGTGAGGGAGATGCAGTTCGGGTTCGCTGCGGACCGTCTCGGCCGCCAGCTGGATGCCGAGGGCGGGATGCCCCAGGCCGAGACGGAGCTGACTCCGAGCGGTCGTATCGCGCGGGCTGACGCCGACCCCCTCATCCAGCGGTACGCCGCCGCCGCGGACGCCGCCCCGACCGACTGGCGTGCGCGTTTCCGCCTGGGAGTCGTTCAGGACGCCTCGGGACGCCGGAAGGATGCGCGCGCCAGCATCCGCGAGGCGATCCGCCTCGCGCGCGGATGAGGCGCCTCAGGCCAGGCTCGCCTCGAACGTGATCTCGATGCCGGCGAGCGCCTGCGAGACGGGGCAGCCGGTCTTGGCCTCCTCCGCGATCGTCTGGAACGCCTCGGCGGAGAGCCCGGGCACGGCGGCGTTGACGTTGAGGTGACTGCCCGTGATGCCGACGCCGGGTCGGAACGTCACGGATGCGGTCGTGTTCACGCGCTCCGGGGGAGTGCCGTTCTCGCTGAGCGCGTGCGACAGCGCCATGCTGAAGCAGGACGCGTGGGCTGCCGCGATCAGTTCCTCGGGCGTGGTCGTGGTGTCGCTTCCCTCGCTCCGGGCCTTCCAGTCGATCGGGAAGGTGCCGAGATGCGAGGAGGAGAAGGACACGGTCCCGGAACCCTCCGCGAGAGATCCGGTCCAGGTGGTGGCTGCTTCGCTGGTGACGGGCATGATTCCTCCGGTTCTCGCGCTGCGGGGGCGCAGCGTCGCGTTCCGGTCAGCCTAGCGAGACCTCCCCGGCGGCGGAACCGCAGCGCCTACGCCGCTCGCGGGCGTCCCGCGAGCCCGACGCGCTGAAGGAGCAGATACAGCTGGCATCCCAGCACAGGCCGATCGCGGCGTTCAGGAAGGCGGCGAGGAACGCGGCGGCCGTCGCGACGGGAAGCGCCCACGGCACCCCGATCAGGTGCAGGGCCAGACCGATTCCGACGACGAACAGTCCCACTCCCTGCGCGAAGCGCGGCGGACGGGGATCCTCGAGCTCCGTCGGCGGCGCGAGCCGGGGGCGGATGACGCGTCGCTACAGCACGGCCCAGGGGGCGGGAATCGATGCCGGCGGATGTGGCATGAGGACTCCTGCGGTGGCTCGGAGGGCGGTGACTGCCGCGACGAGCTCCCGACGCTGCGGTACGCCGTGGAATCGTGCGCGGACGTCTCCGCGGCGGTCGACGAGGAAGGTCGTGGGAGTCTGCAGGATGCGATAGCGGGCCGAGAGATCCGGGCGCCGGGTCAGGTCGATCTCCAGATGGACCAGACCGTCGTCGTCATCGGCGTACGCGCGGAGCAGTCTGCGCACCTGCGGGCATCGCGTGCATGTCTCGGTGCTGAACTGGACCAGCGTCGCCCGCGCACCCAGGGCGCGGACCGCATGTTTCGGAGCATGACGGGCACCACGGCGACGGCGTCGCCCTCCGCCCGCGCGTCGGACGGGGAAGGTATCGTGGCTGTCATGAGCGAAGCCGTTCCGACGCCGTACGAAGATCTGCTCCGCGATGTCCTCGAGACGGGCACGCACAAGTCCGACCGCACGGGAACCGGCACACGCAGCGTCTTCGGCAGGCAGATCCGTTTCGATCTCTCGCAGGGCTTCCCGCTCATCACCACCAAGCGGGTGCACTTCAAGTCGATCGCCTACGAGCTCCTCTGGTTCCTCCGCGGCGACTCCAACGTGCGGTGGCTGCAGGAGAACGGCGTCACGATCTGGGACGAGTGGGCCGACGAGTCCGGCGAGCTCGGGCCGGTGTACGGCGTGCAGTGGCGGTCGTGGCCGGCGCCGGACGGGCGGAGCATCGATCAGCTGAGCGAGGTCATCGAGCAGATCCGCCGCTCGCCGGACTCCCGCAGGCTCATCGTCTCTGCCTGGAACCCCGCCGACATCCCCGAGATGGCCCTGGCGCCCTGCCACGCGCTCTTCCAGTTCTACGTCGCCGACGGCAAGCTCTCCTGCCAGCTCTACCAGCGCAGCGCCGACATGTTCCTCGGCGTGCCGTTCAACATCGCCTCCTACGCGCTCCTCACCCTCATGGTCGCCCAGCAGGTGGGTCTCGAGCCCGGCGACTTCGTCTGGACCGGCGGCGACTGCCACATCTACGACAACCACGTCGAGCAGGTCACCGAGCAGCTCTCCCGCGAGCCGTATCCGTACCCCGTGCTCCGGTTCGCCCGGAAGCCGGAGTCGATCCTCGACTACCGCTACGACGATCTGGTCGTCGAGGGGTATCAGCACCACGCCCCCATCCGGGCGGCGGTGGCGGTATGACCTGGGTCGGTTTGATCTGGGCGGAGGCCGACGGCGGCGTGATCGGCGCCGAGGGCGGCATGCCGTGGCACGTGCCCGAGGACCTGGCCCACTTCAAGGAGGTCACGGTCGGCTCACCCGTGGTGATGGGCCGCAAGACCTGGGACTCGTTGCCCGAGCGCTTCCGCCCCCTCCCCGGCCGGGAGAACATCGTCGTCACCCGCCAGCAGGACTGGACGGCGGACGGCGCGCGTCGTGCCGCGACCGTCAGCGAGGCGGTGCGCGGCAAGGACCGGGTGTGGATCATCGGCGGTGCCGAGATCTTCCGGCAGGTGATCGGCGACGCCGATCGGCTCGAGGTGACCGAGCTCGACCTCCGGGTCGACGGAGACGCGTTCGCACCGCCGAAGACGGGCTGGAGGCTCGTCGACGAGGGGGATTGGGAGACGTCGCGCTCCGGCATCCGCTATCGCTTCCTGGGGTACGAGCGCTGATGCCCACCGCACTCATCACCGGAGCCAGCGCGGGGCTGGGCGCGGAGTTCGCGCGCCAGCTCGCGCGCCGCAGCGCCGATCTCGTCCTCGTCGCGCGATCGGCCGACGCCCTCGAGGAGCTCGCCGCACGGCTGCGCGGCGAGTACGGCGTGGCCGTCGAGATCCTCCCCGCCGACCTGTCCGATGACGAGGGCGTGGAGAGGGTTGCCGAGCGGCTGCGGGATGCCGGGGATCCGATCGACCTGCTCGTGAACAACGCGGGATTCGGGCTGCCGCTCCAGTTCGCCGACAACCCGATCGATGACGAGGTCCGGCACCTGCGCGTGCACGTGGAGGCATCGATGCGTCTCATGCACGCGGCGCTGCAGACCATGCGCGGCCGCGGCGGCCGCATCGTGAACGTCGCCTCCGTAGCCGGGTTCATCTCGCGGTCGACCTACTCGGCCTGCAAGGGCTGGCTGATCCAGTTCAGCCGCTGGGCCACGCGCGAGTACGCGGCGGACGGCGTGACCGTGACGGCCCTCTGCCCCGGGTTCACGCACACAAGCTTCCACGAGCGCATGGGTCTCGAGCCCGGACGCGAGGGCGTGCCGCCGTTCATGTGGCTGGATGCGCGCGAGGTGGTCCGGCAAGGACTCCGCGACGCCGCCCGCGGTCGTGCGGTCTCGATCCCGTCGTGGCGCTACAAGGGCATCGTCGCGCTCGCACGAGTCCTGCCCGCGTCGCTCACGTCGCGGATCGCTCGCCGCGGGCGGGTGTGACGGCGCTCAGCGCACGCGCCCCAGGCGGATGCCGGCGAACAGGAGCGCCGCGATCGTCTCGCCGTCGGTGATCCTGCCGTCCGCGATCATGTCCCACACCTCCGGGAGCGGCACCCACGCGACCGCGTCGATGCCTTCCTCTGCCTGAGACCGCGAGGCGCGCGCGTCCGGCACGGTCAGCCCGCGGGCGAGGAAGACGTGCTCCTCCGCCTCGGCGATCCCGTTGAGGGCGTGCATGACGCCGAGCTCCGTCCATTCCGTCGCTCGGACGCCGGTCTCCTCGAGGAGCTCGCGGCGCGCCGCGAGAACCGGCGTCTCGCCGTCGCTCCCGCCGGCGGGCACCTCGATGGACCGGCCGGTGGTGTACCGGTCGAGCGTGATCAGGCAGACCCGCTCCTCGTCGTCCACCGCCACGACGAAGACCGCGGGGTGCCGCATGGCGACGACGCCGTAGATGCCGTCGCCGGCGGGGCCGGTGATGCGGTCCTCGCGTACTTCGATCCAGGCGTTGTCATAGACCCTGCGCGATCCGTGTGTGACCCACGTCATGGTCGAAGCCTACGGGACGACACCCGGCGTCCTCGTGGGCGGCAGTCGAGGCGATACGCTGGGTGCATGACGCACTCGGGCAACCCCTTCGGACAGGTTCTCGTCGCGCTCGTCACTCCGATGACGGCCGACGGCGAAGTCGACTGGCCCGCGGTCGAGAAGCACATCGACGACGTCATCACCGCGGGTGCGGACGGCGTCGTCGTGACCGGCACGACGGGGGAGACGTCCACGCTGACGGACCCCGAGAAGCTCAAGCTCGTCGAGGTGGGCAAGTCCGTCTCCGCCGGTCGGGCCAAGATCATCACGGGTGGCGGCTCCAACGAGACGGCCCACGCGATCGAGCTCTACAAGGCCAGCGAGAAGGCCGGCGCCGACGGCATCATGATCGTCACGCCGTACTACAACAAGCCGACCCAGGCCGGGATCCTCACACACTTCCGGCTGGTGGCCGACGCCACCAACCTGCCGGTGATCCTGTACGACATCCCCGGTCGCACGGGCGTCCCCATCCGGTACGAGACGCTCCTGCGGCTGGCCAAGCACCCGAACATCCTCGCCGTGAAAGACGCGAAGGGCGACTTCTCCGAGGTCAGCCGCGTGCTGAACCAGACCGACCTGATGTACTTCTCCGGAGACGACGCGAACGTGCTCCCGCATCTCGCGATCGGCGCGTCGGGACTCATCGGCGTCACCGCGAACATCGCCGCGACGCCCTACCGGACCATTGTCGACGCGGTGAACCGCGGCGATCTCGCCGCCGCGACCGCGGAGCACAAGCGCCTCGAGCCGCTCGTGCGCGCCGTGATGACGCACGTCCCGGGAACGGTCGCGGCGAAGTACATCCTGCACGGTCTCGGACGCATCTCGAGTCCCCGCGTCCGTCTGCCGCTGGTGGGCCCGGAGGAGTGGGAGGCCGCCCTCATCGAGGAAGAGCTCGACCTCGTCTCGGGCGTGCCCGGCGCCGATTTCTCGAACTTCCGCCCCGACCGCAACGCGGCCGCCGGCGGCGCCCTGCCCAAGGTGCACGGCACGACGCGCTGAGCCGCGTCCCCACGAACGAACGGACGCGCGGAGTGTCCGACTGAGGAGACAGCATGTCCATCCCCCTGGCAGAACCGTCCGCTCTCGACGAGGGGACGCTCCGGGTCATCCCCATCGGCGGTCTCGGTGAGATCGGCCGGAACATGACGATGTTCGAGTACGACGGCAAGATCCTCATCGTGGACTGCGGCGTGCTCTTCCCCGAGGAGCACCAGCCCGGTGTCGACCTGATCCTCCCGGACTTCGAGCCCCTCCGCGATCGGCTCGACGACATCGTCGGCGTGGTGCTCACACACGGGCACGAGGACCACATCGGCGCGGTGCCCTACCTGCTCCGCCTGAAGAGCGACATTCCCCTGATCGGATCGGGCCTGACCCTCGCGCTGGTCGAGGCGAAGCTCAAGGAGCACCGCATCAAGGCGTTCACCCTCACCGTGAAGGAGGGGCAGCAGGAGCGGGTCGGCCCATTCGACCTCGAGTTCGTGGCCGTCAATCACTCGATCCCCGACGCGCTCGCGGTCGCCATCCGCACTCCGGCCGGACTGGTGCTCGCGACCGGCGACTTCAAGATGGATCAGCTTCCGCTCGACGGCCGCATCACCGACCTGCGTGCGTTCTCGCGTCTGGGGGAGGAGGGCGTCGACCTGTTTCTCGTCGACTCCACCAATGCGGACGTGCCGGGCTTCACGCCGACCGAGCGCTCGATCGGCCCGGTGCTCGACCAGGTCATCGGCAGGGCTCCGCGCCGCGTGATCGTCGCCAGCTTCTCGAGTCACGTGCACCGGGTGCAGCAGGTCATCGACGCCGCCCACACGCACGGCCGCCGCGTCGCGTTCCTCGGCCGCAGCATGGTGCGCAACATGACGATCGCCGAGCAGCTGGGCTATCTGAAGGTGCCGGCGGGCGTGCTGATCGACTTCAAGAAGGCACGCGACCTGCCGGACGAGCAGATCGTCTACATGTCGACCGGATCGCAGGGCGAGCCGATGGCCGTCCTCAGCCGGATGGCGAACCTGGACCACGCGATCGAGGTCAGCGAGGGCGACACCGTCATCCTGGCGTCGAGCCTCATCCCGGGCAACGAGAACGCGGTCTACCGGGTGATCGACGGTCTGACCAAGCTCGGCGCGAACGTCGTGCACAAGGCGAACGCGAAGGTGCACGTCTCGGGCCACGCGGCGGCGGGCGAGCTGCTGTACTGCTACAACATCCTGAAGCCGAAGAACGTGCTGCCGGTGCACGGCGAGTACCGTCACCTCATCGCCAACGCGAAGCTGGCGCAGGACACCGGGATCGCCGAGGAGCGCACGATCATCGCCTCCAACGGCACGGTCATCGACCTCCGGGACGGCTCCGCCCGTGTCGCCGGCCAGCTCGACCTCGGCTTCGTGTACGTCGACGGATCGACCGTCGGCGAGATCACGGACGCGGACCTCAAGGACCGCCGGATCCTCGGCGAGGAGGGCTTCATCTCGGTGATCGTGGTGGTGGATGCCGCGACCGGACGCATCATCTCCGGTCCGGAGATCCACGCGCGCGGTGTGGCCGAGGACGACTCCGTGTTCGACGACGTGGCGCCGAAGATCGTCGCCGCCCTCAAGGAGGCGTCGGGGAACGGCGTGCGGGACACGCACGCGCTCTCGCAGGTCGTCCGGCGCACGATCGGCCGCTGGGTGAACCAGAAGCTGCGCCGGCGCCCGATGATCGTTCCGCTGGTCATCGAGGCCTGACCGGCGCACATCGGCGGAAAGCCGCGTCATTGCGGGGCGATGTCCGCTCCCCGGCGTAACGTGAGGGCATGGCCAGGAGTACCACCAAGTCCTCGCGCGCTGCGGAGAGCGCACCGTCCCGCCCCAAGCGGCAGACGGCATCCAAAGCCGCGCCTGCGCCGAAGAAGTACATCGACGAAGACGACAAGCCGCCGATCGCGGCACGCGCGTGGATGGGCTTGGCCCACGCCGTCGGCGGGCTCTTCCGCGCGTTCGGCCCCGAGAACCTCGCCAAGGAAGACCGTCGCGACGGCTTCCCGTTCCTGCTGGTGCTGCTCGCCGTCGCCGGCGCGGTCGACGAGTGGTTCTTCATCGGCAACGAGGTCGCGGCCAACATCAGCGCCTTCTCGGTCGGGGGGCTCGTCGGCCGGCTCGCGTTCGTCATGCCCGTCCTGCTGCTGCTGCTGGCCGGCTGGCTCTTCCGCCACCCCTCCTCGGTGCACGACAACGGCCGCATCGGGATCGGATTCGGCCTGCTCGTGCTCGCCCTCGCCGGCTTCTGCCACGTGGCCGCCGGAGGCGCCGACGCCGCAGGGGTCGTGACCCGCGCGCACCCGCGCATGGGCATGCCCGCACTCAGCGAGGCCGGCGGGGTCTTCGGATGGCTGGTGGGGGAGCCCCTCGCTCTCGTGACGCCGATCCTCGCCTATGTCGTCCTGGGGCTCCTCGCCGCGCTCAGCATCCTGATCCTCACGAAGACCCCGCCGAACCGCATCGGAGCCCGGCTCGGCGACCTCTACGCCTGGATGTTCGACGCCGAGCGCGCGACTCCCCAGAAGGTCGAGGACACCGCTGCGGAAGACGACCCGGCCGAGGATGTGCTGCCCTGGTGGCGGCGCAACAAGACCGGTCGAGAAGAGGACCCCGACGAGGGCACGCTCGGTTCGGACGACATCACGGCCCTGCTATCGACGGCCGACAGCACGCCGGCGTACGACCAGGCCGTGGTCGTGGCCGATCCCTATGACGCCGCCACAGAGGTGCTGTCGGAGGTGCGGCCCGTCACCGACGGCCTGGCGGAGCAGCGCACGACCGCGCTCCTCGACGACGAGTCGGACACGGGCGAGATGCCCGAGCTCCCGGGCCTCGACGGGTTCGGGACCGAGGGCCCCGGAGATCGCGGGCCGCAGGCCCCGGTAGCGCCCTACGTGCTGCCGTCGCCCGGTGTGCTGGCCGCGGGGCCGCCCTCGGTCGCGCGCTCCGAGGCCAACGACCGCATCGTCGAGCAGATCACGAACGTCCTCAGCCAGTTCAACGTCGATGCGAAGGTCACCGGGTTCTCCCGCGGGCCGACGGTCACGCAGTACGAGGTCGAGGTCGGGCACGGCGTCAAGGTCGAGAAGATCCTCCAGCTGAGCAACAACTTCGCCTACGCCGTGGCCTCCAACGACGTGCGCATCCTCTCGCCGATCCCCGGAAAGAGCGCCATCGGCATCGAGATTCCCAACACCGACCGTGAGACCGTCGCCCTCGGCGACGTCCTGCGATCCCAGGCCGCGCTCAAGAGCAGCCATCCCCTCACGATCGGGGTCGGCAAGGACGTGGGCGGCAACTTCGTCACGGCGAACCTCGCGAAGATGCCCCATCTCCTCGTGGCCGGTTCGACCGGATCCGGAAAGTCCAGCTTCGTCAACTCGATGATCACCAGCCTGCTCATGCGGGCGCGGCCGTCCGACGTGCGCATGGTCCTCATCGACCCCAAGCGCGTCGAGCTGACCAGCTACGCCGGCGTGCCGCACCTCATCACGCCCATCATCACGAACCCCAAGAAGGCCGCCGAAGCGCTGCAGTGGGTCGTGAAGGAGATGGACATGCGGTACGACGACCTCGCGTCCTTCGGGTTCCGCCACATCGACGATTTCAACCGGGCGGTACGCGCCGGCGAGGTCGAGGTGCCGGTCGGCAGCGAGCGGGTGCTCAAGCCGTATCCCTACCTGCTCGTGGTCGTCGACGAGCTGGCCGACCTGATGATGGTCGCGCCGCGCGACGTCGAGGACTCGATCGTCCGGATCACGCAGCTGGCGCGCGCGTCCGGGATCCACCTCGTCCTCGCGACGCAGCGGCCGAGCGTCGACGTCGTCACCGGACTCATCAAGGCGAACGTGCCCTCGCGACTCGCCTTCGCCGTCACCAGCGTCACCGACAGCCGGGTCATCCTCGACAGCCCCGGGGCGGACAAGCTGATCGGCCAGGGAGACGCCCTGTTCTCGCCGATGGGCTCGTCCAAGCCGTTCCGCCTCCAGGGTGCCTGGGTCGACGAGAAGGAGATCGACGCGGTCGTCAAGCACGTCACCCGTCAAGCGCGGCCGGAGTACCGCGCCGACGTGCAGGAGGCGATCGAGCCGCGCAAGAAGGAGGTCGACGAAGACATCGGCGACGACCTCGAACTGCTGCTCGCGGCGGCCGAGCTCGTGGTGTCGACCCAGTTCGGCTCGACGTCGATGCTGCAGCGGAAGCTGCGGGTCGGATTCGCCAAGGCCGGTCGCTTGATGGATCTGCTCGAATCCCGAGAGATCGTCGGGCCGTCCGAGGGCTCGAAGGCGAGGGACGTGCTCGTGACGGCCGAACAGCTGCCCGGCGTCATGGCGAAGCTCCGCGGAGACGACGCCGCTGCCGCCCCGTCGGCATCCGCCGCGACTGCGCACGCTCCCGCAGCGGATCCCGTGGAGGCGCAGTTCCAGAACCTGCCGGTCGTGGAGGCGGAGGGCGATGAAGACGCCTGGGGACTGACGGGGCGCGACTGATGGCGATCCCGCGTCAACTGCCGAACGCGATCACGATCGCGCGGATCCCTCTCGCTATGGTCTTCCTCGTCCTCCTGCTCCTCGGCGGGACGTACGGAATCCCCGACATCGGCCTGCGCTGGGTCGCCGGAGCGCTCTTCGTGCTCGCGATCTCGACGGACTGGGTCGACGGCTATCTGGCCCGTCGTCACGACATCGTGAGCGACTTCGGGAAGCTCTGGGATCCGATCGCGGACAAGCTGCTCACGGGAGCGGGTTTCATCGGTCTCGCCGTGCTCGGCGAGGTGTCCTGGTGGATCGTCGCGGTCATCCTGGTGCGCGAGTGGGGAATCACGGTGCACCGCCTGATCGTCGTCAAGGAGCACGTCGTCGCCGCGGCCTGGATGGGCAAGCTCAAGACCGCCGTGCAGGCGGTGGCCCTCTCGTGGGCGCTGCTGCCGCTCCACGTGCTCATCGGCATCCCGCTGTGGACCCTTGTGACCGCCGTGCTCATGATCGCGGCGCTCGTGCTGACGATCGCGAGCGGCATCGACTATGTCGCCGCCCAGATGCGGGGCCGTCGGGCCCAGCCATGAGCGCCGCCCGGTCGGCGGTGAACGAGCTTCGACGCCGAGGGTGGACGCTGGGCGTCGCCGAATCCCTCACCGGCGGGAGCCTGAGCGCCGAGTTCGTGTCGGTGCCGGGTGCCTCGACGGTGTTCCTCGGAGCCGTGGTCGCGTACGCGACGCCCGTGAAGCACTCGCTGCTCCGAGTGGATGCGGAACTGCTGCGTCAGCACGGGCCGGTGCATGCCGAGGTCGCCCGTCAGATGGCGGACGGTGTCCGCAGAGCGGTGCGCGTGGACGGGGCGGATGCCGACGTCGGCGTGTCGACGACGGGGATCGCCGGCCCCGGCTCACCCGACGGGCAGCCTGTGGGCACGGTGCACATCGGCCTCGCGCTCCCGGGGCGTCTGCTCAGCGCCGCGCATCTCTTCGAGGGCGACCGGGCGGAGATCCGCGCACGCACCGTCGACGCGGCGGTCGAGCTGCTCGTCTGCGCGCTCGAGGAATAGCCCGGCCGACACCGCGGTTGTAACATTCGTGCTCACATTCAAACCACAGAGTGCAAGGGTAGATTGTGTGAAGGTCGGCGAGGTTATACTGGCCATCCCAACGGGGGAGACCCCGACCGACAGATCGGGGAGGAGGTTCCGATGATTCTTGTACGACAGGAAATCGGCGATGTGCTGAGGGACTTCCGGCTGCAGAAGGGGCGCACCCTTCGTCAGGTCGCGAGCAAGGCCTCCGTGGCGCTCGGCTACCTGAGCGAGGTCGAGCGCGGGCAGAAGGAGGCGTCGAGCGAGATCCTCGCCTCGGTTGCCGATGCCCTCGACATCCCGATCTCGACGATCATGCGCGAGGTGGGGGATCGCATCTCCGTCCTCGAGGGCATCCAGGTGTTCCCCGACGTCGTTCCCGACGATCTGGTCGCCTCGGTCGAGCCCGAGCTGTCTCTGCACTGACGCGAGCCGATGGTTGCGGATGCGTCGTAGTGAGTTCCTCCGCGCCGTCGAAGCGGAGTTCCCCGGGCGCTCGTCCGCCCTTCTCGAAGACCTCGTCCTGACGGCTCTCGAGGGGCGCACGGCGAAGGTGGCGCTGTCGGACGGCGCTCCGCCCCGCGACATCTGGCTGGCGCTGTGCGAGGAGATGGACGTCCCGGAATCGCGTCGGCATGGCGTCGGACGGTTGGAACCGCGCAGGCGCTGATCGTCCAAGGTTTCGAACCGACGGCATGGGACTGCGGCAGGTTCGGCGTGTCGTCGAAGATGTGTTCGATATCGGCGTAGTGTTCTGCACAGTGGTTCGAACGACCGATTTCTCCACTTCTCGCGGATACCTCCTCGCAATGTCGGAGGCCCCTCGTACGGTGAAGACATGGCCGCTGAGCCATACGCCTTGTCGGAGAGTTGCTCCCAGCCGGGAGCGCCGCGACAGCCTACAGGCGGCACCACGCGAGCATTAGGAGCACGACATGCCATCTCCCGCCGACCGCGAGAAGTCCCTCGAGACCGCTCTCGCCCAGATCGACCGCCAGTTCGGAAAAGGATCCGTGATGCGGCTCGGCAGCGACGAGCGCGCTCCTGTCGCCGTCATTCCGACCGGCTCCATCGCCCTCGACGTCGCGCTCGGCGTCGGCGGTCTGCCGCGTGGTCGTATCGTCGAGATCTACGGACCGGAGTCCTCCGGTAAGACCACCCTCACCCTGCACGCGATCGCCAACGCCCAGCGCGCGGGCGGCATCGCGGCGTTCATCGACGCGGAGCACGCGCTCGATCCTGACTACGCCGCCAAGCTCGGCGTCGACATCGACGCCCTGCTCGTCTCCCAGCCCGACACCGGTGAGCAGGCGCTCGAGATCGCCGACATGCTCGTCCGCTCCGGGGCGATCGACCTGATCGTCATCGACTCCGTCGCGGCCCTCGTGCCCCGTGCAGAGATCGAGGGTGAGATGGGTGATTCTCACGTCGGTCTCCAGGCCCGTCTGATGTCGCAGGCGCTGCGAAAGCTCACCGGTGGCCTGAACCAGACCAACACCACGATGATCTTCATCAACCAGCTGCGCGAGAAGATCGGCGTCTTCTTCGGCTCGCCGGAGACCACGGCCGGTGGTAAGGCTCTGAAGTTCTACGCCTCGGTCCGCATCGACATCCGTCGTATCGAGACCCTGAAGGACGGGACCGACGCGGTGGGTAACCGTACCCGGGTGAAGATCGTCAAGAACAAGATGGCGCCGCCCTTCAAGCAGGCGGAGTTCGACATCCTGTACGGCGTGGGCATCTCTCGCGAGGGAAGCCTGATCGACTTCGGCGTCGAGCACGGCATCGTCAAGAAGTCGGGTTCCTGGTACACCTACGACGGCGACCAGCTCGGACAGGGGAAGGAGAACGCACGGACGTTCCTCCTCAAGAACACGGATGTCGCTCTCGCCATCGAGACTCAGATCAAGCAGAAGCTCGGTATCGGCGGACCGGCAGCGGCCGCTCCGGCCGATGAGCTCGCCGAGCGTCGCCCGGCTTGACCATGACAGGTGAGAACGGGGGCGGGCCGCGCGATTCCGAGCGGCTCGCCCCGGTCATCCCCCTCTTCGGCAAATCGGCGCGTGCCGCCAGTCCAGGTTCCGTCTCGCCGTCGACGGTGGCCCCGAAAGACACACGGAACGAGGTCGACGCACGCCATGTCGACTCGTCGGCGGGCTTAGGGCGCTCCACCGCACCGGTCGCCGCTGATGGCCCGTCCTCACCGGACCGCGGATCGGGTCGCACGGAGCGCTCCGGCTCTCCGATCTCGCGTCACCCCGCTCGCGGCGCCAAGGGCGAGATGGGGATCCCGCCTCTGCGCGCACTGCAGGGAGTTTCTTCCGCGGCGAGCGAGGGAGAGGACGGAGATCCGGCTGCTCGCGACCCCGAGGAGCTGCGCGCAGCGGCCGAGGAGGCACTGGTCCGAAAGCTCCGCACGCGCCAGCTCTCGGTGTCGGAGGCGCGTCAGGTCCTGCGAACGCAGGGCCTCGGCGGGCCCGACGTCGACGACGTGATCGACGACTTCCTGCGCCGCGGCTATCTGGATGACGAGTCCCTCGCCCAGGCATTGGTCACGGCAGGGATCGAGCGGAAAGGGCAGGGGCGTGTCGCTCTGTCCCGAGCCCTCGCGCAGCGGGGCATCCCCCGCGAGGTGGCGGGGGCAGCCCTGGATGAGCTGCCCGACGACGACGCGGAACGAGCGCTGGAGTACGCGAGGACGAAAGCGCGGTCGTTGACGAGACTCGATCACGACACCGCCCTACGCCGCCTGGTCGGTCAGCTGTCGCGCCGAGGCTACGGCGGTTCGGTCGCGATGAACGCCGCCAAGACGGCGTTGACGGAAGCATCGTTCGGTTCGGGGCGGACCGGCGTGCGCTTCGTCGACTCCGACTGACCGTTCGTGAGGCGACCGATCCCGCGCTCGTACAATGGAGCATCATGACTATTCCGCGCAGTGAACCGACGATCATCGGCGCCTCGTCGGCAGCGATCGACGTCGACGGGCGGCAGCGCTCCTACGAGGTCCGCACGTTCGGGTGCCAGATGAACGTGCACGATTCGGAGCGGCTCTCCGGCTCGCTCGAGAGTGCAGGGTACGTGCGCGCCGAAGCGGGCACCGAGGCCGACGTCGTCATCATCAACACCTGCGCCGTCCGAGACAACGCGGCGGGGAAGCTCTACGGCACCCTCGGGCAGCTGGCGGCGGTGAAGCGGCGGAAGGACGGCATGCAGATCGCCGTCGGCGGGTGCCTCGCGCAGATGGACAAGCAGACGGTCATCGATAAGGCGCCCTGGGTCGACGTCGTGTTCGGAACGCACAACATGGGGTCCCTGCCCGGTCTCCTCGAGCGGGCACGGCACAACGGCGACGCCGAACTCGAGATCCTCGAATCCCTCGAGGTCTTCCCGTCCACGCTGCCGACCAAGCGCGATGCCGCGCACAGCGGTTGGGTGTCGATCTCCGTCGGCTGCAACAACACCTGCACGTTCTGCATCGTGCCCAGCCTGCGCGGCAAGGAGAAGGATCGGCGCCCCGGCGACATCCTGAACGAGATCCGGCTGCTCGTCGAGGACGGCGCGATCGAGGTCACGCTCCTGGGGCAGAACGTGAACTCGTACGGCGTCGAGTTCGGAGATCGGCAGGCCTTCAGCAAGCTGCTGCGTGCCGCCGGCGAGATCGACGGCCTCGAGCGCATCCGCTTCACGAGCCCCCATCCCGCGGCGTTCACGGACGACGTCATCGATGCGATGGCCGAGACCCCCAACGTCATGCCCCAGCTGCACATGCCGCTGCAGTCGGGGAGTGACCGCATCCTCAAGGCGATGCGGCGGTCCTACCGGAGCGAGAGGTTCCTGGGGATCCTCGAGCGCGTGCGGCAGCGGATGCCGGACGCCGCGATCACCACCGACATCATCGTCGGATTCCCCGGGGAGACCGACGAGGATTTCGAAGACACGATGCGCGTCGTCGAACAGTCGCGCTTCTCCGGCGCGTTCACCTTCCAGTACTCCATCCGGGAGGGCACCCCCGCCGCGACCATGGAGGACCAGGTTCCGAAGGCGGTGGTCCAGGAGCGCTACGACCGTCTCATCGCGCTGCAGGAGCGCATCTCGCTCGAGGAGAATCAGAAGCAGGTCGGCCGCGAGGTCGAGGTCCTGGTCTCGACGGGGGAAGGCAAGAAGGATGCCGAGACGCACCGTCTCACGGGCCGCGCCGAAGACAACCGGCTGGTGCACTTCGAAGTGACCCCGGGGTCGGACCTTCCCCGCCCGGGCGACGTGGTGACGGTCACCGTCACGCACGCGGCGCCCTTCCACCTCCTGGCGGACGACCCTACGGGCACACCGCTCCGCATCCGGCGCACGCGCGGCGGAGACGCCTGGGATCGCGCGCAGGCCGAGTCCTGCGCGGTTCCTGCGCCGTCCGCTCCGGGAGGTTCGCGCGCGGTGTCGCTCGGGCTGCCCACCCTCCGCGTCGGAGTGTGAGCGGGGCCGTCGAGATCCCCGGCTCGGAGACCTCTCGTCTCTGGGCGGTGGTCGGCGCCACGGGCACCGGCAAGAGCGACCTCGCGCTCGACCTGGCGGAGCGTCTTCGCGCACGCGGGAATCCGGCGGAGATCGTCAACGCCGATGCCATGCAGCTCTACCGCGGGATGGACATCGGAACGGCCAAGCTGTCTGCCTCGGAACGCCGAAGCGTCCCGCATCACCTCCTCGACGTGCTCGACGTCACGCAGGAGGCCGCGGTCGCGTGGTTCCAGCCCGCAGCGCGAGCGGCGGTCCGCGATATCCAGGCTCGTGGAGGCGACGCCATCCTCGTCGGCGGATCCGGGCTGTACGTCTCCAGCGTGGTGTTCGACTTCCGCTTCCCGCCGCGCGATCACGCCGTCCGCGCCCGATTGGAGGCGGAGCTCGAGGAGCACGGTGCGTCGGCTCTGCTCGAGCGGCTCCGTGCTGCGGACCCGGAGACCGCCGAGCGCATCGACCCGAAGAACGGGCGACGCATCGTCCGGGCGCTGGAGGTGCTCGCGCAGGGGAGCGCGACCCATGGCGCCGCGCTCCCTAGCGAGCCCGTGCTCTGGCAGCCGCGTACCCGACTGATCGGGGTGCACGTCGACCGGGCGGAGCTCGTGGCGCGGCTTGACGCACGGGTCGAGAGGATGTGGGCGGCGGGAATCGTCGACGAGGTCGCCGACCTCCGTGCGCAGGGCCTCGAGAGCGGAGCGACGGCCCGCAGAGCGATCGGCTACGCCCAGGCTCTGGGACAGCTGACCGGGCTCCTGAGCGAACGGGAGGCGATCGCCGAGACCCAGGCCCTCACCCGCCGCTACGCCCGGCGACAGGTCTCGTGGTTCAAGCGCTATCCTTCCCTCGAGTGGTGGCGGCATCCGATCGACGTGGACGAGCTGATCGAGGGCTAGTCGAATGTCGGCGGTCGCTGGCACCCTGGGGCCATGACGACCCACTATTACACCGCCTCCAGCCTCGACGGGTTCATCGCGACGACCGAGCACTCGCTCGCCTGGCTCATGAAGCAGGACTTCGATCCCGAAGGACCCATGGCGTATCCGGCCTTCGAACAGCGCATCGGCGCCCTCGCGATGGGCGCGTCGACGTACGAGTGGCTGCTGCGCGAGCAGAAGGACGAGCCCTGGCCGTACGAGCAGCCGACATGGGTCTTCACGCATCGGAGCCTGCCCGTGCTGGACGGCGCCGACATCCGCTTCGCCGCCGACGACATCGTCGACGTGCACGCGCAGATGCGAGCCGCGGCCGGCGAGAAAAACGTCTGGATCGTCGGCGGGGGCGATCTGGCGGGCCAGTTCGCGGATGCCGGGCTGCTCGATGAGGTGTGGATCCAGTTCGCTCCGGTGACCCTGGGCTCGGGAGCCCCGCTGCTGCCGCGTGCACTCGACCTCGAGCTCGTCGAGATCGCTCGCAACCGCGACTTCCTCTGCAGCCACTACCGCGTCATCTCGGCCTCGTCGCCCTCCTAGACTGAGGTGATGGTCGCATTCACCAAGGGTCACGGAACCGGCAACGACTTCGTCATCATCGCCGACCCGGACGGGGCCCTGGATCTGACGGCTCCGCAGGTCGCCGCCCTGTGCGACCGGCACTTCGGGATCGGCGCCGACGGGGTCCTCCGCGTCGTGCGCTCACGTGCGATCCCGGAAGGCGCGGCGGCACTGGCCGAGGAGCCGGACGCCGAGTGGTTCATGGACTACCGGAACTCGGACGGCTCGATCGCCGAGATGTGCGGGAACGGCATCCGCGTCTTCGCGCACTATCTGGTCTGGGCAGGTCTGGCCGTGATCGAGCCGGGCTCCACCCTCCCGATCGGCACGCGTGCCGGTGTGCGCGATGTGACGAGCAGCGAGACGGGCTACCAGGTGGATCTCGGACGGTGGCGCCTCTCGGCCGACGAGCCGCTGGTGACCGCCAGCGGCCTGTCGGTCACTCGCCCCGGACTCGGCATCGACGTGGGGAATCCGCACGTGGTCGTCGCGGTGGCATCCGACGCGGAGCTGGGTCTGCTCGATCTGCACCGCGCGCCGCTTCTCGAGCCCGCGCCTCCGGCGGGGGCGAACGTGGAGTTCGTCGTGCCAAGCGAACCGCTCATCCGCGACGGCGTCGGCCACGTCTCGATGCGCGTCTTCGAGCGGGGCGTCGGCGAGACCTTGAGCTGCGGAACCGGCGTGGCCGCCACCGCCTTGGCGGTGCGGCACTGGGCAGGGGAGCAGGCCCCGGATCACTGGCGCGTACAGGTTCCCGGAGGGACGCTCGCGGTGCGTATGTTCGCGGCGGAAGACGGCGAGCACGTCGCTCTCGCCGGACCCGCGCAGCTCTCGTTCCACGGCGAGGTGGAACTCGCCTGAACCGGATCCGCGTCAGTCGATGCGGATGGGCTCGGTCGGGAGTGACCCGTGCCTGCGGACCTTGAGCACCCGGTAGCCCTTGCTCGTCGCCGTGCGGAACACGCTGTACCCGGGCTGGAAGGTCGCGCCGATCCAGCGCTGCAGGGAATCCGCTCCGAGATTGCGCTGCACCACGAGCCACGCGTCGCTGCGCTCGTCCAGACGCGGGATCCACGCCTCGAGCAGATCGTGCAGGACGTTCTTGCCCACGCGGATCGGCGGGTTCGAGCGGATCGTGCGGAACGTCACCTCTTCGGGAACATCTGCGGGCAGGACGGCGTTGACATTGGAGAGGCCGAGATCCGAGGCGTTGCGACGGACGAGGTCGAGGGCTCGCTCGTTCACATCGACCGCCCACACGGTCGCGTGCGGTGCGGCGAGGGCCATCGACAGGGTGATCGGGCCCCAGCCGCTGCCGAGGTCGAGAAGATGGCCGCCCGGCGGCACCGGGGGCATGTTCGCGAGGAGCACCGCGGTTCCGGCGTCCAGGCGATCCGGGCTGAACACGCCACCCGCGGTGGTGACGTCCAGCTCACGCCCTGCGAGCGACACACGGATCGAACGCAGGTTCTCTGGACTGGCCGGGGCCGCAGTGAAGTAGTGGTCAGACCCCATACGGTGAGCGTACCGGAGACCGGGGGCTAAGGTTAAGGCTCGAACAGAAGCAAGAGACAGGGACGGATGACGGACAGCACCACTCAGCACGAAGACGGCGACGCACTGGATCGAGTGCTCGCCCACGCGGACAGTCGGACCGACGTGCGTGTCTTCGGCTCAGCCCAGGCACTCCAGGACGACTCGACGGCAGCGCATGGTGCCGCGGACGGTCAGCAGTGGGACCTCGAGGACCGGCACGCGCTGCGGCGGGTCGGCGGACTCTCGACCGAGCTCGAGGACGTTACCGAGGTCGAGTACCGGCAGCTCCGTCTCGAGAACGTGGTGCTCGTGGGCGTGTACCCGCAGGGCGCTCAGGAGGACGCGGAGAACTCGCTGCGCGAGCTGGCCGCCCTCGCCGAGACGGCCGGAGCGGTCGTGCTCGACGGAGTGCTCCAGCGCCGCCCGCACCCGGATGCCGCCACGTACCTCGGTCGCGGCAAGGCGCAGGAGCTCAAGGACATCGTCGCCGCGGTCGGCGCCGACACCGTCATCGCCGACACCGAGCTCGCTCCCAGCCAGCGCCGCGCGCTGGAGGACGTGGTGAAGGTGAAGGTCATCGACCGGACCACCGTGATCCTCGACATCTTCAGTCAGCACGCGAAGAGCCGCGAAGGCAAGGCCCAGGTCGAGCTCGCACAGCTCGAGTACCTCCTTCCCCGTCTGCGCGGGTGGGGCGAGTCGATGAGCCGCCAGGCCGGTGGCCAGGTCGGCGCCGGAGGGGCGGGCATGGGTTCGCGTGGTCCTGGTGAGACGAAGATCGAGCTCGATCGTCGCCGCATCCGCACCAAGATGGCCCTGCTGCGCCGCCAGATCCGAGACTTCGGACCGGCGCGCGAGGCGAAGCGCGCGGAGCGCCGCCGCAACACGATCCCCTCGGTGGCGATCGCCGGCTACACGAACGCGGGCAAGTCGAGTCTGCTCAACGCGCTGACCAGCGCCGGGGTCCTCGTCGAGAACGCGCTGTTCGCCACTCTCGACGCGACCGTCCGGCGGTCCGAGACGTCCGACGGACGCGTGTATACGCTCACCGACACGGTCGGTTTCGTGCGCAACCTGCCGCACCAGCTCGTCGAGGCCTTCCGTTCGACGCTCGAAGAGGTCGGCGATGCCGACGTCGTGCTGCACGTGGTGGACGGATCCCATCCCGATCCGGCCGGGCAGCTGCAGACCGTGCGAGACGTCATGGGAGACGTGGGCGTCCGCGACATGCCGGAGCTCGTGGTCTTCAACAAGGCCGATCTGATCGATGAGGATGAGCGCCTCGTGCTGCGCGGTCTGGAGCCGCACGCGCACTTCGTGTCGTCGCGATCGGGTGAGGGCATCGCCGAGCTCCGCGCCGCCATCGAAGCGTCTCTGCCCCAGCCCGCCATCGAGGTGCGAGCCGTGGTTCCCTACGACCGGGGTGATCTGGTCGCCGCGATCCACGAGACGGGCATGCTGCTCTCCGTGGACCATCAGGAGGCGGGCACGGCTGTGCACGCCCGGGTCTCGGAACGCCTGGCGGCGGACCTGGCGCCCTACTCCGACTGATCGGCGACGGTCAGCGGGCGACGAAGCGCCCCTCTACGGTGGCCGACACCGTGATGTCCTCAGGCTCGAACTCCATGCCGGGGGACGAGTCCGCCATCGCGAACGCGGCCCCGCGCGCCTTCAGCATCGGCGCGGGGGCTGCGGCATCCCCGTGCGAGATCAGCCCGACGTCGGCGATCTCGAGCGGGGTCACGGTGTGCAGCCCCAGGGCGCTCGCGTACGCCTCCGCACGGGTGACGGCGACACCCACGGCGGCCGCTGCGACCTCCCGTTCGATCCGGGAGCGGGTCTCGGGGGTGAGGTGCCAGTCGATCCATCCGATCTCGACGCCGTCCCACACCGAGACGTCGGAGACCCAGATCGAGAGCTCGGACGCCTCGGTGAACGTCGCCGTGAAATCGATGCTCGCGTAGTAGACGGGGGCCAGACGCCGGCCCTCGTTGTTCCACGGACGCTCCGCGCGCACGGACAGCCGGGTGCTCGACCACTCGACGACGGATGCCGCCTCCGCTCGTGCGGTGATGCTCTCGCGCACCGGCTCGGCGAGCCGCAGGACCGTGTCGACGACTGCAGTGCGGTCCGGGCCGTCGGCGCGCACGCTGACACGGACGGTGGCGCGCTCGGGCGCGACCCGCGCCTCGTGCTCGCCGCGGACGGTGACGGTGACATCGCTCATGGGCCGACTCTACGCCAGCACCGCCGCGTCTTCCTGAGCCGAGCGACGGGGCTCGCGGCCCGGGAATGACAGTGGGTGCTCGCTCGTTGTATCCTGTGAAGCCGGGTGCGGCAGCATCCGCAGTAACAACTCCACAGTGCGACAGCGGCTCCTTCGAGAGAAGGACCACGGGGCTGATCGGTTTCGACAGCGCCTGTGAATCCACGAGAAGCGGGCCGAGGATGCAGAGTTATCTCGTAAACGCTCTCTGCAAAACAATAGTTGCCGAAACCAAGCGCAACGACTTCGCCCTCGCTGCCTAAGCGAGCCCGATAGTCCGTCAGACCGTATGTGATTCCGGTACGGATCCTGGCGTCATCTAGGAATCTTGCTGCGTGACGGCGTCTGGACGTCACGTGGGACTCTTCCCAGGCTGGGCTCGTCGACTTAGGTGTCTGTGACAAAGGTCGGAGCCGAGCAGAACGCTTCCACAGACTGCGCCCGGAGAAGGCGTGGAGACTCAGCGTTGGACGGGGGTTCGATTCCCCCCAGCTCCACCAGGTCGCTGTCGCAGACGAAGCCCCTGGGGCTCCCATCCGAGAGGAGGGAGACCCAGGGGCTTTTTCGTGCCGTTCCGCGGTCCGGCCGACGATAGGGCCGCAGGAGCATCCGCGGTCAGGGTGCCTCCGCCGCCATCTCGACGGCGTTGCCCCAGACCCAGCATCGGAACGTCTGCTCGCCCGCGCGGAACTCGATCCCCGCCGCGGTCGGCGTCGATCGCATGAGCGTCGCATCGACGCGCACGGGTTCGGGGCCGAAGCGCACCCAGGCCTGCACGCGCCGCTGCGGACGAGGGTAGACCGTGAGGGGGTGCCGGTCGAGCGCGAGTTCACGTGCGCTGAGCGACTGGAGGGGTCCGGCGTGCAGGGCCCGCCGGATCGCCTGGTGTTCTGCATACATGTCGTAGAGCGGCGCCAGGCGCGTGCTCGTTCCCATCGCCGGCGGTGTCCTTCCTCCGGCCGAGAGAACTCGAGTCTACGGGGGGCAGCCGACACCGGCTCACCCGGGGTCGTCTTCAGGGGCCGTTCCCGCGAGGGCGCCTCGTCCGGAGCGCGGAACGGTCCGCCGCTCGGAGCTCTGTGACGGCCGCATCACGAGAGACACCAGCCCCACCGCCGCCGCCGCGAAGAATGCGACCGGCGTGCCCGCGGCATCGGCGACGAGTCCCCAGGCGGGTGCCGCGGCGGCCTGTCCGAGCGCGAGGAGGAGGAAGGCGGTGCCGACTCCGCGGGCGGGTGCGTCGTCGAACACGTCGACGCTCCACAGGAGGAGCACGCCCGTCGCCGCGATGTAGACGGCGCCGAAGACGGCGGAGGTGAGGAGGGCCAGGGCCGGGATCCCTGGTGCGACCGCGATGAGCGCCGTGCTCGCGGCCATCAGGAGCACGAGGACCGCCCAGGTCGTCGCGAGGCCCCATCGGCGCACGAGGTCTCCGGCGGCGGCACCCAGCAGCCCGCAGGCGCCCAACACGATCCATGCGACGGTGGCGAGGACGCCGCCGGTCGACTCGGTCAGGAGGTCCTGCCCGAAGGTCCACATCGCCGCGCTTCCCGCACCCGCCAGTGCGGCTGCCGCGCCCAGCCGCCCTGCTCCACGCCGCGGCATCCGACCCGTCCGGCCCGGCCGGGGAGAGGGGACTGCTCGCACGCGGGCAGCGGGCACGGCGCACGCGACCCAGATCGTGGCGAGGGCGGCCAGGAGGGAGAACGCCAGCCAGGCCGTCCGCCACTGATCCGCGAAGAGCAGCGCGACGGGTCCCGACACCATGACCCCGAGGCCGGTGCCGGCGTTGATGACGGTCTGCGTCCGGTCGCGGTAGCGGGGCGCGACGCCGTGCGACACGGCATGCGCGAGGGGCGGCGAGGCGATGCCGGTGCTGGTGCCGGCCACGATCACGCCGACAGCCAGCAAAGCGACGTCGGGCGCGAGGCCGATCAGGGCGGTCCCCAGGGTGGCGGCCAGCCCGGCGCCGACGGCGACCGCGCGGGCGCCGAGGCGCGGCGTGGCGAAGGTCGCGACCGCGACCCCTGCGCAGTAGGCGAGATAGCTCTCCGAGGCGATCGCGCCCGTCGCGGCGGAATCGAGGTCGAACGCCGAGCGGAAGGACGGGGCGAAAAGCCCGTACGCGAACCGCGCGAGACCGTACGAGACCGCGATCAACGCGATCCCGGCCGCGCTCAGGCTCACCGCCCGACGCGCGGGGGAGAGGTTCGCGTGCCTCATCGACGTCCTCCTCGATCTCACCGATCTGTAAAGTATGGGATCCCCAGGCTAGTACACTGATCGGTGAAGTCGAGCGGAGGTGTGATGTCGATCCTGAAACCCCCTGAGCTGACGCCCGGAGCCCGGCGCATCCTCGACACGGCATCCCGCCTGTTCTACGAACGCGGACTGCAGGCGGTCGGCGTCGACACGGTGGCTGCGGAATCGGGCGTCACGAAGCGCACCCTGTACGACCGCTTCGGCTCCAAGGACGCGCTGATCGTGGCCTATCTGCAGCGACGCGATGCGTCGTGGTGGGCACGGTGGGAGGACCGGCTCGACAGCACCACCGAACGGCGCGCCCTCACCGTGTTCGACGCGTACCGAGAGGACGCCGATCCGTCCGGCCGCGGGTGCGCGTTCCTCAACGCGGCGGCGGAGCTCCCTCCGACACACCCCGGCTTCCGCGTGATCGTGGCGCACAAGCGTCGTGTGCGGGATCGGCTCGAGGAGCTCATCCGGGAGGAGCGCGACGACGCCGCGGCCCTCGCCGATCACATCTACCTCCTGGTGGAGGGTGCGATCTCGCAGCAGGCGATCGACGGAGACGCGCATCGCCTGGGGGAGGCGAAGGAGTTCGCGGCGCGCCTGTGGGACGTCACGGCGTCCACTCGATGAGGATGAGCCCCTGCTTCGTGTCGGCGAACTTCACCCAGCCGTCCCCGAACAGGTAGGTCATTCCGTACCCGTCCTCATCCGTGCCCATGGAGTACTGCGGATCCTCGGTGACGTACACGCCCTCCGGCGCATCCTCGCGCATCCACCCGCCGGCGATCAGACTGGCTTGGGCGTCGGCGGCGTCCGTGGGGCTGATCTGCGACCAGCCGTACAGCTGGCCGTGATCGGAGGCGACCGCGTAGTCGGCCCAGAAGCACAGGAGCCCCTCCGTGAGGGTGACGTCGCCGATCACGAACTCCTTCGGCTCGGCGGTCCATCCGGCATTCGTCAGCGCGTCGACGGTGCCGGCGGAGATCATCGCCTCGCAGCTCGGTTCGGCGGCCGGGGCCTGCGGCGTGGGCGTGGCGGCGGGCGCTGCGCTCGGCTTCGGCGCGGCTGCCGACGCCGTCGGCCGGGGAGTGGGCGCCGCCTCGGGAGACGCTGCGCACGCCGTCAGCCCGAGCAGCAGCAGGACTGCGCCGGCGGCGGCGGATGCGATGCGGGGATTCATGTCGGCCTCGATATCGATGCGGGGTGGAGCAGAGTCAGGAAGGCCTCGTGGAGGATGCCGTTGGTGGCCAAGGTCGAGCGGGCCGAGATCGTGTCGTCGCCGTCGAACGACGTCATCCGTCCCCCGGCCTCCCGCACGATCGGCACGGCCGCCGCGATGTCGTACTCCTTGACGTCGAACTCGGCCACCATCTCGAGTCGGCCCTCGGCCAGCATCATGTAGGCGAAGACGTCTCCGTAGGCACGGTCGCGCCACACGCGCTCCGACAGCGTCAGCAGCTGCTCCGTGTGCCCGGCATCCGCCCATTGGGCGATGCTCTGGAAGCTCACGCTCGCCTCCTCCAGGGAGGCCACGGAGGACGTCGTCAGGCGACGGGGACCCGTGTCGGATGCCGTCCAGGCGCCGTCTCCGGTCGCCGCCCACCAGCGACGACCGAGCGCCGGCATGCTCACCACGCCCACCTGCGGGTCGCCGTCGACGGCGAGGGAGATCATCGTTCCCCACAGCGGCACGCCCCGCAGGAAGTTCGCCGTGCCGTCGATGGGATCGATGATCCACTGACGACGGGCGTCTCCCTGTGCGCCGAACTCCTCGCCGAAGATCCCGTCCGACGGGCGCTCGGTGGCGAGCGCTTCGCGGATCGCCCGCTCGGTCGCCAGGTCGGCGTCTGTGACGTGGGAGCGATCGGCCTTGGTCGACACCTCGAGGTCGGCGGCGTCGAACCGCGGCAGGGACTGCGCGTCGGCGACGTCGGCCAGACGCAGCGCCAGTGCGAGGTCGCTGCGGAGGTCGGAGGGGAGGGAGGCGGTCACCGTCTCAGCGTAGCCGCCGCCTCGACGATGCCCGACTTTCGATGTCGCCGCATCTCCCTGCTCCTCGCGCGCCGGCGGTCAGAGGAAGCGAAAAAGCCCCGGAATCCGGCGAGAGATTCCGAGGCTTATCCGTGCACCCCCAGGGACTTGAACCCTGAACCCACTGATTAAGAGTCAGTTGCTCTGCCGATTGAGCTAGAGGTGCGTGGCCCGGGATGACCCCGACCGAGGAATTACATTACCAGCCGATCGGCGCCGGGCGAAATCGGGGCGGCACTGCGGGAGTGTCGCCCCGATCGGATCAGCCGGCGTCGCCCAGGAGGATCGCCTCGGCGTCTTCGGTGGCGTCTGCGGCGTCCGCGTCCACATGCGCCAGGGCGCGGCGGCCGAGGAGCACGGTCAGGGCAGCCAGCAGCACCGAGGCGGCGGCGAAGTAGTACGGCACCGCCGCGGTGAAGGCGTGCCAGAGCAGCGCGGCCAGGGGCGGGGCCATGGCACCGCCGAGGAACCGCACCGCCGAGTACGCCGAGGAGGCGACCGAGCGGGGGAGGTCCGTCGCCTCCATGACCGCCTCGGTGAGCACGGTGTTCATGATGCCCAGCAGCAGACCGCCGATCACGATGCACACGACCAGGCCCGCCTGATTCCCGCTCACGATGCCGGCGGCGACGAGGTCGAGCGCCAGCAGCGGCAGCACGGTCACGATGATGCGCGTGCGCGGGAGGCGGCGCATCAGGAGCGGCGCGACCCAGACGCTGGTCACGGCGAGGGCGACGCCCCACCCGAAGAACGTGAACCCGATGCCCATCGCGCCGAAGCCGAGCGGGAAGGGCGAGAAGGCCAGCAGCACGAAGAAGCCGATGTTGTAGAACAGGGCGGCGACGGCGAGCACGGCGAGCGCCGGCCGGCGCAGTGCGTGGAAGGGCGCGGAGAACGGCACCGGCACGCGCTTCTCGCTCGGGCCGCGGAGCAGGACCGAGACGGCGATGAACGCGATCGCCATCAGGGCGACCACTCCGAAGAACGGGCCGCGCCAGCTCAGTTCGCCCAGGATGCCGCCGAGGAGCGGACCGACGGCGATGCCGAGACCCAAAGCGGCTTCGTAGAGGATGATCGCCGCACCGGATCCGCCGGACGCGGCGCCGACGATGGTCGCGAGCGCCGTCGAGATGAACAGCGCGTTGCCCAGACCCCATCCCGCGCGGAAGCCGATCACGGCGTCGACGCTGCCGCTGACGGCGCACAGCAGCGAGAACACCACGATCAACGCGAGGCCCACGAGCAGCGTCGCCTTGGCGCCGATGCGGCTCGACACCCAGCTCGTGATGAGCATGGCGAGCCCGGTCACGAGGAGGTAGCTGGTGAACAGCAGCTCGGTTTCGACGGGCGATGCCTGCAGCGACTCGGCGATCGCCGGGAGGATCGGATCCACCAGGCCGATCCCCATGAAGGCGACGACGCAGGCGAAGGCGACCGCCCATACCTGCGCGGGCTGCTTCCACACGGAGGTGGTCGCGGACGTGGTCATTCGTGTTCTCCCTTTCGGTCTGCGAGCGCGGTGTGCGCGGCGAGGATCGCGGCGGCGCGTTCGAGGGTCTTCCATTCCTCCGTGTCGAGGTCGGCGAAGCGGGGTGCCAGCACCTCGCGGAACTCGGCGCGCCAGGCTGCGAGGGCCGCCGACCCGCGCTCCGTGATGCGGACCACCACGGCGCGGGAGTCGGCGGGATCCTGCTCCCGCACGATGAGGTCGTCCCGCTCGAGCGTGCCGAGGAGCCGCGTCATGCCGGGCTGAGTGGTGCGAGCGGCGGCGGCGAGGGCGCCGACGCGGGTGCCGCCCTGCTGCTCGAGCAGGTTCAGCACCCGCCATTGCGCGGCGGGCGCCTCGTTGCCGGCATCCTGCGCGGCGATGCGGCCCAGGGCGTACCCGGAGAGCACGATCGAGGGGATGATCTCAGCGCGATTCATACCGACAAGTATATATCGGTTGGTATGTATCGGATGCGGATCAGTGCCGCTGCCCCGCGATGCGCGCGGACAGCTGGTGCGCATGCGCCAGGAGCACGCGCCCCAACTCGCGCATCCGATCGGGTCCGAAGCGGAACTCGACCCCGGTCAGGCTGAGCGCCCACTCCGGGCGACCCTCGCGATCGAAGACCGCCGCGCCGATGCCCCAGCTGCCCTCCACGATCAGGCCGGGGTTGATCGCGTAGCCGCGCTCCTTCGTCTCCGCCAGGCGCGCGCGCAGGGGCGCCTCGGCATGCGGGCGCCCCCAGGCGTGCTCCAACTCCGGATGCCGTTCGAGATAGGCATCCACATCGTGGTCGGGCAGGAAGGCGAGGATCGCGAGACCGGCGCTGGCGACTCCGAGCGGAAAGCGGACGCCTTCGCTGAGGACGAAGGACCGGATGGGGAACGACCCCTCCTCCCGCAGTAAGCAGACCGTCTCGTCCGCGCGGCGCACGGAGAGGAAGGCGCTCTCCTCGGTGCGCACGGCCAGCGAGCGCACGATGTCCCGCGCCAGCGTGGTCACGTCGTAGCGCGCGGCGGCCGCCGTTCCGAGCAGATACAGCTCCGGTCCCGGCATCCACCGGGCGGTGTCGTGGTCCTGGTCGACGAGCCCCTCGGCGCGGAGGGCGCTGAGCAGGCGGTGCGCCGTGGGACGGGACAGCTCGGCGCGCCGCGCCAGCTCCTGAAGGGGGAGGCCCTCGCTCCCGCCTCCCGTGACCAGGCGCAGCAGCCGTGCGGCCCGTGCCACTGCCTGCGTGCCGGGTACGGATGCTGCCGGTTCCATGATGTGGACGCTAGACCCCGATCCGTCCACATCGCAAGCATCCGCTGGTCCACGCCGACCCCGGGGGTCAGAGTGGACATCGAGACCCGTCCGAAGGAGTGCGCGTGATCGACAAGCAGTGGCCGTCCGCGGCCCAGGCCGTGGCGGACATCCCCGACGGCGCCTCCTTGGCCGTCGGCGGCTTCGGGCTGTCCGGCAACCCGATCGCCCTGATCGAGGCGCTGCTCGCCCAGGGGACCTCCGGATTGAGCGTCGTGAGCAACAACTGCGGCGTCGACGACTGGGGGCTCGGGGTGCTGCTCGCGGCGCACCGCATCCGCAAGATGACCTCGTCGTACGTCGGCGAGAACAAGGAGTTCGAGCGCCAGTTCCTCAGCGGCGAGCTCGAGCTCGAGCTGACCCCGCAGGGGACCCTCGCCGAGAAGCTCCGCGCCGGCGGTTCGGGGATCGCGGCCTTCTACACCCAGACGGGCGTGGGCACGCAGGTCGCCGACGGAGGTCTGCCCCGGCGCTATGCCGACGACGGCAGCGTCGCCGTCGCCTCGCCGGCCAAGGACGTCCGTACCTTCGCCCCGGACGGCACGGTGCGGGAGTACGTGCTGGAGGAGGCCATCACCACCGACTTCGCACTCGTGCACGCGTTCGCCGGGGACCGGCACGGGAACCTCATCTTCACCAAGGCCGCTCGCAACTTCAACCCGCTGGCCGCGATGGCCGGCCGGGTCTGCATCGCGCAGGTCGAGCACCTCGTCGACCCCGGCGAACTCGATCCCGACCGCATCCACCTGCCCGGTGTCTACGTGCAGCGCATCGTGGACGTCGGCCCGGACATCCCCAAGCGGATCGAACGGCGCACGGTCGCCGCGGAAGGAGCCTGACGTGCCACTCACCCGCGACGAGATGGCGGCCCGCGCGGCCGCCGAGCTCGAGGACGGCGCCTACGTGAACCTGGGCATCGGCCTTCCCACGCTCGTCCCCAATCACGTGCCGAGCGGCGTCACCGTCGTGCTGCAGTCCGAGAACGGCATCCTCGGCGTCGGCCCGTACCCCCGCGAGGACGCGGTCGATCCCGACCTCATCAACGCGGGGAAGGAGACGGTCACGGTGCTGCCCGGCGCTGCCTTCTTCGACTCCGCGACGAGTTTCGGCATGATCCGCGGGGGCAAGATCGACGCCGCCATCCTCGGCGCCATGCAGGTGTCGGCGACGGGCGACCTGGCGAACTGGATGATCCCGGGCAAGATGGTCAAAGGACCGGGCGGGGCGATGGACCTCGTGCACGGCGCCGCGCGCGTGATCGTGCTGATGGAGCACGTCGCCAAGGACGGGTCCCCGAAGATCGTCGACGCCTGCTCCCTCCCGCTCACGGGCCGGGGCGTCGTCGACCGCATCATCACCGACCTGGCCGTCATCGATGTGACCGCGGCAGGACTGGTGCTGGTCGAGACGGCTCCCGGTGTCACCATCGACCAGATCATCGCCGCCACCGAACCCCCGCTCGTCGTCTCCGACGCGCTCGCCGACTGAAGAAGGACAGGACCATGGACTCCGACATCGTCATCGTCGCCGCCGCACGCACCCCGCAGGGCCGGCTGAAGGGTCGGCTGGCCGCCCTCACGGCGCCGGAGCTCGGGGCGGCCGCCATCCGCGGAGCGCTGGCGCAGGCATCCGTCGACCCTGCCGACGTCGACGCGGTGATCGTGGGGCAGGTGCTCGCCGCCGGATCAGGGCAGAACGCCGCACGGCAGGCGGCCATCGGTGCCGGCATCGGCTGGGACGTGCCGGCGCACTCGGTGAACAAGGTGTGCCTCTCGGGCCTCACCGCCGTGATCGACGCGGCCCGGATGATCCGCACCGGCGACGCCGAGGTCGTCGTGGCTGCGGGAATGGAGTCGATGACGAGGGCGCCCCACCTGCTCATGGGCTCTCGGGACGGATGGACCTACGGCAGCGTCGCGGTGCTCGACCACATGGCCCACGACGGGCTCACCGACGCGCACGACAAAGAGAGCATGGGGGCGTCCACGGAGCGTCACAACGCCCGCTACGAGCTGACCAGGGAAGCGCAGGATGCCGTGGCGGCGCTGTCGCACCAGCGCGCCGCCGCCGCCCAGCAGAGCGGCGTCTTCGACGCGGAGATCGTTGCCGTACCGGTGCCCCAGCGGCGAGGCGAGCCGATCCTCGTGACCGCCGACGAAGGCGTGCGGCCCGACACGACCGTGGAGACGCTCGCGAGGCTTCGCGCCGCCTTCGCGGACGGCGGGACCATCACGGCGGGCAACTCGTCGCAGATCTCGGACGGGGCGTCGGCCGTGATCGTCACCACCCGTGCGCTGGCCACCGAGAAGGGGTGGCCGATCCTGGTGACCGTCGGGGCGAGCGGACAGACGGCCGGGCCCGACAACTCGCTCCAGGCTCAGCCGGCCCGGGCGATCGAGCGGGCGTGCGAGAAGCAGGGGATCACTCCGGCCGACCTCGATCTCGTGGAGATCAACGAGGCGTTCGGGGCCGTGGTCGCGCGCTCGCAGAAGGAGCTCGGACTCGACGAGGCCGTCGTCAACATCCACGGCGGAGGGATCGCGATCGGGCACCCGATCGGCGCGTCGGGGAACCGGCTGGTGGTGCACGTCGCGCAGGAGCTCGCGCGTCGGGGGAGCGGCGTGGCCGCGGTGGGCCTGTGCGGCGGAGGCGGTCAGGGCGAGGCCCTCATCCTCACCCGCTGATCAGCGCGCGCTCTTCTCCTTCTTCTTGCGCTGCGCCGCCTTGGCAGCCGCCTTGTCGTCGCGGTGGGCGCGCTTCGCCTGAGCCGGAGCGAGGGGCGAGTCGAGCGCCACGGCGTCGCCGCGGTCGAAGCGGCGCGTGTCGATGACCGCGCCGATCGCCAGAGCGAACGTGATCGCCCAGCTGACCCAGGCGAGCACCGCCCTCCAGGTGAAGGGCGTCGCACGCGAGCCGCGGAGGAGCGAGACGGCGGTGGTGATCGCACCGAACAGGCCTGTGCCGAACAGATAGCGCATGCCCCTACGGTAGCGCGGCGCGGGCGCGGGAGACGGGGGATTGACAGGCGTCGCGCGCGCTGGCAGGACCGGGCGCTCCGGCGACCCGCAGCCGGCGACGGTATCATGGGGGAGTCGCGGCAGGTCCGCGGCCGCATCACCGTGTATCTACCGGCCGTCGGATCCCGACGGACAGCGGCGGCACCCGACACCGCGTCCCCGGGCGCGCGAGAGCCATGACCCAGACACACACCCCGACCGACGCGAGCCTTCTGCGCCTCGCCGGACTCCCGTACTTCCTGATCGCCTTCATCGCGCGCCTGCCGTTCGCGATGATGGTCGTCGGCGTCCTCACCGTCGTCGTGTCGGCCCGCGGCTCGTTGTCCCTCGGAGGGCTGACCTCCGCCGCCGTGGGACTGGGCACCGCCTGCTTCGGGCCGCTCCTCGGGGCGGCGGCCGACCGGTTCGGTCAGCGCCGGGTGCTGCTCGCGCTCGCCGTCGGCAACGGCGCCATGCTGCTCGTGTTCACGGCGGTCGTGTACGGGGGAGCAGTCGACGCGCTGGTGTTGCTGTCGGCCGTCGGAATCGGTGCGACGGCGCCCCAGGTGTCGCCGTTGTCCCGCTCGCGACTGGTCACGATGATCGCGGAGCGGATGCCGGAGGAACGCCGGCGCCGCACTCTCTCCGGCACCATGGCGTACGAGTCGGCGGCCGATGAGACCGTGTTCGTCTTCGGGCCGTTCCTGGTCGGAGTCCTGGCGTCGGCGATCGCCCCGTGGGCTCCGCTCGTCGGGGCGGCCGTTCTCACGGTGGTCTTCGTGGGCGCCTTCGCCCTGCACCCCAGCGCCCGCTACCTGTCGGTGACCCGCGACGAGGACGGGAGAGCGCCCTCGTCCGTCGCAGAGCTGTTCCGACCGCAGCTGCTGATCGTGGTCGTCGGCATCCTGGGCGTGGGCATGTTCTTCGGCACCATGCTCACCTCGCTCACCTCCTTCATGGCCGATCGCGGCGCCCCGGAGGAGGCCGGGCTCCTCTACGGGGTCATGGGGGTGGGCTCCGCGATCCTCGCCCTCGGCGTCGCGTGGCTGCCGGCGAGGTTCTCGTTGCGCGCCCGCTGGCTCGCGTTCTCCGGCATCCTGCTCCTGGGCACGTCGCTCCTGGGAGCGGTCGACTCCCCGGGGATGATGATGGTCGCGCTGGCGATCATGGGCGTCGGCATCGGTCCGACCCTCGTCACGCAGTACAGCTTCGCGGCCTCCCGCAGTCCGTTGGGACGCTCGGCGACCGTCATGACGATGCTCGGCTCCGGGATCGTCGTCGGGCAGTCCCTGGGGGCCGCGGTCGCCGGGGAGCTCGCCGAGGGCGTGGGGACGTCTGCAGCGCTGGTGCTGCCGTTGATCGCCGCCGCCGTGGCCTTCACCGCGGGCGCGGCCAACGCGTTCCTCAGCCGGAGGGCACCGGAGCGCGCCTGATCACGAGGGGCACCGGGCCCGGCAGCACCGGTTTCCTCGATAGCCTGGGGGGACCCCCAGTTGTGAGGAGCCACCTTGGCCGCTGCAGATTTCGTCGTCGTCGCCAACCGTCTGCCCGTGGACCGGGTCGAAGGGCCCGACGGGGAGGAGATCTGGCGCACGTCGCCCGGCGGCCTCGTCGCCGCCCTCGAGCCGATGATGCGTCGGGAGGAGGGCGCGTGGGTCGGGTGGGTCGGCCAGCCGGACGTCGACCTCGAGCCCTTCGAGGCCACCGGCATCCGCCTGATCCCCGTGCGGCTCAGCGCCGACGAGGTGGCGGACTACTACGAGGGCTTCGCCAACGACACGATCTGGCCGCTCTACCACGACGTCATCGCGCCGCCCCAGTTCCACCGCGAATGGTGGGAGGCCTACCTGCGGGTGAACCGGCGGTTCGCCGAAGCCGCCGCCGACGCGGCCGCCCCGGACGGCACCGTGTGGGTGCACGACTACCAGCTGCAGCTGGTGCCGCAGATGCTGCGCGACCTGCGCCCCGACCTGACCATCGGGTACTTCCACCACATCCCGTTCCCGGCGCACGGCCTGTACGCGCAGCTGCCCTGGCGGGACCAGGTGCTGCGCGGCCTGCTCGGCGCGGACGTGATCGGCTTCCAGCGGGCGCAGGACGCGACGTACTTCCTCACGGCGGTGCGTCGTCGCCTGCGCTACGAGGTGAAGGGGGCCGCGATCATCGTCCCCGGAGACGAGGGCGAGAGCCGCGTCGCGGTCGCCCGTGCGTTCCCGATCTCCATCGACACCGAGCCTTATCTCGAGCTCGCCGCGCGTCCCGAGATCCAGGCGCGCGCGGCGGAGATCCGCGCCAGCCTGGGCAACCCCCGGCGCATCCTGCTCGGCGTCGACCGCCTGGACTACACCAAGGGCATCCGTCACCGCATCAAGGCCTACGGCGAGCTGCTGGAGGACGGGCGGCTCTCCGTCGAGGACGTCACGCTCGTGCAGGTCGCGAGCCCCAGCCGCGAGCGCGTCGACGCCTATGTGCACCTTCGCGACGAGATCGAGCTCCTCGTCGCCCGCATCAACGGCGACCACGACACGATGGACCACAGCGCCATCCGCTACCTGCACCAGGGCTTCCCGCGCGAGGAGATGGTCGCGCTCTACCTCGCGGCGGACGTGATGCTCGTGACCGCGCTCCGCGACGGCATGAACCTCGTCGCCAAGGAGTACGTCGCCACCCGTGCGGACAACCGCGGCGTTCTCGTGCTCAGCGAGTTCACCGGCGCGGCCGACGAGCTGCGGCAGGCGGTGCGCGTGAACCCGCACGACATCGACGGGCTCAAGGACGCCATCATGTCGGCCATCGAGATGCCCCCGGCCGAGCAGGGCCGACGCATGCGCGCCCTTCGACGCCGTGTGCTCGAGAACGACGTGAACGCCTGGTCGTCGTCGTTCCTCGCGGCGCTCGCCGAGGCCCGCACCCGCTGATCCCGCCCGCCCTCGAACGGAAGACACCGAAACCATGACGCGCCCCTGGACTCCCGGAGCCCCCGACGCCGACCTCAGCGCCCTCGCGCGTACCGACCGCCTCGTCGTCGCCCTCGACTTCGACGGAACCGCCTCGCCGCTGGTCGCCGACCCCATGGCCGCCCGCGCGCTCCCCGAGGTCGCGGTGCAGATCGACCGTCTCGCCGCCCTCCCGGAGACGGTCGTCGCCTACGTCTCGGGGCGCAGCATGCACGACCTCCGGGTCATCACCGAGCACACCGACGACTCGCCGATCGCGCTCGCCGGCTCCCACGGCGCGCAGTTCTGGTACCCGGGCGAAGGGGATGCCGCGGCGACGGGCGATCCGACCGAGGAAGGTGCCCGCGAAGAGCTCTGGGCGGCGGCCAAGCCGATCATCGCCCGCTACGAGGGTGCGGAGTTCGAGCCCAAGACCTTCGGGATGGGCGTGCACACCCGCCGTGCCGATCCGGAGACCGAGAAGCAGGTCTTCGCCGAGATCGATGCTCTGGTCGCCGACCGCTTCCCGCACTGGCGCCGCCGGTCGGGTCACCGGGTGCTGGAGTTCTCCTCGCGGGCCGAGGGCAAGGACGCCGCCATGGGCGCACTGCGCGAGCGGTTCGACGCGACCGGCATCCTCTTCGCCGGAGACGACGTGACCGACGAGGACGCGATGCGGGTGCTGCAGCCCGGCGACCTCGGCGTGCGTGTCGGTCCGGGGGAGAGCGCGGCGGCGCTGCGCGTCGAGGACCCGCAGCAGATCGCCCTGCTCCTGCAGGCCCTCGCGGATGAGCGTTCGGCGTCGCGGGAATAGACTTCCCCCATGTCCTCGCACGATCCCGCCAGCGCGTCCATCGACATCAAGCCCCGCAGCCGCGTCGTCACTGACGGCATCGAGGCCACCACCTCCCGCGGCATGCTCCGCGCGGTCGGAATGGGGGATGCCGACTGGGAGAAGCCCCAGATCGGGATCGCATCCAGCTGGAACGAGATCACCCCCTGCAACCTGAGCCTGGACCGGCTCGCCCAGGGAGCGAAGGAGGGCGTGCACTCGGGCGGCGGCTACCCGCTGCAGTTCGGCACCATCTCGGTCTCCGACGGCATCTCCATGGGGCACGAGGGGATGCACTTCTCGCTCGTCTCGCGCGAGGTCATCGCCGACTCGGTCGAGACCGTCATCATGGCCGAGCGCCTCGACGGCACGGTCCTTCTGGCCGGCTGCGACAAGTCCATCCCCGGCATGCTCATGGCCAGCGCGCGCCTCGGCCTCTCGAGCGTCTTCCTCTACGCGGGCTCGATCGCTCCGGGGTGGGTGAAGCTCTCGGACGGCACCGAGAAAGACATCACGATCATCGACTCCTTCGAGGGCGTCGGCGCGTGTCGCGCCGGCCGGATGAGCGAGGAGGACCTCAAGCGCATCGAGTGCGCCTTCGCGCCCGGAGAGGGCGCCTGCGGCGGCATGTACACGGCCAACACGATGGCGTCGGTGGCGGAGGCTCTCGGGCTCAGCCTTCCGGGCTCGGCCGCGCCGCCCTCCGCCGACCGCCGCCGCGACTACTTCGCGCACCGCTCGGGCGAGGCCGTCGTGAACCTCCTCCGCCAGGGCATCACGACGAAGGACATCCTCACCAAGGAGTCGTTCGAGAACGCGATCGCCCTGGCGATGGCGCTCGGCGGCTCGACCAACGTCGTGCTGCACCTGCTCGCGATCGCGCGGGAGGCCGAGATCGACCTGACCCTCCACGACTTCAACCGCATCGGCAGCCGGACGCCGCACGTCGCCGACATGAAGCCGTTCGGCAAGTACGTCATGAACGACGTCGACCGGCACGGCGGCATCCCCGTAATCATGAAGGCCATGCTCGACGAGGGCCTGATCCACGGCGACGCTCTCACGGTCACCGGCAAGACGGTCGCCGAGAACCTCCGCGAGCTCGCCCCGGACCCGGTCGACGGAGACGTGATCCACACCTTCGACAACCCGATCCACGCATCCGGCGGCATCACGATCCTCCACGGGTCCCTGGCGCCCGAGGGAGCCGTGGTGAAGTCCGCCGGCTTCGACGCCGATGTGTTCGAGGGCCCCGCCCGCGTCTTCGAGCGCGAGCGCGGCGCCATGGACGCCCTTGCCGCGGGGGAGATCGAGGCGGGCGACGTGATCGTCATCCGCTACGAGGGTCCGAAGGGCGGCCCCGGCATGCGCGAGATGCTCGCCATCACGGCGGCCATCAAGGGCGCGGGACTCGGAAAAGATGTACTACTGTTGACGGACGGACGATTCTCAGGCGGCACAACCGGCCTGTGCATCGGCCACATAGCACCCGAAGCGGTGGACGCAGGTCCCATCGCCTTCGTGCGCGATGGTGATCTGATACGGGTCGATATCGCAGCTCGCTCTCTCGACCTACTCGTCGACGAGGCGGAGCTCGCCTCCCGCCGCTCTGGCTGGGAGCCGCTTCCCCCGCGCTATACCCGTGGCGTTCTTGCCAAGTACTCGCGTCTCGTGCGGTCCGCCGCCGAAGGCGCGACGACAGGCTGATGCGACAGTCCCGAGGCTCGGCTGCCCCGGCGCCGGCATCCGCTGCCCCCCAGACCACCCGAAGGAAAGCCATGACTGCTGACTCCGTCTCGGCCGTGCCGAGGCCGCCCGCCCGTCCCTCCGACGCGCCCGAACTGACCGGTGCGGAGGCGGTCGTCCGCTCGCTCGAGCTGCTCGGCGTGACCGACGTCTTCGGTCTGCCCGGCGGCGCCATCCTGCCCGTCTACGACCCGCTGATGGACGCGTCGCAGCTGCGCCACATCCTGGTGCGTCACGAGCAGGGAGCCGGGCACGCCGCCGAGGGGTACGCCTCGGCATCGGGCAAGGTCGGCGTGTGCATCGCGACCTCGGGTCCCGGCGCGACGAACCTCGTCACGGCCATCGCCGACGCCTACATGGACTCCGTCCCGCTGCTCGCCATCACCGGGCAGGTGTTCTCGACCCTGATGGGCACCGACGCGTTCCAGGAGGCCGACATCGTGGGGATCACGATGCCGATCACCAAGCACTCGTTCCTCGTGAAGGACCCCGCCGACATCCCCGGCGCGATCGCGGCGGCCTACGAGATCGCCTCCACCGGGCGCCCCGGGCCCGTGCTCGTCGACATCACGAAGGACGCGCAGCAGGCGAGCGCCCCGTTCGTCTGGCCGCCCCGGATCGACCTCCCGGGCTACCGTCCGGTGACGAAGGCGCACGGCAAGCAGATCCAGGCGGCGGCTGCGCTTCTCGCCGAGGCCAAGAAGCCGGTGCTGTACGTCGGCGGCGGCGTGATCCGCGGCCGTGCGTCCGCCGAGCTGGTCGAGCTCGCCGAGGCGACCGGCGCTCCCGTGGTCACGACCCTCATGGCGCGCGGGGCGTTCCCCGACTCGCACCCGCAGCACCTGGGCATGCCGGGCATGCACGGCACGGTGCCGGCGGTGCTCGCGCTGCAGGAGGCCGACCTGCTCATCTCGCTCGGCGCGCGCTTCGACGACCGTGTCACCGGCAAGGCCGCGCTCTTCGCGCCGCACGCCAAGGTGGTCCATGTCGACATCGACCCGGCCGAGATCTCCAAGATCCGCACGGCGGACGTGCCGATCGTCGGCGACGTGCGCGACGTGCTCATCGATCTGGCGGCGGCGTTCCGCGGCGCGACCGGGGGCACGAAGCCCGACACGGACGAGTGGTGGTCGTACCTCGACGGTCTGCGCACGGAGTTCCCGCTCGGATTCGCGCCCACGACCGACGGGCTCCTGGCTCCGCAGCACGTCATCCAGCGCATCGGCGAGCTGACCGGTCCCGAGGGCGTGTTCGCCTCGGGCGTGGGCCAGCACCAGATGTGGGCCGCGCAGTTCATCAAGTACGAGCGTCCGAACGCCTGGCTGAACTCCGGAGGCGCCGGCACCATGGGCTACTCGGTCCCGGCCGCGATGGGGGCGAAGGTCGCCGAACCCGACCGCCACGTGTGGGCGATCGACGGCGACGGATGCTTCCAGATGACCAATCAGGAGCTCGCCACCTGCGCGATCAACAACATCCCGATCAAGGTCGCGATCATCAACAACTCCTCGCTGGGCATGGTGCGCCAGTGGCAGACGCTGTTCTACGACGGCCGCCACTCCCACACCGACCTCAACACCGGTCACGGCACGATCCGCATCCCCGACTTCGTGAAGCTGGCGGAGGCGTACGGCTGCCTCGCCATCCGCGTCGAGAAGGAGGAGGAGGTGGATGCGGCGATCCAGCTCGCACTCGAGACGAACGACCGTCCCGTCGTGATCGACTTCGTCGTCAGCGCCGACTCCATGGTGTGGCCGATGGTGCCGCAGGGCGTCAGCAACAGCTATGTCCAGTACGCCCGCGACCACGCGCCCGCTTTCGACGAGGAGGACTGACCATGTCGACCCACGTGCTGAGCCTCCTGGTCGAGGACACCCCCGGTCTCCTCACGCGCGTCGCCGGGCTCTTCGCCCGCCGCGGCTTCAACATCCACTCCCTCGCGGTCGGCGTGACCGAGGTGCCCGGCATCTCGCGCATCACCGTGGTCGTGGATGTCGACGAGCTCCCGCTCGAGCAGGTCACCAAGCAGCTCAACAAGCTGATCAACGTGATCAAGATCGTCGAGCTCGACTTCGCCACCTCCGTGCAGCGCGAGCACATGCTCGTGAAGGTGCGCACCGACAACACCACGCGATCGAACGTGATCGAGGTCGTGAACCTCTTCCGCGCCGCAGTCGTCGACTACGCCGCCGACGCGCTCGTGATCGAGGTGACCGGTGACAAGGGCAAGGTCGACGCGATGCTCCGCGCCCTCGAGCCGTTCGGCATCAAGGAGATCGCGCAGTCCGGCCTCCTCGCCATCGGCCGCGGGGGCAAGAGCATCACCGAGCGCGTCCTGCGCGGCTGACCCACCATCCCCACCGACCAGCCCTGACGTCGGACGACGCGCAGGGCGAGCAGAACCGCCACGAACAAGGAGAAACACACAGTGAGCACCGAGATCTTCTACGACGCCGACGCCGACCTGTCCCTCATCCAGGGCAAGAAGGTCGCGATCGTCGGCTACGGCTCGCAGGGTCACGCCCACGCGCAGAATCTGCGCGACTCGGGCGTCGAGGTCGCCATCGCCCTCAAGGAGGGCTCGAAGTCGGCGGCGAAGGCCGAGGAGGCCGGATTCCCGGTCAAGACCGTGGCCGACGCCACCGCCTGGGCCGACGTCATCATGATCCTGGCGCCGGACCAGCACCAGCGCACCATCTACAGCGAGTCGATCGCACCGAACCTGACCGCGGGCAAGACCCTCGCCTTCGCGCACGGCTTCAACATCCGCTTCGGCTACATCGACGCGCCCGAGGGCGTCGACGTCATCCTCGTCGCGCCCAAGGCCCCCGGCCACACGGTGCGTCGCGAGTTCGTCGCCGGCCGCGGCATCCCCGACATCATCGCCGTCGAGCGCGACGCCTCGGGCTCGGCGTGGGACCTCGCGCTGTCGTACGCGAAGGCCATCGGCGGCACCCGTGCCGGCGTCATCAAGACCACGTTCACCGAGGAGACCGAGACCGACCTCTTCGGCGAGCAGGCAGTGCTCTGCGGCGGGGTGAGCCACCTGGTGCAGGCCGGTTTCGAGACCCTCACCGAGGCGGGCTACCAGCCGCAGATCGCCTACTTCGAGGTGCTGCACGAGCTGAAGCTCATCGTCGACCTGATGTGGGAGGGCGGCATCGCGAAGCAGCGCTGGTCGATCTCCGACACCGCCGAGTTCGGCGACTACGTCTCGGGCCCGCGCGTCATCGACGAGCGCGTCAAGGAGAGCATGAAGGGCGTGCTCGCCGACATCCAGTCCGGCGCCTTCGCCAAGCGCTTCATCGACGACCAGGACAACGGTGCCGAGGAGTTCCTCGCGCTGCGCGCCAAGGAGGAGCAGCACCCGATCGAGGTGACCGGCAAGGAGCTGCGTTCGCTCTTCGCCTGGAAGCAGCAGGACGAGGACTACATCGACGGCAGCGCTGCGCGCTGACGGCGATGTAATCCTCGGAGGACAGTGCTGGTCTGGCCGCTTCGCGGCGAGGATCGACGGCAGCGCTGCGCGCTGACGGCGATGTGATCCTCGGAGGACAGTGCTGGTCTGGCCGCTTCGCGGCGGGGATCGACGGCAGCGCTGCGCGCTGATCCGCTGATCCACAGAACGGGCGCCCCGATCGGGGCGCCCGTTCCGTCGTCCCGGGCGGCTCAGCCGCGCGTGAGCTCCTCGAGCACTTCGACGACGTGGCGATAGGGGCGCCCGGCGGCGCGGCTCATACCGATCTCGCAGGTGCGGTTGGCCGAGACGAAGGCGTCGAAGCCGCCCCGCGCCGCGCCTGCGGCGGCGACCTCGGCGGATTCGACGGCGGTGGCGCTGGCGGTGAGCTCGGGATGCAGCATGCCGCGGTCTCCGGCGAAGGCGCAGCACCCCCACCCGTCGGGCACGTAGACGTCCCGCGCCACGGCGTGGGCGATCTCGGTCAGCGCTCCGGTGGCGCCGAGCGCGGTGGTCGAGCAGGTGGGGTGCACCGCCACGCTGTCGAGCTTCGCGGTCACCCGCACGAGGGGCAGGACCTCCCGGGCGATGAAGGTCGTGGCGTCCTCGATCACGAGGCCGGCGTACTCGGGGTACTCGGCGAGCGACTTCGCCAGCATCGTGTGCAGCCCCTCGGTGCAGGATGCCGCGTCGCAGACGACCGGGAGCTCGCCGGAGCGGCTGGCCTCCCAGAGCGAGGCCAGCACGCGCTCGGTCATGCGGTCGTACCCGCGGAGATGCCCCTTCGACTTCCACGGCGTGCCGCAGCACAGGCCGCCCGCGTCCTCGGGGATGACGACGGGGATGCCGGCCCGCTCGAGCAGGGCGAGAACCGCGTCCCGCGAGCCCTCGCCGTGCTCCTCCGGCCCGAACATGGTGCCGATGCAGGCGCCGAAGAAGACGGCGCGGGCGTCGGCGGGGCGCCGCGGTGCGGGCGGCCTCGTGCCGCCCCGGGGCAGGTCCCGGTCGTACCGCGGCACCGTGTCGGCGCCGAGGAGGGCTCGCCCGACCTGCGTCGCCCCCGTGACGAGAGGAGCAGGCAGCGCCGAGGCGACGGTGAGCGCGACGCCCCCGACGCGCGTGACAGCGCCCCACCCCTTGGCCGCCGCATCCCAGGCGACGTCCTCCAGAGCGGAGGACTGCTCTGCCCGCAGGCGGCGCACGAGGTCGCCGGTGTTGATGTCGACGGGGCACGCCACACCGCACATGCCGTCGACCGCGCACGTCTGCACGCCGTCGTAGTCGTAGTCGCGGCGCAGCTCGTCGAGCAGCACGGTGTCGCCCTGCTCCTCGGCCCAGGCCATGTCACGACGCAGCACGATTCGCTGGCGCGGGGTGAGGGTGAGGTCCTTGCTCGGGCACGTCGGCTCGCAGTACCCGCACTCCACGCAGCGGTCGACCTCCTTCTCGACGGTCGGCACGCGCTTGAGGTCGCGCAGGTACGAGTCGGGGTCGTCGGAGAGCACGACGCCGGGATTGAGGATGCCGGCCGGATCGAGGAGGCGCTTGATCTCCCACATCAGCTCGGTGAGCTCGTCGCCGTACTGGCGACGCACGAACGGCGCCATGATGCGCCCCGTCCCGTGCTCGGCCTTGAGCGAACCGCCCTGTCCGAGCACCAGCTCGACCATGTCGTCGGTGAAGCGGCGGTAGCGGGCGACGCTCTCGGGGTCGTCGAACCGCTCGTTGAGCAGGAAGTGGACGTTGCCGTCCTTCGCGTGCCCGAAGATCACGGAGCCCTCGTAGCCGTGCCGCGCGAAGAGCTCGATGAGCTGCTCGCACGTGGTGAGCAGCCGGTCGACCGGCACGACGATGTCCTCCAGGAGCGCGGTCGTGCCGGAGGGGCGCGCGCCGGCGACGGCGGTGTAGAGGCCCTTGCGCACGTGCCACAGGGCGGCGCGTTCGCGAGCGTCGGTCGTCAGGCTCGCGTCGGCCGCGAGGGGGAGCGTGCGCAGGTGGCTCAGGACCGCGTCGCTGCGGTCGGCGAGGGCGACGGCATCCTCCGCATGCACCTCGACGAGGAGGGCGGCGTGGCCCTCCACCTCGATGGCGGCGATGCTCGCGGGCACGTCGCCGAGTCCCTGCGCCACGCGCAGCGACGCGGCATCGAGGAGCTCGATCGTGGCGAGGCCCAGGGCGGCCAGGTCGGGCAGCGCCGCCATCGCGTCGGACAGGGTCTCGAACACGAGCAGCCCGGTCGCGATCGCCGGCTGCACGGGGACCGTGCGGAAGCGGGCCTCGGCCACGAACGCCAACGTGCCCTCGGAGCCGATCACGAGATGCTCGAGGATGCGCACGGGATCGTCGAAGTCGAGCAGGGCGTTGATGCCGTAGCCCATCGTGTTCTTCATGGAGAACTGCCGCCGGACGAACTCCGCCTGCTCCGGTGACGAGCGCAGGCGATCGCGCAAGCGCAGGAGCCCGGCCGCGAGTTCCGGCTCGGCGTCTCGGAGACGGTCCTCGGCATCGGGCAGCCCGGTGTCGATGATCGTGCCGCTCGGAAGGACGAGCACGAGCGAGGCGACCGTCCGGTACGAGTTCTCGGTGATGCCGCACGCCATCCCGCTGGAGTTGTTCGCGATCACGCCGCCGATGGTGCAGGCGATCTCGCTCGCGGGATCGGGCCCGAGCTTGCGCCCGTACCTCGCGAGACGGGTGTTCACCTGCCGTACGGTGGCCCCGGGGCCGACCCGGACGATCATGCCGTCGTCCTCGACGTGGATCGTGCGGAAGTGGCTGCGGGTGTCGACGAGGATGTCGTCGCTGACGCCCTGGCCCGACAGGCTCGTGCCCCCGGAGCGGAAGGTCAGCGTGCGCCCGGCGGCGCGCACCGCCTCGAACACGCGGGCCACGCCGGGCGCATCGCCGGGGGAGAGCACCGCGTCGGGGATGAGCAGGTAGTGGGAGGCGTCATGGGCGCGGGAGAACCGGTCGATGGACCGGGAGTGGACCGTGGTGGCGGCTCCGAGGATGGTCGGGTCCAGGGGGTCGGCGAGCGTCGTCGGCACAGTGCTCCTCATCGATGCGGATTGTCAGACAAGTGTACTCGAACACCTCCCGTCGGTACACTGCTCGGATGACCACCACGGAAGCGGCGCTCGGCGTCGTCGGCGTCGTCGACGCGGTGACCGCGCGACTGCGCGAGCGGATCCTCGGCGGGGAGCTGCGGTCGGGCACGGCGGTGACCGAGGCCTCCGTCTCGGCCGCCTACGGCGTGGCCCGCCCGAGCGCCAAGGCGGCCATCGAGCAGCTGGTCGCCGCGGGGCTCCTCGTGCGCAGCGCCCATCGCAGCGCACGCGTCGTCTCGATCGAGCCGTCCAGCGTGCGTGACGTCTACCGGACCCGCGCCCGGCTCGAGGGTGCCGCTCTGCGCGAGCTCGCCGCCGCACGCCTCGCACCGGGCGAAGCGGTGGCCGCCAACGCGGCGATCCGAGCACTGGGACCCGGCCCCGACCCGGCGACGGTGGACCCGGATCTCCGCTTCCACACCGCGCTCATCGAGGCGCTCGCGAGCGATCGGACCGCGCGGATGTACCGCAGCCTGCTCGACGAGGTGCGCCTGTGCATGGGGCAGGTGCAGGGGCGCCGACTGCTCGACGCCTCCGTCATCGCGCGGGAGCACTCCGAGATCCTCGAGGCCGTCGCCGAGGGGGACGGCGACCGGGCGGCACGACTGCTCGGCTCGCACCTCTCCTCGGCGGAGGAGCGTCTGGTCGAGGCGCTCGTCGACGACCGCTGATCAGTCGCCCGACGTCTCCTCCGGAGCGGCGGACGTCTCACCCTCGAGCTCGGCCACCTCGTCGGGGAGAGCGGCCTTCACGGCATCCACTTCCTCCTGGGTGTAGTCGCAGTAGTCGACGGCCTCCGACTCCCACCGCTTGGTGAGCCGATCCTTGCCCTCTGCGTGCGCGGTCGCGACCGTGCCCTGGTAGATCTGCCCGTCGGCCGACTCCCTGTTCACGTCGGGCACGGCGGCGCAGACGTGGAAGACCGACCCGGACTTCGTCCAGAACACCTCGTCGGCGCCGGTCAGCTCCTCCACGATGTTCGACTCCGCGGCGTACTGCTCCGTCGACGGCGGGGAGTAGTCTGCCCCGAACGCGAAGACGGCGAGTGCGGCGACCACGATGCCGACGACCCCGGCGACGGCCTTCTGGCCGCCGGTCATATAGCGGCTGGTGAAGATCAGCACGATCCGGGGGAGGAACGCGATGACCGCGATGATCGCCCCCAACTGGTTCTGCACGAAGAAGCGCAGGGTGTCGCTCCGACGCGCGGGATCGAGCCGGTTCGCCTTCTTCCACAGCACCGAGCCGATGCTGGCGAGGACGCCGATGACGAGGATCGCGGCGATCCGGCCGACCAGGTGGATCGTCGTGAACGGACTCTGGCGGAGCAGCCAGAAGATCGCGAACGCCTCGCCGGCGATCGCGAGGACCCACAGGCCGACGGCCGTCCAGCGGTGGCGGGTCGCCTCGGCCTTCGCCTCCGCCGTGGGCCGCCAGTCGAGGGGCGGGTCCGCGGCCTCCCCGCCGCGCGCCGGCTCGACGCGGACGACCTTCTTCCTCGGCTGCGCCACCTTCTTCTGCTGGGCCACGGGCGGATCCTTCCGTCGAGTTCACGGCAGAGCCTAGTGGACCGCGTGACCTACGCTGGAGGCATGACCCCGGACCCCGACGACGCCCTGAGCTGGGAGGGTGACGAGCATGCCTCGCCGCGCGACCTCGGTCCGCGGCGCCGCGAGGAGGACCCGCGGCGGGCCCGCGTCGGCGACGCTCCGCGCACGCCGTCGGGCATCGTGGGATCGGATGCCGAAGCCGACGCCGCGCGGACGCCGCTCAGCACGGCGATGCTGTTGATCACGGGCGTGATCGGCGGCGTGTACCTGCTCTACTCGATCGGCTGGATCGTGGGCGGACTCCGTCTGCAGCCGCTCGCCTCGTTCCTCGTCGCCGACGCGATGTTCGTGCCGTGGTTCGCGCTCGCCGTCGCCGCTCCCGCCCTCTGGTTCCTCGCGGGCTGGGTGCTCACCCGGGGAAGGGCGTCGTGGATCCGCGTCGCCGTGCTCCTCGCGGGGGTCGTGCTGCTGGTTCCCTGGCCGTTCGTGACCGTGGGGGTGGTGGGCTCGTGAGCGCCGCGGAGGCATCCACGTCGGCACGCCGGTCGCCCCGGTGGGTCTCCGCCCTGGTGGTCGGCCTCGCCGGGCTCTTCTACGCGTACGCCGTGTGGAACGCGGTCGCGCACCTGATCTCGATGGCCCAGACCGGGCTGAACGGAACGGGGTGGGCGGCCCTCTCCTTCGGCGTGGTGTTCCCCGCTCTCGTCTTCGGCTTCGCCTTCGCGATCGGGCGGCGGCGGCGGGTCGGCGAGCTCGCCCTGTCGTTCCTCGCGGGCCTGGGCGTCGTGGCCGTCTTCTGGCTGAGCCTGCTCGCCCTCAGCCTCACTCTGCCCAGCGCCTGACGGATCGAGCCGTCACACGGCGGGAGCGCCGGAGACGCTCGGGTACAGTGGAGGGGATCGCGCCCCCACGGTGTGCGGCGCATCGGCCCCTCCCGCCTGTCGCGCTGCCCCGAAGGATCCACTGTGCCGAAGCCCGTCGTGCTCATCGCCGAAGTTCTGTCTCCCGCTACGATCGAGGCCCTGGGTCCGGACTTCGACGTCCGCGACGTCGACGGCACGGACCGCGAGGCCCTGTTCGCGTCGCTCGCCGACGCCGATGCGGTGCTGATCCGCTCGGCCACGCAGATCGACGAGGAGGCGCTCGCGCACGCGCCGAAGCTCAAGGTCGTCGCCCGCGCGGGCGTCGGTCTCGACAACGTCGACATCAAGGCCGCGACCGCCGCGGGTGTGATGGTGGTGAACGCCCCGACGTCGAACATCGTGTCCGCGGCGGAGCTCACGGTCGGCCACATCCTGAGCCTGGCCCGTCGCATCCCGGCTGCGCACGCCTCCCTCTCGGCCGGTCAGTGGAAGCGCAGCTCCTTCACGGGCGCCGAGCTGTTCGAGAAGACCGTCGGCATCGTGGGCCTGGGGCGCATCGGCGCACTGGTCGCCGCCCGTCTCGCCGCGTTCGACATGCGCGTCGTCGCCTACGACCCTTACGTCACCTCCGCCCGCGCGCAGCAGCTCGGCGTGCAGCTGCTCTCCCTCGACGAGCTCGTCGCGGAAGCCGACTTCCTGACCATCCACATGCCGAAGACGCCCGAGACCACGGGCATGATCGGCGCCGAGCAGTTCAAGGCCATGAAGCCCACCGCGTTCGTGGTGAACGTCGCGCGCGGTGGTCTGATCGACGAGGAGGCGCTGCGCGAGGCTCTGATCGCCGGGGAGATCGCGGGAGCGGGCCTCGACGTCTTCACCTCCGAGCCGCCCGCCGAGGGTGGCACGGCGCGCGCGCTGCTCGACCTCCCGAACGTGGTAGTGACGCCGCACCTCGGCGCGAGCACCGAAGAGGCGCAGGAGAAGGCCGGCGTCTCGGTCGCCCGCTCCGTCCGTCTCGCGCTCGGGGGAGACCTCGTGCCGGACGCGGTCAACGTCGCCGGCGGAGTCATCGACCCGTACGTCCGCCCGGGCATCTCGCTCGTCGAGAAGCTCGGCCAGATCCTCGCCGCTCTCGCGACCGCGCCGCTCACGAGCCTCGACGTCGAGGTCCACGGCGAGCTCAACGACTACGACGTCAGCGTCCTCAAGCTGGCCGCTTTGAAGGGCGTCTTCACCAACATCGTCAGCGAGACCGTGTCGTACGTGAACGCTCCGCTGCTCGCCGAGCAGCGCGGCATCGCGGTGCGGCTGCTCCAGGACGACGTGAGCGACGAGTACCGCAACGTCATCACGCTGAGCGGCGCCCTGTCCGACGGCTCGCAGCTCTCGGTCTCGGGCACGCTCACCGGGCCCAAGCAGGCCGAGAAGCTGGTCGGCATCAACGACTACGCCCTCGAGCTGCCCATCGAGAAGCACCACGTCGTGATGCTCTACACCGACCGCCCGGGCATCGTGGCCGTGTACGGCCAGAAGTTCGGCGAGGCGGGCATCAACATCGCGGGCATGCAGATCGCCCGGGAGGCCGCGGGTGCGCAGGCGCTCAGCATCCTCACGCTGGACTCGCCGGTCTCCGACGATCTGCTCGACGACGTCCGCGACGCGATCGACGCCGATCTGTTCCGTCAGATCCAGATCACCGAGATCTGACCCGGGGCTTCACGCAGGGCGAGGCGCGCGAGCGTCTCGCCCTGCGTCGTCTCACGGCGCGGTGGCCCGGCGCACGAGCGCGATCAGCTCGGCGAGCTCCGCGCGCGCGGGCACCAGGTGCTCGGAGCCGTTCACGTCGAGCGAGTTGTTGAAGTACAGTCCGTCGCTCAGGAGCATCACGAGCTGCAGGCTCGCCTGATCACGGACATGGGGGCGGACGGCGTCCTCCCAGCGACGCCGGCCGTCCCGCAGGGCGTCGGATGCGGCCGTCGACCCGCCCTGCGCGAGTCGGGTGGCGGCGATGAGCGCGCGGTCGAGGGCCTCGTCCTCCATCACCGAGGTGCGGATGTAGTAGGCGACCGGCCCGTCGCCGTCGGCGGTCATCCGCTCGAGATCGGCCGTCGTGAGCGCCTCGAGCCGTCCGAGGAGCCCGGCCACCAGTTCGTCCTTCGATCCGAAGTGGTAGAGCAGACCGCCTTTCGAGACGCCCGCGGCCCTCGCGGTCGCGTCGAGCGTGGCCGCCCGTTCTCCGTCGGTCAGGATCAGTTCCTCGAAGGCGTCGAGCACGCGTTCGCGCGCCAGGGGAGGTCGGGGCATCGGGTCCTCTGTTCGATCGGGACGATGGTTCTGTTACTATACCATCCGGACGGTTTAGTAACACGGTCCCGGAAAGCGAGAGGTGGGCGATGACCCGGACGGCGACGATCCCGACGGCAGGAACGGATGCTCCCCGCGTGGGAGCCCGGGGATGGGCGGCGCTCGTCGTCCTCATGCTCCCGGTGCTGCTGGTGTCGGTCGACAACACCGTGCTGAGCTTCGCTCTGCCGGAGATCTCGCTCGCGCTCGCGCCCTCGGGGGCGGAGCAGCTGTGGATCATCGACGTCTACCCGCTCGTCCTCGCCGGCCTCCTGGTCACGATGGGAACGCTGGGGGACCGCTTCGGACGGCGGCGGATGCTGCTGATCGGCGCGAGCGGCTTCGCCGCGGTCTCGGTGCTCGCGGCCTTCGCCCCGACCGCGGGTCTGCTCATCGCCGCCCGTGCCCTGCTCGGCTTCTTCGGCGCCATGCTCATGCCGTCGACGCTCTCCCTGCTGCGATCGATCTTCCTCAACCGCGATCAGCGGCGCATGGCGATCGCCGTGTGGGCATCGGCGTTCTCGGCCGGCTCCGCGCTCGGTCCGATCGTCGGCGGGTTCCTGCTGGAGCATTTCAGCTGGGGCTCCGTCTTCCTGATCGCCGTCCCGGTGCTCATCCCGCTGCTGATCGCCGCGCCGCTCCTGGTCCCCGAGAGCCGCGATCCGAACCCCGGTCGGATCGATCCGATCAGCATCCTGCTGTCCATGGCCGCCATGATCCCGGTCGTGTACGCGATCAAGTCGTTCGCGGTCGACGGCCCGACCGTCGTCGCGGGGGCCTGGGCCCTCCTCGGCATCCTGATGGGCGTGCTGTTCGTGCGCCGCCAGCTCCGTGCGGAGATCCCGATGCTCGACATGGCGCTGTTCCGGCGCGGGACGTTCTCCGGCGCGATCCTCGTGAACCTGCTGAGCGTCGTCGCGCTCGTCGGCTTCCTCTACTTCGTCTCCCAGCACCTGCAGCTCGTGCTCGGACTGTCGCCTATGGTCGCCGGCCTGGCGCTCGTACCCGGTATGGCGATGATGATCGTCGCGGGACTGGCGGTCGTGCCGGTGTCGCGTCGCGTGGCTCCGCATCTCCTGGTGCCGATCGGCCTGGCGTTCTCGGTCGCCGGATACCTGATCGTCGCCTTCACGACGCACGAGCACGGGGTCGCGCCCCTGATCATCGCCTTCGTGGTGCTCGGGATCGGGATCGGCGCCGCGGAGACCATCTCGAACGAGCTCATCCTCTCCAGCGCGCCCGCCGAGAAGGCCGGCGCCGCGAGCGCGGTCTCCGAGACCGCGTACGAACTCGGCGCGGTCCTCGGCACGGCGATCCTCGGCGGCATCATCACCGCATTCTACCGCTCGGCCATCGTGCTGCCCGGCGGTCTGCCCGCCGACACGGCGGACGCGGCGCGGGAGACGCTTGCCGGTGCCTACACGGCGTCGCACGATCTCGCGCCCGATCTCGGGGAGGCGCTGTGGCAGGCCGCGGCCGACGCCTTCGGCTCGGGCGTCTTCATCACCTCGCTGATCGGCGCGGGACTGGTGCTCCTCGCCGGTGTGATCGCCGCCGTCACACTGCGCACGCGCGCCCCGCACTGACCAGTACGCTGGGGGAACCGAGCCGTCGACACCGACCCCGCGGTTCGGTTCCCCGAGCAAGGAGTGCCATGTCGCGTGTCGTGAAGCTGGCCGTCATCCCCGGTGACGGCATCGGTCCCGAGGTCATCGCCGAGGCCGAGAAGGTCCTCGACGCGGTGACGTCCTCCTCCGACGTCCGCTTCGACCGGACCCGCTTCTCCCTCGGGGCCGGGCGCTACCTCGAGACCGGCGACACGCTCACCGACGACGACCTCTCCGCGATCGCCGCGCACGACGCGATCCTGCTCGGGGCGGTCGGCGGAGTGCCGGGCGACCCCCGCCTGCAGAACGCGAACATCGAGCGCGGGCTGCTCCTGAAGCTCCGCTTCACCCTCGACCACTATGTCAACCTCCGCCCGTCCAAGCTGTTCACCGGCGCCACGGGACCGCTTGCGAACCCCGGCGAGATCGACTTCGTGGTGGTGCGTGAGGGCACCGAGGGGCCGTACGTCGGAAACGGCGGCGCGATCCGTGCCGGTACCCCTCAGGAAGTGGCCAACGAGACGTCCGTCAACACGGCGTTCGGGGTGGAGCGGGTCGTCCGCTACGCGTTCGAGCTCGCGGAGCGCCGGCGCCGGAAGCTCACCCTCGTGCACAAGACCAACGTGCTGGTGCACGCGGGCGCGATCTGGCAGCGCATCGTGAACGAGGTGGCGGCCGAGCACCCGGACGTCTCCGTCGACTACCTGCACGTCGATGCGGCCACCATCTTCCTCGTGACGGACCCGTCGCGGTTCGACGTCATCGTCACCGACAACCTCTTCGGCGACATCCTCACCGACCTCGCCGGCGCCGTCACCGGCGGCATCGGACTCGCCGCCTCCGGGAACATCAACCCGAGCGGTGCCTTCCCGTCGATGTTCGAGCCGGTGCACGGTTCGGCGCCCGACATCGCGGGGCAGCAGAAGGCCGACCCGACCGCCGCGATCCTCTCCATCGCGCTGCTGCTCGACCATCTCGGGCTCACGTCCGAGTCCGCACGCGTCAGCGCGGCGGTCGAGGCCGACATCGCGAGCCGTGACGGCGCGCGCACCACGTCCGAGATCGGCTCCGCGATCGCCGCACGCCTCTGATCGACAGGCGTAGGCTGAAACCGCGCGACGACGCGCCCACCCCTCAGAACGGAACAACACCATGACGACCATCGACGCACAGGCACCCGTGGCGCCGCTCGATTTCGCTGTGACCAAGAACCTCAACGCGGCCTCGCCCGCCCGAGTCGCCGAAGTGCACGAGAACCCGGGCTTCGGCGTCGTGTTCACCGACCACATGGTCGACATCTGCTGGTCCGCGAAGGGCGGATGGCACCGGCCCCGCGTTCAGCCCTATGGTCCGATCCCGCTCGACCCCGCGGCCTCCGTGCTGCACTACGGTCAGGAGATCTTCGAGGGCATCAAGGCGTACCGGCACGCCGACGGATCGATCCACACGTTCCGCCCCGACCGCAACGCCGCGCGCCTCCAGATGAGCGCGCGTCGCCTCGCTCTGCCCGAGCTGCCGACCGAGTACTTCATCGAGTCGCTGCGGCAGCTGATCGCCGTCGACGGCCGGTGGGTGCCCTCCGGCGCCGACCAGAGCCTCTACCTGCGCCCGTTCATGTTCGCGAAGGAGGCCTTCCTCGGCGTCCGCGCGGCCCAGAAGGTGGCCTACTACGTCATCGCCAGCCCGGCCGGAGCGTACTTCACGGGCGGCGTGAAGCCGGTGCGGATCTGGCTGTCCGAAGAGCACTCCCGCGCAGGTCGCGGCGGCACGGGCAAGGCGAAGACCGGCGGCAACTACGCCTCCAGCCTCCTGCCGCAGGCGCTCGCGAGCGCGAAGGGCTGCGACCAGGTCGTCTTCCTCAACGAGAAGAACGACGTCGAGGAGCTCGGCGGCATGAACATCGTGTTCGTCTTCGCCGACGGACGCATCGTGACGCCCGAGTCCGACAGCATCCTCGACGGGATCACCCGGGACTCGCTCCTGCAGCTGGCCGAGGACCGCGGGTTCACCGTGGAGAAGCGCGCCGTCTCGATCGACGAGTGGCGTGAGGGCGTCGCGTCCGGCGCGATCTCCGAGGTCTTCGCCTGCGGCACCGCCGCGGTCGTCACCCCGATCGGCGCGCTCGTCGGCGAGGGGTTCGAGGAGCCGCAGCCGATCGGCGAGCTCGCCCTGTCGCTGCGCGAGGAGCTCACCGACATCCAGTACGGCCGCCGCGAGGACCGTCACGGCTGGTTGCTGCGCCTCGACGCCTGACGCGTTCGACGTCGTTCCCGAGACCCCGCCCCGCCGCCCGCGCGAGGCGGGGTCTCGGCGTTCCGGGCGCTCGCTAGGCTGAGAGCATGAAGATCGCCCGTTTCAGCCATGATGACGCCATCCTCTTCGGAATCGTCGACGGGCCCGATCTCGTCGTGCTCACCGGCGACCCGCTGTTCGCCGGGTACGAGCCCACGGGCGACCGCGTGCCGATCGCGGATGCCGTGCTCCTGGCTCCGGTGATCCCGCGCTCGAAGATCGTCTGCGTCGGCAAGAACTATCACGACCACGCGGCCGAGATGGGGGGAGAGGCCCCGCAGGAACCCCTGCTGTTCCTGAAGCCGAACACCTCGGTCATCGGCCCCGGTGACGCCATCGTGCGTCCGGCGGCCTCGCAGCAGACAGAGTACGAGGGCGAGCTCGCCGTCGTGATCGGAAAGGTCGCGAAGAACGTCACGGCCGAGGACGCCCTCGACCACGTGCTCGGCTACACGATCGCGAACGACGTCACCGCGCGCGACCTGCAGCGCAAGGACGGCCAGTGGACGCGCGCCAAGGGCTTCGACACGTTCTGCCCGCTCGGCCCGACGATCAGCACCGACTTCGACCCTGTCACGGCGACGATCGAGACGCGGGTCAACGGCGAGATCCGGCAGAAGGCGCCCCTCACCGACATGATCCACTCGGTGGCCGACATCATCGCGTACGCCTCGGCCGTGTTCACCCTCCTGCCGGGCGACGTGATCCTCACCGGCACGCCGGCCGGCGTCGGCGCATTCAGGGCGGGTGACACGGTCGAGGTCGAGATCACCGGCCTGGGCATCCTCCGCAGCGCCGTGCGCGACGCAGTTACCGCGCCATGACCGCTCCGGTGCTGACGCTGGAGCAGCAGGCGGCGGTGCAACGCCGCACGGTGCTGGTGCTGTCGCTCGGGCAGGTGCTCGGGGGCATCGCCTTCGGCGCCACGGTGTCGCTCGGGGCGCTGCTCGCGGCCGATATCTCCGGCGACGACGCGCTCTCGGGGTTGGCGACGGCATCCGTGACCCTCGGCGCGGCGCTGTGCGCGATCCCGCTCGCCCGTCTGGCCGCCCGCGTCGGACGCCGCCGCGCGCTGACCCTCGGCAACCTGTTCGCGCTCGTCGGGATCGCCGTGGTGATCCTCGCCGCCGCGCTGCGCATCTTCCCGCTCCTGCTCGTCGGGATCCTGATGATCGGCGCGGGCAACGCCGGCAACCTGCAGTCGCGGTTCGCGGCGACCGATCTCGCCGCTCCCGCGCATCGCGGCCGTGACCTGTCGGTCGTCGTCTGGGCGACGACCATCGGGGGAGTGGCGGGACCGTTGCTGCTCGGCCCCGGTGAGGTCGTCGGGGCCGCAATCGGGATGCCGCCGCAGACCGGGTCGTACGTCTTCTCCTTCGTCGCGCAGTCCGCCGCCCTCGTGCTCTATCTTGTGGCGCTGCGCCCGGACCCGTTGCTGGCGGCGCAGCGGCTGTCGACGACGGCGGCCGCGACCGCGGGGGCGCTCACCCCGGACAGGCCCGTCGTGGCCCGCTATGCGATGTTCGCGATCGCCGGGTCTCACGTCGTGATGGCGTCCGTCATGGCGATGACTCCCGTACACCTCTCGCACATGGCGCACAGCATGCATCCCGGACACGACATGGCGGCCGCGGCCGCCGATGTCTCGCAGCTCGTCGGCATCACGATCGCCCTGCACGTCGCCGGCATGTACGCGCTCTCGCCGGTGTTCGGCATCCTCGCCGACCGGATCGGGCGCCTGCGCGTGGTGCTGCTCGGACAGCTGCTGCTGGCCGGATCCCTCGTCTTCGCGATCTTCACGAACGACCAGGCGTGGGGCGTGATGGTCGCGCTGATCCTGCTCGGGCTCGGATGGAGCGCCGCCACGGTCGCCGGGGCGGCGCTGTTGACCGAGTCCAGCGCCCCGGAGATCCGGACTCGCCGTCAGGGGCGCAGCGACTCGATCATGAGCCTCTCGGCCGCCGTCGGCGCCGTGCTCGCCGGGGTGGTGCTGTCGAACTTCCAATACGCGGGACTCGGGATAGCGGCATCCGCCCTCGTGCTCGCGATCGTCGTGCTCTCTCCCCTCGCACGGAGCCGGCGCTCGTGAAGTCCTGGGCCGGGGTGGGGGAGGCATACGCAACCTCCTACGCATCGCTGTGCGCGGGCACGTTCGACACCCTGCTCGAGGCGCTTGGGCCGGCTCATGGGCGCTCACTTCTCGATGCGGGAGCGGGGACGGGGGAGCTGGTCGCGCGTGCGGCGCGATGGGGCTGGGTCGCGACCGGCTGCGAGCCCGAACCGACGATGCGCGCGGTCGCGGAGCGTGACCGTCCGGGACGATCGATCGTCTCGGCAGCGCTGCCCGACCTCCCGTTCGAGGACGCCTCCTTCGATGCGGTGACGGCGAACTTCGTGCTCAACCACGTCGACGACCCTCGAGCATCCGCCTGGGAGATGGGGCGTGTGACCGTGCGAGAAGGCCTCCTCGCCGCCACCGTGTGGACCTCGTCGCCGTCATGGTTCTGGCACGAGGTGTGCGAGCGGGCCGGTCAGACGCCGGCGGCGGGGACGCGTCTGCCGCCGGAAAAGGACTTCGACCGCACCATCGGGGGCTTCTCGGCGATGCTGGCGGATGCCGGTTGGCGCGAGGTCTCCACGGTCGAGCATGCGTGGACGTGGGACGCCGATCCGGCGACGCTGTGGAGCTCAGCGGAAGGCGGTGTCGCCTCGGCGGGCCTCTTCTATCGCAGCCTGGATGGCGCCGGCCGTGAGCGGTTCCGCCGGGGCTTCGACGAGACGTGTGCCGCTCACGGGCGCGACGGCGTGCTGTCGCTGCCGCACACGGCGGCAGTCGCGGTGGGTCACGCGCCCTAGAATCGAAGGGCTATGGCTACTCCTCACCCCCTGACCACGACCGCCAGCGGTGCCGACGTCCGCGTCCGCTTCTGCCCCTCGCCGACCGGCCTGCCGCACGTCGGCATGGTGCGCACCGCGCTCTACAACTGGGCGTACGCCCGCCACAACGGCGGCAAGCTGGTGTTCCGCATCGAAGACACCGATGCGGCCCGCGACAGCGAGGAAAGCTTCCGTCAGCTCGTCGATGCGCTCACCTGGTTGAAGATCGACTGGGACGAGGGGGTCGAGGTGGGCGGTCCGCACGCGCCCTACCGGCAGTCCGAGCGTCATGACATCTACCGCGGCGTGATCGAGAAGCTCCTCGCGTCCGGCGCCCTCTACGAGAGCTACTCCACGGCCGAGGAGATCGACGCCCGCAACGAGGCCAACGGTCGGGCGAAGCAGCTCGGCTACGACAACTTCGACCGCGACCTCACCGAGGAGCAGAAGGCCGCCTTCCGCGCGGAGGGACGCCAGCCCGCCCTCCGGCTCCGGGTGCCGGACGAAGATCTCACGTACGTCGACCTCATCCGCGGCGAGGTCACCTTCCCCGCTGGTTCGTTCCCGGACTTCGTCGTGGTGCGGCCCAACGGCATCCCGCTGTACACGTTCGTCAACCCGGTCGACGACGCGCTCATGGGGATCACCCACGTGCTGCGGGGCGAAGACCTCATGCCCTCGACGGCCCGTCAGCTGGCCCTCTACGCGGCGCTCATCGACGCAGACGTCACGACCTTCGTGCCGCGCTTCGCGCACATGCCCCTGGTGCTGGGCGAGACGGGCACCAAGAAGCTCTCCAAGCGCGATCCGCAGGCCGATCTCTTCCTGCACCGCGAGCGGGGCTTCATCCACGAGGGTCTGCTGAACTACCTCGCGCTGCTCGGCTGGTCGATCGGCCCCGACCGCGACATCTTCTCGCTCGAGGAGTTCATCGCGGCGTTCGACATCGAGAACGTCAACCCGAACCCGGCCCGCTTCGACCAGAAGAAGGCCGAGTCGATCAACGGCGACCACATCCGCAGGCTCGACGTGAAGGACTTCGCCGAGCGTACGATCCCGTATCTCGCCGCTGCCGGCCTGTTCGACGAGCCGACGCACGAGCAGCTCGTCCTCGCGTTCCGCGCGGCGCCGCTGGTTCAGGAGCGCGTGCAGCTGCTCGGCGAGGTGCCCGGCATGCTCGGCTTCCTGTTCTCCGATCAGGTCTCGTACGAGGCCGACGCCCTCAAGGGGCTCCCGGCGAACGCCGCCGAGGTCCTCGGGGCGTGCGTCGCCGCATTGGAGCCGGTCGCCGAGTTCGTGCCCGAGAAGATCCAGGATGCTCTCGCCTCGGCGCTCGTCGAGAACCTCGAGCTCAAGCCTCGCGTCGCCTACGGTCCGCCGCGCGTCGCGATCACGGGCCGACGGGTGTCGCCGCCGCTGTTCGAGTCGATGGAGCTGATCGGCAAGGACGAGACGCTGCGACGCCTCCGTCTGCTCGCCGAGACCCTGGCGGGCTGACCCCGCCCGCCACGCGCGGGCGACGGGCTCCATTTGGAACCCGGGGACGCGTCGGGTAGGCTTGACTCTCGGTGCGAGGCCCTGGTTTCGCCCTTGGGGTATGGTGTAATTGGCAACACGGCTGATTCTGGTTCAGTTGTTCTTGGTTCGAGTCCAGGTACCCCAGCACTTCACAGAAGCCCGGAGATCCGCGAGATGCGGAGAGCCGGGCTTCTCGCTTCCCGTGACGTCATCGCCGATGACGCGCCGCTCGATGTCCGACCCCCGCGCAAGGATGCTCTCGTGACCAGCATGACGTCGTTCTGGAGCGCTCTTCCGACCGAGGGGCGCTGGCTGCTGTCGACCGTCGCGATCCAGACCCTCGGGCGCGGCATGACGCTGCCCTTCACGATCATCTACTTCCACGAGGTGCGCGGGTTCGATCTCGGCGTCTCCGGGGCGCTCATGAGCCTCATCGCGATCACGGGTCTGATCGTCACCGGTCCCGGCGGCACGCTCATCGACCGCTTCGGCGCGCGGCGGGTGCTCCTGGTCGGGCTGGCGGCGATGATCGCCGGCTGCACGCTCCTCGCCTTCGCGACGCATCCCGCGGTCGCCGCCCTCGCGGTGGTGCTCATCGGCGTGAACTTCGGGGTCTCCTGGCCCGGGTTCAACGCACTGATCGCGAGCGTGGTCGAGGGCGACCTGCGCCAGCAGTACTTCGGGGTGAACTTCGCCCTGGTGAACCTGGGCATCGGCGTCGGGGGAATCCTCGGGGGCTTCTTCGTGAACGTCGACGATCCCTCGACGTTCACCGCGATCTTCCTCGTCGACGCGGCGAGCTGCCTGATCCCGCTCGGCCTGCTGCTCGGGCCGCTGCGGCGCATCCGCACGCACGCGGAGGCCGACGAGGAGACGGAAGCCGGGGGATACGGTTCGATCCTGCGTCGCCCCGCGGTGTTGTGGATGGCTCTGCTCACCTTCCTGGCGATGTTCATCGGCTACGGCCAGATGGAGGCCGGCTTCCCCGCGTTCGCACGGCAGGTCGCCGAGGTCTCCACGCAGGTCGTGGGGTTCGCCTTCGCCGTGAACACGGCGGTCATCGTGCTGCTGCAGTTCGCCGTGCTCCGACTCATCACGGGGCGTCGCCGTACGCGGGTGATGCAGGTCATGGCGCTCACCTGGGCCGTCGCGTGGATCATCCTCGGCGCGGCCGGGCTGCTGCCCGAGACGCTCGCAGCGGCGATCGGGGTGCTCGCCTTCATGGGGGTGTTCGCCTTCGGAGAGACCATGCTGCAGCCGACCGTCCCGGCGATCTTCAACGATCTGGCCACCGACCGTACGCGCGGGCGGTACAACGCGATCAACTCCGCGGCGTTCCAGGGCGGGGCCATCGCGGGACCCGTCGTCGCAGGGGTACTGCTGGGGGAGGGCTGGGATGCCGTCTTCATCGCCGTCATGGTCGCGGGCGCCCTCGGGGTCGGGATCCTCGCCATCACCCTAGAGCGCGTGCTGCCGCCGGTCGCGAACGGATTGCCGACCGAAGTATCCCGCTGACGTCGGGGGCGGCGTGCCCGCTACCAGAGGGTCGTCACCGCTCGCCAGCCCCTTCACCCGCTCCGGCGCGCGCGAGAGAGTGAGGTGGACGATCCGTGCGTGCGGACGTCGGGAGGAGTGACGCATGGCAGCGCTGGTACGGGTGATCCCCGGGAAGGATCTCGGATTCACGCGGAAGCGGTCGGGTTCGGGCTTCCGCTACGTGGATCAGGACGGCCAGCCGGTCGGAGAGGGCGACCGCGAGCGCATCCAGGACCTCGTCATCCCGCCGGCGTGGACCGACGTCTGGATCGCCGCCGATCCGCTGGCTCACATCCAGGCCGTGGGCATCGACATGGCCGGCCGCAAGCAGTACCTCTACCATCCGCTGTGGCGCGTGCGCCGCGATCGCCGCAAGTTCACGCGCGCTCTCGCCCTCGCCGCGGCGCTGCCCCGCGCCCGCGCGAAGGTCACGCGGGCGCTCCAGGACGAGACGCTGTCGCGCGACAAGGTACTGGCCACCGCGTTCCGGATGCTCGACGACGGGGCGCTCCGCATCGGCTCCGAGCGGTATCTGGTGCGGCACGGCAGTCGCGGTCTCACCACGCTGCGCCGGCACGACGTCACGGTCGACGGCAGCTCGGTGTCGATGACGTTCCCCTCGAAGAGCGGCCAGACGGCGTCGATCGAGATCACGGACGACGTGCTCGCCGCCGTGCTCGAAGACCTGGCCGCGGGGCCCGGGCGCGCGCCGCTCCTCGCGTACCGCCGCGGACGTCGTCGCGTGCGCATCACCCCTGCCGAGGTGAACAACTACCTGCGGGAGGTGACCGGCGACGCGTTCACCGCCAAGGACTTCCGCACCCTGCACGGGACGATCATGGCCGCCGACGCGTTGGCCCGGATCGGGCCGCTCGACTCGCGCAAGGAGCGAGACCGCGCGGAGCGTCTGGCCGTCCAGGCCGCGGCCTCGGCGCTGGGCAACACGCTGGCGGTGGCACGGGGGAGCTACATCGATCCGCGGGTGTTCCAGCTGTACGCACGAGGGAAGACGATGGACCTCGGCGTGGCGCCCGAGACGGCCATCCGCCGCCTGCTCGCCCGCGAGGGCACGACCGGCCGACGCTGACCCCGCTTACGCGGGAGGCGGCCGCCCGCCGTTGCGGTGCGGCCGCCTCTCGGGCGATCGGTCGTGGTCGGATCAGGCCTGGCGGGGGTAGGTGTAGAACCCCTCGCCGGTGGCGACGCCGAGCTTGCCCTGGTCGATGTAGCGCTCCTTGAGCAGGTCGGCGAACGCCTGCTGCTTCTCGTCGCCCATGCGCGAGATGTTGTAGGCGGTGGTCAGACCCACGATGTCGTAGATCTCGAACGGGCCTTTCGGGGCGCTGGTGCCGATGCGCCAGGTGGCGTCGATCGCCTCGGGCTCCGCGATCCCGTCGACCAGCAGTTCGCCTGCGGCCTGCAGGAACGGCACCAGCAGCGAGTTGAGGAGGTACCCGGCCTTCTCCTTCTTGATTTCGATCGGCACCATCCCGATCTGCCGGGCGAACTCGACGACGCGTGCGTACACCGTCTCGTCGGTGGCGGGCGTGCCCATCACCTCGGCGGTGTTGTGCGCCCAGATCTCGTTGGCGAAGTGGAGCGCCAGGAAGCGATCCGGCCGGGCGGTCGACTCCGCGAGAGCGCTGGGCAGCAGCGTCGACGAGTTCGTGGCGAAGACCGTGCTCGACGGGGCGGCCTCGCCGATCCGTCGGTAGATGTCCTGCTTCAGCTCGAGGTTCTCCGGCACGGCCTCGATGACGAGGTCCGCCGACGCGACGGCGTCGGCCAGGTCGTGCGTGAGCCGGATGCGCGAGATCGCTGCGCGGGGGCCGCCTTCGGCGCCTCCGGCGACCGCATCCGCCTCGTAGCGCTGCGCGAGCCCGGCGAAGCGGTCCGACGCGCGATCGAGCGCTGCCTGGTCGATGTCGTACGCGACGACGTCGAAGCCGTGGAAGGCGGTCTGGAACGCGATCTGCGATCCGAGGACGCCGGTTCCGAGGACGGTGATGTTCTTCATTTCTCTTCCTCTCTGCTGACCTCGTGGGTCAGGGTCTGGGTGCGCCGTCACGGTCTTCGGCGGCTCGGTCGAACCGCCGGAGATCGTGGGCGAAGCGGGCGACCTCCGCGTCCGTCCAGGACGCGAGGTGCGTGTCGATGATCCGCTGCAGGGTGTCGAGCGTGCCCCGGTAGGCGGCGTCTCCCTCGGGCGTCAGCTCCAGGGGGCGTCCGCGCCCGGCATCCGAGGACGCCTCGCGGACGATGCCCAGGTCGATGAGCGCGCCGAGTTGGCGGGAGACGGTGGAGCGGTTCAGGCGGAACATGCGCGCGATGTCGATGGAGCGGATGCCGGGCTGCTCGGCGATGGCCATGACGATCGACTGCTCGGTCACCGAGAGGGGAGTCTCGTCGGATCGGGCGTCTGCGAGCCCCCGTCGCGAGATGGCGACCAGCGCGCGGAGGATCGCCGCGCCGTCGTCCTGCCGTGCGTTCGCCATGACCACCTCCTGTTGCTCTATGCAACGCTACGCCGTGCTGTTGCATTCCGCAACGGACGGAGAACCGACGGCCGGATGGGAGGATGGAATCATGAACACCGGCATTCTCACCCGCGACGAGACCGCCGCGCGTGCCGCTGCGGTCACCGTGCGCAGCATCCGCGTCGAACTCGATGTGACCGGCGCGCCCGAGCGAGCCCGCACGGGGTTCCCCACCACCACGACCATCGAGTTCGAGGCGCGGGAGCCGGCGACGTGGCTGGACTTCATCGGAGAATCGGTCGATCGGGTCGTCGTGAACGGCGAGGAGCGCGAGGTCGCCTACGACGGCGCGCGCGTCCTCCTCGACGGGCTCGCGGCGTCGAACACCGTGGTCGTCGAGGCGACCGGCGCCTACAGTCGTTCCGGCGAGGGGCTGCACCGCTTCCACGATCCCGTCGACGACGAGACCTACCTGTACACGCAATACGAGCCCGCGGACGCCCGGCGCGTCATGGCTTGCTTCGAGCAGCCCGACCTGAAGGCGTCGTACACGTTCCTGGTGCACGCTCCGGCCGGATGGGAGGTCCTGTCGAACCAGGCGCCCGCGCGCGTCGAGACCGGCGTCGGCATCCAGACCGTCGAGTTCGCTCCGACGCTCCCGATCTCGAGCTACATCACGGCGATCGCCGCGGGGCCGTACGCCCGGGTGGACGGCGAGTGGCAGCGCGACGATCAGCGCATTGCGCTCGGGGTCTTCGCTCGCCGCTCGCTCGCGCAGCACCTCGATGCCGAGGAGATCCTCGAGGTCACCCGCCAGGGTCTCGACTTCTTCACCGACGCGTTCGCATACCCGTACCCCTGGGGCAAGTACGACCAGATCTTCGTGCCCGAGTACAACCTCGGCGCCATGGAGAACCCCGGGCTCGTCACCTTCACCGAGGCGTATCTCTCGCGGGGTGCGGCGACCGACGCGCAGCGGGCAGCGCGCGCCAACACGATCCTGCACGAGATGGCCCACATGTGGTTCGGCGACCTGGTGACCATGCGGTGGTGGGACGACCTCTGGCTCAAGGAGTCGTTCGCCGACTACATGGGGGCGCACGCCTCGGCCGCCGCGACACGGTACACGGACGCGTGGGTGAAGTTCGCCGCGAGCCGCAAGGCGTGGGCGTACCAGCAGGACCAGCTGCCGACGACGCACCCGATCGTCGCCGACATCCCCGATCTCGACGCGGCCAAGCTGAACTTCGACGGCATCACCTACGCCAAGGGCGCGTCCGTGCTGAAGCAGCTCGTCGCCTTCGTCGGCGAGGAGGCGTTCTTCGAGGGAGCCCGACGCTACTTCGCCGCGCACGCCTTCGGCAATACGACCCTGGCCGATCTGCTCGCGGAGTTGAGCGCGGTCTCCGGGCGCGACCTGAGCGAATGGTCGCGCGCGTGGCTCGAGACGAGCGGCATGTCGACGCTGTGGCTCGAGGACGAGGGCGGGGAGGGGATGCTGGTGCAGTCCGATCCGCGGCCGCACCGCCTCCGCGTCGGCCTCTACTCCCGCGAGGGGGATCGGCTGGTCCGCCGTGACCAGATCGCGATGGACATCGCCGGCGAGCGGACTCCGATCACCCTGCCGGACGCAGAGCTCGTGATTCTGAACGACGACGACCTCACCTACGCGAAGGCTCGTCTCGACGACCGCTCCCTGACCACGGTCGAGGAGTCCCTGTCGGCGATCGACGATCCGCTGGCGCGGGCGCTCGTCTGGTCGTCGCTGTGGAACGCCACGAGGGACGGCGACCTCGACGCTCGACGGTATCTCGGGAGCGTGCGGGCGCATGCGCACCGCGAACCCAACGGCGGGCTCCTCGTCGGCGTGCTCGCGAACGCGGCTTTCGCGATCCGGCACTTCGTCGCCGACGTCCACCAAGACGAGGAGCAGCGCTCCTGGCTGGCCGCATCCCTCGTGGCGCTCTGGGACGCGGAGGCCGGCAGCGATGCGCAGCTCTCCTGGGCCCGGGCCTTCGCCGCCGCCTCCGCCTACGACGACCACCACGCCCCCCAGGTCCGCGAGCTGCTCGACGGGCATGTCCCGGACGGGCTCACCGTCGACCCGGATCTGCGCTGGCAGCTGCTCACTGCCCTGGCGACCACCGGCCACGCGTCGGCCCAAGAGATCGCGGCGGAGCTCGAGCGCGACGACACCGGCACCGGACGCACGGCGGCCCGCCGAGCGCTGGCCTCCCGGCCCGATCCCGCCGTGCGCGCCGCGGCCTGGGACGCCGCGTGGAACGACCTCTCCCTCAGCAACGACCACCTCGATGCGGAGATCGGGGGATTCCGCGCCGGAGGACGCCGTGATCTGATCGAGTCGTTCGACGACGAGTACTTCTTCCGTATCCGCGAGGCGTGGCAGGACCGCAGCATCGAGATCGCGAGGCGCCTCGTGCTCGGCCTGTTCCCGGCCTCGCCGACCACGGACGCGGTGGACGCCTGGCTCGCTGCCGAAGAGGATGCCCCGGCCGCACTGCGACGGCTGGTGATCGAGCAGCGCGACCACCTCGCCCGCGACATCCGGGTGCGTGCCGCGCAGGGCTGACGCCCCGCTCACGAGATCAGAGGTCGAGCGTGTCGCCGGGCTCGAGCTCGAGGAACTCGCCGCCGCCCTGCTCGGTCGCCCATTTGAGGCGCTGGCGGTGCATCCCCTTGCCGATCACCGACAGGGTCATGTCGTGTGTGCCGAAGGCGCGCCGCGGGTGTACGGCCAGCACGTAGTCGATGGCGTCGCCGATGCGGAGCCAGGGGGCTCCGAGCGGCGCGGCGAGGGTGTCGACCTCGACGCCCTCCGGTACCGCGTAGGAGTCGCCGGGGTAGTAGAGCGTGTCGTTGACGAGGACGCCGACGTTCTCGATCACCGGGATCGAGGAGTGGATGACCTCATGAACCCCGCCGAAGAACCGCAGGGTGAACGAGCCGACGGTGACGGAGTCTCCGGGGGAGACGACCGTGACGTCGTACCCTTCGGCGGCGCGGGCGACACCGGCCGGAGCGTAGATCGGCGTTCCGGGTGCCGCGCGCAGGATCCTGTCCAGGTGCTCCGGCGTCCAGTGATCGGGATGCTCGTGGGTGATGACGAGTCCCACGACGTCGGTGAGATCGATCAGCGGAGTGGTGAACGAGCCCGGATCGATCAGCAGGGTCTCGCCGTTCTGGTCGAGGCGGAGGCTGGCATGTTCGTTCTTCGTGACGCGCATCTGACGAGTCAACTCCTTCACGGGGGCGTCCGCAAACCCCTGCATTCCGGGGCGGCGCGCCCGGGCGACGCGTGAGCGCGGCCTCGATTTGGCGCAGCGAGAATCGCCGTGGCATACTTGAACGGTTGTCGCGGGACGGAAACGGAACGCAGACGGCCCCATCGTATAGCGGCCTAGTACGCCGCCCTCTCACGGCGGTAACGCGGGTTCGAATCCCGCTGGGGTCACACAACAAGCGAAGGCCCCCGGTTCTCCGGGGGCCTTCGTCGTATCGCCGGTGCCGTCAGAGCGAGCGCCGCGACCCGGTCAGCCACAGCGCGCATGCCGCACCCGCCAGCGCCGACGCCGCCAGCGTCAGGTCCAGGCCGTACAGCGTGATCGCGACCACAGGAGCGGCGAAGACCGCGACCGCCGCCACGGTCGCCCCCACGCCCGCGAAGCGCGGCGTACCCCTGTGGCGGGTCGCCTCGAAGCGCACGAGCCAGAGCGACAGCAGCCACACCGCGGCCATCACGACCAGGAGGAAGAGGGGCCGCGTCCACCACCAGAGCGCGCTTCCCGGATCCGGCATCGGCAAGGGCAGGAGCAGTTCGAGCCCGATGAGGATCATGATCACCGGGAGATGCCAGAGGTAGATCGTCATGAGTCGCGAGCCGATCAGGAACACCGCGGCGCGCGCCGGCTTCGTGTGCATGAGGGCGGTGAGCGGCCGGTGAAGCAGAGTCAACAGCGCCGTCTGCACCACGGCGAGCACGGCCATGGGGACGGTGGGAGGCCACTGGTTCGCCAGCATGCTCGTCGGATAGCCGACCGCCCAGACGAGCACGCCCAGCAACGCGTACCCTCCCGCGATCAGCGCAAGGATCTGCCACAGCGAGCGTTCCGAGAACCAGCCATCGCAGAGGAAGAAGCCGACCTGCTGTGCGAACAGCCAGATGAAGAGGATGTTCGGGATGCCGAACACCTCCTGCCCGAATCCGTACCCCGAGGCAGGCACGCCGTCGATGCCGAAGACGCCGCCGACCAGCAGGAAGCGTGTCGCGTCGACGATCAGACCGGCAGCCAGCAGGGTTGCGAGCACCCACATCCCGTGACGCTCGTGCATTCGCATCATGAACGGGGCCGCCGCCTGGGCGAGCAGGTAGGCGGCGAGGAACCACAGAGGCGACCCCACGCCGACGGCGATGGTGTCGACCAGTGCCGGATCGAGACCGAGAAGGCGACTCACCCCCAGGGCCGCGGTGAAGAAGACGAGCACGGGCACCGCCGGTCTCGCCAGGCGCTCCAGCCGCACTCGCGCGAAACGGTCGGCCGATTCTCCTCTCGCGGCGGCCGAGCGCCATCCGATCCGCGCCGCGAAGCCGCCCACGACGAAGAACAACGGCATGATGTTGGCGAGCCAGCTACCCGCTACGAACACCGGCAGCGATTCGACGGTCTTCTCGATGACGAGGGAACCGTCGGTGCCACGACCGACCCCCGCGAAGAGGATGTGCACGAAGACCACGACGACCACGCAGACGACGCGCGTCAGATCGAGCGTGAGGTCGCGTTCCGAGGGAACGGTGCGGGGCGTCGTTTCGGCGGCGCGGCTCATCATGCCGGAGACTCTAGCGGCGAGACGCGGCGCGGCGCTCAAGCGGGCCCGGAGGCTGTGGACGATCGCCTCGTCAGTCGGCGGTGGCGCCCGCCTCGGCGGCCCGGGCCTCACGACGCGTCCGACGCGCGCGGCGGATGCCCCACACGATCAGCAGCACCGCCGTGGCAACGGCGAGCCAGGGGAGCAGGAAGCCGACGGCGATCACGAGCGCGTTGAGCGAGACGACGAGTCCGTTCCATCCGGCGAGCAGTCCGTCGCCGAAGCCGGCGGGGTCGGCCGAGGCCGTGGTCGCGGTGCGCGTGAGCTGCACCTGGAGGCTCGACATCGCGACCTGGTCCTCGATCGAGGCCAGCTGCTGCTGGTACGACTCGAGCTGGGCCTGCCGGTCGGTCAGGGCCACCTCGGCCTCGATGAGCTCGGCGACCGTGCCGGACTGCGCCATCAGCTCGGTGAGCCGCTGCACCGAGGCCTGGGTGGCATCGACCCGTGCACGGAGATCCACCGCGACGTCCGTGACGTCCTGACGGGAGAGCGACGACGACACGACCTCGCCGTACTCGCCGAGGGCGGCGATCACCTCCGTGAGATCGGCGGAGGGCACGCGGATGCCGATCCAGCCGTAACCGGAGTCGCCGGGGACGCGCTCCGAGGTGCCGTCGACGACGGAGGCCTGGCCGATCTCGGTGCTCTCGACGTACCCGCCGCGTTCCTCCGCGAGCGCGGCGATCCCATCCGCGGCATCCGCGATGTCGTCGACCTCCAGCGTGGCGTTCGCGGTGGCGATGATGTCGCGGCCGTCTGCGCCCACGTCGCCGGTCGCGAGAGGAGCGGACTCCGCCGAGGCATCCTGGCCGGCGCTGCGGTCGACGTCGGCGCTCTCTCCGGGCATCATGACCCCGGGGATCGGCGCGCCCTGGTCCGGACTCACGCCGACGGCCGTGCTCGTGGCGGTTCCCGAGCCGACGATGCCCAGGATGGGCGGGGTGACGAGCACGCCGACGACGAACGCCGCGGCGACGCCGAGGGCGGTCAGCCACCCCCGACGACGGCTGCGCGTGCGGGGAGGAGCAGTGTGCTGCAGCGCGGGCGGGCCCGAGATCTCCGAGAACACCGCGCTCTCGATGCGCGCGATCGCCTCGTCCGACAGCTCGGGCAGCTCTTCGCGGGGGGACTGATCGTTCATGCGTCTCTCTCTTCCTGGACGGCGCCCCGCAACTGGGTGCGCACTCGGGAGAGCCTGTTCCGAACGGCGGCATGGCTCATGCCCAGCTCCTCGGCCGCAGCCTGGTAGGCATAGCCTTCGGCGGCGCAGAGGTGGAGGACCGCTCGATCGAGGTCGCTCAGGCTTCCGACCTCGTCGGCGATGCGCTCCGCCAGGGCGGCGGTGATGACCTGCTCCTCCACGTCGACCGTGTCGGGGATGGTGTCGTCGAGCGCCCGGGACGTGTGCGCCTGATCGCGCCGACGCTGCCGCAGCCGGTTCGCCGCCTGGAAGCGGCAGATCGTGGCGAGCCAGGGGAGGATGGAGCCGCCCTGCAGCTCCAGGGTCCCCAGTTTCCGCCAGGCGACCACGAAGGTCTCCTGCGTCACGTCCTCCGCGTCCGCGGGGGAGCCGAGGATCCCGTGGGCGATCCAGTACACGGGCCGGACATGGGCGCGGTACAGCTCCCGGAAGGCGCTCTCGTCTCCGGATGCCGCTCGGGCGGCCCATCTCTGATCACTCGTCTGTGCAGGCATCCTGTGTTCCGTTCGGTGTCTCTCACCCGGGAAGTGTCGAGGAAGGCCCCATCGTCTCAGAATCCGTGCGCGGCGGTACGCAGGCCGGGCTCGGAGCGCCGCCGCGCACGACTCGCGCTCCGCTAGCATGGCCTCTGCGAGGGGGAGTATCCCGGATCCGCGCGTAACGTCATCACGAGCATCACAGCCGCTGCTCCGGGCGCGCGCCGCACCGTGTGCGGGGGAGAGACTCTCGATCCCTGCCGACCCCTTCGAAAGCTGGCCCCGTGGAAATCCCCGCCTGGTTCGAGATCACGTCGATGATCGTCCTCACGATCATCCTGATCGGCGACCTGCTGCTCATCCGGCTCCGGCCGCACATCCCGTCCGTCAAGGAATCGACCCTCTGGGTCGTCTTCTACGTCGGGCTCGCCCTGCTGTTCGCCGTGCTGCTGGGCAACGTGGGCGGCTGGCGCAACGCCGGCGACTTCATCACCGGGTGGGCGCTCGAGTACAGCCTCTCGGTCGACAACCTGTTCGTCTTCGTCCTGATCATGGCCCAGTTCGCCGTGCCGCGTCGGCTGCAGCAGCAGGTGCTGATGATCGGCATCATCATCGCGCTCGTGCTGCGGGGCGCCTTCATCCTCGTGGGCGTCACGATCATCGAGAACTTCTCGCCGATCTTCTACATCTTCGGGGCGTTCCTCATCTGGACGGCCATCCGCCAGGCCATGCCGGAGGGCGACCACGAGGGCGAGATGCAGCGCGAGAACTTCATCGTCCGGCTGCTCCGCCGCCGCATCGATATCAGTGAGGGATACGACGGCTCGAAGATCCGCACCACGGTCGACGGCACGCGCATGTGGACGCCCATGATCATCGTGTTCATCACGATCGGCGTGACCGACCTGATCTTCGCGATCGACTCGATCCCGGCCATCTTCGAGATCACCACGAACGGGTTCCTCGTGTTCTCGGCGAACATCTTCGCGCTGATGGGCCTGCGTCAGCTGTACTTCCTGCTCGGCGATCTGCTCGACCGGCTGCGGTACCTGCACTACGGCATCGCGGTCATCCTCGGCTTCATCGGCATCAAGCTCATCCTGCACGCGCTGCACGTCAACGAGCTCCCCTTCATCAACGGCGGAGAGCACGTGGAGTGGGTGCCCGACATCGACAACATGGTCTCGCTCGGGGTCATCCTCGTCTCGATGACCGTCGCGACGGTGGCGAGCCTGATCGCCGCGTCGCGGGAGAAGCGCCGGGCGGCGAAGACCCCCATCGAGTGACGGCGCGCGGCCCTGCGTGAGATCAGAACGCGCGCAGGTTCGCCCCGAGCCCGCCCTCGACGTACTCCCGTCGCAGGATGCCGCGGCGACGCAGGACGGGCACCAGCTCGTCGAGCGTCCGATGCAGCGTCACCGGGTGGAAGTCGCCCCACAGCAGCACTCCGTCGTTGCCCCACTCGCCGAGCTCCTCGATCACGTCCGCGAACTCCTCGGCCGTGCCGACGAAACCCGTCCGATCGCGCAGACGCCCGGCGCGGGCGAGCGCGGTGAGGTGGGCGCGCAGCGGTGTGTCGGAATCACGGTCGCCGACGAGACGCCGGATGCTTCCCTGCGAGACGTGGTCGCCGAACACCGAGGGATCGAGCGGGCGGTCGAGGTCCAGAGCGGTGAGATCCGTTTCGAGGTCGCTGGACTGCTTGCGCGCGATCTGCAGGAGGGCCGCGTCATCCGGGTGGGCGGATGCCGCGACGATGCGGTCGGCCTCGTCCGGGGAGGAGACGATCACCGGCTGGATCGCGAACAGGATCTTCACGTCCTCGGGCCGGCGTCCTGCGGCGACCGCCGCCTGATGGATCTTCGCCCGATACGAGCGGACGGACTCCTCGTGGAGCGGGGCCAGCGCGAGCTGCACGTCGGAGTGCGCACCCGCGAAGCCGAGTCCGCGCCCGGAGCCGCCGGGCGAGACGATCGCTGGTTCGCCGTCGGTGAAGGGCAGGGCGTTGAGCGGGCCGTCGAAGCCGAAGTGCCGCCCGCGATGGCGGACCGCGCGCAGCTTCGAGCCGTCCGCGTACACCCCGGTCGCGCGGTCGGCCACGAGCGCGCCGTCGTCCCAGCTGCGCCAGAGGTCACGGATGCCGGTGAGCCACTCCTCGGCCCGATCGTATGCCTCGTCATGGCCCAGGGCCGGAGCCGTCGAGAAGTGGCGGGCGCTGCCGGTGTCGGTCACGACGTTCAGACCGAGACGGTGTCCGCTGAGATGCTGCAGCGTCGCGAACTGCCGCGCCGCGGTGTACGGCAGGGTCGCCGCGGGGTTCACGGTGGGCACCACGCCGAGGTGACGCGTCGCATGGAAAAGGGAGGGCGCGAGGAGCAGGGGGTCGTGCTTGGGGCCTCCGAAAGCGTGCCTCACGCGCAGATCGATCGTCTCGGGAGACCCGAGCGACGGCGCGTCCTCGATGATCACCAGGTCGAAACCGGCCTGCTCGAGGGTGCGGGCCGCCTGCTGGTAGACGTCCGGGCGGGTCCAGTCGTAGTCCCAGTCGAGCGCCGGGTAGCCCCATCCCTGAGGACCGAACCCGCGCGCGAGGAACCACCCGAAGTGCTGGAGCCGGGTCATGCCACGGCCTCCCGCACCGTGAGCAGGACGCCCGCGAGATCCTCGAGGAGGTCGGCGACGTCTTCGATCCCGATCGACAGGCGGACCGTCCCCGGATGAACGCCCGCAGCGGCCCGCTCCGCCGGCGTCCGCTGGGCGTGACTGGTCGTCCCCGGATGCAGGACGAGCGACCGTACATCGCCGATGTGCGTCATATGGGTGAAGACGCGCACGTTCTCGACGAAGGCGCGTGCGGCGGGGAGACCGCCACGGAGCGTCACGGTGAAGATCGAGCCGAAGCCACCACTCAGGTAGCGCTGCGCCGTCTCGTGATCGGGGTGCGAACGCAGGCCGGCGTAGTCGACGCTCTCGACCTCCGGATGCGCGCTCAACCACTGCGCGACGGTGAGCGCGCTGCGCGACTGCCGTTCCACGCGCAGGCCGAGGGTCTCGGCTCCCTGGCCGATGAGGAAGGCGTTGAGCGGCGAGGGAGACGCGCCGAAACGCGGCGCCACCGATTCCCGCGCGTAGGCGATGCGGGCGTTGCCGCCGTGACGGGCGGCGACGCTCGGCCGGCCGCCGCGCCCGGGGAGGACGAGATGAGGTGCATTGTGACCCGCCCGACCGGCGTCGAACCGTCCGTCGTCGACGACGACGCCGCCCAGCACCGACCCGTGTCCGGCGAGGAACTTGGAGGCCGAGTGCACGACGATCGCGGCGCCGTGCTCGATGGGTCGGAGCAGCGCGGGCGTCGCGAGCGTGTTGTCGACGATGAGCGGGATCGCCGCGGCATCCGCCACCGCGCTGACGGCCGCGACGTCGAGGACGTCGTTGCGGGCGTTCGCGATCGATTCGGCGAACAGCGCCCGGGTGTGGGGGCGGATCGCGGAGCGCCACGCCTCCGGATCGCCGATGTCGTCGATGAAGGTGGTCTCGATGCCCAGACGCGCGAGGTTGTCGAGGAGGAGGCCGCGGCTGCCCTCGTAGAGGTGCGCGGAGGAGACGACGTGGTCGCCGGCGCCGGCCACCGTGAGGATCGCGGTCACCACGGCCGCCTGACCGCTCGCGACGAGCACAGCGTCGGCACCCGACTCGAGAGCCGCCAGCTGGCTCTCCACCGCGCGGATCGTCGGGTTCCCGCTGCGCGTGTAGCCGAACCCCGCACCGGTCCCGAAGTGATCGGCCGCGTGGTCGAAGTCCTCGAACTCGAATCCCGCGGTGAGGTAGATCGGTGTGGCGCGCGGCGTCGCCGTCTCGCGCGATCGCGCGGCGTGCACCGCCTTCGTGGCGAAGCGTGCGGTGTCGACGGTCATACGGCGGCCTCTCGGTCTCGGGTGACCAGTAGCGTGTCACGGCGTGTCGGGGCACGCGGAGACGGTGGTAACCTGGCGTCATGCGGACCGTGCTCCTTCTTCTTAGCGGCCGCGACGAGACCTCGTTCTGAGCCCCTCCTCGTCGCGGAGTCCACTGTGGGCCGAGCCGCCAGCTCCAGGAGAACAGCCATGAACACCCCCGCAGTCGATGTCGATCACGCACGTCCGAGAACCCTCGCCGAGAAGGTCTGGGACGACCACCTCGTCGTGAAGGGCGAGAACGGCGAGCCCGACCTCATCTACATCGACCTGCACCTCGTGCACGAGGTCACCAGCCCCCAGGCCTTCGACGGACTCCGCGCCGAGGGGCGCCCGCTGCGGCGCCTCGATCTGACGATCGCGACCGAAGACCACAACACGCCGACCTGGGACATCGACAAGCCCATCGCCGACCTCACCAGCCGCACCCAGATCGAGACGCTGCGCCGCAACGCCGAGGAGTTCGGCGTGCGTCTGCACTCGCTGGGCGACGCCGAGCAGGGCATCGTGCACGTGGTCGGCCCGCAGCTCGGACTCACCATGCCGGGCATCACCGTCGTGTGCGGCGACTCGCACACGTCGACCCACGGCGCCTTCGGGGCGATGGCCTTCGGCATCGGCACCAGCGAGGTCGAGCACGTGATGGCGACCCAGACCCTTCCCCTCAAGCCGTTCAAGACGATGGCGATCAACGTCGACGGCACCCTGCGCCCGGGGGTCACGGCCAAGGACATCATCCTGGCCGTGATCGCGAAGATCGGCACGGGTGGAGGGCAGGGCTACGTGCTCGAATACCGCGGCAGCGCGATCCGCAGTCTCTCGATGGAGGGGCGGATGACGATCTGCAACATGTCGATCGAGGCGGGCGCGCGTGCCGGCATGGTCGCGCCCGACGAGACGACCTTCGCCTACCTCGAGGGGCGCCCGCACGCCCCCCAGGGTCAGGACTGGGACGACGCCGTCGCCTACTGGCGGACCCTGCCGACGGACGAGGGCGCGGTCTTCGACGCCGAGGTGTTCATCGACGCGGACGAGCTGGAGCCCTTCGTGACCTGGGGCACGAACCCCGGACAGGGCAGCTCGCTGTCGGCATCCGTGCCCGACCCCGCCACCATCGCCGACCCGAACGAGCGCGCCGCGGCGGAACGGGCGCTGGAGTACATGGACCTCGCGCCGGGCACGCCGCTCAAGGAGGTGCCGGTGGATGCCGTCTTCATGGGGTCGTGCACCAACAGCCGGATCGAGGACCTGCGCGCCTTCGCCTCGATCATCCAGGGCAAGAAGAAGGCCGACGGCATCCGTGTGATGGTCGTCCCCGGGTCCGCCCGCGTGCGCCTGGAGGCGGAGGCGGAGGGCCTCGACCGGATCATCACGGACTTCGGGGCGGAGTGGCGGTTCGCCGGCTGCTCGATGTGCCTGGGCATGAACCCCGACCAGCTCGCGCCGGGGGAGCGCTGCGCGTCGACCTCGAACCGCAACTTCGAAGGCCGCCAGGGCAAGGGCGGGCGCACGCACCTCGTCTCGCCGCTGGTCGCCGCGGCGACCGCCATCCGCGGCACGCTGTCCAGCCCGAGCGATCTGGAGGCCTGATCATGGAGAAGTTCACCACCCACACCGGCATCGCCGCTCCGCTGAAGCGTTCGAACGTCGACACCGATCAGATCATCCCCGCCGTGTTCCTGAAGCGGGTCACGAAGACCGGTTTCGAGGACGCGCTGTTCCACGGCTGGCGGCAGGACCCGGACTTCGTGCTCAACCAGGAGGCCTTCCAGGGGGCCTCGGTGCTCGTCGCCGGCCCCGACTTCGGCACCGGATCCAGCCGCGAGCACGCCGTCTGGGCGCTCCGCGACTTCGGATTCAAAGTCGTGCTCAGCCCGCGCTTCGCCGACATCTTCCGGGGTAACTCCGGCAAGCAGGGGCTGCTCGCGGCGACCATCTCCGACGACGATCTCGAGCGCATCTGGGCGGAGATCGACCGGAACCCCGGCGTTGAGATCACGATCGACCTGGAGGCGCGCACGGCCACCATCGGCGAGATCCAGGCCGAGTTCGGGATCGACGATTACACTAGATGGCGGCTCCTCGAAGGGCTCGATGACATCGGGCTCACGCTGCGCAACGAAGACAAGATCGCGCAGTTCGAGGCCCGTCGCGAGTCGTGGCGGCCCCGCACCCTGCCCGTCCGATGACGCGGGAGGGCCGGGAGAGTCAGGGGCAGTCCGCCCCCGCTATCCGTGGAATGAAGTGAGGCCCCGAATGACGACACCCGTGCGCGATGATCTCGCAGAGGGAGTTCCCCCGCTCACCGGAGACGTCCTCGCCATCCGAGGCGGCCGTCCTCTGCGCGGGCGCGTCGACGTCAAGGGCGCGAAGAACCTGGCTACGAAGGCCATGGTCGCCAGCCTCCTCGGCGAGACGGTCAGCGTGCTGCGGGACGTCCCGGCCATCAGCGATGTCGCCGTCGTGCGCTCGCTGCTCGAGGTCCACGGCGTCCGGGTGTCCGAGGGCGACGAGCCCGGCTCGCTGGTCTTCGACCCCAGCGACGTCGAGTCGGCGCACTTCGAGGAGATCGACGCCCACGCCGGCGCCTCGCGCATCCCGATCCTCTTCTGCGGCCCGCTGCTGCACCGCCTCGGTCAGGCGTTCATCCCCGACCTCGGCGGCTGCCGCATCGGCGACCGACCGATCGACTTCCACCTCGACGCACTGCGCAAGTTCGGCGCGGTGGTCGAGAAGCTGCCCAGCGGCATCCGTCTGTCGCGACCGAACGGTCGTCTGCACGGCGCCAACATCCACCTGCCCTACCCGAGCGTGGGAGCGACCGAGCAGGTGCTCCTGACGGCGGTGCGCGCCGAAGGCGTCACCGAGCTCCGCAACGCGGCCATCGAGCCGGAGATCATGGACCTGATCGCCGTGCTGCAGAAGATGGGCGCCATCATCTCTTACGAGCCGAACCGCGTGATCCTCATCGAGGGCGTGGAGAAGCTGCGCGGCTACGATCACCGGTCGATCTTCGACCGCAACGAGGCCGCGTCGTGGGCGTCCGCCGCGCTGGCCACCGACGGCGAGATCTTCGTCGGCGGAGCGCGCCAGCAGGAGATGCTGACCTTCCTCAACGTCTTCCGCAAGGCCGGCGGCTGGTTCGACATCCAGGAGGACGGCATCCTGTTCCGCCGTGAGGGCGAACTGCGCCCCGTCGTCGTCGAGACCGACGTCCACCCGGGCTTCATGACCGACTGGCAGCAGCCGCTGGTCGTGGCGCTCACGCAGGCGCACGGCCGCTCCATCGTGCACGAGACCGTGTACGAGAACCGCATGGGCTTCACCGAGGCCCTCGTCAAGATGGGCGCCGACATCGTCGTGCACCCGCGCGGACTGCAGGCGGGCCCGCGTCGCGTGCCCCGCCGAGACCTGGAGCAGGCCGCGGTCATCACGGGCCCGACGCCCCTCCACGGGGCCGACATCGTCGTGCCCGATCTCCGCGGCGGGTACAGCCACGTGATCGCGGCGCTCACGGCGTCCGGCGAGTCGAAGGTGTCGGGCGTCGACATCCTCAGCCGCGGGTACGAGAAGTTCCTGGCGAAGCTGGACGCGGTCGGCGCGGACTTCGACGTCCTCCGGTGACCGGCATGGGAAATAGGTCGCCGGAGAAGGCGCGGCCGAGCCTCTTCTGGCCGCTCGCCGGCATCGTCGTGCCGCTCGTGTCCCTGTTGGCGAAGATCCGGGTGACCGGTGCGGAGAAGCTCCCGCGCGAAGGCGCCTACGTGCTCGCACCGAACCACTACTCGGAGTTCGACCCGCTCATCGTCGCTGTCGCTGTCTGGCGCATGGGCCGTGCGCCCCGCTTCATGGCGAAGGAGAGCCTCTTCCGCGTTCCCGTCCTGGGGTGGGTGCTGCGGCGCACGGGCATGGTCCCGGTCGCCCGCACGTCGAGCGCCTCGGCTGCGAAGGAGACCATGAAGCAGTCCGAGATGCTGGTCGAGCACGGCCGCGGCGTCATCGTGTATCCCGAGGGCACGCTCACGCGCGACCCCGACATGTGGCCGATGCGCGGCAAGTCGGGTGCGGTGCGTCTGGCTCTCGCCGACGGCATCCCGCTCATCCCGATGGCGCAGTGGGGCACCCAGGCCATCATGGGCCGGTACCAGAAGGGCCTGAGCCTCTGGCCGCTGCGCAAGCCCGTGACCGTGCTCGTCGGCGACCCCATCGACGTCTCCGACCTCCGCGGGCGAGCCGGCGACCAGACCGCTCTGAACGAGGCGACGACGCGCCTGATGAACGGCATCACGGCGCTGCTCGAGCAGATCCGCGACGAGAAGGCTCCGGCGGAACGCTGGAACCCGTCCTCGCATGGGCAGAAGGAGACAGGGCGCCTTGACTCCTAAGAGAACGGTACCGACCGGTCCGCGCGTGGCGGTGATCGGGGCCGGCAGCTGGGGCACGACGTTCGGCAAGATCCTCGCGGACGGCGGCGCGCAGGTGACCATGTGGGCACGGCGCGCCGAGCTCGCCCATGAGATCCACGAAGCCAAGCGGAACTCCCGCTACCTCCCGGGCATCAACCTGCCCCGCACGATGGCGGCGACGCACGAGCTGGCCACCGCTCTGGACGGGGCCGAGCAGGTCTACCTCTCGGTGCCCAGCCAGTCGCTCCGCGAGAACCTCAAGGCGCTGCGACCCCTGCTCGTGTCGTCGGACGCGAAGATCGTCAGCCTGATGAAGGGCGTCGAGCGCACGACCGGTCTGCGCATGAGCCAGGTGATCCAGCAGGAGCTCCGCTGCGACCCGGACCGCATCGCCGTCGCCTCGGGGCCGAACCTGGCCCTCGAGATCGCACGGGAGCAGCCGACGGCCGCCGTCATCTCCTCGCGCAGCCAGGAGACCGCCGAGATCGTGGCCCGCGCAGCGCGCAACGACTACTTCCGCACGTTCGTGAACACCGATGTCATCGGCACGGAGTTCGGCGGGGTGCTCAAGAACCTCATCGCCGTCGCCATCGGCATCGTCGACGGGGTCGGCTACGGCGAGAACACCAAGGCGTCGATCATCACCCGCGGCCTCGTGGAGATGACGGACTTCGCCGTCGCCAACGGCGCCCATCCCGAGACCCTCCAGGGCCTGGCCGGGCTCGGCGACCTGATCGCCACCTGCCAGTCGCCGCTGAGCCGGAACAACACGGCCGGGCGCCTGCTCGGCCAGGGCTACAGCTTCCAAGACGTCGTGAAGCAGATGCAGCAGACGGCCGAAGGCCTCGCCTCGGTGGCGCCGGTGCTGCAGCTCGCACGCGAATCCGAGGTGTACATGCCCATCGTCGAACAGGTGAAGATGGTGCTCGACGGGAAGATGGACCCGCGCGACATCGCTCCCCACCTGACGACGGACGACGACACCCCGCAGGGGGAGAGGACCAACCATGGACAAGCAGACGGTGGTGGTCCTCTTCGGCGGGCGCTCCAGCGAGCATTCGATCAGTTCCGCGACGGCGGGGGGCGTGCTCGGCGCGATCGATCGTGACCGCTACGACGTGATCCCGGTGGGCATCACGCGCGAGGGCGCCTTCGTGCTCGAGGACGACGATCCCGCGAAGTTCCCGCTCGACGCGGCACACCTGCCCGAGGTCGTCGACAACGGCAGCCGAGTCCTGTGGCCGGAGCCCGGGGGGAACCGCACGCTGCGGGTCGTCCACCCGGACGGCACTCTCGAGCAGCGCGGCGAGATCGACGTCGTCCTTCCCATCCTGCACGGCCCTCACGGCGAGGACGGCACGATCCAGGGGTACTTCGACACCCTGGAGGTCCCGTACGCGGGTGGCGGCGTCCTCGACTCGGCGCTGTGCATGGACAAGCACTTCATGAAGGTCGCCCTGCAGGCCGCGGGGATCGCCGTCGCGCCCTGGGTGACGGTGCGCCGCCGGGAGTGGGATGCCGATGCCGCAGCGATCCGCGCGCGTGCGGAAGAGCTGGGCCTGCCGCTGTTCGTGAAGCCCGCTCGCGCCGGATCGAGCGTGGGGGTGTCGAAGGTCACCGCTCCGGAGGAGCTCGACGCCGCCCTCGCCGTCGCCTTCGCGGAAGACGACAAGGTGCTCATCGAGACGGGCGTGGTCGGGCGAGAGATCGAGGTCGCGGTGCTGGAGGGCGCCGACGGCGTGCGCGCGTCGCTTCCCGGCGAGATCGTGCTCACCTCCCGCGGCTTCTACGACTTCGAGGGCAAGTACCTCGGTGGCGACGGCGTGGACGTGGTGTGCCCGGCCGTGCTGACGGATGCCGAGATCGCCGCGGTCCAGGAGGCCGGTGTCCGGGCCTTCGAGGCGGTCGACGGCCGAGGTCTCGCGCGCGTCGACATGTTCCTCACCGCGGCCGGCGACCTCGTGGTGAACGAGCTGAACACGATGCCCGGGTTCACCCCGATCTCGATGTTCCCGAAGTGCTGGGTCGCGTCGGGTCTCACATACGGAGACCTCATCACGGAGCTGATCGAGGCCGGTCTGCGACGCTGATCGAGGAGCGGCGCCCGTCGGGGGTGCCGCGCCCGGCTCAGCTCTGCGGGAAGTCCACGCGCTCGGTGCACTGCGCGGTCGCAGGTGCGAGACCGGGCTGGACGCTCGCCGACAGCTTCTCCACGACCGTGCGGAAGTCGACCTCCGCCTCGCGTCGGATGATGACCTCGAGGGCCGGCTCGCGACCGTAGGTGACGAGCCGCTGCCGCTCCTCCTCCTGATCGAGCACGAGCCAGTCGACGTTGCCGATCGTGGTGCAGACGAGGTCCGACGGCGCGGGCGGCTCGACGCCGCACCGCAGGACGATGGTCGGGTCGCCCCAGGCGCCGGTGGCCTGTGCGTCGGTCCAGACCCGGTCGAAACCGGCGACGTTCTCGGGCAGGAGCACGGAGACCTCCGCGCAGATCGGGTCGTTCGCGTCCTCGGCGGGCTCCAGGTGCACGGTGGTGGAGCAACCGACGAGAGCAAGACCCAGGGCCGACGCCACGGCGGCGGAGGCTGCGAGGCGGCGGGGGAGAGGCATGCTTCCAGGCTACCTTTGAGTGCATGCCCTCCCGTTCCGACTCCGAGGACCCTCGGCTCGGCGATCTGTCCGAGGGGCGGATCCTCCGGGAGATCCTCTCGCGCACCGCGCCGGGTGCCCATACGATCCTGGGACCGGGCGACGACGCGGCCGTGATCGCGGCGCCGTCGGGTTCCGTGGTCGCGACGACGGACACCCTCGTGCACGGTCCCGACTTCCGGCTGGCCTGGACCAGCGGGTACGACCTCGGCTGGAAGTCCGCCGCCGTCAACCTGGCCGACATCGCGGCGATGGGAGCGCGCCCGACCGCACTCCTCGTGGCCCTCGCGGTACCACGAGACCTGCCGCTCTCCTTCGTCGAGCGACTGGCCGACGGCTTCCGCGAGGCCTGCGCCGCGCTGGCGCCGGGATGCGCGGTCGTGGGCGGCGACCTCACGGTGTCGGACGTGCTCACGGTGGCGGTGACGGCGTTGGGCGACCTGGAGGGCAGGGCCCCGGTCACGCGCTCCGGCGCCCGTCCGGGTGACGTCGTGGCCGTCGCGGGGGAGCTGGGCCTCGCGGCGCGCGGCCTGGCGGTGCTCTTCGGACGCTTCCGGGCCGACGGCTCCCCGGTGCCCGTCCGCGCCGAGGCGCTCGCACCCGGGGAATCAGCGGCGGTCGCGGCGCAGCTGCGGCCCTCCCCGCCGATCGGGTTGGGCACCGCGGCAGCCGTGGCGGGGGCGACGGCGATGATGGACGTGTCGGACGGACTCGCGCTGGACGCCGTGCGCCTGGCCGATGCCTCGGGCGTGACCCTGTCCCTCGACCGTGCGGCACTGGGCGACGATCCGCCTCGGGCGCTGGGCGGAGGCGAGGACCACGCCCTGCTGGCGACCTTCCCGGAGGGTGTGCTGGCCCCGGGGTTCCGGGTGATCGGCCGCGTGCACGAGCGATCGCAAGCCCCCGTGCTGTGCGACGGGGTGCCGGTGGCCCCGGAGGGCTGGGACCCTTACCGCGACTGGGACTCGGCGGCCGGCTGAGACAGCCGGGGCTGCGCCCACCATACGGCCGTGTCGCCGTACGTCTTCTCCCGGACCAGTTCGAGCCCGGCTTCATCGAGGCGGGGCGGTGCCGACCGGCGCGCACGCTCCACCACGACGAGGCCGTCTTCCGCGAGCAGCGGCGCGACAGCGACCAGGTCGGCGATCATCGTCGCGTCGGCGAGGTCGTAGGGCGGGTCGGTGAACACGAGGTCGAAGGGGCCGGACGAGCGCGCGAGGTGGGACTGCACGGCGGACTCGTGCACCCGGGCGAGGGGGAGTCCGCCGGCGCGCGCGACGGCGCTGGCGTTCCGCCGCGCGACGGCTGCGGCGGGACGGCTCCTCTCGACGAGGTCGGCACTGCGCGCGCCGCGGCTCAGCGCTTCCAGCCCCAGGGCTCCGGATCCCGCGTACAGGTCGAGGACGCGGGCGTCCGCGAGGGCTCCGGCCGACTCGAGGGCGGCGAACAGCGACTCGCGCACGCGGTCGCTCGTGGGTCGGGTACCGGCGTCGGGGACCTGCAGCCGCGTGCCTCCGGCGGTACCGGCGATGATCCTCGTCACAGATTCACGATACGGCAGTCGGCGCGCCATGTCGGAACCGTTCCCTAGACTCGGAGCATGTCGCTCACCCTGGATTCGTCGCTCGACGACGCGCTCGGCGAGGCGACCGCGAAGACTCTCGACCGCGCCTTCAAGATGCGCACGGTCGGGGATCTCCTGGCTCACTACCCGCGCCGGTATGCCGATCCGGGCGAACTCACCCCCATCCGCGATCTGCCCCTGGGCGAGACGGTGACGATCGTCGCCGAGGTGCTCTCGTCCAGCTTCCGCCGCATGCGGAACCGCCCGGGCGCCATGGTCGACGTGGTGATCGGAGACGGGATCGGCCGCATGTCGCTGACCTTCTTCGCCAAGAGCATCGGACACGCGGAGTGGCGGGCGAAGGAGCTCGCGGTCGGACGTCGTGGTGTCTTCTCCGGGAAGGTGGGCGAGTTCAACGGCGTGACGCAGTTCGCGCATCCCGAGTACGAGCTCTTCGACGACGAGGATGCCGCGCGCCGTCGTGCCGACGCGCGAGCGGCGGTGCCGATCCCCATCTATCCCGCCACCTCGACGCTGCAGACCTGGCAGATCGCCCGTCTCGTCGGACGGGTCCTCGACGCCGTCTCCGGCATCCCGGATCCGCTGCCCGACGAGGTGCGCGTGCGAGAGGAGCTGCTGACGGCGCGCGACGCGATCGAGCGCATCCATCGTCCGCGGCACCGCAATGACATCGATCCCGCGGTGCGCACCCTGCGCATGCACGAGGCGCTCACCCTCCAGACCGCCCTCCTGCAGCAGCGCGACGCCGTGCGAGCGCTCTCGGCCACCCCGCGCCCGGCGAGCGCGGGCGGACTGCTCGAGCGCTTCGACGCCGCGCTGCCGTACGCGTTGACCGCCGATCAGGAGTCGGTCGGCCGGCAGGTCGCGGAGGACCTCGTCGGGGCCTGGCCGATGAACCGGCTCGTGCAGGGCGAGGTCGGCTCCGGCAAGACGCTGGTAGCGCTCCGGGCGATGCTCCAGGTGGCCGAGAGCGGCGGGCAGGCGGCGCTGATCGCCCCCACCGAGGTGCTCGCCGCCCAGCACCTGCGATCGATCTCGAAGATGCTGGGCCGCGATCTGGCTCCTCTGGTGATGCCCACGCTCCTGACCGGTCAGATGCCGGCGGCGGAGCGACGCAAGGCGGCGCTGCGCGTCGCGTCGGGGCAGGCGTTGATCGTCGTCGGCACCCATGCCCTGCTGGGGGACAAGACGACGTTCGCCGATCTCGGCCTCGTCGTCGTCGATGAACAGCATCGTTTCGGCGTCGAGCAGCGCGAAGCGCTGCGGGCCAAGGGGTCGAGTCCCCACGCACTCGTGCTGACGGCCACGCCGATCCCGCGCACGGTCGCGATGACCGTGTTCGGAGACCTCGACACGTCGGTGATCCGTACGATGCCGGCCGGACGCGCGGGCATCGAGTCGTTCGTCGCGCCTCTCGCCGAACACCCCGGTTGGTTCAACCGGGTGTGGGAGCGCGCCGCCGAGGAGATCGACCAGGGCCGGCAGGTGTTCGCCGTGTGCGCGGCCATCGACACGACGAAGAAGACCGCGGAGCCGGGCGAGCAGCCGCTCGTCCCGGAGGGGGCTGCGGGCCCGCGCTGGGGTGTCGTGCAGCTCGACGAGGCTCTGGCGACACATCCCACGCTGGGCGGGCTGCGTCGCGCCGTGCTGCACGGCAAGATGCCGTCGGACGAGAAGGATGCCGTGATGCAGGCTTTCGCCCGTGGCGACATCGACCTCCTCATCGCCACCACCGTGATCGAGGTGGGCGTCGATGTGCCGAACGCCTCGACGATGATCGTGCTCGACGCCGACCGTTTCGGCGTCTCCCAGCTGCATCAGCTCCGCGGGCGCGTGGGTCGCGGGGGCGTCCCCGGACTGTGCCTGCTCGTGACGGAGGCGGAGGCGGGCTCGGTGGCCCGCGAGCGCGTCGACGCGGTGGCCGCGACGCTCGACGGCTTCGCGCTGGCCGAGGTCGACCTCGAGCTCCGCGGCGAGGGCGATGTGCTGGGCGCCGCGCAGGCCGGGGTGCGTTCGTCCCTCAAGCTGCTCCGCGTGGTCAAGGACGCCGGCCTCATCGTCCGGGCTCGGGAACTGGGGGAGGAGATCCTCGGCTCCGACCCCGATCTGCGCGATCACCCGGGCCTCCGCGACGCCATCGCACGGCGCGTCACCGACGAAGACCGTGCCGCGCTCGCGAAGAATTGACCGCACGCCGAGCGCGTCCGCGCCCTCTGTGCCGTGCCCTAGGGTGGAACCATGAGCAGCAGGATCGCCGTCGTCCCCGGTTCGTTCGATCCGCCGACCTTGGGTCATCTGGACGTGATCCGACGGGCGGCCGCTCTGTTCGACGAACTGCACGTGCTCGTGGTCCACAACCCGGGCAAGGAGGCGATGCTGCCGATCTCGCAGCGGCTCGCGCTGCTCGAACGGTCGATCGCCGAGGACGGCATGCCGGGGAACATCGTGGTCGGGTCCTGGAGCATGGGGCTCCTGGTCGATTACGCGCGCGACGTGAACGCCGGCGTGCTCGTCAAGGGCATCCGCTCCCAGATCGATGTCGCCTACGAATCGCCGATGGCCATCGTCAACCGCCATCTGGCCGACATCGAGACGGTCTTCCTCCTTCCGGATCCGGCGCACGCGCTGGTGTCGAGCTCGCTCGTCCGGCAGGTCTCCTCGCTCGGCGGAGATGTCTCGCCGTTCGTCCCGCCCGCGGTCGCGGCGTTCCTCGACACCGGATCCCGGGGCATCTGACTCCTCGCGGTGCAGGCGGCGTCCAGCCCTCGCGCCGACCGAGCCGGTAGAATCGACGGGTGCGATCCCGACTGAACGGCCCCTTCATCCTGCCCGTCCGCGACATCGTCCGCCGGCCGGGAGAGATGCGCGAGCATGCCTTCACGGTCTCTCTGGCGGAGCAGTGGGGCGAAGGCATCGTCTCCTTCGAAGCCGGGTCCGAGGTCGACCTCGACGTGCGGCTGGAGTCGGTCCACGAGGGCATCCTGGTCTCCGGGACGGCGGACGCGGAGTACGTCGGCGTGTGCGGACGATGCCTGACCGACATCGCTCGGCCCGTCGAAGTCGAGTTCCAGGAGCTTTTCGCGTATCCTGGTGAGGAAGAAACTGATTTCGAGGTTCAAGACGACCACGTGGATCTTGAAACTCTCGTCAGGGATGCGGCCGTACTGTCGCTTCCATTTCAGCCGGTGTGTCAGCCGGATTGCCTGGGGCTCGACCCCGCGACGGGCGAACGTATGACCGCGAGCACCGGTACGGAGCAGGCCGCTCCCATCGATCCTCGATGGAGTGCGCTCCAGCAGATCACAGACCAAGACGGCGCCGCAGAGAGCAGCGCCGCCGAGAAAGAAGAGAGCTAGTCATGGCTGGTAACCCCCCGAAGCGCAAGGTTTCCCGTTCGAACACCCGCTCGCGCCGCGCGCAGTGGAAGGCGGAGGCTCCTGCCCTCGTCAAGACGGTCGAGAACGGCAAGGTCGTCTACAGCCGTCCCCACCAGGCGAAGGTCGTCACCGACTCGCAGGGCACCGAGCTGTTCCTCGAGTACAAGGGCCGTAAGGTCGCTGACGTCTGAGTCGCGAACAACCGTGACAGAGGTCCCCGGGGGGAAGAGGCCTCTCCCAGCAAAGCTCCGCGTCGACATCGACGCGGAGCTTCTGGAGTTGGCGCTCACGCACCGTTCGTACGCCTATGAGCACGGCGGGATCCCGCACAACGAGCGCCTGGAGTTCCTCGGCGACTCGGTGCTGGGTCAGGCCGTGACGGTGATGCTGTTCACGACGCACCCCGAGCTCGACGAAGGCGCTCTCGCGAAGCGCCGGGCGAGCGTGGTCTCGACCGTGGCGCTGGCGGAGGTCGCCCGAGGCATCGATCTGGGCAGCCACCTGCTGCTCGGGCGAGGCGAGGAGCAGACGGGCGGCCGCGACAAGGACTCGATCCTTGCGGACACCATGGAGGCCGTGATCGGCGCCACCTACCTGTCGGCCGGCCCGGACGCGGCCACCGATCTCGTGCTGCGCCTCACCAAGCCGCTGCTGGCCGACCCCGAGCGGTACGGCGCCGCGATGGATCCGAAGACGAGCCTGCAGGAGCTCGCCGCCCGTCTCGGCGCGACGCCCCCGCGGTATTCCGTGGAAGCCGCAGGCCCGGATCACGATCGACGGTTCACCGCCACGGTCGTCGTCGGCGACGTCAGCATGACCGGCGCGGGCAGCAGCAAGAAGACGGCCGAGATGGCCGCCGCGCTCAGTGCGTGGCGTCTGCTCAACGACCGTGCCTGAGCTGCCCGAGGTCGAGGTCGTCCGCGCGGGCCTGGCGCCCGCCGTCACCGGATCCCTCATCGCAGGGGTGAGCGTGTTCGACGACCGCGCGCTGACCCGTCACCCGGCCGGAGCCGCGGACTTCGTCACCCGGCTCGAGGGGAGGCGCATCGACACGGCCTCCCGGCGGGGCAAGTTCCTGTGGCTTCCCCTCGCGCGGACGGAAGGCGACGACGCCGCGCTCGTCGCCCACCTCGGGATGAGCGGCCAGATGCTGCTGCGCGCACCCGACGCCGGCGCCGAGCGTCATGAGCGTCTGCGCCTGCACCTGCACCATCCGGTGCATGGCGAGCTGGCTGTGGTCTTCTCCGATCAGCGCACGTTCGGATCCCTCGCCGTGGACCGTCTGGTGCCCGACGGCCCGACGATCGTCCCGACGCAGGTGCTGCACATCGCACGGGATCCGATCGACCCCTTCTTCGACGATCTGGCGTTCGTCGACGCCGTGCGTCGGCGCAGCAGTGCGGTCAAGCGCGTGCTCCTGGACCAGACAGTGGTCAGCGGGATCGGCAACATCTACGCCGATGAGGCGCTCTGGGCGTCGCGCATCCATCCCGAGACGCCGGCGTCCCGCCTCTCGGCGGCGTCGGTCCGGCGCCTCCTGCTCGAGGTGCGGGCGGTGCTCGCGAAGGCACTGGCCGAGGGCGGGACCAGCTTCGACGCGCAGTACGTGAACGTCAACGGTCAGGCCGGTTACTTCGCACACTCCTTGAATGCCTACGGGCGCGGCGGGCAGCCGTGCCCGCGCTGCGGCGGACCCATCCTTCGCGAGGCGTTCATGAATCGCTCGTCCCATTACTGCCCACGCTGCCAGCGCCGCCGCTGATCTCGATCAGCGACGGCGCCGGGGCGGCTCAGAGCCTCTTCTGCCAGGCTCCCGCGTACGACACCGGGACGAACCCGATCGCCTCGTTGATGTCGAGCATCGGGCGGTTCTCCTCCGCGTTGAACGTGGACACCCGCGTCGAGTGCGGCACGAGCTCCTTCCATCGGAGGAGGTTCGCGCACTTGACGATCATGCCCAGGCGGTGTCCGCGGTGCTCCCGTGCGACCAGCGTGCCGAACTGGTGCGTCACCCCGGTGCGATCCTCACCGATGAGGAGTTCGTTGTACGCGACGATCGAGCCGGAGGGCACGTGCTCGACGGCCGCGACGGAGACGAGCTGCCCGGCGCCGGTGAGACGGGCGTCGCGTCGGACCACCCGGTCGGCGTCCCACCGCTCCTCGTCGAACTCCATGTCGCCGCTCGGCGCATCGGTCACGAGCCGCGCGAGGACGGCGGCGTATCCCTCCCGGAACTCGGGCGGGGTCGGCAGCGTCCACTCGACGAGGCGGTAGTCGTCGCCCGCCGTCCGTCGAGCGTCCGCCAGTGCGGTGCGCAGTGGGGCGGCATCCGCCGTCAGGTCGAGCTCGCTGTTGCGCTCGACCTGTTCGAGGCGGAATCCGCGCTGCTGGAGCAGGGCCGTCAACGCCGTGGGCGGAACGCGCCCCCACCCCGTCTGCGGCACGAGCACGTCATCGGAGGCGTCGGGACGGTGGAGGCTCCACAGCTGCAGTCGGGCGCGCCCGTGACGACGGGCTTCGGACTCGGCGCGATCGAGGAGCGCCTCCTCGATGCCCCGACCCCAGTTCACGGCGGGAACGAGCAGATCCAGTTCGGCGGAGAGCGCGCCCTCCTCCTGCGGATAGTCCACGGTCACCATGCCGAGGATCTCGGATCCCCTCCGGGCGACGAACCCGGTGTGGAGCGTGTCGGTGGCGTCCTGCCAGGACGAGAGCATCTCCGCCGCCGTCGGGGCGAGCTGGGGGATCCCCGTGCTCTCGTCGCAGATCTGGCGCCCCAGCTCGCCGTAGCGCAGGAAGTCGCCGGCGTCGGCATCCTCCAGCGCGCGCGGCACCGTCAGGGGGTCGATCGTCACGTCGACGGTCATGTCGATTCCTTCTTCCGGTCGGGGAGACGCGTACGGGAGACGCTCGGTGGGGAGCGCCGCGGGCGCACTCGCCCGTGCGGCGGGCACGGGCGAGTGCGCGAGGGCGGATGCGGGGAGAGGCCGACTCATGTCTGCGTCCGTCAATGCATCTGCCGTTGCAGGTGATACGAGAGCACGATAGCGCTCTCGCGCGGAGTGAGGTGCTGGTCGCTGAGGAGCAGCGGCCCGCTCACCGACCGCCATTCCCGGCGTCGACGTCGCGGCCGCTGCGTGCGCTGCAACAGCCACAGACCGATGCGCAGAGACAGGCGGTCGGCAGCCGACAGCGCGCGCAGCTCGTCGGGTGCGGGGAAGCGGACCGTACGGTCCTCGGTATCCGGGGGATGGGTGAGGGTGTGGGACAGCGTGGTGTTCACGATGATTTCCTTCGTCGAGATGTGCGGGTGCACGGAAGGCGTCGCCCACGATGGGGCGAGCCGGTGGCGGATGCGCGAGTACGCGGGGAGCCCGGCACGCAGGAGCGGCGGGCGGGAGCCGACGGATGCCGTCGGCCGGGGCCGTGGTCTCGAGGACCGAGTCGGCCGTGCACGGAGTACCGGTGGTGCGTCGACCGCGGGAAGCGGGACGCCTCGCGGCCGGATTACGACAGAGTGCGGGCGTGGACGCCGAGGTCGGTCACCGAGTGCACGGGGCGCAGCGCGGAGAAGGCGCGCGCGACGAGGCCTGGGGCCTGTGCGGTGTGCATGATGTTGATCATCGGTAACCTCCTTTCTTGAGGCGTCGGTCGATCAACCTAGCGAACAAGAGGGCGTCGCGTCAAGCGTTTTCTCAGGATCGATGCTGTCGATGCGGCCCAGAGCATCCACCTGCCGCGCGCTCTCCCCGGCTTTCCGCGGGACTCCGGTAACGTGTGGGCGTGATTCCTCCCGAACGATGGGTGCCCCGATGCATCTGAAGAGCCTGACCCTGAAAGGCTTCAAGTCGTTCGCCCAGCCCACGAGCTTCATCTTCGAGCCGGGTGTGACCTGCATCGTCGGGCCGAACGGCTCCGGCAAGTCGAACGTGGTCGACGCCCTTGCGTGGGTCATGGGGGAGCAGGGCGCGAAGACGCTTCGCGGCGGCAAGATGGAGGACGTCATCTTCGCCGGGACCTCGACGCGAGGCCCGCTGGGCCGGGCGGAGGTGCAGCTCACGATCGACAACAGCGACGGCGCGCTCCCGATCGAATACGCCGAGGTCACGATCAGCCGCACGCTGTTCCGCAACGGATCCAGCGAGTACGCGATCAACGGAGACAGCTGCCGTCTGCTCGACGTGCAGGAGCTCCTCAGCGACTCGGGCCTCGGCCGCGAGATGCACGTGATCGTCGGCCAGGGGCGTCTCGACACAGTCCTCCAGGCCTCACCGGAGGATCGACGGGGGTTCATCGAAGAGGCCGCCGGCATCCTCAAGCACCGTCGCCGCAAGGAGAAGACGGTCCGCAAGCTCGAGGCGATGGAGACCAACCTCACGCGGCTCAGCGATCTCGCCGGCGAGATCCGGCGCCAGCTGAAGCCGCTCGGGCGTCAGGCCGAGATCGCGCGGGAGGCGCAGACCATCGCCGCAGTCGTGCGCGACGCCAAGGCGCGTCTGTTCGCCGACGACGTCGTGGCGCTGCGGACGGCCCTCGCGGATCACACCCGCACCGAGCAGGAGCGCCATACGGAGCGCCTGGTGCTGACCGATCAGCTTGAAGCGGTCCGGGCCGGCATCGCACGGCTCGAGCAGGACCAGAACTCGGTCGCCGTCGACCGGGCGCGCGGGGTCGCCTTCGGGCTCGAGCAGGTGCAGGAGCGCATGCGCGGGCTCTTCACGCTCGCAAACCAGCGTCTCGCGCTGCTCGGCTCCGAGGACGACGACGCCGCCGTCTCCGCGATCACGGTGACCCAGGGGATCATCGACGAGGCCCGGGAAGACGTCACCACGATCGCCGCGGGTCTCGGCGATGCGCAGGATGCCGCAGCGGCAGCGAGCCGCGAGGTCATGCATGCGCGGGCCGAGCTCGACACGCTCGATGTCGACATCGCCGAGCAGAGCGCGCTGGTGTCGGAGTACGACATGCGGCTCACGGCGCTGCGCGGCACGGCCGACGCGGCAGCCTCCGCGCTGGCCGCGGTGCGCGGTGCCGTGCTGCGGCAGGAGAACGCCCTCGAGGCCGCCGATGCGCGTCGCCGGGAGGCGGCCGAGGCGTGGGAGGCGATCGAGGAGGCCGAGGCCCCGGAGGGGTCGGCCGCCGAGTACTCCGCCGCCTATGAGAGCGCCCAGCGCGCCGCGACGGCTGCCGAGGCGGAGCGGGAGACCCTCCGTGAACGGCTGCATGCGGCGGAGCGCGAGGTCGACGCACTCACGGCGAAGGCCGCGGCCCTCGGGAGCGCTCTGGCGCTGTCCGGCGGGTCCGCCGAGATCGTCAAGTCCGGGGTAGCGGGCGTCCGCGGGCTCGTGGGCGACGCGGTGCAGGTGGAATCCGGCTTCGAAGCGGCGATCGCCGCCGTGCTCGGGCCTCTGGCCGAGGGTGTGCTGGTCGACACCCGCGCGGATGCGTTCGCCCTGGCCTTCGACGCCGCCGATCAGCAGCGCGGGGTCGTGGACTTCGTGGCCGCCGAGGCTCCGCGCATCGAGACGCATCCGCCCCGGATCGACGGCACCACCCCCGCGGTGTCGGCCGTCACCGCCCCGGACGGGGTGCTCGGCATCCTCGCGCACGTGCTCATCGCCGACGACCTCGACGCGGCCCGACGCGCGCGCGCCTCGCTCGACGCGCTCGGCGACGTCAGCACCACGATCGTGACCGCCGGCGGTGACGTCATCACCTCGCACACCCTGCGCACCGGGTCGGGCGGGGAGCGGTCCCGACTCGAGCTCGCGGCCGAGCGCGACGCCGCGACCGACCGGCTGGCCGAGGTGCAGGTCATCGTGGATTCCCTCCGCGAGGCGCGCGTGGACGCCGACGACGCGGTCGAGACGACACGGCGCCAGGCGAAGGACGCCCTGCGGGCGCTGCGGGAACTCGACGCGGCCCTCGCGAGCCATGCCGAGCAGGTCAACCGCATCACGGTGCGGCACGAGGCCGCGGTCGCGGAGTGCGAGCGCCTCGAGACCGGTCTCGCTCAAGCGCAGTCCGCCGTGAGTGAGGCCGAGGTCGCGGCCGAGGCGGCCATGTCCGAACTCGAGGCGGCGATCGCCGCGCCGCGCCCGGTGCTCGACGCCTCCGCGCGGGACGGTCTTCTCGAAGCCCTGGAGGCGGCGCGTGAGGGCGAGGTGCGGGCACGCCTGGAGATCGAGACGCTCCGGGAGCGGGTGCGCGCCGCGCAGGCGCGGGTGACCGCGCTCGAGCGGCAGCGCGAGCAGGAGAAGGATGCCGCGGCGGAAGCCGCGCGTCGCGCCGTCATCCGCCGTGCGCAGCGCGAAGCCGCCGCCGGGGTGGCGGTGGAGCTCCCGCGCATCCTCGACTCGCTCGACCGCTCGGTGACCGAGGCGCGAATCGCGCTGGCGGAGGCGGAGTCCGCCCGGTCGGCCCAGAACGAGGAGCTCACGGCGCTGCGGAGGCAGGAGGGGTCGCTGCGCGAGCGTCTGGCGGGCCTCACCGAGAGCGTCCACGGCCTCGAGCTGCAGATCCACGAGAAGAAGCTCCACCTGCACAGCCTCTTGGAGCGTGTCGCCTCCGAACTGGCGCTGGAGGAGGACATCCTGGTCGCCGAATACGGCCCCGACCAGCCCGTCCTCCGGGACGCCGCCGGCCTCGTCGACGACGGCGAGATCGACGCCGACCTGACGATCCCCTACGACCGCCGAATGCAGCAGCGGCGGTTGGCGGACGCCGAGCGCAAGCTGAGTCAGCTCGGGCGGGTCAACCCGCTCGCCCTCGAGGAGTTCGCGGCTCTCGAGCAGCGCCATGCCTTCCTTACCGAGCAGCTCGCCGACCTCACCCAGACGCGCCAGGATCTCCTGACGATCATCGCGGACCTCGACGAGCGGATGCAGACCATCTTCGCGAGCGCGTTCGAGGACACGAAGGAGGCGTTCGGCGAGGTCTTCCCGCTGCTCTTCCCCGGCGGCTCCGGAAGCATCTCCCTGACCGACCCGGAGAACATGCTGACGACGGGCATCGAGGTGTCGGTGCGGCCCGTCGGGAAGAAGATCGAGCGGCTCTCGCTGCTCTCGGGCGGGGAGCGCTCCCTCGCCGCGGTGGCCCTGCTCGTCGCGATCTTCAAGGCCCGGCCCAGCCCCTTCTACATCCTCGACGAGGTGGAGGCCGCGTTGGACGACGCGAACCTCGGCCGTCTGCTGACGGTCTTCGAGCAGTTGCGGGAGAACTCCCAGCTGCTCGTCATCACGCACCAGAAACGCACGATGGAGATCGCCGACGCCCTGTACGGGGTGTCCATGCGTCAGGACGGCGTGTCGGCCGTCGTGGGGCAGCGGGTCGGCGATCGCGCGGCCGCCGCGAGCTGAGGGGCCCGGCTCGCCGAGAGGACGACGCGCCGGCGAGTCGCGGCGCTCCGCGTAGGCTGGGGGCATGGCGGAGAAGTCCTGGTCCCTCGGCCGCGCACTGCGCGGCATGTTCGTGAAGCCCACGATCGACGAAACGACGTGGGACGACCTCGAGACGGCCCTCATCACCGCCGACTTCGGTCCCGACATCAGCGAGCGGATCGTCGACGAGCTGCGGGAGAAGGTGGCCCGCTACCGCACCACGGATCCCCGCGATCTGCAGCGCATGCTCCGCGAGACGCTGGAGGAGCACTTCGCGAAGTTCGACACCACCCTCAAGCTCACGGAGCGCCCCGCGGTCGTGCTCGTCGTCGGCGTGAACGGCGTCGGCAAGACGACCACGATCGGCAAGTTCACCAAGTTCCTGCGCGGCTTCGAGCGCAGCGTCGTCGTCGGTGCGGCCGACACCTTCCGCGCCGCCGCCGTGGACCAGCTGGCCACCTGGGCGCAGCGCGGGGGAGCGGCGATCGTGCGCCCGCAGCAGGAGGGGCAGGATCCGGCGTCCGTCGCCTTCCAGACCATCGAGTTCGCGAAGCGCGAGGGCATCGAGATCGCGATCATCGACACCGCGGGGCGCCTGCACACCAAGGGCGGACTCATGGACGAGCTGTCCAAGATCCGACGGGTCGTCGAGAAGCAGGCTCCCATCAGCGAGGTGCTCCTCGTGCTGGATGCGACGACCGGTCAGAACGGCGTCATGCAGGCCGAGGCCTTCCTCGAGCACGCCGGCGTCACCGGTCTCGTCCTCACCAAGCTCGACGGCTCCGCGAAGGGCGGGTTCGTGCTCGCGGTGCAGGAGCGGACCGGCATCCCCGTGAAGCTCCTCGGACAGGGCGAGGGCATCGACGATCTCACCGGATTCACCCCCCACGTCTTCGTCCAGTCGCTGGTCGGCTGAGACGGGACTACCGCCGCGAGCAGAGGGCTGGTTTCATAGCGTTATGGCGATCGAACACGACTACTTCGGGCTCCTGTCCTCCGGACCGGACGGCTCGATCTTCTGGTCGGAGACCGTCGAGTTCGGCGACCAGAGTGTGACGGTCGACCTGACCGCACCGGATCAGGACGACGTCTCGGCCGAGGCGCTCGACATCGCCGCCTCCCTGATCGCGGGCCTGGAGTCGGTCGACGGCACCGCGCGTCGGGGCATGCTCGCCGAGGTGGACGATCGCACCAGCGAGGTCACGGAGTACATCCTGCAGCAGCAGGAGGCCTATGGCGACGACCTCGTCGACGTCCTCGTCGACGTCTCGGGCGATGCGGCCGTCGACATCATCCGGTCCCTGCGCCTCATGAGCATGACGATCCTGGCCGACGAGCACGGCGGATCGGAGCCGTTCGCCGTGCTCGAGTATGCGCTCGACGCCGGCACGACCGACGACGTGCTCCTCGTCAACCTCGGGTCCGACGGGTCCGTGCAGTCGGTGATGAGCGCCGACTGAGGCTCACACGGCCTGGGCGAAGCCCAGGTCGGCTCCCTCGGCGATGTGCGCGAGGTGCTCGGGGATGTCGCGGCCCTTCGAGACCATGGACTGGGCCCACAGACGCCCTGCCCGGTACGACGAGCGCACCAGCGGGCCCGCGAGCACGCCGAGGAATCCGATGCGCTCCGCCTCCTCCTTGAACTCGACGAACTCGGCCGGCTTGACCCAGCGGGCGACCGGCAGATGACGCGGGGAGGGCCGGAGGTACTGCGTGATGGTGATGATGTCGCATCCCGCCTCGTGGAGGTCGTGCAGCGCCTGCACGACCTCTTCGGGCTCCTCGCCCATCCCGAGGATGAGGTTGGACTTGGTGATGAGGCCGGCATCCCGTGCCCGTGTCAGCACACCCAGGGAGCGTTCGTAGCGGAAGGCGGGACGGATGCGCTTGAAGATCCGCGGAACCGTCTCGACGTTGTGGGCGAAGACCTCCGGCCGGGACTCGAAGACCACGTCGAGCTGCGAGGGTTCGCCGTTGAAGTCGGTGGCCAGGAGCTCGACGCCCGTCCGGGGGTTCCGGGCGTGGATCTGCCGTACCGTCTCGGCGTTCAGCCACGCACCGCCGTCGGGGAGATCGTCACGCGCCACGCACGTCACCGTGGCGTAGCGCAGATTCATTCGCTGCACGCTCTCGGCGACGCGCCGCGGCTCGTCGGTGTCGTAGTCGGCGGGCTTCCCGGTGTCGATCTGGCAGAAGTCGCAACGTCTCGTGCACTGCGATCCGCCGATCAGGAAGGTGGCCTCCCGGTCCTCCCAGCATTCGTAGATGTTGGGGCAGCCCGCCTCCTGGCACACGGTGTGGAGATCCTCGCCCTTGACGAGGGTCTGCAGCGCGGTGTACTCCGGGCCCATCTTCGCCTTGGTGCGGATCCACTCCGGCTTGCGCTCGATCGGGGTCTCCGCGTTGCGCACCTCGAGGCGGAGCAGCTTGCGGCCTTCGGGCACGGCGCTCATGCGGCCATCTCCGCGTACTCGCGGGCGAAGGCCTCGGTCACCGCGGGTGCGATGTCCGCGGGCGTCACGTGCACCCCGGTGACCTCGCTGATCGTCGTGACCCCGGCATCCGTGATGCCGCACGGCACGATCCCGCGGAAGCCGTCGAGGGTGTTGTCGCAGTTGACCGCGAAGCCGTGCATGGTGACGCCCTGCTGCACGCGCACGCCGATCGCGGCGACCTTGTCCTCCGCGCCGGGGCGGCCCACCCACACGCCGCTGCGGCCCTCGACCCGGTGGCCGTCGACGCCGAACGGCCGGAGCGCCTCCATCAGGGTGCGCTCCAGTCGGCGCACGTGCGCCACGACGTCCACCGGCTCCGGCAGACGCACGATGGGGTAGCCGACGAGCTGGCCCGGACCGTGCCAGGTGATCTTCCCACCCCGGTCGACGTCGATGACCGGGGTTCCGTCGCGCGGGCGCTCATGCGGCTCCGTCCGCCGACCGGCCGTGTACACCGCCTCGTGCTCCAGCAGGATCAGCGTGTCGGGTCGACGGCGAGCGACCACCTCCCCGTGGATCCGTCGCTGCAGGTCCCAGCCTCGGTGGTACGGCACGTAGTCGGGGGCGAGGCCGGCGATGAGGACGTCGAGCATGGGGATCTCCGTTCGCAGGATTTTTGGAGCGCGTCCAACAATACGCCGGATCCGAGGATGCCGGCGCAGGGACGTGCCGAGGTAGCGTGAGAGCATGAATCCGACCGGTCGGGCGGGCCGTCCCAAGGCCTCCTCGCGCGAGACCCTCGCCGAAGCGGCGTGCGAGCTGTTCCTCGAGCGCGGTTACGACGCGACCTCCGTCGCCGACATCACGCAGCGGGCGGGGGTCAGCCGCTCCAGCTTCTTCAACTACTTCTCGTCCAAGAGCGACGTGCTGTGGTCGGGGACCGATGCGCGCATCGACCGGGCGATCGCGGGGCTCGACGCGCTGGGCGCCCGCGCGGACGGCGACGCCGTGCGCGGCATCCTCCTCCTCATCGTGCAGGACGTCGAGCCCGACCCGCTGGCGCTCGCGCTGCGCAATGCGGCGGTCATGGGCCTGGAGGAGGAGCTCGTCCGCGACACCGGCGTCCGGCACGCGCGGCTCGCGGCATCCGTCGCCCGCACCGCTCGGGCGAGCGGCATCGACGACGTGCGCGCCCACGTCCTCGGCGCGGCGCACGCGGCGGCCGTGCTGTCGTCGCTGCGCGTCTGGGCGGAGCAGGGAGCGGGCCGTGGAGCGCCGGACCGGGTCCTCCGCGAGGCCCTCCGCTGCATCTACGACCTCCCGTGGCGGCCGGGGGAGCCTCTCGGGGCGGTGACCGGCGGAGCGACCGGGTCGAGTGCGGGTGAGGACGCCCCACTCGCGTAGAATCGGAGCACCATGGCTACGTTTGGCACGCTCTCCGATCGGCTCACCGAGACCTTCCGCAACCTGCGAACGAAGGGAAAGCTCAGCGCCAGCGACGTCGACGGCACCGTCCGCGAGATCCGTCGCGCGCTGCTCGACGCCGATGTCGCGCTCTCCGTCGTGAAGGACTTCACCGCCAAGGTGCGCGAGCGCGCCCTGGGCGACGAGGTGAACAAGGCCCTCAACCCGGCCCAGCAGGTGGTGCAGATCGTCAACGAGGAGCTCGTGCAGATCCTCGGCGGCGAGCAGCGTCGGCTGCAGTTCGCCAAGACCGCGCCGACCGTCATCATGCTCGCGGGCCTCCAGGGATCGGGCAAGACGACCTTCGCCGGAAAGCTCGCGAAGCAGCTCGAGGGCGAGGGGCACACGCCCCTCCTCGTGGCGGCCGACCTCCAGCGTCCGAACGCGGTGAACCAGCTCCAGGTCGTGGCGCAGCAGGCGGGAGCCACCATCTACGCCCCCGAGCCGGGCAACGGCGTGGGCGACCCCGTCAAGGTGTCGCGCGACGGGGTCGAGCACGCCCGCCGCCAGCAGCACGACGTGGTCATCATCGACACGGCCGGACGCCTCGGCGTCGACGCCGAGCTGATGAAGCAGGCCGCCGACATCCGCAAGGCCGTCGATCCCGACGAGGTGCTGTTCGTGATCGACGCCATGATCGGTCAGGATGCCGTCAACACCGCCAAGGCCTTCCAGGAGGGAGTCGATTTCACCGGCGTCGTGCTGTCGAAGCTCGACGGCGACGCCCGCGGTGGAGCCGCTCTGTCCGTGGCCTCCGTCACGGGGCGCCCCATCATCTTCGCGTCGACGGGCGAGCGCCTCGAGGACCTCGAGCCGTTCCACCCCGACCGCATGGCGAGCCGGATCCTCGATCTCGGCGACATCCTGACCCTCATCGAGCAGGCCCAGCAGGCCTTCGACGAGGAAGAGGCGATGAAGGTCGCCGAGAAGCTCGCCACCGAGCAGTTCACCCTCGAGGACTTCCTCGAGCAGCTTCAGCAGATGAAGAAGATGGGCTCGATGAAGAAGATGCTGGGCATGCTGCCCGGCATGGGCCAGATGAAGCAGCAGCTCGAGGACTTCGACGAGCGCGAGATCGATCGCACCGAGGCGATCATCCGCTCCATGACCCCGGGGGAGCGTCGCAACCCCAAGGTCCTCAACGGCTCCCGTCGCCTGCGCATCGCCCGCGGCTCGGGCATGACCGTGACCGATGTGAACCAGCTGGTCGCCCGGTTCGAGCAGGCGGCGAAGATGATGAAGACCGTCGCACGCGGCGGCACTCCGAACATCCCCGGTATGGGACCCGTTCCAGGGATGGGGCGTCCCGGTGCCTCGTCGAAGCGCGGCAAGAAGGGCAAGTCGTCCGGTCGGTCGCGGTCGGGCAACCCGGCGAAGCGCGCTGCCGAGAACGCCGGACTGCCGGTGGGCGGCGGCGAGGCGACCGGGTCCGGCTTCGGCCTGGGCGGAGCTCCGAAGGCGCCGAGCGAGGCCGACCTCGCCGAGATCCAGAAGCTCTTCGGCAAGAGCTGATCCGCCGGCATCGCGCATCGACGCGGCGGCAGGCGCTGAACGAGAAAGGGCGGGCCCGGAGTCTCCTCCGGGCCCGCCCTTTCTCAGCGGTGGACGATCACTTCACGTCTTCGTCGACCCAGTCCATCGACTTGGTGACGGCCTTGCGCCACAGGCGCAGCTGACGGTCGCGCTCAGCCTCGTCCATGGTCGGCTCCCACCGACGGTCCTCCTGCCAGTTGGCCGAGAGGTCGTCCAGACCGTTCCAGAACCCGACCGCGAGACCCGCGGCGTAGGCGGCGCCCAGCGCCGTGGTCTCCGCGACGACGGGACGCACTACCGGCACGCCGAGAACGTCCGCCTGGAACTGCATGAGGGCGTCGTTGGCGACCATGCCGCCGTCGACCTTGAGCTCCGACAGGTCGACCCCGGCATCCGCGTTGACCGCGTCGAGCACGTCGCGCGTCTGGAAGGCGACGGCCTCCAGCGCGGCGCGCGCGATGTGGTTCTTGTTCGCGTAGCGGGTGAGGCCCACGATCGCGCCCCGCGCGTCCGGCCGCCAGTACGGCGCGAACAGACCGGAGAAGGCCGGCACGATGTACACGCCGCCGTTGTCCTCGACCTGGTCGGCCAGCTGCTCGACCTCGGGCGCCGTCGAGATGATGCCGAGCTGGTCGCGCAGCCACTGGATGAGCGATCCGGTCACGGCGATCGATCCCTCGAGCGCGTAGTGGGTGGGGGCGTCCCCGAGCTTGTAGCCCACCGTGGTCAGCAGACCGTTCTTGGAGTGCACGATCTCCTCACCGGTGTTGAAGATCAGGAAGCAGCCGGTGCCGTAGGTGTTCTTGCTCTCGCCCGTCTGGAACGCCGCCTGCCCGAAGGTCGCCGCCTGCTGGTCGCCGAGGATGCCGGCGATCGGCGTCTCGCGCAGCAGTGAGGAGCTCTCGGCGGCCCCGTACACCTCGGAGGAGGAGCGGATCTCCGGCATCATCGAGCGCGGCACGCCGAACACCTCAAGGATGTCGTCGCGCCACTCGAGCGTCTCGAGGTCCATGAACATCGTGCGGGAGGCGTTGGTGACGTCGGTCGCGTGCACGCCGCCGTCGGTGCCGCCCGTGAGGTTCCACAGGACCCAGGAGTCGGTGGTGCCGAAGAGCAGGTCGCCGGCCTCCGCCTTCTCGCGCGCACCCTCGACGTTCTCCAGGATCCAGGTGACCTTCGTGCCCGAGAAGTACGTCGCGAGCGGGAGGCCCACGATGGGCTTGAAGCGCTCGACGCCGCCGTCGGCCGCGAAGCGGTCGACGATCTCCTGGGTGCGGGTGTCCTGCCAGACGATCGCGTTGTAGACCGGCTTGCCCGTGGTCTTGTCCCAGACCACCGCCGTCTCGCGCTGGTTCGTGATGCCGACGGCCGCGATGTCGTGGCGCGTCAGGTCGGCGCGGCTCAGTGCCAGGCCGATCACCTCCTGCACGTTGCGCCAGATCTCGGAGGCGTCGTGCTCGACCCAGCCCGCCTTGGGGAGGATCTGCTCGTGCTCCTTCTGGCCGGTCGCGACGATGCTGCCCTTCTTGTCGAAGATGATCGCGCGGCTCGAGGTGGTTCCCTGGTCGATGGCGATGATGTAGTCAGCCATGGTGTGTTCTCCTTCGAATTACCGAGTGGGGGCGGATCAGCCGAGGCCGAGGAGTGCGGGGGCTGCCAGCGCGGCGATGGCGCCACCGATGAGCGGGCCGACGACCGGCACCCAGGAGTAGCTCCAGTCGCTCGAGCCCTTGCCCTTGATGGGGAGGATGGCGTGCGCGATGCGCGGGCCGAGGTCACGGGCCGGGTTGATCGCGTAGCCGGTGGGCCCACCGAGGGAGGCGCCGATCGCGACCACGAGGAGTGCGACCGGGAGCGCGGTGAGCGGGCCGAGTCCTCCGGGCACGCCGACCTCGACGTCGCCGTAGTCCGCGAACGCGAAGATGATGAACACGAGCACGAAGGTGCCGATGACCTCGGTGACCAGGTTCCACCCGTAGGAGCGGATGGCCGGGCCGGTCGAGAAGACACCGAGCTTGTTGGCCGGCTCCGGCTCCTCGTCGAAGTGCTGCTTGTAGGCGAGCCAGACGACGATGGCGCCGAGGATGGCACCGACGAGCTCGGCCGCCGTCGCCACGAGGAACTGCGTGAACGTGATCTTGCCCGCGATCGCGAGACCGATGCCCACGGCGGGGTTCAGGATCGCACCGGAATAGGCGGAGGCGAGGACACCCGCGAAGACCGCGAGACCCCATCCCCAGTTGACCATGAGGAACCCGCCGCCGAAGCCCTTGTTCTTCGCCAGGGCCACGTTCGCCACGACACCGCATCCGAGGAGGATGAGCATCGCGGTTCCGACCAACTCCGAGAGGAAGTAGAGACCGAGATTGACATCAGGCATGTCTTCTTTGACCTTTCTTGAGAGTCACGGCCCCTCTGCCGTGGCTCCTTGTGTGGGTACGTCGCGAGGAGGGCGACGTTCACCTCTCGTCAGCCGCGGGCGCGGGACGAGATGTCGAGGCCGTGCAGCTCGTTGAGCAGCAGGCGGGTCTCTTCGAGCTCGGCGTCGTGCCGGGCACGATCCCAGTCGAGAAGCGGTGCGAGCGCATCGGCGATCTCGTCCAGGACGCGGGCGTCGGCGTTGCCGGTGAACGCGATGCTCGTGCGCCGCAGGATGACGTCCTGCAGGCGTGCGACGAGCTCGTTCCGGACCATCCACTCGAGCTCGCGGGTCGACAGGTCCCCGTCGGCGAGGGGGGCGTCGGCACCCTGCTCGACGTACTCCCAGACCTGGGCCGCGCGGGTTCCGTAGCGCGTCAGGAGCTTCTCGGCGCGGTCGCCTGCGCCGGCCAGGTTCTCGGCGATCCAGATGCGCTTCGCCTTCTCGGTGCGCGGGAAGTCGCGCCCGCCGCCGATCGCGCGACCGGCGGTGGAGACCGTGCGGGTGCGGTTCAGGAGCTCGAGGACCTTGTCCGACATCGACTGGCCGAGCGCACGGAACGTCGTCCACTTGCCGCCCACGAGGCTGACCAGCGGGACGGCGCCGTTGTGGTCGACCTCGATGCGGTAGTCGCGGGACACGAAACCGGGGGCCGTGTCCTCGTGCCGGGGGAGCGGACGGATGCCGGAGAACCGGTACACGATCTGCTCGCGGTCGACGGCGATGTCGGGGAAGACGTGGTGGATGAGATCGAAGAAGTAGTCGACCTCCTCCTCCGTGCACACCGCGATCTCGGCGGGGTCGGCGTCGATGTCCGTCGTCCCCACCAGCACGCGCCCCTTGAGCGGGTAGATCAGCACGATGCGGCCGTCGGAGTGCTCGAAGAAGATCTCCCGACCGCGGGTGGCGGCGAGGAGCTCCGGGTGGTCGAGGACGATGTGCGAGCCCTTGGTCCCGCCCATGTAGCGGGTCTCGGCGCCCAGGGCGTCGTTGGTCAGGTCGGTCCAGGGGCCGGAGGTGTTGACCACGACGTCGGCGCGGACGGTGAACTCCGTGCCGCTCTCGCGGTCGCGGAGGACGACCTGCTCGCCGTCCCGCGCGATCGCCTCGACGTAGTTGATCGCGTGCGCAGCCGGGTGGGCGCTGCGGCCGTCCTGGAGGACGTCGAGGGCGAGGCGCTCCGGGTCATGCATGGACGCGTCGTAGTAGGTGGCGGTGTACTTGATGTCCGGGTCGAGTTGGGGGAGCTCGGCCAGCGAGCGCTTGCGGCCGAGGAAGCGGTGCCGTGGGACCGTGCCGCCGTCGCGGGAGAAGGTGTCGTAGATCGTGAGGCCGACCTTGATGAGGAAGGCGCCGCGCTCCTTCGGCTTGCCGCTCTTGTGCGTCAGGAAGCGCAGGGGAGCGGACAGGATGCCGGAGAACGTGGAGTAGATCGGGATGGTGGTCTCGAGAGGCTTGACGTAGTGCGGGGCGATCCGCAGGAGGCCGTTGCGCTCCTCGACGGATTCGCGCACGAGGCGGAATTCGCCGTTCTCGAGGTAGCGGATTCCGCCGTGGATCATGTGACTCGACGCGGCCGAGGCGCCGGAGGCGAAGTCGCCGCGTTCGACGAGGACGACGTCGACGCCCTGCAGGGCGAGGTCCCGGAACGTGGAGATGCCGTTGATGCCGCCGCCGATCACGAGAACGGTGGTGCGACCGGATTCACGGAGGGCGCGCACGTCGTCGCGCTCGGGTGATGAGTGTGCCGATTCGATCATGTCGAACTCTCTTCCTTGCTTGCCCCCCAGCATCGACCCGTCCGAGGTCTGCGCGCAAGCCCACTGCACATATGTGCAAGGATCGAGAACGAGGAGGCGCCTTGGCCGATCACAGCGCACACGCTCGCGACGCGAAGCTGATCGCCGCTCTCACGGCGGCGCAGCTCTACTACATGCAGGACAAGACCATGGAGGTCGTCGCCCGCGAACTGGGCACGTCCCGGTCGTCCGTCTCACGGCTGCTGAGCTTCGCCCGGGAGAGCGGCCTGGTCGACATCCGCATCAACTCGCCGCTCGAACGGCTCGGGATGCTGGAGCAGCGCATCCGCGACCGTCATCGCATCGCGGCCCACGTCGTGCCCATGCCCGAGATCATCAGCGAGGTCGAGCGGCTCGAACGAGTCGCGCTCACGGCCGGGCGTCTGCTGTCGCAGTTCGTCGACTCCAATATGATCATCGGCGTCGCCTGGGGATCCACGATCAGCGCCGTCAGCCGGGCGCTGACGCAGAAGGAGACCCACAACACGACATTCGTGCAGCTCAACGGCGCAGGCAACACCCAGACCAGTGGAGTCGAGTACTCGAGCGACATCCTGCAGCGCTTCGGGAGCGCGTTCGGCGCCCAGGTGCAGCAGTTCCCGGTCCCGGCCTTCTTCGACGACCCGGCCACGCGTGAGGCGATGTGGCGGGAGCGCAGCACGCGCCGCGTGCTCGACCTCCAGGCGAAGATGGACATCGCCGTGTTCAGTCTCGGCTCGCCGGCCGCCGAGGTGCCGAGCCGGGTCTACGTCGGCGGCTACCTCGGGCGCGAGGACTACCGGAGCCTGCGCGAGGACCACGCGATCGGCGACGTCGCGACCGTCTTCTTCCGATCCGACGGCTCCTGGAAGGACATCCGGCTCAACGCGCGTGCCACCGGACCCGGGCTCGATCGCCTGCGGCGCGTGCCCCGCCGGGTGTGCGTGGTCTCCGGCATCCCGAAGCTCGCCAGCGTCCGTGCGGCGATCGCGGCCGATCTGATCACCGACGTCGTGCTGGACGAGGGGCTCGCCCGCCACCTCGCGGACGACTGACCTCAGAGCTCGGCGGTCGAACGCCGGGGTCCCGACCGGAACTCGCGGATGAGGTGATGCACCACGGCGCCCAGATCCCCCTCCGCGGCGTCGGCCACCGCGATCTGCCGCTCGTAGCTCGCGCCTCCGCCGAGGATGGTGGCGACGCTGGCGAACTCGGGCGCGCATCCGAGGTCGACCGCCACCGGTGACAGCTCCTCGAGGGTCTGCGACAGGTGCGCGCGCAGCGGCTGCTGCGCGCCGTCCGCATCGGTGATCACCCGGGCGTCCAGGCCGTAGCGGGCAGCCCGCCACTTGTTCTCGCGGTGGAACCACGCCGGAAGGGTCGGAAGAGGCGCCCCGTCGTCGAGCAGACGGGAGAAGTGCTCGACCAGCACCTGGATCAGTGCAGCCACCGCGGCGAGTTCGGGCAGGGTCGACAGCCCGTCGCACGCGCGCACCTCGATGGTTCCCCATCGCGGTGCCGGGCGGATGTCCCACCGCACCTCGGAGGCGTCGTTCATCACGCCCGTGCGGACCATGTCGTCGAGATAGGCCTCGAACTGCGACCAGTCCTGCAGCGGCCAGGGCAGCCCCGCCGTAGGGAGCTGCTGGAAGACCAGCGCCCGGTTCGAGGCGTACCCGGTGCGCTCTCCTGCCCAGAACGGGCTCGACGCCGCCAGGGCCTGCAGATGGGGGAGGTAGACGGTCAGCGCGTTGATGATCGGGAAGACCTTCCGGTGGTCCTCGACGCCGATGTGCACGTGGATGCCCCAGATCATCATGTTCCGACCCCACCACTGGGTCCGCTCGATCAGCGTGTGGTACCGGGTCTTGTCCGTCACCCGCTGGTCGTACCACTGGGCGAAGGGGTGACTGCCGGCGGAGAGCAGCTCGATGCCGATCGGATCGGTCGCCGCCCTGACCTCGGCGATCGCCTGCGCGACATCGTCGATCGCCTGCGCCACGGATTCCCCGACGCCGCTGGTGACCTCGATCGTGTTGGTGAGCAGCTCGCCGGTCACCGTGTGGCGCTCCGCGGCGCTCTGCGCCTCGAGCTCGGCGAGCAGCTCCGGCGCGCGGCCGGTCAGATCCCCGGTGACCGGGTCGGCGAGCATGATCTCCCATTCCAGGCCGACGGTGGAGCGGGCGGACGGAGCGAACTCGAGCGGCACGAGCACAGTCTGACACGGGGCGCGAGCGACACGGCGCGCGTGCGTCCCCACGTTTCGCGTCGGGAGGCTGCATCTGGCAGAATAGAGGGTCGGACGACGTGCTCGACCCTCTATCCAGCATCCGTCCTCCCTATCAGAGCTTCCGCCGGGTGTGCACCCCACGCTCCAGGCGACCGGTTCGTTTCCTTCCACACAATTCAGGAGAATCGTGGCTGTCAAGATTCGTCTCAAGCGCCTGGGTAAGATCCGTGCGCCCTACTACCGCATCGTCGTCGCCGACTCGCGCACCAAGCGCGACGGTCGCGTGATCGAGGAGATCGGCAAGTACCACCCCACCGAGGAGCCCTCGTTCATCGAGGTCGACTCCGAGCGCGCGCAGTACTGGCTGTCCGTCGGCGCCCAGCCGACCGAGCAGGTCGCCGCCATCCTCAAGATCACGGGTGACTGGGGCAAGTTCAAGGGCGACGCCGACGCGAAGTCCACGCTCAAGGTCGCCGAGCCCAAGGCCGCGTTCGAGGCCGACTCCTCGAAGAAGTCGGTCGTCAAGCCCAAGGCCGAGAAGAAGGAGGCTCCCGCAGAGGAGGCTCCTGCTGCCGCCGACGCGGAGGCCGCCGAGGCTCCCGCCGCCGACTCGGAGTAATCCGCCGTGCTCGCCGCCGCGCTCGAACACATCGTCAAGGGGATCGTCGATCACCCGGACGATGTCCGCATCGACGAATCCACGTCGCCGAGAGGCGATCTCCTCGAGGTGCGCGTGCACCCCGACGATCGTGGACGCGTGATCGGGCGCGGCGGCCGCACCGCCAAGGCACTGCGGACCCTCGTCGCCGCCCTGGCTGACGGCCGCCGTGTGCGCGTCGACGTCGCGGACGACTGACGTGGTGTCCCGCGAAGCACATCAGGGCAAGAACCAGCTGCGCGTCGGTCGCCTCGTCAAGGCGCACGGCCTCAAGGGAGCGCTCAAGCTGGAGCTGTACACCGACGCCCCCGAGCGCCGGTTCGTCCCCGGAGCCGAGTTCACGTTGCAGGTGCCCGAGGCATCTCCGTGGCACGGCAAGACCGTGGTCGTGCGCGAGTACCGCGTGATGAACGGCAATCCCGTCGTGTTCTTCGAGGACGTCGCGGATCGCGACGCCGCGGAGAGCCTCGTGCGCGCCATCCTCTGGCTCGACCACGAGACCGACGAGCCCGAGGAGAACGCCTGGTTCGACCATCAGCTCGTGGGGCTGGACGTCGTGCGCGACGACGCGGTCGTCGGTCGCGTGATCCGCGTCGATCACCTTCCCGCGCAGGATCTGCTGATCGTCAAGGCGGGTGAGCGGGAGGTGATGGTGCCGTTCGTGGAGGCCATCGTCCCCTCGGTCGACCTGAGCGCGGGCCGACTGGTCGTCACCCCTCCGGCCGGGCTCTTCGAAGACCTCGAGGATGCCGACGACGCTCCCGTCGACGCCGCCGACGTCGACGACTGAGGCGCGAGGCTGCCCCGGTGCGCATCGACGTCCTCTCGATCTTCCCGTCGTACTTCGACGGTCTGGCCCTCTCCCTTCTCGGGAAGGCTCAGGACTCGGGCATCCTGGACCTGCACGTCCGCGATCTCCGCGACTGGACGACCGATCGGCACCGCACGGTCGACGACACCCCGTACGGGGGCGGCGCCGGCATGGTGATGAAGCCCGAGCCGTGGGGCCTCGCCCTCGACGAGGTCACGCAGGGGTCTGATCGTCCCACCATCGTCTTCCCCTCGCCCGCCGGAGAGGTCTTCACCCAGGCCACGGCGCGGGAGCTCTCCGGACGCGAGCACCTCGTGTTCGGCTGCGGCCGCTACGAGGGCATCGACGAGCGTGTCTTCGAGTACGCGGCGGCGTTGGGGGAGGTGCGGCTGATCAGCCTCGGCGACTACGTCCTCAACGGCGGAGAGGTCGCCACCATGGCCATGATCGAGGCGATCGCGCGCTTGATCCCCGGCGTCGTCGGCAACCCGGACAGCCTGGTGGAGGAGTCCCACGAGGACGGACTGCTCGAGTATCCGTCGTACACGAAGCCCTCGGTGTGGCGGGAGCGCGCGGTGCCGGAGGTGCTGCTGAGCGGCAACCACGGACGGATCGCGCAGTGGCGTTACGACCAGCAGATCGAGCGCACGCGCGCACGGCGCCCCGACCTCCTTCCCGACACCGACGAGTGAGCGGCGTCGACCGGACGGTGCCCGTTCCGGGCCACCGCTGCTAGCGTCGAGTGCATGGTCGATCAGGCGCTCGCACGAGCTTTCGAGGGGATCGGCGAGGAGTACGACCGGTATCGCCCCGGCTTCCCCGTCGAGGCGCTCGACGTGCTGATGCCTCTTCCCGTCGCCGCCGTGCTCGATCTCGGAGCCGGCACCGGCAAGCTGACCGAGCGGCTGGTCGAACGATCCGCCGATGTGATCGCCGTCGAGCCGTCGCGCGCCATGCTCGATGTGCTGAGGAAGAGGCTGCCCCACGTCGAGGCGCGCATCGGCAGCGCCGAAGCCATCCCGGTCGCCGACGCGAGCGTGCAGCTCGTGACCGTCGCCCAGGCGTTCCACTGGTTCGAGCGGGACGCCGCATGCGCCGAGATCGCCCGGGTGCTCGCCCCGTGGGGAGCCCTCGGCCTGCTGTGGAATCACTCCGACCCGCGATGCGCCTGGGACGTCGCGTGCCACCGCGTCGCGCACCCCGCCGTCGGGACCGACGATCGCACCACGCAGACCGCCGCCGATGATCTGCCCGGCTTCGAGTTCCTCCGCCGGGTCGAGCTCGCGTGGACCGAGGAGATCACCCGGGACGACTACCTTCGGCGGTGGGGGACGATCAGCAGTTTCCTGGTCGCGGAGCCGGCGCAGAGGGGAACGATGGTCGCCGCGCTCGAGCGGATCTTGGACGAAGACGCCGATACCCGGGGGCGCGAGCGGTTCGAGCTCCCGCACCTCACCGAGATCTTCGTCTATCGCCGCGCATGAGGATCTGGTCGCTGCATCCCGCCTACCTCGATCGCCAGGGCCTGGTCGCCTGCTGGCGGGAGACGCTCCTGGCGCAGGCCGTGCTCGCCGGACGCACGCGGGGATACGTCTCGCACCCGCAGCTCGAGCGGTTCCGCGGGGCCTCCGATCCGCAAGGGGCCGTCGGTCAGTACCTCTCGGTGCTCGCGGACGAGGCGGATGCGCGGGGGTACCGATTCGACAGGACCCGGATCGAGCACCCGAGTCCCGTGGTCGGGCCGCTGGCCGACGTCACCGACGGCCAGCTCCTCGTGGAATGGTCGCATCTGCGGCGCAAGCTGGCGGAGCGCAGCCCGGACGAGCTCCCGCGCTGGGCGTCGGTCGTCGTCCCGCGGCCGCATCCGCTCTTCGCCGTCGTGCCCGGACCGATCGCGTCGTGGGAGCGCGCAGACGGGGCTTCCTGACGAGGCGGCCGGTCAGCGCACGCCGAGGAAGGAGCGGTCCGTCAGGACGATCGGCCCGTCGGCGGTGATCGCGACGGTGTGCTCGGAGTGCGCGCCGCGCGATCCGTCGGCGCTGCGGAGGGTCCACCCGTCCGGATCGGTGATCAGCTCGTCGGTCGTGGCGAGGAACCAGGGCTCGAGGGCGAGGACCAGCCCCTCGCGCAGGGGGAAGCCGCGTCCGGCCCGGCCGTCGTTCGCGACGTGGGGATCGCCGTGCATCGTCCGGCCGACGCCGTGACCACCGAAGTCGGTGTTGATCGAGTAGCCCTCGCCGTGCGCGACGTCGGCGATCGCCGCCGAGATATCGCCGATGCGGTTGCCCACGGTGGCTGAGGCGATCGCCGCGTCCAGCGCGCGCTCCGTGGTCTCGATGAGCCGCAGGTCCTCGTCGCGCGGAGTGCCCACCACGAACGAGACGGCGGAGTCGGCCACCCAGCCGTCGACCGCGACGGCGAAGTCGAGCGAGACGAGATCTCCGTCGCGCACGGTGTAGTCGTGGGGGAGTCCGTGGAGCACGGCGTCGTTCACCGAGGTGCAGATGACCTTGCCGAAGGGGCTCGCGCCGAACGAGGGGTGGTAGTCGATGTAGCAGGACTCCGCGCCCGCCTTGCGGATCATGTCGTGCGCGCGACGGTCGAGCGCGAGCAGGTTCGTCCCGACCTTCGTCTCGTCGCGCAGCGTCGCCAGGGTCTCGGCCACGAAACGGCCGGCGGCGCGCATCTCGTCGATCTCGGCGGGGGTGCGCAGTTCGATCATCGGGTGTCCTCTCGTCTCCTCCATTCTCCCTGATCCGCGGAGAGCCGACGTCGCGCGCTCTCAGCGAACACCGGGCCGGCGACGGGCTCCGCGGCATAGCATTTGGCCATGTGGTTGCGACAGGCTCTCTTCCGGTGGCTCCTCCCAGCGGCGTTCCTGCTGCCGTTGTGGCTGGTCGTCGGCTGGGCCGTCTTCCAGGGCGGCTGGGCGATCCTCTGGGTGCTGTTCATCGCCGTGCCCTCGGTGTTCCTCGGCCAGCTGCTCCTGACCGTCCTCACGCGCTCGCGCCCGTCCGTGCGCGCCGAACGCGCCGTGTCGTGGTGGGACGTCGCGGGCTTCACGGCCTGGCATGGACTGACGATCGCGGTCGGATGCTTCATCGACGGTGCCTTCCCCTGGCTGCTCACCGGTGCCGTGGTCATCGGGATCGCCTTGATCTGGCTGCAGGTCTGGCAGTTGTGGAACGAGGCGAAGGGGAGCGGTGCCGGCATCCGTGAGACGATCACGTGGACCTCGATCCCGCGGGAGGACTCGCGGTCGGCACGTCCGCGCGATCCCGAGGTCATCGTGATCCGCGAGAAGGACTCGACGGACTGACGCCCGTCCCGGGGCGCGTTTTGGCGGCGTGTCCGATCCGTGGCAGAATGGGTGTTCGTGCCGTGACCGGCTCTGCCTCAGGGGAGCCCGCGGACGCGCAAGCGCCGTTCGGCACGACTTCCTTCTTGTTCCTTCCATCATGCATCCGACCTGTGGCGAGTGCAGAGAGAGACGATCATGCAGATCCTCGACGCCGTCGACGCGGCTTCACTCCGTTCCGACGTTCCCGACTTCTTCCCCGGTGACACCGTCAAGGTGCACGTCAACATCACCGAGGGCAACCGCTCCCGTATCCAGGTCTTCCAGGGCGTGGTCATCGGCCGCTCCGGCGATGGCGTGCGCGAGACCTTCACGGTCCGCAAGATCAGCTTCCAGGTGGGCGTCGAGCGCACCTTCCCGGTGCACTCCCCGGTGATCGACCACATCGAGGTCGTCACCCGAGGTGACGTGCGTCGCGCGAAGCTCTACTACCTCCGCCAGCTCCGTGGCAAGAAGGCGAAGATCAAGGAGAAGCGCGACCGCTGAGTCGCAGCCGCTCCACCGCACCCCGGGACACGTCGTCCCGGGGTGCTGTGTTTTCCTCCGGGTGTGCGACCCTTGATACTGCCGTTCGACGGCGCACGACCGAGAAGGAATCCGATGGCCACTGAAACCTCCGCCGCGACGACGACCAAGCGGCGCCGCGGCCTGCTGGTCTTCCTGCGGGACGTGCTGGTGATCGTGCTGATCGCCGCCCTCGTCTCCTTCGTCGTGAAGACCTTCATCGTTCGGTCCTTCTACATCCCGTCCGCCTCCATGGAGCGGACCCTGCTCGTCAACGATCGCATCCTGGTCGATGAGCTCACTCCGCGATGGACCGGCTATGAGCGGGGCGACGTCGTCGTGTTCCAGGATCCGGGAGGGTGGCTCGACGCGCAGCCCCAGCCGCCCGCAGCGCCGCCGCTCGTCCAGGCCGTCGACGGCTTCCTGACCTTCATCGGCCTCTCGGCCTCCGACTCGCAGGACCACCTCGTCAAGCGAATCGTCGGGGTGGCCGGCGACCACGTGGTCTGCTGCAACGCGCTCGGACAGATCACGATCAACGGTGCTCCGATCGACGAGACGGAGTACCTCAACCTCCCCGAGGGCGACACCGCCGCCTCCAACGCCCCGTTCGACGTCGTGGTCCCAAAGGACTCCCTGTGGCTCCTCGGCGACAACCGGGATCGCTCGCGCGACTCCCGGGAGCATCAGGACCTCCCCAGCGGCGGGTTCGTGCCCGTGGCCAACGTGGTGGGCCGGGCCTTCCTCACCACCTGGCCGTTCGAGCGCATCGGCGGGATCGACGGCCACCACGAGATCTTCTCCGGCGTACCGGACTCCGAATGACCGTCGTCGCTCCCAAGCTGACCCTGGAACGCCGCCTCCTGGGCGAGTGCGGTCTGGTCATCGCCGTGGACGAGGTCGGTCGCGGCGCGCTTGCCGGCCCGGTGGCCGTCGGGGCGGCCGTGATGGATGCCGCGGGCGCTCGGCGCCGCGTCCCCGAGGGACTCCGCGACTCGAAGCTCGTGAGCGAGAAGAGGCGCCCGGAGGTCGCGGCACGGGCGGCCGCCTGGGTGCAGGCCTCGGCGGTGGGATGGGCTTCGGCGGCCGAAGTGGACGAGGTGGGGATCATGCGGGCGCTCGGACTCGCGGCCTCGCGTGCCGTGCAGGCCGTCGTCGACCTCGGGGCGGCGGTGGACGATGCGCTGGTGATCCTCGACGGCAACTACGACTACGTCTCCGCCGTGCATCCCGTGCCACTGCGGGTGCGTCCCGTGATCAAGGCCGACCGCGACTGCGCCTCGGTCTCGGCCGCGTCGGTGATCGCCAAGGTGGCGCGGGACACGTACATGACCGAGCTGCACCCGGATCACCCGCAGTACCAGTGGGAGCGCAACAAGGGCTATGCCAGCCCCGAGCATCGCCTGGCGATCCAGGAGAGCGGATTGTCGCCGTTCCACCGGTCGTCCTGGGCGATCGCCGATGCGCCCACGCTGTTCTGAGGCTCCGCCGAAGGGTTTCCGCACGCGCCCCGTCGCGACCCTAGGATGGAAGCACCATGGATGAGGAAGCCTTCGACGACTACGACCGTGAGCTCGAGCTCGCGCTGTTCCGCGAGTACCGGGACGTCGTCTCGCAGTTCCAGTACGTCGTCGAGACCGAGCGCCGGTTCTACCTGGCGAACGAGGTCAACGTGGTGCGCCGGGACACCGAGCACGACTTCTACTTCGAGATCTCCATGAGCGACGTCTGGGTCTGGGACATCTATCGCGCCGATCGGTTCGTGAAGGCCGTACGCGTGCTGACCTTCAAGGACGTGAACGTCGAGGAGCTGCAGCGCCGCGAGTTCGAGCTTCCCCAGGAGCTGTCGCTCGACGGGGAGTGACCACAGGTCCGGCGACTGGTCCCGCACCGGACGCCGCACCGCGCAGTTGTCCCCAGAGGTCGGCTGCATCGATGCGCTCATCCATCCGACGGCGGGATCCGTCGACATGCTGTCGTCATGGCAGCCAAGGACGAACTCGGACGCGCGGGCGAGGACCGCGCCGCACGCTACCTGACCGATGCGGGCTACGTCATCCTCGACCGCAACTGGCGATGCGCAAAGGGTGAGCTTGACATCGTCGCCGCGCAGGGGAGCGCGCTGAGCGTCGTCGAGGTCAAGACCCGCCGCACCGCGCACTTCGGGCATCCCTTCGAAGCGATCGACGACCGCAAACGCCGACGGCTGTGGTCTCTCGCGCACGCCTGGATCCACGCGCATCCGCACCTCGCCGTCGGTCGCGAGGTCCGCCTCGAGGCCATCGGCATCATCGGGGATGATCCGGCATCGGGTGCGCTCGAGCACCTGGGTGACCTCTCGTGAGCACCACCCGCACGTGGTCGGTCGCGATCACGGGTGTCGACGGGCACCTCGTCGAGGTCGAGGCCGACCTCTCGAATCAGACGCCGGAGTTCAAGATCATCGGCCTGCCCGACAAGTCGCTCGGGGAGGCCGTGCAGCGCGTGCACAACGCGAGCAAGAACTCCGGGCTGGAGCTTCCCCGACGTCGGCTCACAGTGAACCTGTCGCCCGCAAGCCTTCCCAAGCACGGCTCCGGCTTCGACCTGGCCATCGCGGTGGCGACGCTCGCCGCCGGGGGCGCGATCTCGGGCCGGTCCATCCGGGACACCGTCCATATCGGGGAGCTCGGTCTGGACGGCCGCATCCGGACCGTGCCGGGCGTGCTTCCCGCGGTGTTCGCGGCGGCGCGCGCCGGTTTCGAGCGAGCGATCGTGCCGGCGGCGAACGCGGCGGAGGCCCGGCTCGTGCCCGGGATCGACGTGCGGGCGGCGGACTCCCTCGCGCGGGTGGCCGTCTGGCACGGCGCGGAGGTCGAGGTGCCGGACCTGGAGACGACGGATGCGGTCCGCCCGGACGGCGACCCGCAGGAGGCCCTGGACCTCGCAGACGTCGTGGGGCAGGAGAACGCGGTCGACGCCCTCATCGTCGCGGCGGCGGGCGGTCACCACCTGCTGCTGAGCGGGCCCCCGGGCGCGGGCAAGACGATGCTGGCTCGCCGTCTCCCCGGGATCCTCCCGGCTTTGACGGAGGAGGAGGCGCTGGAGGTCGCGTCGATCCGGTCCCTCGCCGGGGAGCACGTGGCGTCGCTGTCGTCCGTGCCGCCGCTCGAGGCACCGCACCACAGCGCCTCGGTCGCCGCCCTGGTCGGCGGCGGCTCCCGCGTCGCCCGGCCGGGAGCCATCGTCCGTGCGCATCGGGGTGTGCTGTTCCTCGACGAGGCCGCGGAGTTCTCGCGGGTCGCCCTGGACGCTCTTCGTCAACCTCTGGAGGCCGGCTCGATCGTGGTCGATCGCGCCGGCTTCACGGCCCGCTTCCCTGCGCGGTTCCAGTTGATCCTGGCGATGAACCCGTGCCCGTGCGGGAATTACGGCGTGCGCGGCGTCGAGTGCACGTGTCCGTCCGTGGCGATCCGTCGCTACGCCGCGCGGCTCTCGGGGCCGCTGCGCGACCGGGTGGACATCGAGCTGCAGGTCTCGCGCGTCGCCGCGCACCGGGCGATGGCCGGCACGCGCGCCGACCTCGACACCGCGCAAGCGCGACGGCGAGTGGCGGACGCCCGATCGCGCGCGGCGGAGCGTTGGCGCTCGACGCCCTGGCGGCGGAATGCGGACATCCCCGGCACCTGGCTGCGCCAGGGCGCGCTGCGCCTCGACGGCTCGGTGCGAGCACCGCTGGATCGTGCGCTGGAGCGCGGTGCGCTGACGCTCCGCGGCTACGACCGGGTTCTCCGTCTAGCGTGGACGATGGCCGACCTGGCGGGCCTTCCCCGACCGGGACAGGACGAGATCGGGCGTGCGCTCCTGCTGAAGCGGGGGTTCGGGGGATGATCGACCTTCTTCTCCGAGACGCCGCCGTACGCCAGGCCGCGCGGAGCCTGCGTCCACGAGGCGATCTCGAGCACACCGTCGCCCGAACCGCCTGGTCGGTGATCGCCGAGCCGGGGGACGGGGCGGCCGGCGCGCTGATCCGCGAGCTGGGGCCCGTCGAGGCGTTGCGCGTCGCTCTCTCCCCGGAGGACGGGACGCTCCTTTCGCCCGCGAGCTCGGTCGCGCCCCACATGCGTCGCGCGTGGGCGGAAGCGCGGCAGCGATGGAGGCCCCGTGCGCACGAGGAGGCCGTCGAGCGCGCCCTGCGGAGCGCCGCCCAGGTCGGGGCGACGCTGCTGCTCCCGGAGGACGAGGAATGGCCCCGTCGGGTCGATCATCTCGGGTACCACGCACCGCAGGCGCTGTGGGTCCGTGGCGACGCCGGGCTCCTGCAGCGCGGGCCGAGAGCGTCCATCGTCGGCGCCAGAGCCTCGAGCGCTTACGGCGAACAGGTGGCAGCCGATCTCGCCGGCGATCTCGCCGCGCCGGGCGCCGTGATCGTGTCAGGCGGCGCGTACGGCATCGACGGCGTGGCCCATCGCGCAGCGCTGGCCGTGGGCGGGGCGACGGTGGCGCTCCTCGCCGGCGGGGTCGATCGGGCATACCCGGCGGGGCATCATCAGCTGCTCGCCCGCATCGCCCGCGACGGGGCAGTGGTGAGCGAGCTGCCGTGCGGCTCCGCGCCGACCAAGTGGCGGTTCCTCGCCCGCAACCGCGTCATCGCCGCGCTGGGCGATGCGACCGTCGTGGTCGAGGCGGGGTGGCGCAGCGGGTCCCTCAACACGGCGGGCCATGCCGCCGAGCTCGGGCGCCCGCTGGGGGCGGTGCCCGGACCCGTGACGTCGCCCGCATCGGCGGGATGCCACCGGCTTCTCCGCGAGTACGACGCCCGCTGCGTGACGACCGCCGCGGAGGTGCGGGAGCTGTGGGGCGAGACGTCGGGCGAGCGGCCGAACGGGGAGAAGGCCCCGCACCCGGACCGCACACGCCTCCTCGATGCCCTGAGCAGCCGGACCGCCGTGACGGAGGAGGAGCTCGCGCGCAGATCGGGACTGGACCCCGACCGCGTGAGGGCGCAGCTGGGCCTGCTCGAACTGGAGGGCATCGCCCACCGGACCGATCGAGGGTGGCGGAGCAGCGGCGCGGGCTGATGCGAGCGGCCTCCGAGCGATCCGAACCGTCGCGATGCGCTCGACGGCCGGGTGCGGGACGCACGGTGCGGCGTCGCCGCAGGGGAGCGGGGTGCGGGCATGCTGGGGACATGGAACTCGCCGCGGCCACCGAGGCTTTCGTGACGCACCTCGAACGAGTGCGTCGGCTGTCTCCCGCCACGGTCCGCGCCTACCGATCCGACCTCCGGGACCTGGGCGAATCGGCCGGTCCGATCGACGTCGGGGCGGTCGACCTCGAGGTCCTCCGCGAATGGCTTTGGCGAGCGACCCAGCGCGGCGACGCCCGGTCGACCCTCGCCCGCCGCGCCGCGGCCGCCAGGTCTTTCTTCGCCTGGGCGCGGGATCAGGAGCTGGTCGCCGAGGATCCGAGCCTGCGCCTGGTCGCACCCAAGAGGGGTCGAACGCTGCCGACGGTCGCCTCGCAGGACGCGATGATCGGGCTCCTGGACGAGCACCGGCAGCGCGCGGCACACGGGGACCCCATCGCGCTCCGCGATCACGCGGTGCTCGAGCTGTTGTACGGGGCCGGCATCCGTGTGTCGGAGCTCTGCGGCCTCGACATAGACGACATCGATCCGGAGCGCCGCACCGCCCGGGTGCTCGGCAAAGGCTCCAAGGAACGCGTGGTCCCCTTCGGCCGGCCGGCGGGGGAGGCGCTCGAGGCCTACCTCCGTCGCGCGCGTCCCGCCCTCCTGCTGCGCAGCGATGCCGCCAGCCCCGCCGTCTTCCTGGGCGTCCGCGGCGCGCGGATCGGTCCCCGAGCGGTGTACGCGCTCGTCGCGGAGGCGCTCGCGCCGATCATCGGCACCGAGACCGTGGGACCCCACGCCCTCCGTCACACCGCCGCCACCCATCTCCTCGACGGGGGCGCCGATCTCCGCGCGGTCCAGGAGATCCTCGGGCACGCGAGCCTCGGGACCACCCAGATCTACACGCACGTCTCGGCCGAGCGCCTGACGGCCACCTATCGCCTGGCGCACCCGCGCGCCTGAATCCCGCGCCCTGAGCCTTCGCGGCGACGCCGCGCTCGCGGATCACCGCGCCCCGCAGCACGGCAACAGGATCGCCCGCTCCACGGCGCCGAACAGCAGCAGCGGATTGATGTACTCCCCGTCCACACGCACGCCGAGGTGGAGGTGCCCGATGGTGGCATGCCCGCCGCTCGCGACCGTGCCGATCTCCTCGCCCGCCGCGACCGGGTCGCCGGCTCGCAGCGGGGACTCGACCGGCTCGAACGTCGACACGAGCCCACCCGCGTGCTCGATGGTGAGCACAGGGCGGTCCACGACCACCCCGCAGAATGCGACGACGCCCGCAGCCGGAGCCCGGACGGGGCGCCCGGACGATGCCGCGAGGTCGATGCCTCGATGCCCCGCACCATAGGCGTGGGCCGGAGCGCGGAACGGCTCGACGACCGTCCGCGGACCGTCGAGCGGCCAGCGCCACCCGTCCTGCCGCTCCGATGCGGGGCGCCGGGGCAGGCCTTCCATCGATCCGGCACCGGCGGACACCGTGGTCGCGGCGGCGAGGCCCGGCGGCGCCGCGACGGAGCAGCACAGCAGGACGAGCAGCAGCGCGCAGAGGGTGCGACGACGGGAGGGCATGTGTCGATGCTGCCGTCCCGACCGATCGCGGCGGGCGCATCGTCCGCGCCCGAGCCGTGCGCGGGGGAGAACGTCGCGCACGCCGTCCCGGTGCAGGACCGGCGATGCCATGGCGTCCTGTATGCTGGACGAGCACCTCGATATCGGGGTGACTACGCGTGCCCACAGCGATCTCGATCGCGGCATCCACTCCCGCAGGTCCTTCTCACGAAGGCGGGTGTGCGCCGGGCACCAGGAGCCCGATCGACCGATCGGCATCAACCTCAACGGCGCTCCGCGCCAGAACAAGGAGACGACCATGGCTGTGGTCACCATCCGCCAGCTGCTCGACAGCGGCGTGCACTTCGGACACCAGACCCGTCGGTGGAACCCGAAGGTCAAGCGCTTCATCCTCACGGAGCGCAGCGGCATCCACATCATCGATCTCCAGCAGTCGCTGGGCTACATCGACAAGGCGTACGACTTCGTCAAGGAGACCGTCGCGCACGGCGGCACCATCCTGTTCGTCGGGACCAAGAAGCAGGCGCAGGAGATCCTCGCCGAGCAGGCCACCCGCGTCGGCCAGCCCTTCGTGAACCAGCGCTGGCTCGGTGGACTCCTCACCAACTTCTCCACGATCTCCAAGCGCCTCGCGCGCATGAAGGAGCTCGAGGAGCTCGACTACGAGACCCCGGCGAACAGCGGCTTCACCAAGAAGGAGCTCCTGCTCAAGAAGCGCGAGCTCGACAAGCTGCACAAGTCGCTCGGCGGTATCCGCAACCTCACCAAGACGCCGTCGGCCCTGTGGGTCGTCGACGCCAAGCGCGAGCACCTCGCCATCGACGAGGCCAAGAAGCTCGGCATCCCGGTGATCGGCATCCTCGACACCAACGCGGACCCGGACGACTTCCAGTACCCGATCCCCGGCAACGACGACGCCATCCGCTCGGTGTCGCTGCTGACGCGCATCATCGCTGACGCCGCGGCCGAGGGCCTGCAGCAGAAGCACAACCCCGAGGCCGGCGACGCCGAGCCCCTCGCCGAGTGGGAGCGCGAGCTGCTCGAGACGCCCGCCGAAGAGGCCACCGAGGCGACGGTCGTCGAGACCCCTGCCGACGAGGCCGGCGCTGAGGCGCACGACGAGGCCGTCGCAGCCGCTTCCGGCGAGGAGACCGCTGAGGTCGCCGCCGCCGAGGCCGCGGACGCCAAGTAATCCCTCGACCACCACACACATCACGAAGCAAGGAGCCACCACACATGGCCAACTTCACCATCGCGGACCTCAAGGCGCTGCGTGAGCAGCTCGGCACGGGAATGGTCGACACCAAGAAGGCGCTCGAGGAGGCCGACGGCGACGTCGAGAAGGCCACCGAGATCCTTCGTCTCAAGGGTGCGAAGGGCAACGCGAAGCGCGCTGACCGTTCCACCAGCGAGGGCCTGGTCGTCGCCCGCGAGCAGGACGGCGCCGTGACGCTCGTCGAGCTCGCCTGCGAGACCGACTTCGTCGCCAAGAACGAGCGCTTCATCGCGCTGGCCGACAAGGTCGCCGACGCCGTCGCCGCTGTCAAGGCGGACTCGGTCGAGGCCGCGCTGGCCGCCGATGCGGCGGGTCAGCCCGTCGAGCAGCTGATCTCGGAAGAGGCGGCGATCATCGGCGAGAAGGTCGAGCTGCGCCGCGTGCGCACCATCTCGGGCGACAAGGTCGAGGTGTACCTGCACCGCACGAGCAAGGACCTCCCGCCGCAGATCGGCGTCGTCGTCGCCTACACCGGTGACGACGCGGAGACCGCTCGCAGCATCGCGCAGCACATCTCGTTCGCGAACCCGACGTACCTCTCCCGCGAGGACGTCCCGGCCGAGGCCGTCGAGAAGGAGCGGGAGATCGTCACCGAGATCTCCCGCAACGAGGGCAAGCCCGAGGCGGCTCTGCCCAAGATCGTCGAGGGTCGCGTCGCGGCGTTCATCAAGCAGGTCGCCCTGCTCGAGCAGGACTACGCGAAGGACAACAAGCTCTCGGTCGCCGAGGTGGCGAAGAACGCGGGTATCACCGTGACGGACTTCGCGCGCTTCAAGGTCGGCGCGTAGCAGTGTCGAAGGGGTTCGGGTCCGATGGATCCGAACCCCTTCTTCATGCCCAGGAGGCACTATCTTGAATCGGGACGAGAGGACAACCCCCATGACCGAACGCACCGGACGCCGCCGCGTCCTTCTGAAGCTCTCGGGCGAGGCCTTCGGTGCCGGACAGCTCGGGGTCAACCCCGACGTCGTCGGCCAGATCGCGCGAGACATCGCGGCAGCGGTCGATCGGGTCGAGGTGGCCGTGGTCGTCGGGGGAGGGAACTTCTTCCGCGGCGCGGAGCTGAGCCAGCGCGGCATGGACCGCGGTCGTGCCGACTACATGGGCATGCTCGGCACGGTGATGAACGCCCTGGCCTTGCAGGACTTCCTCGAGCAGGCGGGGGCGGCGACCCGCGTGCAGTCCGCGATCTCGATGACCCAGGTCGCCGAGCCCTACATCCCGCGTCGGGCGGAGCGCCACATGGAGAAGGGGCGGGTCGTCATCTTCGGCGCCGGCGCCGGGCTCCCGTACTTCTCGACCGACACCGTGGCCGCACAGCGCGCGCTCGAGATCGGGGCTCAGGAGGTGCTCGTCGCCAAGAACGGCGTCGACGCGATCTACACCGCCGACCCCAACAAGCACGCGGACGCCGAGCGCATCGATCGCGTGACGTACCGGGATGCGCTGCAGCGCGGGCTCAAGGTCGTCGACTCGACCGCCTTCAGCCTCTGCATGGACAACAACATGGACATGCGCGTGTTCGGCATGGAGCCCGCGGGCAACGTGACCCGCGCCCTCCTCGGCGAGCCCATCGGCACGCTGGTCACCGCCTGAGCCGGTGACGCGGGGGAGCTGCCTCCGCCCGATAGAATTTGCAGAACACCTCGACGATAGGAGATGCCGTGATCGCGGACGTCCTCGCTGAAACCACCACTCGCATGGCACGGGCGGTCGAAGCTGCCAAGGAGGACTTCTCCACGGTGCGCACCGGTCGTGCGAACCCGCAGATGTTCCAGAAGGTGCTGGTGGACTACTACGGCACGCCGACGCCGATCGCGCAGCTCGCCTCGCTGGCGAACCAGGAGGCGCGGACGCTCATCATCACGCCGTACGACAAGTCCGCTCTGAAGGCGATCGAGCAGGCGATCCGCGACATGCCGAACCTGGGCGCGAACCCGACCAACGACGGCAACCTCGTCCGGGTCACGATGCCGGAGCTCACGGCCGAGCGCCGCAAGGAGTACGTCAAGCTCGTCAAGTCCAAGGCGGAGGACGCCAAGGTGCACGTCCGCGGCATCCGCCGCAAGGCGAAGGACGAGCTCGACGCGCTCAAGAGCGAGCTCGGCGAGGACGAGATCGTCCGCGGGGAGAAGGAGCTCGACGTCCTCACCCGCCAGCACGTCGAGCTCATCGACGACGCGCTGAAGCGCAAAGAGGCAGAACTCCTCGAGGTGTAGCCCCGATGTCCGACGACACTCGTGATGCGGAGGACGGCCCGCCGCTGACCCGCCGCGAGGCGCGCGATTCGCCGACCCCCGCCCCGGGGGCGCCGCTGTCCGATGGAGCGTTCCCGGAATTCGACGCCACGCGGATCCCGCCGCGACCGCCGCTCCCCGCCGAGGAGGCGCGTCCCACGGGCGGATGGCTCGACACCGCGGATCACAACGCCATCCGCGAGCAGTGGAGGGCCAAGCGCGACGAGTTCGGCACGCACATCTCGAACGCGCGCGATCAGTTCGACCAGGCGAACGAGCGCATCAAGCAGCGCACCGGGCGCGACCTCGTGCTGGCGATCGTCATCGGCCTCGCCTTCGGGGCGGCCCTGCTCGGCTCGCTGCTGTTCATCAAGGCACTGTTCGTTCCCTTCGCCCTCGCCGCTGCGCTGCTGGGCGTGTACGAGCTGTCCCGTGCGCTCCGCGTCTCCGGGCGCCGCATCGACATCGCCCCGCAACTGATCTCCGCCACGCTGCTGGTCGTTTCGGCGTACTTCGCGGAGATGTGGCTGTGCTGGGTCGTCCTGTTCCTCGCCGTCGCGCTGGTCGTCGTCTGGCGCCTCATCGGGCAGATGGTCGCGAAGGACGGACGCACGTACGGCGATGTCCTCGCGGACGCCGTCATCGGCGGGTTCGTGCAGGTCTACGTGCCGTTCCTCGCGGCCCTCGCCCTGATCCTGCTGAACCAGGAGGGGGGCCAGTGGTGGGTGCTGACCTTCGTCGTCATCGCCGTGGCCGCAGACACCGGCGCCTACGCTGCGGGCCTCGCGTTCGGACGTCATCCCATGGCCCCGCGCATCAGTCCGAAGAAGACGTGGGAGGGCTTCGGCGGTGCCGTGATCGCCGCGTCGACGGCGGGCGTGCTCCTCGGGCTCTATCTCCTGGAGCTTCCCTGGTGGGGCGGTCTCGTCCTCGGCGTCGCGATCCTGGCGACGGCGACCCTCGGCGACCTCGGCGAGTCGATGCTCAAGCGCGACCTGGGGATCAAGGACATGAGCTCCTGGCTGCCCGGGCACGGAGGTCTGCTCGACCGGCTCGACAGCATCCTTCCCTCCACCGTCCCCGCCCTCTGCCTGTACTTCCTCCTCTCTCCCTGGGTGGTGCTCACATGAACGATCAGAAGCAGGACGAGCGCAGCGCGCGTTCGGCCGGCCCGGCCTTCGCGCTGACGTCCGGCCGCACACGCGGGTATCACCGCGCGGCCGTCGACACGTTCCTCGCATCTGCGCGCGAGGCCTTCGAGCAGAACGGCGACCTGACGGCGGAGGACGTCCGGACGGCGTCGTTCCCGCTCGTCAAGGGCGGTTACGTCGTCGCCGAGGTCGATGCGGCGCTCAGCAGGGTGGAGGATGCCTTCGCGGCCCGCGAGCGAGACCGCGCCGTCCGCTCGGCCGGCGCCGGCGCCTGGGTGGAGCAGGCCCGCGAAGACGCCCAGGTGATCCTCGATCACCTCGCGCGTCCTCGTCGGCGTCGATTCGCCCGCGCCGGGGTGCTCACGTTCGGCTATCGGATCGACGAGGTCGACCACGTCGCCGGACGCATCGTGCGGTTCCTGCGCGACGGCGACGAGCTCACCGCCGAGCAGCTCCGCTCCGCGGCCTTCCGAATGCAGCGCGGCGGTTACCGCGAGGAGCAGGTCGACGCCCTCCTCGACGCGACGATCGACGTGATCCTCGCCGTCCGCTAGTTCCCACCGTCGTCCCAGGCTGGGATGGCTAGACTGTCCACCATCGTGAATTCCCGGAACGTCATGACTCTCGAACGACACGACGCCTCGCCTGTGCCCGCCGCGTCGGCAACGTCCGCGCGCCGCGGCACCCGCCGCTGGTCGCGTCGCCGTGGAGTGGCCGGCGTGTTCAGCTCGCTCGCCGTGGTGGGATTCGCCGCCGCCATGGTCGCGCCGACCGCCGTCGCGCTCGCGGATCCGCCCGAGACGGACGAGCCGGAGTCGGCGTACTCGGTCGCGCTGGCCGACACCCAGAACATCACCGTCACGGTGGAGGGGGCGACGATCGCTCCCGTCGAGCGCGGCACGTTCGAGATCTACGTGAAGCCGAAGCCGCCGCCCCCGCCCGCGCCGGCAGCGACGACCTCCTCGAGCGGAGAGAAGTCGACGCCGTCGGCCGCGCCCCTGTTCTACACCGGCGGCGGAGCCCCCGCGGAGTGGATGGCCGCTGCGGGAATCGCGGAGAGCGACTGGGGATACGTCGACTACGTCGTCTCGCGCGAGAGCGGCTGGAACCCGAACGCGACCAACAAGGGATCCGGCGCGTGCGGGCTCGTGCAGGCGCTGCCCTGCAGCAAGGTCCCCGGCAACGGCTACAACCCGGTCGACAACCTCCGCTGGGCGAACGGCTACGCCGTGGGCCGGTACGGAAGCTGGGCCGGGGCGCACGCCTTCTGGGTCAAGAACCACTGGTGGTGAGTCGGCGTCATGCCGCGCTCTCGACGCCGCCCTTCGTCGCGCCCTGAGGCGGAGGACTCCTTCGAACGTCTGCTCGCCGGATGGAAGCGCACCGAGACGCGCCGGGGATCCACCTGGACGGTGCAGCCGGTGTCGGCGCTGCAGGCGCAGAAGGAGTACAGCTGCCCGGGCTGCGGCCGCGTGATCGAACCGGGTACCGCCCATCTGGTGGCATGGCGTGCGGACGGCGTGCTCGGCGACGCCGCTGACCTGGCCGCACGACGACATTGGCACACTCACTGCTGGAGGATCGCGTGACGATCGAGATTCGTGGACCCTTGGAGCTGCCCGCCCGACGGGAGGACGTCGAGCTCGTGACCCTCGACGGCCTGACGCTGGTGGGGGAGCTCGCCACACCCGAGGACGCCGCCCCCGCCGCGACGCTCGTGACCCTGCATCCCCTGCCCACCGCGGGCGGGTTCATGGACTCGCACATCCTCAGGAAGGCCGCCGCACGACTGCCGGCGCTGGCCGATCTCGCCGTCCTGCGTTTCAACACGCGGGGCACCACCTCCCCGCGCGGCACGAGCGAGGGGACCTTCGACGGCGGAGACGCAGAGCAGTTCGACGTCGCGGCCGCGATGGCCTTCGTCGCGGACCGCCGTCTCCCGAAGCCGTGGCTGGTCGGTTGGTCGTTCGGGACCGAGCTCGCGCTCAAGTACGGCCGGGAGCACGACGTCGAGGGTGTCATCCTGCTCTCCCCGCCCCTGCACCGCGCGACGGATGCCGAGGTCGCGGCGTGGGCCCAGGATGGCCGTCCGGTCATCGTCCTGGTCCCCGAGTTCGACGATTACCTGCGGCCCGACGCGGCGCGCGAGCGGTTCGCCGCCATCCCGCACGCGCAGGTGATCGCCGTCGAGGGCGGGAAGCACCTGTGGGTCGGCGAGTCGCAGACGCGTCGGGTGCTCACGGAGATCGTCGCCGCCGTGAATCCGTCGGCGCTGCCCCTGCCGACGGAGTGGCCGACCTCCGACTGACCGGGGTCAGAGCTCGTTCATCCGCGGGATGAGCACCTGGCGGTAGAGGATGAGGATGCTGGCCGCCACCGGGATGGCGATGAGCGCGCCCAGCAGTCCGAGCAGGCTGCCGCCGGCCAGCGCCGCGACGACGACGACCGCTCCGGGCACGGACACCGCGCGGCTCATGATGCGCGGGGAGATGATGTACGCCTCGATCTGCATGTAGATCAGGTAGTAGACCCCCGCGGCGATCGCGGTCTGCGGGGAGCCGAGGCCCGGGATCAGGCAGATGAGCACGATCAGGGTCGACCCCGTGAGGGTGCCCACCAGGGGGATCAGCGAGAAGAAGAACGCGACCACGGCGAGGACCGCGGGGAAGGGCGCCTGGATGATCGAGAGGAAGATCGCGCTCAGGATTCCGTTGATGACGCCGAGCGACACCTGGCCCATGACGTAGTAGCCGACGGAGTCGGTGATCTGATCGGCGAGGTCGATGAAGCGGTCGCGGCGCGACGCGGGCGCGAGCTGGTAGACCGCCCTCTTGAGGGACGGCGTCGACGCCGTCAGGTAGATCGTGAGGATGAGCACGATGAACGCCCCGAAGAGACCCGAGATGATCGAGGTCCCGATGGCGATGACGCTCTCCGTGATCGACCCCCAGTTCTCGAGCAGCCAGTCGGTCAGGCGCGTGAACGAGTCGTCGATGAACGAGGGCTGGACGGCAGGGAAGACGTCGATGATCCAGTTCTTCACGTCGCCGATGTAGGTGCTCTGCAGGAAGAAGGTGATGCGGCGCACGAGCTGGGTGATCTGATCGACCAGGATCGGCAGGACCATGAGCACGATCCCGGCGAACACTCCGAGCACGCCGAGGATCGTCACCAGCACCGACAGCCAGCGCGGGAGGTTGCGGCGTTCCAGGAAGGCCACGACGGGGTCGAGCCCGAGGCTGAGGAAGAGGGCGGTGCCCAGGTAGAGGAGCACGGTCGACAAGGTCTGGACGCTGCCGATCAGGAGGATGCCGAGCCCCACGCCGAGCGTCGCCACCAGGGCGGTGCGGAAGGGGTTGTGGATCTTCATCGGAGCTCCTCGCGACGGACTCCTGCCAGGCTACCGAGCGGGATGAGTGAAGCCGCCACGACGTGCCGCGTCCCGCCGCAGGCGCCGTCTTTTGGGCAACACACAGGTGCTTTCGCTAGTCTGAAATGTCGAGTGTTGCGCCCTGCATCGGCATCCGGGGCGCGTGAGGAGACTATTCGTGCGTTTCGTATGGGCCGTCCTGGCCTTCGTCCTGGCCGCGGTCCTGATCGGTGCCGGTATCGCGCAGCGCACCGTCTTCATGGGGCCCTCGTCGCTGCAGGAGCAGGTCGAGGTCGAGGAGCCCGCGCCCTTCGTGCTTCTCGACGGTGAGGTGCTGCGCTCGCACCCGGGGTCGCAGACCCTGCTGGTGCGCGGCGAGGGGGACATCTTCTCGGCGTTCGGACGCACGGCCGACATGGAGGCGTGGCTCTCGGACTCCGACTACAACCGCGTCACCGTCGGCGATGACGGCGAGTTCGACGTCGAGCTCGTCACCGCACCGACCCCGGAGGGTTCGACGGGCGAGGACGACGCGGCGACGGACGACGCGGCCGCGGGCCGCAACCCCGTCGGCTCGGACCTCTGGCTGGATTCGTTCAGCGACACCGACGCCCTGATCTCGGACAACATGCAGCTGCCGGAGGGGATGAGCATGCTGGTCGCCTACGACGGCACGGAGGATGCTCCCGACGACATCGTCGTCTCCTGGCCCCTCGACACCTCCACCCCCTGGGCGGGTCCTCTCATGGTCGCCGGGGGAGTGGTGCTGCTCGCCGGCCTCGTCCTCTACGTGCTGGCCATCCGCCACCAGCGGCGGGGGCGCGGGCCGCTCCGGAAGGGTCCCGGCCCGCTGCCGGTCACGCAACCCATCGACGTGGCCGCCCTTCCCGAGCGGGAGCGCGAGGCGCTGGAGGCATCGGACGGGGATCGCCCTCGGGACGCCGATCCCGCGGACGGAGCGGATCACGAGGTCGTCGACGAGAAGCGCGACGCGGAAGGGAAGAGCTCGATGCGCGCCACTGCCTCGGCTCGTCGACGGCGTCTGCTCGCGGTCCCGGTCCTCGGACTCACCGCGGTGCTCGCGGCCGGCTGCTCGGCCGATTCCTGGCCCCAGCTGGGCGGGGGAGAGGCGTCGCCCTCGCCGACGCCGACGGTGATCGCCCCCGAGAACCAGAAGCCGCCGGCCGTCACCGAGGCGCAGGCGACGCGGATCCTCCAGGAGATCTCGTCCACGCTGAGCGATGCCGACACGAACGTCGACATCGAGGCGGCGAAGACGCGGCTCGACGGTCCGGCACTGACCGCTCGGACGACCGACTACGCCCTGCGCACCGCCCTCCCCGAGTCCGCTCCTCCCAGCGCGATCCCGACCGATCAGGTGGAGGTCGTGCTCCCGGAGGCGACCGATCGCTGGCCGCGCACCGTCATGCTGCTCTCGAAGAGCACCAGCGACGAGACCGTACCGCCGGTGATCCTCACGATGACACAGCAGGACCCGTGGTCGAACTACAAGGTGACCAACATGGCCTCGATGGCGGCGGACGCGGTCTTCCCGGACGTCGCGGCCAGCTGGCTGGGCACCTCGCTCGTGCCGGCCGACTCCGCGTTCCTGAGCCTGCCGCCGGGCCAGCTGGCTGAGGCGTTCGCGGATGCGGTCGACCAGGGCGAGCAGAGCGCCTCCTACCCGCTCTTCGACGACCTGTCGCACACGCTCATGACGTCGATCGTCGACAGCCGTCAGGCGGTCGTGCAGAACCTCGCCGACAACGGCGCGGCCGAGACATCCGCCGTCGCCTTCGACATGGTGCCGACGGATGACCCCGCCGTCTCCATGACCACGCTGGACAGCGGTGCGATCGTCGCGATCACCCTCACCGACTCCGAGACGGTCACGCCGACGTCCGCGGACGCGGTGATCCGCTTCGGCGACAACGCGCAGGCCAAGGCCCTCACCGGCGCCGCGGAGTCGGCCAAGGGCGTCATCACGACCTACGAGTTCCAGCTCTTCTTCTCCGTGCCCGCCCAGGGCTCGAACGACCAGATCAAGCTCCTGGCTTCCCGTCAGGATCTCGTCTCCGTAGAGGTGATCAAGTGACCGAGATGTCTCCCGCCGCCCTGCGCGGCGCCGTCGACCTGTCGACGCTCCGCAACCGCCCGTCGGCGCCCACCCCCGCGTCGACCGGAGGGTCGGCGTCGATCGTGACCGACGTGGTCATCGACGCGACGGATGAGACCTTCGGCCAGGTGCTGGAGATCTCCCGCACGGTGCCGGTCGTCGTGGACCTGTGGGCGGAGTGGTGCGGTCCGTGCAAGCAGCTGAGTCCCATCATCGAGAAGGTGACGCGGGAACTCGGCGGCCGGGTGCTGCTGGCGAAGGTCGACGTCGACGCGAATCCGCAGCTCGCTCAGGGCTTCCGGGCCCAGTCGATCCCCATGGTCGTCGCGGTGATCGCCGGACAGCCGGTGCCGATGTTCACCGGAGCCGTGCCGGAGGCCCAGGTGCGCGACGTCTTCGCCCAGCTGCTCCAGGTGGCGGGGCAGAACGGCGTCACCGGGACACTCGACGTCGGTGCGCCCGTCGACGATGCCGAGCCCGTTGCCGAGCCGGAGCTTCCGCCCCTGCACGCCGAGGCCTTCGCGGCCATCGAGGCGGGGGACTATCCGGCGGCGATCCGCGCGTATGAGAAGGCTCTCGCCGAGAACCCCCGCGACGAGGACGCGATCGCGGGACTCGGCCAGGTCCGTCTCCTCGACCGCGTGCAGGGGCTGGACCTGCAGGCCGCCCGTGCCGCGGCAGCCGCTGCCCCGCAGGAGGTCGCGGCGCAGTTCGCGGTCGCGGATCTCGACATCGCCGGCGGCCACGTCGAAGACGCGTTCGCCCGTCTGCTCGATCTGTTCGCCCAGTTGCCCGCCGACGAGCGCACCCCGGTCCGGGAGCGCCTGGTCGAGCTCTTCGGGCTCGTCGGAGCGACGGATTCGCGCGTCGTCTCCGCGCGGAACCGCCTCTCCTCGCTGCTCTTCTGAGGCGCCGTCCCGTCAGCCGTGGTTCACGGTGGGGACGTGCGGGTCGTTCTGGTGCCGCAGCCAGATGGTCGACAGCGCGGGGAGCGTCATCGTGGCGACGGGCGCACCCTCGCCTTCGGCGTGGGCGACGACCATGCCGAGGTTGCCCGAACCCCGACCGCCGTACTCCGAGGCGTCGGTGTTGAGGATCTCGTTCCAGACCCCCTCGAGCGGGAGCGCGAGGCGGTAGCCGCCGCGTTCGACGCCGGCGAAGTTGCTGATGATGACGATCCGGCCTCCGTTCGCGTCGCGACGTTCGAACGCGATGACCGACGGATCCCAGCTCGGTGCGCCGATGCGGGTGAACGAGCCGCCGTCGTTGTCGCGCTGCCACAGGGGTGCCTGCGCACGATAGGTCCGGTTGAGAACGCCGACGAACTCCTGCAGCTGCGCGTGCGACGGCTGCTCGAGCAGCCACCAGTCGAGCTCGCGCGATTCCGACCACTCCGCGAGCTGGCCGAACTCCTGTCCCATGAAGAGCAGGTTCTTGCCGGGGTGGCCCCACATGTAGGCCAGGTAGGCCCGGACGTTCGCCAGCTTGTGCCAGTGGTCTCCGGGCATCTTGTTGACGAGGCTGCCCTTGCCGTGCACGACCTCGTCGTGACTGATCGGCAGCAGATAGTTCTCGCTGAAGGCGTACACGAACGAGAAGGTCATCTCGCCCTCGTGGTGGGCTCGGTGCAGAGGGTCGCGCTGGATGTACTGCAGCGAGTCGTTCATCCACCCCATGTTCCACTTGAAGCCGAAGCCGAGTCCGGCGTGCGAGGTCGGCGCGGTCACTCCGGGGAAGCTGGTCGATTCCTCGGCGATCATCATGACGCCCGGGTGCAGCCGGTACGAGGTCGCATTGACCTCCTGGAGAAATCGGATCGCCTCGAGGTTCTCGCGCCCGCCGTGGATGTTGGGCTCCCACTCGCCCTCGCGGCGCGAGTAATCGAGATAGAGCATCGATGCGACGGCGTCCACACGGAGCCCGTCGACGTGGAACTCCTCGAACCAGTAGAGGGCGTTCGCAACCAGGAAGTTGCGGACCTCGGGCCGGCCGTAGTCGAAGATCAGGGTGCCCCAGTCCTGGTGCTCGCCGCGTCGGGGGTCCGGGTGCTCGTACAGCGCCTGACCGTCGAACTTCGCGAGCGCGAAGGCGTCCTTGGGGAAGTGCCCGGGGACCCAGTCCATGATGACCCCGATGCCCGCCTGGTGCAGACGGTCGATCAGGTACCGCAGGTCGTCCGGCGTTCCGAAGCGGCTCGTCGGAGCGTAGTAGCCGCTGACCTGATAGCCCCAGGAGCCTCCGAACGGATGCTCGGCCAGGGGCATGAACTCGACGTGGGTGAACCCGGCGGCCGTGACATGCTCGATCAGCGGCTCGGCGAGGTCCCGGTAGCCCAGGCCGCCCCGCCACGAGCCGACGTGCACCTCGTACACGGACAGCGGCTGCGCGACCGCGGAGGTGGTCGCCCGCCGCGTGAGCCAGGCGGCATCGCCCCAGCGGTGGGACGACGCGGTGACCACGGAGGCCGTGGCCGGCGGGACCTCTGCGGCCTCGGCCATCGGATCGGCCTTGAAGACCCAGGCGCCGGTGCGCGTGCGGATCTCGTACTTGTAGCGGGTGCCGACCGCCAGCCCGGGGATGAACAGCTCCCACAGGCCGCTGATGCCCATCGAGCGCATCGCGTGCGCCTCTCCGTTCCACCCGTTGTGGTCGCCGACGACGCGCACGGCGGTCGCGTTCGGGGCCCACACGGCGAACGCGACGCCCTCTTCACCCGACACGGTGCGCGGGTGGGCGCCCAGCACCGCCCAGAGCCGCTCGTGGCGTCCTTCGGCGATGAGGTGCACATCGAGCTCGCCGAGCGTCGGGAGGTGGCGGTACGGATCCCCCTCGATGGTCTCCTCCCCGTCCTGATAGGCGGTGGCGATCCGGTAAGGGACGGGCGGGCCGTCGTGTCGTGCTTCCCAGATCCCGTGCGCGACATGCGACAGGGGGGCGCGCTTCCCGTCGGCGAAGACCGCGGCGACGGTGGACGCGAGCGGTCGGCGGACCCGGATCGTCGTGACGGTCCGCCCGGCGGCATCCTTCTCGGGGTGCGAGCCGAGCACCGCGTGCGGCGCGTGGTGGGTGCCCGAGGCGACGGCCTCCCACTCGGTGGATGTGACGTCGATGGAGCTCATGCGCGCTGCCTCACCTTCAGGATGTGCACCGGTTCGGCGAAGGCGTCGAGCCGGACGTAGTTGTGATCGGACCAGGTCCACACCGATCCTGTCAGGAGATCCTCGACCTCGAAGGACTCGCCGGCCGGGACACCCCAGATCGTCGTGTCGAGGTGGACCGTGGTCTCGCGGACGGAGTGCGGGTCGACGTTCGCGACGACGATGAGCGTGTCGGCCTCGCCCGTGCCGGTGAACTCGGCGGCGAGGTGCTTGCTGTAGACGAGGATCTGGTCGTCGTCGCTCCAGTGCGCCGAGAAGTTGCGGAGCTGGCGGAGGGCGGGGTGCGCGCGGCGGATCTCGTTGAGCCGGCGCAGCAGGGGAGCCAGCGACTCGCCGCGTTCCTCCGCTCCCTCCCAGTCGCGGAACTTGAACTCGTACTTCTCGTTGTCGATGTTCTCCTCCGAGCCCGGCCGAGCGACGTTCTCGACGAGCTCGTATCCCGCGTAGACCCCGTACAGCGGCGTCGCGGTGGCGGCGATGCACGCACGGATGCGATAGGCCGCGCGACCGCCGAACTGCAGATACTCGGTGAGGATGTCGTGGGTGTTGACGAAGAGGTTGGGCCGCATGTAATCGCTGGTCTCCTGCGACACGGAGGTGAGGAATTCCTCGAGCTCCTCCTTCGTGTTGCGCCAGGTGAAGTAGCTGTAGCTCTGCTGGAACCCGACCGCGGCCAGCGCGCGCATGACCGCCGGCCGGGTGAACGCCTCGGCCAGGAAGATCACGTCCGGATCCTCTCTGTTGACGGTGGCGATCAGCCACTCCCAGAACTGGAGGGGCTTGGTGTGGGGGTTGTCGACGCGGAAGATCTTGACGCCCTGGGCGACCCAGTGGCGGACGATGCGGAGCATCTCCGCGTAAATGCCCTCCGGGTCGTTGTCGAAGTTGAGCGGATAGATGTCCTGGTACTTCTTCGGCGGGTTCTCGGCGAAGGCGATGGTGCCGTCGGGGAGCGTCGTGAACCACTCCGGGTGCTCGGTCACCCACGGGTGGTCGGGAGAAGCCTGCAACGCCAGGTCCAGGGCGACTTCGAGTCCCTCGCGCTGCGCGGCGCGCACGAAGGCACGGAAATCCTGTGCCGTCCCGAGCTCGGGGTGGATCGCGTCGTGCCCGCCCTCTGCGGAGCCGATCGCATAGGGCGATCCGGGATCGCCCGGTTCGGCGACGAGGGTGTTGTTGCGCCCCTTGCGGTTCGTGGTCCCGATGGGATGGATCGGGACGAGGTAGATCACATCGAAGCCCATGGCGGCGACCCCCGGAAGCCGCTTGGCGGCGGTGCGGAAGGTGCCGCTCTTGACCGTGCCGTTCTTGAGTCGGCGGGCGCCCTCCGAGCGGGGGAAGAACTCGTACCAGGCGGCGGCTCCGGCGGCCGTGCGGTCGACCACGAGCGTCTGCGCGGTGGTGTGCGAGCGGAGGGTCGTCACCGGGCGGTCAGCGAAGATCCGGGCGAGCTCCGGGTCCGTCGATAGCGCGAGCGCCGTCTCGCCCGAGCCGCCGTCGAGCGATGCCGCGTCGGCCAGGAGGCGCTTGCGCTCTGATGCCGGGCGGTCCTTCTCGCCGGCCGCTCGCCGCAGCAGCTCGGCGCCCAGCGCGGCCATGACGGGAACGTCCACGCCCGCCGCGACCTTCAGCTCGGCGGCGTGCGCCCACGTGGCGAAGTCGTCTGAGAAGGCCTCGAACCGGTATGTCCAGCGGCCCTGGACGTCGAGCGCGATCTCGGCGCCCCACGCGTCGGTGCCGTTCTGCCGGGGTGTGAGGCGGTGCAGGGTCTCGCCCCCCTGGGGATCAGTCACGCGCACGTGGACGCCGATGATGTCGTGCCCCTCACGGAAGGCGACCACGCTGAACGGCACGACCTCTCCGACGAAGGCCTTGGCCGGGAAGCCGCCAGGGACCGACGGTCGCCCGTTCAGCAGGGGGATGCGCGGCGTGCGGGTCTCACCGCCCCGATCCTCGTCCGCGCCCGGGCGCAGGGGGATCTGGGCGGAGCTCCGGAGAGCGGGGGACGGAATCACGACGCGTGCAGCCACACCCCGAATGTACCGTCCGGCTCAAATGACGCACAGGCGCTGGACATCCGGCGCGAAGAACGACATCATTCGACCCGGAAGAGCCGCATCGACGTCCCCGGCACCGAGAGCACCTCGCCGGGGACGAAGACCTCCTCGTCATCGGTCGGTCGCTCCTGTGCGCTCGTCCAGAGGGAGACGAAACGCGTCGCTCCCTCGATCTCCGTGGGCAGTCGCACGTCGATCGGCGACTCCGTGCCGTGGACGATCAGGAGGATGCGATTGGGATCCTCGCTTCCCGGAGTCGACGCGGCGACGTACTGCAGCGTCCGATGACCGGGATCCGCCCACTGGTCGCTCTGGATCGTCCGGCCGTCCTGGTCGTACCAGTCCATGACGGAGGCGTGCGGGATGTGCTCCCCGAGTCGGGCGTACCGGCTCGGCCGCAGCGCCGGGTTCTCCGAGCGCAGGCGGAGGAGGCGGACGACATGGGCCCGCAGGTCCTGCTGCCACGGCTCGAGGTTCCACGGGAGCCAGGTGAGCGCCGAGTCCTGGGCATAGGCGTTGTTGTTGCCGCGCTGGGTGCGCCCGACCTCGTCGCCGGCGGTGAGCATGGGGATGCCGGCGGAGAGGAGGAGCGTGCCGAGCAGGTTGCGCATGGCCTTGCGGCGCGCGGCGAGGATCGCCGGATCGTCCGTGGGTCCCTCGGCGCCGTGGTTGAACGCACGATTCGTGTCGGCGCCGTCGCGGTTGTGCTCGCCGTTGCCCTCGTTGTGCTTCGCGTCGTACGAGACGAGGTCGTGCAGGGTGAACCCGTCGTGCGCCGTGATGAAGTTGACGCTGGCCAGCGGCCCGCGGTCGTCGGCGAACGTGTTCGAGGATCCGGCGAGACGGGTAGCGAAGCCGCCGATCCCGACCGGTGCGGATGCTCGTCGGGCGTAGTCGATGTCGCTCAGCCAGAAGTTGCGCACGCGGTCGCGATAACGGTCGTTCCACTCGTGCCACCCGGCGGGGAAGTTGCCCGTCTGCCAGCCCCCGAGCCCCACGTCCCACGGCTCCGCGATCAGCTTCACGTCCTGGAGGTCGGGGTGCTCCGAGATCGCCACGAGCAGCGGATGCTCCGGCGTGTAGGTGTGCGACGCATCGCGCCCGAGCGCGGTGGCGAGGTCGAAGCGGAAGCCGTCGATCTGCATGTCCCGCGCCCAGTAGCGCAGGGAGTCCAGCACGAGGCGGGCTCCGGCATCCGTCGACGTGTCCAGCGTGTTGCCGCACCCGGTGGTGTCGATGTACGCGCCGGACGCCTCCTGGCGGTAGTAGCTCGCGTTGTCGATGCCGCGGAGACTCGAGCGCGGTCCCCCGAGGCCCTCTTCGGAGGTGTGGTTGTACACGACGTCGAGGATCACCTCGAGTCCGGCCTCGTGCAGGAGCCGCACCATGCCCTTGAACTCGGCGAGCACCGCCTCCGGCCCGGCCTGTCGCGCCGCCTCGGTGGCGTAGGCCGTGTGGGGGGTGAAGAAGTTGAGGGTGTTGTAGCCCCAATAGTTCGTGAGCCCGCGCTCCAGCAGGCGCGGCTCGGGGACGAACGCCTGCACCGGGAGCAGCTCGACCGAGGTGACGCCCAGCGACTGCAGATGCGCGATCATGGCCGGGTGCGCAAGACCCGCGTACGTGCCGTGCAGGGCCGGGGGGACATCGGGATGCCGCTTCGTCATCCCTTTCAGGTGCCCCTCGTAGATCACGGTCCGGTCCAGCGGGATGCGGGGCTTGACCGACCCGCCCCAGTCGAAGCCGTCCGCCATGACGACGGACCGCCATTCTTCGTAGCCGTCGCCCTGGGCGAGGCCTCGCGCATAGGGGTCCAGCAGGAGCGTCTCCGGGTTGAACGTGTTCCCCGGACCGTGGGGCCCGCCGACGCGGATCGCGTACCGGGTCCCGGCCTGCAGCAGGGGCGTCGTGACCTCCCACACCCCTCCGGGCGTGCGTTCCAGGGCGATCTGGTCGGTCACCCAGTCGAGGTCCGTCGCCTCGAAGACGACGAGTTCCACGGACGACGCATTGCGCGACCAGACGCGGAGAGTGCCGACCCCGTCGTGCAGACGGACGCCGAGGTCGTCGAGGGCTGGGCCGCCGGGCGCGGCGAAGTCACGGGACACGGGCATGAATACACCCTAAAGCGCCTTCGGCCGAGCGGTGGCAGCGCTGTCTTCGCGAACGGGCGCGGAATGTTCCGAAACGGGGACCGGTGCCCCGATATGGGGGAGAGTGGAGGGATGCACTATCTCGACCACGCGGCGACGACACCGTTGCGTCCTGAGGCACGCGACGCCTGGCTCGCGGCGTCGGAGACGGTGGGCAACGCCAGCTCGACGCACGGAGCGGGCCAGGAGGCGCGACGGCTGCTCGAGGAGGCGCGGGAGCGGGCCGCCGCCGTGCTCGACTGCGACCCGATCGAGATCGTGTTCACCTCGGGCGGGACCGAGTCCATCAATCTCGCACTGCAGGGGCTGTGGCATGCCCGGGCGGCCGACACCGACGCGATCGTGCTCCCGGATGCCGAGCATCACGCCACCATGGACACGGTCGCGGCCCTCGCCGGTCTCGGCGCGGTGATCCGTCCCGTCCCCGTCTCCATGACCGCGCGGATCCCGGTGCCGACGTTCGCGGAAGCGCTCCCGGGCGCCGCTCTCGCGACCGCGCTCGTCGCGAACAACGAGGTCGGGACCCTCAACGACGCGGCAGGGCTCGCCGCCGCGGCGGCCGACGCCGGCGTGCCCCTGCATCTCGATGCGGTCGCCGCCCTGGGGCACCTGCCCCTGTCCTTCCGAGAGTGGCGAGCGGATGCCGGAGCCGGCATCGGGCTCGTCGCGATGAGCGTCGCCGGGCACAAGATCGGTGCACCCGTGGGCATCGGTGCGCTCGTCGTGACGCGCAGCGCCCGGATGAGCGCGCTGTTCCGCGGCGGAGGCCAGCAGCGCGGTCTGCGTCCGGGCACGCAGGACGTCGCGGGGGCCCGGGCCTTCGCCGTCGCCCTCGAGTGCGCGGAGCGAGAGCGGGAGTCCGAGGCCACGCGCCTCTCGGCGCTCCGCGACCGGCTCGTCGCCGGCATCCGCGAGCAGGTGCCCGAGGCCGAGCTGCTGGGGGAGCGCACCTACCGACTCCCCGGCAACGCGCACCTGCTCTTCCCCGGCGCCGTGGGCGAGAGCCTCCTGTTCCTGCTCGATATGGCGGGAGTCGCGGCATCCACCGGATCCGCCTGCCAGGCCGGGGTCGCCGAGCCCTCGCACGTGGTGCAGGCGATGGGACGCAGCGAACGGGACGCGCGCAGCGTGCTCCGCTTCTCGCTGGGCCGCACGTCCACCGAGGACGACGTGGCGACGGCCGTGGCGGCGATCGGGGAGGCCTACGCCCGGGCGGGCGGGTCCCGTCCAGGCGCGCGCTCGTAGACTGGACTCATGCGGATCCTGGCAGCCATGAGCGGCGGCGTCGACTCCGCCGTCGCGGCCGCTCGTGCCGTGGAGGCGGGGCACGACGTCGTCGGCGTCCATCTCGCGCTCTCCCGCGCCGGCGGCACCCTGCGGACGGGCAGCCGGGGGTGCTGCACCATCGAAGACGCCATGGACGCCCGTCGTGCCGCCGATCGGCTCGGCATCCCGTTCTACGTCTGGGACTTCTCGGAGCGCTTCCGGGACGACGTGATCGACGACTTCATCGCCGAGTACCAGGCCGGCCGCACGCCCAATCCCTGCATGCGGTGCAACGAGAAGATCAAGTTCGCCGCCCTCCTGGAGCGCGCTCTCGAGCTGGGCTTCGACGCGGTCTGCACCGGCCACTACGCCACGCTCGTCGACGGTCCGGGAGGACTCGAGCTGCACCGGGCCTCCGACAACGCCAAGGACCAGTCGTACGTCCTCGGGGTGCTCACCGCCGACCAGCTCGCGCACACCTACTTCCCGCTGGGCTCGACGCCGTCGAAGGCGCTGGTCCGCGCGGAGGCCGAGGCGCGCGGCCTCAGCGTCGCGCAGAAGCCCGACAGCCACGACATCTGCTTCATCCCGGACGGCGACACGCGCGGCTGGCTCGCCGAGAAGGTGGGGACGGCGACCGGGGAGATCGTGGACCGCTCCGGTGCCGTCGTCGGCGCGCACGAGGGCGCCCACGGGTTCACCGTCGGGCAGCGACGGGGGCTGAAGCTCGGTGTCCCCGCGCCGGACGGCAAGCCGCGGTTCGTCCTCGAGGTGCGACCCGTCTCGAACACCGTCGTCGTCGGCCCGAAGGAGGCCCTCGCCATCGGCGAGATCTCCGGCGGGCGCTTCAGCTGGGCCGGGTCGGCGCCGGCGGACGCCGAGTTCGCCTGCCACGTGCAGATCCGTGCGCACGCCGAGCCGGTCGAGGCCACGGCGCACCTCGACGCCGACGGCGTCCGGGTCGTGCCGGAGGTCCCGCTCGACGGGGTCGCACCCGGGCAGACCGCCGTGCTGTACCTCGGCACCCGCGTGCTGGGGCAGTTCACGATCGACCGGACGGTGTCCGCCGTCCCGGTCGACGCCTAGTCCTCCGCCCGATGTCCGTCCCCGCTCATAGACTGGCGGGGTGCCGGAGATCATCTCATTGGAAGCCGCCCGCGTCGAGGCAGAGGAACTGACCGCGCGCATCCTCGAGGCGAAGGACGCCTACTACGGGCGCGACACCTCCCTCGTCGACGACTTCACCTATGACGGGTGGATGCACCGGCTCGAAGAGCTCGAGCGGCTGCACCCCGAGCTCCAGAGCCAGGATTCGCCCACGCAGATGGTCGGCGCCGCGGAGGCCACGGGCCTCGCGACCATCGAGCATGCGGAGAGGATGCTCAGCCTCGACAACGTCTTCTCGGTCGAGGAGCTCCGCGAGTGGGCGGCCAAGACCCGGGCCTCCGCCGGGCGCGAGGTCGCCTGGCTGACCGAGCTCAAGATCGACGGCCTCGCCATCAACCTGCGCTACGAGAACGGTGTGCTCACGTCTGCCGCGACCCGCGGGGACGGGCGCGTCGGTGAGATCGTCACCGAGAACGCGCTGCGCCTCGCCGACATCCCGGAGCGGCTCTCCGGTGAGGGGCATCCCGCGATCGTCGAGGTGCGGGGCGAGGTCTTCATCCCGGTGGCCGCGTTCGAACGGCTCAACGCCGCCCAGGCCGCGTTCCGCGAGCGCGCCTACGCTGACGCACTGGCGAGGTGGGAGACGCGCCGGGGCGCCAAAAGACCGTTCGACGAGGACAAGGCCCGCAGCGCCGCGGCGCGCCGTTTCCCCGCCTTCGCCAACCCGCGCAACGCCGCGAGCGGCGGGCTGCGCCAGCAGATCGACAAGAAGGACGGGCTCGAGCTCGAGGCCGGCCTGCTGCGGATCGAGTCGCTGTCGCTCTACGTGCACGGCATCGGCGCCTGGCCGGACCCGCCGGTGTCCGCGCAGAGCGAGATCTACGACCTGGTCGCGGCCTGGGGTCTCCCGGTGAGTCCGCACACGCGGGTCTGCCAAAGCGTCGACGAGGTCGTCGCCTTCGTCGAGCACTTCGGCGAGCATCGTCACGACGTCGAGCACGAGCTCGACGGCATCGTCGTGAAGGTGGACGAGCTGGCCCTCCACGACGAGCTCGGCGCCACGAGCCGCGCCCCGAGATGGGCGATCGCGTACAAGTACCCGCCCGAGGAGGTGCAGACGCAGCTGCTCGACATCGTGGTCTCGGTCGGGCGGACAGGACGCGCCACCCCGTTCGCCGTCATGGCTCCGGCCCAGGTGGCCGGCTCCGTCGTGCGTCAGGCGACACTGCACAACAAGGACGTGGTGAAGGCTAAGGGCGTGCTGATCGGCGACACGGTCGTGCTCCGCAAGGCCGGCGACGTCATCCCCGAGGTGCTCGGGCCGGTCGTCGAGAAGCGCGACGGGAGCGAGCGGGAGTTCGTGATGCCGGACGTGTGTCCGGAATGCGGCACCCCGCTGCGGCCGATGAAGGAGGGCGACATCGACCTCCGATGCCCCAATGCGCGATCGTGCCCCGCGCAGGTGCGCGGACGCGTCGAGCACATCGGATCGCGAGGTGCGCTGGATGTCGAGGCGCTGGGCGAGGTGACGGCTGCGGCGCTGACCCAGCCCACGTCGCCGGCCGTGCCGCCGTTGGAGACCGAGGCCGGGCTGTTCGACCTGACGCTGGAGCAGCTCGTGCCGATCGAGCTGTTCGTCCGGGACGCCGAGACGGGGCTCCCCAAGGAGGACGACGACGGTCTCGTCAAGACACGCGCTCCCTTCCGGCGCAATCCCACGGCCGCGGAGAGGAAGTCGGGGCTCGAGGGTCCGCAGCCGTCGTCGCAGGCCGTCACCCTCATCGCCGAGCTGGAGAAGGCCAAGTCGAAGGATCTGTGGCGCCTGCTGGTCTCGCTCAACATCCGCCACGTCGGCCCCGTCGCGGCGCGCGCGCTGGCGCAGTGGTTCGGCTCCCTCGATGCGATCCGTGCGGCGTCCCGCGAAGAGCTCGCCTCCGTCGAAGGAGTGGGCGGCATCATCGCCGACTCGCTGCTCGACTGGTTCGCCGTCGACTGGCACCAGGAGATCATCCGGCGGTGGACGCAAGCGGGCGTGCAGTGGTCCACCCCGGGGCACCCCGGGCCCGGGGCCGCCGCGCAGGCCGGCGGGGTCCTGGAGGGGCTCACGGTCGTCGCGACGGGATCGCTCGAAGGCTACACGCGCGAGGGTGCACAGGAGGCCATCATCCAGGCGGGCGGCAAGGCGGCCTCCAGCGTCTCGAAGAAGACCGACTTCGTCGCAGCCGGACCCGGAGCGGGCTCGAAGCTGGGAAAGGCGGAGGAGCTCGGCATCCGCATCCTCGACGCCGCCCAGTTCCGCGTCCTGGTCACCGAAGGACCGGACGCGCTCGACGGGGCCTGATCGGCGTCGGCGACACCGCTGCGCCGGGATCACCCGGTCCGCGCGCCGTGCGGCGGACCGGGCACCCGTTCGCGGCACCTCCGGCGGGCGGAGTCAGTTCTTGTGGCGCGGCTTTCGGGAGGGCCTGTCGTCGCGGTCGCTGCGGGCCGGCCGGTCGTCGCGGTCGCGACGCGGACGGTCGTCCCGATCCCGGCGCTCGAAGCGGTCGCCCCGTCCGCCGCTGCGGTCACCGCGATCGCGCCCCTCGGAATCCCGCGGCCCCGAGGGGCGGCGCCCGCGCGGTCCGCGGTCGGGAGTGATCTCGATGAGGCGGCCCGAGATGCGCGTGTCGCGGAGCCTCTCGAGCACGGACGGATCGAGGTTGGCCGGCAGCTCGACGGTCGAGAAGTCGGGGCGGATGTTGATGACGCCGAAGTCGTCGCGGCCGAGCCCGCCCTCGTTCGCCAGGGCGCCGACGATCTGACGCGGCTCGACGCGGTGGCGACGACCGACCTCGATCCGGTACGGCGTGTAGTCGCCGCGTCCGCGTCGCTCGGTGCGGGGCTCGCGCTGCTCGCGAGCGGCCCGTTCGCGCGGCGGGCGGTTGTCCGCGGCGACCGCCCGGGCGAGGGGATCGTCGGCCGGGTCGAGCAGCAGCGGGGTGTCGCCCTGGGCCACGATCGCCAGAGCCGCGGCGACATCGGCCTCGGGCACGTCGTGGTTGCGGACGTAGTGGGCGATCACATCACGGAACGTCTCGATGCGCGACGGGTCGCCGAGTGCGGCGGTGATCGCGTCGTCGAAGCGCGTGAGGCGGGTGGAGTTCACATCCTCCGTCGTCGGCAGCTGCATCTGCGTCGGCTCCTGGCGCGTCGCCTTCTCGATGTGCTTGAGCAGGTAGCGCTCCCGCGGCGTGATGAAGCTGATGGCGTCACCCGTGCGACCGGCGCGGCCCGTGCGTCCGATGCGGTGCACATACGACTCGGTGTCGGTCGGGATGTCGAAGTTCACGACGTGGCTGATGCGCTCCACGTCCAGGCCGCGGGCGGCGACGTCGGTCGCGACCAGGATGTCGAGCTTGCCGTCCTTGAGCTGGTTGACGCTGCGCTCGCGCTGGACCTGGGGGACGTCTCCGTTGATCGCGGCCGCCGAGTACCCACGTGCGCGGAGCTTCTCGGCGAGTGTCTCGGTCTCGTTCTTCGTCCGGACGAAGACGATCATGCCGTCGAAGTTCTCGACCTCGAGGATGCGGGTGAGCGCGTCGACCTTCTGCGCATACGACACGACGAGGTAGCGCTGCGTAATGTTCTTGTTGGTCGCCGTCTTGGAGGTGATCGTGATCTCCTCCGGGTCGCGCAGGTACTTCTGCGCGAGGCGGCGGATCTGCGGGGGCATGGTGGCCGAGAACAGCGCCACCTGCTTCTCCTCGGGCGTCTGCGCGAGGATCTGCTCGACATCCTCGGCGAAGCCCATCTTCAGCATCTCGTCCGCCTCGTCGAGCACGAGGTACTGCAGCTCCGAAAGGTCCAGCGTGCCTTTCGCGAGGTGGTCCATGATGCGGCCGGGTGTGCCCACGACGACGTGCACACCGCGACGGAGGGCGGAGAGCTGCACCCCGTAACCCTGTCCGCCGTACACGGGCAGCACGTGCACGCCCTTCATCTTCGACGCGTACGACTCGAATGCCTCGCACACCTGCAGCGCGAGCTCGCGCGTCGGGGCGAGCACCAGCGCCTGCGGGGTCTTCTGCGAGACGTCGAGGCGTTCGAGGACGGGGAGCGCGAAGGCCGCCGTCTTGCCCGTCCCGGTCTGCGCCATGCCGACGACGTCGCGGCCGGAGAGCAGCGTGGGGATCGTCGCCGCCTGGATGGGCGACGGGGTCTCGTAGCCGAGGTCGCGGATGGCTTTCAGGACCGGCCCGGTGATTCCGAGGTCCTCGAATCCGGGGGTGGCGGGGGAGTTCTCGGGGGCGTCGGTCGGCGCTGCGTCTTCAGGGGTCACTTCCCAAGGGTAGCGCCCCGGAGACGGGTCGTGCGTGCGAAGGCGGGCTCAGGCGCCGCTCGTCAGCGCGACCAGGCGCTCCTTCACCTGACGCCGCAGCACCTTGCCGATGAGCGACTTCGGCAGCTCGTCGACCACGAACAGCCGTCGCGGCACCTTGTACGGGGTGAGGATGCTGCGAGCGAACTCGCGGATCGCCTCGACGTCGACGTCCTGACCGCCGTCGACGACGATCGCTGCGACCACCTCCTCGCCCGAGTGGACGCTAGACAGCCCGACGACCGCCGCATCCTCGACCTGCGGATGCTGGCGCAGCGCGTTCTCGACCTCGGTCGGCGCCACATTGAAGCCACCGGTGATGATCAGCTCCTTGATCCGGTCGACGATGCGGACGAAGCCCGCGTCGTCGATCGTGACGATGTCGCCGGTGCGGAACCATCCGTCGACGAAGACCGCCTCCGTCTCCTCCGGCTTGCCGTAGTAGCCCGCGAAGACCTGCGGTCCGCGGACGAGCAGCTCGCCGGCCGATCCTGACGCGACGTCCTGTGTCGGATCCTCCGGGTCCACGACGCGGCACTCCGTCCCCGGAAGGGGAAGTCCGACGGTGCCCGGGACGCGGTTGTCGGCCACCGGGTTGGCCATCAGTACCGGCGAGCACTCGCTCAGCCCGTACCCCTCGACGAGGAAGCCGTGCGTCGCGGCCTCGAACGGCACCACGAGCTCGTGGGGGAGCGCCATGGCGCCGGAGATCGCGACCTCGATGCCGTCGAGCGAGATGCCCTTCTGCGTCGCGGCCGAGAGGAGGCGGTCGGCGATCGGAGGGACGAGGGGGAGGAAGGTGGCCGGATGCTTCCGCATGGCGCCGAGAACGAGATCGGGATCGAACTTGGGGAAGAGCACGAGCCGCGCACCCATCGACATGGCGAACGTGAGGCAGAGCGTCAGCCCGTACGCGTGGAACATCGGCAGCACGGCGTACACCACGCAGCCCTTGCCGCGCTGGATCGAGGGCACCCACGCCTGCGCCTGCGCGGCGTTGGAGAGCAGGTTCCGGTGGGTGAGAGCGGCGCCCTTCGGCGTGCCCGTCGTGCCGGAGGTGTACTGGATGATCGCGAGGTCGTCCGTCGAGGGGCGGGGGTGCGAGGAGGGGATCGGGGCGTGCCCGAGGAGGGAGTCCCAGCTCACTGTGCCGCGGACGCGGGTGGTGAGCGCGGCGCGGGACTCCCGAGCCTTCGCGATCGGGAGCCGCAGCGCGGCCCGCGTCAGGAACGGCATGGCCGTCGTCACGTCGACGGACACCAGGTTGGTGACGGCCAGGTCGGCGGGGAACTCCTGCACGACGCCCACGACCTTGTTCCAGACGATCGCGTGCTTCGCGCCGTGGTCCTCGAACTGCTTGCGGAGCTCCCGCGGGGTGTACAGCGGGTTGTGCTCCACCACGACGGCCCCGAGACGGAGGACGGCGTAGAACGCCACGATGTGCTGGGGGCAGTTGGGGAGCACGATGGCGACGGGGTCTCCGGCGCGGAGGCCGAGATCGTGCAGCCCGGCCGCGACGCGATCGATGGAGTCCTGGAGATCGGAGTACGTCGTCTCCCGGCCGAAGAACTGCAGTGCCGGAGCATCCGGGTAGTCCCGTGCCGACGCCGCGACGATGTCGATCAGCGACCCCGACACGGGCGCGAGGTCTTCGGGAACACCGGCGCCGTAGCTGGCGACCCACGGGCGAGGAGGCTGGAAGGTGCTCACCCGCCCAGCATAGGGGCGGGCTCCGGCGCACCGGCGGTGGGTGGCGGGGGACCCGACAACTAGACTGGGGACGTGTCTGAAATCACCCCTGATCTTGTGCGCCATCTCGGCGTGCTCGCGCGCATCCAGCTGAACGACGACGAGGTGACGCGGCTCACGGGCCAGCTCGACGCCATCGTCGACAACATCGCGAAGGTGTCGGAGGTCGCGACCGCCGACGTGGAGGCGACGAGCCACCCGATCCCGTTGAGCAACGTCTTCCGCCCCGATGAGGTGGGGCAGACCCTGACGCATGAACAGGTGCTGCAGAACGCCCCGGATGCCGCCGACGGCCGCTTCCGTGTGACCGCGATCCTGGGAGAAGAGCAGTGAGCGACCTCATCCGACTGACCGCGGCCGAGCTCGCCGACCGGCTCACCTCCGGCGACGTGTCCAGCGTCGAGGCGACGCAGGCCCATCTCGACCGCATCGCGGCGGTCGACGGCGACGTGCACGCGTTCCTCCACGTCAACGAGCACGCGCTCGACACGGCCGCCCGGATCGACGCGCAGCGCGCCGCCGGTGAGACGGTCGGTCCGCTGGCGGGTGTGCCGCTGGCGATCAAGGACGTCCTGGTCACGACCGACCAGCCGACCACCAGCGGCTCGCGCATCCTCGAGGGGTACCGCTCGCCGTACGACGCGACGGTCGTCGCCCGCGCCCGTCGCGCCGGGCTGGTGCCGCTGGGCAAGACCAACATGGACGAGTTCGCCATGGGCTCCTCGACCGAGCACTCGGCCTACGGAACCACCCGCAACCCCTGGGATCTCGACCGCATCCCCGGCGGCTCGGGCGGCGGCTCGGCGGCTGCCGTCGCGGCGTTCGAGGCCCCGCTGGCCCTCGGCTCCGACACCGGTGGCTCGATCCGGCAGCCGGCGCACGTGACGGGGACCGTCGGCGTGAAGCCGACCTACGGCGGAGTGAGCCGGTACGGTGCGATCGCCCTCGCCTCGAGCCTGGACCAGGTCGGTCCGGTGTCGCGGACGGTGCTCGACTCCGGGCTCCTGCACGACGTGATCGCCGGCCACGACCCGAAGGACTCGACGTCGCTGCGCGACTCGTGGCCCTCGTTCGCCGACGCCGCCCGCGAGGGCGCGCGCGGGGACGCTCTCAAGGGCCTCCGCGTCGGTGTGATCCGGGAACTCCCGGACAGCGGCTTCCAGGCGGGAGTGGCGTCGTCGTTCCGCAGCGCGCTGGCTCTCATGGAAGCGCAGGGTGCGGAGATCGTGGAGGTCGGCGCACCGCACTTCGAGTACGGCGTGGCCGCCTACTACCTGATCCTCCCCGCGGAGGCGTCGAGCAACCTCGCGAAGTTCGACTCGGTGCGCTTCGGGCTGCGGGTCACTCCGGACGGCAACCCCACGGTCGAGGACGTGATGTCGGCGACGCGCGACGCCGGATTCGGCGACGAAGTCAAGCGACGCATCATCCTGGGCACCTACGCTCTCTCGGCCGGGTACTACGACGCCTACTACGGCAGCGCCCAGAAGGTGCGCACGCTGATCCAGCAGGACTTCGCCGGCGCGTTCGCCGACGTCGACGTCATCGCGACGCCGTCGGCGCCGACCACCGCGTTCAAACTCGGCGAGAAGGTGGATGATCCGCTGCAGATGTACCTGAACGACTTCACCACGATCCCCGCGAACCTCGCGGGCGTGCCGGGGATCTCGATCCCGAGCGGCCTCGCCGAGGAGGACGGTCTGCCGGTCGGCATCCAGTTCCTCGCCCCCGCGCGGGAGGACGCTCGCCTCTACCGCGTCGGAGCGGCGCTCGAAGCGCTGCTGGTCGACTCGTGGGGCGCCCCGCTCCTCACCCGCGCGCCCCAGCTCGCAGGAGGGAACCGCTGATGGCCGCCGCAAAGCTCATGGACTTCGACAAGGCGCTGGAGATGTTCGAGCCCGTTCTGGGATTCGAGGTGCACGTCGAGCTCAACACGAATACGAAGATGTTCTCGGACGCGCCCAATCCCGCCAACGAGGCATACCACGCCGCCGAGCCGAACACCCTGATCGCCCCGGTCGACCTCGGGCTCCCCGGGTCGCTGCCGGTCGTCAACGAGACGGCCGTCCGTTCGTCGATCAGCCTCGGCCTGGCGCTCGGCTGCTCGATCGCCGAGTCCAGCCGGTTCGCGCGCAAGAACTACTTCTACCCGGATCTGGGCAAGAACTATCAGATCTCGCAGTACGACGAGCCGATCGCCTTCGAGGGTTCGGTCGAGGTCGAGCTGGAGGACGGCACGATCGTCACGATCCCGATCGAGCGCGCCCACATGGAGGAGGACGCGGGCAAGCTCACCCACATGGGTGGCGCGACCGGTCGCATCCAGGGCGCGGAGTACTCGCTGGTGGACTACAACCGGGCAGGCGTGCCGCTCGTCGAGATCGTGACGAAGACGATCTTCGGCACCGAGCATCGGGCACCGGAGGTCGCGAAGGCCTACGTCGCCGCGATCCGCGACATCGTGCGCGGGCTCGGCATCTCCGAGGCCCGGCTGGAGCGCGGCAACCTGCGGTGCGACGCGAACGTCTCGTTGCGTCCCCGGGGCGCGGAGAAGCTCGGCACCCGCACCGAGACCAAGAACGTCAACTCCATGCGCTCGGTCGAGCGCGCGGTGCGCTACGAGATCCAGCGCCAGGCGCAGATCCTCGCCGACGGCGGGACCATCACGCAGGAGACCCGGCACTGGCACGAGGACACGGGGACGACGTCGCCGGGGCGCCCGAAGTCGGATGCCGACGACTACCGCTACTTCCCGGAACCCGACCTGCTCCCCGTGCAGCCCGCCGCCGAGCTGATCGAGGAGCTCCGCGCCGCGCTGCCGGAGCAGCCGGTCGCCCGTCGTCGCCGCCTGATGTCCGAGTGGGGCTTCACGGATCTGGAGTTCCAGGACGTGCGCAACGGCGGCATCCTCGACGAGGTCGAGGCGACCATCGCCGCGGGCGCCGCTCCGGCGGCGGCGCGCAAGTGGTGGACCGGTGAGATCGCCCGCCTCGCGAACGCTCAGGGTCGCGACGCGGCGGAACTCGTCAGCCCCGAGAACGTCGCCGCGCTCCAGAAGCTGGTCGACTCGGGCACGCTGACCGACAAGCTCGCCCGCCAGGTGCTCGAGGGCGTCATCGCGGGCGAGGGCACGCCGCAGGAGGTCGTCGACGCGCGCGGACTGGCGGTCGTCTCCGACGACGGCGCGCTGATCGCGGCGATCGATGAGGCCTTCGCGGCGCAGCCCGACGTCCTCGCTAAGATCAAGGACGGCAAGGTGCAGGCCGCCGGCGCGGTCATCGGTGCGGTCATGAAGGCCATGAAGGGCCAGGCGGACGCCGCTCGGGTCCGCGAGCTCATCCTGGAGCGCGCCGCACAGTGAGCGCAGCTCTCCCTCGGGCCGCTGTCGGTGGTCCGAGGGAGAATGGACCCATGGGACACGGCGACGGCAGAGGGCGCATGGTGTCGCCGGCGGGCGCCGACGACACCGGCACCCGCATCCTGCACGTCGACATGGACGCGTTCTATGCCGCGGTCGAGGTGCTCGACGATCCCAGCCTGCGCGGCCTCCCGCTGATCATCGGCGGGGCGGACGGCAGGTCGGTCGTCTCCAGCGCGTCCTACGAGGCGCGGCGCTACGGCGTGCGCTCCGCGATGCCGGTGGGTCAGGCGATGCGGCTGTGTCCGACGGCCCGGATCGTCACGCCGCACTTCCACCGCTATCAGGAGGTGTCGCGGCAGGTGATGACGATCTTCGAGTCGTTCACGCCGCTCGTGGAACCGCTCTCGGTCGACGAGGCGTTCCTCGACGTCCAGGGCGTGCGGCGCCTCTGGGGGAGTCCCGGCCGCATCGCCGAACTGATCCGCGAACGCGTGGAGCGCGAGGTGGGCATCACCTGCAGCGTGGGGGTCGCGGCCACCAAACACGTCGCCAAGATGGCTTCGACCGCCGCCAAGCCGAACGGGATGCTCATCGTCCCCGCCCAGCGGACCCAGGAGTTCCTCGGTCCGCAGTCCGTGCGCGCCATGTGGGGCGTGGGCCCCAAGGCCGCCGAGTCACTCGAGGCTCGCGGCATCCGGACGATCTCCGACATCCGCGAGTCGTCGCCCGAGATGCTGGAGCGGGCGGTGGGGCCAGCCCTCAGCGCGCGCCTGGCGCAGCTCGCGCGGGGTGAAGACGCCCGTACCGTCGAGACGGAGCGGGTCGAGAAGAGCATCGGCCACGAGGAGACCTTCGATCACGACATCAGCGACCGGGTCTTCCTCCGGGCGGAGCTTCTCCGTCTCGCGGACCGGGTCGCGGCGAGGCTGCGGCGCGCCGAGTGGGAGACCGCGACCGTGTCGATCAAGGTGCGCTTCGACGACTTCCGCACCGTGAACCGGTCGCAGACGCTCGCCGAGCCGACGGCGGTCGGCCAGCGGATCGGCGAGGCGGCCCAGGCGCTCTTCGAGCAGATCGAACGTCGGGATCCGATTCGGCTCGTGGGTGTGCGCGCCGAGAAGCTGCAGCCGGCCGGCGGCGGGATGCTCGGCCTGTGGGATGAGGACGAGGACTGGCGGAAGGTCGAGGGTGCGGTCGATGACGCGGTCGCGCGTTTCGGCAATGCCACGATCACGCGGGCGCGTCATCTGGGTCGAGGCGACGGTCGTGGCGCGGCTCGGCATCCGAAGGCCCACGGACTCGACTGATCGCGCGGGACGCACGGGTGGGATACCGTGAGACCATGCCGAACATCGCACTCGAACTCGGAAAGCAGGCCGCCTCCCTCGGAGTGAAGAGCGCCTACGGTGAACCTCAGGACGTCGACGGCGTGAGCATCACGCCCGTGGCGATCACCTACTCCGGCTTCGGAGGAGGCAGCGGCGACGGCGCGGAAGGCGGAGGCGGCGGTGGGATGTCCATCCCCGTCGGCGTCTACGTGCGCCGTGAGGAGGGGCTCCGGTTCGAGCCCAACATCGTGACCCTGCTGGCGGTCGCGGTCCCGTTCGTCTGGGTCACCGGTCGGGCGCTCTCCCGCATCATCCGTGCACTCAAGAAGTGACGATCCGGTCGCTGTCGCGCTCGCGCGTGCGGTGACCGACATCCGCGACGACGTGCGCGCCCTGGCGACCGCGAATCCCGTCGTGCTGATCGACGGGCGCAGCGGGGCGGGCAAGTCGTCGTTGGCCAGACTCCTGGCGGCGGAGTGGCCGATCGACGGCCGCGTGCAGGTGATCGCCCTGGATTCCCTCTATCCCGGATGGGATGGGTTGGAGCAGGGTGTCGAGCGTGCGCGCGAATGGATCCTCCGCCCGCACGGGCGGGGGATGCTGGGCACTTGGCGCCGCTGGGATTGGGTCGCCGGCACCGAGGCGGAGAGCCATGGCGTGGATCCGGCACTCGGCGTGATCGTCGAAGGCAGCGGGGTGCTCACCCCGGCGACGGCCGCTCTCGCGGACATCGGGATCTGGGTCGAAGCCGCTGAGCCGGTGCGCCGAGCGCGGGCGCTGGAGCGCGACGGTGAGACGTACCGCCCGCACTGGGAGCGTTGGGCGGAACAGGAACGCCGACATATCCAACGCCACCGGCCGCAATCGCTCGCGACCCGCGTCGTCATGGTGCCCTGAGAGGATCAGGAAGGCGGGAGCTCGTCTGCGGACTGGATCAGCAGCTCGAGTCGATAACCCAGCCATTCGTACACGGCGAAGCGCGGATCGGCGGGATCGTGATCGTCGTCCGCGCTGATCTCCAGGCGCTCCGCGAGGACGAGCCGGATCGCATTCAGGGTGCGGAGCCAGGAGTCGAGCGTCGCGGCGGTCACGCGCACGTCGTGTTCCCGCAGCGCGTCCTCCTCGCTGAGCCCGTCCGCGTCGAGGGGGAACTCGGCCAGCGCGGCACGGACGGCCGCGGCATCCGCTCGACGGCGATCGTAGATGTCGCTCCGCGTGCTCTCGGCGTACGACCGGCCGGCGTCGGCATCCCCGGGGTAGGGGTCGGGGGTGAGGCGGAGGATCGCCGCGTCCGTCGGGTCGCCGTCGCTGAGCAGGCCGCGGAACTCGTCGACCAAGGACGCGAGCCGCATCCCTTCGACGCGCAGGAGGGAGATCGTGAATCCGGGGGCCATCACTCCGACGCCTTCCGCACCGTGGCCCACAGGCCGAAGTCGTGCATCGCCCGCGCATGGACCTCCATGGTCTCGCGCGGACCGGTCGCGACGATCGCATGACCGTCGTGGTGCACCGCCAGCATCAAGGCGGTGGCCTTGTCGGCGGAGTAGCCGAAGTACGTGCGGAACACGCGCGCCACATAGCTCATGAGGTTCACCGGGTCGTTCCAGACGACCAGCTGCCACGGTTCCAGGGGGGCAGCGGACAGGTCGGTGGCCTCGGACTGGTCCGGAAGGGCGAGAGGAGCGGTCATGCCCACCCCATCTCATGGAGCTGGGCGTCGTCGAGCCCGTAGAAGTGCGCGATCTCATGGACCAGAGTGGTGTGCACCTCGTCACGGAGCTCGTCCTCGGAGGTGCTCAAGGCGAGGTGCGGCTCACGGTAGACGACGATCCGGTCGGGGAGTTCGCCCATCCCGTACTGGGTGCGTTCGGTCAGCGCGAGTCCGTCGTAGAGACCGAGCAGGTCGAGACTGCCGTCCTCCGGGCGGTCCTCCACCACGAAGACGACGTTCTCGAGCCCGTCGACCATGTCGTCGGGCAGGCGATCGAGCTCGTCGACGACGAGTTCCTCGAAGGTCGCGGCATCCATCTCCATCCCGTCCAGCCTAGAGCGACGAGGGCCCGTCGCCGGCATCAGTGAAGCAGGACCAGCAGTGCCGCGACGCCGATGAAGAGTGCCCCGAAGACGGCGTTGAGCCCGCGCTGGCCCCGGGGCGAGCGCGTGAGCCGTCGGAACGGACGCGCGGCCGCGGCGAAGAACCCCCACATGACGAGAACGTCGACGACGATGACGGTCGCCAGCAGCACGAGGTACTGGGGGAGGGGTGGCTGGTCGAGACGGATGAACTGCGGGATGAACGCCAGGAAGAAGACGATGGCCTTCGGGTTGAGCAGATTGACCCAGAATCCTCGCCGGATCATCGACCAGTGTCCCTCTCGCGAGGCGTTCGGAGCACTCGGATCGTCCGGTGCGACGATCTCCGGCCGGGCGACGATGAGGCGGACGCCGAGATACACGAGATACGCTGCACCGGCATATCGGATGCCGTTGAAGAGGAGCTCGGATCGCGAGACGAGCAGGCCCACTCCGGCGGCGACGATGGCGACGTGCACGATCAACGCGAGCTGCTGCCCGATGATGCCCCAGATCGATCGACGCCAGCCCTGGTTCAGCGAATTGGACATCGTGTTGATGGCGCCGGCGCCGGGGGTGAAGCTGATCACCACGGATGCCGTCAACAGCGAGAACCAGACCGCGAGTGACACCCCGTCAGTCTAGGGCCGGGGCACCGCCGTCCTGTCCCGCGACGGAGACGAGCGGGGCGGCCGCTGCACGAACGGCGAAGAGGCCCGGCCACAGGGGCCGAGCCTCTTCTCTGGGGTGAGTAACGGGACTCGAACCCGCGACATCCGGCACCACAAGCCAGCGCTCTACCAGCTGAGCTATACCCACCATGTGCCTGCCGGAGCAGGCGACCTCACGAGTCTATTACATGTTCGGAGTGAACTCCGACACGGTGCGGCTCGCGATCTCCTTCGCCTCGTCGCTGGTCGGCCCGGGCGCACCGACGAACACGGCCTCGCGGTAGTACTGCAGCTCGCGGATGGACTCCAGGATGTCCGCCAGAGCGCGGTGACCGCCGTCCTTGGACGGCGCCTGGAAGAATGCACGCGGGTACCAGCGGCGGGAGAGCTCTTTGATGCTCGACACGTCGACATTGCGGTAGTGGAGGTACTGATCGATCTGGGGCATGTACTTGGCGAGGAACATGCGATCGGTGCCGATGGTGTTGCCCGCGAGGGGAGCCTTGCGCTCGAGCGGCACGAAACGCCGGATGTAGTCGAGGGTCTGCTTCTCGGCCTCGGCGAGCGAGATGCCGTGCGGGATCTCCTCGGTCAGGCCGGAGGTCTCGTGCATGGCCGTCACGAAGTCGTTCATGTGGGCGAGCGCCGCGTCGCTGGGACGGATGACGACCTGGAACCCGGGGTCGACGGGGCGGAGCTCGAAATCGGTGACGACGACGGCGATCTCGACGAGCTCGTCGATCGAGAGATCGAGCCCCGTCATCTCGCAGTCGATCCAGACGAGTCGATCGTTCTCGGACGCATTCACCATGTCGTCATCCTATCGACGGCGCTGAGGGCGGGGGCGGGCACGGTACGGTAGACCTACTCGCCTCCGTAGCTCAGCGGAAGAGCAGCGGCCTTCTAATCCGCCGGTCGCAGGTTCGAATCCTGCCGGGGGCACCAGTCGAGCACCCGTCGTCATGAGTGGCGCAGGGCCGACACGGCATCGTCCGGCCCCCAGAACTCGCCGATGAGGCGGAACGCCCCGGTCGCGAGCTGCAGTCTCTCCGCCCGGTAGCGCAGTCCGAGCGGCTCGACGCGGGTGCGGAGGTGCCCGAGGACGCGGCCCGAGGCTTTGTCCTGCACCCGCCAGAGCTGGTCGGCGGCGCGGACGAGCACCTCGCGGGTGGAGGTGATCCGAGGGGTGGCGAACGGCTGCGGCATCGTGACGGTCGTACGGGTGTCGGTCATCTTTCTCTCCTTCCTCTCCCGAACCTACGACCGGCCACCGACATCGGCGCCGGATGGGATGTCGTCGGTGGCCGCACACTTCCTCCACACTGACCGGGGATTCCCTCGGATCCACCGATGACGGCTCCTGGTGGCTCGACGGGGGCCGCGGTCCTCGATCCTTGATCCATCCGAGCGACGACTCGGGGTTTTGCGAGGAGAAGACGATGACCGACACACTGACGATCGTGGGCAAGGTGGCGACCGATCCCACCCTGGGGCGCACCGGCGGGGGAGTGCCCGTGACGAACTTCCGGCTCGCGAGCACCCACCGGCGCTTCGACGCGGCCAGCCAGTCGTGGGTCGACGCCGGCACCAACTGGTACTCGGTCGCGGCGTACCGCCAGCTCGGTGAGCACGCGAAGGCCTCGTTGCGCACCGGGGACAGCGTGATCGTGACCGGACGCCTGCGGATCCGGAACTGGGAGAGCAACGGCAAGAGCGGCACGAGCGTCGACATCGACGCCGAGGCCATCGGTCACGACCTCCGGTGGGGCACGTCGGCCTACCTCCGCTCGAGTCGATCGACCCCGGAAGACCCGTCCCCGAACGCCGGGGACGAGCAGCAGGATGGTCCGACCGGCGCCGGCTCGGCGGAGGGAGACTCCGCGGGCGATGCCGAGGGGCGCTCGCGCGTCGACGCCTCCTGGGCCGCGACCGACGCGGCGGCGTCCCCGGTGCCGGCTGGCACGCCGTTCTGAGAGCGGTGCGGACCGTCGAGCGTGTGGCGTCGGTCGGCGATCCGTTCGGCGGGCCACGCGGACCGGCCCCGTAGACTCGGGCCGTGCCTCGACGAACGCCCCTTCCGCTCGCTCGCGCGACGGCGGGTCTCTGCGTGCTGGTCGCCGTGTCCCTCGGCCTCGCGGCGTGCGCGCCGGATCCCGTGCAGACGGCCGAACCGTCCCCTGCGCCCTCGGCGACGACCGCGCCGCCCGCGGAGCCGGTGCTGGTGCCGGACGGCACCGCGGCGGACAATCTCCCGGTCTTCACCGCCGCGGCGCAGGCCGTCTGGGACTCCGAGCGTCGTGGGGAGGGACGCGCGTACATCGACGCCCTGATCGGCGCGGGGTTCGACCGGCAGGCCATGCAGGTGACCAACGACGCGACGACGGTGGGGAATCCCGCAGAGAGTCTGCAGTTCTCCGTCCGCTGGGGCGAGGAGGAGTGTCTCATCGGGCAGGTGGGTCCCTCGACCGGCGCGCTGGTCACGGAGGTCATGCCGCAGCTCGCGGAGGGACGCTGCCTGATCGGCGCCACCCGTCCCATCGATTGGTGAGACCCCCGGAGGGTGGTCGTCCGCGGGCGGGAGCCGCTCGGTCAGCCGGTAGGCTGGGGTGTCGATCTTCGACGCCGACAGAAGGAGCGATTCCCGGTGGCTGAGTACATCTACTCGATGGTCCGTGCGCGCAAGGCGGTGGGTGAGAAGCTCATCCTCGACGACGTCACGATGGCGTTCCTCCCCGGCGCCAAGATCGGCATGGTCGGACCCAACGGCGCGGGCAAGTCGACGATCCTCAAGATCATGGCCGGGCTGGACACGCCGTCCAACGGCGAGGCGAAGCTCTCGCCGGGCTTCAGCGTCGGCATCCTCATGCAGGAGCCGGAGCTCGACGAGTCCAAGACGGTGCTCGAGAACATCCAGGACGGCATCGCGATCAAGGCGAAGGTCGACCGCTTCAACGAGATCTCCGCCCTGATGGCCGACCCGGACGCCGACTTCGACGCCCTCCTCGCCGAGATGGGCACGCTCCAGGAAGAGATCGACGCGGCCGACGGCTGGGATCTCGACTCGCAGCTCGAGCAGGCCATGGACGCCCTCCGGACGCCGCCGGCCGATGCCGCGATTGCCCCCCTGTCCGGAGGTGAGAAGCGTCGTGTCGCGCTCGCGAAGCTCCTGCTCCAGAAGCCCGACCTGCTGCTCCTCGACGAGCCCACCAACCATCTCGACGCCGAGAGCGTGCTCTGGCTGGAGCAGCACCTGCAGGCCTACAAGGGCGCCGTCATCGCCATCACCCACGACCGGTACTTCCTCGACCACGTCGCCGAGTGGATCGCCGAGGTCGACCGTGGCCGCCTGATCGGCTACGAGGGCAACTACTCGACGTATCTGGAGAAGAAGGGCGAGCGCCTCGAGATCCAGGGCAAGAAGGACGCCAAGCTCGCGAAGCGCCTCAAGGAGGAGCTGGAGTGGGTCCGGTCCAGCGCCAAGGGCCGCCAGACCAAGTCGAAGGCGCGTCTCGCGCGCTACGAGGAGATGGCGGCGGAGGCGGAGCGGACTCGGAAGCTCGATTTCGAGGAGATCCAGATCCCCGCCGGACCCCGGCTCGGCAGCGTCGTGATCGAGGCCAAGAACCTCAAGAAGGGCTTCGACGGTCGCTCCCTCATCGACGGGCTGAGCTTCAGCCTGCCGCCGAACGGCATCGTCGGCGTGATCGGGCCCAACGGCGTCGGAAAGACGACCCTGTTCAAGACGATCGTCGGCCTCGAGCCCCTCGACGGCGGCGACCTCAAGATCGGCGAGACCGTCAAGATCAGCTACGTCGACCAGTCCCGCGCGAGCATCGACCCCGACAAGACGCTGTGGGAGGTCGTCTCCGACGGCCTCGACTTCATCACCGTCGGGAAGACCGAGATCCCGTCGCGCGCCTACGTGTCGAAGTTCGGGTTCAAGGGTCCGGACCAGCAGAAGAAGGCGGGCGTCCTCTCCGGTGGTGAGCGCAACCGCCTGAACCTCGCGCTGACCCTCAAGGAGGGCGGCAACCTGCTGCTCCTCGACGAGCCGACGAACGACCTCGACGTCGAGACCCTGAGCTCGCTCGAGAACGCCCTGCTCGAGTTCCCCGGCTGCGCGGTGGTCATCACCCACGACCGGTGGTTCCTCGACCGCATCGCGACCCACATCCTCGCGTACGAGGGCACCGACGAGAAGCCCGACCAGTGGTACTGGTTCGAGGGCAACTTCGAGGCGTACGAGGAGAACAAGATCGACCGCCTCGGACCGGACGCGGCGAAGCCCCACCGCTCCACGCACCGCAAGCTCACGCGCGACTGAGGCCTGGATGTCGGACTTGACGCGGGATGACGGACGACGTCTGCACATCCCGATCCATCTGCGGTGGGGTGACCTCGACGCGTTCAACCACGTCAACAACACCTCGATGCTCAAGCTGCTCGAAGAGGCGCGCGTCCGTGCCTTCTGGCGGGCGGGCCCGGGGGAGGAGGCGCCACCCACGGCCGTCCTCGACTCGGGGATCGAGGAGGGCGTGCTGACGCTGATCGCGCGCCAGGAGATCGAGTACCTGGCGCCGGTGCCGTATCAGCGGCGGCCGCTCGAGGTGCAGATGTGGTTCGGGAAGCTCGGCGGCTCGAGCGTCGAGGTGTGCTACGAGGTGCACAACGACCCCACCGCCGAGCCGCGGACGCTCTACGCCCGCTCGACCGCGGTGATCGTCCTGGTGGACGCCGGCACGGGGCGCCCGACGCGGCTCACCACGGAGATGCGCGACGCGTGGGAGTCCTACGTCGGGCCGTCCATCGAGTACGCGCACCGCTGAGTCCCGCCGACCCGCACGGTGAGGCGGGAGGCGTCAGGCGGGCGATCCGGGAACGCGGATCATGATCTCCTGGGCGACGCTGGCGACCAGATCCCCCGCGCGCGTGAAGATGCGTCCGGAGGCGAGCCCGCGGCCGCCGCGCGCGTTGGGCGACTCCTGCAGGTACAGCAGCCACTCGTCGACCCGCGCGGGCCGATGCCACCACATCGCGTGATCGAGGCTCGCGACCTTCAGGCCGGGAAGCGCCCAGTACACGCCGTGCGCCCGAAGGATGGACTCCTGGATCGTCATGTCGCTCAGATAGGCGAGAGCGGCGCGGTGCAGCCGCGGGTCGTCGGGGAGCGCCGCCCGCATCCGCATCCAGACGCCCTGGCGCGGTGCGCGCTCGTCGTCACTCGGGAGGTAGAGCGGGTGCCCGATGTGTCGGATGTCCGCGGCGCGCTCGCTCAGCATCCGCGCGGTGCCCGGGGGCAGTCCCTCGACGCGGTCCTCGTCGGGGGCCAGGTCCTCGGGGTCGGGGATGCCGTCGGGCATGGACGCCGCGTGCTCCACGCCGGGGTCCTCGTCCTGGAAGGAGGCGATCATCGAGAAGATCGGGACCCCGTTCTGGTAGGCCTGTGAGCGACGGGTCGAGAAGGAGCGGCCGTCGTGGATGCGATCGACGGCGATCGTGATCCCCTGGGATGCGTCGCCGGGACGCAGGAAGTAGCCGTGCATCGAATGCACCGGGCGGTTCTCGGGGAGGGTGCGCTCCGCGGCGATGAGGCTCTGTGCGAGCACCTGGCCTCCGTAGATGCGTCCGGTGGGCATGGGGTGCGAGGAGCCGGTGAAGATGTCCTCGGTCGTGCGGGCCTGTGTCGAGTCGAGATCGAGGATCGCGAGCAGCTGCTCGACGGTGCGTCGCGCGTGGTTCTCCGGGCTCATGGCTCCCTCTCCGCGGCCCGAACGCCGCTCCCTTGGTAGTTTAGAACCCGTGTCGCACCACCTCCTGCTCGCCGATCCCGAGACGTCCAAAGACGTCCTCACCTTCGTCGGACGGGCATCCCGGATCACCGACGAAGGGGTGCGCCTGCAGGCCGCGGGCGGCGTCCTCGCCCTGACGACGGCGGCCCTCGCCCCGCACGGTCTCTTCGATCAGACCCCGACGGTGCTCGCCATGCGCATCGTGCACGCCGATCCCGAGCTCGAATGCGACATCGTCGTCGCCGAACTCAGGGCCGCCGACGACCCGCGGCGCCTGACACTCCCGGACACCGGCCTGTCACCCGCCTGGGCGGGCATCGCCCCGCCGCGCCGCGGGTGGGAGCACCTGACGACGATCCCGGCATCCGTCATCGCGCAGCGCGCGCAGTGGGGGATCTCCGCCGTCGCACGCGGCGCGACGCCGGGGGCGGGGGAGGAAGCCGTGCGGGCGCTCAGAGCCGCGATCTGGGGCGAACCGGATGCCGACCTCTCGCACCTCCCGCGCGGCGTGGCCTTCGCCGCCGATGCGCTCGGTTTCATCTCCGGCGAGGAGGACGTCCCCGTCACACGCTCCGGTCGGTGGACGCGACTGGCCTTCCGTCGAGGTCACGTGCTCGCACGGGGTCCGGTCGCCTCGGGACTCACCGCGGTGCGGGGAACCGGCCTTCCCGACGCCCTCGCCTGATCGGTGCTCAGCGGGCAGCGGCCCTGCCCGCCTGCCGCCCCGAGAACAGGCATCCACCCAGGAACGTGCCCTCGAGCGCCCGGTAGCCGTGCATGCCGCCTCCGCCGAAGCCGCTCGCCTCTCCTGCGGCGAAGAGCCCGGGGATCGCGGCGCCCTCGGCGTCGAGCGCACGGCCGTCGAGGTCGGTGTTGATCCCGCCCAGCGACTTGCGCGTCAGCACATGCAGCTTCACGGCGATCAGAGGGCCGGCGGAGGGATCCTGCAGGCGATGCGGGACCGCGGTGCGGATCAGCTTGTCGCCGCGGTAGGCGCGCATGGAGCGCAGCATCCCGATCTGGGCGTCCTTGGTGAAGTCGTTGTCGATCTCCCGGTCCCGCGCGACGACCTCCCGGCGGACCGCGTCGACGTCGAGCAGGTCGCCGCCGGGCTGGCGCTGCATCTGCTCGAGGAGCGACTCCAGGTCGTCTTCGACGATGAAGTCCTCGCCCTCGTCCAGGAAGGCCTGCACCGGGCCGGTCGGTCCCTTCGCCAGTCGGGACCGGACGAGGAGCCCGACGTCCTTTCCTGTCAGATCGGGGTTCTGCTCGCTTCCGGAGAGGGCGAACTCCTTCTCGACGATCTGGCGGGAGGTGACGAACCACGAGTGGTCGTGTCCCGTGGCGCGCAGGTGCGCCAGCGTCCCCAACGTGTCGAATCCGGGGAACAGCGGGACCGGGAGGCGCGCCCCGGTGGCGTCGAGCCACAGGGAGGACGGCCCGGGCAGGATGCGGATGCCGTGTGACGGCCACACCGGGTCCCAGTTGGTGATGCCCTCGACGTAGTGCCACATGCGGTCGCCGTTGATCAGGTGAGCCCCCGCCTCGGTCGAGACGCGCTGCATGGAGCCGTCGACATACGCGGGGACGCCCGTGAGCATGTGACGCGGCGGCGTCCCCAGCCGCTCGGGCCAGGCCGCACGCACGAGGTCGTGATTGCCGCCGATGCCGCCCGCCGCGACGACGGTGGCGGCAGCGGCGATCTCGAAGCCGCCGACCACGTCGCGCGACGAGGGTGCACCCCGCTCCTCGCCGGCGGACGCCAGGACGTCACCGCGGGCGCCCACCACCGCGCCCTCGGCGGTGAGGAGCTCCGATACCCGATGCCGGGGGAGGATCGTCAGGCGGCCGTCCCGTTCGGCCTCCTCCACGCGCGCCGCGAAGGGCGCCACGATCCCCGGTCCGGTTCCCCAGGTGATGTGGAACCTCGGCACCGAGTTGCCGGGACCCATCGCGCCGTAGCCGCCGCGCTCCGCCCACCCCACCACGGGGAAGAAGCCGACGCCCAGCTGACGCAGCCACGACCGCTTCTCGCCGGCTGCGAAGTGCAGGTACGCCTCCGCCCAGCGCCGCGGCCAGGCGTCCTCCGGACGGTCGAACGCGGCCGAGCCGAACCAGTCCTGCGTCGCGAGCTCAATCGAATCGCGGATGCCGAAGCGCCGCTGCTCGGGGGAGTCGATGAAGAAGAGACCGCCGAACGACCACCAGGCCTGACCGCCGAGGTTCGTGCGCGGCTCCTGATCGATGAGGATCACTCGTCGACCGGCGTCGACGGCCTCGGTCGCCGCGACGAGACCCGACAACCCCCATCCGATCACCAGGACATCTGCGGACAGGGGCGTGGTCGTCATGGGGTCTCCGTTGATTCCTGACGGGTTCGGGCCTCGAGCGTCGGGCGGCCTGCGGCGGGAGCGCCGATGCCCGACGGCTCGAATGTGTTCACCATGGCATACGCCGCGCGCTCGAGGTAGTCCCAGAGCGTGGATTCGTGGAGAGGGGACAACTGCGCCTCGTCAACCGCGGTGCGCATGTGGCGCAACCAACGATCGCGGGCATCCGGATCGATGTGGAAGGGCATGTGACGCATGCGCAGACGCGGGTGGCCCCGGGTCTCCCCGTACGTCGAGGGTCCGCCCCAGTACTGCTCGAGGAAGAGCAGGAGCCGCTCCTCGGCGGGACCGAGGTCCTCCTCCGGGTACATCGGCTGCAGGACCGGGTCGAGCGCGACCTCCCGGTAGAACACCGACACGATCTTCGCGAAGGTCTCGCGACCGCCGACCTCGTCGTAGAAACTCATGCCTGGGCGCCCCCGTCCTCGGTCGACTTCTTCCGGCGCCAGAAGCCGCGCTCGGGCGCCGGGACGCCGGTGACCGCGTTGGGCCGGGTGCGCGGCGGATTTGCCCCGCGCACGCGTCGCGCACCATCGAGGCCCGTCGGGGTGATCGTCTGCATCCGCGGGATGGCGACCTCCTTCTCGGCGAGGGCGGCGCGGAGCCTCTTCCGGAGCTCCTGCGCGACGTCGTCCTTCGCGTTCGCACGGGTCTTGATGACGACGCGCACGACGAGCGCCTCGCCGTCGATCGACTCCAGGCCCCAGAGCTCGGGCTTCTCGATGATGCGGGTGCGCCATTTGGGGTCCTTCGCCAGCGCGACCGCCGTCTCCAGCAGGGTGTGCTCCACCTGCTCCAGGTCGGCGTCGGGCGGCACCCCGAGGTCGATGATGGCGCGCGCCCAGCCCTGCGACATGTTTCCGATACGGGTCACCTCGCCGTTGCGCACGTACCAGAGCGCGCCGTTCACGTCGCGGACCTGCGTGATGCGCACGCTGACGTACTCGACGACGCCGCTGGCGAGACCGAGGTCGACGACGTCGCCGATGCCGATCTGGTCTTCGGCGACGAGGAAGATCCCGTTGAGCACGTCCTTGACGATGTTCTGGGCGCCGAAACCGAGCCCGGCGCCGACCGCCGCGGTGAGGAGGGTGAGCGATCCCAGCAGGGCGTTGTCGATGGCGTTCACGATGAGCACGATGGCGATCACCACGAGCATGACGTTCACGATGTTCTGGAGGATCGTGCCCAGGGTGCGGGTGCGCTGGACCAGACGCATGTCGGCGAGGGGCGAGCGCTCGATGGCCTGCGTGTCGTCCACTGCGGCCTTGCTCTTCGCGCTGTCGACGATCCGGTGGACGACCCGCCGGATCACCACGCGGAGCACCAGCGCGATCAGGAAGCAGCTGGCGATGATGATCGCGACGGCGAGCGCCTTCCCGCCGATGTCCGTGAGGACGGCGAGCACGTCGGTCCACATCGTGGGGAGATCGGTGTCGGTCGGGGGAGGCGTGGTCTCGGACGGAATCATCACCGTCGATTCTACCGAGCCGCCTTCTGCCTCGGCTGGACACGACGAGGGCCCCGGCGAACCGCAGGCGGTCGGCGGGGCCCTCGGAGCGTCGGGCGTCAGTCGTCGGCGTCGCGGGACTGCGCGGCCAAAGCGCGCTCCACGTCCGCCAGATTCTCGAGCACCAGGCGGCGCAGCGCGGGGGCCGCGTCGTGGTTCTCGGCGAGCCAGGCGCGCGTCGCGTCGCGCAGTGCGACATCCGCCAGGGCGGTCGGGAACAGGCCCGTCACCAGGTACTGCGCGATCTGGTAGGTGCGCGATTCCCAGATCGGCACGAGCATCCGGAAGTACTCCGGCACGAACTCGCGCAGGGACTCCGCGCCGGCCGGGTGCACGAAGCCGAGCGCCGCCGAGCGCACGATCGTGTTGGGGGCGTCGTCGCGGTCGATCAGGGACTCCCACGCCGCCCGCTTCGAGGCGGAGTCCGGCAGTGCGGCCCGAGCCTGTGCGGCGAACTCGCCGCCCTTCGCGGTGTTGTCGGCCGCGAGGGCCGCGTCGATGGTGGCGGCATCCGTGGCCCCGACCGACGCCAGCCCCACCAGCAGCTGCCAGCTCAGGTCCGCGTCGATCTCGAGGCCGGGGAGCGTCTCCTCGCCGGCGCGCAGGCGCCCGATGACGCCCGCGTGCTCCGGGGTCACCAGCGAGTTCGCGAATGCCGTGACGAACTGCAGCTGGCTGTCGCTGCCCGGCTCGGCCGCCTCTGCCAGCGCCCACAGGGCGTCGGCGATCTTGAGGCGCGCGGCGTCCCGCTCGGCGGGCGCGACGTACAGGGTAGCGGCCGTGCGCAGCTGGGCGAGGGTGGTGCGGACGGTGGTCGACTCCGTCTCGCGTCCGATGTTGCCCAGGACGAGGTCGATGTAGTCGGATGCCGCGCTCTCGGCGTCGCGGGTCTGATCCCACGCCGCGCCCCACACGAGGGAGCGCGCGAGCGGGTCGTGGATGTCGGCGAGGTGCGCGATGGCCGTGGCCAGGGACCGCTCGTCGAGCCGGATCTTCGCGTAGGCGAGGTCGTTGTCGTTGAGGAGCACCAGGTCGGGGCGGTCCAGGCCCTGCAGCTCGGGGACCTCGGTGCGGTCCCCGTCGACGTCCACCTCGACGTAGTGCGATCGGGTGAGCGCACCGTCGGTCAGGGTGTAGAAGCCGATGCCGAGACGGTGGGGACGGATGGTGGGGTAGTCCGCCGGAGCGGTCTGGGTCACCGCGAACCGCGAGATGGCACCCTGCGAGTCCTCCGCGATCACGGGCTCGAGCGTGTTCACGCCCGCGGTCTCCAGCCACTTCTTCGACCAGGTGCCGAGGTCGCGACCGCTCGTCGCCTCGAGCTCGGTGAGCAGGTCGCTGAGCTCGGTGTTGCCCCAGGAGTGCTTCTGGAAGTACTGCGAGACACCCGCGAAGAAGGGCTCGATGCCGACCCAGGCGGCGAGCTGCTTCAGGACGGAGCCGCCCTTGGCGTACGTGATCCCGTCGAAGTTCACCTGGACGTCTTCGAGGTCGTTGATCTCGGCGACGATGGGATGGGTCGAGGGCAGCTGATCCTGACGGTACGCCCAGGTCTTCTCCATGGCGTTGAAGGTCGTCCACGCCTCGGTCCACTCGGTGGCCTCTGCCGTGGCGATGGTCGACGCCCACTCGGCGAACGACTCGTTCAGCCAGAGGTCGTTCCACCACTTCATCGTCACGAGGTCGCCGAACCACATGTGGGCGAGCTCATGGAGGATGGTGACGACGCGGCGCTCCTTGACGGCATCCGTCACCTTGCTGCGGAAGACGTAGGTCTCGGTGAACGTCACCGCGCCCGCGTTCTCCATCGCCCCCGCGTTGAACTCGGGGACGAAGAGCTGGTCGTACTTGGCGAACGGGTACGGCACGCCGAACTTCGATTCGAAGTAGGCGAAGCCCTCGCGGGTCTTGTCGAAGATGTAGTCGGCGTCGAGGTGCTGCCAGAGGCTCTTGCGACCGTAGACGCCGAGCGGGATGACGCGACCCGAGGCGCTCGTGAGCTCGGAGAAGGTGGACTCGTACGGTCCGGCGACGAGCGCGGTGATGTAGCTCGAGATGCGCGGCGTGGGCTCGAAGCCCCACGTGGCGGTCACGTCGTCGTCGTGGACGATGGGCTCGGGCGTCGGCGAGTTGGACACGACCTTCCAGGCCGCCGGAGCGGTGACCGTGAACTGGAACGTCGCCTTGAGGTCGGGCTGCTCGAACACGGCGAAGACGCGGCGGGAGTCGGGCACCTCGAACTGGGAGTAGAGGTAGACCTCGCCGTCGACGGGGTCGACGAAGCGGTGCAGGCCCTCGCCGGTGTTGGTGTAGAGGCAGTCCGCGTCGACCACGAGCACGTTCTCGGCCTGCAGGCCGGTGAGGGCGATGCGGGAATCCGCGAACACCTCGTCCGGATCGAGCTGCTCTCCGTTGAGCGAGATCTCGCGCACGTCCCGCGCGATCAGGTCGATGAACGTGAAGCTCTCCGGGGTCGCGGTGAAGCGCACGACGCTCCGGGAGCCGAAGACCTCGGCGCCCTTGGTCAGATCGAGCGCGACTTCGTAGGACTCGGTGCCGATGACGTCGCGGCGTTCCTGCGCTTCGATACGGGTGAGGTTCTCTCCAGGCACAGCAGTACTCCCAGGGGTGAGGGGACGTCGCCGGGGGGCCGGCGCAGTTGGCGCCGACGGCAACCCTGACAGCCTACGCCAGGGCGCGGCCCGGAGTGCTCCGAAGGGATGAAAGGATGGAAGGGTGACAGCGATCGAACCGAATGTCGTCCCCTACGCCTCTGCCGCTGCGTCGACCGGCGAGCCCTTCATCACGACGCCGGTCGCATACGACGGCATCCTCCTCGCCGGTTTCGGCGGCCCGGAGGGGCAGGAGGACGTCATCCCGTTCCTGCGCAACGTCACGCGCGGACGCGGCATCCCGGACGAGCGCCTGGAGGAGGTGGCGCATCACTACCGCCATTTCGGCGGCGTGAGCCCCATCAACGCCCAGAACCGCGAGCTGAAGGCGGCCCTCGAGGCCGCCCTGGCCGAACGCGGCATCGACCTCCCGGTCTACTGGGGCAATCGCAACTGGACGCCCTACCTCGAGGACGCGGTCGAGCAGGCCGCCGCCGACGGGCGCACCACGCTCCTGGCGTTCGCGACCAGCGCCTACAGCTCCTTCTCGAGCTGCCGCCAGTACCGCGAGGACTTCGCCCGCGTGCTGCAGGACACCCGTCTCGGCGAGACCGTGACCATCGACAAGATCCGGCCGTTCTACGATCACCCCGGCTTCGTCGAGGCCTTCGAGTCCGGGGTGCGCTCGGCCATCGCCGGCTTCCTCGACCAGGGCATCGCGGCCTCCGACATCCAGATCCTCTTCTCGACGCACAGCATCCCCACGGACGACGCCCTGCGTTCGGGCGCCCGCGACATCGACTGGGGCCCGGGAGGCGCGTACGCCGCGCAGCACGAGGCGGTGGCGGCCTGGGTCATGGACCGCGTGCTGCAGACGCTTCCCGCGGCCGCCGGCGTCGAATGGGAGCTCGTCTACCAGTCGCGCTCGGGTCCCCCCTCCCAGCCCTGGCTCGACCCCGACGTGTGCGACGTCATCGGCGAGCTGCCGGCGCGCGGACGCCGGGCCGTGGCGGTCGTGCCGGTCGGCTTCATGAGCGACCACATGGAGGTCCTCTGGGATCTCGATACCGAGGCGGCGGAAGCGGCCGAGGAGGCCGGTCTCGCCTTCGTGCGCACGCCCACCCCCGGCGTCGCCCCGGCCTTCATCGACGGGATCATCGACCTCATCCAGGAGCGCCTGGAGGGCCGGCCCCGCGCTGATCGTCGGCACGTCACCGACCTGCCCGGCGGATTCGACGTCTGCCGTCCCGGTTGCTGCGAGAACGTGCGGGCCGGGTTCAAGCCCGCGGCCGCCGGAGTCGCCCCCTGACCGACCCGACGCCCACGCGCCGTCGTCAATAAGATGGGACCCATGCGCATCCACATCGCCACCGATCACGCCGGTCTGGACTTCTCGACGCGGCTGCAGTCGCATCTCCGCGATGCCGGTCACGAGGTGGTCGACCACGGGCCGGTCGAGTACGACGCCGTCGACGACTACCCGGCCTTCTGCATCCGCGCGGCACAGGCGGTCGTCGCCGATCAGGAGGCGGGTGTCGAGGCGGCGGGCGTCATCTTCGGCGGCTCGGGCAACGGCGAGCAGATCGCGGCCAACAAGGTCCGCGGCATCCGTGCGGCGCTGGTGTGGAACATCGCGACCGCGGAACTGGCTCGCCAGCACAACGACGCGAACGTGATCTCCATCGGTGCGCGCCAGCACGAGTACGAGGAGGTCACGTCGTTCATCGACCGCTTCCTCGCCACGCCGTTCTCGGGCGACGAGCGCCACGTGCGCCGCATCGGCCAGATCGCCGACTTCGAGCGCGACGGGTCGCTGCTCCCGGATCCGCGGGGCTGAGATGCCCGAGGGGCATTCCGTCCACCGCATCGCGCGGCAGTTCGACCGCAACTTCGTCGGCAAGCCGCTCCAGGCCTCGAGCCCGCAGGGGCGGTTCGCCGAAGGGGCCGCCGTCCTCGACGGCCGCACGGCGATGAGCGTTCACGCGGTCGGCAAGCAGATGTTCCTCGAAGCGGAGGGCGATGTGTGGCTCCGGGTCCACCTCGGTCTCTACGGGGCCTGGGACTTCGCCGGGGAGATCATCGTCGACCCGACCATCGCCTCGGCGAACGGTCGCATGGGCCAGACCAACCAGCGCGGCACCGTGCTCGACGAGCCGATCCTCGACGACGCGGGGGAGAACTCCCTGTCCTCGATCGGCGCCCCGCGCCGGACGCGCGTGCACGTGCGGATGTCGGAGCAGACGAAGGGGCTCGCGGACGAGGGCACCGAGTGGCCTCCGCCTGTTGTGGGCCAGGTGCGGCTGCGCCTGATGACCGACATCACGGCGGCCGATCTGCGCGGGCCCACGGCGTGCGTCCTGCAGACGCCGGAAGAGGTGCTTGCCACCATCGCGAAGCTCGGTCCCGACCCCCTCGTCGGGGACCCGGTGGAGAACGAGGAGCGGTTCGTGCGCGCCGTGCGGAAGAAGCCGACGGCCATCGCGCTCCTGTTGATGGACCAGGCCGTCGTCAGCGGGATCGGGAACGTGTACCGCGCCGAGATGCTGTTCCGCCAGCGGCTGAACCCGCACACCCCGGGCCGCGACGTTCCCGAGGAGACCGTGCGGGAGCTCTGGAGGGACTGGGTGCGGCTCCTGGCCATCGGCGTCGAGACGGGTCAGATGATGACGATGGACGATCTCTCGCCCGACGAGTACCGGGCCGCGATGGCGAGTCGGGACGACCGGCACTGGGTGTATCACCGCGCGGGTCTGCCGTGTCGCGTGTGCGGCACGGAGATCGCCCTCGAGGAGATCGGCGCCCGCAAGCTGTACTGGTGCCCGCGCTGCCAGGCCTGAGGCGGATCGGCGGAGCCGCGTTCTAGGCTGAGGGGATGCGCCAGAACCCCAGCTTCACCCTTGCCGACGTCGCGGAGATCCGCCGTCTGATCGACGGGAACCCCTGGGCGACGATGATGAGCTCGACGCCGGACGGTCTGGTCGCCTCGCACTACGCCGTGCTGTTGGACGAGACGCGGGAGGACCTGACCGTGGTCGGCCACGTCGGGCGACCGGATGACCTCGTCCACGGTATCGGCGAGACGGAGATGCTCCTGGTCTTCCAGGGTCCGCACGGCTACATCTCACCCGGCTGGTACGGGGATGTGGCGTCCGTTCCGACCTGGAACTACACGGCCGTCCACCTCGCGGGGGTGCCCGAGATCCTGAGCGCGGAGGAGAACCTGGTGGTGCTCGACCGTCTGGTGGATCGGTTCGAGGGGCGGCTGCCTGCGCCGCGGAGGATGTGGGAGCGGCCCAACGACGAGGCCTTCGTCACGCGGCTCGCCGCGGGCACGGTCGGCTTCCGCCTGACGCCCACTCGGGTCGTGGCGAAGAGGAAGCTCAGCCAGAACAAGCCGCCCGAGACGATCGAGGCGATCATCGCGGAGCTCGAGGGCACCGGCCCCTATGCCGATGCGGCTCTCGCCTCCGAGATGCGCCGCGCGCACGCGGCGGGGAACGGCACCCGCTCGTGACGGGCGTCGGCGGCGAGATCTCGATGCTGCGCGCGGTCCGCCTCGCGGGACCGGGGCGCGAGCACCTCGCGGACAACGAGCCGGTCGACCTCCTCCTCGCCGGGGGACGCATCGCGGACATCGCCCCCACCGGGGCGTTGACGGCGCCGACGGACGTGCTCGACGGGCACGGCGCGTGGGCCGTGCCGGGGCTGTGGGACAACCACGTCCACACCGTGCAGTGGGCGCTGGCGGCCGAGCGGGAGGCGCTCGGGGACGCCGGATCCGCGGCAGAGGCGGCCGCACGCATGAGGGCGGTCGCGCCGCTTCCCGACGGCCGTCGGGTCGGCGGCGGCTACCGCGACGCGCTGTGGCCCGACGACCCCTCCCTGGCGCTGCTCGACGCAGCGACCGGCGACGTTCCGACCTATCTGATCAACGCCGACGTGCACAGCGTGTGGATGAACTCCGCGGCCCTGCGGCGGGAGGGCTTCCCCGGCGACGACGGCATCCTGCGCGAGGAGGATGCGTTCGAGATTTCCCGTCGGCTGAACGCGGTCGACCCCGAGCACGGGGATCGGGCGGTCCTGCGCGCGGGGGAGCGGGCGGCGTCGCGCGGCGTCACCGGGCTCGTCGACTTCGACATGGCGTGGAACGCGGATGCGTGGCCGAGACGCGTCGCGGCCGGTTTCGCCGCGCACCGCGTCGAGTTCGCGGTGTACCCCTTCGATCTCGCCCGGGCGGTCGAGGCCGGACTACGGACCGGCGACGTGCGCGAGCCGGAGGACGCGCCGGCCGCGGCGCGCGGGCTCATCCGGGTCGGACCGCTCAAGGTCATCAGCGACGGGTCGCTGGGCACCCGGACCGCCGCCTGCTCGCATGCGTACCCGGGGGATCCCGGGAACTTCGGCGTGCTTTCGGTGCCGCGCGATGAGCTGATCGAGCTCCTCACGCGGGCGACCGGGGCCGGACTGTCGGTCGCCGTGCACGCCATCGGCGACCGGGCGGCCTCCTCGGCGCTGGACGCGTTCGCGATCACCGGCGCCCACGGATCCATCGAGCATGCGCAGCTCGTGCGCCAGTCGGACCTGGCACGGTTCGCGCGATCGGGCGTGGTGGCGAGCGTGCAGCCGCAGCATGCTCTGGACGACCGCGATCTCGCGGGGATGCTGTGGGACGGACAGGACGGCGTCGGGTACCCGCTCGCCTCCCTGGTCGCGGCGGGGGTCGAGCTCCGCTTCGGGTCGGACGCCCCGGTCGCGCCGCTCGACCCGTGGCAGGCCATCTCCGCGGCCGTCGCGCGGACGGACGACTCCCGCCCGCCGTGGCATCCCGAGGAGCGGCTGAGCCTGGACGCGGCGCTCCGGGCGAGTGTCCGTACATCCCTGCGACCCGGCGAGCCCGCGGACATCGCGCTGTGCGCGGCCGATCCCCGGACGGCCGACGGAGCGCAGCTGCGAGCGATGCCCGTCGTCGCTACGGTGCTGGCCGGACGGCTCACGCACCTGTCGTGAACGACGGAGGGCACCCGACCTGTCGGTCGAGTGCCCTCCGTCGTGCTGCGCGTCTCAGGCGGCGATGTGCGAGACGAGGAACCAGCGGTCCTTCTCGAGGCCGCGCATGATCTCGATCGCGACGTCCTGGCTCGTCAGGTCGACCTCGTCGAGTCCGTCGATCGCGGCCTTCGTGTCGACGAGGATCGCGTCGATGTCGGCGATGACGGCCCGGATGAGCTCGTCGAACTGCGTGAAGCCGGCGGGGACACCGGTGCTGCTGCCCTTGGCGGCGACGGCGCCGGCGCGGGCGTCGATCGGGAGGCCGAGGGCGACGATCCGCTCCGCGGCCGTGTCGGCGAAGTCGCCGGCGTGGGCGACGATGGTGTCGAGCAGCTCGTGGACGCCGACGAAGTTGGCTCCGCGAACGTGCCAGTGCGCCTGCTTGCCGTTGATGGTGAGTGCCTGGAGGCCGAGCACGACGGGCGAGAGGAACTGCGCGGCGGCGGCGGCCACCGTCGGGTCGCTGGCGCTGGTGGAAACGGTCTGAACCTTGCTCATCATCTGCTCCTCTGAGGTCGTCTTTCGTCCCTGCTGAAGACAACGCTACTCAGCGTCAGGCATTCCGCAAGCAAGCTGAGGCTCCGCTAACCGGGCGGAAATCCCGCGTAATCACGGGGAAGTGAGGGTAGTCTCGCCTCATGAGCATCGCATCCGGAGCCTCCGTGATGGCCCTTCCGGGTCGCCGGCCGTCGATCGCCGACGGCGCGTTCATCGCCGAGGGCGCCCGCGTCGTCGGCGAGGTCTCCCTCGCGGCCGGCGCGAGCGTCTGGTACAACGCGGTGCTGCGCGGCGACTCGGCCCCGATCGTCGTCGGAGCGGGTAGCAACGTGCAGGACAACGCCTCGATCCACGTGGATTCCGGGCACCCGGTGGTGGTGGGGCAGAAGGTGTCGATCGGCCACAACGCCGTCGTGCACGGCTGCTGGATCGGCGACGGCACGTTGATCGGCATGGGCGCCGTGGTGCTCAGCGGGGCCATGATCGGTGCCGGCTGTCTGATCGCCGGGGGCGCCGTCGTGCTCGGCGACGCCGACATCCCCGAGGGCTCCCTGGTCGCCGGGGTGCCGGCGCGGGTGCGTCGCGCGCTGTCGGAGGAGGAGCGGATGCGCCTGCTGGCCAATGCCGACGTGTACCTCGGGCACGTTCAGACGCACAGCGCGGCCGCCGCGGTCGAGCCCTGATGCACCGGTAGGCTGTCGGCATACGGGGCGGTGGCCAAGCTGGTCAAGGCAGCGGGCTCATAACCCGACGATCGTGGGTTCAAGTCCCACCCGCCCTACCGAGGATGCGGTCAGCCCTGCCCGGAGGCCGGATCCGCGCCCGTCGGGCGATCGCGCCCGTCGCGGTGCTGGTGGGCGAAGTCGGCGTCGGAGATGTTGCCCGACGCGAGGTCGTCGTCGGGACCGTCGTACTCGCTGTCGTCGTTCGCGGCGGGAGGCGGAGGGGTGCTCATGATCTGCTCCTGTCGGTCGTGGTCGTGCTTTCGTTGTACGTCACCCGACCGCCCCCTACCACGGCATTGACAACGGAGCATCCCCCAGGCAACGGCGAGGTCGGCACGGCAGGATGGGACCATGCCCGCCACCCCGTTCGCATCCCGCCCCTGGCTCGCGTCGTACGCCGAAGACGTCCCCGCCGAGATCCCGGCGCCGACGCAGACGCTTCCGGAGATGATGGCCGCCAGCATCCGGCGGTTCGGGCGCCGCCCCGCCCTCGAGTTCTTCGGCGAGGTGACGTCGTACCGGGAGCTGGGGGAGCAGATCGAGCGCGCCGCCGAAGGACTCCGCCGTCTGGGTGTCGAGAAGGGGGACCGCGTCGCGCTGATCCTCCCCAACTGCCCGCAGCACGTCGTGGCCTTCTACGCCGCGCTCCGCCTCGGGGCGATCGTGGTCGAGCACAATCCGCTCTACACGGCTCGCGAGCTGCGGCACCAGTTCGAGGACCACGGCGCGCGCTTCGCGATCGTCTGGGACAAGGTGTACGACACCGTCGCCGGATTCCCCGCCGATCTCGCCGTGCAGCACATCGTGAGCGTCGACATGACGCGGGCGATGCCGTTCGGCACGCGGATGCTGCTGCGCCTGCCACTTCCCCAGGCGCGGGCGTCGCGGGCGAAGCTGACGCGGGCCCCCGGGGCACGGCATCCCCTCACCTGGGAGAAGCTGCTCGACCACCGGCGTCTGTCACGTCGCGTCACGGGACCGACCACGGGGGACATCGCGCTCCTCCAGTACACGAGCGGGACCACGGGCACCCCCAAGGGCGCGATCCTGACCCACGCGAACCTGCGCGCCAACGCCCTGCAGGGACAGGCCTGGGTCCCGGGGTTGAAGGACGGAAGGGAGACCTTCTACGGGGTGCTGCCGCTGTTCCACGCCTACGGCATGACGCTCTGCCTCACCTTCGCCATGAGCATCGGCGCGAAGCTGGTGCTGTTCCCGACCTTCGACCTCGCTCTGGTGACGGCAGCCGCTCGGAAGAGCCCGCCGACGTTCCTCCCCGCGGTGCCGCCGATCTACGATCAGCTCGCTCGGGCGGCGTCGCGCGGCACGATCGACCTGTCGACGGTGCGCTTCGCCATCTCGGGGGCGATGAGCCTGCCGGTCTCCACCGTGCGACGGTGGGAGGAGACCACGGGCGGGCTCCTCGTCGAGGGCTACGGGATGACCGAGAGCTCGCCGGTCGCCCTGGGAAACCCCATGGGACGATCGCGGCGGCCGGGGACGGTCGGGGTCCCGTTCCCGAGCACGGAGATCCGCGTGGTCGACCCCGACGATCCCTCCGTCGACCGCGCCATGGGGGAGCGGGGAGAGTTGCTGGTCCGCGGCCCGCAGGTGTTCCAGGGGTACTGGGGTCGCCCGGCCGAGACGGCGGCCGCATTGGTCGGCGAGGGCTGGCTCCGCACGGGGGACGTCGCCGAGGTGTCCGCGGACGGGTTCGTGACGATCGTCGACCGGCTCAAGGAGCTCATCATCACCGGCGGCTTCAACGTGTCGCCCTCCGAGGTGGAGGACGCGCTCGAGGCGCATCCCGACGTCGTCGCGGCCGCGGTCGTGGGTCTCCCGCGTCCCGGAGGCGGTGAGGACGTCGCGGCGGCGGTCGTCCTCCGCGACGGGGCCGAGCTGGACGCCGCCGCCGTGCGCGACTTCTGCCGCACCCGGCTCACCCCGTACAAGGTGCCGCGGCGCGTCACGGTGGTGGACGACCTGCCGCGCTCGCTCATCGGCAAGGTGCTGCGGCGCGAAGTCCGGGAGCGGATGCTGTCGGAGTGACGGGTGTCAAGGCCGTGTCGGGTGTCGTCGGTCGGCTCTAGAGTCGGCACGGTGAGCACGGCAGACGCGGCGGCGAACGCACCACGAACGAATCACGTCCTCGTCGTCGGGGGCGGCAACGGAGGACTCTCGATCGCCGGTCGGCTGAGGCGCGCGGGCGCCGATGTCGCGGTGGTCGATCCGAACGAGACCCACTACTACAAGCCGCTGTTCTCGCACATCGCCGGCGGGACCGCGCACCCGCGCGAGGCCGCCCGTCCGCAACGGGAGGTCTTCCCCAAGGACGTGGTCTGGATCCGCGATGCGGTCACGGGGGTCGCCCCCGAGGCGAACGAGGTGCGGCTGGCGTCGGGCGGGGTCGTAGGATACGACCATCTCGTGCTCGCTCCCGGCATCCGCAACGACTGGGACGCGGTCCCGGGGCTCGAGACGGCGATCCGCACACCGCACGTCGCGTCGAACTACGAGTTCGACCTCGCGGTGAAGAGCTCCCGCCTCCTGCGCGAGGTGCGCGAGGGAACGGTGGTGTTCGTCCAGGCGGAGGGTCCGGCATCGTGCGCGGGCGCGGCGCAGAAGCCGATGTACCAGGCGTGCGCGTACTGGCGGGCCGCCGGGGTGCTCGACCGTATCCGGGTCGTCCTGCTCGTGCCGGAGCCGACCGTCTACGGCATCCCCGAGATCGACGCGGAGCTGGAGCGGAAGATCGAGGAGTACGGCATCGAGCTGCACACGGATGCGCCGCTGCGCTCGGTCGACGCCGACCGGCGCACCGTCTCGTTCGGCGCCGGAGAGGAGATCACCTACGATCTGCTGATGGTCGAGCCGCCGCAGACGGCGCCCGCCTGGATCGCCGAGAGCGGTCTGGCGGATGCGAACGGATACGTGGACGTCGACCCCCGCACGCTGCGTTCGTCCACCCATCCCACGATCTGGTCGCTCGGCGACGCGGCGGGCACGTGGAACTCCAAGTCCGGCGGGGCGCTGCGGAAGCAGTCGAAGGTGCTGGCGCGCAACCTCGCCGCGGTCCTCGCCGGCGACATCCCCCGGGCGATGTACGACGGGTACGGCGTCTGCCCGTTCACCGTCTCGAGGAACACCGCGGTCTTCGCCGAGTTCGACGATCAGGGGCGCCTTCAGCCGACCCTGTGGCGGAGCTCCTACAAGGAGAGCCGCCGCAACTGGATCATCGACCGGCACGTCTTCCCGAAGCTGTACTGGAACCTGATCCTGCAGGGGCGCGCCTGAGTTCGCACCCGTCCGCGCGCTTGCGGCCGTCGCGGTCCTGGTCGTACGGTTCGACGGTGAGGGCGGAACACGGACCGGCCGGGGCCGACACCACCGGCGCGCGAGGCAGCGATGAGCGATGAGGTGTCCGCCGCGGCGGCGGAGTTGTACGCGTCTCCGCTCCGCGACTTCATATCCCGCCGGAACGCGCGGGCGAAGGAAGCGGGGGACCGGGCCGTCGCCGACGCCATCCGCGCGCTGCGCAAGCCCTCGGTCGCGGCGTGGATCGTCAACGTGTTCGCCGTCGAGCGAGCCGGGGAGCTGTCTGAGGCGCTGGAGCTCGCCGCCGAACTGCGCGAGGCGCAGGACGATCTCGACGCCCCGGCGCTCGCGAAGCTCGGACGGGAGCGTCGGGCTCTCACCCGGCGGCTGGCCGAGCAGGCCGGGCAGCTGGCGCGCGACCGCGGCGAGAAGGTGACCGCCGGAACGCTCGACGCCGTGCAGCAGACGATCAGCGCGGCGTTCTTCGATCGGGACGCGGCGGTGGCCGTCGCGTCCGGTCGGCTGGTGCGCGAACTGGAGCCGGGGAGCGGTCTCGGATTCGATCTCGACGAGATCGTGGCCGCCGGCGCTCCGCCGGAGGAGGTCGCCGCTCCGCCCGACGAAGTGGGGGCACGGCGGAAGAGACGCCAGGCCGAACGCGCCGTGCACCAGGCGGAACAGGAGGTCGCGCAGGCGGAGCGGAAACACGCGGATGCCGAACGGGCCGTCGAGGAGTCGCACCGCCGCCTCGGGGAGTGGCAGACGACGGTGGCCGACCTCGAGAAGGAGCTCGCCCGTGCACGCGGCGAGCTGGAGAAGGCCCAGCGACGGATTCCCGGTGAGGAGGCCGAGGAGAAGTCGTCGGCGACCGAGGTCGCCCGGGCCCGGCGGGGCCTGGAGAGCGCCCGGGCGACGCTCGACGCTCTGTGAGGGCGAGGCGGACCTCCCTCGCGAGCGCCGAGCGCGCGGCTAACGGGGTGCGCCGCCGTCGGTCCCGGCCGACCGGATGCTCCCTCGGGTACGTCCGCCGGCCGTCGTCGCGCGCAGCTGCGCCTCCCGTTCCTCGGCCTCTGTGCCGCTGATCGCCTCGCCGCGGGCGACCAGACCGGCCTGGTCCGACAGCGGGATCTGCTTGAGGAACAGGGACAGCACGAGCGCGAGTACGACGAACGGCACCAGATACCAGAACACGGGAGCGAGAGCGTCGGCGTAGGCGGTGACGATCCCGTCCCGCACCTCGTCGGGGAGCCCGCCGAGGGTGGCGGGATCGATGGTCGCGGCCGCCTGGGACGCGGCATCCTCCGAGGCCCCGGCGCCGGTGAACACGCCGACCAGGTTCTCCGTGAGCCGGGTCGTGAACAGCGTGCCGAAGACGGCGGTGCCGAGGGAGGCCCCGACCTCGCGGAAGTAGTTGTTGGTGCTCGTCGCCGTGCCGATCTCGCCCGCCGGCACCGCGTTCTGCACCACCAGGACGACCACCTGCATGATGAGTCCGAGACCCGCGCCGAAGACGAACAGGAACACGCAGATCAGCCAGATGGGGGTGGACGCCGTGAGCGTCGTCATGGCCACCATCGCGATGCCGGTGACGATCGTGCCCGCGATGGGGTAGACCTTGTACTTCCCGGTCTTCGAGATCGCGATGCCCGACGCGATGGACGTGCCCATCAGGCCCACCATCATCGGGATCATGAGCAGCCCGGATGCCGCGGCCGAGGTCCCGGAGGACATCTGCAGGAATGTCGGCACGAAGCCGATGGCGGCGAACATGCCCACGCCGAGCACGAGGCCGATCGCGGTGGCGTTGACGAAGATCGGGTTCCGGAAGAGGCTGAGCGGGATGATCGGGTCCTGCACGCGCGACTCGGTGACGGTGAACGCGGTCGCGGCCAGCACGAGGCCGGCTCCCCAGGCCCAGGTGGCGAGCGAGGACCACCCGAAGTCCTTGTCGCCGCCGAAGTCCGTGAAGAAGATCAGGCAGGTCGTGGCGATGGAGAGGAAGAGCACCCCGAACACGTCGATGGGCTTCTCGGCCTTCTTGCTCGGCAGCTTCAGCGCGACGAGCGCGATGATGAAGGCCGCGATGCCGACCGGGATGTTGATGTAGAAGGCCCACTGCCACGTCATGTGGTCGACGAAGAACCCTCCGAGCAGCGGTCCCGCCACCGCGGAGAGCCCGAAGACGGCACCGAGCGGACCCATGTACTTGCCGCGCTCGTTCGCCGGGACGATGTCGGCGATGATCGCCTGCGACAGGATCATGAGGCCTCCGCCGCCCAGTCCCTGCAAAGCGCGGAAGACGACGAACATCCAGAAGTCCGTCGCGAAGGCGCACCCCACCGAGGCGAGGGTGAAGAGGGCGATCGCGACGAGGAAGAGGCTGCGTCGGCCGAGCACGTCGCCGAACTTGCCGTAGATCGGCATGACGATGGTCGTCGCCAGCAGATAGGCCGTGGTGATCCAGACCTGGTGCTCGACGCCGCCGAGTTCACCGACGATCGTCGGCATGGCGGTCGAGACGATCGTCTGGTCGAGGCTGGACAGCAGCATCCCCGCGATCAGCGCCCCGAAGATGATCCAGATGCGTCGTCGGGTGAGCAGGAACGGTGCGTCCCGGGTGGCGGTGTCGGTCATTCACTCGTCTTTCTGTGCGAGGGCGAATTCGGCCCGCGCGAGGGCGAGCCTTCGGGTCACGAGCTCGCCGAACGGCTCAGGGGACGCGGAGTGCAAGATCTGGTCGACCGCCATGCGGACGAGAGCGCCGACGGTGTGGACGACGACCTCGGCCCGCTCGACCGCCTCCGCGCCCTCGCGCCGCGTGATCAGTGCCACGTCGCGCCGCTCGTTCTCGGCGAGCCGCTCGAAGGCGCCCCGCAGCAGGCGCGGCTCCTGCTCGATCACGGCGAACAGCGCGGGTGCGTCGGACAGCGGGTCCAGCAGCTCCCACCGCCGGATCATCGTGGACACGAAGTCGTCGAGCAGAGTTCCGCGCATGGCGACGAAGTCGTCGTCGAGCGCGACGAGACGCGGGTCGAGCTCGGTGAACCCGAAGACCGCGTTCTCCTTGCTCTCGAAGTAGTTGAAGAAGGTCCGTCGAGAGACTCCGGCCTCGGCGCACACCTCGTCCACGGTGAACCCGGTGAAGCCGCGCTCGACGGTCAGGCGCCGCGCAGTGTCCGTCAGGGCGCGGATCGTGTCCCGCTTGCGGGCCTCGCGTGCGGAGGGTGCACTATCGTCCATAAAGTGTAACAATGCACTATCAACCTAAGAGTGCACTGTGAGCCCGCCCCGCTCGCACCGCCCCCGACGACGAAGAGGCCCAGCCGTCGGGCTGGACCTCTTCGGGGAAGGTGCGGACTACTCGCCGGCCTCGGCCAGATGCTCTTCGACCAGGGTGATGCCGCCGCTCGAGTTCGCCGAGTGGGCGAGCTCCTCGATCCACGCCCGGCTCAGCTCGGGCGACGACGGTTCCTGGAACACGAAACGGAGGGGGATCGACGGGTGCAGCCAGATCGTCGAGCGGCCGACGGGCTCGCCGTCGGGGTGTCGCCAGGACAGCGTGAAGCTCTCGTTGCGACGGAGCTTCGTGGCGATGACGACCTTCAGGTGCGCGAGCGCGCGATCCTCGATCTGGATGGGTTCGGCGGTGTCGCCGTAGTAGAGGCTTCCCATGGCTCTGAGACCGTTCTTCCGGGGGAGGGCCGACGCAGTGCCGGCCGGTGGTCACGGGGGTATCTCTTCGACTGGCTCGAGGACTGGTCGGACGATGAGATGTGGCGGCGCGACGCGCGTCGACCGCTCTGCTTCGGACTCTACGGGGCCGCGTCAACGACGCCCGTCGGTACCCCCCGACGCGCCGGATGCGCGAACGAAGTGTGCGCGAAATGTCATCGACGCGGTCGTCCGGCAGTGGTCGAGGGACTCACCCCGTACGCTTCGCGATACGCTGCCGCGAACCGCGACGGGTGGCTGAAGCCCCACCGACGTGCGATCGCGGCGATCGGCTCGCCGTCCCCGCTGCGGAGGTCGCGATGCGCGCCCTCCAGCCGGGCGCGCCGGAGGTACTCCGCCGGTGTCGCGTCCATGGTGCGTCGGAAGGCGTACTGCAGGCCGCGCGTCGAGATGAACGCGGCAGCCGCGACGTCGTCGACGGTGATGGGCCGGTGCGCGTTCTCGGCGATGAACGAGAGCGCGCGGCGCACGGAGGTCGGCGCTGCTCGTCGCTGCGGGGTGTCGGATGCCGTTGCGAGGACGCTCGTGGCGAAGGCGGTGAGCGTGACGGCGAGGGCGTGGCGCTCGAGCTCGCGCTGAAGGATCTCGCTGTCGGAGGCCGCGCCCAGCGAGGCTTCCAGGTAGGCGAACATGCGCTCCCAGGTGCGGCCGGCGGCCTCGTTCAGCGGGGCGAGGCGCGACGTCCGGAGAACCAGGTGGTCGTCGCCGACGACCTGGCGGACACGTTCCTGCGCCGCCGCGCGGTCGAAGACGAGAGCGCGCACGCGCGCACCGCGCTTCCACTTCGCCTCGACACGGGCGGCGTCGGTGAGCCAGGGCAGGCGGGCGTCGAGTGCGTCACGCCCGGAGAACACCTCGGCGTCCGCGGCTTCGACGCGGCAGGCGAGGAAGTGGTCCTCCGGCTCGGCGACGGAATGCACCTGGGCGGCCAGGTCGTAGCGCACGAAGGACACGTCGCCCAGCTGCGCGGACGTCCAGTCGAAGGAGAATCGGGCCGGCTCGACGCGTTGCAGCGCCGCGGACGGAACGTACTGCTTCCAGGTCTCCTCGACGCGCTCGACATCCCGTGACGTGAAGTGCACCCGACGTTCCTCTCTGAACCCAGCCGATATTCTGGCGTTCTTTCCGACAGTACCCGACGCTGCTGACCGTGATCGTCAGGAATAGCCCACCGCCCTCCCGAGGGTCAACCCCCCTCGCGAACGGGGCGGGCTCTGCCAGACTCGAGGCGAGTGGGCGGAGCAGCATGACAGAGGACGAGACCACATCGCCGCGCGATCTCGGCTCGCGCTCCTGGAAGTTCGTCACGCGCACAGTGGGGCGGAAGTTCGCCGCAGACTTCGCCGCCGACATCGCCGCCGGGCTCACCTTCCACGGCGTGCTCGCCCTGATCCCCGCGCTTCTGGTGGCCGTCTCGATCGTCAGCCTGCTCGGCTCCGAGTCCGAGGTCGTGGGGTTCGCGCTCACGGTGATCCGCTCCGTGTCCACGGAGCAGACCGCCGACGCGGTCGGGGGCGTGATCGACGAGCTCACCGACTCGTCCATCGCCGGCTTCGCCCTCGTCTTCGGCGTCGCACTCACCATCTGGGCGGTGGCGCGCTACATCGCCGCCTTCGGCCGGGGGATGAACCGCGTGTACGAGGTGGAGGAGGGCCGCTCGCCCTGGGCGCTCAAGACGATGCAGATCCTCGTGGCCGTCGTGCTGCTCATCGCGGCGGCGTTCGCGGGCGTGGTGCTGGTGGCATCGGGGCCGGTCGCGAAAGCCATCGGGGAGGCCCTCTCGCTCGGCGACACCGTGCTGGTGGTCTGGCGCATCCTCCGCTGGCCGATCCTGCTCGGCATCGTGATCGCCTGCATCGCCTTCGTGTACGACCGCGCATCGAACGTGCGGCATCCGCGCTTCCGCTGGCTCAGCTGGGGAGCCGTGGTCGCCATCGTGCTGCTCGCCGCAGCATCCGCGCTGTTCGGCCTCTACGTCACCAACATCGCCGACTACGAGCGGGTGTACGGCTCCCTCGCCGGGGCGATCATCTTCCTGCTGTGGATGTGGATCGCCAACCTCTCGCTCATGCTGGGAGTCGAGTTCGACGCCGCCGTCGAGCGTGCGCGGGAGCTGCGCGCCGGGGAGCCGGCCGAGGCCAGGGCGCGTCTTCCGCTCCGCGATCGGTCGCGGATCGTCCGCAAGCAGGCGCGACGCAGCGCGGAGATCCAGGAGGCGCGCGGGCTGCGCAGGCGACCCTGATCCGTCGCGGGGGAGAGGCCGGGCCCTCGTAGACTCGGGGGATGACCATGCCCTCGCCCTACGCCCACCGACTCGACGCGCTCCCCGTCGAGCGCCGGGAGGTCGAGGTCCGCGGTGGAACGACGGCGTACTGGGTGTACGGGCCGTCGGAGGCGCGCACCACCGTCGTCGCCGTCCACGGGTTCCGCGGCGAGCACCACGGACTCGAGCCCGTGCTCGCCTTCCTGCCCGAGGTGCGGGTCATCGCCCCGGACCTGCCCGGCTTCGGGGAGACGGCTCCGCTGCCCGAGCGCCGGCACGATCTCGACGCATACGCCGCCTGGCTCGGCGAGTTCGTGGATGCCGTGGCCCCGGGGGCGATCGTGCTGGGACACTCGTTCGGATCGATCGTCGCCTCGGCCGCCGTGGCGCGCGGGCTCCGCACCCCGCGCCTGATCCTGATCAACCCGATCGGCGCGCCCGCTCTGGAAGGACCGAAGGGCGTCATGACACGGCTCGCCGTGTTCTACTACGCGATGGGTGCCCGCCTCCCCGCCCGCATGGGCACGGCCCTGCTGCGGAACCGGCTGATCGTGCGGGTCATGAGCATCACGATGGCCAAGACGCGCGATCCGCAGCTGCGGCGGTTCATCCACGACCAGCACGACACCTACTTCTCCCGGTTCTCGGACCGCGACGTTCTTCGTGACGCCTTCGTGACGAGCGTGTCGCACGACGTCCGGCAGTTCGCTCGGGACATCGACGTGCCGACGCTGCTCATCGCGGCCGATCGGGACGACATCACGCCGATCGAGGCGGAGCGCGCGCTCGCCCGCCTGTTCCCGCACGCGGAACTCGTCGAGATCGCGGAGGTCGGTCATCTGATCCACTACGAGACGCCGGCCGAGGCCGCCGGTGCGATCAGGCGGTTCCTCCGGATTCCCGTCGAGCGAGGCCGATGAGGCCGGCGACCCGGAACGGGATGACCTCGCCCATGGCGAGCGACGTCTCGGTGCGCTCCACGCCCTCGATCGACAGGATGCGCGCGTCGGTGTCGAACAGGTGACGTGCGTCGCGGCAGGCGACGCGGGCCAGGATGTCGATCGAGCCGCTCAATCCGTGGGCCTGGACGACCTCGGGGATCCGCGACAGCTCGTTGATGATGCGCGGCAGCTCGGTCTGACGCACGCCGATGCTCACGAACGCCTGCAGCGGGAAGCCGAGCACGTCCGGCGCGAACGAGCGTTCGTACGACAGGAACACGCCGGTCTGCTCGAGACGGGCCATGCGCGTCTGGATCGTGTTGCGCGACAGGCCGAGGCTCTCCGCCAGCGCGACGATCGTGATGCGGGGATCGTCGGCGAGCGCGGCGAGGAGCTCGAGGTCGATCCGGTCCAGTCCTGGCATAGTGCCAAACGTTAGCAGGGTCGAGACCGTCCGCGCTTGGCAACATGCTCAAGGCGCCGAGCATTGCTTGAGCGAGGTGTGCACCGGACGTACGCTCAGGGCAGGCCGACATCGATGTCGGCCCCCGCGCACAGGGGCCTCACGAGGGCACCTGAGACCGAGGAGGACGACGATGTCACCCCAGACCACTCCGATCGCCGACGCCGACCAGGATCTCGAGCTCGCCGAGCGCCTTCTCGCCCCGGACGGCACGCGCGTCGCCCACCCGCTGCTCGACCCCTACGTCGCCGACGTCGACGCCGGGACGCTGCGGGCGCTGCACCGCGACATGGTCGTGCTCCGCCGGATCGACGCCGAGGGCGTCGCGCTGCAGCGTCAGGGCCAGCTGGGCCTCTGGGCGCCCTGCCAGGGTCAGGAGGCCACCCAGATCGGCACGGCGCGGGCGCTCGATCCCCGCGACTACGTCTTCCCGAGCTACCGCGAGACCGGCGTCATCTACGCCCGCGGCGCGCGCCCGGCCGACTACGTGCGCATGTGGCGTGGCGAGGAGGGGGCGGCCTACGACCCGGCGGCCCTGCGCGTCGCGCCGCTGCAGATCATCATCGGCGCTCAGACGCTGCACGCGGTCGGGTACGCGCTCGGCATCCGCCACGAGGGCGCCGACGAGGTGGCCGTGACCTACTTCGGCGACGGCGCGACCAGCCAGGGGGACGTGAACGAGGCGATGATCTTCGCGGCCTCCTACGGCGCGCCCGTCGTCTTCGTCTGCCAGAACAACCACTGGGCCATCTCGGAGCCGGTGGCGGTGCAGTCGCAGTATCCGATCGCCGGCAGGGCGCCGGGGTTCGGCATCCCCAGCCTGCGCGTCGACGGCAACGACGTCCTGGCGTGCCTGGCGGCGATGCGCTGGGCTCTGGAGCACGCGCGGTCCGGACGCGGCCCGGCCTACATCGAAGCCGTCACCTATCGGATGGGGCCGCACACGACGGCGGACGACCCGACACGCTACCGCCCGGAGGGCGAGCTCGAGTACTGGCGCCGCCGCGACCCGATCGCCCGCCTCGACGCCCACCTGCGGGCGCGCGGGGAGCTCGACGACGCACAGATGGCGGAGACCCAGGCGGTGGCGGATGCGGTGGCCCGGGAGATGCGCGCGGAGTGCCTCGGCATGGTCACCCGGCCGCCCCTCGCCGTGTTCGACGGCGTGTACGCCGAGCCGCACACCGGACTGGAGAGGCAGCGCGACGAGTACGCCGCCTACCTCGCATCGTTCGAGAGCGAGGCGTGACGTGGTCGAGATGACGCTCGGCAAGGCGCTCGGCGCCGGCCTTCGACAGGCACTGCGCGACGACGAGAAGGTCGTGCTGCTCGGGGAGGACATCGGGAGGCTCGGCGGCGTCTTCCGCATCACGGACGGGCTGCTCGACGAGTTCGGGGCGACGCGGGTGATCGACACGCCGCTCGCGGAGTCCGGCATCGTCGGGATGGCGGTCGGGCTCGCCTTCCGCGGATACCGACCGGTGGTCGAGATCCAGTTCGACGGCTTCGTCTATCCGGCCTTCGACCAGATCGTGTCGCAGGTGGCCAAGCTGCACTACCGCACGCAGGGGCGGATCCGGATGCCGATCACCATCCGCATCCCCTGGGCGGGCGGCATCGGAGCCGCGGAGCACCATTCCGAGTCCCCGGAGGCCTACTTCGTGCACACGGCGGGTCTGCGCGTGGTCGCCGTCGCCGATCCCCAGGACGCCTACCGCTGCCTGCGCCAGGCGATCGCGTCGGACGATCCGGTCATCTTCTTCGAGCCGAAGCGGCTCTACCACCAGAAGGGCGAGGTCGACCTGGAGGCGCCGCTGGCCGATGCCTCGCCGCTCGGCCTGGCGAATGTGGTGCGGGCGGGCACGGACGCCACGGTCATCGCCTACGGCGCGATGGTCGGGACCGCTCTCCAGGCCGCGGATGCCGCGGAGGACGAGGGCGTGTCGCTCGAGGTCGTCGACCTGCGCTCGCTGTCGCCGGTGGACTACGACACCGTGGCGGCGTCGGTGCGAAAGACGGGACGGGTCGTCGTGGCCCACGAAGCCTCCCGGGAGGCGGGCGTCGCGGCCGAGGTGATCGCGAGCATCACGGAGCTGTGCTTCGAGTACCTGGAGTCCGCGCCGCTGCGCGTGACGGGCCACGACGTGCCGTATCCGCCCGCCAAGCTCGAGAAGCACCACCTCCCGGACCTCGACCGGATCCTCGACGCGGTCGACCGCGTGATGGATCGACCGCACTCGCTCGCGGAGATGGGCGCATGATCGCGGAGTTCCGCCTGCCCGACCTCGGGGAAGGCCTCACCGAGGCCGAGGTCGTGCAGTGGCTCGTCGCTCCGGGCGACGAGGTCGCGCTCAACCAGACGCTCGCCGAGGTCGAGACGGCGAAGGCCGTCGTCGAGCTGCCGTCGCCCTACGAGGGGACCGTCTCGACGCTGCATGCCGAGGCCGGGGAGACGGTCGCCGTCGGGTCGCCGCTGATCGCCTTCGATGTGGCGGGGGAGGAGCCGACGGCCGCACCTGCTGCCGCGGAGAAGGCTCAGCCGAACCTCGTGGGCTACGGCGCGGCTCCGACGAGCGGTGCGCGCGCCGCCCGCCGCGCGCGTCGTGCGCGGCCGAACGCACCGACCGTGGATGCCGCCGTGCTGCAAGCGGCTCCGCATGACGCGGCCCCGGCGGCGACGCTCGATCCCGTCGTCGAGCGACCCCGCTCCACGCCCCCGGTGCGTGCGCATGCCAAGCGCCTGGGGGTCGATCTGGTGCTCGTGGCGGCCGAGGTCGGCGACCGCCCGATCACGCGGCGTGACGTCGACGACTACGTCGCGAGGGGCGGACGGCCCGTGCGGGAACCCGAGACCGTGCCCGCTCCGACTCCGGCGGTGGCGGATCTCCTGTCGGGGGAGCGTCGCGAGACGCGCATCCCGATCCGAGGCGTGCGCAAGCACACCGCCGCGGCCATGGTCCAGAGCGCCTTCACCGCCCCGCACGTCACGGTGTTCCACTCGGTCGACGTCACGGCCACCATGGAGTTCCTGGCGTCGCTGCGGGAGGACCGCGCGTACGCGGACCTGCGCATCGGGCCCCTCGCCGTCGTCGCGAAGGCCGTCTGCCTGGCGCTCGGACGCGCACCCGGGTTGAACGCCCGATGGGACGAGGAGGCCGGCGAGATCGTGCAGTACGGTTACGTCGACCTCGGCATCGCCGCGGCGACGGAGCGCGGACTCATCGTGCCGAACCTCCGGGACGCGGAGCGCATGACCCTCGTCGAGCTCAGCGCCGGCATCCGGGCTCTGGCGGAGACGGCGCGCTCCGGCCGCACCTCCCCGGCGGAGCTGGCAGGAGGGACCTTCTCGATCTCGAACATCGGCGTGTTCGGCGTGGACGCGGGCACACCCATCCTGCCGCCGGGGCAGTCCGGCATCCTCGCCGTGGGTGCCGTGCGTCGCCAGCCGTGGGAGCACCAGGGCGGGATCGCCCTCCGCGACGTCATGACCCTGAGCCTGTCGTTCGATCACCGCCTCGTCGATGGCGCCGAGGGGGCACGCTTCCTCAAGGACGTCGCTGACGTGCTCGAGGAGCCCGGTCGCGCGATGCTGCTCAGATGACGGCGCGGAGCGCGGCGTAGGCCATCGCCGCGAGCACGTCGGCCGTCGCGGCGTGCCGCCGGACCGCGGCACGGGTGCTGTGGGGCGTCGAGTTGATGAGCCCGAAGCAGGCCTGCACGCGCAGGCGCAGCTCATCGGCGTCCGCGGGCTGCAGCGGTTCGAGCGCACGCATCCACAGCTCGATGTAGGCGCGCTGGAGGCGGCGCACCTCGGACCGGTCGCCCGGGGAGAGATGGACGACCTCCCTGTCCTGCACCCGGATGACCTCGGCGTGGGTCAGAGCGAACTCGACATGGAAGCGGATGAGCGCCAGCATCCGTCCTTCCTCGGACTCCTGGGTCTCGGCGACGGCGGTGCCGCCGGCGACGAGGTCGTCGCTGACCTTCACCAGCACGGCTCCGAGCAGCGCCTGCTTTCCGGCGAAGTGGCGGTAGACGGCGGGTCCGGAGACGCCGACCGCGGCGCCGATGTCCTCCAGGCTGACGCCGTTGTAGCCGCGCTCGGAGAACAGCAGGGCCGCCTCGTGGAGGAGCGCGTCGCTGCGCTCGGCTTTGGCGCGATCGCGGGCGGTGACCGGGGTTGTCATTTCAGTTAATCCTCGCTAACCTGAATCATCGGGTTAGTGCACACTAACCGAAAGAGCGCGCGTCGCGCCAGCGTCGGCGCGGACGTGGGTCGAGGAGGACATCACGATGCCCGCAACCCAGGAATTCCTCGCCGCCGAGCTGCGCGAACGACTGGCGGTCGCCGCCCAGGGCGGACCGGCCTCGTCCCGGGAGCGGCACGTCGCCCGCGGCAAGCTGCTCCCGCGCGAGCGCGTCGACCGCCTGCTCGACGAGGGGAGTCCCTTCCTCGAGATCTCGCCTCTCGCCGCCGACGGGCTGTACGACGACGAAGTGCCGGGCGCCGGGGTGATCGCCGGCATCGGCCTCGTGCACGGCCGCCACGTCATGGTCGTGTGCAACGACGCCACGGTGAAGGGCGGCACCTACCTGCCCCTCACCGTGAAGAAGCATCTGCGCGCACAGGAGATCGCCCTCGAGAACCGCCTCCCGTGCCTCTACCTGGTCGACTCGGGCGGGGCGTTCCTCCCGCGGCAGGACGAGGTGTTCCCGGACCGCGACCACTTCGGGCGCATCTTCTTCAACCAGGCGCGGATGTCGGCCGCCGGCATCCCGCAGCTCGCCGCCGTCCTGGGTTCCTGCACCGCGGGCGGCGCGTACGTCCCCGCCATGAGCGACGAGACCGTGATCGTGCGCGGCCAGGGGACGATCTTCCTCGGCGGGCCGCCGCTGGTGAAGGCGGCCATCGGAGAGGTCGTGAGCGCCGAAGAGCTGGGCGGAGGAGAGATGCACGCCCGCCGCAGCGGCGTCGTCGATCACCTGGCGGAGGACGACGAGCATGCGCTCGAGATCCTCCGCGACATCGTCCTCACGCTGCCCCCACCGCCGGCACCGGCCTGGGAGGTCCACGCGAGCACGGCCCCCGCGGAGACCGGCTCGCTCCACGACGTGGTCCCGGTCGACGTCAATGCGGCGTACGACGTGCGCGAGGTCGTCGAGCGGCTCGTCGACGGCGGAACCTTCCGCGAGTTCAAGGCCGAGTACGGCACCACGCTCGTCACGGGGTTCGCGCGTCTGCACGGACACCCGGTCGGCGTCGTCGCGAACAACGGCGTGCTGTTCAGCGAGTCCGCGCTGAAGGGCGCCCACTTCGTCGAGCTGTGCGATCAGCGAGGCATCCCGCTGCTGTTCCTCCAGAACATCACGGGTTTCATGGTCGGCTCGGATGCCGAGGCGGGAGGCATCGCCAAGGACGGGGCCAAGATGGTCACCGCCGTCGCGACCACGCGCGTTCCCAAGCTGACGGTGATCATCGGCGGATCGTTCGGAGCCGGGAACTACTCGATGTGCGGTCGCGCCTATTCGCCGCGATTCCTGTGGACCTGGCCGGCGAGTCGCATCTCGGTGATGGGTGGCCGCCAGGCCGCGTCGGTTCTCGCCACGGTGAAGGAGGATCAGCTCGCGGCGCGCGGGGAGTCCTGGAGCCCGGACGAGCGCGCCGCGTTCGAGGAGCCGATCCGCGCGCAGTACGAGGACCAGGGCGAGCCCTACTACGCCACCGCCCGGCTGTGGGACGACGGGATCGTCGACCCGGACCGCACGCGCGACCTCCTCGGTCTGGCGCTCGACGTCGTCGCCCGCACCCCTCTTCCCGAGCCCGGCTTCGGCCTCTTCCGGATGTGACGGACATGACGACACAGCTCTTCGCGACCGTGCTCGTGGCCAACCGCGGCGAGATCGCTCGTCGCATCATCCGCACCCTGCGAGCGCTCGGCATCCGCAGCGTGGCGGTCTACAGCGATGCGGATGCCGGCGCACCCCACGTGCGGGAGGCCGACGATGCGATCCGCATCGGAGGCGCACCGGCCGCCGAGTCGTATCTCGACGTGGCGGCGGTCGTCGCCGCCGCCGTCGCGTCCGGAGCGCAGGCGGTGCATCCCGGATACGGCTTCCTGTCGGAGAGCGTGCGCCTCGCCGAGGCCTGTGCCGAGAACGGGATCGTGTTCGTCGGGCCGGGGCGGGAGGCCCTCGACATCATGGGTGACAAGGCGCGAGCACGCGCGCACGTGGAGTCCCACGGCGTCCCGGTCGTGCCCGGATTCGACGCGTCCGGGCTCGACGAGGCGGGGATCGCCGCCGCCGCGTCCGAGGTCGGGTTCCCCCTGCTCGTCAAGCCCAGCGCGGGTGGCGGCGGGAAGGGGATGGAGGTCGTCGAAGACCCGGCGCATCTCGCCGGAGCGCTGTCGTCCGCCCGCCGGGTCGCTGCGGCGGCCTTCGGCGACGACGCCCTGGTGCTGGAGCGCCTGATCCGCCGCCCCCGGCATATCGAGGTGCAGGTCTTCGGCGACGCGGAGGGGACGGTCATCGCCCTCGGCGAGCGCGAATGCACGCTCCAGCGGCGCCATCAGAAGGTCATCGAGGAGGCACCCTCCGCCGGGCTCCCGTCGAACACCCGGGAGCGTCTCCTCTCGGCGGCGGTGCGGGCGGCCGAGAGCGTGGCCTATGTCGGCGCCGGCACGGTGGAGTTCCTCGTGGATGCCGACGCTCCGGAGGAGATCTTCTTCATCGAGATGAACACCCGGCTGCAGGTGGAGCACCCCGTCACGGAGGCCGTGACGGGACTCGACCTCGTCGAGCTGCAGCTTCGCGTGGCCGCCGGTCTGCCCGTCGCCGCGACTCCTCCGACGCGGGGGCACGCCGTCGAGGCGCGCGTCTACGCCGAGTCGCCCGAGCGCGGATTCCTTCCGTCGACGGGGACGATCCTGCTCTTCGAGGCGCCTGCCGGCGTGCGCGTCGACGCGGCGGTGGAGACGGGATCCGAGGTCACGGCGTTCTACGACCCGATGATCGCGAAGGTGATCGCGCATGCCGACAGCCGGCGCGAGGCGCTCGACAAGCTCGAGACGGCGCTCGGGCGGATGGTCGTGCTCGGAGTCGAGACCAACATCGCCTTCCTCCGGCGGCTCTGCCGCGACGAGCGGGTGCGCGCCGGAGACCTCGACACGTCCCTCATCCAGAGCCTGCTGCCGATCGGGTCCGAGCCCCCCAGCGAGGCAATGCTCGCCGCGGCCCGGGCCGCCGTCCCGGGGGAGGCTCTCCCGGACCGTGCGGGCGGGGTCTGGGCGGCGGTTCCGGGGTGGCGGCTCGGTGGGGGCATCGCTCCTCATTCGCGGCAGCGCTTCCTCACCGACGACGGCGACGTCGTCGAGACGCACGAGCCGGGTCGACGCGCGCTTCCCGCCCTGCGAGACGCGGACGGCGCGATCTGGGTGAGCGAGCAGGGACGGGGCGTCCGGCTCCGTCCGCTGACCCGCGGCCAGGTCGCCCGCCGCCGGATCGCCGAGCGCGCACGGGTCGGCGATCCGCACGAGCGGGGCGGCCTCGCCCCCATGCCCGGAGCCGTGGTCGCCGTGCACGTCGCCGACGGCGATGTCGTGCAGGCGGGCGCGCCCCTGGTCTCGATCGAGGCCATGAAGATGGAGCACGCCGTCGTGGCTCCGCACGACGGGGTCGTGCACCTGCTGGTCGGCGTGGGGGATCAGGTGCGACGCGATCAGCCGGTCGCGCGCGTGGAGACGGAGGAGGAGCGATGATGGACGATCTCACCGAGGAGGAGCAGGAGCTCGCCGCGATGACGCGGGAGTTCGCGGAGACGGTGGTGGCGCCGAGGTCGTACGACGCGGACCGGACTCATACGCTCCCCATGGACGTGGTGGCGCAGATGGGCGAGCTCGGATTGTTCGGGTTGCCCTTCCCGGAGGAGCACGGCGGACAGGGCGGCGACTACTTCGCCCTCGGGATCGCGATCGAGGCGCTCGCCCGGGTGGATCAGTCGATCGCGATCACCCTGGAAGCGGGGGTGAGCCTCGGGGCCATGCCGGTGCACCGGTTCGGGAGCGCCGCGCAGAAGGAGGCCCTGCTTCCGGACCTCCTCGCCGGACGGGCCCTCGCCGGGTTCGGTCTGACCGAGCCCGAGGCGGGCAGCGATGCCGGCGCCACCCGCACGACCGCGCGTCTGGACGGCGACGAGTGGGTCATCGACGGCTCCAAGCAGTTCATCACCAACTCCGGCACGCCCATCACGCGGTTCGTCACCGTCACGGCGGTCACGGGCACGGAGGGCGGGCGGAAGGAGATCTCGACGATCATCGTGCCCAACGGCACGCCCGGGTTCACCGTGGAGCCGCCGTACGACAAGGTCGGGTGGAACGCGTCCGACACGCATCCGCTCGTCTTCGACGGCGCGCGCGTCCCCGCGGAGAACCTCCTCGGGGAGCGCGGCGCGGGCTTCCGGAACTTCCTCAGCATCCTCGACGAGGGACGGATCGCGATCGCCGCGCTCGCGACCGGTGCGGCCGAGGGGTGCCTGGAGGCCGCGGTCGACTACGCCCGGAGCCGCACGATCTTCGGGAGCGCCCTGAGCACACGCCAGAACGCACAGTTCACGCTCGCGCGCATGCGCGCCCGCGTGCACACGGCCCGACTCGCCTGGCACCACGCTGCGCGCCTGCGGGACAGCGGCCGTCCGTTCGCCGAGCAGGCGGCGATCGCGAAGCTCGTCTCCGGCGAGGCGGCGATGGACAACGCGCGCGACGCCACGCAGATCTTCGGCGGCAACGGCTTCATGAACGAGTTCCCCGTCGCACGGCACTACCGGGACTCCAAGATCCTGGAGATCGGCGAGGGGACCACCGAGGTCCAGCTCCTCGTCATCGCACGTGCTCTCGGACTGGGCGGGTAGCGTGGCAGGCATGAGCGAGCAGGAGATCGTGCAGCGCGGGCTCTACTTCGAGGAGTTCGCAGAGGGCGCCCGTTACCTGCATCGCCCGGGTCGCACGGCGACCGAGTCCGACAACGTGCTCTTCACCACGCTGACGATGAACACCCAGGCGCTGCATCTCGACGCCGCCTTCGCCGCCGCGCAGGAGCCGTACCGAGCCCGACTGATGAACTCGATGTGGACGCTCTCGACGATGGTCGGCGCATCCGTCGCCCAGCTCACCCAGGGCACGCTGGTCGCCCAGCTGGGCCTGGGGGACATCGCCTTCCGACATCCGCTGTTCGCCGGCGACACGCTGTACACCGAGAGCACGGTCCTCGAGAAGCGGTTGTCGTCGTCCCGGCCCGGCCAGGGGATCGTGCGGATCGGCCACACCGGGCGGAATCAGGACGGAACGGTGGTCGCGACGGCCACGCGAACGGTGCTGGTGCACTGCCAGGAGAAGGCGGGGAACGCGTGAGGGACTTCCGGATGGGACCCGCGCTGCTGTTCTGCCCCGCGGATCGCCCCGAGCGCTTCACGAAGGCGTCCGACCGGTCGGATGCCGTCATCCTCGACCTCGAGGACGCGGTGCGGGCGGAGGCGAAGGCCACGGCCCGGGAGGCGGTGCTCGCCTCCGACCTCGACCCGACCCGCGTCATCGTGCGCGTCAACGCTGCGGGGACAGAGGACTTCCGGCACGACCTCGCCATGCTCGCGCGGTCGCCGTTCCGCACCGTGATGGTCGCGAAGAGCGAGGACCCGGCCGGCTTCGCCGCGTTCGACGACGACTTCTCGCTCATCGCGCTCTGCGAGACCGCGCGCGGTGTGCAGGCGGCCGACCGCATCGCGGCGCACCCGCAGGTTGTGGCGATGATGTGGGGCGCGGAGGATCTCGTGGCCTCGCTCGGGGGCACCTCGAGCCGCCGCGACGACGGCGCCTACCGCGACATCGCGCGGTACGCCCGTGCCCGGGTGCTGCTCGAGGCGGGCGCACGCGGAGTCGCGGCGATCGACGCCGTGCACATCGACCTGGAGGACGAGGATGGGCTGGAGCGCGAAGCGCGGGATGCCGCAGCCTCCGGGTTCCGGGCCACCGCGTGCATCCATCCTCGTCAGGTCGAGGTCGTCCGGCGGGCCTACCGTCCCGCGACCGAGAGCGTCGACTGGGCCCGGCGCGTGCTCGAGGCCGCCCGTTCCGAGCGCGGCGTCTTCCGCTTCGAGGGGCGCATGATCGACGAGCCGGTGCTGCGCCACGCCCGATCGGTCATCGACCGGGCCGACTGACCGATCAGAGGACCGCGGTCTCCTCGAGAAGGCGCAGGGAGTGCGGCGACGCCTCGAACCGGTGGATCGACCCGTTGCGCAGCACGTCGCCCACGCGGGGGAGCGTGCCCCCGGAGACGTGGTCCAGGAGCGACCGGATCACCCCGCCGTGCGTGACGACGATCACCGATTCGGCGACCGGGGCGGAGCGGCGCCGGGCGTCGCGGGCGATGCCCTCGAGGGCCGCCGTCGCGCGGTCGGCCACCTCGTGCAGGGACTCCGCCCCGGGCACCTCGGCGAGCCAGTCACCGTAGGTCTCGATGTAGTCGGCGACCAGCATCCCCTCGCCGTCGCCGAACTCCCGCTCCCGCACGTCGGGCACGAGCTGCGGGCCCGGGAGACCGAGCTGTGAAGCGATGATCTCGGCGGTCTCGCGGGCGCGCACGAGCGGGCTGGAGTAGATCGCGTGGTGCCCCGCTCCGGCCAGCTGACCGGCCGCCCACCGGGCGTCGGCGCGGCCCGTGTCGTTGAGGGGGATGTCGGTGGTGCCCTGGATGCGGTGCGCGAGGTTCCAGTCGGTCTGGCCGTGACGGACGAGGGTGAGGAGAGTCATGACAGGAGCTCCTGCAGGGCGGGGAGCACGTCGCTTGTGCCGGCGGCGATGGTGACATCCGCCCAGGCGTCCGCGCGCGTCGGCTCCCGGTTGACGATGACGAGGGGGATGCTGCGGCGCCGGGCCCGCTCGACCAGCCGCACGCCGGAGTTCACGACGAGCGAGGAGCCCGCGACGATCAGGGCGGTGCTCGAGCGCAGCAGCGACTCGGCCGCCCGGAAGCGGTCCAGCGGCACGTACTCGCCGAAGAAGACGACGTCGGGCTTGAGCATGCCGTCGCAGACCGTGCATCGGGGCACGATGAAGCCCTCGACGCTCTCGGGGAGCACATCTCCGTCCGGCGCGAGCTTCACGTTCTCGGGCACGGTGATCCACGGGTTGAGCTCTTCGATCTGGACGGCGATGTCGCGCCGGTCGAACACCTGGCCGCAGTGCAGGCAGAGCACGCGGCGCATGGTGCCGTGGACCTCGATCACGCGCGAACTGCCCGCCCGGAGATGCAGGCCGTCGACGTTCTGGGTGATGACGCCGCTCACGACCCCGGCCGACTCCATCTCGGCCAGGGCACGGTGCCCGGCGTTCGGCTCGGCGCGCGCGAAGGCACGCCAGCCGAGGTGCCCGCCGACCCAGTACCGGCGCCGAGCGGCCTCGTCGCCGAGATAGGTCTGGATGGTCATGGGGTTGCTGCGAGCGGGAGCCCCTTCACCGCGGTACGCCGGGATCCCCGAGTCCGTGGAGACGCCGGCGCCGGTCAGGAGCGCGATCCGTCGTCCGCGGAGCAGGGCAGCCGTCTCGGCGACACGGAGCCGGAGCTCCTCATCTGCGATCGCGGTCACGACACCTCCTCCCGCGAGTCTACGGGGCGGTGGCTCGCCCGGCGTCGACGGCGGTCGGGGCGTGGAACAGTGGAGGGCTATGGACATCGTGCACATCGCCTCCGCCGACGACCCGCGGCTGGACGACTACCGCGGCCTCACCGACACCGCGCTGCGCGCCGTCTCCGAGCCGGCCGGCGGGCTGTACGTCGCCGAGTCGGCCAAGGTCATCGAGCGCGCGGTCGCCGCGGGACACCGGCCCCGGTCGGTGATGGTGCAGGGGCGATGGCTCGACGGCATCCGCTCCCTGCTGGAGGACGAGGACGGGCCGATCTACGTCGTGCCCGACGAGGTGGCCGAGGCCGTCACCGGGTACGCGGTGCATCGCGGAGCGCTGGCCTCGATGCACCGGCCGGAACTGTGCACGGTCGCCGAGGTGGTCGCGCAGGCGCGGACGATCCTCGTGCTCGAGGGCATCGGCGACCACGCCAACATCGGCGCCGCGTTCCGGGCCGCGGCGGGACTCGGCGCGGACGCCGTGCTGGTGTCGCCCCGCTGCGCCGACCCCCTGTACCGGCGCAGTGTGCGCGTCAGCATGGGCACCGTGTTCCAGGTGCCGTGGACGCGCATGCCGGAGTGGGACGCCGCGGTCGCCGATCTGAGGGCGGCGGGCTTCGAGCTGGCCGCCCTGGCGCTCGACGAGGCCGCCGTGCCGCTGGACGCCTATGCGGCGGAGCGGCCGGAGCGGGTCGCGCTGCTGCTCGGATCCGAGGGCGACGGCCTGTCGCGCGCCGCCCTCGACAGCGCCGATCGGACGGTGACCATCCCGATGTCCGGCGGGGTCGACTCCCTCAACGTCGCATCCGCCGCCGCGGTCGCGCTCTGGGCGCTGCGGGGCTGACGGCTCAGAAGCTGTCCGGGCGCACCATCGGCGACGGCTCCGGGCGCTTCGCGGCGATGTTGTCGCCCGAGGACTGGTGGCGCAGGCGGCGGAGCACCCACGGCACGAGGTGCTCGCGCGCCCAGCCCAGATCCTCCGCGCGCGCCGCCCGCCATGTGCGCAGGGGCAGCGGTTCGGGCTGCATCGCCTCGAGGTCGTTGGGCACGTTGAGCGCCCGCAGCACCATGCGCGCCACCTCGTGGTGACCGAGCGCGTTGTAGTGCAGGCGGTCGTCGTCGAAGAACCGCGGATCCTGTACCACCTTGAGCGCCCACTGGTCGGCGACGATGCAGTCGTGACGCTCGGCGATCGCGCGGACGTTCTCGTTGTAGATGGCGACCTTGCCGCGGAACGGACGGAACACGGGCGTGAACGCCGTGTCGATCCCCGTGAACACGATCACGGCGGCCCCCGTGGACGACAGGCGGGCGACCGCGTCCTCGAGCTGCACGGCGATCGCGTCAGGGTCGGTCCCCGGGCGGATGACGTCGTTGCCTCCCGCGCAGATCGAGACGAGGTCGGGGCGGAGCGCGACCGCGGGCTCGATCTGATCGCGCACGATCTGCGCGATCAGCTTGCCGCGCACCGCCAGGTTCGCGTACGCGAAGTCGTCGACCTGCTGCGACAGCACCTCCGCGACGCGATCCGCCCACCCGCGGTGACCGCCCGGCGCGTTCGGATCAGGATCGCCGATGCCCTCGGTGAACGAGTCTCCGATCGCGACGAAACGCCGCCACGGGTGGACGGCCTCGTTGGCGACGTAGGGGGTTCGAGTCGAATCCTGGTCGGTCATCCAGCTCTCCTTCGCGAACGGGCGTCCGGCCGGAGGACCGCGGCGCAGTGATCGAGCCTACTCGGCACGGGCGGTCGACGTCACTGCCGACTGGAGGGGACGGGCGGCTGCGCCGCGGTGTCGGCGACAGCGATTATCGTGGACTCGATGCTTTCCCCGTCCTTCCCTCAGCGCGCCCCCTGGGGGACGGCGAGCAAGCTGCGCGCGTGGCAGCAGGAGGCGCTGGAGCAGTACTTCCGGGCCGATCAGCGGGACTTCCTCGTGGCGGCGACGCCGGGCGCCGGGAAGACGACGTTCGCCCTCACGCTGGCCGTCGAGCTCCTGCGCATGGGCGAGGTCGACCGCATCATCGTGGTCGCTCCGACCGAGCATCTCAAGACCCAGTGGGCGGATGCCGCGGCGCGCGTGCACATCCGCCTGGACCCCCGCTTCCGCAACAGCCACTGGGCGCCGGCGCGGCACTACCACGGCGCGGTGGTGACCTACGCGCAGGTCGCCGCGAAGTCCTCGGTGCACCGCCATCTCACGGAGGGCGCGAAGACGCTCGTGATCCTCGACGAGGTGCATCACGGCGGCGACGCGCTGAGCTGGGGCGACGCGATCCGCGACGCCTACGGTCCCGCGAAGCGACGCCTGCTGCTCTCCGGCACGCCGTTCCGCAGCGACACCGCGCCGATCCCGTTCGTCGAGTACCACCCCGACGAGTCCGGCGCGCGCATCTCGCGCACCGACTACAACTACGGCTACGGCCGGGCGCTGGCCGACGGGGTCGTGCGCCCGGTGCTGTTCCACATGTACGCCGGCAAGATGCGCTGGCGCACGACGTCGGGCGACGAGCTCGAGACGCATCTCGGCCAGGACAACACGAAGGACGTCACCTCCCAGGCCTGGCGCACGGCGCTCGATCCCGAGGGGGAGTGGATGCCGGCGGTCCTGTCGGCGGCCGATCGCCGTCTCACCGAGATCCGTCACCACGTGCCCGACGCCGGCGGACTGGTGCTCGCGACCGATCAGACGGTGGCGCGGGCCTATGCGAAGATCCTGCACCGCATCACGGGGCAGCAGCCGACGATCGTGCTCTCCGACGATGCGACCGCGTCGGAGCGGATCGAGAGGTTCAGTGCGAGCCAGGATCGCTGGATGGTGGCGGTGCGCATGGTGTCGGAGGGAGTCGACGTCCCGAGGCTCGCCGTCGGCGTCTACGCGACGTCGTCGTCGACACCGCTCTTCTTCGCGCAGGCCATCGGCCGGTTCGTGCGGGCGCGCCGACGCGGCGAGGCGGCCAGCGTCTTCCTTCCCCAGGTCCCCGTGCTCATGGGGCTCGCCGGAGAGATGGACAAGCAGCGCGACCATGCGCTCGACCGGCAGTCGAAGGATGACGACGGCCTCGAGGACTCCCTGCTCGACAGCGCCAATCGCGAGGACGACGCGTCCGATGCGCTGACCCAGGAGTTCAGCTACCAGGCGCTCTCGTCGGTCGCGCATTTCGACCGTGTGGTGTTCGAAGGGCAGGAGTTCGGTCAGCTCGCCGAGCCGGGCACCCCCGAGGAGGAGGAGTTCATCGGGTTCCCGGGTCTTCTCGAACCCGAGCACGTGCACGAGCTCCTCATGCAGCGCCAGTCGCGTCAGTCGCGTCTGCGCGAGGCGCGGGAGGCCGCCGCGGGCCCGGGCGAGACGACGACGCTGCCTGCGCCGCTGCATCGCACGCTCAAAGAACAGCGGCAGCTGCTCAACAGCCTCGTCGGCCTCTACGCCCGGCAGAAGGGCGAGCCGCACGGCGCGGTGCACGCCGAGCTGCGGCGGCTCTGCGGCGGTCCGGCGGTCGCGCAGGCGACGGTGACCCAGCTCCAGGCCCGCATCGACCTGCTTCGCAAGCGCGTCCGCTCCTGACGGCGTCGGCGGCCTTCGGATTCCCGAAATGCTGTCAATCCCGGGCTCCGCTCGTCGGCGCGGTACTGCCGCGGATAGCGTGGAGATGTTGTCCACATTCGGGAGGATGCATGACCGCCCCGCTCGCCGCTGAGCCCACCGCCGCGGATCGCCGCCGTTGGGCGCGCTACCTCGTCGAGGAGCGTGCCGAGGGACGGGTGTACCAACGACTCGCCGCGACCCGCGAGGGGGAGGAGCGCGACATCCTCCTCAGCCTCGCCGAGGCCGAGCGCCGGCACGAGAAGCACTGGCTCGACCTGCTCGGCGGGGAGCCGTCGCGCCTGCCGAGGGTCGGTCTGCGCACCCGCCTGCTCGGCTGGATGGCCGGACGCTTCGGCTCGATCTTCGTCCTCGCCCTCGCGCAGAGCGCCGAGGCGCGCTCGCCCTACGACGCCGAGCAGTACGCCACCCCCGCGATGCGGGCGGACGAGAAGGTGCACTACGAGGTCGTGCGGGGCCTGGCGGCGCGGGGGCGGCGCCGGCTGTCGGGATCCTTCCGCGCCGCGGTCTTCGGAGCCAACGACGGGCTCGTGAGCAACCTGGCGCTGGTCCTCGGCATCGGGGCGACGGGCGTCAGCTCCGGCTTCGTCCTGTTCAGCGGAATCGCCGGCCTGCTCGCCGGCGCACTGTCGATGGGCGCGGGGGAGTTCGTGTCGGTGCGGTCGCAACGCGAGCTGCTCGCCGCCACCGAGGCGAACGAGGATGCGGCGGCCTCCGCGCACGACCTCGACATCGACGAGAACGAGCTGGCCCTGGTCTACCGGGCCCGAGGTGTCGGCCCCGAAGAGGCACTGGCGCGCGCCCGTCGGATCGTGGCCGCGGCCCAGGAAGGTGTGCGCCGCTCCGCCACCGGGCCGGTGCGCACGCACAGCGTGGAGCACGAGATCGTCGGGAGCGACTGGACGGCGGCGATCTCCAGCTTCCTGCTGTTCGCCTCCGGTGCGATCATCCCGGTGCTGCCCTGGATCTTCGGACTGCAGGGCGCCGCCGCCGTGATCGTGGCGCTCGTGCTCGTGGGCATCGCGTTGCTGACGACCGGGGCGATGGTCGGCATCCTGTCGGGCGGCCCGCCTCTGCGCCGCGCCCTGCGGCAGCTCGCCATCGGCTTCGGAGCCGCGGCGATCACGTACCTGCTCGGCCTGCTGTTCGGGGTCGGCGTCGCCTGAGACGTCGGCCCCGGTCGGGGTGGCCTCGCCCGGACGCTCGGGTGCCGGACACGACGGAAAAGCCCCGGTGCTCCTTTCGGACCACCGGGGCTCTCTGTGCGCGGAGGGGGACTTGAACCCCCACGCCCTATCGGGCACTAGCACCTCAAGCTAGCGCGTCTACCATTCCGCCACCCGCGCAGGTTTCGGATGATCGTTGCCGACCGAAGAATGACATTACCACGTTCCGAACCGCGCCTCGAACCGAGCGCGACGCCCGGGCGTGGCACGCGGTTTCGGTAGCCTGAGGTGCATGATCGAACCCGCGCTCCCGGAGGTCGTCCGCATCGCGAGCGACCTCATCCGCTTCGACACCTCGAACTTCGGCGGCGGCAACGCGAAGGGGGAGCGCGAGGCCGCCGACTACGTCGGGGACTACCTTCGGGCCCTCGGCCTGGAGGTCGAGTACTACGAGCCGGTGCCCCGCCGCACCAACGTGGTCGCCCGCGTGCCGGGTCGAGACCGCTCTCTGCCCGCGCTGGTGGTGCACGGTCACCTCGACGTCGTCCCGGCCGTCGCCGAGGACTGGACGGTCGATCCGTTCGCCGGAGCGGTGCAGGACGGGATGCTGTGGGGGCGCGGCGCCGTCGACATGAAGAACATGAACGCGATGATCCTCACGGCCGTCGCCGACATCCTGCGCGCGGGGGAGCGGCCCGCCCGCGACCTCGTCCTCGCCTTCTTCGCCGACGAGGAGAACGGCGGGGTCGAGGGTTCCGCCCTCGTCGTGCGCGATCGCCCCGACTGGTTCGCCGGTGCGACGGAGGCGATCAGCGAGGTCGGCGGATACTCGATCACCGTCGACGACCGACGCGCCTACCTGCTGCAGGTGGGGGAGAAGGCCCTGATCTGGATCCGTCTCGTGGCGAGGGGGCGCGCCGGCCACGGCAGCCGGCTGCACGAGGACAACGCCGTCACGGCCCTCGCCGAAGCGGTCGCAGCCATCGGCCGCACCCGCTGGCCGATCCGGCTGACCCCGACCACGACGGCCCTGCTCGACGGCCTGAGCGCGCTGACCGGCCGCGACGCGGACGACCCCGACGCCCTGGCCGGCGCCGCCGGGCCGGCGGAGGCGTTCCTGCGCTCCTCCTTCCGCACGACGACGAACCCGACCGCCCTGTCGGCGGGATACAAGCACAACGTCATCCCCGAGCGGGCGGAGGCGCTGATCGACGTCCGCGTCATCCCCGGCACGGAGGACGAGGTGCTGGCCGAGCTCCAGGAGATCGTCGGCGACGGCATCGGGATCGAGACCGTGGTGCGGGACATCGGCATGGAGACCCCGTTCGAGGGCGAGCTCGTGGAGGCGATGGTGGCGAGCATCGGCCGGCACGACCCCGGTGTGCCGGTCATCCCGTACCTGCTCGGAGCGGGCACCGACAACAAGGCGCTGTCCACGCTCGGCATCACGGGCTACGGCTTCGCACCCCTCCGGCTGCCGGCGGATCTGGACTTCACGGGGATGTTCCACGGGGTCGACGAGCGCGTGCCCGTAGACTCGCTTGTCTTCGGCCAGCAGGTGCTGGCCGATCTGCTGCGCACGTACTGAGCGCGGCCCGCCGCCTGCGCCCGCACGATCAGAAGGCCCTCCATGCATCTCCTCGAAGCGCTCATCCTCGGGATCGTCCAAGGTCTCACGGAGTTCCTGCCGATCTCCTCCAGCGCCCATCTGCGCATCCTCGGCACCTTCCTGCCCTCCGGGGAGGACCCCGGCGCCGCCTTCACCGCCATCACACAGATCGGCACGGAGGCCGCCGTCGTCGTGTTCTTCTGGCGCGACATCGTGCGCATCATCACGCAGTGGTTCCGGTCACTGGTCGGCAGGGCTCCGCGCAACGACCCGGACGCCCGCATGGGGTGGCTGATCATCATCGGCAGCATCCCGATCGTCATCCTCGGGCTGCTCTTCCAGGACCAGATCGAGAGCGTCTTCCGCTCCCTGTGGATCGTGGCGATCATGCTCATCGCCTTCGGCATCCTGCTCGGCATCGCCGATCACGTGGGCGCCAAGCGCCGCACGCTCGGCGATCTCACCTATCCGCACGGCGTCGCGTTCGGACTCGCCCAGGCGCTGTCGCTGGTCCCGGGCGTCTCGCGGTCCGGCGGCACCATCACGATGGGCCTCTTCCTCGGCTACGAGCGCGCCGCGGCCGCGCGGTACGCATTCCTCCTCGCCATCCCCGCGGTCTTCGGCAGCGGGTTCTTCCAGCTCGCGAAGAGCTGGGGCGAGCCGTCGTTCTTCTCGCTCGGAGACACCCTCGCGGCGACCGGCATCGCCTTCGTCGTGGCCCTCGGCGTGATCGCGTTCTTCATGAGCTGGATCTCGAAGCGCAGCTTCCTGCCGTTCGTGATCTACCGCATCCTGCTCGGCACGACGATCCTCATCCTGCTCGCCACCGGAGTGATCTCCGCCTGAGTGATCTCCGCCTGAGCGGTCCGGGTGGTCAGCGCTTGTGGTCGCCGGGGCCGTCTCCACGCCGGCGCAGATATCGCTCGAACGCCTGAGCGATGGCGTCGCCGGACGCCTCGGGGGCATCCCAGGTGTCGCGCGTCCTCTCGAGCTGCCGGATGTACTCCGTCATGTCCTCGTCATCGGCCGCTGCGGCGTCGATCGACGCCTCCCACGCGGCCGCCTCGGTGCGCAGTCCGTCGCGCGACACGTCGAGGCCGGTGAGCTCCTCGAGGCGGTCGAGCAGCGCGAGCGTGACCTTCGGGGAGGGCGTGGTGTTGGCCACGTAGTGAGGCACGCTCGCCCACAGGCTCGCCGTGGGGATCCCCGCCGACTCGGCGAAGTGCTCGAAGACGCTCAGGATGCCGACGGGACCCTCGTAGAGCGACTTCTCGAGGCCGTGCGCCTCACGCACCTGCTCGTTCTGGCTGGCGGCGAAGATCGAGATGGGACGGGTGTGCGGCACGTCGGCGAGCATGGCGCCGAGGGTCACGAAGCCGGTGACGTCGTCGCGGAGCGCGACGTCGATGAACTCGGCGGCGAACGCCTGCCAGGTGCGGGCAGGCTCGACCCCGGTGAGGAGCCAGAACTCGGGCCCGGGCGCGGGGTCGCGAGGACGCCACAGACCGGCCTCCGGCCACGTCAGCTGACGCCGGCCCTCGGCATCCGTCCGCGTCGACGGACGCGTGTACTGGTAGTCGAAGTAGAGCTCCGGGTCGACCGAGTGCACGAGGTCGTAGTCGCCGGTGGCGCGCAGAGCGGCGAGCGCCCCGCTGGCGGCCTCGCCGGCATCGTTCCAGCCGTCGAACGCTGCGATCACGATCCGCGGACCGAGAACGTCCATCGGGATCTCCCTTCGATTGCGCGACGATGTGGTCACCCCAGGCTAGTCCGGGTCGGCGGGTGGCGGTCGCAGGCCCGGCTAACATGGTCCGGTGAGCAGACAGCCCCGCGCGGTCCTCTGGGACATGGATGGAACACTCGTCGACACCGAGCCGTACTGGATGGCGGCCGAGACGCGACTCGTCGAGTCCTTCGGCGGCAGCTGGAGCCACGAGGACGCGCTGCAGCTGGTCGGTAGCGGACTCATCGACAGTGCGGTCATCCTCCAGAACGCCGGTGTCCGGATGGAGCCGGAGGCGATCGTGTCGCATCTGACGGACGCGGTGCAGGCGTCTCTGCGCACCGATGGCGTGCCGTTCCGCCCGGGCGCCCGCGAGCTGCTGCTCGACCTGAAGGCCGCCGGCATCCCCACCGCACTGGTGACCATGTCGCTGCGCCGGATGGCGCTCGACGTCGTCGAGCTCGTCGACTTCCCCGCGTTCGATCTGGTGGTCGCCGGCGACGACGTGACCAACCCGAAGCCGCACCCCGAGCCGTACCTGCAAGCCGCCGCCCTGCTGGGCGTCGACATCGCCGAGGCCGTCGTCATCGAGGACTCGCCGACCGGCGTCCGCGCGGGTCTCGCCTCGGGCGCCGTCACGCTGGGGGTCCCGCACATCGTGCCGCTCGACGATCTGGGCGCGCACGCGCTGTGGCCGACGCTGGCGGACCGCCGCGTGGCCGACCTCGTGCCGCTGCTCGACCTCCGCGACACGATGACGGGAGTCGCCCGATGAGTGAGCAGCCGCGCACCGTACGCCCGAGCGGTCCGTTCCGCGAGGGCGACCGCGTCCAGCTGACGGGGCCCAAGGGCCGCCTGCACACGGTCACGCTGCGCGAGGACGGAGAGCTGCACACCCACCACGGCGTGCTGCGGCACCGGGACCTCGTAGGCCTGCCCGACGGCTCGGTCGTCACCAACAGCTCCGGGCACGAGTACCTCGCGCTGCGCCCCCTCCTGCGGGACTTCGCGATGTCGATGCCGCGCGGCGCGGCCATCGTCTACCCGAAGGACGCCGCGCAGATCGTCATGCAGGCCGATGTCTTCCCCGGAGCGACCGTGGTCGAGGCCGGCGTGGGCTCGGGGGCCCTCTCCCTCTCGCTCCTGCGGGCCGTCGGCGCCTCCGGGACGCTGGTGTCGTTCGAACGGCGCGACGAGTTCGCGGACGTCGCGCGGGCGAACGTCCACACCTTCTTCGGCGAGGAGCCGCCCGCCTGGCGGGTCGTCGTGGGCGACCTCGTCGAGGCGCTGCCGCGGGAGCTGCCCGCCGGCTCCGTCGACCGCGTCGTCCTCGACATGCTCGCGCCGTGGGAATGCATCGACGTCGTTGCGGAGGCGCTGACGCCGGGCGGAGTCGTGCTCTGCTACATCGCCACGGCGACGCAGCTCTCCCGCGTTGCTGAGTACATCCGCAGCACCGGGCTGTTCACCGAGCCGGACGCCTCGGAGACGATGGTCCGCGGCTGGCACGTCGAAGGGCTCGCCGTGCGGCCGGACCACCGGATGGTCGCGCACACCGGGTTCCTGCTCACCGCACGTCGCCTCGCGCCGGGCGCGATCGCCCCGTCGGTCAAGCGCCGGGCCTCCAAGTCGGGCTTCAGCGACGAGGACGTCGAGATGTGGACGCCCGGCGCGGTGGGCGATCGCGAGATCACCGACAAGAACCTGCGCAAGCGCGCCCGCGAGGCCGCACGCGCGGCGGAGGGCGCGCGCATCGCGACGGCTTCGCGCGAATCCGAGCAGGCGACGGAATAGACTGGAGGACGTGCGTAAATCGTCCGCCGTTCTGGCCACTCTCAGCCTCGCCGTCCTCGCTCTGACCGGGTGCACGGCCGCTCCGACCTACGACGGCGCCGCGTGCGACCGCGACGCGGGCGACACCGGGCTGCGCGACGCGGTGAGCGTCGAGGGCGACATCGGCGGGTCGACGGACGTCGAGATCTTCGCCCCCGTGCACGTGTCGTCCTCGGTTTTCGCAGACACGGTCGTCGGCGACGGTCGCGCACTGGTCGACGGCTCCCAGGGTCTCGTCGGGCAGATCGCGGTGTACAGCGGGGAGACCGGCGATCAGGTCTTCGAGCTGCCCTACGACGAGGCGACGACGCCCGCGCAGAGCATCGACTACTGGGCCGAGCGCGTTCCGGGGCTCGGCGACGCGCTGCCGTGCGCGACCGCCGGATCGCGTGTGGTCGCGGCGCTGACGCCGGAGGACTTCGGACCGCAGAACATCGCCGGATTCGGCATGGAAGACGACGACGTGGCCGTCGTCGTGTTCGACGTCGTCGACGTGCTGCTTCCGCGCGCCGAGGGATCCCTGAGGTTCAACGACGCATCGGGCATGCCGACCGTGGTGCGTGCGCCCGACGGCACTCCCGGAGTGATCATCCCGAAGATCGACGCCCCCGAGTCGCAGGTCGTCCAGACGCTCATCGAGGGCGAGGGCGAGCCGCTGACGGCGGACCAGACTCCGCTGGTGAACTTCACCGCCGTGGGCTGGGCCGACCGCCAGGTCATCCGCACGACGTGGGGCGACGCGCCCACCTCGCAGTTCTCGCAGATGGCTCCTCCGGTCGCCGAGGCGCTCGTCGGGCAGAAGATCGGCTCCCAGGTGCTCATCGTCGTGCCCGACACCGAGAACTCGCCCGCCATGGCGTTCGTCATCGACATCCTGGGCACCGTCGCGGCGCCCACCCCGTGATGGCTGCCCGGATCCCCGCGGAGGAGCGCCTGACGAATCTCGTCGTGGCGCTGATGGCCACGGAGATCGGGCTGACGAAGCAGCAGATCCTCGACAACGTCTCCGGATACCGGCAGCGCGCCGAAGCCGGGACGCGGACCGATGCGCTCGAGAAGATGTTCGAGCGCGACAAGGACGAGCTCCGTTCGCTGGGCGTGCCGATCGAGACGATCGGCGACGCTGCAGACCCCAACGACCTGCGCGAGGCGCGCTACCGCATTCCGCAGGCGGAATACGACCTGCCCGGGGACATCGAGTTCACGCCCGCCGAGCTCGCCGTCCTTCGCCTCGCGGGAAGCGTCTGGAGCGCCGAGTCCGCGTCCGGGGACGCGCAGTCCGGCGTGCGGAAGATCCGCGCGCTCGGGATCGACGGAGACGAGCCGATCATCGGGTTCGCCCCGCGCATCACGGCCCGCGACGCCGCCTTCACGCCGCTGCAGGACGCGATCGAGCGCAGTCGCGTCGTCCGGTTCGACTACCTCAAACCGGGGGAGGACGCCCCGCGCCGTCGGTCGGTCCGACCGCTCGCGCTCGTGGACTACGAGGCGCGCTGGCACGTCTTCGGCGTCGATGTCGACATCGAGCAGGACCGCACCTTCCTGCTCAGCCGGATCGTGGGCGAGGTGACCGTCACGGCGGACGGCTTCGATCCCGCGCTGCGCGAGGGCGCGGGGGAGCGGGCTCTCGCGGGGCTGGAGCGCGTCGCCGCCGGCAACGCCGCACTACTCGAGGTGACCCCCGGGACCGAGGCGGCCCTCCGCCTGGGCCGCCGAGGGGAGCCGGCCGTGCAGGGCATCCGCGTGCCGTTCGTGGACCTGCACATCCTGGCCGACGAGCTGGCCTCCTACGGTCCCGAGGTGCGCGTGGTCGAACCGGCTCCGCTGCGCGACGCGGTGATCGCCCGGCTGCAGGCCGTCGTCGACGCGCACGCCGGACGGGAAGGGGCATGATGGCCGCCAGGTCGAAGCCGTTGCTCGCCTCGGATCGTGTGCGCCTGTATCTCACGCTCGTGCCGTACCTGCTCGAGCACGGCCAGGTGTCGCTCGCCGACGCTGCGGAGGAATTCGGCGTGACGCCGCGCGAGATGCGGGGCATGGTCGAGAAGCTCACCGTCATCGGACTGCCCGGTGAAGCGGGCTTCTGGCAGCAGCCTCAGGAGCTGTTCGACATCAACTGGGATCTGCTCGACCAGGAAGACGTGATCGAGATCACGAACGACGTCGCACTGCGACGGGTGCCCCGGTTCACGGCGCGCGAGGCGGCCGCTCTGCTCGCCGGGCTGCAGATGGTCGCCGCGGTGCCGGCGGTCTCCGACTCCGGTCTGGTGGCCGGGCTCATCTCGAAGCTCTCCCGCGGAGCGGCCGACGCCCCGGCGGATGTCGTCGTCGTGCCGACGGCCGTCGACGAGGTGCGCGGAGTGGTCTCGCGCGGCGTGCAGGAGGGCAGGGCCGTGTCCTTCACCTATCAGGCGCCGGACGCCTCTCCGACCACCCGCACCGTGGATCCCGTGCAGATCCTCATCACCAACGGGCAGTGGTACCTGCAGGGCTGGTGCCACATGCGCCGAGCCATCCGCACCTTCCATCTGGATCGCGTCAGCGAGCCGCGGCTCACCGACATCCCGACCACGCACGGCGGGGATCCGGTGCCCGACGCGTTCGCCGAGGCCGCGGAGGATCGGGAGGTGGCCGTGCGCCTGCCCGAGCGCTTCGCCCCGCTGGTGGGAGGTCTGCTGTCGGCGGACCACGTCGAGACGGCGGACGGGATCGTCACGGCGCGTCTGCACCTCGCAGATCCCCGCGGCATCAAGCGCATCGCGGCGCGTTTCGGCGGCGCGCTGGAGGTCCTCGAGCCGGCGGTCGCCCGCGCGGCGACCCGCGAGTGGGCGGCTGCGGGACTCGCGCTGTACCACCGCCCGCCGCACGAAGAGGCCAGGTAGACTGGCAATATCACCCATCGACGACGGGAACTAGAGATGTTTGCTGGAATGCAGGGGTGGCACCTCCTGATCGTGCTCGCCGTGATCCTCCTTCTGTTCGGGGCTGCCAAGCTCCCGGCGCTGGCGAAGAGCGTCGGTCAGTCCGCTCGTGTCTTCAAGGGTGAGATGAAGGCCATGAAGGACGATGACGCCGCCGATCGCACGGAGTCCGCAGCGGCCGAGCCGACGACGGTGAAGAGCCCGGGCGCGGATCCTGAGACTCCTCCTCGCGCCTGACCGCCCGTGGCAGTGATGGACCCGGCCGCCAGGGCGAAGCCGGACCGCGACCGACGGATGTCGCTGGGCGCGCACCTGGTCGAGCTGCGCCGAAGGCTGATGATCGCGGCTGCCGCGCTGGTCGTCGGGATGATCGCGGCGTTCATCGTCGCTGATCCGATCATCCACTTCATCACCGAACCGATCCGTCTGATCACGGAGAAGCGCGGAGATGACTTCAGCGCTCTGAACTTCTCGACCGTGACGGCGGCCTTCGACATGCGCATGCGCATCGCCCTCTCGATCGGCCTGTTCGCGTCCGCCCCGGTCTGGCTGTGGCAGATCTGGGCGTTCATCATGCCGGGTCTGACCCGCAAAGAGGTCCGCTACACGATCGGCTTCGTCGTGGCCGCGGTGCCGCTGTTCCTGGGCGGCTGCTATCTCGGCGTGGTGATCATGCCGCACATCATCGAGCTGATGTGGAGCTTCACCCCCGAGGGCGGCACGAACTTCTACGCCGCCCAGGACTACTACGACTTCATCTTCAAGCTGATGCTCGTGATCGGCGTCTCGTTCGTGCTGCCCGTCTTCCTCGTGGCGCTGAACGTGGCGGGGATCATGACGGGCCGCGCCATCCTCAAGGGCTGGCGCGTCGCGGTCATCATCGCCACCGTGTTCGCGGCGCTGGCCACGCCCGCCGCCGACGTCGTCAGCATGCTGATGCTGGCCGGCATCCTGATCGTGCTGTACTTCGCGGCCGCGCTGCTCTCGCTCCTCTTCGATCGACGCAAACGCAAGCAGGATGCCGCGGCGGGTCTGGTTCCGGACGCCGCATGAGTTCGCCCTCGGAGCGCTACGCCGCGGCCCGTCAGGCGGCCGAACACCCGGAGACGGTCGCCTTCGCCGCGCGCCAGCGGTTCGACCTGGACCCCTTCCAGGTCGAGGGGTGCCACGCACTCGAGCGCGGGCACAGCGTGCTCGTCGCGGCCCCCACCGGGGCGGGCAAGACGATCGTCGGCGAGTTCGCCATCCACCTCGCCATGCAGAGTCCGTCGGACAAGGCCTTCTACACCACGCCCATGAAGGCGCTGTCGAATCAGAAGTTCCGCGAGCTCGTCGACGTGTACGGGCCGGAAGACGTGGGACTGCTGACCGGCGACACGAACATCAACGGCAACGCCCGCATCGTCGTGATGACGACCGAGGTGCTGCGCAACATGATCTACGCGGACTCCGCCGCCCTGCGCGACCTCCGCTACGTCGTGATGGACGAGGTGCACTACCTGGCGGACCGCTTCCGCGGGGCCGTGTGGGAAGAGGTCATCATCCACCTGCCGCAGCAGGTGCGGCTGGTCTCGCTGAGCGCCACCGTCTCGAACGCCGAGGAGTTCGGCGACTGGCTCGACACCGTCCGCGGCGACACCGAGGTCATCGTCTCGGAGGTGCGACCGGTCCCGCTCGAGCAGCACGTGCTCGTGCGCGACGACCTCCTGCCGCTCTTCGACGACCGGGCAGGCGCGGCGACCGCGCAGGTGAACCAGGAGTTGATGCGCATCCGCTCGTTCACTGGTTCCCACTACGAGAACAACCGTCGCGCGCAGTCGTACGCCAGCAATCGCCACGCCGGGCGACAGGCGAAGCGGCCCCCGCGCGGTGGTCAGCGCCCGGTACGCCCGTCGAACATGCGCCGCATCGAGCGCATGGACCGCCCCGACGTCGTGCAGCTGCTCGAGCGCGCGAACCTGTTGCCGGCGATCTTCTTCATCTTCAGCCGCGTCGGCTGCGACGCCGCGGTGCAGCAGGTGCGGCGGTCGGGCCTGCGCCTCACCACTCAGGAAGAGCGCGAGGAGATCCGCACGCTCGTCGAGGAGCGCACGCGGACGCTGCAGGACGAGGACCTCGGCGTCCTGGGGTACTGGGAGTGGCTCGACAACCTCGAGCGCGGCGTCGCGTCGCATCATGCCGGTCTGCTCCCCGCCTTCAAGGAGGTGGTGGAGGAGCTCTTCCGGCGCAAACTCGTCAAGGTCGTCTTCGCCACCGAGACCCTGGCGCTCGGCATCAACATGCCGGCACGAACGGTCGTGCTCGAGAAGATGGAGAAGTTCAACGGCGAGGCGCGGGTGGCGATCACGTCGGGGGAGTACACCCAGCTCACGGGCCGCGCGGGCCGGCGGGGCATCGACGTCGAGGGCCACGCCGTGGTGCAGTGGACCGAGGGCATGGATCCGCAGGCGGTGGCCGCGCTCGCCTCACGGCGCACCTACCCGCTGAACTCCAGCTTCCGGCCGACCTACAACATGGCCGTCAACCTCATCGACCTCTTCGGCAAGGCGCGGGCGCGGCAGATCCTCGAATCGTCGTTCGCGCAGTTCCAGGCGGACCGATCGGTCGTCGGTCTGGCCCGGCAGGTCCGGGAGGCCGAGACGTCGCTCACGGGGTACCGCGAGTCGATGACCTGCGAGCACGGCGACTTCCGTGAGTACTCCGCCCTCCGGCGCGAGCTCAGCGATCTCGAGAAGAAGAACCGCCAGGACTCCCAGGCACCGCGTGGAGCACGCGACAAGCGGATGAAGCGCATCCAGGAGCTGCGTACCCGGATGCAGCGGCACCCCTGCCACCGGTGCCCCGATCGTGAGGCGCACGCGCGCTGGGCCGAGCGGTACTGGAAGCTGAAGCGTCAGACCGACCGCACCCGCCGGCAGATCGAGACGCGCACCGGCACGGTGGCCCGCGTGTTCGACCGGGTCGTCGAAGTCCTCGAGACGCTCGACTATCTGCGGACCGACGGCGAGGAGATCATCCTGACCGAGTCGGGCCGGACCATGCGTCGCATCTACGGGGAGCGGGACCTGCTGGTCGCGGAGTCGCTGCGTCAGGGTCTGTGGACAGGCCTCGACGCGCCCTCCCTCGCCGCCATGGCCTCCTGCCTGGTGTACGAACCCCGTCGCGACGAGGCGAATGCGGGGGAGCGGGGGCTGCCGCGGGGCGGTTTCCGCACGGCGTACGAGAAGACCACCGCCCTCTGGGCCGAGCTCGACGACCTGGAGCAGGATCACCAGCTCCCCGGCTCCGAGCCCCTGGCCGCGGGTCTCGCCGGTGCGATGCACTCCTGGGCTCGAGGCGGCGTGCTCGACCGTGTGCTGGTCGAGGCCGACATGGCTGCGGGCGACTTCGTGCGCTGGGCCAAGCAGACGATCGACCTCCTGGACCAGCTGTCCATCGTCGCGGAGGACGGAGCGCTCGCACGAACGGCTCGTGCGGCGCTCGACGGCCTGCGCCGCGGCATCGTCTCGTACTCCTCGATGTGAGAAGGCGACCGATGTCCGACTCCCGTGCCTTCGCGCGCCCGCTTCTGCCCCTGTGGGCGGCTGTGGTCGCCGCCGCGGGCGCCGCGTTCCTGATGGACCTGGCGTATCCGGAGGCGGGCGTCTGGATCCTCGCCTTCCCCGCAGCCGCGCTGCTCCTCGTCGCCCTGATCGGGCGCCGGGCCGGGGGAGCGCTATTGGTCGGACTGGTCTACGGCATCCTGTTCTTCGGACTCCTCGTCTCCTGGACCTCGCGGTATCTGGGCCCCGTTCCCTGGGCGGCGCTCAGCGTGGTCGAAGGAGGGCTCACCGCGGTCGCCGTCATCCCGATCGCGCTCGCCTATCGCTGGATGCCGCGTCTGCTCCCGGGACGCTGGGGCCGCGTGCTCGCTCTCCCGGCGGTCGTGTCGGCCCTCTGGATCGGTCGTGAGCTGTTCATCGGAACCTGGCCGTACGGCGGGTTCCCCTGGGCGCGCATCGGCATGACGCAGGCGTCCAGCCCCCTCGCTCCGGTGTCGTCGTGGCTCGGGGTGAGCGGACTCGGCTTCCTGATGGTGCTCGTCACGGCGATGACGATCGAGATCGTCCGGCTGCGGGTCTGGAAGAAGCAGCCGCTGCTGATCGCGCTCCCGGCCGCCCTGGTCGTGCTCCTGGTCGTGACCCCGCTGTTCCCGACCACGGCCTCCGGCTCGATGCGGATCGCCGCGGTGCAGGGGAACGGTCCGACCGGGTACTTCGACGAGCGCGAGCCGTTCGCGGTGGTCCTCGCCCAGACCGAGGCGACGCAGCCGTTGTACGGCGAAGACGTCGATCTGCTCGTGTGGCCGGAGGGCGGCCTCGACACGGATCCCTTCCAGAACGAGACCCTCGCGCGCCGTATGACGCTCGTCTCGTCGCGGATCGGCGCGCCGCTGCTCGCCAACGCGGCGACCGGACGCGGCGGCAGGTACTACAACACCTCGATGCTGTGGACCGACGAGGGCGCCGCCGAGCAGATCCACGACAAGCGCCATCCCGTCCCGTTCGGGGAGTACGTCCCGGATCGTGCCTTCTACAACGCGCTCGCGCCCGATCTGATCGGACTCATCGGCCGCGAGTACACGCCGGGGATCAATCCGCCGCTGGTGGACGTGGACGGAGTGAAGGTCGGACTCGCCATCTGCTTCGACGTGATCTACGACGATGTGATCCGCGAAGGGGTGCAGGGCGGCGCCGAGGTGCTGGTCTTCCAGACCAACAACGCGGATTTCCGGGGCACGGACGAGAACCTGCAGCAGCTGGCGTTCGCACGGATGCGTGCGATCGAGACGGGCCGCAGTGTCGTCAACATCTCCACCGTGGGGACGAGTCAGATCATCCGCGCCGATGGGAGCACCGTTACCCGTCTGGACGCGGATGAGGCCGGAGCGATGCTCGAGGATGTCGAGCTCCGGTCCGGCCTCACGGCGGGTGTGGTGCTGGGTCCGTGGATCCAGCAGATCCTGTTGTGGGGAGGGATCGCGTCGCTGGCCGTCGCCGGCTGGCGATCCCGGCGCCGCGGTTAGGCGCCGATCTTCTCGCGCGTCGGGTCCTCGCCCGCGCCGCGACGCGCCCGGATGAACGCGAGGCGCTCCTCGAGGAGCTCCTCGAGCTCGGCGCGCGTGCGCCGCTCCATGAGCATGTCCCAGTGCGTGCGGGCGGCCTTCTCCTCGCCCGTGTCGAGCGTGACGGCCTGGCCGTCGATGTTCAGGCGTGCCTCAGCCCCGCAGGAACGACATTCCCAGGTCTGGGGCGGCTCGGCGTCGGCCGCGAACATCAGGTTCGTGACGTGGCCGCAGGTGTCACAGGTGTAGGTGGTCTCACGGCGCTCCATGAAAACGACGCCCTCTTCGCTCTGTAGGCTCTGGGCGCCGAGTCGGATGCCGCGCAGGCTGCGATCTGCCATTGTGTGGTCCTCTCGTCGCTGTCAGGTATAACGCTCCGACCTGTGCGCTTCATCCACGCGAGCGGCTTCGGAGCGGTATTCACAGCGGAATCCCAGCGCCGGAGGTTATGGGCCCGAAAGGGCGGCCAGAGCCACGTCGGCTCGGTCGGAGACGATGCCGTCGACACCGGCTGCGATGAGCCGGCGCATGTCCTCCGCCTCGTTGACCGTCCACACGTGGACCTCGACGTCGAAGCGGTGCGCGGCGCGGAGGAGCGACGGTGCGAGCACCCGCACGGGACCCTGCCGCTCCGGGATCTGCAGGGCGTCGATCTCGGTGAGGACCCGGGCGGGGGAGAGGCGCGCGGCCGACAGCGCCCGCACGCGCGCGATGGTGGCGCGACCGCCCGAGGTGGCGGGACGGATGCCGGCGCCGGCGCGCAGCACCGACGACACGGCGGCACGGCGGTTCGCGTCGGAGAAGCTCGTGAGCAGGGTGCGGTGGGTGTGGTCGGCGAGGATCGGCCCGAGCGGCTCCGCCGCCGTGGGCGTCTTCACATCGATGTTGAACCGGGTGTCCGGGAAGGTGTCAAGCGCCTCGGCCACGGTGAGGAGGCCGCCGTGATCCGCGAACAGACGGGCCAGCTCGCGCGTGCGCACGTGGCCCACCTCGCGAGGATCGCCCGTGAGGCGTTCGAGGGTCGAGTCGTGGAACAGCACGACATCGCCGTCGGCGGTGACCTGGCAGTCGGTCTCGATGTACTCGGCGCCGGCGGCATGAGCCGCGGCGAAGGCCGCGGCGGTGTTCTCCCACACGCCGGAGTCCTCGCCCGCCGCGGTCACGAGACCGCGATGGGCGAGGACTCGGGGGTGCCGCGTCTTCGCGAAGTAGGGGTGGGTCACACGCTCGGCGGCAGCTGTGTCGGTGCCTGACCCGGCTTCGGCGTGAAGGCGTTGCCGATACCCTTGAGCGCCTCGGTGAGCTCGCTCGGGATGATCCACAGCTTGTTCGACTGCCCCTCGCTGATCTTCGGCAGCATCTGGAGGTACTGGTAGGCGAGGAGCTTGTCGTCCGGGGCGCCTTGGTGGATCGCGCTGAAGACGTTCTGGATGGCCTCGGCCTCGCCCTGAGCCCGCAGGACGGCAGCCTGCTTGTCGCCCTCGGCGCGGAGGATCTCCGCCTGGCGCGAGCCCTCCGCCTCGAGGATGGCCGACTGCTTGGTGCCCTCGGCGGTGAGGATGGCGGCACGCCGGTCGCGCTCGGCGCGCATCTGCTTCTCCATCGAGTCCTGGATGGACACAGGCGGGTCGATCGCCTTGAGCTCGACGCGGCCGACGCGGATGCCCCACTTGCCGGTCGCCTCGTCGAGCACGACGCGGAGCTGGCCGTTGATGTTGTCGCGGCTCGTGAGCGCCTCTTCGAGGTTCAGCCCGCCGACGACGTTCCGGAGCGTGGTGGTGGTCAGCTGTTCGACGGCGCCGAGGTAGTTCGCGATCTCGTAGGTGGCGGCACGGGCATCGGTCACCTGGAAGTAGACGACCGTGTCGATCGAGACGACCAGGTTGTCCTCGGTGATCACGGGCTGCGGCGGGAAGGAGACGACCTGCTCGCGCATGTCGATCAGCGGTCGCAGGCGATCGATGAAGGGGACGAGGATGTTCAGACCCGGGGTGAGCGTCTTGTGGTAGCGGCCGAGCCGCTCGACGACGCCGGCCGTGGCCTGCGGGATGATGCGGATCGACCGTGCGACGGTGACCACCACGAAGATGATCACCGCGATGGCGAGGATCCAGAGGATCGCGGTGGGGATGAACGAGGCGTCGTTCACGGAGGTCTCCTAGTCGTTGACGGGACGGACGATGGCCGTGGCGCCGTTGATCGACGTCACGGCGATGGGCGAGCCCTGGGGGATCGGCATGACGGTCGCGGTGCGCGCGGTCCAGGTGTCGCCGTTGCTCAGCTTCACCTGACCGGAGATCTGCGTGATCTCCTGCAGCGCGACGCCACGCAGGTTGAGGAGGGCGTCGACGTTGGACTTCGTCGGATCCTCGCCGCGATGCAGGCGTCGGATCAGCGGCGGGCGCAGGAAGAGGATGAACAGCGCGGCGGCGGCCGCGGCGGCGATCACCTGCGCCCACACCGGGACTCCGACGAGATCCGTCACCAGGCCGACGGCGCTGCCGAAGCTGAGCATGAGGAAGGTGAAGTCGAGCGACAGCATCTCGATGACGAGGAATACGGCGATCAGGACCAGCCAGCCGATCCATGCCCACTGGTCGATGAACTGTACGAACGTGTCCATACGGCCTCCTTTGCGGTCAACCTATCACGCGCGGGTGGCGCGTCCCGGGACCGGCGGGCACCGCTTGATACTCTGGGGTGCCGCGTCATCGCGGCGTTCGACGCATCTTGAGGAGTCACCGTGACCGACGTTCTTCCCGCAGGTTCTCTCGACGGCAAGGTCGCCCTTGTCACCGGTTCTTCCCGGGGGATCGGGGCCGACACCGTGCGCTATCTCGCGGAGGCCGGAGCGGACGTCGTCATCAACTACCGCAACAAGGCCCCTCGCGCCGAGAAGCTGGCCGCGCAGCTGCGCGAGCTCGGGCGCCGGGTGCTCGTCGTCGGAGCGGACCTCACCGATCCCGAGTCGGTCGGCACCATGCTCGAGGCGGTGCAGAACGAGTTCGGACGCCTCGACGTGCTCGTCCTCAACGCGTCCGGCGGCATGGAGTCCGGCATGGCGGAGGACTATGCGCTGTCGCTGAACCGCGACGCGCAGGTCAACGTCCTCGCGGCGTCCGTGCCGCTGCTCGCCGAGGGCTCGCGCGTCGTCTTCGTGACGAGTCACCAGGCCCACTTCATCCGCACGACCCCGACCATGCCGGAGTACGAGCCCGTGGCCCTGTCGAAGCGGGCGGGGGAGGACGCCCTCCGCGAGCGCATCCCCGAGCTCGCGGCGAAGGGGATCGGATTCACCGTCGTGTCGGGCGACATGATCGAAGGCACCATCACCGCGACACTCCTCGAGCGGGCGAACCCCGGGGCGATCGCCGAACGCCGCGAGTCCGCCGGCAGGCTCTACAACGTCTCGGAGTTCGCGGCCGAGGTCGCCCGAGCCGTGGTCGACCCGGTCCCGGCGGACAACACCCGCCTGGTGGGTGACGTCAGCGCATTCGGGGGCGAGTGACCCCCCACGACACGATTCGGCCCCGACCCCGCAGAACGCGGGTCGGGGCCGAATCGTCGTGGCGCCCTCAGCGCGCGGGCGCCTCGGTCACGCCGGAGACGAACTGCTTCGACTCCCGCCCGATCGTGATGGCGCGAACGATCTGCACGATGCCGAGCACGATCAGCGAGACGGCCAGCAGCAGCCAGAACGCGAAGCCGGCCATCAGCGGCGAGAACAGCACGAACACACCGGCCACGATGCTGAGCAATGCGTACAGCAGCGTCCAGACCTTCGAGCCGTCCTGACCGAGCAGGCTCAGCGAGACGACGCCGTCGACGATCCAACTGATGCCGATGAAGATGACGACGACGAGGGCGAGGGTCGCCGCCGCGACACCGAGGTTCGCGAACGCGATCACACCGGCCACGATGTACAGCAGGCCCAGGACGATATGGCCCACGCGCGACCACCCGCCTCCCGTGCGCGAGAAGATCCCCAGTGCGATGTACACGAGACCGGCGACGATCAGGTAGGAGGCGAAGATCGCCGTGACGATCACGGCGGACTTCACGGGCCAGACGAGCAGGACGATTCCGGCGATCAGTGCGAGCACACCGGAGACCGCGAGAGTGACGCGCACCGACTTCAACAGCGTCTTCGCTTCTGCGAGAGGTTCGGACATGAGGGCCCCTTTCTGGGAGGATCCTGTGCGGATGCCAACAGGGTAGCGCTCGAGGCTCCGGCTGTGGGGGTGACTTCGTGGGAGCGTCACGGAGGGTCCTGCGCGGACCTCCGGTGTCGTGGCAGGATCAGGGGGTGGCCGACGAGGACGCGCGCCTGCGCGAGCTGGTGTCGATGCGACGTGTGCGCGATCGCATCGATCGCGAGTACGCCGCGCCCCTCGACGTCGAGGCGCTGGCCGCCGGCGTGCACATGTCGGCCGGGCACCTGAGCCGGCGCTTCCGCGAGACCTACGGGGAATCCCCGTACTCCTATCTCATGACCCGGCGCATCGAGCGGGCGATGGCGCTGCTCCGCCGCGGGGATCTGAGCGTGACGGAGGTCTGCTTCTCGGTCGGGTGCTCGTCGCTGGGCACGTTCAGCACCCGCTTCTCGGAGCTGGTGGGTGTCGCACCCAGCGTGTACCGTGAACGCGCCGCACACGTGGAGGGCATCCCCGTGTTCCAGGCCAAGCAGATCACCCGACCCGTCAGGAATCGAGAAGCCCCGCGCATCGACGCCCACCTAGCGTGAAGCCCATGAAGATCAGCATCCACTACGCCTTCCTCCCGCACACCGACGCGGACGCCGCGCTCGGCTTCTACCGCGACGCCCTGGGCTTCGAGGTGCGCAACGACGTCGGCTACGACGGCATGCGCTGGCTGACGGTCGGACCCGCCGACCAGCCGGGTACGTCGATCGTGCTGCATCCGCCGGCGACGGACCCCGGCATCACGGACGCTGAGCGCCGGACCATCCTCGAGCTGATCGCCAAGGGCAGCTACGGGGCGCTCACCCTTGCGAGCGACGACCTGGACGCCCTGTTCGAGCGTCTCGTCGAGCGCGGTGCGGAGGTGGTGCAGGAGCCGATGGACCAGCCCTACGGCGTGCGCGACTGCGCCTTCCGCGACCCGGCGGGCAATCTGCTGCGCATCAATCAAGCCGCCTGACGACCACCTCCCTCCCGAAGGATCCCGATGACCGCCGAGCACCCTGCCGACACCCACGACCTCATCCGCGTCCAGGGGGCGCGCGAGAACAATCTGAAGGACGTGAGCGTCGACATCCCCAAACGCCGGCTGACGGTGTTCACGGGCGTCTCGGGGTCGGGCAAGAGCTCGCTGGTCTTCGACACCATCGCGGCCGAGTCTCGCCGGATGATCGACGAGACGTACAGCGCGTTCGTGCAGGGATTCATGCCGTCGGTCCCGCGCCCGGACGTCGATGTGCTCGAGGGGCTGACGACGGCGATCATCGTCGATCAGGAGCGGCTCGGCGCGAACCCCCGGTCGACGGTCGGCACCGTGACCGACGCCAACGCGATGCTGCGGATCCTGTTCAGCAAACTCGGGACGCCCTACATCGGCGGTCCGACGGCGTTCTCGTTCAACATCCCGACCCAACGCGCGAGCGGGGTGATGACGGGGCCGGGCGGCGAGAAGAAGATCGTCAAGGACGCGATCTACCTAGGCGGCATGTGCCCCCGGTGCGAGGGCAGGGGCGCGGTGTCCGACATCGACCTCTCCCAGGTCGTCGACGAGTCGAAGTCCCTCGACGAGGGCGCGATCATGGTGCCCGGGTACACGGCGGACGGCTGGATGGTGAAGGGCTTCTCGATGTCGGGGTTCTACCCGGCCGACAAGCCGATCGCCGAGTTCACCGAGAAGCAGCGCCAATTGTTCCTCTACGGAGAGGTGACGAAGGTCAAGATCTCGGGCATCAACATGACCTACGAGGGACTCATCCCGAAGATCACCAAGGCGATGCTGTCGAAGGACCTCGATGCGCTCCAGCCGCACATCCGCGCGTTCGTCGAACGCGTCGCGACCTTCACCGTCTGCCCCGAATGCGATGGCACGCGGCTCACCGAAGGCGCGCGCTCGTCGAAGATCGACGGGATCAGCATCGCGGATGCGTGTCGGATGCAGGTCACCGACCTCGCCGCGTGGGTGCGGGGTCTCGACCTGCCCGGCGCCGCGCCGTTGCTGAAGGCGCTCAGCGCCAATCTCGACGCGTTCGTGACGCTCGGGCTCGGGTACCTCAGCCTCGAGCGGCCCTCGGGCACGCTGTCCGGGGGAGAGGCTCAGCGCATCAAGATGCTGCGGCACCTGGGCTCGTCGCTGACCGACGTCACGTACGTGTTCGACGAGCCGACGATCGGACTCCATCCGCACGACATCCAGCGCATGAACGGACTGCTGGAGAAGCTGCGCGACAAGGGGAACACGGTGCTCGTCGTCGAGCACAAGCCCGAGACGATCGCGGTCGCGGATCACGTCGTCGATCTCGGACCGGGGGCGGGGAGCGCGGGCGGCGAGATCTGCTTCGAGGGTTCCGTCGAGGGCCTCAAGGAAAGCGGCACGAGGACGGGGGAGCACCTCGACGACCGTGCGTCGCTCAAGCCGCAGGTGCGCGCCGCCACCGGCGCGATCGAGGTCCGGGGCGCGCAGACGCACAATCTCCAGGACGTCGACGTGGACATCCCCACGGGCATCCTGACCGTCGTGACCGGCGTCGCCGGATCGGGCAAGAGCTCGCTCATCCACGGATCCGTCTCAAAGCGGGAAGGCGTCGTCGCGATCGACCAGGGCGCCATCAAGGGCTCGCGGCGCAGCAACCCCGCGACCTACACCGGCCTCCTCGAGCCGATCCGCAAGGCGTTCGCCAAAGCGAACGGCGTGAAGCCTGCGCTGTTCAGCGCGAACTCCGAGGGCGCCTGCCCGACGTGCAAGGGCGCCGGGGTCATCATCACCGAGCTCGGGTTCATGGACACGATCGAGACGCCGTGCGAGGACTGCGGCGGGAAGCGCTTCCAGGCGGCGGTCCTCGAGTACAAGCTCGCGGGCAAGGACATCACCGAAGTGCTGGACCTACCGGTCTCCGAGGCACGGGTGTTCTTCTCGGAGGGCGAGGCGAAGCTCCCCGCGGCCACGGCGATCCTGTCGCGGCTCGACGACGTCGGGCTGGGTTATCTGTCGCTGGGTCAGCCGCTGTCGACGCTGTCGGGAGGCGAGCGCCAACGGATCAAGCTCGCGATCCAGATGGGCGAGAAGGGCGACGTCTACGTGCTCGACGAGCCGACCACGGGTCTGCATCTGGCGGACGTCGACAAGATCCTGGGTCTGCTGGATCATCTCGTCGACTCCGGCAAGACGGTCATCGTGATCGAACATCATCAGGCGGTCATGGCGCACGCCGACTGGATCATCGACGTCGGTCCGGGCGCAGGACACGACGGTGGACGCATCGTGTTCGAAGGAACGCCCGCCGATCTCGTCGCCGCGCGGCCCACGCTGACCGGAGAGCACCTGGCGGCTTACGTGGGCGCCTGATCCGTCACCGGGGTCTGCTGGTGGCCGGCCTGCACCTCGAAAGATAAGCCGATAATGCACATTATGTCAGTTAGTGTCAGAACCCGCCCCCCGGCCGCCAGAGAGACCTGGCACGCGCGGCGACGATCGCACAGAATGAAGGAGGCGATGCCGCCACCCCGACTCGACGGTTCGGAGCTTGCCCATGACCACGTATCTGATCTCTTTCCCGAGCGCCGCCATGCAGGTCTCGAACGACGAGCTCCCGGACGTCTCGGCGGCGTCCCGCGCCGTCGTCCGGGAAGCCAAGGATGCGGGTGTCTGGGTGTTCGGCGGGGCGATCGACGAATCCATCGCTCCCGTGCGCGTCTCCGGCGACGGCGAGATCGAGGACAGCGGGTATCCGCAGACCGCGGAGATCGCCGGCGGATACGCGTTGCTGAGACTCCCCACCTACGACGACGCCCTCACCTGGGCGGCCAAGTTCGCCGCCGCGTGCCGCTGTGCGCAGGAGGTGCGCGCGTTCCGCTTCGACCCCGAGAGTTGACTCCGGACCCCACGAACGGGCCGACCGGAGCGCTCCGGCGGCGCGTGCCCTTCGAGGAGGCGAGTAGCGTGGAAGGGTGCCATCCCCGCCCCTCTCCCCCGTTGCTTCTCCGGGCTGGCGGGCGTGGCTGATCTGGATCGTGGGTGTGGCGGCGTACGTGCTCGCCATCACCAACCGGACCTCCCTCGGCGCCGTCGGAGTGGATGCCGCGGACCGGTTCCAGGCCGACGCATCGACGCTGGCGCTCTTCGCCGTCGTGCAGCTCGCGGTGTACGGCGGGATGCAGATCCCCGTCGGCGTGCTGCTCGATCGCTACGGCTCCCGGCCGATCATCACGGTCGGCATGCTCCTCATGGCGGCCGGGCAGCTGACCATGGCCCTCTCCCCCAGTATCGGCGTCGCCATCGTCGCTCGCATCCTGCTGGGTGCGGGTGACGCGGCCGTGTTCCCCGCCGTGCTGCGGCTCGTGGCCACGTGGTTCCCGGCGCAGCGCGGCCCGATCATGGTGCAGTTCACCGGGATCATCGGCCAGGGCGGTCAGCTCATCGCTCTCGTGCCGCTCGCCGCGTTCCTCCACGCCACCAGCTGGACGATCACGTTCGGGAGCATCGCGGGACTGGGCGTGCTCTTCACCATCCTCGTCGCGGTGGTGATCCGCAACCATCCGCCGGAGCGCGGCGCGGACGTCTCCGTCGACACGGACACTGGGGTGATCCGGGTGGTCACGTCGTCGATCGACACCGGCGTCGGCATCCGCGCCGCCTGGGCGCACCCGGGAACCCGCCTCGCCTTCTGGTCGCACTTCACCACGCCCTTCGCGGGCACGGCCTTCATCCTGCTCTGGGGGATGCCCTTCCTGACCGCGGGCGAAGGGCTGAGCGCCGCTCATGCCGCGAGCATCGTCTCGGTCTACGTCGTGGCCGGGATGGCGTTCGGCCCGATCATCGGCGACCTCTCCCGCCGCCTGCCGAACCACCGCTCGCTGGCGCTCGTGCTTCCGGCGGTCGGCGTGCAGATCGTCGCGTGGGTGGCGGTGATCGCGTGGCCGGGCTCCGCACCGATCTGGCTGCTCTACGTGCTCGCGGTGGCTCTGGGAACGGGCGGACCGGCGTCGATGATCGCCTTCGACCATGCGCGGACGCACAACCCGACGCACCGTTTGAGTACGGCCACGGGTGTCACGAATGCCGGCGGCTTCATCGCTGCACTGATCGCGATCTTCCTCATCGGCCTGCTGCTGGACGCCCAGGGTGCCGGCACGCCGGAGACCTACACGCTCGAGGCGTTCCGCCTCGCGTTCCTCGCGCCCCTCCCTCTGTGGCTGATCGGGGTGTTCTTCATCGTGCTCGAGCGCAAGCGCACGCGCATCCGGATGGGGCTGGACCCGGAACGCCCGCGTCGCCGCTAGACGCCGCGGAGCAGGTGCTGGAACGTCTCGACGATGAGCTCGACGCTCACGTGTTCGGGGACGTCGCGGTCACCCGCTTCGAACTCGGCGAGCTCGACACCGCGCACGGAGCCCTCCGGCAGCGCGGCGAAGATCGCCGCGATCTGGTGCGGCAGCAATCCCCCGCCCACCCGGTAGGCGGCGGGGATGTACCCGGGTTCGAGCACATCCCAGTCGACATGGATCCATACCGGTCGCCCCGCGACGAGCTGCGCGACGCGTTCCGGCGTGCTCTCGGCCGGGGCGAGCACCGCCACGCCCGCCTCCGCCAGCAGCTCGCTCTCCGCCGGATCGATGTCGCGCGCTCCCACGATGATGACCTGGGCGGGGTCGAGACCGGCGCCGTGACCGCTGTCCCACAGTCCGCAGGCCGCGGCGAGGACCATCCCGCCCAGGTATCCCGAGTCGGTGGTGGTCGGTGTGTGGAAGTCGCCGTGTGCGTCGATCCAGAGGACCACGGCGTCGGGATGCCGCCGCGCGACGGTGGGGAGCGTCCCGAGGCTGGCTGCGCACGTGTTGGTCGCCAGCACGGGGATCGTGCCGTCGTCGATGGCGGATCCCACGGCCCGGCGCAGTTCGTCCAGGGTCGCGGTCGCCTGCGGAAGGGCGACCGACCAGTCATCGGTGACGGCCGGCTCCGGTGTGCCCACGATCGTCGCCTCGACGAAGAGCAGGCTGCTGAGCGCCTCCCCCACGCGTCGGGCCCCGACCAGCGCCCCGTCGGTGCGGTCGGCCACGCGGCCCTGGGAGACGATCAGCGAGAAGTCGGCAGGCATCCTTCCACTCTCCCACGCCGGGTCGGCGGCATCCAAAGCTGCCTCAGCGTCCGCGCGGCGTCCATCCGGGCGGCAGCGCCTCGCCGAGGGAGCCCCGCTCGCGATCCGCCTGTGCCGACCACCCCTGCGCGCGTCCCGGAGTGTTGAAGGCGCCTCGGGCCACGCGCATCCCGACGTCCTCGTGATGCATGCGCGGCGCACCCCCTCGACGCACCGAGGCGCGGACGCTCCACGCGTCATCCGCATAGCCCCCGCCGCGGAAGACGCGGTAGTCGTCGTAGCGGGCCGGATCGAGGAAGTCCCAGCACCATTCCCAGACGTTGCCGAGCGTGTCGAACAGGCCGAACAGGTTCGGGATCTTGTGGCCGACCGGGCGCGGCGCCGAGAGTCCGTCCGCACTCGTCCAGGCCGCCTCGGCGAGCGGTGCGTGATGGGGGCCGGTGGAGCCGGCACGACAGGCGTACTCCCACTCGGCCTCGGTCGGGAGTCGGTAGCCGTCCGCGGTCACGTCCCAGGAGACGTCTTCGCCGTCGAAGAAGTACGTCTGGTCCAGTCCCTCCCACTCCGAGAGGGCGTTGCAGAAATGCACCGCCCGCAGCCAGCTCAGGTCGCTCGCGGGACGCGTCGGATGCGGCGCGGGTACGTCGAGGATCTCCGCGAGCTGTTCCTGCGTCACCGGGTACACGCCGATCTCGAAGGACGCGACCTCCACGCTCCGGTGCGTGTTGCGGCGGGCGTCGTGCAGCCCGACGGTTCCGCCGGGGATCGGAGCCAGCTCGATGTCGCTCACGACCTGCCGCCGGTCCGGTGCCGGGCCCGCCTGGTCACGCGGGCGTCCGTTCGACCCACGCCGGGTACTTCGCCGCTCGCCCGTCGCCGGACGAGGTGCGGGTGACGCGTCGGCGCACCCACGGCGCGACGAACTCGCGGTAGTACGCCAGTCCCGAAGGCCCGAGGCCGCCGCGCTCGGCCGGGGCCCACCAGGAGGCGGGCGGTTCGAAACCCAGGGCGTGCAGCACGCGTGCGGCGACGCGATGATGGCCGGCGGCGTTCATGTGCAGCCGATCCTCCGACCAGTACGGTGCCGCGGACAACTCCCGGTCGGGCCAGTTCAAGGCACGCACGACGTCCGGACGGTCTTCGATCCGCCGAAGGACGGCTTCCGACAGCAGGTCGCCGCGACGCTGGATCATGGCCCCCATGGGCAGTTGGCCGCTCGGGTTGGCTCCGGAGAGCAGGATCATCGTCACGCCCTCCTCGTCGCAGCGCCGCAGCACGCGGCTGAACGCATCGGCGACGTGCTCGAGATCGGCCCGGGGGCGCAGCATGTCGTTGCCGCCGCCGTTGAACGAGAGATGCGTGGGTCGCAATGCGAGCGCGGGCTCGAGCTGCTCCTCGACGATCGGCCAGGCGAGCTTGCCGCGGATGGCGAGGTTGGCGTACGCGATGGGGTGACCGGCGGCATCCGCCCATCCCTGTGCGGCGATGTCCGCCCACCCTCGCTCCCTGCCGTCGGGGAGCACGTCGCCGACCCCCTCCGTGAAGGAATCGCCGATCGCCACGAAACGCACTTCTGCCACCGGCTCAGCCTATGCCCGCTGCGGCGGTGCGGGCACCGCGGATCGGTCGCCGGTGGTCTGTCAGGCGGTCTCCCCCAGGATGCGTCGGACGCGCGGGATGACCTCGGTGCCGTAGAGCTCGATGCTGCGCATCATCGCGTCGTGCGACAGCGTGCCGGTCGCGTACTTCAGATCGAACCGGCCCAGGCCGAGCGTCGTGATGGTGTCGGCGATCTTGGCCGCCACCCGTTCGGGCGACCCGGCGTAGATCGATCCGGCGGGACCGATGTCGTTCTGGAAGCGCGCGCGGCTGTACGGAGGCCATCCGCGCTCCGCCCCGATCGTGTTGTTCATCGCCTCGAACCCCGAGTAAGCGGCATCCCATGCCATCTCGTCGGTGTCGGCGATGTGCCCCGGCGAGTGGACGGCGACGGGGTGCTCGGTCGTGCCGAACGACGCGACCGAGCGGTGGTACAGGTCGACGAAGGGGCGGAAGCGTCCCGCCGGCCCGCCGATGATGGCGAGCATCAGGCCGAGCCCGTGGCGGGCCACCCGCACGACCGACTCGGGGCTGCCGCCCACGCCCACCCACGTGCGCAGGCCCTTCTCGGTCTTGGGGAAGACGTCGGCGTTCTCGAGCGGGGCCCGCAGGGAGCCGGACCAGGTGACGGGCTTCTCCTTCAGAAGCTCGACGAACAGCTCGAGCTTCTGTTCGAACAGCGCGTCGTAGTCGCGGAGGTCGTAGCCGAAGAGCGGGAAGGATTCGATGAACGAGCCGCGCCCGAGCACCACCTCGGCCCGACCCTGCGAAACGGCGTCGAGGGTCGCGAAGCGCTCGTAGACGCGGACCGGGTCGTCGGAGGACAGCACCGTGACCGCCGTCCCCAGGCGGAGGCGCGTCGTGCGCGCGGCGATGGCCGCCAGGACCATTTCCGGAGAGGACACGGCGAACTCGCGTCGATGGTGCTCCCCCACACCGAAGAAGTCCACGCCGACGGCATCCGCCATCTCCGCCTGCGCGATGACGTTGCGGATGGTCTCCGCTCCGCTCAGCAGCTCGCCGTCGGCACCCCGCGTGATGTCGCCGAAGGTGTCCAGACCGAATTCGATGCCCATGTGTCATCCTTCCTATTCAGCTGAATGAACATGCCCGGGCTCGACGACATTCCCGGTCAGGTCGGAAGCAGCACTCCGCGCAGCGTGTCGAGCCCCACTCCCCCGATGTCCAATGCGCGCTTGTGGAACTCGGTGAACGAGAAGTCGGCTCCCTGCTTCGCGCGCACGCCGTCGCGCACCTGCTCCCAGATGCGCTGTCCGACCTTGTACGACGGCGCCTGCCCGGGCCAGCCCAGGTAGCGGTTGACCTCGAACTGCACGAACTGGTCGGACATGTTGACGTTTCCGCGCAAAAACTGCAGCGCATACTCGGCGTCCCACACTCCCGTCCCGTCCGGCCGGGGCTTGCCGAGGTGCACGCCGATGTCGAGCACGACCCGTGCCGCGCGCATGCGCTGTCCGTCCAGCATGCCGAGGCGGTCCGCCGGATCGTCGAGGTAGCCCAGCTGCTCCATCAGACGCTCGGCGTAGAGCGCCCACCCCTCCGCATGCCCGGATGTCCCCGCCAGCAGGCGCCGCCACGAGTTCAGCTCGGCACGGTTGTACACGGCCTGCGCGATCTGCAGGTGATGACCGGGCACGCCCTCGTGATAGACGGTCGTGAGCTCGCGCCAGGTGTCGAACTCGGTGACGCCCTCGGGAACAGACCACCACATCCGGCCGGGCCGGGAGAAGTCGTCGGTCGGGCCGGTGTAGTAGATCCCGCCCTCCTGCGTGGGAGCGATCAGGCACTCCACGGTGCGGATCGCCTCGGGGATGTCGAAGTGGGTTGCCGCGAGCTCCTGCACCGCGCGATCGCTGGTCTCCTGCATCCAGCGCTGCAGGGCCTCGGTGCCGACGAGCTTGCGCGACGGGTCGGCTTCGAGGTGGGCGACGGCTTCCTCCACCGACGCTCCGGGAAGGATCTCGTGCGCGATCGCGGTCTGCTCGGCGACCATGCGCGCCAGCTCCTCGCGCCCCCACTCGTACGTCTCGTCGAGGTCGATCGTGGCGCCCAGGAACCGGCGTGAGTTGAGCGCATAGAGCTCGCGCCCCACGGCGTCGACCTCGCCCGCGGCGGGATACAGCTCCTCGGCGAGGAAACGGCGGAGCTCGCCGTAGGCGACGCGAGCGGCGGAGGAGTTGTCCGAGAGGGTCCGGGCGAGGGAGGCCGGCAGCTGTCCGCCGTCCGGCTGGGCGTCGGCGACGAACGCCGCGAAGAAGCCGTCGTCGGCGGTGTACCGGTCGATCTGGGTGGCCACCTCGGCCACCTGGCGCCGCGCGGGCGTGGTCCCTCGGGCGATGCCCTGCCGCAGCGTGGCGGTGTATCCGCGCAGTGCCGCGGGCACCGCCGCCAGCCGGTCGGCGATGACCGCCCAGTCGTCCGCGGTCGCCGTCGGCATCAGATCGAATGCCGAGCGGACGTCCTGCGCCGCCGAGGCGATCACGTTGAGATCGCGGAGGTGCCAGTCGGCCTCGTGCAGCTCGAGGTCCAGTCGCAGCTCGGCGGTCAGGTCAGCCTTGGTCACCTCGTCGACACCATCGACAGGTTCGAGGGCGGTGAGCGCGTCGAGCGTCGCCCGCGTCGCCGCCGCGACCTCTTCGTGCCCCTCCGGGCTCAGGTCGCCGAAGCGGTCATTCACCTCGGTCCGGCCGATGTACGTGCCCAGCGTCGGAGCGAGTCGGACGAGGGTGTCGACCCACTCCTCAGCGACCTGGTCGATGGCGGTGGGCGTACGGGTCGTGGCACTCATGCGCACCAGCCTAAACCGACGCCCCGCGCCGTCCGTGGATCAGTGAGCGGCCTCGTTCCAGTTGCCGCCTCGCCCGACCTGCACATCGAGCGGCACCGAGAGATCGGCGGCATCGCCCATGCGGGTGCGGACGATGCGCTCCGCAGCATCCCACTCCCCCGGCGCCACTTCGAGCACGAGCTCGTCGTGGATCTGCAGCAGCACGCGGGACGCGAGTCCTTCGGCGCGGAGATCTTCGTGGATGTGGAACAGGGCGATCTTCATGATGTCCGCCGCGCTGCCCTGGATGGGGGCGTTCAGCGCCGCGCGCTCGGCGTTCTCGCGCAGCACGCGGTTCGGGCTGGAGAGGTCGGGGAACGGCCGGCGACGGCCGAAGATCGTCTCGGTGTACCCGACCTCCTTCGCCGCCATCACCGAGGCACGCAAATAGTCGCGCACCGCGCCGAAACGCGCGAAGTACTCGACCATCAGCTGCTTGGCCTCGGACTGCTCGATGCGCAGCTGCTTCGACAGGCCGAAGGCGGAGAGGCCGTACACGAGTCCGTAGGACATGGCCTTGACCTTGGTGCGCATGGCCGGTGTCACATCCGCCGGCTCCACGCCGAAGACGCGGGCGCCGACGAAGCGGTGCAGGTCTTCTCCGCTGTTGAACGCCTCGATCAGCCCCTCGTCACCCGACAGGTGCGCCATGATGCGCATCTCGATCTGCGAGTAGTCGGCCGTGAGCAGCGCCTCGTACCCCTCGCCGACCTGGAAGGCGCTGCGGATGTGACGGGACTCTTCGGTGCGCACCGGGATGTTCTGCAGGTTCGGGTCGGTGCTCGAGAGCCGGCCCGTCTGACTCCCGGTCTGCACGTAGGTCGTGTGGACGCGGCCGTCCGGCCCGATCGCCGTATCGAGGGACTCGATGATCTGGCGCAGCTTCGTGGCCTCGCGGTGCTGCAGCAGCAGGCTGAGGAAGGGATGCGGGTGCGTCTCCTGGAGGTCGGCGAGCACCGCCGCATCCGTGGAGTAGCCCGTCTTGGTCTTGCGGGTCTTGGGGAGCTGCAGGTCTTCGAACAGCACCTCCTGGAGCTGCTTGGGAGAGCCGAGGTTGAACTCGCGGCCGACGATGCCGAAGGCGTCCTGGGCTAGTGCGTCGGCCCGGGTGGCGAGCTCGGCGGAGAAGGTCGACAGCACCTCGTGCGACACGGCGACGCCGGCGAGCTCCATGTCGGCGAGCGTCAGGAGCGTGGGCAGCTCGATGTCGGTCAGCACCGCGGCGACCGACTCCGGGATGTCGTCGCGCAGTGCGGCGCTGACGCGCAGGGTGAACCAGGCCTCCTGCGAGGGCGTGGCCCCTTCGGTCTCGGGCACGAGCTGCGAGGGGTCGGCCTCGGGGAGCTTCTCGCCGAGATAGCGCTCGACGAGGTCGGACAGCGTCTTGTCGGGAAAGCTCGGGCGCAGCAGCCAGCCCGCGAGGCTCGTGTCGTAGGCGAGACCGCGCAGACGGATGCCCGAGCGGCTGAGCGCCTTGAGCTGCGGCTTCGCGTCGTGCAGCACCTTGGGGCGCTCGGACTCGAACCACGCACGGAGCGCGTCGGCGGCGGCATCCGACCAGTCGAGCTCTCGGAGCTCGTTCTCGATGGCGGCGCCGATGCGGACGGGCAGGCCCCCCTGCGTCACGACCCGCAGGGCGACGTCGGTGTCGATGGCGGAGGCCCAGGCGGCGAAGTCCGCGGGAGACGCCTCCACGGGCGTCGGCAGCTCGACGACGGCTGCCGGATCGTCGGCGACCTCGCCCGCGCCGACCGCTTCGAACACGCGCGGCAGCAGGGTGCGGAACTCCAGGCGGGCGAAGATGTCGCGCACCGCCTGTGCGTCGATGGGGACGACCGCGAGATCGCCCGGGGCGACGGGGAGCTCGACATCGCGGAGCAGGCGGTTCAGCTTGCGGTTGCGGCGCACGTCCTCGATGTGGTCGCGGAGGTTGCCGCCGACGACGCCTTTGATCTCGTCGGCGCGTGCGAGGAGATCATCGAGCGAGCCGAACTGCGTGAGCCACTTCACCGCGGTCTTCTCGCCCACCTTCGGCACGCCGGGGAGGTTGTCGCTGGTCTCGCCGACCAACGCGGCGATGTCGGGGTACTGCTCGGGGCGCACGCCGTAGCGCTCCTGCACGGTCGCCGGGTCGTAGCGCTTGAGCTGGGAGACCCCCTGCACGGACGGGTAGAGCAGCGTGACGTCGTCGGTCACGAGCTGGATGGTGTCGCGGTCGCCCGACACGACGAGCACGTCGTACCCCTGCTCCGCCCCCTGGGTCGACAGCGTCGCCAGGATGTCGTCGGCCTCGATGCCCTCCTGCGTCAGCACCGGGATGGACATCGCCGTGAGGCAGTCCTGCAGCAGGGGGATCTGTCCGCGGAACTCCTGCGGCGTCTCGGACCGGGTCGCCTTGTACTCGGGGTACTCGTCGGTGCGGAAGGAGTGCCGCGACGTGTCGAACGCGATCGCCATGTGCGTCGGCTGCTCGGCCTTGATCAGGTTCACCAGCATCGACAGGAAGCCGTAGATGGCATTCGTGTGCTGGTTGTCCTTGGTGGTGAAGTTCTCCACCGGGAGCGCGAAGAACGCGCGGTACGCGAGCGAGTGGCCGTCGACGACCATGAGGGTAGGCTTTGCGGAGTCCGTCACCCTGTCAGCCTAACGAGGACCACGGACACGCGCTGAGGAGGACGCATGGGCGAGGTCGCGACGAGCGAGGGTCTGCAGTGGGCGACGGCCCGCGGCATGGGAGCACTGGCCGAGAAGATGGGCATCGAGTTCACCGAGTTCGGCATCGACCGCTCCGTCGCCACCATGCCGGTCGAGGGGAACACCCAGCCGGTAGGACTCCTGCACGGGGGCGCCTACGTGGTGCTGGGCGAGTCGCTGGGCTCCATGTCGGCGAACCTCCACGCCGGACCCGGCCGTCTCGCGGTGGGGGTCGACATCAACGCCACGCATACGCGGTCGGCCACGTCCGGGATCGTCACCGGCGTGTGCACGCCGCTGCACCTCGGGCGCAGCATGACCGTGCATGAGATCGTCGTGACCGACGAACGCGGACGTCGCTGCTCGACCATCCGGATCACGAACATGATCAAGGACGTGCCGCAGGAGCGGTGACGGGCCCGAGGCGCGGGCGGAGCGACTACTTCTTGGGCGCGAGCTGCTCGATGATCGCCTTGGCGACGTCCTGCATCGTCAGGCGCCGGTCCATCGACGCCTTCTGGATCCAGCGGAAGGCCTCCGGCTCGCTCAGCCCCATCTTCTCGTTCAGCAGACCCTTGGCGCGGTCGACGAGCTTACGGGTCTCGAAGCGCTCGACCATGTCGGCCACCTCGGCCTCGAGCGTGATGATCTGCTCGTGGCGGGCCAGGGCGATCTCGATCGCGGGCAGGAGGTCGTTCGGGGTGAACGGCTTGACGACGTAGGCCAGGGCACCGGCCTCGCTCGCCCGCTCCACGAGCTCCTTCTGGCTGAACGCGGTCAGCAGGACGACGGGAGCGATGTTGCCCTTGTGCAGCTTCTCGGCGGCGCTGATGCCGTCCAGCTGGGGCATCTTCACGTCCATGATCACGAGATCGGGCCGCAGCTCCGTCGCGAGGGCCACGGCCGTCTCTCCGTCGCCGGCCTCTCCGACCACGTCGAAGCCGTTGTCGCGGAGGATCTCGACGATGTCGAGGCGGATCAGCGATTCGTCCTCGGCGACGACGACGCGTCGGGGGGCGGATGCCGTGGGCTGCTCAGCCAGTTCTTGCTCGGTCACACCCCCATCCTACTGGAGAGGTCCGCGATGAGGCCGTGGCACGCACGGCGACGCGGTCCTCGGCACCGAGCTGCACTAGAGTCGAAGACGCATCACACGGGCCGGCGTGGCGGAATGGCAGACGCGGAGCACTCAAAATGCTTTGTCCGAAGGGGCGTGTGGGTTCGAGTCCCACCGCCGGCACCAGATGACATCCGGTCCCCGGGGTGGGGGCTCACGGCCATCGGCCGCGGGAGCCCGGGTCAGCTTCGCGGCGCCGCCGCCGCAGCGGCATCCGTCCGGCCCCGCACCCAGGCGCCCGTCGACTCGCTCGACAGGGCGAGCAGGGCGGCGCACTGGACCGACGCGGCGAGGAGCGTCTCGTCGAGTCCGAGCACGGCGGAGCCGTTGAGGTAGTCGGCGGCCATGAGCACGATGCTGAGGCTCAGCAGCACCGTGAGGACGGCACGCGAGCGGCGGCCGCGCTTCAGCACCATCCAGGCCATGGCCAGCTGAGCCCCGAGGAGGACCACGACCGAGGCCAGGACCGCGCCGATCGCCGCAGCGCCCCGGAGCCCGTCCTCCTCGATGATCACCGTGAGCTCCCCTCCCCCGACGAGGCCCGCCACCTGCGCGACGGCCGTGAGGGCGATGAGTACGAAGGCGACGATCGCCGACAGGGGCGCTCGGGCGATCACGGCGGCGGGTTCGGCATCCCCGGGCATGCCGGGCTGGGCGACGGCATCCACGGCCGTGAGGTCGACGATCGGCAGATCGCCGTCCGTCACGAAGCGGTCTCCCCCGCCGTTGCGCGCGTGATACCCCGACGTGAAGTCGTGCAGCACATGCACCGTCACCGCCGGATCCGCATCCCGCAGGGTGCGGACGACGTGGTCGCGCTCGACGTCCGTGTCCTCCCCGATGCGGTGGGTGACCTGGAGCGTGAAGAACGAGATGCCGACGTGGGTGTCGAAGGTGGCGGCGGCGAGCCAATCGGTGCGTGCGCCGCCCGGGAGCAGCCATCCCGGCGGGCAGTGCCAGAACCGCACATGGTGACGCCGGCGCGCGTTGCCGTCGACCTCCTGCTCGTACGCGACGTCGTGTCGACGCCGGAACAGCATCAGCGGCGACACGGGGGCCGTCGGATAGCTGCGCCCCGTGAGCGACGAGACGACGATGCGCCACGTCGACACCAGCGTGATGTCGTCGGCGCGCCGCCATCCCGCCAGGGTCATCGCCCGGTCGAGCTGGGCGGCAGTGCCGTCCACGCCGAGGTTGACCGGGTCGCCCAGCAGCCCGTCCGCCGTGCGGGTGCGACCGAAGAAGTAGTCGGGGAGGTACAGGTCCGACAGGAGCCGGTGCAGCCGCGGCAGCACGAGATAGGCGGTGATCGCCCACACCGGCAGGAACCACAGGACGGCCCACGGCGATTCCAGGCCCTGGATCGCGATGATGACCGCGAGCCACACGGCGGCGGCCGCGCCGATCAGGAACACGACCCGATCGAAGACCGTCGCGGTCGGCAACGGCTGCTGCAGCTGCAGTGCCCAGCGACGGCGCGACGTCGTGTCTTCGGTCACTGCAGCCTCCGCCGGTGTGGTGGCCCCACTGTACGACGGAAGGACGCTCCGCGTCACTCGGCGAGGACGGCGAGCTCGGCGATGACCCGGGGGTCGGCGAGGATGCGGAAGTGACCGCCGGTGTCCAAGCGGACGTTCTTCGCGCCGGGCAGTTCGGACCCCTCCGGGATGTGCGGATCGAACTCCGCATACACCGAGACGATGCGGGCGTTGATGTCGAGGTGGCGCGCGAGCTCCACAATGCCCGGGTCCTCCGGCGAGAACGCGCGGAGGGTCCGGACCGGCAACAGACGCGCGTATCGCGAGCCGCCGAAGGGCGTGGCCACCGCCAGCATCCCCCGGATCCGCTCCCCCGCCTCGCCCAACATGGTCAGCTTGCCGGCGAGCCCGCCCTTGCTGTGCGCGACGAGGACGACGTCGTGCAGATCGGCCTCGCGCAGGTAGGTATCGACGACGTGGGCCATCTCGGCGACGGGGCGCTGATTGCGCTCGAGCTTGTCCAGCACGTGCACACCGTGCCCGTCCGCGTGGAGGCGGGAGATCAGCGGCTGCATGAAGCGCCAGGTCTCATAGACCCCGGGCAGGATCACGATCGGAGCCTTGGGGCCGGTCTCGAACCCCGCGGGGTCGGTGCGGCTCCAGAACGCGCGGAGCTGCCAGAACCCGGCGTAGACGTAGTCGGCGGCCCACCAGGCGGCCGTGCGGAACGGGTTCCTCATGAGGCCATCACCTCGGCGGAGCGCCGCCCGGCGAGCGGTGCCGCTGGCCGGGCGGTCGTCGACGCGATGATCGCCGAGGCCACGGCGCGCGGCGCGGAGTGCTGGACGACGTGATGGCGCCGGGGAACCTCGATCAGCACGCCGTCGCCCGCGGCATCGCGGATCCGACGGCACCAGTCGCGTCCGGCGATCGGATCCTTTCCGCCGCGCAGCACGACCAACGGGACTCCCAGCGCGGCGACGCGACGCTCGATCGGATAGCGCAGCATGTGCCGGGCCTGGGTGAGATACCACCGCACACCGCACCGCAGGTAGTCCGTGAAGACGATCGCGTTGGCCAGGGGCGACTCGCCCCACGTGTCGACCGCGAGACCCCAGGCCTGCGCCGGCAGCGTGCGGTGGCGGTCATCGGCCACCGGGCCGATCGTCACGACGGCCTGCACTCCCTCCGGCCGCACCAGGGCCCCCTCCACCACCCACTGCGCGCCCATGGAATGCCCCACCAGGACGACCGGTCCGGGTTCGGCGGATCGGATGACCTCGATCATCGCGTCGGCCATCTCGGTCACATCGAGGTCTCGTCGCGGCTTGGGCAGGCCCCCGAAACCGGGGAGGTCGACAGAGAGCACCCTCGTGCGCTCCGCCAGCACGTCGTGCAGTCGCGACAGGTACCGGTGCGACATGCCGATGCCGTGGACGAGGACCATGGTCGGAAGAGTCGAACCCGTGGGACGGGGACTCTCCAGGATGCGGAACACACTCCCCCGGTGCTCCGTCAGACGGCGATGATGACCCATGCTCGCACGCTATCCCGTACGACCACGGTCACGACAAGAGGGTTGACGCGGGCCCACGCCGTCCGGAGACGACGGAAGGGGCGGAGCCGAAGCCCCGCCCCTTCCGTGGACGTCGAGTCAGACGTGCTCCTTGTAGATGGGAGCGGCGCCGCCGACGGCATCCCCGACCTTGTGGACGCGGATGTCGTTCGTGGAGCCGACGATCCCGGGAGGGGAGCCGGAGATGACGACGACCTTGTCACCCTTGTCGGCGAGACCGTTCGAGAGCAGGTAGTCGTCGACCTGGAGGTACATGAGGTCGGTGTGCTGGACCATCTCGACCAGGGTCGAGCGGATGCCCCAGGTCAGCGCCATGCGGCGGCGGATGCTGGGCTCCGGGGTGAAGGCGAGCATCGGGATGCGCGAGCGCAGGCGTGACAGGCGGCGGGCGCTGTCCCCGGACTGGGTGAAGACGCAGAGGAACTTCGCGTCGACGAACTCCGCGACCTCGAGCGCCGCGAGCGTGATCGCTCCACCCTGGGTGCGGGGCTTGGTCGTGAGGGGCGCGATGCGCTCCAGTCCGTGCTCCTCGGTCGACTCGATGATGCGGGCCATGGTCTCCACGACGACGACCGGGTAGTCGCCGACGCTCGTCTCGCCCGAGAGCATGACCGCGTCCGCCCCGTCGAGCACGGCGTTGGCGACGTCGGACGTCTCGGCGCGGGTCGGGACGGGGCTGTTGATCATCGACTCGAGCATCTGCGTCGCGACGATCACCGGCTTCGCGTTGCGGCGCGCCAGCTCGACCGCGCGCTTCTGCACGATCGGGACGGCCTCGAGCGGGAGCTCGACGCCCAGGTCGCCGCGGGCGACCATGATGCCGTCGAACGCGTCGACGATGCCCTCGAGCGCGTCGACGGCCTGCGGCTTCTCGACCTTGGCGATCACGGGGACGCGCACGCCCTCCTCCGCCATGATCTCGTGCACGCGGGTGACGTCGTCCGCGTTGCGGACGAACGAGAGGGCGATCAGGTCGGCGCCGGTGCGCAGGCCCCAGCGCAGGTCGTCCTCGTCCTTCTCGCTCAGGGCGGGGACGTTGACGGCGACACCGGGGAGGTTGATGCCCTTGTTGTTCGACACGGCGCCCGCGACGACGACCCTGGTGGTGACCGTGACGCCGTCGGTCTCGACGACCTCGACGCGCACCTTGCCGTCGTCGATCAGGAGGAAGTCGCCCGGCTTGACGTCCTGCGGCAGGCCCTTGAAGGTCGTGCCGCTGATCTCCTTGTTGCCGACGATGTCCTCGGTCGTGATCTTGAAGATGTCGCCCTTCGCCAGCTCGTAGGGCCCGCCCTCGAACTTGCCGAGGCGGATCTTCGGGCCCTGCAGGTCCACGAGGACGGCGACGGCGCGACCGGAGTCCTCCGCGGCCCGGCGCACGTTGGCATAGTTGTTGTCGTGCACGGAGTAGTCGCCGTGGCTGAGGTTCAGGCGAGCGACGTCCACGCCGGCGTCGATGAGTGCGCGCACGGTCTCGTAGGTGGAAGTTGCGGGGCCCAGGGTGGCGACGATTTTCGCGCGTCTCAACAGATTCTCCAGAGAGTGAAAGGGGGTATCAAATCGGCGACGATGCCTGCCGCCTCAGCCTACGCGGGCTGAAGGCCGATCGCGACATCGTGCGGCCGCACCGGGGACGGGAGCACGGTGGTGCCCATCAGGTAGCTGTCGACACTCGCCGCAGCGGCGCGACCCTCGGCGATCGCCCACACGATGAGCGACTGTCCGCGGCCCGCGTCACCGGCCACGAACACGCCCGGGATGGTCGACTCGTACGACGCATCGCGCTGGAAGGCGCCGCGGTCGGTGAGCTGCGGGCGCGTGTCCTCGGTGAAGCCGTCCTGCTCCGGGCCGGTGAAGCCCATCGCGATGAGCACCAGGTCGGCGGGGATCTCGCGCTCCGTGCCGCTCTTCGGCACGCGGCGCCCGTCGACGAACTCGGTCTCGGCCACGCGCAGCGCACGCACCTCGCCGACGTCGTTCGAGAGGAACTCGACCGTCGAGGCGAGGAACATCCGCTCCCCGCCCTCCTCGTGGGCGGACTGCACCTCGAGGATCGTCGGGGTCATCGGCCACGGCTGGTGGTCCGGACGCGTGTCGCCGGGCTGCTTGCCGATCGCGAGGTTCGTCACGCTCAGCGCGCCCTGACGGTGCGCGGTGCCGATGCAGTCGGCGCCGGTGTCGCCGCCGCCGATCACGACCACGTGCTTGCCCTCGGCCGAGATCTGATCGGTGACCGTGTCGCCGGCCACCGCGTGGTTGGACTCTACGAGGTACTCCATGGCGAAGTGGATGCCGTCGAGGTCCCTGCCGGGGATCGCGAGGTCGCGCGGGACGGTCGAGCCGGTGGCGATCACGACGGCGTCGTAGCGCGCACGCAGGTCGGCCCAGGAGATGTCCTTGCCGATCTCGACGCCTGCGCGGAAGCGGGTGCCCTCCTCCTGCATCTGACGCAGGCGGGCCTCCAGCTGCCCCTTCTCCATCTTGAAGTCGGGGATGCCGTAGCGCAGGAGCCCGCCGATGCGGTCGTCGCGCTCGAAGACCGCGACGGTGTGGCCGGCGCGCGTGAGCTGCTGGGCGGCGGCGAGGCCCGCGGGACCGGATCCCACGATCGCCACGGTCTTGCCCGTGAGCCGCTCCGGCGGCTGGGGCTCGACCCATCCCTTCGCGAACGCCTCGTCGATGATCGAGACCTCGATCTGCTTGATGGTGACCGCGGGCTGGTTGATGCCCAGCACGCAGGCGCTCTCGCACGGGGCCGGGCAGAGGCGGCCGGTGAACTCCGGGAAGTTGTTCGTCGCGTGGAGGCGGTCGATCGCCGCGCGGCCCTCGCCGCGCCAGGTGAGGTCGTTCCACTCCGGGATCAGGTTGCCCAGCGGGCAGCCCGAGTGGCAGAACGGGACGCCGCAGTCCATGCACCGGCTGGCCTGACGGCGCAGCACGGCCTTGTCGCCCGGCTCGTAGACCTCTTTCCAGTCCATGATGCGCACGGGCACCGGGCGGCGTGCGGGGAGCTCGCGCTCCGTGATCTTCAGAAAACCCTTGGGGTCAGCCACCGGTCACCTCCAGGATGCGGTTCCAGACGATGTCGCCGTCGGGGTCGATCCCCTCGGCCAGTGCCTCCTCGCGCATGGTGCGCACGGCGGCGAAGTCCCGTGGGAGGACCTTGACGAACTCGGATGCCACGGCGTCGAAGCGCTCCAGCAGCTGGGCCCCGAGGGGCGACGCCGTGCGCTCCACGTGCTCGACGAGCAGGCTGCGCAGCACCTCGAGGTCCGCCCGGTCGAGAGGCTCGAGCAGGAGCTCGCCGCTGCCCAGCGACTGTGCGTTGATCTTCGCGGAGTCGAGGGCGTGGATGTACGCCACTCCCCCGGACATGCCCGCGCCGAGGTTGCGACCCGTCTGACCGAGGATCACCGCCACACCGCCCGTCATGTACTCGAGGGCGTGGTCTCCCACACCTTCCACGACCGCCGTCGCGCCGGAGTTGCGGACCAGGAATCGCTCCCCCACCACCCCGGAGATGAACATGGTCCCAGCGGTCGCGCCGTAGCCGATGACGTTTCCGGCGATGACGTTCTCGTGCGGGGCGATCTGCGAGCCGCGGGGAGGACGGATCGTGATGTCGCCCCCGGACAGGCCCTTGCCGACGTAGTCGTTCGCGTCGCCTTCGAGCCGCAGCACGATGCCCGAGGGCAGGAAGGCGCCGAGCGACTGACCCGCCGTGCCGTGGAGCGTCACGTCGATGGTCTCCTTCGGCAGACCTGCCGCGCCGTGGCGAGCGGTGACCTGATGGCCCAGCATCGTGCCCACCGCGCGCTCGGTGTTGGCGATCGGCAGCTCGACGACCACGGGCTCCCCGTTGAGGAGCGCCCCCTTGGCGATGTCGATCAGCTGCACGTCGAAGTGCTTCTCGAGCTCGTGATCCTGCGCGCGGCGGCTGCGACGTGCCTCGCCCGCGGGGAACGCCGGTCCGTCCAGCACCGGGCTGAGGTCGAGACCGGAGGCCTTCCAGTGCTCGATGGCGGCGTTCGTCTCGAGCAGCTCGCTGCGTCCGACGATCTCGTCGAGCGACCGGAACCCGAGCTCGGCGAGCAGCTCGCGGACCTCCTCGGCGATGAACTCCATGAAGTTCACCACGAACTCCGGCTTGCCCGTGAAGCGCTCCCGCAGAGCGGGGTTCTGCGTCGCCACGCCGACCGGGCAGGTGTCCAGGTGGCACACGCGCATCATGATGCAGCCGCTCACGACGAGCGGTGCGGTCGCGAAGCCGAACTCCTCGGCGCCCAGCAGCGCCCCGATGATGACGTCCCGGCCGGTCTTCAGCTGACCGTCCACCTGCACCACCACGCGGTCGCGCATGCCGTTGAGCATGAGCGTCTGCTGGGTCTCGGCGAGCCCGAGCTCCCACGGGGTGCCCGCGTGCTTCAGGGAGTTGAGAGGGCTCGCACCCGTGCCGCCGTCGTGCCCGGACACCAGGATCACATCACTGAGGGCCTTCGCCACGCCGGCGGAGACGGCGCCGATGCCCGACTGGCTCACGAGCTTGGTGTGGATGCGAGCCTCGGGGTTGGCTCGCTTCAGGTCGAAGATGAGCTGCTTCAGGTCTTCGATCGAGTAGATGTCGTGGTGCGGAGGCGGCGAGATCAGGCCGACGCCCGGCGTTCCGCCGCGGGTCCGCGCGACCCAGGGGTACACCTTCTGCGGAGGCAGCTGACCGCCCTCACCCGGCTTCGCGCCCTGCGCGAGCTTGATCTGGATGTCGTCCGCCTCGGTCAGGTAGAGGCTCGTGACGCCGAAGCGTCCCGAGGCGACCTGCTTGATCGCGCTGCGCCGCTCCGGATCGACCAGGCGATCCGGGTCCTCGCCGCCCTCGCCCGTGTTCGACTTGCCGCCGATCCGGTTCATCGCGATCGCGAGCGTCTCGTGCGCCTCACGGGAGATCGAGCCGTAGCTCATCGCCCCGGTGGAGAAGCGCTTGACGATCGCGGAGACCGGTTCGACCTCATCCAGCGGGACGGGCCGGCGGGTGCCGGTGCGCAGTGCGAACATGCCGCGCAGCGTCTTCAGCTCCGCCGCCTGGTCGTCGACGAGCTTGGTGTACTCGCGGAAGATGTCGTAGCGACGGTTCCGGGTCGAGTGCTGCAGCTTGAAGACCGTCTCCGGGCTGAACAGGTGCGGAGAACCGTCCCGGCGGTACTGGTACTCGCCGCCCGTCCAGAGCCGTTCGTGTGCCCGAGCCGCGGCATCCTCCGGGTAGGCGTAGTCGTGACGCGCCTGGTTCTCGGAGAAGATCTCCTCGATGCCGATCCCGCCGAGCTTCGACTCGGTGCGCGTGAAGTAGGCGTCGATGAACTCCTGGCTGAGTCCGACGGCCTCGAAGACCTGGGCGCCCGCATAGGACGACACCGTCGAGATGCCCATCTTCGACATGATCTTCAGGACGCCCTTGCCGAGCGCGTAGATCAGGTTGCGGACGGCCTTCTCGGGGCTGATCCCGGTGATGTAGCCGGTGCGCACGAGGTGCTCGACCGTCTCCATCGCGAGATACGGGTTCACCGCGGATGCCCCGTAGCCGATCAGCGTCGCGACGTGGTGCACCTCGCGGACGTCGCCGGCCTCCACGATCAGACCGACCTTCATGCGGTTCTCGCGGCGGATCAGGTGGTGGTGCACCGCGGCGACCATCAGCAGCGACGGGATCGGGACGAGGTCCTTGTTGGAATCCCGGTCGGACAGGATGATGAACTCGGCACCCGCCTCGATGGCCGCGTCGACCTCGGCGCACATCTCTTCGAGCCGCTCGGACAGCGTGTGGGGTCCCGCGTCGAAGTGGTAGAGGCCGCGGATGGTCACGCTCGAGCGGTCCGGGAGCGCCTTGTCGATGTGACGGATCTTGGCGAGCTCGTCGTTGTCGATCACCGGGAAGTCCAGCGAGACGGTGCGCGTGTGCTCCGGTCCCCAGGAGAGCAGGTTGCTCTCGGGGCCGAGTCCGAGCTTCAGGCTCGTGACGACCTCTTCGCGGATGGAGTCCAGCGGCGGGTTGGTCACCTGCGCGAACTGCTGCGTGAAGTAGTCGAAGAGCAGACGCGGTCGCTTGCTCAGCACCGCGATCGGCGTGTCGGAGCCCATGGCGCCCAGCGGCTCGACGCCGTTCTGTCCCATCGGGGTGAGGAGGATGCGGACCTCCTCCTCGGTGTAGCCGAAGGTGCGCTGGCGCCGGGTGATGGATGCCGGCGGGTGCACGATGTGCTCGCGCTCGGGGAGTTCGGCGAGACGCACGGACCCGGCGTCCAGCCATTCCTGCCAGGGGTGCATGGTCGAGAGATCGCGCTTGATCTCCTCGTCCTCGATGATGCGGCCCTGGGCGGTGTCGACCAGGAACATCTTGCCGGGCTGCAGGCGTCCGCGTCGCTTGATGCGCTCGGGCTCGAACGTGAGCACGCCGGTCTCGGAGCCGATGACGATGAGGCCGTCGGTGGTCTCGGTCCAGCGTCCGGGACGCAGCCCGTTGCGGTCGAGCGTCGCGCCCACGAGCGTGCCGTCGGTGAAGATCAGGGCGGCGGGGCCGTCCCACGGCTCCATCTGGTTCGAGTGGTACTCGTAGAAGGAGCGCAGCTCGGGGGTGATGTCGGTCTGCTTCTCGTAGGCCTCCGGCACCATCATCATGATCGCGTGCGGCAGGCTGCGCCCCGTCAGCGTGAGCAGCTCGAGCACCTCGTCGAACGACGCGGAGTCGCTCGCGCCGTCGGTGCAGATCGGGAGCAGGGGCGAGACGTCGCCGAGCAGCTCGGACTCGAGCTGGGACTGGCGGGCCCGCATCCAGTTGCGGTTGCCGCCGACCGTGTTGATCTCGCCGTTGTGGGCGAGCATGCGCAGCGGCTGGGCGAGCGGCCACGACGGGAACGTGTTCGTGGAGTAGCGGGAGTGCACGACGGCCAGCTCCGAGGCGAAGCGCTCGTCCTGCAGGTCGGGGTAGAACGGCTCCAGCTGCAGCGTCGTGACCATGCCCTTGTACCCGAGGGTACGGCTCGACAGGGTCACGAAGTAGGCGCCCAGCTCGTGGCCCGCGCGCTTGCGCAGACGGTAGGCGATGCGGTCGAGCGCGATGCCGGTCAGCGGGGCGTGGGCGTGGGTCGCACCGCCGGCGCTCACGAACAGCTGCTCGAACGCCGGGCGGGCTTCGTCGGCCAGCTTCCCGAGGTTCTCGTTGGCGGTCGGGACATCCCGCCAGCCGAGGACGCGCAGGCCCTCCTCCCGGGCGATCTTCTCGATCCCGGCCTTCTGCTGACGACGGTCGCTGGAATCGCGCGGCAGGAAGGCGAGTCCGGCCGCGTACTCCCCCATCGGCGGGAGTTCGAACTCCGTCACAGCCCGGAGGAAGGCATCGGGCATCTGCGTGAGGATGCCCGCTCCGTCGCCGGTGCCGGCGTCGGAGCCGATCGCCCCTCGATGCTCCAGGTTGCGCAGCGCTTCGAGCGCCAGCGCGATGATGTCGTGCCCGGCTTCGCCGCGCAGGGTCGCGACCATGGCCAGGCCGCAGGCGTCCTTCTCGAACGCCGGGTTGTACATGCCCTGCTTCGGGGGGTAGGCGCCGGAAGCGCCGTAGGGAGGCTGGAAGTACACCAGTCACCGTCCTCAGATACTCAAGTGACACCGGGGACGACGTCGGCCCGCTCGTTCAGTGCAATGATTCGCGCCACGAGGTGGCGGCTTATCGGATGCCGTTCTCGCTCGTGGGAGCGGTGCTTGTGGCGGTGGCTCCTGCGCTGACCTCTTCCGCCGGAGGCTCGCTCACGTCGACGAAGTCAGAGGTATTGTCCTGCGATTGTACATCAGCGCCGTCGAGGTCTTTCCGCGCGCGCCCCGGTACGTAGGGCGACGCCTCGAGCCCGGTGTGCCGGCGGCTCTGCACGACGAGGATGACGAGGCCCACCACGATGCCGATGATCGCGGCCCACACGTTGCTGCGGAGGCCGAGGATGATCTCGCTCGGGTCGATGCGGATGGACTCCCAGACCACGCGTCCCGCGCTGTACCAGATGAGGTACACGGCGAAGAGGCGGCCCCACTGGAAGTACAGCTTGCGGCCCAGCCAGAGCAGGACGACCACTCCGAGGCCGTTCCAGATCACCTCGTAGAGGAAGGTCGGGTGGAACAGCGTGCCGTCCGGAAGGCCGGCGGGGAAGGCGCTGTTCGTGGACTCGATCTCCAGGCCCCAGGGCAGGTCCGTCGGCAGGCCGAAGAGCTCGTGGTTGAACCAGTTGCCGAAGCGTCCCAGGGCCTGGGCGAGCAGGAGGCCCGGGGCGAGGGCGTCGGCGAACGTCCAGAAGCGGATGCCGGTCCACTTGCAGCCGAGGTACGCGCCGATCGCGCCGCCGATGAGCGCGCCGAAGATCGCGATGCCGCCCTCCCAGATCGCCCACACGGAGCCGACCTCGAACGGGTTCCAGGTGTTCTTCCCCGGTCCGAAGTAGTCGTTCGGGTGCGTGAGGACGTGGAAGATGCGTGCGCCGATGATCGCGAGCGGGACCGCCAGGATCGAGATGTCGATCACGACCCACGGTTCGGCGCCGCGCTTGGTCAGCCGATGGTTCGTGAGCAGCACCGCGACGATGATGCCGGCGATGATGCAGAGCGCGTAGAAGTGGATGCGCACCGGTCCCAGGTCGACGTAGGCGACCGGAGGGCTGGGGATGCTGGCGAGCACGCCGGTGACGGTGCTGTGGAGCGCGAAGGACATGAGTGCGATCCTAGTTCTCGAGTGAGGGCCGCGACGACGTGCCGGCGGCCAGGGTTCGGGTGACGTCCGCGAGGGCGGGGAGACCGCCGTCGCGGAGGGCGCGGACGAGGGCCGTACCCACGATGGCTCCGTCGGCGTATTCCGACACGGCGGCGATCTGGTCGGCCGTGGAGATGCCGATCCCCACGCAGGCGCGGGTGGCGCCGTGCGCGCGGAGACGATCGACCAGTGTCCGGGCGGCTCTGTCGAGCGCGGCCCGCTCGCCGGTGATGCCCATGGTCGACACCGTGTACACGAAGCCGGTCGAGGCGCCGACGACCAGGTCGAGCCGCTCGTCCGAGGACGTGGGGGCGGCGAGGAAGACGCGATCGAGGCCGGTGCGGTCGCTCGCGGCGATCCACTCCCCCGCCACCTCGGGCGTGATGTCGGGGGTGATCAGCCCCGCGCCGCCCGCGGCGAGCAGGTCGTCGGCGTAGCGGTCGACGCCGTACTGCACGACCGGGTTCCAATACGTCATGACGAGCACGGGGACGTCCGTCGCCTCCGTGATCGCGCGGACCGCCGTGAAGAGGTCGGCCATCCGGAAACCGGCGGCCAGCGCCGCGGTGGTGGCCTCCTGGATGATCGCGCCGTCCATCACGGGATCGCTGTACGGCGGGCCGAGCTCGATGATGTCGACACCGTTCTCGGCCAGCGTGACCGCGGCCCGGATGCTCGTCGCGAGGTCGGGGTATCCCACCGGCAGGTAGCCGACGAAGACCGAGCGCCCGGTCGCCTCGGCCTTCTCGAAGGCGCGCTCGACGCGGCTCATCGCTCTTCCTCGTCGGTGGTCGTGGCGTCGTACAGGTCGAAGTACGTCGCCGCCGTCGCCATGTCCTTGTCCCCGCGCCCCGAGAGGCACACCGCGATGACGGCATCCGGTCCCATCTCCTGGCCCAGGCGCAGCGCACCGGCCAGCGCGTGGGCCGACTCGATGGCGGGGATGATGCCCTCGGTGCGGCTGAGCAGGCGCAGAGCCTGCATCGCCTCGTCGTCCGTCGCGGGGATGTACTCCGCCCGACCGATGTCGGAGAGCCAGGAGTGCTCCGGTCCGACGCCCGGATAGTCGAGACCCGCCGAGATGGAGTGCGACTCCACGGTCTGGCCGTCCTCGTCCTGGAGGACGTACGTGCGGGAGCCGTGGAGCACCCCAGGGCGGCCTCGCTCGATCGACGCGGCGTGCTGCGGGGTGTCGACGCCTCGTCCGGCGGCCTCCACGCCGTACAGCTTCACGGCCGCATCGTCGAGGAACGCGTCGAACATGCCGATGGCGTTGGATCCGCCGCCGACGCAGGCGACGACGGCATCCGGCAGTCGACCCGCCTCGTCGAGGAGCTGCGCGCGCGCCTCCTCGCCGATGATCTTCTGGAAGTCGCGCACCATCGCCGGGAACGGATGCGGTCCGGCCGCGGTCCCGAAGATGTAGTTGGTGGTCTCCACCGAGGCGACCCAGTCGCGGTAGGCGTCGTTGATCGCGTCCTTGAGCGTGCGCGAGCCGGAGGTCACGGCGACGACCTCGGCACCCAGGAGGCGCATGCGGGCGACGTTGAGCGCCTGGCGCTCGGTGTCGACCTCGCCCATGTAGATGGTGCATTCGAGCCCGAAGAGCGCGGCGGCGGTCGCCGTGGCCACGCCGTGCTGCCCGGCGCCGGTCTCGGCGATGACGCGCGTCTTGCCGAGTCGCCGCGTCAGGAGCGCCTGTCCGAGGACGTTGTTGATCTTGTGGGATCCGGTGTGATTGAGATCCTCCCGCTTGAGGAAGACCCGGGCGCCGCCCGCGTGCTGGGCGAAGCGCGGCACTTCGGTGAGGGGCGACGGGCGGCCGGCGTACGAGCTGAGCAGACCCGCCAGCTCCGCGCGGAACGCCGGATCGGCGATCGCGTCCTCGTACGCCACGGTGAGCTCGTCGATGGCCGCGATCAGGGATTCGGGCATGTATCGCCCGCCGTACGCGCCGAAGTACGGGCCGTGCTGAGCGCGCAGGCTGCCCGGCGCGTTGTCGATCCGGTCGTCGGTCATCAGACCTCCAGGAAGCTCGTGAGCGTGGCGATCGGGTCGCCCGTGACGAGCGCCTCCCCGATCAGCACGACGTCGGCACCCGCCGAGCGGTAGTGGTCGACGTCGGCGGGGGTGAGCACGGCCGATTCGGCGATCTTCACCGTCGAGGCCGGGATGCGGTCGACCAGGCGGCCGAAGAGGTCGCGGTCGAGCTCGAGGGTCTTCAGGTCGCGCGCATTGACGCCGATGAGCGGCGCCCCGAGATCCACCGCCGCATCGAGTTCCTCGGCGGAATGGGTCTCGACCAGCGGCGTCATGCCGAGCTCGCCGATGAAGCCGTACAGGTCGCGCAGCACAGCGGGCTCGAGCCCCGCCACGATCAGGAGCACCAGGTCGGCCCCGGCCGCACGGGCCTCGAGCACCTGGTATCGCGTCGCGATGAAGTCCTTGCGCAGCACCGGGAGCGAGACGCGGGCGGTGACCGCCTCGAGGTCCGCCAGGCTCCCGCCGAAGCGGCGCTCCTCGGTGAGCACGCTGATCGCCGACGCGCCGCCGGTCTCGTACAGCGATGCCTGGAGAGCGGGGTCGGGGATGTCCGCCAGCGCTCCGCGGGACGGACTCGCCCGCTTGACCTCGGCGATGATCTTGACCCGCTCCGACGGGGCCAGAGCGGTCAACGCGTCTTTCGCGGCGGGGCGCGCGAGGGCGATCCGCTCGACCTCCGCCAGCGGGCGGGTCAGTGCACGACGCTCGGCGTCCGCGACAGCGCCGGCCGTCAGGTCGGCGAGGACCACTAGTGCGCCTTCGGCGAGTACTTGGGGCCCTTCACGCCGTAGCCGGCCTTGGCGAGGATCCAGCCGACGAGTGCGCCGATCGGGATCAGGGCAGCGGAGATCCAGACGAACGTCGGCTGCTCGAAGCAGAAGGCGACGGTTCCCGCGGCGAAGCCGAGGAGCATGATCACGACGGCGGTCCAGGCCGCAGGCGAGTGTCCGTGGCCGGGGTCAGCGATCGGGTTGGTCATGGTCTCCTCCGGGGAACGTCTGCGGGATCGTGGATCAGTCTATCGGGGTCAGCGGGTCGGATCGGTTCCGCGGGACAGGTCGTCCCATGAATCGATCGCATCGACGGGCCCGTCGCCGTGCGCGGGAGCGTCGTCGGCGGTGCGGTAGCGTCGTCCGCCCGCCTTCCAGCGGCGCCAGGTCGACAGGGCGAAGACGGCGGCGGCGAGGAGCACCACCCACCCCGCCAGGGCCAACCCCGGCCACATCGACGGAGTGATCGAGGCCACCACGGCGTCGACCGCGGTGTCGCCCGCGAGCCCGGTCGCCTCGGTCACGGTCGGACCGACCGCCGCGAGAGGGTCGGTCACCAGGAGCTGCAGGGTCGACCAGCCCAGGAACAGCGCCGCCGCCGCCGCGAGCACCGCGAACACGACGCGGAGGGCGCGTCCCGCGATCGAAAGCGCGGCGCCCAGGGCCAGGACCGCCAGGCTGAGCGGGGCGAGCAGGACGAGCGCGGAGGCACCGGGCACGAGGATCTCCGCGCCGGCGTCGGTGCGCTCCACCGTGAACCACGTCTGGGTCGAAGAGATGATGCCGATGGCCCCGGAGGTGACGAACCCCAGCAGGGTGATCGACCGCCCGCGTCTCGCCAGGCTCATTCCGCGCCGGTCCCGACGACGGCTTCGAGATCCGTCGTGTCGAAGCACGTGCGGGTGCCCGTGTGACACGCGGGACCCGTCTGATCGACCGCGAGCAGGATCGCATCGCCGTCGCAGTCCAGCCGGGCCTCGCGCACCGCCTGGATGTGCCCGGAGGTGTCGCCCTTGCGCCAGTACTCCTGGCGGGATCGCGACCAGTACGTCGCGCGCCCGGAGGAGAGCGTCCGTCGGAGCGCCTCCCGATCGACCCAGGCGAGCATCAGGACCTCCCGCGTGTCCCACTGCTGCACGATCACCGGAGCCAGTCCGTCTGCGTTCCAGGCGACTCGGGAGATGCGATCGTCGATATCGCTCATCGGACCAGGATCCCTTCCGCGCGCAGCGCGTCCTTCACGTCGCCGACGGTCAGCGCGCCCGTGTGGAACACGCTCGCCGCGAGAACGGCATCCGCGCCGGCCTGGATCGCCGGGGCGAAGTGCTCCACCGCGCCCGCTCCGCCGGACGCGATCACCGGCACGGAGGCCGCCTCGCGCATCAGCCGGACGAGTTCGAGGTCGAAGCCGTCGCGGGTGCCGTCGGCGTCGATCGAGTTCACGAGCAGCTCCCCCGCGCCCCGTTCCGCCGCTTCGCGCGCCCAGTCGAGGGCGTCGAGCGTGGTCTGGGTGCGGCCCCCGTGCGTCGTCACGACGAAGCCCGAGCGCGTCGTGCCCGCCCGCTTCACGTCGAGCGAGAGGACGAGCACCTGGGCACCGAAACGGTCGGCGATCTCGCCGATCAGCTCGGGCCGCGCGATGGCGGCGGAGTTCACGCCGACCTTGTCCGCACCCACGGACAGCAGTCGTGAGACGTCGTCGACCGAGCGCACGCCTCCGCCCACCGTCAGCGGCACGAACACCTGCTCGGCCGTGCGCTGCACCACGTCGTAGGTGGTGGTGCGGGCGTCGACCGTGGCGGTCACGTCGAGGAAGGTGATCTCGTCGGCGCCCTGCGCCGCATAGTGCCGCGCGAGCTCCACCGGGTCGCCCATGTCGCGGAGGTTCTCGAAGTTGACGCCCTTCACGACGCGCCCGGCGGCGACGTCGAGGCACGGGATCACACGGCGCGCCAGCGCCATCAGAGCCTCGCGGCGTGGATCGCGGTGACCAGGATCGCGCGGGCGCCCAGGGCGTACAGGTCGTCCATCACCTGGTTCACGCGGGAGCGCGGGATCATCACGCGCACGGCCACCCACGCGGGGTCCCGCAGCGGCGAGATCGTCGGCGACTCGCGGCCCGGCGCGATCGTGGCGGCCTGATCGACGAGCTCGGTCGGCAGGTCGTAGTCGAGGAGGACGTAGCGGCGCGCGACCATGACCCCGCGGAGGCGGCGCAGGAGCGTGTCGGTGCCCTCGGCGTCTCCCGGACGGCTGATGAGGACGGCCTCCGACTCCAGGATCACCGGGCCGAAGATCTCGAGACCCGCCTGCCGGAGGGTCGTGCCGGTCGACACCACGTCGGCGACGGCATCCGCCACGCCGAGCCGGACCGCGGATTCGACCGCCCCGTCCAGCTGCACGAGCTCGGCGTCGACACCGCGCTCGCGCAGGAAGGCGCCGACGAGCCCCGGGTAGGCGGACGCCACGCGGACGCCGTTGAGGTCGTCGATCGACGAGAAGCGTCCGGGAGGACCGGCGAAACGAAAGGTGGAGCCGCCGAAGCCCAGCTGCTCGATCTCTCGAGCGGGCTGGCGGACGTCGAGCAGCAGGTCGCGCCCGGTGATGCCGACGTCGAGCGCGCCGGAGGCGACGTACGTGGCGATGTCACGCGGTCGGAGGAAGAAGAACTCGACGTCGTTCTCGGCGTCGACGACGTGGAGCGTCTTGGGGTCGCGACGACCCGCGTAGCCCGCCTCGGCGAGCATCTCGGCTGCTGTCTCGGACAGCGAGCCCTTGTTGGGAACGGCAATGCGCAGCATGTCTGGCTTTCAGATCGAATCGGGATGGGCGGTGCGCATCACAGATGTCGATAGACGTCCTGCAGAGAGAGGCCCTTCGCGAGCATCATCACCTGGACGTGGTAGAGCAGCTGGGAGATCTCCTCGGCAGCCGCCTCGTCGGACTCGTACTCCGAGGCCATCCACACCTCGGCGGCCTCTTCGACGATCTTCTTGCCGATGGTGTGGACGCCGCCGTCGAGCTCCGCGACCGTGCCCGAGCCCTCGGGTCGGGTCTCGGCCTTGGTGCTGAGCTCGGCGAACAGCTCGTCGAAAGTCTTCACGATTCCAGGCTAGCGGCTCTGGCGAGGGCTCTGAGCCGGGCGACCGCGGCCTCGACGTCGTCGGCTCCGTACACGGCCGATCCCGCGACGAAGGTGTCGGCGCCCGCCGCGGCCGCCTGCTCGATCGTCGAGTTGGAGATGCCTCCGTCGACCTGGAGCCACACGTCGGAGCCCCGTCGTCGGGCCTCGTCGGCGAGGCCGCGGAGCTTCGGCATCGTCTCGGCGAGGAAGCCCTGCCCCCCGAACCCGGGCTCGACCGTCATGACGAGGATCTGATCGAACTCGTCGAGGACGTCGTAGAGGCTCTCCCCCGCCGTCCCGGGCTTGATCGCGATACCGGCTCGCGCCCCGATGCCGCGAAGGCGGCGCGCGAGCGCGACCGGGTCGGCGGCGGCCTCAAGGTGGAACGTGACGCTCGCGGCCCCGAGCTCGGCGTAGCCGGGCGCCCAGCGGTCGGGATCGGTGATCATCAGGTGCACGTCCAGCGGGATGGGGCTCGTCGCCTGGATGCGCTCGACCATCTGGGGGCCGAACGTGAGGTTGGGCACGAAGTGGTTGTCCATGACATCGACGTGGGCGAAGTCGGCGCTCGCGATGCGGGCGAGTTCGGCCTGCATGTTCACGAAATCGGCCGCGAGGATGCTGGGGTTGATGCGCGGGGCGGCGGGCTGGTCCACGGTCTAGTCTCCCTTCGGGGCGCGCTGGATGAGCGCGAGGAACATGGCGTCGGTGCCGTGACGATGGGGCCACAGCTGAGCGGACCCCGATCCGTCCCGTCCGTCGGCGGCGAGGTCCATCGGTGAACGCGCGACGTCGGCGAGGACCGCGCGCGCGTCGAGCTCCACGAGGTCGTCGCGTCCGCGGAGGACCTCCTGTACGACACCCGTGGTCTCGGCGAGATGCGGCGAGCAGGTGACGTAGGCGACGATGCCGCCCGGCGCCAGGGCATCGACCGCGGACGACAACAGCTCCTCCTGCAGCGGCACGAGATCGGCGACGTCCGCCGGAGACTTCCGCCAGCGCGCCTCCGGGCGACGGCGGAGTGCACCGAGGCCCGTGCAGGGGGCGTCCACGAGGATGCGGTCGAACTCGCCGCGGCGGGAGCCCGCGAGCATGCGTCCGTCCTCCTCGTGCACCGGGATGTCGGCGGGGATCGCGCGGATCGCGTTGCGCACCAGCCGTGCGCGCGTCGGCACGACCTCGTTCGCCTCGAGGTGCACGCCCTCCTGACGCGCGATGGCGCCCAGCAGGGCGGTCTTGCCGCCAGGGCCCGCGCAGAGATCGAGCCACTTCTCGCCCGCGCGGATCGGCGCGGCGTGAGCCAGCGCAAGCGCCACCAGCTGGGACCCCTCGTCCTGGACGCGGACCGTTCCGCGGGATGACGCGACCATGCGGTGCGGGTCTCCCCCGGGCGATCCGAAGGCGGTCGGCGCGTACGGCCGGTGGGGTTCCGCGGGGTCCGCGAGGCCGGGAAGCGCGACGAGGGTGACCTCCGGCGAGGCGTTGTCGGCCTCGAGCAGCGCCGCGAGCTCCTCGACCCGCCCTTCCGCCGCGAGGGCTCGACGCAGGGCACGGATGACCCACACGGGATGGGCGGTGCGCAGGGCGAGGCGCTCGTCGTCCGATCGCGCGTCCTGCTCGATCCGGTCCTGCCAGTCCCCCGGCGTCTCCCGTGCGACCCGGCGCAGGACCGCGTTGGCGAAGCTGCTGGCCCCGCGGCTGACCTCGGTCGCCACCAGGTTCACGGACTCGTTGACGGCGGCGTGCGAGGCGACCCGGGTCGCGAGCAGCTGGTGCACCGCCAGACGGAGGGCGTCGAGCACCGCCGGATCGACCTCGTCGACCGGGCGATCCGCCGCCGAGGCGATGATCGCGTCGTACGTGCCGCGGCGTCGCAGGGTGCCGTAGGTCAGTTCGGTCGCGAGGGCGGCGTCCTGCGGCGTCAGTCCAGCCTCGGCGATCGCCGGCGGGAGAGCGAGGTTGGCGTAGGCGTCTTCCGACGACACGGCGCGGAGCACACGGTAGGCCACCCGGCGCGCGGGCTGCACGGTGCGGGCGGGGCCCCGCTGACCTCCACCGCGAGCGAAGCGCTGGGTCGCATCGCTCCGGGGGCGGGATGCGGGGAGACGCCCGCGCCGTCGATCGCCGTCGTTGCTCATGATCCTGCTCGCATTCCTTCGGCGCCCCGCTGACCGCGCCACCAGTCGGCGGCGTTCATCGGCCCCTTGCCGGCCGGCTGCACCCGGGTCACGGCGAGCGGGGCGGACGCCGTGCCGATCAGGATCGCGGACTTCGACCCCGCGATCGACCCCGGTGCGAGGCTCTCACCGGCCGCCGGCGCAGCGTCGAGGATCTTGAGCATCTGCCCGTCGATGGTCGTATGCGCGCCGGGCTCCGGGGTGACCCCGCGGAAACGGGCGAAGACCCTCTCGACCGGCGCGTCCCAGTCGAGCGCGCCGTCGGCGAGGGAGAGCTTGGGGGCGAAACTCGGCTCGCCCTCCTGCGGCGTCGCCCGAGCCGTTCCGTCGGCGATGCCCCGGACCACGGATGCGGTCAGCTCCGCTCCGTCGACGGACAGGAGCTCGAGGGCGGTCCCGGCTGTCGCGGTGCCCGGCACGGGGACAGTGCGCGCGGCGAAGACGTCTCCCGCGTCGAGCTCCGCCACCAGTTGGAAGACGCTCGCGCCGAGGTCCGGATCGCCCGCGATGAGGGCGCGCTGGACAGGCGCCGCGCCCCGCCACTCCGGCAGGAGGGAGAAGTGCAGGTTGATCCAGCCGAAGCGCGGTGCCGAGAGCAGGGGCTCCCGCACGAGGCCGCCGTACGCGACGATGACCCCGAGGTCGGCGTCCAGTGCCGTGATCGCGGTCGTGGCCTCCTCGTCCAGGCGGGCTGCCGCGATGACCGGCAGCCCGAGTTCCTCCGCGGCCTGGGCCACGGGCGAGGGGGTGAGCACCCGCTTGCGGCCGAGAGGGGCAGCGGGACGGGTCACGACCGCGGCGACGTCGTGTTCGGACGCGAGACGACGAAGGGTGGGCACGGCCGCGGCGGGGGTGCCGGCGAAGACGAGGCGCATGAAGGTTCTCCGGAGGGTCAGAGCTCGGGATCGAGGATATCGAGGCGGACTGCGAGGGTGCTCCGAGGACTCCGGCCCCGGCCGCGCCGGCTGCTCACGGCCTCGGCGACGACGGCCGCGCGCAGCGTCGCCGCGACCCGGGTGCCGGCGCCGTAGTCGAAGCGCACGAGCGCACGGACACGAGGCGGGACGTCGTCGGACTCGATTGGGACGGGGCCGAGCACCGCGTCGCTCGGGAGCGCGAGGTCGCCGAGCGAGACAAGCGCGCGCGAGACGGCTGCCGCCGTCCCCTCCACGAGGGCGACCCGGGTGGTCGGCGGCATGTGCAGCGGAGCCCGGCTCGCGAGCTCCGACTGCGCGTATGCGCTGTGGTTCCACGTCGCGAGTGCGCGCGCGGTTCCCCCGTCGACGCCGACGAGGTGGATCGGTGCGCCGGGCGCGGCGAGGGCGGCGGCGTTCGACCACCAGCGCAGGCACGACTCCCCCACGCGCAGGTCCGGGGCCTGCAGCATGCGCGCGCCGTCGAGCAGCACGATCGCGCGGTACCCGCCCTTCGCCAGGGGCTCGGCTCCGCGCGTGGCGACCACGAGCGCGGGCTTCGCATCGACGCGCTCGACGGGATGGGCGCTGTCGGCGACGATCACCCGCACCCCGGGGAAGGCACGCCCCAGCTCGTCCGCTGTGCGCTCGCTGCCCGACGAGGCCAGTCGGAGCTTGGTCGACGAGCAGGCCGGGCACGTCCAGGCGCGCGCGCTGCGTCCGCACCACCCGCACACCGGCACGGCGCCGCGATGCCGGGCACCGAGCGGGCCACCGCAGTGCGGGCACCGGGCGGGCGCCCGGCACTCCGCGCACACGAGCGAGGGGGCGAAGCCCGGCCGCGACACCTGCACCAGCACCGGTCCTTCGGACGCGGCCGTTCGCGCCGCGAGGAACGCGGAGGAGGGCATGCGCTGCGCCGTGGGCTGCTCCATCTCCTGAGGGGTGCTGAGGATCACCCGGGGCAGCACGCGGCGCTCCGCTCGGACGTCGTGCAACCAGCCCAGGCCGACCAGCCGTTCGACATCCGTCGTCCGCGTGTGCCCGGCGAACAGGAGCGCGCTCCCCTCCTGTCCCTGGCGCAGCAGCGCCGCGTCGCGCGCATGCACATAGGGGGCGAGCGGCTCGCCGAGCAGGGAGTCGCCGTCGTCCCAGACGGCCACCAGTCCCGCCCGCACGGGCGCGTACACCGCGGAGCGGTTCCCCACGACGATGCAGGGCGCGTCTTCCAGGGTGCGGAGGAAGGCGCGGTAGCGGTCCGGATTCGTCTGCCGCGAGTCGTAGCGCACCACGGCCTCGGCGGGCACGAGCTCGCCGAGTGCCGTGAGAAGACGGTCCAGGTCACGGTGGTCGGGCACGATCACGATCGACGACCGTCCGCCGGCGAGCATCCGCACCGCCGACGCCGCGAGCAGGGCCGACCAGGCCGGCGCGCCGTCGTGCAGGCCGGGGATCGCCTCGACCGCCGCGCGTCCCGCGTCGTCGAGCACCTCGCGCAGCCCCTCGTAGAGGTCGATCACGGCGTCCGCGCGATCCACACTCGGCTGCTCGGGGACGACGGCGGCGGCGTCCCCGGTCCAGGCCTTCTCGACGCGGACCTGCCGCTTCGGGATCACGAGCCGGAGGATGTCGGATGCCGAGCCCGCGGCACGGTCGGCGACGCTCCGAGCCAGCCGGTGGAGGCGCTCGGGGAGCACGGGCACGGTCGACACGACGCTGTCTACCTCGGAGAGCGGCCGGTCCGCGTCGTCCTCCGTGCCGATCTCGATCACGTACCCGTCGACCACGCGCCCTGCCGTCCGCAGCGGCACCCGGACGCGGACGCCGAGCGGCACCTCCCCGAGTTCCGCGGGCAGGGCGTAGTCGAACAGGCGGTCGAGCTGCGGCAGGGGCGAATCGAGGAGCACGCGCGCGATGCGCCGGCTCGTCTCGGTCATCGGAACCGGAGCCCGGTCACAGGCCGGCGGCGCGGCGGAGCTCTTCGACCCGATCGGTCCGCTCCCAGGTGAAGTCCGGCAGCTCACGGCCGAAGTGGCCGTACGCGGCCGTCTGAGCGAAGATCGGTCGCAGCAGGTCGAGCTCTTCGATGATCGCCTGGGGACGCAGATCGAACACCTCGTCGATCGCGCGGGTGATGACCTCGTCCGAGACCTTGCCGGTGCCGAACGTCTCGACGTACAGACCGACGGGGCGCGCCACGCCGATCGCGTAGGCGACCTGCACCTCGAGCCGGTCGGCGAGTCCCGCAGCCACGGCGTTCTTGGCGACCCAGCGCGTGGCGTAGGCCCCGGACCGGTCGACCTTGGACGGGTCCTTGCCGCTGAAGGCGCCTCCGCCGTGGCGGGCCGCTCCCCCGTAGGTGTCGATGATGATCTTGCGGCCGGTGAGGCCGGCGTCGCCCTTGGGGCCGCCCGTCACGAACGGGCCGGCGGGGTTGATGTAGTAGGTGATGTCGTCGAGGTCGAGGCCGGTGGTCTCCAGCACCGGCGCGATGACGTGCTCGCGCACCTGCGCCCGCAGCTCCTCCTGGGAGATGTCGGGGTGGTGCTGCGTGGAGACGACGACCGCGTCGACGGTGCGGGGCGTGAAGCCCTCGTAGCCGAGAGTCACCTGGGTCTTGCCGTCGGGACGGAGGAACGGCAGCAGACCGCTGCGTCGCACCTCGGTCAGGCGCTCGGCGATGCGGTGCGCGGTCCAGGCGGCCATCGGCATGAACTGCGGCGTCTCGTTCGTCGCGAAGCCGAACATGATCCCCTGGTCGCCGGCGCCCAGCCCGTCGAGCGGGTCGCTGGAGGAGCCGTCGCGGTGCTCCTTGGCGTTGTCGACGCCGTGCGCGATGTCGCTGGACTGCTCGCCGACCGACACGCTGACGCCGCAGGAGTCGCCGTCGAAGCCGGTCTCGCTCGACGTGTAGCCGATGCCGTTCACGACCTGGCGGACGATCGTCGGGATGTCGACGTACGCCTCGGTGCGGATCTCGCCCGCGACGTGCACGAGTCCCGTCGTGACCAGGGTCTCGACCGCGACTCGGGAGTCCCTGTCCTTCGCGAGGAGCCCGTCGAGGATGCTGTCCGAGATCTGGTCGCAGATCTTGTCCGGGTGCCCTTCGGTGACGGACTCGGACGTGAACAGACGCAGGGCGCTCATCAGGGCTCCAGAACGGGATCGGGCGGGAAAGGGCGGTTCACCCATTCTGGACCGCGCCACCGACAATGCCGGTGCGCGGTCCGCGGATATCACTCGGCGTGACGAAGGCGGAGCTTGTCCTCGTTGATCTCGTGCAGCGCGATGGTGAGCGGCTTGTCCTCGACGGACGAGTCGACGAGCGGACCCACGTTGTCGAAGAGGTTGCCCTCGTGCAGGTCGGAGTAGTAGTCGTTGATCTGGCGTGCGCGCTTCGACGCGTAGATGACGAGCTCGTACTTGGAGTCGACCCGGTCGAGCAGGTTGTCGATGGGGGGATCGATGATTCCCTTGTTGTGGTGTCCGGCCATGGTGAGACCTCCTGATCGGGCGACGGGATCGTCGCGAAGACGGTGCACAGGCACGCGAGAGGACTCAGCGCGCAGAGCTTGAAGACAATTCTACGACCTCGCCGGCCGCCGCGGCGACGTCCTCGTTCACGACGAGGTGGTCGAACTCGTTCTGCGCCGCGAGCTCGACCTTCGCGGTGCGCAGTCGGCGGGACCGCTCCTCGGCATCCTCGGTGCCTCGACCGACCAGCCGGTGCACGAGCTCGTCCCAGCTCGGGGGCAGCAGGAAGATGAGCGTGGCGGAGGGCTCGGCGGCGCGGACCTGCCGCGCCCCCTGCAGGTCGATCTCGAGCAGGACGGTCTTGCCCTCGGCCAGCGCGGCGTCGATCGGCGCTCGGGGGGTGCCGTACCGCGACCGGTTGTGCACCACGGCGTACTCGAGCAGCTGCCCCTCGTCGATCAGACGATCGAACTCGGCGTCGTCGACGAAGTAGTAGTGCACCCCGTCGACCTCGCCGGGGCGCGGCGCGCGCGTCGTGGCCGAGACCGACAGATGGATCTCGGGGTGGTGCTCGCGGATGTGCGCGGCGACCGTGCCCTTCCCGACGGCCGTCGGACCGGCGAGGACGAGCAGGCGGCTGCGCGAGCCCTGCGGACGCGCCTCGGGGAAGCGTCCGTCGAGCCACGCCTGGAGGGCCGCCCGCTGACGGACTCCGAGCCCGCCGAGACGCTTCACGGGCGAGATGCGGAGCTCGTCGAGCACCCGGTCCTTCTTGCCGGCGCCGATCGCGGGCAGAGCGAGCAGGAAGTCCGTGATCCGCATGGACCCGGCGACGGACTCGGGGTCGTCGGTCGCGCGACGCAGGACGGTCTGCGGCGAGACGACGCGCGTGGTCAGGTCGCGCTTGAGCGAGGCGCGCGCACGCCGCCGCTCCACGGCCTTCCTCGCCGCGGCGGCACGATCCACCTCGGGGACGATGCGTTCCTCAGCCATGCAGGGCCTCCTGGTACTGCTCGACGCGCGCCTGGACGGCGGACGCCAGCCGGTCGGGGCCGGCGACGAGCACGCTGCGGCTCTCGCTGGCGATCACGCAGCCCGACATCGCGCCGAAACGCGCCCGCAGGTCGGCGGGCTGCGCGCCCTGGGCACCGAAGCCGGGCGCCAGGATCGGCGCCGGGGGCGTGAACGCGGAGATCGCGGCATCCGACCAGTCCACCGTCGCCCCGATGACGAAGCCCGCGCTCCCCCACGCGTCACCCTGCACGTCTCGGGCGTTGCGGCTCGAGACCTCGGCGATCACGCCGGCGGCGACCGTGCGGCCGGACTCATCGGTCGATCGCTGCAGCCCCTCCGCCTCGCGGTTGCTGGTCGTGGCGAGCACGAACAGCCCCTTGCCGTGCTCGCGGGCGAGAGCGGATGCGCCGTCGAGCGCACCGACGCCGAGATACGGGTTCACGGTGAGCGCATCCGCCTCGAGCGGCGCACCGGGCGTCAGCCAGGCGGCGGCGTAGGCGTCCATGGTCGTGCCGATGTCGCCGCGCTTCGCATCCGCGATGACGAGGATGCCGGCCGCGCGGGCGGCGGCGAGCACGTCCTCCAGTGCCGCGTAGCCCGCCGATCCGAAGCGCTCGAAGAACGAGACCTGCGGCTTCACGAACGCGACGCGGTCGGCCGCGGCATCCACCGCGCGCAATCCGAACTCGCGCACCCCGGCGGCATCGGCCGGCAGCCCCCACGAGCCCAGCAGCGACTCGTGAGGGTCGATGCCGACGCAGAGCGGACCCCGGGCCGCGATACCGGCCCGGGCCCGTTCGCCGAACGCTGCGCTCACACGCCCGCCTTCCGGTCCTGCGCGTACTCCTGGAGGCTCTTCACGTCGAAGCCCTCGTCGGCCGCGTCCATGCCGCTCACGGCCGCACCGAGCACGGCCATGGTGGTGAACAGCGCCTTGTCGGCGGCGACCGCGGCCGCGCGGATCTCGTAGCCGTCGGCGCGAGCCGCGCCCCCGGACGGCGTGTTCACCACGATGTCGATGGCGCCGTCGTTGATCAGGTCGACGATGTTCTCGGCGCCCGACTCCTGCGTCTCGCTGTACTTCTCCACGACCGTCACGGCGATGCCGTTGCGGGAGAGGATCTCGGCCGTGCCCTCGGTCGCGACGATCGTGAACCCGAGCTGCTGCAGCCGGTGCGCGGGCAGGATCACGGCGCGCTTGTCGGAGTCGGCCACCGAGATGAAGACCGTGCCCGCGGTGGGCATGCCCCCGTAGGCCGCCGCCTGGCTCTTCGCGAACGCGGTCGGGAAGTCCTTGTCGAAGCCCATGACCTCTCCGGTCGAGCGCATCTCCGGGCCGAGGACCGAGTCGACGATCTTGCCGTCCTTGGTGCGGAAGCGCTTGAACGGCAGCACGGCCTCCTTCACCGCGACCGGGGACCCCAGCGGCACGCGCGACCCGTCGTTCGCCGGCAGCAGGCCCTCGGCCTTGAGCTCGGCGATGGACGTGCCGGTCATGATGCGGCTGGCGGCCTTGGCGAGGGGGATGCCGAGTGCCTTCGACACGAACGGCACGGTGCGGCTCGCGCGCGGGTTCGCCTCGATGACGTAGAGCACGCCGGCGCTGATCGCGAACTGCACGTTCAGGAGGCCGCGCACGCCGACGCCCGAGGCGATGCCGAGCGTTGCCTCGCGGACACGGTCGATGTCGCTGCGTCCGAGGGAGATCGGCGGCAGGGTGCAGCTCGAGTCGCCGGAGTGGATGCCGGCCTCCTCGAGGTGCTCCATCACGCCGCCGATGTACAGCTCCGTGCCGTCGAAGAGCGCGTCGACGTCGATCTCGATCGCGTCGTCGAGGAAGCGGTCGACCAGCAGCGGCTTGCCCTCCTCGATGACGACCTCGCCCGCCGTGCGCACGAAGTAGTCGCGCAGGCTCTCCGAGTCGTAGACGATCTCCATGCCGCGTCCGCCGAGCACGAAGCTCGGGCGCACGAGCACCGGGAAGCCGATGTCCTCGGCCACCGCGACGGCACCGTCGACGTCGATCGCCGTTCCGTGGCGCGGCGCCACCAGACCCGCCGCGCCGAGGATCCCGCTGAAGAGCGCCCGCTCCTCGGCGAGGTCGATGGCGTCTGGGCTCGTGCCGAGCACCGTGTACCCCGCCGCCTCGATGCCCTTGGCCAGGCCGAGCGGCGTCTGACCGCCGAGCTGGCAGACGACTCCGAGGATCGTCCCGCTCGCGGACTCCGCGTCCAGCACCTCCAGGACGTCCTCGAGCGTCAGCGGCTCGAAGTACAGGCGGTCGGACGTGTCGTAGTCGGTCGAGACGGTCTCCGGGTTGCAGTTGACCATGATGGTCTCGAACCCGGCATCCGACAGCGCGAACGAGGCATGTACGCAGGAGTAGTCGAACTCGACGCCCTGCCCGATGCGGTTCGGTCCCGAGCCGATGATGACGACCTTGGTGCGGTCGGACGGCGCGACCTCGGTCTCGGCGTCGTAGCTCGAGTAGTGGTACGGCGTGAGCGCCGGGAACTCGCCGGCGCAGGTGTCGACCGTCTTGTAGACGGGGCGGATGCCGAGGCCGTGACGCACTCCGCGGATCTCCGCCTCGGTCTCGCCGCGGATCTCCGCGAGCTGCGCATCCGAGAAGCCGTGCTCCTTGGCGTAGCGGACCGTGGCGGCGTCGAGCTCGGGCGCGGTCCGCACCAGCTCGGCGACCTCGTTGATGAGCACGATCTGGTCGAGGAACCACGGGTCGATGGCGGTGGCCTCGAACGCCTGCTCGATCGACGCGCCCTTGCGCAGCGCCTGCTGCAGCACGACGATGCGCCCGTCGGTCGGCGTCTTGGCGATCTCCAGGAGCTCCTCGACGGACCGCTCCTCGGGGCCCCAGTGGAAGCTGGACCCGCGCTTCTCGAGCGAGCGCAGCGCCTTCTGCAGCGCGGTCGCGTAGTTGCGGCCGATCGCCATGGCCTCGCCGACGGACTTCATGGTCGTGGTGAGCGTCACGTCCGCCGCGGGGAACTTCTCGAACGCGAACCGCGGCACCTTGACGACGACGTAGTCGAGCGTCGGCTCGAAGCTCGCAGGCGTCACGCCGGTGATGTCGTTCGGGATCTCGTCCAGGCGGTATCCCAGCGCCAGCTTCGCCGCGAGCTTCGCGATCGGGAAGCCGGTGGCCTTCGAGGCGAGGGCGCTCGAGCGCGACACACGGGGGTTCATCTCGATGACGATGATGCGCCCGTTCTCGGGGTTCACCGCGAACTGGATGTTGCACCCGCCGGTGTCGACGCCCACCGCGCGGATGATGTCGATGCCGATGTCGCGGAGGCGCTGGTACTCGCGGTCGGTCAGCGTCAGCGCGGGCGCGACCGTGATGGAGTCACCGGTGTGCACGCCGACGGGGTCGACGTTCTCGATCGAGCAGACGACGACCGTGTTGTCGGACGTGTCGCGCATGAGCTCGAGCTCGTACTCCTTCCAGCCGAGGATCGACTCCTCCAGCAGCACCTCGCTGGTGGGCGAGTCGTGGAGGCCCGCGCCGCCGATGCGCCGCAGGTCTTCCTCGTCGTAGGCGAAGCCCGACCCCAGTCCCCCCATGGTGAAGCTGGGGCGGACCACGAGCGGGTATCCGAGCTTCTCGGCTCCGGCGAGCAGCTCGTCCATCGAGTGGCAGATGACGGAGGCGGCCACGTCCGCGCCGGCCTCGATCACGAGCTCTTTGAAGATCTGGCGGTCCTCGCCCTTCTTGATCGCGTCGACCTTGGCGCCGATCAGCTCCACGCCGTACTTGGCGAGGATGCCGCGCTCGTCGAGCGCCATGGCGGCGTTGAGGGCGGTCTGCCCGCCGAGGGTCGGCAGGATGGCGTCCGGCTTCTCCTTGGCGATGATCGTCTCGATCACCTCGGGCGTGATCGGCTCGACGTAGGTCGCGTCGGCGAAGTCCGGGTCGGTCATGATCGTTGCCGGGTTGGAGTTCACGAGGATGACGCGTACGCCCTCCTCGCGGAGGACGCGGCACGCCTGGGTGCCGGAGTAGTCGAACTCGCACGCCTGACCGATGACGATCGGGCCGGAGCCGATGACGAGGACGGAGGTGATGTCGTCGCGCTTGGGCATTACTTGGCGTCCTTCTGGGTCGCGACGACCAGGTCGCGGAACCGGTCGAAGAGGTAGTTGGCGTCGTGCGGGCCGGCGGCCGCCTCGGGGTGGTACTGCACGGAGAAGGCCGGGATGTCGAGGGCGCGGAGGCCCTCCACCACGTTGTCATTCAGGCCGACATGGCTGACCTCGACGCGACCGTACCCGTGCGGGCTCTCGAAGGAGCCCTCGAGCGGCGCCTCGACGGCGAAGCCGTGGTTGTGCGCGGTGATCTCGACGCGCCCGGTCGTCTTGTCGAGAACCGGCTGGTTGATCCCGCGGTGTCCGAAGGGCAGCTTGTACGTGCCCAGGCCGAGGGCGCGGCCGAGCAGCTGGTTGCCGAAGCAGATGCCGAAGAACGGCAGCCCGTCGTCCAGCACGGCGCGCAGCAGCTCGACGTGGTCGCCGGATGCCGCGGGGTCGCCGGGTCCGTTCGAGTAGAAGACCGCCACCGGGTCGATCGCGCGGATCTCGTCGATCGTCACGTCCTGGGGCAGCACGTGGACCTCGAAGCCGCGGGCGGCGAGGTTGTCGATGGTGGCCTGCTTGACGCCGAGGTCGAGGACCGCGAGGTTCCCCACCTTCTCCCCCATGGCCGTCGTGATGGTCACGGCGTCGACCGACACCTCCGCCGAGAGGTTGCGGCCGGTCATCTCCGGTGCCTCGCGCACGATCCGCAGCTGCTCCTCCGCGTCCAGGTCGGCGTCCGCACCGGAGAAGACGCCGCCGCGCATCGAGCCGGCCGAGCGGACGTGCCGGGTGATGGCGCGGGTGTCGATCCCGCTGATGCCGACGATGCCGTCCTGCAGGAGGATCTCGTCGAGCGAGGCGTTGGCGCGCCAGTTGGAGACGACGCGCGAGGGGTCGCGGACGATGTACCCGGCGACCCAGATACGGCGGGACTCCGTGTCCTCGTCGTTCATGCCGGTGTTGCCGATGTGCGGCGCCGTCTGCAGGACGATCTGGCCGGCGTAGGACGGGTCGGTCAGCGTCTCCTGATAGCCGGACATGCCGGTGGCGAAGACGACCTCGCCGAGCGTCGTGCCGCGGGCGCCGTACGCGCGGCCGACGTGACGGGTGCCGTCTTCCAGGACGAGGACGGCGGTTTCGGGAAGAGTCATGAGGTGGCTCCTGAATCGGGGGCGGCGGGTACGAGCCGCTGCAGGTCGGAGATGAGTGCTCGGGGGTCGCCGTCGACGACGCGCAGGTACGAGTCGACGGTCGTGTCGTCGTCGGGCCGCCACGAGATGCGGACGAGCCCGCCCGGTTCGACCACGCGGTCGATCGTCACGGTCGCCCGGTCGACGTCGGCGAGGCGGGACGAGGCGAGGAAGACGGTCGGGGCCCCGTCGAGGCAGAGCGCCACACCACGGTCGGTCACCGCGACCTCGCCGCGGGCGCGATACGCCAGAGGAGAGATCGCGAGGCGCTCGAGCGGCTGGTCGTGCTTCGTGGTGGACACGTAGAGCACTTCCCGCCGGGCGAGGACCTCGGCGTGCTCGGGCACCCCCAGGGGGGCGACGATCGCGGAGTCCCGCCGCTGTCGTCGTCGCCAGGCGAGGAACATCGACAGGAGCACCAGCAGCGCGACGGCGATCGTGATCGCGATCGCGATGTCCCGGGCGCTCACGCGTTCAGCCCTTCGACGACGGCACCGGAGTCCACGGTCACACGCCCGTGGTGCACCGTGAACTCGACGCGGCCGGGCAGCGCACGGCCGAGATAGGGCGAGTTGGTGCTGCGCCCGTGCAGGTCGGCCTCCGTGAACACGCCGTCCACCGCGGCGTCGTAGAGGGCGAGCTGCGCCGGCTGCCCCACCGCGAGCGGCGTGCCGTGACCCGTCAGTCGACCGATCCGCGCGGGCGCCGCGCTCATGACACGGGCGACGTCCGCCCAGTCGAGGAGCCCGGTCTGCACCATGGCCTGATGGACCACGCGCAGGGCGCTCTCGAGCCCGACCATCCCGTTCGCGGCGGCCTGCCACTCGCAGGCCTTGTTCTCGCTGGGGTGCGGGGCGTGGTCCGTCGCCACGATGTCGATCGTGCCGTCGGCGAGTCCCTCGCGGACGGCCCGCACGTCCTCCTCGCGGCGGAGCGGCGGATTGACCTTGAAGCGGGCGTCATAGCCCCGCACGAGCTCGTCGGTCAACAGGAGGTGGTGCGGCGTGACCTCGGCCGTCACCGCGATCCCGCGCTTCTTGGCCCAGCGGATGATGTCGACCGAGCCGGCCGTCGAGAGGTGGCAGACGTGCAGACGGGACCCGACGTGCTCCGCGAGCAGCACATCGCGCGCGATGATCGACTCCTCCGCGACCGCGGGCCAGCCCGTGAGTCCGAGCTCCGCCGAGACGGCGCCCTCGTTCATCTGGGCGCCCTCCGTCAGCCGCGGGTCCTGGGCATGCTGGGCGATCACGCCGTCGAAGGACTTCACGTACTCGAGTGCGCGGCGCATGATGAGCGGGTCGAACACGCAGAAGCCGTCGTCGCTGAAGACGCGCACCCGGGCACGGGAGGCGGCCATCGCCCCCAGCTCGGCGAGGCGCTCGCCCTTCTGCCCGACGGTGACCGCGCCGATGGGCTGCACGGTGGCGTACCCCGCCGCCTCGCCGAGGGCGAGCTCCTGCTCGACCACGCCGGCGGTGTCGGCCACGGGTGAGGTGTTGGGCATGGCGAACACGGCGGTGAAGCCGCCCGCCGCGGCAGCGCGGGTGCCCGACAGGATCGTCTCGGACGCCTCGTAGCCGGGTTCGCGCAGATGGGTGTGCAGATCGACCAGCCCGGGCAGCGCCACCAGCCCGTCGGCGTCGATGGCGCGCGCTCCTGCACGGCTCAGACCGTGGCCGATCTCGGCGATGACGCCGTCTTCGATCACGATGTCGGCGCTCTCGGCACCGAGCAGCTGCGCACCGGTGATGACGAGGGTCTCGCTCACAGGTCTCCCCCTCGTTCGTCGTCTCGTTCTCCTGCCAGCAGCAGGTACAGCACCGCCATGCGCACGGACACCCCGTTCGCGACCTGCTCCAGCACGGTGGAGCGAGGCGAATCCGCAGCCTCCGAGGAGATCTCCAGTCCGCGGTTCATGGGTCCGGGGTGCAGGACAATGCTACCGTCCGGCAGGCCGGCCGTGCGCCGCGCGTCCAGGCCCCACCGCCGCGAATACTCCCGCTCAGTCGGGAAATACGCTGCGTTCATGCGCTCCAGCTGGATGCGCAGCATCATCACCGCGTCGGGACCCTCGGCCAGCGCCTCGTCGAGGTCGAAGAGCACGCGCACCGGCCACTGGCTCACGTTCTGCGGGACGAGCGTCGGCGGCGCCACCAGCGTGACCTCCGCGCCGAGTGCGGTGAGCAGCCAGACGTTCGAGCGCGCGACGCGCGAGTGCAGCACGTCGCCGACGATCACGACCCGGAGGCCCGCGAGGTCTCGGCCGCGGCTGTCCGCGCCGTAGCGCCGCTTGCGCATGGTGAACGCGTCGAGGAGCGCCTGCGTCGGGTGCTCGTGCGTCCCGTCGCCCGCGTTCACGACGCCGGCAGAGATCCACCCGCTGGTCGCGAGGGTCTGCGGTGCTCCGGAGCCGGGGTGCCGGATGACGACGGCATCCGCTCCGATGGCCTCGAGGGTCTGCGCCGTGTCCTTCAGGCTCTCGCCCTTGGACACGCTGGATCCCTTCGCGGCGAAGTTGATGACGTCGGCGGAGAGCCGCTTGGCCGCAGCCTCGAACGAGATGCGGGTGCGGGTGGAGTCCTCGAAGAAGAGGTTCACGACCGTCTTGCCGCGCAGGGTGGGGAGCTTCTTGATCTCGCGGGACTGGGTGCCGGCCATGTCCTCGGCGACGTCGAGGATGCGCAGCGCGGTCGCGCGGTCGAGGGTGCGGGTGTCGAGGAGGTGCCTCATTCGCCGATCGTCACCTCCTCGATCCCGTCGGTCTCGCGCAGGCGCACGTTGACGCGCTCGCTGCGGGCGGACGGGATGTTCTTGCCGACGAAGTCGGGGCGGATCGGGAGCTCGCGGTGGCCGCGGTCGACGAGGATGGCCAGGCGCACGACGGCGGGCCGCCCCACCGACTGGATGGCGTCGAGGGCGGCGCGGATGCTGCGGCCCGAGAAGAGCACATCGTCGACGAGCACCACGGTCTTGCCGTCGACGCCGCCGGACGGGATGTCGGTCGGATGCGGCGACCGGGTCGGATGCTGGGCGAGATCGTCGCGGAACAGAGTGACGTCGAGCGCTCCGACCGGGACGGGGCGTCGGGCGATGTCACGGATCAGCGCCCCGAGGCGATCGGCGAGGGTCACGCCGCGAGTGGGGATCCCCAGCAGGACGAGGTCGTCCGCTCCGCGGTTGGATTCGAGGATCTCGTGCGCGATGCGGGTCAGCGCCCGCGAGATATCGGCTTCGTGCAGGACGGTGCGTGCACTCATCAGCCGCTCCCTTCTCCGCCTCACAGGACGGTGTTAAAGGTTGCTTGCTCCGCCAGTCTAGCGGGGCTCCGTGCGAGCGACGGTCAGCTGGCCTCGGCGAGCACGTCGTCCGTGACGTCGTCGATCTTCGACGATCGGATCGGGTGGCCGCTCGTCGACAGGCAGCGCCCGGTCTTCAGGTCCCACTTCCAGTCGTGCATGCTGCAGGTCAGGATGCCGTCGCCGTCCACCGTGCCCGTGCGGGTGAGGTCCGCGCGCAGGTGGGGGCAGCGACGCTGGACCACCCACTCGCCGATCTCGGCGTCCTCGGTCTGATCCGTCTGCTCCTGGTACCAGTTCTCGACGTACTCGATCCGATCGACCGAGAGGCACTTGAGGAACGTGGTGAGGAACTCGTTGAACTTGCCGCTGCGGCCCACGTGGAACTGCATGGACAGGAAGATCGAGTTCGACCAGTCGATCTCGTGGTCGCGGATGTTCGTCGACACCAGGTCGGCGGGGATCGTGTACCAGTACACGCACTCCTCCCCCGCGTACTCGCGCACCTTGGCGCGCGGGAAGTCGACGACCATGTCGAGGTCGCCGATGCGGAACCGGACGTTGCCGCCGACACCGAGACGGATCGTGCGCGACTTCTTCAGCAGCGGCTCCCACCACTCCTTCAACGCCGCGAGGATCTCCTGCGGCGGAAGCGGCTCGGCCCGGGTGGCCTCCTCGTCGCGGATCTCCTGCTGCCGGCTCGCGCGCTGCGACTCGAGGTAGTCCCACTTCTCGTCGAAGATGTGCGCGATCTCGGCATCCGTGTAGAGCGTCTGCTCGGTCGCGACCCGGCCGCCCTCGACGGTCACCACGGTGCCGGGAATGAACAGCTGGCCGTCGTACTGCGGCGCGAGCTCCTTCATGTGCTCGAGGAACTGCTTCTGATCGGTGAAGATCGACTCGCCGTTGCGGCCCATGCCGTTGAAGTCGAAGAGCTCGTCCCGGAGGAACATCGGCGGACCGGCCATCGGGAAGACGTGCGGCGCGTCGACCTTCTCGATGTAGTACATGGCGCGCTTGTTCTGCGCCTCGCGCTTAAGGCGGGCGAAGTTCTGCTTCGCGTCGAGCGGCAGGTCGTAGACCATGGGCCACCAGATGGCCCCCGACACCTGCGTGAAGTACGCGTCGGGCTTGCCGAAGTGCAGGAGCTTCTCGAGGTCCAGGGGGTGCGAGTCGTTCTGGTTCAGCACCGATCCGGTGCCGTCGTCGACGCTGAGCGAGGAGTCGCCGATCGGACCGTCGCTGGGGGCGCGCAGCGGCGTGATCATCAGTTTCAGGTCGCCCCGCTGGATGATCTCGCCCGCCGGCGCGTGAGTGATGTTGGTGTAGCCGAGCGCGCGGATGTCCTGCTCGAGATCGTCGATCGGGTACTCGGGCAGCAGGACCTCGATGTCCTTGCGGATGTAGCGCTCGAGCAGCTTCGGGTCGAAGTGGTCGCGGTGGCGGTGCGAGATGTACAGGAAGTCCGCGTCGCGGCCGAAGCGCTCCCAGTCGAGCGCCCGGTTGTCGGGGAACGGGAACCACGAGCCGAAGAACGAGGGACCGAGCACCGGGTCGCAGATGATGTTGCCGCCGACCGTCTCGATGAACATCCCGGCATGGCCGAGTCCCGTGATCCGCATGTGTGCTCCTCCTGGTGCATACCCGGGCGCCACGAAACGGCCGCCCATCTGGACCCACCGAGTCTACCCGCGTGCTCCTGGGCGTCCGCGGCGACCGGGCCGGGGAAAACGGTCCCGCCCGCGCCGGGACCGCCGGACCCCGCGCAGCTCAGTCGTCGAACAGCCCGCGGATGTCGTCGGCGGTGAGCGACTGCGCGAACAGCGCGTCGTCGTCGAGGACGGCCGTGAACAGGCGCGCCTTGCGACGCTGCAGCTCGAGCACCTTCTCCTCGATCGTCCCGGTCGCGATCATCCGGTAGACGAAGACCTGGGCCCACTGACCGATCCGGTGCGTCCGGTCGATCGCCTGCGCCTCGGCGGCAGGGTTCCACCACGGGTCGAGGAGGAAGACGTAGTCGGCCTCGGTCAACGTGAGTCCGAACCCGCCCGCCTTGAGGCTGATGAGGAACACCGGCTGCACGCCGTCGCGGAAGCCGTCGACGATCTCCTGCCGGCGGAGCGACGACCCGTCGAGGTGGGCGAACGGGATGCCGGACGCCGAGAGCCGCTCCGCGGCCATGTCGAGGAAGGAGGTGAACTGACTGAAGACCAGGGCGCGATGGCCCTCCGCCTGCAGCTCGGCGACGCGCTCGAGGAGCACGTCGAGCTTTCGCGAGCCGATCCGCGCATCCTTCGGATCGATGAGGGCCGGTGCCAGGCTCAGCATCCTCAGCAGGGTGAGCGAGCGGAAGACGATGAACCGCGTGCGGTCGAGGTCGGGAAGCAGGCCGAGGACCTTCTGCCGCTCGCGCTGCAGCACCGCCTCGTAGAGCGCGCGGTGGGAGGCGCTGAGCTCGACCTCGAGCACCTGCTCCTGCGTGGGCGGGAGCTCGGAGGCGACGAGCTCCTTCGTGCGCCGCAGCACCAGCGGACGGATGCGGCGGCGCAGCTGCTGCAGGCGGCGCTGGCGATACGCGCCCCCCTCCTCGTTCTCGGGCACCTTGCCCTGCTCGATCGGCTGGATGTAGCGCTCGCGGAACGTCCGCGCCGAGGGGAACAGCCCGGGTGCCGTGAGATGGAGGAGCGCCCAGAGCTCGGAGAGCCCGTTCTCGAGGGGCGTCCCCGTCACGGCGAACGTGACGTCGGAATTCAGCCCCTCGATCGCGCGGTGCAGCCGGGTCGCGGGATTCTTGACGAACTGCGCCTCGTCGAGGATCACGCCGGCCCACTCCACGGCGGCGAAGGCGTCCTGATCGAGCCGGGCGATCGCGTAGGTGGTGACGATCAGGTCGGCGTGGAACGGCTCGGCGAGTCCGGACGCCCGCGTCGCGCCGCGCACCTGCACGGTCAGGCCGGGGGCGAACCGCGCCGCCTCGCTCTGCCAGATGGCCACGACCGACGTGGGGGCGATCACGAGGAACGGCCGCGTCTCCCCCATCTCGCGGGCGTGGGCGATGAGGGCGAGCAGCTGCAGGGTCTTGCCCAACCCCATGTCATCCGCCAGGATGCCGCCCAGCCGGTGCTGCCAGAGGAAGGCCAGCCAGTCGAATCCGTCCTTCTGGTACGGCCGGAGGACGGCATCCAGTCCCCGCGGGACGGGGGTCGACGGGACCGCACCCGCGTCGCGGAGACCGTCCGCCGTCCTCCGCCAGGACGCCGCCGGGAGCGACTCGTCGGCGAGGTCCTCGAACTCGGCCCAGAGATCGGTCTGATACCGGCTGAGGCGGGGCCCGGTCTCCCATTCGTCGAGCTGCGCCGCTTCGTCGAGCAGCTCGCGGAGACGGTCCAGCGCGGGATGCTGCAGCGAGAAATAGCTCCCGTCGACGAGCAGCAGCTTCTTGCGACCCTTGGTGAGCGCCGTGAACAGCGGCTCGAAGGGGATCACGCGCCCGTCGATGCGCACGAGGATGCCGAGGTCGAACCAGTCCGGATCGGGCGACTCGAGCGTCGAGACGGTGACCTCGGGCTCCCCGGTCAGCTCCTGGTACGTCTTGCGGCGCCCGGCCACGACGACCGAGACGCCTTCCGCTTCGAGCCGGGGCGCCGCGTGCGTCACGAACTCCGCCGCCTCCACGTCGTGGAACGCCCCCTCCTCGGTGAGGGGCTCCCCGACGAGACCCTCCCAGACGGCCGCGAGCGGTTCGCGCAGGGCGGCCTCGGCGGCGGGGTCGCGCACGGCGTCGTCCGTCGGGGCGAACGGCACCCGTCCGAATCCCGGGTACTCCCATTCCAGCGTGTACTTCACCGTGTCGCCGCGATGGAACGAGAGCAGGAGGACCGGTCGAGGCAGCGGGAGGGCCGGAAGCTCGACGCGGCCCTGCGTCCGGATCTCGATCCGCCGGGCGAGCAGCGGGTAGGCCTCGCGCAGGAACGTCGCCTCGTCCTCGCGGGGGACGATCACCGGACCGCCCGCCGAGGCCAAAGCGTGCACCGCGTCTCCCGCGGCGACCTCGGCGAGCACGACGCGCAGCCGAGCGCCGTGCACCGACACCGCGTACAGGCCGCTCCGCCCGATCGGGCGGACCTCGGTGGGGTCGTCCGTCTCGCCGTCGAGCAGCACGCGGGGAGTCACCACCAGGTCGCCCTCGTCGTCGCGGCTCACGGTCGCCTCGACGCGTGCGCCGGAGGCGAGGATCACCTCGGTGCTCTTCTGGTTCGCCACCACGGGGATGCCGAGCGCCGCCGCGCGGCGGAGATGAGTCCACAGGAGCCGGGACTCGAGCTGATCGACGAGCAGCCAGTCCCCCGCGGTGCCCGAGAGGAGCGAATCGCGCGCGATGCTGAGCAGGTCCGCGAACCATCGCGACCGCTCGCGGCCGTAGCGGGCGGACGACCGTCGCACGAGGTCCCATGTCGCCGAACCCTGGATCCAGGCGCCGGTGGCCTCACTCCGCTCGAGGGGGCGGAGACCCAGCAGGATCTCGCCGGTGCGCCGGACGACGTCGCGCGCCGTCGCCGCGCGCTGGGGTCGTGCGGCCCACGGGTGGGCGCCGCGACCGTCGCGATGGCGCAACTCGACGCCGAGCGCCAGCGGGACGACGTCACCCTCGTCCTCGGCTCCGAGCAGGACGCGCCAGCCGCGGCCGGGATCGCCAGGGCGCGGGTGCGACGGGTCGAGCGGAAGGACCATCGCACCATCCTCTCGCCGACCGCCGACACCCGCGGTTCGAGCCGGGTCAGGCGGCGCGGGACACCCGCGCCAGGACGCCGTGCACGAAGGCGCCGGAGTCGTCGGTGGAGAACTCCTTGGCGAGTTCGACCGCCTCGTCGATCGCGACTGCCGTCGGGATCTCGTCGTTGAAGAGGATTTCCCAGACGCCGATGCGCAGCAGGGCGCGGTCGACGGCGGGCATCCGCTCGAGCTTCCAGTCGCGGCTGTGGGTCGTGATCTGCTCGTCGATCTCGTCGCGATGGTCGATGATGCCGTCGACGATCTCCCGTGCGTAGAGCCAGGAGGCCTCACGCGCCGGCTCGCTGGCCGCGCGCTTCGCCTCGGCGGCCAACGCGACGGCCACGTCGTCGCCGCGGACGTCGGCGGAGAACAGGATGTCGAGTGCGCGCTTGCGCGCCTTCGTGCGGGCGCTCACGCCTTACTTCTCGCGACCGAGGTACTCGCCCGTGCGGGTGTCGACCTTGACCTTGGTGCCCGTCTCGAGGAAGAGCGGCACCTGGATCTCGTACCCCGTCTCGAGGGTCGCGGGCTTCGTGCCGGCGGAGGAGCGGTCGCCCTGCAGGCCCGGCTCGGTGTACGTGACCTCGAGGATGACGGAGGCCGGAAGATCGATGTACAGCGGGTTGCCGTTGTTCAGCGCGATCGTGACCTGCTGGTTCTCCAGCAGGAAGTTCTTCGCGTCGCCGACCGTCGCCGCGCCGACCGTGATCTGGTCGTAGTCGGTGGCGTCCATGAAGACGAAGCCGTCGCCATCCGTGTAGAGGTAGGTGAAGTCGCGGCGGTCGACGTTCTCGATGTCGATCTTGGCCCCGGCGTTGTACGTGCGGTCGACGACCTTGCCCGACACGACGTTCTTCAGCTTGGTGCGCACGAACGCGCCGCCCTTGCCGGGCTTGACGTGCTGGAACTCGATGACGCTCCAGAGCTGACCGTCGATGCTGAGGACGACGCCGTTCTTGATGTCTGCGGTAGATGCCATGTGCGGGGAGTTCCGTTCGTTGTGGTTTGCGCGGCTGCCCTCGACAGGCTCGGGAAGGGCCGACAGTCGATTCTAAGGGATGAGCGCGACGAGCCGACGCACGGCCTCGGCGTAGCCCGCGGCGCCCTGGCCGATGACCCGCACGGCGGCCACGTCGTGGAGGAAGGAATGATGGCGGAAGGCCTCCCGCGCATAGACGTCCGAGATGTGCACCTCCGCGAACGGCAGCGCGACCCCCGTGAGGGCGTCACGCAGCGCGACGGAGGTGTGGGTGAGCCCGCCGGGATTGATCACGATCCCCCGGCAGTCCGCGCGGGCATCGTGGATCGCATCGATGAGCACGCCCTCGTGATTGCTCTGGAGCGCGCGCAGGTCGTAGCCCTCCGCCGCAGCGGCCTCCGCAGCGATCCGTTCGACGTCCGCGAGCGTGGCGGTGCCGTACACGTCGGGCTCGCGCGTGCCCAGCAGGTTGAGGTTCGGACCGTTGAGAAGCAGCAGCCGCGGCGTCACGCGCCGACCTCCTGGTACGCCGCGAACAGCAGCGACTCGTCGGGCGCCTGCAGCACGGTCGGCTTGGCGATGTCGTCCAGCACGATGAAGCGCAGCATCCCGCCGCGGCTCTTCTTGTCGCGCTGCATCGTGGCGAGCAGCTGCGGCCACGCGCCGGCGCGGTACGAGGTTGGCAGGCCGAGGCTCTCGAGGATGCTCCGGTGCCGCGACGCGGCGTCGTCGGAGAGCCGCCCCGCCAGTCGCGAGAGCTCTGCGGCGAACAGCATCCCCACCGAGATGGCGGCACCGTGACGCCACCGGTAGCGCTCCGCGTGCTCGATGGCGTGACCCAGCGTGTGGCCGTAGTTGAGGATCTCGCGCTGCCCGGCCTCCCGGAAGTCCTCCGAGACCACGGCCGCCTTCATGCCGATCGCCAGCTCGACCGCACGGCGGAACTCCTCTGTCGTCGGATCGACTGCGCGGGCGGGATCCGCCTCGACGATGTCGAGGATCTCGGGCGCCCAGATGAGCCCCGCCTTGACCACCTCGGCGAAGCCGGCCGTCGCCTCGTTCGGGCTGAGGCTGGTGAGCTCGTCCAGGTCTCCGATCACGGCACGCGGCGCCCAGAACGCCCCCACGAGGTTCTTCCCCTCCGCGGTGTTGATGCCCGTCTTGCCGCCGATCGCCGCGTCCACGAGCCCGAGGACGGTCGTCGGCACGTGGACGACCTGGATGCCGCGCAGCCACGTCGCCGCGACGAACCCGGCCACGTCCGTGACCGCCCCGCCGCCGTAGCCGATCACCGCGTCGGTGCGGGTGAAGTCCGCCTGGCCCATGACCTGCCAGCAGAAGGCCGCGACCTCGATGCGCTTGCCCTGCTCGGCGTCGGGGATCTCGGCCAGGAGCACCTCGCGCGGACCGTTCTCCGTGTCGGCCAGCAGCCGGTCGCGCAGCTCCGCGGCCCGTGCCGCGAGCGTGGGCGGGTGCACGACGAGGATCTTGCGCACCCCCGGGGCGATGGCCGACGAGACCCGGTCGAGGATGCCGCGTCCCACCGCGATGTCGTAGGGCTCTCCGCCGCTGACGGTGATGGTCGTCGTGCTCATCGCTGTTCTCTCCTCCATGCCGCGATCTCGTCCGCGATCTTCTGCATCGGTCGTCGGGACGTGTCGAAGGTCGCCGAGGCGACCTCCTCGTACCATTCTCGGCGCTGCGCGAAGATCGAGCTCCAGCGCTCCACCGGATCGTCGCCCTCGAGCAGCGGACGTCCACTCCCGCGGATCCGCTCGGCCACGGCGTCCGGCTGCACCGTCAGGAAGACGACGGGGAGCTCCCGCAGCAGGGCGCGCGTGGCCGCGTCGGTGACCGCCCCTCCGCCGAGCGAGATCACGCCGCCCTCGGCGAGAGCCGTCGCCACGGCCGCCCGCTCCAGCTCTCGGAAGTACGGCTCGCCGTGTTCCGCGAAGATCGCCGGGATCGGTCCGTGCTCCGCCACGATGCGCTTGTCGGTGTCGACGAAGGGCACGTGCAGCCGCCGAGCCACCCGCCGCCCCACGCTGGTCTTGCCCGCGGCCATCGGGCCGACGAGCACCAGCGTGAGGGGGTCAGCCCCGCTCGTCATGCGCGATGAGCGCGGCCTCGGAGGCCGGCGCGGTGCGCAGCTCGTCGGGGATGCCGGCGAGATAGCCGTCCAGGTTGCGGCGGGTCTCGCGGATGCTGTCGCCGCCGAACTTTTCGAGCACGGCCCGGGCGAGTTCGATCGCCACCATCGCCTCGGCGACGACACCGGCCGCGGGCACGGCGCACACGTCCGATCGCTGGTGGTGGGCAGTGGCGTCCTCGCCGGTGGCGATGTCGATCGTGCGGAGGGCGTGCGGCACTGTGGCGATGGGCTTCATCCCCGCCCGGACGCGCAGGACGGTGCCGGTCGACATCCCGCCCTCGGTCCCTCCGGCCCGGTCCGACCCGCGGGCGATGCCGTCGTCGGTGGCGAACAGCTCGTCGTGGGCTGCGGAACCGCGGCGGCGGGTCGTCTCGAAGCCGTCGCCGACCTCGACGCCCTTGATCGCCTGGATGCTCATGAGCGCCTGCGCGAGCCGCGCATCGAGACGACGATCCCAGTGCACGTGCGAGCCCAGCCCCGGGGGCAGACCGTACGCGAGCACCTCGACGATGCCGCCGAGCGTGTCGCCGTCCTTCTTCGCGTCCTCCACCTCGGCGACCATCAGGGCCGACGTCGCGGCGTCGAAGCAGCGCAGCGGATCGGCGTCGAGCGCGTCGACGTCGTCGGGGGTCGGCAGCGCCGCCCCGTCCGGGACGCGGACCGGGCCGATCGACAGGGTGTGGCTCACGAGACGGATGCCCAGCTCGTGGAGGAAGGAGCGGGCGACGGCTCCCAGAGCCACGCGCGCCGCCGTCTCGCGGGCGCTGGCCCGCTCCAGGATCGGCCGCGCCTCGTCGAAGTCATACTTCTGCATCCCGACCAGGTCGGCGTGTCCCGGACGCGGCCGGGTGAGCGGGGCACCGCGGCCGCGGGACTTCTCCGTCAGATCCGTCGGCTCCGGATTCATGACCTCGATCCACTTCGGCCACTCGGTGTTGCCGATACGCAGGGCGATCGGGCTGCCCAGCGTCTTGCCGTGGCGCACGCCGCCGGAGATCGAGAGCTCATCCTGCTCGAACTTCATTCGCGAACCGCGGCCGTACCCGAGCTTGCGACGGGCGAGGTCGGCCTGGATGGCCTCGGACGACACCGGGATGCCGGAGGGCAGGCCTTCGATCACGGCGATAAGTTCGGGGCCGTGCGATTCGCCGGCCGTGAGCACGCGGAGCATTCGTCCAGTCTCCCACGCCTCGGCGGAGGTTCCGTGCCGCGTTTCAGGCGGGTTCGTCGAGGGCGCGGCGCATCGCCGCCACGACGGCGGCCTCGTCCGGCAGCGGGGCCGCGGGGTCGCCGTTCGCGAAGATTCGGATCTGGCGCACGGCCTGATGCAGCAGCATCCCGAGGCCCGAGACGACCGTCCGGTCTCCCCAGGATGACGCGAGGGCCGACGGCCACGGTGCGTAGGCGGCATCGAACAGCACACCGCCGCGCGCCGCCAGCCGGTCCGCGATGTCGTCCGGGAGCACCGTGCCGCTGGGCAGCGTCGCGATCGTCAGGTCGACCGCGTTCGCCGCTTCCGTGAAATCCGTGACCCGGCAGGCCACGCCGAGACGGCCGGCGATGGCACGGAGCGACGTCGCGCGCTCCGGATTCCGCGCCCGGATCTCTGCGCGGTCGGCGCCGAGCTCGACGGCCGCGACCAGCGCGGAGGCCGCGGTCGCGCCGGCACCGAGGATGCGCACCGCGCCGATCCCATGCACGCCCCGCTCCCCCAGCGCGTCCACGATCCCGCCCACGTCCGTGTTGAAGCCCGCCCGTCGCGCCCCGAGGAGGAGCGTGTTCACCGCGCCGGTGAGCTCGGCGTGGGCATCGCGGGTCGTCGCGGCGCGGAACGCCTCCTCCTTGAGCGGCATAGTGAGCGACAGCCCGCGCCAGCTGTCGTCCAGTGCATCCAGATGCGCCGAGAACTCCGCGGCGGCAACCCGACGGCGACCGTACTCCCAGTCGAGCCCGAGCACCGCGTAGGCGGCGGCGTGCAGTGCGGGCGATTTCGAATGCGCGATGGGGTCGCCCCAGACCGCGAGACGCGAGGTCACCGTCTCAGCAGCCGGCATCCGGATTCGCACGGCACCACTCGTGCCACTTGTCGATCCCGGCCTGGTGCTCTTCGTACGTCTCGGAGAACTGCGTCTCGCCGGTCGACAGGTTGATCGTGACGAAGTACAGCCACGGTCCGTCGGCGGGATGCATGGCCGCGTTGATCGCCGCGTCGCTCGGGCTCGCGATCGGGGTGACGGGCAGCCCCGTGTTGACGTAGGTGTTCCAGGGGTTCGGGTCTTCCAGGGCCTCCTGCGAGCTCGAGACCACGCCCTCGTGCAGCGAGCCGTACCCGTACTGCGCGGTGGAGTCCATCTGCAGCTTCATGTCGATGTCGAGCCGGTTCTGGATGACCCGCGACACCTTGTCGAAGTCGTCGGTGCGGCCCTCGCGCTGGATGATCGACGCGATGGTCAGCACGCGCTGGGCGTCGGCCTCCGGCACACCCGCGGTGGCGAGGGACTCGCGCGTGCGGTCCACCATGCGCTGGATGACCTGCACGGCGGTGACCTCCGGGTCGAAGGTGTACACGGCGGGGAACAGCCATCCCTCCAGGCTCTGCGCCGACACGCCGTAAGCCGCGGGGTCGGCCACCGCCGCCTGGAAGTCCTCGAGCGGGAGCCCCAGCGTCTCGGCCATGGCCGGCAGCGAGGAGGAGATCGTGGCGCCCTCCCCCATCGAGACGGTGTTCTCGAGCTTGTTCTCCTCGTCGCGGAGCGCCTCGAGCGCCGCCGCCGCGGTCATCTTCTCCTGCAGTCGGTAGACGCCCGGGTAGAACGTCACCGCGATGTTCTCGTCGATGAGGTAGTCGTAGAAGACGCCTTCGGTGCGGGTGACGCCCGCCTCGTAGAGCGCGGTCGAGACGGGTTGTCCCGTGTCGCCCTCCTTGATCGTGACGAAGACCTCGCCGGTCGCGAGACCCGGTTCCCAGTCGGTGGGCTCGCCACCTCCGAAGAACGCGCTGATCCTGTCACCGTAGGTGTTCATCGCCCAGACGCCCGCGGCGGCGATACCTCCGGCGATGGCGAGAACGACGATCAGGGCGATCAGGCACCCGCGTCGCCGCTTCCGGCGCGGGGTGTGCGTCGCCGCGGCGGCGTCGTCGGGAGAGACGAACAGGTCGTCCAGTCCCCCGCCGAGCCGGGGCTCGCTCGCCGGAGATGTGCTCCCGGCCGTGCGCGAGGCGCCCGCGTCGACCGGCATCGCCACCCGTCGCTCGGCGTCGTCGCCGGATGCCGCGCTCCGCGCTTCCGCGCGGGAATCGTCGTGCGGCCGGGACGCGACCGGTGTCGTCGACGCCGGCACCTCGTCGGGCTCGCCCGGCTCGACCCGGTCGCCGGCGGCGGGAACGGCGCTCGAGCGCGGGATGCCGGCATCCGCTCCGGTGTTCTCGGACGCGGGCCCGTTCTCCGGGCGCGGGGCGCGGGCGGCGGCTTCGCGCGCGGCCCGCCGAGAGCCCGGCGCGGGCGCGCTGTTGTCGGCCGTCGGGTGCTGGTGCGTGGGCTCGGGCAGGTTCGCGAACAGGTCGCCGAGGGGCGGCTGCGGCTCGCGCGCGGGCGAAGCACCATCACGTTCGGACATGTTCAGGGGTGCTCCTCGTCAAACGGGACAGCGGCGCCGGCCGGGTTTCCGGTGCTCTTCTCCATGTCGATCGCCTGCTGCAGCAGCACCACGGCGGCGACCTGATCCACAATGCTACGAGAGTTCTTCTGGTTTCGACCTGAAGAACGCAGGGCCGCGTGGGCGCTGACGGTGCTCAGGCGCTCGTCGACGAGTCGGACGGGGACCCCGGTGCGGTGTTGCAGGGCGGAGGCGAAGGACCGCGCATCGGCCGTCGACGCCGTGTCGGTGCCCTGTAGGTTCACCGGGAGTCCCACCACGAACTCCAGGGGTGCGAACTCGTCCGCGAGCTGCGAGATCCGGTCGAGCGAGTCGTCCGAGCGCGCGACCGTCTCCACCGGGACGGCGAGCATGCCGTCCGGATCGCAGCGGGCGACACCGATCCTCGCCCTGCCGACGTCGATGCCGAGGCGCACTCCGCGACGGAATCCGCTCACGCTGCGTGCAGCTCCTGGGCGACGGCCTCGAGCGCGGCGGGCAGAGCCGCGGCATCCGTCCCCCCGCCCTGCGCCACGTCGTCGCGTCCGCCGCCTCCGCCGCCGAGCACCCCGGCCGCGCGCTTCGCCAGCGCTCCGGCCTTCGCGCCGGCCGCCCGAGCAGCGTCGTTCGTGGCCACGACGACCACGGGCCGTCCGTTGACCACTGCGCCCAGCGCCACCACCGCGGCGTCGGAGCCGAGCCGGTCGCGCACGCCCAGCACGAGGTCGCGCACGTCGTCGGCCGACGCCAGCTCGCCCAGCGACTGCGCCGCCACCCGGAAGGCACCGACGCGCTGAGCGGCGTCGGCGATCGCCGGCACCTGCCCTGCGCGCTCCTTGGCCTCGAACTGCGCGATGCGCTTCTCCGCGGCCTTCAGGCTCGCGGCGAGGTCGGCGATCCGGTCGGGCAGCTGCTCGCGTGGGGTCTTCAGCGCCGAGGTGAGCTGCGAGACGATCGCCCGCTCCGCCGCCAGCTCGCGGAAGGCGTCCGCGCCGACCAGGGCCTCGATGCGCCGGTTGGAGGCCCCCACGGAGGACTCACCGACCAGACTCACCAGGCCGATCTCGGCGCTCGAACGAACGTGCGTGCCGGCGCACAGCTCGCGCGACCACGGCCCGCCGATGTCGACCATGCGCACGACATCGCCGTACTTCTCGCCGAACAGCGCCATGGCACCGGCATCCTTCGCCTCGTCGAGCGAGACGATCCGGGTGGTCACCTCGAGCGCGTCCTGCACCGCCCGGTTCGTGATGTCCTCGATCTCGGTGCGCGTGTCGGTCGACAGCGCCTGCGACCAGGTGAAGTCGAAGCGCATGTAGCCCGCGCGGTTGAGCGAGCCGGCCTGCGTCGCCGACGGGCCCAGCGTGTCGCGGAGCGCCGCGTGCACGAGGTGCGTGGCGGAATGCGCCTGACGGGCTGCGCGGCGGTTCGCGGCGTCGACGACCGTGGTGGCGCTGTCGGCGACCGCGACGCTTCCCCGCGTGACCTCGACCGTGTGGCTGATGAGGCCCGGGACCGGGCGCTGCACGTCCAGCACCTCGAGCTCGAACCCGGGGCCCACGATCGCGCCCTTGTCGGCGACCTGGCCGCCCGACTCGGCATAGAGCGTCGTCTCGGCGAGAACGACCTCGGCGATCTGCCCCTGCGACGCCGACGTGACGGTCTGACCGTCGACCAGGATGCCGAGGACGCGGGACTCCACCTCGAGCTCGGTGTAGCCGTCGAAGCCGGTCTCGCCGAGCGCGCGGAGGTCGCGGTACACCGAGACGTCGGCGAGCTGGCGCTTGCGGTTGCGGGCATCGGCCTTGGCGCGCGCCCGCTGCTCCTGCATCAGTGAGTCGAAAGCGGCGCGATCGACCTGAAGACCGGCCTCCTCAGCGACCTCGAGCGTGAGGTCGATCGGGAAGCCGTAGGTGTCGTGCAGGAGGAAGGCCTCGGACCCGCTCAGAGCGGACTTGCCGCCCTTCTTGGTCTCGTCGAGCGCGAGGTCCAGGATCGTGGATCCCTGGGCCAGGGTCCGCCGGAAGGTCTCCTCCTCGGCGAAGGCGGCGCTGGACAGCGTCGACCAGTCCGTCTCGAGCACCGGATAGGAGGCCTTCATCGCGTCGCGGGAGGCGGCGAAGAGCTCCGGGAAGACGGGCTCGTCGACACCGAGCAGTCGCATCGCCCGCACGGAGCGACGCATGAGCCGGCGCAGGATGTAGCCGCGGCCCTCATTGGACGGCCGCACGCCGTCGGACAGCAGCATCAGCGACGAGCGCACGTGGTCGGCGATGACGCGGAAGCGGACGTCGTCCTCGTGCACCTTGCCGTACGGGCGGCCCGAGAGCTCGACGGCGCGGTCGAGCACGGGACGCACCTGGTCTGTCTCGTACATGTTCTCGACGCCCTGCTTCAGGAAGGCGACGCGCTCGAGGCCCATGCCGGTGTCGATGTTCTTCTGCGGCAGCTCGCCGACGATGTCGAACTCCGTCTTCCCGCGGACGTTCTCGATGAAGTCCTGCATGAAGACGAGGTTCCAGATCTCCAGGAACCGGGAGTCGTCGGCGGCGGGACCGCCGTCCTTGCCGTAGGAGGGGCCGCGATCGAAGAAGATCTCCGAGTCGGGGCCGCCGGGGCCGGGCTGACCGGTGTTCCAGTAGTTGTCGGCGCGGCCGAGGCGCTGGATGCGCTCGGGCTTGAGGCCGATGATGTCGCGCCAGATCGACTCGGCCTCGTCATCCGTCTCGTAGACCGTGACCCAGAGGTCCTTCTCGTCGAAACCGAATCCGCCGTCCGACTCGGAGCAGGTCAGCAGCTCCCAGGCGTACCGGATCGCGCCCTCCTTGAAGTAGTCGCCGAACGACCAGTTGCCGAGCATCTGGAAGAACGTGCCGTGACGCGCGGTCTTGCCCACCTCTTCGATGTCGTTGGTGCGGATGCACTTCTGCACATCGGCGATGCGCGGGTGGGGTGAGGGCACGACGCCCGTGAGATACGGGATGAACGGCACCATGCCGGCCACCGTGAAGAGCAGCGAGGGGTCGTCGCTCACCAGCGAGGCGGAGGGGACGATGACGTGGTCGTTCTTCTCGAAGAAGTCGAGGTAGCGCTGCGCGATTTCCGCGGATTTCATAAAGGTGCCCGGATGTCCTAGGTCGGAGTGAGAGTGCCGCGCGGATGCGCGGGCGGGTCAGTGTGCGTCCGGCTCCGTGAGCCGGGCCTCCTGCGCGCGGTAGGCGTCGCCGATGAGTGCCGTGAACCCGTTGATGCGGGCGTCGACCTCGGCGAGGATGTCGTGGCCGCGCGGATCCTTGTTCATGAAATGCGCAGCGACGAACCCGCCGATCACACCGATCAGGAACCACAGCATGTTCTTCATGACGTCATCCTTGCCCTTGACCCGCGAAGGCGCGGTGTCTCCATCGTATGCAAAAACGACGAGAGGCGTCGGGTTGCCCCGACGCCTCTCGTGTGACCGCTGGATCAGCGATCGCTGGGCTCAGCGAGCCGCGTAGTACTCGACGACGAGCTGCACTTCACAGGTCACGGGGACCTCGGCGCGCTTCGGACGACGGACCAGGCGGGCCTGGAGCTTGTCGAGCTCGACCTCGAGATAGGCCGGGACGGCCGGCAGGACCTCGGCGTGACCGCCGGCGGCTGCGACCTGGAAGGGCTCGGTGCCCTCGCTCTTGGGCTTGACGTGGATGAGCTGGCCCGGCTTCACGCGGAAGGACGGGCGGTCGACGAGCTGCCCGTCGACGAGGATGTGACGGTGCACGACGAGCTGACGAGCCTGCGCGGTGGTGCGGGCGAAGCCCGAACGCAGCACGAGGGCGTCGAGACGCATCTCGAGGAGCTCGACCAGGTTCTCACCGGTCAGGCCCTCCTGACGACGGGCCTCGTTGAAGGTGTTGCGCATCTGCTTCTCGCGGATGCCGTACTGCTCGCGCAGACGCTGCTTCTCGCGCAGACGGACGGCGTAGTCGCTGTCGGCCTTGCGCTTCGTGCGGCCGTGCTCGCCGGGAGCGTAGGGACGCTTCTCGAGGTAGCGGGCGGCCTTCGGGGTGAGAGCGACGCCGAGGGCGCGGCTGAGGCGGACCTTGCGGCGGTCCTGGGACTTCGTGGTCACGAAGTTGTCCTTCCGATGACGTGGTCGCGTCTTTCGCGACTCACGGACGTATCACCGCGTTCTGCCTCGGGGCGCACGCCGGGGTGCCGTCGAGGTGGGGTGTGAACGAGGAGATGCCCGAAAACTCGGTTTCGAGCCGCTCAAGTCTATCAGACGGCCGCTCCCCCGCTGTCGGGCCGTCCCGACGGCGGTAGCCCGAGGGCCGACAGGGCCTCAGCGTCCGTCGAGGATGCGCCGGATGCGCTCCCATCGGGCCGAGACGTCGCGCTCGGCGCCGAGGCTCTTCGGCTCGTAGTACCGGCGGCCCTGCAGCTCGTCGGGCAAATACTGCTGCGAGACGATCCCGAACTCGCTGTCGTGGGGATAGACGTACCCGCGCCCGTGCCCCAGGCGCTTGGCGCCCGGGTAGTGGGCGTCGCGCAGATGCAGGGGGACGCGGCCGAACCCCCCGGCGCGGACGTCGGCGATCGCGGCGTCGATGCCGACGTAGGCGGCGTTCGACTTCGCCGTCGTCGCGAGGTAGACGGTCGCCTCGGCGAGGGGGATGCGCCCCTCGGGCATACCGATGAACGCCACGGCGTCCGCCGCCGCGACCGCGATGACGAGCGCCTGCGGATCGGCCAGCCCGATGTCCTCCGAGGCGGAGATGACCAGTCGCCGGGCGATGAACCTCGGGTCCTCGCCGGCTTCGATCATGCGGGCAAGGTAGTGCAGGGCGGCATCCGCGTCGGATCCTCGGATCGACTTGATGAACGCGCTGATCACGTCGTAGTGCTCGTCGCCCTGCCGGTCGTAGCGGAGGAGGGCGCGATCGACGGCCTGGGCCACATCGTCCGCCGTGACGTGCGGCACGGCGCCGCTCTTCCCGTTCTCCTTCCCCGTCTTGCCGCTCCGGCCCTTCGCCTCACCCGCTCCGCGCGAGAGGGCCACCGCGGCAGCGGCTTCCAGCCCCGTGAGCGCGCGCCGGGCGTCGCCCGACGCCAGGCGGATGAGCGCGGAACGGGCGTCGTCGTCGAGCGCCACCGCGCCGTCCAGTCCGCGGGCATCCGACACCGCACGATCCACGAGGACGCGGATGTCGTCGTCCGTCAGCGCCTGCAGAGTCAGGAGCAGGGAGCGGGACAGCAACGGAGAGATCACCGAGAACGAGGGATTCTCCGTGGTGGCCGCGATGAGGATCACCCAGCCGTTCTCCACGCCCGGCAACAGCGCGTCCTGCTGCGCCTTGGTGAAGCGGTGGATCTCGTCGAGGAAGAGGATGGTCGTCTGGCCGTAGAGGTCCCGCTGGGTGATCGCCTCCTGCATGACCTCCCGCACGTCCTTCACGCCGGCGGTGATCGCCGAGAGCTCCACGAAGCGCCGCCCGGAGGATCGGGCGATCGCCTGCGCGAGCGTCGTCTTGCCCGTGCCGGGCGGACCCCACAGGATGATCGACACGGCGCCCGGCGAGGAGGCCTCGGGATCGGCGAGGGCGACGATGGGCGAGCCCGCTCGGAGGAGATGCCGCTGACCGGCCACCTCGTCGAGCGAGGTCGGCCGCATGCGCACGGCGAGGGGCGTCTGCCCCGAGAGCAGAGCGGCGGCGGAGGTCATCCCCCCAGGCTAATGCGGGCGCCGGACGTTCACGGCGGTAGGCTCTCAGACGGCGTCGCGCGGGCGGCGCGCACGAAGGGGGCACGCATGGCCGCACGCGGTTCGAAGGGCACGCAGAAGGCGCGCACCGAGGCGGAGCGCGCTCGGCTGCATGCCGCTCGGCGGGCGTGGCACGACGGCCTCATCCGCCGCCGCGTCCGCGACAATGCGATCGCCGTCATCGCCGGGGTGGTGCTGATCGCCGGCGCAGTGGTCAGCCAGGTCGTCCACGCCCAGGTCTCCCCTGCCGAGCCCTCGCCCTCCCCGACCGTCGAGCCCACCGTGCCCGTCGAGGAGCCGGTGGAGACTCCCGCTCCCGAGCCGGCCCCCGAGGAGACCCCGGCCGACGTGCCCGCGGAGTGACCTCGGGCCGCCACGGAGACCTTCGCTCCCGGACGGGGCATACTAGGCTGAACCTCGTCCTTTCCGCCTCCCGCGGCGTACCGCGCAAGGAGATCACCGTGTCTGCCACCGAGTCCTCGAAGCCGACTCCCCCCGTTCCCGCTCCCCCGGCCGTACCCCTGCCGCGGAAGATCCCCACGCCCGCCACGGTCGCTCCGAGCGCGCCGGCCACGGCGTCGTCGTCGGATGCCGCCGCCTGGGGCCGCGTCGCCGAAGACGGCACCGTCGAGGTCCGCGAGGGCGAGTCCTGGCGCGTCGTCGGGCAGTACCCCGACGGGACCCCCGACGAGGCCCTCGCCTACTTCGTGCGCAAGTACGAGGACATCGCCTTCAAGGTGACCGCGCTCGAGCAGCGCCACGAGGCCGGGGGCGCGTCCGCCGGCGATCTGGTCAAGCAGGCCGCGCACCTGAACGACGAGGCGACCGATGCCGCCGCGGTCGGCGACCTCGCTGGTCTCCGCGAGCGCCTCGCCGCCCTCACCGCCTCGCTGTCGGAGGCCACGGCCGAGGAGGCCCAGCAGGCCAAGGAGCAGCTCGACCGCGCGATCGCCGATCGCACCGCGCTCGTCGAGAAGGCGGAGGCGATCGCCGCGCGCGACCTCTCGAAGGTGCAGTGGAAGCAGGTCACCGCAGAGCTCAACGAGCTGTTCGAGTCGTGGCAGTCGCAGCAGCAGAACGGTCCTCGTCTGTCCAAGGGCGTGTCCCAGCAGCTGTGGAAGCGATTCCGCGACGCCCGATCGGTCGTCGACAAGCAGCGCCGGGCCTTCTACTCCGAGCTCGACGACGCGCACAAGACCGCCCGTGACGCGAAGACCCGTCTGATCGAGCGTGCCGAGGCCCTGGCTCCTCGGGGCACCGACGGCATCCCCGCCTACCGTTCCCTGCTCGACGAGTGGAAGGCGGCGGGCCGCGCCGGTCGCAAGGCCGACGACGCGCTGTGGGCGCGGTTCAAGGCCGCCGGCGACGCCCTGTACGCCGCCCGCGCAGAGCAGGCGGCCGCCGAGGAGGCGGACTCCGCCCCCAAGATCGAGGCGCGCCAGGCGCTGCTCGAAGAGGCCAAGGCCGTCGGGGACGAGCCGAACATCAAGCGCGCCCGCGCGCTGCTGACCCGCATCCAGCGCGACTGGGACGAGGTCGGCCGGATCTTCCCGCGCGACAAGGAGCGGGCGCTGGACGACCGGCTGCGGGCCATCGAGCAGGCCCTCAAGGCGCGCGAGGACGTGGACTGGAAGAAGAACAACCCCGAGACGAAGGCTCGTGCCAACGACATGAGCTCGCAGCTCGTCGAGGCCATCGAGAAGCTCGAGGCAGAGCTCGCCGCCGCCGAGAAGGCCGGCGACAAGAAGGCCGCCAAGGAGGCCGCCGACGCTCTCGAAGCACGGCGCGCCTGGCTGAACGCCCTCGGCGGCTGAGCCGTTCTCCACAGCCTTCCGCACGACGGAGGAACGCGGGATGCCGTGCGCCACACTGGCGTAATGCATCCCGCGTTCCTGTATGTGCCCGATCGCCGATTGAGCCTCGCCGAGCTGACGGCCGCACGCATCGACGGCCACGTCGTGGACATCGGAGACGCCTACTTCCCTGCCGACCTCGTGGAGGGCCGCGATGTGCGCGCCGCGAGCGTGTCCGCCCTGCTGCGAGACGGGACCGCCGCCTGCGGCCCGACCGCGGCGTGGATCCACGGCGCTCTCGACACTCCGCCCACCCCGCATCACCTCCGGCGCGCCGTAGCCCGCCGGATCCGACCACCGCAGAACCCGCGGATCACCTATCACGACTCGGCCCCGCCCGAGGAAGACGTCGAGCTGATCGGGGGTGTGCCGGTCGCCACCGCCGAGCGGACGGTGTTCGACCTGGCTCTGGGCCTGCACCGTGATCCGCAGCTCGTGCGCTGGCTGCGCGCGCTGACGGCCATCGAGCCGGAGTGGACGTCGTCCGCCCTCCGCCGGATGGACCTCCTGCGGCGCGCGCCGGGGTCGCGAGCCGGTCGAGACGCTCTCGAGCGCCTCGACGCGGCGCATCGTCAGGACGAGGTGACCCGGTACACGTCGTAGACGGCATCGATGCGCCGCACCGCGTTGAGCACCCGGTCCAGGTGGACCGCATCGCCCATCTCGAAGACGAACCGGCTGAGCGCGAGGCGCTCATCGGTGGTCGTGACCGTCGCGGAGAGGATGTTCACGTGATGCTCGCTGAGCACGCGGGTGACGTCGGAGAGCAGGCCGGAGCGGTCGAGCGCCTCCACCTGGATCTGCACGCGGAACACGCTCTTCGTCGTCGGCGCCCAGGAGACCTCGACGAAGCGGTCCTCCTCGGCGCTGAGCGCCTTCACGTTCACGCAGTCGGCGCGGTGCACCGAGACGCCGCTCCCGCGTGTCACGAACCCGACGATGGGGTCGCCGGGAACCGGCGTGCAGCACTTCGCGAGCTTGACCAGGATGTCGGAGGCACCGCGGACGAGCACTCCCGAGTCCCCGGACCGCGGCTCGCGGGTGGGGATGCTGCCCGGCAGGTCGATCGTCCCGGTCGTCGTGTCGTTCGCCGCGACGAGAGCGGTGACCTTCTCGAGGACCGACTGTGTGGAGACGTGTCCCTCGCCGACCGCGGCGTAGAGCGCCGAGACGTCTTCGTAGCGCAGCTGGTGCGCGACCTCGGCGAAGGAGTCCTGGCTCATCAGGCGCTGCAGCGGCAGGTTCTGCCGACGCATCGCGCGCGCGATGGACTCCTTGCCCTGCTCGATCGCCTCCTCGCGGCGCTCCTTCGTGAACCAGCCGCGGATCTTGTTGCGCGCGCGGGTGCTCTTGACGAATCCCAGCCAGTCCTGGCTGGGTCCGGCGTCGGGGTTCTTCGACGTGAAGACCTCGACGACATCGCCGCTCTTGAGCTCGGACTCCAGCGGCACGAGGCGCCCGTTGACCTTCGCGCCCATCGTGCGGTGGCCGATCTCGGTGTGCACGGCGTAGGCGAAGTCGACGGGCGTGGCGCCGGCCGGAAGCCCGATCACGCGTCCCTTCGGTGTGAAGACGTAGACCTCTTTCGCGCCGATCTCGAAGCGGAGAGAGTCGAGGAACTCTCCGGGGTCGGCGGTCTCGGCCTGCCAGTCGGAGATGTGCGCGAGCCACGCCATGTCGGTGTCCGAGGCGCGGACCTCGACCTTGCCGCCGTTCATCCGCTCCTTGTACATCCAGTGCGCGGCGACGCCGTATTCCGCCTGCTGGTGCATCTCATGCGTGCGGATCTGGATCTCGACCGTGCGTCCGGCGGGGCCGATCACGGTGGTGTGGAGCGACTGGTACAGATTGAACTTCGGCGTGGCGATGTAGTCCTTGAACCGGCCGGGCAGCGGGGTCCACCGGGCGTGGATCGCTCCGAGCACCGCGTAGCAGTCGCGCACCGACGACACGAGCACGCGGATGCCGATGAGGTCGTAGATGTCGTCGAACTCGCGTCCGCGGACGACCATCTTTTGATAGACCGAGTAGAGCTGCTTCGGGCGCCCGACGACCTTGCCGCGGATGCGCAGGTCGCGGAGGTCCTCATCGATCTCCTGCACGACCTGCCCCAGGTACTTCTCGCGCTGGGGCGTGCGCTGCGCGATGAGACTGTGGATCTCGTTGTAGATCTTCGGGTGCAGGACGGCGAACGAGAGATCCTCGAGCTCGGACTTGATCGCCTGGATGCCGAGTCGATTCGCCAGGGGCGCGTAGATCTCCAGCGTCTCCTTGGCCTTCTTCGTGGCCTTCTCGGGCGGCACGAAGCCCCAGGTCCGCGCGTTGTGCAGCCGGTCGGCGAGCTTGATCAGCAGCACGCGGATGTCCTTCGACATCGCGACGATCATCTTCCGCACCGTCTCGGCCTGGGCGCTGTCGCCGTACTTGACCTTGTCGAGCTTGGTCACGCCGTCGACGAGCATGGCGACCTCATCGCCGAATTCGGCCGTGAGGTCGGTCAGCGCGTAGCCGGTGTCCTCGACGGTGTCGTGCAGCAGCGCTGCGGCGATCGCGCGCGGTCCGAGCCCGAGTTCCGCGAGGATCTGCGCGACGGCGAGGGGGTGCGTGATGTACGGCTCCCCGCTCTGACGCTGCTGGCCCGCATGCTTCTCCTTGGCCACGGCATACGCGCGCTCGATCACCGAGACGTCGCCGCGGGGGTGGTTCGCGCGGACCGTGCGGATCAGGTTCGAGACGTCGTTGACCCTCGACGCACGCGAGAAGATACGCGGAACCAGACGTCGCAGGCTCGATCCCTGCGTGGACGACTGTGCTTCCGCCATCCGCTCACCTCCGAATAGAACATCCTACGCGTGCGGGACGGGCGTCGGCTCCGTCCCGCACGACCTGTGTCAGGCCTCGACCGCGGCGCGGGAACGCGCCTCGCGGATCCGGGCGTCGCGCTCGCGGATCTGCGGTTCGTTCTCGCGGAAGAGCGAGTACAGCGGCGCCGCCACGAACAGCGTCGAGTACGTCGCGACGAGGATGCCGACGAAGATCGACAGCGAGATGTCGGTCAGCGTCTCGGCGCCCAGCCAGAACGACCCGATGAAGAGGATCGCACCGACCGGCAGAGCGGCCACCACCGAGGTGTTGATCGAACGGACGAGCGTCTGGTTCACGGCGAGGTTGACGGACTCGCCGAACAGCCGGGCGGATTTCTCGCCGTCCTCGCTCGTGTTCTCGCGGATCTTGTCGAAGACGACCGTGGTGTCGTACAGCGAGTACGCGAGGATCGTCAGGAAGCCGATCACGGCGGCCGGGGAGATCTCGAATCCGGCCAGCGCGTAGACACCGACGGTGATCACGAGCACGTCGAGCAGGCCGATGATGGCGGCCGCGGACATCTTCCACGTGCGGAAGTAGATCGCGAGGATCAGGAACGTCAGCGCGAGGAAGATGGCGAGACCCCAGAGGGACTGCCGGGTGACGTTCTCTCCCCAGGCGGGGCCGATGAAGGAGGAGGTGACGCTGTCGGGCTCCACACCGTAGGCGTCCGCGAGGGCGTTCGCGACCTGCTGCGTCTCGTCGGCGCTCATCTGGTCGGTCTGCACGCGCACATCCGTGTCGCTGACGATGACGACCTTGGTCGCGGCGCCGGCGACGACCGACTGGACCGCGTCGGTCGCGATGGCCTGATCGGTGCTGTCCGGGCCCTGCACCGTGAACTGCGATCCGCCGGTGAACTCGATAGAGAACTGGATCGGTCGGATCAGCGGCACCAGGGCCGACCCCACGACCAGCACGATGGCGATGATGAACCAAAGGCGCCGCTTCGCGACGAACGGGAAGGAGGTCTTCCCCGTGTACAGGTTGTTGCCGAACTCATTCATGGAAGGCATCAGGCGTCTCCCTCACTTCCGGCGTGCGCCGATCTCTCGTTCGCGAGGGCCTCGGCCCGCTTGCGCTCTGCGATGGTCTGGCGGCGCTCGGCCTCGCCGCGCGAGCGGGTGTTCCTAGCCCCTCGTCCGGCGGAGCTCGTCGCCACCGTGCGGAACTGGGAGCGGCTGCGGTAGACCGCGCCGAGCGCCTCGGGGTCGAGGCCGGACAGCTTGTGGCCCCCGCCGAAGAAGCGGGTGCGCGCGAGCAGCTGCATGACGGGGTGCGTGAAGATGACGAAGATCAGTACGTCGATCAGGGTCGTGAGGCCGAGCGTGAACGCGAAGCCCTTCACCGTCGAGTCGGCCAGGATGTAGAGCACCACGGCGGCCAGGATGTTGATCGACTTCGAGATGTAGATCGTCCGCTTCGCGCGCCCCCAGCCGTCCTCGACGGCCGAGGTGATCGACTTGCCGTCGCGCAGCTCGTCCCTTATTCGCTCGAAGTACACGATGAACGAGTCGGCCGTGAACCCGATCGAGACGATGAGACCCGCGACGCCGGCGAGCGAGAGGCGGAAGCCGAGTCGCCAGGCCAGGATGCAGATCACGATGTACGTGAGGACGGCCATCACCGCGATGGACGCGATGATCACCGACCCCAGGGCACGGTAGACCGTCAGCGAGTAGATCGCGACCAGGATCAGACCGATGAGGCCGGTGATGAGGCCGATCTGCAGCTGCTGGGTGCCGAGTGTCGCCGAGATCGTGTCGGAGCTCTGCACGATGAAGCTGAGCGGCAGCGCGCCGTACTTCAGCTGGTCGGCCAGCGTCGTCGCGCTCTCCTGCGTGAAGCTGCCCGAGATGCTCGGGCGTCCGTCGAGGATGACGCCGTTCATGCGGGGCGCGGAGATGACGGCCCCGTCGAGCACGAAGGCGAACTGGTCGCGCGGGCTCAGGCCGTCGATGCGGTTCTGGTTGAGCCGCGTGCTCACCTTGCCGAAGGCGTCGGCACCCGCCGGGTTCATCGTGAGCTGCACGAGCCAGGCGCCCGACTGGGGGTCGCGTCCGCTGGTGGCGTCGTCGATCGCCGTGCCGTCGAGCTCGGCCGGGCCCAGGATGAACTTCGCCGTGCCGGTCTCGTCGCACGCGACGATCGGTTCCTCGGCGGATGCCTGCGCCGCGTTGTTCTCGGGGTTCGCGCAGTCGTAGGCGAGGAACTCGGCCTGCAGCGCCGGCGTGACCCAGCTGAGGTCGCTGCCGTCGGTGGGCGTCGCCGTGGGCGTCGCCTCGAGCGAGGGGTCGGGGCTCGGGTACGGCGTCTCGTTCCCGTCCTCCCCGACGAACGAGTTGGCCGCGGTGTCGGTCGCCAGGACGGCGCGGAACTGGAGCTGCGCGCTGCTGGTGATCCGCTCGCGGGTCTGCTCGTCGGCGACGCCGGGGATCTGGACGACGATGTTCTGTCCGCCCTCGGTCGTGATGTCCGCCTCGGCGACGCCGGAGGCGTCGACGCGCTGGCGGATGATCGACGCGGCCTGGTCGAGCTGCTCCTGCGAGGGAGCGGCGCCATCCTCGGTCTCGGCGCTCAGGACGATCTGCGTGCCGCCCTGGAGGTCGAGGGCGAGCTCAGGAGTCCAGGAGCTCTTCTGGAAGACGTACACGCCCACGGCGTTGATCCCGAAGAGCACCGCGGTCACGATGAGCAGGCCGAGGAGGACCCGCCACGCGTGACGGACCGGAGAAGATGAAGCCACGTGTTTTCAGCTTTCTGCGAGGCCGGATATCCGAGGGACGGGCAAGGCCCGCTTACTGCTTGTCGTCGGCCTCGCGGTCGAGACGCGCCCGCGTCTCCTCCGGGGTCTCGACGGCCGGAGCGGCTTCGTCGACGACGTCGGTCTCCTCGACCGCGAGGTCGTCGGCGACGACGCCCTGCGGCTCGACGATGCGGAGGATCGCCTGGCTGTGGACCTCGATCACGACGCCGGGAGCGACCTCGACCTGCGCGGGGTGGTCCAGGTCCTCGGGGTCGTACGACACGATCGTGCCGTAGATGCCGCCCTGCAGCAGCACGCGCACGCCCGGAACGGTCTTGGAGGCCTTCTCCTCCTGCTCGGCCTTCAGCTGCTTCGTGCGCTTGCGCGTGTTGAAGATCATGAAGACGAGGAGAACGGCCAGCAGGCCGAAGAGCAGGAATTCCATGGGCATGGGGAAGCGCCTTTCTGGGTGCACGCACCAGCCTTTGGGCGCACAGAGTTCGGGAAGTCTTCAGCGATTATAGGTCATCGAGGCGAAGCGTCCCGTCTGCGTGCGGGATGCCGAGATGCGCATAGGCCTCGGGCATCGCGACGCGTCCTCGGGGGGTGCGCCCCAGGAAGCCGATGCGCACCAGGTAGGGCTCGACGACGCTCTCGACGGTCTCCGCCTCCTCGCCCACGGCGACGGCCAGGGTGCTCAAGCCGACCGGACCGCCGCGGAACCGGCGGACCAGCGCGTCGAGCACGGCGCGGTCGAGCCGGTCGAGACCGATGGGGTCGACGTCGTAGAGCTCGAGCGCGGCGCGGACGTCGGAAAGCGTCGCCGCTCCCCCGCCGTGCACCAGGGCGTAGTCGCGGACCCGGCGGAGCAGCCGGTTGGCGATGCGGGGTGTGCCGCGCGAGCGGCGCGCGATCTCCGCCAGCGAGTCCTCGGGCAGGCCCACCCCGAGCACCGCGGCCGAGCGGGCGATGACCTGCTCCAGCTCGTGCTCCTCATAGAACTCGAGATGGCCTGTGAAGCCGAACCGGTCGCGGAGCGGGTTGGGCAGCAGGCCCGACCGGGTGGTCGCGCCCACCAGGGTGAACGGCGCCAGTTCGAGGGGGATGCTGGTCGCGCCGGCACCCTTGCCCACCATGATGTCGATGCGGAAGTCCTCCATGGCGAGGTACAGCATCTCCTCGGCGGAGCGCGCCATGCGGTGGATCTCGTCGATGAAGAGCACCTCGCCGGGCACCAGGCTGGACAGCAGGGCGGCCAGGTCGCCGGCGTGCTGGATGGCGGGGCCGCTCGACAGGCGGAGCGGACGGTCGCTCTCGTGCGCGACGATCATGGCCAGCGTGGTCTTGCCGAGTCCGGGAGGGCCTGCGAGGAGGATGTGGTCGGCGGGGCGGCCCTGGATGCGCGCCGCCTCGAGCAGGAGCTGGAGCTGTCCGCGCACCTTCTGCTGTCCGACGAACTCCCCGAGGCTCGCCGGGCGCAGGGCGCCTTCGATGGCGAGCTCGGTCTCGTCGACGGGCTCGGTGGCGTCGAGGGCCTCAGACACGAGCCGGTCCCAGCAGCGCGAGCGTGCGTCGGAGGAGGGCGGCCACCGACCCGCGCTCGGCGTCGGACGCTTCGTCGGCCGTCTGCGCCGCGGCCTCCGCCGCGACCTTCTCCGACCATCCGAGGCCCACGAGCGCCGCCGTCACCTGGTCGACCACGCCGCCGCCGGCCGCGGGCGCCGGTGACGCCGCGGCACGCGGCCGCACCTTGCCCGCCAGCTGGACGACGATGAGCTTGGCGGTCTTGGGACCGATGCCGGAGACGCGCCGGAACGGCGCGTCGTCCTCTGCGGTGACCGCCTCGGCGATCTGGTCGACCGTGAGATGCGAGAGCACCCCGAGGGCGGACTTCGGCCCCACGCCCGTGACGCTGATGAGCAGCCCGAACACCTCCAGCTCCTCGCGCTCGGCGAACCCGAAGAGCGCGAGCGCGTCCTCGCGGACGATGAGGCTCGTGTGCAGCCGCAGCTGCTCGCCGACCGTCGCGGTGTGCGCGACATCGGCGGGGACGGCGACGGAGAAACCCACGCCGCCGACGTCGATCACGACCTGATCGGCCGTCGTGTGCGCGACGACACCATGGAGCGAGGAGATCATCCTCCTAGCCTATGCGCGCGATCGTAGATATGTTCGAGCGACACGCTCCGCGTCCGACCAGGCCTTCTGCGCCGGGGTCAGCGCCCCTCCGGCGGAGACCGTCGCGCCTCCCCGACGCCAGGCATGGCATAGGGCGATCGCGAGCGCGTCCGCGGCGTCCGCCGGCTGGGGCGGGGCGTCGAGGCGCAGGATCCGCGCGATCATGGACTGCACCTGCCGCTTGTCGGCGGATCCGTACCCGGTGACCGCCGCCTTCACTTCGCTGGGGGTGTGGGTCTCCGCCGGGATGCCGGCCTCGGCGGCGAGCAGCAGGGCGACTCCGCTCGCCTGGGCCGTGCCCATCACCGTGTGGCTGTTCTGCTGGGCGAAGACGCGCTCGACGGCCACGGCCTGCGGCTGGAACGTCGCGATCGCATCTCGGATGCCGGCGGCGACGACGGCGAGGCGATCGCCGATCGGAGCGTCGGGCGACGATCGGATGACGCCGACATGCACCAGGGTGCCGCGGCGGGACCGGTCGACGTCGACGATGCCGACACCGCACCGGGTCAGTCCGGGATCGATGCCGAGCACGCGCAGGGAGGTCGAGGTCACCCGCCCAGGCTACGCACGGCCGGGCGGTACGCGCGGGTGGCGCGCCTAGGCGTCGTCGTTCTCGAGCTCCGCCTGCACCTCGGCCGTGAGGTCGAAGTTCGTGAAGACGTTCTGCACGTCCTCGCTGTCTTCGAGGGCGTCGATGAGCCGGAAGATCTTTCGGGCCGTGTCGGCGTCGATCTCGACCTTGAGGTTCGGCACGAACTCCACGTCCGCGGACTCGTAGTCGATGCCGGCATCCTGCAGCGCGCTGCGCACGGCGACCAGATCGGATGCCTCGGTGATGACTTCGAAGCCCTCGGCGTGCGGCTCGATCTCCTCGGCACCCGCCTCGAGCGCCGCCATCATGACGTCGTCCTCGGTCGTGCCTTCGGAGCCGACCACGATCACGCCCTTGCGGGAGAAGTTGTAGGCGACGCTCCCCGGGTCGGCGAGCGTCCCGCCGTTGCGGCTGAGCGCGGTGCGCACCTCGGCGGCGGCGCGGTTCTTGTTGTCGGTCAGACACTCGATCATGAGCGCCACGCCGTTGGGTCCGTACCCTTCGTACATGATCGAGGTGTACTCGACGGCCTCGCCGCCGATGCCCGCGCCGCGCTTGACCGCGCGGTCGATGTTGTCCTTGGGGACGGAGGTCTTCTTCGCCTTCTGCACCGCGTCGAAGAGGGTGGGGTTGCCCTGGAGGTCGGGGCCGCCGAGCTTCGCCGCCACCTCGATGTTCTTGATGAGCTTGGCCCATGACTTCGCGCGCCGCGCGTCGATGACGGCCTTCTTGTGCTTGGTCGTCGCCCACTTGGAATGCCCGGACATAACTCTCCGCTCGTCGTCGCGCACCGGAACCGCGTCCAGCGCGTCGTCCATTCTACCCACGGGCGACCGTCGCCGACGGAGATCGCCTTGTCGGCCCCGTCCCGGAGTGGGAGACTGCCGCCATGGACGATCGGGAGCGTGCTCTCGACGCTGCGCACCGCCGCGCGAGGGAGTTCCTCGGGACTCTCGACGATCGGCCGGTGTGGCCGCGCGCGAGCCTGGACGACATGCTGGAAGCGTTCGGCCGACCGCTCGGGGATCACGGCCCCGACCCGGCGTCCGTCGTCGACGAGATGGCGGACCGAGCGGGGCCCGGACTGGTCGCGATCCCCGGCGGGCGGTTCTTCGGGTTCGTGATCGGCGGTACCCATCCCGCCGCGCTGGCGGCTGACTGGCTCGTGTCCGCCTGGGACCAGAACTCGGGGTCCTCCCTGCTGACGCCGGCCACCGTCGCGATGGAGCGGGTCGCCGGTCGATGGATGCTCGACCTTTTCGGACTTCCGCCGTCGGCGAGCGTGGGCTTCGTCACCGGCGGCCAGGTCGCCAACTTCGCCTGTCTCGCCGCGGCGCGGCAGGCCGTCCTCGCCCGCGTGGGCTGGGACCTTCCGGAGCGCGGACTCCGTGACGCTCCTCCCCTGCGCCTCGTCGTCGGCGCCGACCGGCACGGCTCGATCGATCGCGCGGCACGGTTCCTCGGGATCGGCAGGACGGAGATCACCGTGATCGAGGCGGACGACCAGGGGCGGATGCGCGAGGACGCCCTCGACCGGGCCCTGGAACGCGGTTCCGGGCCCCTCATCGTCTGCCTGCAGGCGGGCGAGGTGCACACGGGCGCGTTCGACGACTTCGACGCGCTGATCCCGCTCGCCCATCGCCACGACGCCTGGGTGCACGTCGACGGCGCCTTCGGGCTCTGGGCGGCCGCGTCGCCGTCCCTTCGTGCTCTGACCTCGGGAGTGCACGCCGCCGACTCCTGGGCGACCGACGCCCACAAGACGCTCAACGTCCCCTACGACTGCGGCATGGCGATCGTGCGGGATCCGGCCCACTCGATCGCGGCGTTCCGCACCGGTGGCGACTACCTCATCTACTCGGGTCTCGACCCCTGGGACGTGACGCCGGAACTGTCGCGCCGAGCCCGCGGCGTGCCGGCCTGGGCGGCGCTGCGCAGCCTCGGCAGAGTGGGCGTCGCGGATCTCGTCGACCGCCTCCACGCCCACGCGCTCGTCATGGCGACCGGGTTGGCGTCCATCGACGGCGTGCAGGTGCTGAACGACGTCGTCTACACGCAGGTGATGTTCCGACTGCGCTCGGACGAGGCGACGCGCACCCTCGGGGAGGCGATCCTCCGGGAGGGGACGGCCGCGGTCACCGGCGCCGAGTGGCGCGGTCATGCGGCGCTGCGCTGCTCGATGTCGTCGTGGGCCACCACCGGCTCCGACGTCGAGCGCGCCGTGGAGGCGATCCGATCGCTGGTCTAGGCGCCGACGAAGGCGCGCACGCGGTCGAGGAACCGCGCATGGAAGCGCGGCTCGCCGTCCATCTCCGGATGGAAGCTCGTGCCGAGCAGAGCGCCCTGCTCCACCGCGACGACGGCGCCGTCGGGCAGCGAGGCCAGCACGTCGACTCCCGGTCCGACCCGATCCACGATCGGCGCCCGGATGAAGGTCGCGTGCACGGGAGCCGGCCCGAGCACCGGGACGTCCAACGCGATCTCGAACGACTCCGTCTGCCGGCCGAACGCATTGCGACGCACCGCGACGTCCATGCCGCCGAACGACTGCTGACCCGCGAGGCCGTCGAGCACCGTGTCGGCGAGGAGGATGAGGCCCGCGCAGGTGCCGTAGACCGGCATCCCCGAGCGGATCCGCGCGCGCAGCGGCTCCTGCAGCCCGAACGACCGGGACAGCTTGTCGATCACGCTCGACTCGCCGCCGGGCAGGACGAGGCCGTCGATCTCGTCGACCTCGCCCGGACGTCGTACCCGTCGCACCTCGGCCCCCAGCCGCTCCAGCAGCGCGACGTGCTCGCGCACGTCTCCCTGAAGCGCCAGGACGCCGACCCGCGGCCTACCAGCCACGTTCGGAGAGCCGGTGCGGAGCCGGGAGGTCGGAGACGTTGATGCCGACCATCGCCTCCCCGAGCCCCCGGGACACCTCGGCGATGACCTTCGCATCGTCGAAGAACGTCGTGGCCTTGACGATGGCGGCCGCGCGCTCCGCGGGGTTCCCGGACTTGAAGATGCCGGAGCCGACGAACACCCCGTCCGCCCCCATCTGCATCATCATCGCGGCGTCGGCGGGGGTGGCGACTCCGCCGGCCACGAACAGCACGACGGGGAGCGCCCCGGTCGCGGCGACCTCGGCCACCAGTTCGTACGGCGCCTGCAGCTCCTTCGCCGCGACGTAGAGCTCGTCCTTCGTCATGGAGCGGAGCACGTTGATCTCGGAGGTGATCTTGCGGATGTGCTTGGTCGCCTCGGAGACGTCCCCGGTCCCGGCCTCTCCCTTGGACCGGATCATCGCCGCTCCCTCGTTGATGCGGCGGAGCGCCTCACCCAGGTTCGTCGCTCCGCACACGAACGGCACGGTGTAGTCCCACTTGTCGATGTGGTTGACGTAGTCGGCGGGCGAGAGCACCTCCGACTCGTCGATGTAGTCGACGCCGAGCTCCTGGAGGACCTGCGCCTCGACGAAGTGACCGATGCGGGCCTTCGCCATTACCGGGATGGAGACCGCGTCGATGATGCTGTCGATCATGTCGGGGTCGCTCATGCGCGACACGCCTCCCTGCGCCCGGATGTCGGCAGGCACGCGCTCGAGCGCCATGACGGCCACGGCCCCCGCGTCTTCCGCGATCCTGGCCTGTTCGGCCGTGACGACGTCCATGATCACGCCGCCCTTGAGCATCTCGGCGAGACCACGCTTGACGCGGGCGGATCCGGTGGTGGGGGCGTGCTCGTTCATGGCGTTCCTTCCGGGTGGATCGATCTCCAGTTTGATCTATGTCAAACCGTAGCATCGTCCGGCACGTTCTAGAATCGACACGAGGACACATGAGCGCGCAGATCACCGGAACGACCGCAGCGGACATCGCCGACAGCGTGCGCGCTCTGCGCGAGCGCGGAGAGCTCCGCCCCGGAGACGCCCTGCCGCCCGTGCGCGAACTCGCCGCCACACTCGGAGTCAACCGCAACACCGCGGTCGCCGCCTATCGGCAGCTCGCCCAGGCGGGGCTCGTTGTGTCACGCGGCCGCGCCGGCACCGCGATCGCCGGCGTCGACTCGGTCGCGCAGGAGGGGTACGCGCCCGACACGGTGCTCCGCGACGTCGGGACCGGGAACCCCGACCCGGGTCTCATCCCCGATCCCTCCCCTGCTCTCGCCCGCGTGGCGGGACGCCCGGTGCTCTACGGCGAACCGGTCATCGACCGGTCCCTCGACGAGTGGGCGCGACGGTGGATCGCCGACGATCTCGGCGAGGTCGACTTCCGCATCACCGTCACGAGCGGTGCCGTCGACGCGGTGGAACGGCTTCTCGCTCAGGCCCTCATGCGCGACGACGCGGTCGCCCTCGAGGACCCGTGCTTCCTCGCCAGCATCCACACGGTCCGGCTCGGCGGCTACCGCGCCGTCCCCGTCCCGGTCGACGAGCAGGGGATGACGGTCGCCGGCCTGCAGGCGGCGCTCAACGCCGGCGTGCGCGCCGTGATCTGCACCCCGCGGGCGCAGAACCCCACCGGCGCCAGCCTGACCGCGGAGCGCGCCGCGTCGCTGCGTGCCGTCCTGGCCGAGCATCCCTACGTCCTCCTCATCGAGGACGACCACTTCTCCCTGCTCTCCCAGCGCCCCTACGAGTCGCTCATCGGGCCGGACCATCGCAGGTTCGCCCTCGTGCGGTCGGTGTCGAAGTTCCTCGGACCCGACATGTGCCTGGCGATCGCGGCGACGGATGCCGAGACCGAGAAGCGCCTGGCGATGCGCCTGAGTCCCGGCACGACCTGGGTGAGCCATCTCCTCCAGCGGCTCGCGCACGCCCAGCTCACCGACCCGCAGGCGACGGCCACCATCGCGTCCGCCGCCGCCCACTACGCGGAGCGCAACGCGGCCTTCGCGGCGAGGCTGCGCGCCGAGGGCCTCGACGCCCCGGCATCCGACGGGCTCAGTCTCTGGATCGAGCTCCCCCGGCCCGCCCGCCTCGTCGCCGAGCGACTGATGCGCCGCGGCTGGCTCGCCCGCACGGGAGACGAGTTCGGCCTCGGCGATCGCTCCGAGACCTCGCGGCACCTCCGGCTCACCGTTCACGACCTGTCCGATGCGGATGCCGCGGCGTTCGTCGCCGATCTCCTCGCCGCCGCGCGACCCTGACCCCCTGCGGGCAGCCGCCCGCCCAGAGAGAAAGAAGGATCGGGAGATGAAGATCCTCTCCGTCCAGTCGGCCGTCGCCTACGGCCACGTCGGCAACTCCGCCGCGGTGTTCCCGCTGCAGCGCATCGGCGTGGAGGTGCTGCCCGTGTACACCGTCACCTTCTCGAACCACACCGGCTACGGAGCGTGGCGCGGACCGATGATCGACCCGTCCGATGTCCGCGAGGTCATCGCCGGGATCGAGGACCGCGGCGTCTTCGGGCAGATCGATGCCGTCCTGAGCGGCTACCAGGGCGGAGAGGGCATCGGCGACGTCATCATCGACGCCGTCACGCGGGTGAAGGCGGCCAACCCCGGCGCGGTGTACGCCTGCGACCCGGTGATGGGCAACGCGAAGTCGGGGTGCTTCGTCGCCCCCGCGATCCCGGTCCTGCTCCGCGAGCGCGTGGTGCCGGTCGCGGACATCATCACGCCGAACCAGTTCGAGCTCGGCTTCCTCACCGAGACCGAGCCCGACACGCTGGAGTCGACGCTCGCCTCCGTCGACCTCGCCCGCGCCATGGGCCCGCGCACGGTGCTCGTCACGAGTGTCGAGCGCCCGGACCGCGAAGAGGGCACCATCGAGATGCTGGCCGTGGACGACGAAGGCGCGTGGATCGTGCAGACCCCGCATCTCCCGATGAAGGCCAACGGATCGGGCGACGTCACCGCGGCCCTGTTCACCGCGCACTACGTCGAGACCGGCAGCGCACAGACAGCGCTGGAGCGCACGGCCTCCAGCGTCTACGACCTGCTGCAGGCCACGCTGGACTCCGGTGAGCGCGAGCTGCAGCTCGTCGAGGCGCAGGAGTTCTACGCCCACCCGCGCATGCAGTTCACCGCGCGGCAGGTGCGCTGAATCCGCCCGCCTGGCCGGAGGCTACTTCGGCCAGGCGCCTGCGACCGCCTCGCGCACCTCTCCGAGGAGCTGCGGGAGAGCCTTCGTCTTCGCGATGATCGGGAAGAAGTTGGCGTCCGACCGCCAGCGCGGCACCACGTGCTGGTGCAGATGCGCATCGACGCCGGCTCCGGCGACCGCCCCCTGATTCATCCCGAGGTTGAAGCCGTCGCAGCGCGACACCTGGCTGAGCACGCGCATCGCGGTCTGCGTGAGCGCACCGATCTCAGCCACCTCCTCGGCCGTCGCCTGGTCGTACGTCGGGATGTGGCGGTACGGGCACACGAGCAGATGCCCCGAGTTGTACGGGAACAGGTTGAGCAGCACGTAGGCGGTCTCGCCGCGCGCGACGATGAGCCGCTCGGCGTCCGGATGCTTCGGCGCCTCGCAGAACGGGCAGTCCTCCCGCAGCGGCTCCGGCCCCGCCTGGATGTAGGCCATCCGATGGGGCGTCCACAGGCGCTGGAACTCGTCGGGGACCCCCGCGAAGTCCTCCGCGTGCTCGACCTCAGACATCGTCCGCCCTCGGGATCGGTGCGGCGAGCGGGAAGGTCACGCGAGGTCTCCGGCGGTCTGCACGAGGGCGTGGGAGTCGATGGCGGCGCGGATGCGCTGCACGGCGGTCTCGATCGGGACGCCGTTCTCCTGCGTGCCGTCGCGGTAGCGGAACGAGACCGTCCCGGCGTCTCGGTCCTTCTCCCCCGCGATCAGCAGCAGCGGCACCTTGCCGGTCGTGTGGGTGCGGATCTTCTTCTGCATCCGATCGTCGGACGTGTCGAGCTCAGCTCGCACCCCCGAGTCGCGAAGGGTGGTGATGACCTCGCCGAGGTAGTCGGCGAAGTCGTCCGCCACGGGGATCCCCACGACCTGGACCGGCGAGAGCCACACCGGAAAGTCCCCGGCGTAGTGCTCGAGCAGGATCGCGAAGAAGCGCTCGATCGAGCCGAAGAGCGCACGGTGGATCATGATCGGCCGCTTCTTCTGGCCGTCCTTGTCCATGAACTCGAGGTCGAAGCGCTCAGGCAGGTTCGGGTCGACCTGGACGGTCGAGAGCTGCCAGGTGCGGCCGATCGCGTCGCGGGTCTTGAGGTCGATCTTGGGGCCGTAGAACGCGGCCTCACCGGGGACCTCGGTGAGCTTGAGCCCCGAGGCGACCGCGACCCGGCGCAGCGCGTCGGTGGAGGACTCCCAGAACTCGTCGGAGCCGATCCACTTGGACTTCTCGTCGTCCTTCATCGACAGCTCGAGCTCGAAGTCGCTCAGGCCGAAATCGCGGAGCATCGAGAGGATGAACTCGAGGACCTTGCCGACCTCCTCCTCCAGCTGATCGGGCGTGACGAACAGGTGCGAGTCGTCCTGCGTGAATCCGCGCACGCGGGTGAGACCGTGCAGGGCGCCGGAGAGCTCGTTGCGGTACACCGTGCCGTTCTCCGCCAGTCGCAGGGGCAGATCACGATAACTGCGGGCGCGCTCCTTGTAGATCAGGATGTGCATCGGGCAGTTCATGGGCTTGAGGTAGTAGTCCTGGCCCTGCTTGGTGACGTTGCCCTCGTCGTCGCGCTCCTCGTCCATGACGATCGGGGGGAACATGCCCTCCTTGTACGTCACCAGGTGGTTCGAGGTGAGGAACAGATCCTCCTTCGAGATGTGCGGGGTGTACACGTAGGTGTAGCCGCCCTCGATGTGGCGCTTGCGTGCGTGCTGCTCCATCTCGCCCCGGACGACGCCGCCGCGCGGGTGCCAGACCGAGAGGCCGGAGCCGATCTCCTCAGGGAAGGAGAAGAGGTCCAGCTCCTTGCCGAGGCGACGGTGGTCGCGCTTGGCGGCCTCCTCGAGCCGGTGCTGGTAGGCGCGCAGCTCGTCCTTCGACGGCCACGCCGTGCCGTAGATGCGCTGCAGCTGCGGGTTCTTCTCGCTGCCGCGCCAGTAGGCGGCGGCGATGCGGGTGAGATCCCACCCGTTGCCGATCATGCGGGTGTTGGGCAGGTGCGGCCCGCGGCAGAGGTCCTTCCAGACCACCTCGCCCTCTCGCGTGGTGTTGTCGTAGATCGTGAGCTCGCCCTCTCCGACCTCGACGGACGCGCCTTCGACCTTGCCGACCGTTCCTGAGCCCGACGAAGGACCCTTGAGTCCGATGAGCTCGAGCTTGAAGGGTTCGTCGGCCAACTCGGCACGGGCCTCGTCATCGGTCACGACGCGGCGGACGAAGCGCTGGCCTTCCCGCACGATGCGCTGCATCTCCTTGGTGATCGCTTTCAGATCCTCCGGAGTGAAGGGCGAATCGACGCCGAAGTCGTAGTAGAAGCCGTCGGTGATGGGCGGGCCGATGCCGAGGTTGGCCTGCGGGTTGATCCGCTGCACGGCCTGCGCCAGCACGTGCGCGGTCGAGTGCCGCAGGATGCCGAGACCGTCGGGGCTGTCGATCGTGACGGGCTCGACCTCGTCGGCGTCGGTCACGGTCGTGGCGAGGTCCTTCAGCTGCCCGTTGACGCGCATCGCGACGACGGATCGGTCGGAGAACAGGGCGAAGCCGTCTGTCGGCTGGGCGTTGTCAGGCACTGAATCACTCCATCTGGGTCTCGGACAAGGCTACTCGCATGACCGGCGCCTCCCGACCGTCACGCGGCGACGTCCGCCCCGGTCTGCGATGCCGTCGGCGCGAGAATGATGATGGCCGCGCCGACGAGGGCGACGGCCGATCCGATCCAGTCCCAGCGCGTGGGGGTGAACCCGTCCACGATGATCCCCCAGACCAGGGACCCGGCGATGAAGATCCCGCCGTAGGCGGCGAGCACGCGTCCGAAGTTCGCATCGGGCTGCAGGGCGGCGATGAAGCCGTAGGCACCGAGCGCCATGATCCCGGCGACCGCGAAGAGCCACCCGCGCTCCTCCTTCACCGCCTGCCAGATCAGCCAGGCGCCGCCGATCTCGGCGACGGCGGCGAGCACGAAGAGCACGATGATGCGGAAGACGGTCACGGAGCCAGTGTGCCAGCAGTCCGTCACGGATAGCGTGGGCGGATGACCAGAACCGTCGCCCGCTGGGCGCTCGCCCTGGCGCTCGGCGCGATCGGCGTCCTCCACTTCGTCCAGACCCGTGGATTCCGCGTCGTCGTGCCGGAGTGGGCCACCCGCCTGTCGCGGCTCGACAAGGAGACGATCGTCCTCGCCTCCGGCGCGGTGGAGATCGCGCTCGCGGCCGGGCTCCTCGCTCTGCCCCGGGAGCGCCGACGGATGGGCTGGGCCACCGCGGCCTTCTTCGCCGCCGTCTTCCCGGGCAACGTCCACCAGTGGCGTACCCGCCGCTCCACGCCCGGCCTCGATACCGACGCCCGTCGGTTCGGTCGGCTGTTCCTGCAGCCGCTGCTGATCGTCTGGGCGCTGTGGGCGACCGCCTCGAGCGCACGGAGTCAAGCCCGGCGGTGATCTTTCTCCTCCGGAGGGGGTGCGGACGAGAATGGGGCGATGGCCTCCCCCTCCCTCGTGTGGTTCCGCGACGACCTCCGGCTCGCCGACAACCCGGCTTTGCGGGCGGCGATCGATCGCGGCGAGCCGATCCTCGCGGTGTACGTCCTCGACGAGGAGTCCGCCGGCATCCGCCCGCTCGGGGGCGCGGCGCGCTGGTGGCTGCATCATTCCCTCGTGTCGCTGCGGACGCGCGTGGAGGAACGCGGCGGACGGCTCGTCCTGCGTCGAGGCCCGGCCGAGCGGGTCGTCCGTGAACTGGCGGCGGATGCCGGTGCCGGCGCGGTGTTCTGGAATCGCCGGTACGGCGGCCCCGAGCGCGACATCGACGCCGCTCTGAAATCCGCCCTCCGCGCCGACGGGGTCGAGGTCTCCTCCTTCGCCGCTTCCCTGCTCCATGAGCCCTGGACCGTGACGACCGGGTCGGGAACGCACTTCTCGGTGTTCAGCCCGTTCTGGCGTGCGTGCCTCGCGCTGCCGGCGCCGCGCGCACCTCTACCGGAACCCCGGGAGATCGACGGCGGCGCTGTCGTGCCGGCCTCCGACGACCTGGCCGACTGGGATCTGCTGCCGACGCGACCGGACTGGGCGGGCGGGCTCCGAGGCACGTGGGAGCCGGGAGAGCCCGCAGCGCGGCGACGGCTGCGCTCGTTCCTCACGGACGATCTGACCTCCTACGACCGGGCGCGCGACGAGCCGTCGGCCGGCGCCACCTCGCTGCTGTCCCCGCGTCTGCGCTGGGGCGAGATCAGCCCGTTCACCGTCTGGCACGAAGCCGTGGGGACCGAGCGGGGCGCCGGCTTCCTCTCGGAGCTCGGGTGGCGGGAGTTCGCCTGGCACACCCTGTACCACTTCCCCGATCTGGCGACGAGGAATCTCCGGCGCGAGTTCGACGCGTTTCCGTGGCCCCGTCTGCAGCCGTCGCGGCTCCGCGCCTGGCAGCGCGGTGAGACCGGTGTGCCGCTCGTCGATGCCGGGATGCGCGAGCTCTGGCACACGGGGTACATGCACAACCGCGTGCGGATGGTCGTCGCGTCGTTCCTCGTGAAGAACCTGCTCATCGACTGGCGCCGCGGCGAGGAGTGGTTCTGGGACACCCTGGTCGACGCCGACGGCGCCAACAACCCGTTCAACTGGCAGTGGGTGGCGGGCTCGGGGGCCGACGCCGCTCCGTACTTCCGCATCTTCAACCCCGAGCTGCAGGCGAAGAAGTTCGACCCGCAGAATCTGTACATCTCCGCATGGGCGTCGGATGCGCCCCACACGCCGATCGTCGACCTCGCCGAGACGCGCCGGGCGGCGCTGGCGGCGTACGACGCGGTGAAGCGCGCTCCGCGGACCACGGATGCCGGGCGCTGAGGACCCTGGCCCCCGCCGAGCGCCGTACGATCGAGAACTGACCCCCTGCCTCTCCTCGGAAGGACCACGCATGCCCCACGGCGGATTCGACGCACTCACCGAGACCGATCTGCGACGGGCCGGAAGCGTGAAGTGGACCGCATTCCCCGATGTGATCGGGGCCTTCGTGGCCGAGATGGATTTCGGTGTGGCCCCCGAGATCAAGGACGCGATCGCCGGCGCCCTCGATCAGGGGCTGACCGGATACCTCCCGCAGCACCTGGCGGACGCGCTGTCGACCGCGGCGGCGCGGTGGTACGCCGAGCACTACGGCTGGGACATCCCGGCAAGACGGGTCAGACACGTCCCGGACGTCATCGCCGCGTTCGAATACGCGATCGAGCAGTACACCGTGCCCGGTGCGGCCGTGATCGTGCCCACTCCCGCGTACATGCCGTTCCTGATGGTGCCGCCGATGCACGGCCGGCGAGTGATCGAGGTGCCGAGCATCGAGCAGGACGGCCGCTGGGTCCTCGACCACGAGGCGGTCGCCGCCGCCTTCGCCGACGGCGGGGAGCTGCTCGTGCTGTGCAACCCGCACAACCCGCTCGGAACCGTCGCGACGCGCGCCGAGCTCGAGCGGATCGCGGCCACCGTCACCGCCGCGGGCGGCCGGGTGTTCTCCGACGAGATCCATGCTCCGATCGTGTACGCCCCGGCGCAGCACATCCCGTACGCCTCGCTGTCCGCGGAGACGGCGAACCACACCCTCACGGCCACCTCCGCCTCCAAGGCCTGGAATCTCGCCGGCCTCAAGTGCGCACAGGTCATCCTCTCGAACGACGACGACGAGGAGCGGTGGGAGCGGGAAGGCATGTGGACCGGCCACGGCACCTCGACGATCGGCGCGGTGTCCAACGTCGCGGCTTACACGGACGGGTCCGCCTGGCTCGACGACGTCGTGGCGTACCTGGATGGGAACCGCCGGCTTCTGGGGGCGCTCGTCGCCGAGCATCTGCCCGACGTGCGCGTGACGATGCCGGAGGGTACGTACATCGCGCTCCTCGACTTCCGCCGCACCGGGCTCGAGGGCGACCTGGGCGCCTGGTTCCGCGAGCACGCGGGGGTCGCGATGACCGACGGCGCGGCCTGCGGTCTGGCGGCGGTCGGGTTCACGCGTTTCGTGTTCGCCATGCCCCGACCGGTCCTGGAAGAGGCGGTGCTGCGAATCGCCCGGGCGCTCCGCAGCGCTCCCTCCGCGCGCTGACCGCCGCGGAGGGATCCGGGCGAGGAGGAACGCCTCGCCCGGCGCGGCCGGTCAGTGCGGGCCGCGCCGGCGGGCACCGTCGACGGCCGCACGGATGCCGGCCGTGAACGGCTCGCCGTGACCCGGCAGAACCAGCGAGGCCCCGCTCTCCTCGAGGACGTCGAGGGCCGCCATCGCCTCGCCGTTGTCCGCGGTTGCGGCGCTCGCGACGATCTGCGGCCCCGTCTCCCCCGTGTAGGGGTCGAGCGTGACGAGCGCGTCGCCGGAGAGCAGGACTCCCGTCTCCTCGAACAGATAGGCGCAGTGTCCGGCGGTGTGGCCGGGCGTCCAGAGGGCGATCGGCGCCCCCGGGGCGTCGACGGGCTGGCCGTGATAGACGCGTCCGGCGGCATCCACGCCGCGGACCGTGAGCGCACCGGCGAACGCCATCTTCGTGATCACCGGGATGCCGCGGGGGTGCCCGAAGAGATAGGCGAGGCGCGGCGATGCCGGCTTGTAGCTGTACGGATGCCGCGCCAGATGCGCGTCGCGCGGATGGACCAGCACCGGGACGCCCTGGCCGCCCAGCATCCGCGCCGTGCCCACGTGATCGAAATGTCCGTGCGTGAGGACGAGCGCGTCGATGTCGGACGGACGGGCTCCGAGATGGAGGAGCAGCTCCTCGAGCGTGCGCCAGCTCTTCGGCAGGCCCGCGTCGACGAGCGTGAGGCCGTCCGCCGTGCGCACCAGGTAGCAGTTGACGTCGGCGACACCGATCCGGAAGACCCCCGGCGCGACCTCGGACCACGATCGAGTCCTGCTCATGACTGCATCCCTTCGTCGACGGACGCTCACGAGGGTAGGAAGGCCGACCGACCGTACCGAGGGGATTGACAAGGGACCGCCGTGTCGCCCCCGCCGGGCGCGGGCACCGAAGGGGCGCACCCGCGGGCCGGGAACATACCGCCGCTCACGGCGATCCGTCAACGCCCTCTCAGCGACTGCACAGCGCCCCTAACGTCGGGAACTCCCAGCCCTATCGACTCGGAGGCACCCATGACCGACACCGCCCGCTCGCACCGCTACGCAGGCACCCCCATCCAGAAGACGGCCCTGATCGTGGGAATCGTTTTCCTGCTGGTCGGCATCGCCGGCTTCATCCCCGGGGTGACCCACTCCGCCGAGCACCTCCACGGCGCCGGAGCCGGTTCCGAGGCGCACCTTCTGGGCGTCTTCCAGGTCTCCGTGCTGCACAACTTCGTGCACCTGGCCTTCGCCGTCGCCGGTATCGCCCTCGCCGCCCGTCCCCGGGCGTCGCGCCTGTACCTCATCATCGGCGGCCTCGCCTACCTCGTGGTCTGGCTCTACGGCCTGATCGCCGTGGGCAACGAGCAGCTCAACTTCATCCCCGTGAACGACGCCGACAACTGGCTGCACCTCGGCCTCGCGGTCGGCATGGTGCTCCTGGGCATCTTCGTCGGGCGTGAACCGCGCGTCCCGGCGAACGGAACGCCGACCGCCCGCGCCTGACCAACGATCACGCACCGAGGGAGCCGACACAGCATGCGCGCGATGACCTACCGCGGCCCGTACAAGATCCAGGTGACCGAGAAGCCGGAGCCGAAGATCGAGCATCCGAACGACGCGATCGTGCGGGTCACGCACGCCGCCGTCTGCGGATCCGACCTGCATCTCTACCACGGCATGATGCCGGACACGCGGATCGGCCACACGTTCGGGCACGAGATCGTGGGCATCGTGCACGAGGTCGGCCCCTCGGTGCAGAACCTCTCGGTCGGGGACCGGGTGATGGTCCCGTTCAACATCTACTGCGGATCCTGCTACTTCTGCTCCCGCGGCCTGTTCTCCAACTGCCACAACGTGAATCCGAACGCGACGGCGGTCGGCGGCATCTACGGTTACTCGCACACGACCGGCGGCTACGACGGCGGTCAGGCGGAGTTCGTCCGGGTGCCCTTCGCCGACGTCGGTCCTTCCGTGATCCCGGAGTGGCTCTCGGCGGAGGACGCGCTGATGCTGACCGACGCCTTCTCGACCGGATACTTCGGAGCGCAACTGGGCGAGATCGCCGAGGGCGACACCGTCGCGGTCTTCGGCGCCGGTCCTGTGGGTCTCGCCGCCGCGCGATCCGCCTGGTTCCTCGGCGCAGGTCGCGTCATCGTGATCGACCAGCTCGACTACCGCCTCGCCAAGGCGCGGGACTTCGCGTACGCCGAGACGATGCACCTCCACGAGGAGGGCGACATCGTGCTCGCCCTCAAGCGCGCGACCGGGCATCTGGGAGCCGACGTGGCGATCGACGCCGTGGGTGCGGAGGCCGACGGCGGGGTGCTCCAGCACGTGACCGGGGCCAAGCTGAAGCTCCAGGGCGGCTCCCCCGTCGCCGCGAACTGGGCGATCGACTCCGTGCGCAAGGGCGGAACCGTCTCGCTCGTCGGCGCCTACGGACCGCTCGTGTCGTCCGTCCGCCTCGGCGACGCCGTGAACAAGGGGCTGACGCTGCGCGCCAACCAGGCGCCGGTCAAGCGTCAGTGGCCCCGCCTCCTGGAGCACATCCAGGCCGGGCACGTGCGCCCCAGCGAGCTGCTGACGCACCGCTTCCCGCTCGAGCACATCGGCGAGGCCTATCACGTCTTCTCGTCGAAGCTCGACGACTGCATCAAGCCCGTCATCACGTTCGGAGAGGACTGACCGATGCCCTACGAGGCCACCAAGCCGATGCTCGCCCCGACCGCCGACGAGCTGCGCGAGCGGATCCCCGGGTGGGGCGCAGACTCCGCCCCCGAGCACCGCCGTACCTGGCAGCAGCGCGACGACATCGGCGACACCGGCGCGCACTGGACGCTGCCCGATCGGCAGCCCGGAGGCGAGGAGCGGGAGCGCTCGATCGAGCACGGGATGCTGCCGCCCGTCTTCGGCACCGCCCAGCCCCTCCATGGGCTCTCGGGGGCGATCCGGCGGTTCGCCTATGACAACCTCAGCGAGACCAAGAACACCCGCTGGCTCCTTCTCGTGGTCGGCGACCGGGTCGAGTCGGTGGGCGCGCATCTGCGTTCGCTGGCGACGCGCCACCCGGACAACCCGATCACGCAGACCGGCGTGCTGGCGGAGTCCCGTCACCGTCCCGTGAGCTCGCGCTTCGGACGCGGCCGGCTGGACGTCCGCCACACCTGGATGGATCCGATCATCGTCGCCGGGCCCTGGATCGCCGCCGTCTTCCTCGGGGTGCGCATCATCCGGCGCGTGTTCGGACGTCGCTGACGCGCCCCGCGGGGGCGGCGCCGTGAGGCAACAAAAAACCCCCGGGGAACCGGGGGTTTCGTGGTGCGCGATACTGGGATCGAACCAGTGACCTCTTCCGTGTCAGGGAAGCGCGCTACCGCTGCGCCAATCGCGCCTAGAAAGGCTATTCATTTGTCGGTGAGGTGGCGACGGGATTCGAACCCGTGTAAACGGCTTTGCAGGCCGGTGCCTAGCCGCTCGGCCACGCCACCGTGTGGATTGACCCCACGTGCGGCGGGCCTTCCGAAGAAGACCCCCTGCACTCGAGCGGATGACGAGACTCGAACTCGCGACCCCAACCTTGGCAAGGTTGTGCGCTACCAACTGCGCTACATCCGCATTTCGTTCCCGGTTGTCCCGGGCACTCATGAAACATTAGCCGAAGATCGCCCGCTCGCCAAACCCGACACGAATCTCGCGCGTGTCCCCGGAAGTGGTCAACCGGGCCGTCCGCCGTCCGGTAGTATCGTTTCTCGACCCCCTGGGTCAGGGGCGATTGGCGCAGTTGGTAGCGCGCTTCCTTCACACGGAAGAGGTCATCGGTTCGAGTCCGGTATCGCCCACAGAGAAGCCCCGCACAGCATGAGCCGTGCGGGGCTTTCGTGTGCCGGGACTCAGCGCACCTGGATGGGCGTGCCGAGCGGCAGCAGCTCGGCGAGCGCGGTGATGTCCTCGTTGCGCATGCGCACGCACCCGTGCGACGCGTCCGTGCCGATGCTGGACGCGTCGTCCGTCCCGTGCAGGCCGATCTGTCCCGGTCCTCCTCCGAACGAGTTCAGGGCCTCGGAGAAGGCCGTCATCCCGTAGGCGTAGGGCCCGTATCCGCTGTTCGTCGGGGCGAGCAGCTCGGTGAGCGCGAACTGCCCCCGGGGCGTCGGCGTGCCTCCCGTGCCCGTTGCGACGGGGTAGGAGGCCACGAGCGACCCGGAGTCGTACAGATCGAGGGTGTTGGTCGACGTCGTCACGACGAGCGCGTACGGCGTCTCGGAGAGCTCGACGCTGCTCGCCGGGATCCAGCCGGTGCTCCCGTTGGGACGCTGGGCGAGTTGCACTTGCACCCAATCGCCCTGCTGCGCCACGACGAGGAACACCAGCGGCGCTCCCGACGTCTGCGGGTTCGGCAGGGACTGCGCGGGCGCTCCCCCGGGCTCGGCGCTCACGGCGACCTCCGAACCGAGGACGGCGGCCACCGTGGACACCGCCGGCGCGTTCACCGGAGCGACGGGCCCGTCGTCCGGGACCGGCTCGTCGGCTGCCGTGGTCGGGGTCGCAGTGGACGCCGGCTTCGTCGAGGACGACGAGGCCGTGGGCGCACGATCACCCGTGGCGAGGAGGATGCCGCCGACGACGAGGAGGGCGCAGACGACGGCCGCGGCGGCCACGATGAGGATCGTGCGCCGCCGCGGCGTGTTCGGGAGTACGGTCACCGAGGGTCAGCCGGTGAAGGTCGCCTCGCCCGGGACCGGCACCGCCACGGGCGCGGCAGCCGCCGCGATGGCGAACGCGTTCGAGGCGAACTGCCCGGAGGAGGCGCCGACGAGCGCCAGCGTGTAGAAGTCGCCCGGCTCGAGACCGGCGGGCAGCACGACGGTGCCGCTGACGTTTCCGTCCGCGTCCGCCACGAACGTCACGCCCTCGATCTCGCCGCCCGACTGACCCGTGCCGAGCCCGACGGTGACCGTCTCACCGGGTGCGAAACCGGTGCCGGACACGGGGATGCCGGTGGTGCTCGCCTGCACGCTGGTGAACGACGCACGGGCCAGGGTCAGCGCAGCCGTCGGCTGCGGCGTGAAGTAGGTGGTGAGGTCACCGAACCGGAGGTCTGCGATGCCCGCGAAGTCGGGAACGGCGGCGCGCAGCGCGACGCCCGCAGGGGCGGAGAGGAGCTCGAGGAACTGCTCGTCGCTCGGGTCGGCGTCCTCCGCACCGGGGTCGTCCGTGCGGACCGGGGCCGAGGGGAAGGAGACGAAGTAACCCAGGACGGTCGCCTCCTCCTCGTCGAGCAGCTGCGCGAGCACGGCGGTCGACACGGTTCCGTCACCGTATCCGTCCCACTGTGTCGCGGGCCCCTGGAGCCCCTCCGCGGCGAACACGGTGCGGAAGCTCTGCGACGGGACATCGGTGTCGACGACCGTGTCGGAGACCAGCAGGCCGACCGTCACAGCGGGACCGGCGTTGGCCGACGCCCCGGCGATGAGCGCAGGGACCGCCGCCGGCTGCACCGGCTTCGGGAAGCCGTGGACCAGCGCGAGCGGGTCCACGCCGTTGCCGTGGACGCCGTTGGCGTCGAAGGCGGCGAAGTCGCCGAGGGAGTCCTCCTCCGACGAGAAGGGCGCGAGCCAGCGCCACTCATCGGTGATCGCCCCGTCGAACGGGGTGAAGTGGTCGGGGCCGTCGGCCCAGGTCACCTGCGGGCTGGCCGGAGGCGTCGCCACGGGGTCGGCGGCGGCGATCGAGGCCGTGGGGATGAGAGCGGCGGTGAGGCCGAGCACGGCAGCGCTGAGCGCGGCCGCAGTGAAGCGCGTGCGGGTCACTGGTTTCCTTCGATATGGGCAGCACCGTTCGGGCGGCGCATGCGATGGGGTAATCCCCTCAATCTAGGGCTGATGGGCGTACCGGCACTACTGAAATACCGAAACGGACTCGATTCTGTCGAATAAATCCGACACGGAGGCCTTTCCGTCCCGAAAGACCCGCTCCGCGGTGCGCCGAACGCGCCTCACACGTCGCCGATGGCTCCGCCGAGCCGCGGTCCGTCCGGGGTGAAGTCGATGCGCCGCAGATGCATCAGACGATGCGTGCGCTCCGCATTCCAGGAGTGGAAGACGATCACGTCGCCGCCATCGGGCGCGGTCGTCAACGAGTTGTGCCCCGGACCGAGGAACACGTCGTCGCTGGCGAGCAGCGGCGCGGCGGCATCCAAGGCGGGCTGCCACGGACCGAGCGGGTGGTCGGCCACGGCCCAGGTCACCGCGTACCCCGCGCCGGTCCAGGCTCCCGCGGAGAACGTCATCCAGTAGCGGCCGTGTCGGCGCACCACCGACGGGCCCTCGAGCGTGTGCCAGTCCCAGCGGTCGCCGTACATCTCCCGGTCGCGCTCGTAGACCTGCCAGTCGGCCCACGGCGCCAGTACCGGCACGACGGGGCCGTCGAGGCGCTGCATCCCGTCGAGGCGGGCCACCGCCAGGTGGGTCCCGGGCCGCTCGTGATCGAGCACGTCCCGCGCGAAGAAGAGGTAGCGGGTGCCGTCCTCGTCGAGGAACGGATGCGCGTCGATCGCGAACCTCTCGTCCGGTGTCAGCACGGTTCCCGCGTCGACGTAGGGCCCGAATCGGTCGGCGGCGGTCGCCACACGGATGTGGTGTCCGTGGATGTCGCGGCCGACCGAGAAGTACAGCCACCAGCGCCCCTCGGCGAACGCGATCTCCGGGGCCCAGTAGGCGTCGCCGAGCGCGGCATCCAGCCGCTCCAGAGCGCGACCGCGGTCGCGCCACGCGATGAGGTCGTCCGACTCGAGGATCGGGAACACCCGCCCGGTTCCCGGTGCGTCGCCCTCCGTGCCGACGGCGACGTACCGGCCCTCCGGACTCCGGAGCACGAACGGATCCGCGAAGTACTCCCTCCACGCCGGCGGATGCGTCGGCGACGACCGACCCGTCATCCCTTCAGCCCGGAGCGCGACACGCCCTCGATGATGAATCGCTGCAGGAACACGAACAGCGCCAGGACGGGGATGCTCGCGATCACCGCACCCGCCATGAGCAGGTCGTATCGCACCGCGTTGGCCGACTGCAGGGTCGCCAGGCCCGCCGGAAGAGTCTGCACGTCGGCGGTGAACAGCACGTACACCGGCCAGAGGAAGTCGTTCCAGTTCGTCAGGAACGCGAGGAGCGCCAGCGTCGCGAGGGCGGGACGCGAGAGCGGGAGGATGACGCGCAGGAAGATGTCCCACCGGTTCGCGCCGTCGAGCAGCGCGGCCTCCTCGAGCTCCACCGGGAGGGAGAGGAAGAACTGGCGCAGGAAGAACACGCCGAAGGCGGACGCCGCCGTCGGCACGATGATGGCCGCCAGGGTGTTGAGCCAGCCGAGCCCCGACACGATGAGGTAGTTGGGGATGACGAGGATCACCGGCGGGATCAGGATCGTCGCCACCACGATCGCGAAGACCACTCCCCTGCCCCGGAATCGCATCCGGGCGAGCGGGTAGGCGGCCAGTGCGGCCGTGACGACCACGAGCAGGGAGTGGAGGGCCGCCGCGATCAGGCTGTTCGCGAACCAGCGGAGCACCGGCGTCCCCTCGGCGGTGAGGATGGCGTCGTAGGCCTGCGTGGAGAACGGGTTCGGGATCCAGCTGGGCGGGATCCCCGCTGCGTCGGCGCCGGTCTTGAACGACGTCGACAGCATGAACAGGATGGGGCTGAGGTAGATCAGCGCGAGGACGCCCAGCAGGACGTATTGGATCGCGCGGGCCCACCGCTGCCCGGGTGTGCGCGGGCGCCTGGTCGGCAGGGGCCCGGTCTCGGCCGCCCCGCCGGGACGGCCGTGCGTCTGAGGGTCTGCCGTCGTGGTCACCGGCGTGCTCCTTCCCTGCGGGGTACGGCATCCCTCTCCCGGAAGACCCAGAAGACGAAGACGCTGATGACGAGGAGGAAGACGGTGAGCACGTAGCTCATGGCCGCGGCATCCCCCATCTGGTAGTTCCGCAGGCCGGTCTCGGCGATCTGGTAGATGGCCGTCCGCGTCTCCCGACCGGGAGCGCCCTGCGTGATGATGTACGACTGGCCGAACATATTGGCCGAGGCGATGAGCGTGTTGATGGTGATGAACGTCAGGATCGGACGCAGTCCCGGCAGGGTGACGTTCCGGAACTTCTGCCAGCGGCTCGCCCCGTCGACGTCCGCCGCCTCATAGAGCTCGGCCGGGATGTCCTGCAGTGCGGCGAGATAGATCACGGCGTTGAACCCCAGCGTCCACCACACGGTCACGCCCACGAGCGCCACCCACGCCGCCGGGACGGCGGTCGTCCAGGGGATCTCGTTCGGCAGCCCGAAGGCGCCGAGCGTGAAGTTGACGAGGCCGATGTTGCTGTCGAGCAGGTAGCGCCAGAGGAGCCCGACGACGGCGACGCCCAGAACGTACGGCGCGAAGTAGACGGCGCGGAAGAAGTTGCGGCCCGGGAACCTCTTGTTCATCAGCATCGCGACCAGCAGCGGCAGCACGAGCAGCAGGGGAACACTGAAGAGGGTGAAGATGCCCGTCGCCCGCATGGAGGACCAGAAGACGTCGAACGTGCCCGATCCCGGGTCGAGCAGATCCCCGTAGTTCTCGCCGCCGACGAACGGCTGATCGGGCAGGGTGTAGTCCCATTCGTGCAGGCTGATCCAGATGCCCAGGCCCGCGGGCAGCACCACGAAAGCGCTGAACAGGGTGAGATAGGGCAGGAGGAAGAGCCAGGGGGTGAGAGGCCGGGGCCGCGTCGGGGAGCCCCCGCGACGTCGGCTGCCGGAGGCCGGAGGGCGACGCGTGCTGGCGCCGGGTGCGGGGGTCTGCTCGACCACGGGTGAAGCACTCACGTCACTCTCCGAACCGTTCGAGGTTGGCCTGCAGCTGCGCGGACGCCCGCGCCGCCTCGGTGTCGAGCACGGCTCCGGCCGGGGCGTTCCCCAGCATCGCGGTGGCGACGGCGATCTCGAGGGTGTCTGCCTGGATCGCGCCGACGCCCGGGATGGACGGCAGGAAGCGCAGCGCATCGATCTGCTCGGCGATCGGTTCCTGCACGCTGCCCGGCATGGTCTCCTCGCGGACCGAGGCGCGGGCGGGGATCATCCCCGCCTTGGCCCATTCCGCCGAGTTCTCGCTCATCCACGCGATGAACGTCTTCGCCGCGTCCGCGCGGTCCGCGTCGGTGAGCGCGTGCTTGCCGAGCACGAACTGGTGCGAGTTCGCCCACACCGCCGGCTCGCCGCCGATCGCGGGGACGGGCGCGGCCGCGAAGGGCAGCCCCGAGTCCGTGAGGTCGTTGATCTGCCAGATGCCGTCCCAGGTGATGGAGTTCTCGCCGTTCTTGAACGCGACGTACTGGGCGTCGATGGCGACGGAGTCGGGGCTGTACCCGTCGTCGACCATGGACCGCATCCATTCCAGTCCGGCGACACCCTCCGCCGAACCCCACGTCGCCTCGCCGCCGTCCTCCGAGTAGGGCTCTCCTCCGCCCTGCCACAGCAGGCTGAGGTCGATGAGATGAGCGGGCCACAGCGACGGCATCCAGAACGGATTCTCGTATCCGGCGGCCTGCAGGGCGGCCAGCGCCTCCTGGAACGACTCGGCGTCCGTGGGCGGCTCGGTGATGCCGGCCGCCTCGAAGTGCTCGGTGTTGTAGAACATGGCGAGCGAATGCACGTCGAGCGGGATGCCGTAGCGATCGCCCTCGTACTCCCCTGCCTCCCAGACCTGCTCGCTGAAGTCGCCGGCGTCGAGGTCGAGCGCAGCGGCGAGGTCGTCCAGGGGGACGATCACGTTGCGCACGACCATGGTGCCGATCTGCTCGACATGGATGACGCCGACGTCGGGACCCGCGCCGGCGAAGGACGCCGCGGGCAGCTTCTGGTAGAGGTCGCCCCATTCCTGCGTCGTGGGCCGGATGTCGATGTCGGGATTCTCCGCCTCGAAGTCCTCGATCATCTGCCGGATGTACGGACCGTCGCCTCCGGTGAAGCCGTTCCAGAACTCGAGCGTGATCGGCGGCCCCTCGTACGAGCCGCTGAACTCCCGAAGCTCGGGGTCCTCGGCGTTGGGCGTGCTGCACCCGAGGAGCGACACCGCGCCACCTCCCACCACCAGGGCGCCGACGATGCGACGAGCATTGCGACTGAGCATCCGGTCTTCCTCTCCATCGACGACGACCCACCCGTTCGACCGCTCCCGCGGTCGCTGAGGTCAGGGTGGCGGCGGATCGGGGACGCGTCGAGGGGGTTGATTTCACGCGGAAGACGTGGGTGCCGCTCGTCGACCGCGGCGCTCGCGGTCAGGAAGCCGCGAGCTCGACCTGTGCCTGCGGACTCTCGAGGGGCTGCCGGGCCCAGGCAGCGGCCACGACGTCCTCCATCCGCCCTCGTCGCTCGAACCGCGCGCGCTGCCAGTCCGCTCCCGTCCCGCGGCGCAGGATCGCCTCGGCGCCGGCTCGTGCCCGCGCGAGATCGCCGAAGAGCGAGAGGCCCGGCTCGACGTGGCTGAGCAGCGCGTCGATCGCCTGACGCGCCGTGCGGGGCTCGCCCGTCAGCAGGTCCACGTGGTCACCGCGCATCCCGGTCAGCGCCGACCGCCAGGACGCCAGGCGCAGCAGCCGCTCCGGACTCCCCAGAGGCGGGCGCCCGAGCCGCCATTCCGCGGCGGCCGTCTCCACCAGCGCTCGGCAGAGAACGGCGACCGTGACCGTGTCCTCCTCCCTCAGGCACACGTCGGCGACCCGGATCTCGACGGTCGGATGGTTCCGGGAGAGCCGGGCGTCGAAGTACAGCATCCCCGCATCGAGAAGGATGTCGGTCGCGAGCAGCACCCGCTCGTGCTCGCGGTATGCCGTCTCCGACCCGAACACCGGGCTGGGACCGGCGGACGGCCAACGGCTCCACACGTCGTACCGGTAGCTCGCGTACCCGGTGTCCGTCCCCTTCCAGAACGGCGAGTTCGCGGAGAGGGCGAGTATCGACGGCAGCCATTCGCGGATCCGGTCGAGGACCCCGACCCCCTCCTCCGCGGATTCGACCGCGACATGGACGTGGAGTCCGCAGGTGAAGGAGTGGCGGGCGGTGGTGCCGTACCGGGCGATCATCTGCTGATACCGCGGTGATGAGGATGCATGCGGTGTGCATCCGACGGGAGAGGTCGCCAGCGGCACGGCTCTCGCGCCGAACTCGCTCGCCCGCGCATCGGCGGCCCGGCGGCCCTGCGTGACGACCTCGGTCAGCTCGTCGGCCGTGCGGCACGGAGGGCTCACGACCTCCAGCATCTCCTGCTGCATCTCCGCCTCCAGAGCGAACCCCTGCTCGGCCGAGGGGCGCCCCAGGATGAGGGGCGCGACGGCGACGGGGGCGCCGGCCGACGGATCGATGAGCAGCAGCTCTTCCTCCACACCGAATGTCCTCATGGAGGCATTGACCCAACTCGCGACCCCGGCGAGAAGTCTCTTGACTTCCGAGCGTTCTTCCGGTGCGGGATGCGTACCGGAAGGGCCGACGAGTGGCTATCGTCAGATCTGAGCCGACCGTGCGCGGCACCGACGAGAGGATCCGACATGGAGGAGCAGGACACCATCGTGATCGGCGCCGGCATCGCGGGACTCGTCGCTGCTCGGCTGCTGGCTGCGGAGGGGCGCCGCGTGACTGTGCTCGAGGCCCGGGACCGCATCGGGGGCCGCGTCTGCACGGAGCGGCGGAACGGACGGATCACCGACCTCGGCGCGTCCTGGATCCACGGCGTGACGGACAGTCCGGTGGCTGCCGCCGCCCAGGCGTTCGGCCTGCGCACGCTCGAGTTCACGGTGGGCGGCTATCAGCCGGACAGCCGCCCGATCGCCTACTACGGGCCGGATGGCGCACGGCTCTCCGATGCGGACGCCGCCCGCTTCGCCGCGGATGTCCATACGGTCGACGCCGCCCTGGCCACCATCGTGGCCGCCTCGGCAGCCGACGCCTCATACCGGGACGTCACCGAGGCGGCGCTGGCGCGCCAGGACTGGGATGCGGAGCGCGTCCAGCGGGTGCGCGAGTATCTCGAGCACCGCTCCGAGGAGCAGTACGGCGCGTGGATCGAGGACCTCGCCGCACACGGTCTCGACGACGACTCGATCGACGGCGACGAGGTCGTCTTCCCCGACGGCTACGGGCGCCTCGCCGAGCACCTCGCACGCGGGCTGGACATCCGCCTCGGGGAGGTCGTGACGCGTCTGGAGTGGTCGGAGCGCGGGATGGCGGTCAGCACCCGCGACACGACCCTCCGCGCCGACACGGCGGTGCTCACCGTGCCGGTGGGGGTCCTGAAGTCGGGCGACCTCGCGATCGACCCGCCGCTGCCGGCTCTCCACGCCGGAGCGCTGAGCCGCTTGGAGATGAACGCCTTCGAGAAGGTGTTCCTCCGCTTCCCGGAGCGCTTCTGGGACGAGGGCGTGTACGCGATCCGGCAGCTCGGCCCGGAGGGGCGATGGTGGCACTCCTGGTACGACCTGACTCCCCTGCACGACGAGCCCACCCTGCTGACGTTCGCGGCCGGGCCGGCGGCGGTCGAGACGCGGCGATGGGACGACGAGCGCGTCGCCGCATCGATCCTCACGCAGCTGCGGCGCCTGTTCGGCGACCGGGTTCCCGAGCCCGTCGACGTCGTGCGCACGGCCTGGCAGGACGACCCGTACGCGCGGGGGGCGTATGCCTACATGACGGTGGGATCGACCACGGCCGACCATGACGACCTCGCCACTCCGGTGGGCGGGGTGCTGCACATCGCCGGGGAGGCGACGTGGACCGACGACCCGGCCACGGTCCCCGCCGCGATGCTGTCCGGTCACCGCGCCGCGACACGCATCCTCGGTCGGGACGTCGCGATCGATCGGCTCTGGGCCGAGCGCTGAGAAGGCGGGCTCCGGGTCGGCGCTACCACCGACCTCCACCGGGCGCCAGCCCCTGGGCCTTCTCCTCCGCGGCGTCCGACAATCGACGCAGCGGTCGTCGGCGGACGGCCCCGAGCAGACAGGAGAACGCATGAGCGACGTCAACGACGAGCAGATCCCCGCGGCGCCCGACGGCGTGAGCGGCGACGACGTGATCCCGGGCGACGGCAGCGGGGACCCGAACAGCGATCGGCAGTTCCTGCAGGATCAGCCGCCGGCGCAGGACAAGCGTCTCGACGACGCCGAGGTCGACGTGACCGACGCGGACGATGACGAGGGCGGGGCGTTCGCCGAGGAGTGACCGCACTCGCCCCGGACGAACCGATGCGCCCCTTCCGATCGACGGAAGGGGCGCATCGTCATGCACGCGTCAGGCTCGGGCAGCCCGGGGCGTGCTCGCCGGCTGCGGCTTCGAGAACAGCACGACGATGATCACGGTGACGCCGACGACGACGTGGGGCAGCCAGACGTTGAGCGCCTCGCCGGAGAAACCGAAGATCCACGGCGACAGGGCCAGGAACAGGCTCGCGACGATGTCGAAGACGAGGTGCACGGGCATCGGGATGAATCCGAAGGGACCCCATTCGTAGCGCGTGAAGAGGCTGTAGACGATGAGTCCGATGCCGAGCACGATCGGGATGACGACGGCGGGGCCGCCGACGCTCGCGAAGCCGAACAGCCAGGGTGCGGCGATCAGGGCGATACCGACCAGGTAGTCCAGGACGCCGTGGACCTTCGTGGGGATGAAACGCATGATTCCTCCTTGTGCGGGAACCGCGGGAAGCGGCTCACAAGGACGTTCGGCGCCTCGCCGGGATCGGATTGGATCGATTCCGGCTCATCGCACGGACGGATGCGGGGTCAGCGGGCTGTCGCCCACCCGTAGCGCTTCTGCAGCGCACCGGCCACCCGGTCGAATCGGGCGCGGGGTAGCGCGGCCGCCTCGCGCCGCATGCCCCGGACGTGCACGCTGTAGAGCTGCTCGATGTCGACCCAGGACTCCCGCCGCTGGGAGTCCCAGTCACCCGTGCCGATGGACAGGTAGTCGCGATCGCCGTCATGGGAGCGACTCGTCATGCGCACCGCGAACACCCGGTCCGTCGACTCCCTGCCGATCACCAGGACCGGCCGGTCCTTGCCGCGGCCGTCGCCCTCTTCGTAGGGCACCCACGTCCAGACGATCTCCCCGGCATCCGGCGCGCCGTCCTGCGCGGGCGCATACGAGATGCGCAGGTGCGGCAACGGGTCGGGTGCCAGTCGGACGGTGCGCACGTCGCGGACGGGCGCGGGTCCGGCAGGTGCCCCGCTCTTCGCCCGGACGCCCGAACGTCCCGGCTCCTGAGGAGTCCGGGACGTTCGGGTCGTGCGCGATGTCAGAGTGCCGAGCAGCGTGCGGGCGATCGTAGCGAGGATGCTCCGGGAAGAACTCACACCGTCACCCTACGTGCTGCGGGCGCCCCGTCATGCGTTGGTGAGCGCGTACCCCTCCTCGCCGTGCACGACCGAGTCCACACCGGCGATCTCGTCCTCGTTGGTCACGCGGAACCCGATCGTCTTCTCGATCGCGAAGCCGATGACGAAGGCCACGACGAAGGAGTAGATCAGCACGCCGCCCGCGGCGATGACCTGCACGGCCAGCAGCCGCCAGTCGCCGCCCACGAACAGGCCCTGGCCCGAGGCGAAGAAGCCGAGGTAGATGGTGCCCAGCAGTCCGCCGACCAGGTGGATGCCGACCACGTCGAGCGAGTCGTCGAAGCCCAGGCGGAACTTCAGCTCGACGGCCAGGGCGCACAGGACGCCGGCGAGGGCGCCGAGCAGCAGGGCCCATCCGGGGGTGAGGTTCGCGCAGGCCGGGGTGATGGCGACCAGACCGGCGACGGCACCCGAAGCGGCGCCGACGGAGGTCGGCTTGCCGTCCTTGATCTTCTCGATGAGGATCCAGCCGAGGATCGCCGCGGCGGTCGCACCCAGGGTGTTGATGCCGATGAGGCCCACGCCGCCCATGTCCTCGGAGAGCCACTCGGCGCCGGCGTTGAAGCCGAACCAGCCGAACCACAGCAGCGCCGCGCCGAGCAGGGTCAGCGGCACGTTGTGTGGCTTGAGGATGCCCTTCTGGAAGCCGATCCGCTTGCCGAGGACCAGAGCCAGGGCGAGGGCGGCAGCGCCCGCGTTGATGTGCACGGCAGTTCCGCCGGCGTAGTCGATGACGGCGATGCCGCTCTCCTCGCCGAACAGCGTCGAACCGAGGTTCATGATCCAACCGCCGCCCCAGACCCACGCGGCGATCGGGAAGTAGCCGACCGTGGCGAAGATGCCGGCGAAGATCAGCCAGGAGCCGAACTTCGCACGATCCGCGATGGCGCCCGAGATCAGGGCGACCGTGATGATGGCGAAGGTCGCGCCGTAGGCGACGCCGAGGAGGGCGACGTTCGCGTCCGGTCCGTCGGCGAGAGCGCCGAGACCGAAGTCCGCGAACGGGTTGCCGGCGAACTGCAGCGGGTTCTCCACCGCGCTCATCGAGAAGCCGAACAGGATCCAGAGCACCGCCACCAGTCCGATGGAGCCGAAGCTCATCATCATCATGCTGACGACGCTCTTGGCCTTGACCAGCCCGCCGTAGAAGAACGCGACGCCGGGCGTCATGAGCAGCACGAGGGCGGTCGCGGTGATCGCCCAGGCGATGTTGCCGGGAGCATCCATGGGAATACCTCACATCCGAGTAACTGAGAGCTTCAGTGTGACGAGGCCCGGTTTCCGGAAGGGACGAGGTGTGTTTCGCGCCGGTTACACCCGAGGCGCCCGTGTAACCATCGCGTTACACGGTTCAGGGCGGATTCCCATCCGCCGCGGGGATCCGCTCAGACCTGCGCCGCGTGGGTCGACGCGTTGAGCCGGGAGATCGCGCGGAGATACTTCTTGCGGTAGCCGCCGCCCAGCATCTCCTCCGCGAAGACCTGATCGAGGGCGACGCCGGTGGCGACGATCGGGATCTGCGCGTCGTAGACACGGTCCACGAACGCCACGAACCGCAGCGCCTCGGATTGGTCGGTCAGCACGTGGACGTCTCGCAGCCCGACCAGGTCGATGCCGTCGATCACGCGGATGTAGCGAGACGGGTGCACCCTCGCCAGGTGCGAGATCACGTCGTCGAACGCGTCGTCGGAGACGGTGCCCGACCCGGAGGCGGCTGCGATCGCCTTCTCGTAGTCCTCGTCCGACAGCACGACGGAGTGGCCGTCGATGGAGCGCTGGCGGAAGTCGACCCCGTCGATCCGCATCGTCTGGAAGCTGTCGGCCATCTGGTGGATCTCCCGAAGGAAGTCCTGCGCCGCGAACCGCCCCTCGCCGAGGGCGTTCGGCGGCGTGTTGGACGTGGCGGCGAGCCGGGTGCCCGAGGACACCAGCTCGCCGAGCAGGCGCGTCATCACCATGGTGTCGCCGGGATCGTCCAGCTCGAACTCGTCGATGCAGAGCAGATCCGCTCCGCGCAGCAGCTCGACCGTGTTCTTGTAGCCGAGCGCGCCGACGAGCGCGGTGTACTCGATGAACGACCCGAAGTACTTCCGGCGCGCGGGCATCGCGTGGTAGATCGAGGCGAGCAGATGCGTCTTCCCGACCCCGAAGCCGCCGTCGAGATAGACGCCCGGCTTCAGCTCCGGCTCCTTCTTCGCGCGGCTGAAGAAGCCGCCCCGCTTGGCGGGAGCGCCGCGACCGGAGAAACGCAGGAGCGTCTGCTTCGCGTCCTCCTGGGAGGGATATGCGGCATCCGCCCGATAGCTGTCGAACGTGGCCTCGTCGAACTGGGGCGGCGGAACGAGACTGGCGAGGATCTCGGGCCCGGTGACGGTCGGCTGGCGTTCGCTCAGGCGCACGACGCCCGGTGCGCTCTTGGTGTCGGTCATTCGTTTCCTGTGTCGAAGTCTTACGAAACCGGCGCCCGTGGCACCGCGGGGAACTATCGTCGAAGCGACGGGTCCACACTACGCCGTCGCCACCCGAGCCTTCGTTCGCACATCCCCGAGGAGCGCCCCGTGACCATCGAGTTCGACACGTCGTCCGCCAAGTTCGCCGAGTACGCCGAACCCGGCCGGCTGGTCTCGACCGAGTGGCTGGCGGCGCACCTGGGCGCCCCCGGTCTCGTGGTCGTCGAGTCCGACGAGGACGTGCTCCTCTACGAGACGGGGCACATCCCGGGCGCGGTGAAGGTGGACTGGCACACCGAACTCAACGACCCGGTCGTGCGCGACTACGTCGACGGTGAGGGCTTCGCGGAGCTCCTGAGCCGCAAGGGCATCGCCCGCGACGACACGATCGTGATCTACGGCGACAAGAACAACTGGTGGGCCGCCTACGCCCTCTGGGTCTTCTCCCTCTTCGGTCACGAGGACGTGCGCCTGCTCGACGGAGGGCGCGACCGGTGGATCTCGGAGGGACGCGAGATCACCCGCGACGCCACTCAGCGACCGCCGACGGAGTACCCGGTGGTCGAGCGGGACGACACGCTGCTACGGGCCTACAAGGAGGATGTGCTGGCCCACCTCGGCAAGCCGCTGATCGACGTCCGCTCCCCCGAGGAGTACAGCGGGGAGCGCACCACGGCTCCCGCCTACCCCGAGGAGGGGGCGCTGCGCGCCGGGCACATCCCGACCGCCCAGAGCGTGCCGTGGGCGAAGGCCGTCGCCGAGGACGGCGGATTCAAGTCGCGCGCCGAACTCGACGCCGTCTACCGGGACGGCGCCGGACTGGCCGACGGCGATGAGGTCGTGGCCTACTGCCGCATCGGCGAGCGGTCGAGCCACACCTGGTTCGTGCTGAAGCACCTCCTGGGCTTCGAGAACGTGCGCAACTACGACGGCTCCTGGACCGAGTGGGGCAGTGCCGTGCGCGTGCCCATCGTCACCGGCAGCGAGCCCGGCGCCCTCTGACCGTGGGATGATGTCGGGGATGAGCGAAACGCGCGTTCCCGACACCCTCGCCGAGATCCGGGACTCCTTCCTCGAGACCCCCGAGACCGATCGGCTCCTCCTGCTGCTCGAGTTCGCAGACGAACTCCCGGCGGTCTCGCCCGAGGTCGCCGCGCACCCCGAGATGTGCGAGCGCGTCGCGGAATGCCAGTCCCCCGTCTACATCTACGTCGAGATCGTCGACGGGCGGGTCGTCATGCACGCGACCGCTCCGCCCGAGGCGCCGACGACCCGCGGGTTCGCGAGCATCCTGGCGCAGGGCATCACCGGTCTCACGCCGGACGAGGTGCTGGCGATCCCCGACGACTACCCGCAGTCGATCGGACTCACCAAGGCCGTCTCCCCGCTCCGGATCGGCGGCATGACCGGCATGCTCCTGCGCGCGAAGAAGCAGGTCACGCAGAAGCGCTGAGTCCCCGCGCGGCCAGCCATTCCGAGATCGCACCGGACCACGACTTCTCGTCGTGGTTCCAGAGCTTGGTGTGGCGGGCACCGCGGAAGGTCGGCATGGTCACCAGATCCGGGCGCGCCTCGAGCAGCGCCTGTGACGCATCGGCCGGCACGTAGCCGTCGTCGACGCTGTGCAGGATCAGGACCGGGGCCGTCAGCTCCTCGGCGCGCGCGACCATGTCGAGGCTGTCGAACGGGATCGCCTCCTCCGCTCCGCTGAGACGCGCCGTGAGCGGACGCGACAGGGCCTTCATGGCCAGATCAGGCAGAGGCGCCCGCAGCCCGGCCTCGCGAGCCTGGAAGCGCAGGACGGTTCGCCAGTCGACGACGGGCGACTCCAGGATGAGGCCGACGATCCGGTCGCGGTACGCCGAGTTGACGGCCGTCTGCAGAGCCACGGCACCGCCCATCGACCAGCCCATCAGGACGATGCGCTCCGCGCCGTGGCGCAGGGCGTAGGCGATCGCCGCGTCGACGTCCCGCCACTCCGCCGCCCCCAGGGCGTACGCGCCGGCTCGGCTCCGCGGCGCCTCGCCGTCGTTGCGATAGGAGACGACGAGTGTCGGCATCCCCGCCGCATGCATGACCGGGACGGCCCGGAGGCACTCGGCACGGGTCGTTCCGCGGCCGTGCACCTGCACGACCCAGGTCGTCGACGGGCCGGGGAAGAACCAGGCCGGGCAGGGCCCCGAGGGCGACCCGATGAGGACGCTCTCCCAGGGCAGGAGCAGTTCCGCCGGAGTGGTGTAGTACCACCCGCTGAACCCTGCCGCCCGATCCACCCGCGCACCGGGCTCGATCTGGGTCAGGAGCTTGCGCCGCACCGTCCGCGCGTCCGCGGAGAGCACCGCGCCCAGCTTGACGTAGCCGTAGGTGCCGGTTGTGAAGAGTCCATAGCGGCCGGGGAGCTCGGTGTCGAGCGTGCGTTCGAGCTCGATCGTCTGAGCGCCCGTGTCGATCGAGACGATCGCGGTGTTCGGGCCGCCCCGCGACGGCACCACCACGCGCCGGGCGACGCTGAACACGATCGCCGCGAAGGCGGCGCCGAGGGCGAACAGCGCGGGGAGAAGGAGCGCAACGGCGTGCCTGAGACTCTTCATCGCCTCCTGACTCTAGCCTGTTGCCGTGACCGCACACCCCGATGCCGGGACCCTCTTCGACAGCGCCGCGGCAGAACTGCGCGAGACGGCGTTCCGTGGCGACATCGTGGTGCACGAGATCGCCACGCCCCAGGGCCTCGCCCCCTTCGCTCTCGCCTTCTCGGCGGACGTCCGGCCCGACGAGCACGGGGAGTCGGTGTACGGCACCGGTCGCTTCGTCCTGCTCCACGACCCCGACGAACCGGATGCCTGGGGCGGCGCCTGGCGCATCGTTCTCTTCGCCCAGGCCCCGCTCGAGACGGAGATCGGCACCGACCCGCTGCTGGCCGACGTGACCTGGTCGTGGTTGGTCGACGCGCTCGACTCCCGGGGCGCCGTGTACCGCTCTCCCTCGGGCACCTCCACCAAGACCTTGTCGAAGGGGTTCGGCGGTCTCGCCCTCGAAGGAGACGGCGCCCAGATAGAATTGCGGGCGTCCTGGACTCCGGAGGGCCCGTTCCGACCGCACGTCGAAGCATGGGCCGAGCTGGTCGGAATGCTGGCGGGTCTTCCGCCCGGTTCCGAGGGCATCGCCGTGATCGGCGCGCGAAAGGCTGTACGTGACTGAATACCCCGTGATCTCGGATGCCGAGGAGTTCCGCGCTGCCTGTGCGACGCTCGCGGCGGGAACCGGCCCCGTCGCCGTCGACGTCGAGCGGGCCTCCGGGTTCCGATACTCGCAGCGCGCCTATCTCGTGCAGGTCTTCCGCCGGGACGCCGGCGTCTTCCTCTTCGATCCGCCTGCTCTGGAGGACTTCTCCCCGCTGCAGGCGGCGATCGGCGACATCGAGTGGGTCTTCCACGCCGCCAGCCAGGATCTCCCGTCGCTGCGCGAGCTGCAGCTGGACCCGCCGTCCATCTTCGACACCGAGCTCGCCGCCCGCCTGCTCGGTCACGATCGGGTCGGACTCGCGGCCGTGGTGGAGCAGACGCTCGGGATCACCCTGAAGAAGGAGCACTCCGCGGCGGACTGGTCCACCCGTCCTCTGCCGGACGCGTGGCTCGAGTACGCCGCCCTCGACGTCCTGCACCTCATCGACGTCCGCGATGCGCTCGTCGCCGAGCTCGAGGAGCAGGGCAAGACCGCGTTCGCGGCGGAGGAGTTCGAGGCGACGCTGAGCCGCGCCCCGAAGCCGCCGCGCGAGGATCCGTGGCGGCGGTTGAGCGGACTCCATCAGGTGCGCGGTGCGCGCAACCTCGCCGTCGCACGCTCGCTGTGGCAGGCCAGGGAGTCCTACGCCCAGGAGCGGGACGTCTCCCCCGGCCGCCTCGTCCCCGATCGCTCCCTCGTGGCGGCCGTCATGGCCAATCCGCAGAGCAAGCAGGCGCTCGCCGGGGTGAAGGAGTTCCAGGGGCGCGCCAGCCGGACGCAGCTCGATCGGTGGTGGCAGGCGATCGTCGACGGGCGCGCCGTCGAGGAGCTGCCTCGCGAGCGGGTGCCGAGCGACGCCCTGCCCCCTCCCCGCGCCTGGTCGGACCGCAACCCCGAGGCCGACGCCCGCCTGAAGGCGGCGCGCCCGGTGGTCGAGGCCACGGCGGAGGAGCTGCACATGCCGACAGAGAACCTGCTCACGCCGGAGTTCCTGCGCCGTGTCGCGTGGGAGCCGCCGGGAATGACGCCGGAGGCCATCGGCGACGCGTTGCTGGCGCTCGGCGCCCGGCGCTGGCAGGTTGAACAAACCGCACAGAAGATCGCGGATGCGTTTGTAGAGGCGGCTCAACCGAGCGACAGCACGTCCGCGACCGCTTCGTAGGTTCGAACCAACCGATTCTTCCGGGTTTCGCGGCCTTCATAGACTGAGGCCACCGCACAAACTTGGAGGCAGAGTGGCCGAGATCTCGGACGTCTTCTTCGTCGATGGAGTGCGCACCCCCTTCGGGCGCGCCGGCGAAAAGGGCATGTACTGGAACACCCGCGCTGATGACCTCGCCGTGAAGGCGACCATCGGTCTGATGGAGCGGAACGCGGCCGTGCCGGCCGACCGCATCGACGACGTCGCGATCGCCGCGACCTCGCAGACCGGCGATCAGGGGCTGACCCTCGGACGGTCCGTGGCGATCCTGGCGGGTCTGCCGCAGACCGTTCCCGGGCTGGCCGTCGAGCGCATGTGCGCGGGAGCGATGACGAGCGTCACGACCATGGGCGCCTCGATCGGCGTCGGCATGTACGATCTCGCCCTCGCCGGCGGCGTCGAGCATATGGGACACCACCCCATCGGAGGAAACGCCGACCCGAACCCGCGCTTCGTGGCCGAGAAGATGGTCGACCCGGGCGCGCTCAACATGGGGGTGACCGCGGAGCGCATCTTCGACCGCTTCCCGCACCTCACCAAGGAGCGTTCCGACCGCTACGGGATGCTGAGCCAGCACAAGGTGCAGGCTGCCTACGACGCCGGCAAGATCCAGCCCGACCTCGTCCCGGTCGCGATCAAGGGCGCCAACGGCGCCTGGGGCCTCGCCACCGAGGACGAGGGCCGTCGCCCGCAGACGACGATGGAGGACCTCGCCGGTCTGAAGACGCCGTTCCGCCCCCACGGCCGCGTGACCGCCGGCACCTCTTCCCCGCTGACCGACGGCGCCACGATGTCGCTCCTCGCCGGCGGCGGCGCGGTGAAGGAGCTCGGCCTGGCTCCGAAGATGCGGATGGTGTCTTTCGCCTTCGCCGGTGTGCAGCCCGAGATCATGGGCATCGGGCCGATCCCGTCCACCGAGAAGGCTCTGAGGAAGGCGGGCCTCGACATCTCCGACATCGGGCTGTTCGAGCTGAACGAGGCCTTCGCGATCCAGGTCATCTCGCTGCTCGACCACTTCGGCATCGCCGACGACGACCCCCGGGTGAACCAGTGGGGCGGCGCCATCGCCGTCGGTCACCCACTCGCCGCCTCGGGCGTGCGCCTCATGATCCAGCTCGCCGCGCAGTTCGCGGAGCGGCCGGACGTCCGCTATGGGCTGACCGCGATGTGCGTCGGCCTGGGCCAGGGCGGCTCGGTCATCTGGGAGAACCCGCACTACGACGGCAAGAAGCGGAAGTGAACGCAGGCATGGCGAACTACGACGACATCGACTTCTCCCCCCTCCACTCCCTCACCGACGGCGAGGTGATCACCCGCTCCCCCGTCCGCGACATCCGGCTCCCCTCGGGCAAGGTCCTGGCGCTCATCACGCTCGACAACGGCCGCGATCACACGCGTCCGAACACGCTCGGCCCGGCCACGCTCACGCAGCTCGGAGAGACGCTCGACGCACTGCGCACCCGCGCGGCCGCGGGGGAGATCCACGCCGTCGCCATCACCGGCAAGCAGTACATCCTGGCCGCCGGCGCCGACCTGTCCGACATCAGCAGGGTGGGATCGCGCGACAACGCCCGCCTCATCGCGCAGCTCGGTCACAAGGTCCTCGGGTCGCTCTCTGACCTCGGCGTGCCCTCGTTCGCCTTCGTGAACGGTCTCGCGCTCGGCGGCGGCCTGGAGATCGCGCTCAACTCCACCTACCGCACGGTCGACGCGTCCGCCGCGGCGGTGGCCCTGCCCGAGGTGTTCCTCGGCATCATCCCGGGATGGGGCGGGGCGTACCTCCTGCCGAACCTCATCGGCATCGAGAACGCGCTCGAGGTGGTCATCTCGAACCCGCTCAAGCAGAACCGCATGCTCAAGCCGCAGCAGGCGTTCGACATGGGGATCTTCGACGCCATCTTCCCGGCGTCGAACTACCTCGAGGACTCGATCCTGTGGGCCGATGCGGTCCTCGGCGGCAAGAAGGTCGATCGCAAGAACGAGCCGGGCAAGATCGAGCGGCTCACCAAGTGGCCGATCGCGATCAAGATGGCCCGAGGGATGCTGGAGTCCAAGATCGGCACGGTGCCGAAGTCCCCGTACGCGGCCCTAGACCTGCTCGACAAGGCCAAGAGCGGCACGAAGGCCGAAGGATTCGCCCGCGAGGACGAGGCGCTCGCCGAGCTCGTCACGGGAGACCAGTTCGCGGCATCCATGTACGCGTTCGATCTCGTGCAGAAGCGGGCCAAGCGCCCGGTCGGCGCACCCGACAAGGAGCTCGCGAAGAAGGTCACCAAGGTCGGCATCATCGGCGCCGGACTCATGGCGAGCCAGTTCGCCCTGCTCTTCGTGCGCAAGCTGCAGGTCCCCGTGCTGATCACCGACCTGGACCAGGCGCGCGTGGACAAGGGCGTCGCGTACATCCACGAGGAGATCGGCAAGCTCGAGGGCAAGGGGCGGCTCGATTCCGACACGGCGAACAAGCTGCGAGCACTCGTCACCGGGACCACGGACAAGAGCCTCTACGCCGATTGCGACTTCGTCATCGAGGCGGTCTTCGAGGAGGTCGGCGTCAAGCAGGCGGTCTTCGGAGAGATCGAGAAGATCGTCGCCGAGGACGCCATCCTCGCCACGAACACCTCGTCTCTCTCGGTCGAGGAGATCGGGGCGGAGCTCGCGCATCCGGAACGCCTGGTCGGCTTCCACTTCTTCAACCCGGTCGCGGTCATGCCGCTGATCGAGATCGTCAAGACGCCGTCCACGTCGGAGGCAGCCCTGTCGACCGCGTTCGTCGTGGCCCGCAATCTCGGGAAGAACGCGGTGCTGACCGCCGACGCCCCGGGCTTCGTCGTCAACCGCCTCCTCGCGAAGGTCATGGGCGAGGCGGCTCGCGCGGTGTACGAGGGGACTCCGATCGTCGACGTGGAGAAGGCGTTCGCGCCTCTGGGGCTTCCCATGGGGCCGTTCCAGCTCATCGACCTCGTCGGCTGGAAGGTCGCCGCGCACGTGCAGGACACGATGGCCACCGCCTTCCCCGACCGGTTCTACGCGAACGAGAACTTCCACGCCCTCGCCGAGCTGGACGCGATCGTCGAGAAGGACAAGGGCGGTCGCGTGACCGGCTGGACCAAGCAGGCCGAGAAGATCCTCAAGCCGGCCGTCGGCTCCTCCCGCGCGTCCGCCGACGCGATCCTGCAGCGCGTCCAGGACGGGCTCGCCGACGAGATGAAGCGGATGCTGGACGAGGGCGTGGTTCCCGAGGTCGAGGACATCGACCTCTGCCTGATTCTCGGAGCGGGCTGGCCCTTCATCGACGGCGGCGCCTCGCCGTACCTCGACCGCGAGGGTGCGTCGGAGCGCGCGTTTGGCGGCTCGTTCCACTCGCCGCAGATCCGGGGCATCGAAAGCCGCTGACCCCGGCGTCGCGAGAGGGGTCGCGTCGAACGACGCGGCCCCTCTCCGCATGCCGGCGACACGAGTGTGGCTGAGCGGTCCGTCCGTGCGGACCGCTCAAGTCAGCGGCGGTCGTGCAGCGAGGAGAGGTCGATCGCACCGGTCTCGCCCGCGCTCCGGGCGACGGGGATCCGCGTGCCGAGAACCTGCGCGACGACGTCCTGGGCGATCTTCGGGGCCGTGAGGCCGGCGTCGGCGAGGATCTGCTCGCGAGAGGCGTGGTCGATGAACTCGTCGGGCAGCCCCAGCTCGTCCACGGCGGTGTCGATGCCGGCCTCGCGAAGGACCTGGCGGACCCGCGTGCCGATGCCGCCGACCCGGATGCCGTCCTCGAGGGTGATGACGAGGCGGTGACGGGCCGCGAGCTCCACGATGGACGGCTGCACCGGGATCGCCCAGCGCGGGTCGATCACCGTCGCGCCGATGCCCTGTGCCCGCAGACGAGCGGCCACGTCCACCGCCAGCGCGGCGAACGGCCCGATCGCGACGATGAGCACATCCTCGGACTCGCCCCGGGCGAGGACGTCCACGCCGTCGTCGAGCCTCTCGATCGCCGGCAGCTCGGCCGCGACCTCCCCCTTCGGGAAGCGGATCACCGTGGGCGCGTCGTCCACGGCGACGGCCTCGTCGAGCGCCTCGGTCAGGCGGATGCCGTCGCGCGGAGCGGCGATGCGGATGTGCGGCACGATCTGGAGCATCGCCAGGTCCCACATGCCGTGGTGGCTCGGGCCGTCGGGGCCCGTGACGCCCGCCCGGTCGAGGACGAAGGTGACGCCGGCGCGATGCAGGGCGACATCCATCAGCACCTGGTCGAAGGCCCGCCCCATGAACGTGGCGTACACGGCGACGACGGGGTGCAGCCCGCCGAACGCGAGACCCGCCGCGGAGGCGACGGCGTGCTGCTCGGCAATGCCGACGTCGTAGACGCGATCCGGGAACCTCTCCGCGAACGAAGAGAGACCCGTGGGCCGGAGCATCGCGGCGGTCATGGCGATGACGTCGGTGCGCCGCTCGCCGACGGCGACGAGAGAGTCCGAGAACACGTCCGTCCACCCCCGGCCGCCCGAGCCCAGCGTCTCGCCGGTGAGCGGGTCGATCTTGCCGACGGCGTGGAACTGGTCCGCGGCGTCGTCCCGGGCGGGCTGGTAGCCGCGGCCCTTCTCGGTGATCGCGTGGACGATGACGGGGGCGCCGTAGGACTTCGCGAGCTGCAGGGTCTCGATGAGGGCCGGCAGATCGTGCCCGTCCACCGGACCGAGGTACTTGATGTCGAGGTTCGAGTACAGGGCCTCGTTGTTCGTGAAGCGGGACAGGAAGCCGTGCGTGCCGCCGCGGACGCCGCGGAACACCGCACGGCCGACCGGACCGAACGCTCGGAACAACCGGTCCGACTTGTGGTGGAGGTCCTTGTACGCGGCCGCCGTCCGCACCTTGTTGAGGAAGCGCGACATGCCGCCGATCGTGGGAGCGTAGGAGCGTCCATTGTCGTTCACCACGATGATGAGGTTGCGGTCGTTGTCGTCGGAGATGTTGTTGAGCGCCTCCCAGGTCATCCCGCCGGTGAGCGCACCGTCGCCGACCACGGCGATCACGTGGCGATCGGCGCGACCGGTGGCCGTCAGCGCCCGGGACACGCCGTCGGCCCAGCTCAGCGAGCTCGACGCGTGCGAGGACTCGACGACGTCGTGCGGGCTCTCCGCGCGCTGCGGATACCCGGCCAGACCGCCGCGCACGCGCAGGTTGGCGAAGTCCTGACGCCCCGTGAGCAGCTTGTGCACGTAGGACTGGTGGCCGGTGTCGAAGATGAAGGGGTCGTCCGGGGAGGAGAACACCCGGTGCAGCGCGATCGTCAGTTCGACCACGCCGAGGTTCGGGCCGAGGTGGCCACCCGTCCGCGAGACGTTCTGCACGAGGAACTCGCGGATCTCGTCGGCGAGTTCGTCCAGCTGCTCGGGGTTCAGACCATCGAGGTCCCTGGGTCCTGAGATGCTCGGAAGAATGGGCATCAGCACCTCCTCACCTGCTCATTGAGAAGCGTTCGCGGGTGCGGCGGACGCCACATCGATCGTACCGTTCCCGCCGGTGAATACCCCGGGAGGCGCACCCCCTGGCGCAAGGAAGGGGGCCCGGTTACGATGCCCCGGACCCCCTTCTCGCGAACGCTCAGACGAGCGAGCGCAGCACGTACTGCAGGATGCCGCCGTTGCGGTAGTAGTCGGCCTCACCGGGGGTGTCGATGCGGACGACCGCGTCGAACTCCACGACCTGCTTGCCCTCGGGCGAGTCCTCGCTCGGGGTCGCCGTGACGCGGACCGTCTTGGGGGTGACGCCGTTGTTGAGCTCCTCGAGGCCGGTGATGGAGACGATCTCCGTGCCGTCCAGGCCGAGGGACTCCCAGCTCTCGCCTGCGGGGAACTGCAGAGGGACGACGCCCATGCCGATCAGGTTCGAGCGGTGGATGCGCTCGAAGCTCTCGGTGATGACCGCCTTGACGCCCAGGAGGCTGGTGCCCTTGGCCGCCCAGTCGCGCGAGGATCCCGAACCGTACTCCTTGCCGCCGAAGACGACGAGGGGCGTGCCCTGCTCCTGGTAGTTCATGCACGCGTCGTAGATGTACGACTGCGGTCCGCCCGGCTGCGTGAAGTCGCGCGTGTAGCCGCCCTCCACGACCTGGCCGTCGTTCACGGCCGAGACCATGAGGTTCTTCAGACGGATGTTCGCGAAGGTTCCGCGGATCATCACCTCGTGGTTGCCGCGACGCGATCCGAAGGAGTTGAAGTCCTTGCGGTCCACGCCGTGCTCGGTGAGGTACTGCGCCGCGGGCGTGCCGGGCTTGATGTTCCCGGCCGGCGAGATGTGGTCGGTCGTGACCGAGTCACCCAGCGTCGCCATGACGCGTGCGCCCTGGATGTCCTTCACCGGGGTGAGCTCCATGGTCATGCCGTCGAAGTACGGCGCCTTGCGCACGTAGGTCGAGTCGGCGTCCCACTGGAACGTGGCGTCGTCGGGCGTCGGGAGGCTCTTCCAGCGCTCGTCGCCCTCGAACACGGTCGCGTACTGCTTGATGAACTGCTCGCGCGAGATCGACGAGTCGACGATCTCCTGGACCTCGTCCGGCGTGGGCCAGATGTCCTTGAGGAAGACGTCGTTGCCCTCGGTGTCGGTGCCCAGCGCATCCGTCTCGAAGTCGAAATGCATCGAGCCGGCCAGAGCGTAGGCGATCACCAGCGGCGGGCTGGCGAGGTAGTTCATCTTCACGTCGGGGCTGATGCGGCCCTCGAAGTTGCGGTTGCCGGAGAGCACGGCGGTGACCGCGAGGTCGTGCTCGTTGATGGCCTCCGAGACCTCCTCGATCAGCGGACCGGAGTTGCCGATGCAGATCGTGCAGCCGTAGCCGACGGTGTAGAAGCCGAGGCCCTCGAGGTCCTTGTCGAGACCCGACTTCTCGTAGTAGTCGGTGACGACCTTGGAGCCCGGGCCGAGCGTGGTCTTGACCCAGGGCTTCTGGGTGAGGCCCTTCTCGCGCGCCTTGCGGGCGACGAGTCCCGCGGCGATCATCACCGAGGGGTTCGACGTGTTGGTGCACGACGTGATGGCGGCGAGGGTGACCGCGCCGTTGTCGAGGATGTACTTCTCCCCCGTCGGCGTCGTCACGGGAACGGGCTTCGAGGCGTTCGCCGGGGCGCCGCTGTTGATGTGCACGGGGCGCGTCGTCCGCGGCTCCTCCTCGCCGGGCACGTTGCCGGGGTCGGAGGCGGGGAACGAGTGCTTCGACTCGAGGTCGACGACGTCGTCCGAGGTGGACGCGGCGGCGTAGTGGAGGATGTCCTGCTCGAACTGCGTCTTCGCCTCGGAGAGGAGGATGCGGTCCTGCGGGCGCTTCGGGCCGGCGATCGACGGGACGACCGTGCCGAGGTCGAGCTCGAGGTACTCGCTGAACACGGGCTCGTGCGACGGGTCGTGCCAGAGCTTCTGCTCCTTGGCGTAGGCCTCGACCAGCGCGACCGCCTCGTCGCTGCGACCCGTGAGACGCAGGTAGTCGAGCGTGACGTCGTCGATCGGGAAGATCGCGGCCGTGGAGCCGAACTCCGGGCTCATGTTGCCGATCGTGGCGCGGTTGGCCAGCGGCACGGAGGCCACACCCTCGCCGTAGAACTCGACGAACTTGCCCACGACGCCGTGCTGGCGCAGCAGATCCGTGATCGTGAGGACCACGTCGGTCGCGGTGACGCCGGCGGGGATCTCGCCGCTCAGCTTGAATCCGACCACGCGCGGGATGAGCATCGACACGGGCTGACCGAGCATCGCGGCCTCGGCCTCGATGCCGCCCACGCCCCAGCCGAGCACGCCCAGGCCGTTGACCATCGTGGTGTGGGAGTCGGTGCCGACGCAGGTGTCGGGGTAGGCGCGCAGCACGCCTCCCACCTCGCGGTCGTAGACCACCTTCGCGAGGTGCTCGATGTTGACCTGGTGCACGATGCCGGTGCCCGGGGGCACGACCTTGAAGTCGCTGAACGCGGTCTGGCCCCAGCGCAGGAACTGGTAGCGCTCGCCGTTGCGCTCGTACTCGATCTCGACGTTGCGCTCGAGCGCGTTCTCGGAGCCGAAGAGATCGGCGATGACGGAGTGGTCGATGACCATCTCGGCCGGCGAGAGCGGGTTGATCTTGTTGGCGTCGCCGCCCAGGGCCGTCACGGCCTCGCGCATCGTGGCGAGGTCGACGATGCAGGGAACACCGGTGAAGTCCTGCATGACCACGCGGGCCGGGGTGAACTGGATCTCGGTGTTGGGCTCGGCCTTGGCGTCCCACGAGCCCAGCGCCTCGATCTGCGCCTTGGTCACGTTCGCGCCGTCTTCGGTGCGGAGCAGGTTCTCCAGCAGCACTTTGAGGCTGAAGGGGAGCTTGTCGAAACCGGGCACCGTGTCGATGCGGAAGATCTCGTAGTCGGTGCTGCCGACCGTCAGGGTGCTCTGTGCACCGAAGCTGTTCACCGTGGACACGATTCCGTCTCCTTCTGATCTGATGGAAGCGACAGGCGATTCCATCTTGCTCGCCTCGGAGGTTCTGGGGCTAGCAAGGCGGACCTAACCAGTCTGCGCCTCGCGACCTCCGGGCAGAAGCATACGATTTATCTTGATATCAAGATAAATCTATCACGGCTCGCGAGGATCCTCCGCCGTCTCGGCGGGGCGTTTCGCGGCGGGGTACAGCGCCCTCACGACGAGCCAGGTCACCGCGACGAGCGGGGCGAACAGCGGGAGCCCCATGATCAGCTTTAACGTGCCGAGCGCCGTGACGTCGCCGGCGAGGTAGAGCGGCAGCTGCACGGCCAGCCGGGCGAAGAACAGCCCGGCCCACGCGACTCCCAGCCAGAGGAACGCGCGGCGCTTGCGCCTGTCGCTCCGCCAGGCGGTGCCCTCCCCCATCAGGAAGCCGACGGCCACGCCGATGAGCGACCAGCCGATCAGCGCCGTCACCAGCAGCACGGTGCCGTAGGCGGCGTTCGTGATGAGGCCGGGGACGAAGTTGTCCTGTCCGCGCCCGGTCCACAGCGCCAGCGCGGCAGCCGCACCGGCGGCCACGAGGCCGCCGATCGCCGCGGACGGCGGGGACTTCTGCAGCAGGCGCACGATCGTGAACACTGCCGCGAGGCCGACCGACACACCGAGCGACAGGATCAGGGGCTCGGGTCGCAGGGTGAAGAGGACGACGAACGCGAGGCTGGGCAGCACGGACTCGAGGATGCCGCGCCACCCGCCGATCGCCGACCACACGACCGTGTGGGTGCCGGCGCCGCCGGAGGGGTCGACGCCCGCCCGTCGGGCCGCGCCTCCGAGCGCGGCGCCGAGGATGTCCGCCGCGGACTGCTCGCGCGGCCCTTCCGGAGTGTCGGCGCTCACGCCGTTCCCGGGGTGGCGGGCATCTTCAGCGGGATGAGGTCGCGCGGAGGCATGGGCGAGCCGCCCCGAACCACGACGATGGAGCGGAAGAGGTCCTCGACCTTCGCCGCGGCCTCGGGGTCGGACGCCGCGGCGCCGCCGATGACGCCGCGCAGGAACCAGCGCGGCCCGTCGATGCCGACGAAGCGGGCGAGCCGCAGCCCCGATCCCTCCGCCGCCGTCGCGGGCACCTCGGCGAGCAGCTCCTTGCCGAGCGGACCCTCCCGCTCCTCCACCCGACCGCCCTGCGCGGTGACCTGATCGCGAAGCTGCACCCGGGTCTCATCCCAGAGCCCGCCCGAGCGAGGGGCGGCGAACGGCTGCACCTGCAGCGAGGAGTCGGCGTAGTCCAGACCGACGGCCACGATCCGCTTGGACTGCTCCTCGACCTCGAGGCGCAGATTCAGCCCCTCCCGAGGGAGGATCTTGATGCCGCCGAGGTCGATGTACGGCCGGACCGGGTTCGCCTCGGAGTCGTCGAAGGGGCCGTCCGTCGCGCGGTTCAGCGGAGCGGACTTCTGGGGGGTGTTGTCAGTCATTGGTCTTCCCTGCCTGGTAACCGGTGGAACCGAATCCGCCTTCGCCGCGCACGCTCTCCGGAAGCTCGTCGACCGGGAGGAACACGGCGCGCGTGACGGGCATGACGATCAGCTGCGCGATGCGATCGCCGACGGCGACATCGTACGCGTCGCGCGTATCCGTGTTGATCAGGCTCACCTTGATCTCACCCCGGTACCCGGCGTCGACCGTGCCGGGCGAGTTCACGATAGAGATGCCGTGCCTCGCCGCCAACCCGCTGCGAGGGACCACGAAGGCGGCGTACCCCTCGGGCAGCGCGATGCGCACGCCCGTCGGCACGAGCGCCCGCTCGCCCGGGGCCAGCCGTACGGCCTCGGCGGCGGTGAGATCGGCTCCGGCGTCGCCCGGGTGCGCATAGACCGGCACCGCAGCGGCGATAATGGGGACATCAACGGAATCGGTCACCCCATGAGGCTAATGCAGAACCCCGTCGCAGACGCACGCACCCGATACCGGGAGCGCCTCTCGCCGAGCCTGTGGCTCCTGGTCACGGTCGCCCTCGCCGGCCCGATGGTCGCGCTCATCTTCGTCCCCGTCGGGGCGACGTTCGCTCTCCTGTCCGGCGCCGTCGTGTCTGCTCTGGTCGTGGCCCTCGTCGTCGCCTCGGCCCCGGTGATCTCGGTGGAGGACGGCGTCCTGCGCGCGGGACGCGCGCACATCGAGGTGCGCCACCTCGGCGATCCGGTCGCCCTGACGGGCGAGGAGGCCGCCCGGGGCCGCGGCCCGGGCCTGCCCGCACGGGGCTGGCACCTCATCCGCGGCGGCATCGACGGCCTCGTCGTCGTTCCCAACGAGGACCCCGCCGACCCGGTCCCCTCCTGGACCATCTCGTCGCGCACCCCCGACCGCCTCGCGGCCGCCATCCGCGCCGCGCGCGCCTGAGCCCCGCTCCTCGGCATCCGCCGCTCGGCTCCCCGCCGCGGAGACGACAACGCGCCCCTGACCTCGACGGTCGGGGCGCGTGATACGTCGCTCGGCGTGGTTACGCCGCGCATTCCTTGCAGATCGGGCCCGCGGCTCCGTCGTGGTCGAGCTGCGAGCGGTGCTTCACCAGGAAGCAGTTCATGCAGGTGAACTCGTCCTGCTGCGGGGGCAGCACGACGACGTCCAGCTCGAGGTCGGAGAGATCGGCCCCCGGGAGGTCGAAGCTGGACGGGTTGTCCGCGTCTTCGTCTCCGGAAGAGCCGGAGAGCTTGTCGGGCACGCGCTCCTTCAGGGCTTCGATCGACTCGGAGTCGTCTTCGCTCTTACGGGGGGCGTCGTAGTCGGTTGCCATGCGGTTAGATCTCCACATTCATGGTGCGAGTGGTGGTGCGCCGTCGGGTATCGGCGGCCATAGTTTGCATGACCAGGTGGCAATAAGCAAATGCCCGCCCGATCGACAGACCAAACTCGCGGCACGCCCACGATATTCCCGGTCCGGGCGGGCCTCGCGTGTCACCATGAACGCACACCCATCAGAGGGGCATTCGCATGGAAAACGTCACCATCGTCGGCACAGAAGCAGGAGTCCTCGTGCTCGCGACCGAGTCGGGCGAGCGCTTCGCGCTGGCCATCGACGACGTGCTGCAGCGCGAGCTGCGTCGGGCGACCCGCCAGGCGGAACCCGCCGCTCAGCGCCTCGCGGCCAGTCCCCGCGACATCCAGGCCCAGATCCGCGCCGGCCTCACCGCGGCGGAGGCCGCCGAGCTGCTCGGCATCAGCGTGGAGGACGTCGCGCGCTTCGAGGGGCCCGTCCTCGCCGAGCGCGAGCACATGATCGGGCAGGCGCTCGCCGTGCCCGTCCTGATCGGGAGCGAGGTCGAGCCCGACGCCCAGCCGACCTTCGGCACGGCCATCCGCGCCAAGCTCACCGAGGTCGCCGCGACCGGTGAGCGCTGGGTGAGCTGGAAGGACGAGTCGGGCTGGATCATCAAGCTCGAGTTCACCGCGAACGACGTCGACCACGACGCCCGGTGGAGCTTCGACCCTCGCCGCAGCGCGCTCGCGCCGCTCAACGCCGATGCGACCCAGCTCTCCCGCCAGGGCTCGCTGCCGGAAGGCCTCATCCCCCGCCTGCGCGCGGTGGATGCCGACAAGCCCTCGTCGCCGTATAAGGACGACAGCCGCTTCGACTCCGGCGCCTTCGGGCCCAGGCTCGTCCCCGGCGCGGAGCCGGCGGTCGAGGAACAGGCTGTCCCGGAACGCTCGAACCCGGCGGCCCAGGCCGCCGCCATCAACCGGGCGCCCGAGATGCCGACCACGAACCCGGAGACCGCCGATCTGCTCGAAGCGCTCCGGCGGCGCCGCGGGCAGCGCGAGCACGCGCCCGCGGTCCCGGACGTCGCCGAGGTCGCTCCCGTCCCCGATGACGAGCCGATCGAGCCGGCCTACCGCCAGGACTCCAACCCCATTGCCCTGTTCGAGGCGCTGGAGCGCGAGCAGAACGACCCCGACCCGGAGGACGAGGGGCGTCCTGGTTCCGTCGGATCGAACGAGAGCGTCTCGAACCGTCGCCGTCGACGCAACGCCATGCCCTCGTGGGACGAGATCGTCTTCGGAGCACGCACCGACGAGTGAGCCGGTCGCTCAGCGGCGCAGCGCACCGAGGCGCAGCAGGGGTACCTGGCGCTCCTCGGCGGTGAGACCGCCGTGCTGGCCGACCATCGCGCGCCCCCGCTGATCCGCTGCGGTCCCGTCGTAGATCGCCCGGTTCCCCCGCGCGACGGCCACCAGGTCGCCGACGCGGGCGGCGGCGGTCGGCGAGACGCTGGGGCCGAGCAGCCCGCTGCGCACCACCTCGTCCCGGGTCGCGACGTCGGCCAGTCCTTCCAGGTCGCCCCGCCACCGCAGCATCACGGCATCCGCATCGGCGTCCTCCTCCAGGTAGGCGTGCACCATGCGCGGCTCGCCACCGAGATGACGGATCCCGTCGAGGTGGTCCTGTTCGAGGATGACCTGACGCTCGGCGGGGACGTCCACCATCCCGTGGTCCGACGTCACCAGCACGCCGACTCCGGCGGGGACGGGCCGGGCCAGCGCCGCATCGACGTCCTCGAGAGCGGCCACCCACTCCGCGCTCGCGATGCCGTGCTTGTGCCCGGCCTTGTCGACCTCCGGCAGGTAGCAGTAGACGAACGAACCCGGGGCGCGGGCGGCGAGGTCGTAGGCGGCGGCGACGCGTTCGGCCGCCGCGGCCGCCCCGTGGAACTCGGCGCCGCGCAGGGTGGCCCGGGTGAAGCCGCTGTGCGCGTAGACGGGGAGTCCGACGGCGAAGGCGGGATGCCCCGAGGCGGCGGCGCGCTCGAACACCGTCTCGGACATCTGCCACGTGGCGGGATCGAGACCGTCCGTCTCCCATCCGCTGAGCTGGTTCACCAGCACTCCCCGAGCCGGGTCGAGGACCCGGTACCCCACCAGGCCGTGCTCGCCCGGCCAGGCGCCGGTGAGGATGCTGGTGAGCGCCGCCGCCGTGGTCGACGGGAAGACCGTGATCGCGGTGTCCCGCTTCCCCATCCCCGCCGTCAGGCTCCTCGCGTGCCCCGCGTGCGCGCGCAGGCCGAGAGCTCCGAGACCGTCGATGACCACGAGCACGGCGGACGTCACCGCCGGGAGGGACGCCGACTCGCCGCGGACGGCGGCGAGCAGGTCATCCGCCACCCCGACGACGCTCCGGGCTGAGGCGGACTCGGACGGTAGCATGAGGGACACCCGAGCCAGTCTGACACAGGCTCCCGCAACGCCCTCAGGAAGTACATGCCCAAGACGCCGCCGCCCGAGCCCGTCGAGGAGCGTATCCAAGACATCGACCTCTCCAGCGAGATGCAGGGTTCGTTCCTCGAGTACGCCTATTCGGTCATCTACTCGCGCGCGCTCCCCGACGCGCGCGACGGACTCAAGCCCGTGCAGAGGCGGATCCTCTTCCAGATGGCCGAGATGGGGCTGCGTCCCGACCGCGGACACGTCAAGAGCGCGCGCGTCGTCGGCGAGGTGATGGGCAAGCTCCACCCCCACGGCGACTCGGCGATCTACGACGCGCTCGTGCGCCTGGCCCAGGACTTCGCGCTGCGCGTGCCGCTGGTGGACGGCCACGGCAACTTCGGCTCGCTCGACGACGGACCCGCCGCCGCCCGGTACACGGAGGCCCGCCTGGCGGCCTCGGCGCTGGCCCTGACGGAGAACCTCGACGAGGACGTCGTGGACTTCGTTCCCAACTACGACGGGCAGTTCCAGCAGCCCGCCGTGCTCCCCGCCGCATTCCCCAACCTGCTGGTGAACGGCGCGAGCGGCATCGCCGTGGGCATGGCGACCAACATGGCGCCCCACAACCTCATCGAGGTCGTGGCCGCGGCGACGCATCTGCTCGAGAACCCCGATGCGACCACGGAAGAGCTCATGGAGTTCGTCCCCGGCCCGGACTTCCCCTCCGGCGCCGTCATCATGGGTCTCGACGGCGTCAAGGACGCCTACGCGAACGGCCGCGGTGCGGTCAAGGTGCGCGGCAAGGTGTCGATCGAGCCGCTCGGTCCGCGGCGCACCGGCATCGTCGTCTCCGAGCTGCCCTACATGGTCGGGCCGGAGCGGCTGATCGAGAAGATCCGCGACGCCGTGCAGTCCAAGAAGCTGCAGGGGATCAGCGACGTCACCGACCTGACCGACCGCAACCACGGTCTGCGCGTCGCGATCGGAATCAAGACCGGCTTCGATCCCCAGGCCGTCCTCGAGCAGCTCTACCGCCTGACCCCGCTCGAGGACTCGTTCAACATCAACAACGTCGCCCTCGTCGACGGGCAGCCCCGGACCCTCGGGCTGAAGGAGATGCTGAGCGTCTACGTGGCGCATCGCCTGGAGGTGATCGCGCGGCGCAGCCGTTTCCGGCTGGCGCGCCGCGAGGAGCGCCTGCACCTGGTCGAGGGACTCCTCATCGCGATCCTCGACATCGACGAGGTCATCCAGGTCATCCGGTCGTCCGACGACTCCGAGCAGGCTCGTACGCGGCTCCGCGAGGTGTTCGACCTCAGCGAGCCGCAGGCCGAGTACATCCTCGAGCTGCGACTGCGGCGCCTCACGAAGTTCTCCCGCATCGAACTCGAGGCGGAGCGCGACGCCCTCCAGGCCGAGATCGCCCGCCTCCGCGAGCTGCTGGGCAGCGATGCCCTGCTCCGCGCCGCAGTCGCGACCGAGCTGGATGCCGCGGCCGACGCCTACGGCACCCCCCGGCGCACGCTGCTGATGAACGCCGCACCGCCCCGTCCCCGCTCCACCAAGGGAGCGGTCGACCTCCAGATCGCGGATGCCCCGACCGTCGTCGTGCTGTCGACGACCGGGCGCGCGGTGCGCGTCGATCTCGCCGAGGGCCAGGGGCTCAGCGCCCCGACGCGCCGCAGCAAGCACGATGCGATCCTCACCACCGTCGAGACCACCGTGCGGGCGGAGCTCGGAGCGCTGACCTCGTCCGGACGGGTCGTGCGCTTCTCCCCCGTCGACCTGCCCTCGGTGCCGTCGAGCTCCGTGCAGCTCGGCGCCGGCACGCCGCTCCGGGACTACCTGGGCATCACCTCGCGCGACGAGCGGATCCTGGGCTTCGTGCGCTTCGACAGCGAGACGCCCGTCGCGATCGGCACCGCGCAGGGCATCGTGAAGAGGATCGTCCCCGCGTCGCTGCCCGTGCGTCCCGACCTCGAGGTGATCGGCCTCAAGTCCGGCGATCGCGTCGTCGGCGCTGCCGAGGCAGCCGATGACGCCGAGCTGGTCTTCGTCACGACCGATGCGCGCCTCCTGCGCTTCGCCGCGGCATCCGTGCGCCCTCAAGGTGCAGCTGCCGGCGGCATGGCCGGTATCAAGCTGGGTGCCGGGGCGAGTGTCCTCTTCTTCGGTGCCGTCGACACGGACACCGATGCCGTCGTCGCGACCGTCTCCGGAGCGGAGGGCATCCTCCCCGGTACGGACGCCGGACGCGCCAAGGTCACGCCCTTCGCGGAGTACCCGGCGAAGGGCCGCGCGACCGGCGGTGTGCGCGCTCACGCGTTCTTGAAGGGCGAGGATCGCCTGACCGTCGCCTGGGTGGGAGCGGCTCCTGCGCAGGCTGTGGACCCGACCGGTGCGGTGCGGCGTCTGCCCGACGCCGGCGCGCGACGGGACGCCTCGGGCCAGGCGGTCGAGGGGCTCATCGGCAGCATCGGCCGCACGCTCGCCTGAGTCGACGGCCGCGCCGAGTCGCGTCCGGCACCCTCGGCGCCGCCGGCGCACGGCAGCACAGACGACGCCGGCCCGGACGCCGAGCGCCGTGCTCTAGGCGTCGATGGACTCGCGGGAGAGCCGGTCGGCGGAGTCGACGATGAACTCGCGCCGCGGCGCGACCTCGTTGCCCATGAGCAGCTCGAAGACGCGACCCGCGGCCTCGGCATCCTCCATCCGCACGCGTCGCAGGAGGCGACCCGACCGGTCCATCGTGGTGTTCGCGAGCTGCTCGGCGTCCATCTCGCCGAGCCCCTTGTACCGCTGGATGGGCTCGTGCCAGCGCTTCCCTGCCTTGCGGAGCTTGGCGAGAAGCGCGTGCATCTCCTGCTCGCTGTACGTGTAGATGGTCTCGTTCGGCTTCGAGCCGGGGTTCATCACGATGATGCGATGCAGCGGCGGCACGGCGGCGAACACCCGGCCGTGCTCGATCAGCGGGCGCATGTAGCGGAAGAAGAGGGTGAGCAGAAGTGTGCGGATGTGGGCACCGTCGACATCGGCGTCGCTCATCAGGATGACCTTGCCGTAGCGGGCCGCGTCGACGTCGAAGGAACGGCCGGACCCCGCGCCGATCACCTGGATGATCGAGGCGCACTCGGCGTTGGAGAGCATGTCGCCGATCGAGGCCTTCTGCACGTTGAGGATCTTGCCGCGGATGGGCAGTAGCGCCTGAAATTCGCTGTTGCGGGCGTTCTTCGCCGTCCCGAGCGCGGAGTCTCCCTCGACGATGAACAGTTCGCTGCGCTCGACGTCGTTTGTGCGGCAGTCCACCAGTTTCGTCGGGAGCGTGGAGGACTCGAGCGCGTTCTTGCGCCGCTGCGTCTCCTTGTGAGCGCGAGCCGAGACACGCGCCTTCATCTCGGCGACGATCTTGTCGAGCAGCTGCGTCGCCTGACTCTTGTCATCGCGCTTGGTCGAGGCGAAGCGGGCGGCGAGATCCTTGCGGATCACCTGCGCCACGATCTGCCGCACGGCGGGCGTGCCCAGCACCTCCTTGGTCTGACCCTCGAACTGCGGCTCGGGCACGTTGACGGTGAGCACGGCGGTGAGGCCCGCGAGCACGTCGTCCTTCTCGAGCCTGTCGTTGGCGCCCACCTTGAGGCGCCGCGCGTTCTGCTCGACCTGCGCGCGGAGCACCTTGAGGAGCTCCTGCTCGAAGCCCTGTTGATGGGTTCCACCCTTGGGTGTGGAGATGATGTTGACGAAGGAGCGCGTGACGGTGTCGTAGCCCGTGCCCCACCGCAGCGCGATGTCGACCCGGCACACGCGCTCGACCTCCGTCGCGACCATGTGGCCGTCGGCCTGGAGCACGGGCACCGTCTCCGTGAACGTGCCCTCGCCCTGGATGCGCCAGGTGTCGGTCACGGGCGGGTCGGTCGCGAGGAACTCCACGAACTCCGAGATGCCGCCTTCGTAATGGTACGAGGTCTCGACCGGCTCCTCGGCCCGCTCGTCCCGGACGACGATCTCGAGGCCGGGGACGAGGAAGGCCGTCTGGCGGGCGCGCGTCTCGAGGTCGCCCAGCTGGAACGCGGCGTCCTTGGTGAAGATCTGCCGGTCCGCCCAGTATCGGATCCGCGTGCCGGTGACGCCACGGGGCGCCTTCCCCACGATCCGGAGCTCGCTGTTCTCCTGGAACGGACGGAAGGGGGCGTCGGGACGACGCCCGGCGGAGTCGTCGAAGACGCCGGGCTCCCCGCGGTGGAACGACATGGCGTAGGTCTTTCCCCCGCGGTCGACCTCGACGTCGAGGCGCTCCGACAGGGCGTTCACGACCGAGGCGCCGACGCCGTGCAGACCACCCGAGGCAGCGTACGAGCCGCCGCCGAACTTGCCGCCCGCGTGGAGCTTCGTGAACACGACCTCCACGCCGGTCAGGCCCGTGCGCGGCTCGACGTCGACGGGAATGCCGCGCCCGGTGTCGTGCACCTCGACGCTGCCGTCGGCATGGAGGATGATGTCGATCTTCGAGCCGTTGCCCGCGACGGCCTCGTCGACGGAGTTGTCGATGATCTCCCAGAGGCAGTGCATGAGGCCCGGGGAGCCGTTCGAGCCGATGTACATGCCGGGGCGCTTGCGGACGGCCTCGAGGCCTTCGAGCACCTGGAGATGATGGGCGGAATACTCGGCGGTCACAATCTCCGATTCTATTCTCGGCGACCGACACGGCTCTGCCGACACTCTGCACCATCCCCGAGTCGGCGGGGCCCGCGTACGCGCTGAGCGAAACACGCCTCGATACGGGCATGCCCCCAGCCATCCCGTGGTTGTATTGAGCACGCTCCCCAGCGAACCCGACAATCGAGGAGGCACCGAGATGAACGCAACGACCGAACGTGAGACCTCCGCGGTCGAGTTCCGCCTGACGGCCATGGATCGCTGCGATTCATGCGGCGCCCAGGCCTACATCGCGGCCGAGGTCAACGGCTCCGAGCTGCTCTTCTGCGCACACCACGGGCGCAAGTACGAAGAGAAGCTGCGCGCCGTCGCGACCAGCTGGCACGATGAAACCGCTCGACTGATCTGAGCCGTCTGCAGAGACGACCCGAGGCCCTCCGCGCTCCCTGGCGCCGGGGGCCTTTCCTTTCCCCGCGAGGTCGGTCAGTCCGAGACGACGCGACGCACGCGGGGCGTGAGCCTGGTCAGGATCTCCTCGCCGACCGTGTCGAGGCGCTCCGCCAGATCGGTGGCGCTCACCTCGCCGCACTCCCCCGAGCCGAAGAGCCGCACCTCGTCGCCGACGGCTGCACCGTCCCACGCCGCGACCGCGCTCTCCGTGAACCCGACACGGAGCAGCGGACGAGCACCCGCAGGGGTGCCGACCGGAGCGCCGACGAGCGTCGAGGGCAATCCGTCGAAGCCCCCGATCGCGATCGTCGCCTCGCCGTCCGCCACATCCGTCACCGTCCCGACGAGCGTCGCCACCGGGCGGATGCCGTCGAGCTCCGGCCCCTCGGCGGACCGCACGCCGTAGCAGAACGCCCCGATCCGCGACAGCGAACCGCGCAGTTCCGGTCGCCACCACGACGCTGCCGAGGCGGTCAGATGTCGCAGAGGCGGCTCCGTCCCCCCGGCGGCCGCGGCCCGCACCGCCTCCAGGAAGACCGCCTGCGCGGCGTCGTCCTCCGCGTCACTGGCCTCGGCGATGTGGCTCCACACGCCGACCAGCTCGATGGCGCCCGCCCTCTCGGCATCCCGGGCGATCCGCAGCGCCTCCGCCCAGTCCTCGGGCAGCACGCCGTTGCGATGCAGCCCCGAGTCGATCTTGAGGTGCACGCGCGCCCGTGCCTGCAGTCTCCCCGCACGGTCGACGACCCGCCGCAGGTACTCGATCGTGCCGACACCCAGATCCACGTCGTGCAGCACCGCTTCGTCGATCTCGGCATCCTCCGACGTGACCCACGCGAAGATGCGCGCCTGCCCACCGGCGACCCGGCGCACCTCGAGGGCGCTCCCGACGTCGAAGCTCCCGAACCACTCCACCCCCGAGGCCCGAGCCGTCTCGACCGCCCAGGGCAGCCCGTGCCCGTATGCGTCGTCTTTCACGACCAGCATCAGCGCGGACGGCGCGATGCGCTCCTGCACCGCCGCGATGTTCCGTCGCAGCGTCGCGGTGTCGAGCCGCAGGATCGGACGGGTCATGCCTCCCAGCCCCGTTCGGCGTGTGCGGCGGCGACCGCCACGAGCTCCGGCACGGTCATCCCGGTCACGGCGCCCCAGCGCGCGAGTCCGGGTGCCGCAGGACCGGTTCCCCCGAAGTAGGTCGCGTCGGTGCCGAGGGCGACGTCGGCGCCCTCGAGGTCGACGACGCAGACGTCCATCGCCACCCGGCCGATGATGGCGCGCTCCCGTCCTTCGATCTCGACGCCGGCACGGTTGCCGAGCGCACGGACGACTCCCTGGGCGTATCCCCCGGTGATCAGCGCCACGGTCGTGTCCGCGGCGACGCGGTGGGTGTAGCCGTACGAGACCGCGTCGCCCGCCCGGAGCCGCTTCGTGGAGAGCACGCGTCCGCAGAGTCGCAGCACCGGTCGGGTGCGCAGCTCACCGGCGCTGTCGGGGAGTCCGTACACGAGGAGGGGATCGATGTCGGCGTGTCCGTGGATGGTGGCGCGAATGCCCTCGAGCGCGAGCGCATCCACTTCCCCCGGAGCATCCACCAGAACCGTCTCGGCCCCGGCTGCGACCACGGCCTGGGCGATCGGCAGGACCCCGTGCCCCCACGCGTCGCGACGCAGGTCCGCGACGCGCCCCCCGTTCTCGACCGCGACTGCGGCGGCGGCGGCGAGGGCCGAGCGGGACAGCACCGCCCTCGGGCGGGCACTCGAAGTCGTCTGACGCACGGGTTCCAGCCTAACCGCTGTCTCCCGAGCGGATCGGGGGCTCCCCCGTAGACTGGGGATGACCCCGACCTTGGAGCCTCATGACCCGTCTTTCCCTCGCGCCCCGCCTCCGCTACCTGCTGGGCCGTGCCCGCCGCATCGACGTCGGATCGGTGCTGGAGCGCGCGAAGGAGGCCTCGGCGCAGCATCACCGGCCGGTTCCGAGGATCGTGGTCGACATGCTCTGGTCAGCGGCACGGCACAACGTCGGCTTCCAGGACTACATCGACTACGACTTCGCGATGCTCACGCGAGCCGAGCGCGAGACGTACATGACGCACCCCGTCTCGAACCAGCTGTCGCAGAAGTACGATCACCCGGACTTCCGGTGGATCTTCCAGGACAAGATCGAGTTCGACAAGCGCTTCTCCGAGCACCTGCACCGCGAGTGGCTGGTCGTCGAAGAGGGCAACGCCGACGCGGTGCGGGAGCTCACCCAGCGCCTGGGCACCATCGTCACGAAGGAACCGGTGGGGCAGGCAGGAACCGGCGTCCACCGTTACCACGCGGCCGACATCCTCGACTGGGAGGAGTTCCACCGCGGACTCCTGCACCGGGGCGAGCTCCTCATCGAGGAGGTCATCACCCAGCACGAGGCACTCGCCGCCGTCTGCCCGGGGACCGTCAACACCACCCGCGTCACGGCGTTCTTCGACGGCGAGAAGGCGCACATCCTCGCCATGGCCCAGAAGTTCGGGCGCGGCGCGGTGAGCGATCAGATGACGTTCGGCGGCTTCTACACGATGCTCGACGAGGACGGCCACGCGGTGGGCGCGGGCTACGATTCGCACGGTCACGTGCACGAGACGCACCCGGACTCCGGCTTCCGCATCGCCGATTTCAAGCTCCCGTACATGGATGAGGTGCGCGCCTTCATCGACCGGGTCGCCCGCGTCGTGCCTCAGGTGCAGTACGTCGGCTGGGACATCGTCGTCTCCCCGGACGGCCCCGTCCTCGTCGAGGGCAACTGGGGAGCCGGCGTGTATGAGAACAAGCCGAGCGTCACCGGCATCCGCACCGGTCACAAGCCGCGCTACCAGGAGATCATCGGCTTCTGAGGAAGCGCCCGGCCATGCGGAAGGCCCCGGATGCCGAGCATCCGGGGCCTTCCGCATGAGCAGTCCGATCAGAGCTCGCGGACGATCCCGAGCGGGGTGGACTCCAGCCCCTGGCCGAGCGGGTTGTCGCCGAGGATCCGGACGAGGCGGTGCTCCCCGGCCTTGTCGAGCGTCGATCCGAGGATATTGCCGCCCAGGTCGTTGATGTCCACGACCGCGACCTCCGCCGTTCCACCGAGAAGCGACTTGAGCCGTGACGCCACCCCTCGGGGGTTCTCCGGACCCAGCACGACGGCCTGGTTGTACGGGGGGATCGTGTGCTTGGTCGGCCCGTCGATCGCCCGGGCCTTGTCACCCGCGATGCGGTAGAAGTCCCCGCGACGGCCGAAGGCCTTCGTGACCGCCGAGACCGCGGCGGCGAGCAGGATGCGCGGCGTGCCGCACTCGCGGAGCGCCATCTCCATCGTCTCCGGCATCCCCAGGCCGATGCCGTACGGCGTACGGGTGACGTACTTCGACAGGAACAGCGCCAGCCGGCGCGGCTGGATCTCGTCGAGACGGTACGAGCGCCCCTGCGTGATCGCGACGATCTTCTCCGTCACGAAGAGCAGGTCGCCCGGCCGAACGGAGGATGCCGCGTACTCCGTGACGATCGCATCGAGGTCGTCCTCGGGCATGACCACACGGGTACGCAGCGGGATCCGCGCGTACGTCTTGCCGTCGACGCTCGTCTCGAGCGCCTTCCCCTCGTTCGCCTGCATCACTCGAGGTAGTCCCGCAGCGACTGCGAGCGGCTCGGGTGACGGAGCTTGGCCCTCGTCTTGGACTCGATCTGACGGATGCGCTCGCGCGTCACGCCGAAGGTGTCGCCGATCTGGTCGAGCGTCTTGGGCTGGCCGTCTCCGAGGCCGAAGCGCATGCGGATCACACCCGCCTCGCGCTCCGACAGCGAGTCGAGCAGCTGCTCGAGCTGCCGCTGCAGCATCGTGAATCCGACCGCATCGGCAGGCACGACCGCCTCGGTGTCTTCGATGAGGTCGCCGAACTCGCTGTCGCCGTCCTCACCGAGCGGGGTGTGCAGCGAGATGGGCTCGCGCCCGTACTTCTGCACCTCGACGACCTTCTCCGGCGTCATGTCGAGCTCGCGGCTCAGCTCCTCCGGAGTGGGCTCGCGACCCAGGTCCTGCAGCATCTGGCGCTGGACGCGGGCGAGCTTGTTGATGACCTCGACCATGTGCACCGGGATGCGGATCGTCCGCGCCTGGTCTGCCATGGCACGGGTGATCGCCTGACGGATCCACCAGGTGGCGTAGGTCGAGAACTTGAAGCCCTTGGTGTAGTCGAACTTCTCGACGGCGCGGATCAGACCGAGGTTGCCCTCCTGGATCAGGTCGAGGAACTGCATGCCTCGACCGGTGTAGCGCTTGGCGAGGGAGACCACCAGACGCAGGTTGGCGCCCAGCAGGTGGCTCTTCGCCCGCTGGCCGTCGCGCGCGACCCACTGCAGGTCGAGCCCGAGCTGGCTGTTCTTCTCGGCCGCCGACATCGCCGAGAGCTTCTCCTCGGCGAACAGGCCCGCCTCGATGCGCATGGCGAGCTCGACCTCTTCGGCCGCGTTGAGGAGCGCGACCTTGCCGATCTGCTTCAGGTAGTCCTTGACCGGGTCGGCCGTGGCGCCCGTGATCTGCGTCGAATAGACCGGGACGTCGTCCTCGTCGCTCGACGTGATGACGATGGCGCCGGTCGGCAGCGGCTCGGTGAACGCGGGCTTGCTGTCGTCCTCCTCCTCGTCAGCCGTGTCCTCGGGAGCGGGAGCCGGCGTCTCGTCGTCTTCGACGTCGTCGGACTTCTTCTTCTTCGCGGGGGCGCGCTTCGCCGCCGCGCGCTTGGCCGCGGTCTGGGGCTCGGCCTTCTCTGCGACCTCGACGTCGACCTCGGCGGTGACCTCGGGCTCTTCGGCGGTCTTCTTCGTCCGTGTTTTCTTAGTCGTGGCAGGAGTCACGTTTCGCCTTTCACGGAGCAGCCGGGCCGCTCCGGGACATTTCGGACACTAGTAAGACCCTTGTCAAGTCCGGTCTTCAAGAAGATGGATTGACAACGGGTCAGACTCCCATTATCGCACACGTAGAGGGATGCGTCAGCATTCCCGTCCCCGAGGGGACGAACGTGGTCAGCCGCGGCCCGTCTTGTCGTCGTCGCCGGACGGGCGGGAGGCGAGGTAGCGCTCGAGCTCGGCGGCCAGCTCGTCGGCGCTCGGGAGGTCGCGTTCGTTGAATCCGCCCTCGTCGTACGAGTCGTCCTCGGGGTTGCGGCCCGCCATGTACGCGTCGTAGCGGCGCTCGAGGTTGTGGACCATCTGCTGCAGCTCGTCGTTGCCCACCACCTGCTCGTCTACCTTCGCGAGATAGTCGATGCGCCGCTCCTGCACCTCGTCGAGCATCAGCACGAGTCCCGTCGCGGCCATGAGCTTGTCGGCGGCGGCGATGACCGCCTCCGGGTTCTCGGTCTCGGCGAGATAGTGCGGGACGAGCAGCACGAAGCCCACCACGCGCTCCCCGCGTTCGGCGAACCGGTACTCGAGCAGATGACCCGCGGTCGACGGCACCTGGGTGCGCGGACGCCAGACGGAGTGCACGACGGCCAGCTCGCGCCGGTTGCCGCTGACGGTGGTGCCGATCGGGCGCGTGTGCGGAACGGGCATCGCGATCGAGTGCACCCAGCTCAGACCCGAGATCTCGAACTCGGCGGCGAGGTCGAGCACCGTGTCGGCGAAGGCGTTCCAGGCGAAGTCGGGCTCGTACCCGGCCAGGAGCAGGAAGGGCTGGCCCAGGGCGTCCGTCGCCAGCGAGAGCTCGAGGCGCGCCGGACGGAAGTCCGTCAGGTGATCCTGATCGAACGACACCACCGGACGGCGGGCCCGGTAGTCGAGCAGGACGTCGTTGTCGAACACCGCGATCGGCTGCGGGGAGGCCGTCTCACGAAGGTGCTCGATCAGGCCGGAGACCGCGTTCCCGGCATCCGTGAAACCGGTCAGGAGGAGCACGAGGGGCAAGCCGCGCGGAACCGCCGGAGCGTTCGCGACGCGTTCATGGATCTCACCGGAGAAGGGCATTCCTCCATGCTACGAGCACCCGGGCGCAGCGGCGCGGAGAGGGTCATGCTGAGAGCGAACACCCGCCGCCGCCGGGCGCCCCGGTCGCCTCCGCCCTCCCTAGGATGGGAGCATGACGCTTCCTGCGCTCTCGCGCACCACCGATCCGTTCCCCGGAAGCGCTGCTGACGCCGCAGTGCTCGTCGTGCCCGACCTCTCGCAGTCGGCCTCCTCGCTGGACGCCTATCCGGGCCTCGCCGAGGCTCTGGCGGCGGTCGGCTTCACGGGCGGGCCCTCCGCTTACACCCGCATCCACGCGCCCGGGGTGACCGAGGTTCCGCTCGCCGTCGTCGGCGTCGGCTCGGCGCCGTCCGCGAACGCCGTGCGGAATGCCGTCGGCGCCGCTCTGCGCCAGCTCACGGGCTTCGAGACGGTCGCGGTCGCGCTCGCGCCCGGCCTGGACGAGCATGCCGTCGCCGCCGGTGAGGGCGCCGTGCTCGGCGGGCACCGGTTCGAGGGCTACCGCACGAAGAAGGGGCCGGCGCGCGCCTCGAGCGTGCTGCTGCACGCCGACCTGGACGATACCGCGATCTCCCGCATCCGGACGGTCGGCGAGGCGGTGGCGCTGGTCAAGGACCTCGTCAACGTCCCGGCCGAATGGCAGAGCCCGGCGGATCTCGCCCGGAGCGCCGTCGAGAGCGTCGCCGACCTCGATGTGACCGTCGAGGTGTTCGACGAGGCCGCCCTCGCGGAGCACGGCTTCGGAGGCATCCTCGGGGTGGGGCAGGGTTCCGACCGCCCGCCGCGACTCGTGCGGCTCGATTACGCACCGGCCGACGCGACCCGTCACCTCGCGATCGTGGGCAAGGGCATCACCTTCGACACCGGAGGACTGTCGCTCAAGCCCGCCGCCTCGATGGTCGGCATGAAGTTCGACATGGCCGGCGCCGCCACGGGTCTCGCCGCGCTCCGCGCCATCGCTGCCCTCGGTCTTCCCGTCCGGGTGACCGCCTGGCTCTGCATCGCCGACAACATGCCGTCCGGCCGCGCCACGCGCCCGGGCGACGTGCTGCGGATGCTCGACGGCACGACCGTCGAGGTGCTCAACACGGATGCTGAGGGCCGACTGGTCATGGCGGACGGCCTGGCGGCCGCGAGCCGCGAGCACCCGGACGTGATCATCGACGTCGCCACGCTGACGGGTGCGATCGTGATGGCATTGGGTCACCGGCACACCGGCGTAATGGGTGCGGACGAGACCGTCGCCGAGTTCCTCGCGGCGGCGGAGTCGGCCGACGAGGCGGCGTGGCACATGCCGCTGCCCGAGTACATGGAGGACACGCTCGACTCCCCGATCGCCGACCTGATCAACGCGAACATGAGCGACCGCGCCGGCGGCGCCTCTTTCGCCGGACTCTTCCTCCGACGCTTCGTGGGTCGCGTCTCCGACGCGGAGGACGCGCCGCGCATCCCGTGGGTGCACCTCGATATCGCGGGCTCGGGTGAGAACGGCGGGGCACCCTTCGGCTTCACCGACAAGGGCCCGACCGGTGCGATGGTCCGGTCGATCATCGCGTTCGCCGAATCCACGGCGGGAAAGGCCTGACATGACGACGCACACCTTCGACATCGTGGTCCTGGGCGGCGGGAGCGGCGGCTATGCGGCCGCCCTGCGCGCGAGCGAGCTCGGCAAGTCGGTCGCGCTCATCGAGAAGGACAAGGTGGGCGGCACCTGCCTGCACCGCGGGTGCATCCCCACCAAGGCTCTGCTGCACGCCGCGGAAGTGGCGGAGCACGTGCGCGACGCGGCATCCGTCGGCGTCCAGGCATCGCTCGAGGGCATCGACCCCGCCGGCGTCCGGGCCTACCGCGAAGGGATCGTGGCGAAGAAGTTCAAGGGACTCGAGGGCCTCGTCAAGGCGCGCGGCATCACCACGGTTCCGGGCGCTGGGCGACTCAACCCCGACCGCACCGTCAGCGTCGGCGACGACGTCTACGCGGGCACCGACGTCATCCTCGCCACCGGCTCCTACAGCCGCAGCCTGCCCGGCCTCGACATCGACGGACGGATCCTCACGAGCGAGCAGGCCCTCGAGCTCGACGTCATCCCCGAGCGCGTGCTCATCCTCGGAGGTGGCGTCATCGGCGTGGAGTTCGCGAGCGTCTGGCGCTCCTTCGGCGCCGATGTCACCATCATCGAGGCACTGCCGCACCTGGTGCCCAACGAGGACGTCGCTCTGAGCAAGGGGCTGGAGCGGGCGTTCCGCCGCCGCGGCATCCGCTACTCGCTGGGCACCCGCTTCCAGACGGCCGTGCAGAACGAGGCCTCGGTCACGGTGACGCTCGAGGACGGCACCACATTCACCGCCGACTACCTCCTCGTCGCCGTGGGGCGCGGACCGGTCACGGCGGACCTCGGGTACGAGGAGGCGGGCGTCGCGCTCGACCGCGGATACGTCACCGTCGACGACGACCTGCGCACGAGCGCTCCGCACGTCTGGGCCGTGGGCGACATCGTGCCCGGTCTGCAGCTCGCGCACCGCGGATTCCAGCAGGGCATCGTCGTCGCCGAGCGCATCGCAGGCCTCTCCCCCGCCACCGTGCCGGATCGGCAGATCCCGAAGGTGACGTACTCCAGCCCGGAGGTCGCCTCGGTCGGCGTCACCGAGGAGACGGCGATCGCCGAGCACGGTGCGGATGCCGTGGCCTCCTACGAGTACAACCTCGCGGGGAACGGCAAGAGCGAGATCATCGGGACGAGCGGACTGGTGAAGGTCGTCCGCCTCAAGGACGGCCCCGTGGTGGGCGTGCACCTGTTGGGCGACCGCGTCGGCGAGCTCATCACCGAGGGCCAGCTGGCCGTCGCGTGGGAGGCGCACCCGGAGGACATCGCGCCGCTCATCCACGCGCATCCGACACAGAGCGAAGCCCTCGGCGAGGCCTTCCTCGCACTCGCGGGAAAACCGCTGCACGCCCTCTGAACACCAACCCGTCCCCGGGTCACTAAGCTAGACAAGCGTTAGACAAACTTCTGAAGGAGACTCCGTCATGAGCACATCCGTCATCCTCCCCCCGCTCGGCGAGAGCGTCACAGAGGGTACGGTCACCCGCTGGCTCAAGCAGGTGGGCGACACTGTGCAGGCGGACGAGGGCCTGCTCGAGATCTCGACCGACAAGGTCGACACCGAGATCCCCTCCCCCGCATCCGGCGTGATCGAGGAGATCCTCGTCGCGGAGGACGAGACCGTCGAGGTCGGCGCCCTCCTCGCGCGCATCGGCGACGGCAGCGGAGCGTCCTCGTCGGACGACGCTCCCGAAGCCGCCGCACCGGCCGCCGAAGCTGCTCCGGCCGAGGCAGCCCCCGCGCAGACTCCCGCCGCCGAGGCCCCGGCCGAGTCCGCACCCGCCGCCGAGGCCGCTCCGGCCGCCGACACCGCTCCGGCGCCGTCGGGCGACGCGACGGATGTCGTGCTCCCCGAGCTCGGCGAGAGCGTCACCGAGGGCACCGTCACCCGCTGGCTCAAGGAGGTGGGCGACTCGGTCGAGGTCGACGAGGCGCTGCTCGAGATCTCCACCGACAAGGTCGACACCGAGATCCCTTCGCCCGTCGCCGGCATCCTGCAGGAGATCGTCGCCGGCGAGGACGAGACGGTCGCCGTCGGTGCCGTGCTCGCGCGCATCGGCTCGGGCGCCGCTCAGCCCGCCGCCCCCGCCGAGACTCCCGCTCCGGCGCCCGCGGCTGCCGAAGAGACTCCGGCGCCCGCGCCCGCGCAGGCCGCCCCCGCCGCAGAGGCCGCGCCGGCTCCCGCCGCTGCACCCGCGCAGGCTCCGTCGGCACCGGCCGCACCGGCGCCGTCCGCATCGCAGCCCGCACCCGCCGGCGGCAACGACAACCTCTACGTGACGCCGCTCGTGCGCCGCCTGGCGGCTCAGCAGGGTGTGGATCTCGCCTCCGTCACCGGCACCGGTGTCGGCGGCCGCATCCGCAAGGAGGACGTGCTCAAGGCGGCCGAGTCCGCCGCCTCCGCACCGGCAGCCACGGCGCCCGCGGCCCCGGCTGCGGCCCCGCTGGAGGTCTCGCCCCTGCGCGGCACGACGCAGCCGATGTCGCGTCTGCGCAAGGTCCTGGCCAAGCGCGCCGTGGAGTCGATGCAGCAGACCGCCCAGCTCACCACCGTGGTCGAGGTCGACGTCACCGCGCTCGCCGAGTACCGCGACAGCGTCAAGGCCTCGTTCCTGGAGAAGACGGGCGACAAGCTGTCGTTCCTGCCGTTCTTCGCTCTCGCGGCCGCCGAGGCGCTGCAGGCCTTCCCGATCGTGAACGCGACCGTGGACGGCGACCAGATCGTCTACCCCGCCTCGGAGAACGTCTCGATCGCGGTCGACACCGAGCGCGGCCTGCTCACCCCGGTGCTGCGCGACGCGGCCTCGAAGAACATCGCGCAGATCGCCCACGAGATCGCGGACCTCGCGGCTCGTACCCGCGAGAACAAGCTGAAGCCCGACGAGCTGGCCGGCGGCACGTTCACGCTGACCAACACCGGCTCGCGCGGCGCCCTCTTCGACACTCCCGTGGTGTTCCTGCCGCAGTCGGCCATCCTCGGTACCGGCACCGTGGTCAAGCGCCCGGGTCTGGTCAAGGTCGGCGGCGCGGACGCGATCGCCGTGCGGTCCTACGTGTACCTCGCACTGTCGTACGACCACCGGATCATCGACGGCGCCGACGCCGCGCGCTTCCTCGGAGCGGTGAAGTCGCGGCTCGAGTCCGCGCAGTTCGCTGCCCAGCTCGGCGCCTGATCCGCCGCAGCACCGTTATCCCGGCTGGTCCGCGACGTCATAGACGTCGCGGACCAGCCATTTCTCTTCCACCCGCACGATCACGACCACGCGAGGCGCGGACGCCGCGGTGATCGCGGACCCGCCGTCCTCCGTCGGCACCTCCTGCGCGGGCGTCAGGCGCACGACCGCGACGTCTCCGTACTCGTCGACGAGCGCGGTCGCGGGCCGGGAGTGCGCGAGCTCGCGGAGTTCGGGGAGGAGCGCCGTCGCCTCCGGGACCGCGACCCCGTCGCAGGAGGCGCCGGGCGCGTCCTCGCACGCGCGCAGCGCCGCCAGCAGCCCCTCGACCGCGTGGACGGGATCCGAGGCCGTCTGCTCGCCCTCGCTCGTCTGCCCGCCGTCGGCCCCATCGTCGGCCACAGTGTCGGCGGCGTCGTCCGGGGCACCCGGTCGCGCATCCAGTTCCGGCGTCCCGGTGCCCGGCGCTCCGGTGCTCGGCGCGTCGATGGGGGCGGGAGCCGCTCCCACGGCGGAGTCGTCAGAGCCTCCACCCGGCCAGAGGAGTCCCCCGACGAGCACGATCATCGCGGCCGCCCCGGCGAGCAGCAGCCGCGGGCGTCGCCGGCGGCGCTCCCCCGTTCCGTCGCGGCGCGCGGACCTCCCGTCGCGACCCTCGGACACCACTCCCGTCACCCGTGCCCCGAACCGCTCCCGCGCGGACCGTCCGGCCGCGGCACCGAGGTCCGACACCGTCTCCCGGAGCCGGGCGGTCCAGCTCACCGGCGCGAGTCCCGCGTCCGCACGTCTGCGCGCCTCGGCGCGGCTCAGGGCTCGCTCGCCCACCGCGGCCGGGCGCCTCGACGGCGGGACGTCGTGCTGCCCGACGCCGCCGTCCGCGGTGCGCACCGACACGGAGCGCAACGGTCGCGAGACGGCGAGATCGAAGAGCGCCCGTTCCCACTCCTCCAGCTGGCGGGCGGCGATCCGAGGCTGCGATGCGCCGCGTCGAAGGCCCGCCTCGATCTGCACGAGCAGCCGCGCCATGGCCTTGTCTCCGCTCGCCTCCGCCAGGGATGCCACGATGCGGGTCGCCCCGGCGCGGGCATCCTCACCCGACCCGAAGACGAACACGGGCCGCCCGTCGCCCGTCATCCACCATCCGCCGGCCTCCGATCCGGCATCCTGCCCCAGTTCCCCGATGCCACGCAGCAGACTGGCGACGAGCGTGCTGCACTCCCCCGCGGCCAGGACGTCGCCCTCGGCGCGCCGTCGACCGAGGAAAGTGGCGACCCGCTCGGTGCACCACGGCAGCAGCACATCGTGGCCGTCGCGCCGCCGGACCACGTCGATCGGGCCCGCCACGTGCTCGGCGCCCGCGTGGCGCCATCCGATCCATCCCTCCAACGCCTCCGCGTCGAGCTGCACCGCGACACCGTCCCCACAGGTCACGAGCAGCCCGACGAAGGGGGTCTCCGACGCGTCGAGCGCGCGGATCACCCTGTGCACCCCCGGCAGGAGCGGGGGTGCCTTCTCCCCGAGTGCGACGTCTGTCATGGCTCCAGCACACTGCATCGGTGCCCGCTCCGGACGCCGATCCGGCGCGATGTGGACGAATCCACGCTCTTCCTGAACTGTGCAGGAGATGTCCGCACGGCCGCTCCGCCCGGCGCGAACGGCGCATGACGGCGGCCCGCGACTCGGTAGGCTGGAAGGCATGGCAAAGAGTGCTCCCGAACCCGAGAAGCGTCCTGGGTTCTTCTCCCAGATCAAGTCCCTCTTCCGGTTCACCCGCGAGGCGTACCCGTGGCTGCCGTGGGCGCAGATCGCGATCCTGGTCGGGGGCGTCCTGATCGGCCTCGTCGTCGGATACCTCATCCCGCCGCTGCAGTGGTGGACCCTCGTGCTGTGGGGCCTCACGGGACTCATGGTCGGCGTGCTCGGCGCCATGATCCTCATGACCCGCCTGTCGACGTCGGCCATGTACACGAAGATCGACGGCATGCCCGGCGCCACCGGTCACGTCATCAGCACCAGCCTGGGACGCCGCTGGCAGGGTTCGGACACGCCCGTCGGCATCAACCCCAAGACCCAGGAGGCCGTCTACCGCGCGGTCGGTCGCGGTGGCATCGTCGTCATCGGCGAAGGCGCGCGGGGACGTCTCACCCGCCTGATCAACGAGGAGCGCAGCAAGGCCCAGCGCGTGGCGCACGGTGTGCCCGTGACGGTGCTGTATGTCGGTCACGGCGACGACGAGGTCCCGATCGCCGACCTCGCGAAGACGATCAAGAAGCTGCCGAAGGCGATCGACAAGACCACGATGGCCGCCGTCATCCGACGCATCGAGTCGGTGTCGCAGTCGCTCTCGTCGCTGCCCATCCCGAAGGGGATCGACCCCACGAAGGTGCGGTCGCAGCGTCCGCGCTGATCCACCGTCCCTGACGCGGAAGCGGCCGCCCTCTTCGGAGGACGGCCGCTTCCGCGTCACTCGGACAGCGGCTCGCGCGGCAACCGCCGGACCTTGGCGCGTCGGCGCCGGCGCTCCGGGATCATCCCGCGCATCTCGTCGAGCTTGCCGAAGCAGAACAACCGGTCGTCCGCCTCCAGCACGACGTGCTTGCGAGGATTGGGGATGACCGAGACGCCGCGATGCAGGGTGAGCACCGTGATGTCCCGCTCCCAGAGCCCCGCCTCACCCAGCGTCTTGCCGACGAGGTCCGCGGCGCCGTGCACCATGAGCTCCGCGACGCCGTACCCGGTCGAGACGGTGAGCCGCTGCCGCACGTCGATCTCGGGGAAGGCGACCTGTCCGGCGATGTAGTCGATGATCGCGCCCGCGACGTCGAGCTTGGTCGCGGTCTCGATCCCCTGCAGTCCCGGCGAGGAGTTCACCTCCATCACCAGCGGTCCCTCGTCGCCCTCGAGCATGTCGACGCCGGCGACGCGGAGGCCCATGATCTGCGCCGAACGCACGGCGGCCCGCTCGTACACGGGATCCAGCTCGATGGCCTCGACCGAGCCGCCGCGGTGCACGTTCGAGCGGAACTCGTCTCCCGCGGCCGAGCGACGCATCGCGGCGACGACCCGATCCCCCACGACGAGGGCGCGGATGTCGCGCCCCCTGCTCTCGGAGATGAACTTCTGGATCAGCACGTTCTGCTTCGTCGAGTGCAGCGTCTCGATGATCGCCTCGGCGACCTTCACCTGGGGGGCGAGGATCACGCCGATCCCCTGCGTGCCCTCCAGGAGCTTGATGACGACCGGAGCCCCGCCGACCCTTTCGATCGCGGGACGCACGTCGGCGCGGTTTCGCACGAACGCGGTGGGCGGCATCGCGATGTTGTGACGGGAGAGGATCTGGTTCGCGCGGAGCTTGTCGCGTGCGCTCGAGATGCCGTTCGCGGTGTTGGGCGTGTAGACGTCCATCTGCTCGAACTGCCTCACGACGGCGGTGCCGAAGTACGTGATCGAGTTGCCGATGCGGGGCAGGATCGCGTCATAGTCGCTGAGCTGACGCCCTCGGTAGTGCAAGTCCGGTTCGTCCGCGGTGAGATCGATCGCGAAGCGCAGCGTGTTCAGCACCTTGACGGTGTGCCCCCGCTGGAGAGCGGCGGCACGGAGGCGCTGGGTGGAGTACGCCTGGGGCGCACGGGAGAGCACTGCGATCTTCACGGAGGTTTTCCTGCCAGGATGGTCGGGTGAGTAAGACATCCCATTCAAACACCCTTACGGGGTGGCGGGAGTGGGTGACCCTGCCCGACGTGGGAGTCGACTGGATCAAGGCGAAGATCGACACCGGTGCGCGCACGTCGTCGCTGCATGCCTTCGACGTCCACGAGTTCGACCGCGAGGGCGAGGCCTGGGTGCGGTTCCGCGTCCGACCCTGGCAGGACAGCCCCGCGGATGCCGTCGACGTGCAGCTGCCCGTCCACGACCGTCGCGCTGTGCGCAGCTCCTCCGGCCACGCCCAGGAGCGCCTGGTCGTGCAGCTCCTGATCCGCCTGGTCGATCGCGAGGTGCTCGCCGAGGTCACCCTGAGCAACCGCGACGAGATGGGATTCCGCATGCTCATCGGGCGGGAGGCGCTGCGACGCGGCTTCATCGTGGATCCGGCCCGCTCGTTCCTGGGCGGTCGGGCGCCCCGCGAGGCGCGGCGTCGCAACCGCGGTCACGCCTGATCGTCAGGCGCGGATGAGGACGGTGCCCACGAGCTTGTCGTGGAGTCCGCGCTGATCCTGGTCCCAGATGACCGCCGGGATGACGACCACGAGCAGGAGCGTCCGCACGATCGGCCGCCAGAGGCCCACCCACCCGCCGTCCAGCCGCACGACGCGCATCCCGAGGATGCGGTGGCCGGGGCTCCCCCCGGCGGTGGGAATGAAGAGGATCTGGAGGACGGCGAAGACCGCCATCGGCGCGAACTGCGTCAGCCCCGCCTCGCTCGGGAGGGCGAACTGGTCGTAGCCGAGGAACGCGGTCGCGATCAGCGTGGCGGCGACGTAGTCGATCGCGAGGGCGCCGATGCGACGGCCGGGACGGCCGATGCTCCCCGGCCCGGAGACGGGGAAGCCGAGTCGTTCACCGGGGTACGTGTTCACAGCATCCGTCACTCCACCAGCCTACCGAGCGGCCGGATCGCCGCCGACCGGATGCCGTCGCGTCAGAGCGTCGGTGTAACACGCTCGAAACAATGCGGATACCGTGGAGAAATCCCCCGACCGTACTCTGCAGAGTGGCCCCGAAGCCATCGATCCGCATTACAGGAGTCGTACATGTTCAAAGATTCGTCCGAGGTACTGAGCTACATCAAGGAGAACGACGTCAAGTTCCTTGACATCCGCTTCACCGATCTCCCGGGTGTGCAGCAGCACTTCAACATTCCTGCGGCGACGGTCGACGAGGCGTTCTTCACGGAGGGGCAGCTGTTCGACGGCTCCTCGATCCGCGGCTTCGCCAGCATCCACGAGTCCGACATGCAGCTCATCCCGGATGTCACGACAGCGTACATCGACCCGTTCCGGGAGGCGAGCACCCTCGTGATGATCTTCGACATCTACAACCCGCGCACCGGCGAGATCTACTCGAAGGACCCGCGTCAGGTCGCAAAGAAGGCCGAGAAGTACCTCGCCTCCACCGGCATCGCCGACACCGCGTTCTTCGCCCCCGAGGCCGAGTTCTACATCTTCGACGACGTCCGCTACTCGGTCACCGCGGGCGAGAGCTTCTACAAGGTCGACTCCGAGGAGGCCGCGTGGAACACCGGCCGCGAGGAGGAGGGCGGCAACCTCGCCAACAAGACCCCGTACAAGGGCGGTTACTTCCCCGTCAGCCCGGTCGACAAGACCGCCGACCTGCGCGACGACATCACCCTCAAGCTGATCGACGCCGGCTTCATCCTCGAGCGCTCGCACCACGAGGTGGGCACCGCCGGCCAGCAGGAGATCAACTACCGCTTCGACACGATGGTCCACGCGGCGGACGACATCCTCAAGTTCAAGTACATCGTGAAGAACACCGCCGAGGAGTGGGGCAAGGTCGCGACCTTCATGCCCAAGCCCCTCTACGGTGACAACGGCTCGGGCATGCACACCCACCAGTCGCTGTGGAACGACGGCGAGCCGCTGTTCTACGACGAGGCGGGCTACGGCCAGCTCAGCGACATCGCCCGCTGGTACATCGGCGGCATCCTGGCCCACGCGCCGGCGCTGCTCGCCTTCACCAACCCGACCCTCAACAGCTACCACCGTCTGGTGAAGGGCTTCGAGGCTCCGGTCAACCTGGTGTACTCGGCCGGCAACCGGTCGGCCGCCATCCGTATCCCGATCACGGGCTCGAACCCGAAGGCCAAGCGCATCGAGTTCCGCGCGCCCGATGCCTCGGGCAACCCGTACCTCGCCTTCGCGGCGCAGCTCATGGCCGGCCTCGACGGCATCAAGAACCGCATCGAGCCGCACGAGCCGGTCGACAAGGACCTCTACGAGCTCCCGCCCGAGGAGGCCAAGGGCATCCCGCAGGTGCCGAACTCGCTGCTCGACTCGCTCGAGGCGCTGCGCACCGACCACCAGTTCCTCCTCGAGGGCGGCGTGTTCACCGAGGAGCTCATCGAGACCTGGATCTCCTACAAGTACGAGAACGAGATCCTGCCGATCGCGCAGCGTCCGCACCCGTTCGAGTACGAGCTGTACTTCGGAGTGTAGCCAGATTCCGCGGCATTCCTGGGGCTAGTCCGCAGGGAGTCCGCAGAATCGTGAGACGAGCCCGCCCCTGCTAGTTCCAGGGGCGGGCTCTTTCGTGTCGAAGGCACGCGCTAGCTTGTGTGCGTGGCATCATTCGAACCCCTCACCTTCGCGGCAAGTATCGGCGGCAGCCTCGTCGTCTCGTACATCGGCGTGCGCTACTTCACTGGGGAGAAGATCCGCGCTGAGCGCGCGGACCTTGCCCGTCGCGAGCTCCGTAAGACGGTAGCGCCGTGGCTGCGTTCCGCGCAGGAGCGTGCTTCCGGCCGAGGGCGTAGCCTGCAACGCGAAGCCCAAACGTCCGACGCTGAAGACGGAGTCAGTGCGCTGGCGGTGCTACGGCTCGCCGAAGATCTTCCGCGTTGGCGGCGTGCTCTCGTGAGGCGTCGATGCCGCATCATCTTTGGCAGCGAGTGGTCAGCGCTCGCCGACGAGCAGATTCACATCAGCACCGACCCGAAGACCGACGCTGATCGTCTCGTTACCCGAGCGCTGTTCCAGTACGTCGACGACGGTGTGCATATTCTCGGCTCGGGGAAACCTAGGGTGACCTTCAGCTCGGGACTCATCCAGCGCGTCTACTCCTCGAACGTGAATGCCGAAGCCCACCTTCTCGTGCGGCAGTTGCGGAAGCTCAGCCGGGCACGCTAGCCGACGTCGCAGGACCGTTGGTTGGGCGCAGCAAGCTGCGGCTGCGAACGGCCTCGTCAGCGCCTTCGAGAACGGTCTGCAGGTCGAGGTCGGGTACGACCGTCTGCAGGCGCTGACCGGAATGAACGAGGCCGCCGCACGCCGGCTGGGCAACGCGGCCGGTGAGGCGTATGCGAACAACTTCGGCGAGTCGATCGAGTCGAACATGGACGTCACGCGGCTGGCGGTGCAGTTCGACATCCTCGACCCGTCCGCGACGACCCGTGACGCGCAGTTGGTCGTCGAAGGCCTCGCGGGTATCGCGGACGTTCTGGGTGAGGACGTCGAGCCGGTCGCTCGAGCGGTCGCGCAGATGCTCCGCACGGGGCTCGCGGGTTCCGCGAAGCAGGCGTTCGACATCCTCGCTACCGGCGCCCGTGAGGGCGTGAACATCGGCGGCGACCTCCTGGAGACCTACAACGAATTCAGCACGCAGTTCCGGCAGCTGGGGCTCGATGGCCCGCAGGCGCTCGGTCTGCTGTCGCAGGGTCTTCGGGGCGGTGCTCGTGACAGCGACCTGGTGGCGGACGCGCTGAAGGAGCTCGCGCTCCGTGCGAAGGATCCCGGGATGGCGGAGGGGTTCGAGGCGGTCGGATTCTCGTGGGACGACCTGTCTCGCCGGATCGCTCAGGGTGGCCCTGAGGCCGCCGCAGCGCTGGACGAGACGCTCGACCGGATCCGGGAGATGCCGGACCCGGCAGAGCAGGCCGCCGCGGCCGTGGCGCTGTTCGGCACGCAGTCTGAGGACATGGCGGCAGCGCTGCTGTCGATGGATCTCACCACGGCCGTCGATGAGCTCAACGGGGTGACGGGATCCGCTCAGAAGATGTTCGACACCCTCGCGGGCAACGACGCCTCGAAGATCGAGCAGGCCAAACGGAACATCGAGACGGCCGCTCAGGGCATCCAGGGTGCTCTCGCGGCGGCGTTCTCGGAGCCGCTGGGCGAGTTCGCCGACTGGGTGTCGCAGAACCGTGGCCCGCTGATGCAGTTCCTCCTCGACATGGCGAACGGCGCTCTGGACTTCGGCGATTCGGTGGTCGAGTCGGTCGCGTCCGGCACGGAAGCGCTGGGCGAGTTCGTCGGGTCACTGTCGGAGGTCGTCTACGGTCTCGCGGCTATCCCCGCGGCGCTCGGGCAGCAGGACGTCTCGAACGCGATGGTCGACATGGCGAACGGGATGCTCGCCTTCTCGGAGGGTGCTGGCGACACGGCGGACACGATCCGCGAGGATCACGGGAACGCGATCGACGGGGCGCGCACGAAGCTGAACGAGTTCGGCGAGCCGCTCGTCGCACTGGGCTTCGCGAACGATGCCGCACTACGGACCGCCGACGCCGTGGCCCAGGTGGGTCTCGCGGCGGACGGAACGCGATTCTCGATCGAGGGCCTCGACACCGCGAACCTGCGTTCGACGGAGTCCGGCCGGGCGCTCGACGACCAACTGCGAGCGTCGGCGTCGTCGCTCGACGCGGAGTACCAGGCCGCGCTGCTGGCGGGCGAGTCGCAGGAGAACCTGCAGGCCCGATACCAGGGCACGCGTGACGCTCTGATGGGGCAGCTCGAGGCGATGGGGCTGTCGCAGGAGCAGGCGCAGGCGCTCATCGACACCGTGCTCGAGACGCCGGAGACCGCCTACACCGTGTACACGTCGAACGCTTCGGCGGAAGCCGACGTCGTCGACCGGCTCACACAGAAGGTCGTGCAGCTCCCTGACGGGAACTTCATCATCGTGGCGGACACGACGGGTGCGGACAACGAGGTCGACGACTTCATCCGTCGGAACTCGACGAAACGCATCAACATCGCGGTCGGCCCTGGCGGGCAGGGCGGTCTCGTCGCGGGGAAGGCGTCGGGTGGTCCGATCTTCGGTGCAGGCGGTCCTCGTGACGACCTGGTGCCGATCATGGCGTCGAACGGTGAGCACATGCTGACCGCGGCCGAGGTCAACGCGATGGGCGGGCACGACGCGGTCTACCGCTTCCGGCGCGCCGCTCTCGCCGGCCTCCTTCGCCTTGCTGACGGTGGCCCTGTGAACGTCCCTGCGATCCCGGACAGGCACCTGGCTCCCGCGGGTTCCGACGAGCAGCACGCCTATCCTGGTTCCGCAGGCGGCCGGCGAGGGCCGCCCGGTCGAGCGTCGGGAGGTCACCGTGATACAGCACCTTCACTTCGAGGGCATGGACCCGAGGGTCGCGATGCGGGTCGCGGGCCGGGAGATCGAGCAGCAGCTGGGCGCATCGTGATGGAGAAGTCGCTCGCGAACCTCGCGGCGACGGCGACGCACGAACTGATCGAGCTCGTGCGGATCTTCCACGACGGCGACGTAGAGCGCGCGCGGCGGTGGATCCGGTACAACTCTCGGAAGACTCGACGCAAGGAACGAGACGTGCTGAGGGGCCTCGCTGGCATCCTCGTCGCCGATGAGCATGACGACGGGTTCAGGGAACTCGTGATCGCGCCCGAGGACACCGCCGCTGACGTCCTGGGCGCCCGTATCGCCGTGGCCGTGCTGAACGACGATCCCGACGCCGTCGACGCACTGATCGAAGCGTGGGCGTCATGGCCAGCCGAAGCGCGCGCGGAGGTCCTAAGCGGCTACGTGCAGCGCCTCGCCGCCCTGACGACCGGGGCCCCCGAAAATATCCACAACGAGGACTGAGGGCGGACCACCACACGGGAGTGTTCCTCTCCCCCCGCCGTTCCGCGCCGAAAATACCAGGGGGGGTCGCGCGCGAGGAGCGTGATTCCGGGCCTCTCGGCCGGTTCGAACCTCCCCTGAGCGGGGTTCAAACCGCACCTAAATGAGCTCGAAACCGGGTCGAGATCGGGCCGAGAATCACGCGAGGGAACCGGGTTTCGGTAGCCTCGGCAGCATGGATAGCCTGCTCGAGGGGATCATCCGCAGAGTGATTCGCGAGGAGATCGCCGCGGTGCTCGGTGAGCAGCCGTTCAGGCTTGCGCTGACGATCCCTGAGGCCGCGACCGCAGTGGGTTACAGCGTCGAGACGATCCGGAAGCAGATCCGCGACAACTACCTGGTGCCGTCGTACGCGAACTCGAAGCCGGTGATCCCGGTTGAGGAGCTGCAACGGTGGCTGAGGAGCTTGCCTGACGAGCCCCTATAGACGGTTGCCGGGTGCCGTGTTCGGGAGCCCCTGAGCGCGGAGGCGGTACTGGTGCACGGGGCTGTTCTGCAGCGTCTGCCGGAAGAACGCGAGGAGGATGTCTTCACGGACGACGCGAGTGCGTTGACCCTCTATGATCTTCCACTCCATCGGCATCCCGATGGAGTGCCAGCGCCGGATCGTGCGGTGGCAGCGCTTGACCCGTTTCGCGGCCTCGGCGTATGTGAACCACTTCTCCTCAGTCACGACTCCCCCAGTCCGCAGAAAGTCCGCAGAACGTCCGGCAGAGACCATCCATGACTATCACTCCCCATCACTCAGATGCCCGGAATCACGCGGATGTCGGGGGTTTCCATCACCGACCAGTCACCCGGAGAAAGTACGAGCTGTACTTCGGCGTCTGATCGAGCCTGCCAGAGCGCCCCGCCGGCTTCGACCGGCGGGGCGCTCTGTCGTATGCCGGGGGCCACCCTCGGCGTGTCAGCCCACCCGGCCGAAGACGTGCAGTCCGAGGTCGGCGCTGAGGGCGTCGCTCACGAAGTGGCCCCGGACGCTGGTGCCCCTCTCGTCGAGCGGCGGACTGATGACCGCCGCTCCCAGTACGCCGGGGGCCGAGAGCACGATCGCTCCCGAGACGCTCGACTTCGCCGGGACGCCGACCTGCCGCATCCATCGTCCCGAGCCGTCGTAGACGCCGCAGGTCGACATCACCGACACGACGTCGCGCGCGACGGCCGCGCCGATGACCTGTGCTCCCGTCACCGGGTTGCGTCCTCCGTGCGCGAGCGTCGCGCCCATGACCGCGAGGTCCCGCGCGTCGACCACGACGGCGCAGGCGTGCGCATAGACGGCCACGGCGTCGTCCGCCCCGACCCGGAGGGTGCCCTCGGACCGCATCAGGTGCGCGAGCGCGTGGTTGCGATCGCCGAGCAGGTGCTCGTTGCGCGCGATCGCCTCATCGACCTCCAGGTCGCGTCCGGCGAACGCGGAGAGCCCGGCGAGGATGCGCTGCTCGCGCGCGGCCACGTCGTCACCCTCGACCAGGGAGGCGGTGAGGATGGCGCCCGCGTTCACCATGGGGTTGGGCGGGCGTCCGGTGCCGCTCTCGAGCTTGATGGCGTCGAACGCCTCGCCGGTCGGCTCGATTCCGACCCGGTCGAGCGCCGCGCCGTCGGTGTCCTGCAGCGCGAGCGCGAACAGGAAGGGCTTCACCGCGGACTGCAGGCTGAAGCCGACGTCGGCCTGTGCGCTCGAGGAGACGGAGCCGTCGATCGTCACCAGAGCGAGCCCCAGGAGGTCGGCATCGGCCCGCGCGAGCTCGGGGATGCTGTCGTCCACCGTGCCGCCGGTCCGGCGGAGGGCGCGCCCGCGCAGCGCGTCGAGGTCGTAGGTCCGGGGGTCCGCCGTGGCGCTCATGCCCCCAGCCTCGCACGACCGTGTGACGACGTTGCGCGTGTCGCGCCTTGACCGGGTGCCACGGCAATGGTCAACTGATGAGTCTGGCTTGCGGAGGGGAACACAATGCGTCGGAAGAGCGTGGTCGCGACGACCGAGACAATCGAGACCGGACCGGCGAACGATCGCTCCACACGCCGCGTGGCCTCGGTCACCGCCGCCGCGCGCACCAACCCGTTCATGTTCGGGCTCCTCGGCGCTCTCGGGGTGCTGGTCGCGCTCGCGATCGGCGGCATGGTCGATCAGCTCGCCACCGTCTTCGTGTACATCGGGGTGGCGATCTTCCTCGCGCTGGGTCTGGATCCCATCGTGCGACTCATCGAGCGCAAGCTCCCCCGCGCGGCGGCCGTCGCGATCGTGGTCGCCATCGTGCTGCTGGCGTTCGCCGGCATCCTGCTCTCCATCGTGCCGATCCTGGTGGAGCAGATCACGAACCTCATCGACGACGGACCCGAGATGATCGCCGACATCATGGCCTCGGCGTGGTTCCAGGACCTCAGCAACCAGTTCGGATCGACGTTCGAGGATGCCGCGTCCAGCGTCCTCACCTTCCTCCAGGATCCCGGGAACCTCGCTGACATCGGCGGCGGCGTGTTCGCGGTCGGCGCCGGGATCGCCGGCGGCGTGACGGGCGGCATCATCGTGCTCATCCTCACGCTGTACTTCATGGCCTCGCTGCGCAGCATGAAGGCTGTCGCCGCCCGTTTCGTCCCCGCCTATCAGCGCGAGACCTTCAGCGAACTGCTGCAGGACATCTCGGGCGCGGTCGGCCGCTACGTCATGGGCCAGGCGAGCCTCGCCCTCATCAACGGCGTGCTGAGTCTCATCTTCCTCACGATCATCGGCGCCCCGGTGCCCGCCCTGCTGGCGCTGATCGCCTTCATCGGCTCGATGATCCCGCTGGTCGGCACGCTGGCCGCGTCGATCATCAATGCGCTGATCTGCCTCATCGTCAGCCCGATCACCGCCCTGATCGCGATCGGGTACTACCTCGTCTACATGCAGATCGAGGCCTACGTGCTGTCGCCGCGCATCATGAGCAAGGCGGTCGCGGTGCCCGGGGCTCTCGTGGTGATCGCCGCGGTGGCGGGCGGCGCGCTGGGAGGGGTGCTGGGCGCCCTCGTGGCCATCCCGGTGGCGGCCAGCGTCATCATCATCGTGCAGAAGGTGGTCTTCCCCGCTCAGGACCGCAAGAAGACCCCGCCGGTGCTCACCGCACCGTGAGCGCGCCCGGCTGCACCCGCACCGTGAACGCCGACACCTCCCCCAGGTCCTCCCCGTCGATCTCGAAGACCTGAGGACGCGAGAGCTCGACCGAGATGCGCTCGGCGGTCAGGTGTTGGGTGGAGTCGGTGCTGACGGTCTCGTCGCCGCGGGTGAGCATGCGACGGATGCCGTTGTCCCACACCACCGAGCGGACCGTCTCCATCCACTGCAGAGCGCCCTCGGCGCTCACCAGGAGGATGTCGAGCAGGCCGTCGTCGAGCTGCGCGTCGGGGAGCAGACGGATGCCGCCCTGCAGCATGCCGCAATTGCCGATGAGCATCGTATGCCCGCGCACCTCGTCGGCCACGCCGCCGTCGATCGACAGCGTGATGTCGATCATCTCCGTGCCGTTCAGCGCACGCCCCATCGCCTCGACGTAGGCCAGCCAGCCGGCGCGGTCCTTGAGATCCTCGTCCGTCTCGACGAGCATCTGCGCGTCGAGACCGAACCCGACCATGACCGTGAAGGCACGGGTCTGACCGTTGAAGTCGACCCAGCCGAGGTCGATGTGCTGCGGAGTCGCGTCACGGACGCGCTCGAGCGCGGACGTCATCCCGTCGAGGGGCACGCCGAGATTGCGCGCCAGCAGGTTCCCGGTGCCCTGCGGCACGATGCCGAGCGGCACCTCGGTGCCCGCGAGCGACTCGGTGACGGCGCGCACGGTGCCGTCACCGCCGACCGCGATCACGACCTCGCATCCGGCATCCACGGCATCCGCCGCCATGCCCCGGCCCGGGTCCTCGATCTGCGTCTCCCACCAGCGGACGTCGGCGTCCGGACCGAACACCTCGTCGACCGCTGCGCGCAGAGCCTCCCCATCGACCTTGGAGGGGTTCCAGATGATGCCGATGCTCGAATCGCTCATGAGGCCAAGCCTGGGGTGTCGCGCCGGGAAAAGGCAAACCGACACCCGCTCAGCCGTAGAACTCCTGCTCGAAACTGCGGCGCGCGCGGCGGGTGACGGCGAGGTAGTCCTCCTCGAGCTCCGTCGCGGAGCGGTCCGGATAGCCCAGGATCCGCGCCAGCGCGTCGAGTTCACGACGGTCGGCCGGCAGCACGTCGCTCGTCCGCGCGGTGAGGATGGTGATCGCCGAACGCAGCCGGCTGGACAGCCGCCACGCCTCGCGCAGCCGCTCGGCCGCGTCGGCCGGGAGGAGGTCGGCGGTCACGGCGGCGTCGAGTGCCGCCATCGTCGAGGTGGTGCGCAGCGCCGGCACCCGGTGCGCGTGCTGGAGCTGGATCACCTGGACGAGCCATTCGACGTCGCTGAGGGTTCCCGGGCCCAGCTTCAGGTGACGGCGGGGATCGACGCCCTGCGGCAGCCGCTCCCCCTCGACCCGGGCCTTGATGCGCTTGATCTCGCGGACACCCTGGGGGTCGACCTCGGCCGGATAGCGGATGCTGTCGGCGAGCTCCGTGAAGCGGCCGATGAGCTTCGCGCTGCCTGCGACACCGCGGGCGCGCAGCAGGGCCTGTGCCTCCCAGGACAGCGACCAGCGGCGGTAGTACTCGGCGTAGGCGGCGAACGAGCGCACCATCGGACCGCTGCGGCCCTCGGGTCGCAGCCCCGCGTCGAGCTCGAGCGGAAGGCGGTGGTCGGTGAGGTTCTCGCGCAGTCCCGTCACGATCTTCGAGGCGAGCTGCTGCGCGCGCTGCGACTCGACGCCGTTCGCGTCGTAGACGTAGAGGATGTCGGCGTCGGATCCGAAGCCGAGCTCGGCCCCGCCGAACCGCCCCATGGCGATGACGGCGAAGTCCAGGGCCTCGTCCTCGGCGGGGACGATCTGCCGGCGCACCGCGCGGAGCCCCGCCTGGATGGTCGCCTCGGTGACGTCGGTGATCGCCGTCGCCACCTCCTCGATCGTCAGGACCCCGAGCACCCCGCCCATCGCGGTCCGCAGCAGCTCGCGGCGCCGCAGGGCCCGCACGGCGCGCAGCGCGTCGCCGACAGTGTCGTGCCGGGTCTGGATGGCCCGGGCCTCCTCGTCGAGGGAGGAGGCGCTGCGGGGTCGCAGCAGGTCGGTGCTGTCGAGCCAGGCCACCGACTCCGGGATCCACTCCATGAGCTCGCCGATGTAGCGGGAGGTGGAGAGCAGGCGGGTCAGGCTCTCGGCCGCCCCCGAGGAGTCCCTCAGCATGCGCAGGAACCAGTGGGTGTCGCCGAGCCGCTCGCTGATGCGCCGGAACGCGATCAGTCCGTAGTCCGGGTCGCTGCCGTCGGCGAACCATCGCACCATGACGGGCATGAGATGCCGTTGGATCGTCGCCTTGCGGCTGAGTCCGGTGGTCAGGGCGCCGATGTGCCGGAGCGCTCCGGCGGGATCGCGGAAGCCGATCGCGGCGAGCCGGTCGTGCGCCTGCTCGGTCGAGAGCGTGCGCTCCTCCTCCGGGAGCCCGGCGACCGCGCTCAGCAGCGGACGGTAGAACAGGCGCGTGTGGATCTCGCGGACCTCGCGGCGGATCCCCTCCCACCGCGCCCACATCCCGTCGCGGGAATCGGCCAGGCCCGTGCTGCGGGCCAGCACGCGCAGGCCGTCCGGGGTGCGCGGCATCAGATGAGTGCGGCTGAGCTCGCGCAGCTGGAGGCGGTGCTCCATCAGCCGCAGGACCCGGTAGTCGTGGGCGAAGGCGGTCGCCTCCTGACGCCCGATGTACCCGCCGTCGACGAGCGCCTCGAGGCTCTCGAGGGTCCCGCGCGTACGCAGCGAGGGGTCGGTCAAGCCGTGGACCAGCTGCAGCAGCTGCACCGTGAACTCGATGTCCCGCAAGCCCCCGACCCCGAGCTTCAGCTGGTACGGGGCGTCCTCGGGGTCGATGTGCTCCGTCACCCGCTCGCGCATGCGCTGCGCGCTCTCGACGAAGTCCTCCCGCGCGGCGCTGGACCACACCTTCGGCTGGACCGCGGCGATGTAGTCGCCGCCCAGCGCCTCATCGCCTGCCAGCGGCCGGGCCTTCAGGAGCGCCTGGAACTCCCAGCTCTTGGCCCAGCGCTCGTAGTACGCGACATGCGAGGAGAGGGTGCGCACGAGCGCCCCCTGCTTGCCCTCGGGCCTGAGCGCCGCATCGACCTCCCACAGCGGCGGTTCGACCTCGATGCCGCTGAGTCCGCGCATCGTCTCGCGCGCCAGGCGCGTCGCGATGTCGATCGCCCGCCCCTCGGTCACGACGTCCTCGTCGGCCGTCCCCCCGACGAAGATCACATCCACGTCGCTGACGTAGTTGAGCTCGCGCGCGCCGGCCTTGCCCATGCCGATCACCGCCAGCCGCACCGCCGCGACCTCCGGCCCGCCCGCGGCGCCGCGCACGCGGGTGCGAGCGACGGCGAGCGATGCCTCGAGGGCGGCACCCGCCGCATCCGCGAGGGCGGCAGCGACCGCGTCGACGACGTCGACCGGGTCCGGGTGCATCAGGTCGTACGCGGCGATCGCGGTGAGCTCGCGGCGGTAGGCGACGCGCAGGGCGACCAGCTCGGCGTCGTCGCCCTCGCGGGAGAACCCGTCGACGGCCCCGACCGACGCCAGGAGCCGCTCGCGCATCTGCTCGGCGGTCGGCAGGGCGTCGAGCCGCTCCCCCAGGACCGACAGCTGCTCAGGATGCCGCAGGAAGAAGTCCGCCAGGCCCGACGAGGCTCCGAAGACGCGCCACGCCCGGCGCTGGCCGTCGCCGCCGTCGAGGAGGGCCGCGAGGGGATCCGGATCACGACGCGCCACGCGGAGCATGCCGCGCACCGCCGCGTCCGGGTCTGCAGCATCCGCCCCGACGAGCAGTCCGGCGCGGTCACGCCCGACGAGATCCGCGAGCTCGGCGAGGGACGCCGCGGCCTCGCCCAGATCGTCGAAACCCAGCCGCGCCAGGGCGGACAGCGAGACGGAATCGTCCGGACGGGCCATGCGCGCGACTCAGAGCAGCTCGAGGTTGTTCTTCAGCTCGAGCGGCGTGACCTGACCCCGGTACGCCTCCCACTCCTTGCGCTTGTTGAGCAGCACGTAGTTGAAGACCTGCTCGCCGAGCGTCTCGGCGACCAGCTCGGACTCCTCCATGTACTCGAGGGCGTGGTCGAGGCTCGCCGGCAGCGAGGCGTATCCCAGCGCCCGACGCTCCGAGTCGCTCAGCGACCAGACGTTGTCCTCCGCCTCGGGCGGGAGCTCGTACCCCTCCTCGATCCCCTTCAGACCGGCGGCCAGCATGAGCGCGTACGCCAGATAGGGGTTCGCGGCGGAATCCAGGGCGCGGTACTCGACGCGCGAGGACTGGCCCTTGTTCGGCTTGTACATCGGCACGCGCACCAGGGCGGAGCGGTTGTTGTGGCCCCAGGTCACGAAGCTCGGGGCCTCGTCACCGCCCCAGAGCCGCTTGTAGGAGTTGACGAACTGGTTCGTCACGGCGGAGATCTCGTTGGCGTGACGGAGGAGACCGGCGATGAAGTGCCGGCCCGTCTTGGAGAGCTGGTACTTCGCGCCCTCCTCGTAGAACGCATTCTGGTCGCCCTCGAAGAGCGACATGTGGGTGTGCATCCCGCTGCCCGGGTGTCCGCTCAGCGGCTTGGGCATGAACGTCGCATAGACGCCCTGCTCGATCGCGACCTCCTTGATCACGGTGCGGAACGTCATGACGTTGTCGGCCGTCGTCAGGGCATCCGCATACCGCAGGTCGATCTCGTTCTGCCCCGGACCGCCCTCGTGATGGCTGAACTCCACCGAGATGCCGAGGTCCTCCAGCATCCGCACCGAGCGGCGGCGGAAGTCATGAGCCGTACCTCCCGGCACGTTGTCGAAGTACCCGGCGGAGTCCACCGGGACCGGCCCCTCGGGGCCGTACGACGAGGACTTCAGCAGGTAGAACTCGATCTCGGGGTGGGTGTAGAACGTGAAGCCCGCGTCGGCCGCCTTCGCGAGCGTGCGCTTGAGCACGTGACGCGGATCGGCGACGGCCGGCTGCCCGTCGGGCGTCGTCAGGTCGCAGAACATGCGCGCGGTCGGGTCGATCTCGCCCCGCCAGGGCAGCGTCTGGAAGGTCGTCGGATCCGGCTGGGCCAGGAGGTCCGACTCGTAGCTGCGGGTCAGGCCCTCGATGGCCGAGCCGTCGAAGCCGATGCCCTCGGCGAAGGCCCCTTCGACCTCGGCAGGGGCGATGGCCACCGACTTGAGCGTGCCGATCACATCGGTGAACCACAGGCGGACGAACTTGACGCCGCGTTCCTCGATCGTCCGGAGGACGAAGTCCCTCTGCTTGTCCATCGTCACTCGGCGCCCCGGTTCGACGGCGGGGTGTCCCATCCGGACTCCGCAGCCTCTTCCTCGGCCCAGGCGCGCGAGCGCTCCTGCAGCTTCTCGGGCGCACGCGCGGCTTCGGCCTCGGTGTCGAACGGTCCGACGCGATCGGCCGACGGCGAGATCATGCCGAACTCGACGTTCCCCGTCGCGAGGTTGTACCAGTACTTCTCATCACCGTCGGACATGGCCGGTCCCTTCGTCGTCTGATGTCATCGATCCTAGTGGCGCGAAAGCCTGTCGCTATGCTGAGAGTCATGGCACAAGCGATCGGCGTCGACATCGGCGGCACGGGGATCAAGGCGGGGATCGTCGACCTCGAGCACGGCATCATGGCATCCGACAGGGTGCGGGTCCCCACACCCGAGGGGGCGTCGCCCCAAGACGTCCTGCAGGCTGTGCAGACCGTCCTGAAGACACTCGACGTGCACGACTCGACCCTCCCGCTCGGCGTGGCCTTCCCGGCGATCGTCAAGCGCGGCAAGACGCTCTCCGCCGCGAACGTCTCGAAGGAGTGGCTCGGCTTCGACGCCGAGCGGTTCTTCCGCGACGGCCTCGGCCGCAACATCGTCTTCGTCAACGACGCGGATGCCGCGGGCGTCGCCGAGGTCCGGCACGGAGCGGCCCGCGACGTGCGCGGCTTCACGCTGCTCACGACGCTCGGCACCGGCATCGGCTCGGCCTTCCTCTACGACGGGGTGCTGCTGCCGAACACCGAGCTGGGCCACCTGAACTTCCGCGAGTACGAGTCGGTCGAGCAGTGGGCCGCGACCTCGGCGCGCGAGCGCGAGGGACTGACGTGGGCCGAGTGGGCCGAGCGTCTGCAGGCGTTCTACTCGCACATCGAGTTCCTGTTCAGCCCGGACCTGTTCGTGGTCGGCGGCGGAGTGTCGAAGAACGCGGGCGACTTCCTCCCGCTCCTCGACCTCAAGACGCCGATCGTGCCGGCCATCCACCGCAACAACTCCGGCATCATCGGCGCCGCCTCGCTGGCAGGCGACTGAGCCGCATCCCGACGCGGAAGGCCCGGTGACCGCTCGGTCACCGGGCCTTCGACGTGCGGGGCGAATGGGCCGACCTGTACGCCGGGTTCTGTTCCGGGGTTCTTCGCCCCTTCGACGGCCATCTCTCTCGGCGACACGTTGCCGTGCCGCTCCAGCGGTCTACCCGAGGACTCGGCGAGCCGCGTCATCATCCTCTGTCTGACCTTGCTCCGGGCGAGGTTTACCTGGCGGGTCATGTCACCATGACCCCCGGTGGTCTCTTACACCACCCTTTCACCCTTACCCTGCGGCCCGGAGGCCGAGGGCGGTCTGCTCTCTGTGGCACTTTCTCGCGGATCACTCCGGGTGGGTGTTACCCACCGCCCTGCCCTGTGGAGCCCGGACGTTCCTCGGTGCGGTCACCCGCCACGCGACCGTCCGGTCGACCCATTCGCACCGCCAGTCTACTTCCCGGCGGGATCGGTCACTTGTCGGCGGAGTCCGCGATGCGGAGGTCGAGCCGCACGTCGATGGGGAACGTGCCGAAGAGCCGCGTCGTCGCGACCGCCGCGGCGTCGCGCACCGCATCCGCCGCCGCGTCCGCGTGCTCCTCCGGCACGTGCAGGATGACCTCGTCGTGGAGGAAGAAGGCGAGGTGGGACGCCCGGGCGAACGGACCGGATGCCGGCGCCGGCCGTTCCGCGTCGGCGAAGCCGCGGAGACGGTGGCGGATCTCGGCCAGCCAGATGAGCGACCACTCCGCCGCCGTCCCCTGCACCACGAAGTTGCGGGTGAAGCGTCCCCAGTCGCGAGCGCGTCGGCGGGCCTGGGCGACGAGCGCGGGATCGGCGTCGGCGCCGGTCGCGCGGGCCTGGAGCTCCTGCCAGTCGGCCGACGGCGCCGGGGACGACCGCCCCAGCCAGGTCGAGACCACCCCGCCGTCCTCGCCGGTGCGTGCCGCGGCATCCACCAGCGCCATGGCCTGGGGGTAGACCCGGCGCAGGCGCGGCACCAGCCGGCCGCTGTCTCCCGTCGTCGCGCCGTACATCGCGCCGAGCACCGCGTACTTCGCCTCCTCGCGCGTGGCCACGGCGCCCGAGGCCACCACACCCGCGTACAGATCCGTTCCGCGCGCCGTCTCCGCCATCGCCTCGTCGCGGGCCATCGCGGCGAGCATGCGCGGTTCCAGCTGAGCCACGTCGGCGACCACGAGGCGCCAGCCCGGATCCGCGCGCACGGCGGGGCGGAGGCTGCGCGGCAGCTGCAGGGCGCCGCCGCCCGCCGACGCCCAGCGCCCGGTGACGACGCCGCCGGGGATGTACACGGGCCGGAATCGCCCCTCGCGCACCCATTCCGCGAGCCAGCCCCAGCCGTTGGCGCTGAGCAGCCGCGACAGCTTCTTGTACGACAGCAGCGGGGCGATGACGGGATGGTCGTAGGCGGCGAGCTCCCAGCGGCCGGTCGACTCGGCCGGCACTCCTGCCCGGTGCAGCGCGCGCAGCAGCTTGGGCTGGCTGTCGAGGTGGAGGGTCGCGTCGCCCAGCAGTCGACGGACCTCGTCGCCGAGCTCCACCATCCGGCTGGGCAGCCCGCCCGCCGCCGGACGCGCGCCCAGCGTCTCGGTGAGGATCCCGTCGTGCACCCGCTCGTCCCACGGCAGCCCGGCCGCGCGCATCTCCTCGGCGATGAGCCCGCCGGCCGACTCGGCCGCGCACAGGAGCGACAGCCGGCCGTCGTCCGCCTCGGCGATCACGCGTCGCTGTTCGCCGTACTGCGCGAGCACCGCGGCCACGGCGTCGCCCTCGGCCCGCGCGTCGTCGAGGTCGAACAGTGCCGGCGCGGTCTCGGCCGGGTCCGTGCGCACCCATCGTGGCGAGGCGGTGAGGGGACGGGCCGCGGACGCGGTGTCGCGGAGGATCGCGTGGCAGAGCACCAGGTCGTGGGCGCGCCCGAGCCGCACGCCAGCCGCCAGGAGGAAGGGATAGTCGTCGCGCGCGCTGCGCAGGATCCACCGCGGGGCGTCGGCGGCCTCGGTGCGAGCGACCCACGCGGCGGCTTCCCCCGCCCCGAGCGTGGTGCGCGAGACCTCGTCGCCCGCGGCATCCAGGTCGACCGCCGTCCAGGCGTCTCCCGGGGCGCGCACCAGGGCGATGCGCCGCTCGGCGCTCACCGACGGCACGCCGCGGGGCAGCTCACAGCCCGGATTCCTCCGTGCGGACGAGGATCGCGCCGCACTCGGGGCACGACACCACGGCATCCTCCGGCGCGCGCCGGATCTCGTTCAGGTCGGTGCCGGGCAGCATGATGTTGCAGCCTCCGCACGTGCCCCGGGTCAGGAGCGCTGCGCCCGCGCTGTTGGCGGAGCGGCGGGTGTACTCGGCGAGGAGGGCGGCCGGGACGGTCTCGGACAGCGCCGCGCGGTCGCGCGCGAGCTGCACCCCGAGCTCGGCGGCCGCGGCGACGTCGGCCTTGCCCTGAGCCGTGAGAGTGGTGCCCTCGGCGGTCGTGATGTCGAGCAGGGCCTGCTGCGCCGCGACGGCGGCCTCGGCCTCCTCGACCCGCGCCATCAGGTCGAGCTCGGCGTCCTCGAGGTCGCTCTGTCGTCGGGCGAGGCTCGCGAGCTCGTGCTCGAGCGCCTGCGCCTCCTTCGGGTTGGTGGCCTCGGCGAGCCGCTGGGCGTCGCGGGCCCGGCGCTGCTCGACGAGAGCGACATCGGACTCGACGCGGCTCAGCTCGGCACGCACGTCGTCGCGGGTGCCCGTCAGGGAGGTGAGCTCCCGGAGCTGCTCCTGACGGATGGCCACCAGCTCCCCGATGCGCGCGGCCTGCGACGGGTGGGTCCGGGCACGATCGGCCTGCGCGATGCGCCGATCGAGGTCGGCGATGTCGAGCAGGATGCGCTGGTGTTCAGGGCTGGCGTTCACGCTTCCAAATCTATCCCCTGCGTCGGACCGCGGTCAGCGGACGTCGCCGTCCACGTAGAACCAGCGACGGTCCTCGCGCACGAAGCGACTGCGCTCGTGCAGCCTGCCGCGCTCCCCCGCCTGCTCCCACTGCGCCACGAACTCGACGACGCCGTCCCGGTCGAAGGGTCCCCCGCGCTCGCGCTCGAGGATCGCGAGCCGACGCCACCGGAGGTCCGCATCGATCTCGAGCGTCGCGGGGCGGGTCGACGGGTGCCAGGTCGCCCGCAGGTGGTCGACGGCGCCGAGCGCGAAGGCGGTGTAGCGGGACCGCATGAGCCGCTCCGCGGTGGGCGCCGCCGTTCCGTGCAGGAGCGGACCGCAGCATCCGCCGAGGACATCGCCGGAGCCGCAGGGGCAGCGGTCCGCGTCGTCCGGTCCGTCATCCCGCGCCGTGTCGGCCCTCTGCGTCATCGCTCCAGCGTACGCTGGGGGTCCGTCCCGAAGGAGCACCGTGACCCCTGCACCCGCCCTCCCCTCGTTCACCGCCCACAACGGGTTCTCGCTGCCCGCGATCGGCCTCGGCACCTACCGGCTCAACGGCGATGCCGGGGCGGATGCCGTCGCCGTCGCGATCCGGGCCGGCTACCGCCTCATCGACTCCGCGTTCAACTACGAGAACGAGGGATCCGTGGGCCGCGGGGTGGCCGCCGCCGGGGTCGACCGGTCCGAGATCATCGTCACGACCAAGCTCCCCGGCCGGCACCACCCGGCCGCCCGGGCCCGCACCAGCATCGAGGAGAGCCGCTCGCGGCTCGGGCTGGACGCCACGGATCTGCATCTCATCCACTGGCCGAACCCCGGCCAGGACGAGTACCTCCAGGCGTGGGAGGCGCTCGTAGACGCTCAGCAGCGCGGCGTCGTGCGGCAGATCGGGGTCTCGAACTTCCTGCCCGAGCACCTGGAGCGCATCGAGCGCGAGACGGGAGTACGCCCGGTCGTCAACCAGATCGAGGTGCACCCGTTCTTCCCGCAGGAGGAGCAGCTCGCGTACCACCGTGAGCGCGGCATCCTCACCGAGGCGTGGAGCCCGCTGGGCCGGGCGAAGGAGCTGCTCGACGAGGCCGTCCTCCGCGACGTGGCGAACGCCCACGGCATCACGCCCGCCCAGACGGTGCTCGCCTGGCACGTCGCCCGCGAGACCGTCGCCATCCCCAAGGCGTCCTCGCCGGAGCACCAGTCCTCGAACCTCGACGCCGCGGCAATCACCCTGACGGACGACGAGGTCGCCGCGATCACGGCCCTCGGACGCCCCGACGGTCGCCTGTTCGGAGCGGATCCCGCCACCCACGAGGAATCCTGACCGTCACGGTCAGACCCGCTGGGTGCCGAGGACCCGCAGGAACTCGAGCTTGCTCGCCGCCTCGCTCCCGGGCGCGGCGGTGAGCACGATCAGGGCCTGCGACTCGTCCTCGGTGAAGAGCGCCTGGCAGTCCACCTCGATCTCCCCGAGCTCGGGGTGCACCAGCACCTTGTGCTGCTCGAAGCGGCGGGCGACCTCGTGGCTCTCCCACAGACGCACGAACTCGACGCTGCGCGCGGAGAGCTCCTCGACGATCTGCCCGGCACGGGACGACGGCCCCATGACGCCGAGGGCCGCCCGCAGGGATGCCACGAGCGCCCGCCCCTGGCGCGGGTGGTCGATTTCGCGGTAACGCCGACGTTCGTGCTCGGGGTCGGCGAACCAGCGGTGGATGCCGCTGCGATCGAGCCCGGAGAGCGAGCTCGCGTCGCCCAGCAGGGCTCGCGCGGCGTCGTTCTGCACCAGCACCTCGTCGAGCACCGATACGACGAACGCCGGAGTGTCGTGCAGACGGTCGAGCACGCGGAGGATGCCGGGGCGCACGTAGTCGGTGAGGTGCGCGCGGTCGGGGGCGCTGTATCCGCAGAGCCGGTAGAGGTAGTCGCGCTCGTCCTCGGAGAGCCGCAGCGCCCGGGCGAGGGAGGAGAGGATCTGGGCGCTGGGCTGCGGTCCGCGGCGCTGCTCCAGACGGGTGTAGTAGTCGGCCGACATCGTGGCGAGCTGCGCCACCTCCTCCCGCCGCAGGCCGGGCGTGCGACGCCGGGGTCCCGCGCGGAGCCCCACGTCCTCCGGGGTCAGCGCCTCTCGGCGTCGGAGCAGGAAGTCTGCGAGCGCGTCTCGATCCACCCCTGGAGTATCCCCCCGATCGGGCGGTGCGATCCAGGGACCGGCCGTCCCCCGATGGCCGCTCTCTGGAGCGGTGCGCGCGGACGGCGGAGTCTGAGGACATGGACATCAGCGGAAACACCATCTTCATCCCCGGCGCCACGAGCGGCATCGGACTCGCGCTCGCCATGCGCCTGCACGACCGCGGCAACACGGTCATCGTCGGCGGACGGCGCGCGGACCGACTCGAGCGGATCGCCGCCGAGCATCCGGGCCTGCACACGATCCGCATCGACACCGCGGACCCGGCCGTCATCGGGGAGGCGTGCCGCGAGGTCATCGCCCGGCATCCCGCCCTGAACGTCGTGATCGCCATGGCCGGCGTGATGCGCGTCGAGGACTGGACCGTGCCGAGCGGCTTCCTCGCGACGGCGGAGGAGACGATCACGACGAACGTCCTCGGTCCGATCCGTGTGATCGCGGCCCTCATCGAGCACCTGCGCGGCCGGCCCGATGCGACCATCATGACGGTCTCGTCGGGGCTCGCCTTCGCTCCCCTGCGGGCGACGCCCAGCTACAACGCGAGCAAGGCCGCGATCCACATGCTCAGCGAGTCGCTGCGGCTGCAGCTCGCGGGCACGACCGTCTCGGTGCTCGAACTGGAGCCGCCGTCGGTGCAGACCGACCTGCTCCCCGGACACGCAGAGAACGAGAACGCGATGCCGCTCGACGACTTCGTGGACGAGGTGATGACGCTGCTCGAGACGCAGCCGGACGCCACCGAGATCCAGGTCGAGCGGGTCGCGTTCCTCCGCTACGGCGAGGCCCGCGGAGAGTACGACCAGGTCGTCGCGACGCTGAACAGCACCGATCCGCACGGACGCTGAGGCGACGGGGGCGAGGGGCACCGGCGGCGCGTCGGCGCCCCTCTTCCCCCTCTCAGCGACGCAGCGAGGCCGTGGCGGCGGTGAGCGCCTCCGCCGACTGCCGGAGCAGACTCAGCTCCCGCTCGGAGAAGGCGGTCGTGCGGATCGGCACGGCGCCGCTCGCGCTGACGATCGACGGCACGGAGAGCGCCACCCCGTCGATCCCGTGGAAGTCGTGCAGGACGGTGCTCACCGGCATCACGGCGTGCTCGTCGCCGAGGATCGCCTCGACGATGCGCGCGGTGGAAAGGCCGATCGCGTAGTTCGTCGCCCCCTTGCCGCGGATGACCTTGTAGGCGGCGTCCCTCACGTCGACGGCGATCTCGTCGAGCTCTTCGATCGTGAATCGCGGATGCTCGGGGGTCTCCCATTCGAGGATCGGCACCGTGCCGATGGTGGCCCTCGACCACAACGGGAACTCCGTATCGCCGTGCTCGCCGATGATGTGCGCGTGCACGCTCGCCGTCGAGACGCCCGCGCGCTGACCGAGCCTCCAGCGCAGCCGGGAGGTGTCGAGCACGGTTCCCGAGGCGAAGATGCGCTCCGGCGGCAGGCCGGTCTCCTGCTGGGCGATCACGGTCAGCACGTCGCAGGGGTTCGTGACGATCACGAAGACGGCGTTCGGAGCCACCTCCTGCAGACGCGGCAGCATGTCTCGGAGGATCCCCGCATTCACCTCGGCGAGCTCGATGCGCGTCTGCCCCGGCTTCTGCTTCGCCCCGGCCGTGACGACCACCACGTGCGACCCTGCGGCCACGGAGATGTCGCTGCCGCCGGTGATGTCGCCCGCCCCGGTGAACGGGGTGCCGTGCGCGAGATCCAGGACCTCCGCCTCGACCTTGTCCGTCGCGATGTCGTAGAGCGCGACGTGCCGCGCAGAGCCGCGGATGAGGGCCGCGTACGCGACGCTCGACCCGACGCTCCCCGCGCCGACGACCGTGAGCTTCGAGTTCAAGATGATCTCCATGCGGCCAGTGTGGCAGCCGCGTCCGGCCGATTCCATCCTCCCCACCCGCACGCGGCTAGCGTGGAGGGATGCGCGCCGTCACCGTCACCGCCGATCATCGCCTCACGGCATCCGACGTCCCCGAGCCGATCCCGGCGCCCGGCGAGGTGCTCGTCGACGTGATCGCCGCCGGCGTGAACCGCGCCGATCTGGCCCAGGCGGCGGGCTCGTATCCCCCACCTCCCGGCGCCTCCCCGCTGCTCGGCCTCGAGGTCTCCGGGCGACGCCGCGACACCGGGGAGGAGGTCGTCGCACTGCTCGCCGGAGGAGGGTACGCCGAGACGGTCGCCGTGCCCGAGGCGCATCTCCTGCCGGTGCCGCGCGGTCTCTCGTCGATCGAGGCCGCCGGGCTCGTCGAGGTGGCGGCGACCGTGGTGTCCAACCTGGTCATCGAAGGCGGTCTGCCGGCCGGGGCATACGAGGCGATGCCGGGCACCCGGCCGACCGTGCTGATCCACGGCGGAACCGGGGGCATCGGCGCCTTCGCGATCCAGTTCGCCCGCAGCTGCGGCGCTCGCGTGCTCACGACCGTCGGCTCCGACGAGGCGATCGCCACCGCCGCGCGGCTCGGCGCCGATCGGACGTGGAACCGCCGGACGACGGACATCTTCGACGCCGTCCTCGCGGAGGGCGGAGCCGACATCGTGCTCGACGTCGTCGGCGGATCCGCCCTCGCCGGCAACGTGCGGGTGCTCCGGGAGTTCGGGCGCCTGCTCGTCATCGGCACGCTGGGCGGCACCACCGGCGACCTCGACCTCGGCGCGCTGATGGCGCGACGTGCTCGCATCATCGCCACCACCCTGCGCTCCCGCGGGGTCGAGGACAAGGCGCGCATCCTGCGGCGCACGCACGAACTCGTCTGGCCCATGATCGAGGACGGGTCGATCGTCGTCCCGGTGCAGCAGGTGCTCCCCCTCGAGGAGGCGGAGCGCGCCCACGCCGTGCTCCGAGACGGAGGCCACCTGGGCAAGGTGATCCTCGAGGTCCGCTGAGCGCTCGCAACCGGTGCCGAGGGCGACGAAGGAGTCACCCGTCGGATGCGCCGCCTCCGCTCGCGTCGGGGCGGTCGAGCCGACGCTTGACGGCCTCCCACTCCGACGGGAGGAGCCGGGCCTCCCCGGCCGCGACGATGCGGGCATTGCCGTTCGGCCCGCGCTCCGGGCGGAGCGTCAGACCGCCGACGATGATGCTCGGAACACCTCGGCGGATGCACTCGATGCTCCCGCGCACCAGGAGGATCGCGGTCTGCTCCGGAGAAGACGCCTCGCCGATGACCGCATCGTCGTGCGCGAGCAGGACCGAGTGCCAGACGCGGTCCGAGCCCTCCGGATCCAGGGTGTACTCCATCAGCCCCTGGGGCGCCGCCTCGACACGGATGACGACAGGAACCGAGACCGGCTCCTCCGCCCCGACGAACCCGCCCATACCGCGACCCCCAGTGCCGGGCGGCCCCACGCCGCCACCCGCCCAGGATAACTCGTGCGACAGCCGCCTTACCGTCTGACGATTCCCACCGATATCTACATCGGGAGGGAAGGAGCAGGACCTTGACAAGCACCTACATCGAGACCGGCGGTCACGTCCGCGTCTACGACGACGCCGTTCGCACCCACCAGGCGTTCCCGCTCGGGACGTACCGCGTGCACTTCACGTCCAAGGAGGGGTTCAGCCTCATCCGGATCGACGACCTCACCGTCGGCACCGAGCGCGTCTACGGTGGTCGGGACAAGAAGGTCGGCAAGATCTTCCGGTCGTACGCGCTGTCGGACCGCAGCCTCGGCGTCATGCTCTCCGGGGACAAGGGCATCGGCAAGTCGCTCTTCCTCCGGATGGTCGCGCAGGAGGCGCGGCAGCGGGGGCTGCCCGTCGTCGTGGTCTCGGAGGACAACGACGGCATCGTGGAGTTCCTCGACAGCCTCGACGAGTGCCTCATCGTCTTCGACGAGTTCGAGAAGATCTTCCCCGCCGGCCGCCGAGGACTCACCGACGGCGTGAACCGTCAGAACCAGTTCCTCTCCCTGTTCGACGGCCTGTCGTCGGTGAAGCGCATCTACTGCCTGACCGTGAACGACGTCGCCGACGTCAGCACATACCTGGTGAACCGCCCGGGCCGCTTCCACTACCACATGCGCTTCGACTACCCGGGTCCCGACGAGGTGCGCCAGTACCTGGTCGACCAGGCCCCCCACGCCGACCCGGACGAGATCGAGAACGTCGCCCTGTTCTCGCGTCGCGCCCGGTTGAACTACGACCACCTGCGCGCCATCGCCTTCGAGCTCGAGCAGCCGGACACGCTGTTCTCCGAGATCGTGGAGGATCTCAACATCAAGTCGATCGAGCCCAGCATCTACCGCATCGAGGCCCGCTTCCCCGACGGGAAGGTCTGGTCGGACGAGGTCGAGATGAACCTGTTCGAGCGCGGCGACGTCGGCCGCACGTACGAACTCCGCAACTCCGCGCGTTCGATCTTCGCGTCGTTCGTCCCGAAGGATCTCATCTTCGAGCCCGACGGCGGAATCTTCGTGCCGATCGGCAAGCTCGACCTGCTCGACGACGAGGACGAGGAGCCGGAGATCTATCCGACCACCGTCAGCCTCACGCTCGTCGGACAGCCGACCTACGGGTTCGGCCTGTAGAGCGCGACGGGGGCTTCGACGATCCGACGCCGGGGCGGGTCACACGCTCAGCGGCTGAGCGGCGGCGTGCCCGGAGCGGCGCCCGCTGGCCGAGAGGCGTTCGAAGTAGGCGTCCAGGACGGCGGCGGAGGAGCGCGAGGCGCGCGAGGCGGGCGACGCGGGCTCGTCCGCGTAGTGACGGTCCAGCGCGTCGCGCAGCATCCGGACGGCCTCCGCGCGCTGCTGGGAGACCGCCGCGTGCGTCACACCCAGCTCCTCGGCGATGTCCTTGACCGTGCGCTCGTCGAAGTAGATGGCGCGGATGACGTCGCGCTTCTTCTCCGGAAGCGCGTCGACGGCCCGGTGCAGGAACTCGTCGCGCTCGCTGGCCAGGACCAGCTCGTCCGGCAGGTAGCCGGTCCAGGGGATCTCGCGCGCATCGGGCACGTCGAGGCTCGTCACGAGGCGGTCGGCATCCGCCAGTCCTTCGCGCACCGCCGACGGCTCGATCCCCATGGACTGGGCGATCTCCGCGACGGTCGGCGTGCGACCCAGCCGGGCGGCGAGGGCGTCGCGAGCCCGGGTGACGGCCTTGGCCCGGGAGCGGACCTCGCGCGGCGCCCAGTCCATCGCACGCAGCTCGTCCATGAGCGCCCAGTTGACCCGCCCGCGCGCGTAGGCGCCGAAGGGGATGCCCATCGCCTCGTCGAACCGGTCGGCGGCCCGCACGAGGGCGTAGGCTCCCGCCGACGTGAGATCGTCGCGGGACACCTGGGTCAGGCGGGAGGCGACGGATGCCGTGGCCGCGCCGACGATGTGCAGATTGTCGACGACGAGCTGATTACGCGCACGCAGGGGCATGGACGCCTCTTTCACTGTCGGTGCAAGCCCTCCCCAGCGACCCACAGCTGACCACCTCGCGGTGGTCGGAACCCTCATCGAACTACATGCTAGGGCCGGCGCCCGGAGAGAAGCGACCTTGGCGGCCGAAGCTCCCGGCGTTTCTTTTCAGCGTTCAGAGCGCGGTGGTCAATCGTTCACCTTGACGCGCCGGTTCACCTCGCGCGTCGCCGAGAACTTCAGCACGGTGTAGTCGGTGACCTCGCCCGCACCCTCGTCCTTCGAGAACTGCACCCGGTGCCCCTTGTGCGTCTGCGGATAGAACTTGCCGAAGTTCGTGAGAGTGACGGTGTTGCCCTGCGAGACGAGGTCGAGGAGCTCCTCGATCATGGCGTCGTAGGCGGTCTGGGCAGCCGGGACCGAGATCCCGCCTCGCCGTGCGAATCGCTGCACGAACTCGCGCTTGCTCACTCGGTTGGCATCGAGCGTCCTGGATGTGCTCATGGCACTCACCGTCCCCTGGTTCTGCTCGTCCCCGAGCATGTTTCGTGGTGTCCCGGCGAGCCGATGCTGCAGCCGTCGAGACGTTCGTCCCCCCATGACGACACCGAGACCGACTCGATTCCGGTGCATGTCCGGAGAGAATAATCGGTCTTCCTTGGTATATGCGGTGAATCTCCCTTTCCGCTGATCTCCGGTCGTCCCGGTCAGTTCCGGCCCGCGGCCGTCGCACGCGCCGCGCGGCGCGCCTCCGCCGCCGCCCGCGTCGCCTCGACGATCTGCGTGCGGATGTCCCTGCCCGCCGTGTCAGCGGCGACCGACAGCTCCGTCGGCTCGAGGGTCTTGGTGTTGACGACGACCTCGCCGCTGTTGATCAGGAGATCGGCCTTGACGCCGTAGACCCGGCCGACGGTCGCGCCGTTCGCGTCGACCAGATCGGCGGCGTTGTCGCCCGCCGCCTTCTCGATCGACGCGAGCTGCTCGGCCGAGTAGCCGGCGGCGTGGTCGTGGACCGAGGGCGATCGCTCGGTCTTCCGCACGACCAGAGCGAGGTCGACCTGTCCGGGTGCGCGGCGGTCTCCCGGGTGGACGCGGGCATCCAGATAGTGCGTCGGTCCGTCGCCGGCGGGATCGGCGGCCACGAGGTCGTCGTACGCCATGACGACGAGGTTCACTCCCTTCGTCGCACCGGCTCCGTGCGTGCGGGATCGCAGATCGACCATTCTTCATCTCCTGTGCGTTCGGGTCGGCGGCTCGCGCCCGTCCGCGCACTGTCGGAACGGGCCGCGTCGGGTGTCAGCCGCCGACGAGGGCCCGGATCGGGTACGCCGGGTCTTCGAGGATCACCTGCGTGGCGCGGCCGGTCTCCCGGTCGATCACGATGGGTGCTCGCAGATTGAGGTACACGCCGTCGTCCGTCGGGTTCGCCACGACGAGCACCCGCAGGTCGCTCGCCTCGGCGGCACCGATCTCGGCGCGCGCGGCCTCCGGGAGGCGGGGCGCGTAGCCTCCGCCCACCGAGGGCGCGTCGATCAGGAAGAGGCGCACATCGGCCTCGGAGGCGCGCAGGGCGTACAGGCCCTGCGCCTCGGGGATCCGCTCGAGGCGGAACGCCGTGTGCGGACTCAGACCCGGCAGGGGTGCGGCGAACTCGACGGCGGCCGAGGTCGTGTCGACGGGGGTCGCGGTCATCGCAGGAACTCCAGGAGGTTGGTCTGCAGCGATCGGGCGGTCACCTGCAGTGCGGACTGGAAGACGAGCTCGGCGGACTGCAGACGCACCAGCACCTCGAGGCTGTCGACGTTCTCCACCTCGGCACGACGGGCCTCCAGATCGGTGGAGACGGACAGGTTCTGGGCGGACGCACGCTCGATCTGCACCTGCCGGGCGCCCGTGGTGCCGCGTGCCGCCACGATCTCCTTCAGGCGCGCATCGATGTCGTCCAGCCGGTATCCGACGTTCCCGCCGCCCCGCAGCTCTGCCGCGATGTCGTTGAGCAGGGCGAAGACGCTGTCGGGTCCTTCGCCGAAGGCCTGCGCGCCGTCGAAGTCGACGCGCACCGTCTCGGTGTCGCTGATGCGCCGGCGCACGCCCTCCCCGGGGGTTCCGAGGAAGGAGAAGGTGCCCGCCTCGAACGCCGCGCTCGCGTCGCTCGTCCCCGCGAACACACTGCGTCCGAGCACCCGGGTGTTCGCCTGGGCGAGGAGCTCCGCGCTGATCGTCTCGAGCTCCTGGGCGATGGACTCGCGCGCCGTCGGGCTGAGGGCGCCCGAGTTCGCACCCTGTCCGGTGAGGTCGCGGGCCCGGTTGAGCAGGTCGGTGCTGGCGCCGAGCGCGGTGTCGACCGTGGTCACCCACGCCATCCCGTCGCTCAGGTTCCGGGCGAACTGGGCGACCCGCGACTGATCGCCGTGGACCCCGAGCGTCGTGGCGGCGGCCGCCGGATCCTCGCTCGGCGACCGGAACGCGCGCTGCGAGGCCGCCTGGTACTGCAGGCGCTCGCGGTCCGCGAGGTTCGCCTGCATCGTGCGGAGCGACTGCTCGGTCATGGTGCTGCTCGTGATGCGCCCGATCATGACGACTCCCGGGGTCAGCGGCCGACGAGGCCGGTGCGGTTGATCAACAGGTCCAGAGCCTCGTCCATGGCGGTCAGCACGCGGGCCGCCGCCTGGTACGCCGTCTGGTAGGTGAGCAGGTTGACCGTCTCCTCGTCACCGTCGACGGAGGCGTTCGACTGCTGGGCCGTCACCGCGGCCACGGCTCCCATGTCGGCGATGTCGGCGCGCTGCCGGTCGCCGGCGACCGCGACGGCGAACCCCGTCACGAAGCTCGCCCAGGTCTTGCTCGGCCCCGTCGCCGCAGTGCCCAGCGTGCTGATGCGGTCGGCGATCGTGGTGTCCTTCGCGCCGGCTCCGGGCGCCGCGAGCGCCATCTGATCCAGGTTCACCGGCACGACCTTCAGACCGAGGGCCGCCGGGACGGTCGCGTCGAGGGAGAAGAAGTCCCCGCCCGGGGTGCCGGACGGCGTCACGCCCGTGCGATGCAGGTCGTTCACCGCCGTCGCCAGCGCGGTGGCGGTCTGGTTGTACGCGGCCGCCACTCCGGCGAGCGAGCCGCCGTCCGCGGCGGGCGCCAGAGCGCTGATGGTGCCCCCGACCGTGCCGCCGCCCACGGCCACCGGCACGTCGGGACGATCCGCCCAGGTCACGGTGATGCGACCGGCATCGGCGATCTCCCGCGGTCCGGTCGCCACGAGGGCGCGGCTCGCGTCGCCGGAGACCAGCGCGTTCCCGTCGACCCGCACCGTGAGCGTCCCATCGGCTTCGACGACGCCCTGGGCGCCGACCGTCGTCGACAGCTGCTGCGCGAGCAGGTTGCGCTGATCGATGAGCTCGTTCGCGGTGCGGCCCGACTGCAGCGCCTCGCGGATCTGCCCGTTGAGCGCGGCGACCTGTCCCGCGACGGCGTTCGCATCGGCGAGCTGCCGGTCGACCTGACCGCGCAGATCCGTCCACTGCCCCGCGATCGACTCGTAGCCGGCGGCGATCTGACCGATGAGCACCTCCGCGTTCGTGAGCACGACCTGCGCCGCGGCCGGATCGGGCGTGTTGGCGAGGTCGGACCATCCGGCCCAGAAGCGGTTGAGGTTGGCGGCGAGCCCGTCCTTCGTCGGCTCGGCCATGACCGCCTCCGCCTGATTCGCGGCGGTGGCGCGCGAGACCCAGAACCCGGACTGGGACAGCGCGTCCCGCACCCGGGCGTCGAGCACGTTGTCGCCCAGACGCGCGACGCCGGTCACGTCCACGCCGGCGCCGATGCCGAGCCCGGACTTCCACAGGCCGGTGAGACCGGGGGCGGAGGCGGGCGCCTGCTCGACGCGCTGACGCGTGTACCCCGGCGCTGTCTGATTGGCGATGTTCTGGCCGGTGACCGTCATCCCCGCCCGGGCGGCGGTGAGGGCGGATTCGGCGAGACGGAGGCCTGCGAAGGATGACATGGCGACCTCAGACCCGGGTGTCGAGGAGTCGGGCGTCGGCGTCGCGGACGACGTCTCCGTCGGGGGTGTATCCGCCGGTCGGCGTGCCGAGTCCGGCGATGGTCTCCTGCGTGACGCGGATGGCCGTGCGCAGGCGCTGCTCGTTGACCTGCTTCATCTCGTCGATCTCGGACGCGAGCGCACGCATGGTGGCCAGGTGGCCGGTGAGGACCTCGCGCCAGGCCTCGGACGGCGCCGCGTCGATCAGCTCGCCGAGGGTGGTCGCCTCGGGGACTCCCCACTCGTCGGCCACCGCGACCACGAGCGTGTCCCGGGTGAGGGCGACGGTGGGCATGGCGGAGAGGACGCGCTCGATCTCGTTGACCGAGTGGCGGATCCACCGGTTGCGTCCGGTCGCCAGCAGCATCTGCTGCTCGTCGAGCTTGAAGAGCAGCAGCTCGAGCAGTTCGCGCTCTCGCAGCAGTTGCATGCTCAGATCGTGAGCGGACACGGTACGTCACCTCGCCAGTCGGAGTTTCGATGACGGATTCGTCCGTCACACCCACGACTATCGCGACAACGTGCGGAGCAGTAACTCGGGCTGCATGGGGAGAACTCCCCATTGACAGTCTCAGGAACCGGTGCTGAGACGCCCGAGCGCGCCGAGCAGGGCGGTGGCCGCCTCGTCGTCGGAGGACGTCTGAGCGGCCTCCTGGTTGGCGTCGCCGACGGCGAGGACGATCTCGGCGCGGTTGATGCGCTTGTCGCGAGGGGCGTCGATGCCGATGCGCACGCCGCCGGGCGTCACGGCGAGGACCGTGACGGTGATGTCGTCGCCGATCACGATGCTCTCGTTCGCGCGCCTCGTCAGTACCAGCATCCGGTCCGCCTTCCCTGGCTGGAGCGCTCGCGCGCCCTCCTGCTCACAAAGGTACTGCATTGCCCTCGTAAACGAGCGGATTCCTGCTCTCAGCCCGCGGCGCTCGGGAGGGCGGAGTGCGTCACGCGCACCACGCCGACGACATCGGTCGCGAGGCCGCCGGCGGCCGCCTCGTCGTACGACAGCACGGGCAGCCCGCTGACCTGCGGGGCGATCATCCGGCGGACGGCCTGCCGCAAGGAGGGCGCGCAGACCAGCACCGGCTCGGGCCCGACCTGCTCGAGCCCCGCGACCGTCTGGCGGACGTTCTCGAGCACCTGCATCGTCGCCTCCGGCGTCAGCACGATCTGCGGGGTTCCGTCGACCACGCGCATGCCCTCCAGCATCTGCTGCTCCAGCAGCGGGTCCAGCATCACCACGCGGATGCGGCCGTCCTGCGCGAACCGTGCCGCGATCGCCGGCCCCAGAGCCGCACGCGCCGCATCGATCAGGCCCGCCGTGTCGGTCGACGTCTTGCCGCGCAGGGCCAGCGCCTCGAAGATCCGGGCGAGGTCGTTGATGGGAACCCGCTCCGCCAGCAGCCCGGCGAGCACGCGCTGGATGCCGGCGAGGGAGAGCACCGCCGGCGTGAGCTCCTCGACGGTCGCGGGGCTCGACTGCTTCAGGTGCTCGGTCATCAGGCGCACGTCCTCGAGGGAGAGCAGCCGGTCGGCCTGGCTCTGCACCACGTCCGACAGGTGCGTGATGATCACGCTCGCGCGGTCGATCACGGTGGCCCCCGCCAGGTCGGCGGCGTGGGACATCTCCACGGGGACCCACTTGCCCTCCAGTCCGAAGACCGGATCGACCACCGAGGTGCCCGGGAGCTGCTCCAGCCCCGTCCCGATCGCGAGCACGTGCCCACGCGGGACCGCACCCCGCCCCACCTCGACGCCCGCGATGAGGATGGCGTACGTCTGGGCAGGCAGCTCGATGTTGTCGCGGGTGCGCACCGGGGGCATGAGGATGCCGATGTCCATCGCGAGCTTGCGCCGCAGCGACTTGACCCGCGTGAGCAGATCGCCCGCTCCCCCGGACGCCAGGTCGACGATGTCGGGCGACAGGGAGATCTCCAGGGCGTGCACCCGCATCTTCTCCATCAGCTCGTCCGGCCCCTCGGCCCCGGCTTCCGCGGCCTCCTGCAGCTGCGCATCCGCCTCGCGGGCGGCGTCGCGTTCCTCGTTCGCCTTGACCCGGGAGGCCGCGAACAGGAGCACCGCGCCGATGGCCGCGAACACCAGCAGCGGCATCCCCGGGATGAAGCCCATCGCGAGGGCGGCCAGACCGGTGATGACGAGCGCGTTGCGCGACTGCATGAGCTGGCGACCGGCCGCCTGGCCCATCTCGGCCTCGGCGTTCTCGCGGGTGACGATCATGCCGGTCGACACGGCCATGAGCAGCGCCGGGATCTGGGTGACCAGTCCGTCTCCGATGGTCAGGATGCTGTACGTCTCGAGCGCGTCGCCCATCTCCATGCCGTGCTGGACCACTCCGATGAGGATGCCGCCGACGAAGTTGATGATGACGATGACGATGCCCGCGATGGCATCACCCTTGACGAACTTCGAGGCGCCGTCCATCGCGCCGTAGAAGTCCGCCTCGGCGGCGACCTCCGCACGGCGCTTGCGCGCCTCCGTGTCGGTGATGAGCCCGGCGTTGAGGTCGGCGTCGATCGCCATCTGCTTGCCCGGCATGGCGTCGAGCGTGAACCGCGCGCCCACCTCGGCCACACGCTCGGCGCCCTTGGTGACGACGACGAACTGGATCACCGTGAGGATGAGGAAGATGACGGCGCCGATCACCAGGGAGCCGCTGATCGTGATCTGACCGAACGCCTGGATCACCTGGCCCGCGTGCGCCTCGCTCAGCACCAGGCGGGTGGACGCGACGTTGAGCCCGAGCCGGAAGAGGGTCGCGACCAGGAGGAGGCTGGGGAAGACGGAGAAGTCGAGGGGCTTCTTCACGAACATCGCGGTGAGCAGGATGAGCAGGGCGAACGAGATGTTCAGCACGATCAGCACGTCGAGGAGCAGCGTGGGGATCGGGACGATGAGCAGCAGGATGATCCCGACGACGCCGACGGGCACCGCTCCCTTGGACAGCAGCTGACCGAACATGGTCTCACCTCTCCTGTTTCGTGGTGTGCGCGAACGGCATGGTGTGGGTCCCCCGTGCCGAGCCGCGACGCTTGAGGTGCTCGATGAAGGCGAGCACCTGCGCGACCGCGGTGTAGAGCTCTTCGGGGATCTCCCGTCCGATGTCGCACGCGGCATGCAGCGCCCGCGCGAGCGGAATGTCGCGGACCATGGGCACGCCGGCGGCCTCCGCCTTCTCGCGGATCTTCTGGGCGACGACGCCCGCGCCCTTCGCCACCACGCGCGGCGCGGACTTGCCGGGCTCGTAGCGCAGGGCGACCGCGACGTGCGTGGGGTTCACGAGCACGACGTCGCTGTCGCCCACGGCGGCGATCATGCGGTTCCGGCTGAGGGCGATCTGCCGGGACCGGCGTTGCGAGCGCACGAGCGGGTCGCCCTCGGTCTTCTTGTGCTCGTCCTTCGCCTCTTGCTTCGTCATGTGCGTGTGCTTGCGGTTGCGGCGCAGCACCACGGCCACGTCGATCGCCGCGAGCAGGATGCCGACGACGACCGCGACCTGGAGCAGGGCCACCGCTCCCCCGGCGGCCTGCTCCAGCAGCCACGTGATGTTGTGGCTGCCGCTCGCCATGAGGACGGGCACGAGCCCGGCGACGACGATCCACAGCGCCAGACCGATCGCGACCGTCTTCAGGAGCGCCTTCGCGCCCTCCCACAGCGCCTGGCGTCCGAAGACGCGCTGGAGCCCGGCGACGACGTTGAACTGCTCGGTCCGCATCGTCACGCCGCGCAGGTGGATCCCGCCCTGGGCGACCGCGGTCGCACAGGTCGCCAGCAGCACCACCGCGAGCAGCGGGAGCAGGATGCCGCCCATCGAGGCGAGGGCGGATCCGAGCACGTCCACCGCCGCGCCCCCGGTGGGATCCCCCGCGACGTGGACCACGTTCAGGAAGAGGTCCGTCAGCACCGGGGTGCTCGCGGCGATGGCGGGCACGGTCATCACGGCGGCCGCCGCGATGCAGACCCACGCCGTGAAGTCCTGACTGCGGCCGATCTGTCCCTTGCGCCGCGCCTCCTTGAGACGCCGGTCGGTGGCCTTCTCGGTGCGTTCTCCCCTGTCGGTCTCGCTCATCCGCCCACCCCCAGCAGCAGCCGTGCGGCGTCCTCGGCGATCGCCGCGACCACGCCGGGTAGCGCCGCGTAGACGAACGCGACGAGCAGCAGCGTGAGGCCGATCTTGATCGGGAAGCCCATCGCGAAGGCGTTCAGGGCCGGCGCGACGCGGGTGATCAGGCCCAGCCCGACGTCGGCGAGGAAGAGGACGATGAGAAGCGGGCCCGCGATTTGCACGGCGCTGAGCATCATCTGACCGGCCGCCCCCACGAGCGCCTCCGCCGGTCGGCTGAGGTCGATCACGCCGGTGACCGGTACGGCGTCGAAGGAGCGGAACAGCCCGCCCAGCACGAGCTGGTAGCCGTCGGAGGCGAACAGGAGCACGATCGCGGTCATCTGGAACAGTCGCGTGAACTGGGCGCCGTTGATGGCCATGCCGGGGTCGAACGCCTGGGCGAGCTGGAACCCGCCGAAGGTGTCGACCAGGTGCCCGGCGCCCTGGATGGCGCTGAACAGCACCATCACCAGGAAGCCGAGCAGCACGCCGGTCAGCGCCTGACCCGCCAACGCGAGCAGGAACCCCGCCGTGTCGAGGCGCTCGTATCCCTCGGTCACGACCGGGGAGACCGCGAGGGCCAGCCCCACCCCCAGCATCGCCCGGATGCGCATGGGCACCGTGCCGTGGCTGAACGGCGGTGCGAGCACGAGGAACGCCGTGATGCGCACGCACGCGAGGGCGGTCGCCTCGAGCCAGGTGAAATCGATGGGGATGTTCATCCGCCGCCGTTCAACAGCCCGGGGATGCGCGCGAACATCTCGTTCGTGAACGCGATGAGCTCGGCGATCATCCAGTGGCCGCTCACGAGGAGGGCGATGCCGACCGCGACGAGCTTCGGCACGAACGAGATCGTCATCTCCTGCACCTGCGTGATCGACTGCAGCAGCGAGATGGCGAAGCCGACCACCAGGGCCGTGACCAGGAGCGGAGCGCACAGCTTCGCCCCGACGATGAGCGCCGCCTGACCGATGTCGATCACCGCTTCGGGATTCATCCGCCGCCTCCGCCGTAGGACTGCACGAGAGCCGTGAGCACCATCCCCCACCCGTCGATCAGCAGGAACAGCAGGATCTTGAACGGCAGCGAGATCATCACCGGCGGCAGCATCATCATGCCCATCGACATCAGCGCGCTCGCGACGACCAGGTCGATCACGAGGAACGGCACGAAGATGATGAACCCGATGAGGAAGGCGGCGCGCAGCTCGCTCAACATGAACGCGGGCACCAGGGTCTGCAGGGGGATGCTCGCCGGGTCGGTCGGATTGTCCATCTGCGCGGCGCGGTACATCAGGGCGATGTCCTCCTCACGCGTGTAGGCGAGCATCCACTGGCGCAGCGGCTCCTGGGCGAGCTCGAACGCGCGCCCGAAATCGACCGCACCGGCGGTGAACGGGCTCACCGCGACGGTGTTGATGTCGGTGAGCACGGGCCACATGATGAACAGCGTCAGGAACAGGCTCAGCCCCGCGAGCACCTGGTTCGGCGGGATCGAGGGCAGCGACAGCGCGTTCCGCGTCAGCGCCAGCACCACGAAGATCTTGGTGAAGCTCGACATCATGAGCAGCAGGGCGGGCGCGACGCTGAGGACCGTGATCCCCAGGAGGGTCACGATGCTGTCGGACGGCGTCCCGTTGATGCCGTTGATGGTCACGCCTTCGCCGTCGCCCGTCTGGGCGGACACGATCGTCGCGTCGGCGTGCGCCCCCGCCGCGTCCAGCAGCACAATGAGGGCCACGACCCCCAGGGCGACGGCGAGCAGCACCCCGGCCCGGCGGGGCAGACGGGATGCGCGCGCCATCGTCGCGCAGCGCGGGGCGGTATCGGGCACGGCGGCACTCCGGAGGTGGGTGACGTGGCCGATCCGTAGCCAGAGGGTGAGCGATCCGTGCTCGAGGAGAACTATCGCGACAGAGCTCCGACGCGGTAACCCCGGGCCGGCGCCCGCGCTGTCAGGCGACGGGCTTGAGGCTGCGGTCGTCGTCGTCCGACGCGGCCGCGAGCGGGGTGTCCGCCGCACGCAGCGGTTCCTCCTCGGCCGGCGGGGCCTCCTGGGTGTCGACGACGCTGACCCCCTGCTCGGTCACGCCGAGCACGTAGCGGATGCCGCCGAACTCCGCGACGACCAGCTGGGCCTTGCCGCCGAGACCGGACCGGGCGACCACGGTGATCTTCTCGGCACGGCTGCGGGGGCCCGCGGCCTGCCGCGAGGGACGCAGGGACGACAGCGAGGCGAGCTTCTTCGGCATCAGACCGGCCAGCGGGCTGGCCCCCTTCGCCTGGCTCTTCTGCAGACGCCGGCTGAGGAACAGCAGGAGCCCGAGGACGGCCGCCAGGGCCACGACGGCGCGCAGGGCGATGAGCAGGTCGGGCATGGTCACACGCTCTCGGCGCCGTCGAGGATGCGCTCCACGCGGATCGCGAAGTCGCCGTCCGCGACGACGACGGTCCCGTGCCCGATCAGCCGGCCGTTCAGCTTGATGTCGGCCGGGGAACCGGCGGCCCGGTCGAGTTCGACCACGCGCCCGGGCTCGAGGGTGAGGACGTCGCGCACCGGCATCCGGGTCCGACCGATCTCCACGACGAGTTCCATCTCGACGCCCGCGATGCGGCTCAGCCGCTGGGATCCGGTGGATGCCGTCACCGCGGCACCTCCGTCGATGCGCACGGCCGCGCGGGCCACCACCGAGCCGTCGGCGTCGACGAGATCGAAGACCTGCGTACCGGGCTGGGTGAAGACCTCCGGCGCCGGGACGACCTCGCCGTCGGCGAGGGAACCCGGACCGAGGATCGCCGCCGCCGACTCGAAGACGGGGTGCAGGCGGTCGACGAGGCTCGCCGTCGGGGATCCGTCCTCGAGCTGCGACGGGTCGGCGATCTGGAGTGCGATGCGGGCGCCCGGGGTGCCCGTGAAGGTGACGGCGACCGCGTCGCCGGCGGCGCCCGGATCGGTGGAGGGCGCCGGGATGACGGGGTAGCCGAACGGCAGCTTGCCGGCAATCGCCGCGGCGACGGCGGTCTCGTGGAAGGTGCTCATCAGGGGGTCTCCTCGGGGGTGGTCGTGATCAGACAGGTGAGCCGGGAGCCGCGGCTGCCGGGCGTCGCCTGGGCGAGGGTCGTCCGGCCGGCCACCAGCTCGAACGGCCGGGTCTCGGGGTGGGGCAGCCGGAGGAGGTCTCCGGGGGCGAGGTCGAGCACCTCGCCCGCGCCGATGGTCAGGGGCGCCAGACGGAGCGTGATCTCCAGCGGCGTGCTCCGCACCTGTGCCACGGTCTGCGCCGCGGTGTGTCCGGCGCCCGCGTCCGAGCCGGTGGCGGCGAGCCGATCGACGACGGCGGATGCCGGGAGCATCACCGTCGCGGTCGTCTCGGCGTCGCCCAGGCGCATCGCGTACCGGGCGACGATCACGGCGGCCGCTCCGGAGATCACCTGCATGTACTGCGGGTTGTAGTGCACCGCGCTGAAGGTGGGCGCTCCCGGCAGCAGCCCGCCCAGGCTCGCCGAGAGGTGGTCCAGGGTGCCCTCCATCAGGTTGCGGACGAGGGCGAGCTCGATGGGAGTGAACGTGCGCGCCTCGGGCATCGACGTGCTGCGGCCGCCCATCATCTGCACCACCCACAGCAGGGCGCTGTCGAGACCGAACTGCACGACGCAGGGCTCCTCGCGGCCGGCGAATGAGCCTGCCACCATCGCGGTGGTGCTGGGCAGGGTGTCGGCGTACTCCTGGTAGGAGACGAGTTCGACGCCCTCCAGGGCGAGGTGCGTGCGCACCCGGATCTTCGCCGTCAGCTGCGACGACCAGAGACGGGCGAACGACTCGAATGCCGCCTCCAGCTGCCGGGTGCTCTCGCGGCCGAGCTGAGCCGGACGGCTGAAGTCGTAGGCGGGGTACCGGGCGGTGGACTCGCCCGTCGCGGGAACGCCGGTCATCGCGGCCTCCTCGAGGATCGTGGTCACGGGGCTTCCTTCGTCTGGGCGGCTTCGGCGAGGGCGGGGATCAGCGCTCGCACCTGTTCTTCCTCGGCGGACTCCACCACGATGTCGACGCGGCGGTTGCTCGCGAGCGCCTCCACGCTGTCGCCCTGCACGAGCGGCCGGGTGTCCGAGAACGCCGTCGCCTTCACCCGCGCTCCGGCCACGCCCTCGTGCTCGACCAGGAACCGCGCGACCTGGGTGGCGCGGCCGCCGGAGAGCTCCCAGTTGGTGGGGAACGGCGCCGCGGAGACGCGGTGGTCCGCATGGCCCTCCACGCTCACCTGGTTACCGACCGTGGCGAGGATGTCGCCGATGGTGTCCAGCACGGCATCGGCCTTGCCGGAGAGGTCCGTGCTGTTGTCGCCGAAGAAGGTCTCGGCGCCGACCAGGCCGACCTTCAGCCCGCGGTCGTCGATGACGTAGTCGACGGTGCCCTGGAGGCCCTGCGCCGTGAGGGCGCCGTCGATCCGCTCGCGCAGCTCCTCGAGCGACTCGTACTCCGCCACCGCGCGGGCGGTCAGATCCTCCGGGCTCTCCTCGTCCACCAGTTCGGGCGGGATCACGAGTCCCTCGGAGATGTCCGCGCCGCCCTCGATGGTCTCCTCCTGGCCGAAGCCGGTGGCGAGACTGTTCGCCAGGAGCTCGAACTTCGTCTTGTCGACGTTCGACACGGCGAACAGCACGATGAACAGGCACATGAGCACCGTCACCATGTCGGCGTACGAGACCGCCCAGCGCTCGTCGGGTTCGTCGTGGGACTCGTCCTCGTGGCCGCGACCGCCGGCGCGACGCGCCGTGCTCACAGCATGTCCTCGATGGACTGCTCCGCCTTCTGCGTCCTCTTGGCGGACGGCTTGACGCTCGAGAGGGCCTCGAGCCGCTCCTGCAGCCGATGCGGCGCGCTCCCGGCCTGGATGGCGAGGGTTCCCTCGGTGACGAGCATCATGCGCTCGAGCTCCACCGCGCCGATCCGGTTCAGCCGCCCCGCGATGGGGTTCCAGATGAAGTTGGCCGACAGGAGCCCCCACAGGGTGGCGACGAAGGCCGCGGCGATCATGGGTCCGAGGTGGTCGGGCTCGTCGAGCTTCTCGAGCACGTGCGTCAGCGACACGACCGTGCCCACGATGCCGATGGTGGGGGCGTAACCGCCCAGCGAGGAGAAGAACTTGGCGGCGACGCGGTTTCGCGCGGTGGTCGCGGTGACCTCGTCGTCGAGCATGAGGCGCAGATCCTCGGCATCGGTGCCGTCTGCCAGGGCCTGGAGGGCCTGCCGCGTGAACGGGTCGGGGGCGCTGTCGAGCTCCTGCTCCAGGGAGAGCAGCCCGTCGCTCCGCGCCTTCTCCGCATAGCCGACCAGGAAGGGGATCACCGCCTCCGGAGTCATGCGCGGACCGCGGACCATCCGGCCCAGGCTCTTCACCGCCACCACGGTGTCGCGAAGCGTGTGGCTGGCGATGCCGACGCCGATCGTCGACCCGAGCACGAGGATCATCGGCGCCGGGATCAGCAGCGCCTCGATGCTGGCGCCCTCCATCGTGATCATCGCGACGAGGGCGCCGAAGGCGAGGACGACGCCGATGAGGAATGCGGGATCCACCGTCACTCCCCCGTCGTGCGCGTCAGGGCCTGGGCGGCGCCGAGCACGCGCGCACGGTAGGCGACGATGAGGTCGACGACGGCGTCCAGGCTCTCCTGCACGACGTAGACGTGCCCGTCGACCATGTGGAGGGTGGTGTCCGGAGAGGCGTGGACGCGCTCGATCAGATCAGGGTTGACCGCGAACCGTGTGTGGTCGAGGCGGGTGACGGTGATCATCGGAGTCTCCGGACGTCGGATGGAGGGGCGAGTCTGCCCCGACTATCGCGACGCCGCCCGCCCGGGGTAACCCGGACGGGCGGCGACGGAGCCAGGGCTGCTGGTCCGTGCGGACGGGATCAGCGCTTCAGCTGGGTGAGCTCCTGCAGCACCTCGTCGCTCGTGGTGATGATGCGGGCGTTGGCCTGGAACCCGCGCTGCGCGACGATGAGGTTGGTGAACTCCTGGGACAGGTCGACGTTGCTCATCTCGAGGGCTCCCGAGACCAGGGTGCCGAACCCGGCCTGGCCGGGCTCGCCCATCTGCGCCGCGCCGGAGTTGACCGACACCCGGTAGGCCGAGCCGCCCGCCTTCTCGAGGCCCTCGGGGTTGGCGAACGTGGCCATGGCGATCTTGCCGAGGGTCAGCGTGGCGCCGTTGCTGAAGGTGCCGACGATCGATCCGTCGCCGGTGATGCTGTACGACTTCAGCGTTCCGGCGGCCGCGCCGTTCTGCTCGGTGACCGCGACGGTCGACATGCTCGCGTAGCCGGTGACGGCCGTGAGGTCTACTTGCAGGTCGCCCGTGTCGAGGGTCAGGCCGGCACCGGTCTGCGTGCCGTTGGTGAACGCCAGCGATCCGGTCGCGCCGCTCGTCGGCTCGGTGACGTCCCAGCCCGTCGCCGTCCTGGTGAACGTCAGGCTCAGCGTGGAGGGCGTGCCCTGGGCGTCGTAGACGGTCACGTCGCGCACGATCGTGTCGCCGGCGGCGGCCGTCGAGGGGAGGTTGCCCGTCACGGTCGCGGCGGTGGTCGCGCGCGCGGGGGCGACGGTGTCCAGCGGCAGGACGATGTTGCCCACGGCCTGCCCGGTGTTGACGACGCCGTTCTGGGCGGACCAGCCCTGCACGACCGAGCCGTCCGCCGTGACCATCTTGCCCGTCGGGTCGAACGAGAAGCCGCCGGCCCGCGTGTAGAGCGTCTCACCGCCGGAGCGCACGGCGAAGAACCCGTCGCCCGAGATCATCAGGTCTCCCCCGCGGCCGGTCGCCTGCGCGGAGCCCTGCGCGAAGTTGGTGCGCACACCGGCCACCTGCACGCCGAGACCCACCTGGGCGGGATTGCGGCCGCCGACCTGGTCGTCGGGGATGCCCGGGTTGCCGATGAGCTGCGAGAGCGAGTCCTGGAACAGCACGGAGGAGCCCTTGTACCCGGCGGTGTTGACGTTGGCGATGTTGTTGCCGGTCACGTCGAGCATGGTCTGGTGGGAGCGGAGCCCGGAGATCCCGGAGTAGAGCGAGCGGAGCATGTGGTTCTCTCTTCCTGTATGGCTGGAGGTCAGACTGCTGCGGCGCCGGCCGCTGCAGGGGTGGTTCGGGAGGTGATGCCGGTGATGACGTCGAGTGCGACGCTCTTGTCGCCGATGGTCACCTGCGGGACGGGTCCGTCGAAGGAGACCTTCGACACGACCCCGGTCACGGTCTTGCCGTCGGCGTCCTTGTAGCTGGCCTCCTGCCCGATGAGGGCGGTGGCCGCCTGACGCATGCTCAGCGCGAACGCCTCGGTCCCGTTGTCGGCCAGGGTGGTGAGCTGCTCCATCATGGCCAGCTGCGTGGTCTGCGAGATCATCTCGTTCGTGTCCATCGGACTCGACGGGTCCTGATGCGTCAGCTGGGTCACGAGCAGTTTGAGGAACACCTCGCCGTCCAGGGTCTGCTTGCGCGAGGCGGGATCGATGGTGGTCCCGGTGTAGAGCGAGCTGGGCGCGCTCGTGGCGTCGACGGTCATGTGTCGTCCTCTCAGGCGAAGATGTCGAGGCCCGCGCCGGCGGCGGGGGTCAGGGGCCGGCTGACGGGCGACTCGACGCCCCCGGCACGCTCGGACGGTGGACGGTGGTCGGTGTGCCGGGAGGACGCGTTCCCACCCTGGGGAGTGCGTTCGCCGGCTCCCCCACCGGCGCCCGGCTGCGTACCGCGGTCGGAGGCGCCGGCCTCCGCGCCCGACCCGGAGCCGAGCGTGAGGGTCGCGTGCGGGGTGACGGCGGCGAGGTCGCGTCGCAGCTCGGCGACGATCGTGCGCAGCGCCTCGCGCCCGGCATCCGTCGCTCCCGAGAGCTGCACCTGGATGTCGCCGTTGTGACCGATGCGGGCGCGGACCGTGACCGGGCCGAGGCTGTCGGGGTTCACCGTCAGCGTCAGCTGGTGGGTCCCCGCCGGGCGCTGAGCGATGCTGACGACGACCGGTGCGACCTGGGCGGCGACCGCGCGGGGCACGACCGACGGCTCCGCGGCCGGGGCGGCGGAGGGCACGGCGACGGGCGCCGCC